>NZ_CP055277.1:0-3479933 GCF_013374795.1 Acinetobacter sp. NEB 394 | reverse complement strand
ACTGAAGACACCAACAGCATACCCGTAGAGGCAGAGAAGCCGCCTAGAAAGGCCAATAGGGTTAACCAGTCTTGGCCATAACTTAGGGGTAAAGACAAAACTGCGACATCGGGGATCGCTAAGTAACCTGGCGTTGCATGCAGCGCCCAACTGGCAATCGGAATAATGGCAATGATGGTTAAAACTAAATAAACTGCGAACCATCGCCGTGCTCCACGAATATGCTTTTCATCACGCAATTCGACCACAGCGACGTGGAACTGACGCGGTAAGCAAATGATCGCGAGTCCAGCCAACAAGGTTTGAATCCAAAATGTATCGGGTACACCAATGAGTTGTACTTGATGGAAAGTCTCTGCAACATCCTTAGAGATTTGATGGATGTTTTCAGGTGCAGCAAACACGAAAAAGAGCGCGACACACAGCAAAGCAAACAGTTTGACAAAAGACTCGAAGGCAACCGCCAACATCAGACCGCCATGCTGTTCTGTATTGGCAATCTGTCTGGTCCCGAAAATCATGGCTAAAATGGCCAAAATACCAGTGAGGAATAGCACGCCGTTGGTGGTTGAGGCGATGCTGCCTGCGGTAGGTTCTAAAATCACCGCGGCACTGAGTGCAATGGCACGTAGCTGCAGGGCTAAGTAAGGAATAATCGCAATGACGGCGAGGATAGTCACCATTGAGGCCAAAGGCCCACTTTTACCATAGCGTGCAGCGACAAAATCGGCAATCGATGAAATAGCATGGTGCTGACGGACGCGGCCTAAACGACGCCAAATGTCATAGCCCAGTGCGACGAAAAGTAGTGGGCCAAGGTAGATCGGCAGAAAGATAATGCCTTCACGAACTGCTGCACCTGTTGCGCCATAAAAGGTCCAAGATGAACAGTAGACCCCTAAAGTTAAACTAAACAATAGCATGCGCCCACGCGTGCTCAGGCGGCTGGCGTGTTTCTCACCAAAAAAGGCGCAGATAAAGAGTAAGACGATATAGAGGGCCAATACCCCGATAATGAGCCAGCTGTTCATTTTACCTAAAGTTTTTCCATCATCTCGGCCATCATAGCGCATCTCGGATAGAGGCTGCTGAGCTTGTTTAAAATTTACAGACCAAAGTCTAAATTACAACCCATACAGAAGCTTGCTACTTTAGCAAATGTAATAATTCGAATTAAAAAATTGTATCTACGGTTGGATACAGACAGGAGTATGGTTATGGATGAGAGACAAGTAGAACAGATTCTACAAAATCCCAAATTCAAGGAAATGGTTAGTCGTAAAAGTAAACTGAGCTGGACACTGACAACCATTATGTTGGTTGTATACGTTGGTTTCATGTTGTTGGTCGGCTACAACAAAGAATTTTTAATGACTTCAGTCAGTGGTGGGGTGACCACGATTGGCATGCCATTGGGTCTAAGCATTATTGTATTGTCTTTTGTTTTGTGTGGTGTTTATTCGTATATCTCGAATAACAAACTCGACGCATTAAATGAAGAAGCAATGCGTGAAGTTGAAGCCATTGCGCAAGAGAAAGGACAGCACTAATGAAATGGAATTCATTGAAAGCGCTTACAGTCGCTGCTACAGCACTGTTGGCTTCGAGCCTAGCACTTGCAGGCCCAGATTTGGGTGAGGCTCAACAGCAAGCGACAAACTGGCATGCCATTATCATGTTTGGTATCTTTGTCGGATTTACTTTGCTCATCACCAAATGGGCAGCAAAACAAACCACCAACACTGCTGACTTCTACACAGCAGGTGGCGGGATCTCAGGTTTCCAAAATGGTTTAGCGATTGCGGGTGACTATATGTCCGCAGCGTCATTCTTGGGTATTTCCGCAATGGTTTTCAGTTCAGGCTTCGACGGCTTGCTGTATTCATTGGGTTTCATGGTTGGTTGGCCAATCGTATTGTTCTTGGTGGCTGAACGTCTACGTAACTTAGGTAAGTTCAACTTATCTGACGTAGTGTCATTCCGTTTAGCGGAAAAACCAGTGCGTACGCTTGCAGCAGTGAGTTCATTGGTTGTCGTTGCATTCTATCTGATCGCTCAGATGGTGGGTGCAGGTCAGCTGATCAAACTGTTATTTGGTTTGAACTACAACATTGCTGTAGTAATTGTTGGTCTTCTGATGATGGCTTACGTGATCTTCGGTGGAATGTTGGCAACAACTTGGGTACAGATTATTAAAGCTGTGATGCTTTTGTCTGGCGCGACATTCATGGCTTTCATGGTGATGAAAGGCGTAGGCTTCAGCTTCTCTGAAATGTTCACGCAGTCAATTCAAGTTTTCTCTAAAGTACATGACATTTCTTTAGCAGAAGCGGGCAATATCATGGGCCCAGGTAAACTTGCAGCGAACCCAATTGATGCCATTTCTTTAGGTTTGGCTTTAATGTTCGGTACAGCGGGTTTACCACACATCTTAATGCGTTTCTTTACCGTTAAAGATGCTAAAGAAGCACGTAAATCAGTGGTTGTTGCAACAGGTTTCATTGGTTACTTCTACCTTCTAACTTTCATCATTGGTTTTGGTGCGATCCTTTATGTATCGAACAACCCGCAGTTCATTGATGTCGCGAAAATGGCAGTAACTGGCAAGCTAGAGCTTGTTGGTGGTAACAACATGGCAGCGGTTCACTTGTCTGATGCATTGGGCGGTGACTTGTTCATGGGCTTCATTTCAGCAGTGGCGTTCGCAACGATTCTTGCTGTTGTTGCAGGTCTGACCTTGTCAGGTGCTTCAGCAATCTCGCATGACTTGTACGCAAACGTATTCAAGAAAGGTCAAACGACTCCTGAATCTGAACTTCGTATGTCTAAAATCGCGACTTTAGGTCTTGCTATTTTTGCAATGATTTTAGGGATTCTGTTCGAGAAACAAAACGTTGCCTTCATGGTCGGTTTAGCATTCTCTGTAGCAGCATGTGCCAACTTCCCAGTGCTTGTACTGTCAATGTTCTGGAAAGGTTTAACCACACGTGGTGCGGTGATTGGTGGTGTGATTGGTCTAGTGACTGCAGTAACACTAATTATCTTATCTAAAGCCGTTTGGGTCGATACATTGGGCATTTCTGAAACGCCAGTGAATCCATTCAATGGTCCAGCAATCTTTGCAATGCCATTGGCGTTCTTCTGCTGCTGGTTGTTCTCTGTGACTGATAACTCAGCACGTGCACAAGCAGAACGTAAAGCATTTGATGCGCAGTATGTACGTTCACAAACAGGTATTGGTATCTCAGGTGCTTCAGATCACTAATCTGAACCTGAACTAAAAAAAGCCCCTTCATCGGGGCTTTTTTTATGGTGTTGATTCTCTTAACTGTGTTGGCTTTGAATGCTGAAAGACCTAGATTGTGATATTCAGTACTCAAGCAGTACTCAAATTATTGGGCAAAATGAATCGACTGACACGAATAAAAAGCATCGGTTTCAGTGGACATTCATGCTAAGTTTAAAAAGCGAGAACAAGAACCAATCAAACTTGGATTTAAAAACAACAGGCTGCATATGCAAGTATTTGTCGAATTTTGGAAAGGCTTCCGTCTACTGCCTTCAGCATGGTTACTGCTGTTGCAATTTATTATGCTGATTTTGGCGCTGTTGAGCGGCCATAGCTTGTCCTTACGTGTATTGGTTTGGGGCTTAGGTGTTTTGGTCCTATTACTCATTGCCAAGGTCATTCGTCAAACCCCCGTGTTTACCATCCTTGGCTTGAGTTTTGTCGGTGGGGCATTGTTCTTTTCCTTGCTGATTTTGCTGGGTGCGCGAGATCCAATGCTGTTGGTGATTAGTCATGCCTTTGAGGCGATGGCCTATTTTATTGCGGCCTATGGCTTGCTGCGCTATATGTTTGCAGACCGTTATTTGACCAAAGATGAGCTATTTGCTGCAGGGGCAGTGTTTACGCTTATTGCATGGGGTTTTGCCTTTTTATATAGCATTTGCCAGATTTTAGAACCCAATAGCTTTTTAAATCCCAATGTGGTGGGCGCACAGTCATGGCTCGATTTACTTTTTTTAAGCTTTAGTTTGCAGTCGGCGACAGGTTTGTCCGATTTAATGCCACTAACACCGCTGGCTCGTATGATTGCGATGTTACAGATGTTTTGTGGGGTGATGTATTTGGCTTTAGTCGTCTCACGCTTGATTGCCTTGCAGTATATTCAGCATCGACCCAATGATCATAAAGAAAATTAAACTGTTACAGGATTCGCACTGCCTTATTTTTAAACATAAATTATGATGGAACAGAATCGTTAAATTTTAAGCTATTCATTCTTCACTCTTTATTAGACTCGTCTAATTAACCATTTTGGTTATATCTTTGTACTAAAAATAATTTTCTGGGGGAATTATGCCTTCCATAAAGCCATCGCTGTTTGCAAACATCAAACGGAATGTATTTCTCAGCACTGTCCTGATTCTAGTGCTTTTTCTGGCCTTGATTCTTTTTGACCCAAGTGGTTTTGAGGCTTTAACCAAACATTTAAATCAATGGATTATTGACTCATTTAGCTGGTTTTACGTTTTATCTGTCGCGTTATTTCTGATCTTACTGATCTTTATTGCACTCTCCGATATGGGGAAAATCAAACTCGGCCCTGATCATAGTCTGCCTGAATATAGCAGTGGTTCTTGGTTCGCCATGCTGTTTACCGCAGGGATGGGGATTGGTTTGATGTTCTTCGGTGTCGCTGAACCAGTGATGCACTATGTCAACCCGCCCACGGGAGACGGGCAAACCGTAGATGCCGCACAACAAGCAATGCGAATCACCTTTTTCCACTGGGGATTACATGCATGGGCCATTTATGCGCTTGTGGGATTGTCACTGGCCTATTTCTCTTTCCGACATAATTTGCCTTTAAAAGTTCGCTCTGCTTTATATCCTTTGGTGGGCAAAAAAATCTATGGTGCAACGGGAGATGCGGTTGATACCTTTGCAACCTTAGGCACCATTTTCGGGGTTGCGACCACACTTGGTTTTGGGGTGACCCAAATTAATTCGGGACTGAATTATCTTTTTGGCATTCAGCAAAGTATTGGTATTCAGGTCGGGCTAATCATTTTTGTCACTTTTTTAGCTTCGCTCTCAGTCGGGTTTGGTTTGGACAAAGGCATTAAACGGCTGTCTGAATTGAACTTGGTGCTGGCACTGGTTTTACTGTTATTTGTGTTTTTTGCCAGTTCTTCTATTTATATCTTACAAACCAGCATTCAAAACGCAGGGCAATATGTATCTAATCTGTTCACGATGACCTTCAACCTCTATGCCTACCAACCCAATGGTTGGATTGGTGGTTGGACCATTATGTATTGGGCGTGGTGGATTTCGTGGTCGCCTTTTGTGGGAATGTTCATTGCCCGAGTGTCTAAAGGTCGAACCATTCGCGAGTTCATTGTCGGGGTGTTGTTCATTCCTACAGGCTTTACCCTAATTTGGATGGGCTTCATGGGGAATGCAGCGCTGTTCAGTATTATTCAAGATGGGCACACTTCGTTAATCTCAGCGGTACAACAAGATTCATCCGTCGCACTGTTTGAATTTTTGACCCATTTACCTTTCTCTGAAATATCGAGCCTGATTGCGACTGTTCTGGTGGTGCTATTCTTTGTGACTTCAGCCGACTCAGGCTCATTGGTGATTGATTACTTAACCGCAGAAACAGAAAATTCACCTTTATGGCAACGATTGTTTTGGACCATTTTGATTGCGTTACTGTCGATTATCTTACTGATGGCAGGCGGACTTTCGGCCTTACAATCGGCCACAATTATGAGTGCCTTACCCTTTACTTTGATTATGTTACTGGTCTGTTGGGGTTTACTGAAAGCACTGCGTTTGGATGTCACCAAAATGCGTGCACTACAAGATGCGCGAATCACGCCACGTGCGATTCAAAATCCACGCAGTTGGCAACAACGTCTAGGTCTGATTATGCATTATCCGCATACCCAGTCTGAGGTTGAAGAATTCATTGGTCAGCAAGTACAACATGCATTTTCAGCGGTGCAAAAGGAATTTCAGCGCCGTCAGCTAGATGTGACCATTCAACCGATTGAGCATGGCTTGCAGTTACGCGTAGATCACCATAATGAAATTAACTTCATCTATCAGGTGGTTGCCCGTGAAACCCAGCCACCCAGTTTTATGGCAGATCGACTGGAGGAACAGCAGTTTTATCAAGCTGAAGTTTTCTTAAGAGAAGGTGGGCAGAATTATGATGTGATGGATTGGACTTTAGATGATCTATTGCAAGATATTATTGACCAGTACGAACGTCATTTACATTTCTTAAATTTAGTCAGAGCCACAAACTAAAAAAAGGACGCTTTAAGCGTCCTTTTTTAGTACTCAATTTCTAAATTGAATTAGAAACGGAATTTGGCATTTACGCCAACAGTTTGAGTATCAAGATTTACAACTTCTTTAGCGTTAGCGTTTACATAGCTCGCACCTACAGCAACAGCTGGAGTGATGAAGTAGTTAACGTTTGCACCCCAAGCTGAGTCAGGAGTACCAGCAAAGCTTGATTCAACATAAGAAGCACCAACACTTAACGCAGGAGTTAAGTAAAGGTCAGTTTTAAGTTGGTAAGCGGTGTCTTCACCGTAAACAAGACCAGCTTCTAAGCCGAGCGCCATGTTTGTACCGTCGATGTTACCTACGTATTTAGTACGTGCAGTAACCGCGTCTTGATCGTCAGCAATAGTCGCTGCTTCACCAACAGCTTTAACAACACCATTGCCCATTACGTTGAATGCATCAAGCGCAGTTGTGTCAGCAACGCTAGTATAACCGACAGCAACCAAGAAGTTTGGCGCAGCTAAAGCACCCACTTCAAGTGCATAACGGTCGCCATTGTCATCAGGAGTTTCGCTGTTTTTACCATCGAAATGCGTGTGGCTATAAGACGCACTTGCATATGCTGGAACGAATTTAGTAGGAATATACGCTTCAGCTTTAGCGCCGTAGTTGTGTGCGATGAAATCAGTACCGTCAGTGCCTAATTCAGCATAGTTATATGCCAAAGAAACATTTGAAGCTTGGTTTAAAAAAGCAGCTTCAGCTAAAGGACCTTTAGATGAATCAACATCTTTAAAGTAGAAAGTACCTTGTAAACCGCCAGTAAAATCTTTGTCATTTGCATCAGATGCATCGATGTATTCAGATTGACCTTGTACTTCGAATTGGTATGCTTGAGCAGCGGTCATGGCTAATAATAAAGCAGTGGCTAAACCGAGTTTTTTCATGATATTTACCAGATTGTTAACATTGGATTAAACTAATGCTATTCTATTGTAACAATTTATTAAGTCAATGAGCTCTAATGGTATTATATTATTCAGTAATTACTCTAGCTATGTTAGAGGTTAAAAATTGCTCAATTGAGTGTATCCATGTCAACCAAAAAAAACTTAAAGCAGAACAATAGGGTATACCTATTTAGAAAACAGAGAATGCAGGAAAATGAATTGTACTGAACTTGGTTTTTAATTGGTAAATTAGATTGAATGTATGGATATAAACGGTAAAAAAAGTTAAATAAGGCACCTCAAATATAGGCGTTTTTGTGTCCTAAATCTAAAAAACGCCTAAAATTAGCGCAAAAAGCTCGTTTTTTGCTTGCATAATGTACATATCCTCTGAGTATTTGTGATAATTTTCACGCTAATTATAGCGTTGTGTTAATCCATAGCACTTTAGTTGGCTTTACAAGTGAACAGATTTATTTCATAATAATTTTAGCGAATCATTTAACAATATTGTTGTTTTCTGAGAAGCTAATTCTCCTCAAACAGTTTTTGTTTATCTGCCCAACTTTCCCCAAGGTTGGGCTTTTTTTTATTTAAATTTTCAAGATTTTATTTTCTTTCTGAATAAAAATATATTGCAATTTAATGCATCATAATGGTGCAATTATAAATATGCATTTTCATTAAAAACTTTTATTTGGTCAAAAAAAACCAACTTCTAAAAGAAGTTGGTTTTTTCCGCCAAAATTTGTGGGAAAATTAGAATATTTGCTGAGGATATACTCTAATGCGCCCCAATATTGCGCATTATGCACTTAAATGTTGCATGTGTAAATATAAGCACTTTAAAAAATGGGAATTAAAAATATTGAATGAAATTCACCCTAAACATGAATATTATTAAGGATGGATTGACTCAGCTTTCATAGGTGAGTGAAAGTTTAGCCGTGATCATTTGGGGCTGATGAAATCTTAAAACGATGCAAAACAAAGAATTAATCACTTAAATACACGATATACTGTTCGTATAATAAACAGTTAATTTGGTTTTCTTTTATTTTGGAATGGGGGCGTGGTTGAAGTATGCGAGAAATACGCTCTGAGTATTTGAGTCAAAAGCTGTATATTGCAATGAGCATTATTATTTTGTCATTGTGCAGCTTATCCATTCCGTTGATGGTTAAAAGTTATCGTGATTACATCAAAACTAACCAAGCTTTAACTGAAATACAAGCCTTACAGGCTGTTGCAGACTTGGCCAATAAGATTTCACGAGAGCGTGCGCCAGCCAACAAACTCATGTCGAGTAATCAACAAGACTTTGCCAAACACGTGCTTGAGTTAAAACTATATCGGCTCACGGTGGATGAGCAGATGAAAAAGACTTTAGAGGTTTTAAAGCATTCGAACCTCCCAAATTTAGATTTAAGTTTATTTGACCGTTTAGATGAAGCTTTAATGCAAGGCAGACAGCAGGTGGATGCTTATGCAGCTCTGCCACGTGAGCAGCGCAATGCAGAAAAAATGGATCAGGCCATTTTAGAAATGTTTAATGCTTGGGAGCATAGTCACGATGTCCTAAAAGATGTGATCGCTGTATCTGAAGGCAAAGACACCGCTGTTTCAAACTTCTATGTCCAAATTTTATTATTAGCGGACTTACGCGATCAGGCTGGTCGTGCTGCATCCAATGTGATGGCGCATGTAGCTTTTAAACAACCGATTCCTGAAACCAATTTAGCACGTTCTTTACAGACTCGGAAGCAAGTGATGTATTTGTGGGAACTCATTGATACCTTACAGCCTGAGCGTGATAAAACCGAAGAATTTAAGGTGCTGCATCAAGCGGTTTATAATGAGTTTTTAGCCAAAGGGCTATTGATTGTTGAGCGCTTGATGAATGAAAGTATTTACCATCGACCGTACTATTTAACGGGGACACAGTTAACTGAAGCAATCGTTGATAAATTTTCGACCGTGGTGGAATTGCAAAATTATTTACTCAAATATAGCGTTGAAAAAGCCATCATTGAAAAGCATAAAGCACAAAATATTTTGCTCACAACGGTGGGTATTTCGCTCATTTCAATTTTTGCCGCACTGTTTACCATGATCTATGCGCGTAAGAGAGTGTTTAGTCCACTCATTCAAGCGCGTGAAATTCTGTTTGATTTATCCCATTCCAGTATTCGCCCCAACCCGATGGATACCAAAGATCAACCCGCTAATGTGTATTCTTTATTTACAGCGATTCAGCAGTTAAAACAGACGCTTCAGCAGCGAGATGCGTTGGAGTTTCGACTCAAGAATATTGCGCATTTGGATTCATTAACCGGGGTTGCAAACTGTTATGCTTTGAATGAATACATTAAGCTTTTGGAAAATCAGCCCACTCAATTCTCTGAGACTTGTTTAATGGTGATCGACATCGATCACTTTAAGCAGGTCAACGATGTGTATGGGCATCTGATGGGGGATCAGGTGATTCAGTTTGTGGCTGAAAAATTAAAAGAAAATATTCGAACATCTGACTTGCTGGTACGTTACGGTGGCGATGAATTTATCGTACTGATTGAAAATGTTGGAATGGAGCGCGCTTTAAAAATTGCGGAAAAGATTCGTTCTGAGATTTATGAAGCGAAGTCAGTTGATAATGTACGCTGCCCTGATTTGAAAGTTAGTATTAGTATTGGGGTTGCAATTGGTGCGACCAGTTGGATGGCACTGTTAGAAAAAGCCGATCGTGCGTTGTTTCAAGCCAAAGAGCAGGGGAAAAATAAGGTGGCGAGTTGATTAGTTTTTGTAAGATTTTTCCGCTATAAAGAACTGACGTTGTTATAAAAATTGTGAAAATGAACCTAGATAAAGCACGACATTTAGAAAATATTTTAAGAGAAAATGATAATAATGGTATTGCAATTGCAATTACGGGATCATGGGGTGTAGGGAAAACCTTCTTTTGGAAAAAATTTCTTGAAAAAAATGCGAGAAGTGAGCAAGAAAGAAATTTTTTGCCTTATTCGATTAAACGTAAATTCCCTAATTTTTTTGACAAAAAATATGCTTATATTTCGTTGTTTGGGATAGAGAATTTGGCTGACCTTAAAACAGCTATTTGTTCGAATTTAAGTTCTAATCATTTTAAAGAAGAAGTAACTCCTGATATTGAAATACCATTATTTGTCAAAAAAGGTTTAGCAAAAATAAGTACAGTAAACTTTTCAAAAAATGGGTTTAGCGGATCAGTAAGATTATTGGATGCACTGCTATTTCTTCAAGTTCAAGATGCAATCATTTGTTTTGATGATTTTGAGCGAATGTCTAATAAGCTTGATATCAAAGATGTTATGGGTTTAGCGAACCAACTTAAATTAGAAAAGAATTGTCAGGTCATTTTGATCTTAGATGAAGACAAGGCTGAAGGTGATAACAAAAAAAAGTACGCTGAATATAAAGAAAAATTGATTGATGAAGAAATAAAGATAACCTCAGTTGAGCCACTGATTCGTGCAAATGCAAAAGATATAGAGGAGTCATTAGTAGGTTTAATGGTGAAATTTGCAGATGAATTAGAGATCCATAATTTTCGGTTCTTCCAGAAAGTGATCAAGCTTTATAAGGCATTTAGAAAGCAGTTGTCTGAAGAAGTTGCTGATTCAACCAAAGAGATAATTTTAATCAGAGTTCTACAATGTTATTTTATTTCTGATTTTGGTGAGAAATATGAGTTTCAATGGGAAAATATTAAATTGGTTCTCGAAGATAAGCAAATAAATTGGTCTGAGCGAAAAACTAAAACTTATGAAGCTCTACGGGCGATTTCTTACAACTTTATTCACTCTGACGCATGGCTTACTGAGTTTAAGAAACGGTTTGATCAAGCAGGTGAACTAGATTTCAGTTTATTGAAAGAGCTAGCCAATTCTGACTTGATATCAGAAAAGAATAATAAATGTAAAGACGATTTTCATAAGTGTTGTGAAGACTTTTGGGGATTAAAGGTCGATAAAAAATTTCCAGATAATTTTTATGAAAAAACAAGGCTTGTTATAGGACTAGAGAATTTAAGCAATTTAAGTTTTGCTTTAAAAGTTTTAGAAATTTTCAACAAAGATGTAACAGCTTTGGAGCAAGAAATTATTGATTGGATCAACGAAGAAATGGAAAAAGATACATCTCAATTTCGAATAAATGAAGGTTCTGGTGAAATAAGGGTGGTTTTTAAAGATTTCATAAAGAATTTCGAATTTAATAAAGAAAAGCTTCCACAACTAAAAGATGCAATTTTTAAAATTTATATTAAACAAGCATGGAATAATAAAGATGAATTGTCTGTCCAGAAGGCAAATAAAGAAGACTGGGAAAAAATACTATTTGATGAAGTATCTAGGGATTCAAGATTTGACTCAATAAATAGTAGTTACATTGTTAAGAAAATATTGGAACGAGAAAAAGGGTCTGATTTGGGCAAACAGATTAGTAATTGGATTACTGAAATTTATAACGAAAAAGCAAAAGAAGATAAGTTCTATAAGAACTATATGAGTTTCCTTATTTCTAGACTAGATAATTAAAAAAAGGGCCCTTACGAGCCCTTTTATATTACTTCAACAACGGTTTCAAAAATTTCGCAGTATGCGAAACTTTAGATTTCACCACATGTTCAGGTGTACCTTCTGCAATAATCATCCCGCCACCTGCACCACCTTCAGGGCCTAAATCAATCACCCAGTCAGCAGTTTTGATCACATCCAAATTATGCTCAATCACCACAATGGTATTACCCTTATTGCGAAGCTCATGAAGGATATCTAACAGTTTAGCAATGTCATGGAAATGTAGGCCTGTAGTGGGTTCATCCAAGATATACAACGTTTTACCCGTATCACGTTTTGCTAATTCACGTGCCAATTTCACACGTTGCGCTTCACCACCTGATAGTGTTGTTGCAGACTGACCTAAGCGAATATAGCCCAAACCCACTTGATTCAACGTTTCCAAACGACGATGAATGACAGGAATAGCATCAAAGAAATGCATAGCATCTTCAACGGTCATATTTAGTACATCGGAAATATTCTTCCCTTTATACCCAACTTCTAACGTTTCACGGTTATAGCGTTCACCATGACAGTTATCACAAGGCACATACATATCGGGTAAAAAGTGCATAGCCACTTTGATCATGCCGTCACCTTCACAGGCTTCACAGCGACCACCTTTCACGTTAAACGAGAAACGTCCCGCAGCATAACCACGTGCTTTGGCTTCAGGCGTTTGTGCAAACAATTCACGAATCGGAGTAAACAAACCCGTATACGTCGCAGGGTTAGAACGAGGTGTACGACCAATTGGGCTTTGATCAATATCAACAACTTTATCAAGGAATTGCAGACCATCAATCGAGTCAAATTTCTCAGCCGTTAATGTCGTTGCACCATTAAGCTGTGTCGCTGCTAAAGGCAATAAAGTACGGTTAATCAGCGTAGATTTACCTGAACCAGACACACCAGTCACACAGGTCATTACACCCAAAGGAATGGTTAAATCCACATTCTGTAGGTTATGACCCGCAGCACCCATCAATTTAATTTGTTCTTCAGGCTTTGGTGGTGCAGTACGTTTTTTCGGTACTTCAATTTTCAGTTTGCCTGATAAATATTGACCCGTGAGAGATTCACTATTCGCAAGGATTTCATCATAAGTCCCTTCAGCAATCACATGACCGCCATGAATACCAGCACCAGGGCCAATATCGATAATATGATCTGCTGCACGAATCGCATCTTCATCATGCTCAACGACTAAAACGGTATTCCCCAAATCACGTAAGCGGACTAAGGTTTCCAATAGGCGATCATTATCACGTTGATGTAGACCAATCGACGGTTCATCGAGGACATACATCACACCCATCAAACCTGCGCCGATTTGCGAAGCCAAACGAATACGTTGCGCTTCACCACCAGACAATGTTTCTGCTGAACGAGAAAGACTTAAATAATTCAGACCTACTGATACTAAGAAATGTAAACGCTCACGAATTTCTTTAAAAATCTTATCGGCAATTTCGCCTTTTGCGCCATCAAGATTTAAATCTTGATAATAACTTTCCGCATCACCAATCGACATTTTTGTAATTTGGGCAATGGTTTTGTCTTTAACTCGAACATGGCGTGAAATTTCATTCAGACGTGATCCACCGCAGGCATCACATGCTGCATTAGACAGATATTGTGCCAAATCATCACGAACATAGTTTGACTCTGTTTCACGATAGCGACGTTCTAAATGTGGCAAAATTCCTTCAAAAGGTTGTACACGATTATGTTTGCGACCACGTTCATCGATATAACTTAAATCAACTTTTTCTTTGCCTGTACCGTATAAAAATTTCTTTTTGGTATCCGCATCCAATTCATTCCAAGGTGTATCCAAAGAAAAGCCAAAATGCGCTGCGACTTTTTCAATCATGCTGTAGTAGTACGGACGTTGTCTGTCCCAACCGCGAATTGCGCCTTGGCTAATCGACACATCAGGACTTGGAATGAGTTTTTCAGCACTAAAATGGCTACGGGTCCCTAAACCATCACAGGTTGGGCAGGCACCAAAGGGATTGTTAAATGAAAACAAACGCGGCTCAAGTTCTGCAACGGCACGGTCACATTCAGGACATGAGTGTTTAGCCGAAAAAACCCGATCTGGGTGTTCACCGTTCATCCAAGACAAAACAGCAATATCACCACCTAAGCGCAGTGCCGTTTCAAAAGATTCTGCAATACGGTTGCCGAGGTCATCACGGACTTTAAAACGATCCACCACCACTTCAATGGTGTGCTTTTTCTTTTTATCGAGTTCTGGAATTGGGTCGAGATCAACAATCTCACCATCGACGCGCGCTCGGACAAAACCTTGACTTTGTAGCTGTTCAAACAGGTTGGAATATTCGCCTTTACGCTCACGCACCACAGGTGCAAGCAGCATCAACGCTGTTCCTTCATCCAATCCTTTTACTGCATCGACCATTTCCGATACGGTCTGTGCCACCATCGGCAAATCATGCTCTGGGCAAAAAGGCGTGCCGACACGTGCGTAGAGTAGACGTAAATAGTCATAAATTTCGGTAATGGTACCTACCGTAGAACGTGGGTTATGGCTGGTTGACTTCTGTTCAATCGCAATGGCAGGGCTTAAACCTTCAATTGAGTCAACTTCAGGTTTTTCCATTTGTGACAAGAACTGGCGCGCATAGGCCGAAAGCGATTCGACATAACGACGCTGACCTTCGGCATAGAGTGTATCAAATGCAAGCGATGACTTACCTGAACCAGAAAGTCCCGTGATCACCACGAACTTATCGCGGGGAATATCAAGGTTCACATTTTTTAAGTTATGGGTACGTGCGCCTCGAATACGGATATGACTTTGGCTCATAAAACTATCTCGAAATTGTGCAGATGAAGGAGGTATATGATAACGACTTATGCTTTATTCAAGTGTTAAACATGATTTTATAGCGACAAATCATGTCGGCCAAAAGAAAAGTGATGCTGCTAGACTGTAGCTAGATTTCAGTGTTGAAACAAGTCTCAAGCTATCGATATTGGTTGCGACTGAAGATAGAAAGATGTTTACGTATTGCGTAAAAAAGAGTGGATCACCCATTTGGCGTAGAGCAAAAGTTGCATCATGACTGTGCTATTTTTGGTTTGCCGTACGCGTTCAGGGATAGAGTATTGTTGTGGTTGCAGCATTTAGCATGCTAGTGCATAAGGACGTTCAAAGATTGAATCGACCATCTCAAAAGCAAAGGGACGGATAATGTCATGATGGAGACGGGCATAGAAATTGACTTCGTGCTCAAGAGTTTGTAAGAAGGCGTCGTAGTCATCTTCAAAGTCTGGTAGGTCGAGTAAGTCTTGTTCTCGACTTAAAACGCAATGATATTTTTTAATAAAAGCCAACATCAATTTTTGAATATGTGGATTGGTATAATAAATGAGATAGGTCGCGGCAGAACCACAGTGTAAACAGCCTTTTTCAAGGTATATTTCTTCGTTATTTAGCCAGCAGCATTGTACGGTAAAAAATGCACGAATGGCTTCAGTACCTAGAGGATCAGGATGCATGAGAATGACCCTCGAAAGTTAATTATGTAAATGATAATTATTGTCATTATTAAAGTTTAGTTTCAAATGCCTAAAATAGCAATCGCGCCATCTAAAAAATATGATGTTAGGTCAATAAAAAGCCCTGAAGGGTTCAGGGCTTTTTGGATCATTTTCGCTTTTAAGCGTGGTCTAAACCGAGCCATTGCTGCTGTTTATAAGCGCTGTCCCAGAACAACCATTCCAGTTCAGCCCCTTTACGGTAGGCTTTATGCATTTTCTCAATAGTATCCGCATCGCAACGTGCAGCCACTTTATCGATGGTTGCAATTACATTACGTACCGCTTGGTTGAATTCCTCACCTGCGTAAGTATCAATCCACGCTTGGTACGGGTTGTTGGCGATAGAGTTACCCACAATGTCTTTACCGACTTCAGCATAAATCCAAAAACAAGGTAAGAGCGCTGCTAACACCACAGGGTAGCTTTCAGACCAAGCGGTTGCCGTTAGAAATGAAGTGTAATGGTGACATGCCAAAGTCAGCGGGGTTTCTTCAAACTGCTGTTTTGAAATATCAAAATTTTTCATAAAGCCATCATGTAAACTGCGTTCCACCACAATCGCTTCTTTGGCCCCTTGGCTAAACTGAATAATGTCGTCAGCCTCATACGCTTTGGCACCACACACCGCTAAAGCACGACCATAAGCCACCAAGTAGTGCGCATCTTGAATCACATAATGACAAAATGCTTCTTTATTAAGTGTGCCTGAAGCCAATTCTTGGTTAAAAGGTAAAGCCAGTGTTTTTTGATATAAGTCGACATTACGTTGCCAAACGTCTTGAGAAAAAGCCATGATTAGATCCTGAGGGAAGCCAAAATATGGGCAAGACTATAACAACAGTTTGCGCGGAACAACAATCCATCTCCGTACATCGGTGAGATAAGTAAAAATTAACGAAGATGTTTTGGTTTCAGGCGCAAAAAGCGTCATAATTGCGGCCATAAAACTCAACCTGTTTTTTAAGTTTTCGTTCATCTCCAAATTTTTTATAGGTCGATCTGTCATGATGAAACATTTTGGTTTCTCTATCATTTTTACGATCGTGTGTCTTGCGTTGTCTGCGTACTGGGGTTTTACCCATGGACCAGAAGCTGGCTTAAAGACCATGTTTACTGCTTTGACCATCACTGCAATTTTAGCGGTGATGGAGGTCTCGTTATCTTTTGATAATGCCGTGGTCAATGCATCTGTGTTACGTGGTTGGGATCATTTCTGGAAAACGTTGTTCCTGACTGTGGGTATTTTGGTCGCTGTATTTGGTATGCGTTTAATCTTCCCTGTCGCAATTGTGGCTGTAACTGCAGATATGGGCTTTGTTGAAGTCGTACAACTGGCTTTGAATGATCCAAAAACCTACTCACAACGTCTGATGGATCACCACCCTGAAATTGCTGCGTTTGGTGGAGCATTCTTGTTACTTGTGTTCTTAAACTTCTTCTTAGATGAAGAGAAAGACACGCACTGGTTCCGCTGGTTAGAACGCCGTTTGACCAACTTAGCCAATGTTCCTGCAATGTCAGTCTTCCTTGCACTGATTGCACTTTTGGTGATGGCGGCCAATGTCGACGAAGCTAAACGTCTGGTGGTGACCATGGCGGGAATCTGGGGCATCGTGGTTTATATTGGTGTACAAGTCTTAAGTCATTTGTTGGGCGGTGAACCTGAAGTTGATGAAGACGGCAATGCAGTTACACATGATGCCAATGGCGCAACTACAGGTGTGGTCAAAGCAGGTATTGGTGGTTTCTTATACCTAGAAGTACTTGATGCATCGTTCAGTTTTGATGGCGTAATTGGTGCATTTGCGATTACTTCCGATGTTGTGATTATTATGCTGGGTCTCGCGATTGGTGCGATTTTCGTGCGTTCAATGACCATTTACTTGGTCGAAAAAGGGACTTTGGATGCCTATGTTTTTCTTGAACATGGTGCACACTACGCCATTGGTGCTTTAGCATTCATTATGCTGGCAAGTGGTACAGGTCTACATGTACCAGAAGTCGTCACGGGTTTAATTGGTGTAGCCTTTATTGTTTGGGCTGTTATTGCTTCTATTCAATACAAAAAACATCAAGCCGCTTAAAGCAGATTGCTTTAAACTGCAGAAAAGCGCAGCTCAGGCTGCGCTTTTTGTTTTTCAGATCAGGAAGGCTTTTATTAAACATAAAATTCATGCCGCTAGTCGGATTGAATAGCCTATAATCTTGATCCAAGATTAATTCAATACAGTCTGTCCTCGTTTATGATGAATGTTTTAGAACGTCGTTCAACTTTTGCCTTAAGCAGTATTTTTGCCTTACGCATGTTGGGTTTGTTCATGATCATCCCTGTATTTTCTGTGGCAGGGCAGACCTATGAATATGCAACGCCTGCGTTGCTCGGTTTGGCTGTGGGGATTTATGGCTTAACACAGGCCATTTTACAGATTCCTTTTAGCTTGATTGCCGACCGTTATAGCCGTAAGCCTTTGGTGGTTTTTGGGCTGCTTCTGTTTGCTTTAGGTGGTGCAATTGCAGCGATGTCAGACACCATTTATGGGGTGATTATTGGCCGTGCCATTGCGGGTGGGGGTGCAGTGTCTGCGGTGGTGATGGCACTACTGGCGGATGTGACCCGTGAAGAAAACCGTATGAAAGCCATGGCAACCATGGGCATGAGTATCGGGGTTTCTTTTGCTGTGGCTTTTAGTTTGGGGCCGTGGCTTACCGGTTTAGTGGGTATTTCAGGATTATTTTGGGTAACGACCATCATGGGCTTGGCGGCCATTTCGATGCTGTTTTTGGTGCCAAAAGTCACCCGCCATCATCGTAATTATCAGCAAGGTTATTTGGCCCAGCTCAAACAAGTCTTAAAAATGGGCGATCTGAACCGTCTGCATGTGTCGGTGTTTAGCTTACATTTATTGCTGACAGCAATGTTTATTTATGTTCCATCACAGCTTATCGATTTTGCAAAAATTCCACTCAATTCGCATGGCTGGGTGTATTTACCGTTGTTGGTGATTAGCCTATTTTTTGCCTTTCCAAGTATTGTGTTGGCTGAAAAATATCGCAAGATGCGAGGCATCTTTTTAACGGCCATTGGCGGCATTATTTTAGGCTTGGGCATCCTAATTTTTGGCTTTGAGTCGAAGTATATTTTGCTGACAGGTTTGGGCTTATTCTTTATTGCTTTTAACGTCATGGAAGCGTTGCTGCCGTCATGGTTATCGAAAGCTGCGCCAATTCAGTCTAAAGCCACCGCGATGGGCGTAAATGCCAGCAGCCAGTTTTTAGGCGCATTCTTTGGTGGTGTCACAGGCGGTCAGTTGCTGCTGTTAAACAATACAGCCTTGGGCTGGAGCATCCTGACTGGACTGGCGATTGTTTGGTTATTGATTAGTTTTGGCTTGGCGCAACCGCGTTATTTGTCTTCGATGGTGTTGCGTTTACCAGAACATAAACAAACGGACGAATGGACTTCACAGCTTTTAGCGATTCGTGGTATTGAAGAGGTCGTGGTGATGTCTGATCAGCAAGTAGCGTATGTAAAAGTCGATAAGCAGCAAATAGATGATGCTACGCGACAAGATTTAACGCAGTTGTTGGGGAAAGAGGTAGCCATTTAAGCATAACTCTTATAAAGTAAATAATAGAAATAGATAGGAAGTAAACATCAGATGCGCGGTGTAAATAAAGTTATTTTAGTGGGCACATTAGGCCGAGATCCAGAGACGAAAACTTTTCCAAACGGTGGTTCGTTGACCCAGTTTTCAATTGCCACGAGCGACTCTTGGACAGACAAAAGCACAGGTGAGCGTAAAGAGCAAACCGAATGGCACCGTATTGTGTTACACAACCGTCTAGGTGAAATTGCGCAACAGTACCTACGTAAAGGTTCGAAAGTTTATATTGAAGGTTCACTGCGTACTCGTCAGTGGACAGATCAAAATGGTCAAGAACGCTACACCACAGAAATTCGTGGTGAGCAAATGCAGATGCTCGACAACAACCGTCAGCAAGGTGAGCAAATGCAAGGCGGAAATGATGGTTATGCACAACCACGTTTCAATAATAACCAAGGTGGTGGTTATAACAATAACAACAACCAAGGCGGTTACGGCGGCAACCCTGCAGCGGGCAATAGCAACAACCAACAAAGTGGTTATGCGAACAATAACCCAAGCGGTTTTGCACCAAAGGCGGCACCTCAGTCAGCGCCTGCGGCAGCACCAGCAGATATGGATGATGATCTTCCGTTCTAGATCATATATAGATATAACTTGTTAAGTTATTTAAGATAATTTTGTTTTAAATTTATTTTAAATTAATTAGGGTCTGTTGACATTTTCTGTTCAAAAAAATAGCGAGAAAGTAAAATTTAATCGCCAAACCAAATTTACTTCTCGCTATGCCCCGTACAATGCTGAATGATCAACACTGGTCTAAGTTACTTTCTATTTTCCGAAATTTTGATATCTATTTCAAATCTAATTTGAGAAATTTTGTCGAAGCAATACTTTATAGAATAAGAACAGGCTGCCCATGGCGTGATTTGCCTAAAGAATTTGGTTCGTACAATTCAATCTTTAAAAAATATAGTCGTTGGTGTAAAAATGATAAGTTAATGAAAATATTTAAATTAATTTCTTCAAATGCTGATATGGAATGGGTTTTTATTGATGGTAGTCATGTTCGGGCACACCAACATTCTGCTGGAATAAAAGATCAGGATATCTCTAAAAGCATTGGTGGAAATAGTTCTAAAATACACTTAGCTGTTGATGCGGATGGTAATCCAATCGAAATAATTATCTCCGATGGAACGATTCATGATGTCAAGATTGCTCCTAAAATGATTGAAAAACTTGATTTGAGTGAAACGGAAGTATGTTGTGCAGACAAAGGATATGACTCTGAATCATTAAGAGAACAAATATCTGCGAAAAAAACTAAAGCGAATATTCCAAGAAAATCAAATACTCAGTCAAATAATAATCATATGGATTGGTATTTATATAAAATCAGACACTTAGTTGAGAATGCATTTTGTAGGTTAAAGCAGTTCAGAGGAATAGCAACACGATATGATAAGCTAAAGTGTAGCTATGAGGGGGCAGTTGCATTAGCTTGTATATTTATTTGGCTACCTTTATCGGGTAAATTCTATACTTGAAATGTCAACAGACCCTACTTAAACAGAAAAATAGCTTCTTTTATGTTGTAAATAAGGGAGGCTATTTTTTAAACTATAGAAAATAGACCTCTTGCGAAAGTATCGTTTTGCCTAATTTTTGAATTGGCTAAAACCTTATTAAATGTAGCTTTAGGCTGTTTAAATTTTGACTAACGCAATAGGTCTAATGTTAAGTGGCTTTGTTGCACAAAGATTTCATAACTATATGATTTTAAAAGTTTTGATTATTTTTTGATCCAAAATTAAATTTATTTAAATCAGATGCTTACATATTTATGCAACAAAGCCTCATTTTAAGGGATGTTATCAAGTGCTACAAAATTTTTTTGAAAAGAGTAGATTTTTAGTTATTATAGTTATTATAAATTGCATAATATCTTCTATTTTTTTATATTTATCAACTATATATCTTCTAATTGATGCAATAATTTTTATTATAAAAAATATATATGCAACTAATTTTGAAGTAAAAATAGTTGTTGTTAAATTTTTAAAAATCCTCGATGTCTCGTTAATTGCTATTACATTTCATTTAATTTCAGCAGGTTTTTATAAATTATTTATTCAACAAGCTATTTTTGACAATAGTTCTTTTCTTAAGACACTATCAATTAATAAGTTTCATGATCTAAAAGTTATTATATTACATGTATCTATTATAGTTATAGTCATCTTGTTTTTAGAAGATATTGTTGTTTTTGGTGGAACTTTAGCCAACTTATATGCTGGTATTTCTTCTAGCCTAGTCATATTAGCAATAATTTTTACTTGTAAGCTATTAGATAATGATCATCACAAAGACGATGAATAACTTAAATCGCAAGGACTCATTTATAATTACTCTTTTATTTGAGCATTTAATTGAAGTTAAGATTAGAGATCGTCATGTATTGAGAAAAAATGTCTGATTCAAACTTCACTAAACTCAAAATTGCGTCAAAGATTGCAGCTTCAAATAGAAATACTGCACTCTTTCTTTAATCAAAAAATCTGCATGCTTGGTTTTTCCATAAGAAAAAAACCAAAAAATGATCCAATATTCTTAGAAACTGCCAAAAATTTTCTAAAAAAATCCCGATCAGGATTCGGAACTTTTCTAACTCCAAATTTGAAATTTTTTTCAGACCTAGGCAGATCAGCATTATTTAAATCAAGTTGCCATGTCACTGAATACTCGTCCTAGAAAAGCGTTAGATTGGCTTACACCATTAGAGAAGTTTGCTCAGCTTGTTGATTATTATAAGGCTTTTGAAACTGTCGCACCTCATGTTTGAATTCGCCATTATGTGATTCTGCATGAACTTTGTCATTTGGTTGAACATAATCATAGTGAGCGTTTCTACCAACTATTGAATCAAGTTATGCCTGATTGGTCGAAAATAAAAAATCAATTAGATATGATGGCGAATAAGTTAATAAATTGATTAAGATTTTTGTTTTTCGACAAGAGTTAAGAAAGGTTCTCTAATTTATTTAAGGAACTCATAAATATTAGAATTTAAGCACTCTAGCCAATCCATTAATTCAAGAATATCGATTCTTCGATCCAAATTCTCTATTTTTGCTACATATGACTGTGGCTTTTTTAAGCGTGAGGCAAGCTCTACCTGAGTAACTTCTTTTAACTCACGTATTCGAATAAGTTTATCAATTAGCTGTTTATAGCGAGGATCATGTATTTAGCTCATAGCTCGACATGTTGTACTATTCTTTTAAATATCCCAAAATGGGATATTTGGGGTTTTGGAGATGGTGTTTAGATATGAATATAAATCATCAACTTAAGTTTAGTTTTCTAGGGCTTGTTGAGAATTAACAAATGCTACTGATTAATTTACAATAGTACTATGGATAGATACATACTTACTGATGCCCAATGGGCAAAAATGGAACCTTTTTGCCTAGGTAAAGTGACCGATCGAGGTCGTAGTGGAAAAGATAATCGATTATTTTTAGAAGCAGTCCTATGGATTGCCCGTACAGGCAGTCCATGGCGTGATCTACCTCCTCATTTTGGTAAATGGAATACCGTCTTTAAAAGATACCGTGATTGGGTGAAAGCTGGTGTATTTGAAACTATTTTTGCATCTGTAAATGAAGATGTTGATTTGGAATACGCCATGATTGATGGAACGATTGTTAAAGTTCATCGACATGGGCAAGGTGCAAAAGGGGGACTTTCAAACAGTCTATAGGTAAATCTCGAGGTGGAATGACCTGTAAAATTCTTGCCTTAGTGGATAGTCTAGGCAACCTTATTAAATTTCGATTAATGCCTGGTCAATATCACGATTTAGTAGAAACCAAACCTTTAATTGAAGATGTTGATTTTCAAGCATTACTGGCTGATAAAGCATTTGATGCAGATTGGCTCATCCAAGAACTCAATGAACGTAAAGTGAAAGTGGTGATCCCACCTAAATCTAATCGAAAAGTAATGAGAGCATTTGATACGATTATGTATAAATGGCGTCATCTCATTGAAAACTATTTCTGTAAGTTAAAAGAATTTAAACGTATAGCGATGCGTAGTTGTAAAACAGATACGAGTTTTGAAGCCATGATTCAATTGTGCGCGAGTTTAATTAACTCTCGGTAATTCTCAACAGACCCTAGACTTTTTATCAAATCAAACATTCTTTAACTCTGAGTTTAAAAACATTCGAGCAGAATTTATAAAATATTCTCCTGAATATGAGCCTAAAAGATTTTATTCAAAAATCTATATTATTTTTAGGGAGTTAGTAAGTCAAAACTTGATATTTATGGATACTAGTAATTGTACGTACAAATATTCATCTAATTATTCAAAAAAAGATATTTGCGATTTAATTAGCTAATTGAAATTTTTAGAGGTTGAGAATTGTCTTTCGATGGAATATACACGTGTAAATGAGAATATATCAGATTTATTTCAGGAGTTAAGCATATATAAAAAGTATCTTATAAAATTTCCTAAGTGCTCTGAACTGATTAATCGATTTATAGATCAAAAAGAATCAGAAATTCACCTTTTAAGCTATGAGCTAAAAGCTTTGAGGAATTTATTAGAAGCTGAATAGGAGCAGGCTAGTCTTATAAATTTCAATAGAGCTGCGTCTGAATAATCAAGAACAATAATATCTTTACATCTGATCCTAATTCAACTGTATATAAAATAAGTATTGCAGAATAGTAATTCGAATGAACTTATACAGATGATTAACACCATAATTTATAAAAAAGATAGGTTGAATTTAGTATAGATAGAAGCAATTTTTTTTTGTTATAGTATTATTTAGACTTCCGTCATAAATCAAAAAACGTACAATTTATTTGATCTTAAATTAATCAGCAAAATTATTTAATTCAAGAGATAATCCTTGGATGAAATTCAAAGATATTCAACAATTATCAGACGTTAAGTTTCGTAGGCTTACCGGTGTTAGTTGGGCTACATTTAACCTCATGTTGGCCGAGCTAAATAAGCATTTACCTCGTCATATTGGTAAAGGACGACCGCATAAATTACCGTTGGAAGATCGTTTGCTCTTATGTATAGAATATTGGAGAGAATATCGAACATTTTTCCATCTTGGTATGAGTTACGGTGTATCTGAAACGAGTGCAATTCGTATCACACGTGTTATTGAAGATACCTTAATCCGTTCTGGAAAATTTAACTTGTCAAAACAACTTCCTAATCGAGATGAAGTGGATTGGGAAGTTGTTGTGATTGATGCAACTGAAATATTAGTTCAACGTCCAAAAAAAACAGAAGAAATGGTATAGCGGTAAAAAAAAGCGACATACCTTTAAATTTCAGCTATCTATGCACTATACAACAGGTGAAATACTGAGTGTATGTGGAAGTCATGGAAGCATGCATGATTTTAAAATATTTAAAAAAAGTATGAGGAAATTAAAATTTAAGCCCTTTTTTATCGTTGATAAGGGGTATTTAGGGATAAAAAAATTGGGTTTTGGATGCCTCATGCCATCTAAAGCAAAGAAAACTGAAAAATTAGATTCTGAATTAAAAAAGTTAAATAGAGAGATTGGTCGTAGACGAATTCAAGTAGAGCATGTATTTGGAAGGATGAAATGTTTTAAGATTTTATCTTGTGTATATAGAAATCGTCGTAAAAGATTAAACCTGCGGTTTAATTTACTTGCTGGCATATACAATTTAGATTGGGTGAAAGATAAACAATTAAATTGATTGAAAAATGATTTATGAAGGAAGTCTTTTGTAAAATATTCAATTTTTTTAAAAAAACATATGGATACTGCAACTTATAGTAAAACTAATATGAGCAAAGTCATATTAGTGGGCACATTAGGCCGAGATCCAGAGACGAAAACTTTTCCAAACGGTGGTTCGTTGACCCAGTTTTCAATTGCAACGAGCGACTCTTGGACAGACAAAAGCACAGGTGAGCGTAAAGAGCAAACCGAATGGCACCGTATTGTGTTACACAACCGTCTAGGTGAAATTGCGCAACAATACCTACGTAAAGGTTCGAAAGTTTATATTGAAGGTTCACTGCGTACTCGTCAGTGGACAGATCAAAATGGTCAAGAACGCTACACCACAGAAATTCGTGGTGAGCAAATGCAGATGCTCGACAACAACCGTCAGCAAAGCGAGCAAATGCAAGGCGGAAATGATGGTTATGCACAACCACGTTTCAACAATAACCAAGGTGGTGGTTATAACAATAACAACAACCAAGGCGGTTATGGCGGCAATCCTGCAGCGGGCAATAGCAACAACCAACAAAGTGGTTATGCGAACAATAACCCAAGCGGTTTTGCACCAAAGGCGGCTCCTCAGTCAGCGCCTGCGGCAGCACCAGCAGATATGGATTTCCGTTCTGATTTGTATAATATCTAAAGGCTCTAGACTAGCAGATTTACACTTAATTTTACCTAATGAGGTTCCACAGCTCAGTTGCTAACTCATTAGGTTCCCTCATCCAACGCCATTCAGTTTCTTTAAGATGATAATCAAAGTACTCTTTTGATATGCCGTTAAACTTTGCTAGCCTTCTTTTACAAAAGCTCCAAAATGATTCTATTCCATTTATATGGCATTGTCCTCTAGCAAACTCATTTGCTCCGTGATTTACCCTAAAATGCTTTGAATAACCCACATCAACAAGACCATTATAGCCACGCCATCCATCACTATAAATCACACTCTCAAGTGAAACTTTACCAATGATAACCTCTTGTAAAGTCTTCATTTTACAGTCAGGTACGATTTCAGTATAGACGCGCCCATTACGTTCGAATATTCCAAACACTGGCTGTTTTAGAGTCCCACGACCACGCTTTAACTTTCCATGAAACCCACGTTGCCTTTTCGCTCCAAAATAGCTTTCATCTACTTCTATTGAACCAACAAACTTAGCTCTTAAATCTGTTTGATGATCATAGATAGTTTCTCTAAAAAGCATGTACCAATAATTAATCGTATTACGATTTAAATTGAGTAATAAGGCTGTTTTGGAAGCAGGAATATCAACACAAAAGTATTGAATAATTTTTTTAATCTTGTAGTGACTTAATTTACTGTTTTATATCATTATTCTAGACTAACATAATTATTCTGCTAGTCTAGAGCCTATCTAAATATTGTATGAAGTAAAAAAGAACTTGATTTATATCAAGTTCTTTTTTTTATGGTAGGCAAATTTGGTATTTAAAAAAGAGCTTTATGGCATCAAAATGTTCAGCTCATATGAGTGACAGAGCATACTTTTCCTCTATAAAAAAAGGGACCTCTGATGAGATCCCTTTTTAAAAAGACGAAATGCTAATAAATCATGATAAAGATTGCTGAGGATGAACCATATTTTTGATCGATAGCACATCAGCCAAAATTTGATCAGACAATAGGTTTTCAGCTTTAATTAAAGCCAATACACTTTGACCAGTTTCATTGGCTTGTTTTGCAATACGAGTCGTTGTTTCATAGCCCAAATAGGGGTTGAGTGCAGTAATAATGCCGATTGAATTATCTACATTGGCCTGACAGTGTTCAGCATTGGCACGGATGTTTTCAATACATTTATGTTGGAACATTTGCATAGCTTTACCCAACAAATCGATCGATTCGAACAGTTTAAAAGCAATTAACGGCTCCATCGCATTGAGCTGCAGTTGACCTGCTTCGGCCGCCAAAGTAATAGCCAAATCATTTGCAATGACTTGAAAACACACTAAATTCATGGCTTCTGGAATAACAGGATTCACTTTGCCTGGCATAATTGAGCTGCCCGGTTGACGCGGTTCTAAATGGATTTCATTCAGACCAGTACGAGGGCCACTAGAAAGCAAACGCAGGTCATTGGCAATTTTTGAGAGTTTAGTCGCGGTACGTTTTAAGAAGCTCGATAATAAAACGAAATCGCCCATATCTGAGGTTGCTTCGATTAAATCAGGTGAACTGCTGATCTGCTTTTGCGTAATTTCAGACAATGCTGCGATGGCATATTCACGATACTTAACTTCGGTATTGATGCCTGTTCCAATTGCTGTTCCGCCTAAATTTACAACACTTAAAGCAGACGGCATGATGTCATTGAGCTTGTTTAAATCATTTTGTAAGGTATTTGCAAATGCGCCAAATTCTTGACCCAAGGTCATTGGAACGGCATCTTGCAATTGGGTACGACCCATTTTTAAGATATGCGAAAACTCATCTGACTTGTTCTTAAAACTTTGAATTAAATTTTGAAACGGGCTGTTCAATTGCTCAATTGCAAAAATTAAACCTACTTTAATTGCTGTTGGATAGACATCATTGGTTGATTGAGACATATTAATATCATTATTTGGATGTAAATATTGATATTCGCCTTTTAAATGCTCTAAATGTTCTAATCCAATATTAGCCAGTACTTCATTGATATTCATATTGGTGGATGTTCCCGCACCACCTTGAATCATATCAATTGGAAATTGGTCATGATACTTATAATTAATAACTTGTTCACATGCATACTGAATAGCATTGTATTTATTTTCTTCAAGTTTATTGAGTTTAAAATTGGCTTCTGCGCATGCAGCTTTAACCATTGCAAGGGCATTAATAAAAACAGGGAATTGATTGAGTTTATTTGGACTTAAATTAAAGTTCTCTAAAGCTCTTAAAGTTTGTACACCATAATAGCAATGAGCAGGAATTTCTTTATGTCCTAATAAATCCTTTTCAACGCGTGTGTTAATCTTAATGTTCATTTAAATAGACTCTAATCTCGAATAAATCGATATTAAAGTGCGCACGGCTTTTTTTCTAATGTAAAAATATATTACTACATGCATTTTTTGCATAATAGATTATAATTGATCAAAGGATGAGTGAAGAATGAGTTATGACTTTAGAAATTCGATGGATTGAAGATTTACTTGCATTAGAGCAAGAAAAATCGATATCTCAAGCAGCAGCTCTACGACATGTCACGCAGTCTGCCTTTACGCGCAGAATTCAGAATATTGAAAACTCATTGGGTTTCCAAATTTTGAAAAGATATAGTAAAAACATTGATTTCACAGAAGCAGGTCAAGTTTTACTGGCTTCAGCAAAAAACATACAAAATCAACTTACTACAACAATAAAATATTTAGAAAAGAATGTGAAACATGATGAGTTAACCGTCAAGTTTGCAGTGTCACACTCGCTCATCACCCAGTTTTTCCCCCGCTTTATTCATGAGTTAGCGATGGATATGACGGACTTAAAATTGGAAATTATTGCCTCAAATTTCAAACAGGGGATGCGCTTACTAAAAGATGGCTCGTGTGATTTTTTAATCAGTTATTGTGATCAAAAAACATTAGAACAATTCGATCGTTCTTTGTTCGAATTTCATAAAATTGTTGAAATGGAAATACTCCCGGTGACGGCTTTAGATCATGACGGGACTGCCAAATATTCACTCGATCAGTCATTTCCTTTGTTGTCTTATAGTAAACAAGCATATTTAAGAAACTGTGTGGATGAAGCGATTGAGAATAATTTGGATTATAGAACTTTATATGAGACTGATAATGCCGGTGATTTAAAAGAGTTGGTATTACAAGGTTTAGGTGTGGCATGGCTGCCTAAATTATTGGTTGAAAGAGAAATTCAAGAAAACAAATTAAAAGTACTGGACGGTAAGCAGTACTATTTATTTCAAGATGTCTATCTGGTTAAACGAGAAATGTCATTTTCAAATCGAATTAATTATATTTGGAATATTTTAATTCAGAAAAATAAATAATTGGATTTTATGGATTATTTTTGTTAATCGTTTTGAGGTATATTTAAATAATAAATAAGGTGATTTTATGAATAGTAAATAAAGGACTTTACTTACTATTGGCTTTGTTGCACAAAGATTTGAAATGCAAAGCGCCCCTAATTGAGCCAAATTTAAGGCGTAACTTGGGTAAGTGGTCGACCTAATTCCGTAAATCTGTTGAGGACTGCTACACGTGCATGCATCTCATTGACTTGGCTTCGAAAGTTTCTCGAACTGAGTTTATCCCCCAATAATTTGATGCAATGCATCTTAGTTTCAACCAAACTTCGGCGATGATAGCCTGACCATTTTTTCCATAATGTCCTGCCTAAACGTGTAACTGTTCGAAGTAATTCATTTCGCTCTAGCAAGCTACTCTTTGTATCTTTCCAGGGTTTCGCATTTTTTCTAGGTGGAATCACCGCATGCGCTTGCCGATCTGCAATGACCTCACGGCATTGCTTGGTGTCATAAGCTCCATCGGTATAAACAGAGTTAATCTGCTCATCTTGTGGAATCTGATTAAGTAAATCACCAAGCACCTGTGAATCACTGACATTATTGGTTGTAAGCTGAACTGCTCGTATTTGTAGGGTTTTAGCATCTATACCAATATGAAGTTTACGCCATTGGCGACGATATTCAGGTCCATGTTGCTTGCGTTTCCATTCGCCCTCACCTAGAAGCTTCATGCCTGTAGAGTCCATGAGTAGATGCAGCCCATCGCTACTTTTTTGGTAGCTGATTACAATATCAATATGCTTTTGTCTTCTACAAAGCGTGGTGTAATCTGGAGCTATCCAATTTAATCCGCAAAGTTTAATCAGACTTTGCACAAAGCCAGTGACCATACGTAAAGACAGACGGAATAAGGATTTAATCATTAAGCAGCATTGGATGGCTGCGTCGGAGTAGGTTTGATTTCGCCCTTGTTTGCCTTTTGATGGCGCATACCATTGCGTAGCAGGATCAAACCAAATGGCAATATTTCCGCGACTCATGAGTGCTCGGTTATATGCGGGCCAATTGGTTGTGCGGTAGATTTTGTGTGTAGGCTTCTTCATTTGAAAATTATATCGCTGAAAAAGCCTTTACAGATAGGTTTGTGCAACAAAGCCTCGTAAATCCACAAAAATTTATCCACGCACAATTCATTGTGAATGCGACAGAATTTCCAAACATGAATTTAGTTCACTTTGGTGTGAGATTAAATCATTTTTATTCATGTGATCATTCAGGTATAAATTAAACCACGCTCTTAACGATAGATCATATTCATCGTTTCTTCTTAGCCTGATGCTCAGAAAAATCTGAGAAGGTTGGAAAGACGATTTGCTAGAAAGATCCAAAAAGAAAATTGGACCCTCTAGAAAGAGCATGAAAGAAATTCAGTTTTATCGCAGAAATATAGGGTAACAGATCGCCATGAGTACAGAGTTTGCATGTTCAATTAAACGCATTCGTTTTGATGAAAACTATCAACCAGCAGATAACACACGTCTAACGACGAACTTTGCTAACTTGGCGCGCGGTGAAAGTCGTGAGCAGAATCTACGTAATACACTTCGTATGATTAATAATCGTTTCAATGCCTTAGCACAAACAGATAACCCGAATGGTGATCGTTATTCGCTTGAAATCGATATTATTTCTGCAAATTTAGACATTGAGGGGAATGGTCAAACTTTCCCAATTATTGAAATGCTGAAAAGCACGATTAATGATCATCATACCCATCAGCGTATTGAAGGTATGATTGGGAATAGCTTCTCATCTTATGTACGTGACTACGATTTTAGCGTGGTGCTGAAAGAACATAATAAAGAGAATTCGACGTCGTATGCACCTGAAGGTTTTGGTGATTTACATGGCAAGCTGTATCAATATTTGGTGAACTCAGAGACGTTTAAAGCAGAGTTTAATCAACAGCCTGTGATTTGTTTGAGTGTTTCAACAGCGAAGAAGTATCACCGTACTGCAAATGAGCATCCTGTTTTAGGCGTTGAGTATAAACAAGATGAATATTCACGTACCGATGAGTATTTCCATAAAATGGGCTTACAGGTTCGCTTCTTTATGCCAAAAGGGAGCGCTGCACCTTTAGCATTCTATTTTGCGGGTGATTTACTGCGGGACTACACCGATCTTGAGTTGATCAGTGCGATTAGCACCATGGAAACCTTCCAAAAGATTTATCGCCCTGAAATTTACAATGCAAACTCATCAGCGTCCCAAGTCTATCAGGCTAGCCTAGAGTATCCAGATTACTCATTGACACAAATTGTCTATGACCGTGTTGAACGTGGTCAGCTCGCGGTTAAGCAAGGTAAATGGACTGAAGAGAACTTTATTAAGCCGTATCAAGACATCCTTGAAAAATGGGCTGCGAATTATACCGTAGACAGCAACGTTGCTTAATTTAACTGAAATAGAATATTGAAATAGAGATTTAAAATGGCCATTTTATTACCAACATCAACTGCGGGCAGCTTACCGAAACCTTCTTGGCTTGCTGAGCCTGAAAAACTTTGGTCACCTTGGAAACTCGAAGGTGAGGCATTACTCGAAGCGAAACAAGATGCTTTACGTTTGTCATTACAAGAACAAATCCATGCAGGTATTGATATCGTTAGTGATGGTGAACAAACCCGTCAACATTTTGTGACGACGTTTATTGAACATCTGGATGGCGTTGATTTTGAGAAACGCGAAACGGTTCGTATCCGTAATCGTTATGATGCGAGCGTGCCTTCAGTAGTCGGTGCAGTAAGCCGACAAAAACCGGTATTTGTTGAAGATGCTAAGTTTTTACGCAGCCAAACAAATCAGCCGATTAAATGGGCGTTACCGGGTCCAATGACCATGATTGATACGCTGTATGATGGTCACTACAAAAGCCGTGAAAAATTGGCTTGGGAATTTGCCAAAATTCTGAATCAAGAAGCACGTGAGTTAGAAGCTGCGGGCGTGGATATCATTCAGTTCGATGAACCTGCATTTAATGTGTTCTTTGATGAAGTGAATGACTGGGGTGTTGCAACGCTTGAACGAGCACTTGAAGGTCTGAAATGTGAAACTGCGGTTCATATTTGCTATGGCTATGGTATCAAAGCCAATACCGATTGGAAAAAGACCTTGGGTTCAGAGTGGCGTCAATACGAAGAAGCATTCCCTAAACTGCAACAATCTAAAGTTGATATCATCTCACTCGAATGTCAAAACTCGCGTGTACCAATGGATCTGATTGAGCTGATTCGCGGTAAAAAAGTCATGGTCGGTGCGATTGATGTTGCAACCAACACCGTTGAAACACCTGAAGAAGTTGCGAATACACTACGTAAAGCACTTCAGTTTGTCGATGCAGATAAACTCTATCCTTCGACCAACTGTGGCATGGCACCTTTAGCACGTGAAGTGGCACGTGGTAAGCTGAATGCGTTAAGCGCAGGTGCAGAAATTATTCGTAAAGAACTTTCGGCTTCATACGCAGCAAGCGCGTGATGTGAACGGGCTATCTATTTGATCAGAAATGGGTAGCTCGTATTCCATTTAAAAGCATGTGTCCGTTCTACTGAGGAATAAAATGATGATTGAAGCAACAGACTTTAGAGATGCAATGTCTTTGTTAACCAGTGCAGTCAGTGTCGTAACTACGGCAGGCATGGCTGATCGTCATGGATTCACAGCATCTGCCGTATGCAGTGTGACGGATACACCACCGACATTATTGGTCTGTATGAATAAAGCATCGCGTTCACATGCACATTTTGTCGACAATAAAATTTTATCGGTGAATGTGTTAGGCGCACAACATCAGCATATTTCGAATGTCTTTGCATCTAAAATGACGTCTGAAGAGCGTTTCAAACATGGTGTGTGGACAGAGCTAGAAACGGGCGCACCTGTTTTAAAGGATGCTTTGGTCAATTTTGATTGTGAAATTGATGATATTCAAGAAGTGGGAACACATACGGTTTTTATGTGCCGTATTGTCGCGATTCAACAAAGCCAACATGAGCAAAGTTTAGTGTATTTTAATCGTGCTTATCATCAGGTGGGGCAGACCGAAACGGTTTAATTTCACTTTTTATTGAACATCAAGGCTCTGAAATGGCTTCCCAAATCATAGATTTTCCTCGGCTTGACTGTAGATTTGACTGTATTGAGCCCATTTGAAAAATCGAAAGGTTTTCATTTAGGTCACAAGATGGTGAAAATCGGGCAACAGTGTCGGGAAATAATAAATCTAAAAATCCGATAAAAATAATAAAAACTTACTGTTTTACCAATTTTTGGTTTGTGCGTATTCTTGCTTCATCACTTAAGCACTCTCACAAATCTTTTGAGGACGAATACATGAGTTTAATCAATACTGAAGTTAAGGCGTTTAATGCAACAGCTTACCAAAATGGTGAATTCATTGAGTTGTCTGAGCAAAACTTGAAAGGTAAATGGTCTGTCGTATTTTTCTATCCTGCTGATTTCACCTTTGTGTGTCCAACAGAATTGGGCGACTTAGCCGATCACTATGCTGAATTTCAAAAACTCGGTGTGGAAATTTACGGTGTATCGACCGATACCCACTTTACCCATAAAGCATGGCACGACACGTCAGATGTGATTGGTAAAATTCAGTATCCATTGATTGGCGATCCAACTTGGACTTTGTCTAAAAACTTTGATGTGCTGATTGAAACAGAAGGTCTCGCAGACCGTGGTACTTTTGTGATTGATCCTGAAGGTAAAATCCAAATTATTGAAATTAATGCTGGCGGTATTGGTCGCGATGCATCTGAACTATTACGCAAAGTGAAAGCAGCACAATATGTGCATGCGCACCCAGGCGAAGTATGTCCTGCAAAATGGAAAGAAGGTGAAGCAACGCTTGCACCGTCAATCGACTTGGTTGGTAAAATCTAAGTCAACCTCGATGGTTGCATTGTGCTGAGTCATGAGCATGATGCCTGTACAAAATCAGCCCAAGTGGCTGATTTTTTATGTGGGTTCTTTTAGCTTTTACCTATGGTAACCCTTGCAGGTGCTGGCAAAGTCTCTTAAACCTTGGATCAAATGCTCAATCAGTTTCTCCATGACCAAACGTTGTCTTTTACGTGAAGCATAGACCAACTGTACGGTTCCAATATTGAAACACCAGTCGGGCAAAATGTGAACTAGGCGACCTGAAGCAATATCTGCCCCTACCTTTAAGTAAGGTAGGTTGGTAATGCCGAGTCCATCCAGAGTCAAAATAATAATAGTCGTCAAATGAATGCATGATGGATTCAAGTCTGTATTGATTTGTGACCGAAGGCATTCTGTGGTGGATGATCTGATACTGTATCATCGCTAACGATTGCGCACGACAAAAAAGCGATCCGAAGATCGCTTTTACTGAGGGCTGATTATTTTTGAGCCGTATTTTTGCTATAGCTTTGAATCAGGTTTTTATAGTCTGGAATATGCGCTGCAAAGAGTGAACCGAGGCCTTCAATATCATTAAGCCAGTCGCGGTGTAATTCACATGCTGCACCAAACCATGACATCAGCTGCGCGTCTGCCTGAGATATGCGATCCCATACTGCATCACGTGTGATGGGGTTAATTGTCCTATTTTTGTGATTCTGTGTACTAGTGCAGCGCTATAAGAGGGCTGAGGAAAGGGGTAGTATAGATTGCATATTCATCCTATCGATATAGGAGTTCCAAGATGAAAAAAGTAATTGGTGTTTATCGTAATCAAGACATGCATTGGGTTGGTGATGGTTTTCCTGTCAAAAACCTCTTTTCATATGACCGCTTAGGACAAGCGATTAGTCCGTTTCTACTTTTGGACTATGCAGCACCTTACAAATTTGATCCAACCACATCGCAACGTGGTGTGGGTTCACACCCGCATCGTGGCTTTGAAACGGTTACCATCGCCTATAGCGGTGAAGTGACGCACAAAGACTCTAGCGGCGGCGGTGGTACCATCAATACTGGCGATGTACAGTGGATGACTGCGGGTTCAGGTGTGGTACATGAAGAGTTTCATTCTCCTGCCTTTACTGAGCATGGTGGTTTGTTTGAAATGGTGCAACTTTGGGTGAATTTGCCAGCCAAAGACAAAATGACCACACCGCGTTATCAAGCCTTGACCGTGGCGGATATCCCGCGCATCGAAATGGATGACAATGCTGGACACATACGCGTGATTGCGGGGGAGTTTGGTGGTCATCATGGCCCTGCTCAAACGTATAGTCCCGTCAATGTTTGGGATGGTGAATTAAAAGCAGAGTATGAAACTTTTATCCATGTGCCCGTCACGCATAACACGATTGTGGTGGTACTCAGTGGTGAAGTGCTGATTAATGGCACGCAAAAAGTGGTGGATAGTTCGATTGTGATGTTTGCTCAAGATGGCGAAGCTGCAATTCAACTACAAGCGCTGCAAGACACTAAGTTCTTGGTGTTGACTGGTGAACCACTAAATGAGCCAATTCAAGGTTATGGTCCATTTGTGATGAATAGCAAAGCGGAAATTGTGCAAGCTTTTGACGATTTTAATCGTGGCAAGTTTGGTGAAATCCCCGTTGCTGTGGTGGACTAAAATCTTGTCGCTAAAAAGAAGAAATCCCTACTCGGTCAAGGGTAGGGATTTTTTAGGCGCTGTAGTCTTCTTGTTTTGCATAGTTGGTCATGAATTATTATGTGATGTAATTATCGTTTTTATGCGGGGCGAATATTAGCGCTTTTTCGCTGGTTTGTAAAACGGAAGTTATAAAAATAGTTAATTTATATACTTTGTTTTTAAAGGGTTTATATTTTTATTTAAAATAAAATGTATAAAAAACCTGTGTTTATTTAAGTGACTTTTTAGTGTAATAAAATGTAATTTAAGCAAATATCGTCCTACCAGTGCGGCACACGAAAAAATGTGATTCTGGTATTTTTTAATAGCCCTATTTTTTCGACATTAGGTCATAATTTCAGTCAATATAAGTCAGACTGACGGATCATAATTTTGGATATTGCAGTTATTGGTAGCGGCATGGCCGGTCTTGCTACCGCAAGAATTCTAAAGGATGCTGGGCATAATATCACTATTTTCGAAGCACTGACTGGGCGAGGGATGGATAGCCACAGTACAGAGTTTGAAGGTGGTCTGATTGATGCTCCGTTACGTGTCATGAACCCACACTTATGGAAAAACACCTTAAGTCTTGCGACTTATTTAGGCATCAAAACGTATCCTGTACGCACCTACATGGCGTGTAGTTGGTTGTTTGAAGACCGTACAGAAACATGGCTAACCACTACCCGTAGCCGCATTGGCAATTTTCCAATTATCAATAACCGCAAAGGCCTGCAGCAGTATGGATGGCGCTTGGTTAAAGGTATGTTGCAGCTTAAAACCGCGATTGCTAAATTCTTCAAATCTAAAGATCAAGACATTACTTTGGCTGAATTTATCAACCAGCATGACATTGAAGAAGTGTTTTGGCATGGCGCAGTCATGCCTGTGCTCTATACCATATGTACTTGTAATCCAAAAACCATCGGCGAATGGCCAGCGAAACCGCTGTTGATCTTTTTACGTCAGTTGACGGATGGTGATGCTTTATTGCGTATACAAGGTGGAACACCGGCCTTGGTCGATAAATTGATTGAAAACATCAATATCCAAAGCGGATCTGCTATTAGCAAAGTCACTGAACAAGGTGACAAGGTTTTAGTTGAAAATAATAAGGGCGAACAGCAACTGTTTGACCGTGTGGTGGTGGCAACGCCAACCACAAAAATTGAAGAGTTTTTAGATCCTGTTCAGTTTGCAGATGATATTGCTCTGTTAAAACAATTCCGTTTTGAGCAAGGTCAGCTGGTGATCCATACTGATCCTTCCGTGATGCCACCTAAGCGTAAAGACTGGTCGGTGCTGAGCTATATGATGGACCGTAAGTTTACCCGTCAACAGTTCACGGTTTGGCTTAATTCAGTCGAACCAAGTCTGGTCGGTAAAAACGCCGTGTTCCAAACGTGGCAGCCTGTGACCGAGATTGACCCGAAAAAAGTGATTTCAACAGTAATTTTGACCCGTGCGGTGGTGGACTCGCAAACTGTGGCTTTGAATAAAGAGTTACAACAACGCCATAAGAGTGCTAACCGAAAAGTCTTCTTCTGCGGTTCATGGTCGTGCGATGGTCTGCCTATTTTAGAGTCTGCCGTAACTTCAGCAATGCATATTGCAGAAATTTTCGGTGCACCATTGCCGTTTGTTGGATTAAAACCTAAAGTTGAGGTTGCCCCACAACTCGGCTACTAAAGCATGAAATGGCTCCAAACCTTACAGCGACATCTGCCGAAACATAAATATGCAATTGATGCAAAACAATTGGGAGATCACGCTGTATTGGCTTGGAGCAATCTTGGCTATTGGGATGATGCAAGGTCATCCTATCCTGAGGCTTGCCAAACACTGGCAATACACCTTGCTGATCGATTACAGCTAAAATCAAATGACCGTGTTTTAGACTTGGGTTGTGGGCAGGGCGCGAGTCTATTGCTGTGGCAGCAGCATTACCATGTTCAGCAACTTTGTGCGGTTGAGTTACAAGCCGAATGTGTTCAGCGTATACAACACACTTTAAATTCAAATATACACATCATTCAAACGTCATTTTTAAATTTAAATTCAAAGCTATTTTCAGCACCTTTTAATGTGGTGTTTTGCCTCGATGCCGCTTATCACAGTGATTTAAATTCATTTCTAAGATCAACCCATTCTGTTTTAAATTCAAAAGGTCGGATTGGTTTTCACTATCTGATGTTGAGTGATGCATTTTTGAATTTAAATCGTTTTGAGAAACTTCAACTGAAAATGCTGTTAAAAGCAGCCGATGTTCATTTGGAACATCTTCAGTTAGAAGCGAATTTGAAGCATTCGATAGAAGCGCAAGGCTATCAGCAGGTTGCTATTGAAGATTTATCAGATGCAGTTTTGGCGGGTTTTTCTCGTTATTATCATGTGCATTTAGCACAGCAGGTCGCTCAAAGTTTAGATCATTTCAAAATTAAAATGACCGCTAAGCTCTGCCAAAAATTATTTGAACAGGGCATCGTGCGCTATGTTCAAATTACGGCAATGAAAGACAATTTAAAATGAAATAAAAAACCAAAGGGCCAGAAACAACAAAGCCTCACTAAAAAGCGAGGCTAAGTATAAAATGGTGCCGGCACACGGATTCGAACTGTGGACCTACTGATTACAAGTCAGTTGCTCTACCAACTGAGCTATGCCGGCAACGTGGTGAGAATAATAGCGGATTTTCTTGAAAACGCAAGCCAAAAAGTGAGCGATTGAAATGCGCATGATTGTTTGTGCAAACTTCACCCACCTAAGGGTGGGTGAAAGCTAAGAATAAAATTTGGGTGGCTGTGATGAAACTGTTTTTAAATAGGGTGAAGTGAAAACATGGAACTTATTTGCTCCTTAAAATTTGATCGAGGTCTTGGGCACATTCTTCCAACGTAAAAGCCATGTCGAGTTGCATTTGAGGTTTGAGTTCATTGGCCAGCGTTCTCCATTGTTCAATCAGACGAATTGCTTTTTGAATTTTATGTTTGTTGACATCCTTTGCAAGGGTTGGGGTATAACCGCCTCGTTTAGCGTTTTTAATTTGTTTGACATAATTGGTGCTGTTATTCATTCTGACTCCCGAATAGCAGTTTTATTGGTCAATTTTGTGTTTCGCTAGTTATATACCGCAAATGAATTGTGCTTCATAAACATTGCATCTAGATGATCATTGATAATTTATTTTAACCTCCCTTAGAAATTGTTTTAGCTCAAGTTTGAATCAGGTTCAAGCGTTTATTTTTGAATAAATATTTCACTTTGTGGTGCAAATGGCTTTGTTGCACAAAGATTTGAAATGCAAAGCGCCCCTAATTGAGCCAAATTTAAGGCGTAACTTGGGTAAGTGGTCGACCTAATTCCGTAAATCTGTTGAGGACTGCTACACGTGCATGAATTTCATTCACCTGACTAGGAAAGCTTCTTGCCATTAATTTATCGCCTAATAATTTGATGCAATGCATCTTGGTTTCCACCAAACTGCGGCGATGATAGCCTGACCATTTTTTCCATAGTGTCCTGCCTAAACGTTTAATTGTTCGAAGTAATTCATTTCGCTCTAGCGAGCTACTCTTTGTATCTTTCCATGGTTTCGCATTTTTTCTAGGTGGAATCACCGCATGCGCTTGCCGATCTGCAATGACCTGACGGCATTGCTTGGTGTCATAAGCTCCATCGGTATAAACACAGTTAATCTGCTCATCTTGTGGAATCTGATTAAGTAAATCACCAAGCACCTGTGAATCACTGACATTATTGGTTGTAAGCTGAACTGCTCGTATTTGTAGGGTTTTAGCATCTATACCAATATGAAGTTTACGCCATTGGCGACGATATTCAGGTCCATGTTTCTTGCGTTTCCATTCGCCCTCACCTAGAAACTTCATGCCTGTAGAGTCCATGAGTAGATGCAGCCCATCGCTACTTTTTTGGTAGCTGATTACAATATCAATATGCTTTTGTCTTCTACAAAGCGTGGTGTAATCTGGAGCTATCCAATTTAATCCGCAAAGTTTAATCAGACTTTGCACAAAGCCAGTGACCATACGTAAAGACAGACGGAATAAGGATTTAATCATTAAGCAGCATTGGATGGCTGCGTCGGAGTAGGTTTGATTTCGCCCTTGTTTGCCTTTTGATGGAGCATACCATTGCGTAGCAGGATCAAACCAAATGGCAATATTTCCGCGACTTATGAGTGCTCGGTTATATGCGGGCCAATTGGTTGTGCGGTAGATTTTGTGTGTAGGCTTCTTCATTTGAAAATTATATCGCTGAAAAAGCCTTTACAGATAGGTTTGTGCAACAAAGCCTCGTTTTGATGAAACCTTAAAGCAGGCCTTTAAAGCGACTGATATCAAGCTCGATACCAAAGAGAAAAAACAATTCCTCGATGCCATTACTTGGAAAAACCCTGAAGCGGATCCAGTCATTAGTAAAGCTGTAAAAGGTGCTGAAAACCCACTTTATGGTCAGTTTACTTACAACGGTAAAGTGGTTGAATTTGTACAAGATGGTGATTTACGTGATGCGGAAAATATTGCGCTTAATCCAAACGTAGATACCATCGATTTAATTGAGTCTTACTTTAAACGTGAAGTTCAGCCGCATGTGCCGGATGCTTGGATCAATGCCGACAAGCGTGATGATAAAGATGGCGAGATTGGCATAGTAGGTTATGAAATTCCGTTTAATCGTCATTTTTATGTGTATGAACCGCCACGTGACCTGGCCGAGATTGATGCGGATCTGGATGCGGTGAGCCGTGAAATTATGGCACTTCTGCAAGAGGTGCATTCTTAATGGCAAAGTATCAGAAATATGCTGAGTATCAAGATTCAGGGGTTGAATGGTTGGGGGAGATTCCTAAAGATTGGGGAGTTCTCAAGTTAAAGTATGCAGTTGATTTGATATCTGAGAAATCTCAGGATATCAATCAAAAATATGTAGGGATGGAAAATATTACCTCTAAAAATGGTAAATATGTTCACACTGAGGAAGTTATTCCTGAAGGAATTTCAAATACATTTAAAGACAATGATGTCCTATTTGGGAAATTAAGACCCTACTTAGCTAAATCTTGGTTAGCAAGTTTTTCTGGAATATGTTCTTCAGAACTTCTTGTCTTAAGGGCTAAGGAAATTTGTCCCAAGTTTTTGCAATATTATACTTTGACTGATGAATTTATTAATCAAGTTGATTCATCGACATATGGGTCAAAAATGCCGAGGGCTAGTTGGGAGTTTATAAGTTTATTATCTATACCTAAGTGTTCCTTTGACTTATCTATAAAGATCGCCAATTTCCTCGACCATGAAACCGCACAAATTGACACTTTAATTGCCAAACAAGAAAAGCTGATTGAACTGCTTAAAGAAAAGCGTCAAGCGGTGATTAGCCATGCCGTGACTAAAGGACTGAATATAAATGCCCTAATGAAAGATTCGGGTGTTGAATGGTTAGGGCAAGTGCCGGAGCATTGGACGGTTTCTCGTTATAAATATTGTACTAGCCGAGTAGTTGTGGGTATTGCTGAGGCTGCTACTCATGCTTATAGTGAGAAAGGTATACCTATAATTCGCGCTACTAATATCAAAGAAGAAGGGATAAATATAAATGACACACTATATTTAAAAGAAAGTTTCGCAAATATGAATGAAGGTAAATATCTTTATACAAATGATATTATAACTGTACGAACTGGCTATCCCGGTATCAGTGCTGTTATCCCTGAAACGCTAGATAAATCTCATTGTTTTACAAACTTAGTTTCAACACCAAAATCTAGTCATTGTCCTCATTTTTTGAACGAATATCTTAACTCTAGAATGGGGAAAGCATATTTTGCATTATTTGGCTGGGGTAGTGCTCAAAAAAATATTAGTGTGCCTATTTTACAAGAATTTCCAATTGCATACCCGGAATTAGCTGAACAAAAAAAATAGTTGTAGCAGTTCAAAATGAGAAAAATAAATTTAACCTACTAGGGTCTGTTGACACTTACTGTTCATAATTAACCCTATAACGGTAGCCATAAAAATATACAGGCTAAGGCAACAGAACTTTGATAATTTCTTTTGAGCTTGTCATATCGAGTAGCTATTCCTCTAAATTGCTTTAATCTACAAAACATATTTTCAACTAAATGCCTGATTTTATATAAATACCAGTCCATATGGTCATTGTTCGATTGGCTATTCGTTTTCTTTGGTATATTCGCTTTAGTCCCTGTTTTCCTGATCTGTTCACGCAGTGGTTCTGAATCATAGCCTTTATCTGCGCATACCACTTTTGTCTCTTTTAAATCTAATGTTGATATTAAATCAGGCGCAACTTTAACATCATGTGTGGTTCCATCGGTAATCATGAAATCAATAGGATTACCATGTGCATCAACAATCAAATGTATTTTTGAGGAGTTTCCTCCTACACTTTTAGAAATAGATTGATTCGCTATGCCGGCAGAATGTTGATGAGCACGTACATGAGAGCCATCAATAAAAATCCATTCCATATCGGGGCATGAGGCTAGTAATTTGAATAATCTAAGTAACTTACCGCTGCTTGACCAACGATTAAAACGTTTGAAAATAGAGTTTGAATGACCAAAACAAGAAGGAATATCTCGCCACGGACAACCTGTTCTAATTCTATAGAGAATAGCTTCAATAAAATTGCGTAAATTTGAGTTGTGGTGAATGGATAAATTACGCAGAATAACTTTCAACTTTTGCCAGTGTTGATCTGTCAGCATGGTACGAGGCATAGCGAATAGTAAAATTGGGTTTGGTGATTTGATTTTACTACTTCGCTATTTTTTTAAGCTAAAAGTGTCAACACACCCTAATTTCAAATGTACAAAATTCAATAAAATTAATGCAAGAACGCCGAACCGCACTTATATCTGCTGCCGTCACAGGAAAGATCGACGTACAAAACTGGCAAAACCCAACTGAGGCTAAAATGGAGTTTAGCGCATGAGTTTAGATGCTACTCGGGAAAATATCTTCCAAAACGATATGATTCAGCATATGCAAGCCAATGGTTGGGTATTGGGTGTAGCCAAACACTATGACCGTGAAAATGCACTGTATAGCGCAGACGTTCTAAACTTTGTACAAACGACGCAGCCTGAAGAATGGAACAAGTTTTGCCAGAACTATCCTGTCGACTCAGAACAAAAATTTATTGATGCCTTGGTGGTACAGCTTAAAAAAGCCGACATCAATGCTACCGATCAAGCTTCACGTAGTTACGGTACATTGGGTGTGTTACGTCATGGGCTAAAAATTCGTAATGCACGTTTTAAACTGTGCCAGTTTAAACCTGAGCATAATCTCAATGCCGATACCTTGGCACGTTATGAGCAGAATATTTGCCGTGTCGTGCCTGAGTTGGTGTATAGCCCATATGCCACTAAAGCAGAATTAGAAAGTACCGGTGTGCAAGCCAAAAAATGGCGCATTGATCTAGTACTGTTTATCAATGGTTTACCAGTCTCTACGCTAGAGCTTAAATCTGAATTTAAGCAAACTGTACAAAATGCGATTACCCAATATAAAAAAACGCGATTACCGAAAGACCCTGATACAGAGGTGGTCCCACTTGTTTGAACAACTAAAAGCGTATTTATAAGTGATATTCCGCTCTAGTTAAGCCACCTTGTTTTGTTGGGGTAGCTGATCATAGTAAAACTCATTTGGTGTCAATTTGTCTAGACTCGAATGAGGTCGTTTCAAATTATAAAACTCAAAATATGCACTCAATTGCTTTTTCGCATCTGTGACACTGCTATAAGCTTTGAGATACACCTCTTCATATTTAACGCTCCGCCATAATCGTTCAACCATCACATTATCAATCCATCGACCTTTACCATCCATACTGATTTGAATGCCATTTGATTTCAATACATCAATAAATGCATCACTGGTGAACTGACTGCCTTGGTCTGTATTCAATATTTCAGGTGATCCATATTTTTCAATTGCTTCATTTAAAGCCGAAATACAAAAATCCACCTCCATACTAATCGATACCCTATGCGCAAGTACCTTGCGGCTATGCCAATCAATCACAGCACATAAATAAACAAAGCCTTTTGCCATAGGGATATACGTTATATCCGTAGACCACACTTGATTACTGCGCAGAATAGCCAACCCTTTGAGCAGATATGGATATTTACGGTGAGCTTGATTAGCCTGGCTTAAATTTGGTTTGCAATATAACGCCTGAATACCCATTTTCTTCATTAAAGTACGTGTATGACGTCGTCCTATATGATGCCCTTGACGATTCAACAAATCACGCATCATACGACTGCCTGCAAAAGGATATTGCATATGTAATTCATCAATACATCGCATCAGTTTCAGATCTGATGAGCTAACAGGTTTTGGGCGATAATAATAACAACCACGAGAGACTTTCAGTAACTTAGCCTGTTTAGATACTGAAATCTGAAGTGAGTGATCGATTAACTTTTGTGGTTGAAGCGGCCCAGTTTCTTCAACACACCTTCTAAAAAATCAATTTCTAATGCCTGCTCACCGATTTTTGCATGTAACTTTTTAAGATCAATGGGGGGTTCTGATGGAGCTTTTGATTGATCGAAAGCTTGCGAGGAAGCTGAGATCAATTGATTTTTCCAGTCAATAATTTGGTTTTGATGAACATCAAACTCAGAACTCAATTCAGCAAGTGTTTTTTCTGCTTTGATCGCAGCAAGTGCTACCTTAGCTTTAAAGTCGTTTGAATGATTTCTTCTTGGTCTACGTGCCATAAAATACTCCATATATTGATGTTTATAACATCATTTGAGGAGCAGAATATCACTTATAGGAGTTGTTCAAATTTCCGGATCCATCTCTTACCAACAAGCCTGAACCACTACTGACCTTTAAACGTGGTGCATTGGTGCATTTTGCTGTGAGTCAGTATGAAGTCCATATGACCACACATCTGGCAGGCGATAGCACTTTTTTTCTACCTTTTAATAAAGGTACAAATGACGGTGGTGCAGGCAATAATGCACCTGAAGATCAAACCCGCTATGCCACTGAGTATTTATGGAATGAAGTTTTAACACCTGACAATTTGCTGAATATTCTCGGACGTTTTGTTCATTTGAATATTGAAGACAAAGAAGATGCTGAAGGGCGTAAATACAAGCGCGAGAGCCTGATCTTTCCACGTTACCATCAGTGGAATGTGGTAACCAAACTGGTTCAGGATGCCAAAGTTAATGGCACAGGGCATAAATACCTGATCCAGCACAGTGCAGGTTCAGGCAAGTCCAATTCGATTGCATGGACAGCGCATCAGCTGTCGACCTTGTACGATGAACATGGCAATAAACAGTTTGATTCCGTGATTGTGGTGACGGATCGCACCATTCTAGATGCCCAGTTACAAGATACGATTTATCAGTTTGAACATGCCGATGGCGTAGTGGGACGAATAAACAATAAAGAAGGCGATGGCTCCAAGTCAGAGAAACTGGCAACGTCACTGGAAAAATCTCAACCGATTATTATTGTCACCATTCAGACATTTCCCTTTGTACTCAAAGCCATTGAAAACAGCACTGCACTCAAAGAAAGACGTTATGCGGTCATTGCTGATGAAGCACATTCATCACAAAGCGGCTCAACGGCGCGACAGCTCAAAGAAGTCTTGATGACTGAGAGTAGTGATGAAGATGTCATGCTGTCTTCAGAAGATATTTTAGATGCCACTTTGGCAGCGCGTCGTGCCAATCCAAACGTCAGTTATTACGCCTTTACCGCAACACCTAAAGCCAAAACCCTAGAATTGTTTGGACGTTGCCCAAATCCTTTATTACCGCCATCGGCAGAGAATAAGCCTGAAGCCTATCATGTCTATTCCATGCGCCAAGCGATTGAAGAAGGCTTTATTTTAGATGTCCTGAAGAACTACACCAACTATAAAGTGGTGTATAAACTGACGCAAAAGCTGGCAAGCAAAGACCATGAGGTGGATGCTAAAAAAGCCAAGGTGAAGGTCAATCAATGGGTACGATTGCATGACCACAATATTTCACAAAAAGTAAAAGTGATCATTGAACATTTTAAAAAGAATGTGATGGGCCTATTGGGCGGTCAAGCCAAAGCTATGGTGGTAACCAGCTCACGTAAAGAAGCCGTGCGCTATAAACTGGCCTTTGATAAATATGTCACCGAACAGGGTTATCAGTCGATTCAAGCCATGGTGGCATTCTCGGGTGAGGTTGAGTTTAACGATTCAGATCCCAACAGCAGTACCTTGGTCGGGCAGAAATTTACTGAGCACAACATGAACCCGAATTTAAAAGGGCGTGAAATGCGTAAGGCATTTGACAGTGATGACTATCAGGTGATGTTGGTCGCCAACAAGTTCCAGACTGGCTTTGATCAACCGAAACTTTGTGCCATGTATGTGGATAAAAAACTTGGTGGAGTGGAGTGTGTACAAACCTTGTCCCGCTTAAACCGGACGTATCCGGGTAAAGCAGAGTCAGGCACTTTTGTACTGGATTTCTTTAATGAACCCGATGAAATTTTAGAATCCTTCCAGCCCTATTATCAAACCGCTGAACTGGCTGATGTGACCGATCCAGATAAGGTCTTTGAACTATTTAACAAACTCAAAAGCAATGGCATCTTTTTGTGGTCGGAAGTCGAGCAGTTTGCCACGGCATTCTTTAGCCGTAATAAATCCAACGCTGTATTGGCGAATATTTGTAAGCCAGCCATTGAGCGTTGGCAACAGCGTTATAACACAGCCATTACTGCATACAGTAAAACCAAAAACATGCTGGAACGCTGTAAACAAACGGGTGATGCTGTCTTGATTGGTAATGCGGAAAAGGATTTTGCTGAAGCCAAAAAAGCCAAAGATGAACTGGAAATCTTTAAAAAGGATTTAGGAACCTTCACTCGTTTTTATGAATTCATGTCACAGATCGTTGATTATGATGATAAAGAGCTGGAGAAGCTGAGTCTGTTTGCACGTAACCTGAGACCAATGCTACGTGAAAATATCATCTTGGATGATGAAATTGATTTAAGTAATGTCGAGATGAGTCACTATCGCTTATCTAAGCTACGTCAGATTGATATTGAGTTACAAGCCAATAGTAACGAGCATCAGCTAGAGCCAAGTAATGATGTCGGTAGTGCGACTGCTAAGGATAAAAAGGAGGATTTTTTATCTAGCATTATTCATCGTTTAAATGAAGTCTTCGTGACAGATAAGCTGACTGATCAAGATATGATTAATTACGCCAATACCATTGCAGACAAGGTTTATGAGAATAATGGGGTAATGTCGCAAATTGCCAATAACACGCGTGAGCAAGCGATGCTAGGTGATTTCCCTCGTGCCATTGATGATGCCATTTTAGGGAGTCATGAAGCGCATAGAGAGCAAATGATGCAATTGCTTTCAGATCCATCTAAGGCACATATTTTTGGTCATTTGATTTTTGATATGTTGGCGAATCGTGGGCAGATGCCTTTGAGATAGCTTTAATGCTTTAAGTTTTTGAAACTATATAAAATGATATGAACTCTTTTCTTTATATCAAAATTTATGTAAGTTTCTATATTCATTTAATAAAATACATTTGAGGGTTTTTATGAAAAAAATAGCAGTGTTATTTTTAAGTTTTATTTCAGTTTCTGCTTTTGCCGCTACGACCACTTTTAAAGTAGTGCAGAATAATCCGAATAACTATGGGGAAGAATCGATTCAAATCAAAACGGATAAAGGGCAGTTGGCCATTTATGCTGTTAATCTCAAATTATCACACACAAAAATTTTAACTTCTTTGAAAAAAGGGGAGTGTGTTTCTATTACAACACCTGATCAATTAATTAAATATGATGGCTACTACTCAGTGGACCAAATAAATTCTGTAAAAAAAGTGGCTTGTTCTAAGTAACAAATAAAGGGAGAGGCTATAAGCCTCTCCCTTTTTATTTGGCAGATACTTAGAAGTCATAACATGCTGTAGGTATTGTCCATTCAATTTGACCAATTGAATCATCGTAGGTAGCTTTTACATTACAAGAAGAGGTAACGTGTCCGCCTCTAATAACACCAACTTTAACATTATAAGTGGCTGATTTATCTTTACTATTTAGAAACTTTAAATCTTCTATTTCGGTTACTTGAAATAGGTCATCAGTTTCCGCAGCAGAATTAATTTCGTAATCTAAACTTTTAAGTTCATCAATTGAATAAATTACAGCAGCTGCATAATCTTTATATTTAGAATCTTCTTTTTCTTTTTTGTATGACGCTAATGCTTGTTTAGTAGCGTCTTCACTTTTTACTTTTTGATTCTCCATAGGTTCTGATACGGGGTGGATGGTTTCAGAAGCCGCAGACTCTTCAACAACAGTAGCTGAGGAAGCCTCAACTTGATTTGATGATTGATTACTTGGTTTAGAGCAGGCCGTTAAAGAAAATAGAGAAAAAAGAATTACTGAAGTTTTAAAAATATTTGTTCTCATGGAGTTCTCAGGTTTTATATTTTAAGTTATTGATTGTAATATTGAAAAATAAATAAACAAAGAATATTTAAGCTTAAGGGATGAAAATTAAAATTCTTTATCAATAAATCTTTTCCACTGAATTATTGTTTTTTTTAAACTGTCTTAACTTTTTTCGTTTGGGGTGCTCTGTAGAGAAAGTTTTTTCAAATGAAAGTTAGTAAAGTTTATTCACTTAGTTGAGAGGAAGTCCTTAACCATATGTTCGTTTTGGAAAAGGCACTATTTTGTTTCTCAAACTATCAATAAAGTCTGACCATTCCTGCATCATCTTAGTTCTATATTCTAAATGTTGTGCATGGTTGTAGGCTTGAGAGACGGCATTTCCGACAGTATGTGCTAACTGTATTTCAATTGCATCATGCATATAGCCTTGCTCATGTAGTGTAGTAGATGCAAGTCCACGGAAGCCATGACCAGTCATTCTTCCCGTATATCCCATGGTGCGAATCGCACTTAACAGAGCATTGTTGCTCAAAGGCTTAGCTGTACTGTAGTTATAAAAAACAAATTGCTTATTACCAGTAATAGGCTGTAATCCTTTGAGTAATTCAATAGCCTGCCTAGATAAAGGAACAATATGTGGTAACGCCATTTTCATCTTATAGGCTGGAATGCGCCATAGTTTATTTTCGAAATCAATTTCATCCCATTCCATATTGATCAGTTCAGACGTTCTGACAAAAGTTAAGGCTATGAACTGTAATGCTGTTTTAACCAAGATATTGCCGTGATAACGATCCATCCGTTCTAAGAAAGGCGGAAACTCAGAAATATCTAGGCGAGCCATATGTTTTACTTTACGTGGCTTGAGAGCTTCTTGAAGGTGGGATGTAGGGTCGTTCTCAATGAGTCCTTTACGGATCGCATAACGAAAAATACGTCCAGCTAAAGGGATGGAGCGCTTTGCCATTTCTTGTGCACCACGTGCTTCAATTTTTTTTGCACAAGCTAGGATATCCTTTCCTTTAATCTGATCAATAGGTATATTACCTAAAGCAGGGAACAGGTCTTTTTCAAATACAGACAAGTCACGTAAATATGTTCCTTCTTTAATAACAGTTTTACGATCCTCCATCCATTCCATAGCTAGAGATTTAAACAGGATATTTTCATCGGCTTGCTGTTTCTTTTGTTTCTTTGCCTCATTGGGGTTAATCCCATCTTTTAATTGGAGTCGAGCTTCGTCTCGCATTCTTCTTGCTTGGGCAAGTGTCGTATCTGGATATGTGCCAATGCTGAAAATATTTTCTTTGCCATTGAAGCGGAATTTCATACGCCAATGCATACCACCTGAAGGTGTGACCTCCAAATACATGCCTTTTTCATCAGAATATTTAGTTTTTTTCTCTGATGGTTTAATTCTTCTGACTTGAGCATCTGTAAGCATTGTAATTTTTCCGAAGAAAGTGGGGGTATAAAAATGGGGGTAATTTATTATACCCCTAGTTATACCCCCAACTATATCTGGATTACAAGAGATGTTGTTAGATAGTATTAGACATAAAAAAAGCTTAAACCCTTTAGATTTAAGCTTTTTAAGACCCCATGAGACATCATGAGAATAATGTTTGGCGGTGAAAGAGGGATTCGAACCCTCGAAACGCTATAAACGTTTACACACTTTCCAGGCGTGCTCCTTCAGCCACTCGGACACTTCACCATGGCGGAGGATAATATCGAAAAACATAGCCATCGACAAGGTGAAACAATTGAATTCGAGCAAAAGTTTTAGCTCAATGATATGATTCGCAAAAATAGTGTCGATAATTGAAGACAAGCTTATGCAAAGTACTGCAAAAAAAGCCGCCTTGCCTGCGATGACCTTGGCAGCATTAGGGGTCGTGTTTGGGGATATTGGAACCAGTCCACTCTATGCATTGAAAGAATCCTTCCACGCTGCACATGGCTTGGGCATCACCCCTGCAAACGTATTGGGTATTTTGTCCATTATCTTCTGGACCATGACCATGGTCATTACCATTAAATATTCTGCAATTGTCATGCGCGCAGATAACAATGGTGAAGGTGGGATTATGGCTTTGCTTGCACTGAACTTGCGCAATACCAATTTTAGCCATCGGAAAAAATTACTGTTAATTTCGATTGGCTTTATTGGGGCTTCACTATTTTTTGGGGATGGGATCATCACCCCAGCCATTTCAGTCTTGTCTGCCGTAGAAGGCTTATCCATCGCAACCGATGCACTTGACCCTTATATTGTGCCGATTGCAATTAGTATCGTCACTGCTGTATTTGTCATGCAAAAGTATGGGACAGCCTTTGTTGGTAAGTTCTTTGGCCCACTGACCTTATTGTGGTTCTTCTCTCTCGGTCTTCTTGGGATTTCGAGCATTATTCAAACGCCTTTGGTTTTGGGCATGCTGAGCCCACATTGGGCATTTCAGTTTATCGTGACCAACCCTTTAATGGCCTTTTTCATTATGGGTGCGGTAGTGTTGACCGTCACAGGTGGCGAAGCCCTGTACGCAGATATGGGACATTTTGGTCCTGTGCCGATTCGTTTGGCTTGGTTTATTGTGGTTTTGCCGTGTTTACTGCTTAATTATGCAGGACAAGGTGCATTGCTCTTGCGTGATCCGACTGCGATTGAAAATCCATTTTACCTGTTGGTGCCAGAGTGGGGCTTGTACCCAATGATCTTCTTGGCCACTATGGCCGCCGTTATTGCTTCACAGGCCGTAATTTCAGGCGTCTTCTCTTTAGCGCGTCAGGCCATTCAATTGGGTTATTTACCACGTTTAAATGTGAAGCATACTTCAGATTCGGAACAGGGGCAGATTTATGTACCTTTACTGAACTGGATATTGTTGGCATCGATTATTGTCTTAATTTTAATCTTCCAAACCAGCTCACAGCTTTCGCATGCCTATGGTCTGGCGGTCACCATGACCATGTTGTGCGATACCTTATTGATTGCGGTATTTATTCGTTATACATGGAAATGGAGCATGCCAAAATTGGTGTTGCTGATTATTCCATTCCTTGTTTTAGATTTGGTCTTGGTGAGCGCGACCTCACTTAAAGTATTATCGGGCGGTTGGGTTCCATTGCTGATTGGCGGTATTGCATTCATGTTATTAATGACATGGAAACAAGGTCGCGAGTTAACTTTTGCCAAGCTTCAGCAAGATACGCTGCCACTCGATTTATTTGTACAAAGTATTGGTGATCAAGCCAATTGGGTTGAAGGCGAGGCCGTCTTTTTAACTGGAACACCAACCGTTGTGCCACATGCGATGTTGCACAATATGAAGCACAATAAAGTACTGCATCAAAAGAACATTATTCTCACCGTTAAAATTCAAGATGTTCCTTATGTGGAAGAGTCCAATCGCTTCCATGTCGAAACCATGAATCAGCATTTCTATCGTCTTGAATTGTACTATGGCTTTAAAGATGAAATGAACATTCCACAAGCACTTGAAGCGGTGTATCAAGCGATTGAGCTGGAATATAACTTAATGCAGATCAGTTTCTTTGTGTCGCGTGAACGAATTATCAGTACCGTGGGTGATGGTATGGCACCGTGGCGTGAAAAGCTCTTTATCTCGATGCAAAGGAATACCAGTCCTGTGAGTGACTTCTATCAGATTCCACCAAACCGTGTGGTTGAGCTCGGTAGTCAGATCGAGATTTAAAACCTCAATAAAAAAACCAGCATATATGCTGGTTTTTTTGGAGGATAAATCAGCTGAAGTCTTAGTTCATTGGGTCATTTACAGGTGCTTCAGGCATCGCTTGGACAGGCTGTTCTGCTGAAGCGTCAGGAAGTGCCTGTGCTGGGGCATCTGATGATGGTAGTGAATCAGGCTCAACCGCATTGACGGGTGCCTCTGCTGATGAATCTAATTGAGGTGCAGCAGCTGGGGCAGCATTCATGTCTGCATTTCCCGTGGGTGCGACAGCATCATTTAACGCCGCTTCAGCTTGTTGTGCTGAGAGTTCTGCATTTGGTGCCAGCGGATGTTGCTCTGTTGGAGTCGCAGCGACTTGTTGTTGTACTGTGGTGTCAGGTGCGGCCTGTTGAACAGGGGCTTCACTCTGTGGTGATGTTGGCATCACTGCTTGGTCATTGGGTGCACCTTGGCCTGCTGGGCTGATAGGTGCTGCATTTGGATCAAGCAATTTAATTTGCCCTGAGCTTACGAGTTCTTGAATAGAACCCAGTTGACCATTAACTGTAGTCGTGACTTTGGCTTGAGAGAGACTTTCTAAGGTGTCACCCGGTTGGATAGGTGGCTCGGCAAAGGCTGAAGCACTTATCACTGTGCCGATTAAACCAAGAGAAGCTAAAATCTTAGAATGCATAAGAACTCCGTAAATTGCATGTATTATTTCGTTCGATTCATTTTTACCTTGGCATATTTTTTGAAGCGACAGCAATCAAAGATACGCAATCGCATCACGTTGCCGTAGGAAAACTCTACAAAAAAGACATTTTGTTACATGCAAAATCATCTAAATATGGCGTTTTGTTTAATTGTTATGCGAATAGAACTCGAGCGATATACTTCGTATACGCTGATTGTTAAGCTCGTGAAAAACCGATGTTTATTGTAGTTGTGATGGCGAAGAAGAAAAGTAGTTCAGGTAAGTCAGTGTTTAAAATGTTTAATCAAAATGGCCTGAAAGTGATTTTAGGATTGGTGGCAACGGGAAGTTTTGCGATTGCCTTTGGTCAAGAAAAAATTCAGCAATACGTGTCTTTAAGCCCAAGCTCAAATTCAGCCTGTTTAGAACAATTTTATCGGGAAATTCCGCCTTATTTACTCAAAGAAAGTTTAAGTAAACACAGCTATGCACTGTGCTTTAACGGTTTTAATGTGATGTATTCGGGCGTTTCGAAAACTCCCCTCTGGGTTGCAGAGGCTCTGACGCCACAGCGCCTGAGCCAAAAAATTCCACGTGAAGATAGTTTTCACGAAGAAAATAATGTTGCAACTGAACATCGAGCGACATTGTCGGACTACCGTGGTTCAGGCTATGACCGTGGACATATGGCACCGAATGCTGATATGCCCAATAAAGCCGCACAATTCGACAGTTTTTCTTTGGCCAATATGGTGCCACAGGCCCCTAAAAATAATCAGCAAGTGTGGCGTGAATTGGAAGAAGCCACACGGGCGCTTGTGACCAAGCAAAAGCTGGATGTTTTTGTGGTAACTGGGCCTGTATTTCAGGGCAAAAAGCTCAAGACCATTGGTCAGGGAGTGATTGTTCCGAGTGCGGTTTACAAAGCGGTCTATATGCCAAAAACGGGTGCAATCGGCGCTTATTACGCACCGAATGATAATTCACAGCAGGTAAGAATTGTCAGTGTCTGCTATTTGGAAGAGCAGCTGGGTATGAATTTATTTCCGCAACTGACAGAAGAGCAAAAACGTAATACCTATAAACTACCGTTGACAGCAACGGCGGTAAAAGCCAATAGTGCAATTCAATACTCACATTGGGATGCGGAAAGTCAGTGTGCTGAAGAGGTTTCATCCGAGCAGCTCAAAGCCTTACAAAAAAACTTTAAATCGGGCTCTACTCAGTCGAGTAGTGGCAGCACAGTAACTAAGGGCACGAGTATTGATGCGGCGGATCAAGATGCGATTGTGAAACAATTGGTCGAGGCTTTATTGCAATATATTTTGCAGCTGTTACGTTAAAGTTCTAGGCAGTTGGATGTATAGCATTCGACTGCAGTACCCAATGCCTGAAGAATAAAGAAGAGTAAAAATAAAATGTTTAAACCTTTTGTACAAGGTAACGAGTCCCATGCCATTCATGATTTGACCCTTGAAAATGACACGGACTGCGTCAGTATTTATGGCAATTTACAACTCACCAAAGACCAAGCTGGCCTAGCTGCGGCCAAAGCATTGCAGGCGTATCTGAATGCTATTGTGCAACAGCTTGAAAGTGAAGCTCAGCTTCCTGAGAAAATTGAACATCCGCAGTCGGGTGAAATTGACAATCCTTTTTTATAATATAGGCCTATCTATGTTCCATGTGGAACAATAGGAAAAGCCCACAGATTGTGGGCTTTGTTATTAATGGGGAGAGAAAAAATTAATCCTCGCCAGAGATATGTCCAAGTGCAAAGGCACCCGTTAAAACGGTTAAACCAAAGGCAAGTGCAACGCCAAGAAAGCCGATGCGCAACTCGGGAAAAGTTGCTGCAAAAATGGCACTGCCACAGCCTCCGAAGACCAACCAAAACGTTCCGATGAATTCAGCAAGATATTTATTCATAATGCGCTTTTTGTAGTTATTGATGTTTTATTCGCATAGAACTTTATATCTAACGAGAAAATACTCGTTTTTCAATCAATTTAACAAAAAAAGCATGACATCCTGATGACGTGGATTAAACAGATCAGATTTTAGTGAAAATGCTGAATACGCCACTGCTGAGGTGTGACTTGTGTCCAGTGTTTAAAGGCACGTTGAAAAGCACTTTGTTCAGAGTAACTCAGCAACAGTGCAATTTCCTGTAAGCTGAGGTGTGGATCTTTTAAGTATTGCTCCGCCAAAATACGTCGAACTTCTTGCATCCGCTGTTGGTAGGTCGTGCCTTGTTGTTGTAAGTAACGTTGCAGCTGTCGGACTGAAAAATTTAGTTGCCCAGCAATATGTTCAATTTGATATTGGTTTTTTTGTAGCCCTGTTAAAATCGCATGCTGTAAGCGCTGGTCGATGTGGGTGGAGTTGGGAAGTTTTTCCAGTAAGGCTTCAGCTTGCTGTAAGAGCAATTTTTGCAGGGTTTGATCACCTTGCTGAAAGGGTATGGATAATTCGCTGAGAGGAATCATCATCATCGGGCGGTTTTGGTAAAAGCGGACTTTACAATTAAAGTACTGCTCATACAGTGCCGTATTTTTCGGTGCAGGATGAGTAAAATGAACCTCGCTGAGCTGGATGTCGTCATGGGCGACAAAGTGTTTCATAAACTGAATGATCAGCGCCATTGCCACTTCATTGCTGAGTTGTGTGGTCAGTTCAATCGGCATCTCCACCCAACCAAAGCACAGATTTTCACCTTCAACTGCAACATATAGTGAGCTGCCATCATAAATGAGGCGGTGAAAGTCATGATAACGGGTGAGCGCCTCGCCTAAATTTTCGCAGGACAGCGCAATATAGCCCAAAATGCCTAAATGCTTGGGCTGTACATACCTTGCAATCTCGAGTCCGAGCGCAGGGATGTGCAGATGGCTGTCAAGATCATTCAGTAACTCTAACCACAGGGCATAATCAAAACGTTCTAAGTTCTGTGCTTTTCCAAGCTGTTCAGAAATTGGGTAGCCCACGGCTTGGCAATAGGCATAGAGTAAATGTCCCAGTCCACCGTAGACAGAACCTGTGTAATCTTTGAAATGTTGCATTTATTGGCTCTATTGTTCTTGTCGTGATTTGTCAATGAATTTGAATACTAGGGTCAATATTTAGCATAGTTTCCATACTATATTCAATCTGAATATAGGAGGAATTTGCCATGTGGAAGGGTTTTGTCGCAGGACTGGTGGTTGCCAATGCGTTTGAGTGGGTTGCACATAAATATATCTTGCATGGAACACACCGTGCTGGAAAGTCACGCTATAGCCCCGTGCCTGACAGTATGAAATCGCATTGGGAGCATCACCGAGAAGTGCGGAAAACCACATTTCATGATCATGGTTATGTTGAAGGTTGGAGCAACTGGCGTACCAAAAATGAAATCGTGTCACTTGCTGTCGTGGCGGGTGTTTTTGGGACATTATTTTATCCTGTCTCCAAAGGCATGACGTTGTCTGTGTTGTACAGTGCAGGAAATTATTACTACATCCACCGCCGTGCGCACTTAGAGCCAGACTGGGCAATGCGTAAGATCCCTTGGCATTATGACCATCATATGAACTCCAATCAGGATGCCAACTGGTGTGTGACCAAGCCATGGTTTGATTATATTTTAGGAACGCGGGTCATTTCCTCGCTAGATCTGCAAGAGCAAAATCCGTTGGGTATTGCTTTACCCCAAGTGGTGTCGAATAAGCTCACCCAGTGGGTCAATCAGGTCTTCCCTGCAAAATGGGTTAAGGCACCTGAAGTGATTACGCTGAACTCAGCGCAGACGACGGAAACGGTTGCAGGATAATTGAAAGGGATCTTTTTGTCGTGATTTGTCAATAATATTGGTATATATTGTCAATATTTCGTCATTTGAACATTCTATAGTAAAGCTGTTGATGAGGTGAAATCATCTCATGAGCACTAGTACGTCATTTTTCATTTTCCAGTTTAACAAGTCAATGTTGTAGTTATTCTAGGTTTATAGGGAGTCGCAAGACTCCCTTTTTTTATCTCAAAAATTGAGAACATAAGTTCGGTCAAGATCCAGCGAGCATTCTAAGCTTTAACATCTACTGCATAATAGAGGCACTGGCTGTGCCTGAGTACAGCATAATTGAGTCTTTTAATTCGCCTGCTTTTTAAAGTCGGTTAAAATATAGCGATCCATTTCATCTTTATATTTTGGGGAAAACTGAAAGCAGATCGGATCATTCACTTTTAAATTTTTAAGATCAGGAAAGCGCTCTCGAGCTTTTAGACTGTTGGTAAATAAGAAACCTTGTCGGTCATTTTGAAAGTAAAATACCTTTTCAGTTACGGTATCGTTTCTATTTTGGTGTTTGACCTCTACCCATTGGCGGAAAATCCCGCAATAACGAATTTGTTCAGAGGCGCTAAAGGCTTTTTTATAATATTGTTTAAGTTGATGTTCTGAAAACATTACGTAGCTAAACATGCATAGGCCTAAAAAGGGGAAAATGGCGAACATAGCAAAAGGATTCTTCATGTATTTTTTGAGTAAATTGAGCAACAAAAATAAGAAAATTATGCCGAAGATGAGAAAAATATATTGTAGGTTATGCACTGTTTGCTCTCTAATTGTTGTTCTAAATAGTTATAAAAAACTGAAGTCATAAAAATAGAGCATCTTTCGATACTCTTTTAATCATTTCAGAACGATGTTGTCAATTATAAACGCATTTCAATGCCTTGTTCCGCAAGGTATTTCTTCGCTTCAGGAATGGTGTGTTGTCCAAAGTGGAAAATCGAAGCAGCCAGTACAGCGTCTGCACCACCTTTTAAAATACCATCGGCCAAGTGTTGTAAGTTACCGACACCGCCCGAAGCAATGGTTGGAATGCTGACACGGTCATTGATTTGACGCATCAACTGGAGGTCATAACCTGCTTTGGTACCATCGGCATCCATCGAGGTAATGAGCAGTTCACCTGCACCAAACTCGGCCATTTTCACGGACCATTCAATTGCATCAATACCCGTTGGTTTACGGCCACCATGGGTAAAAATTTCCCATTTGTTCTCGCCCGTTTTTTTCGCATCAATGGCAACCACAATACACTGTGCGCCAAAGCGTTGCGATGCTTCTTGTACAAATTCTGGGTTAAACACCGCTGCTGAGTTAATGCTGACTTTGTCCGCGCCAGCATTAAGTAAGAGGCGAATGTCTTCAACTTTGCGAACGCCACCACCGACCGTTAAGGGAACAAAAACCGTTTCAGCCATACGTTCAACCGTACGATAAGTCGTGTCGCGACCATTCGAAGTTGCGGTAATGTCTAAGAAGGTAATTTCATCAGCACCTTGTTCGTTATATCGACGTGCTACTTCTACTGGGTCACCTGCATCACGAATATCAAGGAATTGAACACCTTTCACTACACGACCGTTGTCTACGTCGAGGCAAGGAATAATACGTTTAGCTAGCATAATTTTTTCCAAAAATAACAGCCGATTATGAAACTTCGCGACTTAGATGCTACACCTTAATAGTCGGAGCGGGTATTCTATCAAACTTATGTAAGTTTTTTTGCAGGTTTTATATGTCGGTTTATACCACTTTGACTTTACAGGAAGTTCAGGCGTTTGCAGCACCTTATGGACTTGAGGTAATCGATCTGATCCCAATTCAAGGCGGTATTCAAAATACGAACTATTTTATTGTGTGTGAAAATGCTGTGCAGTATGTATTGACTGTATTTGAAGAAATGGATGAACAGGGCGCAGGCGAGTTGGTTCCTGTGCTTGAGCATTTAGGTCAGGCTGGTTTAGTGGTTCCTGTACCTTTAAGTCACTCAGGCAAAGCCATTCATAGTTTAAAAGAGAAGCCTGCCCAAATTGCCCCACGGATGATGGGCAAACACCCCATGCCTGCGACCCTTGAGCAAGCCGAGGCGATTGCGGTTGCACAAGCGCAAATGCACGTGGCACTGCAAGACTTTCCACTGGAGCGTGCAGAATACCGTGACCATGACTACTGGCTCGCTGTAGCGTTACAGATGAAACCAACTTTAAGTGAGGCGGATCAGGCACTACTCAATAAGTTGTTGGGTTTATATGATGCATTATCGGCGGTTTATCCGAATCGTCCAAAGGGCTTTATCCACTCGGATTTATTTCGTGACAACACTTTGTTTGAGGGCAATCAGCTCAAAGGCATTTTAGACTTTTATGAACTGAATAAAGATGAGTTCTTGTTTGATATTGCGATTACCCTGAATGATTTCTGTACCGAATATCCAAGTGTGCATTTAAATGAAGACAAAGCCATTGCATTCTTAAACGCCTATGAAAGCATTCGTCCTTTGACGACTGATGAAAAATCTTGCCTAGAGTTGTATTTGGCGATGGCTGCTGCGCGTTTTTGGATGATGCGTTTACAAGTGGCACAAAAAAATGCTGAACAAGGCCGTACGGGGGATGACATTTTGCAGAAAAATCCTGCCGAAATGCGTAATATGGTGATTGACCGCCTAAAATTTGTAACTGCTTAAATAGGAAAGAAAAATGCGTGACCAAGGACGACTCGTTGAATGGTTCGATGAAAAAGGCTATGGCTTTATTCAGCCCAACGATGACAGCAAAGATCGCGTGTTTTTACATATCAAGGACTTTGCACGGCAAGGTCCTCGTCCTATTTTAGGCTGTGCGTTGGAATACAACGTGCTTGTGGATGCACAAGGGCGTTATCGTGCACAGCAAGTCAGTTATTTAAAAGCATCACAAACCCAAAAGAGTCGTACCCAAAAAGTCTCCCCGAAAAAGACCGAACAGGGTCAACGTTGGAGTCCAATGCAAATTGCGTCGGTGGCATACATCGTGTTTTTGGCGCTATTGGTACTCCTGGGGCGTTTGAGTGGATTGGTGCTGCTGTTGATTAGTGTGATGAATGCGGCCAGTTATTGGTTCTATGCACAAGACAAAGAGGCTGCACAAAATGGGCAGCGCCGTGTACCTGAAAATACATTACATCTCCTTTCATTTTTAGGAGGATGGCCTGCAGCATGGTTAGCGCAGCAAAAGCTACGACATAAAACACAAAAACAACCGTTTAGAAAGATTTACTTTTGTACAATTCTATTCAATATTCTTTTAATTTTATGGCTTATTTCTCCTTTCAATAGTTTGCCTATTTAAAGTTCAAGCCCACTTCATGAGGGACAATATGAATTATTCAGTCGATCAAGATCCGAATCGTAGTCTGACTTTTATTCTTTATATTTTGTATATCGTTGCGATTTTTTCCGCAGGGATTTTAGCCATCATTGCTTTAGTGATTAATTATGTGAAGCGTGGCTCTGTGCGAGGTTCCATTTTTGAGAGCCATTTTACTTGGCAGATTCGCACCTTTTGGTGGTATTTGATTTGGAACGTGATTGCCTTTGTGCCATTTATTTTCTTATTCTTTACGGGTGAAAATGCCACCGCTTTCGCAGGTGTCGCACTCGGTGCTTCAACCTTCTGCGTGTCTGTGATTGGGTTGTCGTGGGTGTGGATTGTGTATCGTGCCATTAAAGGCATTATTCGTTTAAACGACAATCAACCGATGTATCAATAAAAATAGGTTAACCCGAATTCAACATCAAAACATTCCTTTTGGTCGTGCACTGGCGCCGTTGGTCATTCCAATAGCCAAAAGCATGTATGGAATCGGAGCAATGATTAATCCAGGCAAGATGGTGTCATTCTAACCGCCTGACGATACTGCTGAATCCGTGGCCATTGATCACTCGATTCAGCCGTTTTTGCGTTTCGGAGATAGGCTAAAGCTGTTCGACGTTCTTTTTCGATTTCAACAGTTTCGGTTTCCATTCACTGATCATAATGCCAAACACCACCAAAAGCCCACCCAACAAAGCCAGTGGTGCTAAGCGTTCTCCTGCAAGGCGTCCAAATAGTGCTGCCCATACAGGCTCTCCTGCATAAATAATTGCCGCTTGAGATGGATTGACTGAGCGCTGTGCCCAATTCATTACATATTGAATCACGGCACTGGCAAGACCCAAGCCGAGTGCGATACTCAGTAAAGGCCATGAAAAGTCTGGAATGTGGTGTTCACCTGCCAATGGCATGGCTGCAAAGGCGAGCACAGAGGCAACTGCCAGTTGAATCACTGTCACTCGACCAATATCGACTGTTGGAGCAAAATAACCAATCAGGATAATTTCAATCGCTATAGCGATTGCACCGAGTAGGGTTAAGGTCTGGCCAAAATTCAGTGAAATTGAATTCAGACTATTGCCTGTGAGTAAGACTAAGCCAATAAACGCACAGAGCGCACCGATCCAAATCATAAAATGGGGCACTTTACGAAAGATCAGCCACAACAATACAGGCACCAAAGGCACATACAGTGCGGTTAAAAAGGCAGATTCACTGCTACTGACTGTTTGTAGTCCGACCGTTTGTGTGCCATAGCCAATAGTGACCATACAGCCAATGAGTGCACCTGCCCACAAGTCCTGTCGGGTAATGTGCTTTAAATGCTGATAGGAAAATAAGCCAATAATTGTCGCGGCGCAGGCGAAACGACAACCCACAAAGAACATAGGGGAGCTGAAATTTAAGGCATATTTCACGGCCAAGAAGGTACCGCCCCAAATAAAGGTAATTAGAATCAGTGCAATGACAGGCGCTTTAGAACCGAGCTGAGTATTCAACATAAAAGAACTGGTGTGCAATATATTGCACATAGCTTGTCATGCTTTGTTTTTGTGTGCAATATATTGCTCAATATTTTTTTGATTGAACTTTATGAAGTCTCCTGCGGTACTACAACACGTCAGTCAAAATGTGCGTCATTATCGAGGCTTAAAAGGCCTGAGCCAGCAACAACTGGCGGATTTGGCTGGTTTAAGCCGTCGTATGGTGGCTGGAGTTGAATCAGGGCAGGACAATATTAGTTTGGCGAAACTCAGCTTGATTGCCGATGTGCTTGAGGTCGATTTTGTACAGATTATTGCTGCGCCTGAACAGCAAGGGCAAGCGGTGGTCAATATTTTGGCTTGGCAGGGTACACAAGCACACAGTGAAGCAAAATTAATGGCCTCGGCGGCAGCAACACAAAAAGTTGAACTGTGGACATGGGTACTTGCCCCAAATGAGCACTATAGTGCAGAACCCGACCCAGTCGGTTGGCGTGAGATGCTCTATGTGATGGAGGGGGAGTTAACTTTGGATTTGGCGGGTGACATGAAAGTCTTAGGTGTAGGTGAGTCGATTGTGTTTTCGAGTGCCATCGAATACCAATATATCAACCGTGGAACTGTACCGTTAAAGTTTATTCGTAATGCAATTTATTAAGCAGCAGATCTTAAAAACTGATGTTTAGCGCATAAAAAAGAGGTCAATAGACCTCTTTTTTAAATTCTACAATTAGAGCGATTGTTCATCTAACAGCAATTGTGCTTCACGTAGGTTTAAACTGCCTTCGTAAATCGCACGACCAGTAATTGCGCCCAAAATACCAGGTTGGCCTTTGAGGTTACGCACGTCATCAAGGTTGGTCACACCACCTGATGCAATTACAGGTAAGCCAGAGTATTGTGCCAGTTGAACAGTTTGCTCAACGTTCACACCCTGCATCATCCCGTCACGTGCAATGTCAGTATAGACAATGCTCGATACGCCCGCATCGGCAAAACGTTTGGCCAAATCGGTTGCTTTCACATCGGTCACATTGGCCCAGCCATCGGTGGCCACCATGCCATTCATGGCATCAATGCCGACAATGATATGACCTGCAAATTTCTTACATGCTTCTTCAACAAACTCAGGATCTTGAACTGCTTTGGTGCCAATAATGACAAAAGACACACCCGCTTCTAAGTAGTGTTCAATGGTTTCTAGTGAGCGAATACCGCCGCCAATTTGAATTGGCAGTTCAGGTTGTGCGCGAGCAATGGCTTCAACCACAGGTTTATGAATTGGCGTACCAGCGAAAGCACCATTTAAATCGACCAAATGTAAGCGACGCGCGCCTTCATTTACCCAGTGCTGTGCAGTTGCAACAGGATCATCAGAAAAAACCGTATCGTCTTCCATACGACCTTGTTTTAAACGAACACATTTGCCATCTTTCAGGTCAATTGCAGGGATGATCAGCATGCTTTCGCTCCTAGCCAAATCTTAAATAAAATCAATGTCCGTCATCTTAGCAAAGTATTGGCAATTTTCTAAGCATCTGTTACAGCTTTTCATGACGACAAGGTTTTGTTGTTTTTTCTAATTCTTTGGAAATATCTTTTGGGAGTTGCTCTAAACGCCGCAATTCTTCAAAAACCAACAGCGCGGCATAGGCATCGGCAGCGGCATAGTCAACTTGTTCAGGCGTGAGTATTTTCCTCGCCCAATTTGAAGTGCTGACTTTTTTGCTTTTGGGGAAGTTGAGTTGAAACAGCAGGGCGATGGCATTTTTAATGCCGACAGGGTTGGTCAAACCAAAGCTGGCAAAGCATTTTGACAGCTCAACCACACCCTTGAGTTCAAACCCCTTTTTGCGGAATAGATGGGCATCATTTTTTAAACCAAAGCCCACTTTGAGCTGGTCTGGATTCGCCAAAAATGGTGCAAGGAAGCTCCAAATGGGAGGACTCATTTGAAACAAATAAGCCTGCTCGACGCTGGCCAGTTGAATGAGATGCGGACCCGTGGAGACTTCTCCCACTTGAAAGGTCGGTTTGGACTCGCTGTCAAAACCGAAGATGGAAACCTGTTCTAGTTCAGCGCGGATTGCTTCACACTGTTCTAAGTTTTGAATGACATGAATTGCTTGTTTTGGCAAATTTTGAAAACGAGGAAATTTTTGAATTTCGACTTTGCTGGGAAGGATGTGTTGAAAAGAAGAATCCATCATGCTTTGACTATGCCACTGTTGCTTAAGCCTAAAGCTTTTGCGTTGATTTAGCAAAACAGCCGACCTAGGCAGGCTGTTTTGCACAGGTGATTTTAGGACATAAAACCAGCCGCAATACCGCCGATAATCGCTAAAACGAAAATCACGATGTAAATCCATGCCAAAACGGCTTCCCAGCCTGAGGTTGGGCGTGGTGAGCCATAGCTGTTGCTACGATCATCGCCTGGTGCGAAAATCAGGTAAAGCATTAAGATCACGTTGGCAAGAGGCACCAACATCAACAGTGATAACCAGCCCGTATGGTTGCGGTCATGTAGGCGACGAATAGTAAATACAAACGTGAAGTACATCAGCGCAACATAGATCAGGATGATAAAAATCATGCCGCCACCGAAGTTGCCTGTTTCCAAGTTCACGAATGTATTAGGAAAGATGGCGATGAAAATACCAAGAATAATTGACGCTACAATGGCAAGTAGACAGTTCCATGCTAGGTATGAAAAACGTCCGAAACGACCTGCGGCATTCAGCGCAGATTCTTGTGCATATTGAGTCATAGTGACTTACCTTATCGTTGTAAATTAAGTTTTTTATAAATAAAAATGTCTAAAAAGCAGGCAAATCATAATCAAATTTGGTGACAATGAAAAGGCATCGTAGTCATCTTGAGCGTAGTAGCGTGCTGTAAAGCAAAGATTTTATATCTTCAGATGTATAGGAGTGAGGCACACGCCTCATTTACTTAAGCTGTTTCTGATTTATTTTGAGTCTAGATGCATCAATTTTGGATAAACAAAAGCCCAACCGAAGTTGAGCTTTTTCAATCAAACAGAAGCTGGAATGAATTAAATTTTCCATTCCACAAAGTTTTTCAGCAGTTGCAAACCTGCGGTATGACTTTTTTCAGGGTGAAATTGGGTCGCAAACAAATTTTCTTGATGAATCGCGGTACAGAACTCTAAACCGTAGTCACAGGTCGCCGCCACAATGCCAGAGTTCTTCGGTTCAACATAAAAGCTGTGCACGAAGTAAAAACGTGCATCTTGCTCAATGTCTTTCCACATTGGATGACTCGGATCAGCCTGATGAACTTGGTTCCAACCCATATGTGGGACTTTCAAGCCGTCTACATCAGGAAAGCGTTTCACACTGCCTTCAAAAATACCGAGAGCATCGACTCCGCCATTTTCTTCAGAGCGTTGCATCAGCGCTTGCATACCCACACAAATCGCTAATACGGGCTTATTAAATGCCGCATGACGAACGACTTCATCAATCCCTGCTTCATGCATGCCTTGCATACAGTCACGCATAGCACCTACGCCGGGGAATACAATTTTATCAGCTTGAGCTACTAATTTGGGGTCATTGGTTACATCGACTGTTGCACCAACATGCTCAAGCGCTTTTGCTGCTGAGTGTAGGTTACCCATACCATAGTCAAGAAGGGCAATACGGGTCATTACAAACTACCTTTGGTTGAAGCAATGGTGTTGGTTGCACGTGGGTCAATTTCACAGGCCATACGAAGTGCACGCGCAAATGCTTTGAACACACTTTCAATTTGGTGGTGGCTATTTTTCCCTTTCAGGTTGTCAATGTGTACTGTCATGAGCGCATGGTTCACAAAGCCTTGGAAAAACTCAGAGAAAAGATCCACATCAAAACGACCAATCATGGCACGGGTAAATGGAATATCCATAAATAAACCCGGACGGCCTGATAAGTCCACCACAGCACGGCTTAAAGATTCATCTAACGGTGCATAAAAATGACCATAACGACGTAAACCTTTTTTGTCACCTAAAGCTTTAGCAAAAGCCTGTCCAAGCGTGATACCACAGTCTTCAACCGTGTGGTGATCATCAATTTCCAAGTCGCCATCACATTCAATATCAATATCAAATAAGCCATGTCGCTTGATTTGATCAATCATATGATCTAAAAAGGGAATACCTGTGTTGAGCGTGCCTTGACCCGTACCATCGAGGTTTACACGAACTCGAATTTTGGTTTCGTTGGTATTTCTTACCACTTCACTGATACGTTCTGTCATAGACACGTTCCTCAAAGACGTCAAATAATTGATGTAAAATGTTTCGCCGTAACGAAGTCACCGCATATTAGATTGCTCAGGAGGGTTTATCAATGCCTATTACCGTACACGCTTATACTTCACTGGAAAAAGAAGAGTTGCGCAGCCAGCTAGAGCGACTGTACGACACCAGTCCTGAATTTGGCGATGGGCATGATGCCGTAGAACAACTTGAGCAAAATCTAGCTCAGTATACCTTACTTTACACCGCAGAATTTAATACTAAAGTCATTGGTGCCATTTGGTGTAGTGGGCAGGGTGAAAATAAAACCTTAGAATACATCGTAGTACATCCTGCAAACCGTGGAAGAGGGGTTGCGGAGCGACTGGTTGAAGAAGTCTGTCGTATGGAAGAAGCCAAAGGTGTGAAAGTGTTCGAGCCGGGTTGTGGTGCGATTCACCGTTGCTTAGAGCACATTGGTAAAATTTAAGCTTTTTTCAAGCAGTTTATACACTGCTTTTTTTCATGAATAGTGATGGTGATGCACTCTAAGTACAAAGAATGACTCAAAAAATGTACGAAGGGTGCTGGGTTTGCTGTAAAAGTAAACACTCAAATGATTTTTTTGAAAACGCACTTGACGCTGCTTCGCTTAAACTGTTTAATACGCGACATCGGCGTGATAGCTCAGTAGGTAGAGCAACGGATTGAAAATCCGTGTGTCCCCAGTTCGATCCTGGGTCTCGCCACCATATTCAAAATCTTATTTAAAGATTTCAATCCCTGATCCCATCAGGGATTTTTTTTGCCTGAAATTTATTCGATCAAATAAAAAAAGTGATGATTTTTATTGACTATTCATCCGAGATGCGGCTTAATACACGGCATCGGCGTGATAGCTCAGTAGGTAGAGCAACGGATTGAAAATCCGTGTGTCCCCAGTTCGATCCTGGGTCTCGCCACCATATTCAAAAAAGCCTCAAACAATGTTTGGGGCTTTTTTTTTGTCTTATGAAAAGTAGGATTGTATAAGATGTTGGACAACATCATGCTTTGGTTAATGGAAAATGTGCTAATTTTGAGTCAAAAATAAGACTGAGAATGGCTTATGAAGGACCGCTTTTCATCAGGAAGTCAGCTTTATCAACTCGCACGTCCAAGTTATCCAGCAAGTTTGATTCAAGAAATACTCAAGCATGTGGCGACTCCTCAATTTGCATGGGACTGTGGCGCAGGGTCGGGGCAATTGACTCAATTGTTGGCGCCGCATTTTGATGCCGTGGTGGCGACAGATATCAGTGCTCATCAGTTACAACATGCACCTTATTTTGAAAATGTCAATTATCAAGTTCAGTCTGCAGAGCACACCAGTTTTGCCGAGCAGAGTTTTGATTTAATCACGGTGGCTCAAGCCATTCATTGGTTTGATTTTGATGGTTTTTATGCAGAGGTGCTGCGGACTTTACGACCTGAAGGCATTTTGGCGGTCATTGGCTATGGTTTAATTCAGCTGCAGCAACTTGAGTTACAGGGTTGTATTGAGCGACTTTATTTTAAGACTTTGAAAGGCTATTGGGATGCCGAACGTCGTTATATCGACGAGGCCTATCAAACCATTCCTTTTCCCTTTGAGAAAATAGCGACGTCTGAATTGTCGATGTCATTTCAATGGTCTGCTGCTCAATTGTTGGATTATTTAAATACATGGTCTGCACTGAAACATTATCGAGCGAAAAATTCAGATGACCCCTTATATGAGTTCAAAGCATTCTTTGCCGTTGATGATTATGCGAACCAAGTCTTTGCGCTTAAATTTCCAATTTTTTTAAGATTGGGCCGTCTAGCTGTATCGGCGCATTGAGTGTCTGAGCTTAATCGGCAATCAGACGTTTACCGAAGCACACGACTTCGATTTCCTCATAGCCCAGTTGCTCATAGAAGCTTTGCACGTCGATGTTTTCTTTACGTACAAGCAGTTGTAGTTTGGGACAGCCTAACGCAATCAGGCGCTTCTCTAGTTGCTGTATAAGTGCGGTTGCGACCCCATTGCGTTGAAAGTGCGGATGTACTGCCAAATAATTAATCCAGCCGCGATGGCCATCATAACCACCCATCAATGTGGCGATGAGTTGTTCATCTTTAACGGCCAGTAAAAATAAACCATCTTTTTGCGCAGTTTTTCTAAAAATATCAATTTCAGGGTTGTTCCAAGGGCGAGTAAGGTCGCACACCTCCCAAAGTGCAATGACGTCTTCTAAATCTGTTTCGAGATAGGGGCGAATAATGAACATGAGCTTGGCATTTTTATTTTTTGGATGCCTTTAGATTAATTGAGTTTTTTTATTTTGATAAGTGTTTTATTGCACTTTTCAACAGACATAAAAAAACGCCCAATGGGGCGTTTTTTTAAAACTTTAAATTAAGCAGATTTCGCTTCTGCTTGAACAGGAAGCATGTGGCCTGTTTCTTCAAAGTTAGAATGCCAAGACAACGCTTCACGAAGAAGGTGAGGCGTATGACCACCTTTTGCACATGAGCGATCGAAGTAGTCGTTTAATGCATCACGGTAAAGTGGGTGTGCACAGTTGTCGATAATCGCACGAGCACGCTCACGCGGTGCTAAACCACGAAGATCTGCCAAACCTTGTTCTGTTACCAGGATGTCAACATCATGTTCTGCGTGATCGATATGCGACGCAAACGGTACGATAGAAGAGATGTCGCCACCTTTTGCAATTGATTTGGTTACGAAGATTGCCAAGTGTGCATTACGTGCGAAGTCACCTGAACCACCGATACCATTCATCATTTTTGTACCACAAACGTGAGTTGAGTTTACGTTACCGTAAATATCAAATTCAAGCGCAGTGTTGATGCCGATAATCCCTAAACGACGAACCAATTCAGGATGGTTCGAAATTTCTTGCGGACGTAAAACCAATTTATCTTTGTAGGCTTCAAGGTTATTAAATACTTTCTCGCCATATTTTGCAGAAAGGGTAATTGAAGAACCTGAAGCAAATTTCATTTTACCTGCATCAATCAATTCAAAGGTACAGTCTTGGAGGACTTCTGAGTACATGACAAGGTCTTCGAAGTTCGAGTCTTTAAGGCCTGTAAGTACAGCATTGGCAATTGAGCCAATCCCTGCTTGTAATGGGCCTAAGTTTTTAGGTAGACGCTCTTCAGCCACTTCTTTTTCAAAGAATGCGATTAAGTGGTCTGCAATGCCTTGAGTTTCATCATCTGGTGCAGTTACTGTTGATGGAGAGTCGTGCAAGTCATTGTTGATGACGATACCGACAATTTTTGCAGGATCGATATTGATCGCGTGCGTACCAATACGCTCATCCACTTGAGTCAATGGAATCGGTTGACGTGTTGGACGGTAAGTTGGGATGTAAATATCGTGTAAGCCTTCAAATGCAGGGCTTAAGTTGGTGTTGATTTCAACAATCACTTTTTCTGCGAAAATTGCGAAGCTTGCTGAGTTGCCTACCGACGTTGTTGGAATGATGCCGCCATCTTCAGTGATCGCAACCGCTTCAATGATCGCTACATCTGGCTTTTTCAACTGGAGGTTACGCATTTGCTCAACAGTTTCAGACAAGTGTTGGTCAATGAACATCACTTCGCCATTGTTGATGGCTTTACGTAAAGTGTTGTCCACTTGGAACGGTAAACGACGTGCCAATACACCCGCTTCAGTCAATTGCTTGTCTAGGTCATTACCTAAAGAAGCACCGGTAATTAATGTGATTTTTAAAGGATTTGTGTGTGCACGTTTAACCAATGCCAAAGGTACAGCTTTCGCTTCGCCAGCACGAGTGAAGCCACTCATACCTACAGTCATGCCATCTTCAATAAAAGCAGACGCTTCTTCTGCACTGATGACTTTATCGTGAAGTGAAGCTAAACGGATACGATCTAAAGACATGGTTTACTCTCGTTAATATTCTGGATCTGGCACCGATTGTACCGATCAAGAACGACATTGTGCATACCTGTTAGGCTAAGGTCTAATTTTTTGAAAAAATGTGGGTATAAGGGATTCTGATGATTTGTAAGTAGTTGAAATATATTTGGTAAAATTAAATTGTTGAATAGTTGAACAAAATCGTTTGATCAACTATTGTACAAAGTTTAAAAATGCTCAACCAAGGTTTGCTTTAATTTTTCGAGTGGATTGTTGCTGGAAATTTCAACATCTTGATTGTGATGAAGAGGTAGCGAAATAATTGCTTCAAGTCCGCCTTGTTCCCGATTATGAATGCTGAGCTGACCTTGGTGAATATCGACAATGCGCTTCACAATGGCGAGACCTAAACCACTGCCTTGGACTGTTCTGGCTTCATTCCCACGTACAAAAGGTTGCATAAGTTCTTCAATTTGATCGTCAGGAATGCCTTCACCATGGTCTGCTACGCTAATTAAAATATGTTCATTTTCCACTGTTGCGGAAAGTTCAATCGGCTCAGCACCGTAGCGTTTTGAATTATTAATCAAGTTACCAATCAGGCGTTTAAGAGATAGACTGCGTGCTTGTATAATCGGTAATTCAGCAGGCTCAAAACGAATATCCAACGGTTTGAATTGCACCACCAACTCTTGTAACAGCATATTTAAATCGGTGTCTTGGATTTCCTCATCCGAACCATCACGCATATAGGAAATGAACTGATTTAAGATCGCGTCCATATCTTCAACGTCATAAATCAGTCCTTCTTTTAAAAAATCATCATCGGGCATCATTTCCGCACTGAGTCGAATACGGGTCAGAGGGGTGCGTAAGTCATGTGAAATCCCTGCCAACATAATCCGACGGTCACGTTCAGTCTGATCTAGGGTGTAGATCATGTGATTAAACGCTTGGTTGACCTCGCGAATTTCTTGGGGGCCGTGATTGGTCTCTAAATACGGTGCTGTGCCTGTTTTACTATAACTGTTGGCTGCATTTTGCAGACGACGCAGCGGGCGATTGAGCTGACGAACCAAGGTTAAAATAATGGCTGCTGCAATCAAGGGGACGCCGAGTAACCAGCCGAAAATTAGCTCAGGGCTGTAGTTGGCATAGGTTTTCAGTGGTTCCCGGACCCAGTTGCCGTTCATTTCAGGGGTTTGAATCCAAATGCGCGGGCTAGGTTTAAACTGGAAATATACTGTGGCATGCTCGACTTTTAATTCTTTGGCCAGCTTAGCTTCAATTTGGTTGGTAAAGAATTCGGCGATGACTTTATCTTTGACATTGGGATATTCTTTGGGATCGGTGACGTATTCAATGCCAACACGGCTTCTTAACCAGTCATCGACATCGACTTCAGTATTTTGATAATAAATCCGTAAATCGGGGTTGTTGAGAATTTCTATTTCAACAGCAAGGTAACGAGCATGTTGTTGGATTTCTGGAAGATATAGAGTTCGCCAAAAGAACCACAAGGACATAAATAAACTGAAAAATACAATGAAGAGTACCAGTACGGTGGTACGCATGGCAGCAGAACGCGGCTTGATTTTATCTAAAAAGCGTTCCCAACGCGTGCGTTTCCGTTCTGAATACGCTTCGTAATCTGTAAATTTTTGAGGGTCGATGGGTTCGAGTTTCACGTGATTTCCTGTTTCTATGTAAGTGACATAGTTCAATGGTGACAGGTATGCGATACGCGAAAAATCATCTGCAATTGTTCGAGGCAGGAGGTCTGGGTGTTATAAAGTTTCTGCGAGCATGATGTTGAAATGCAGAAATATGCCGAGTTTTGCAGATGACAATGGTTTTGCTTACTTTTGTCGAAACAAAAGTAAGGCGAACCGCAGGTTAATCGATAAAGTTGAGCTTAATTTTAGGACTCCGTCGTGCTGATTATTGCTACTCAGTTTAAAAAGACCGAAGCCGTAATTTTAGTTTTGAATTATTCCGCGCCATCTGGAACGAACACATAACCCACACCCCAAACCGTTTGGATATAACGTGCGCGAGCAGGGTTTTCTTCTACAAGACGACGAAGGCGCGATACTTGAACATCAATTGAACGTTCCATTGCGCCCCATTCACGGCCACGCGCAAGGTTCATCAATTTGTCGCGAGTCAAAGGCTCACGTGGATGTTGTACCAAGGCTTTGAGGACCGCAAACTCACCTGTAGTTAGGGTCACGACTTGACCTTCACGCGTTAGAGTGCGTGTTGATAAATCAAGCGACCATGGCCCAAAGCTGACCACTTCCATTTGTTGGCTTGGTGCACCTGGAACTTCACGTACTTGGCGGCGCAGTACGGCGCGAATACGTGCTAACAACTCATTTGGATTAAATGGTTTCGGTAAATAGTCATCTGCGCCCGCTTCTAGACCTGCAATACGGTCTGAGTCACTACCACGTGCGGTGAGCATAATAATAGGCGTATCAATATTGGATTGGCGTAGACGACGGCAGATACTTAAGCCATCTTCAACAGGGAGCATGAAGTCGAGCACAATCAGTGAAAACAGTTCGCGCTGTAAGAGACGATCCATTTGGGTTGCGTCATGCGCTGTTTTCACCACAAAGCCTTTGTCTTCTAAAAAGCGTTGGAGTAGCGTACGTAAACGCACATCGTCATCTACCACTAAAATGCGTTCAACGCGATCTGCGTCGCTATGTACAGCATCTGTTTTTTCAGCAGGTACAACTAAACTCATTGAAGTGCTCCTTTATTCTTTATTGTCATCGTAAACAAAAGTCGGGATAGTCTTGAGTATACGACTCATTTGTATGTCTTTACTATGCTCTAAAGCAACAAATATTGCAGGTAAAATCAAGACATAGATACCAAATGTATACATCTTAGCCCATAGAAAAAAATGGCAAAGAATACCTAAAAATAAGATTTAACACTGAAAATGAGATGGATTTATGAAATTTGCCTGAAATATGTCACATTTAAGCCATTAAATTAATAAAAACAGTTGTGGATTTTATAGTCTTGGTCTTTATAATCATGGCTTTTAGTACATATCCTTGTGGGATCACATACGATGACTGACTTAGTTCAGCAGTTGGCAAAAGAAATTGCCGTACGTCCAAATCAAATCGAGGCTGCCATCAAGTTGATTGATGAAGGTGCTAGCGTTCCATTTATTGCGCGTTACCGTAAAGAAGTCACGCAAGGCTTAGATGATGCGCAGTTACGTCAGCTCGATACACGTTTGGCTTATTTACGTGACTTATTTGAACGTCGCGACAAGGTAATCGAATCATTAAAAGAACAAGACAAATTGTCTGATGATTTATTGGCGCGTGTAAATGCTGCTGAAACTAAAAATGCCTTAGAAGAAATTTACGCACCGTACCGTCCAAAACGGACCAGTAAATCATTTAAAGCCAAAGAAGCAGGCTTAGGCCCGATTGCAGAAAAAATCTTTGCAGAAGCGGTTGATCCAGCTGAAGCATTGGCAGACTTTAGCCATGAAGATTATCCAGATCTAGAAAGTCAGTTGGATGCGATTCAACATATTCTAATTGATGACTGGGCGCAGAACATTGCACTGACCACTGAACTTAAGGCAATGTTTGCAAAAACAGCCACTTTAAAAAGTTTAGTGGCAAGTGATGAGAAAAAAGAAGTTGGCAAAAAATTCCGCGATTACTTCGACTTTTCTGAAAATTTAAATAAAGTCCCGTCACACCGCTTATTGGCTATGTTACGTGGTCGTCAAGAAAATGTTTTAGGTTTAAAAGTGGATGGCGAAGATGATGCACCATTGGCGCGTATTGAAACTGAATACAGCCTTGAAACTGCACAGCCGCAAGCACGTCAAGACTATTTAAAACAAACGGCTAAATTGTTCTGGTTAGGCAAGGTTCGTCCAAGTATCGAACATTCGTTGCTCACCGAAAAACGTCTTGCAGCCGAATCTGAAGCAATGGATGTTTTTGCTGAAAACTTACGTCATTTGTTGTTGTCTGCACCTGCGGGCGCACGTACAACCTTAGGGGTAGACCCTGGCATCCGTACAGGGGTGAAATTGGCTGTGGTGAATGCATCAGGTGATGTACTTGCACATAGTACGATTTATCCATTTGCACCCAAAGACGATAAGGTCGGTTCAATTGCAGAACTTGCCCGTTTATGCCGTGAGTTTAATGTTGACCTGATTGCCATTGGCAATGGTACAGCCAGCCGTGAAACAGAAAGCGTTGTGGCTGAAATGATGGCTGCGAATAGCGATCTTAAATTGACCCGTGTTTCTGTATCAGAAGCGGGTGCATCGGTTTATTCAGCATCTGAATTGGCTTCTGCGGAGTTACCAGAGTTAGATGTGTCGATTCGTGGTGCAGTGTCGATTGCACGTCGTTTACAAGACCCATTGGCTGAACTGGTGAAAATCGATCCAAAATCGATTGGTGTAGGTCAGTACCAACATGATGTGAACCAAACGGGTTTAGCGAAAACCCTTGAAGCAGTCGTTGAAGACTGTGTGAACTCGGTAGGTGTGGATGTTAATACTGCATCATCTGCTATCTTGGGTTATATCGCAGGTTTGAATAAGTCGATTGCGCAGCAAATTGTCGATTTTCGTAAAGAAAATGGCCGTTTTGACAACCGCCAAGATTTGAAAAAAGTGCCACGTTTAGGCGAGCGTACTTTTGAACAAGCGGCAGGTTTCTTACGTATTCAAGATGGTTCAGAGCCACTGGATGCTTCTGCTGTTCACCCAGAGTCTTATGCGCTGGTCGGTAAAATTGTTGAAGCGAAAGCGACGACGGTGAAAGATATCATTGGTAACTCTGAAATCATTCGCCAAGTGAATGCTGAAGAATTTGCAGATGAGAAATTTGGTTTACCAACCATTCAAGATGTACTGTCTGAACTGGAAAAACCAGGTCGTGATCCGCGTCCAGAGTTCCGTACAGCAAAATTTCGTGAAGACATTACGGAAGTTGCGCAACTGACTGAAGGCATGCAGCTTGAAGGTGTCGTGACCAATGTAACGAACTTCGGTGCTTTTGTGGATGTGGGTGTACACCAAGATGGTTTAGTTCATATTTCAGAGTTGGCCAATGAATTCGTTGCAGATCCGCATAAAGTGGTGAAGCCGGGGCAAATTGTGCAAGTACGTGTACTCACTGTAGATGCTGAGCGTAATCGTGTGAATTTGTCGATGCGCCCTGAAGGTGCTGAAGCGTCTAAAGCTCCACGTCAACCACGTCGTGAAAATACAGAGCGTAGTGAACGTAAACCACAAGGTAAACGTCCACAACAAGCACGTCCTCAAGGTGAGCGTGCTCAAACAAACAAAAAGCCGCAAACGGCTAAACCTCAAGAAAATAAAATTGGTGGTTTAGGTGCATTGTTACTTCAAGCAGGCATTAAAGGTTCGAAATAATCTTTAAGATTTGAATAAAAAACCTCCCGATTGGGAGGTTTTTTTATGCAGGCCCATGTGCGAAATCGATGCCTTTGATTTTTATAAATTCAATATGATGGGAAGTGTCACAAATACAATGTTCATCTTTAAAAAGAACTAAATTATATCCAGTGCCATATGAGCTATTAAAAATAAGGCCATCTAAATGACCATGAGTTTTAAAGAATTCAGTAATAAATTGCGTTGGTATATATTCACGATGTGAATTGTTTGGAAGCACAGGTAATGAGAGTTCGTCAGTAAATGTTTCCAGTAAGCTGACAAGTTTTAAAATGTCAATGTAGCTTGATGAGCTAAGTGATAGAAAGGAGATATTTTCACGCGGTGCTCTTAAATCAATAACATTAAGTTCTTGAGTAACATTAAATTTAGCTATCGAAATAGTATCACCATTATTAGGTCTTATCTCTTTTATACAAATATCTTTAGTTTGAGCTAAATATAGGTAGGAAATTCCATAAGGATTGGCACGTCCTAATGTTGCTAATTTAGCAGGTGGCTTACCCATTTTATCATGGGCTAAAGGAGTGTCGCTAATACGCCCTCGATAAAATATTTCTGCTGGGTGAATTTGATATAACAATTGTTCAATAAGTTGTTGAAAATTAGAATATAAGTTGCCATCGGGCAGGAATGCTTCTTTATAAATTGAAGTTTGAGGGAAAAAACGATTTTCATGGATTATTTCATTTTTGAAATTAATCCATTGTTGATGCATTTCAGCTGTATTTGCAGATTTGAACTTCTTGTTAAAAATATTTGGAGAGATTAAAGATAAATTATTCTTGAGCCTAGATTTTTCAGTAGTCTTAGAAAATATTTTAAAGTCTTCATCTAATATATCTATTAGTCTAGTTGCATGGTCATCCTCTTCAAACATAATAGAGAAGCCTTCCAATGTTGACGTTAAGTTGGTAAGTAAATTATCAATAGAAATTATTGGAGCATTGTTTTGATTACAATAATGACAGCGACCCAGTTGGCTAAGGCTTATGATTACACGCTTGATAGCATTATCATTAAAGCAATTTACACAGCAAACTGAACTCATCAACTATTAACCTCAACAGCGTTCATTAGAAAATAATTTACCGTTTCAATGTGATGCTTAATGGAAATTTTTTTGACTTGACCTAAACCCGGGAAATGTTCAATTGAGTGTAGATATATGAATTCATTTAGTGCATTTGTATCAATAAATGGAATTTCTTTTTTTTGAATATCCGTAATGAGCAGATCAAGAGCTTCTTTAAATTTGGCCCCAGGATTTGTAGGTGTTCCATCATTTTCAGATGAATAATGCCTTATGAATAATTCATCAAATCTATTTTTATCAATATAAGAACAATGGATGGTTACAACATATGCAGGACCGCCACCTTCACTAAAATCTTCTCCAGTAATGGTGTAATCTGCAAAACCTATGTTTGATTCTTCTTTGTAGTAACTATGTAATGAAGAGAATGGAGACTCTTTTGGATAATCAGCATTTCTTTGTTGTTTTTTGAAGAAGTCTTCGTACGAAACGCGATTTTTAATTCTTTTCTTAATATTTGGATTTGTATCGTTCTGAATAAAATTAATGTTAGATTTTTCAGAGAAGTCTAGAATATTTTGATCTATACCTTTTTGAATAAATAGACCAAAAGCACCTAAATCTAGGAAATCTTCATATATCTCTGTACTTTCATTGATTGAGTATAAAACTTGATAACCAATACCATCAAATTTTCTTAATTCTTCATACAAGGCTAATTTTGAATTAGAGAAGTCACCAATTGTAGGGTTTATAATAATATAAGGTTCAATAGCGTTAGAGTTTAGAGTCTGAATAGTCTTGACCAATGCTTTTATATCGTTCTTTACTGGTTCTATTACGGGAATAAATTTTTGAAGTTCTAGTTGTGCAAGTTCTCGTAATGCTAGAAGTTCATTTAGTTTCCCCCTCAATATTGGATAGTACATTCAGGTGATTCTCCGAAAAAATTTTTATAAGTGAGCTAATACTGTTTTGATTGAATTTAAAGCTAATTAATGCATTAGTCAAAAAAAATGGTAATGAATTTATGGCTTCTGCATTATTTTTACGAGTTATTTTGAGTGTTGAAAGAAAAGCTTTTTTTACTGTCTTTTGATCATGTGATTTGATGATTTTCTCACATAACTCATAAAGTCGAGTATTGGGGACATTGATTTTAAGTTTATAAAGTTTTTCAGCAATTGATTGATATTCATTTTTACGAAGTGATTTCATCATAAATTCGATATCTAATTGTTCAGTTTCGATAGGCTCACGTATAGTTTTTAAAGTATTTGCATCTGTTAGTACTATTACACCTACTTCAATTGGTGTTAAATGTAAAACTGACTCTAGCATGTGGGACGAGCAGACTACATTGACTTTATCAAATAGTTTTAGGTAAGAAGTTAGCTGATCATTTAGGCGTACTAAACTGTCATATTCAGTTTTAATTTCATAACATGTAGAACAACCATTAAGTAGAACCAGATCTGCTTTATTAGTTCCGACTCGGAATTCTGAAAGAAGAATGGATGAATTGAGAGAATGACGGCCAAGTAATATATTCCTAGCAATTATATTCTTATAGATATATTCATTGCGATAATTCTTACTTAAATTTTTATAGGCAATTTCATAAAGCTCTTCAAATGTATTAACTTTATATTGATCCGCAATTTCGTATAACTTTAACTTTTTTAGAGCCGAACAATCATTGCTAGCGACAGCATTTAAGCAGTTGCTTGTAAATAATTTAGCAATTTCTCTCTCAGCAATCATATTCATTGAAATTTTGTAGTGTGGATACATTGTATTAAAAAACCTCCTCATCAGGAGGTTTTTTTATGGTTACTTTTATCCGTTGATGATGGGCACGATCCAACTGGTGATAATCAGCATAATGCCAAAGTGCCCAAGTTTTCGGCAAACTTTGACAAAGGTTGGAGCGGGTTGTTCCAGTCTCGTCGCATAATCTTTGAGGCTTATGGCTTGGGTACTGCGGCTATGCCACAGGAAAACAGCAAGGTCGATACAGATCAGAATCGTGCCGACATTGGCCACGATATCCATCATCACAAAATCTTGTAAATACAGGCTACTGCCTACTCGGTAGCAGAGATAAATCGCAAAAGCGATACACACATATTGCAGTACGAAAGTAAAAGCGCGCATAAATTCACAAAATAAAAAAAGACGGCTGTTTATAACACAAAAAGCAGAAGGGTCGCGTCGTCTTTATCTTTTGTCCACAAAAAAAGGTATGAGTCTTAACTGATTAGGCTTTGTCCAATCAGGCTGGAAAAAATGGAGACTAAACCTATTTTTGAAAAAAAATTGCAATACATGCTTGATGATTGTGAAGCTGGCCCAGTTTCTGTTTCTAGCGAGTATATTTCACTCGTCAGTGGGTTAGGCTGTTGAGATGCGCATTGGCTCTTAAAGCCAAATTCGAGCAGAATCATTAGCAAACCGCCATGAATCAGCACTTGCCAGATTGAAATATGAAAGAGGGTGAGTTCTGTATACAGATTAAAAGCGGTGATTGCAGCAAAGATGAAGCAAAAAAGCTTGAATAAATAAAGTGCCTGCATTTCTTTTTCCTCTTTTATAATTGCTTTTATGATGAGCTCTTTTTCTTAAGCTAATATTAAGAACTATAAAAGAGTGGTGAAAAATTGAGTTACCCAACCTTTAATCAAAGGTTGGGTAAATTGTAAGAAAACTTACCAGTGTTCACCTGGGAACAAACGTGCATACGCTTTTTGTACCCAGTTGAGTTTTTGCTGTTCGCCCACAGACGCGGTAGAACTTGGGAATAAGTTATAACCAATCGACATGAGCTTATTGTTGATGTCTGGTGCAATTGAATGAGTGATTGATGCCAAACGCCCTAAGTTAGTTGCCACTTTCTTCGGACGCTTCACAATCGCATAAGCAACTAGATCTGCTGCTTGTTCAGGCGAAAGAGTCGGGACGTATTTATAAATTTTCGTCGGCGCAATCATTGGCGTACGTACCAAAGGCATATACACCGAAGTAATCGCAATTTTATGTGAATGCACTTCAGCAGAAAGACAGCGACTGAATGCATCTAATGCGGCTTTAGATGCCACATAAGCCGAGAAACGAGTGGCATTTGCCAATACACCAATCGAGCTAATGTTAATAATATGCCCATCACGACGAATCATCATTTGTGGCAGGATGTTCATGACTAAACGTACCGCACCAAAGTAGTTGAGCTGCATGGTGCGTTCAAAGTCGTGGAAGCGTTCGGCTGACTCATGTACAGCACGGCGGATCGAACGACCTGCGTTATTAATTAAAATATCAATATGATCGACTGAAGCTAAAATCTGCTTAGAGACTTCATCAATCGAGTCTAAATCATTTAGGTCACATGGAAAAACAGAGGCTGAACCACCTTTGGCCTCGATTTCTGCTTTAACTTCATCTAGTGTTTCTTTGGTGCGCGAAACTAAAAGGACGTGTGCTCCTGCGTCAGCCAGTTTGTGTGCAACGGTTAAACCAATACCACTTGAAGCGCCTGTAATTAAGACGGTTTTTCCATTTACGCGTTCTTTAAAAAGTCTATCTATTCTTGAATTCACGTTATCATTCCTGATCTAAGTCAAATATTTGAGGGTTATGGCTGTTTTTGTATTCGATTATTAAGGCTGCATTTTCGGAGAAATGTAGCTGCTTTCCTTCACGGTATAATACCTAAACTGCTTAAAAATATCACGGCATAAGTTAATGAAATAATAAATAATTTTAGAGCAAAAGCTCTATTTTATTTGTTATAATTACTTGTTTTTACCACGAATTCAAGCGAAGTGAAAGGGCTATAAATATAAAAGACAAGCGTATAAAAAACCTCAATCATGTGATTGAGGTTTTAAGTTTAGTGGTCTGTATTTTAGACTTGAGCCAAGGCCTGCTCTAAATCTGCAATCAAATCATCAATATGTTCAATACCTACAGATAAACGCACCATATCAAGACTTACTCCAGCAGACTTTAATTCTGCTTCATTCAGTTGGCGATGTGTGGTGGTGGCAGGGTGGCAGGCTAGACTTTTGGCATCGCCAATATTGACCAAGCGAGTGAAGAGTTGCAGAGCATCAATAAAGCGGGTGCCACCTTCACGGCCATCTTGTACCCCAAAGGATAAAATTGCCGAAGGTATTCCTTTGACATATTTTTGTGCCAAGCCATGCTGAGGGTGATCTTTCAGGCCGGCATAGTTGACCCATTTCACTTTGGGATGGGCTTGTAAATATTCTGCGACTTTCTGCGCATTTTCAGTATGACGTTCCATACGCAGGTTTAGCGTTTCTAAGCCTTGTAGAATCAAGAACACGCTTAAAGGGCTAATCGCAGCGCCGGTATTACGTAGTGGTACCACGCGGGCACGCGCGATATAAGCTGCTTCGCCTAAAGCTTCTACATAGTTCACGCCGTGATAGCTTGGGTCTGGCGTATTCAGTACTTTAAAGCGCTCAGGATGCTTGCCCCAAGGAAATTTACCGCTGTCAACAATCGCACCGCCAATCGAGTTACCATGCCCACCAATATATTTGGTCAAGGAATGCACCACAATATCTGCCCCATATTCAAAGGGTTTCAGCAGTGCAGGCGTTGCAACGGTATTATCGACCACCACAGGCACACCATATTCATGTGCGATTTTGGCAATCGCTTCGAGGTCTATAATATTGCCCAGTGGATTGCCAATCGATTCAACAAAGACCAACTTGGTTTTTTCATCAATTAAACCGCGGAGGGCTTCTGGATCTTGATAATCAAAGAAACGGACTTCAATGCCTTGTTTCGGTAGAGTGTGGGCAAACAGGTTATAGGTGCCACCGTACAAGGTTGAAACAGAAGCAATGTTGTCCCCTGCTTCGGTAATCGTCTGAATCGCATAAGTAATGGCTGCCATGCCAGATGCTAAAGCCAACGCGCCAATTCCCCCTTCGAGTGCGGCTAAACGTTGTTCTAGCACCGCAGTGGTCGGGTTCATAATTCGAGTATAAATATTGCCTTGTACTTTAAGGTCAAATAGATCCGCACCATGTTGCGTATTATCAAAGGCATAAGACGTGGTTTGATAAATCGGTACGGCCACTGCTTTGGTGGTGGCTTCGGGGCTATATCCAGCATGGATAGCCAAAGTTTCATCTTTATAGGTCATGGGACTTCATCTGCGTGAGTTAAATATTGCACAGTCTACCATCAATGAATATGAGTGAAAGTGTGAAAATGATGAATATTTATCTAAAAAATTCATAAAGATGAGCTGCGAGCAGCTCCTTGTCTGCGGAAAAGTGAGATAAAGAGGGCGTTTAAAAAACAACCGTGCTGAAAGTTGTAACATTGCATTGAAGATCGGTTTCATGCCTTATTTTTTCAACGTATTCATCGTATAATGCCCGCAAATATTTTTTCGCTTCTTGCGATTTTTTGGTTTTTCTATTGAGGAGTCCTACGTGGCCCAATATATTTATACGATGAACCGAGTGTCTAAAATGGTTCCGCCTAAGCGCGAAATCTTAAAAGACATCTCTTTGTCATTTTTCCCGGGTGCAAAAATTGGTGTACTTGGTTTAAACGGTGCAGGTAAATCGACCTTGCTTCGTATTATGGCGGGCGTAGACAAAGATTTCTCTGGTGAAGCGCGTGCGCAACCGGGTATCAAAATCGGTTACTTAGAACAAGAGCCGCCACTTGATCCAAATAAAGATGTCCGTGGAAACGTAGAAGATGGTTTACGTGAACCATTGGATGCTTTGGCGCGTTTGGACGAAGTATTTGCTGAATATGCAGCAGAAGATGCAGACTTTGATGCATTGGCAAAAGAGCAAGAAAAACTTGAAGCAATTATCCATTCATGGGATGCGCATAACCTTAGCAACCAAATGGATCAAGCTGCAGCTGCTTTGAACCTTCCAGCTTGGGATGCAGATGTAAGCTTGCTTTCAGGTGGTGAACGCCGTCGTGTTGCATTGTGTCGTTTGCTTTTATCTAAGCCAGATATGTTGCTTCTAGACGAACCAACGAACCACTTGGATGCAGAATCTGTGTCTTGGTTAGAGCGTTTCTTGAAAGACTTTGCCGGCACGATTGTGGCGATTACGCACGACCGTTATTTCTTGGATAACGTAGCAGAATGGATTCTTGAGCTTGACCGTGGCATGGGTATTCCTTACCAAGGTAACTATTCTTCTTGGTTAGAACAAAAGAATGCACGTTTAGAGCAGGAAAATAAACAAGAAGAATCTTTTGCGAAAGCATTGAAGAAAGAACTGGAATGGGTTCGTTCAAATGCGAAAGGTCAGCAAAAGAAAAACAAAGCGCGTATGGAGCGTTTTGAAGAGCTTAACTCACGTGAATTCCAACAGCGAAACGAAACTTCTGAAATCTATATTCCACCTGGCCCACGTCTAGGTAATAAAGTCGTAGAAGTGGAAGGCATCAGCAAATCATTTGATGGTCGCGTACTGTACGAAAACCTGAGCTTTACCGTACCGCCTACAGCAATTGTGGGTATCGTGGGTCCAAACGGTGCGGGTAAAACCACACTGTTCCGTATGATGACTGGTGAACAACAGCCAGATACAGGTACGGTGACTTTGGGTGAGTCGGTTAAAGTAGCGTATGTGGGTCAGATTCGTGACACCTTAGATAACAACAAAACCGTTTGGGAAGAAGTTTCTGGCGGTTTGGATATCTTAAGAATTGGCGATTATGAAATTGCATCACGTGCTTATATCGGTCGCTTTAACTTTAAAGGTCAAGACCAGCAGAAGCGTGTAGGTGAGTTGTCAGGTGGTGAGCGTAACCGTTTACAACTGGCGAAAATCCTGCAAATGGGTGCAAACGTCATCTTACTGGATGAGCCATCGAACGACTTGGATATTGAAACCTTACGTGCACTTGAGGATGCAATTCTTGTATTCCCTGGTACGGTAATGGTGGTGTCGCACGACCGTTGGTTCCTTGACCGTATTGCAACGCACATCTTGTCGTTTGAGAACGAACAGCCTGAATTCTACGAAGGTAACTATGCTGAGTATGAAGCTTATCGTTTAGCGCGTTTAGGTGATGCTGCGGTTCAAAAACGTACCAAATACAAGAAAATTGGCGGTTAATTTTCCCGCATAAGAAAACCAGCCTTCGGGCTGGTTTTTTTATGCTTAGCAATTGCCGCTTAAGGCATTTTAGGAGCATTCACTTGTAAGCTGATAATGGTGTAATACTGATTTTTAGGTTTTGCTTTGGCATCGACTTTTTCGCTCACTTCAATCAGGTATTGCCCAGCTTGTGCAAAAGTGAGTGTGGCATGGCCTTGTGCATCGACAGGTGTGCTTTTCGCTTGCTGCTCAAGTTCACCTTGAGCACGAACCATGAGTTCTGCGTGTGCAAGAGCTTTGCCTGCTTGAGTAATTTGCAGTTGTACAGGCTGTTGCACCGTGATTTGGTTTGGATGGGTTTTAAAGTTGACTTGAATTGGGGCTGGCGTTATAGCAACAGGTGAGGTGCTGTCTTTGCTCACATAGCTTTGAATGCTCCATTCGCGAACCGTAGCGACCTTACTTGGCACTTTGCCTTTAAAGTCACTTGGAATGACATAGTCACGCTCGCTTAAGGCAGGGACTTTGTCTGCTGCGACATCGGAAAATATTTTCCATTGACGATTATGTTGTACATATTCAATTGGATATGAGGTTTTGGCAAAAATGGTATAGGTACCTTTTTCCGGTAGCTTAAGATCAAATGCAGTTGCAGATTCTAAGTGCTTTTGTGCTTGAATCGTCGTCTGTGTTTGGTTGGGTTGGAAAACGCTGAACGAAACATCTTTGAGGGCATATTCAGGATGAAAGGCTTGTTCTGCATAGGCGCTCAATACAGGGACTTGGGTATTTTCAGTGTGATACGCCAGTGGAGCGACATAGGGTTCATGCGCTTGAGCCACTGAACAAAACAAGAGTGTGCAGAGTAGAGCGTTTTTCATAGAGACTAGGCCTAAAAATATTTCGTAAGATGAGGTTTTTGCTTATATCGAGAAAAACTCACAGGTGATAATAATTATTATTTACTCTTTGGGCGAATAAAAGGGAGTACATAGACTCCCTTTTGGGATGCGGGTTCTAAGTTAAGGCTTAGATTTCCCACTCATGGTCACATTCACGGCATTTCCATTTTTTCTGAGACTGCATGAAGCCTTGCATTGAAATCTTAAAATCAGGAAGGTCGCGGTAAAATAGGAAGCCTGCAATTACACACACGATGAAAACCACAACCGTTGCAATTTGTAGTGTTGAGCCAGCGCCATCCCCGAACAGCCACATTGCGATGCTAATGAGCACCAAAAGTAATAATACAAAAATGGCTGGAACTAAAAAAACCAGACTTTTAGGCACGACAGGGCGTGTTGCTGGAGCCCCTGCTTGAGCAACAGGCATAATTTTTGGGCTTTGACATTGAGGACAACGATATTGCATTACAACTCCAAAATTCGAATCTATGCCGTATTCTAATCGGATTGGAGCAGAAAGCCAAAAAAGCGTGGTAATGAAGTGCTGATAAATTTGAGGCAATAAAAAACCCAAGTCATAATGCTTGGGTTTTTTACCAGATGTTGCCATCTTAAATATGGCGTCCCTACGGGGATTCGAACCCCGGTTACCGCCGTGAAAGGGCGATGTCCTAGGCCTCTAGACGATAGGGACTTATTGAGGCATCACGTTGAGTGGTTAACACCGTCTCTCTGTGTGAGCGCTATATTAGGGATATAACGCCCATGCGTCAACTAAAAAATCAATTAAGCTTCATCAACTGCGTCATTTTTCGGCAATTTTAGGCTTTCATTGAGTTTTTCCCAAACTTTTGCTTCTTTTTTGCTAGGACCACCCACAATTTCAAGGGCATGACGTAAGCGCGCGAAGGTTAAGTCAGGGCCAATGGTGACCATGGTTTGCATCACTGGGGTCGAAGCGGTTGAACCGGCAATGGCAATAAAGAACGCTGGCATAAAGTCACGGAGCTTAATTTCCATTTGGCTGGCTAAGTCCATCAAGGTTTGGCTTACGGTGTCATTGTTCCATGTGAACATACTTTCCAAACGCCAAATCGCAAATTGCAGACTTTGACGAACCTGCTCTTCGCTCAGTTTCTTGCTTTCAAACTGTTCTTTGGTCAAGCTTGGGAACTGGTTAAAGTAATGTGCAGACCAGTTCACCGCTTCTGAAAGTAAGTTGATACGAGGTTGAATCGCTGCAGCGATGTCTTCGAGCATCTTACGATCTGCTTTCCATGCCAATAAGGTATCTAACAGTTCAGCAGGGCTTAAGCCTTTGATCCATTGACCATTGAGCCAATTCAGTTTTTCCACATCAAAAATTGGACCACCGAGGGATACACGTTGAATATCAAAGTGTTCAATCATCTCGGCCAATGTGAATTTTTCGCGTTCATCTGGCATCGACCAGCCCATGCGGCCTAAGTAGTTCAACAAGGCTTCAGGCAAGACACCAATATTTTTGTAGTAGTTAATAGAAGTTGGGTTCTTACGTTTCGACAGTTTTGATTTGTCTGGGTTACGTAGTAATGGCATATGACCCAGTACAGGCATTTCCCAACCAAAGTATTGATACAGCAACTGATGTTTAGGTGCAGAAGGCAACCATTCTTCGCCACGGAAAACGTGGGTGATTTGCATCAAATGGTCATCGACTACATTGGCAAGGTGATAGGTCGGTAAACCATCTGTTTTAAGCAAAACCTGCATGTCCACTTGCACCCAAGGAATTTCCACTTCCCCGCGCAGTAAGTCATTGACTGTACAAATGCCTTCTTCGGGCACTTTCATACGAATCACGTGTGGCTCACCTGCGGCAAGACGACTTTGGACTTCTTCAGCAGATAATTTTAAACCACGGCCATCGTACTTTGGTGTCTCACCACGGGCCTGTTGTTCTGCACGCATTTGATCCAACTCTTCGCTTGTAGCAAAGCAGTAGAACGCATGACCTTTTTCAACCAAATCCAGTGCATATTGTTTATAAATATGCATACGTTCAGACTGGCGATACGGTGCATGTGGCCCGCCAATATCTGGACCTTCAGACCAATTCAATCCTAACCAACGCAATGAATCTAAAATCATTTTTTCAGATTCAGGAGTCGAACGAAGTTGGTCGGTATCTTCGATACGCAGAATAAATTCACCACAATGTTGCTTGGCATAGCATAAGTTAAATAACGCAATATACGCTGTGCCCACATGCGGGAAGCCAGTTGGAGAGGGTGCAATACGAGTACGAACAGTCATAGCCAATTATGATTCAGAATGTAAATTGAGGTCTATTATAACGAAAAAGCCCGACCACTTAATGCTTAATTCAACATTCAGTGATCAGGCTTTAGTACGCAAATGTCATAACTTGAGAGTGGTTACGACACTGTGGCTTATTTTTAGTTTAGAGGAACAATGATTGCACAAAACGGCTAAAGCGCTGGTTTTGTGTAGCAAAGAAATTTTGTGTCGGTGCAACTTTGATTGAGGTCATGATTTTTAAATCATTATCCGTCATCGTGGTTCGGTCACTGCCTTTTTGTTGACTGATCGCTTTTTCAATCAACGATGTTTTCTCAGTGGGCATCGTCGCTTTGTCATTGCTTTGAATGGCTGCACTATGTCCCAGTTGGCTAAAACAAGCCAAGCCGATACTCAACGTAACGGTATGTAAAAATGTTGCTTTCATGTCCTTTTCCCCCCTCTCAACATGGTATTGGAACAGATTTTTATTAAAGTCATTGGTAATCTAGTTTCAATTTAACCGATTTCACAAATAAAAAAGTAGAGCTGTGTCACACAATTTACAAAATTATAAACAAATTTGGGCTAAATTGACATTTAAACATCAAATATAAATCATTTGGCTTTTTGTACCAAATAACTGTGGAGATAGCATGGAGATTTTGAGCTTGATCTGTGGAGGGTGGATATGGGTTATCCTTAAAAGTGCACAAAATAGTCCTTTTAGAGATATCTTTTTATCAGTATAGCCGTAAAACCTCGCCTTCAGGGCATAGGTATCTATGATCCTAGCCAAAATAATGGACAGCACGTCCCTCTAAAGATAACGTAACTTTAATCTTTGGAGATTCAAGAAATGGCTAAACGTTTTAGTCCTGAATTTAAACAGCAAGCGATTGATTATGCACTTTCAAACCCCCACGAACCTATAGCTGCAATCGCCCAGAAATTAGGTGTTGGTTATTCAACATTGGATAAATGGATTCGTGAAGCCAATCCAGTGGGTTCAAGCAAACGCCAACTTTCATCAGAACAACAGCGGATTTTAGAATTAGAGAAAGAAGTCAAACAGCTCAGGGACGCCAATGACATCTTAAAAAAAGCGCATGTGTACTTTCTGACAGATCATGCCAAGAAAAGTACACGGTAATTCAAGATCTGGATGTGAATGAAGTCACTGTATCTTCTGCCTGTAAATGCCTGGGTGTCAGCACTTCAGGCTATTATGCCTGGCGAAAATGCCAGGCCAATCTAGCGCAGAAATATAATGATTTAAAAGCCGTATATTGGCAGCATCATGCACGATTGGGTGCACCTTCATTGGTACATGACATACATGATTTAGGTTACAGCATGAGCGAACGAACCGTTGGAAGAATGCTTAAAAAGCTTGGTTTACGTAGCAGGATTGCACGTAAATACAAGCATACGACTGATTCAAACCATCGTTTGCCTACAGCGCCTAACTTGTTGGATCGTCAATTTGGCGTTGGTCAATTGAAAGCTACTTCAAGCTTCTAAAACAAGCGGGTCATGATGTTGAATCGTGGCTCCAAACGACCCCTCAAGCAATTTTAAGAAAACTACTTGTTGCGAGTATGGCCTGCGTACTGACATGGCGAATACAACGCTGTAATGATGAACAAACTACTCGAGTAAGAGCCGTACTAACACGACTATCTGGGCGACAGCAAAAGCGAGGGAAAAGAGAAAGTGCACCATCAATACTTGCTGGACTTTCAATCTTATTAAACACCTTGAAGCTACTGGAAAGTTATTCGGTGGATGAGTTAAAGGAAATGGCTAAAATTGCGTTGGGGTATCCACACGAAGATGTGTAGATACCTATACCTTCAGGGCGGGGATGTAAGGCTGCAATCCGCTAGTCCCCTTGTGGGGATTAGCTAGGATTGCTAATGCGGAGTTTGCTGTTGCTGAATATATTGTTTGATAATCCCAATAGGTGTACCATCACATGATGCAGCGAAATAGCTAGGCGACCACAAAGCATTACCCCATAACTTGCTTCTAATTTCAGGGTGCTTGGTTCGTAAAATACGACTGGAAGCACCTTTTAAACTATTTACCAAGCTAGAAATAGCGACCTTTGGCGGATAATGCACAAGTAGATGGACATGATCATCTTCACCATCAAATTCTGCCAACTCGGCTTCAAAGGTAAGCGTGCGCTGAACCCCATAGCTATTTTTTAACTTGGGTTGGATTTCCAGCGGTGTGGCAGTAATTCTTCTATTTGGGTCACTTTATGGATCGGTAACCTTTTCAGCACATCACTGAGATAGGCATACGGATCCAGCCCATTCAGTTTTGCTGACTGGATCAGGGTCATGATATTGGCCGCTCGTTGACCACTACGCAGCGAACCTGCAAATAGCCAGTTCTTGCGCCCCAACGCCCAGGGACGCATCTGATTCTCAACCCAATTATTATCTATAGGTAAATTGCCATCATCCAGATAGCGGCTTAAGGCTGGCCAACGCTTCAGAGTGTAATTGATGGCCTTGGCGGTGGGAGAACTCGATGCCACTGTCAGATGATGTTGGTTGAGCCATTCATATAGTTGTTGCATCACTGGTTGACTATGCTGTTGTCGGTATTCGCGGCGGTGTTCTGCTGTACCATCCGTCTTTTTCCTGAGTTCTGCTTCTATGGCATACAGTTTCTGAATCAGCACTAATACCTGTTCAGCGACCTGACTTTTTTTGGTCACATGCAGTTCATGCAATTTACGACGTGCATGCGCCATACAGCCCACCTCAATGACCTGGCCTGATTTAAAGCGTGCTTTATAACCACTGTAATCATCACAGACCAGATGCCCCTGCCAGCCTTTCAGGAACTCTTCAGCATGCTGACCTGAACGGCTATCTTGAAAGTCATAGATCACCGCCTGAACTGGATTGTACTGTGTGGTGGCATAGGCCCAGACATAACCTTTCTTCGGTTTTTTCTCATCATCCCCCATCTGCATGATGATGACTGGTGTTTCATCTGCATGCAGCACCTGTTGTTGCAGCACAAGCTATTTTAAGGCATTGGTCAGAGGTTCAAGTTCTACCCCACAGCGTCCAATCCAGTCAGATAATGTGGATCTGGAAAGATCAACACCTGCGCGTAGAAAGATTTGACGTTGACGATATAGCGGTAAATGATCAGCGTATTTGGAAACCAGCACATGGCTGAGCAATTCAGGTGTAGCGATTCCTTTATCAATAACATACGCAGCCATCGCTTGTTGAGTCAGGGTGTCACACTGATCACAGACCCATTTGCCACGCACATGCTGTTCCTTATAGAACTGTGCCGGTCTGAAATGTAGTTTTTCACTGATATCTTCGCCGATACGACGCAAGGTGCAGCCACAAGCACATTGGGTTGATGTTGGTTCATGCTCGATACGGATGGTGTGTAGATGATCGGGCAGCAGTCGACGTTTACGTTTGTTGACTGTGGCTTTGTGTGTCGCTGCATCAGTTTTATCTGCATTCAGCCGTTCCAGTTCCAGATCAACAGCGGCAATATCTTCTTCGACCGCTTCATCCCACAGATGGATTTGTTTTGCGGTGAGATGTTCGTTTTTACTGCCAAATTTGTGCTGTTTAAATAGTGCGAGCTCATGCTCGTATTTTTGCGTGAGAATGGAAAGATGTTGAACTTTAGAATCTAATTGCTGATTGGTGACTTCAAGATGCTGAACTTTGGCATCTAATTGCTGGTTTGATGTAAGCGTCCGCTGAACACACCTTATGAATTCATCCTATAAGCCTTAATTTAGTCCCCACTTAAAAACAAGTGGGGACTAAAATTTATGACTACAAATCACCAGACATCCATCGCATCTCTTGCGAAAAAACGAAGAACATACAGTGCTGAATTTAAACAGCAGATCGTTCAGGCTTGTAAAGCATCGGAGGTTTCAATTGCTTCGGTCGCTTTGCAACATGGATTGAATACAAATCTTGTATCCAAATGGATTCGCTTAATTGATGGTAAGCCAGGGAATGATCGCTCACCACTACCGAATAAACCTGCATTTATTGCCTTATCTTGCTCCGCACCATTAGATCCTACTCCTACTGACATGTTAACGGTTCAAATTACTTTACCCCACTCAAAAGCAGAAATTGGCTTGAAATGGCAAGTATCAGAAATATCTGCTTTAGCAGAATTACTCAAGGCACTTGCAACATGATCCGCATTGATGAAATCTGGCTTTCTAGCCAACCTCTGGATATGCGAGCAGGGATGGATACTATCATGGCTCAGGTGGTGAGAGCCTTTGGCTACATTAAACCGCATTGTGCTTACCTGTTCTGTAATAAACGTGGCCATCGCATGAAAGTGCTGGTACATGATGGACTGGGCATCTGGCTGTGTGCCCGGCGGCTGGAACAGGGAAAATTCCACTGGGCGCAGGTTCACCAGGGTGAAAGCATGGCGATCAGTCCGGAACAGTTACAGGCACTGATCCAGGGTTTACCTTGGCAGCGCATTGGACGACAGCAGGTGGTGACGATGCTCTAAACCAGGCTGTTCCATTCTGCTATTCTCCAAACGTTCTATTTCATTCTTCTCATGACCTCAGGCATACTGCGGTCATGAAAATGCTGCCTGATTTAAGCCAACTGACCCATGAACAACTGCTGGAATTTACCCGGCAGTTGGCGATGCAGCATCAGTCTCTGGCACAATCAAATCAAGAATTAGAAAAATCAAACCAGCAATTGGATGCCAAAGTTCAGCATCTTTCTATTCTCAATCAAAAATACGAGCATGAGCTCGCACTATTTAAACAGCACAAATTTGGCAGTAAAAACGAACATCTCACCGCAAAACAAATCCATCTGTGGGACGAAGCGGTTGAAGAGGATATCGCAGCAGTTGATTTGGAACTGGAGCGGCTGAATGCAGATAAAACCAATGCAGCGACACAGAAAGCCAAAACCAATAAACCTAAACGTCGACCACTGCCAGATCATCTACACACCATCCGTATTGAGCATGAACCTGCATCAACCCAATGTGCTTGTGGCTGCCAACTCCGTCGTATCGGCGAAGATGTCAGTGAAAAACTGCATTTCAGACCGGCACAGTTCTATAAGGAACAGCATGTGCGTGGTAAATGGGTCTGTGATCAGTGTGACACCCTGACTCAGCAAGCGATGCCCGCCTATGTGATTGATAAAGGCATTGCTTCACCTGAATTGCTCAGCCATGTGCTGGTATCGAAGTATGCCGATCATTTGCCGCTGTACCGTCAACGTCTGATCTATCAGCGGGCGGGAATCGAACTTTCTAGATCAACTTTATCTGACTGGATAGGTCGCTGCGGTGTAGAACTGGAACCTCTGGTCAATGCCTTAAAAGAGGTGGTGCTGCAACAGCGGGTGCTGCATGCAGATGAAACACCGGTCACCATCATGCGGATGGGTGATGATGAGAAAAAACCGAAGAAAGGTTATGTCTGGGCCTATGCCACTACACAGTACAATCCAGTTCAAGCGGTGATCTATGACTTTCAGGATAGCCGTTCAGGTCAGCATGCAGAAGAGTTCCTGAATGGCTGGCAGGGCCATCTGGTCTGTGATGATTACAGTGGTTATAAAGCACGCTTTAAATCAGGCGATGTCATTGAGGTGGGCTGCATGGCGCATGCACGTCGTAAATTCCATGAGCTACATGTGACTGGGAAAAGTCAGATCGCTGAACAGGCATTACTGATGATTCAGAAACTGTATGCGATAGAAGCAGAACTCAGGAAAAAGACCGATAGTACAGCAGAACACCGCCGCGAATACCGACAACAGCACAGCCAACCGGTGATGCAACAACTGTATGAATGGCTCAACCAACATTATCTGACGGTGCCATCGAGTTCTCCAACCGCCAAGGCCATCAATTACAGTCTGAAGCGTTGGCCAGCCTTAAGCCGCTATCTGGATGATGGCAATCTACCCATTGACAATAACTGGGCAGAGAACTCAATGCGTCCCTGGGCATTGGGCCGTAAGAACTGGTTGTTTGCAGGTTCGCTGCGCAGTGGACAGCGAGCGGCAAATATCATGACTTTAATCCAGTCAGCAAAGCTGAATGGGCTGGATCCGTATGCCTATTTAAGTGATGTGCTGAAAAGGCTGCCGACGCATAAAGCGACCCAAATAGAAGAATTACTACCACATCGCTGGAAATCCAACTCAAATTAAAAAATAGGCATGGGGTTCAGCGGACGCTTACGGTTTGATTGTGCCAGAGACTGATGTTGCATTGCCAACTGTCTAGTAAATTCCAGCAGTTGTTCATGGGTCAGTTGGCTTAAATCAGGCAGTGTATTCATGACCGCAGTATGCCTGAGGTCATGAGAAGAATGAAATAGAACGTTTGGAGAATAGCAGAATGGACCAAGCTAGTTTAGAGCATTGTGACCAATTGCTGTCGTCCAATGCGCTGCCAAGGCAAACCCTGGATCAGTGCCTGTAACTGTTCTGGACTGAGTGCCAGGGTTTCACCCTGATGAAGCTGAACCCAGTGGAATTTTCCCTGTTCCAGCCGCCGGGCACACAGCCAGATACCCAATCCATCATGTACCAGCAGTTTCATGCGATGGCCACGTTTATTACAGAACAGGTAAGCGCAATGCGGTTTGATGTAGCCAAAGGCTCTCAGCACCTGAGTCATGACAGTATCCATACCTGCACGCATATCCATCGGCTGGGTAGCAAGCCAGATTTCATCAATACGGATCATTGAGTCAAACCCTGGATCAGCACCAGTAATTCAGTTACTGACTCCACCGGCCAGTCGATCTCGATCATCTGACCCCTTACGGAACCTGGTTCCTCATGTAGTGGAATCCTAATATGAGCGACAACTTTCTTCTCTGGTACAGGTGGCGGAGGTGCTTCTTGTCTGACTGGAGTCGGGTGAAGAATGACGGGAAGGAAGTCGGTCTGTGGAATAGATGGGGGTGTTAATGATGGAACCATTGATCTGGACTGACGAATCCATTTATGCAACAGATTCGCATTGACCTGATGTTGCATTGCCACCTTGGCCACTGATGTGTCTGGCTGCTGACATTGCTGAATAAGTTGATGTTTAAATTCAGCCGTGAAGGTTCGACGGGGCTTTTTTAGGGTTGGTGTGCTGTCTATAACTGTCTTTAAATCCATAAATAGGTGTCCACTTAAATTTTAGTGGACACTATCGCGGTATTAATGAGTTAGAAAAAGTGGGGTTCAGCGGACGCTTACCTTCAAAGTCTAAACAAACACGCTCAAACACTTCACGCATTGTTTCAAGCATTGCTTTGGTAAAAACATCTCTACGATATTTAGCGACAAAGACTAAATGAACGTGCATATTAAAAACACAATGACGACCTGTTCTAATCTCTTGACTATTGCTCATAGACCAAATATATTTTAGTAATGAAAACACTTAAATTACGAATAAAAGACAAACATTGCAAGATGCTAGACCAACTAGCAGTAGAGGTGAACTTTGTTTGGAATTATGTCAATGATTTGTGTTTCAAGCACCTACAACGTAAACAACAATTCTTTTCAGCATACGATATTGCTCAATACACGAAAGGCACATCAAAAGAATGTAACTTACATAGCCAAACCATACAGGCAATTGCAGAAGAATTAGTTACACGAAGAAAGCAGTTTAAAAAAGCCAAGCTAAAATGGCGTGTCAGTAACAACAAATCTGCAAGACGCTCATTAGGCTGGATACCTTTTAAGAAAGTAGCCATTAAATACGCCGATGGCTATGTGCAATATGGCAAGCACCAATTCAAACTATGGGACAGCTACGGACTAAGCAAATACAACGTCAAAACAGGCTCATTTGTAGAAGACAGTCGTGGACGTTGGTATGTTTGCCTTGTGGTTGATGATATTCAACAAGTTAAAGCTATAGCTAAAGGCTCAATTGGCATAGACTTGGGTTTGAAAGATTTAGCCACTTGTTCAGATGGTGTGAAACTCGAAGCTCCTAAAATCTATCGCCAATATGAGGAAAAACTTGGCATTGCTCAAAGAGCAAAAAATAAGAAACGTGTCAAAGCGATTCACGCCAAGATTAAAAATATACGCCAAAATATGTTGCATCAATTCAGCCATAAACTGGTGAATGCACATGCAGCAATCTTTGTTGGCAATGTGAATGCTAAAGCATTAGCACAAACTAGATTAGCGAAGTCAGTGTTAGATGCCAGTTGGACAACACTAAGAACCATGCTCAAGTATAAATGCGAGAACGCAGGAGTATGGTATGGAGAAGTCAACGAAGCCTATACGACCCAAACATGTTCGTGCTGTGGCTCACGCTCTAGCAGTCCGAAAGGTAGAGCAGGTCTTGGAATAAGAGAATGGCAGTGTATGGAGTGCGGTACGCTCCATGATAGGGATATAAATTCCGCACTGAATATTCTTGCGCTCGGACATGAGCGTCTCGGAGGAGGAATCCCCGTTCTTTAGGTCTGGGAGGATGTCAACAAGAATATAACCAAGCCTTTGGACAGTATCAGTATTGGAAAAGCAAAGCTGGGCAGGAGGTCAACTTTAAACAGTCTCATGGTGGATCGGGCAAGCAAGCACGTGCCGTTGCAACGGGTCTCCAAGCAGATGTGGTGGCCTTGGCCAATGATATTGATGAAATTGTGAATACTGGACAAATTGATAAAAACTGGCAAAAAGAATTTCTAAATAATTCTGCACCTTATACTTCAACCATTGTTTTTTTAGTGCGTAAAGGTAATCCAAACAAATTAAAGACTGGAATGATTTAACCAAGCTGGGGGTGAGATCATTACCTCAAAACCAAAAACAAGCGATGCGCCGCGTTGGATCTATTTATCTGCTTGGGGGTATGCGTTAAAACAACCTGGAGGTAATGATGCTAAAGCCAAAGAATTGGTGAAAAACTGTATCAAAATGTCAAAGTTCTTGATTCAGGCGCGCGAGGTTCATTGACCACGTTTGCTGAACGGGGCATAGGTGATGTGTTGTTGTCTTGGGAAAATGAAGCTTTACTGGCAACTCAAGGCCTAGGTAAAGACAAATACGATATTGTTTATCCGTCTATTTCGTTTTTAGCGGAGCCGTCAGTTGCGATTGTAGACAAAACCGTGGACAAAAATGGCAATCGAAATTTGGCCAAGGGCTATTTAAACTATCTGTATTCGCCAAAAGGGCAGGAGTTGGCGGCGAAGCATTTCTTCCGTCCACGAAATAAACAAGTGGCGAACAAATACCTTGCGCAATTTCCAAAGCAAAAAACCTTTAATATTAATGATGTCTTTGGAGGGTGGGCCAAAGCGCAGAAAACTCACTTTGTAAATGGTGCGATCTTTGATCAAATTTATACTGAAAAATAAACGTGCTGCGGTTTAATGAGATCACGTTCGGACATAAAAGTGGATATACGCATATCCACTTTTATTATATTTTAAGCATAAAAATGTATATAATAAGAATAAGTAAAGTGTTTGCTATTATTTTAAATAAAAACAATTCATTAAGTCTTAGTGATGTAAAAATAATGTGTATTTAAAAAACAAAAGCGAATTGCGATTTATGATTTTGTTTCATATATTTAGCATAATTCTTGATATTTAATTTAATACGCTATGAAAACGCATTTGAAATCTCTCTGGGCTGCTGCCGTAGTGGCAACAGGTCTGACATTCAGTATGACATCAGCTCAAGCAGCTGACCGTACTATGCTCAATGTCTCCTATGATGCAACACGTGAATTTTACGATGAGTTCAATAAATCCTTTGGTGCTTATTGGCAAAGTCGTACAGGGCAAACGGTTGACTTTAAACAGTCACACGGGGGTTCAGGTAAACAAGCCCGTTCGGTCGTGGATGGTCTAAAAGGGGATGTGGTGACCTTGGCCTTAGCCAATGACATTGAAGAAATTGTCAAATCAGGTCAAATTCAGCCGGGTTGGCAAAAAGAGTTCCCAAATAACTCTGCACCTTATACATCGACCATTGTGTTCATGGTACGCAAAGGCAACCCGAAAAAAATTAAGGACTGGTCTGATTTAACCAAACCGGGTGTACAAATTATTACGCCTAATCCTAAAACAGGTGGTCTACCACGTTGGGTGTATCTGTCTGCTTGGGGTTACGCACTGAAACAACCTGGTGGCAATGAGGCCAAAGCCAAAGAGTTCGTAGGTAAAATGTACCATAACGTGAAAGTCATGGACTCTGCGGCACGGGCGTCTATGACCACCTTTGCAGAACGTCGCATTGGTGATGTGTTATTGACTTGGGAAAATGAAGCCTTAGTGACACAAAAAACTTTAGGTAAAAATCAGTTCGATATTGTTTATCCATCGATCTCGATTTTAACCGAGCCTTCGGTGGCAATCGTGGATAAGACCGTGGCGAAAAATGGCAACAAGTGGTTAGCACAGGGTTATATCAACTATTTATATTCACCACTGGGTCAGGAAATGGCGGCGAAACACTTCTATCGTCCACGTAATGCTGCGGTTTTAGAAAAATATAAAGCGCAATTTCCACCGTTAAAAACCTTCACCATTGATGAAGTGTTTGGTGGTTGGGCCAATGCTCAAAAGACCCACTTTGTGAATGGGGCGACTTTCGACCAAATCTATAATAGCCGTAAATAATCCAGTTAATTATTTCAGCTGCTGCTTACAAAGCCTCCCTTGGGAGGCTTTTTTGATAATGAATGCCGTTTAAAAACGGTTTTGTCTATGAAAAGTAATATTTCCCTACAAAAAGTCGTTTGGAGCTTTGTTAAAACAAGGTAATAATGTGCAGTTACATTTTTCCTTCCGATCATATTGAGTCTTTATGTCGCATATTTCTGTATTACTTCACGAAACTGTTGATGCTTTGGTAGCAGATCGCAATACAGGGATTTTCATTGACGGGACGTTTGGTCGTGGCGGACATACGCGTTTGCTGTTGTCTAAGCTAGATGAAAATGCACGTGTCTATGGTTTTGATAAAGACCCGCAAGCACTGGAAACAGCCGCGATTTTAGAACAAGAAGATCCACGTTTTAAAATTATTCATGCCAGCTTTGCTGACCTTAAACATGAGTTAGAAGTACGCGGCATTGGCTTGGTCGATGGGGTTATGGCCGATCTGGGCGTGTCTTCACCGCAGCTTGATCAGGCGGAGCGTGGTTTTAGTTTTATGAAAGATGGACCACTGGATATGCGTATGGACAATTCAAAAGGTCCAACCGCAGCGCAGTGGTTGGTTAATATTGAGGAAGAGGCGTTAGCCAATATTATTTTTCAATATGGTGAAGAGCGTTATAGCCGTCGTATTGCCAAAGCGATTAAAGCGGCCGGATTGATTGAAACCACAGCGCAGTTGGCTGAAATTGTGAAAGTAGCGCACCCGAAATGGGAAAAAAATAAACATGCCGCAACACGAACTTTCCAAGCAATTCGTATTGCCATTAATAAAGAATTAGAAGATATTGAAGTTTTCCTACCGCAAGCGGTAGAAGTATTAAAACCGAATGGTCGCTTGGCTGTGATTAGCTTCCATTCCTTAGAAGATCGATTAATTAAACAATTTATTCAAAAAGAGTCGACACTTGAGGAAGATATGGGTTGGGGTATGCCACAACAACGACCAGATACGCGTCGTTTAAAGAAAGTATCACGTGTGAAAGCAAGTGATGCAGAGGTTAAAGCTAATCCACGTTCACGTAGTGCATGGCTTAGAGTTGCAGAGCGCTTAGCACTTAAAGGCGAATAATGAAAACTGAAGTCGTTGAAAAAATTCCAACAAAGTTAAAGTTTAAGAAGTTGATTGCCTATGTCATTTTATTGGTGCTGGTGTTTATCAGTGCCATGATGGTGGTGTTCCAAGTGTTTGAATACCGTCATGACTATCGCGAAATGAGCTCTTTTATGCGCGAGCGTGATGACTTAAATGCAGAGTGGGGCCGTTTGCTGATTGAACAGCAAACTTTTGGCGCAACTGCACAAATTGGAACGCGCGCGGTGACGCAACTGCGGATGTATTCACCACCTGCGGCGCAAACCGTAGTGATTTCTTTACCCACGACTTCAGAAGACAAAAAATAAGGCCGCTGTAACATGGTAGAAAAGCGTAAACCCACTCGTAAAAAACAGCAAGCGGTGACTGAAAAATCGGCTCTACAGGTTGAAATGTGGCGCTTTTATCTCATGTGGGCGGTGGTTTTAGCCTGCTTTATTGCTTTGGTTGGACGTGCTTTTTACGTACAAGTCATTAATACCGAATTTTTGCAAAATAAAGCCAATGCCAATATTTTAAGAACTGAAAAAATTAAGGCCATGCGCGGTGTGATTTATGACCGTCATGGTGTGCCTTTGGCGATCAGTACGCCGATTATGAAAGTGGTGATTGACCCACGTGATTATTTTGATAATAAAAAACTATTTGATGAAATTACCGCTGAATTAGCCAAAGATCCACACAATCGTAAATTGAAGCGTCAATTACCAGACAAAAATCTAAATCTGGATGAACTGGCTGATGCCGTGGGCATGGATCGTGCGGAACTGAAGCGGAAACTCAATGAACGTCCGCGTTCGCGCTACTTGGTTTTGAAAAAAGAAGTGCCACCTCAGCAAGCCGAACTGATTGCAAAACGTGAGTTCCAAGGTGTGTATACCGAAAAGAACTACAAACGTTACTATCCGCAGCCACAACCGAATGCGCAAATTATTGGTTTGACCAACAGTGAAGGTTCGGGCATTGAAGGTTTAGAAATGCAGCTGAATCAACGCTTGTCGGGTATTGATGGTGAGCAGCAAATTGTTCGAGATAAAAAGGGCAATCGTTTTAAAGATGCCGAGGTGGTTAAAGAAGTTGAGCCGGGCGAAAATATTACGCTCAGTATTGATTCGCGCCTTCAGTACATTATGTACCGTGAACTGACCGCTGCGGGTGTAGCCAATAATGCTCGTTCTGCCACAGCAATTGCGGTCGATGTGAAAACGGGTGAAATTTTAGCGATGGCGTCGTGGCCGTCGTATAACCCGAACGATAAAAACAGTTTGTCCAATAAAGACGCCATGCGTAACCGTGGTGCGGTTGACTCTTTCGAACCGGGTTCAACCATGAAGCCTTTGACCATTTCAATGGCCTTGGAAAGCGGCAAATACATGCCGAATACTGTGGTTAATACCACTCCGGGTTCGATGCGAGTCGGCAACCACACCATTCGAGATACACATAACTATGGTCCACTGACTTTGGGTGGAATTATTCAAAAATCGTCTAACGTGGGTGTGGCTAAAATTGCTTTGTCTCTCCCTTATGCAACTTTACCGACTTTTTATAAACGTCTCGGTTTTGGTCAGCGTTCAGCTGTTAAATTCCCGGGTGAAAGTGGTGGTTTAATTCTTCCACCAAGTAAATGGAATGTATCGGAAGTGGCGACCATGGCGTATGGCTATGGCTTAAATGCGACTGTGCTGCAAATGGTGGATGCTTATGCCATGTTGGCTAACAAAGGTGTGAAAATGCCTTTGAGTTTGTATAAGTTAGATGCGCCTCCCCGTGGTGAACAAATGATTGATCCAAAAATTGCGGATCAAGTTTTGTTGATGATGGAAACGGCAACCTTACCGGGTGGTACCGCGACTCGTGCAACCATTCCGGGTTACCGTGTAGGTGGTAAAACAGGAACCGCGCATAAGTTACGTGCTGACCGTAAAGGCTACTCAACCAATGAATATCGTGCACTTTTTGCCGGTGTTGCACCAGTCAGCGACCCGCGTTTAGCGATGGTGGTTGTGGTCGAAAACCCGCAAGGGACCTACTATGGTGGTACGGTGTCTGCGCCTGTATTTGCCCGTGTTATGCAAGAATCCTTACGTTTAATGAACGTGCCTTTAGATAAACCTTTAGATGCTCCTGTAATCAAGAGATAGGTGATGAATGTCCATTACATTTCAACAACTCTACACCGCTAACTTAAGCGCTGAATGGATGGCACAGCCATTTCAAGGTTTTGTTCTTGATAGTCGTAAAGTACAGGCAGGGCAAATTTTTATTGCGCTGACATCACTTTCACAACCTGAGAAAACAGAGCAGTTTGCGCAAATAGCCTTGGACAAAGGGGCTTTAGCAGTGGTGAGTGAAACTGAGCTTGCACTTGCAAACAGTATTGTGGTGCCGAATGTGCGTCACTTGATGGGAGGCTGGCAAAAGCAATTTTTGTTGGCCACTAGCCAAGTACAGCCTGCTCGTATTTTAGCGGTGACAGGAACCAATGGTAAAACCACCATTTCTCGTTTAGTCGCAGAACTGTTGATGCTACAAGGCAAATCATGTGCGGTAATGGGCACGACAGGTAATGGCATTTTGCCCAATTTAGAAGCATCGTCGCATACCACCTTGGATGCGCTGCATCTACAAAATGCACTACATAGCTATGCCAAGCAAGGTGCTGAATTTGCATCGATTGAAGCCTCTTCACATGGTTTGGAACAAGGCCGTTTAGCGGGCAGTGAAATTGAAATTGCTGCATATAGCAACTTAAGTCGCGACCATTTGGACTACCATGGCACGCTTGAGGTCTATGCCGAAGCTAAATCTCGCTTATTTCAATTTCCATCATTGAAAGTTGCAGTCATCAATCTGGATGATGAGCATGCTGGAGTCATGATTCAAGCGGCACAAAATAATCCAGCCCAACCGAAAATTTTAACTTATTCAACCACGCAGCCTGCAGACTATCTGGTAAAGAATATTCAATATAGCCTGACGGGTGCAAACTTTAGCTTGTGTACGGCACAGGCCGAATATCAGGTACAGAACCCATTATTGGGTCATTTTAATATTGAAAATTTGGTCGCCAGTTTAATTATGGTTGAACAAGCGGGTTTTGATTTAGCCGATGTGGTTGCTACAACAGCACAGCTCAAGGGTGCGCCAGGTCGTATGCAAGTGATTCGTGATGATGCGCGTTTGTTTGTGGTTGATTATGCGCATACGCCTGATGCTCTGGTGCAAGTCTTAAGTACGTTGAAGCGCCATGTGGAACAGCAACTCTGGGCAGTATTTGGCTGTGGTGGAGACCGCGACCGTGGCAAACGGCCACTCATGACCCAAGCAGCATTAAACGGAGCAGATGTGGTGTTGTTGACTTCAGATAACCCACGTACAGAAAATCCTGAGCAAATTTTTGCCGATATGAAAGCGGGGATTGATTTCTCAAACCGTGTGGTTCATGAAATCCATGATCGTCGTGAAGCGATTAAATTTGCCGTTCAACAGGCCCAAGCGGGTGATATTGTCGTGATTGCAGGCAAAGGTCATGAAAACTATCAAGAAATAGAGGGTGTTCGGCATTGGTTTGACGATGTCGTCGAAGTGCAATCCGCGATTGATACACAGCACCACACTACTGATTCTGCTTATCCTGCACACTAAGGAAGTCGTATGCATACCTCAACAACAAGCACAGTGCCTTTAGTGTCATGGACCGCCGCACAGTTGCTCGAAGCTACCCAAGGTTATTGGCTAAATGATCAAGCGCCAAATACTGAAATTAAACGCATTTTGACGGATTCACGTGATGCAGAAGCAGGAGATGCTTTCTTAGCACTCAAAGGCGAACGTTTTGATGCACATGCTTTTATTACGCAAGTTGCTGAACAAGGTTGCCAAGTGGCCATTGTGAGTCAGCCTATAGATGCAGAGGTTTGTCAGTTGGTGGTGCCCGATACACGTTTGGCATTGGGACAACTGGGGGCTTATCGCCGTGCACAAAACCCACAGCTAAAAGTGATTGCGCTGACGGGTAGTAGTGGTAAAACCACCACCAAAGAAATGTTAGGCAGTATTTTGTCACGTATAGCACCAACGTTGGTGACCCGTGGCAATCTGAATAATGACTTGGGTGTGCCAGTCATGTTATTGGAATTACATCCAGAGCATCAATATGCAGTGATGGAGTTGGGTGCAAGCCATCAAGGTGAAATTGACTATACTTCGAATTTGGTCCAGCCCTTGGTTGCAGGCATTATCAATATTGGTACAGCACACTTGGGTGAGTTTGGTGGACGCGATGGCATCTGCCGTGCTAAGTCTGAGATTTATGCGCATATTGCTCCAAATGGCACATCAATTGTTCCTGCAGCCGATGATTTTGCCGATAGCATTCGCCAAGCAGTGCAAACTGAACAGGTGCTCAGCTTTGGTGCGGGTGGTGAAATCTTTGCCACTGAGATTGAGTTACAGGCACAATCTGCAACGTTTAAGCTAAATACCCCGCAAGGCGTGCGTCAGGTGAATTTACCATTTGCTGGGGAGCATAATGTTCAAAATGCAACTGCTGCGGCAGCTTTTGCTTTAGCGATTGGTATTAGCTTGGATGATATTGTGCTTGGCCTTGAGCAAGCGGTCGGTGCAAAAGGGCGTTTGAACTTTATTCAACAAGGCCGTCATTTGTTGATTGATGATACCTACAATGCCAACCCAACCTCTATGCGTGCCGCTGCTGAAGTGCTTGCACAGCAAGAGGGGGTTCGAGTGATGGTGATGGGTGATATCGGTGAGCTAGGTAGCTCTGCTGCACAGCAGCACTATATGCTGGGGCGCGATTTGGTCTCAGTGAAAGGGCTGAACTTCGTGGTGGCTGTCGGTGAATTTGCACCTGCGGCACAAGAAGGTGCACGCAGCACCCAATATGGCAAAAAAATGCAGGCTTTTTTAACTCAAGAGCAGGCTTTGCCGTTCTTACTCAGTTTAATTGAAACACATCAACCCCAGTCTATGAGTTTCCTGTTTAAAGGTTCTCGTTATACCCATATGGAAACGTTGATGGCTGATTTGATGGAGAAACTCTAAATGTTGTTATGGTTGTTTGAACAACTGGCGGGCTACCATAGTTCGTTTCAGGTGGTTCGTTATTTAACATTGCGTTCTTTGCTCAGTGTTTTAACCGCACTGACCATTGGTCTAGTGCTCGGTCCTGTGATGATTCGCAAGTTGCAAGCACTCAAATATGGTCAAGCCGTGAGTTCATATGCTCCTGAAAATCATGCCAAAAAAATGGGCACACCAACCATGGGTGGTGTGTTGATCTTACTCTCAATTGGTATCTCCACACTGTTGTGGGCAGATTTATCCAACCCTTATGTATGGATTGTCTTGGCAGTGATGGTGATTTTTGGTGCAGTGGGTTGGGCCGATGACTGGATCAAGATTCGCTATAAAGACAATGCAGGCTTACCTGCCCGTAAAAAGTTCTTTTGGACGTCGCTTGCATCATTGGGCGCAGGTATTGCGCTATATGTAATTGCGCAACAACAGAGCAATCCTGTGCATACCGCAAATATGCTGGATCTGCTGATTCCATTTTTTAAAGATTTAAGTATTCCTTTGTCGGTGATTCCGTTGGGTATTGGTTTTATCATTTTCACCTATTTGGTAATTAATGGTGCATCAAATGCCGTGAACCTGACCGATGGTTTGGACGGTTTAGCGATTATGCCTGTAGTGCTTGTTGCAGCGGGTTTAGGTGTATTTGCATATTTGGCTGGTGATGTCCGTTTTGCCAATTATTTACATATTCCTTATGTGCGCTTTGCTTCTGAGTTGGTGGTGATTTGTGCAGCCATGATTGGCGCGGGTCTAGCCTTCCTCTGGTTTAATGCACACCCTGCACAGGTTTTTATGGGCGATGTGGGCGCATTATCATTGGGTGCAATGCTCGGTACAATTGCGGTCATGGTTCGTCAGGAAATTGTCTTTGCCATTATGGCTGGTGTGTTTTTGGTCGAAGCGATTTCAGTCTTCTTGCAAATTGGTTCCCTCAGAATGCGCAATAAACGGGTATTCCTGATGGCACCATTACACCACCATTATGAGAAAAAAGGCTGGCGTGAAACCCAAGTGGTGATTCGTTTTTGGATTATCACAATTATGCTGGTAGTTTTAGGTCTAATGACCTTAAAATTGCGTTAAGCAAAAGTATGAAAAGAGTCGGTATTTGCCGGCTTTTTTTATGCCTGAGGTAAGGTCTTGGAGAAAATAATGAATCTGCTCATGTGTCCTGTGTGTCGTGAGGCTTTAACTTTAAACGAAAGAACATGGCGCTGTGCGAATTCACATAGTTATGATGTGGCGAAACAAGGCTACGTCAATTTGCATGTCGTTCAACACAAGCACAGCAAAAATCCGGGGGATACGCGTGAGTCGGTACAAGCCCGCCGTGCCTTCTTAAGTGCAGGTCATTACGCGCCTTTACAGCAAGCAGTGATCAATAAGGTACGTGAGTTACGTATTGAAAATTTACTCGATATTGGTTGTGGTGAAGGCTATTACACCGATGCAATGCAGTCGGAGGTACTGCAATGTGTCGGTGTAGATATTGCAAAAAATGCAGTGCAAGTGGCTGCGAAAATCAATAAAAATATCACGTGGGTAGTGGGTACAGGAGCAACTTTACCCGTGTTGGATCAATCGATTGATTTATGTAGTAGTTTGTTTAGCCCGATTCCAATACAAGAGATTTTAAGGGTACTCAAACCGCAAGGATATTTGTTGGTGGTGACGCCTGCGCCTCAGCATTTATATGCCATGCGTGAGGCTTTGTTCGAAGAGGTGAAGCCGCATGAACCGAGCAAATTTGTAGAGCAGTTGAGTGATGCGTTTGATTTGGTGAGTGATGATGTTGTTGATGCTGATCTTAAGCTTAATCAGCAGGACTTAAAAAACCTGATTGCCATGACACCTTATGCCTATAAGGCGAAACAAGAGCGCCGTGAAGCTTTAGAGGCTCAAACAGCTTTTGAACTACAGGCACAGTATCAAATTTTACTGTTTCAGAAAAAAGCATAAGTATAAAAAAGCCCGCAGATGCGGGCTTTTATTATTGGACTTGATCAATCAAATGATCGAGCGCATCCGATTTAGGTTTTGGTTGTTCTTTGGGTGCTTGCATGGTGGGTGGGGTGCTGTTCTTTGGAACCAGCGTTTCCTCTTCACCCGGCAAATCATCAAAGTCATGCTCAGGAGCACGTGGAACTACCACCGGTGCAGGGCGATACAACGGCTGCGCCAAAGGTGGGGTTGGGCCTAAGTTACTCTGAGGTGTTTCTTTCTGATGGCGTTGAATCGGTGCTTTGGCTTTGGCATCGAGTTGAACCCACGCCGAAGGCGTGCCTTGTAAGGCTTTGCCCATGAAGTCCGTCCAAATTGGAAGCGCAGCCACACCGCCGTATTCGCGGCGTCCTAAAGTTGTTGGTTGGTCGAAACCAACCCACGCTACAGTGACCAATTTGCCATTAAAGCCGGCAAACCAAGCATCTTTTGCATCATTGGTGGTTCCTGTTTTACCGCCCAAGTCATCTCGTCCAATACGCAGCGCAGCACGGCCTGTACCATGTTGAATCACGTCTTTTAAAATATTCGCCATATCATAAGCAGAGCTAGATTTTAAAATACGTTGCGCTTGACGATAGTCACTGTTGATCTCAACAGGATTTGCCGATTTTTCAGCAGGGTTCAGCTCTTGGTTGGTGACTTCAATTACTTCATCATCAGGCGTGATGGTGTCAGCAGACTGAGGCTTTGATTCTTGTTGAGAGATACAACTGATACATGCATATTCAGGGTTGTTCTGATAAATGATCTTGCCATAGGCATCTTCAATACGATTAATGAAGTGCGGTTGAATACGATAACCGCCATTGGCAAAGGCTGAGTATCCAGTAGCCATTTGAATTGGTAAAACCTGAGGTGTTCCGAGTGCAATCGTGTAGTTGCGTGGAATCTGTTCATCAGTTAAGCCGAAGTCCATGAACAATTGGCGTGTACGTTCAATGCCCACGGTTTGCAGGAGTCGAACTGACACGGTGTTACGCGATAAATAGAGTGCACGACGCAGGGGAATCATGCCTAAATAGCGGCCATCGGCATTGCGTGGTGACCATTTCCCAATCGTGATTGGGCTGTCATTGACCATGCTATACGGTGTCATACCGCGCTCTAAAGCGAGTGCATAGACAAAGGGTTTAATAATTGAACCTGGTTGGCGCCAGCCTTGGGTGGTTCGGTTAAATTTAGATTGATAAAAATTATAACCACCAACCAGTGCTTCTACAGCGCCATTGTTTGGGTTAAGTGCAATCAGTTGGCCCTGAACTTTAGGCAGTTGCACCAAAGCCCATGAGGTTTTGTTGTCATTGGGGCGCAGACGTACGATGTCTTTCACTTTAACAATTTGAGATGCTCTTGATGGTGTACCGCCTACGGCATTCGCGTTGCGATAAGGACGTGTCCAAGACATGCCAGACCATGGCACGGTTACTGTTGAGCCATCTTGCATTAAGGCATCAAAACTATTTTGATTCACACGGGTGACTTCGGCAGGGAAGGTATTGGCAAAAGCACTAAAGCTACTTAAGGGTTTGTCATGGGCTTCCGCACCACGCCAACCATGACGACGGTCATAGGCTTCTAAACCATCTTGTACCGCTTGTTCGGCATAGGCTTGGCGTTCGCTGTTGATGGTGGTGTAAACCTTATAACCAGAGTCAATCGCGTGCTCGCCGAACTTTTCAATCAGTTCGCTACGGACCATTTCACCGATGTAGGGAAATCGGTTGCTTACCCCGCGGTCAGGCATATCGAGGTTAATTGGTTCTGCAATGCCTTTTTCATATTGGCTTTGGTTAATGTAGCCTAGCTGGAGCATACGACCCAAAATCCAGTTACGACGTTCTAAAGCACGTTCGGGGTTGACCACTGGATTGTATTTAGACGGCGCTTTAGGCAGACCTGCAATCATTGCCATTTGCGCAATGCTGAGTTCATCTAAGCTTTTGTTGTAGTAGATTTTAGCTGCCGCTGCGATACCGTAGGCATTTTTACCTAAGAAAATCTTATTGACATAGAGGGTTAAGATTTCCTCTTTCGTCAAATTTTGTTCAATTTTTCGGGCTAGAAAAACCTCAGTCAATTTACGTTTTAATGTACGCTCGGGACTGAGATAATAGTTTTTTGCCACTTGCATGGTGATGGTCGAGCCACCCGTTTGGACATTTGAGCCAGTAATACTTTCACTGACTGCACGTCCTAAACCTTTAAAACTGATACCACTATGCTCAAAAAAAGAAGAATCTTCCGCCGCTAAGAAGGCATGAATAAAACTTCGTGGGATCTGATCGTAATCTACGGGTACAGATAGCTTGCCACCGTATTCCGAAATGAGTTGGTTATCCGCACTATAAACTTGTAAAGGTTTTAGTAATGGCGCCTTTTTTAGAGTTGTCATTTGCGGCAAAGATGGGGCAATATAGAGATACATGCCATAAAAACCCATTGGAATTGAGACCAACATTATAATAATGATCAAAAAAAATGGATGAACACGGCCCGAACAAGATAGCTTTTTCATAACAAGTAAGTTTTAATAAGAGCTAATGGCAAACTAATTAGCGGTCAGTATATCCTGTACACATACGGAATGTTAGATGAGTTATTGTATCCGTATAAAATTATAGACGCGGACTAATTAGTGGGTTACTTTTTTTGGGGGATAAAAAAATAATAGGAATGATACTGTGCTCAGGTTATATCGTAAGCCAAGTAAGGGGTTAATAGGAGTAGATATTAGTTCGACTTCTGTTAAGGTATTGGAACTTTCTGTTAAAAACAATCGGTATTGGGTGGAGAGCTATGCACTAGTCCCATTACCAGAAGGAAGTGTGGTCGAAAAAAATATATTGAATCCAGAAGCAGTTGGTGATGCCCTTGAGCGTGCGGTAAATTTGGCCAATGTTCAATCGACAGACGTAGCGCTGGCAGTTCCGACTTCCATGGTGATTACTAAAATCATTGAAATGGATGCCGATATGAACGATGACGAACGTGAAATTCAGATTCGTGATGATGCTGAGCAATATATTCCATTCCCATTAGATGAGGCGAGTTTGGACTTTGAAGTCCTTCCAGACCGTTTACCAATCCAAATCGTGTCAATGTACTCCTCGTTGCAACCCGCATTGAAAATGTAGAGGCACGTGCCGAAGCATTGGAGTTGGGCGGTTTAACGCCTAAGATTGCCGATGTTGAAAGTTTCGCCATTGAAAATGCATTCAAAGTCTTTTCAGATACGCTTCCAATGGGCGTAAATACCGTTGGGATTTTAGACATTGGTCATACCATGACCACCTTGTCCGTTATGGGAAATAATAAAGTCATTTATACGCGTGAGCAGGTGTTCGGGGGGGAAACAACTGACCCAGGAAATTCAAAACCGTTATGGTTTATCTTTTGCGGAAGCAGGGCGTGCCAAAAAAAGCCGTACTTTGCCTGATGATTATGATATTGAAGTCCTTGAGCCATTTCTTGAAGCTTTAGTGGAGCAAGCTGCACGCTCTATGCAGTTCTTCTTTGCGTCCTCTCAATTTAATGAGATCGACCATATTTTATTGGCAGGGGGGAATGCTAATATTCCAGGACTGGCGAAGTTATTACAACAAAAATTAGGTTATCGGGTCACCATTGCCAACCCATTTTTACAGATGGGCTTTTCTCCACAAATCGACATTAAAAAAATTGAAAATGATGCTTCATCACTCATGGTGGCATGTGGATTGGCATTGAGGAGTTTTGATTAATGGCAAAAATAAACCTACTCCCTTGGCGTGATGCGTTAAGAGAGAAACGAAAAAAAGAATTTATTGCCTATTGTGTTGGGGCTGCATTAGTTGGGGTTTTAGCTGTTGCTTTGGCGTGGTTTTTTTACAGTCAAAAACTTGAAGATCAAGAACAAGCCAATCAGTTGGTGGTGAGTACCAATCAAAACTTAGATGTCCAATTAAAGTCATTGGAAGGTTTGCAAGAACAGCGAAATGCGATTGTTGAACGGATGAAGTTGATCCAAGGCTTGCAAGGTCAACGTCCTGTGGCTGTGCGTTTGGTCGATGAAATGGTACGTGTTACACCGAGTAATATGTACATTACTAAGTTTGTGCGTACAGGTGATAAATTTACCATTGAAGGTAAAGCGGAAAGCCCGAATACAGTTGCGGAATTCTTACGTAATCTCGAAGCATCTGCGTGGTATCGCAATGCCTTTATGAATTCATTCTTGGTTGCTGAAGAGAAAAAAGATAAAGCACCAAGTTCTATCGTGCCACGTGTTGAAGAAACCTATGGCACCTTTGTGGTCACGGCAGATTTAGATGAGATTGCACAGCCAGTAGCGCCTGATGCGACTACACCTGAAGCCGCAAGCACAGTTAATAATTCAACAGCGGGGGCAGCACAATGAGTCGCGATGAATTTGAAGAATTAACATCAGAAAACCATGCTGTAGCCAAGAAAAAAATGACGGTTGATAAATTTTTTCAACAGTTTAATACCTTAGATCCAAACAATTACGGTAGTTGGCCCTTTTCAGTCAAATTGACTTGTTGGATCTTTATCATTTTAGTGATTGGGGCATTGGGTTATTTTGTCGTGATTAAGCCGAAGCTTGATGCGATTTCAAATGCACATGCACAAGAACAAAATTTACTGAATGAGTTTCGTGAAAAAGATTCAAAATTACGTAATTTGCAGCAATATCAAGTGCAATTGCAAGAAATGGAAGCCAATTTTAATCAGCAGTTAGAACAGCTGCCGAAAGAAACTGAAATTCCTGGCTTGGTTGAAGATATCAACGTGAGCGGCGTAAATTCTGGATTAAAGTTTAAAAATATTCGTTTAGAACCAGAAATTCGCCAAGAGTTCTTTATCGAACAGCCGATTTCCATTGAAGCGACGGGTGATTATCATTCTTTTGGTTCATTTGTCAGTGGAATTGCAGCTTTACCGCGTATTGTTACCTTGCATGACTTCGATATCTCAGCATCAAGTAACAATGATAAAAAGACGGATATTCCGCAAATTTCATATAGTGTAAAAGCGAAAACCTACCGTTATGTCGGGGCAACGGCTACAACGGATGTTGATGTAAAAGATACAAAAAATGATAAGAAAGCCGATGCGGGAGGTGCCAAGTAATGAAACATCAAAACCTCTTACTTAGTCTCTGCGTAGGACTATTCCTTGTCGGTTGTGATTCACGTATTGATGCGGTCAATATGCAAATGGCTGAAATTCGCAATCAGCCACCATTGCCGATTGAGCCAGCGCCAGATTTCCCACCTGTACCGACCTTTAACTATGCTGCGCACCAATTAAAGAGCCCGTTTATGCCAAGCTCTTTAGCGGCTGAACTGAAGATTATGGCTGGAAAGCGTGTCTATCTAAACCTATCGCGCCAATTACAACCCTTGGAAAGTTATGCGATTGAATCGCTTAACATGAAAGGAAGCATGCGCGGACAAAATGGACAAATTTTGGCGTTGATTCAAACACCGGATGGTGAAATTGAACGCGTGCAGCGTGGTAGTTATTTGGGGATGAATCATGGTCGTGTGATTAATATCACCGCTACACAAATTGATTTGATTGAAATTATTCTGGATGGGCGTGAGGGCTATGTCGAGCGCCCGAGAAGCCTAGTATTAATTGGGCCGGCGCCTTAAAAAAGGAAAAGGAATAAAAATGAAAAATAGTGCTAAAGATTTTATATTTGGGGATGGCAATACGATGAACCATATGTTCCGTCAGTTTTCAATGGGTGCAATTGCAATGGCGGTGATGCAGGCTGCAAGTGCGCAAGTCAGTATTACGAATATTGTGCCGATGCAAATTCCGGGACAGGGAACAGAAATTCGTGTCATGTTCAACGGTTTGCCACCACAGCCGCAAGCCTATCAGTTGGAACAGCCATCACGTTTGGTTTTGGATTTTGATAAAGCGCAGCAGAGCTTAAAACAAGGCAGTATTGCGGTGGCAACGGCTGAAGCAAGTACAGTAGATGTAACTTCAGCTGCGCAGCGTTCACGTTTAACTGTAAATTTGGCTGATGCTGGTGCATTTACTACACGTGTTGAAGGTAATACTTTTATTCTGAAAATTAACTCAGCGAACCCAGCGCTAGCAACACCTGTTGCTGCAGCGCGTTCAGAGCAAGGTATTTCAAATATTGGATTCCAACGTGGTTCAGACGGCGAAGGCCAAGTTGTCATTGATTTAAAAGGTAGCAATACCCCTGTCGATGTGAAACAACAAGGCAGTAAAATTGTGGTGCGCGTTTTGGGGAATAAAATTCCTGCCCACTTATCGCGCCGTCTCAATGTGAATGATTTCGCAACGCCTGTATCGACCACTGATGCACAAAATGATGGCAGTAACGGCCTGATCACGATCCAATCGAATGGCAGTTTTGAATATATGGCTTATCAGGCAGAAGATAAGCTCACCATTAGTTTAAAGCGTCCTGAAGATAAAAATCCAATGAAGCCTAGGTGTTTAGTCCCGGCATTTGATGGATCGGATCAATTTTAAAAAGTTCAGGTTCATCTGTCCACTGTTTGCAGATGAATTCGTAGGGAGTCAGGCCCCTGAGTGTTTTGAGTCTGCGGCCGAAGTTGTATGCAGCAATAAAATCAGCAAGGTGAATGCATAGCTGAGTGTGATCGTCGTAATGGAACCGTTTGACAGTAGCTTCTTTAATCGTTCGGTTCATCCTCTCGACCTGTCCATTGGTCCATGGATGCTTAACCTTGGTAAGACGATGTTCAATGCCACATTCAGTACAAACCCGATCAAAGATGTGCTCAGAGGCGTAGCGATCACAGGTGCGGTTCGTGAACTGGATGCCGTTATCTGTTAGCACCGTATGGATTCTATAGGGCACAGCCTTAACCAGATTGCGCATGAACTCCGCGGCTGCCATCTTACTGGCTTTAGTATGCAATTCAGTGAACGCAAACTTGGAAGTGCGATCAATGGCAACGAAGAGATAAAGCTTACCCTGTGCTGTTTGCATCTCAGCGATGTCGATATGAAAGTAACCAATGGGGTAGCTCTTGAAGCGCTTCCTGACAGGGCGATCACCTTGTACCTCAGGCAGTCGTGAAATACCATGCCGCTGTAAGCAGCGGTGTAACGACGAGCGTGTCAGATAAGGAATACTCGGCTGCAATGCATAAAGGCAATCGTCTAGCGGCAACAAAGTGCGTTTTCGAAAAGCAACAATTGCCGCCTCATCTTCAGGCGATAACACGCTTGAGCGAGGATTCTTTGGGCCGGTTGTAAGATCATCTACTGAAGTACGTTTCTTCCATTTTGCGACGGTCTTTTGATTGATGCCGTAACGCTTGGCTAGCGTTCTTAAGCTCTCTTGACTATTTTGTATTGCTCGACGCACTGCCTGTGTCGTTGTGGCGCTGCTGTGTAGAACTTGTCCCATAGTGCTTCCTTCCATTTATCTGAGAATATTGCACCATTAAAATCTGGGACTAAACACCTAAAGCACCAAGTGCTTATACGGGCAAAAAGATTTCTTTAGATTTCCAAGATATTGAAGTACGCCGTGTATTACAGCTCTTAGCTGATTTTACAGGCATTAACATGGTGGCCTCGGATACGGTACAAGGTAATATTACCTTGCGCCTTAAAGATGTACCTTGGGATCAGGCACTTGATATCATAATGAAAACCAAGAATTTGGATAAGCGACGCAATGGTAATGTGATTTGGATTGCACCTGTAGCTGAGCTGATTAAATCTGAGGAAGAAGAGGCGAAAGCCATCGCGCAAAGTATTAAGCTTTCACCTATTCAAACCGATTATATTCAATTGAGTTATGCTAAATCGGCGGATGTACTGAAGTTATTGGAGGACTCTCGTGATAGTAAAGGAGGTGAGTCGAACCGAACAGCGGGTTCAGACTCCTTAGCTTTGGAAAGTTTATTGAGTGCTCGTGGTAGTGCGGTTTCTGATTCGCGTACCAATACTTTAATTATTAATGATAGGCAGCAAAATATTGACAAGATTCGTCGCATGATTGACTTGCTGGATGTCGCAGTTAAACAGGTGATGGTCGAAGCCCGTATTGTAACGGCGTCAACAGATTTTTCTCGCGAATTGGGGATTAAGTGGAGCGCGAAGAAGCTGGGCAATAGCCCAGTATGGGGCGGAGATTTCCAGCCAAGTTTTGATTTGGGGGTGGATTTAGCAACAAACACGGCTGGTACGTTTAACTTTGGTTTACTGAAGATCTCAGATTATATGTTAAACCTTGAGTTAAGCGCACTTCAAGCGGATGGTCATGGTGAAGTGTTATCAGCACCTAAAGTACTGACTGGTGATAAACAGAAAGCCTATATCTTGCGTGGTACAGAGATTCCTTATCAAACATGGAGTGCGACGGAAGGCTTAAAAACCGAATTCCGTGCGGCTAACTTAAAGTTAGAGGTGACTCCAAGTATCACCCCTGATGGTAAAGTTCAAATGGCGCTAAAAATTGAAAAAGATACAGTTGGTACACTAACATCAGTAGGGTATTTAATTAATACAAATGAACTTGAAACTAATGTTTTGGTTGATGATGGTGAAACAGTCGTACTTGGCGGTATTTTTGATGACATTAAGCAAAATCAATATGAGAAAGTTCCATTTTTTGGGGATTTGCCTGTAGTGGGTGCTTTATTTAAAAATAACACCAGATCTAGTGCGCAAACTGAGTTATTGATTTTTGTGACACCACGAATTGTTAATGACAGTGTTTCAAGAAATCATTAATATATTTTTAATTTGAACAAATCTAAAAGGTGACTCCTTGCCAAGCAAAGAGTTTGAAACCCTACCAAATATTTATTTGGTAGGGCCTATGGGGGCTGGAAAAACAACGGTAGGACGACATTTAGCTGAACTGTTAGGACGAGAGTTTCTTGATAGCGATCATGAGATTGAGCGTAAAACAGGGGCAACGATTCCATGGATCTTTGAAAAAGAGGGCGAGCTTGGATTTCGTAGTCGTGAAACGGTTGTAATCGATGAGTTAACCTCTCGACCCAACTTGGTCTTGGCCACAGGTGGTGGGGCGGTGACTCAGGCTCCAAATCGCGCATTTCTCAAACAACGTGGTATTGTTGTTTATCTTTATACTCCTGTAGAGATTCAACTACAGCGAACCTATCGTGATAAAAATCGTCCACTGCTTCAAGTGGAGAATCCTGAACAAAAGTTAACTGACTTGCTCAGCGTTCGAGATCCTTTATATCGTGAAGTTGCCCATTATATTATTGAGACCAATCAAGGGGCTGCACGTGATCTTGCGCAGCGTATCTTAAACTTGATTCTTTTAAAGTAGTTTTGATTCAGTTTTGAAGTGATTTGATCCATGCAAACCTTATATGTTGAACTTGGCGAACGCCGTTACCCGATCTTTATTGGTAGTGATTTAGATCCAAACGCTTTACTTGAGCCGTATATTCATGGTCGCCAAGTGATGATTGTGAGTAATGAAACGGTCGCGCCTTTGTATTTAGCGCGTTACGTGGCAGCAATTGAAGCGTTGGGAAAAACAGTTGCAACCTGTATTTTGCCTGATGGAGAAAAATATAAGAATATTGAGCACCTCAACCTGATTTTTGATGCATTGCTAGCGTCAGGCTTCAACCGTGATTGTACAGTTTTAGCTTTAGGTGGTGGTGTGATTGGAGATATGGCGGGCTTTGCTTCAGCATGCTTCCAGCGTGGGGTCTATTTTATTCAGGTGCCAACGACACTTCTTTCACAGGTTGATTCGAGTGTTGGTGGTAAAACAGGGATTAATCATCCGCTGGGTAAAAACATGATCGGGGCATTTCAACAACCGCAAGTGGTCTTGGCGGATATGTCTCAACTTAAAACGCTGCCAGCACGTGAGTTATCCGCAGGTTTGGCAGAAGTGATTAAGTACGCACTCTTGGGGGATACTGACTTTCTCACTTGGTTGGAACAACATATAGATGATTTGGTGCAGGGTGATGAAGCTGCACTGGCTGAAGCTGTGTATCGTTCTTGTGCCCATAAAGCGCGTATTGTTGCCAATGATGAAAAAGAGCAAGGTGAGCGTGCCTTATTGAATCTTGGGCATACCTTTGGACATGCGATTGAATCTTATCTAGGCTATGGTGAATGGCTCCATGGTGAAGCTGTGGCAACAGGTATGGTGATGGCAGCAGATTTATCGCAGCGTATGGGATGGATCAGTGCAGAAGATTTGGCGCGTACAAAAAATATCATTCAACGCGCGAATTTACCGATAGTATGTCCGCAGATTCCCCTCGATGACTTTTTGGCGTATATGGCTCATGATAAAAAAGTCTTGAACGGGCAACTGCGTTTGGTTTTGATGCAAGCGGTAGGACAGGCCATCATTACCAAAACATTTGATGTAGAATTGATGAAACAGGCGATTTTAGCCAACCAAGAGCAGGCATAACTTTATTATGGCAACAACCCTTCGAACCCAGTGGCAGACAAAGCAAAATTATATTTGGCTTGCATTCGGAGGGGTATGCTTGTTTGGCGCCTTAGTCTTTTGGGCCATTACAGATCAAGAGACTGTGGTTGAAGTTGAAAAAAAAGCTGAATCTGAAGTTGAGTTACAAATTCAGCCAGAAAAAGTCGCAACAACCGCACATTTAGGTTCATTCCTCGATGAAGTAAAACCTTTGGATATGACGACACGTGTTGTAGCAATCGCGCAGCATGAAGCTGAATTCCGTGGGACCAAATTTATTCAGGAAAATAAAAAGAACAGTGCAGTTGAGTTGTTTAGAGTTTCAGAAGAGGCGATTATTAAGCGCTTTTTGCAAAGACAATCTGATCGTCAAGCGTTTAGTTACTTAAGACTGACGGGTGAAAACCAAATTGAGCAATATGTGCTGATCTATGGTGTGTATAAAAATGCCAATGAGGCGCAAAAGGCATTGGCGGATTTAAAACTGACGTTGCCGAAGTCGGTGCAACCCAAAGTTGAAAAAATTGAAAGCTATGCTGAATATGTCAATGATCTCGGTTCTGATGAACTTGGACTTAGCAATAAGCTCTATGCCGTGCAGTTGAAACCAGCCGCTGTGCCTGTGATTGATGAAGCTACGCTTGCTGCGCGTCAACAAGCGGCACGTGCAGCAGTTGAACAAAATAAACAATCGACCACATCGACAACGGTTACTCGTCGTGATGCGGATGGAAATGTGGTTGATGTGCAAAAGTCACAAACGACCGTAGAGAATGCGCCACAAAATAAAACAAATGAACCTGAAGTGACCGACCCATTTAATTAAAATTGGATCATTATGGCGCATCAAAAAATGTAAATTCCATATGTGCACAGATATGGTGCAATAAATGGATTATCCTCGAACTAGTTTTTTACGTAAAAAACACAAACCTAATAAAACTAAAGCGCTTAACACACAAAATAAATAATTGGCATAAAACTTGCTTTAATGGTGCATGAATTGAGTTGATGTCACTGTTTTGGCGCAAAAAAGATTCGATTTATGAGCGAAATAGTAGCGGCCAAGTGCCTTATAAAAGTGCGTGACTGCTGCATACATTTTTTCAATTAAGACATGCATAAAGACGAAAATCAGTCTATCTTGGGTGTGAAGAAAAAATGCTGTACTTCAATCAGAATCTGAATATGAGTCAATTGAACGAATCGGCAAGAAGTAATTAGATTGTTAGACGCCCGACAGGGCCTGTAGAAAGAAGGGTACGCTATGCACATGCCATCGCCTAATACTGTAGCTCCCGCTCAAGGTTTATACCAACCGGATGAGTTTAAAGATAACTGTGGTTTTGGTTTAATCGCCCATATGCAGGGTGATGCAAGCCATGATCTTGTCAAGACTGCTATGCACAGTCTGAGCTGTATGACCCACCGCGGTGGTATTGCTGCAGATGGTAAGACAGGGGATGGTTGCGGTTTACTCTTAGCAATGCCAAAACAGTTTTTCCGTGAAGAAGCGAAAAAACTCAGTGATATTACACTCAGTGAAGTTTTTGCTGTCGGCACGGTGTTTTTAAGCCTCGATCCAGCAATTGCAGCACATGCAAAACAAATTCTAACTAAAGAAATTGAATCTGAAGGCTGTCGAGTATTGGCGTGGCGTGTGATTCCGACCAATAACGATGCTTTAGGTTCGATTGCGATGCAGTCACTTCCTGCATTTGAGCAAATTATTGTGAACTGCCCAATGGGTGTGTCTGAAGTTGAGTTTAACCGTAAACTCTTCTTGGCACGCCGCCGTGCAGAACAGCAGCTTACTAATGACCCTTCATTTTATGTAACCACATTATGTTCAACAGTGATTAGCTATAAAGGCTTGATGATGCCTGAAGCGATTGCTGACTTCTACACAGACTTGGCAGACCCACGTCTTGAGTCACATATTGTGGTGTTCCACCAACGTTTCTCGACCAATACATTGCCGCGTTGGCCTTTGGCTCAGCCATTCCGTTATCTTGCACACAATGGTGAAATTAATACCATTACTGCGAACCGTAACTGGGCGATGGCGCGTACGCCAAAGTTTGAAAACCCATTATTGCCTGGTTTAACTGAGCTCAATCCAATCGTGAACCGTACTGGCTCGGATTCTTCAAGCTTAGATAACATGCTTGAAATTCTTGTGGGCGGCGGTATGGACTTGTTCCGTGCACTGCGTATGTTGGTTCCTCCAGCATGGCAGAACGTGGAAACTTTAGATGCTGATTTACGTGCATTCTATGAGTTTAACTCGAAGCATATGGAAGCGTGGGATGGTCCTGCTGGTCTCGTGATTCAAGATGGTCGTCATGCGATTTGTATGTTGGACCGTAACGGTTTACGTCCAGCACGTTGGGTGATTACCAAAAATGGTTACATCACACTGGCGTCTGAAATTGGTGTATGGGGCTACGAGCCTGAAGATGTAATTTCTAAAGGTCGTGTCGGTCCAGGTCAAATCCTAGTGATTGATACCTTCACAGGTAAAATGCTCGACACTAAAGATGTCAGCACGCATTTGAAAAAAATGCGTCCTTACCGTGAATGGTTACGTGAAAACTCAGTTCGTGTACAAGGTAGTCCAGAGCTTGAAGAATATTTATGTGATCAAGGCTTAAAAGGCGACGACCTTAAAGCATCACAAAAAATGTTTATGGTGACCTTTGAAGAACGTGATCAATTGCTTCGTCCAATCGCTGAAAGTGGTCAGGAAGCAGTGGGTTCAATGGGTGATGATACGCCAATGGCAGTTTTGTCTCGCCAAGTACGTCATGTGTCGGATTACTTCCGTCAACAGTTTGCTCAGGTCACCAACCCACCAATCGACCCATTACGTGAATCGATTGTGATGTCATTGGAAACGTGTTTAGGTCGTGAGCAAAACGTTTTTGAACAAAGCCCTGAGCATGCGGATCGTTTGATCATTTCAAGCCCAGTGTTGTCAAATTCGAAAATGCATCAAATCCGTACGCTGGGTCGTAAGGGTTATGAGATTGCAGATATCGATTTAAATTATGCGGAAGATGAAGGTCTAGAAGCTGCAATTGCGCGTATCTGTGAAGAAGCAGCGCAAGCGATTCGTGACGGCAAAACCTTATTGGTGTTGTCTGATAAGAAAATTCGTCAAGGTTTCTTGCCTGCCAATGCATTGATGGCAACTGGTGCTGTGCACCATTATCTAATTAATGTCGGTTTACGTACCGATGCCAACATTATTGTTGAAACAGCACTGGCACGTGACCCGCACCAATTTGCGGTTATTCTCGGTTTTGGTGCGACAGCAATTTATCCTTACCTTGCTTATGATGTGATCAATGACTTGGTTGCAAAAGGCGAGCTATTAGGTGACCCAATTCAAGCACAAGTGAATTTCCGTAAAGGCATTGAAAAAGGCTTGTTAAAAGTCCTTTCAAAAATGGGGATTTCTACGGTTGCCTCTTACCGTGGTGGTCAGTTGTTTGAAGCGGTGGGTCTGTCTGAAGAAGTGGTTTCAAAATGCTTCACGGGTGTACCGAGCCGTATCAAAGGTGCAACCTTTATTGACCTTGAAAATGACCAAAAGAAATTGGCCGATACCGCATGGAAAACACGTAAACCAATCGATCAAGGTGGTTTGCTGAAATTTGTCTTTGATAAGGAATACCATGCGTTCAACCCAGACGTAATCAATGCTTTGCATAAATCAGTGCGTTCTGGTCAATATGCAGACTTTAAAGAATATGCTGAGCTGGTGAATAACCGTCCAGTGGCAACAATTCGCGACTTATTAAAGTTAAAAACAGATAACTCGATTGCTCTAGATCAAGTGGAGTCTGTAGAAGCGATTTTACCGCGCTTTGACTCTGCAGGCATGTCTTTAGGAGCATTGTCTCCTGAAGCGCATGAGGCGATTGCGATTGCGATGAACACCATTGGTGGTCGTTCAAACTCGGGTGAGGGCGGTGAAGATCCAGCGCGTTATGGCACCATTCGTAACTCGAAAATCAAACAGATTGCATCAGGTCGTTTTGGTGTAACACCTGCGTATTTAACCTCTGCTGAAGTCTTGCAGATTAAAGTGGCGCAAGGGGCTAAACCGGGTGAAGGTGGTCAATTACCAGGTGGTAAAGTGAATGGCTTAATTGCACGTTTACGTTATTCTGTGCCGGGAGTGACCCTCATTTCTCCACCACCGCACCATGACATTTACTCGATTGAAGATTTATCACAATTGATCTTTGACTTAAAACAAGTCAATCCTCAAGCGATGGTTTCAGTAAAACTGGTGTCTGAGCCGGGTGTAGGTACCATTGCAGCAGGTGTGGCAAAAGCCTATGCTGACTTCATTACTATTTCAGGTTATGACGGTGGTACAGCAGCCTCTCCATTGTCTTCAATTCACCATGCAGGTTCGCCTTGGGAGTTGGGTCTTTCTGAAGCGCATCAAGCACTTCGTGTCAATGACTTACGTGGTAAAGTTCGTGTTCAAACCGACGGCGGTTTGAAAACAGGTCTAGATGTGGTGAAAGCAGCCATTTTAGGTGCAGAAAGCTTTGGCTTTGGTTCTACACCAATGATTGCTTTAGGTTGTAAATACCTGCGTATTTGTCACCTGAATAACTGTGCAACGGGTGTTGCGACTCAACAAGATCATTTACGCCAAGAACATTATATTGGCGAGCCACAAATGCTCATCAACTTCTTCACCTTCATTGCTGAAGAAACACGTGAGTGGCTGGCAGCGTTGGGTGTTTCAAGCCTCAAAGACTTGATTGGTCGTACAGATTTGCTTGAAATGCTTCCAGGTGAAACGGAGAAACATGCGCACCTTGATTTGAGCGCATTACTGGAGTCACATCCTTCTGCGCAAGGTAAGGCGCAGTACTGTGAAGTTGAAGGTAACGCACCGTTTGATAAAGGCTTGCTTGCTGAGAAAATGGTTGCTGAAATGCTACCAGCAATTGAAGCTGGGACCACAGGTGAATATCACTTCACCATTGGTAACTGTGACCGTTCAATTGGTGCACGTATTTCAGGTGAGATTGCGCGTCGTTATGGCAACCTCAGCATGGAAGCGCACCCAGTGAAGATGAACTTGGTGGGTACTGCGGGTCAATCCCTCGGTGTTTGGAATGCGGGTGGTTTGCACATTCGATTAGAAGGTGATGCGAACGACTACGTGGGTAAAGGCATGGCAGGTGGTCGTGTGTCGATCTTCCCACCAAAAGGTTCACCTTTCCAAACCCAAGAAACGGCAATCATTGGTAACACCTGTTTATATGGTGCAACGGGTGGTAAATTGTTCGCAGCAGGTACAGCAGGTGAGCGTTTTGCAGTACGTAACTCGGGTGCTTTCGCTGTAATTGAAGGTGCAGGCGATCACTGTTGTGAATATATGACAGGTGGTATCGTGACTGTACTTGGTAAAGTGGGGCACAACTTCGGTGCAGGGATGACAGGTGGTTTTGCTTACGTTCTTGACCTTGATAATGACTTCGTTGATCATTACAACCACGAACTGATTGAGCTGAATCGTATTTCGACTGAATCGATGGAAGAACATAAAGAGTTCTTAAGCCGTATCTTAGATGAACACATTGCTGAGACTGGTAGTGCTTGGGCGTACAAGATCCGTAACGAGTTTGATTTCTACAGTCGTAAATTCTGGTTGGTGAAACCGAAAGCTGCCAACTTACAGACTTTGTTGAAAACCACTCAAGCTGATCCACAATAATTCCACTACTGCTGATACATAGGCAGGTGCAGACGATAGATAAACGGGCTGCACCTACCCACGGAGAGAGACATGGCAGAGCGCCTAAACAATGACTTTCAATTTCTGGATGTAGCACGCCAAGATCCAGAGAAAAAAGAGATTCAGGTCCGCAAAGCAGAGTTTGTGGAAATTTATAAACCTTTTACAGCGGAAGTGGCAGCAAATCAGACCCACCGTTGTTTAGGGTGTGGTAACCCATATTGTGAATGGAAATGTCCAGTACATAACTATATTCCAAACTGGTTAAAGTTGATTGCTGAAGGCCGTATTTTCCAAGCAGCAGAACTGTGTCACCAAACCAACACGCTACCAGAAGTGTGTGGTCGTGTTTGTCCGCAAGACCGTTTATGTGAAGGGGCTTGTACCTTAAACGATGGTTTTGGTGCAGTGACGATTGGTAACGCTGAAAAATATATCAATGACACTGCGTTTGCACTGGGCTGGCGTCCAGATATGTCTTCAGTAAAGTGGACAGATAAAAAAGTCGCGATCATTGGTGCAGGCCCTGCGGGTCTAGGCTGTGCTGATATTTTGGTGCGTAGTGGGGTTAAACCTGTAGTATTCGACAAACGCCCTGAAATTGGTGGTCTACTGACTTTTGGTATTCCAGAATTTAAAATGGAAAAAGATGTGATGAAGCGTCGCCGTGAAATCTTCACGGGCATGGGCGTGGAATTCCGTTTAAATACTGAAATTGGTACAGATGTCACCATCGATCAATTGCTTACTGAATACGATGCGGTGTTCATGGGTATGGGTACTTATACCTACATGAAAGGTGGCTTCGCAGGTGAAGATCTAAATGGTGTCTATGATGCCTTGGATTTCTTGATTGCCAATGTCAACCGTACTCAAGGTTGGGAAAAAGACCCAAGCGAGTACATCAGTGTTGAAGGTAAAAAGGTGATTGTCCTAGGTGGTGGTGACACTGCAATGGACTGTAACCGTACTTCGATTCGTCAGGGTGCAGAAGTGGTGAGCTGTGCATACCGTCGTGATGAAGAAAATATGCCAGGTTCACGTCGTGAAGTGCAAAATGCCAAAGAAGAAGGAGTGAACTTCTTGTTTAATCGCCAACCAATTGAAATTGTAGGTGAAAATGGTAAAGTCACAGGCGTAAAAGTGATTACGACTCAACTTGGCGAGCCTGATAGCCGTGGTCGTCGCAGCCCAGAACCAATTCCGGGTTCAGAAGAAATTTTACCTGCAGATGCAGTTTTATTGGCATTTGGTTTCCGTACCAGCCCTGCGGATTGGTTTACAAATGTGAATATTAACCTTGATGGTTCAGGTCGTGTAGTTGCGGCTGAACAGCAAACCTATAAATTCCAAACCTCAAATCCGAAAATCTTTGCGGGTGGTGATATGGTTCGTGGTTCAGACCTTGTTGTCACAGCGATTTGGGAAGGCCGTCAAGCAGCTGAAGGTATTTTGGATTATTTAGACATTTAATCTAAATCGTTCAACACAAAAACCCGCTTCGGCGGGTTTTTTATGATCACTGTTTGCTTGAGATGATATGAAAGAGGTGGATCGGGATAAATCGAAAAAGATCTGGTGGAGAGTCCGATAAAAATGGACGAATTTGCAAACGTACTAAGCACTTTTGCCATATGTGAACGGTCTCTAAATTCAGATACTGAAGATCGCTCGGTTAAATGTTAGGAAATAGACATGACTCAAGTGACGACAGAAAAACTATATCAACATCGTCCAAAAGCTCAGGGTATTACGATTCGACGTTTGCAATTCAACCCCAAAGCCATTCGCAGGCATTATTTTGCCAATTCACCGGTCATGTCACATTTGCTGACGGCATTGTCTTCGACTTTTCCCATAGGTGAGCAGTTCTTTGTGCATAGCGTGCGTAATGTACGTGACCAAGTGAAGGATGAAAATCTGCAAGTGCAGATTGCGGCATTTATTGGTCAAGAGGCGATGCATTCTCAAGCACACACGGCATTTAATGCTGCATGGCGCCGTGATGATTATAATCTCGACCGTTTTCAGGCATGGTTGGCGGGTAAGATGATGATGTGAAAAACCTGCATCCTAAAATTCAGCTCGCAATCACCTGTGCTTTTGAGCATTTTACGGCACTGCTAGGCGGCTATATCTTAAGGCATCCTGAGGTATTGAGCACCTTGGATGATGATGCGGTTAAACTCTGGGTGTGGCATGCCATTGAAGAAATTGAGCATCGTGCGGTTGCCTTCGATGTTTATCAAGATGTGTATGGTGATGACAAGATTCGCCGTTTAATTATGCGCAGTGTAACGACAGGTTTCGCCAGTTTAACTTTTTACTCAGCCAGTCGATTATTTTTACAAGACCACAAAAAGAGTATACCGAAATTGGGTGGGAATCTCTTTGGGTTGTATTTACTGGCGAAGATGTTTGTGCAATTGCTGCCTGAATATCTGTCTTATTACAAAAGCAACTTTCATCCCTCAGATATTGATTACACCCAACTGTTGAAATACTGGAAAACCCGTTTGGCAGACAACTATCAACTCGAAGGTTTTCAGCAGGAATTGCACGCGGCTATTTAGTTTAAGTATAAAAATAAATAATCAAAACCGAGTGAATATCGCTCGGTTCTTTCATTTTTAGCTACTTTAACTAAAAGTAACAAAAGGATAATCAAATGTGTTTACAATCAGGTTATTGCAATAAATACAAAAGAAAGAGGATAGCTGAATGAATTTTATGAAAAAAACTGCTGTCGTTGTTGCCCTTGTGAGCACGTTAACGCTATCGGGCTGTGGTTATAATACCTTACAGGTCAAAGATGAGGCAGTTACAGCTGCTTGGTCGGAAGTACAAAACCAATATCAGCGCCGTGCAGATTTGGTGCCGAACTTGGTGAATGTAGTGAAGGGGTATGCTAAGCATGAAGAGCAAGTCCTAACTGAGGTCACACAGGCTCGTGCCAATGTGGCAGGTTTAAAAGTCGATAAAGAAGTATTAGAAGACCCTGCATTATTCCAAAAATATCAAGAAGCTCAGGCGCAAATGACAGGTGCATTGTCGCGTTTAATTGCGGTCTCAGAAAACTATCCAGACTTAAAAGCCAATGAGCAATTCCGTGATTTACAGGTTCAACTCGAAGGTACCGAAAACCGTATTGCGGTAGCGCGTAATCGCTACATTAGTACAGTACAAGACTTTAACTCCTATGCACGTCAGTTCCCACAAGTCATGACTGCGAAGGTGATTGGGATGGACACCAAACCGAACTTTAGTGCGGAGCAAAGTGCGCAAAAAGCACCAACGGTATCATTTAACTAGTTGAAACCTCAGTGATCTCACGCAATCGTAGCTATAGGGTGAATGAATGATAGGACGGCAGCAGTTCTTACGGTTTTCCTATAAATGGATGCTTGCATTCATTTTATCAGGACTGCTGTGTCTAAGTTCTTTAACATGGGCGGAAGTTGCTACAGCAACAGATGGTGCTGCGGAAACAATCGTTGCTGGAAAGATGATTCAAGGTCAGCAAGCAGCGAGTTCTAATAAGGTAAGCTCTACCAATACTGATGCCGTGCCACAACCACCCATTGCCAATGATATGGCAGAAGGTGAATTGATATGGGCGTTACCGACCTTAAATGAACCCGTGATCGATCAAGCACATATTTTAAGTGCTGAAGATAAGGAAGCTATTGGCCAAAAAATTCGTGCCTTGCATGACACAGGAAAAGCCCAAATAGGCGTAGTGATTGTCCCGACCACAGGTCAAGAGGATATTTTTGGTTTTGCAATGCGTATTGCAGACCAATGGCAGCTCGGTTCAGCAAAGCAGGACAACGGTTTGCTGATTGCAATTGCCGTTAATGACCGACGTATGCAAATTCTTACGGGTTATGGTTTGGAAGGCGTCATTCCTGACATTATTGCGAATCGCATTATTAATCAACAAATCACACCGTATTTTAAACAAGCTCAGTATGCTCAAGGGATCAATGCAGGGCTTACTGAAATTGAACGTATTTTAAATCTTGACCCTGAAGTTGCAGCCCAAGCAGCGCAGGAATTACAAGAACGCCAAGACCAAGCCATTCGAGAGCAGGAAGCCAAAAGTAAAACCTTTAGTACTGCTTTATTTATCTTAATTGCTGGCGCAATTGGCTCATTTGTGGTGGGGAAGCGTTTAAGTGCCTCGACGGCTGCAGTTGCAGGCATCGTGGCAGGCTTGGTCAATGGAGCTGGTTTAGTCACCAGTTTGCTAATTGGTGGTGGGATTTTCTTTTTACTCATCACGGCCTTAGCCCAAACGATATTTCAGCTCTTTCTCTCTTCTGGCGGTGGAGGTGGGCGCGGAGGTCGTGGCGGCGGCGGTTTTGGTGGAGGTGGATATAGTGGCGGGGGCGGCGGCTTCGGCGGTGGAGGAGCATCAGGGTCATGGTAACAACAACTGAAACGACGGACATCGTTACTAAACCAAAGCTAGATGAAGTTGTACAACCGAGTTTTAAGCGTTGGTTAAAGCATTTATTACATATGCCAGCTAGTAAACGCTTTTTTAATCAGCAAGATCAACATGCGATTGCGCAAGCGGTATCTGCTGCTGAACATGGGCACATTGGTGAAATCCAAGTGGTGATCGAAGGGCACATGCCTGCTCGAGAAGCCTATTATTTAGATACTCGTGGACGTGCGAAACAACTGTTTGCTGAGCTCGGTGTGTGGGATACCGAGTTGAATAGCGGGATTTTACTGTACTTAAACTTGTGTGAGCGTAAAGTCGAGATTGTCATTGACCGTGGAATACAGTTAGCTACTACACAGCAGGTGTGGGACGAGGTCTGCCAAAGTATTATTGCAAAAATGGCACAGCAACAGTATCGGCAGGCTTTAGTCGATGCCGTTACTGAAGTTGGGACTATTTTGGATCATTTCTATGCCAATAAAATAGAGGATAAAGCTGATGAATTGAGCAATTCGCCAATTATGTTGAACTAGAAAGAGGGAAACTGACAATATTTGTCAGTTTTTTACATAAAAACACAATGCTCAAAAATAAATTTTTAAATAGTGAAATAAAGTGCTGTTTTTTATTTAAAAATAAATATAATAAAAGTTGGCATAATACATGCTAATTACAAAGTAGCTTAAAAAGCTTATAAAAAATTAACAAAACATTTGTGGAGAATGTTATGAACGCTCAAAAGGGTTTCACTCTTATTGATACTCCATAAGTGTCCATATAAAATGAACAATCCATAAGTAAGTCAATATGGACATAAAAATAATAAATTTGATATGAAGAATCACTATTATCTTTTTCTACTTTTTTCAATCTCCGGTTTTACTCATGCTCAAGAACTAGACTTCATTCAATATTCAGATATTTCATCAATTCCTCAAATTGTTTTGAATCCAAAAATCCAAACAGAACTTCAAACATTGTTAAAGCATGATTATCTAAAATTTCAGGTGGTGTTTCAAAAAGTATGCTAGTTAATTCTGTCAATAGAGAAATTGAAAATAAGTAAATTAAATTCACTATATTTTTAATGCTTTATGAGATTTCAATTGTGGTTAAAATATAATCAGTATACTTTTTGAAACACCACCAAATTTCAATCTAATTTTGACAATTACTCAGCGCCATATTTACTGAAAACAGATGAGGCGCTGTATTATGAAGGTCGGTCTGGAAGCACTTTAGATGCTTCATCCGCGATTGTGTTTAAAGATGGGCGATTGTTTGCTGCAATATATTTTTCCAATACCAAGACTTTAAAATACTTTAGCAACGATGCCAGTTGCTCAGAACAGTTACATCCTGCGATTCAAGTTTTTGCTCAGCAGCGTGAAATTCAAGGTATTGAATATGCAACAGCTAGAGCCAATACCGCTTTAAAATATAATTTTGGCCCCGCTTCAAAATGTGAAACCTATTTTAAAAAATTAGGAAGATAGCTGTGTTAGCGGCAGTGTAAAAATGCCCCCCTAACGGCATTTAAAAACTGCCCCCCTTGGTTAATATAGTGGTCGATTTATTGTTCGTGTTCCATCATTGTTCATCAAAAACTTGCCTTGGAAGCAGCAGGGCGTGGTGTAAGTATGAATCATCAGGTGTTGGCAAAAATTAGCTTATGTGACTATTTCTGGTCGTCTAACAAGTAAGAATAACTGGTATGCTACGAACAGTAATAGGTGATCGTTTTATCTAGTAATTTGTATGATATTGTTAGATTTAAGGCTTGATCAGTAAAATTAGAGCTTGAGGTGATGCTATGACGTTATTGGAACAGCAGGTAGTACCAGCAGCTGTATTGGGAAAGTCAGTACTTAGGGCTGCTAAACTGCTTTCCCTTAGTCAGTCTCCGCTCGCAATAGTGCTAGATATGGATGTTGAGGCAATCACTCAATTGCAAAACCAACCTGAATTAGATCCAAATGGCTTTGTTGCACAAACCTAGCCTATAAGGTTTATTCAGTCCTATAATTTCAAAATGAATAAACCTACTCCTAAAACTTATCGTACAACCAACTGGTCTTCCTATAATCGCGCTCTCATTAATTGGGGCAACATTTCCATTTGGTTTGATCCAAACACTCAGTGGTATGCACAACCACAAAACAAGCAAGGTCGAAATCAAACTTACTCCGATACGGCTATTCAATGCTGTTTAATGATCAAATCTTTATTTAGACTCTCTTTACGCATGGTCACAGGTTTTGTTCAAAGTCTGATTAAACTTTGTGGATTAAATTGGACCGCACCAGATTACAGTACGCTTTGTCGAAGACAAAAACATATTGATATTGCGATTAGCTATCAAAAAAGTAGTGATGGGCTACATCTACTCGTCGACTCAACTGGCTTAAAGTTTCTAGGTGAAGGTGAGTGGAAACGTAAGAAACATGGACCTGAATATCGTCGCCAATGGCGTAAGCTTCATATTGGCATCGATGCTGAAACCTTGCAAATACGTGCAGTACAGCTTACTACAAATAATGTGAGCGATTCGCAAGTACTCGGTGATTTACTTGCTCAAATTCCCTTAGATGAACGAATTGATTCGGTCTATACCGATGGTGCTTATGACACGAAGCACTGCAGACAAGTCATTCTAGATCGAGATGCACATGCGCTCATTCCGCCAAGAAAAAATGCAAAACCATGGAAAGATCAGAAATTGAGATCTTTAGAGCGGAATGAGTTACTGAAAACAGTTAAACGTTTAGGAAGAACGCTTTGGAAAAAATGGTCTGGTTATCATCGTCGAAGTTTAGTTGAAACCAAGATGCATTGCATCAAACTATTAGGTGATAAATTAACAGCAAGGAGTTTTTCTAGTCAGGTGAATGAGATTCATGCACGCATAGCCGTATTGAACAAATTTACAGAATTAGGTCGTCCTCATACCCAAGTTGTCATTTGAATTCTGTTCAAATGAGCAGAGTGTTATCTTTTAAATCTTTGTGCAACAAAGCCCCTGAGAACTGTACTCAAAATTAATGATTATTTTATCTTTGGAAATAAGCATAAACAGTAAAAAACCTGCATATGCAGGTTTTTTTTAAACAGTAGAAAAGTCTTAAATTTGACTCTGTATATAATTTTCTACACCGACGGTTTCAACCAAATCGAGTTGTGTAGTTGTCCAATCTAACCACTCTTCTTCTTTTTCTAAAATCTCTTGAACAAGATCTCGAGTAACGTAGTCCAGTTGTTCTTCGGCAAGCTTAACAGCGGCTTGAATGGATTCAATGTTCTCTTTAACTTTACGGACATCACAGTTTAGAACTTCAACAGTATGTTGGCCGATATAGAGTTTACCCAAGTGTTGTAAGTTTGGTAGACCTTCTAAAAAAAGAATGCGCTCAATAATTTTGTCAGCATGCTTCATTTGACGGATTGACTCTTTATATTCAGCTGAACCGAGTTGCTCAATTCCCCAATCATTAAACATACGAGAGTGCAGGAAATTTTGGTTAATGGCAGTTAAATGATGATAAAGCACCTGATTTAACTGATTAATTACATCACGATTGCCTTTCATGAGAAAGCTCCATTCAAACTGCGGCTTAAAAATAATATCAATAACTTATGAGAAATATCTTAAACAACAAAGTGGATTTTGGCGAGTAATTTATAGAACAGCAAATGAAAATCGCAATCAAAAGCATACGAGGTGGAAATTGGATTTTTAGGCATTTAAAAAGAAAACCCGCTTAGAGTCATAAGCGGGGGAGGAGCTACTCATAAAGAGTACGTTTATAATTATGGTTATTCTAAAAACGAATAAAATATCTAGGCAGCAATAGCTAAGCGTGAGGCAATCGCAGAGACTTCTGCGCTGATGATTGAGCGTGCTTCTGGTGCACAGCGACCACAGCATGTCCCGAGATCCAGCATCTCGCGAACTTCGCGATAACTGCCCGCACCATTTTCAACAGCGTCTTTAATATCTTGATCTGTAATACCACGGCATAAGCACACGTACATTTCAGCAAGCCACATGAATGAAATAAGATAAGTGATATTATTGATAATTGTTATCGTTTGTCAATAAAAATCATTTGAAATCTCATTTGTCTTTATTGGAATTTTGGATAAAAAAAAGCCACTCAATCGGTGGCTTTTTCTTAAAAAAATATAACTTATTGATTAATAATCACAATGCCATCCATCTCAACCAATGCATTTTTAGGTAGGCTAGCCACACCGAGTGCAGCGCGTGCAGGGTAAGGTTGTGCGAAATACTCGCCCATAATTTGATTGACCAACTGGAAGTTTGAAAGATCGGTTAAGAAAATATTCAACTTCGCGATATCAGCCAGTGTTCCACCAGCAGCTTCACAGACAGCTTTTAAATTATCAAACACACGACGAATTTGTGCTTCAATGCCTTCAACCAACTCCATACTGTATGGGTCTAAACCGATCTGACCAGAAAGGTAAAGTGTATTGCCGACTAAGATTGCTTGCGAATAAGTGCCGATCGCAGCAGGGGCATTTTCAGTATGAATTACTTGGCGGGACATCGTGTTCTCCTATTATATTCACCATCAATCATAGCCTAGATTGGCATTAAAATGTGTGGATTTAAACAATTAACTCGCAATCGATGTTTCCGCAATACTAACAGGTTGAGCCAATCGACTGATACGTGGGAAGCCAAAATGCATACGTAGATCACGAATGATTTTTGCAATTTGCTTACGGTTGTGCACCACAACATTGACATAAGTCTTATCATCTTGATTACACACCATTTCGACCCCGATTTTTTCTTTACGGCATTGATAAATTAGGTCAGAAATTTGTTCGTCATCCATGGCCATGTTAATCAATAAATATGCAGTAAAACTAATTTCTTCTTCATTCTCGTTAGTCCACTGCAACGGCATGATATTTTCAGGGTGCAGATGTTGTTCATGTAGGAGGTTATGACAACGTGCACGATGCACAATAAGACCGCGGCGTGATAAATGTCCTTGAATTGGGTCACCCAACACAGGGTTACAGCAATGTGCGTATTTAACATCGACACCCTCAGTACCTTGAATGAGTCTGTCAGATTCCTGTGCACTTTGGTCATGCGCAAACAAATGATTCGCAACCAATTGCGGCAGTAAATCGCCCACGGCAATTTGTTCAAAGAGTTGGTCTTTACTTTCAATATGTCGCCATTGTAAAAGTTCTAACCAATCTGATTCGGTTAAATCTTTAATGGATACATTGAATAGCTTTAAAGCGCGATTTAAAGCTTGTTGTCCAACAAGGCGTTGTTCTTCGATGTCTTGCTCACGCAGTATATTTTGTAAGGCACGACGGGCTTTTTGCGTGTTGACAAAGCTGAGCCAATCTGGGTTTGGGGTGGCCAAGACATCAGTAATAATTTCAATCACCTGACCACTGTGCAATGGCGTAGAAAGTGGTTTAGTTTCCCCATTGATTTTCGCACCTACCGCATGGTTACCTAAAAATAAGCTAGCAGAGTAGGCAAAATCGACTACCGTTGCACCTTGTGGTAACTCGTGTAGATGACCTTGTGGGGTATACACCCAAATTTTCTCTTGGTGTAAATAATCGAGCAGTTCGCTAAAAGTGGTTTTAGCACAGGCTCCATCGATCAAGACATTCAAGTTCTGCATCGAGGCTTGAATCGCAGAGCGGCAAGCTTGCGGAGCACTATCGCCTAGGACTACACCAAAACGCGCAGCTTTGCGCATCAGTTCGGTTTGAATGGTGACTGATAAGGTTGTGTTTTCACCTTTTAAACGTAGTAGTAGCGATTGGTTACCACCTGGGAGTGGTTTACGAATATGGTCTGCAAAGTGTAAAACTTGAAAACTCTCTCGCAACACATCGGCTAAGCGGTCACAGTCAGCAATACTATTTAGAATAATTTCAAAGGCATGACTATGCGTAAGTTCATGTAGATCAATGTCATTTTTTACAAAGTGACGTAACAGTTCGATATTATTATTTTTCTTTTTAATTCGACCTGAGATTTGATGGGTTTTTAATAGCTCAGTAAGATTATTTTCCCATTTGCTTTGATATTCACAGCGTTTGGGTTTGGTTTGCAGGAGGGCTTCTTGGACATTGTTATACATGTCGAGATCAAGGTTTTGATAACACAGATGTTCGAGGTTATCGCCCATCTCATTCATACCAACAATACGTGCCATTGGGACAAAAATATCAAAGGTTTCTTGAGCAATACGCGCACGCTTATCGGGACGTAGTGCATCCAAGGTAGTCATGTTGTGATAGCGGTCAGCCAGTTTAATAATAATGACACGTGGGTCTTGTAATGTGGCTTGCAGAATTTTTCGGAAAGAAGCGGCTTTATTATATTCTTTATCGCTGGATTGACTAAGTTTGGTGACGCCATCGACCAGTTCGGAAACGGTTTTTCCAAATTTTTCTGCAATATCTTCTTTGCTAAAGTCTGTGTCTTCAATCACATCATGTAAAAGTGCCGCCATCAGGGTTTCGGGATCTAGACGCATATGCGCTAAAATGCAGCTTACCGCAATCGGGTGCAAAATATAGGGTTCGCCACTTTTACGGGTAATACCATCATGGGCAATATCCGCATAATCACAGGCCGCAAGCACTCGTTCGACGTCGCTTTCAGTTAAGTAAGCATCGATAATAGTTTTGAGCTGTTGTTTAGCTTGGCTGACCATTGGGCCTGGCATAAAACACCTTTAAGACGTAGCAATTACAAGAAAATTTTACTGATCCTCTAATGAAAAACATATTGCATGAGTTGTCAAATTTTTCATTGAGAGAAAAGCAAAAAAGATACACCTAAACCACGATGAATCCTATCTTCTAGTTATAACGTGTATTGCACAAATATAAAAGTTATCCAATAAAAAAGCCTAGTTAAAAACTAGGCTTTTAAGCGATAAATTTTTCTTATTGGAAAGAAAAACCATCTAAATTCAAATTGTTTGCAGAAAGTGCAAGATCAAGACTCGAAGTTTGGTAGTCTTGCTCACGTTGTTTCAAAATATCTTTAGAAACATGACCGATTGCGATTTCACGTAATGCAACAACAGTCGGTTTGTCATTGTCCCACTCAACAGTAGGTTCAATGCCTTGACGTGCCAATTGACGCGCGCGTTTGCTTGCCACTAGTACAAGCTCAAAGCGGTTGTCTACATGGTCTAAACAATCTTCAACGGTTACGCGTGCCATAAGAGTTCTCGTTACAAAGGCTAAAATTAAACAGACTGTGCAGTATAAAGTGCTTTGTCTGTAGACTCAAGTTTTAATCACTTTTCAACTGGGGTGATCAGCTCAGAAATCATTTTCTGATGACGACTTGCTTGCTGAGTAATGACTAAACGATTGGCAATAATCACAGACTCAAGATCGTGCAAAGCTTTATTAAAGTCATCGTTGATAATGACATAGTCGAAGTTAACATATTGTTGCATGTCTTCAACTGCACAGCCTAAACGCCGCTCAATCACTTCAACCGAGTCTGTGCCACGGTTAGACAGACGCTGACGCAGATCAAACTGGCTTGGTGGTAAAATGAAAATTTGTTTAGAGTCAGGAAAAAGCTTGCGAACTTGCTGTGCGCCTTGCCAGTCAATTTCTAATAGAACATCATGACCTTTCGCGAGTTGTTCTTTCACAGTAGCTTGAGCTGTACCATAGTAATTGCCAAAGACTTCAGCGTATTCAATAAAACCACCTTGTTCAACCAAGGCCAAAAATGAGTCTTTTTCGGTAAAATGGTAATGTACACCATCAAGTTCGCCGGGACGTTGCCCACGTGTAGTATGAGAAACAGAAACGTGAAGATTCGTTACACGATCGAGGAGGGCTTTTACGAGGGATGTTTTGCCTGTTCCTGAAGCTGCAGAAACGACAAACAAGAGACCCGACATGATATTTTTCCTGATATGATAAAATATCTTCTCTATTTTAGAGCAGACAAGGTTTAAACGAAATAGCAAGGCGTCACTTTGTTTGCATTTATTTTATTAGTTTCCGCTGATTGAAAAGTGGTATCGAGGAACATATGGAAATTGTATTGGCCAATCCACGTGGTTTTTGTGCAGGTGTTGACCGTGCGATTGCCATCGTAAATCGTGCACTTGAGTGTTTTAATCCCCCCATTTATGTAAGACATGAAGTGGTACACAATAAATTTGTCGTGGACGATTTACGTCAACGGGGTGCAATTTTTGTCGATGAGCTAGATGAAGTACCCGATGACAATATTGTAATTTTTAGTGCGCATGGGGTTTCTAAAGCGGTACAGATCGAAGCCGAGCGTCGTGGTTTAAAAGTTTTTGATGCAACCTGTCCATTGGTGACCAAGGTTCATATTGAAGTTACTAAATATGCTCGTGAGGGAGTTGAGGCTATCTTAATTGGTCATGAAGGCCACCCTGAAGTTGAAGGTACCATGGGGCAATATGACCTGAAAAATGGTGGTGCGATTTATTTGGTTGAAGATGAACAAGACGTGGCTGAGCTTCAAGTGCATCATCCTGAGCGAGTGGCTTTTGTGACTCAAACAACTTTATCGATCGATGATACTGCAAAAGTGATTGATGCTTTACGGGCGAAATTTCCTGAGATTCAAGGGCCGCGTAAAGATGACATTTGTTATGCGACTCAAAATCGTCAAGATGCGGTGCGTGATTTAGCAACCCAATGTGATGTGGTGTTGGTGGTCGGTTCACCAAACTCATCGAATTCAAATCGTTTACGAGAATTGGCCGAGCGAATGGGTAAAGCGGCTTATTTGGTCGATAATGCAGATGAACTTCAACAGGCATGGTTTGAAAATATTGCTAAAGTTGGCGTCACAGCGGGTGCATCTGCACCTGAAATTTTAATTAAGCAAGTGATTCAACGATTACAAGACTGGGGTGCAACACCACCACAAGAGCTGGCCGGAACGGAAGAAAATATTACCTTTAGTTTGCCAAAAGAGTTACGTATTGCAGTAACTCAAGCCTAAAGTGTTAATTTCATTTAATAAGTTTTTATATGTAGTTGAAAATGCCCCTTCTTTAAAAAAAGGGGGCATTTAGTTATTGATAACTGATAGAGGATGGGGTGACGGATTTAACTGTGACTGGGATAGAGTTGCCAGCAGCATCAGAATTTCCTAGTACAACATGGCTTTGTTGCATAAAGATTTAAAAGTTAAATTTACCCTGTTCTACTCAAATTCAAGTGACAACTTGGGTGAGAGGTCGACCTAACTCCGTAAATTTATTTAATACTGCCACACGTGCATGCATTTCATTGACTTGACTTTGAAAGTTTCTCGTACTGAGTTTATCCCCCAATAATTTGATGCAATGCATCTTGGTTTCGACCAAACTTCGCCGATGATAGCCTGACCATTTTTTCCATAGTGTCCTGCCGAAACGTTTAACTGTTCGAAGTAATTCATTTCGCTCTCGCGAATGAACTTTGTTATCTTTCCAAGGCTTTGTATTTTTTCTGGGTGGAATCACTGCATACGCTTGCCGATCTGCAATGACCTGACGGCATTGTTTGGTGTCATAAGCCCCGTCTGTATAGACTGAATCAATCTGCTCATCCAATGGGATTTGATCAAGTAAATCTCCAAGGACTTGCGAATCACTGACATTATTTGTTGTCAGCTGTACAGCTCGTATTTGCAAGGTTCTAGCATCTATACCAATATGTAATTTACGCCATTGCCGACGATATTCAGGCTGATGTTTCTTACGTTTCCATTCACCTTCGCCTAAAAACTTAAGGCCAGTTGAGTCTATCAATAGATGTAATCCTTCATGACTTTTTTGATAGCTGATCGCAATATCAATCTGCTTTTGTCGTCTGCAAAGTGTGGAATAATCTGGTGCTGTCCAACTTAACCCACTGAGTTGAATTAGGCTTTGCACAAAGCCTGTGACCATACGCAAAGAAAGTCGAAAGATAGGTTTGATCATCAAACAGCACTGAATTGCTGTATCAGAATAAGTTTGATTTCTTCCATGCTTAGCCTGTGGCTGAGCATACCATTTAGTCTGAGGATCGAACCAAGTTGAAATATTTCCTCGCTTGATTAGAGCTTGGTTATAAGAGGACCAATTCGTTGTGCGATAAATTTTAGATGCAGGATTCTTCATTTGGAAATTATATTGCTGAAGAAGCCTTTAAGAATAGCTTTGTGCAACAAAGCCCATCGCAACTATAAAACTAGAGAAGAAGCTAAAGCAGATATTACAAAATACATAGATAGAGCTATTTTATAATCAGCAGAGAATTCAGAAAGGATTAGATTTTAAGACACCAAATTAAATGGCAGAGGACTTTTACAAGTTGGCTGCCTAGAATCTCCCAAGTGGAAGTGTCCTATTATTTCAGCACACATCACAAAGGAACAGACATTAATAGCGGTTCTGCCTGTACTCCTTCAGCCACCTCCAACTGGGACGGCAGATAAAATCCAAATTCAAAATTGTGGATAAACAAATTTTGATCTTCCTTTCGCAGTAAAGATAACGTAAAATATTGCCCTCTATGAAAGGGGTTTGAAATGTTCCGGTGGTCGGGGCAGGGATAATCCGTAAAAACTATAAGGTTGTATCATGGTAGTTATTCGTCTTGCACGCGGTGGTGCTAAAAAACGTCCGTTCTATCAAGTTATTGTAACTGATAGCCGTAATGCACGTGACGGTCGTTTCATCGAACGTATTGGTTTCTTCAACCCAACAGCTCAAGGTAAAGCAGAAAAACTTCGTTTAGATGCTGATCGTTTTGCACACTGGGTTGCTCAAGGTGCTCAACCATCTGAACGTGTTGCTTCTTTAGCTGCTCAAGCTAAGAAAGCTGCAGCTACTGCATAATTTTTGCTAATTAAGTAGTAGGTAGCCCATGACACCAACACAGAATGTTCCCGAAGATCGTATTCAGATTGGACAGTTACGTTCAGCATATGGATTAAATGGGTGGCTCTGGATCTATTCCAATACAGAACCGATGAGCAACATCTTTGACTATCTGCCTTGGTACATTGAAACCAAAGCAGGTTGGCAAACAATAGATGTAAAACGTTGGAAACCGCATGGCAAAGGCTTAGTTGTTTCGCTCAAAGGCGTCATTGATCGCACTGCAGCAGATAACCTAGTTGGCGCAAATGTTTGGATTTCAAAAGCGCAACTTCCTAAAGCAGGAATGGATGAGTTTTACTGGTCAGATTTGAAAGGCTTAACAGTGTTAGGTTTGGATGATGAAGAACAAGAAGTAAATCTCGGAAAAATCCATGAAATGTTTGAGACAGGTGCCAATGATGTGATGGTGGTTCACGCAACACCAGACAGTATTGATACTGAAGAACGTATGATTCCATGGCATAAAGATGTGGTGCACCGCGTTGATCTCGAAGCTGGTCGTATCTACGTTAATTGGGGCGTAGATTACTAATTATTTTGGAAATACGGGGGTCTGCGATGTTTTTTGCAGTCATTACGCTTTTTCCTGAAATGTTTGAAGCGATTACAGCCTACGGTATTAGCGGGCGTGCAGCAAAAAGTGATTTAGTACAAGTAACTTGTATTAATCCTCGTGATTATGCTGAGGGCAACTACAAACGAGTGGATGAACGTCCATTTGGTGGTGGTCCAGGTATGGTGATGATGGCTGAGCCTCTGGCAAAAGCAATTCAACATGCCAAAGAGCTTGCCATGCAAGCAGGTGCAGTTCATGTTCCTGTGGTGTATATGTCACCGCAAGGAAAAACCTTAAATGAGCCTGCAGTACAACAATTTGTCGACTATGATGGATTGATTGTGCTGTGTGGTCGTTATGAAGGGGTCGATGAACGTTTGATCCAAAAATATGTTGATCAGGAATGGTCCATAGGGGATTACGTTTTATCGGGTGGAGAACTTCCTGCGATGGTTTTATTAGACAGTATTATTCGGAGACTTCCGGGTGCAATGTCTGATGAACAGTCTCATGTGCAAGACTCATTCGTGGATGGTCTTTTGGACTGCCCACAATATACCAAGCCAGACCATTTTGAAGGTTTGGATGTCCCTGAAGTCTTAAAGTCGGGACATCATGCCAATATTGAGAAATGGCGGTTTTTGCAGCGTTATCAACGAACACAACAACGCCGACCTGAGTTGGTGGACAATGTAGAGTTGACGAAGCAGCAAAAGAAATGGCTAACAGATTTGAATACTTAATTCAGAGTATTCTTTTAATAGGCTCTTTGTGCATTGAAGTGGTCAAGCATAAAGAGAAAGATAATCGGGTCTATGCGATTTAGCCTCTATACCCAGCGGATATCAGACCTCTTCTGACCCGCACATATTGGAGATACCCCATGAGCGGTAAGCATCCTTTAGTACAAGCTGTTGAAAATGCACAGCTTAAACAAGACATCCCAGCTTTTGCACCAGGCGATACAGTTATCGTTCAGGTTAAAGTAAAAGAGGGTGACCGTGAGCGTCTTCAGGCATTTGAAGGTGTTGTAATCGCGAAGAAAAACCGTGGCTTGAACTCTGCGTTCACAGTACGTAAAATTTCTAGCGGTGTTGGTGTTGAGCGTGTTTTCCAAACTCACTCTCCAATCGTTGCTAAAATCGAAGTGAAACGTCGTGGTGACGTTCGTCGTGCTAAACTTTACTACCTACGTGAATTGTCTGGTAAAGCTGCACGTATTCGTGAAAAGTTACCAGCTCGTAAAGTTAAAGCTTAATTTTAAGTTTTATACGAGTAAAAAATGCGCCCAATGGCGCATTTTTTATGCCTAAATTTTAGAGTCCTTGAAGCTTCAATCGGTTGGCGTGTTGTCGGTAAACATCAACAGGGTCTGGAGCAAAAATAGAACGTAATCCAAAGAACTGGTTAATCACATCTAAATGGTTCCAATTATAGTTATCGCGCACGGTCTTACCATACTTGGCACTACAACGTGAAACTAAGCCATCGTTATCATTGGGCGCTTGCATGAGTAAGCCTGTCGCCGCCAGTAATGAGTCTGGATCAAGTACGTTCGTCAACGTTGAGTTGCCAGAGAAAGAGTAAAAATAAATTCCATTTTCTTTCGCTAAACCTTCACCACAGCTTGTTTTTGGCATACCCAGTGGATATTTTTGTGCAAAAGCTTTAGCCCCAGCTTGACTTAAACTTTTACCCGCACCGAGTGCATCATGTGGAAGTGAGTTTGGGTTTTGCTGTTGTGCCCAAACAATAGCCTTGGACCCAAAGTTGATTAAGCCCACCAGTGGTTGTTCTAGCGGTGTACCTTGCGCGGAAATAATCAAATCCGCCACAGGAGAGCCTTTTAAAGGACTAGAAATGGCTGTTGCAGACGCGATTTTATTGGGCATAACATTTGAGACATAAGCAATACTATGCCCGCCGTGACTATGCCCAAGCAAATTGACTTTGGGTGCTCCTGTAATCGCTAAGATTTCACCAACTTGTTGCAGCAGTTGTTCACCACGAACTTCAGATGTGTTGAATGGAGAAACGCGTGTTGCCCATGCGTTTGCACCGTTACGGGCTAAATCTGGCAAGATTTGATACCAATATAGTCAACACGTCAAAAAACCAATACAATACTGATATGAGTTATCCAATACATTTTAGAAAAAAAATATTAGCCAAGCTTGAAGAAGGTCAATCTATCCGAGCGGTTGCTCAGCACTTCGAAATTAATAAAAATACAATTGTCGAATGGAAAAAGCGAATCGAAATAAAAAGAACTCGACCAAGAAAACCATCTAAAGTTGATGATGATGCCTTACGTGCAGATGTTGAGCAATATCCTGATGATTATCAATATGAACGCGCTGCTCGTTTTGGTTGTGCTACTTCTACAATTGGAGATGCGCTCAAGCGTCTAAATATTACAGTTAAAAAAAGACCTTACGGCACCCGAAAGCAAAAACAGAACTCAGAGAGCAGTATTTAAAAGATTTAAACCGATTAAGGTATCAACACCCGATCATCTATCTTGATGAAAGTGGATTTAAATCTCATGAACATAGACCTCATGGTTATTCAAAACAGGGAACTCCTTGTTATGGAACATATAATTGGCAATTAAAAAATCAAACCAATGCAATAGGAGCAATCCATGAGGGTAAGTTATTTGCAGTGGGTTTATTTGATAGCAAAGTAAATTCGGATGTATTTTATTTTTGGGTAGATCAGTTTTTATTACCAGAACTACCCTCGAATAGTGTAATTGTCATGGACAATGCAGCCTTCCATAAACGACCAGATATACAAGATCTATTAAGCCAACATGGGCATCAAATACTTTGGTTACCACCTTATAGTCCTGACCTTAATCCTATTGAAAAAATGTGGGCATGGGTGAAAGCAAAAAGGAAAAAATGGTTGGTTAACTCAATAGATAAGCTTTTTAGTCGTTTCTTTAACGAGTGTATGGGTAATTAAGCGGTTTGACTATAATCCACACCAAGTTCATCGGTTCCTGCTCGAATCCAGCCACCCATACCATGTGCAAAAACCAAAGGGTATTTGGTCTTTGCATAATTAGAGGCAACGTAGTTTGATTTAATTTGTGAAGCAGCTGCTTGCGTTTGTGTAACAGCAAGTGCGCAGGTCGACAGCAGTCCAGCTATCAATAATCCATATTTCATTGATCATCCTCGTTTTTTAGTTTTTATGACGACAATTTAAGTTGTCAAAAATGAGTATAAAGGTGAGGGAGGAGGAGCGTAGAGAAATCCGATTAAATTAAATACAGTTTGTAACTGGATAATTCTAGGAGGCATCCCTCCGAAACGTTAAAGATTCGAAGGGAAAAATAGAACTAGAGTCCTTGCATTTTTAAGCGATTGGCATGTTGGCGATAGACATCAACAGGGTCTGCGCTAAATAGTCCACGTAGTCCCATAACTTGGTTGACCTCATCTAAATGGTTCCAGTCATAGTTATCACGGATGACTTTACCGAAGTGTGTACTACAGCGTGCCACTAAACCATCATTGTCTAAATGTCCATAGGCCAAAGGCCCCAACAGTGAGATCGCACTATCTGCGACATCGAGAATGTTCGTGACTTGAGACGTACCAGTCCACGAATAGTAATACACGCCATTGCTGGATGTTGCACCGCTCTTGTTACAGTCCGAAGCCAGTGCTGTTGTTGGATATTTCTGATTAAAAACACTGGAACCTTGCTCACTAATTGAGGTGAGTGATGCTGTTAAATTGCTTTTTAAGGCAGGGTTACTTTGCCCATAAGCAAGCATAGGACCAATAATATAATCCACCGCTAGACTGAGTAGTTGCGTTCCACCTTGATTGGCGAGAAGTTTATCCGCGACTTTTGAACCTCTAAACGTTGCCCCCACACCTGTCAGTGAGGCCACATATTGCGGTTTAACTGCTTCTACATAGCGGATGGTTGGTCCACCATGGCTATGCCCAATCAAATTGACTTTAGGTTTATTGGTTAGGGCGATGACCTCTTCAACTTGTTGTAGTAACTGTTCACCTCGTACTTCAGTTGATTCTAAAGGGGAAATTTGTGCTGCAAAGGTGGTCGCACCATTTCGAGCCAAGTCGGGTAAAATTTGATACCAGTAATCTAGTCCAAGTTCGGCAACGCCCACTCGGCTGAACCCAAACATGCCATGAGTAAATAGCAATGGATATTTAGTTTGAGCATAATTACTTTTTACGCTTGCAGTCACCGTCTGCAATCCAGCTGTGGCTGTGGTTGCGCTGAGTCCAAGGCTGGTAACCAGACCTACGAGTGACATTGTTTGTATCATTCTTTTCGTTATAAACATTTTTTTCATCCTGAAAAAGTCAAACACGGTATAGCTTTAATCTGCGAACGGAAGTTTTCCTCCCGTGTCATGCGTGGTTTCAAAGGCTCCTAGTCGAAGTTGTTCTTGTGAATTATTAAACTGTTGATCACGTAGTTTTTGAATGGCTTGCTGCTGCGCGTCTTGACTCATGTTGCTGTTGAGAATGCTGTCGCGTTGTTCTAAGTAGGTATTGACCCGAGATTTCCAATTGTTTCGATCTTTGTCGAGTTTTTCTAAGCGTACGGTCGCTTCGGCACCGACAAGATTCTGGCGCATTTGGCGAATTTCTTCGGCAGAGCCGCCGCGCGCTTTAATATCTGAGGTCAGTTTACGCAGATCTTCGAGTTTGGAGAGTTGTTCTAGGTTTTCTTTCCAATCTTCAGGCAGTTGAGCAAACAACTCTTTCAGTTTCTGCGCTTTTTGTACTTCAGTTAAGGACTGATCTGCCATGATGCTCATGCGGTCTAAGGTATATTCATGGTAGGTATTTTCAGCGCCAAAGAGGCCTTCGATTTCATAGTCGGAAAAGAACTGGCTACGTAGGTTTTTCATCAAAGTAAAAATTTTACGATAGTACTCAGGGTCTTCTTTATTTAGGCTTGGCTCCTTCAGGCTACCCAATTGCACACGATAATCTATATAGCGAGTCCAAAGATCTAAAATCTGCTTAAGCGCAGGTTCTTGATAACCTTGCTGGATATAGGCTTTAAAATCTTGCTTGATCTGGTCAATATTTTTTTCACCATATTGGGTAATGAAATATTCAAAACAGTTACGTGTTTGTTCATTAACAACTAAGCGATTATTTTGGTCGAGCACCAGTTGGCAGTTGACTTCAGTGTCCTGTTGGCTGTTGCTGACAAAAGGCAGCCCCGATGCATGTGGCAAGTCTGACGCTGCGGGTAATAAGCCTGTCGTATTTTGAGCACTAGAGCGAATCGGCCCTTGGTTTGAGCCAACAGTTGCATTGGGTGCGAGCCAAATGAGAAAACCAAGAATGACAACGATGATCACGGCGAAAATGAGCCATAATTTCTTTTTTTGCATATCCTATGCCTAACATCCCTATTGTATTTTTTATTTGGTTCATATGAATGAACTCAGTTTATTCTGAAACAAAAGAGCAAATAAACAACAGAAAAGTTGTAAAACTAGACAAGCGGTTGATAGTATTGCGGCAGCTTTAAGACGTGTCTATGTTATGAAATCATCTGCTTCAAAAATCCAGCGCCGTGCCGTGAATGGTGTATTTTTATTGAATAAGCCATTGGGGATTAGTTCAAATGCGGCATTGCAAAAAGTACGTTGGTTATACCGTGCGCAAAAGGCGGGGCATACGGGAGCGCTTGATCCATTGGCATCGGGACTGCTGCCGATTTGTTTGGGCGAAGCGACCAAGTTTTCACACTTTTTGTTGGACTCGGTGAAGCGCTACCAAACCACCATTCAGCTGGGTCACAGTACCACCACAGGTGATGTAGAAGGTGAGCAACTGTTAAAGCAGGCTGTACCTGAGTTAACCGAAGATTTGATTGAAGCCGTTTTGGCTCAGTTTATGGGTGATATTAAGCAAGTTCCACCAATGTATTCCGCTTTGAAGAAAGATGGTCGTCCTTTATATGAGCTAGCCCGTAAAGGGATTGAAATTGAGCGTGAAGCCCGTCCGGTTACCATCTCTGCGATTGAGTTGCTTTCATTCACAGCAGACAGCGTCACCCTTGATATTACCTGCTCGAAAGGCACATATATTCGTGTTTTAGGCGAAGATATTGCGAAGGCATTGGGTACTTATGGTCATTTAACTTATTTACACCGTATTAAAACAGGTCATTTTGATCTGATTCCAAGTTATACCATTGAGTATTTGGAAAGTTTGTCTGAACAAGAGCGCGAAGCACTGTTGTTACCTGTATATGCACCTGTAGATCATTTTCCTAAAGTACAAGTTCCAGAAGGACGCAGTGAATACTTTAGTCGCGGTATGGAAAGTAATACTGAGCATACGGCCGAAGCACAGGTCTTGGTTTTCGATGGGGAAAAATGCTTAGGCTTAGCTGAAGTTACGGATAAGAAAAGATTGGTTCCAAAGCGGGTTTTAAATCTATAATCGAAATATATCACTCGGTAAAAAAGGATAAGGCGTGGACATTGACATTATTATCAGTCTGATCTTTTTTGCCTTTTGTGCAGGCGCAATTGACGCTGCCGTTGGCGGTGGTGGGCTGATCCAAATTCCCGCTTTGATGAATGCCTTTCCGTCGATGGCGCCTGCCACTTTATTTGGCACCAACAAATTAGCGGCAGTGGTGGGTACAGCCACTTCAGCCGTTTCCTTTGCCCGTAAAGTTCGCTTTGAATGGAAACTTTTGGCTGTGGTCGCAGTATGTGCCACCATCAGTTCATTTGGGGGCGCGGCTAGTGTCGCTATGATTCCAAAAGAGGTTCTCCAACCCTTTGTCTTGCTCATGTTGATTGTGATGGCGGTCTATACCCTCATGAAGAAGCAATTTGGGCAAGTGCATATGGCGCAAACTGTGACGCCTAAAATTTTGTTGTTGGCGGGTCTCGGAAGTTTAGCCATTGGCTTTTATGATGGTTTGTTTGGCCCAGGCACGGGCAGTTTCTTTATTTTCTATTTTATTCGCTATTTACGCGTTGATTTTTTGCATGCGGCGGCATTGGCTAAAATTGGCAATGTGATGACCAATCTTGCGGCGCTAAGCTTTTTCATTCCCTCGGGGCATGTGCTCTTTGCTGTAGGAGGCACGATGGCCGTCGCAAATATGATCGGGTCTATTTGTGGGGTAAAAATGGCGCTGAAATATGGCAGCGGCTTTATTCGTATTTTATTTCTTATTTTGGTAACTATTTTAATTCTCAGATTGAGCTATCAAATGTTTTTGATGTAATGGTGCGATATCTTTAAAACTTCATTACAAAAAACGCGCAGTCTGTGACCTCATTTCTCGTTTATTGCATTTAAGATCAATACAGCGCACTCAATGCTGTGCCAAGAAGCTTTTCAATAAAAAATGATGTTTTAAGTTGAACTGAACTGGAGCATAGAATGAATATATTTGAAGCCTTAAGAGAAAGTCACGTTATACAACGAAATTTGGCTGAACGACTACTCCAAACTTCAGGGGATACGCCTGAGCGCCGTGAGCTATTTGAACGCCTTAAAAATGAATTATTTGCCCATGCTGTGGCAGAAGACCGTTATTTTTATATCCCTTTAATGATGACTGATTCGGGTCTTAACATTACCCGCCATGCTTTGGCAGAACACCATAAAATGGATGAGTTATTGGAACAATTGACCGAGACGGAGTTCTCCAATCCGGGCTGGTTGGCAATTGCAAAAAAATTATCGGATACTGTACATCATCACTTACAAGAAGAGGAGCATGGTTTTTTTCAGCAAGCCGGAAAAATTTTACTCGATGCTCAAAAGACTGCGCTCGCCAAGCAGTATCAGCAGGAATACAAAAAGTACAAAAAAATTGAAAAAGACAGTTTGGTTTAAGTCCATTTTAAACAAAAGATGGCGAGTGCCATCTTTTGTGATTAAATCGCGTCATCACTTTGCTGTTTGGCTCTAAAGGTAACCCCAACAGAGGCAATCATAATGCAAACCAGCGCCAACGTTTGCCACATGCTAATTTGTTCTTTCAGTAGTAACCAACCTGCCAAGGCTGCTAAAGCCGGTGACAAACTTGAAAGCGTCCCATAGCTGAGTTTACTTAAACGTTTCAACGCCATGAGGTCTAGAGCATAGGGAATGGTTGTGGCGAGTAGTGCAATCAATAAGGCTTTGGGCCAGTATTCCGTTTGCATTAGCGCTGTAGGGTTATGCGTGGCGCTAATGGGCAGTAGCACCAAGGCTGAGATCACAATAGCAATACTGAGGGCATGCATGCCGATATTTTGACGGACGACTTTTTGCCCAAAATAAATATACAGCGCCCAGCACGCACCCGCTGAAACCGCAAATGCAGCACCTAAGAAAGAGAAGTTGGTTGCATTCGCTTGATGCCACGGCACCATCAGTGCAATGCCTAAAATCGCTAATCCGACCCAGATATAATCACGACGTTGTTTAATCGAGAGTAGCGCTAAAGTTAAAGGACCTAAAAACTCTAAACCGACGGCAATACCTTGCGGCAGTTTACCCAGCGAAGCGTAGAATAAAATATTCATGAGGCATAAGGCTGCCGTGTAGCTGAGTAAATCTTTCCACTTTAAATGCGGTAGGCGTTTCATGATGCTCCATGAGCGGAACATCAGCACAATTAAAATTGCCGCAAAGCACAGTCTAAGGGTCACCACGGTTAGCGGGTCAAGGATGGCAATCAACTGCTTGGCAAAAGAAGCACTGATTTGATAGGACAGCATGGACAAGACCATGAACATCACTGCCATCAGTTGAGAATTAGGCATCATGCACACATCAGGTCATGGCGACCTGTTATTTTAAGAAGGTGGATTAGTATAACGATTCACAACCCAAGTTGGATGCTGAATAAGCTGATTTTTTGAAATGCAACGACATGAATTTAAAAGTAATCGATAGAGCCGTTGGATTTAAAAGCTAAATTCAAACTCTGGATTACATCGTTTAAACTGTAGCTTGGCGGTTTTTCTGAGCTGTATAGGTACAACCAATAGATGCCATGATAATCACGCTAAGTGCAAGCCACTGTGACCACAATAGTTGCTCGCCTAGAAAGACAAAACCAGATAGTGCTGCAATGGCAGGCTCAAGGCTCATGAGCGTTCCAAAACTTAGAGCGGTTAAATTGCGTAGCGCAATCATTTCCAAGCTAAAAGGCAAAGCGCTGGCTAAAACTGCTAAAGCCACGAAATAAATCAGGTTTGAGGGTTCAAACACATTTGTGGGTAAACCACTGAATAGGGCAAGCGGCATTAATATCAGCATGCCGACAAACATGCCCAAGCACACGGTATGGTTGCCCGAAACACCCGATGGGCGCTGCCCCGCCACGATATACAAGGCCCAACATGCACCTGCACCTAGGGCAAATGCGATCCCAAGAGGATCTAAAGGTTGAGCTGCTTGGTCGAAAGGAAAAAGTAAAACCAAGCCTAAAATAGCCAGCCCGACCCAAACAAAGTCAAAGCGTTGTTTGGCATAAAACAGCGCAACACTGAGCGGGCCAATAAACTCAAACGACACTGCAATGCCGAGTGGCAGGCGAGCAATGGATAAATAAAACAATAGGTTCATACCTGCTAAAGCAAAACCATAGCTGAGAATGGCTTTATATTTGACTTGCTTAAAATCAACCTGCCAAATTTTAAACAGCACGGCCAAGATGATTGATCCCAACAGCAAGCGCATGGCGGAAACAGTTAAAATGGGAAATTGATCAAACAAAACTTTGGCCAGTGAACCACTACTTTGCAAGCTAAGCATTGCAATCAGCAATAAAAAGGTCGCTTGGAGGTGGGGAGTACTTTTTAGATTTGGCATTATTGGAATACTAGATAGGGAAGTGAATACTTGGAAAAAGTAGCGGAGAATGTGCTTGGGTCGCACATAAAATTTTAACAAGTATTCAAAAATAAAAAAACCACAGCTTGGCAGCTGTGGTTTTTAAATAGAGTCGAATTAGAACAATACGCGAACGCGGATTGTGCCTTCAACGTCTTGTAGAGTATCTAAAGCTTCTTGAGATGCTGTTGCGTCTACATCCATCACCAAGTAACCAACATCACCTTTGGTCATGAGAGACTGACCAGAAATGTTGATGCCGTGTTCAGCAAACAAGTTGTTGATTTTTGACAACACGCCTGGCACGTTTTTGTGGATGTGAAGTAAACGGTGTTTGCCTTCGGTCAATGGTAACGCGATTTCTGGGAAGTTCACCGCAGATAAAGTCATGCCTTTATCTGAATAAGAAACGAATTTCTCAGCCACTTCTAAACCAATGTTCGCTTGAGCTTCCATAGTCGAACCACCCACGTGAGGGGTTAAGATCACGTTTGGAATATTACGTAGTGGAGAAATGAACTCTTCACCATTGGCTTTTGGTTCTTTCGGGAACACGTCAACCGCAGCACCAGCAACATGACCTGATTTCAAGGCATCTGCTAAGTCTTCAATCACGACACATGTACCACGTGCAGCATTGATGAAGATTGCACCTTCTTTCATTTGTGCAAATTTTTCTTTGGTCATGAAGTTACGTGTAGAAGGAACATCAGGTACATGCAAAGAAACGACATCAGCATTGGCTAAAAGTTCGTTTAAGCTACCGACTTGACGTGCATTACCTAATGGTAGTTTCGTTACTGTGTCGAAGTAGATCACTTTCATACCTAAGCTTTCAGCAAGGACAGAAAGTTGTGAACCGATTGAACCGTAACCGACAATCCCTAAAGTTTTACCACGAGTTTCGAACGAACCAACAGCTGACTTGTTCCAACCGCCTGCATGTGTATCTGTCGATTTTTCAGGGACACGGCGAAGAAGAAGAATAGCTTCAGCAAGTACAAGTTCAGCCACTGAACGTGTATTTGAGTATGGTGCGTTAAATACTGGAATACCACGAACCATCGCAGCATTTAAGTTCACTTGGTTGGTACCAATACAGAAACAACCAACAGCGATTAATTTATTCGCTGCTTCAAACACTTCTTCAGTGAGTTGTGTACGGGAACGAATACCAATGAAATGTGCATCTTTAATCGCTTCTTTCAACGCTTCACCTTCAAGCGCTGTTTTACGATAATCGATGTTGGTGTATCCGGCAGCATTTAGTGTGTCGATTGCGTTTTGGTGAACGCCTTCTAACAACAAGAAACGAATTTTATCTTTAGGAAGTGAAAGATGTTGGCTCATTACGGCTCCGCTACAAAGGCCAAATTTAGTGGCGATATAATAGCACGTACCGCGCCCGATATACATTTCCTTTATGCGGACTCTGCTGGGTATTTTTAGCCTCTATAGTGCGTAAAAAAGTCTTTTTGGTCTAATTAAACTAATCATTTCAAAGGTATCCTGAATAAAACAGCTTTTTCTGCGGGAAACAGAAAAAATGCCTTATAATATGACTCCGTGAAAATAAGCCAGTTGCACACTGCTGCTTAAATCCTCACGAACTGCCTGAGCCTTAGGGCATGGAAAGACTGAAATGAAGCGCTTTTCATGCAGAGAACCCTAGCGCCACAAACAACTTGTTTACTTCTTGCAAGGTCTGAAAACGATGAATGCTCCAGTCGCTTTAACCCCAGAGTTATTGACCCAATTGACAGCAATTGTAGGTGAAAACCGCATTAAAACCGATGCGGATAGCCTTGAAAATTGGGGACGCGATCATACCAAACATTTTGATCCAAACCCGTCAGTCATCGTTTTTCCATCGAGCACGGAACAAGTGCAAGCGGTTGTGAAACTTGCAAATGAGTTCAATGTTGCCATTACACCATCAGGTGGTCGTACTGGCTTATCTGCCGGTGCAGTCGCTGCCAATGGTGAAATTGTGGTAAGCATGGACAAGATGAACCAAATCTTGGAATTCTTCCCAGCAGACCGTATGGTTCGCGTCCAAGCAGGTGTGGTGACTGAACAGCTGCAAAACTATGCTGAAGAGCAAGGCATGTATTACCCAGTCGATTTTGCTTCTGCGGGCTCGAGTCAAATTGGTGGAAACATTGGCACCAATGCAGGCGGTATTAAAGTCATTAAATATGGCATGACGCGTAACTGGGTACTCGGTTTAACTGTAGTCACGGGTAAGGGTGATGTGCTGCGTTTGAACAAAGGCATGATCAAAAACGCAACCGGTTATGCACTACAACATTTATTCATTGGTGGTGAAGGGACACTAGGCTTAGTGACTGAAGCTGAAATCAAATTGGAACGCCAACCGCAAGACCTTCAAGTAATGGTATTGGGCGTGCCTGACTTTGATGCTGTAATGCCTGTACTTCATGCTTTCCAAGCAAAAATTGACCTGACTGCATTTGAGTTCTTTGGTGAACTGGCAATGCAAAAAGTGTTGGAACATGGTCATGTACAACGTCCATTTGAAACCGAATGTCCATTCTATGTATTGTTAGAATTTGAAGCGCCATTTGAGCCAATTATGGACAAGGCGATGGAAATTTTTGAGCACTGCATGGAACAAGGTTGGGTACTGGATGGCGTGTTGAGCCAAAGCCTCGATCAAGTGGAAAGTTTATGGCGTTTACGTGAAGACATTTCTGAGTCGATTGCGCCATTTACACCATACAAAAATGATATTTCAGTCTTAATTACTCATGTACCTGCATTTATTAAAGAAATTGATGCGATTGTGGCAAGTAACTACCCTGACTTTGAAATCTGCTGGTTCGGTCATATTGGTGACGGTAATTTACACTTAAATATTTTAAAACCGGCTGACTTAAGCAAAGATGAGTTCTTTGCCAAATGTCAGGTGGTGAATAAATATGTCTTTGAAACCGTGAAAAAATACGACGGTTCAATTTCTGCGGAGCACGGTGTTGGTATGACCAAAAAGCCATACCTTGACTACACTCGTTCGGCGGAAGAAATTGAATATATGAAGGCATTGAAGCAAGTTTTCGATCCAAATGGCATTATGAACCCAGGTAAATTATTCGACCTTTAAGTTCGAATTGAGTTTTAAAAGCGCATCCACCGTGATGCGCTTTTTTTATGGCTGAAGGGACTGAATTACATTTACTAAATAGTGTAATAGGCCTAAAAAAGGCATGATGGATTGATAAATAATGAATTTTGGGTGGGATTTATGTTGCGTCTTATTTTAGCTTCAGCCGTATGTGTGGGATTATTGTCAGGTTGTGTGACGACCAAAGAGTTAGTGAATAAAGTCGGTTCGTCAGATACGCCGTTGGCTCAGGTACTCAAAGAGCGTCCAGATTTGCGTAATGAGTTAGCTACGGTTGAAATCCGCCAGTACTTTAATACAGTGGAGTCCCCGACTGCGGCAGAAGTCAAAGTGACTGAAACAGGTTTGTTAGATGATTCAGTAAAGTCGGTGCGTACCGTGTATAACTTTAAGTTGGTTGATGGCGACTGGGAAAAAACTGCGACGAAAACCTCTTACCAATGTGCGCGCGGTAAAAATACCAAAAACTTCCAAACAACGAAGTGTGCATAATAAATCTTTGATTTATGGTTGAAATGTAGACGATTCTACCTCATAAAAAGCGTATCGGTTGATGCGCTTTTTTGCTTTTTGGGGTTTTATAAAAATGAATATTTTGATTGTTGGGAACGGTTTTGATTTGTCGCACTATTTGCCGACGAAGTACGACCATTTTATGGTCGCAATGGAAGCAATAGAAAATTGGGATGTGTTAAAAGGTGACATGAATTTTGATGATCTGTTTGGTGCTTTATATGAGAAAGAAAGCTATTTTTTTGATAAAACAAAAGTAATCTATAAGACTGAAAATATAAATTTAGCTGTTGAACAAGTTGAAGAATTACAAAAGAAGCTTAAAGAAAATGTTTGGTATCATTACTTTTCAGATCACGTTAAAGAAGTTAAAACTTGGATTGATTTTGAAGTCAAAATTGAAAATGCACTGAATACAGTGAATAAATTTTTAAACCAAGTTGAATCAAGCTTTGAAGAGTTTGGTGATTGTAACTTTCCAATTCATTTAATTCAAAATGGAGAGCAGAAAAAAGTTGCTGAACAATATTATCTTTCATTACTCGAATGTAATCACCTAATGAATTTGAGACTTCTTGCCAAAAATAGTAATTATGGTCAGCATGTCGATTTTTGGACCGATGAGAAGTTTGCGGAAATAGGTTCTCTATGGTTCATCTCGCAAGAAAAACCTGAATATGGTTTTTCTAAAGATATGTATTTAAATTTTTTAGTTAATCAGTTGGATGATTTTATTTTCATCTTTAATCTATATTTAGAATTGATTGTTTCTAAGCTAATTGAAAATTGTAGTTTGAGTATTAACTTAGAAGCACGGTTAGTGCCAGATAAGATTTATTCTTTCAATTATACAAATACTTACCAGCGAATTCATAAAGAAGTCATAGTTGAATATTTGCATGGTAGTTATGGGCAGGATCAAAATATAGTTTTAGGGATATCAGATTTAAACGATGATTCTTTGAAAAAGCTAAAAGCATATGGTTTTACCAAATACCATCAGAAGCTTTTTAAAGATACGGATTATTTATTTCTAGATGAATATAAAAATAATATTTTAGAAAATGAAGATGATATTTTGGCTTGGCTTTGTTGCACAAACCTATCTGTAAAGGCTTTTTCAGCGATATAATTTTCAAATGAAGAAGCCTACACATAAAATCTACCGCACAACCAATTGGCCCGCATATAACCGAGCACTCGTTCATCGCGGAAATATTGCCATTTGGTTTGATCCTGCTACGCAATGGTATGCTCCATCAAAAGGCAAAATAAGGGCGAAATCAAACCTACTCCGATGCAGCCATCTAATGCTGCTTAATGATTAAATCCTTACTCCGTCTGTCTTTACGTATGGTCACTGGCTTTGTGCAAAGTCTGATTAAACTTTGCGGATGAGCAGCTACGAATATCAGTGATATTCGTACACCACGCTTTGTAGAAGACAAAAGCATATTGATATTGTAATCAGCTACCAAAAAAGTAGCGATGGGCTGCATCTACTCATGGACTCTACAGGCATGAAGTTTCTAGGTGAGGGCGAATGGAAATGCAAGAAACATGGACCTGAATATCGTCGCCAATGGCGTAAACTTCATATTGGTATAGATGCTAAAACCCTACAAATACGAGCAGTTCAGCTTACAACCAATAATGTCAGTGATTCACAGGTGCTTGGTGATTTACTTAATCAGATTCCACAAGATGAGCAGATTAACTGTGTTTATACCGATGGAGCTTATGACACCAAGCAATGCCGTGAGGTCATTGCAGATCGGCAAGCGCATGCGGTGATTCCACCTAGAAAAAATGCGAAACCATGGAAAGATACAAAGAGTAGCTCGCTAGAGCGAAATGAATTACTTCGAACAATTAAACGTTTAGGCAGGACACTATGGAAAAAATGGTCAGGCTATCATCGTCGAAGTTTGGTTGAAACTAAGATGCATTGCATCAAATTATTAGGAGATAAACTCAGCGCAAGGAGTTTTGATAGCCAAGTGAATGAAATCCATGCACGTGTAGCAGTCCTTAACAGATTTACGGAATTAGGTCGACCACTTACCCAAGTTACGCCTTAAATTTAGCTCAATTAGGGGCGCTTTGCATTTCAAATCTTTGTGCAACAAAGCCTTTTGGCTTTGAAAGATGAATTGAAGGGTGAAAATAGATCCAATTATCGTGATGATTTAAATAGAAGAATTAGGGCAAAGCAGAATGAGGGTAAATTGAACTTAGAAATAACAATTTGGGGACATTCACTAGATATTTCGGATAAAGATTACATTCTAGATTTATTTGGTTTAAATGATGATATCGATCGGAATGTTCGAGTTACTGTTTATTACTTTAATAAAACTGCAAAATTTTCATTACTTAATAATTTGTTAGCAATTTTGGGTAAAGACAAAGTTGAGCAATGGATGAAAAATAAATGGCTTTGCTTTAAGCCTAACCCAGAAATTAAATTTTTTGCTCAAGAAAGCCCAGATGTAGATCAAGCATCCTAAATTCAAAACACTGAAACTCATCTAACCTATCGAACGGGGTTGTTTGGTAGGCTATGATCAAATTATTCAAATGATAAGCAGAATAAAATGAAAACCCTTGCCTTTATTCACTCAGAAAGTACACGGACGGCTGTTGGCGACTTTGCCCCAGTCGTCTGTGTGTTTTCACACTATGAACTAGGGAACTCGGTTTCACCTTTTCTATTGCTGGATCATATAGGCCCGAGTTATTTACAGCCAACTCGCTTAAAAAAGGGCGTGAGTGAACATCCGCATCGTGGCTTTGAAACCGTAACCATTGTTTACCAAGGTGAGCTTGCCCATCAGGATTCTACAGGTGGTGGCGGTGTGATTGGGGCAGGGGATGTACAGTGGATGACGGCAGGGGCTGGAGTACTGCACGAAGAAGTGTTTAGTGAGGCATTTTCCAAAACAGGCGGGGCATTTGAAATGATCCAGTTGTGGGTCAATTTGCCTGCCAAAGATAAAATGAATCCTGCACGTTATCAACACTTGAGTCATGAAGCCATTCCAAAGCTTGAGTTGGCGCAAGCTCAAGGAATGGTCAGGGTGATTGCAGGGACGTATGAAAGCCAGACGGGGCCTGCTCAAACGCATAGCCCTATGAACGTGTTGGATGTTCAGCTTACAGCGGGTACGAAAACAGTTTTACCTGCATCGGAAGGTGAGACGACACTGCTGTATATTCGTAGTGGTCGTCTTCAGCTCAATAGCAGAGAAATGATAGAAGCACAGCAGATGGTAGTCATGTCCAATCATGGTGAGGACTTTGAAATAAAAGCGGTACAAGACAGCGCTTTTTTATTACTCAGTGGGCAGCCTTTAAATGAACCGATTTATGGACGCGGTTATTTTGTCATGAACACCTTCACCGAAGTTTTACAGGCGTATGAGGACTTAAAACAAGGGCATTTTATTGCGCCTAATACAAAACCAAATGCGACAGATGAAACTTAAAAAAGTAACAATACAAACAGATGCAACACTGCTAAAATAGCTTAACTGAGCTTTGTCAGTGTCACCGCTCAGTCTATTTTAATAACACCTTTTCTAAAAACGCTTTGTGAATACAGCGTAAAACCAGTGTGCATTTCTCGCACCCATACATTTTTTATTCAATTTTACAGTGCTTGCCATTGGGTTTAGTCGTCTCTCCCTCTAACTGACTTTGCTCAGGCTTGTACGCATTTTATATGTAGATAACAATGCAAAACGTACAAACTTTAAAGTTAAGCCGTGCCACATTGATGTTTCCTTTGGCATTGGTTTTATTCGAATTTTCGGTCTATATCGGTAACGATTTAGTCCAGCCTGCTATGCTCGCGATTACCCAAGACTTTGGAGTAAGCAGTGCGTGGGCACCATCCTCTATGTCCTTTTACTTACTGGGCGGTGCTTGTGTCGCGTGGCTGCTTGGACCACTCTCAGACCGTTTAGGCCGTAAAAAAGTGTTGCTCGCAGGTGTGGCATTTTTCGTGCTGACCTGCCTCGCGATTTTACTCACTCAAAATATTGAGTCTTTTTTGGCGCTCCGCTTTTTACAAGGCGTGGGGCTATCGATGATTTCTGCAGTGGGTTATGCCGCAGTACAGGAAAGTTTTGAAGAGCGTGATGCTATTAAAGTCATGGCACTCATGGCCAATATTTCTTTGTTGGCACCGCTGCTTGGTCCCGTTGTGGGCGCATTTATGATTGACCATGTGTCATGGCATTGGGGCTTTATTGGCATCGCCTTTTTGGCTTTTTTAAGTTGGTTTGGTTTAAAAGCCAAAATGCCTGCGACACAACAGCGTCATACTAAAAAGCCGCTGCGCTATATTTGGGATGACTATAAAACGGTCTATAAAAATAAGACCTTTTTGGCGCTTACCTTTGGCCTACCTATGGTCGCGATGCCTTTGATGCTGTGGATTGCGCTGTCACCCGTGATTTTGGTGGAAGAACTTGGCTTGAGCAGTATGCAATACGGCTTAGCGCAGTTCCCCGTCTTGGGTGGTCTCATTCTGGGCAACATTGTACTGATTAAAGTCATCGACAAAATGGCACTCGGTAAAACTGTATTAATTGGTTTACCTTTGATGTTCGTCGGTACGCTGTTGGTGGTGCTCGGCACCATTTTCCAAAGCTATTTCTTGCCGTTACTGATTGTGGGGATGACTTTGGTGAGCTTTGGCGAAGGTATCAGTTTTTCTGTGTTATACCGCTTTGCTTTGATGTCATCGGAAGTGTCCAAAGGGACGGTTGCTGCAGCCGTTTCGGTACTGATGATGTTTACGTTCTTCTTCGTGATTGAACTGGTTCGCATGGCTTATGTGGCATTTGGTCTTTGGGCCTACAGTTTGGTCTGTCTCATTTTGATTGCGTTATGGTTTAGCTTTCCACGTGCGACCGTGAAAAAAGTGATGCAAAAACGTCTTGAGCGTGGTGTTTACTAAGATTTTATTCACTGAGTTCCGCTAAGCTCACATCATAAAAAAGCGCGCATTCATTTGAATGGGCGCTTTTTTATTACTGCTTTAAAAAATCCTTTTTAAAGCCAGTTTTTAAACTCAGGCTTCAGCTTGCTCAGGTTCTAATTTTTTAATTTTGGTATCAAACACAAAAGGACCAAAGGGTAAGATTGAAGCGATCAGACCTAAAATAAACATCTTCAAAGACCATTTTTGCTTTTCACAGACCACAAACAGCACGATGAGAAACAGGATAAATAATACGCCATGCCCCATACCCACGTATTTGACTAGCATCGGGTTATCAAAGATGTATTTCATTGGCATCGCAATGAATAACAACAGTAAAAAAGAAATCCCTTCTAAAAATCCTACAACACGTAATGTCTGAATGTTCATGGTCAAAAAATCTATGAGAATGAAGCTCGAGTGTACGCAAGAACCTGATAAAAATGAACCACAATACACCCGTACATCATGAAGCTTTTAAAGATCGCTGTTGTGTCATCCGTTTTATTTAATATCTCGGGCCAGCAGTTCAGTTTTTAACTTCAGCAATTCGGGCAAGGTTTCCAGTAATAGACTGATTTGTTTGAGTACCAAGTGTAAATTCTGATTCATTGTTTCTTGCGCATTTAAGCGTTTAATCTCTGCCAGTTTTTGCTGGATGTCGAGTTCAGCTAATGCCTGCTGATGGAGCAGTACATGATTCAACGTATTTTGACACCACAACATGAGTTCCAGCACTTGTGTATCCTGCACCAATTCTCGGTGACTTCCCAAAGCAGAAATATAACTGAGTTGACTGTGGCTATATACCAAGTAGCGAAAAGCATGATGTATCAGTTCTGGGTTTGGATTGGGCTCGGTACTGAGACTAGAAATCATGTTCGCCAGTTCGGTTTGGGCATTATGCGCAGTACGACGCGCACTGCGGTAAGCCAGACTATTATTTTTGCCGTGTTGATATTGTTCACAGATGGCATTGAAATAGTTGAGGGTTGCATCGGATGCTTTTTTTATGGTGTTGGAAATATTGCGGAAGTCCCAATCGGGCCAAATAAAACTCACTGCGAACCAAGCAATGGCACAACCAATGAGGGTGTCTATAATTCGCGGTAAAATAATGGCATAGCCTGCACCTTTTAAATTAAAGATCAGCAGTACCATGAGTGTTGCCATCAGGGTCGCCATGGCATATTTCTTGGAACTGAGATAGAAAAAGCACACGCCAAAAATAATGGTTAGTAGCAGTTGTCCTTCAATACTTGGGACGAAATACAGCAGCGGAATCCCTAAAACAACGCCCAAAATAGTGCCCAAGGTTCGCATTTTTAAGCGGCTTTTGGTGGCAAAATAACGCATTTGGCAAACGAATAAACTGGTGAGCAAAATCCAATAGCCATGTTGCGCAAAGGGCAGAAGCGAGATGCCATAACCTACAGCAAAGACAAAGGCGATGCGTACCGCATGTCGAAACAGTGCGGATTGGGGGGTGAGATGTTGACTGAGTTTGAGCCACAGATCATGCCAATCATGGATATCATCATCATATAAGTTGAGGTTATCAATATGCTGTTGATAACGCTGTTCTTGGCGCGATTGTAGTTCGTTGAGGTGCTGAAAACGTTCATGAACACTGTCCAAATTATTTAAAATCAGTTGTAGGTTTTTGACTTCAATATTGTGTGGATGATCTCGAATCCAGTCCTGCATGGAACTGTGTAAATTCAGCAACGCCTGAGTGGTCGTTGGATCTGATACATAGGTTTGATTGTTCAAAATACACCGTGCCAAAGCCTGACAGGCAAGGGCTTGCAGTCGAATATTTTTTTGAATACGAAAAATGAGATCAGTTCGGCTAAAGTTTTGATGTAACTGCTCATAGTGTAAATAATTAGAGCTGGCTTGTTCATGAATGTCTTGAACGAGAAAATAGAGGTTGAGCCAATAAATTGTATTTTGGTTGGCGCGAGATGCTTTTAGTCGCGTCAGTAGTGAGCTTTTGGTGTGGTTAAAACTTTGCACCACAGTACTGTTTTGTAAGGATAAATCATAGAGCAGCGCTTCTACATTGTCTCGATTGTCTGGGTCGAATAGACGTGCTTTTGCGTTGAGCAAATCGGCAACTTGATTAAAACAGCGGGTTAAGTTGTCCTGAACGGCCAAGGTGGGTTTAAGAATATAAAACACAATAGCGGTACAGCCATACCACAATGCTCCCAAGATAAAACAACCGGGTTGAAAGTACCAAGCCGAATATTCACCTAGGCCAAACATACTGTATAGGGAAAGTAAAATGGTACCAAAGCTCATTGCTGCATAGCGTTGCCCCAGTGCCCCCAGTAAAATAAAACAAGCACTAGACAGTGATAAATATAAGATGAAAAAGAATTTATAAGGATGTAAAAAATCTAAAATGCTACTAACACTAAAGAACAAGATACAGACATAGGCAAGGTTTCTGAGACGAATACTGAGCCTATCGTCGAAGTCGGTCAGGGCTGTTGCAATTGCACCTAATGTGGTCGGAACAATAAGCTGTTGTAGTCCTAAAAAATATAAACCTAAGGTTGTGCCACTCAGCACAATCAAAATTTGCAAGCAATACATAAAAATTGCATTGGACTGAAAGGACTGAAACCACTGACGAAGATTGTTCACGATGTAATAGTCTAGGCTTAGTTTTATTTTGGTTTTAGCCTGAACTTTTTTCAGGGCACTGTCAATTTAATGCTGTGGTCCATCACATCAGAAATTCACCTATGACAATAAAAATGCAGCGGAACATGACTCCGCTGCATTGTGTGTATAAGTCGAAACTTATCCACAGATACGAGGTCAGAACACTGTTTTATTCACAGTGCAAAGGCGATAGCCTTATTTAATCACGCCACACGCAATACGGTCACCGCCACCGCCAAGTGGTTTAGGGGTATCTGAATAGTTATCACCACCTGCATGTACCATTACGGCTAAGCCTTCAACGTCGGCTAAACTTAAGCGAGGAGCGAGTAAATTGACTTTTGCATTGCCTGCTGAGTCGACATTCAAGATTGGTAAATCACCCATATGGCCATTGAGTGGTGTGCCGTGGTTTGGCGCTTTTTCTGGGTTAAAGTGTCCCCCAGCGGCTAAAGCAGCCACAGGTTTTCCTTCTTTTTCAGCTACATCACACGAACCTTTTTCATGGATATGAAAACCGTGTGGGCCGGGTGGAAGTTGAGTCAAATTGGTTTGAATTGCTAAACCAACAGGGCTATCAATAAAACGAATGGTGCCAATTTTTTGTCCCACACCTGTAGTTGAAACAGCGTGTACATCGACGTCTTTGACTATCGTGTTGGTTTCAGTAGGTGTAGTGGTACATGCCACAGTCCCTAAACCGATTAAAGTCACAAGTGCGCTTAGTTTGAAAGCAGAAGACAACATGTTGGATCCTTTTTTCCTTAAAATTCAGAACCACTCAAACAAAGCCAAGGCTTCGGTTCAATGTTGTCCGTACAGCGTTTTTGTATCTGACATAAAAAAGCGCATACTTTCGAGGAAAGCATGCGCTCAAGTCATTTCACAGAACTTATTTTTTGGGTGTATCTAAAGGCTCTTCAGGTGGATCATAAGCCAATGTCGCTTTCGGCATCATGAGGGGTTCATTGACTTGTTCATGTAGCCATTCGCGCCAAATGGCTAACAGTACCGCTAGAATCACGGGGCCGACAAACAAGCCGACCATACCAAAGCTGGCTAAACCACCCAATACACCAAACATGATGAGCAAGAACGGAATTTGCGTTGCACCTGAGATCACCAATGGGCGAATCACATTGTCTGCTGTGCTGACCACACAGACACCCCACGCCATCACTCCAATCGCTTCAATAGTCTGCCCTTGAGAGAATAACCATAAAGACACGGCACTATATGCTACAGGAGGGCCAAAAGGAATGAGTGCAAAGATAAAAGTCACAATGGTCAGTACCATTGGGTTTGGGACACCAGCAACAAAATAGCTCAGGCCTGCCAAGAGTGCTTGCGCAATTGCAGTCAGGCCAACTCCATAGACCACAGCACGCGTGGTTTCTGAAATGGTGTCTAAATAGTGGTGGATACGTGGGCCAATCACCATTTCCAGCGCTTTACTGACCTGATTTAAAATGGTTTGTCCGTCACGATAGAAGAAGAATAACGACATCACCGCAAAACAGAGTTTAAAAATATTCTTACTGATTTCACTCAGCACCAAACGACCATAATTTAAATGGCTTTGAAACCAGCCCGAGACATTCTGCACAATACTGTTCGGATCGGTATTGATTTCTTTTAAAGTACGAGTGACTTCTTTGCCAATAATGGGCAAGTCCCGAATAAATTGAGGGACATCTAAATGACCTGAGAACACTTGTCTTTGCAATTCATAAAACAGATTACGACCTTCATGCTGTAGCATAAAGATGGCAAAGGTCAGCGGGATACCGACAACTAATACCACCATACTGATCATGATGGTGGCGCTTAAGGTTGGACGCGGTCCACAGAGTTTCTGTACTGAGTGATATAAAGGCCAAGTGATGTAGGCAATAATCGCAGCCCAAAGCACAGGTACAATAAAGTATTTCAGGACTTGAAAGCTCAAATAGAACAGAATAAAAATCAGTCCAAATAACAATACTTTTTGTAAGGCTGGTGCGTATCGTTGCACGGTATTCACTGCTATATCTCTAAGGTCAAAGTCATATTAACTGAAAAAAATGCGCACGAGAACGTACCCTTGGTAAGTTCTCGTGAATAACCGACTATAAATAGGGAATAGCCCTGTTTTATCTATAGCAAAATATTTTAGAACCAAGCACTTGGGTCATCGACAATGGCGTTGAGCAGCGGTTGCCATTGGCTTTGAATGGAGAGGTAATTCTTTTGTGTTTTATCAAATACGCTTAAACCTTGCATTGCCAATTGGCCATATGCGGTACGTTCTGAAATCCATGCTACAGGCTGCTGTTCAATTTTCGCAAAAAAATCTTGGATGTCTTTGGCACTGGCACTATTGGCTTTGACACGATTGGCCAAAAGCAAAATTTGCACTTTGCCTTTACGAATGCGTTTAATATCTTGTAAATGCTTTAAAAAACGACGGGTACTGTCAATATCAAAAAACGAGGGTTGCAGTGGCGTCACAATCGCATGCGCTTCACTGACCAGCTGTTCGGCATGCTCACCAGACAACGCACCCGGCGCATCGATAATTAAATATTCAATGTTTTTAGGCACTTCACCTATCGATTTCTCATGGCGCCAATCTAAACTTTGAATATGCGCCACTTGCTCTGGACGCTGTTTTAACCACTGACGAGCAGATTTTTGATTATCGGCATCGGCCAAAGCCACTTTATAACCTTTTTGTGCGAGTGCCGAAGCTAAATTGATTGCGGTTATCGTTTTGCCACAGCCACCTTTTTGGTTGGCGATTAATATCGTTTTCATGACCTTAAATGATTTTATTCTGCTCACCTCTAGCATATCATTCTTTTGTGTGTCGCATATGACACCAAACCAAAGTTGTAAGTTTAAATCTTGCTACCTAGTAGCACAAAATTAGGAAAAAACCATGTCCATATGGATGGCAATGTTGATCGGTGCAGCAATTGGTGTGGTATTGACCACCCTTATTTTAAGTCACAGCCGAAATGGACGCATCAAAGCAGAATATGAGCGCTACATTGCCGAATTAGAACTAGAGCATCAGCAGGCTTTGGCTCAAGCACAAAAGCGCAGTGTCAATACCAGTCGTGCAGTGCTCAAAGGTAAAATGGCGGAGCAACTGGCACCGATTATGCCGCAGTTTGAATACTTACCCAGCGATGCCAAGTTTTTGGGTGATCCTGTCGACTATGTGGTCTTTGATGGTTATACCGACCTGCGTGATGGTGAGGGGAGAGCAGAAGATATTGAAATTGTTCTCATTGATATTAAAAGCGGTGGGGCGAGGCTGACCAAAGGACAAGTTGCTATTGCACAAGCGATTCAAGCAGGGCGGGTTCGTTTTGAAACGGTCCGCATCGACTTCGATACGATCGAATAAGCTTGATAATGTCTACCCATGAAGGCATTTCTTTATATAGAGCAGATGCTTTCTACATGACTATCATGATCCATCGCTTGAGTGTGGCTTTTGAGCACGTGCAAAAAACATCAGTTGTCCGAGTTTCGGAATACCTTCGGCATAAAAGTAGTGTTGTTCTATCAAATTAAAACCTGCTGCTTTTAAGGCCTGTTCAATGTTTCGATTGAGATGGCAGCCATCGGCTAAACGCTTTTGCACAGGCGTGAGTAAGTGTTGTAGGCGCTGAATATAAAGGTTATTTGTATTTAATACATGTTCCACCACATGCAAGGTGCCACCCGGTTTGAGCACGCGTAATATTTCCGCCAAAGCCAGTTCTAGCTCAGCAATACTACACAGTGTCCATGTACTGACCACATGCTCAAGGCTCTGGTCAGCAAAAGGCAGCTTTTCCGCACGGGCTTGTACATGATGCACTTCAAATGCTGCTGCTTGTACCCGCTCTAAAGCCAAATGATAAATTTCAGGACTGGGTTCAAGGGCAAAGACAGTATCGACATTTTGATAAAAGGGTAGATTCAGCCCTGTACCAAAACCAATTTCCAATACCTCTCCCTGAATTGGCAAAAGCAGTTCGCGGCGCTTGTCCATTAAGCTTGGTACTTGCATGACCTGATTCAGGACATGCGGAAAGATGTGCTGTTGATAGTATTTATAAAGCATGATTGTTTTTTGGGGCTCTGTTCTTCAGCTCTAGCCTAACTGAAAAGTGCTGTGGCTAAAAGTAGACTGCATAATTCGTTCACAATGTTACTAAGTTCATAAGCTTCTTTTCAGGAAACTGGACTAAGATGAAATTGGTTCGTATTTTCCTAGGTCGATGGGAATGAGGTTTGCAATGAAATCTAAATTTATCCTGCTCGGTTTACTCAGCAGTTTGCTGTTGCCCATCAGTGCAAGTGCCACTGTAGATTACAACATTGCCAAAGGTTTAGCACCGACCTCTAAAGATCAATCGATTTCGGTATTGAAACCGTTTAAAGGTGATTTTCGAATTTTAGGTTCTAAAATGTATTCGGATGATGCACAAGCGAAATTCTCCCCGATTGACTACGCCGTGAGTTGGGGCTTGTTTGCTGAACCTGAAATTGCACGTCATATTACTGTGAATCAATACGACCGTTATCTCAACTGGAAAATCGATCGTTTGCCTGTGCCTGCCGAGCAAGCCATGCAAATGGTGTCAAATATGCACATTATTCCAGCCAACCCAGAAATTGCTAAACAAATTAAACACGTGAAACGTGGTGATTTGGTTCGTTTAAAAGGTGAGTTGGTTGAAATTAAAGACAAAGATATGGTCTGGACCTCATCCTTAACCCCGACTGATACGGGCGATGGTGCGTGTGAAGTCTTTCGGGTCAGCTCAATCCAATGGATCGAACGGGTAAAGGGGTAAATTGGAAGTAGCGCGTAGTTACTTCATCGTACTGTTTTAATGTTTTATAGCTGATTAACACCCATATGAAGTCTTGCTCCACGTGAAACCTATTGGTCAAATCTGTGGATGCTTATAGGTGTGTAATTCTATAAAACATTAATGATAGAGCTCTTGCAAAAGTCAAAAAATGATCATCCATTGACAATAAAATGAGTGTTGAAAGGCACTTCTCTCTTGGTGAGGAGATTAGTGGGAGGGAAGATTCTTCAATAAATCCTCTCCCTAGCCCTCTCCTTTATAAAGGAGAGGGCACTTTCATTGTGATTTCAAGACAGCTCAAAAAATGACTTATTCAAAAACCACGTTCAAGTAACTTGAACGTGGTTTTTTATCTTTATTTTGCAGTTAATGCCGTACCATCGAACTCAATACCGTCCCATCCATTCAACATGAACTGACGAATATTTTGATGATCTGTTGCATCAGGTGTCGCTAAAACAGAAGCGTAGTGTTCTGCAAATAGGCTTAAAGTTTGCGCTTGATCGAGACCTTGAAGTTGTGCAAACGAAAACACTTTTGCACTGCCTTGGTTTTCAGTTGCCGCATTGTGCTGCAAACCATTTTTAAATGCAGTTGGTGTATGTGTATAGGCTGCTTCAATAAAAGCCAATACATCTGAAAATTTTGCTTCGCCCGCTGCAAGCTGAGCCAATAATACCTGTGCCATGCGTCTATTTCCGACTAAATTTATGTCCACATCATACCCAAAAAGTGTGCTCTTGTGAGTTTCTGTCTGAGATAAAACCGTTTGTTCTGCATGAAGAGCGGGTGCTAGTGATTTTGGGAATCTATGTTGTATTGGTCATAGAGCCGCACTAGGGTGAAGTAAAGATATTCGGCGATGCTAGGTTTAATATCCCATGTAAAGCATGTGTGAGTTCGAATGCTGATGTTTACTTTTGAAAGTGAGACAAGAAGATATGTAGGGGCAACAACCGATGTTGAAAAACCTTGAAGTACGAGGATTGATTCAGGTTTAATAGCGTTATAGTTGATGAACTGTGGATAACTTCGGACTTATCCATACGCATTTTGTAAAGAATAGGATAGGTCAATGAATTGGATCTTGGTGGCAATGGGGGGCGGAATAGGGGCCTGTTTACGCTACGGTGCAGGATTATGGTTGTTTAAACCGAGTATGAGTTTTCCATGGCCAACATGGTGGATCAACATCATCGGTTGTTTTGCTGCGGGTGTTTTTTTTGCATTTAGCCAGAAGTTTCCAGTACTGCAACAAGAAGCACGTTTATTTTTGATGGTGGGCATACTGGGCGGTTTTACGACATTTTCGAGTTTTGGCCTCGAAACTTTTCAGTTATTTAGACAGGGACAAACAGTGCTGGCTTTGAGTTATGCACTGTCGAGTTTAGTGGTGGGCGTCATCGTGCTTGGGATCGGATTCTATCTGTTGGATAGTGTGCTTAAACATTAAGAAAAACGCTGGTCAAAATAGGAACCAGAAAAGAACGCATAAAAAAGAAGCCTAAGCTGGAGGAGGTCTTAGGCTTCTTGATATCTTTACTATAACGCGTATAGCTTAAAGAAAAATGAAATTATTCTGAGCGTTTGAAACGCGCGAAACGTTTATTGAAGCTTGCAACACGACCTTCATTACTGGTTTGACGTTGTTCACCTGTATAAAACGGATGTGAAGCACTTGAGATATCTAAACTGACGTAAGGATAGGTCTTGCCTTCATGCTCACGAGTTTGATGACTTTGTAAGGTACTGCCAATCACGAAAAATGCGTCGGCATTGGTGTCGTGGAACAGGACTTCACGATACTCTGGATGAATATTGGCACGCATAGACTTCTCCTTAAATATATTATTTTGAAATGTTATAATATAACAACAAGGAAGTCAAAATAAACCCAGTGCCTTTATGTAACTGGGTTTATTGAGTTGTAGCGATTTTATCGTGCCCGCAGTTCTTATTTAGGCAGGAGGAGGGACCAACTCTTCAAATAGATCATTGAGGTTGTCGTGCACTTTGAGATGAATCAGGTTCCAATAATGCCCTGAGACTGTTCGATTCACCATGAGTGTATCGGGTGAGGGTTTAAATACATCCCAATATTTCAGAGATGGCTTGACCAGTTCAATGCCATCATGATGCGCTGAGTTCTCAGCAAAGTCATACATGGTCGTAAGGGGGCGCATCAGCACTTCTAACCATGCTTCATACAGTTCGGCAGGAAATTTGCCTTGTTCGGACATAGAGTGCAAAGCAGTCAGTTGCTGCTCCATGGCCAAGATATTACTGTCGCGCGCCGCTTGAATCAGCTGCTTAAAATGCATCACAATTTCTGTCGATAGGGTTTTGACACCACCGTAGTCATACACGATCACGCTACCATCTTCACGAAAGGCAAAGTTACCCGGGTGGGGGTCGCAGTGAAAGCGTTTTAGAAAGAAAATCTCACGACCAATGGCACGGAATAAACGACGGCCCAGTTCATTGCGCGTCTCTTGTGACCATGTACTGGCAGTTTCAATGCTTTCGCCGTGCTCCAAGCTTAAGGTCAAAATATGACGGCTTGAATAGTCTTTGTAGACTTGAGGAATAATAATTTTAGGGTCTAAAGCTTGATGAAAGGTTCTTGCGACCTCTAAGTTTTGGGCTTCTATTTGATAGTTTAGCTCGTTGTCTAAACTGTCCTGAATTTCTTTAAAGAGTTGATCTTGCAGCTTACGGTCAATTTTAAGTACACCCATTAGGCGTAGCGCTAAACGGACTTGTTTTAAGTCGCTTTCACAGGCTTCTTCCACACCCGGATATTGAACTTTAACCACAACTTGCTCACCACTCGGTAAAGTGGCTTTATGCACTTGGCCAATGGAGGCTGCGGCAAAGGGTTGTTCATCAAAGGTGGTAAAAATTTGATTGAGCGGCTTGCCGAGTTCTTTTTCAACTTGAGCTTTGATCTCTTGAAAAGGCATCGCTGGCGCTTGGCGTTGTAATTTACTAATCGCACGTGCCACTTCAGGCGGGAAAATATCTTTGTATTGAGATGCAATTTGCCCGACTTTCATCACGGCACCTTTCATTTCACCTAAGGTGTCTGCAATTTGAAGTCCAATGTCCTGAAAAAGCTGACTGCGCGCCGCATTTTTTTTATCTTCATCGGCATTGAAGTTTTTAATTGAATTGGTCACAGTTTTGGTTGCGATACTTGCCGTCATGCTGGCAAGTTTCATAAAGCGACGACCGGGCGTACGAGTCGTATTTGCCATGCGATATTCCTCGGGGAATTTTCATTACATCTCAGATTTGATCATAGGCGACAAATGCAAAACTGCCTACTTTAAATTGTTAAGCTGATGTTTCTATTTAAATAATAGTGGTCAATTGAGTGAATTGCACACAAGATGTCGCTGCATTTAAAAATCGCGTTACACTGTGCAAAAAATTTTGAGTATGAAATAAATGAAAGTTTATCGTTATTTTACAGGCAAGGACGATGTGCATTTTTGTGCGCGTGTCACCCAAGCACTGAATGAAGGCTATAGTTTGTATGGTTCACCCACCATGACCTTTAATGGCAGTGAGGTGATCGTGGGGCAGGTGGTGGTTAAAGACGTTGAGGATGAGAGTGAAGTGCCACAAGGTTTGAAAGACGCTTTGGCACAGCAGGAGAACAGTTAGAATAGGAAGAAACGGCCTCCTTCCTATTCATTGCCATGTATGGCTTATGGATAGTCCTGACTGAGGCGTTTATTGTTATTATAAAGACGGAGCAAGAGCAGGGCACACGCCACGCTTAAACCGACAATTAGTCCAATCCAAACACCTGCTGCACCTATGTTGGTATAGCGCGCTAAATAGATACTAACCGGAAAGGCCACGATCCAATAGGCAACCATGGTAATCCACATTGGGCCTTTAGTGTCTTGCATGCCGCGTAAGCAGCCTGCGGCACTAATTTGCCAAGCATCCATCAGTTGGTAGGCGAGTGCAAATAATAGTAAATACATTGCAACTTCCGATACTTCATGATCAGAGATATAAATCGCCACAATTTCAGGACGAAACAGTGCAATCAGCAGCATGGTCATCAGCGCCAAAATCGTGCCTGTAGCCAGTCCGAGTTTTTGCACCTTTCGCATAGCCTCCCAGTTTTTTTCGCCATAGTAAGTCCCGACACGAATAGTCAGGGCGATGGCAAGAGACATCGGAATCATAAACAACTGAGAGGTGACCGACATTGCAATCTGATGCGCCGCCACAATGGTTTCACCCAATGGACTGAGAATAATCGCAGCGGTACTAAAAATACTGACTTCGAAGAAAATAGCTAAGCCAATGGGTAGACCAAGTTTTAAAATGCGTTCGATCCAGTAGCGATCCATCTTCTCCCAAGTGCTAAACACTTGAGTTTTTTGATATGCCGAGGCTTTAAAAATATAAGTGGCCAAGGTGAAAAACATGATCCATTGTAAAATAGCAGTGGCAAATCCGCAGCCTGCCGAACCGAGTGCTGGAATCGGGCCGAAACCATACATAAAGACAAAGTTCAGTGGAACCAAAAGGACCAAGGCCGCTAAGCTAATGACGGTCACAGGACGTGGGTGACCAAGTGCTTCAGAATATCCACGCAGTGCTGCATACATAGTCACCGCAGGCATGCCAAAGCCAATGGCATGTAAAAATAGGCTGGCTTTAGGTAGTAAGTTTGCAGGTACACCCATGAGGGGCAATAACAGCGGCATGGCTTGTAAAATTAAACCCGCAATGCTACCCAAAATAAAGGCGACCCAAAGGGATTGACGAGCAATGGTGGCGATTTTTTCAGGTGTACGTGCACCATTCGCTTCGGCCACCAATGGTGTGGTGGCAATCATGATGCCACTGAATAGCAACATCACTGGTATCCATAAACCGACACCGACGGCAATTGAGGCTAAATCGGTAGGGGATAAATGCCCCGCCATGATGGTATCAATTAACCCGAGACCCGCTTGAGAAAACTGCGTGATCAGGATGGGCAGCATTAACACCAATAACTTTTTTAATTCGAAACGATGGGACGTGATTTTATTTGTAGTCGACACAAAAATTACTCATATTCATCATGTGCTTGGTCTAAATAAATTCAGCGTTGTAAAGTGAGAAGCACACCAATAAAAATTACGACGCCACCAAGTAAACGCTGCCAATTGACAGGCGTTTTTTCGGTACCAAGTAGACCATAGTGGTCAAAAATCACGGAGGTCAGGATTTGTCCAAAAATAACCAAACCTGAAAATGTGAGAAAGCCTAATTTAGGCGCAGTATAGATGCTTATACTGATGGCATAAACCCCTAAGCAACCACCGAGCCATAAGTACCAAGGAATATTGGAAAAATCATGTAACTGCGGTTTGTCGACGGGCTGGACTACAACCAAAAGCGCTAAAACGCAGGTTCCAATGAAGAAGGATAACAATGCGGCTTGTAGTGGAGAGTAAAAATATTCTCTGAGTTGTGTATTTAGTGCCGTTTGAAAAGTCATAGCAATGCCAATACCAAAGGCCAGTGGTAGCATAAACAGCAAGTGGCTCGATATTTTCATCATTTTAAACCATTCATTCTTCTTGTCTTTTTATCAGTCTAATCCAAATAGACACAGATTTCATAAGTGTCTTGATGCAGTCATGTTAAAATATGCAAGATTACCGCTGTGCTTTAGAGTCTCTTCCTTGACTGATTTACATCCTGCAAATATTCCGTTGTCTTTATATATTCACATGCCGTGGTGTGTGCGTAAGTGTCCCTATTGCGACTTTAATTCACATGCAGTGCCAGATGGCAAACTGTCTTTAGATTTAGAGCAAGAATATTTACATGCTTTGGTCGAGGACTTTAAAACTCAACTTGAGTTTGCTCAAGGGCGTCACATTCATAGTGTGTTTATTGGCGGCGGAACGCCGTCTTTGATTTCAGCACAAGGGTATCAATGGTTATTTGCCCAGTTAAAAGCATTACTGCCTTTTGAGGCGGATTGTGAAATTACCTTAGAAGCCAATCCGGGTACAGTCGAACATGACCCTTTTGCCGATTATTTGGCAGCAGGTATCAATCGCTTGTCGATAGGGGTTCAAAGTTTTAATACTGAACATTTAACCAAGTTGGGACGAATTCACAGTAACGCCGATGCGATTTCTGCGATAGGCCTTGCGCGTGATGCAGGCTTTAAGCGAATTAATGTCGACCTCATGCATGGTTTACCTGAGCAAACTTTAGAACAAGCTTTACTGGATTTGAAGCTGGCCGTGGACAATGGTGCAACGCATATTTCATGGTATCAACTCACGATTGAACCGAATACTGTGTTCTTTAGAACCAAGCCTGTCTTACCTGTGGACGATGTACTTGAAGAGATTCAAGCCCAAGGTGAAGCTTATTTAAAAGTGCAGGGTTTTATCAATTATGAAGTTTCGGCATGGCGTAAAGAGCAGCCCTCGACACATAATTTGAATTACTGGCAGTTTGGTGACTATTTAGCGATAGGGGCAGGTGCACATGCCAAAGTTACCCAGCCAGATGGGGTCTATCGGTTCCAGAAAACTCGTTTACCCAAAGACTATTTGGCTAAAGTCCCAGCAGAGCATGTGCAGTTTAAGCGGATTGAAGCTGACGAATTACCCTTTGAGTTTATGATGAATGCTTTGCGTTTAAATGATGGGGTTGCAGCTGAATATTATGCGCAGCGTACAGGTTTGAATCTGGATAGTTTGGCTGAAACGTTAGACTCACTACGCAGTCGAAAATTAATGGTGGATGATGCTATGCGCTTAGCATGTAGCGAGCAAGGGCATGTATTTTTAAACTCAGTGTTGGAAGAATTTATCTAAATTTTATAAAGCCATGCTTGTGTGAGTTGCCATCATGGCTTTGAATTTGGCTTGAAAGCGATACATGCGCTGTGGAAGTTCCATAAAAATTCCAATTTTTGATGTTTTGTTTTTATAAAATTTAGATCTATATAATAAAAATTGTTTTACTGTTATTGATTTTAAGACCTATAAATCAGCGCGGCACAGTCTTCATTTCGTAGTCTGCTAGGATATGTGAGAAAAAAAGAGAAGACCTGACATTTAGGAACAAATATCACGGTCTTCGTTAAGAATCTACATTCAATTAAAAAACTAAGAATTTAGGTATTCAAACATGGCAAGAGTTTATACAAAGATCGGCGATATTTTTTCTGTAGACTTAGAGCATGGTACGAAGAAATATTTTCAACTGATTGCTTATGATCAATTCACATATGTTGGAGAGTTAGAGGGAGAAAACCGTAAAGCAGAAATAGGAGTGGTTGTGAACCCTTTTGATATAGTGGAACGTATAAAAATAGGGCATTACGATTTTGTATATCCACAATTTGAATAGATATTTTCTTTTAAGTTCACTTAAGTTCTAGTTCAAACGTTGAACAATAAAAAATTATGATTCAATCCGCCTTTTTACATAAAGACTCATTCAAAGCCCAATCTGTGATTAGTGTTCCATGTATCTATATCGTTTTGATTTAAAAAATGACTGAATGATTTAATCATCATAGATCAGATCATCTTCATGCACATTGATAAAGTCAGGTTGCGGATTTGTATCAAATTGAACCGCAGAAATGGACTCTTTGCCTAAAATCTTTGCTTTTCCCACTCTGTGCATACCATCCATTAAGCGACCTTGAGCACATAAAATGATGGGATAAGCTAAATCTGCCTCTTGAATGAGTTGCATATGCGCAATAATGTCTTGAGTAGTTGGGTGAGTATCTGGATACCAATAAGCTTCGTCTAATTCCTTGATGTCTGATAGCGGAACTTGCCTGACTTGAAAAGATTGAGTGAGTTCGACTAAGTGATCGACATCCCAAATATAGGTATCGTTTTCAACCTTTCTAAAATGATATTGCTTTCTCATCAGGATTAAACCCAGCTAAAAATACAAAAGAATTAAAACATAAAGTCTAAAAGAATAGTTGTGTGTGAAATTAAGCGAGTTAATAATCGTCAGACATTAAATAGCCAGTCATTTTTGATTCAGCCGATAATGAATAGCGTTGATTCATTTGTACGAATTAGCTTACATCAATTCCCGCTTTTTTCGCCTATGCGCCTGCCTGTAAGTTTTCTAATATAGAACCATAGAGAGCAGGATGCTCCAATAGAATAACAATAAAGATCACCTCAAGGACGAAGGTACGACAGGAGTCATACCTCAGCACTTAATGCGAAAAACCCCGACAGAATGTCGGGGTTTTTTATTGTCTAAATTTTTATCTTGTCATACAGGCAAGCTTATATTTACATCTTAAAACAGAGCCACGTTGAAACTTTGTTATGCTGAATAAATGAGCTGTGGTACAGAACTCTAGGTTTCGTAAAACTGAAAATAACCAAGCAATAATAAAGGAGAATCAGCATGGCACAGAGCAGCCAAGACCGTAATCCAAGCCCTGATTTAGCTGAAGATAATGCATTTTTTCCATCGCCTTATTCACTTTCCCAATACACCGCCAGTAAAACCGACTTCGATGGAACCGACTATCCAACACCCTATATTGGGCATAAAAAAGTTTTGATGGTCGCAAGTGATGAGCGTTATTTACTGATGAAAAATGGCAAGTTCTTCTCCACAGGCAACCATCCTGTAGAAACTTTACTGCCTATGTATCATTTAGACCGTGCGGGCTTTGACATTGATATTGCTACGTTATCTGGCAATCCAGTTAAACTTGAAATGTGGGCGATGCCCCATGAAGATGCTGTCGTGCCTGCAACATTCCAAAAATACTTAGCCCAATTTAAGAAACCCCTAAAACTGGCAGATGTACTGAAAAACAGTTTAGGTGATGACTCTCCCTATTTGGCTGTTCTTATTCCCGGTGGGCATGGTGCTTTAATTGGTTTACCTGACAGTGAAGACTTAAAAACTTTACTGAAGTGGGCGGTGGCAAAAGATAAATTTGTCATTTCGTTGTGTCATGGACCAGCAGGTTTATTGGCAGCTGCGGTTAATGAAGCGCCTGAAAACTATATTTTTAAAGGCTATAAAATGTGTGTGTTCCCCGATGCACTCGATCAAGGGGCAAACTTAGACATAGGTTATATGCCAGGAGAATTACCGTGGTTGTTGGTAGATCGCTTAGAAAAGTTGGGTGTTGAAGTGGTCAATAAAGAGATGTCGGGACAGTGTATTCAAGACCGTAAGTTAATTACAGGAGATAGTCCTTTGGCATCGAATACCTTGGGTAAAATGGCAGCACAAGCGCTTTTGGCCGAGGTTCAGTAGTTATATTTTCTTCAATCAAGAGCGCCGTGGCGTTCTTTTTTATGTCCAATTTGCTTATTAAAAGTTCGATTTTTTAAGCTTGGAAACTGATCTTGAATGTGGATCAAAGATTAAAATTAAGCACTCATTTGTTCCAACCAAACTGTTTAAAAATCGCATGGCCTTGTGGAGAACTTAAAAACGTAACAAAACTTTTTGCTTCAGGATTTTTTAGACTGTGCTGAGTCAGTGCAACACCTGCATCGCGGTAAATCACCAGTTCAGGTTCGATCGGAATAATTTGCCCAATGTCTGGATTACTGACTCCCCAAATATTAAACACCAACCATGCATCATAGCTGCTGTCCGCTTCCCATGCTTTTTTCGCTGCGCCAGTATTGGGTGCATACATGGCGATATTTTTACGGAAGGATTTTGTGAGCTGAATGTTACCTGTTCTACCTGCAATATCTTCCCACATGCCCACTTGGCCTGCGCCATGTGTGACCAAAACTTTAGTGTTTGGTGTGCTTAGGTCTTTAAATCCTTGAATATGTTTGGGATTGCCTTTTCTGACTAAAATGGCAGCAGGGCGTAAGTAGAGTGGCTCAATTGTGTCCTTTACGATTTTGTCAGCAAACAGGTTTTCAAAATCAGACATCATGGCTTCCGAACCGCTATAGATGACGTCGGCATCGAGTTTGGCTTTGTCGGCCCATTGTGACGTAGGTCCTGCGATTACATGGACATCAATTTCTGTCTTATTTTTAAATTGTTTCGCTGCTTCATGCACTGCTGGCGCTGGCCCACCTGGACCATAAACATTGATTGCCACAATAGTGTCCATTGATAAAAAGCCCAGCATGAGCGGAAAGATATAGTAGCTCAGCTTATATATTTTTAACATAGTTATTTCCTTTACTGATATTTGAATGCTGATCATATTTGTTTTTCTGATGTAATTGAATATTTATATTATTTTTTTTGTTAAATGGTTTTTAAAATATTAGCGCGATTTTCTTACTTAAATTTAAGTTGTAGAAAGACAGAGCCATGACAAAATTTTTAACGCACTAACTCTAAAAAACTATCAGAGAGCGTAGAGAACTCTTTTTAACTGTGTAGGGAACGCTTTTACCAAAGTCTAAAGATGAGGCCAGAAAATTGGAGCGACAGCTAAGTTGCTGGGGGAGTTGGATTGTAAGGTCGGACAAGAAATAAAAAGAGCGCCTAGGCGCTCTTTTTATCATTTTGACACTATTAATTAGTAGTCAAAGCTAAAGTGTTCAGGTGCTAAAGAAGTCATGGTTTTTGAAGGATTGACCATTGCTTCGGCATGACCTTGGGTCCGTGGCAATAAACGGTCGAAGTAGAAGTCAGCGACTTTAATTTTCGCTTTATAGAATTCAGCAGATTCTTTGCCATCACCAGAAGCCAATTTTTCTGAAGCCACAGCTGCTTGTTGTGCCCAGAAATATGCCATCATCACATAGCCAGAGAACATCAAGAAATCGACAGAAGCTGAAGATACCACGTCACGGTCTTTACGAGCTGCAAGCATAATGCGAACAGTTAAGGCATTCCACTGCGCACATACTTTGGTTAAGTCCCATGCAAAACGACGCATGTATTTGTTGCGTGCCTGTTGACCACAGAATTTTAAAATTTCCGTGGTGTAGTCGCGAATCACTTTACCTTTAGAGGTCAGAAGTACTTTACGACCAATTAAGTCCAGTGCTTGAACACCTGTTGTGCCTTCATATAGTGTCGCAATACGTGCGTCACGTGCAATTTGCTCCATGCCCCATTCTTTAATGTAGCCATGACCGCCATAGACTTGCATACCGTGGTTTGCAGCTTCCAAGCCCAATTCAGTTAAGAAGCCTTTTAAAATTGGGGTATAGAATCCTAAGTGATCATCATGTGCTTCAAATGCAGCAGTATCGCCACGCTCAAGTGCATCTGCCATTTTGTCGGCAATTTGCGCTGCATAATAAATCATTGAACGACCGCCTTCAGCAATCGCTTTTTGTGTCAGCAACATACGGCGAACGTCAGCGTGATGAATAATGGCATCCGCCACTTTTTCAGGGTCTTTTTTGCCAGAAAGTGCACGCATCGACATACGTTCTTTGGCATATGGAAGTGCACCTTGGAAAGAAAGCTCAGCATGTGCAATACCTTGAATTGCCGTACCGATACGTGCGGTGTTCATAAAGGTAAACATGGCATGTAAGCCTTTGTTTGGCTCACCAATCAAGTAACCGACAGCATTATCAAAGTTCAATACAGCGGTTGCAGAAGCACGAATCCCCATCTTATGTTCAATTGAACCACAGGTCACAGAGTTACGTTCACCAAGGCTACTGTCTGCATTGACCAAGAATTTAGGCACAATGAACAGTGAAATCCCTTTGGTGCCTGCAGGCGCATCTGGAAGACGAGCAAGTACGATGTGAATGATGTTCTCAGTTAAATCTTGTTCACCTGCAGAGATGAAGATTTTGGTGCCTGAGATATTATAAGTGCCATCGGTATTTAATTCAGCTTTGGTCTTTACTTGACCTAAGTCGGTGCCACACTGAGGTTCAGTTAAACACATGGTACCTGACCATGTACCTGCCACTAAGTTCGGCATATACAGATTTTTCTGTTCGTCTGTACCAAACTGTAAAATGGTGTTCATACAGCCGATGCTTAAACCTGGGTACATTTGGAAAGACCAGTTTGCTGTGCCCATCATTTCCGATTTAATCAGATTTAAAGATTGTGGTAGGTTCTGACCGCCAAACTCTTCAGGGAAAGACAAACCTTGCCAGCCACCTTGGACAAACTGGTCATAAGCATCTTTGAAGCCTTTTGGAGTTTTCACTTCACCATTGTCGAAGGTACAACCTTCTTCATCGCCCGATTGGTTTAAAGGAGATAAAATATTTTCACAAAAATCTGCTGCGCCTTCTAAGATCATATCTACCGTATCAGCGTCAGCAGCTTCACCATTTGATAGGGTTTGATAATGTGCAGGATAGTCCAGCACTTCATTCATTAAGAAGCGAATATCATGTAAGGGAGCTTTATATGCAGGCATGTGTGTAATCCTAATTTAGAAATAGTATTGGATTATTTAAATCGATCATTTCATTATTCATACATCGTATCAAAATACATTGATGGATCAGACCTGAAAAAATGTCAGAAAGGCGAATTGGAAGATAAAATCATCAATCTAAAAAGACAGTTCTGTTACACTGACTCGATGGTCTTTTGATCATGTACTTTTTTAATAAACTATAATTAACTCAGGTTTTCAGCAAGTATTATGCGCTTAAAATATATAACACTTTGTTTATTGGGTTTGAGTATCAGTGGGTGTACTCAGCATGTCATTAAATCCAATGCTTCTTCAGATCAACAGCTCGGGCAACAAGCCACGCATGGTCTTAATGCCATGTTTGAAAATTCCAGCTATGATTTTAAAGGTCAGTTCTCTATTCAATCTGACTTTAATTTTAATGAGTCCAAGCCAAATTCTAAGTCGAATACTCAGTCAAATGGGACGAACTTAGATCCAGAGTTGAAAAAACAATTAGATCAACTATTAAAAAATCAAAAGATTTCCTTTACTGCCAAAGAAAAACAAGCGCTATATGATGCACTTGCGCGTGAACAAAATCCGTATGCATCGTTGTATGGCGGTGGTGAATCACGTTCTGCTAAGGTTCAAATCGCAGAATCTTTGGTAAATTTACTCAATGACTTACAGTTTAGTTATCAGGGCTCTGTGCATTTCCGTCAAAAATTGGCGGCATTGACTTTGCAGTTAAGCTATCAAAAACCAACCTTACAAGTGCAAGCACAGTTGCCGATGGTGGTTGATTTTAATGATTATAAATTTTATACCAACTACTTTGCCTTTATGCCGTTCATGGTGAATCGTGAAAGTCAGGATCGCTTTGCCTACATTGACTTTTCTAAGCATAAAGATGCATTCGGTCATATTGATTTTAAAAAGTTTGCTGAATACTTAAAGCAGATGAATGCACTGCCATATGCTTTGGCAGAGCCAAATCAGGTGCATAGTGTTGATTTAAGCAAGTCAGAAAAAGAAGCTGGGCTAAGCAAAAAAATTCGCTATATGGGTGACTTAGAAACAGCACAAGTACAATTGGGCTTGTTTGAATACGTCAATAAACTGCACTATACCCAACAGATACAAGCTTTTGATGCTGAGCGTCTGATTGAAGATGCTGCAAAAACGCCAAGCGCAGCGGAAGATGCAATGCAGGCGGCGAAAGAAGCAGAGATTGCAGCAAGTAGCGCAAGTGAAGACCCAGCCTATGATTCACTCGAACGTGTCAGTCATTTGGTGAACCAACAAATGCAGAACTTGAGTGGTTATGGGCAGAGCGATGAACAAGACATTGTTGTAGATGCCGCTGCCGATGCTACGGTTGATGCAGCAGCAGATGTGGCTTATGCGCAGGCCGCGACAGAAGATGCTGATGAGACAGCAACAGAAGTGTCTGCTTCTGCAGCACCAAATACGCTATCTGAAGAAGCTTGCGATGCGCTCATCAACAGCAAGAACATTCCTATTGGTAAAGTGACCGCATGCCGTGATTATCAAGATATTGATGTACTTGCACCTAAAGTAACCAATGAATCTGTAGATGAAGAGACTTTTGGACAAGCAGCGACCAATGTTTTGGAAGAGCTGAAACCACTCTTTAGCGCGTATCAAACAGAGCAACTGGTAGACGCACAAAGCTTTAAACAACTTTGGCAAAAACATCAGGCTGAAATTACACCGATCATGGCACAGCTGGGTAGCGAGCGTTCACCGTTTGTGATGGATGTTGGACTCGACCAAAAAGGTCGTGCGCAAAACATGGATTACAACATTGTGATTAGCGATGAGCAAATTGGTAAGCTACAAATTAAGAGCACCAATCAGGTGTTTAATTATGGCAGTGCGACAGCCATTGACCGTCAAGCTTTAAGAAATGCAAAATCGATTGAGGAAGTGTCTAAAGGTTCACTGCTAGAAAATGTAGTGAAAGGCATGCTGGGCCCGTTAGGTGCAGATTCATCAAGTGTAGAGAGCGCATCATCAAGCACAACAGAATTACCTAAGGCTATTTCAGATTATTACCAGCAGGCAGCGCAGCAAAGCTACGCACGTCAGCATTCTGAAGTTAAAGCGTATCAAGCAGTATTTGCTTTGATGTTTGCCGCACAGCGTCCAGAGTATATTCGTTACTATAGCTCAGCGACCATCAATGAAATTTCAGAAGTGTATGCCTACGAGTTCATGGATGTTGCAGAGCCGAAGGGTACAACACTCAAACGTTTGAACCAGTTACGTCAAAAACATGCTTTACAACACGAACAAGACTTTGATGAGTTGGGTGAAAGTATCGCCAATATTGTTAATGATGCACTGGAAGATGTACAAGAAAATCAACAATGGAAGGATTTGGTGAAGAAATACAAAACCAAGCAAGCGGTTTTTGCTCAGGTCTATCAAGACAAATTTACCGATACCTATGAAATTGAGCCAGAGCAGATTGCATATTTGACTCAGTCTGCACACGTCTTTGCTAAAGCATTTGCAGATGACTTAAAAGGTCAATTGACAGAAAAATCGTTGCAAGGTTTGAAGCTTGAACATGATGACTTCTTTAGCGATTCGACCTATTACGAGACCTATAAAGCCGTACAAAAACAGATGAAGTAATGTGAAAAAAAGAACCTCTGCGGAGGTTCTTTTTTATTTGTGCTTATAAAAAATCTTTCAGATTGGGTTTGATGCCATTCCAAATCGAAAAAGATTCAATCGCCTGACCAACCAGCATGCCGTAGCCTTCTGAGGTAGGTACGCCGCGAGCTTTAGCTTGATCTAAAAAAGTTGAGGGTTTGCCATAGGCCATTTCATAGGCATGTTGAAATTGCAGGGCTTCAGGCAGAATTAAGGCATCGCCACTTAGGCTGGCAGAGGTTGCGTTAATCACCAAATCAAACTGACCTTCGAGTGCCTCTAAGCCGATGGCTTGTAATTCGGCTTGCGGTACAGCCGTTTTTAAGTCAGCAATCAGTTGCTCAGCACGGGCAAGGGTACGATTGGCAATCACAATTTTTTTCACCCCTGCTTGGACCAGTGGATAAATGACGCCGCGAGTTGCACCACCTGCACCGATGATCAGTACATCAGTTTGCTCTAAGCTCCAGTCCAATGCACGAATGGCATCGACTAAGCCTTGTCCATCGGTGTTGTCACCATGTAATTGACCATCGACCATCCACAGTGTATTGACTGCTTTTGCGATTTTAGCGCGTTCAGTGAGGACTGCGCAGGCTGCAAAGGCTTGTTCTTTAAACGGGACAGTGACATTAAGACCAATGCCACCCTGTGAGAAGAATTCTTGGATGTTGGCGAGGAAGCCATCGAGTGGCGCAAAACGTTTACTGTAGTTGAGGTCGAGCCCCATTTTTTGTGCAAACGCATGGTGAAGTTCAGGTGAGCGAGACTGCTCAATCGGGTTGCCAATGACAGCGAATTGTTTGCTCATCGCACCAAATCCATGTGAGAAATGCCGTTCAATATACGGCAAATTACACGCAGGCTAAAGCGTTCAGTGTTTTTTATCAGCAGAGAAAAGAAAGGCGATTATGGATTGCAGATACTGTGAATCGCATCAAACAATAATTTTGCTGCGGTCAGGGTTAAGCCGATACCTGCAAATACGGTGATGCTGATGGATGCATTGTCATTAAACGCACTTTCAGAAAAAATAGTGGTACTGATCGAGCTTAGCAACACAATAGCAAAGCAGAAAAGAACCATGGTGGTCGAGCTAACTCTTTTTGCGAACATGTTTGGGACCTCAGAGAACAGCAAAGGAGGATACTAAATGTTGATGTCATTAAAATGAATACATTGAAAATGACTTAATTTAGCTTACGGTTTTTGCGAACTTAAAAGAACCCAATTGCTGTTTTAAACCTGTGACAATGCTTTAATAAATGCAAAGAAATGACGCTTTGTGTAGTGGTCATTCTACGGGGAATTGATCGGGAAATATATAAAATTTAATGGATAAGCTGCCCTAATCTAGTGAAAAGGGCATGCGTGAGGGGGGAGAATTGTAAGCCTGTGTTTCTATTTGAGTAGCTTGAGCCAATCTTGCGGTTTCAGGTAAAAGTCGGTCAGTTTTTTCTCAGCGGAATCGGCCTCCCATTCAGGTCGATATGACCAACCAGCCAAATTCGGCAAGCTCACTAAAATCGATTCAATTCGTCCACCTGTTTGTAAACCAAAAAGCGTGCCACGGTCATAGACCAAGTTATATTCGACATAACGACCACGACGATAGATTTGAAAGTCGCGTTGCGCCTCGCTATAAGGCTTGTCTTGGTTACGCTGGAAGATCGGAAGAATGGCATTCAGATAGCCATTGCCCACGGCTTGAATATATTGGAAACAGGTTTCAAAGTCCCATTGATTGAGATCGTCAAAGAACAATCCACCGACGCCACGTTGTTCGTCGCGGTGTTTTAAATAAAAATAGTCATCGCACCATTGTTTATGTTCGGCATAGACTTCAGCGCCAAAGGGCGCACATAAGTCATGTGCCGTCTGATGCCATGACAGCACATCTTCATCATTCGGGTAAAATGGTGTGAGGTCAAAACCACCCCCAAACCACCAAATTGGATCTTGGCCTTCTTTTTCAGCCACGAATAAGCGTACATTGGCATGTGACGTCGGGACATTCGGGTTTTTTGGATGGATCACCAGAGACACGCCCATTGCTTGCGCTTTGGCGCCTGCAATTTGCGGATGGCGTTCAGTCGCTGAAGCAGGGAGTTTAGAGATGTTGATGTGTGAGAACATCACTCCACCTTTTTCAATCACCGTACCATTTTGCAGTACGCGTGAACGACCCCCACCGCCTTCAGGACGCTCCCAATCATCTATTTCAAACTGCGCAGTCCCGCCACCAGCACGTTCTTGTTGTTCAAGTGCGGCACAAATACGAGCCTGTAAGTCGAGAAGAAATTCGCGAACACGTTGGATATCCGCAGACGTTGGGTGCTGCATGAAAAGCCTCATGGAAAAAGATGAAAACTGCCTACATCAAAACATAAAACAGCAAAAAGATTAAGAATATTTTCCAAAGAGTCCTACTGCAGCATTCGATGTTGTGAAGCAATTCAAAAATGAAATGCTGCCATTCGAAAATAACCTGACCAATTCGCTAGGTTGAATTCTGATTCTAAGCTCAGCAGAATAACCACAGTACAGACCCGAGTTTGGCGATGCAGAATAGGCTGCATCTTCTGAATATGGAAGAGCTGATGGTAAATATGCGCGATTCATTGATTCAAAAATACAATGTTCCTGGTCCACGTTATACCAGTTATCCAACGGTGCCGTATTGGGAAGAGGCGCAGTTTTCCTTAGATCAATGGAAACAGACGCTGAAAACATCGTTTGCTGAATCGAATTCTACTGAAGGCATAAGTCTGTATATTCATCTGCCTTTTTGCGAAAGTCTCTGTACTTTTTGTGGCTGCCACAAACGCGTGACCAAAAAGCATGAGATGGAGCAGCCTTATATTCAGGCGGTTTTGAAGGAATGGTCTCTTTATTGTGAATGGCTTGAAGACAAACCGCGCATTAAAGAAATTCATTTGGGCGGGGGAACGCCAACTTTCTTTTCTCCAGCGCATTTAAGTCAGTTAATTGAAGGCATCCTTGCGCAGGCAGAGATTGCCGAGCATTATGAGTTTAGCTTTGAAGGGCATCCGAACAATACGACACGGGAGCATTTGCAAGCCTTGTATGACTTGGGCTTTCGCCGTGTCAGTTATGGGGTACAGGATTATAATGAAACCGTACAAAAAGCCATTCATCGGATACAGCCTTTTGAACATGTCGAGCAAGTGACGCTGTGGGCACGTGAAATAGGCTATAGCTCAATTTCACATGATTTGGTCTTTGGGTTGCCTTTTCAGAAGCTTGATGATGTCCTCAATACTATTGATCAAACCAATCGTTTACGCCCAGATCGTCTGGCATTTTATAGTTATGCACATGTGCCTTGGATCAAAGGCAATGGACAGCGTGGGTTTAAAGACCATGATGTGCCGAAAGATGAAGTAAAACGTCAGTGCTATGAGGAAGGAAAAAATAAATTATTGGCACAGGGGTATCATGAAATTGGTATGGATCATTTTGCTTTAGAAAGTGATGCGATGTATCAATCATTTCAGGCAGACACTCTGCATCGCAATTTTATGGGTTATACCGCATCGAAAACCCAAGTGATGATTGGTTTAGGTATCTCATCCATCAGTGACAGTTGGTATAGCTTTGCGCAAAATGAAAAAAAACTCGAAGATTATTATGCGCGACTGGAAAACAATGAAATTCCTGTCTATCGCGGGCATATTTTAAGTGCCGAAGATTTGATGATTCGTCGTCACATTTTAAATTTGATGTGTAGCTTTCAGACGTCGTGGGCAGAACCAGATATGCAATTTCCGGAATTGGCTGAGGTCTTGGGACAACTGGAAGAAATGCAGGATGATAGTTTATTGGAGATTGGGCCACACAGTATAAGGGTGACTGAGCAGGGCAAAGCCTTTGTGCGCAATATTTGTATGGCGTTCGATTTGCATTTAAAACGCCGTCGACCCGAGAGCCGTATTTTCTCCATGACCATCTAATCTGATTGAAGTGCTCTAAGCCAGCCTTTTTCAAGCAGGCTTAGAGTAAGTTTTTAAATTTTAAAAATCATCTTTCTTGTACAAGTGCGCCATGCGTTCATGTTTGGTCTTTAAATATTCTTCATTGAAAGGATTTAAACCGACCGTCAATGGTACACGATCCACCACATTGATCCCTTGCTCTTGCAGTGCTGCAATCTTCAATGGATTGTTGGTAATCAAACGGACTTGTTGAATATTCAAATGATCTAACATAATGCTGACCATGTCATAACGGCGCGCATCGGCAGGGAGGTTGAGCATTAGGTTGGCATCGACTGTGTCATGCCCTTGATCTTGTAGCGCATAAGCACGAATTTTATTGGTCAGCCCAATGCCACGACCTTCTTGGCGCAAATACAGAATCACGCCTTGCCCAGCTTCATTGATCAGTTTTTGTGTGGCTTGCAATTGTGGGCCACAGTCACACTTCAAGGAAGCAAAGGCATCGCCCGTGAGACATTCGGAATGAACACGGACTAAAACGGGTTCTGTGATCGGTTGATCCAAACCTTTTGAGAGTGCAACATGTTCTTCACCGGTCTTAGGATCTTGAAATACGGTGATGTTAAACTCACCAAAAGCAGTCGGTAAACGGGATGTAGCAACAAATTCAATAGGCACAGCTAAACCTGTAAATAGTTCAGAAATTGGCTAAAGTATAGCGTAATGCATCGACATTGGTAGAATTGCATCCATGAATTTATGCAGAAGATTTTCTTTTTTGTATAAAGCGAACGATAATAGTTGATAAATAGTAAGATTATTCAGGATAATCACCTGCACTAAACGAACACCCAGTGAGAGCACTGCTCAAAACTGCATCGCTAGAAATATGGCTGATTGAAGGTGATAGCATTCGACGATATGATCGAATTACCCATTTGACCTAGCTAGATTTGCCAGGCTTTAGAAGGCTTTGCCATATTATGTTGTATACAGAAATACCAGCTCATCGCCCTGTAACACCGTTGTTGGATACGATTGATCATCCTCAACAACTTCGCTCGCTTGAGCAAAGTCAATTAGCACAAGTGGCAGACGAGCTACGTCAATTTATTCTGTATGCCGCAGGACAAAGTGGGGGACACTTTGGTGCAAACCTCGGTGTAGTCGAGCTCACCGTGGCATTACATTATTGCTTTAACACACCGAATGACCGCTTAATTTGGGATGTCGGTCATCAAGCTTATCCGCATAAAGCCTTGACGGGCCGCCGTGAACAGCTCACGACTATTCGTGCTAAAGATGGTTTGGCTGCCTTTCCTGCGCGTGATGAATCGGTGTTTGATACCTTTGGAGTCGGACATTCTTCGACTGCGATTTCAGCAGGGCTAGGTATGGCGCTGGCACGTCGTTATCAAAACAATCCATGTGAAGTGGTCGCGATCATTGGTGATGGGGCGATGACAGCGGGTATGGCCTTTGAAGCTATGAACGATGCAGTCGCGCATGATGCTGACCTGATAGTGGTGCTAAATGACAACGATATGTCGATTTCATGCAGCACAGGTGGTTTTGCTAAACATTTGGCTTCGATTTGGGAGAGTGGTCAGTCCATTAATATTTCAGCGGATGGCGAAGCTTATGTGCAGCCACACCCTGAGTGGACCTATAACTCACGCTTACATAGCGCAGCGACAGATGCGGCCGACAACGTATTCAAAGCGATTGGTTTTGATTACTTTGGGCCTTTTGATGGGCACGAAGTCGAGCAGTTGACACAAGTCTTTACCGCATTAAAAAAACGTAAAGGGCCACGTTTAATTCATGTCTATACCAAAAAAGGCAAAGGCTTCGCCCCTGCTGAAGCTGACCAAATCAAATATCATGCGATTACAAAAATAAATGCCAAGTCTGCTCCACAAACGGCGCCCAAATATTCAGATGTCTTTGGTCAATGGTTATGTGATGAAGCCGCACAAGATGAGCGTTTACTGGCGATTACCCCTGCCATGTGCGAAGGCTCAGGTATGGTGGGTTTTGCCAAACAGTATCCACAGCGTTTTTTTGATGTCGCGATTGCAGAACAGCATGCCGTGACTTTGGCGGCGGGTATGGCGTGTGAAGGCTTAAAACCTGTGGTGGCCATTTACTCGACTTTCTTGCAGCGCGGCTATGATCAATTGATTCATGATGTGGCCCTGCAAAATCTAGATGTTACCTTTGGTATCGATCGTGCAGGTTTAGTGGGTGAAGATGGCCCGACTCATGCTGGGGCCTATGACTATGCCTTTATGCGCACCGTACCGAACCTGGTGATTATGGCGCCTAAAGACGAAAATGAATGTCGTCAAATGTTGCATACTGCTTATTTATATAATGGTCCTGCTGCAGTGCGTTACCCGCGTGGCAATGGTCTCGGTGTTGAAATTCAACAACAGATGACCCCGATGGAAATTGGTCAGGCTGAAATTGTAGCGAGCTTTAATGATGCCCAAGACGACGTTATTAGCATTCTCGCTTTTGGTAGTCGTGTTCAGGTCGCAGTAGAGGCAGCACAGAAATTAGCTGAACAAGATTTGGCGGTTCGTGTGGTGAATATGCGCTTTGTTAAACCGCTTGATGAAAAGATGATAGCGACTTTAGCACCATCAACGGTTTTATTTGTTACGGTTGAAGAACATGCTGTGATGGCGGGTGCGGGTAGTGCGGTCAATGAATATTTGGCACAGGCTCAAATCATGAAACCGATGTTAAATCTCGGTTTAGCGGATATATTCATGCATCAAGCCACACATGCGCAAATGTTACATCAGGCAGGACTAGATGCAGAAGGCATTGAAAGTTCGGTGCGCCAGGCATGGTCAAAACTTGTACATATGGTTTAAGCGCCGTTTTTAAATTTTAGAAACATTTTTTCCCTAAAAGCCCCGATCTTTGATAAGATGCGCGGGCTTTTATGCATTATTCTTTATCAATATCTTCAAATTGTAGTGGGTGTTCAATGGAACCTATGGTGGTGATGGCTGCGCGTGCGGCTCAATTAGTCGGTCAAGAGCTTTTAAAAGCGCATCAAAATCGTCATAAGCTCGATCTACAAGTCGAAGAAAAAGGAATTGATGGTCCTGTAACGCGTGTAGACCGTTATTTGGAACAATTGGCTATCGATACCCTACGTAAAAGCTATAAAAATCACAGCTTCCTTGGTGAAGAGTTTGGTTTTCAAGAAGGTAAAGGTCACGACGCAGATTGGTGTTGGATCATCGACCCACTTGATGGCACTCTAAACTTCATTAACGGTGTTCCTCACTTCTGTATCTCTATTGCAGTTCAACATAAAGGCATTACTCAACATGGCGTAATTTACGACCCTGTGAAAGATGAGTTGTTCTCTGCAAGTCGTGGTCGTGGTGCCATGATGAACCAACGCCGTATTCGTGTAAATGTGAAAGACAGCCTTGAAAATACATTCATGTCTGTGGGTCATGCTTACCGTGCAAAACGTAATGGTGAAGTGATTTCTTATGCAAAAAATCATTTTGATTCATTGTTAAATGTGACTGAAGCTGGCGCGCAATACCGTCGTACAGGTTCTGCAGCATTAGATTTGGCATATGTTGCAGCAGGTCGTTTCGATGCGTACTTCGAACTTGGCTTAAAGCCTTGGGATATCGCAGCTGGTGAGTTGATCGTGAAAGAAGCGGGCGGTACAGTAGTTGATGCACGTGGTGGTAGCGAATCTATGGAAAATGGCCAAGTACTGGCATGTTCTATGAAAATGTTGAAACCTCTGATGAAAGCAGTTGTACCTGCTTGGGGTGAAGCTGCTAAGTAATAGCATGTAGATTGTGTTTTAAGACATTGAAAAAGCCCTCAGAAGAGGGCTTTTTCTTTGATATGGATGAAAAAAAATAAAGGTCTTTGTGGTGATTTACTTTCTGGCTTTAACCTCTATAGATTGTAAAACATAGGCTGTGCCAGATTCTGATTACCTCTTAATGAAGATCACGCTATACAGAAATAAAGCGGGTTAAAATTAACCACTGTATAGATACCTATTTAAGCTTGTTGTGTCTAATGTTTATGACAGGTCAGATAGCATGTCAAATCACGGCAGCATTAGAGCAAGAGCTAGTACAATTAATTGCGTCATATGGCTGATAGTTGAGGAAAGAGCAAAGAATACTATTCAATATTTTTCTAGATGGTCAAAAAAATTAAAGTGAAAACCTGCATTTATTCAATCTTTGAGGAAAATATTGTATCAATTTCACGAAAAGAGGTGACTTTTAAAAATATCCTGCTATACTCCGCCCACGCACTAAATTTCGTTCATTACCTGAACATTCTCTTCTATCATTGTGTATGCGCGTCCGGTCCAAAGAGAGGACATTATTTCGCGCCCCACCCAATCGCTTAAGCGATTCCTTCAGGTTGCGGCTGTAATCAAATGTGCGTTATACGCATCGTCGTTCTCGGATCGCCGCTGATTCTATATTTTCAGCGATTATTGCTGTGCCGCTTTTTGCCGATGTCCATCAGACCATATATTTAATGGAGCACCCATTTTTCGGGTGAAATACTCTATGAGCAAAACTTTTGCTGATTTTCCTTTACATGAATCGTTACAACAAGCTTTACAAAGCTTAGGTTTTACTTCTCCTACGCCTGTACAGGAACAATCGATTCCTGCAGCTTTAGAAGGTAAAGACCTTTTAGTATCTAGCCAAACAGGTTCAGGTAAAACTGCAGCGTTCTTACTTCCAACGTTAAACGCACTTGCAGCCCAAGAGACTTTCGTTCCGTTCAAAGAACGTATGAAAGCAATTACACAACCGAATATTTTGGTTCTTTGCCCAACTCGTGAGTTAGCGCAGCAAGTAAGCCAAGACGCGATTGGTTTTGTCCGTCACATGAAAGGTGCACGTATTGCAGCAATCATGGGTGGTATGCCGTTTGGTAAGCAAATCCAACAGTTAAAAGGTGCGCAAGTTGTTGTTGCAACACCAGGTCGTTTACTTGACCTTGTAAACCGTCGTCAAATTAAATTAGACCAAGTTGATGCGCTTATTGTTGACGAAGCAGACCGTATGCTTGATCTAGGTTTCTCTGAAGACTTAGAAGCAATTAGCGATCTTGCTGCAAACCGTAAACAGACTTTAATGTTCTCTGCAACATTTGCTGGTCGTATCATTACACTTGCTGAACGCATGATGAATGATCCACAACGTATTGCAATCGAAACTGGTCACTCTACGAATACTGACATCACTCAGACTTTACACTGGACTGATGGCTTTGAGCACAAGAAAAAATTACTAACGCATTGGTTAAGTGCTGAAGATGTAGATCAAGCTGTTGTCTTTGCTTCTACTCAAGAAGACACAGATATGTTGGCTGAAGAACTTGCTGAAGCAGGTTTATCAGTTGTAGCACTTCATGGTGCTATGCCACAAACTGTGCGTAACCGTCGTTTACGTAGCATCCGTGAAGGTCGTGCAAAAATTTTAGTTGCAACCGACGTTGCTGCACGTGGTCTTGACGTACCAACTATTTCACACGTAATCAACTTCGGTCTTCCAATGAAGAACGAAGACTATGTACACCGTATTGGTCGTACAGGTCGTGCGGGTCGTACTGGTAAAGCAATCACTTTAGCAACTTACCGTGAACGCGGTAAAATCCGTGCTTTAGAAGATTTCTTAGATGCGCGTTTGAATGTATCTGAAATTGAAGGCCTTGAGCCATCTCCACCTCCTGCACGCGGTAGTCGTGATGGCGGCGGTCGTGGTCGTGATGGTCGTGGTCGTGATGGCGGCGGTCGTGGTCGCGGTGGTTTCGGTGGTCGCGATGGCGGCGGTCGTGCTCGTTTCGAAGGTGAGTCTAACTTTAAACGTCGTGAAGGTGGTGATGACCGTCCACGTCGTAGCTACGATGACAAACCTCGTGGTGATCGTCCATCATTTGGTGGTGAAGATCGTCCACGTCGTGAGTTTAATAATGATCGTCCACGTCGTGAAGGCGGTTTCGGTGATCGTCCACAACGTTCTTTTGATGACCGTCCAAAACGTGATTTTGGTGATCGTCCAGCGCCACGTCGTGAAGGCGGTTTCGGTGATCGTCCGCAACGTTCTTTTGATGATCGTCCAAAGCGTGAATTCAACTCTGATCGTCCACGTCGCGAAGGCGGTTTCAACGATAAACCACGTTTTGACTCGAATGATGACAACCGCGGTAACCGTGTAGACTACAAACCACGTCGTGAAGGTTCTTTTGGTGACCGTCCAAAACGTGATTTTGGTGATCGTCCAGCGCCACGTCGTGAAGGTGGTTTTGGTGACCGTCCACAACGTTCTTTTGGTGATGACCGTCCAAAACGTACTTTCGGTGGTGAAGACCGTCCTAAGCGTACTTTTGGTGGCGAAGACCGTCCGAAGCGTGAATTTAATTCAGATCGTCCACGTACTGAAGGTGGTTTTGACCGCCCACGTCGTAAGTTTAACGACTAAGTCTGAATGAATAAAAAAACCAGTGGAAACACTGGTTTTTTTTGTCTACGGCTGTAAAAAAATAAATTAAAATGTATACTGAGTCATATTTTAATTGTATTGATAATAATGATGCACAATAATGAGGTTGAATCAATCGCCACACTCTCTGACTTGAAAGAGGTCAATATGGCACATTATCTCGGACTCTTTTTGCTTATTTGCAACATTCTTTTCTTTGTCTATAGTCGTTATGGATGAAGCAATTCATCTTATGTAGCTTGTTTTCGCCGTTCAAATAAATATAAATACAACCAACTGAAATCAATTCGTGCACAAAATTAGACACGGAATACGCTAACATATCGTTTTTTAATCCTTTATAGTATGCATGCTGAAAAAATGCAGGAAAACGCACAGCTATGAATAATCAAGCGCCTCTGACTGCTCAAGCCCTCATTGAGGTCAAAGACCTGAGCTTTAAGCGAGGGGAACGTGTCATTTATGATCAGGTCAATTTAAAAATTCGACAAGGTCAAATTACGGGCATTATGGGACCATCGGGTACAGGTAAAACCACTTTACTACGTTTAATTGGCGGTCAATTGACGCCTGACCAAGGTGAAGTGCTTTTTGATGGGCAAAATATTGCGAAAATGTCACGCAAAGAGTTATTCGCTGCGCGTGCGCGTATGGGTATGCTTTTTCAAAGTGGCGCATTGTTTACCGATATGTCGGTTTATGAAAATGTGGCCTTTCCGATAAGAGCACATACCAAGCTGCCTGAGCATTTACTGTCAGAAATTATATCTTTAAAACTAGAATCTGTCGGTTTACGTGGCGCAGAACAGATGATGCCTTCTGAGCTCTCAGGCGGGATGAACCGTCGTGTGGCTTTGGCACGTGCAATTGCGCTAGATCCTGAGCTGATCATGTACGATGAGCCATTTGCAGGACAAGATCCAATTGTGAAGGGTGTACTTACACGTCTGATTCGGTCATTGCGAGAAGCTCTTGATTTAACAACAATTATTGTCTCGCATGACGTGGCTGAAACTTTATCGATCGCAGACTATATCTATGTTGTTGCAGAAGGTAAGGTACAAGGTGAAGGCACGCCTGAACAGTTGCAGGCGAATGCCTCTCCATTTGTTAAACAGTTTTTAACAGGTGCAGTTGAAGGGCCTGTCGATTATCAATTTAGCCATAAGGCATATCTAAACACTGAGGTGCAAGCATGAATGCGATAGCACTCTTAGGTCGACGCGTGATTGAACGGGTTCGCGGCATTGGTGTTGCCAGCCTGATGTTATTACAAATTTTATTTTCGATGCCCACTGCTTTAGGTGTTCGGTTATTTGTTTACCAAATGTACCGCGTTGGGGTGTTATCACTGCTCATTATTGTGGTGTCAGGGCTATTTATTGGTGCGGTACTGGGCTTACAGATGTATAGCATCTTGGTGACCTTTGGTAGTGAAGCGATGCTGGGTACAGCAGTTGCTTTGACCTTACTTCGTGAGTTAGCCCCTGTGGTTGCAGCATTGCTGTTTGCAGGTCGTGCGGGTTCTGCATTGACGGCTGAGATTGGCTTAATGAAAGCTACAGAGCAGTTGTCCAGTATGGAAATGATCGGGGTTGATCCACTTAAACGTGTAATTTCACCGCGACTTTGGGCAGGTATTTTTAGTTTGCCGATGTTGTCTGTCATCTTCGCTGCGGTGGGGATTATGGGCGGTAAAATGGTGGGTGTAGACTTCTTGGGTGCAGATGAAGGCTCTTACTGGAGTGGCATTCAAAGTAGCGTAGAGTTCTATAAAGATGTCCTGAATGGCACTATCATTAAAAGTTTTGTTTTTGCTTTAATTTGTACATGGATTGCGGTGTATCAAGGCTATGCCTGTGAACCGACATCTGAAGGTATTGCGACATCAACCACACGCACTGTGGTGTATTCATCGCTCTGTGTTTTAGGTTTTGATTTTGTGTTGACTGCGGTCATGTTTGGAGGTGTTTAATGAAATCACGTGCAAGTGAGCTGGCAGTCGGCATATTTGTCATTTTATTCGGTATCGCTTTGTTCTTTATTGCGATGCGAGTGAGTGGTTTGGTGGGATCAAATCTCAGTGATCGCTATGAAATGAGTGCAACCTTCGATAACGTAAATGGTTTAAAACCACGTGCGAAAGTGACGATGAGTGGGGTAAAAATTGGTCAAGTCGATCAAATAAGCTTAGACCCTGTGACACGTTTAGCGACGGTTTCTTTTTCTTTGGATGGTAAATTAACGACCTTTAATCCAGCACAACTCAAAGAAGTTGAAAACAATGCACTTGAAGAGCTTCGTTACAGTAGCGACTATACCGCTGCGGATGCTGCGCAACAAAAAGAAATGGAAAAGCAACTTATTGCGAACATGAAGTCCATCACTAGCATTGATGAAGATGCTTATATTATGGTGGCAACCAATGGTCTGCTCGGTGAGAAGTACTTGAAAATTGTTCCAGGGGGTGGTTTGAACTACGTGAAACGTGGTGAAAGCATTGGCAATACCCAAGGCACAATGGACCTAGAAGACTTAATTACTAAATTTATTACGGGCGGTGCAGGTAAATCGAAAGATGCTTCAGCAACAACTGAGCAACCTGAAACCGCTGAAACAGCAGATGCCAATGTGTCATTTGTTGAATGATTTGAAGAGGACCAATTGTAGTGAATACTTTATTGAAACAAACACTGACAGCTAGCATTTTAACTACAATGTTTGCAGGTACTGCTTTTGCAGCACCAAGTGAAGCACCACCTGCTTTTGTTAAAAAAGTGGCAGATGGATTGATTGCGCGTTTAAAAGCGGATCATGCCAAGCTACAAAACAACCCAGCTGCGGTGAAAACGATTGTTCGTCAAAACTTAGACCCTTATGTGGATTCACAAGCGTTTTCTCGTATTGTGATGGGGACTTATGCAACCAATCAATACAGTACAGCTGCACAACGCGCGAAGTTTGAGAATAATTTCCGTGAAACACTGATTGAAAACTACGGTACTGCATTCGCGAAATTCAGCAATCAGACATATACCATCCGTCCGTATAAAGAAACCAATAGCAAAAACCCTGTGGTGACGATCGACTTTAATAACAAAGGCGAAAAAATCCCAGTGTCTTTCCAGTTGGCGGATAAAGGCAACCAATGGAAAATCCGTAATATCAATGTGTCGGGTATTGACCTTGGTTTACAGTTCCGTAATCAGTTCGCGGCAACGGTTAAACGTAATGGCGGCGATCTAGATAAAGCGATTGCAAACTTCCAACCTGATGCAGAAGCAGCGGTTGAAAAGAAAAAATAAGTAGGTGAAAGGTGATTAACTTTAGCAATCAGGAAATGCAGCTTTCAGGTCAGATTACATATGACAATGCTGAAAGTTACTATCAACAAGGTTTGAAGGTGATTCAGTCACAGTCTTATCCTGTGGTGGTGAATCTGGCACAGCTTGAGCATGGTAGTACATTGGCACTGGCAGTTTTGGTGCGTTGGTTGCGTCAAACACCCGATGCACGTAGTTTACATTTTAAAGCTGTACCTGAAAAAATGATGAAAGTGATTCAAGCCTGTCATTTACAGGATGACTTAAAGTTAATCCCTTAAATAAAAAAAGCACCCTACGGTGCTTTTTTTATATGTTGCGTTTCTTAAATCTATTTTGAAAAGTAATGTCTTAACGTGTACTCAAATCCATTTTTTCCAGCGGAAGTAAATGAGCGGACCAATCAGGAACGCCATTAAGATCAGGCTAACCACAATAAAACTGGTGCCGCCTTTGGCAAAAGGCAACACGTCGGTGTTCATGCCGTAAATACTGGCAATCAGCATTGGTGGAGCGAGCATACTGGGTAAGATAGAGAAGCGACGAATCGTGTCATTCTGCTCGGTGTTAATGAAGCCTGAGGTGGTGTCCAGTAAGAATCGCACTTTTTGGAATAAGAAGGCATCGTGCTCAACCAGTGAGCGAACGTCTTCACTGAGCTCTCGAATGTCTGCATCATAAATATGACTGCCTAAAGCACGTGGGCGTGATAGAAAGGTCAGTACACGGCGTAAGTCAATCAAACACAGCTGTGCTTTTCCAAGCATATCTTCCAAGTGTGCCAGACGGGTAATCATGTCATCTAAGTCGAGAATCATCTCGCGGTGACGGTTATTCAGCACTTCTGTGGAATACTTTTCCAAGTCCTTGTGGATATCTTCTAAGATATCCGCAAGCTCGTCCAGCTTCGCCTCGAGTAAACCGAGTAAGATCCACGTTGGATCTTTATAGTCGATTTCGTAGTCATTGCGGCGCGCACGCGCACGAAAGGCACGGAACGCTACCAGTTTTTCCCCGCGAAGGGTAAAGAGACGTTCTTTATGTAAAATGAAAGCGACAGTTTGTACCGTGGCAAGGGCACCGCTGCTTTCTTCAGGCTCACCATCGACTTGATAGTTTTTATTTTTCGTTAAAAAATACGTACTGATATGCAAAATACCGTCGTCATCACGGTAGAATCGAGCTGAAGATGAAATGTCTTCGAGTGATTTTAGCGTAGGTAAATTTTGTTCATATGCATCTAAAATCCACTGTTGTTCTTCTTGGGAGGGAGCAATGAGGTCAAGCCAGACCAAATCGGGCTGAAGATCGAAATCGCCATTAATGGTGATGTCTTCTAAGCTACCGCGCTCTGTGGCGTAAAAGGCTTCAAGCATGCCGTCTTTCTCCTTTGCGCAGTAATGGTTGAAGTGGATGGGTGTATTTTAGACAAGGATTGCAATAAAAACACTGATCGAATGGTTAAATTGCTAAAAAATATCCATTCATTTTAGTGAAGTTGCATGACAATTAAATATCAGAGTAAAAAATGACAAATTCAATTGCGATCTTTTGTGGTTCCGCATTAGGTTCAGATCAAATCTTTTCCGAAACAGCACGTCAGGTTGGACACACCATTGCAGAACAAGGCAAAACCTTGGTCTATGGTGGTGGTCGTTCGGGCTTAATGGGTATTGTGGCAGACAGTGCTTTAGAGGCAGGCGGTCAAGTGATTGGTGTGATTCCACACGTGTTGGTGGATCGTGAGTTGGCGCATCAAGGCCTGACCGAGTTACATGTCGTCAAAGACATGCAAGAGCGGAAACTGAAAATGTCAGCTTTGTCGGATGGATTTATTGCAATGCCAGGCGGCGCAGGGACTTTAGAAGAAATCTTTGAACAATGGACATGGGCGCAGCTCGGTATTCATCTTAAGCCGAATGCCTTTTTAAATGTAAATGGCTTTTATGATGATTTACTTAAATTTCTGAAGATGACCACCGACAAAGGTTTTACCCATGCACGTTTTACCGATAGCCTGATTGTGTCGGATTCGGTCAGAGCAATTTTAAAGCAGATGGATCAGTTCCAAGCACCTGAGCCGAAGTGGGGCATGGTTGATCCTGAGCTGTTGGATGTCAAAGCATGAAGGTGATTACGGTCGCTGCGGCTATTATTGTGAATGAACAGCAGCAGCTTTTGTTGGTGCGTAAGCAGAACACCGCATGTTTTATGCAAGTGGGTGGTAAGCTTGAGCCCAATGAAGCACCTGAGCAAACCATGCTGCGTGAGATTCGGGAGGAAATTGGAAGTGATGCGACGATTGAACAGTTTGTTGGTCGTTTTGAAACAGCCACCGCCAATGAACCTGATTTTAAATTGGTCAGCTATGTTTACCATGTTCAGCTTCAGCAAGCGCCACAAATTGCGGCTGAAATTGCAGAGATGAAATGGGTCAGTTTGAATGACCAGCAGACTGCACTTGCACCGCTGACCACTGAGGTGGTCATGCCATGGGTACGTGAACATTTGCTGATTGACGTAGTCTAATTATTTTAGTGCATAGGCAATACACGCGGCGCTGATTTTATGACAACCCAATTGTTCAAGCTGTAAAGTCAGTGCCTGAATCGAGCTGCCTGTGGTCACGACATCATCCAAAATCAAAACACGTCGGTAGCGTTTTGCATACTGGCGTTGCTGTGGATCGATTTTAAACTGTTGATGAATTTGATCTAAGCGTTCCAGTCGACTGAGTCCTTTTTGTGAATGTTGATGCAGTCGTATCACAGGCTGCCAAATGGGAACATTGAACTGCTTGGCTAAGTCTTTGGCGAGGATCATTGATTGGTTATAGCCACGTTCGGCTAAACGCTGGCTCGAAATCGGCATTGGAACAATTGCTTGCACTTTAGGGAAGCGAATTTGCTGAAGAATGCCAGACAGTAGAGGCTGCCAATGCAGTTGTTGTTCATATTTGAACTGCTGAATCAGATGGTCTAAAGGATATTGATACTGCCCTGCGACATGAATACTCAGCTCTTGTTTTTCAATGGTCTGTGGATGCAGTGGGAGTTGTTGCCAGCAATCCAAACAGACCGAGTGCAGATCTGCGCGTACAATGCCACACAACTGACAAGGCTGAGCTTTGTGTAGCAACTGTTTGGCGGTGTGCCGTAAATGACTAAACATAGGCATAGCGTGGTGCTTCAGGCAGCCAGCGTTTTAGTAAGGCTTCAGCATTTCTGGGATAGTCTTTTAAAATCTGAGCTGCGACATAATGTGCCTGATTGAGCAAATGATTATCACGTTCCAGTTTGGCTACACGAAAGCCCATATCACCTGTTTGTTTGGTACCAAGCAATTCACCGGGACCGCGGATTTCCAAATCTTTTTCGGCAATTAAAAAGCCATCATTGGTTTCACGCATGATGCGTAGGCGTTCTTGTCCATTTTGAGATAGTGGGCTTTTATATAACAGTGCACAAAAACTAGCTTTGGCACCTCGACCAACACGGCCACGTAATTGGTGTAATTGAGAGAGTCCTAAACGTTCCGCATTTTCAATCACCATGATTGAGGCATTCGGTACATCGACCCCCACTTCAATCACTGTGGTCGCAATCAAGAGTTGTAACTCATTGGCTTTAAACTGTTGCATTACTGCTTGCTTTTCATCGGCTTTCATTTTGCCATGTACAAGACCAATGTTGAGCTCGGGGAAGCGTTCTTTAATTTCTAAATACGTCGCTTCAGCAGCTTGAGCATCTAAGGTTTCAGACTCTTCAACTAAGGTGCAGACCCAGTAGGCTTGTTTGCCTTCTAGACAGTTGCTGGCAATACGCTGTAGGACTTCTTCACGGCGGTCGAGTGGAATAGTCACGGTTTGAATTGGCGTTCGTCCAGGAGGGAGTTCATCAATCACGGACGTGTCTAAGTCACCATAGGCGGACATGGCTAAAGTTCGTGGAATAGGGGTTGCTGTCATGACCAATTGATGTGGGGTCATATTCTGCGCGCCTTTATTGCGCAGGGCTAAACGCTGATCGACCCCGAAGCGGTGCTGCTCATCAATAATGACTAATCCAAGTTTGGCAAAGCGGACATTGTCTTGAAACAGGGCGTGTGTACCCACCACCAGATGCGCTGTGCCATCAACTATGGCTTGTTCGGCTGCGGCACGGGCTTTGCCTTTTTGTTTACCTGAAAGCCAAGATACACTGAGTCCCAAAGGCTCAAACCATTTTTTAAAATTGAGATAATGTTGTTCCGCCAAAATTTCAGTCGGTGCCATTAACGCCACTTGCCAACCTTCTTCTAAGACATGGCAGGCTGCGACGCCTGCGACCAAGGTTTTGCCTGCACCGACATCGCCTTGAACCAAACGTAACATCGGTTTATTGAGTTTTAAGTCTTGTACGATTTCTTTGGAGACACGCTTTTGTGCATTGGTCATTTCAAAGGGCAAGCTGCTGAGCAGTTGTTTGGCAAACTGACGACTGGTAGAAATACGCGGCGCTTCAATCTGTTGGATATAGGCACGACGGCTTAATAGACTGACCTGATGCGCAACCAACTCTTCAAAAATCAAACGTTGCTGGGCAGGGTGTGAGCCTTGGCTTAGTTGTAGCATATTGGCATCTACAGGAGGATGATGGATGTAGTCCAATGCCTGTTTAAGTGCATAGCCATTGGTAAATTTTGCGGGTAGCAGTTCAGGTAAATCATCACTGTGCTTGGCTAAAGCCTGTTTGATGTATTCACGAAACTTAGGTTGCGTCAGCCCTTCTGTGCTGGGATAAATCGCAGTCAGTTGAGTTTGTGGAAGGGGTGTATGCTCTGTAATGAGTTGAATTTCGGGGTGATACATTTCCAGACCACGCGCACCCACACGGACTTCACCAAAAATACGCAGACGGTTGCCAACCTTTGCGCGATCCGTTAAGCCTTTATAAATATGGTAAAAGCGCAAAGTCACTTTGCCAAAGTCGTCTTGCAGTCCAATCGCCATGGATTTTCGCTTACCCGGTGGAAAGTCCACACCTTGAATCGTACCTTCGAGTAAGTAGCTACGCCCAACCGTTAATTGGTTCATGGGGATGATCGTGCTACGATCTTCATAGTCTCGTGGCAGATGAAACAGCAGATCATCTGTAGTGAAGAGATTCAACTTTTCAAGTAGTGCAGCAGAGGCAGCTCCGACCCCCTGCAACTGATGGACTGCAGCCATGTCCCCTCAACTTTGTCTGTGATTTGGTGCTAAATGCATATTTTATTTATAGGTTATGGTAAAACATCTCAGCGTGTTGCTAAACAGTTATTTCAGCAAGGCCACCAAATTACCACAATTAGCCGAAGTCCGAAATCAGATGATTGGGCTGAGCATTTGACTCAAGATATTCATCAGCTGGATTTGTCTCAAGTCGCACCCATTGATGCTGTGTATGTCTTACTCTCGCCTGAGAGCATTACGGTGGAGGCGTATCAGCGAACTTTTGTAGACTCGATTGCACCCATGCTACATGCCTTAAAAAATCATCCTTTAAAAAAGGTGATCGTGGTTTCTTCTACACGTGTCTATGGTGAAAGTACAGGTGAGCGAGTTGATGATGATACTTGTCCCCAACCGAGCGATGCGCAAGGGCAGGTGCTATTGAACATGGAAACTTTGTGGCAACAGGCTTATCCCTCTGAATGTGTGATTGTACGTCCAACAGGCATTTATGGAATCTCAGTTAGTCGTATGATAAAACTTGCGGGAACTACAAAAGCTTATCCAAGACTGCATTGGTCGAACCGAATTCATATTGATGATTTGGTTGCTTTTCTAGCGCACTTGCTTCACGTGGAACATACTGAAAAATCTTATATTTGTAGCAATAGCCAGCCACTGCCTTTACATGAAATTATTCAATGGTTTCAACAGCAGTTAGGACTGCCAGTTTTTATTTTGGAAAGTGATGTGCCATCAGGCAAGCAAATTTATGCTTCACGTATGCAGCAGATGAATTTTGAATTACAGCATCCACATTGCTTTGATGATTATTTGGCGTTGTTAGCAGAGCGTGAGTCAAAATAATTTTTTATTTTCACTCATAAAAAATGTGAAGCATCGTTTGGAAAATGGCTGTGGAACGTGAAGAATCATGACAAATCCGTTCCAGTGCGCTTAACCCTAGAACGGCTTTTATTAAGATATTGATGCTTATAGGAAAATTTTAAGAATTTTCTTGTTGAACAGCATAGGCACCTACATTTTGTAGATCCCTATGCTTTTAAAAAGAAATTACTTCTTCTTACGTTTCAAACGCTTCTTCGCTTGTTCAGCAGCCACTCGGTCTAGTACATCTTTTAGCTCTTCATCGCTGAAAGTGGTGATGTGTTGCAACATTTGTAGCGTGACATCATCCAGTACCAAGTTGGCATATTGCGCAACGTTTTGGAAGTTCTCATCAAACACAATCGCATTGTCTGAGTTGGTGCTGATATAACCCTGTTGCGTGAGCACTTTAATAAAGCTTTGGAACAGGGCTTTATCGAAGAATTCAGGTGAATTGAACTCATATAGGACAGATAGACGCTGACCCACCAAATGACTCAGCTCTTCCACCTGACGTGCTGAAATGTTCCCAGAACCACGTTGTGTAATCAGCGCAAGCGTCATGTAGTAACGCTCAAGACTCTGCATGACTGGCGCAGCCAATACCACCAACTGGTTATGGTCTTCGCTGTTTGGAGCAGGGGAAATCAAGTGGCCTTCGGCATCTTCAGAAATCAGTTTAGCTTGAATCAAACCATCTACATAAGCACAAATTTGATCTTTTAGTTCAGCATCTTCCCATTTTAAAAACAATTCTGCTTTTAAGAATGGATACAGCGTGCGAATTACATTGATTAAATCACCACGGCCAATGGTTCCATTGTGTTCAACCAAAGCAGCAACGAGTGATGGCAATACAAAGGCATGCAAAATGTTATTACGGAAGTAGGTCAGCAGTACTGCTTGATTGTCCGCAATTGCAATAATGTCACCAAGAACGTGATTGACGCGCTTGATCAGTTTTAGCTTTAAGCCATAAGCAATGATTTCTTTACCCGATAATGGCGTGACCAAGAGGCGCTCATCATAAGGAAGTGTCGTCAAAAGCTTGCGATAGGTGTCGAGCTGTTTGATACAAATTTCTTCATCCAGCGTATGCTTCTCAGTGGCCAATAGAACCAAAGACAGTAATGAAACAGGATTCACCACAGCTGCACGGTTAATATTTTCTAAAATCGCATGCGCTGAACTGTTGACTGCATCAGAGACTTCTTGCGGAATTGGATCATCATTTTTAGCAATTTGTACATTCTCAGCGCCATGCTTTTTCAACATGTCATCGAGGAAAACGGGCTCACCAAAGTTCAGATGGACTTTCCCGAAAATACGTTCAATTTTGCGTAAAGTTTGTAGAATCCCAAAGACAGACTCGGCTTCTTTCGGTTTACCGTTCATCTCGCCGACGTAGGTCGCACCTTCCATTAAGCGTTCATAGCCAATATAGGTCGGAACAAAGACAATCGGTTTGGCGCGACCACGCAAGTGACTGTGCACCGTCATGGCTAACATACCTGTCTTCGGTGGTAGCAGACGACCTGTACGTGAACGACCACCTTCGATGAAGTATTCCAAAGGCGTATTACGCGACAAAATACTGTATAGGTATTCTTTAAAGACCGAAGTGTAGAGCGCGTTACCGCGGAAAGTGCGGCGAATAAAGAATGCACCGCCACCACGTAAAATTTGCCCAACAAATGGCATATTCAGGTTATCGCCTGCAGCAATATAAGGCACCATCAAACCACGGTTATACACCACATAAGACAACAGTAAATAGTCGATATGACTACGGTGACATGGGGTATACACAATTTCGTAGTCTTTAGCCAGCTCACGAACCGTATTGAAGTTATGGACTTCAACCCCGTCATAGAGTTGCGTCCATAAACGTGCCAGCGCCATTTCCGCAAAACGGATGGTTGAATGTGAGTAATCCGATACGATTTCATTGACATAACCAATGGCACGACGTTCTGCGTCCAACATGCTAATTTTGCCGCGGATACTTTCGCGACGAATCGCATCTTGTACATCACTGGCTTTAATCAATGAATGCATCACGTTGCGGCGGTCCGAAAGATCGGGACCGAGTACCGCTTCACGGTGTGCATCGAGCTGATTATTTAAGGTGTTTAGAATATAAGTCGCAGGCGATAAATTCGGATAGGTGGTTTTTGCAAAGTCAACCAAAGCACGTAAAGACTGACTTTCATGAAACTCTAAAAATGATTGACGACCATGTAAACCAATATTCATCAGCTGCTTCACCGTACTTGGCGTTGCCCAAGTGTCGGTAAATAACAATTTAAACCAAGAGTCTTCTTTGTCTGGTGAACGTCCCCACAGTACCGTCACAGGTACCAGCTCTACGTCTAAATCGGGTTGTTGTTCTAAAGCTTCAACTAGACGTAACAGGCGCGGTGGAAAGGTGTGTGGTGAAGGGTTAAGTAAATTATTTTCATCGTTATGCTGTAAAAACACGATCGATGCTTTTTCTTGATGCGTCCCCACGACCAAAGGATCGAGTGCAGGAGCAAGCTTTAAACGACGTGTTTCACCATCCACCAACAGCGCATTACTGCGTGAGTGATTTTGAAGCACATAACAGACAATTTTTTTGGGATGGCCTGAAGCTGCTGGGTCAGCATCTGTTGCTGTCGGTTCTGTTGGAACCTCACCCAATACATGTGGGGTTACTATGAGGTCAAGAAGCTTACTTGAAAGCTTTCTATACATTTGACCAAAGCCACTTTTGGACATATACACTCCTGCTTAAATGACCAATCCCGCAGTTTGTCTGAAGGGGTATTTATTTTGCGTAATTGTAAACATAAACCGTATGTCATTTCCTGACAAATTTGTTTTATATGGTGAATTTTATCGTTAAAAATCGTATTTTTAGTCGGAAATAACGAAAAAAACTTATGACAACTCAGTCAAGCAATCTATAGGGTTTTAGTCTGAATTTATGGCAAAATAGATTTTAATATCGATATCATACCTCATCACTTTACAGAAAAATCTGGTCTCTCACCATTAAGTAGGTTGCTTATGAATGCCTTAACCCAAGAGTTGGTTGAATTACTGAGCCTCGAAAAAATTGAGGAAAATATCTTTCGTGGACAAAGCCGTAATTTGGTTGGGAAGCGTGTTTTTGGCGGACAAGTCTTAGGTCAGGCCCTACGTGCAGCGTCATATACGACGGATCGTCCAGCTCATTCTTTACATGCATACTTTTTATTTGGTGGCGATGTGAACGCACCGATTATCTATGAAGTTGATCGAATTCGTGATGGTCGTAGTTTTGTCAGCCGCCAAGTGCGCGCTATTCAGCATGGTAAAACCATCTTTATGTGCATGGTGTCTTTTGCTGACAATGAAGACGGCCTGAATTATCAAATCGGTGAGCCTGAGTATCCAGCACCAGAGTCTTTAAAGTCTGAGGCTGAACTGAAAAAAATGATGGTGGAATTTGTGCCTGAAAATGTGCGTGCAAGTTTCATGCGGGATCGTCATGTGGAAATTCGTCCTATCAATCCACAAAACCCGTATCAACCGCAGCCTGAAGCACCTGTGTATGCGCACTATATTCGCACCCATGACCGCATTGCAGCAGAAGTAGATGAGATTTCATTGCATCAGGCGATTGCGGCATTCTATTCAGATTTCACTTTAATGACCACGGCACTGCGCCCGCATGGTTTAAGTTATCTTTCGCCAAGTTTGCAGTGTGCGAGTATCGACCATGCTATGTATTTCCATAAGCCGTTTCGCGTGGATGACTGGATGCTGTATGACATGGATGCCACAGTCAGTGCCAGTTCACGTGGTTTAAACTTTGGACGAATGTGGCAAAACGGTGAGTTGGTGTGTAGTACTACGCAAGAAGGTTTGATTCGGCTCCGTGAAATCGAAGCCCAATAAAGTCTGAGTACAGAAAAAGCTGAGTGATATGACTCAGCTTTTTTTATGACCGACTTTATGACTGAAAGGTGGTCAGAGCTGAGCTTCAATTGTAATGGTCTCATCTTTTTGGGAGAGTTATATGGGGAAATGTGCAGTACTTGTGACAAAAAAATGCTCGATTCTAGTCCGTTCACATGGCATAGTTTCCCAAAGAAATCTTTGAAAAGCATGAAGCTATGAGCTTAAACACGCAAATTCTAATTGCCGCGATCTTCGGGGTCATCTTCGGATTTATTCTAAATCTTTTCCCGGGTACCGCTTTTTTAGAGATGAGTTTGTATGGAATCGGGGTGGTCAGCAGTATTTTTATTGGTTTATTAAAAATGCTCTTGATTCCCCTTATTTTTAGCTCAATTGTGGTGGGAGTATCTAACTTACAAGCGGGCGGCCAGCTCTCCCGTGTTTGGAAAATTACGCTGGCATGCTGTGTCACTACCACGACTTTGGCCCTGATATTGGGTTTAAGTTGCGCGCATTTATTTGAAGTCGGCAAAGGTGTCGATATCGCCATGTTCCAAGACGCCATGGCCGCTCATCAAACGCCAGATACGCTCACCCCATCTTCTTTCTTTACCAACTTTATTCAAAATACGTTGATTAACCCGTTCAAAGCTTTTGCTGAAGGCAATGTTTTAGCGGTGGTGGTTTTTGCATTATTCATAGGTGTGGCACTCGTTAAAGGCGGCGAAAAATTCCGTACCGTGCGTAAGCTGAGTCAACAGTTCTTTGACATCATGATGTTGATGATTGGTTGGGTGATGAAGCTAGCCCCGCTAGGAATTTTTGCCTTACTTGCTAAGTTGATTGCCACTGAAGACATTTCGGTATTGAGCCGTTTGGCTGAGTTTGCTGCCGTGGTAACAGGCACCACCATTTTTCATGGTCTGGTGGTTTTGCCGCTATTGCTATGGATTTTTGGCAAGATGAACCCGATGACCTTTTTTAAAGGCACGCGTGTGGCGTTAATTACTGCTTTTGCCACCAGTTCAAGCTCGGCGACTATGCCTTTATCACTCAAGTGTGCGCAAGAAAATCTCGGTGTGCGTCCGCAAACGGCGGGCTTTGTGATTCCGTTGGGGACGCAGCTCAATATGGATGGTACTGCGCTGTATGAGGCGGCGGCAGCTTTGTTTATTGCCAACTTGATGGGGCTAGATTTGACTTTGAGTCAACAGTTGGTGGTGTGTCTGACGGCGATGATTGCTTCTTTAGGTGCTCCAGGGATTCCAAGTGCAGGCATGGTCACCATGATTATGGTCTTGCAGTCTGTTGGGCTTCCTGCTGAAGCGATTGCGATTTTATTGCCGATGGATCGCTTACTGGATACCGTGCGTACTGTGGTAAATGTACAAGGCGACATGATGATTAGTGTGGTGGTGGATCGATATACCAAGGATCTGGATGCGCCTTTGCCCAATTTATCGAATCCTTCTTAAGTCTTGCTCTAAAATAAAAAAAGCAGCTGATTAAGCTGCTTTTTTTATTTTGGGACTTAAGAGACTTTGAGCATTGCACGTTTAGCCGCTGGGGATTGGTCTAAATAGGCAATCGCATCTTCTGTTTTGGCTTCGTGTACAGGGTCATACCACGGCACCAAATAGCCAAATTGCTGTGAGATTAACCAGAGTGGACTTGGCAGAACTTGATGATTCTGTTTAGAAATAGACAGCCACTCACGCCAAATCCAAGGTTTAAAAAGACTGGGTTGAATCGACTTAAAGCGGTCATCTTGTTTCATAATATGGGCTGCACCATCGACCCATAAACCCAGCACGGCAGCAATCACCACCAGACTCAAATAATAGCGCGCAATATAGCCTCCACCTAAATGTCGGTACTAATCAAATGCGACGGTACGGTGTTCAATTTCTTCTGCGCCGTGCCATTTGATTAAGTCTAGCATCGCAGGGTCAGCGCCCATTTTCTCCCATTCAGTGTTATACAGTGCATATTTGCCAAGCACGCAGGTCATGTGTTCCACTGTTGCAATAATACCGAGTCGAAACAGATCCCACTGGTGCTCAAGTGCTTTAGGTACAGTGAGATCAAGCGGTTTATCGGCCAGTAATTTTCCAAATAAGAAATCCATCAACGCTAGATTACGGGAGACATCAATATTTCTTTGGCTGAGATACTCTTTATTGGCTGAGTTGTGTGCCTGCGCATGCATGGCTTCTTGGCGGATAAAGGCTTGTACATCTTGCTTCAGCTTTTCATCGCTAATTTGCGGTAAGACTTTGTTGTAGAGGCGGCAGAACCAGAACTCACCTGCGGGCAGGATCATATTAATTTCATTGATGAAATAGCTGGCAAACGGTTGGTTGGGAATCCAATCAATAGGACTATCTTGCCACTCAAATTTAACTTTGCGGGGCTTAATTGTGTAGGCAATAGAGGAACGAATTTTGTTTTTTTTCAATCGAGACCATAATTTCATATGCTGACCTATTTTTATATGTGTTGAATTTTTTCACGAGCTGAATAAAGTCAGTATAAAAAAAGTCCCCGATTGCGATTAGCAATAGGGGACACAGATACAGCAATAGATGATGCTTTTTTAGGTTGGCGTTTAAAACTTAAGCCTCAGGCTGTGGTTTGGTTTCCACATCGTCTTCAGCATCAAGATCCATAACGGCTTCAGGATCTTCATCGAACTCGTCTGCATCCAGCTCATCGGCTGTTGCATCTGGAATGCTGCTTAAGTCAAAGTGTTGGGCTTGGTCTAAAGTAAAATTCAGTCGTCCGCCCATTACACTTGCCAGTTCTTCTAGGCCTTGTTTATTGAGGGAAGAGAACAATTGAATTGAGAAATCCAGTTTCATCTTTTTCAATTGGGCTTTAACTTCTTGCAATGCTTTAGAGGCAGGGCCACGGTTGAGTTTATCGGACTTGGTTAGCAGTACATGCACAAACAATTTACGTGAATAAGCCCATTCCAACATCATCACGTCAAAGTGCTGTAGTGGATGACGAATATCCATCAACAAGACTAAGCCTTGTAAGCTTTTACGCTGAATCAGGTAGTTCTCTAACTCTTTTTGCCACACGATTTTCATTGCTTCAGGCACGGCTGCATAACCATAACCAGGTAAGTCGACGAGACGTTGGTCAGGATTACCCAGACTGAAAAAGTTAATCATCTGCGTACGCCCCGGTCTTTTCGAGGCACGAGCCAATTGCTTTTGGTTGGTTAAGGCGTTGATCGCACTAGACTTACCTGCATTTGAACGACCCGCAAAGGCAATTTCATAGCCTGTATCTTCTACACACAGATTGAGCTTCGGGGCACTCATTAAAAACTCTGCTTTACGCAGCCAGTTGAGAGCGCGCACAGCATATTCAGTAACTGCAGAATCTACCTTTTTTTCATAGCTAATTTTTTGCTTTGGGGCAGCAGCAATTTTACTGTTTTTGGATTTTCCTCGGCTGTGGTGCATAACTCAACTTCAATTTATGATCTACAATCAGCCATTATAATGGAAGTCGAGCAGGCAATCGACCTTTGCAGCGTAAAGTCCGTAATCTTGTCTATAAAAGACCTTAATCGGCAAGATTGATCAGGTTAATCGGCGAGTGGGTTGTGAACTTATTTTGAGCTTCAGTGCCCAGTACATCTGCTAAGGTATATTGGTCTAAGCTGTGATAGAACTGATCCAACGCTTGATCTAAGATCCCTTTGAGTCCGCAATTCGAACGGAGTACGCAAGGCGGGGTGTTACATTCCACAATGTTCTGATCCGCTTGCAAGATCCGTACAATCTCGCCCAGTCTTAAATGGAGGCTTTCTGGATTGAGCCGAATCCCACCGCCACGACCGCGTGCAGTAATAATCCACTGCTGTTTCGCCATAAAGTGTACGATTTTCATCAAGTGGTTTTCAGACACTTGGAGTGCTTGTGCTAGTTCTGCAATGGTATGCGGCAGCGCTTTCGGCTGTGAAACATACATCAGAATTCGCAAAGCATAATCGGTAAATTTATTGAGCTGCATGAGGGTACTGATCGTTGATAAGCAAAAAAACAAAGGGCTAGTCTAGCATAACCTGACTAACCCTCTCTATTTTATGCCGATGGCATGGATTAGTGATGAACACCACCTGTGCCAAAAGCTTCACTGTGAATATTTTCGGCAGGAACACCACGGGCAATTAGGGCTTTTTGTTGTTCAGCCATAAATGGCATTGGGCCGCATAAGTAGTAGTCTGCTTGAACAGGTAAAATCGCGCTATCAATGGTACTCAAATCAAGGCGACCCTTCGCATCATAATCTTGACCCAAAACATCGCTTTGATGTGGGAACTCATATGCAGTAAAGGTACTTAAACGTGGATATTTGGCTTTTAAGTCATGAATATGTTGTTTCATGGCATGCACTTGTTTGCTACGGCAGGCGTGCACAAAAGTCACAGGCTCTGGCATATCCAAAGTCACCAATTGATTCAGCATCGCCACCATTGGCGTGAGGCCTACACCACCACTAATAAAGACATTGCGTTTATTTGGGTCAATCAGGTAGAAGTTACCTGTTGGTGCAGACACTTCAATTTCAGCACCTTCGGCTAAACCATGCAGAGTATTTGACACCCAGCCGCCTGCCAAATCACCTTTTTCATCTTCGCGTTTGACCGAGATACGTAAATAGTCAGCTTGAGGGCTAGTTGAAAGGGTGTATTGGCGAGGTTGTTTTAGACCAAGTTCCTCAACAAATACACGTACTGAAATGTACTGACCTGCTTCATATTTTGGTAAATCACCACCGTCCACAGGGGCAAGATAGAAAGAAGTGATTTCATCGCTTTCAACCACTTTTTTCGCAATTTTAAAGTTGCGCCAGCCTAACCAGCTCCCTTTGGTTTGTTGATGTTGCTCATAAATCGCTTTTTCAGTGCTAATGAATAAATCAGCCAATTGACCATACGCCGCAGCCCAAGCATCAATCAATGGGTCTTCCATTGAAATACTTAAAACTTCACTAATCGAATGGAGGAGGTTTTCCCCAACAATGTTGTAGTCAGGTGCTTGAATATTCAAGCTGACATGTTTGTGGGCAATCAGCTCAACCACAGGAAGCAATACTGAAGGATCTTCAATGTTTTCTGCATAGGCCAATACAGCGCCCGCCAAAGCTTGTGCTTGAGCGCCACTGCGTTGATGCCCCATATTAAAGGTTTCTTTTAAATTAGGATTATTGCCTAACATACGGTTATAAAAATAACCCGTGAGTGCGACACCATTTTCACGAAGAACAGGAACAGTTGCTTTTACAAGGTCAATTTGCTGCGGAGTCATTGTTGATCTCTCTTGGCTATCATTTATAAGATGTATTTAAAATATACCTTTAAGGATGTAATGTAAATACATCTTTTAAAGAAAAGCTTAAATTTTATATGGGATATATGAATATCCCATAAATTTTGATTTTTAGATTTAAAAAGTAGATCACTTACGACCAAACAATGAGCCGAGTAAACCACGGACGATTTTTTGTCCCGTACTGCCCCCAAGGCTACGTGCTGCACTTTTAGCAAAGGTTCCGACCGTGTCTTGAATTAGCTTCTCACGCTGTTTCGCTTCACGTTCAGCTCCTTTCTGCTGTTCTTTCGCAATCCTCTCTTGCTCACGTGCTTGTTGCTTAGCCAGTGTTTTAGCTTCTTTGGCCTGCTGTTTTGCGAGCAGCTCTTGTTCTTTGGCTTGTTGTTTCTCTTGCTCTATCTGTACCGCTTGTTGTTGGCGTTCAACCACTTTATTTTGTAGAAGTTCAAAAGCACTTTCGCGGTCTAGGCGTTTTTCATAAATGCCTGCCACGATACTTTGTGAAATCAAGGCTTGACGTTGTTCTGAGCTAATGGGACTGAAAGACGAGTAGGGTGGCATCACCCATGCGCGCTCTACGACTTGCGGCGTGCCTTGTTCATCTAGGCAACTAATCAGAGCTTCACCCACAGCTAGCTCGGTGATGGCTTGTTCAACCTTAAATTCAGGGTTGGCACGGAAGGTGTCTGCAGCTGTTTTAACCGCTTTTTGATCTTTCGGAGTAAAGGCACGTAAGGCATGTTGTACACGATTTCCGAGCTGCCCTAACACGCTTTCAGGCAAATCCAGTGGGTTTTGCGTGACAAAGTAAATACCCACCCCCTTGGAGCGGATTAGGCGCACCACTTGTTCAATTTTTTCTTGCAGTGCTGCGCTGGCATTATCAAACAGCAAATGCGCTTCATCAAAAAAGAACACCAGCTTAGGTTTGTCCATATCGCCAACCTCAGGTAGCTGTTCAAACAGTTCAGAGAGCATCCAGAGTAGAAAAGTGGCATAGAGCTTTGGGGTATTCATGAGCTTGTCTGCGGCTAGAATATTGATATAGCCATGACCATTACTGTCGGTCTGAATAAAGTCGAGAATATTTAAGCTGGGCTCCCCGAAGAATTGATCACCGCCTTGATCGGCCAGTGCCAATAAATTCCGTTGAATCGCGCCAAGGCTTGCAGGAGATAGGTTGCCATATTCGGCTTTAAACTCTGCGGCATGTTCACTGACATAACCAATCATGGCTTTTAAGTCTTTAAAGTCGATCAGTAACATGCCTTGATCATCTGCAATACGAAATACCGCAGAAAGTACCCCTTCTTGGGTATCATTCAAATTCAGCATACGTGCCAGCAACAGCGGGCCAATTTCGGTAATCGTGGTACGAATAGGATGACCTTGTTCAGCAAATAAATCCCAAAACACCACGGGGGATGCAGCAAAGGGAATGCTGTCGATGCCTAAACTTTTAATGCGTTCATCAAATTTGGGATTGGATGTACCTGCCTGCGCTAAGCTGGAAACATCACCTTTGGCATCGGCTAAAAATACGGGCACCCCGAGTCTGGAAAAACTTTCAGCCAACACCTTTAGGGTTACGGTTTTACCTGTCCCTGTTGCCCCTGCAATTAAGCCATGACGGTTGGCAAACTTTGAGTGTAGAACAACATCTTGTTGGGTATTCGTGGTTTTCTTAGCAATGGTGATCGGGGTGCTCATACTTCTTCCTATTCGATTTTTTTGTGATGGTTATTCAGTTGTTTTAGTGCGTTTTCTATATCTTGAATTAAATCGGCAGGATGTTCTAGTCCTATACAAAAGCGAACCAATAAACCTTGTTGTAAATGTGTATGCTCAAGTGCACGCATGTCTTTGAGGTCATACAGCATCACCAAACTGACAGGACCGCCCCAACTAAAGCCGAGTTTGAAGAGCGACAGGGCATCACAAAACTGACGAATATCCTGCAGATCAAATTCAGGCTTGAAAATGACACTGACCAAACCTGCACTGTGTTGATCGACACAAATGTCTTTCCAATATGAATGACCCGCAGCACTAGGCTCGGCAGGGTGTAAGACCTGCACAAATTCCGGTTGTTCCTTTAGCCATGCCAAGAGTTGCAGCGCACTTTCAGACTGAGCTGCATACCGAACGCGCATTGACGCTAGACTGCGTTGGACTTGAGCAACATCATCCCCAGAAACACTAATGCCTTGAATGGCATGCGTGCGAAAGAGTTGATGATGTAAAGCTCGTTCGCGTGTCACGACTGAGCCCATTAAAATGTCTCCGCCGCCACTTGGGTACTTGGTTAAAGCATGTACTGTCACATCTACACTTAAGTGCTCATCACTAAAATCAAAAGCATTAAAGGCAAGGCCTGCGCCCCACGTGTTGTCTAAAGCAGTGAGCACATGATGCGCTTGTGCCTTTTTCACCAGTCCGACCAAATCTGGAAACTCCAGTGTGACCGAGCCTGCGGCTTCTAGCCAAATCAGTTTTGCTTTTTCTGTCGGTTGGAAAGAGGACACATCAATAGGGTTATAAACACAAACATCAATGCCATAGCGTTTTTCTAGATTACGAAGATGCTCCATGTTTGGTCCGTAAATATTATCTGCCACCCAAACTTCATCACCGTGGCTTAGAAAGCATGAATTCACCAAATTAATTGCAGACAATCCACTTGGTGCGAGTAGGCAGTACTTTCCACCCTCAATTTGTGCAATGTTATCGCCCAATGTAAAGGTGCTAGGGGTGCCATGGGTGCCATAACTATAGTCATAGTCATCGGTCCAATGGCGATTAAATAGTGCATCGGTATCTTCAAAAATAATCGTCGATGCACGATACAGGGGAGGTTGGACTGTTGAAATGTACTGAGGCGCTTGTCTTGGTGCATGAACTAGGGCTGTTTGCGGGTTTTTTTTCACGAATCGACTCATCATAAAGCGATAAATTGTTTTTAGCTTAAGAGAAAGTTTCTAAATAGGCGAGAAAATTGAATAAATGTGAATAAAGGTAAACAAAATAAAAAGTTGGCTTCAATTTTGCTAAATCATCGATAAGGATAGTAAAAAAGAAGGCATAAGCGCATGACGTCGCATTTAAAAGTACATTATTTTCAGCATATTGCTGGTGAAGGGTTCGGCAGTTGCTATACATATTTAAAACAACAAGGTGCAGTGATCAGTGCAACAGAGTTTTTTGCTTTACCTTTAGATCAAGCCTTAGAGATAGAGGCCTTACCGAGTATTGAGGATGTTGACTTACTCATCATTATGGGCGGTACCATGAGTGTGAATGATGAAGTGAATTTTCCATGGTTAAAGATCGAGAAGCGTTGGTTAAGACGTTACTTGGCCGCAGGAAAACCCGCGATTGGTTTATGCTTGGGTGGGCAATTGATTGCCAATGCGCTCGGTGCCGCGGTCAGTCGCAATGAACAACAGGAGTTGGGTTGGGCGACAGTACGCAAAATCCAGCACGTCCCAACAGAATGCTTTGAGTTGCCTGAACAGTTTAATGTGATGCAATGGCATAGCGAGACTTTTGAAATTCCAAAAGGTGCTGTACATTTGGCTGAAAATACCGTCTGTCGCAATCAAATGTACCAAATTGGAAAGAATGTATTGGGTTTTCAATTTCACCCAGAGATCGTGCCAGAAACCTTGGCACTCTTTTTAGAAAATGATGACGAGCTGAATAAGTTTTCGGGGGAATACGTGGCAACTGAAACCGAATTGAAAAAATCGCCAAAATTAAATTTTATTGAGGGAAATCAAATTCTTAATAGTGCAATTGATTATGTGTTGCGGCAAACAGTCTATTGATGCTTTTTTAAGCTACTGATAATCCAAACAAATTGAATATATTGTAAAAAATCAAAAATGGATTTGCTTATGCATTAAACAATGGCTATAATGAGCGACCCTTTAATGAAAGGGGGTTAACTGCGAATAAAGTAGTTAACATCGTGACAGTCGTGGCATCGATCATGACCTTAGTGATATTTCACTGCTCTTGACACTTACCTTTTAGTTGGGTGAGATGCGTCAGGAGTGATTCTTTATATATTTGGCTTGGAGTTTACTGGTATGTCTAACCAGAGAATTCGTATCCGTTTGAAGTCTTTTGATCACCGTTTAATTGATCAATCAGCTCAAGAAATCGTAGAAACAGCAAAGCGTACTGGCGCACAAGTTTGTGGTCCAATTCCAATGCCTACACGCATTGAACGTTTTAACGTTTTAACATCACCACACGTTAACAAAGATGCGCGTGACCAATACGAGATCCGCACTTATAAACGTTTGATCGACATCGTTCAACCTACAGACAAAACTGTAGATGCATTGATGAAGTTGGATCTTGCAGCTGGTGTTGATGTTCAGATCGCATTGGGTTAAGGCTTTCGGGTTAATTAACGCTCTAAGTTAATTAGGCCGCTTTTTTAGAGGTTTATGCACATGGCTATTGGTTTAGTCGGTCGCAAGTGCGGTATGACACGTATCTTTACAGATGCTGGTGTTTCTGTGCCTGTTACAGTGATTGAGGTTGATCCTAACCGCATCACTCAAATCAAAACGCTTGAAACTGATGGTTATCAAGCGATTCAAATCACTACTGGTGAACGTCGCGAATCTCGCGTAACTAATGCTCAGAAAGGTCACTTCGCGAAAGCGGGTGTTGCTGCTGGTCGTCTAGTTCAAGAATTCCGTGCAACAGAAGCTGATCTTGAAGGTCGTGAAGTTGGTGGAACTATCGGTGTAGACATGTTCACAGTTGGTCAAGTTGTTGACGTAACTGGTCAGTCGAAAGGTAAAGGTTTCCAAGGTGGTGTTAAGCGTTGGAACTTCCGTACGCAAGATGCGACTCACGGTAACTCACTTTCTCACCGTGTTCTGGGTTCTACAGGTCAAAACCAGACTCCTGGTCGCGTGTTCAAAGGCAAAAAAATGGCTGGCCATTTGGGTGCTGAGCGCGTAACTGTACAGGGTCTAGAAATTGTATCTATCGACGCAGAACGTTCAGTTTTAGTAGTGAAAGGTGCGATTCCTGGCGCTACTGGTGGTGACGTAACTGTTCGTCCTACGATCAAGGCCTGAGGGGAAATAACGTGAATTTAAATACTGTTTCCGGCTCTGCTGTTGAATTATCAGAAGTTGCGTTCGGTCGTGAATTCAATGAAGCTCTTGTACACCAGGTTGTTACAGCTTATTTAGCTGGTGGCCGTCAAGGTTCAAAAGCTCAGAAATCACGTGCAGACGTTTCTGGCGGTGGCAAAAAGCCATTCCGTCAAAAAGGTACTGGTCGCGCTCGTGCTGGTTCTATTCGTAGCCCAATCTGGGTAGGTGGTGGTAAAACTTTTGCTGCTCGCCCACAAGATTGGTCTCAAAAAGTTAACCGCAAAATGTATCGCGGTGCAATGCAATGTATCTTAGCTGAACTTGTTCGCCAAGATCGTCTTGTATTGGTTGAAGAGTTTGCTGTTGCTGCTCCAAAAACTAAAGAGTTGCTTGCAAAACTTAACGACTTGAATGCTACTCGTGCATTGATCGTTACAGAATCTGTAGATGAGAATCTATATCTTGCAGCGCGCAACATTCCACACGTTGATGTGGTTGATGCTGCTGCTATCGATCCTGTTAGCTTGATTGCGTTCGATAAAGTTGTTATGTCTGTAGCTGCTGCTAAGAAAATTGAGGTAGAACTCGGATGAACAACGAACGTATCTATCAAGTCCTACAAGGACCTGTATTCTCAGAAAAAGCACAAGTTTTAGGCGAAACTGCTGGTGTTCAAGTTTTCAAAGTTGCACTTGATGCAAACAAACTTGAAATCAAAAAAGCTGTTGAGCAATTGTTTGGTGTTCAAGTTGTTAAAGTTAACACAACGATCACTAAAGGTAAGACTAAACGCTTTGGTAAAACATTAGGACGTCGTTCTGATGTTAAAAAAGCATACGTCACCCTGAAAGCTGGCCAAGATGTTGAAATGGCTGACTTGGGCGATACCGCTGAAAGCGCAGCGGAATAAGGACGAGAATTATGCCAATTCAAAAATGTAAGCCAACGTCTCCTGGACGTCGCTTTGTAGAGAAAGTCGTTCACGACCATCTTCACAAAGGTGCGCCTTATGCTCCGTTGGTTGAAGCTAAAAAACGTACTGGTGGTCGTAATAACAACGGTCACATCACGACTCGTCACGTTGGTGGCGGTCACAAGCAGCACTACCGTCTAGTTGACTTTAAGCGTAACAAAGATGGTATTCCTGCAACTGTAGAGCGTATTGAATACGATCCTAACCGTACAGCACACATTGCACTAGTATTGTATGCTGATGGTGAGCGTCGCTACATCATCGCGCCTAAAGGCCTTCGCGCTGGCGATAAAGTTCAATCTGGTAACGATGCTCCAATTCGTCCAGGTAACTGTTTACCGCTTCGCAACATGCCTATCGGTTCTACTCTTCACAACATCGAACTTAAAATCGGTAAAGGCGCGCAATTAGCTCGTTCTGCTGGTACTTCAGTTCAGTTGTTGGGTCGTGACGGTTCTTACGCTATCGTTCGTTTACGTTCTGGTGAAATGCGTAAAATTCACGTTGAGTGCCGTGCAGTTCTTGGTGAAGTTTCTAACCAAGAAAGCAACCTTCGTTCACTTGGTAAAGCAGGTGCAGCACGCTGGCGTGGCGTTCGTCCTACCGTTCGTGGTATGGCGATGAACCCAGTAGATCACCCGCACGGTGGTGGTGAAGGTCGTAGCAAAGGTATTCAACCTGTAAGCCCATGGGGTCAAAAAGCTAAAGGGTACAAGACACGTACCAATAAGCGTACGACTAAGATGATTATTCGCGACCGTCGCGTTAAGTAACAAGTAAAGGAATCTGACAATGCCTCGTTCTCTGAAAAAAGGCCCATTCGTCGATGCGCACTTGTTCGCTAAGGTTGAAGCGGCTATCGCGGCTAATAACCGTAAGCCGATCAAAACTTGGTCGCGTCGTTCGATGATCCTCCCAGATTTTGTTGGTTTAACAATTTCTGTACATAATGGCCGTAACCATGTTCCAGTGATCGTATCTGAACATATGGTTGGTCACAAACTTGGTGAATTCGCGCCAACTCGTACCTATCGTGGTCACGGTGTTGACAAGAAATCTAAACGTTAAGGTGCTATGATGGAAGTTACTGCTAAATTACGCGGTGCCGCTATCTCGGCACAAAAAACTCGTTTGGTTGCAGACCTAATCCGTGGCAAATCTGTTGCTCACGCGCTTAATATTCTCAACTTCAGCAACAAAAAAGCTGCAGTTTTGGTTAAAAAAGCATTGGAATCTGCAATTGCAAACGCTGAACACAATAACAGTTTAGATGTAGACGACCTTAAGGTTACTACGATTTACGTTGATGAAGGCACTAGCCTTAAACGTATTATGCCACGTGCTAAAGGCCGTGCAGATCGTATTACTAAGCGTACTTGTCACATTACCGTTAAGGTAGGGGTTTGATATGGGTCAGAAGGTTCATCCAATCGGTATCCGCCTTGGTGTTGTAAAACGTCATAACGCCAACTGGTATGCGAGTCCGAAACAATACGCTGAATACTTGCTTAAAGATCTTCAAGTTCGTGAGTTTTTAACTAAAAAACTTAAGAATGCAATGATCAGCAATATTCTTATCGAACGTCCTACGGGCGCTGCTAAAGTAACTATTAGCACTGCACGTCCTGGTATCGTTATCGGTAAAAAAGGCGAAGACATTGAGAAACTACAGCGTGAACTTACTCAAATTATGGGTATTCCAGCGCAAGTTAGCATCAATGAAATCGATCGCCCAGACTTAGACGCTCGTTTAGTTGCTGAAGCTATCGCTTCTCAATTAGAAAAACGTGTAATGTTCCGTCGTGCTATGAAGCGTGCGGTTCAAAACACAATGCGTGCTGGTGCTAAAGGTATCAAAGTTGAAGTATCAGGCCGTTTAGGTGGTGCTGAGATTGCTCGTACTGAGTGGTATCGTGAAGGTCGCGTACCTTTGCATACACTTCGTGCAGACATCGATTATTCAACTATGCGTGCTGAAACGACTTACGGTACGATTGGTGTTAAAGTTTGGATCTTCCGTGGTGAGATCTTGGGTGGCATGAAACAAGTCATGAACCCAGCTCCAGCTGAAGAACGTCCAGCTAAACGCGGTCGTGGTCGTGGTGAAGGTCAAGAGCGTCGTGGTCGTCGCAATGATCGTTCTGCTGAAAAAGGAGAATAATCCATGTTACAACCTAAACGTACTAAATTCCGTAAAGTGCAGAAAGGCCGTAACACTGGTCTAGCTCACCGCGGTAGCTCGGTATCTTTTGGTACAATCGCACTTAAATCTGTTGAGCGTGGTCAAATGACTGCTCGTCAAATTGAAGCAGCGCGTCGTACAATCAGCCGTCGTATTAAACGTGGTGGTAAGATCTTTATCCGTGTTTTCCCAGACAAGCCAATTACTTCTAAGCCTCTTGAAGTGCGTATGGGTAAAGGTAAAGGTTCTGTGGAATACTGGGTTTGTCAAATCAAACCAGGTAAAGTCTTGTACGAAATTGATGGTGTTAACGAAGAATTGGCTCGCGAAGCGTTTACGCTTGCAGCTGCTAAACTTCCGTTTAAAACCACTATCGTGACTCGGACGGTAATGTAATGAAAACTAAAGATCTACGTGAAAAGTCGGTAGAAGAGTTGACAGCTTTGCTTGATGAGCAACAGCTTAACCAATTCCGTCTTCGTATGGCAAAAGCAACTGGTCAATTGGGTAAATCGCACGAAGTTGCACTTACTCGTAAGACAATTGCTCGTATTAAGACACTCCTTACCGAAAAACAGGGGAACGGACAATGAGTGAACAAACAGTTCGCACGTTAACCGGCAAAGTAGTAAGCGACAAAATGGACAAGTCTATTGTTGTACTTATCGAACGCCGCGTTCAACACCCGTTGTATGGCAAATCAATCCGCCGTTCAACTAAATTACATGCTCACGATGAGAACAACACAGCTAAAACTGGCGACGTTGTGACTATCAAAGAAAGCCGCCCAATTTCTAAAACTAAGTCTTGGACTCTAGTTGAAGTTGTTGAAGCTGCTGCTGAGTAATTAGACGTATCTGTTGCATCATCGGTTAATTTCGAGTACTCTTTGAGCCTTTCGAAATTGTGACCGGTGATGCTCGGTTTTGGAGTAGGGCAATGATTCAAACCGAAAGTATGCTAGACGTAGCAGACAATAGTGGTGCTCGCCGCGTACAATGTATTAAAGTACTTGGTGGTTCACACCGTCGTTATGCTTCTGTTGGCGACATTATTAAAGTTACTGTAAAAGAAGCTATTCCACGCGCACGTGTTAAAAAAGGTGACGTGATGAATGCTGTTGTAGTTCGTACAAAATTCGGTATCCGTCGTCCAGACGGTTCAGTGATTCGTTTCGACGATAACGCTGCTGTTATTTTGAACAACAACAAGGCGCCGATTGCAACTCGTATTTTCGGACCAGTGACTCGTGAACTTCGTACTGAACAGTTCATGAAAATTATTTCACTGGCTCCTGAAGTTCTATAAGAGGCAATCATGGCTAAGATTAAAAAAGGCGATCAAGTTATTGTGATCGCAGGTAAAGAAAAAGGCAAACAGGGTACTGTTCTGTCTGTTTCAAATGACCGTGTTATGGTTGAAGGCCTTAACTTGGTTAAGAAGCATCAAAAGCCGAACCGTGCAACAGGTGCTGAAGGCGCTGTAGTTACACAAGAAGCTTCGCTTCATATCTCTAACGTGGCAATTTTTAATGCTACAACCCAAAAGGCTGACCGTGTTGGTTACCAAGTGACTGAAGGCGTGAAAACTCGCGTTTACAAGTCAAATGGTGAATCAGTGGCGGTAGCGAAGTAATAGGTTGAAAAGGCAATGGCCAGACTTAAAACGCGTTACAACGACGAACTTAAGGCTCAATTACAAGAGACTTTAGCCGTTAAAAATGTGATGGATATTCCTCGCATTACTAAAATCACGATCAACATGGGTGTTGGCGCAGCTGCTGCTGACAAAAAACTCCTTGATGGTGCTCTTGCTGATATGCAAGCTATCGCTGGTCAAAAACCAGTTCTTACGTTAGCTCGCAAATCAATCGCTGGTTTCAAAATCCGTGATGGTTGGCCGATTGGTTGTAAAGTTACTTTACGCGGCGAACGTATGTACGAATTCTTAGACCGTCTAATCTCGATTGCGATCCCTCGTATCCGTGACTTCCGTGGTTTCTCTGCGAAATCATTTGACGGTCGTGGCAACTACTCAATGGGTCTTAAGGAACAAATCATGTTCCCTGAAATCGATTTTGATAAGATTGATCGTATTCGTGGTATGGATATTACCATCACTACGACTGCTCGCACCGATGACGAAGGCCGTGCGCTTATGCGTGCATTCGGCTTCCCGTTCAAATAAGAGGTCGATATGGCTAAGAAAAGTATGATTAATCGCGAATTGAAACGCGAAGCTACTGTTGCTAAATACGCTGCAAAACGTGCTGAATTAAAAGCTGTTATTGCAAACGTAAATGCTAGCGACGAAGAGCGTTTCGAAGCGATGATGAAATTCCAAGCATTACCACGTAATGCGTCTCCAGTACGTTTACGTAACCGTTGTGGTTTAACTGGTCGTCCTCATGGTTACTTCCGTAAGTTCGGTTTAAGCCGTAACAAATTACGCGATACAGTAATGCAAGGTGATGTACCGGGCGTTGTTAAGGCAAGCTGGTAAGGAGCGCTATAGATGAGTATGCAAGATACCGTTGCCGACATGTTAACTCGTGTTCGTAACGCGCAAATGGCAAAGAAACAAACAGTTTCTATGCCTAACTCTAAGTTGAAGGTTGCTATTGCAAACGTTCTTCAACAAGAAGGTTACATTTCAAACGTAGAAGTTGCGGATGCTGAAGGCAAAGCAACTCTTACTTTGACTTTAAAGTATTTCGAAGGCAAACCAGTTATCGAAACTGTGAAACGCGTAAGCCGTCCAGGTCTACGTCAGTATCGCGGTAAAGATGCACTTCCGAGCGTTAAGCAAGGTTTAGGTATTGCAATTGTTTCTACAAGCAAAGGCATCATGACTGATCGCGCTGCACGTGCTGCAGGTATCGGTGGTGAAGTTATTGCTTTTGTTTCTTAATAGGTGATTCCTCATGTCTCGTGTGGCTAAAGCCCCAGTAACTGTACCTAACGGTGTAACAGTTACTCAGAACGGCCGGCAGGTCGAAGTGAAAGGTAGCAAAGGTACTTTGTCTTTCACCCTGCATGCGCTGGTCGAGCTTAAACAGGAAGACGGTATTTTAGCGATTGCTCCAAAAGCTGAGTCGAAAGACGCTTGGATGCAAGCTGGTACTGCTCGCGCTGTGCTTAACAATCTTGTAAAAGGTGTGAGCGAAGGCTTCGAACGTAAGTTACAACTTATCGGTGTTGGTTATAAAGCTGCTGTTAAAGGTAACATTGTTAACCTTAACCTTGGTTTCTCTCACCCGATCGACTATACGCTTCCTGAAGGTGTAACTGCTGAAACTCCTACAGCAACTGAAATTGTTCTTAAATCTGCTGATAAAGCACGTTTAGGTCAGGTTGCTGCAGATATCCGTGGTTACCGTCCACCAGAGCCTTATAAAGGTAAAGGTGTTCGTTATTCTGACGAAGTTGTACTTCGTAAAGAAGCTAAGAAGAAATAAGGCGCGAGGTTCTTATGAACGAAAAGAAACAATCCCGTTTGCGTCGTGCGAAAAGCACACGCTTGCACATCCGTGCGTTGGGTGCGACTCGTTTGTGTGTAAACCGCACTCCGCGTCACATCTACGCTCAAGTTATTTCAGCAGATGGTGGCAAAGTTTTAGCGCAAGCTTCAACTTTAGATGCTACTTTACGTGCTGGCACAACTGGTAACGTTGAAGCAGCTACTAAAGTAGGTGCTTTAATCGCAGAACGCGCTAAAGCAGCTGGTGTTACTAAAGTTGCATTTGACCGTTCTGGTTTCAAATATCATGGTCGTATCAAAGCCTTGGCTGATGCTGCTCGTGAAAACGGCTTGGAGTTCTAATCATGGCTAAAGTTGAACAAAACGAAGGTCTTGTTGAAAAGCTGGTTGCCGTTGATCGTGTAGCCAAAGTTGTTAAGGGTGGTCGTATCTTCTCTTTCACAGCATTGACTGTGGTTGGTGATGGTAATGGTCGTGTAGGTTTTGGTCGTGGTAAAGCACGTGAAGTTCCAGCTGCTATTTCTAAAGCACTTGAAGCTGCTCGTCGCAACATGATTACTGTTGACCTTGTTAACGGTACTGTACAGCACCCTATTAACGCGCGTCACGGTGCAAGCCGTGTTTACATGCAGCCTGCTTCTGAAGGTACTGGTGTAATCGCTGGTGGTGCTATGCGTGCAGTTCTAGAAGCTGTAGGCGTACGTAACGTATTAACAAAATGTTATGGTTCTACTAACGCTGCAAACGTAGTAAACGCGACTTTTAACGGTCTGCGTGATATGACTTCTCCTGAGAAGGTTGCTGCGAAACGTGGTCTTACAGTAGAACAAATTCAAGGGTAATCAATCATGAAAACGATTAAAGTTACCCAGACTAAATCTTCTGCGCATCGCTTGAAAAATCACAAGCTTAGCCTACAAGGTTTAGGTCTGCGTCGTATTGGTCATACTGTAGAAGTGCAAGATACGCCTTCTAACCGTGGTATGATCAACCAAGTCTACTATATGGTTAGTGTAGAGGAATAAGCCATGACTCTGCGTTTAAATGAGCTTGCACCTGCTGAAGGTGCAAAACGTGAAAATCGTCGTCTAGGCCGTGGTATCGGTTCTGGCGTTGGTAAGACTGGTGGCCGTGGTGTCAAAGGTCAGAATTCACGTAAGAGCGGTGGTACTCGTCCAGGCTTTGAAGGTGGTCAAACTGCGTTATATCGTCGTTTACCTAAATTCGGTTTCACTAGCCAAATCGCTTTGAAAACTGCTGAAGTACGTTTATCTGAGCTTACTAAAGTGGAAGGCGACATCGTTAGCCTAGAAACTTTAAAAGCTGCAAACGTTGTACGTAAAGATATGTTACGTGCTCGTATCGTACTTTCTGGTGAAATTACTCGTGCATTCACTGTTCAAGGTGTTGCTGTGACTAAAGGCGCTAAAGCTGCTGTTGAAGCTGCTGGCGGTAAAGTCGAGGAGTAATCGCTAGTGTCTATGTCTCCTAGTTCTTCAGGTCATGTCAATATGATGAAAGGCCAGCCATTTCATGTGAAATACCGTGAAATTATTCGCCGCATGATGTTTCTCATCGGTGCATTATTGGTTTTTCGACTAGGAGCACATATTCCAGTACCAGGCATTAATAATGCTGCACTTGAAAATCTTTTTAATGCAAACCAAGGCACGATCCTTGGTTTGTTTAACATGTTTTCGGGTGGTGCATTAGAGCGTATGTCCATTCTTGCTCTTGGGATTATGCCGTACATTTCTGCATCGATTATCGTGCAGTTAATGTCTACTGTTATTCCTTCGCTGGAAGCTTTAAAGAAAGAAGGCGAACAAGGCAAGCGTAAGATTAATCAATATACGCGACAGGGTACATTGTTCCTTGCACTCGTGCAGGCAATTGGGATGTGTGCTGGTCTAATCAGTCAAGGGATTACCTTAACTGCAGGTCTGGCTTTCTACGTACCAGCTGTAACCTCTTTGGTTGCAGGTACAATGTTCTTGATGTGGTTAGGTGAGCAAATTACCGAACGTGGAGTGGGCAATGGTATTTCCATGATCATCTTCGCCGGTATTGTTGCAGGTTTGCCGAATTTAATTCTGCAATCAATATCATCAGTAGATAATGGTCAAACCAGTCTAATCGGCTTGGTAATTTTTGGCGTGTTGTCGCTGGCTGTATTAGCTGCAATTGTGTTTATTGAGAAAGCGCAACGTCGTATTCCAGTAAACTATGCTCAAAAACAACAAGGACGTCGTGTATTTACTGCACAACAGTCGCATTTGCCATTAAAAATTAATATGGCGGGTGTGATCCCAGCGATTTTCGCAAGTTCATTGCTTTTGTTCCCTGCGAGCTTAGGTCAATGGGTGGGTAGTGCAGATCCGAATGTGGGTATTATCAAACGTAGTTTGCAAGATTTGGCATTGGTGCTTTCGCCTGGTCAGCCGTTGTATTTGGTGCTCTTTGGTGCGTTAATTATCTTTTTCTGTTACTTTTATACAGCGCTTGTATTTAGCCCGAAAGAAGTATCGGAAAACTTGAAACGCAGCGGGGCTTATGTACCTGGTATTCGTCCAGGTGAGCAAACTGCTCGTTACTTAGATCATATTCTTAACCGTTTGACATTTATTGGCGCGATTTATATCACCATCATTTGCTTAATGCCGATGATTTTACAAAGCTCATTTGGTATTCCATTCTCTTTAGGTGGTACCTCTTTGCTTATTGTTGTGGTGGTAGTGATGGACTTTATGGCTCAGCTGCAAGCACATCTCACCTCGCATCAGTACGATAATCAAACGTTAATGAGAAAAACGACTGCTCATCCTAAGGGATAAGCGCACTTGAGGTTTCATCATGAAAGTACAAGCTTCTGTAAAGAAAATTTGTGGTAGCTGTAAAGTTATCCGTCGTAATGGGGTTATTCGCGTAATTTGTAGCGCAGAACCTCGTCATAAGCAGCGTCAAGGTTAATCTGATCAAGACCTGTTGATTTCAGTAGGCTAATTAGGTTATTATCCGCCCCTCAAGATTTTTGTGGGGCGGTTGATTGTCTTAACTGCCTTTTTGGAGAAAATTGAATGGCTCGTATTGCCGGTGTAAACATTCCGGATAACAAGCATGCTGTTATCTCTCTAACGTACATCTTTGGTGTAGGTCGCCACACTGCTAAGAATATCTTGGCTGCTGTTGGTATCGCGCCGACTACAAAGATCCGTGAATTAGATGACGCTCAGCTTGATGCGATTCGTGCAGAAGTTGCTAAGGTTCCGACCGAAGGTGATTTACGTCGCGAAATTTCCATGAACATTAAACGTTTAATGGATTTAGGCTGCTACCGCGGTCTTCGTCATCGTCGCAGCTTGCCTGTCCGTGGACAACGCACCAAAACTAACGCACGTACCCGTAAAGGTCCGCGCAAACCTATTAAGAAATAAGATTTCTGGAAGCTAAAAGATGGCTAAAGATACTCGCACACGCAAGAAGGTCACTCGTACCGTCTCTGAAGGTGTTGCACACATTCACGCTTCTTTTAATAACACCATTGTGACTATTACCGATCGTCAAGGTAATGCACTGGCTTGGGCTACCTCTGGTGGACAAGGCTTCCGTGGATCACGTAAATCAACTCCGTTTGCTGCTCAGGTAGCTGCTGAAGTTGCTGGTAAAGCTGCTTTAGACTACGGTTTGAAAAACTTGGACGTCCTTGTAAAAGGTCCTGGTCCTGGTCGTGAATCTGCGGTTCGTGCTTTAGGTGCAGTGGGTTATAAAATTAACAGCATTACCGATGTGACGCCAATCCCGCACAACGGTTGCCGTCCACCTAAAAAACGTCGCGTGTAAGGAGAAACATTCATGGCTCGTTATATTGGTCCAAAATGCAAACTCTCTCGCCGCGAAGGGACAGACCTGCAATTAAAATCTGGCGTTAAACCATTTGACGTCAAAACTAAAAAAGCTGCTAAAGCGCCTGGTCAACATGGCGGAGCGCGTGGTGGCAAACAATCTGAGTACTCACTACAATTACGTGAAAAACAAAAAGTACGTCGTATGTACGGTGTTTTAGAGCGTCAATTTAGTAATTACTATAAAGAAGCTGCTCGTGTGAAAGGCGCAACTGGTGAAAACTTGTTGAAACTGCTTGAAAGCCGTCTTGATAACGTCGTTTATCGCATGGGTTTTGGTTCTACACGTGCAGAAGCTCGTCAGCTTGTATCTCACCGCTCGATCACTTTGAATGGCCGTCGTGTTAACATCGCGTCTATCCAAGTTAAAGCTGGTGATGTAATTGCTGTGCATGAAGGTGCTAAACAACAATTGCGTATCAAAAACGCAGTTGAATTAGCTGCACAACGTGGCATTCCTTCTTGGATGGAAATTGACCATTCTAAGCTGGAAGGTACGTTTAAAGCTGCACCAGATCGTTCAGATTTACCTGCTGAAATCAACGAAAGCTTGATTGTAGAATTGTATTCTAAATAATCCTTGAGGTAGCAATATGACGCGTACTGCAAATGAGTTTCTAACTCCGCAAGCGATCAAGGTCGAAGCGGTTAGCGGGACCTCGGCAAAAGTTATTCTAGAACCCTTAGAGCGTGGCTTTGGTCATACTCTGGGCAATGCTTTACGTCGCATCCTTCTTTCTTCTTTACCTGGCGCTGCTGTGGTTGAAGTTGAGATTGAAGGTGTCGAGCACGAGTACAGTACTTTGGAAGGCTTGCAGCAGGACATCGTCGAGCTCTTGCTGAACCTAAAAGGATTGTCTATTAAGCTGTTCGATCAAAATGAAGCTTATTTGACATTAGAGAAACAAGGTCCTGGCGACGTAACTGCCGCTGACCTTCGTTTACCTCATAATGTTGAAGTGGTTAACCCTGAACATTTGATCGGTACTTTAAGTGCTTCAGGCTCATTAAAAATGCGCTTGAAAGTTTCTCAAGGTCGTGGTTATGAAACTTCTGACTCGCGTTTCCCAGAAGGCGAAACTCGCCCTGTAGGTCGCTTACAGTTAGATGCTTCTTATAGCCCAATCAAACGTGTGTCTTACACAGTGGAAAACGCTCGTGTAGAACAACGTACAGACCTTGATAAATTGGTCATTGATCTTGAGACCAACGGTACAGTTGATCCTGAAGAAGCGATCCGCAAAGCGGCAACAATCTTGCAACAACAAATTGCAATTTTTGTTGACCTTCAGAAAGATCAAGCTCCTGTTGCTCAAGAACCTCGTGAAGAAGTTGATCCGATTTTGCTTCGTCCAGTAGATGATCTAGAGCTTACTGTTCGTTCTGCTAACTGTTTGAAAGCAGAAAACATTTACTACATTGGTGATCTTGTACAGCGCACTGAGGTTGAGTTACTCAAAACTCCTAACCTTGGTAAAAAATCGCTTACTGAGATCAAAGATGTTCTGGCTTCAAAAGGCTTACAACTCGGCATGCGTTTAGAGAACTGGCCACCAGCTAGTCTCCGTATGGACGATCGTTTCGCCTATCGTAGCCGTTAATTAAGTAGGACTATCACCATGCGTCATCGTAATAGTGGTGTGAAATTAGGCCGTACAAGCAGCCATCGTAAAGCGATGTTTCAAAACATGGCTAACTCTTTGTTTGAGCACGAGTTGATCAAAACAACTGTGCCTAAAGCAAAAGAGTTACGTCGTGTAGCTGAGCCTTTAATCACTTTAGCTAAAAACGATACTGTTGCAAACCGTCGCTTAGCGTTTGCTCGTACTCGTTCAGCAGCAACTGTTGGTAAATTATTTACCGTTCTTGGCCCTCGTTACAAAGAACGTAACGGCGGTTATCTACGTGTTCTTAAAGCGGGCTTCCGTGCAGGTGATGCTGCGCCGATGGCTTACGTTGAACTAGTAGATCGCGAAGTTAAATAATTTCGTAGAACTGTTCAGTTGTTCTTAGAAAAAGACCAGTGTTTCACTGGTCTTTTTTTTATGGGTTTTGTTCGACAATCTTTGTATTTTGGCCTGTAGTGACATATTTTACGAAAGATCTGCTTAAACTTGACATTGTGTATTGTCAGTTTTATGGTTTAATAAGAACAGAATATAAGACAGGATAAAAACAACATGGATAAGCACGTCGATCTGCTCATTGTAGGTGCAGGTATTTCAGGCATTGGCCTTGCGGCACATTTAACCAAGCATTGTCCACAACGTTCGTTTGAAATTATTGAACGTCGTGACAGCTTTGGTGGAACATGGGATTTGTTTAAATACCCAGGTATTCGTTCTGATTCAGATATGTCGACCTTTGGTTTTAATTTTAAACCGTGGCAACAAGCCAGCGTTTTGGCAGATGGTTCTTCGATTAAGGGCTATTTGGCGGAAGTCATTGATGAACAGAAACTCAAAGAAAAAATTCATTTTAAGCATCGCGTACTCAGCGCCAATTATGATTCTGCTCAGAAAAAGTGGCAGGTAGTGATTGAGAATGCAAAAGGCAAAAAAGAAAACTGGATTGCAAATTTTGTGTTTGGCTGTACAGGCTATTATAACTACGACCAAGGCTACCAACCTGATTTTCCAAATAAAGAAGTATTTAAAGGCGAGTTTGTAAATCCACAGTTTTGGCCTGAAAAATTAGATTATACAGGTAAAAAAGTGGTGATCATTGGTAGTGGTGCGACAGCGATTACACTGGTGCCTGCGATGGCTAAAGGTGGGGCGGCGCATGTCACCATGTTACAACGCTCTCCAACCTATATTGCTTCGGTGCCATCGATCGATTTTGTGTATGACAAAATGCGTAAAGTATTACCGGAAGATGTGGCTTATAAATTGACTCGTGCACGTAATATTGGAATGCAACGCGGGATTTATGCACTCGCGCAGAAGCAACCGAAATTACTCCGCCGACTGCTGCTACAGTCGATTAAGATGCAGCTCAAAGGTAAAGTGGACATGAAACACTTCACCCCAGACTATAATCCATAGGTATCTACACAATTTCCGAGCTTTGCGTTAAATTGAAGAGCATGCTCTTCAATTTAACATCTCTGGTCTGGATCAGCGTCTTGTCAAACGTTATAACAGCCTTGTAAAACTCTATATGAATCCTCTTGCTTCACTTGCTCCCGCAATCAAAGACCTGGCCTCTACCCAAAAGTCGAGTTTCTCAACTACACAGGCTGTTTGGCGATTCCTGAATAATAATAAAATCTCTTTTAGTCAATTAAACCAGCCGATTAAGCTTCTTGCATGCGAACAGATCAAGACATCACCGCATCAGTATGCATTAATCGTTCATGACTGGTCTCAACTGCAGTATGTGAAGCACAGTCATAAGGTTCAGCGTCTTCAAAGAACAGAGGCGAATTCAGGCTATGAATTGCAAAGCAGTTTACTTGTCGATGCGTCATCAGGGCTCCCAATTGCGCCATTAGCTCAGACGCTAACAGATGCATCCGGCTGTTATTCCACATTCAGTGAACAATACAGCGAGCGCAAGTCCCATTTGGACTCACTCGCAGAACAAATCAAAACGATTGAACAGTATCCGATTGAGAAAACAAAAGTCCATATCATTGACCGTGAAGGAGACTCGATTGCCCACTTGAGGGAAATCAGCAGCCATGGTTTCAAATGGTTGATTCGGGCCAAAGAAAGCCATCGGATTGAGCATCAAGGGGAAACCTACAAAGTTGCAGAAGTCGCAGAAAAAGTAGTAACTCAGCAAGTTAAGCCGATTGCTTATAAAGGAAACAGGCATATGCTGCATGTTGGAGAAACCGATATTCGGATAACGCGTGCAGCAAAACCGAAGAGAAAAGATGATTTAGGCCAACGGGTTGCTCCCCAGCCAGGCAAGGCAGTTACAGCCAGATTAATTGTTGCTGTGGTGAAAGATGCTCAAGGTAAAACAGTCGCGAGATGGTCGCTGATCAGCAATGTTTCTTCAGAGATTGATGCGGTAGAATTAACCACCTGGTATTACTGGCGCTGGACAATTGAGTGCTATTTCAAGCTTCTGAAGCAGGCAGGCCATAACGTTGAATCATGGCTTCAGACCACACCTGCAGCGATTTTAAGACGGCTCCTGATCAGCAGTATGGCGTGTGTACTGACTTGGCGAATACAGCGTTCTGAAGATGAACAAAATCAGAAAATTCGTATATTTCTGGCCCGTCTTTCAGGCCGACAGCAGAAGAGAGGTAAGTTGGAAAGTGCACCTGCAATATTGGCAGGACTTTCGATTTTACTGAACACTCTTCAACTGCTCTCAGAATATTCAATAGATGAACTGAATGAAATCGCAACAATTGCATTAGGTACATCAAGATGTGTAGATACCTATGACTATAATCCTTGGGATCAACGTTTATGTGTGGTACCAGACGGTGATTTATTTAAAATTCTTCGTTCAGGCCAAGCCAGTGTTGAAACAGATCAGATTGAACGCTTTACCGAAACGGGTCTCCAATTAAAGTCTGGTCAGCATTTAGAGGCCGATATTGTCGTCTCAGCCACAGGTCTAGAAATTCAAATCTTGGGTGGTATACAAGCGACTATTGATGGCAAACCGTTAGATACCTCTAAACATATGCTGTATCAGGGCGTGATGGTGAGTGACGTACCGAATATGGCGATGATTATTGGCTATATTAATGCGTCATGGACTTTGAAGGTGGATATTGCGGCTGAATACATTTGCCGCTTACTCAACTATATGGATCAAAAGCAGTGGGCAGAAGTGATCCCGCAAGGTGATGCGACAGAGCTGATGGATGATACGGTCATGGGCAGTTTAAGCTCAGGTTATATTGCACGTGCTGCTAATGTAATGCCAAAACAGGGTAAACATGCGCCATGGAAAGTCAGCAATAATTATCTTGCGGATCGTAAGACATTGAAAAGTGCTTCTTTTGAGGATGGAGTACTGAAATTTGCTAAACGTGATGCAGCATTGAACCAGAAACCTAAATTGGTGTCTTAGGCTGAGTAGTTGATTTTAAAAGGAGCGTAACGCTCCTTTTTTTAAGGAAATGACTTTAGGGTGTTCTGTTTTTACTTTCTTAAACTGTTGGATGATTCTAAAAACTTAAAAGATAAAAAATAGGGAATATTTTGAATATCTTAGAACAAAGTTACCAAGTCCCATCTGCGTCAAACATGATTCATGCCAAAAAATGGCACACTGATGCAGCAGATCACGCTTGAGCTCCAATTATTTTAATGCACGACTCATTAGGCTGTGTGGCTTTGTGGCGGGATTTTCCTGCTCAACTGGCACAGGCGACCGCGCGGGTGGTTTATGCTTATGATCGCTTAGGTTTTGGTTTATCTGATGCGAGTACACAGCCATTGGCACATAGTTTTGTCATCACTGAAGCAGAACAAACCTTTAAAGCTGTATTGGATTATTTTTCGATCCAGAACTTTGTCATTCTAGGGCATAGCGTGGGTGGAGGGATGTCTATTGCGATTGCTGCGGCTTATCCAGAGCGTTGCCAAGGATTAATTTCAATCTCTGCACAGTATGCGGTTGAAGCGCTAACACTGGCGGGTATAAGTGAAGCAAAAGTTGGTTTTCAACAAGCGGGACAAATGGAACGTTTGGAGAGGTATCACCCAGAAAAGGCGCAGTGGGTGCTTGATGCATGGACTGAAACATGGCTATCGCCCGCTTTTCAAGATTGGAATTTGGCCAGAGTGATTGATGGTGTGTGTTGTCCAACGTTGATTATTCATGGTGAACTGGATGAATATGTCAGTACTGGACAACCTCAGCAGATTTTTGAAGGGGTGTCTGGACAGGCTGAGCTGCACATTTTAGAAGGTCTACATCATATGCCACATAAAGAGCAGCCAGAGTTGGTGGTTGCCTTGATTGCGGAGTTTCATCAAGTACATTGTTAAAAGTAAAAGCCCATCGAAAGAGGGGCTTTTTGATCTTAGAGTGAACGGGAAATTAACTCTTTCATAATTTCATTGGTTCCTGCATAAATACGATTGGCGCGATTATCTAGATAAGCTCGTGCAATCGGGTATTCCAGCATATAGCCATAACCGCCATGCAGTTGTAGACATTCATCGACAACTTTAGAAAACATCTCGGAAATTTTATATTTGGCAGCCGCTGCGGCATCAATGCTGAGATTCTCTTCCAGTTGCAATTGCATACAACGGTCAAGGTAAGCGCGGCAAAAATCGATTTCTGTACGTAACTCCGCCAGTTTAAAACGGGTATTTTGAAAGCTTGAAATCGTTTTTCCAAAGGCTTTACGCTCTTTGGTGTACTGAACAGTATGCGCCAGTGCTGCTTCTGCACCCGCTTGGCAGATAATGGCCACCAACATGCGCTCCCAAGCCAGTTCTTTCATCAGCATCATAAAGCCCATGCCTTCCATACCGAGTAAATTTTCTTTGGGGACTCGAACATGATCAAAAAATAATTCGCAGGTGTCTTGCCCTTTCATTCCAATTTTATTGAGGGGTTTACCTTTACTGAAACCTGCACGATCAGCTTCAACGATAATTAATGAGAGATTGGCTGAACCCTTTTCGCTGTCGCCTGTCTTGCAGACCACAATCGCCATATCGCAGAGATAGCCGTTGGTAATGAAGATTTTAGAGCCATTGATAATATAGTCATCCCCGTCTAAAACAGCTGTTGTTCGTACCGCTTGCAAGTCTGAGCCTGTGCCAGGTTCAGTCATCGCAATGGCGGTGACGGTTTCACCCGAAGCCATCCGCGTTAACCAATAGTGTTTTTGTGCTTCACTACCAAAGTTATTGATGTAGTTTGCAACAATATCTGAATGCAATGAAAAGCCAGTTGAAGAATCCATAGCATAGGCTTGTTCTTCAATTAAAATCATACTGTATAAACGGTCTACACCCGAACCACCATAAGCTTCTGGCATGGTGGCACACAGTAGCCCCATGGTGCCTGCTTTATTCCATAGCTCACGATCGACATGCTGCTGTTGTTCATATTTTTCAATATTTGGAACAACTTCTTTGGCATAAAACTTTCGCACAGTTTCTCGAAATGCCTCATGTTCAGTATTAAATAAGTTGCGCGGCAGCATATTGTTTAACGGGCGAATTGCGCCTGATTGCATGGAAGCTCATCCTGATGTTGTTATTTTGCTAAGAGAGTAGTGAAAAGCAGGAGATGCGACAATGGACTGAATGCTCAAATCTATTTGATTTTTTGATGAGTTTTGCCAGTTGTTAAAATTGCGACATTTAACTAGTGGCGAGGGCGGTGTGATCGGTTAAACTAAGCCGTTTCAATTAATTTGGGGAATGTAATGACGGAAGAAATGAGCTTGGAAGAACGTAAAGTAATCTACCGTGCACGTCGTGGTTTAAAAGAAATTGATGTGTACTTTGACCCTTATGTGAAAAATTATTATCTTCAGGCAGATCCTGCTGAAAAGGCCATGTTTGCGGCCTTGGTTGAACAGGAAGATCCAGATTTGCTGGATTGGTTTATGGAAGTCTCTGAGCCGCCACGCCCTGAAATGAAAACCTTGATTCAAAAATTAAAGCATTATGTACACGGATAAGTGCAATGGAACATCGTCATTTTCAACTTAAACCCAGCCGTTTGGCTTATGTGTTTCAGTTGTCGATTTATGCCGTTCTGATGCTGGTCTTGTATCAGCTACTTCCTTTAGGACTGTGGCTGATCGCTTTGGTTGCTGGCTTTGTGCTGTATTTGTTTTTTCTACGTGGGCCGCAACATTTTCAGCTTCAGCATTTAGATGGCCGTGATTGGTCTTTGTCACTTCAGAAACAAAGCAATGTGCAACGAGTGCAAATCAGCCATATTGTGGATCATCGTGCTTATATTGTGATTTATTTTCAACACTTTAGAGCAAAACCGATGTTGGTTTGGTGTGATCAGTTACCCATCACACAATGGAAAGCTCTGAAAATACTCACTAAAATGCAATAATTGTTGGACAATTTTAACTCACTTAATTTAATTAAGTAATTGAAAAATAATAAGTATAAATATATGAAGTCTTGCTTTGTCTGACATATCTGAAGAAACTAATGTGCTTTTTTGGATTGTCAGACAACTTTCCTACAGTTTTTTGATCTTAAAATGTACATTCAAATCACCAACAGCAAATAAGGAAAATCGTATGATGATCCCAACTTGGATGTTTCTAGTGGTAGCAATTGTGTTAGCGATTGTTATAGGACGATTAGGAACTGTGCTGAAGGAACGATTTGTACCAAACAAAGCCTAGCTAGGCTTCCCAGTTGATAAGTAGCATGTGCCGAACCGTCGCTATGCTACTTTTTTTTGCCTAAAAAAAAGTTGAGGCGTTATTTTAGTCAATTTTCCGCCGTTTATTTCATGGCAGATTAGTGGTCTGATTTAGAGTAAATACTCTTTTCTTCGGAAAATGCTTCTGCTATGTTTGTCAGCATGGACACATACAATTATACAAATAGAGGACAGGAAAATGTCGCAAGTCCAAAAAATAGGCCAAGGTGTGGCTGTTGTAGCGCTTACAAGTTTATTATTTTCGGGTTGTTCACAAGTGGTTAAAACAGGTGCCAATGTTGCGCTTGGGTTTAGTGAAAAACATATCGTACCGCCTATTTTAGCCATGGAAGACGCTGAGATGGTGTGTAACTCAGGAAATGCTTTGACTCCTGCGATTATGTCGACCAAAGACATGGGGGCGGATCCAACGCGTGTGGCGGTTCTACTTTATTCAGCATCAGGTATTTGTGCGGAGAATCAGGCACTTGAGGCAGAGTTACGTTATTTGCGTGCCTCGAAAGCAAGCAATGTCTCTGAAGCACAGGATGCTCGAATTGAACAAAAGCGTTGGGCGGCGACTGCAGCACAACGCCAATATACTGGTTATCAACTTTTTCAAAACCGCTGGGAAAAGAAATATAAGAAACCATTGGGCGAAGGCTGTCCAAAAATGAACAGCGATTTGGATCAAACTGTGTATATGCTGGGGATGTTGAGTGGTTTACAAGCCATGACCAATGATATTAACTCAGGTGGTGCAGTCAATGTTCCTAAAGACATTGCGGCTATTGTTGAACGTGGGATGGTGTGTCTAGACAATGAAAAGTTTTGGGGTGCACCGAATGCAACACGTGCGGTGATTTGGACCTTATTGCCAGGTGCGGGTGAAGGTAAACCTGATCCGTATCAGACCTTGAAACAATCGATGCAAATTGGAGAGCAAAAAGGGGTTCGTTTATCTCATGCAATGTACGCTGTAGCGGCTCAAGCCAGTGGTGACGATGCCAAGATTCGTGATGCATTGAAAAGTTATGCGGCTTCCTATAGCGATGAAAAGCAGAGCAATCCTCAATTTAAACTGATTGATAGTATGGCCTCGAGTATGGTTCAGGGGATTTCAGATCGTTATTGGACTGAACACACGGGGACACGAACTGGGGATGGTGGTATGGCGCATTTCTGGGATGAAAAAGAAGACCGCTCTGAGCTAGATGAGTTGTTTAGTGAAAGTTAACCAATTTTAAACTGAGCCGCAGCGCAGAAAAAATAACAATAAATAAATGAGTAACACGATAAGGACATGTGATGCATGATCAATTTCTGAATCGAAAAATCATTTTGATTGCGCTTGTCGTGTCGATCTCGGCATGCCTACAGATTTTTAAAGATCAATTTGTTTATTGGCGAGTGGATATTTTTCCTGAAATTTGGCGCTTGTGGACCGCGCATTGGGTGCATGTGGGATGGATTCATTTTGCACTCAATATGCTGGCTTTTATGTGTTTGCCTTTTATTTTTCCACGCACCCGTGTCTGGCATTTTGTGGCGTTATTGCTGATTTTACCGCCGCTGATTAGTCTGAGTTTTTATTATTTTTTGGGGGATATTGAAGCCTATGCAGGGCTGTCTGGTGTGCTGCATGGAATGTTCACTGCCATAGCCATTGTCCATTTGCTATACCGTAAAGAACGGATGTTTGCGAGTTTGGTGTTGTTTCTCATTTTAGGCAAACTGATTTGGGAAAAAACCTTTGGTGGGAGTACTACGGCCGAACTGATCGGTAGTCCAGTTTTGGTCGAAGCACATTTATTGGGCGTGATCTGGGGAATTGTGATTGCAGCTTTGTATTTAATCGGGGTGAATCTATTTGATGAATAGAGGATTGACCTAAATTCTAAAAAGAAAATCCAGATTGTCATATTCAAAAATATAAATTTGATGCAAAGATAAACAAAACAAAAATCTAAAGGCATAGAGAAAGGACAAGCTCGAGCCGACTAAAATGACAGGTTCTACGGTGTATTGCGCCGAATAGAACGGTAATAAAAATAGGAAACAACATGCAGAATCATGGACAGCGCAGATCAGGACTCGATCTGCTGAAGTATATATGGACCGAGTGGATTTCTACTTTTGTCATTCTGATTTTACTGTTACTTACGCTATTAATTGGTACAGGTGAAATGATTCATGGCCAATTGCTACGTATGGGCGAGCGCTTATATGGCGATTCAGCCACAGGTATGCAGTATTCTTTTTTAAGGGCAGAGCCTGCCAAGCCAGAGTGTAATCGTCAGCCGAATGTGGATGCTTTGGTCAAAACCCAAATGCAAGCCAACGCTGCAGATGAGTTCGCCGACTTCTTTGGTACGGCTTCGGAAGCTGATGTGCGTGCGTCCATTTTGGCAGGTGTGCAGCAGTGTGAAGAAAAGTATCAGTTTTATGATAAAGCCATGCAACATATGGAGGCACACCCAAGTATTCGTGCCTATCGTAATTTTGAAACCACTTTTTTTGGTATTTTTAAATTCGGAACAGAAAATCGCGCCATTCTATTAATTTTTATGGTGGTTTTAGCTGCGATTAGCGCGACCTTAAAAATCCATCATATTGGTTTGCGTGGCCCTGCAACCAAGCTGGATTATCGTGTTTATAGTCTCCTGATGACACTGGGTAATGGTTTATTAACTTACTCGAGCATTAGCCAATTTAACTCAGTGAAAGACTCGGGTGTGCCGATGAATGGCGAAACCCAGCTGATTTATTGGCTGTGGATGATTCTGTTTTCGGTACTTACCTTGATAAGTGTGTGGCAGCTGTTTAGCCCACCGAAAGAGGCCAAAGCTGGCGGGCGTCTAGGCTTTGCTTTCCTGAGTGTACCTCTGTATGCCTACATGGCGGTGATTACGGGTGTGGCGTTTATCTTCTTCATGGACTACCCCATGGGGCAAGGGATTTACTTGGGACAGCTGGTTGAGTTCTCAAGTATTTTCCTGAATTTAGCCCTATTTATTTGGGCGGGTATGTTGTTGAAACAAACCCGTGTCGTGGATCTGTTCTTAAATATTTTGCGTCCATGGAATTTGGCTCCTGAAACTTTAACTTGGTTGATTTTAATCGCTGCGGCTTTACCGACCGCATATACGGGTGCATCGGGGATCTTTGTGATTGCAGCAGGAGCGATTATTTATAAAGAAGTCTGGAATGCAGGTGGACGTCGTCAGTTTGCTTTGGCTGCAACGGCAATGTCAGGTTCGCTGGGTGTAGTTTTACGTCCATGCTTATTGATTGTGGTGGTGGCATCTTTAAATAAAGAAGTCACGACGGACCTGCTTTATCAATATGGTGTTTACACGTTCTTACTGACCTCAACACTGTTTTTAGTGGTTTCACTCTTCTTTGCAGAGAGTAGATTCCGCATCGCGGCACCGAGTTTGGCCGCACCGAAATCAGGGCGTGCTTTCCTAGCAGTTGTGCCGTATATCGTGATTTTTGTCCTCACGTGGATGTTCTATAAATTCTTATTAGACACTGACCTAAATGAATTTACTGCACCCGTGATGATGCCTGTGATTTTATTGATGATCGTGTTGTTTGATAAATTACGTCATCAGCCTGCGCCTTTGCCTGCTGTGGGGCATTGGGATGAGACACTCAGCGCAAATTATAACTCGGGTGGTGAACCTGTATTGGCTGGGGCTCAAGTTGCCCATGCAGAATACCGTGAAGGGCTACATGGTAATGCCGCAAATGATGGACAAGTGGTGAATCATGGGGTGGTTCAATCTAGTTCGATGGATGTATTACGCCAAGTCGGTTTTTGGAAGTCGATGCATATCTCGACCAGTGAAACCGTTGGACATATTGGTGCTTTGGTCATTTTAATGGCGCTGTCGGTGAGCGTGGGGGGATTGCTTGAACGTACGGAGGTAATGAGTTTCTTCCCGACTGATATTAGCAGTACGTTCTTGGTCATTAGTCTGATTTTGGGGTTGATGGTCTTTGTTGGGATGATTATGGATCCGTTTGGCGCCGTGATCTTGATTTCTGCGACAGTTGCGCCTGTGGCCTATCAATATGGTATTCATCCTGTCCATTTTTGGATGATCACCTTGATTGGCTTTGAGTTGGGCTATGTGACACCACCTGTGGCCCTTAATCATCTTTTAGCAAGACAATCCATTGGTGATGCCGAGGTGAATGAGGCCGATGAGGAAGTGCGTCATTTGTCTTTCTATTATCGTTATGAACGTTGGATTTTACCCTTGATCGTGTTGTTCCCAGCGATGCTGATCATTGCTTATGTTCCATACTTCTTTAAGTTATTTGGCTGGTATCACTAAGTTGTGAACTTGAGTTAGACCATAAAAAAAGCATCTTCGGATGCTTTTTTATGCTTTGGATTTATTGGAGATACTTCTGAAGAAAATAGCTTCTTTCTAGGAATTACCCACTCAAATCGTCACTTATATCAAATCAAAGTACAACGATATTGCTAAGCGGGCTATCTTAGAAAATCAGCCCTCACTTAGGCTCAATGATAAGAGTCAATAGACAAATAAAGTCCTTCTAAAAGATATCCTTGGCATGAGCTAGGGGTTGTGATGTATAGCGACTAGAGACTTTATTCGTGGAGGTAGTTCAAAAGAGATGATGAGTTGTGTAATGGCTTTGCGCTGATTGAATAGGTGGGTGAAGCAGCAGGGCAAAAAAAGACGTTAGCGTATCAGTCGATAGGCTAACGTATTTAAAAATAACAACCGTATTTTACTGAGCAGCCAATTGGGCTTCTAACAGTTTAATTTGTTCTTCTTTGAGCTTTACCAGTTCATCGGCATCTTTGTGCTGTGCTTGCAAGCTCTTTTCCTGTTCCTTCAACTGGCTTTGAATATCGTCCAGTTTCGCTACTTCTTCTTTGGCAAGTGAGGCATTTTCAGGTACAGGTGCTTTTAAAATCTCTTCCTCGACCAATTTAATGGTGTTGTCAGCCATGGCGGTCGAAGCTGCTTTTTCAGCTTCTGGAAGCGCCTTCACGGTAGGTTGGATCAACTCCGCTTGGTGCACTGGTGTTGTAGACTCTTGTGCAGCAAACAACCATTGATAAAGTGCAAAAATCGCAATGATTGCGACCAAACCTGCTGTAATACCCCAGAGTAATTTAGGGTTGTTGTGTTGTACGGACGACATTCGATTCAACCTTTATTCTTTGGATTGACGTGGTTTAAATTGAATGACCCCAACCTCGTCGGGGATAGCTGGGATCTGAGGCTCATCTACATGAGTCGGACGATTCTCCGAATAACCACAGTCGATACATTCAATCCATTCATCGTCATTCGAGGTAAGCATAACAACTCGATCCATCGCCTGACATTTAGGACATTTTGCACCTGCAATGAAACGACGTTTAATAGTCATTAGACTTACCTTCTGAACAATTTAGGCGCCTAGTTTACTCACTTTTTTAGCGGTTCGTCCAACCTTGATGACGAAGTAAAGCATCTATTTTTGGCTCACGTCCACGGAAATTGATAAATGCATCAAGCGCTGTATCTTTTCCGCCAACTGCTAGAATAAACTGGCGAAATTCTTTTCCAGTGGCAGTATTAAAAATCCCTTCATTTTCGAAACGATCGAAGGCATCACTGGCCAAAACTTCCGCCCATTTATAAGAATAATAACCCGCTGCATAGCCACCTGCGAAAATATGGCTGAAGCTATGTTGGAAGCGGTTATAAGGCGTGGTCTCTAAAACAGCGTATTGTGCACGGATCTCATTTAAGGTGGCTTGGATTTGATCTGCTTTCAAAGCAGGGGCTGCTTTATGAATGCTGAGGTCGAACAGGGCAAACTCAATTTGACGTAAACTTTGCATGCCGGATTGGAAGAAACGCGCATCCAGCAAGGCTTTGAGTAGACTTTCTGGTAAGGTTTCTTGGGTCTCAATATGTGCACTGAGCAGGTCTAAGCTTTCAGTATCCCATGCCCAAAATTCCATGAATTGACTTGGCAACTCCACCGCATCCCATGCCACGCCGTGTGTCCCCGCAACCGCAATATTGTCAACTTCTGTCAACATATGATGTAAACCATGTCCAAATTCATGGAACAAGGTAATCACTTCATCATGAGTCAGCAACGCCGCTTGATCCCCCACAGGTGGCGTAAAGTTACACACCATATAGCAAATCGGTTTTTGTAGGCCTTGCGTTGTTTGGGTGCGAGAGCGGAAACCACTCATCCATGCGCCGCCACGTTTGCCCTGACGCGCATAGAGGTCAAAGTAGAATCCACCGACCACTGTGCCTTGATCTTCGAGTTCAAAATAACGTGCATCTGAGTGCCAAACGGGGGCTTCACGCTCCACAATTTGAATACCATAAAGACGATTCACAATGCTAAATAAGCCCTGCAAAATCTTGGGTGCAGGGAAGTAGGGCTTGAGTGCTTCTTGAGATAAATTGAACTGTTGGACTTTCAATTTTTCTGAATAATACGTGCTGTCCCACGGTTTTAAATCCTCAATGCCATCTTCAGCGGCAATGGCTTTCAGCTCCGCCACTTCTTTGAGCGCAGGGGCACGTGAATGTTCAGCTAAATCACGTAAGAACTGATCCACCATGGTGACATTTGGCGCCATTTTGCTGGCCAATGAAAGCTCGGCGTAGTTGTTGAAACCTAACAGTGCAGCCATCTCCTGACGCAGGCTTAAGATTTCTTCCATCGCCGCGGTGTTATCAAACTCAGCGTGTTCAGACTGATCAGATGCACGTGTGGTATAGGCACGATACAGTTCTTCGCGTAAAGGGCGGTTTTCCGCGTAGGTCATAATTGCCAGATATGATGGGAAGTCTAAAGTGGCAACGGGTTGATCCAGTTCGCGCTGCTGACCATATTGTTTTAACAGTTCAACACTGCTTTGGGGTAAGCCTGCCAGTTCATGTTCCGCTAACGGTTTGAAATAGGCTTGGGTTGCATCCAGAACATGGTTGGAAAAGTCGGATGATAGTTGTGATAAGCGTGCGGAGATTTCTGCATAACGTTTTTTGGCTTCACCTTCTAAAGCCACCCCTGACAGTTTGAAGTCGCGCAGTGCAAGTTTAATCGCACTTTGTTGGGCTTCAGGGAGGTGATCAAATTGCGCAGCATCATGAATGTGTTGATAGGTTTGATACAGCGCTGTGTGTTGACCTAACTCGGTATAGTATTCACTTAAGCTTGGTAATAGTGACTGGTACACCTCACGAGTTTCAGCATTGTTCATCACCGCATTGAGGTGGGACAGCACGCCCCATGCTTCACTCATATTATTTTCTAAATGATCGACTTGTTCTAAGACCGCAAGCTGTGCCTGAATCGATTCAGGGACTTCGCTCAGGTCTTTTAAAAAACTTTGACCCTGTTGAATGGCTTGTTCGATCTGTTGTTGGAGTTGTACTAAGGTGATTTGATCAAACTGTGGAACAGGCAAGGTTGCTTTTTCTAATGTCATGCGTTTAAGCCAAATTAAAAGTTCAGTTATCACTAGATGTAAGGGTGATGCACTGGGAAATCAAGTTTTAATTGGTTTTGATGTTTTGCGCCGCTTGAAATTCAGCCCATGAAGGGTAGTGCTGATCAATGCGTGAGGGCTGATAAAGCACTTTGGCAAAGTTACGGGTCATACATTCAGTTGCTAAGATTTCACCGCTTTTATATTTTTCTTTGCGGTGTCGCCAAATTTCGTTTTGTCGGTAGTAATCCGTCCCGATTTTAAGGAAGGCATGCTGTTGTTCAAATACATGATAGACATAGCCTAAATCGACTGAGCAACGCAGTTCACCTTCTAGGCATTTCTCACTAAACCACAGCCGAATTTGAAAGCTATGCGGGGTAGGATTGTAAAATTGATAATCAATATAGTTATAAAAAATTGCAGCGCCACTCCCAAAAGGAAGTACACGACCATGATCTGGGAAAGGGTCAAAGGAGTGCTGTGAACGTTGTACCACTTGTAACGGGCTATGCAAGACAAGCCAGTGAATAAGATTGGCAATTTGGCAAATCCCGCCACCAATACCACCGCGTGCTTGACCAAAGCTGAGTTCCATTCCCTCAACATAGCCTTTTTGAGTTGTTGGTTGTCCTACCAACTGACAAAAAGAAAAAGTCTGTTGTGGGTGGATTAAAATCCCGGAAATACACGGACTGGCAATTTTGAGATTGATGACTTTATTGTGTTGCCAGTGCTGATCGCTGTCGCCTAATTTACGAATCAGAACGGACTGATGTTTTTTGACGCGAAAAGCCAAAGGGGCGTTAGAAAATGAATGTGCATAGTCTTTCCCATCTGTTTTCCACTGCCAATAGCGCATCATACGTCGGCTACGCGTGGCCATGAAATAAAGCAAGGGATGATATTGGCTGATAGGTTTGCTTAAAAATAAACGCAAAAAGTTCATGTTGGCCCTATGAAAAAAGGTGCTAGAACATTAAGCCCTAGCACCTTTTACATCATTTACTCAGTTTTCGCTTTTGCGTTTGATTTTTTCTTTTTAGGTTTCGACTTTTTCTTCACTTTATCTTTAACCTTTGTTTCAGACTTTGATGAAGATTTTTTACCAGGCTTTTTGCTGTAGGAGCTAGGTTGGGATTTATCTTTTTTGCGTCGTATGGGCTGGTCTCCGCTGTTACTGGGAGAGGTGTTTGTCGACTCGCTAAAGACTTCTTCTTTACTTTCGCTTCGTGCTGTTTTGGCTTTGCCAACACGGGGCGCTCGACTACGTATGGGCCGACCACCATGTGAGAGTTGCTGCAATAATTCAAAATCAATTTTGCGGTCTTCTAAATTCACTGCTGCAACTTTGATTTTCACTTCATCGCCCAAGCTAAAGCTTTGACCACGTGCCTGCCCAATCAAGCTCTGACTTGGTTGGTCATAGACAAAGTAGTCATCGCCCAATTGGCTGACATGGATCATGCCGTCAACATATAAGTCTTTGAGCGTCACAAATAGACCGAATTCCGCTACGGCAGAAATGGTGCCGACAAACTCTTCACCCAAATGCTGCTGCATATAATGACATTTCAACCATGTGGTGACAGAGCGAGACGCTTCATCTGCACGACGCTCAGTCGCTGAGAAATGTTGACCAGCATCATCCAAAGCAGCCCCTGAAAGAGGTGCAGGTTTATGTTTTAACTTGGCTTTAATCGCACGGTGTAACAACAAGTCTGGGTAGCGACGAATTGGGGAAGTGAAGTGCGTATAGGCTTCATATGCCAAACCAAAGTGACCTGCGTTATTCGCACCATAGTAGGCTTGCATCATTGAACGTAACAGCACGGCATGGATACTTGGAGCATCAATACGGTCTTTGGTTGCATCAATCACGGCTTGGTAGTCTTTCTGAGTCGGCTGCTCTGGGAACGGTAGACCGAGCAGTTTGACAAAGTCGCGTACTTTTTGGATACGTGAAAACTCAGGTGGTTCATGAATACGGTATAACATTGGCACATCATGTTGTAGCGCATATTCAGCCGCTGCCACGTTTGCCAACAACATACATTCTTCAATCAGTTTATGCGCATCATTACGCGTACGCGGTAAAATTTCCTTAATGCCGCCCAGCTCATCAAAGGTCATGTAAGTTTCAACGGTTTCAAATTCCATGGCATGACGTTCAGCACGTAAACCTTTGAGGACTTGATAGAGTTGGAACAGGGTGTTCAAGGATTTGCGAACATCACGGTCTTCAGGAATGGCACTGCTGTCGCCTTCAAAGTACTGGGCAACATTGGTATAGGTTAAACGTGCCTTTGAGTGCATCACAGACGGGTAGAACTCAAACTTGGTGACGCGACCGGCACGTGACAGGTTTAAATCACAGACCATACATAGACGGTCTACATGCGGATTGAGTGAACATAAGCCATTCGAAAGAGCTTCAGGCAACATCGGTAAAACAAAGTGAGGGAAATACACCGATGTACCCCGTTCTTGAGCTTCATCATCTAGTGGTTTGCCTGAACGGACATAGTGACTCACATCTGCAATGGCCACCACCACACGGTAACCGCCGCCTGGACGTTTTTCTGCATAGACTGCGTCATCGAAGTCGCGTGCATCTTCACCATCAATAGTGACTAAGGCTAAATCTCGTAGGTCAATACGACCTTCACGGTCTTGCGCTGAAGGCTCTTTAAAGCTCTCTGCTTCTTTAATGACTTCTTCTGGAAACTCATACGGCAAACCAAACTCTAAAATGGTTTGCGGAATAATAATTTCAGTATCGGCCTTGTCTGCCATCGATTGCACAATATGACCTGTCGCCAACTCATCTTTGGTTGGGTAGTCATCAATTGCAACACGAACCGAATCGCCCACTTTGACTTGTGCGTGTTCGATTAATTCTTTTTCTAAAGTAATCGGTTGGTGCGCATTCGGATTTGCTGGCTGAATAAAGTATTCACCGTCATGTATTGATACTTTACCAATAATTTGCTTCACACGGTGTTGCACTACCTCAGTAATAAAGCCCCAAGCTTTACCTTTGCGGTCTACTGAGGTTTGACGCACTTTAACACGGTCACCATTAAACACTTGGCGCAGTTCGCGTTCAGGTAGAAGTAAGTCTTCATGCCCTGCAATATTCGCCGTGCCAAAGCCTTTACTGTTGATGTAAACCGTTGCTTCATGTTCAGGTTGCTCTTCGGCAATTTGAAACTTGAAGCCATCTTTCATCATTTGGCCATCACGAACCATCGCAATCAGACGATGGCTGAGTGCTTCAATGCTTTTTTGATCTGCAATTTCAAAAATTTCGACCAAGTCCGCATGCGATAAAGCCGTCTTTTTTTCTTCGATGGTTTCTAAAATGAGCGTGCGGCTCGGAATAGGGTTGTCATAACGTTCAGCTTCAGCTTTTGCTTCAGGATCGACCCAATTTTTCATAATGTCTTTGGCTGTATGTCAGTAGATAGGATTAGCATAAGTCATGCGAAGACAGACTGCACGCAAATGATTGCAATATTGTGTTTTATGTCGGCAATTTAGAATATCTGCTGTTTTATTCAACATGCAGATGTAGGGAAAAGAATAAATTCGGCTGAATCCGCTCTAAATTGTTTAAAAAGTATTTAATTGAACGAAAATATGCAAAAAATTGAGTGTCTGTGCTTGCAGTGCTAGCATGAAGTTTGTATTATGGCCGCACGTTACGGTGAGATGGGTGAGTGGCTGAAACCACATCCCTGCTAAGGATGCGTACGGGTAACTGTACCGAGGGTTCGAATCCCTCTCTCACCGCCAACTTTACTTATGTCGCGCTCATAGCTCAGCTGGATAGAGCACTTGGCTACGAACTAAGGGGTCGGGAGTTCGAATCTCTCTGAGCGCACCAATAAGTAAACTGTATGTAACGTATCGCCTGAATTGGCACACAAGTAATGCGCTCATAGCTCAGCTGGATAGAGCACTTGGCTACGAACTAAGGGGTCGGGAGTTCGAATCTCTCTGAGCGCACCAACTTAAACAATCAACCGCACATGTTGCGGTTTTTTTGTGCCTGTTAAAAATGAAGTGCTTGGCATGATAAAGTGGTTCTTCAAGAAAAATTTGATATAAATAAAGCGCTATTCTTGCGTGATTCCCCTAGCTATTTTCGTATGGAATGATCAATCTGTTGGTTTATGCAGCGTTCTATACCCACTATGCTTAATAACTGGGCAGTTGATCGGCTTTTATGAAAATAAGACTTAACAAAAAATAAGATTCACGTATAATTCACCCCATCAAGACGTCGCGCTCATAGCTCAGCTGGATAGAGCACTTGGCTACGAACTAAGGGGTCGGGAGTTCGAATCTCTCTGAGCGCACCAACTTGATCAATATTAAAAAAACCGCACATGTTGCGGTTTTTTTGTGTCTGCATTTTCTGTTCAGTAGAAATCCATAGCACTGATGGATCTTTTGCTGTATTTATTCAGTTGTTTCTTACATCTCAGTTTTATGATGTGGCTCTTATATCGGTATGGCCTCGGCTTAAGTGGATCGCCAGCTAATCAACATCGATTTGCTAAAGTCCTAAAAAAATGACCGATTGTGTTGTAGTATTGAGCACAATATTTTTAGCTATTTGATATGACCCTATGTCAGAAAACAAGCCTGCATTATCGACACGTTATTTCCTTACTTTAGAAGAATCCCAAGATGGTTTTGCCTTAGCGACCTTTGGTAAAAAGCAAATGACGCGTTTTATCACGCCGTTGATTAGTGTCGGGATTATTGTGTGGGGCTTTATGCTCGGCTTTTCAGGTGTCGGTCGCTACTATGTGGCGTTGGGTATATTTTTCTTAGTTTTACAAATTCTCATGCGCTATTGGTTCCTGCCGATGATGTTTAAGCGCCAATTTGTGAAATATCAGTTTGGTAAAAGTGAGCAAGGCATCGATTTATACCAAGATTATGCGGAAATTTATGCCAATGGTCGCAAGCAAGTGGTCCATTATAATGAAGTGCAAAAGTTTGCCAGTGGCAAGTTGACCTATATGCTTGAGCTGAAAAACCGTACTGTGGTGATTGTGCCTAAGCGTGCGTTGGCCGATAGTGCGGATCAAGCAAAATTTGAAAATACTTTCAAAAAATAAGCATTTTGTTCCATAACACCATCAAAAAATCAGAGGAAGATCATGAGTACACGTCCATCTAAAATTGTCTGTGTCGGTCGTAGTTATGCAGACCATGCCAAAGAATTAGGCAATGCGATTCCTGATCGTCCCGTTTTATTTATCAAACCACCGAGCAGTTTGCTCAGTTTAGATGCGGGCATTTCTTGGAATCCTGCATGGGGCAGCTGCCATTATGAATGTGAACTGGTTTTACGCATTGACCATCGCCTAAGCAAAGCCGCCGATCCAGCTCAAGCCCTGCAAGCGGTAGGGGCTGTGACTTTAGGTTTGGACTTAACCTTACGTGACTTACAAGATGACTTGAAAACCAAAGGCCAGCCTTGGGAACGTGCCAAAGCCTTTGATGGTTCGTGTGTACTGGCAGACTGGGTTGCTGTTTCCGATGTGGTACAGGACTGGGATGATGTGCACTACAGTTTTCATGTTAATGATGAGCTGCGCCAAGCGGGCAACACTGCACACTTAATTTTTGATATTTGCACCTTGTTGGCCGACATTAGCCAAGTCTTCACTTTGGAAGCAGGCGATGTGGTCATGACAGGGACACCTGCTGGGGTGGCTGCACTACAGGCGGGTGAGCAGTTGAAAATGACTCTAAAAGGCAAAAACCAAGACTATTCTTGGAATACCTTTGTTCAAGCTTAATTTACAGGCTTTCAAACCCCATCATTCATAAGGTCACTTCGGTGATCTTTTTTTAGCGCTGTTGATGACTATGGTACAGTTTGCGGAACTGATCGGGGGTATATACCATCCAGCGTTTAAACATATTAATAAAGGCCGATGCATTGGCATAGCCCAAATCCAGCGCGATACTTTCGACCTTTTTTCCCTCTGTCAGCATGCTCATGGCTTTCATGACTTTTAAGCGCTGTCGCCATTCATTCAAGGACATGCCAAGTTCTTTTTGACTATAACGTGCCAGTGTGCGTTCAGTCATATTGTGCTGTATTGCCAGTTGTTGCAAAGAACTGTTGTCCGCAGGATGTAGAAGTAAAAAATCTAAAATGCTTTTCAGGGTCGGGTGTTCAGAGTGCGGTAAATAGCCGCTAACCAATTCTGCATGATGTAACTGATCAAGCAAAACATAGAGTAAGCGCATGTGTTCAGGTGCATCATCGGGCAGGCTGTGTTGTCTCAAATGCTTAAAGAGTGCCGAGACCAAAGGTGAGCTGAGCATAATACCGGCTTGTTGAGGTAGATGAGTGCATAAGCTTTCATGGATATACAAGGTGCCATGTGAAACATCGGTACGATTTAAGCTGCTATGGGCTACATTGGGTGGAAGCCAAATGCCATAAGGTGGCGGGGTAAGGTAGTCAATCTGGTTGATATTCACCTCCATCACGCCATTAAAGGCATATACAAATTCGCCCCATGCATGTCCATGCACGGGATAAACCGACTGCGCGGGGTCTTCGCGAAAGCTGATCCACAATAATTTATCAATATCATCATTGGTCGGTAATTGTTTGAGTGGCGCGCTCTTTTTTTGTTGTCGTTGGGGCATGGCTGAAATTGCCTGAATAAGAAGATCTCTTGTCTGTTTTAAATTATATGTTTTATTTCAGACAAATCTATAGTGAGCTTTGATCTTTTTCAGTGGAGCAGGTCATGAGTAGTCGTCAAGCGCTGGACAGTAAGGCCTCAGGGATTATGTTTGGGCTGTGTATTTTGTGGGGATTACAACAAGTGGTGTTAAAGCTTGCTGCCCCCGATATTTCTGCAGTGATGCAAATTGCACTTCGCTCAGGTTTATCTGCGTTGATGGTTTACCCCATGATCAAGCTGGCAAAGGGTACATCTTTATGGGGGCGAGACTACTTACCCGCAGGAATTTTGGTTGGGCTTTTATTTGCAGCAGAATTTTTTCTGGTCGCTCAAGCTTTACGTTTTACCTCCGCGGCGCATACCGTAGTTTTGCTGTATACCGCGCCTATTTTTGTAGCATTGGGTTTGCACTGGAAGTTGCCTTCTGAACGTTTATCACTTATCCAGTGGTTGGGCATTGCATGTGCATTTTTCGGGATCGTGATTGCATTTTTATTTCGCCCTGCGGCTTCACAAGCGGCTGCGAGTTCGGCACTTTGGGGTGATGCTTTAGCACTTTTGGCAGGGGTATTGTGGGCAGCCACGACCATTGCAGTTCGGTTGACTAAACTAGCAGAAGCACCTGCGACCCAAACTTTGTTTTATCAGCTCTTTATCGCATTTTTCGTGTTATTGCCTGTGGCTTTTTTTATGGGACAAGCGACGATTCACTGGTCTGTATTATCCCTTACAAGTTTACTTTTCCATACCGTTGTCGTGTCATTTGCCAGTTATCTGATTTGGTTTTGGCTGTTGAAAAAATATTTGGCCTCACAGTTGGTCCTCTTTTCTTTTTTGACCCCAATTTTCGGGATGTGTTTTGGTGTGGTGTTACTCAATGAGCATCTGGAACTCAACTTTTTGGTGGGAACATGCTTTGTGTTGATGGGTGTGATGGTGGTGAGTTTGCATCATAAAATTAAGCAGTATGTACAGGCCTTTAAAATGGCTTTGCAGTAAATACTGAGTTGGCTTGAATCTGTCTTAAGCTCAGACTGATTTGAGTGGGATGATAAAAAACGTGTCTTGGACACGTTTTTTATATGAAGTCTTAAGATTTATCATCAAAAATTGTAGACAGCGGAATAGCGAGTTTGGCCGCTAAGTAATCATCCGATTCTACTAACGCTGGCCCAATTTTCTTGATCCAAAGATCGTCATGATGCACGTTGCTTAAGTCGCGACGCTTCGGTAATGGATAGGGAAGCTGACTATAGAAACTCCAAAAATCGACTTGGGATAAATTCCGCACCAGCACGTATTGGTTGTCATCGGTACGTTTAACTAAGTTCTGCTGTTCAAGCATTAATACATAACTCGGCCAACGTCCAATTTCATCTCTTCCTAAAACATCTAAAGCTTCATCATCGGAAACACTGAGTCCGTGTTGTTGCTTTTTATAAAACAGTTCCATCAGGTCGAGCAACATAATCACAGGATGGCGCTTTTGTTCTTTGTGGGCAGTAAATGCGGTGAGCGCGTAGCTGATTTCAACCCCAATCAGGACAATATTCCACGACAAAAAAATCCATAATAAGAAAATAGGAATCGCAGCAAAGGCACCATAAACGACTTCATAGCTGGTGAAGTTCGACATGATAAAGCCGAACAAGTTTTTCAGGAGTTCAAACACGACGGCACTAAATAAGCCTGCAATCAAAGCGGATTTAATCGGGACACTTCGGTTTGGAATGGTCCAATTCAGAATAAAAAAGCCGACGACGGTTAAGCAGAATGAAATCAGCCACAGGACAAATGCGCCATTGAGCTCATAGCCTGCAAAATTATTGCTCAAAACATTGAGGGAAGCCATCGTCGATGAAATAACAAAGGCACTACCAAGTAGAATAGGACCCAAAGAAATAATGGTCCAATAGCGCATAAAGCCAATAATGCCGCCACGTGTTTCGCGGACTCGCCAAATACGGTTAAACACTTTTTCAATGCTGGTCAGCATCATGACGGTGGTGACAAATAAAAATAAGATCCCAATAATGGTTAAATTACTGGATTTATCGGTAAACGCATTTAAAGCCTTGTCAAAAGCAATCGTGGTTTTCGGTAAAAAATTACTATAGATCAGTTGTTGTAATTGCTGCCGTGCAGGTTCAAGCGCTTTGATTGAGGAAATGATCACCAAAAAAACCGTCAGCATCGGAACGACGGCAAACAAGGTGGTATAGGTCAGTGAACCTGCTTGTTCACGACATCGATCAGCCTCAAAGCGTCGCAGTACAAATAAAACGAACTGAAACCAAGTTTTCTCATAGAAAGGAAGTTTTCTTAAGTACTGTTCTAACATAGGCAAAGTATCTCTTTTGTTTTCTTCATCTTTTCTACATTTTTCACCCTAAGCTTAACCAAAAAATAGGAAAAATACCGTATAGTTTTATTTTTTCTGTCGCCGAACTCTATTCATGCAAACCTATGTTTTAGTTTTATATTACAGCAAATACGGCAGTACCCGTGAAATGGCGCATCTGATTGCAAATGGAATTGAAGCCAGTGGTGTTGCAGTTAAAATTCGAACGGTGCCAAATATTGCGGCTGTGGTGAAGGAAGCAGAGCCGAGTATTCCTGCAGAAGGCGATATTTATTGTAGTTTAGAGGACTTGGCAAACTGTGCTGGTTTAGCGCTAGGCTCACCAACTCGCTTTGGCAACATGGCTTCTGAAATGAAATATTTCCTCGATCAGACCACCAGTCTTTGGCTCAATGGAGCACTGCATGGCAAGCCGGCTTGTGTGTTTACCTCATCAGGTTCGATGCATGGTGGCCAAGAAAGTACTTTATTGACCATGCTGCCACCGTTGTTTCATCATGGCATGATGATTTTAGGGTTGAACAATGCCATTCCCGCATTGTCACATACGAAAACAGGTGGAACACCGTATGGTGTGAGCCATGTCAGCGGGCCTCGACATGATCAGCACTTAAGCCAAGATGAAAAAGTGCTGTGCGAAGCTCAAGGTAAGCGTCTTGGGGAAGTTGTGAAGAAACTACAAGCCTAGAACATTGAGACATGAAAAAAGCCCATCCATGATGGGCTTTTTTATTATTGGGCTGGCTTCAGATGCTGTTCTTTGAACTTTGTACCGCACTTGAGACATTTATAGTCAAGAAATACATTTTTATCGACAATCACACCCGCTTTTTTACCAAAACGATGTCCTAAAAAACCACCTGTCACACCAATACTGACTGCACCGACAAAAGTGCCAATGGTACCACCCATAATCACCCCAAGAGGTCCAGCCGCTGCACCGATCGCTGCACCAATAGAGGCCCCTGATGCTGCACCACCGACGGTACCAGCGGTTGCACCTGCCGAACTGAGCAATACGCCCCCAATTTTAGTCAGTTGTTGCTCGTGATTGCGTTTTTCAACATCACTAGAGCCACATTTTGGGCAGAGAATTGTATTTTCCATAGTCTATTGGCCTATTCGGGATACCAGTGATTGAAGCTGGCAGCCGTTTTACGGTGTGGATGACACGTTGCGCAGAACAACCGTGTTTTGCGCTTTAATTTGAAAGATCTAAACAACTGAATCTAGAGTAAATCTTAGTTGAACTTGCAGCAATAATATTTATTAAACGTGTAATTTTCTTGAGTAGTTTATGCTGTGTTTTTAAATACAGTTTAGTTGGCAAAGTGAATTCGGTTTCGTCCTGCTTGCTTGGCACAGTACAAGGCTTTATCTGCACGTTTAAAGACATCCTCTGCATCTGCGTCATGTTTGCCGACTTCAGCAACCCCTATACTGACCGTGAAACACAGCACTTCTTGCTCATAATGCACTTCCATTGCTTCAATTGTTGAACAAATGCGTTTAAAGACCCGCATGGCTTCATCACCCAAGCAGGCGGGTAAAATAATCGCAAATTCCTCACCGCCAATACGAGCTAAAAAATCTCCCTCACGTAGGATACCTTTTATTTTTTTGGTCATCTTTTTCAGCACATGGTCACCTGCGGTATGTCCATAACAGTCATTCAGCTGTTTAAAGTGATCAATATCTAAGATGCCGATTGTAAATGGTACGCGAGCATGGCTGAAATGTTGCATGGTTTGATTGCTTTCTTGCACAAATTCACGACGGTTAAAGGTTCCTGTGAGCTCATCTGTAGAGGCTAAGACTGCCATTTCTTGCACTTGTAAATGCAGTTTAATGTTTAAAGCTAACCAAGTGGCGAGACTCTGTAAAAGAATCGCTTGTTGTAGGGTGTAGTGATGTTTACGTTGATATCTGCCACATTTAAGGTGCCAATACACACGCCATTGTGAATCATGGGCGCATCCATACAGGTGCCCATGCCATGCTCGGAAAGCATTTTACAATCCAGCTCATCCGACTGAGCGAGGTCATCGCAAATGATCAGTTGAGACTGGGCAAAGACTCGTCCGACAAACGTCTGCCCAATCGGAATTTTAAAATCCATCGGAATCGCATGATTACCTGAGATCGAATACAGCTTGAGATATTCTTCAGTATCTTGCAAGGTAATACTGGCCCGATCCGCATTAAACACGTGAGAAATCCAGTAAGCAATGGTATCTAGAACAGCTTGCAAGGAGTCTGCTTTACTCAAGTCGTGAATGAAGTCTACAGGGAGTTGGATGGAGTGCGCGCCATCAAAGCCAGATAATTGGCTTGGGGTAAATGATCGTTCAGTTAATTGATTCTTGTTTATCATTCAATTCGGTATCTCTATAAAATAGTATCCAATTTAGTCTTTGTTTGTTTTGCTCTTAGAAAGTGGACATTACCTTTTAGATTTGATCATGCTATATAAATCGCATTTCTCCAAGTTTAATGTGTAATTAAATTGAAAAAAAACGATATATTTTTACTTTAAATTAAAAATAATCTACAGAGCAAATGTGGCATTTACATGTGGATGACCCGCGGGTCATCTGAGTGACAAAAAAAAGAGCACCTGAAGTGCTCTTTTTTGAAGTTAAACGCCGTGATTAGTCACGAACAAATTCAACAGTGCCATTTGCCAATGACTTTACGCGTGCCAAAGATTCAACGCGGTAGCCTTTTTCAAGCAAAATGTCACGACCAGGTTGGAATGATTTTTCAATCACAATACCGACACCTACAACTTCTGCTTTCGCTTGGTGAATTAAGTCAATCAGACCCAATGCCGCTTGACCATTGGCCAAGAAGTCATCAATCACGAGGGCTTTGTCAGCTGAACTGATGTGCTTATTTGAAATTGCAATCGTGCTTTCCGTTTGTTTGGTAAACGAAAAGACTTTTGAGCGGTAAAGGTCATCTTTTAAGGTTAAAGATTGGTATTTACGCGCAAAAATAACGGGCACGCCCAGTTCTAAACCTGCCATGATTGCAGGTGCGATACCTGATGCTTCAATCGTGATGATTTTAGTGATGCCTGCATCTTTAAAACGAGCAGCAAATTCTTTACCGATTAATTGCATCATAACCGGATCAATTTGGTGGTTTAAGAAAGCATCAACTTTCAGAACTTCATCAGATAGAACGATACCTTCGCTTAAGATTTTCTGTTCTAGTGCGTACACGGGAGAATCCTCTAGGGGCAGGTGCTTTTTCAAGCAAAAGCGTATTTTAGGAAGCACCTGAAAAAATGCAAGTAAAATTCGTCAAAATGACTAATTGCTTGCACCTTTATAACCCGTTAATAGCAATCCATAGGATGTTTTCTTATCCACATGGCTGACTTTGACTGGAAGGTAGTCCAATTTGGGTGCTAACCAGAAAATAGTTTCGCGGCCAGGTTTGTCATGTTTCATGACCACTTTAATGGTGTCAAAGGTCCCATAATCGGTTTTGATTGACTCAGAACCTTGCTTCACAAATTTACGTGCTTCCACTTCTTTGGCATCGGTCAAATAATAGGTCGATTTTAAACCGCCATTTTTGATGTCTTCCCGAAGCTGTAATTCAGCATTCAGTTCATCCAGTACGCCTGCTTTCCAAGCGAAAGAACGCGCTTCTTTGTCTTTCTTGGTATTGATGGTTTTTGCCGCTGGATTGAAGTTAATACTCATGGTGTTGTTATGCACCAAAATTTTACTACTACGACTAAAACTGCTGGACTGAATTTGCTTACCATTGAAACTAAAGCGACTGCTTTCGGTTGCAGAGGCGATACCACCAGCTTTGGCTGCAAAGACATAGTTCCAGTTGTTGCCCGATTTCGATAACGTACGTGTCGCTGAGCCCATGTTTTTGCCATTATAGTTAAATTGATAACTGGCTTGGAATGGACTCATGGCAAAGGTTTGACTTGAGAAACCGACAAAGAGCAAGGTACTGACACCTGTTGCCATTGCGACTGTTTTCAACATTGATTTAGCCATAAGAAAAAGTTTCCTATTCAGTTGTAGGCACAAATTTTTTGCATAGAAATATTATGCACGCTGATTATGAAGAAAAAATTCGAAACATAGGGCAAACTGTAGTTTTATGTTTCTTTTACCCCCCTTAAGTCACATTTTAGTCGCAGCATCCCGAGTTATTTTTGTCGAATTGGCGAGACCGTGCTTTCGTCTAGATTGGGTTCAATCAAGTCATCGATCGAGGTTTGCGAAAACTTATTGAACAAGGCCGTTAAGTTGACATTACCGATCACCACCAATTCTGCTTCACGCAATACGGCATGATTGACATGGACCTTACCTAAGGTATCGATAATAGAACGATTTTTTCCTAACCAACGATTCAGATCCAAATGCAGTAGATCATCTTTGACTTTAATCACATTTAGTTTTTCTAAAATCATGCCTAAGGGGTCTTGGTTCAGGACTTTTTGATAAAAGAATAGGGCACAGCGCACACCCATTTTATGAAATACCGTTGGGTATTCAGCATCCAGCACACTGGTGTCACTGATTTGCTCAAATACGATCAACTGCGTTTTTTTATTTAATTCCATTTGTGCCAGCTTCAAATCTACCGAAAGCGTGAGTTTGAGTCCGTTATAGTCGAGCGTGGCATATAAACGTAACCAATCATCATGTAAGTCGGCATGCAGGTCTTTCAACATTCTCACGTTGTCGGTCACAAAACGTTGAAAAGTGGCATTTAAAAAGACTTGAGACATTGGAAACTCACGCTCATCCTCAATAAATCCTTCCGCCTTTTGATAAACTTGGCGTAAACGATTTGAAATGTTGGAAATAAGCGTTTGCATATAAAGGCATCCTAGCGAATCAACGTGTTTGAGCGATCAGATCTCTGGTCGAAATGTTTGAAAAATACTGCTCATGAACCTTGCAGTTTAGCAAAATTAATTGCACCATTTTCATGATTTTATGAAACAGTGAATCTAAATGGCACAAGGTCTCATTCTACGCAATAAAATGAAGACTGTGTCTATTTTATACTGCGTGCCTGCGCTTTGGGGAACAAGACAAATTGTCGGTTTGGTGTGATGCTTAGAAAAATAAATGTAATGCCTTTGGCTCATGATTGGTGGAAAGACCCAATTTTTACAGCGACCGTCGTACTGGCGGTATTTTTGCATCTCGTGATTTTGACTTTGCAATTTGCGATGCCTCAAGAAAATGATGCGGCAGTGAAAGAAATTGCCGTTACCTTGCGTCCTTCTGATCAAAAAATTGAAAATGCAGATTTTTTAGCGCAAGCCGATCAACAAGGTTCAGGGACCTTTCGTGAGTCACATCGCATGTCGAGTGACATGCCCGCACCGATGCTTGAGCAAAGTACAGGCGAACAGCAGCGTGAAACTTTAGAACAGATCCAACAAAAACGTGAGCTGAATTTTGAAGAAAAACTGTTAATGACGACTTTGAGTTGGCAAAAACAAGCTGAGGATAATCAGCGCAAAAAAGCCATGGAAGAAATGAATAGCCAGTTTCAAGCCAAAGCAGCCATGGTGGCCAGCCTTGAAGCGCAATATTTACAGCGCCAACAAAACTTTAGCCGTCAGCAAAAAATCAAAACAGTCGATGGGATTCAAGCCAAGCAAGATATTTCGGCCGCCTATCTTGAAAAGTTCCGTCAGAAAGTGGAGTTTTATGGCAACCGTTACTATCCAGAAGCAGCTAAACAGCAGCGGCTGGCGGGTGAAGTGCGTTTAATGGTGATTCTAAATGCATCAGGAGGCATCCGTGCTATTCGCCTGATTGATAGTTCAGGTCATGAGATGCTCGATGAGGCGGCAAAAGCATCGGTACGTAAGGCTGCACCATTTGGTGGATTTGATGCCAAAATGAAGGATATTTCTGAGTTACGCATTGTGCGTACATGGCGTTTTGACCCAGCAGAGGCAGAGTTTGAAGTGCACTGAGCTGTTCACTTTTAAGTGTACTTTGATGATTTTGCTTACTTCGGATTATTGGGTTGCGCGTACATAGGCACCGTCTTGACGTCCACCGATCCAAGTCACAGTTAAATGAGACTCTTCCACATCTAGGCGGGTAGGAAAAATTTCTAAGTGCTTGCTATATTTCGGCAATGCCTTTAAACCAATGCAGTTGCCATTTTTCCACCATGTCCCTTCAGCATATTGGTCTAAAGAGCCGACAGCTAAGTACCATTTAAATTTACCGTTGTTCTCTAGTAAAAGTTCGGAACCGACCTCCATAACACCCTGCAAATAATAATGTCCAGCCCAGACCTGATCTGCGTCTTGAAACTTCACTTCTTGACAAGATGTTTGATTTTCATCATTGCTCTTGGCATAAAGTGGCATGGTGCAGGATAGGGCGATAATGCAGAGTAGTTTTGAAATCGATGTATGCATTTTTATAATCTCTTCATCTATTTTTTCATCTTGCATTATTGTTAGCATAAATAAACCCGACACATCGAGATGAATCGGGTGAGTTGTTTCAGATCTAATAGCTATTGTTCTAAATAAGGGTTTTCAAAACCGAGTTTAGCCAAAATTTCAATTTCGATACCTTCCATTTCTTCAGCATCTGCTTCTGACGTTTCATGGTCATAGCCCATGAGGTGCAAAGTGCCATGTACCAACATATGGGTGAAATGCGTCAGTGGCGCTTTGTTTTGTTCTTTCGCTTCCAACAGCACCACAGGAATGCAAATGACTAAATCGCCAATAGGAAATGAGTCAAGAATTTGCGCCATTTCATCGGGCAAGTCACTCGGGAAAGATAACACATTGGTTGATTTATCTTTGCCGCGATATTCCAAATTCAATTTATGACTTTCATCATGGTCGACACAAGCAATGCCAATTTCACAGTTACTCTGTGTGCCAATATGGCGTAAAACAGTTTCTACAACTTTTTTGATATAACCACGTTTCAAGACCAATTCAGGTGCTTGAAAGTCCTGTTGTAGAGAAAGACTCAGTTTCAAAATAGATCCTTAAATAATGACATCTGCGGGCATTTAAAAATGCCCGCAGGCTTTAACTTAATGCTGAGCATCGGCAGCGGCATCATTTTCAGCCACTAAGGCCTCTTGACGCGCTTTGCGTTCAGCACGAGCTTCAGCCGTTAAGCGATGTTGTTCTGCATCCCATCCCTCATAAGCTTCAACAATTTTTTGCACTAATTGGTGGCGTACCACATCACGAGAGTGGAAGCGGGTAATGTGAATTTCTTTGATTTTGTCGATGATGCGTAAAGCATGCGCCAGACCAGATTGCTGACCACGCGGTAAGTCGACCTGTGTGATATCCCCAGTAATCACTGCACGCGAACCAAAGCCTAAGCGTGTGAGGAACATTTTCATTTGTTCAGGCGTTGTGTTTTGTGCTTCGTCTAAAATCACGAAAGAGTGGTTTAAAGTTCGACCACGCATATAAGCCAGTGGTGCCACTTCAATCACTTGACGTTCAATCAGTTTGGCCACTTTTTCAAAGCCAAGCATTTCATACAAGGCGTCGTAGAGTGGGCGTAAATAGGGATCAATTTTCTGGCTTAAATCACCTGGTAGGAAACCAAGTTTTTCACCTGCTTCAACGGCAGGGCGAACCAATAAAATCCGTTGAATTTCATTACGTTCTAGCATGTCGACTGCGGCTGCAACTGCGAGATAGGTTTTACCTGTACCCGCAGGTCCAATACCAAAAGAAATATCACTTTGTAGAATACGCTGCACATAACGCTTTTGGTTGGCACCGCGTGGATTGATACGACCTTTACGGGTTTGGAGCCACACTTCATCTAAACCAGTGTGCTCTTGCCCATCGAGGTCTTCTTGCAATTCACGGTCAGTCTGACTGCCTTGAATCATAAGGTGTAAGGTGTCGGCACTGATTTGTGCCGTATTTTCTGCTTCTTCATGCAGGCGATGGAGCAGACCTTCTGCTCTCTCAACTGCATCCATTTCACCATCGACATAAAATGCATCACCTCGATGGGAAATAGTGACATCTAAACGCTGTTCGATTTGTTTCAAATGACCGTTATAAGCACCTAGCATGCTCTTTAAACGTTCTATTGAAACCCCAGGAAAAGTTACTGTACGTCGAATCGCTGCAGTCAAGAGAATTCCTTTAAGTAGTCAGAATCTATTCCCTTACATTACGCCACGTCAGGCTCAAGATTCAAGAGTTCACCATAAACAAAATTCAAAGTTTTAATCTCTGTCACTTCGATTTCGGCGAAACGTCCGACCCATGCTGCATCACCAATAAAACTCACATAACGAGTGTTATCCGCCGTGCCAATCAGTAGGTTTGGATCTTTGTCTGAAACTTTCTCGACCAAAACGCGTTGAATGGTGCCGAGCATGGCATCGGTCTTGTCAATACTTGAGCGTTTGATCCATTTTTGAACTTTACTGAGGCGTTCTTTTTTCACGTCTTCAGAGGTGGTGTCTTCAAGGTCAGACGCAGGTGTACCCGGACGTTTTGAATAGACAAAACTGTAGGAATGGTCGAAATCCATGTCTTTGATAAACTGATAAGTTTCTTCAAAGTGCGCATCGGTTTCACCCGGGAAACCAATGATAAAGTCACTGGATAAATGCATATCTGGACGGACTTTGCGTAATTTGGCAATTTTGTCGATATACACATCAATGGTGTGGTTACGCTTCATGGCTTGCAATACATCGTTTGAGCCGCTTTGCACGGGCAAATGTAGATGCGACACCATTTGTGGGAGGTCACGGTAACATTCAATCAAGTCATCATTAAACTCAAGTGGATGTGAGGTGGTGTAGCGTAAACGCCCAATCCCTGGAATTTCTGCAACCAGACGTAACAGGTCTGCAAAAGTACAGATATTGCCTTCGAATGTTTCACCGCGGTAACCATTGACGTTTTGACCTAACAAAGAAATCTCACGGACACCTTTTTCGGCTAAGGTCGCAATTTCTGCTAAAACATCATCCAATGGGCGAGAAACTTCTTCACCACGAGTGTAGGGCACCACACAGAATGAACAATATTTTGAACAACCTTCCATAATTGAAACAAAAGCCTTGTAACCTTCCACACGCGGTTCAGGTAAAAAGTCGAATTTTTCAATGTCCGGGAAAGAAATATCCACCAATTTGATTTTTTCTTTCTTGGGTTTTTCGATTTGATCAAAGTGCTGATCCAGCATTTGTGGCAAACGGTGCAAGGTCTGTGGGCCGAAAATCATGTCGACATAGTTGGCACGTTTTTGAATGTTGTCACCTTCTTGCGAAGCCACACAACCACCGACACCAATGATCAGGTCTGGATTTTTGTCTTTCAGCTTGCGCCAGCGACCCAATTCAGAGAACACTTTTTCTTGGGCTTTTTCACGAATCGAGCAGGTATTCATCAGTAGAATATCGGCTTCTTTCAGATCTTGGGTCAGCACATAACCGTGCGAGTCGCCAAGTAAGTCTGCCATACGGTGACTGTCATACTCATTCATCTGACACCCTTGCGTTTCGATATACAGTTTTTTAACTGATCCATCGATGGCTGGGGTGTGCTGTGGCTGGGTAACAGTGTTTTCTGAGGCAGCTTGGGCACCATTTGGAATGAAGGTTTGAACCGTCATGTAGGCTCCTAAGGGGGGGTAAATCTAGGTTTTTGTGTCTGATCGGTATCTGTGGCGGCGAAAGCAGAGCTTGGCTGGCGACAAAAAGGGTGATCAAACACCATGTGAAATCTACGAAAGGCGCATATTTTAGCAGGAAATCTGAATAAACTTATAGCTTTAAATCTGAAGCTAAAAAGATTGATTTGTGAAGCGAAAATGCAGGAAAATTAATATTGTCTAATCATAAGGTTACATAAGAGAACAATAGAGTCTGTTATGAGTTATTAAACTAATGAAAATGATGAGACGAGACTAGGCAATCCAAAGATGACTGAAGGCAAACCCATGTTAAAACGATTACAGAATAAATATTATCAAGTGTTTGCGTTGGGTGTGGCTGCCTTGGGTCTATCGGCAGCGACACATGCCGCAGATGAACAATTTAATGATGCCTTGCGTGCAGCAAATGCCGGCAATGTTAGCTTATTACAGCAATATCAAAGTAGTATGCAGGGTGATGTGCTGGGTTATTACCCTGAATATTGGGTACTTAACAGTAATTTGGCGTTGCAACCTGCGGCGAATATTGTCGGATTTGCACAGCGCTATCCGCAATCTGCCATGGCTGAGAAGTTAGCAGCAGATTACATCGAAGAAATAGTCAAAATGGCCGACTTTGCTTCCGCGCAGCCGGTATTGGCCTATGTGTCCAATGCAGATCGAGCAGAAAGTTGTGCCATGGCACAAGTCCGTGCCAAGTCTGGCGACCCTTTGGTTTTTGCTGAATATAAAGATGTTTGGCTCACGACCAATTCACAGCCTGAGTCTTGTACGGGGTTAGGGCGCATGATGTTGTCTAGTCCACTGATGACGGAACAAGACAAACAACAACGTCTATGGTCGCAGCTGCGTGCAGGGCAGTCAGGTCAAGCGATTGCAACCGCACAAACCATTGGCATGAATCTGTCTTTGGCGCAGCTGAATAGCATTCAAGCCGATCCGCTGAACTATCTCTGGTCCGCACCGAAAGCATCGGCGGCAGATCAAGCGTATTTAATTTATGCCATTGGCCGTTTAGCCGACAGTGATCTAAATACTGCACTGGCGTCAGTAAAACGTGCTGCAGAGGGTACACCTGAGTCGGTACAAAAAGCGTTGTACCGCGCCGTGGGATATATCGGTGGTACAACCGTGATGAAAAATAATTTTAATGTGGAAGTGTTGCAAGCCTTCGATCGGAGCTATGGTTTAGCACTGAGTGAAGAAGAAGCTGAAATTTATGCACGCCAAGCCATTCGTTTCGGCGCATGGGAGAGTGTTATTCGCGCCATTGATGGCATGAGTGTGACGCAGAAACAAGAAGACCGCTGGCAATATTGGTTAGCCCGTGCTTCAGAACAACGTGGTGATGCAAAGTCAAAAGCACTGGCGCGCGAGATCTTCAAAAAATTGTCAGTAGGTGACGATTATCATAACTTATTAGCAAAAGATCGTATTGGTCAGCGTTATCAAACGATTCCAGCCAATACCCAACCGAGCAATGCGGATGCGCAGCGTTTGAGTCAAGATATTCACTTTAGTCGCGCTTTTGCACTGCGCAACGTCAATGCACCAGACAATTATGTTAACCGTGAATGGAATTGGGCCGTTCGACAAGCTTATTTAAAACAAGATGATGGATTAATTTTGGCTGCTGCCAAACGTGCAACAGAAATGGGATGGTATGACCGCGCGATCTATGCAGCCGATCGAACCGTCAAGCAACATAACTACAGTTATCGTTATGCCATGCCGCATCAAAGCTATGTGGTCAGCCATAGTCGCAATGCAGGCATAGATCCTGCATGGGCGTATGGGTTAATGCGCCAAGAAAGCCGATTTGTTACCCATGCCCGCTCGCATGTCGGGGCAGGTGGTTTGATGCAAATCATGCCGGATACGGCAAAACTGGTCGCTAGACAAATGGGTGAAACCTATAATCCTGCTGTACTGAGTGATATGAATACCAATGTACGTTATGGCACATTTTACTTGTCCATGATTCAAAGCCAATTAAGTAATAGTCCTGTACTTGCCACAGCAGGTTATAACGCAGGGCCAAATCGTGCGCGCCGTTGGCAGCCTGAAAATCAGCCGATTGCGGCGGATCAGTACACAGAAAGTATTCCTCTGACTGAAACTCGTGATTACGTCAAGCATGTCATGAGTAATGCGACCCATTATGGTGTTCTGCTTGGACAGGGACCACAGTCGATCACGCAGCGCATGCAAAATATTCCTTTTAGAAGTCAATGATAAAGGCCTAGGCATTTTATGGTTTTGATGTCATCCCAATCAGTCTTAACGCAAAAGCTTCTGCTGTTGATCAGCAGCGGCATTGCTATGGGATTTTTTGCGACATCAGCCCATGCAACACCGACCGTGTTTGGCTATGTGATGGAAGTTCAAATGACACCCGCCGTGTGTTTGTTCGATAGTCAAGGCTCAAAGAAACGGAAATGTTTGGAAGGCTATTCACTCAATATTACAGGCTTGTACCCTGAAACCACGACACGAGAGTGTCAGACCAAGTCTTCAGCTGTATTGTCTCCGCTTCAAACTAAAGTGGTGGCGAGAGTCATGCCCGATGAGCATGCACGTCGCCAGTTGTGGGCAGAGATTGGGGGGTGTGTGCCGATGAGTGCCAGTCAATATTTCCGTAACGTGATTAATTATGCAGAACGTTTAAAAATTCCCGCAGATTTGACTTCATCTGAAAATAAAACCGCGCAACTGCATAGCTTACGTGGACAGTTCCAACGTTTGAATCCTGGACTGCCTGCAAGCGGGCTGCGTTTTAGCTGCCGTACTCACCGTCAAACCAATATTTTGACCGAAGTCAAGGTTTGTTATAAACCCAATGGTCAGTACAAAGGTTGTGCAGAGAATATACAAGAAAACTGCCCAAATTCTTTTGCGATCAAGGGTTCTTACTAATCTCTTTCCCTAAATTAATTTATATTTCCTATCATACTTTTGTTGGAATTCATTCTCTTTTACATGCATCTGCCAAAGTATTGGAGTACAATCTTTGCCGTTTATGATTATTAAGATTAGATAGAACAGCTATTTAATCATATAACGTTCCTCAAATGGAGATAAGTACATGAAGCAACCTGTTCGCGTTGCCGTTACTGGCGCTGCTGGTCAAATCGGTTATAGCCTATTATTCCGTATCGCTAGTGGCGAAATGTTAGGTAAAGACCAACCAGTTATTCTGCAATTGTTAGAAGTTCCTTTTGAGAAAGCTCAAGCTGCGCTTAAAGGCGTAATGATGGAATTAGACGACTGTGCTTTCCCATTATTGGCTGGCATGATCGGTACTGATGATCCAAAAGTTGCATTTAAAGATGCTGACTACGCGTTATTGGTTGGTTCACGTCCACGTGGTCCTGGTATGGAACGTGCTGACTTATTGAAAGTGAACGGTGAAATCTTCATCGGTCAAGGTCAAGCACTAAACGAAGTTGCTAGCCGTGACGTTAAAGTACTTGTTGTAGGTAACCCTGCAAATACAAATGCTTACATCGCGATGAAATCTGCTCCAGATCTTCCAGCGAAAAACTTCACAGCAATGTTACGTCTTGACCACAACCGTGCGTTGACTCAAATTGCTCAAAAAGCGGGTGTTGCTGTAGCAGACATCAAAAACATGACTGTTTGGGGTAACCACTCTCCAACGATGTATGCTGACTACCGTTTTGCAACTGTAAACGGCGAAAGCTTAAAAGACAAAATCAACGATGCTGACTGGAACGCGAATGTATTCCTTCCAACTGTTGGTAAACGTGGTGCTGCGATTATCGAAGCGCGTGGTTTGTCTTCAGCTGCTTCAGCTGCGAACGCTGCTATCGACCATATGCGCGATTGGGCTCTTGGCACAAATGGCGAATGGGTAACGATGGGTATTCCTTCTGACGGTTCTTATGGTATTCCTGAAGGCGTAATGTATGGTGTTCCTGTAACTTGCGAAAATGGCGAATACACACGTGTTGAAGGCCTAGAAATCGATGCGTTCAGCCGTGAACGTATGGACAAAACTCTTCAAGAACTTGAAGAAGAGCGCGCAGCAATTGCTGACATGCTTAAATAATTAAAAACCGATCGGTTTAAGATCTGTTTTGAAAAAGCACTCCATTTGGGGTGCTTTTTTATATGGGGTGTTTATTGAACAAAAAATAACATGCTGTGATGTAGATACAACTGAGCATAGATGGCCAAAGGTTTATTCTAAAAGGGCGTGATCAGGGCTTGAGGAGAACAATGATGTTTGACCAACAACCGACTTTAGAACTTTTATTTGAACAATTGGGGCTTGATGCGAGTGCAGAAGCAATCGATCAGTTTATTGAAACACACCAACTTACTTCAGACGTTCCATTGCATAAAGCACCCTTTTGGTCAAAAGCACAGCATGACTTCATTATCAGTAATTGGAAAAAAGATGATGAATGGGCAATGGTGGTCGACCTGTTAAATGAACAATTGCATACAGAACATACGCTTTCAGGTTCGTGTCATTTATAATCACAAATTGAAACAACAAACCTAGTTTTATGACTAGGTTTTTTTAGAAAATACATATAAGTTAATTCAATAATAATTGACAATAGTATTGATAAGGAGGCCGAGATGCTCAGTCAACATAAACCATCCTTAGAGCTTTTATTTTCGCAATTGGGACTCGCCAATAGTGCGGCTGCCATCGAGTTATATATTCGTACGCATCAACTTCCTGCTCATCAATCTTTACACGATGCACCGTTTTGGAATTCCGCACAACGTGCGCTATTAATCAGTCATTTGGTTCAAGATGATGATTGGGCGATTATGGTTGATGAACTCAATCAACAGCTACATCTTGATGCTTATAAACTTCAAACTGCCTAAATTGATTTTATGCCGTTGGCATTTGAATTGTAGAATTGACCCATAAAAAAACGCCTGATTTCAGGCGTTTTTTATTTGTGCATTTTAGTGCAGTTTACTTTGCATCAGCTTGATAAACCAATCTTCTTGATGAAGGTCAACAAAAGCGGCATGTTCACGCAGTAAAACGAAATCAAACTCGGTGCTTTTCGCATATTTGCCAAGCCAGTGCCGTGCCAATGCTGACTCTTTTCGACTGACCGAGGCATAGGCCAAAAACAGGTAAATATCGCCCTGACCATAGCTGGTCAGCGGTTTTAGAATTTGCTGTGTAATCAACGCAAAGCGATCTTCTTTGGTGATTTCAAAGTACAACATATAAGCTTTAGCAAGGTGCAAAGACAAATTGAGGTACAAAGACAGAGGCATTTCCTCAAACTCAATTCGGCCTTGCTCAAGTAATACCACCGCTTCTTGTAAAAAGTGGACTTGCTCTTGGCGCAGTTGGCTCAGTGTGACTAACTGTAAGCGCAAATCAGCACGCTCAAGGGCTAATTCAGGGCTATTGCCTTGTAGGTAGAGTTGATCTGTTTCACCAATACGCTGAATAATTTGTTGACTGCTTGCACGCATCGGTTACATCCTCATCAATTGATGTTCAGTATATGAGGATACTTTTTACAATTTAAAGTCTTTTTGCTTGAATCACAGGATTGTACTGTCACTCCGTAACCATCCAGTAATCGATAAACGTTGATGTTTAGCTTCTAAGACCTCATGCAGTAAGTCACTTTGAAACAATGCAATACGATTCGGTTTGGGTTGTAGCACATGCCAAATATCATTTTTATCTTGCAGATGAAGTTCACCGCCCCAATCGTCTTGCCAGTCTTTGTGTAAATAATAAACCGTAGAAATCATGCGGCCATTTTTGCCTTGAGGGTTGTCACGGTGTAGGGCATAAAACTCGCCAGCGTTATAGCAAGCAAAATGCGCTTCGACGTCTCGAATACCAAGATAAAAGGCACGATTTAGTTCCTGACCCAAACTATAAAGGGCTTGAACATGATGATTGGAAATAACGAGCTCGGGATTGAGCCATAAAATGTGATCACTACGGATCTTGCTGATGACACCGTTTTGAATAGCGGCTTCACGAAAGCGGTTTAAGTTCGAAGTACATTCTTCAATGAGTTGATGTACATAGTCATTAGAGTAGGCGTCATCAATGATGGCAAAACCATGTTGATCTAAATCATCTAGGATTTGATCAACATTCCAAGACTTTGGGAGAAGAACTGCTTCCATTACATTAACCTAAAAAAGACAAAGAAAAGCCACGGTTATTCTAGTGTATGAAAGCAACCTGAACGAAACTATTTTTCATGCTAAAATACTCATTGATTTTAGGAATGATAGAAACATGAATTACCGTCACCACTTCCATGCAGGTAACTTTGCAGATGTCATGAAGCATGTCCTTTTGCTTCAGATTTTGACTCGCCTCAATCAAAAAGATAAACCGTATCGTTATATTGATACGCATGGCGGTGCTGGTAAATATGATTTATCAACTTCAGAAGCACAAAAGTCGGGTGAGTTTTTAAATGGTATTCACCGTTTAGTAAAACTTGATGACTCGATTAAGCGTAATGCACCTGAGGGTGTTCAGCAGTATTTAAAAATTGTTGAAAAAATGCGTGAAGGTTCAGGTAAGGGCGCTTATCCAGGTTCGCCGTGGTTTGCACTGGAAGGCATGCGCGAAATCGATAAAGCCACCATTTTTGAAATGCAGCGTGATGTATTCCAACAGTTGTATTACAACGTTCGTGACAAACGCGCGGGCTTACATGAGCGCGATGCTTATGAAGGGCTATTTGGCGTTATTCCACCCAAAGAAAAACGCGGTTTGGTGATGATTGATCCACCTTACGAAGTGGAGCGTAAAGATTTCCCTCAATTGGTTGATCTCATAGCGACTGCATATAAAAAATGGCCAACGGGTGTGTTTGCAATTTGGTATCCAATCAAAGACCGCGCCATGATTGACCGTTTTGAAAAGAAAATGATTAAAACCGGTATTCGCCGTCAGTTGATCTGTGAAGTATGTGTTTGGCCAGATGACACTCCAGTGGGCTTAAACGGTTGTGGTCTATTGGTGATTAACCCACCTTGGAAGTTTTCTGAAGATGCAGATGAAGCGCTACAATGGTTATTCCCACATTTGCGTATGAGTGAAAATGGTGGTCATGCTGCTGTTCGTTGGTTAGTTGGCGAATAAAGATAGACTATAAGAGAAAAGGCTACATTAGGATCGACAGAGAATGACAAATATAAATAAACCTGAAAGCGAATCTTCACCCCGCAGTACGCCTACTTTTGATGGGATTACTTTTGAGGTAGAAGAAGAAGAGCACACACAGGAAGGTCAAAAAGTAAAACGTCGAGGTATTTATTTGTGGCCGAACCTGATTACAACGGCAGCGTTGTTGTCAGGCTTTTATTCCATCATTGCCAGTATGAATGGCAACTTCCAGCAAGCGATTTATGCCATTTTCTTGGCAGCGTTATTGGATGGCTTGGACGGCCGTGTTGCACGAGCAATTGGTGCGCAGAGTGCTTTTGGTGAGCAGTATGATTCTTTATCGGATCTATTGGCATTCGGTGTTGCACCCGCTATTTTGATGTATAGCTGGAGTTTGGATTCGCTCGGTCGTATAGGTTTGGCGTGTTGCTTTGTCTACACCGCCTGTGCTGCGTTCCGTCTAGCTCGTTTTAATGTGCAAATCGGTGTGGTCGATAAGCGTTACTTTATTGGTGTAGCTAGTCCACTTGCTGCGATTATTATTATTTCATTGGTTTGGGTCGGACTCGATTTCCCCGAAATTTTTGATATTCGTGAGCGGGGGATTCAAGCCATCAGCGCAGCAGTGATTGTGTCTGTCGGACTCCTCATGATTTCGAATATTAAATATTATTCATTTAAAACGGTAGATCGTAAGCGAGTACCATTTTTTGTCCTTCCTATTGCGGTCTTTATTTTTACTGCAATGACTTACAATATTCCTGTGGGTATTTTAGTTATTTCTTTGATTTATGCACTATCTGGCTTTGTTACTACGTTTTTAGCACGACGTCAGCACAGCCCATCATGAGTTAATGATATGTAGAAGGAGTATGATATGTGGTTGTTTCAAGATTTTCTCGATCAGTCTAAACAACTTAATCAGGCTCCTTCACGGTCACTTCCTGCTTATCACCCACCCAATAAAAAATATAAAATTATTCATCAAGCTTTAACCATTCCCAATCTTGCAGCACCATTACATTATTTAAATTTTTTGAGCATGATTGGTCAGCCCAATACGCCCATGTTTCGGAATAACAGTGCAATCAGAACTACACCCTTAGATACCGCGACCGTATTGGCCAGTAGTAGTCCACATATGGCAGGGCAACTGAACCGCTATTCAATTTCTGCGGAATGTTCATTTCAAGAAAAAACATTTAAATTTGCCAATAAAGAACAGCTCATGGGGGCATTCCCAAAATTTCAAATTCAAAGAAAAGACACAGAATTGAGTTTTGAAATTGAAATAACAACAACACCACTGATCTCACATTTCACCAAATTGCGTTTTGGTCTTGCTGAGCATTGGTCTGTATTGTGTCGATGTCAGGGAGAAGTTAAATATAAAGAACAGCGCTATGACATTGATCAGTTGGGAGCTTTTGAATACGCGCGCAGTATCGACTTTAGTTATTTACCCTTAGCGTTTTTCACATATCAAGTCATTAATCTAGTAGATCAGCGTCAGTTATTGTTAGAACAAATTCGAGATTCGTTTAATCGAATTGTACAGTCACGTATCTATATACGTGATTTGCACAAACAACAAACCCATATGTTTGATCGGATGGTGCACTTTCAAGTTCATCGTGTTTACCCTGCTGTGAAAACCCCCAATGGGCAAAAAATGTATTTGCCGCGAGAATTTGAATGGCATTATCAAGACGAGCAGGGACATCACATCCATCTTTGCGCGCAAAGTCGTGGTGATTTTAAATTTGGTTTAGCTGCAGGTTATGTGGGGAGCTTTAAATATCAACTCAAAATAGGTAATTATGAGGAACAGGGCGAAAGTGGTTATTGTGAATATGTGGATTGTCGTGCATTAAAGTGGCAAGAAAAAAAATCGCACGAAAAAAATAGAAATGAAATTGGAGAAATTGTTCCCTTTTCACTCAAGAAATAAGAAAAAAGCGTCATTTTGCTGAATAAATAAACAAGTGGAAGTTTTTTTTATAAAAAATTGAGTAAAGGGGGTTGTGTTGGGTTGGAAATGCTGTAGAATGCACATCCATCGGCGGTGATGTTGATTAAAACTTGTTGAGAAACAAGGATTTAGCCCAAGCGGTAGAATCTGAAAGTCTTGAATAAGTTTGAAAATAATTAACAAAACCAGTTGACTTCTTCTTGAAAAAGAGTAGTATAGCCGACCTAGCTTGCTGATGACGAATCAGTAAGAGGATCATTAAGAGATTATGAAGAACAACTTGTGTGGATTTTTACTGATTGATCGATCGAAAATATTTCATTGATTGAATGGTAAAAATTACTCGAAGTTTATTTGAGAAATATTTGTCAGAAAATTGATGAGCCAAGATTTGTAGCCATAAGCTACTAATGATTTTTAACTGAAGAGTTTGATCATGGCTCAGATTGAACGCTGGCGGCAGGCTTAACACATGCAAGTCGAGCGGAGCGAGGGTGCTTGCACCTTAGCTTAGCGGCGGACGGGTGAGTAATGCTTAGGAATCTGCCTATTAGTGGGGGACAACATTCCGAAAGGAATGCTAATACCGCATACGCCCTACGGGGGAAAGCAGGGGATCTTCGGACCTTGCGCTAATAGATGAGCCTAAGTCAGATTAGCTAGTTGGTGGGGTAAAGGCCTACCAAGGCGACGATCTGTAGCGGGTCTGAGAGGATGATCCGCCACACTGGGACTGAGACACGGCCCAGACTCCTACGGGAGGCAGCAGTGGGGAATATTGGACAATGGGCGAAAGCCTGATCCAGCCATGCCGCGTGTGTGAAGAAGGCCTTTTGGTTGTAAAGCACTTTAAGCGAGGAGGAGGCTACTTAGATTAATACTCTAGGATAGTGGACGTTACTCGCAGAATAAGCACCGGCTAACTCTGTGCCAGCAGCCGCGGTAATACAGAGGGTGCGAGCGTTAATCGGATTTACTGGGCGTAAAGCGTGCGTAGGCGGCTTTTTAAGTCGGATGTGAAATCCCTGAGCTTAACTTAGGAATTGCATTCGATACTGGGAAGCTAGAGTATGGGAGAGGATGGTAGAATTCCAGGTGTAGCGGTGAAATGCGTAGAGATCTGGAGGAATACCGATGGCGAAGGCAGCCATCTGGCCTAATACTGACGCTGAGGTACGAAAGCATGGGGAGCAAACAGGATTAGATACCCTGGTAGTCCATGCCGTAAACGATGTCTACTAGCCGTTGGGGCCTTTGAGGCTTTAGTGGCGCAGCTAACGCGATAAGTAGACCGCCTGGGGAGTACGGTCGCAAGACTAAAACTCAAATGAATTGACGGGGGCCCGCACAAGCGGTGGAGCATGTGGTTTAATTCGATGCAACGCGAAGAACCTTACCTGGTCTTGACATAGTAAGAACTTTCCAGAGATGGATTGGTGCCTTCGGGAACTTACATACAGGTGCTGCATGGCTGTCGTCAGCTCGTGTCGTGAGATGTTGGGTTAAGTCCCGCAACGAGCGCAACCCTTTTCCTTATTTGCCAGCGGGTTAAGCCGGGAACTTTAAGGATACTGCCAGTGACAAACTGGAGGAAGGCGGGGACGACGTCAAGTCATCATGGCCCTTACGACCAGGGCTACACACGTGCTACAATGGTCGGTACAAAGGGTTGCTACCTAGCGATAGGATGCTAATCTCAAAAAGCCGATCGTAGTCCGGATTGGAGTCTGCAACTCGACTCCATGAAGTCGGAATCGCTAGTAATCGCGGATCAGAATGCCGCGGTGAATACGTTCCCGGGCCTTGTACACACCGCCCGTCACACCATGGGAATTTGTTGCACCAGAAGTAGGTAGTCTAACCGCAAGGAGGACGCTTACCACGGTGTGGCCGATGACTGGGGTGAAGTCGTAACAAGGTAGCCGTAGGGGAACCTGCGGCTGGATCACCTCCTTAACGAAAGATTGACGATTGGTAAGAATCCACAACAAGTTGTTCTTCATGACGATGTATCTGAGGGTCTGTAGCTCAGTTGGTTAGAGCACACGCTTGATAAGCGTGGGGTCACAAGTTCAAGTCTTGTCAGACCCACCAAATCTGACTAACAAGCATTGTTAAATGCTGAATACAGAAAAACAGAAACATTGACTTATTGATAAGCTGGGGACTTAGCTTAGTTGGTAGAGCGCCTGCTTTGCACGCAGGAGGTCAGGAGTTCGACTCTCCTAGTCTCCACCATATATTGTTCTTCAATATATAAGCTAAGTAGTTAGATTATAGAAATTAGTAAGAAGTAGACATTGGTTTACATTTTATTAACTTCTGTGATTTATCACAGTTTCCTGACCTGACGAAGGCTGGAAAAATCATTAACAGAATATATTTGAGTTGAAATAATTTGTTCATACTCGTTTTTAAGATCGACATTAACAGTGATTTATTACTGATTGATGAAGGTTGAAGAAATGAGTTACTAGCGAAATTAACTGAATCAAGCGTTTTGGTATGTGAATTGAATTGAAGCTGTACAGTGTTTAAGTACACAGAACAACAAACTGTAAGGAAGTGATGAGAAATCATCATAGACTGTCTTAATCCTACTTGTAGGGATTAACGACTGTTTGGGGTTGTATAGTCAAGTAATTAAGTGCATGTGGTGGATGCCTTGGCAGTCAGAGGCGATGAAAGACGTAATAGCCTGCGATAAGCTCCGGGGAGGCGGCAAATATCCTGTGATCCGGAGATTTCTGAATGGGGAAACCCACCTGTCATAAGGCAGGTATCGTATGATGAATACATAGTCATACGAGGCGAACGAGGGGAAGTGAAACATCTCAGTACCCTTAGGAAAAGAAATCAATTGAGATTCCCTCAGTAGCGGCGAGCGAACGGGGAAAAGCCCATTAAGTCATATCAGTTTTAGTGGAATGCTCTGGGAAGTGCAACCATAGTGGGTGATAGTCCTGTACACGAAAGGGCTGATATGATGATGTCGAGTAGGGCGGGGCACGTGAAACCTTGTCTGAATATGGGGGGACCATCCTCCAAGGCTAAATACTCCTGACTGACCGATAGTGAACCAGTACCGTGAGGGAAAGGCGAAAAGAACCCCTGTGAGGGGAGTGAAATAGATCCTGAAACCGCATGCATACAAGCAGTGGGAGCCGACTTGTTCGGTGACTGCGTACCTTTTGTATAATGGGTCAGCGACTTACATTCAGTAGCAAGGTTAACCGCATAGGGGAGCCGTAGAGAAATCGAGTCTTAATAGGGCGTTTAGTTGCTGGGTGTAGACCCGAAACCGGGTGATCTATCCATGAGCAGGTTGAAGGTTGGGTAACACTAACTGGAGGACCGAACCCACTGTCGTTGAAAAGCCAGGGGGTGACTTGTGGATAGGGGTGAAAGGCTAATCAAACTCGGTGATAGCTGGTTCTCCCCGAAAGCTATTTAGGTAGCGCCTCGGACGAATACCATTGGGGGTAGAGCACTGTTTCGGCTAGGGGGTCATCCCGACTTACCAAACCGATGCAAACTCCGAATACCAATGAGTACTATCCGGGAGACAGACTGCGGGTGCTAACGTCCGTAGTCAAGAGGAAAACAATCCAGACCGCCAGCTAAGGCCCCAAAATTATAGTTAAGTGGGAAACGATGTGGGAAGGCATAGACAGCTAGGAGGTTGGCTTAGAAGCAGCCACCCTTTAAAGAAAGCGTAATAGCTCACTAGTCGAGTCGGCCTGCGCGGAAGATGTAACGGGGCTAAAACTATATGCCGAAGCTGCGGATTTGCAATTTATTGCAAGTGGTAGGGGAGCGTTCTGTAAGCCGATGAAGGTGTATTGAGAAGTATGCTGGAGGTATCAGAAGTGCGAATGCTGACGTGAGTAACGACAATGCGAGTGAAAAACTCGCACGCTGAAAGACCAAGGGTTCCAGTCCAACGTTAATCGGGGCTGGGTGAGTCGACCCCTAAGGCGAGGCCGAGAGGCGTAGTCGATGGGAAATTGGTTAATATTCCAATACTTCTATGTAATGCGATGAGAGGACGGAGAAGGTTAAGTCAGCCTGGCGTTGGTTGTCCAGGTGGAAGGTTGTAGGCATGTATCTTAGGCAAATCCGGGGTACTCTATGCTGAGAACTGATAGCAAGCTGTACTTGTACAGTGAAGTGGCTGATACCATGCTTCCAGGAAAAGTCTCTAAGCTTCAGTTACATAGGAATCGTACCCGAAACCGACACAGGTGGTCAGGTCGAGTAGACCAAAGCGCTTGAGAGAACTCTGCTGAAGGAACTAGGCAAAATGGTACCGTAACTTCGGGAGAAGGTACGCTGCCGACGGTGATAGGATTTACTCCTTGAGCTATTGGCAGCCACAGAAACCAGGCCCCTGCAACTGTTTATTAAAAACATAGCACTCTGCAAACACGAAAGTGGACGTATAGGGTGTGATGCCTGCCCGGTGCTGGAAGGTTAATTGATGGGGTTAGCGTAAGCGAAGCTCTTGATCGAAGCCCCAGTAAACGGCGGCCGTAACTATAACGGTCCTAAGGTAGCGAAATTCCTTGTCGGGTAAGTTCCGACCTGCACGAATGGCATAATGATGGGGGCGCTGTCTCCAGCAGAGACTCAGTGAAATCGAATTCGCCGTGAAGATGCGGTGTACCCGCGGCTAGACGGAAAGACCCCGTGAACCTTTACTGCAGCTTGACATTGAACTTTGATCTTACTTGTGTAGGATAGGTGGGAGGCTTTGAAACCGAGACGCTAGTTTCGGTGGAGCCAATCTTGAAATACCACCCTGGTAATATTGAGGTTCTAACTCTGTCCCGTTATCCGGGACGAGGACCATGTCTGGTGGGTAGTTTGACTGGGGCGGTCTCCTCCTAAAGAGTAACGGAGGAGTACGAAGGTGCGCTCAGCGTGGTCGGAAATCACGCGTAGAGTATAAAGGCAAAAGCGCGCTTAACTGCGAGACCCACAAGTCGAGCAGGTACGAAAGTAGGTCTTAGTGATCCGGTGGTTCTGTATGGAAGGGCCATCGCTCAACGGATAAAAGGTACTCTGGGGATAACAGGCTGATACCGCCCAAGAGTTCATATCGACGGCGGTGTTTGGCACCTCGATGTCGGCTCATCTCATCCTGGGGCTGAAGCAGGTCCCAAGGGTATGGCTGTTCGCCATTTAAAGAGGTACGCGAGCTGGGTTTAGAACGTCGTGAGACAGTTCGGTCCCTATCTACCGTGGGCGTTGGAAATTTGAGAGGATCTGCTCCTAGTACGAGAGGACCAGAGTGGACGAACCTCTGGTGTACCGGTTGTGACGCCAGTCGCATCGCCGGGTAGCTATGTTCGGAAGGGATAACCGCTGAAAGCATCTAAGCGGGAAGCCTACCTCAAGATAAGATTTCCCTAGGACTTTATGTCCTCTAAAGAGCCGTTGAAGACTACGACGTTGATAGGTTGGATGTGGAAGCATAGTGATATGTGAAGCTGACCAATACTAATTGCTCGTGAGGCTTGACTATACAACACCCAAACAGTTGGTGTTGTGGTTCAAATCACTGCAAACAACTTGATTTAGTTATAAAGCTAGATAAAATGTCCAACTCAAATATACCTGTTAATAACTCATTTGATGAAAGTTAGGCATACACAATGTGTAAATAAGACCCAACGAATAGTCATAAACAGTTGTGCTGGCGACAATAGCAAGAGTGAACCACCTGATCCCTTCCCGAACTCAGAAGTGAAACCTCTTAGCGCTGATGGTAGTGTGGAGTTATCCATGTGAGAGTAAGTCATCGCCAGCTCATTCATTCAAATCCCCCTAACTTAACGGTTAGGGGGATTTTTTTATAGCTGAAAATATTAAAACTAAAAAGAGTAGAGCGGAGAAGACTTCACTATAAGGGCTTCTAAAATTTAATAGGTAAAAATAAGAAGAAGTAATCAGATGAAAAGATCCGAAAATAAGCTATCTATAAGGGCTTAAATGGCAAAAAAGCCAGAATTTATGACTTTTATATCTTATTTGATGAAATCATTTAATTGCACACAGAAAATCTTATTAAAAGAACATGCATCATGAATTTCGCAGTTTAGGTATCGTATCTAGCTGTCGGCGTGCATGCTTTAATGCTGTTCTTAAACCTTCTTCAATAGTTGGGTGATAAAATGGTTTTTCCAAAATTTCATCGACGGTCAGTTTTTCTGAAATCATCCACGCCAGTAAATGGGCCAAATGTTCAGTAGAGTCTGTGAGTAATTCAGCACCAAGTAGTTTTCGACTGCTTTTATCCACATAAACCTCGATGGCCCCATGGTTTTTACCTAAAACTAATGCACGTCCTTGTTTGACATAAGAGACTTCGCCGATGACAAAATTGATAGGTGCACTTTGTAGTTGCTTAAAGTTTTGTCCAACCATTGCCATTTCCGGACTACTAAACACGATGCCTAAAGGCGTTAGAGTTTTGCATGATTCTATAGTGGGAAAGTTCAATGCATTTTTTACCGAAACTTTACCTTCGTGTGCGGCTTCATGTTGTAGTGGAGTATCAGTATATGCATCGCCAATGATAAAAATCGGGTAGTCTGCAAGTTGTTTGGTCTCAGAATCAACAGGTAAATGTTTTAAGTCCGTGAATGAGGTATCGATATTTTCGAGTTTAAGGGTATTTAAAAGACTACTTCGTCCTGTGGCAACCAATAAATAATCGACGTTGAGTGTTTTAGGCTGACCATTTTCAATAAAACTAATTTCAACTTGATCGTTTATATACTTAACTTTAGTGGGTAAAACTTCGAACTTGATCTCAAGTTCGGTGCTAATTTCTGTTTGTGCTAACTGCTGTAATTTAGGACTAGTCAGAACACCGACTTTACGACTACGTGCAAAGACAGTGGTATTGACGCCAAGTCGTTGCATGGCTTGCGCAAGTTCAATTGCGATGACGCCACTCCCAATCACTGCTAAAGATTTGGGTAAAGCATTGAGTTCAAAGATTTGATCGGAGGTGATGAGCCGATCACCGAGTTCATTCTTCCATACTGGGTCAAAGCTAGGTGTGGAGCCTACAGCTAAAATAAAGCTTTTGGCTTGGTAGTGTTGCCCATTAACTTCGACCGTTTTTGAATTGACAAAGCGAGCACGGCCCTGAATTTTATGGGACTCAGGCCAGCTCTCTACGGTTTTAAGGGTATTATGAGTAAAGCGATCACGGAGTTTTTGTACGTGTTGCATGACCTGACTGCGGTCTATTTTTGACTCTACTTGTAATCCGACACGATCCGCATGTTGAATATCATGCATGCGATTTGCTGTAGAAATTAGCACTTTTGACGGCATGCAGCCGACACGTGCACAAGTAGTGTCCCACGGCCCATCATTAATGATTAATAGATTTTGTGTGGACTTCACGGCTTGTTGGTAGGCTGCGATACCCGCAGTTCCAGCCCCAATAATAATCAGATCATACATAAGCAAACGTTTATCTAAGCGAGACAGATTCTATAGTTAACATATTCAGGGCTGTAGATGATTATATTTTGTAAAAAAACGGCACTAGATGCCGTTTTTACTTTCATTTGACTTATAAGCCAGTACCAACGCTTACCCCAACGGTAGGACGTACATTCATTGAACTACATGCTGTCATTAAGGTACAGCAGAGTAAAAGCAGCAACAGTTTATTCATGGAGAAATCCTCGTTGTTTTGCCTGATTAAACAGCAGACTAGAGCGAGCACCACTCTTACAGACCATTAAAATAGGCTTGGGCAATTCATTATAATATTTAGCAAATTCCGACCACGTCTGTTTCAGAAATTTTACTGCTGGTAACCGGTTGGTAAATTACGCTGACTTTGGACTGTTCCGCAATATTACGCAGTTGATCAACGCGAACCGTATTGCCTTGTTCTTGATCTGGTCGGTTGACAATGACCGACTTAAAACCTTGTTTTATCAACTGTTGAAACTTGTCTTGGGTCATTTCCCCTGAAATACTGAGCTGTGGGCTGAGTGCTTGACTCAGGTTATTCGTTGCCGCCCACAATGCACTGCTCGTTAAAATCAGAGTAGTGCAGATGACATTTTTGAACAACCGTTTAGTCATCTAACAGGTCCATTTGTTTCGCCAGTTGGTATAAATTGTTTGAGCGATTACCTGTACGGCAGAACATTAAAACAGGTTTTGGTAGCTCATTGAAATGATTGGCAAAAGTTCGTACATCCACTTCTGTGATTTGCCCTGCAACCACAGGTTGATAGACATAATCTAGGCCTGCAACACGTGCTGCTTCTTCAATTTGAGCGCTGGTCGGTTGTTCTGAACCACCTTCCATATCTGGGCGGTTATTGATCACAGATTTAAACCCTTTTTCAACCACTTGAACCAAATGTTCTGGGCCAATTTGACCTGCAAAGCCTACATTTTCGCTCATGCTGCCACTCCAAAATTAAACTAATCGAGATATGCTTTATGATAGCATTAAGCTGAAAGCTCAGCCTATGCTGTTGAAATATTTATAAGCGATTACAACCATAAAATAACGCAATGGAGCAGGTATGCACGCCTATACCGTTGAACCGCTATATGTCAAAAGTGGCCAAGAGGTCATTGCTGCGGATTTTTATCGTCCGAAAACCGAAGAAAAACCAGCAGTGATTGTGATGGCCCATGGTTTGGCTGGGCTGCGCCAATTCAAACTGATCCAATTTGCACAACGTTTTGCACAAGCGGGTTATGCAGTCGTGTTATTTGATTACCGTTATTGGGGCGGTAGTACCGGACGTCCACGAGAACTGGTTTCGATTAAGAAGCAGCTTGAAGATTGGCGGACCATGATTAACCACCTCAAAGAACGTAAGTCGATCGATAATCGACGGATCGTGCTGTGGGGGACAGCGCTCAGTGGTGGTTATGTGCTCGATATTGCAGCAGAGTTCAAGAATGTACAGGCCGTGATGGCGCAAGTGCCTTTTGTGGATGGGGCAGCCAGTGCGAAGTTATATCCTTTGCAACAGTTCCCCAAAGCCTTAAAACTATCCAGTCAAGATTATATGGGGGGGAAAGTGGGCATGTCTCCGACCACTTTACCTGTGGTTGATCCACGAGAGTTATGTTTTTTGCCGACGCAAGATGCCTATTTGGGGTATCGTTCGATTATTAATCCTGATTATTATTGGAGTGGTGAGATACCTGCCCGACTCTTTTTTAATTTAATTCGTTATCGTCCCATTCAAAATGTCAGACAAATTAATATTCCTGTACTTTTCATTGCCGCCAAGCATGATAGTTTAATTCCAATTGAATCCAGTCGTGAAGCAGCGACCAATATTGCCCCTTTTGTTCAATATCATGAATGGGAGATGCAGCATTTTGATATTTATCATGCCAGTTGGTTTGAAAAAGCCATTTCGACCCAATTAGAATTCTTACATCAACATATTGGAGTCAACTAAATGATTATCGTCTGTCCTACTTGCTTAGCCAAAAATCGTGTGCCTGAAGAGAAATTGAGTGCCAATCCAAGCTGCGGTCAGTGCCACGCAGCGCTTTTACCTGCGGCTCCAGTTGAATTGAATGAGCAGAATTTTAGCCAGTTCATTAGCCATAGCGATTTGCCAGTGTTTATTGATTTATGGGCAGAGTGGTGTGGTCCATGTAAAATGATGGCTCCGCACTTTGCTGAAGTGGCTAAGCAAAATCCGCAGGTTATTTTTGCTAAAATTAATACCGAAGAATCTCCGCGATTGAGCAGTGCGTTTAACGTACGCAGCATTCCGACCCTAGTTTTAATGAATAAAACCACCGAAATTGCTAGAATAAGCGGTGCGCTTCGTGCGCCACAATTGCAACAATGGTTAGATCAACAGTTGCAAGCCCAGTCATAACGAAAATTGGAGTCAACGTGTCAGAGATTCATGTGAAACCAGAAGGAATGTTGTCTCTTCAGACAATTGCAATGCCAGCCGATACCAACTGGAGTGGAGATGTTTTTGGTGGTTGGATTGTGTCACAAATGGATTTGGCGGGTGCAATTCACGCAGAGCGTTTTAGTAAGGGACGCTGTGCAACGATTTCAATTAATCAGATGACGTTCTTAGTTCCAGTGAAAGTTGGCGATGTCATCAGTTGTTATACCAAACTGTTAAAAGTGGGTAATACGTCTATTCAGATGGAAATTGAAGTGTGGGATAGCCATGACAGTTCACGTCCACCTGTACGTGTGACTGAAGGTGTATTTACCTTTGTTGCGGTTGATGTCAAAGGCAATAAACGTCAGATTCCAGCGGATGTTAAAGAAAAGTTTCTTGCGAGCCAATCCAACTAAGGTTTGAGCCAGTCTGCAAAAAAAGCCAGTGTAATCACTGGCTTTTTTATTGTTATTCCATATAGTCCTATGGATTAAAACATAGTATTGCGGTTGGCGGACTCCGCGGGAATGCTTTGTATCACATCCCAATGTTCTACAATTTTGCCTTGTTCGACGCGGAAAATATCGACAACGGCTTCACCACGATCTTGTGCATTTTGAGTGGAGTGGACGTGCAGTACAACCAAATCACCATCGGCAATCACACGCTTGATGGTACTTTTTGCTTGTGGGTGTTCTTTAAAATACTGGGTGAAATAGTTTACAAAAGGCGCTTTGCCGTCTGCAACATAGGGATTATGTTGAATGTATTGTGTACCAATATAGCGGTCTGAATAGGTTTGAACCTGATGTTTGCTAAAAACCCCTTCATAAAAGTCCACCACAATTTTTTTATTCTGTTCGGTCAGAGCAGAGGCAGAATGATGACTCGGCGTTGTTGAAACCGATGAGTTGGCTGGGTTGTGCTGTTGGCAGGCCACCAGCCCCAAAGAAAATAAGGCAGTCGCTAAAATTAGTCTTTTTTCATCAAGTCAGCTCAAATATTCATGTTATGTAGCATGATTTTGAGCTGAGTCGAAACAAAGATATAGTAAGTTTTAGTCGCAGCTTTAGCGTGTTGTTGTAAATTTTATACTTACCAAACAGTAAGTTATATTTACATGGCTCTAGACTAGCAGAATAATTATGTTAGTCTAGAATAATGATAGAAAACAGTAAATTAAGTCACTACAAGATTAAAAAAATTATTCAATGCTTTTGTGTTGATATTCCTGCTTCCAAAACAGCCTTATTACTCAATTTAAATCGTAATACGATTAATTATTGGTACATGCTTTTTAGAGAAACTATCTATGATCATCAAACAGATTTAAGAGCTAAGTTTGTTGGTTCAATAGAAGTAGATGAAAGCTATTTTGGAGCGAAAAGGCAACGTGGGTTTCATGGAAAGTTAAAGCGTGGTCGTGGGACTCTAAAACAGCCAGTATTTGGAATATTCGAACGTAATGGGCGCGTCTATACTGAAATCGTACCTGACTGTAAAATGAAGACTTTACAAGAGGTTATCATTGGTAAAGTTTCACTTGAGAGTGTGATTTATAGTGATGGATGGCGTGGCTATAATGGTCTTGTTGATGTGGGTTATTCAAAGCATTTTAGGGTAAATCACGGAGCAAATGAGTTTGCTAGAGGACAATGCCATATAAATGGAATAGAATCATTTTGGAGCTTTTGTAAAAGAAGGCTAGCAAAGTTTAACGGCATATCAAAAGAGTACTTTGATTATCATCTTAAAGAAACTGAATGGCGTTGGATGAGGGAACCTAATGAGTTAGCAACTGAGCTGTGGAACCTCATTAGGTAAAATTAAGTGTAAATCTGCTAGTCTAGAGCCTTTACATTTTTACTTTTTTAATGATGCTTTGTCGAGCCATGCCCATAACATTTCACATTGAACGGGTGCTTCACCCGATTCATCCATTACTGTCACAGAAACTAAAGTTTCACCTCTGGCGGTGGTTTGCATCAACTGCTGCTGTTCTGGTGTTAAGGTGGCTGTCGCTGTCATGGCACCTTTACTTGGACGTTTAAAGTCAACGTGCATGCTTTTAATCAGAACGATGCAATGATCAGGCACATTCATCCCTGTTACAAAACCTGTTGCCGTTTCAGCAATTAAGGCCATGGCACAGGCATGCAGCTGACCAATATGGTTTTGCATGGCACGGTGATTTTCGATTTTGACTACGACTTCGCTGTGACTGACTTGCAAATAACGAATATTAGCACTGCCGACCATGGGAACTATGCGACCAAAAGCTTGACTCCATAATCGCGTACGTAATGCTTTCGGCAAGCGTGACGTGGTTTTTACAAGTTTTGATAAGCGATTGGCCTTTGGCATAGTTACCTCAAATGATCAAACAAGAGTATTAGTCTTTAAAGTTATTGAACTGTAAAGGCAGACCAAATTGTTGTTCTTTTAAAAAGGTCATTACTTGCTGTAATGTATCGCGCTTTTTATCAGTCACACGAATTTTGTCGCCTTGAATTGAAGATTGCACTTTAATGCCGCTTTCTTTAATGGCCTTGTTAATTTTTTTTGCGGTATCTGAGTCAAGTCCGTCTTTTAATTTCACCACTTGAAGTACATTTTTACCTGAAGCAGTCATTTTTTGTGGATCAAGCGCTTGAATATCGACTTTACGCTTAAAGAAATGGTTCTCTAACATGGTATAAACTTGTTCACACTGGAAATCACTTTCAGTTGAGATTTTGATTTCTTTGTTTTTTTCATTGAGTTCAATTGAAACGTCCTGACCACGGAAGTCGAAACGAGTTGCGATTTCCTTTTGGGTGTTCTGAACGGCATGATTTACTTCAAAAATTTCTAATTCTGAAACAATATCAAAAGATGGCATGGATTAAACCTTTACAAATGGAAAGAATATCTGAGATGCTAGGGATGTTTTCTTCATTTGCCAAGTGTTGTTTACATCAAAGGAGTGCGCAATGATCCGTAAACAAGAAATTACATCATTTGAGTTCCCAGAGGATGCGATCATCTGGGATGTACGCGATTCAAGTGCTTATGCTGAAGCACACGTGAAAGGGGCGATTAATCAGCCAATCACAGAACTTTCAGCACAGAGCCTTACTCAAGTGTCGACGGATCAAACGATTTACATTTTATGTGGTGGCGGTAGTAAAGCGCCACGTGCTGCAGAGTTACTCGAAGGTTTTGACAGTGCGCGTGAGTATGTGATTTTAATGGGTGGTACCCGTGCTGCTCGTGATGCTGGTTTAGCCTTAGAACAAAGTCATTAAGCAGAAGCAAAAAAAGCGCCGTAAGGCGCTTTTTTAATGTCTTAGAAATTTACATTTCTCTATTTATAGCGCCATACGCTGTACTTGAGTCATAAGCAGAACTAAGACTGCGCTTTAAAATAAGGCTTTTTAGCTTTGAGCTTTTTCTGGAATCGGGTCGGACTGAGCTTTTGTAGCAATGACTCAGGAACAGGGCAGGCCTCTTTTAGTATCTGTGCCGCTAAAATTTCACTACATAAAGGGGCAAACAAAAAGCCTTTAGAGCCCAGGCCCGCAAAGCTATAAATTTCAGTCTGTTCAGACATTTTTCCAAGGACTGGAAAATAGTCCAAACTTTGCGCGCGAACAGATGCACGGCCTTGCCAAGTCCTCACATCAGGAAGTGATTGTGCATAATGTGGAAAGACACTGTGGATAAGCTCGTAGTTATGCACATGGTCTTCAAGTAAAACATCGCTGTCGTCCCGATTTGGATAGAAGGATGCACCTAATATGAGTTGTTGAGCATCAAGCTGCATACAATAGCCGCCATAGCTATAAGCTTGATTGAGGGCTAAAGGTTGCGCAGTATTCTCCACCCAACTGACTTGTCCGCGAATGGGCTTCAGCACAGGGTAGTGCTCAAAGAAAGTAGCTGTGTGGCGTGCACAACAGATAATCACGTGATCAAATTGCCCGAGAGATTGAGCTTCTTCATTGAAAAGTTCATTGTGCTCTGGGTGGATTTGAGTAATGTTGGCTTGTACGAACTGAATCAGCGGATGCGCTAAGATTTGATCTCTGAGTTGATGTGGTGAGACAGCGCCAGCTTCAGTTAGATTCAGACTTGGATATTCAGTGATTAACGCAGAATTAGCAGCAGTTTCGGCTGTCAGAAGACCCGTAGGATATTGTTGTTCGAGATCGAGTAAGTCTTCGGCTTTTTTCAGTGCCAGTTGATGTACTTGAATGGGGCGAAAAGCCTGAAACTTGGGATAGTGCTGTAAAGCATGTTGCCAAGCCAAAGTCATTAAATGCTCATGACTTTGTTCAATTGGACAAAGTTTGGGATTAAGTAACGCCAGCGGATTGCCTGAACCTCCTGCAAGTGGCTCAGATTGGTCGTAGAGCGTGACTTGGTGCCCACGCTCAGCAAAGGCCCATGCACTAGTTAAACCTGCAATCCCTGCGCCAATGATTGCAATTTGGCGTTGTTTACAAGCGTGTAGTACTTGATCAGGTCGATTTTGATTTAATACTGATTTGGTATCTACAGCGTCTGATGTATTTTCAGGCTCAGCAGCTAACCAGATGGCTTTGAGCATTTCGCGTTTATGCTTATAGCCACGCGGACGTGAAATAGAAATACCATGCTGCGTTAAACCACGTTTGAGCACGCCTGCGACACTAAATGAAGAAAATGTCGTTCCAATACCAGATAAGCGAACAATGTGATTCAGTACTTGCTCTTCCCATATGTCTGGGTTACAGGCAGGCGCGAAACCATCGAGGAACCATGCGTTAACGCTACTGGTTTTTGCCATACTGGGGAAAACATCGTGGGCATCGCCTAACCAAAGGTCAAGGCTGAAACGTTCCTCAGAGAAGCTCAGGCGATGACAACCCGCAATCGGATGCGGGTACTGTGCGATCAGTTGATCGGCGATCGGTTTGAGTTCAGGCCAGACATTGAGTGCGCGTATTAGATCCGTTTTAGACAGCGGAAATTTTTCAACTGAAATGGCATGGAGGTGGCTGTGGTTATTTGGGCGAACCTGTTGCCAAAGTTGCCAAAGCGCCAAGATGTTGAGCCCTGTGCCAAAGCCTGTTTCACCCACACTAAAATATTCAAAGGGCTGAAGATTTGACAGGCGCTCAGATAAATCGTTGCCATTTAAAAACACATGGCGTGTTTCAAGTAGACCATTGTCTTTGGAAAAATAGACATCGCCAAATTGTTTTGAAACTGGCACATCTATGCCATCAATATGTTGCCATTCTAAATCGGCAGTTTGAATTGCACGCGACACAACCACAGCACCCTATTGTTTTCAATAGGGCTTAGCTTACCACTGACGACGGCGTTTGGTATAAACGTAACTGGCAATTAAGAAACCCAGTAATACACCAGCAGCGATGGTTGCCGCGCCGTAGAGGAACATTTGCGCACTGCGTTCGCTTTGTAAGACTTGTACTTGTACACCAAGGCTATCATTTTTGAGTTGTAGCTCTTGGTTTTGCGCCAAAGCATCAAGGTTGGCTTTTTCCAATTGTGCAAGACGTGAAGCTTGGTCTTTGACCAGTGCTTTGACTTTTGCATCTTGCAATGCTTTGTTTTTGGCAAGTTGTTCAGCGGTGAGTGGTTTGGCTTCTTGTGGTTGACCTGTTGGGCTAACTGTGGCCACCGCTGGAATGATTTTCGGTTGAGTTGTACTGCCTTGCACCAGAACAGGTGCGGCAGTCGTTGCTGGTACAGCTGGGGCTACACTCGGGGCAGGAGCGGTTTCAACGGCCCACGCCATAGAAGAAAGAAGAGATAAGCCCAATAAGCTTGTGACAACAACGCGCATGACCTTATCCTTGAGGGAATGCTTTATTAAATGGTTTAACATCAATCTGACGATAAACCTCTGCTTTTAAGAATGGCTCTTCCTGTAACCAGACATCGAGTGCTTCACGTGATTCAAAGTCAACAATGATTGTACTGCCGTAAAAGCCTGCTTGCGGATTGCTTGGATCTTTTGGCATCGCTCCTGCAACAATTAAACGACCTTCATCATTGAGCTTTTGTAAACGAGCAAGATGTTCTGGACGTGTAGCAAGACGTTTTTCGACTGTACCTTCTTGATCGGTACATGTCACGACGAATAGCGGCATATGAGTTCTCGATGTATGTTCTGGCTAAATTACTCTTCAGAAGATTTAAAGTATTTACGCAATACAATAAACTGAATAATGATAAAGGAAAACATCACGATCATGTCACCAAAAGCCGTGAATTCTCCCCAATATTTTCCGTCCATAAATAAAAATGCGAAAAATACGTGTAAAAAAGACATGAGGGCAAACATAGCAGCCCATGCAAAGTTTAAATTTATCCAACCCGAGTCGGATAAATTGAAGATTGGGCCGAACAAGCGTTTGATCAGCGGTTTACGTTCTTTGCCAAAATAAGGAGAAAGTAAGAAAGCGCCTGAGAAAATAATATTCAGTAAGGCCGCTTTGAGTTTGATGTAAAAGTCATCCGACAGCATTAAGGTGACACCGCCGAAAATAACCGTCATAAACAACACAATCCACTGTTGTTTGTCTAAACGGAACTTTTGCATGAAGAACAGTGCGCCGTAAACCACCAGCATCGAAATAATCAAACCTGTGGTGGCTACAAGAATATTATTATTATCGACACCCCCAGCAGAACCAATCAATTGGAGCAATGGGTGATCAGTATTTTTAGGATCTACAGTTTTATATAAATAAAAGAAAATGATCAGCGGCACAAAGTCTAAAAGTGCTTTCATGTTAGAGTATCTAAATCTGTTCAAATAAATAGCTAGTATAAGTGATGGAAGGCGTAGATTTACATACTCACAGCAATATTTCTGATGGCACTTTCACACCGAAGCAATTGGTTGATGCTGCCGCGGAAAAAGGCATCCATACCTTGGCTTTGACAGACCATGACACCATGGATGGTCTTGCGTTGGCAGAGTTGGCTGCAAAGTCGCATGCGATGCGTATTATTTCGGGTGTAGAAATTTCGAGTCAGTGGTCGAGACCCTCAACCCAGAAAAACTATGGTGTGCATGTGGTTGCATTGAATATGCAAGACTTAGAACCACTGCAAAAATGCCTTGAACAGCAAAAACAAATCCGTGCGCGACGCGCTAAGCAAATCTGTGATTTGTTGATTCCATTGATTGGTGAAGATATTTATCTCGATGTTTTGGCGAAAGTTGAACAGATGCCTGACCGTGTGACTCGAACCCATATTGCCAAAACCTTGGTTGAAAAAAAGTATGTGAGTCGTGCGCAACAAGCGTTTGATAAATATATTAAGGAAGGTAAGAAAGCCTACGTAAAATTTGATGGGCTGGGCTTAGAAGAAACTATTCAAATGATTCATGCCAGTGGCGGTTTTGCCGTGTTGGCGCATCCGACACGGTATGATTTATCTGCTACGAACATTCGCTATCTGATTGAAATATTTGCGCAGTTTGGTGGAGATGCGGTTGAGTTACCGCCCAATGTCGAACCGACATCTACCCGTCAAATGGTGGATCGGATGATTGCTGAGCATGGTTTAAAAGTATCGGTCGGGAGTGACTTTCATGGCGACAATATGCCGTGGATTAAGTTGGGCAATATTCCCAGAGTCAAAGACGGACAAGTGGGGATTTGGGAAAGTTTTGTTTAAAGAGTACTGGTCATTCCCACCTTCTCCAAGAGCTATCTAGCATAAGAGAAGGTAAGCGTGCGCTCGATTAGAGTAGATTATTGTCTTGTGCTTGAATGGGGGGTGGAGTCGGTTTACCTAAAGTCCCAAGCAGTTCAATTTCGATGGTACGTACCATCGAGTCCAGCGGCAAGTCATTACTTTGCGTTCCGAAAGGTTCTTCAATTTCCGAACTCAAAGCATCGAGTCCTAAGAAAGTATAGGCCAATACACCAACCAATAGTGGGGTGAAAATACCCAAGGTTGAGCCTAAGCTAAACGGTAAAATGAGACAGAAAAAATACACCGTACGATTGAGTAATACCGAGTAGGCAAAAGGTAGCGGCGTTGTCGCAATACGGTCACAACCAGTTTGCACCACACTCAAGTCAGCAACATGCTGATTCAGCTGTGCATACACAATGTCGCTAATTTCACCTTCTTTTAATGCCTGCATCAACTCCCACTGAATCAAGCTGAGCGTATACTGCGGGGCATTGGCTTGTTGATATAGCTGAGTCAGTGCATTTTGACTTAAGCCACTGGTCTGCACCAATTCTGTTGGATTGGCTGTTTGATGGCGTAAACGGTCACGTAAGACATTGGCAAAGACAATCACATGTTGAATTACACGTTCACGACGACCTTGGGTCAAGATACGACAGTCACGGTCAAAGTGACGTGAATTGGCAATTAAAATACCCCATAGCTTCCGTGCTTCCCACCAACGGTCATAGCAGGCACTATTTTTAAAGCCGAGGAAAATGGAAAGTACCACCCCAATGAGAGTGAAGCCGACCAAGGGCAGTTCAGGGAAATGAAAATAGCCGACATAGGACAAAATCCCAATAATGGCAGAGACCAACATGACCACGCCCAAAGGGGGTAAAACTTTGGGAAGAATGGTGCCACGCCATGAAAAAAGCACCTTAAAAATACTGGGCTGATCACGCACAATCATGTGATTAGAATTCTTTTACAATTTTGCTTGATCTTCATATTTGTCACCGTATTTGTCAATCATTTGTCTGCATATTTAAATGGATTGGATCAGACCGTGTTCAGCAAAAGAAAAAGCACCTTCGGGTGATAAAATAAAATGATCAATCAGTTGAATGTCCACGAGTTGACTGGCTTGAAGAATGCGCTCGGTCAGTTCGATGTCCGCCGTGGAGGGTTGAGCTTTTCCAAGTGGATGATTATGTGCAATCACGATAAAGGTAGCGTGTTGAGCAATACAGTAACGGAGCAATTGATTGATCGATATTTCACAAGAATTGACTGCGCCAAAAAACAACTTTTTAAAGTTTATTTTTCTTAAATGTGCATCGAGACAGAGTACGGCAAAGACTTCTTGGTTCTCGCCTGAAAATTCATACTGTAAAAACTTGAGCAATTGAGCTGAATGATTGAGTTCCAACTTTTGTTGCTTGAGTTCCTGGCTACTGTAGCGTCGTCCCAATTCTTTGACGGCCATTAATTGTGAATACTTGGTCGGACCAATGCCGTGAAATTGGCTGAGCTCGGGCAGTTCAGCATCAAAAACCGCATTCAGACTGCCAAAATGTTGCAACAAAAGACGTGCCAATTCGACCGCAGAATGTTGCGTTGAACCCGAACGGATGAAAATAGCAAGTAGTTCCGCATCAGAGAGGCTGGCAGGCCCTTGTTGTAATAAGCGTTCACGTGGCCGCTCTTGTTCGGGCCATTTTTTTATGGATAAGTGCATTATTTAATACTTTTTTATTCTTAATCTGAGAAATAGGGCCCAATCGATGATTGGGTACGAGACTATTTAATGCTATTGTGATCGCCACTGCAACAGAAAGGTAGCCTGTTCGTGAGCTTTGATCTCAGTGTAATTCCAAATAAAAATATCCTTTTAGCTGTTACGGGTGGTATTGCTGCCTATAAAAGTGCCATTCTGGTTCGCCGTTTAAAAGATGCGGGTTTTCAAGTCCGTGTGGTGATGACCGAAGGTGCACAGGCTTTTATTACGCCGCTAACTTTTCAAGCTTTGTCGGGCAACCCTGTCCATACCGCACTTCTCGATCCTGAAGCTGAAGCGGGCATGGGGCATATTGAGCTGGCACGTTGGGCAGACTTACTCTTGGTTGCGCCTGCCAGTTGCAACACCATCGCAAAGTTTGCTGCGGGTTTAGCCGATGACTTGCTTTCTACTTTATATTTAGCCACCAAAGCCCCTGTATGGGTCGCACCAGCCATGAACCAACAAATGTGGGCGGCAAAATCCACACAGCGTAATTTAGCGACATTGGTGGAAGATGGCATGCATGTAATCATGCCAGATGCAGGTGCGCAAGCTTGTGGTGATGTCGGGTTAGGCCGTATGCCTGAGCCTGAGGATTTGGCACATCAAGTGACAGAATACTTCCATAAAGCGCAGCGTGCCATGGCTGAAAAATTTGGGATGCTGGCGGGTAAAAAAGTCACCATTACTGCTGGGCCAACGCGTGAAGCGATTGATCCTGTGCGTTATATTTCCAACCACAGTACTGGAAAAATGGGCTTTGCCATTGCTGCTGCCTGTTATGCTGCAGGAGCCAAAGTGACTTTAATTGCAGGTCCTGTAAGTTTAGACACACCAAACGGTGTACGCCGAATCAATGTTTCATCTGCCATGAAAATGTTGGATACCAGTATGCAAATGTTAGATGAAGGCTGTGATGTGTTTATCGCGACTGCCGCTGTTGCGGACTATCGTGTTGCAGAAGTCGCAGAGCATAAGATTAAGAAAGCTGGGGACGAGCTCAATGTTTCTTTAATCAAAAACCCTGATATTGTGGCGACCATTGCACAGCAAGACAAACGCCCGTTCATGGTGGGTTTCGCAGCAGAAACACGCAATGTCGAGGAATATGCCGCAGGTAAATTGGTGGCGAAAAAGCTCGATATGATTGCCTGTAATGATGTGTCACGTCCTGATATTGGTTTTGCTTCTGATGAAAATGCGATGACGGTCTTTTTTGCAGAAAGCTATAAAATGGAAAAGCGCGATTTGGAAAAAGCGTCGAAACAAGAAATTGCTTTACAGTTGGTTGAAGCGATTCACGATGCTTTACATCGAGACCCTGAAAGTGATGATGATTTTTAATTTACATCGGTCTTCAATTTTGCGATATTCAATGCAGCCTTAGGCTGCATTTTTTTGCAAACTCACAGGAATAAGAATGAAAACATTATTAAAGGTTGTGCTGTTGAGCAGTGGTTTATGTTTGGCAGGACTTGCACAAGCGTCGGAAGTGCTAGAAAGTGCGATGAAATCTTTGGCGAAAAACTCAAAAGCTTTTGCTCAAGCCAAGACTGCCGCAGAGGCGAATACCGCATTAACTGAAATGCAAAAAGCTGCGGCAACTGCTAAGCAAAACAAACCTGACAGTTTGGTGAAACAACCAAAAGACAGTGTTAAAGTGAAACAATATGAACAAAAGTTTGATGCATTAACCCAAGAAATTGAACATGCTCAACATTTGGTACATGCTGGGAAACTTGCGGAAGCCAAACAAAGTTCAACCAAGTTTGAGGCTATTAAGCACCAAGGCCATAAAGCATTTAAATAATTCAGTACAATAAAAAAGACCGCAAAAGCGGTCTTTTTTATGTTTGAAGGGCTTAAAGTTAAGCTTGACCTTCAACGGCAGCTGCTTGAGCACGCTGCATATTTGCTTCGAACTCAGCATCAAAGTTAATTGGTGTAAGTAACAATTGTGGGAAACTGCCTTTAGTTACCATATCATTCACCGCTTCACGAAGGAACGGGAACAAGATGTTCGGGCAATATGCACCTAAGATGTACGGAAGACGTTCTTCTTCAACACCATCTACAAGGAAAATACCCGCTTGAGTAACATCGACAATAAACGCCGTGTCGCCTGCATTGTTTGCTTGTACAACCACTTTAAGTGAAACTTCGTAGTGAGTTGGATCAACTTTTTCAGCAGAAGATGACAAGTTAATGTTTAACTCTGGTTGCCATTCTTTGGTAAAAACTTGCGCCCCAGGGACTTCAAAAGAAATATCTTTTGTGTAAATACGTTCTAAAGCAAGTTGTGGTTGAGCTTCACTCATTTTCTAATCCTTAATATGCTGAGCTAATTATGCCAATAGTTGGTCGAGTTTGCCTTCACGCTCTAAAGCATAAAGCTGATCAAAACCACCAATAAATTGGTCATCAATAAAAATTTGTGGAACCGTACGGTGATTGGTGCGTTGCATCAATTCAATGCGGACTTCTGGCGCTTCTTTAGATAAATTAATTTCTTTATATTCGACGCCTTTACGCTCAAGGAGCTGCTTTGCGCGAACGCAATATGGACATACAGTCGTTGAGTAAATAGTGACTTGAGCCATGAGTTTCTCCTTGTGCGAATTATTTAGCTTTAACCAGTGGTAAGCCTTGAGCCTTCCAGTTGCTAATCCCGCCATCTAAACGATAGCTGTCAGTATGTGCAACTTGTTGTAAAGCGGTACCTGCCACTTGGCCTAAGTTACAGATGAACACGAGTGGACGATCTGCAGCTTTTAACTCTTCAGCATGTTTTGTAATTTGGCTGTAGGGAATGTTGCGACTTCCACTGATATGACCTTCACGGAAATCTTTGGCATCACGTAAGTCAATCAACATGGCATTTTTAGCTTTCACTAAAATACCTAAAGATTGTGGTGAAATTTTGCGACCATTGCGTTGTCCTTCTAGTACGAAAAATAAAACAACCAATACCGCAAGTGTTCCAAATAAGAAGGGGTGATTCCCCATAAACTCGAACCAACGTTCCACAAGTCACCTAAATTACAATTCAAAAATTGCTAGAGAGTATAGCTCATAAAATATGGTGATCAAAATCACCGCTTCAAGGGCTAAGGTTGAATAAAAATTAATTTTTTTGCTGAGCTTCAGCAATTTCATCAATCAGACGTAAATAGCTGTCTAAACGGCGCGTTAAAATTTCACCATTTGCCGCAGCTAAGCGTAAAGCGCATTGTTTTTCATGTTTATGGGTGCAGTTACGGAACTGACAGTAGCCCAACAAGTTTTCAATTTCAGGAAAGCCGCGTTGCACTTTGTCCGCATCTAAGTGCCATAAACCAAACTCACGAATTCCCGGTGAGTCAATCAGCGAAGCGCCTTCGCCAAAACCAATCAAACGGGTAGAGGTCGTGGTGTGCTGCCCTAAGGCTGAGTTTTCAGAAATCACATTGGTTTTCTGTGCAGCGTCTGGCACGATGGCATTAATCAGCGTACTTTTACCAACGCCAGATTGGCCGACAAAGGCCACAGTTTCATTTTTTAAACGCTGAGTCAGTGCGGTTAAATCGCCATCGGCTTGTGTTTGCATCACTTCATAGCCTAAGGCTTGATATTCCGCAATCAACGCTAAAATCGGGTCATTGTCTTTGAGCAAATCGGTTTTATTCAGCACCAAAAGTGCTGGAATATTGGCATCGGCACAGGCCACCAAATAACGGTCAATCAGACCTGGTGCAGGCTCAGGCAGTGGCGCAAACACAATCACAATCAGACTGACATTGGCCGCGACAGGCTTCACTTTGTGATAACGGTCTGGACGAGTCAGTAGTGACTGACGTGGCTGTATGGCATTGATGATCCCGAGCCCTGTATTTGGGTCGGCTTGCCATTTGACACGATCACCTGTGACCAGTAGTTCGAGGTTGGTGCGTGTGTGACAGCGCCAAATGCTGCCGAGTTCAATTGGTTTCCAAAACGGTTCAGGTTCGCCTGCTTGTACCGTCGGTTTGATGGGATGTGGATCTGGAGTCGTAAGGGCTTGCACTTCAAGCTGACGGCCGTAGTGTTGTACCACCAAGCCTTCTAAATCATTTGAAGTGTCGATATCTTCTTGACGTGTTTGCTGTTGTTTCTGAATGCGACGTTGTTGCTGTTCAGTTAAACGACGTTTACGAATTAAAGCCATTCATATCCTAAAAAACCATGAATTCAAGATGGCAAAAATAGCACGAAGCAGGGTATCAGTTACAGCATCGAAGCAATTAATTTGCTACTATCATCGTTTTTAAGCCGAATAAGATTGCACATTTATGAGCAGCACCGCTGATACGCGTTTGATTTGGATTGACCTTGAAATGACAGGTCTCGATACTGATAATGACCAAATTATTGAAGTTGCTACAATTGTAACGGATGATAACTTAAATATTTTAGCTGAAGGGCCTGTGCTTGCTGTACATCAGCCAGACCGTGTGCTGAATGCAATGGATGAGTGGAACACTCGCCAACATGGTCAATCCGGCTTAATTGAACGTGTACGTCGCAGTAAATTGACTGCGCAAGATGCTGAGCAGCAAACTTTAGAATTTCTAAAGAAATGGGTCAATCCAAAAAGCTCACCAATGTGTGGCAATTCAATCTGCCAAGACCGCCGTTTTTTACACCGTTTAATGCCTGAAATGGAACAATATTTCCATTATCGTAATTTAGATGTGTCTTCGGTAAAAGAGTTGGCTAAACGCTGGCGTCCAGAAATTATGAGTGGCTTGAAAAAGAATGCTTCACACTTAGCGATGGATGACATTCGTGATTCGATTGCGGAACTGAAGTATTATCGTGAATACTTTTTTATTATGAATAAATAAGTGGTAAAGAAAGAGGCGTTAGCCTCTTTTTTATTGAAATCGAATAAAATAGAGCTGAGGGTATTTGTGTAGAAAAAAGAAACACTTTTTTGCTATACAAGTTTAAAACAAGCTTTATGATAAAGTAAATTAATTAAATTATAACAAAGAGTTGAGTTATGCAAAGTAATAACCCTATTTTGAACCGCGTGGAAACACATGCGGACTATAGTCAACCGATGACTGTTCAAGGTGCTATTCAGAAGTCTGTATTACTTACAGTGATTGCAGCTGTGGTCGGTATGGCACTGTTTTTATACTGTTTCATGACCTTAAATATTTCACTGGCTTATGCTGCAACCTTAGTCGGTGCGATTGGTGGTCTAATTTTAGGCCTGATTGCAACTTTTAAACCAAATACCGCACGTACCCTTGCCATTCCATATGCCTTATTTGAAGGTGCTTTTTTAGGTGGGGTGTCGGTTATCTTCCAATTGAAATATCCGGGTGTACCTTTACAAGCGTTGTTGGCAACTTTTGTCACCACTTTAGTAATGTTTGGTTTGTATCGTTTTCAAATTATTCGTGCCACTGAAAAATTCAAATCGGTAGTGATGTCGGCATCAATTGCCATCGCGATTGTGTTTGTGGTGCAGATGGTCATGCGTTTGGCTTTTGGTTCAAGTATTCCATTTTTATTTGAAAACAACTTATTAGGTCTAGGTTTTGCCGCTTTTGTTGCAGTGATTGCATCACTGAACTTAATTCTAGATTTTGATTTGATTGAAAGTGCTGCGGCACAACACGCTCCGAAAGCGATGGAGTGGCTGTGTGGTATTGCGCTACTAGCAACTTTGGTGTGGATGTACTATTCATTCCTACGTCTACTCAGCATGTTGCGTGGCGACGACTAATTTCCCTAGTTTTAACAAATACGCCCCTTCATCGGGGCGTATTTGTTATTGAATGTTGATGAATTGAAAAAAGGCGCATTATGCAATTTCGGTTTCAACTTAAACTTGGCATTATGCAGATAAATTATTTTGAGTGAGAGTCACATGGCACAAGGACTATTGGCTGGAAAGCGTTTTTTAGTAGCAGGTATTGCAAGTAAATTATCAATTGCATTTGGTATTGCTCAAGCACTTCACCGTGAAGGTGCGGAACTTGCGTTTACTTATCCAAATGAAAAACTGAAAAAACGTGTAGATGAATTTGCAGCACAATTTGGCTCAACGATTGTTCTACCATGTGATGTGGCTGTCGATGCTGAAATTGAACAAACTTTTGTTGAATTGGCAAAACATTGGGATGGTTTAGACGGTGTAGTACATTCGATTGGTTTTGCGCCTGCGCATACCTTGGATGGTGACTTTACCGATGTAACGGATCGTGATGGTTTTAAAGTGGCACATGACATTAGCGCGTATAGTTTTGTTGCGATGGCTCGTGCTGCTAAACCATTATTACAAGCACGTAAAGGTTGTTTATTGACTTTGACTTACCAAGGTTCTGAGCGTGTGATGCCAAACTATAACGTGATGGGCATGGCTAAAGCATCTTTAGAAGCGGGTGTGCGTTATTTAGCATTAAGCTTGGGTAAAGAAGGGATTCGTGTAAATGCAATCTCTGCTGGTCCAATCCGTACTTTGGCTGCTTCAGGTATCAAATCATTCCGTAAAATGTTGGATGCCAATGAAAAAATCGCTCCATTACAACGTAATGTAACGATTGAGGAAGTGGGCAATGCAGCATTATTCCTTTGCTCGCCGTGGGCTTCAGGTATTACGGGTGAAATCCTTTATGTTGATGGTGGCTTTAATACGGTTGGTATGAGCCAGTCAATGATGGATGATGAATAACTATAGCTGAATACTTAATTTATTATCACACCTAAAACCATAGGAAATTAGGTCTTACAGATGTTTCCATGTGCTAGTGTTTTTAGAATTTAGCTATAGATTAATCTAAATTATTTAATAAAGCCGCTTCGATAGCGGCTTTATTTTTAAGGAGATAAGGTAATTCAAAAAATTATAATATTGGAGTTAAGGTCACACCGGTTTGGCATCGGCCTTGAGCGAGTTGTTAGGTTCTTCAGCTTTTGACGAAGCCTCCTCATTTGGTGGAAGCGAGGTGATTTGTGCTAGATAAGTTGGCATGAACCATTCCCTAACCAATTCTTCATACATGTTTGCCAAATTTGCTAATCGATGCCAGATGAACCCTGAACAATATTGTAGAAATTGAGAGTTATCTTCTGGCTTAACTCCGTTTTTGATTTTTTCTTTTAGAGTGTTTAGCTCGGAAAAGCTCCAAGTCATTGGCTTCCAGAAATCGTGACTAGACCATATATCTTGCCGTAGGGCAACGCTAATAAATGTTTTTATCATATTCACTGCTTGCTCATGCGGCACCGCATGGGGTGCAGCAGATAGTCCTTGGATGCGCCAGATTTCTCTGAGCTGATAGTTGAATGTACCAAAAGCACCATACATTTTTGAGCGCTTTCCATAAGCTCTGAGTGGAACTAGATTATCTTCGGTATTTACAATTTCATTTGATAGGGGAATGTAGATAACTTTGGATGCTTTATTTAGGTAATCTGGGTCCTCGGGGATCAGGACCTTATCTATATAGTCATTTAGGCAAATAAAATATGCTTTCCTTAGATCTGTATCTACGAGAATAAGGAGGACAGGGATTGCAACACCCATTGCCTGAACTGTAAGGATTTCAGACATTTCAAGCTTAAATTTTGCTACAGGGATATCAACATAATCTGTTTTGTCTTCTACAAGATCGCCTTTCGCAATGTTCCCTCTTCCGTAGGCTCTTCTTGTTGTATATTCGATACGGTTTGAGCCTTTTAGCTGAACAAAGAAGTTCTCGCCAAGGGTCTCTGCAATATCCCTATTTTCATCAACGTAATCGAAAAGCTCAACAACACAGTCAATTCCATAGTCTGAACCGTAACTATGGACAACCCATTCTTCTGGTATTTTTTCCCGAAGGACTTGTATTGATATATCTTCCTTAACTTGGTTTAAGTGACGTTGTTTTCTTCTCACAGTATTTCCTTAAACCTAACTAGATTTATATGGCAGGCTTGCCATATACCAATTTAATTTCTATTTGATTTAACTATATTTTTATCAGCATATAAAACAGAAATATTTACGTCAATGCATAAAATTTGATGAGTAAAATCAAAAGTTCTTAGCTCATTAAAAATGAGCCAAAAACTTTAAAAAACGGCACATGATGTGCCGTTTTTTTATGCTGCTTTTTATTTAGGAAGCTGTTGAATCGGGCTACCACCGAGTGCTTGCATCAACGTCACATAGGCGTTGTATTGACTTTGTTTGGTATTGACCAATGTTAAGCGTGCAGTACGCGTGGTTTCTTGTTGATCCAACAAGGTTTTTAAAGCCACGGCGCCATAGCGATAGCGCACTTGGGTCAAACGTTCCACTTTCTCAGCAAGCTCCAAATTGCGCTGTTGCAATTGTACTTGCTGGCTCAACTCAGTTCGTGCAGACAGGGCATTTTCCACATCGGCAAAGGCTTGGTACAAGGTCTGACGATATTGCACGATAGCTTTTTCATAGTCCAATTGGCTAATCGCAAGGTCGCGTTTCATGTCGTTATATTGCAAGAACGGTAGACTTAAACTTGCGCCTAAGGTTAGGGCAGGGTTTTTGAGCAGTTGCGTGAGCGAGGTGCTGCTTGAACCAATATTCCCAGTCAAACTAATCGATGGATAATAGCTCGCCGTGGTGGCATCTTTGGTCGCTAAACTCTCACGTAAACGTAGCTCAGCCGCTTTTAAGTCTGGACGGCGCGACAAAATGTCGGCAGGTAAGCCCGCAGCAATACTTGGCAAAGCTAAGCGTGGTAAACGCTGAGGTTCATCAATACTTAACTGCTGCACAGGCATATGTAGTAACACAGCAATTGCGGTACGGGTCTCGACCAAGCTTTGTTGAATTTGACTCAGACTGGCTTTTTGACTTTGTACTGACTGTTCAGCTTGGGTTAAGTCCAGTCCTGATACAGCCCCAGCTTGATACTGAACTTTAACCAAGTCATACAGTTTTTGTGAGGTGGCAAGGCTTTGCTCGGCAGTTGTACGGCTTTCATTATAATAGGCCAATTGCCAATATAGCTTCGCTGTGGTGCCAATTAAGCTTTGTGCGGTCGCTTGCAAATCTTGCTCAGTCGCTAGTGCTTCCCATCTTTTTGCTTCAGTTTGGCGGGCCAATTTACCAAATAAATCGACTTCATAACTGAGTCCTGTTTTGGCAGATAATCCGCTTGATGTGTCATTTCCATCATTTAAATTAAAACTATGTCCAGTAGATAAACCTGTACTTGAACTCACCCTAATTTTTTGCTGATTCTCAGCCAGTTCTGCTTGTAAACGCGCTTGCTTTAAGGTCATCCCTGCAACGGCCAAATTGGCATTTTTGGTTAGCACAGCATCGACCAGTTGATTGAGCTGTGCATCACCAAATAACGTCCACCATTGATCAGCATATAGGGCTTGTTGGCGTTGTTGTGCGGTGACTTTGTCGTATTGAAACTGAGTCGGCGTCTGTACAACTGGTGCTTGATAAGGTGTTTTAACCACAGCTGCACAGCCAATCAAGGTGCTGCCAAGCAGCATCGCGGTACAAAGGCGCGTTAATAAAAAAGGCATATTTTTTCCTTATTCTCTGGCAAGTGCCGCAACAGGGTCGAGTTTGGCTGCATTTTTTGCAGGCAAGAAACCAAACACCACACCAATTAACGTCGAGCATACAAATGCGGCGATAATAGACGTGGTTGAGTAAGCAACCCCGAAATTACCCCCAGCAAATTTTTGAATGATTTGTCCTAGACCCAGCGAGAGCAACACGCCTAAAACCCCACCAATCAGGCAGACTAAGATGGCTTCAATCAGGAACTGCTGCAAAATATCACTTTGACGCGCACCCACGGCCATCCGAACCCCAATTTCTTGCGTCCGTTCGGTCACTGAAACCAACATAATATTCATTACACCAATACCGCCCACCACCAAAGAAATCACGGCAATTGCGGAAACCAGCAGAGTCATGGTACTGGTGGTCTTTTCAATGGTTTGGCGAATACTGTCACTGTTCATGGTGAACACATCTTGTTGACCATGACGCAAGGTGAGTAAGTTCACAATTGCGTTTTCAGCCGCGCTGGTGGAGTACTTATCATTGATTTGCACTACGATATTGCGCACATTACTCTGACCGAGCATACGACTCATAACCGTGGTGTAGGGCATATAGACATTCAACGTATCATCGGAACCCATAGCACTGGTTTGCGGCTCAACGACACCAATAATTCGTGCAGGAACACTGCCCAAAAGTACGACTTGCCCAATCGGATTGCTACCATCACTAAAAAACTGTTTTTGTGTATTGGTGTCAATGACTACGTCTTGGGTGCGGTCGCGGACACTTCGTTGGTCAAAGGTTTGTCCATTTTTGAAGGTTAGGCCTTTCACTGTAAAATAATCGCCACCGACACCATTAATGGTGGCATTGGCTTCACTTTGTTGATAGCGAATGGTTTTAGATGAACTCACCATTGGACTGACCGCACTCACATACGGTTGGGTGGCGAGCGCTTCAGCATCGGCAGGAACAAGGGTTTTAAAGTTGGCCGTTTTGGAGTTGTCACCAAAACCGCGCCCTTGGAACACCGTAATGGTGTTGGTTCCTAAACTACTGATGTTACTTAAAATCTGCTGTTGTGATCCATTTCCTAAAGCCACTACTGTCACGACGGAGGCAATCCCGATAATAATGCCGAGCATGGTCAAAAATGTTCGCATGCGGTGTGCATTCATGGACAAAAGTGCCATACGAAAGGCTTCACCTAAACGGTCGAGCAGAGAACGCCATGCAGAGACACTTTTATTTTTTTCTTGCTGGGCAGAAATCGCCGTTTCTGCATCAGGGTCGCTGTGTAGTTCAGTGTCGTGCTCAGGTTGATTGGCACGGTCTGCAATGATTTGCCCATCGCTGATCTCGATAATCCGCGAGGCATTTTTCGCCACTTGCATATCGTGGGTGACCAAAATAATGGTATGGCCTGCGGCATTTAACTCACGCAAAATCCGCATCACTTCCACGCCACTATGCGAGTCTAGGGCACCTGTCGGTTCGTCAGCGAGAATGACATCACCGCCATTCATCAAGGCACGTGCAATCGAGACACGTTGTTGCTGCCCGCCAGATAGTTGACTTGGTCGGTTTTGAGTTTTATTGCCCAGTCCTAATTCTGTCAGTAAAGCATTGGCACGTTGTTTACGCGCATACGGTGTTGCCCCTGCATAAACGGCAGGTACTTCAACATTACCTTCTGCGGTTAAGTCTCCTAAAAGGTGGTAACGCTGGAAAATAAAACCAAAATACTCACGACGTAATTCGGCCAATTGATCAGGTTCGAGTTTACCGGTTTCGCGACCATTGACCTGATAACTTCCTGAGGTTGGGCGGTCGAGACAGCCCAAAATATTCATCAGGGTCGATTTACCTGAACCCGACTGACCGACAATGGCAACCAATTCACCTTCGTAAATGGTTAGGTCAATGCCTTTGAGAATTTGGACAGTACTTTCGCCAGCTGGAAACTCTCGCACCAAATTACTGACTTCAAGCAAGGCTTTTTTGGTCATGCTTACATTCCCATTGGTGGACTGTTACGACGGCGGTTGCTGCTATTGGCAGAAGCCGCAGAGTTCTCCGAACTGTCTGCAATCACCACTTGATCGCCTTCTTTTAAGCCTGCAAGCACTTGTGCATTGACGCGGTTATTGATCCCCACCAAAATTTGTTTGGGTTGAGCTGAGCCGTCCGCTTGTAAGACACGAACCACGCTCAGCGTAGCTTTGCCTTCTTTAACCAATTGTTGTTGTGCTGCATTTAAATTCAGACGTTCAAGACGTTCAAGACGTGGACTTTGTGGACGGTCTGAGTCCGATTTGCTTTGTGTCGATGACGCAGCTTGCGTATTTGAACCACTGTTACGCTTTGCATTTGCAGGACGAGTCGAAATTGCAGAAGAGGGGACTAATAACGCATTTTTTGCAGAATCGAGCACGATGTAGACTTGTGCAGTCATATCAATACGTAGCTTGCCATCATGGTTGGGTACATCAAATAGAGCATTGTAGTAAATTGCGGTGCTGGTTGATGTGCTGGTGGTACTTTCATCGCTAATCGAGTCTGGCGCGGGCTCAACTTGACGTAGGCTAGCATAACGCTTGCTGTCATCACCTAAAGTGGTGAAATACACCTGTTGGCCTTTTTCAACTTTCATGATGTCCGCTTCACTGACCTGCGCCTTAATGGTCATGTTTTGCAATTTTGCAATTTTAACAATGGTCGGCGCACTTTGATTGGCGTTTACAGTTTGACCTTCCTCAGTCACGATCGCCACCACAGTACCGTCAGTCGGTGCCACAATGCGGGTATAACCGATATTGGTTTGTGCGGTCGACTTGGTTACTTTTGCAGATTCAATTTGTGCATCAATGGCTTTAATCTGTGCTTGTGCTGTTTTATAGCTGGCCTCAGCCGATTCTAATTCTGCTTTTGATGTGGCATCTTGTGCATACATTTGCTGTTGACGCTTATACGCCAGTTGCGCCTCATTAAGACTGGCCTCTTGTTGTAGGCGCTGGGCTTGTAAATTTTTAATGTTGGCTTCTGCTGTTTTGAAGCTGTTTTCTTGAGTGGTTGAATCAATCTGCGCAATCAATTGACCTTGTTTAACTTCATCACCCAGTTGCACATACATTTTCTGGACTTGACCTGAGACCTGTGCGCCGACACTCACCAGTTTAGTTGCATCTAAAGTACCTGTCGCCAATACTGTATTTTCAAGATCACCACGAGTGACCGATTCGCTAATATACTGTGGTTGTTCTTGTTTTGGTTTGAAATATGTCCACGCGACATAAGCAAGTACGGCAACACACAGTACCGCGATAAGCATTTTGACAGCTTTTATTTTTTGCATTGGAATCAGGGAGTAAACAGAATTGCAGATAGTATAAAAGCGAAATACGGATAAATCGTGAATTTTTTGAACAAATAGAAATGATTATTATTTTTAAAAGACTCGTTGCGGCAATTTAAGCGGGAAAGAGTGATTTTCCACACAGCGTCGCAATGGCTTGCATCACGACATGTTCAGCATTTTCATGCCCTAAACCTTTGATCGAAGCATCAATGCGAAGCAGGAGACTGGGCCACGTTAAAAAGCTCTGCGGGTTCAGTCGACGTAAGGCGTGTTGATAGACGCTGACTTTATTCTTCCAAATCCCCAGTTGCAGTGCATTTTGCGGTTGCTCAAACAGTTGCATGAGTAAACGCATTTCTTTGCTGATGCTCCACAAAATCAGACTGAGGGGTTCACCTGAGGCAATCAGGTATTGGTAAATTTTAATGGATTGCGCCAAATTGCCTTCGAGCAGAGCATCACTCAAATCGAAAGTACTATAGCGGGACTGATCTTGTAAGCAGGCATGTAAATGATCAATCTGAATCAGCTCAACCTCGGCAAAGGTGTCGCTGACACGCATTAAGCTATTTTTAGCTGCGAGTAAGTTGTGTTCATGGTGTTGTTCTAACCACTGCCATGCATCCTGACTCAGTTTAACCCCAAGCTTATCTGCTTCAATGCTTAAAATCTGCTGACGATCACGCGGATAATTGGCGGTCAGGGCAACATGCACTCCATTGGCTTCAACCGTTTGGAAAAAGCCCGTTTTTAGGCTGGCGCTGTCCTGTTTTGGCATCACCACCAAAAGCAAGTTCTGTTCATTGTTTTGGATATAGCTTTTTAGCAACTTTAAAGCGTTAGCATCGGGCTTAATATTGCCATGAACTTCAATGGCAAGCTGACTTGAAAATAAGGACAAACTATTGAGTGCATTAAAGACATTTTTCCAGTCACTGACATTGTTGATGTCATGCCGTTGTCGTTCAATCTCTTGCTTTTGCCAACTTGCTCGAAATGCATCTAGTAAATTTTGCTCAAGCAATGGTTCTTGACCTTGCATAATCCATGCGCCGCGAGCTTCATCGACACGTTTTAAGGCTTGCAAATAGTCAAGTTTCATTGTTAATAAACCTTACTGCTGTGCAGGTGGTAGACGGTTCGAAGAAATCTGACGCACAATTTGCTGCGCGACATCATCCACGATGACTTGATTCAAATAGTTTTTCTCTTGGTCATCGGTGTTGACGGTTTCAACGTTGTATTGATAACTACGCGTTGCAACTACGGTCCGTGGTTCAGTGATTGGACGGCCTTGCGCATCTTCAATACGGAAGGTGACATTGAGGCGTAATAATACTTCAATCAGTTTACCGTTCAACTCTGAACGCTGCGGTTTATAATCTAGCACGCGAAGCACATAGGCATCTGAACCACTGCTCAGCTGTACACCCGAGGCACCTAAATAAATGGCCAATTTTTCATGCAATTCATCGGTGTTTTTCGGAAGCACCAAATTCATTTTTGAATAAGCAATCGGTGTTGCGCTTGGATTGGTGCCTTTTAAATGAAAGCCACACCCGACCAAGCCAGCACTTAGGCCACAAGTTAAAACAATAGCTGCCAAACGTTTGCCTAAATGCATGTGTTGTCCTCTGTTTGCTCTTTTTGATAAAAGAAAAATAATATGCCGTGATTGTATGTGCAAAGCCCGTTGACTGGCAACGGGCTTTGTTTGGGTTTTGTTTATTCCTTTTCGTTTCCCCCTCTTTTTGAAAGAGGGGTTAGGGGAGATTTTCTAATAAAATCCCACCAAACCTCCCTTTATAAAAGGGAGGCTCAAAGGCCTTAAACCACCAAATTCACTAATTTATTTGGCACCACAATTTCTTTCTTGGTTGGACCTGTCAAGAATTGTTGAACTTCTGGCAAGGCTTTAGCCAATGCAAGCAATTCATCTTTCGATGTATCGACAGACACTTCTAATTTGCCACGCAGTTTACCATTCACTTGAACCACAATCGTTTGCGTATTACGTGTGAGTGCAGATTCGTCTACAGTCGGGAACAACACGCTGGTTAAGTCCAGTCCGAATTCAGCCAATAAAGTCTGGCTTAAATGTGGTGCAAATGGTGCAAGTAAAGTTAAAAGCGTTGTAATCGATTCACGAGCAACCGCAACATCATTATCATTTTTCGCTTCAAATTTATTGTTCGCATTTAATAGTTCCATCATCGCTGCAATGGCCGTGTTAAAGGCATGGCGGCGTTCAATGTCATCACCCACTTTTTGGATGGTTTCATGCGTTTTACGGCGTAAGTCTTGTGCTTCTGTAGACAGTTGAGCAGTATCAATTGCAGAGGCTGCATTACCTTTTTCAAGGAAGCTTGCGACCAAACGCCATACACGTTTCAAGAAACGGTTTGCGCCTTCCACACCTGTATCAGACCATTCAAGGGATTGATCTGGTGGAGCAGCAAACATCATGAACACACGTGCCGTATCTGCACCGTACTGATCAATAATGGCTTGTGGGTCGATACCGTTATTTTTCGATTTCGACATTTTCTCTTGACCGCCAACAATCACGTCCTGACCATCACCTTGGTATTTCGCAGACAGAATACGCCCTTTTTCATCACGTTCGAGGTCGATATCTGCAGGGTTAAACCAAGTTTTCTTGCCTGATTCAGCTTCACGGTAATAAGTATCTGCCAAAACCATACCTTGAGTTAACAGATTGGTAAATGGTTCATTACCTTGTACTACACCTTCATCACGCATCAATTTGTGGAAGAAGCGTGCATAAAGTAAGTGCAGAATCGCGTGTTCAACACCACCGATGTATTGGTTTACAGGAAGCCATGTTTGAGCGGCTTCAGGTTTAACTAAACCATCAGTAAAATCAGGAGATGCATAACGTGCATAGTACCAAGATGATTCTACAAAGGTATCTAAAGTATCAGTTTCACGACGCGCATCACCACCACAGCTTGGGCAAGAGGTTTGATAAAACTCAGGCATCTTGTTCAATGGGTTACCCGAGCCATCAGGTACGACATCAGTTGGTAAGACCACTGGAAGTTGCTCTTCAGGTACAGGAACCTGACCACATTTTTCACAGTTGATCATTGGAATTGGGCAGCCCCAATAACGTTGACGCGATACACCCCAGTCACGTAAACGGAACTGAACTTTCGTACTTGCAAGAGTTGTTGGTTCTAATTTCGCAAGGAACGCATCATAAGCAGCTTGGAAGTCTAAACCGTCAAATTCAGCAGAATTGACCAATTTACCCTCTTTAGAGCCGTACCATTCTTGCCATTGTGCAGCATCAAAGTCTGCATCGTCTGCACCTTGAGCATCAATCACTTGTTTGATGGTTAAGCCGTATTTATTGGCAAATTCAAAATCACGTTCGTCGTGTGCAGGTACAGCCATCACTGCACCAGAGCCATAAGACATCAACACGTAGTTGGCAATCCAAACAGGAATTTCTTCGCCAGTGACAGGATGCTTCACAGACAGACCTGTTGCCATGCCTTTCTTTTCAGCAGTAGCTAGGTCAGCTTCTGCGACTGAACCCATACGGCATTCTTCAATAAATGCTTTAAGTTCAGCATTATTTTCCGCAGCTTTCAGCGCCAATGGATGTTCTGCTGCAACTGCAACATAAGTCACACCCATTAAGGTGTCAGCACGGGTCGTAAATACCGTTAAACCTTCTGCATACACGTCAGGATTCGCTGAAGGGAAGGTGATATCCATCCCTTGTGAGCGACCAATCCAGTTACGTTGCATGGTCAAGACTTGTTGTGGCCAACCGTCTTTTAAGGTATCTAAATCGTCTAATAATTCTTGCGCATAGTCAGTAATGCGGAAGTAATACATTGGAATATCACGTTTTTCAACCAATGCACCTGAACGCCAGCCACGACCATTTTCAACTTGTTCATTGGCCAGTACTGTCTGATCCACAGGATCCCAATTTACGGTAGATAACTTACGGTAAATAAGGCCTTTTTTATAAAGTTGCACGAACAACCACTGTTCCCAGCGGTAGTATTCCGGGGTGCAAGTCGCAAATTCACGATCCCAATCTACAGACAGGCCAAGTTTCTTCAACTGATTACGCATGTAATCAATATTTTCGAAAGTCCATTTTGCAGGAGCGACCTGGTGTGCAATGGCAGCGTTTTCAGCAGGTAAACCAAAAGCATCCCAACCCATAGGTTGCAGGACAGTTTCCCCTTTGAGACGGTGGAAACGACTGATGACATCACCAATCGTATAGTTACGCACATGACCCATATGCAGTTTGCCACTTGGATAAGGGAACATCGAGAGGATATAACGACGTGGACCTTCTACAGAGTCGGCAACTTTAAAGGCTTTACGAGCTTCCCAGTCTTGTTGGACGGTAGGTTCAATCGCGCTCGCTTGATATTCAGGGTCAATGTGAGTAGTCATATACGTATGTAGAACAATGGTTAAAAAGTTTGTTGCACAGCATAGCGCAAAATGCACCTAAAAGTGAATTTTGCGCTATGTTTTGTGCAGGAAATTAAACAAGCTGAAAATAAATCTGGAACCGTACGGAATGATTAAACCGTAGGGCGAGCTTGTTGGCCTTGTTGAAGTGCTTCATTCGCTTCACGTCGTTGATTTTCTAAATCAACCGCTGGTGCTGGGGCAGCACTTGGTACAGCATTGGGGGGAGCTGGTACGGTATTTGGCATATTGGCAGGTGGAGGTGCTTCAGGTGAAGCAGCTGGTGGCGAATTTTTCCAACCATAGGTATCGACTTTCCCTTTTTTCTTTGCTGTTTTGGGTGGAGGTGTCGTGGTGTAATGTGTCGAGCCTTGGCTATCAACCCACTTATAATACGTCTTGGCAAAGCTTTGTGTACTGCCTATTGCAATCCCCATCCCCACCAAACATGCTGCCATTTTTGCAAACTGAATACTCATCTACCATTGTCCTTTTTATATCCGTAATCATTGGATTTTATCGGGTTTATCGTTGTCGTTATTTTATGCCAATTTTAGAGCAATAAGCAGTGTTTGATGTGTTTTTCATCTGAGTTTTTTGAAATATTTTGCAGGCCAAATCCTCAGTCTAACGCGTGAAATATGTGTTATGACAAAGTATCAAAATAAGAAAGTTGTGTTAAAACCTGATGAGCAAATGCTGATCTATATTTAAAACTGAAAAAATCTGAGATAGATATTGGATGTAAATTGGGGGGAATATCTTATTAAACTTATTTATGGGTTTTATTATGTTTTTTTATTAATAAATTCAGTCAAATAGAAATCTATTTGTTTTTGCACTAAAAAACCAAGAAAAAGCGGTTCAGTTTTCTTTGTCCGCGATGAATAAAAAATAAACGCTCTGTAAATAAACAAAAAAAAGCTAATTTTTAAACTTGACTTTAGTCACGAAACTCCTAAAAATGCTGTCTTTAGTTTTATATGCCTTTACTCGATCACCCTTCGATAAAGTGTCATTTCATGCAATGGACACGCTTTCTAGCCGAGACCGTGAACAAAGTAAAAAAATGTGTTTATCCCAACACGTTTTAGATCTCATATTGCTCAAACAGCATACAGATCAGAATTTTTTCCTATTGCTATGAAAACTAAGAAATATGTGTGCTATAACAGTGCAGACAATCAATGAATGAAACACTGCTGGTGCCTTCCACCATTGCAGTGATAAAGATTAGGGTGAATCACGTTGGAACTTTTATCTGGTGGTGAAATGCTCGTTCGCGCATTGGCGGACGAAGGCGTTGAACATGTATTTGGATATCCAGGCGGCGCAGTTTTACATATCTACGACGCGTTCTTTCAACAAGACAAAATCAATCATTACCTCGTGCGCCATGAACAAGCTGCCGGTCATATGGCAGATGCTTACTCACGCGTAACAGGTAAGACGGGTGTGGTCCTCGTGACTTCAGGTCCGGGTGCAACCAATACTGTGACTCCAATTGCAACGGCTTATATGGACTCAATCCCAATGGTGATTTTGTCTGGTCAGGTTGCGTCACATTTAATTGGTGAAGATGCATTCCAAGAAACAGATATGGTCGGTATTTCTCGTCCGATCGTAAAACATAGTTTCCAAGTGCGCCATGCCAGCGAAATTCCTTCGATTATTAAGAAGGCATTTTATATTGCATCTTCTGGTCGTCCGGGTCCAGTTGTGGTCGATATTCCAAAAGATGCAACCAATCCTGCTGAGAAATTTGCTTACGAATACCCAGAAAAAGTGAAGATGCGTTCGTATCAACCGCCGCATCGTGGTCACTCAGGTCAAATTCGTAAAGCGATTGAAGAGCTGATTCATGCTAAACGTCCTGTGATTTATACTGGCGGTGGTGTGGTTCAAGGTAATGCTTCTGCACAGTTAACTGAACTGGCACATATTTTGGGCTTCCCAGTGACCAATACCTTGATGGGGCTTGGTGCATTCCCAGGTAATGATCCACAGTTTATTGGTATGTTGGGTATGCATGGTACCTATGAAGCCAATATGACCATGCACAATGCTGATGTGATTTTGTGTATCGGTGCGCGTTTCGATGACCGTGTAACCAATAACCCAGCAAAATTCTGTCCAAATGCCAAAGTGATTCATATTGATATCGACCCTGCGACGATTTCAAAAACCATCATGGCGCATATCCCGATCGTGGGTGCGGTAGAACCTGTTCTTCAAGAAATGTTGACACAGCTCAAGCAGATGAATGTGTCTAAACCAAATCCTGAAGATATCGCTGCTTGGTGGGCGCAAATCAATGAATGGCGTAAATTTCATGGCATGCGTTATGAGCCTGGTGCAAACGGCGTAATGAAACCACAACAAGTGGTGGAAGCGTTGGATAAAATCACCAATGGTGATGCGATCATTACTTCTGACGTAGGTCAGCATCAAATGTTTGGTGCGAACTATTACAAGTATAAACGTCCACGCCAATGGATTAACTCAGGTGGCCTAGGGACCATGGGTGTTGGTTTACCCTATGCGATGGCGGCGAAATTGGCTTTCCCTGACCAACAAGTTGTGTGTATCACGGGTGAAGCATCCATCCAGATGTGTATCCAAGAGCTTTCGACGTGTAAGCAATATGGCCTAAACGTAAAAATCCTCTGCTTGAATAACCAAGCTTTAGGGATGGTGAAGCAGTGGCAAGATATGAACTATGAAGGACGTCATTCGAGTTCTTATGTAGATTCATTGCCTGACTTCCCTAAATTGATGGAAGCGTATGGTCATGTAGGTATTCAGATTAACCATGCCGATGAGCTTGAGTCTAAGCTTGCAGAAGCAATGGCAATCAATGATAAATGTGTATTTATTAATGTGATGGTTGACCGTACAGAGCATGTTTATCCGATGCTTATTGCAGGTCAGTCAATGCAAGACATGTGGTTAGGTAAAGGGGAGCGCACGTCATGAGACACATTATCTCTGTACTTGTAGAAAACGAAGCTGGTGCGCTTTCTCGTTTGGTGGGTTTATTCTCTCAACGTGGTTATAACATTGAGACCTTAAACGTTGCGCCAACCGAAGATCCGACTTTATCTCGTTTGACATTAACGACTTATGGCGATGACCATAAAATTGAACAAATCACCAAACAGCTCAACAAATTGGTTGAAGTGGTGAAAGTGGTTGATTTGTCCGAAGGTGCGCACATTGAGCGTGAGTTGATGTTGATTAAAGTCAAATCACTTGGCTCGGCACGTGCTGAAATCAAAAGAACTGCGGACATTTTCCGTGCGCAAATTGTTGATGTTACCCCAACGACGTATACCATTCAAATCGCGGGTACGACTGAAAAAATTGATGGTTTTATTGATGCACTCGCAGAGAACACCATCCTTGAAGTTGTACGCTCAGGTGTTTCAGGCATCGCGCGTGGCGAAAAAGTTTTAACCATTTAATTAATTAAGACGATTCAACCTCCTTTTGAGAAAGAGGAGGGTTTCATCAAACAATAAACCCCTTGATGGAATTACAGAATACCAAGCATTTTAGCGGAGACAGCAATGCAAATTTTTTACGATAAAGACTGCGACTTATCTATCATCCAATCTAAGAAAGTAGCGATCATTGGTTACGGTTCACAAGGTCACGCACACGCGCTTAACCTTAAAGATTCTGGTGTAGACGTAACTGTAGGCTTACGCGCTGGTTCTACTTCTTGGAAAAAAGCTGAAAATTCAGGTCTTAAAGTTGCTGAAGTTCCTGCTGCAGTTGCTCAAGCTGACGTTGTCATGATCTTGACTCCAGATGAGTTCCAATCACAACTTTATCGTGACGTGATCGAGCCAAATATCAAAGAAGGTGCAACATTAGCATTTGCTCACGGTTTCTCTGTTCTTTATAACCAAGTTGTTCCACGTGCTGATCTTGACGTGATCATGGTTGCTCCAAAAGCACCAGGTCATACAGTACGTTCTGAATACCAACGTGGTTCAGGTGTTCCTGACTTAATCGCGATTCATCAAGATGCGTCTGGTAATGCACGCAACGTAGCACTTTCTTATGCTTCAGGCGTAGGTGGTGGTCGTACAGGTATCATTGAAACTTCATTCCGTGAAGAAACTGAAACTGACCTATTTGGTGAGCAAGCAGTTCTTTGTGGTGGTGCAGTAGAACTTGTGAAAATGGGCTTCGAAACTTTGGTAGAAGCAGGTTATGCACCTGAAATGGCTTACTTCGAATGCTTACACGAACTTAAGCTAATCGTTGATTTGATGTTTGAAGGCGGTATCGCGGACATGAACTATTCAGTATCGAACAATGCTGAATATGGCGAATACGTAACTGGTGTTGAAGTCATCAACGAACAGTCTCGTGAAGCGATGCGTAATGCACTTAAACGTATCCAATCTGGTGAATATGCGAAGATGTTCATTCAAGAAGGTGCGTTGAACTACCCATCTATGACTGCTCGTCGTCGTCAAAATGCAGCACATGGTATTGAAGTAACTGGTAATAAACTTCGTGCAATGATGCCGTGGATTCAAGCGAACAAGATCGTTGATAAAGAGAAGAATTAATTTCTCGAATCAATTGATTTGAATGCGAAAACCCACTCTATTTGAGTGGGTTTTTTCTATTTTTATTGTTACGTGCCTCAAAAAGATGAAAGCAGTGCTTTCATCTTTTTCGTACTTTGGATTCAAGCGAACAAAATCGTAGATAAAGAAAAGAACTAAGTTTCTGATCTAGCTTATTTTAAGTAATAAAACCCTGCTTCGGTAGGTTTTTTTTATTGATCTACTATCATGTTTTATGTGGGACAAAGCTATTAATTATAAAGATGTGAGTATAAATAGGGCCATGATATGGCTATCGGTACACAGCTATAAGTTGATCTTACCCGTGTTCAAAATCGTTATATGGAGTCCACGTTTATTTCATTTCAGTGCTAGATATATGGGTAGCATATATGATCCAAAAACTATTGGATTAATAACGTATCCATGGGCTTTATTGCAATAAACGAAACTCTCAAAAAAGTGTACCTATCATTACGTTTGGGTTTTTAGTGTGAGTTTTTGATTTCTAAAATAGTAGGTCATGTAAATTTAAGGCTTGATTATGTGATTTTAGTCATATTGTTCAATCACTGAAATTGGGTAAATAGCATGTGAATAAACTTTGAATTTTAGCGAGATGATCGACCTAAATTTAATAATTAGTAGAAATGTAAAGTAAAAAAAAGATGAAAAATGGATTTTTTAGCGGATTAAGAAATTATTCACCCAAATATGTAATTAAATGTAAATTTGAAATGTTAAAAATTTCTAAGATAAAACAGAGATCTACTTAAAATATAAAAAAGCACTAAAATTGTGCATCACTGAAAGTGGTGTAACTATTTTTAGGGGTTTAAAAAGTTAACTAATAAATAAAATATCAATAAAAACATTATTTTAATTTTACTTTTTTGAGGTTTTAAAGTTGAGTCTGTATTTGAGTGAAAAAGGCTGCATAGATGGTTTTTTATACAGAACAACTAGAATAAAAACACACTTAAGAAAAGCTTGGTAGCCAAACAAGGTCCAGTTTAATTAAGGGTGATCATAACAATTAATCAGTTTTAAAAGAAAAGTCTCGGAGAGTAGCTATGAATAAATTACTACAAGCATCGCTAGTTGCAACGCTAATGAGTGCAGGTTCTACAGCCCTTCATGCAGGTTATAACTGGGGGAACTGTACTTCTGTAGGTTGTGAAAAAGATATTCCTATTAAATTGGAAATTCCTAAAAAATGTGAAGTACTCGGTGGTACTGCAATTACCTTAAATAAAAATGGTGGAACTCAGAGTTCAACCTACACTGTGCGTAGTAATACCCACTATACGCTTAACATTCAAACAGCAAACACTAGTACAAGTGCCAGCACTTATGTGAAACATGAAGATGATGGTAGTGTTCGTGTACCAACAACAATTGTTACAAATAAAACAGGCGGTGGTGTAATTCCATTCGGTAATTCAAATCACAATGGTCTAGCTGATGATGTATACTCTGTATCTGTTACAAATGCAGCAGTAAGTGCCTTCCAACGTGCGGGTACATACAACGATACTTATAAAATTAAAGTTTACTACTAATCTGGTCAAACTAAGCCTAACTTGATCACAGTATCAGGTTAGGTTTTTTAAAATTATAATAAGGGGTGTAACATGAATAAAATAATAGCGATTTTGGTGTCTTCGATGTTTTATATGTCGGGAACACATGCTGGTGTTTCAGTTGACCCAGTCCAAATGTATATTCAAAATCCCGCAAAGCAAAGAACAACAACATTAACCCTAGAATCTAAAGATGAGACAGAAAAGCGAATTTTTGAAGTTAAAGCATTTAAGTGGACTCAAAAAGACAATGGCGAAAATGTGCTTGAGCCTGACAATAGTTTAATTATTAACCCTAAGAATTTTATTTTACAAGCCAATGGCAAGCAAACCATTCGTGTCGGTTTTAATCGTCCGGTAGAGTCGGTTTTAGAAGGGCAACAAGAAGGGACATGGCGTGTGATTGTTGATGAAATTCCACAGGCTGTAAAAGAATCTTCAGTAAATTTTCTGGTCAGCTTTAATTTACCCCTCTTTGTTGGTAAGCAAGAAGATGTTAAACTCAAATTTAATGTGGAAAATAATAAACTCGTTGTTAAAAATAACGCGAATTCACATATTCAAATTGCAAATTTGAAGATTGTCGATGCTAATAAAAAAGAAGTTTTTAAAACGGAGACTATGAGTTATTTGCTTGCAAATAAAAGCACGTCCTATGATTTAAACAATACACGAATATCAAATCCTAAAAATTATTATGTTCAATTGTTTACTGATAAGAACGATAAAATGGTGGAACTCAAATTCTCGGATTAGTCTGAGGTGGGGAGTTTACGATGAATACGAAAATAAGAATACTTATCGTTATTCATATTTTTTTTGCACTAAATGTGAATGCCAGTGAAGCTGTGCTGGAAGAGAATATTGCAAATTTATGGATTAATGATTTAGATCATCATACGGATGTTGCCTTATTAAAAGAAGGCGATCAATACTATATTGAATGTAATATACTGGCAGAACGTCAAATTACAACGAGCCAATTAAAAACGCTCTCCTCTCGGCCAGAGTTTTGTTCAGTGTCATCAGGAGTAATTCAGTCAGCGTTTGATGACTCATCACAATCCATTAAATTGACTATTCCTACAGACTCTTTTGAATCTGATTTTAATAACTTAAATGGAAGTGTTATTCCAGAAAAAGCCAGTTTTGGTGGTTTCATAAATTATGATTTTCTTTATGCCACTAGTAATTCTAATAACTCATATAGTGGACTTATGGAGCTAGGGGTTTTCAAAGATTATTGGATCATGAAAAACTCTATGTTGTATCAGAATACCCCCACTGATGAGCGGGTGGTTCGCCTGAGTAGTAGTGTCGATTTTGAATTTCCTAAACATATGACCCGCTTAACGATAGGGGATACTACAACTACATATAACCCTTTGATTAATTCTTTACGTTTTGCAGGTTTAAATTGGGGGACGAATTACACTGAAAGACCAAATTTTGTGTACTGGAATATGCCAAGTTTACAAGGGAGTGCACGCGTTCCTTCTACTGTTGATTTATATATAAATGGCGTAAATATTTATAATCAAAAGGTGAGCCCTGGTGATTATAACTTACTGATGGGGGCACAAATCCAACAAGCAGGTAATGCGCAAATTGTAGTTGAGGATGTACTCGGGAATCGAAGTGTACAAAGCTTTCCTATTATGGTGACCAATAGACTATTACGATCTGGTTTGAATGAATATAGTGTTGCAGCAGGTAAACTTCGTTACAACTATAATTTGGATAGCAGTGATTATAGGGACTTCTTTGTGAATACTTATTTTCGCAGAGGTATGTCAAACTCAACAACGTTAGGAAGCAATTTATCTTACAGTAAAGATATACAAAATATAGGGTTCATGTGGACACAAGCGATTAGTAATATTTTTGTTCTCGATAGTGTTGTTCTTGCTTCTCATGATGATGAAAACCAATTTAATTATTCCTATGGGTTATCCGCAAGTAAAGACTTTGGTCGATTTTCAATGGGGGCGAGTTCAAAATATACAGAAAAAGATTTTAAATTTTTAGGAGACAAGTTAGGTGCCAATTCTAACTATCCGAAATTTGAAAATCTTGCATATTTTGGTATGAGTAATGTGCCCTATTTGCATAATCTAAATATTAACTATGCAGAACAAAAATATTATGAAAATCCTGATTTTCCTAATAGTAACCAAAAGGTAATAAATGTTGGGTTTAATCGGAATTTTGGTCGTCGAATTTCATTTGGTTTGAGTTATTTCAACTCTTTTGGTGATAGGAAAGACTCAGGCGGCATTCTTTCACTTAGCTACAGTTTTGATAATAAGTCCGTTTACTTTAGTCAATCAGCTGACCAAAATACAAACCTCCAGTTAGTGAAATATGACTCCAATCAAGTCGGGTTCGATTATTCTCTTGGCGTAAACCGTCGTAGTGAAGACACGATGTTTAACTTTAATGGTGTTGTTAAAACAGACGTAGGAGATTTAGATTTCTATCATGTGCAAGGTCGTGAAGATCGTGAATCACAGTTAAATTATCGAGGAGCAGTTGTTTGGTTGGGTAATAAAATCAGTTTTACTAAAATGGTTGATAACGCATTTACTCTAGTCAAAGTAGGGGATTATCAAGATATTGATATTTTAAGATCGCTGACCTATGTTGATAAAACCAATAAAAAGGGGTATGCCTTTATTCATGATGTTATTCCTTATGTTAAATACGACATTGCATTTGATCAAAATCAACTACCTATCGAAGATAAAATACAGTATTCAAGCAAACAATTAACAGCTTTAAATCAACGCGGTTATATCATCAATTTCCCAGTATTCCATGCGAAACAAGTCACTGTTAAACCAGTAGACAGTAACAATCGGTCTTTTGCTGCTGGTTCGGAGCTTTATATTGATAATAATGGTGAAGGAGAGGTTTATCCGATTTCTACCGATGGTAGCGTAACGCTTTATGGTTTGATTCCGGGAATATATAAGATACAAATTAAAACTAAAGAAGCACGCAGTTGTTCGGCAGAACTTACAATTACAGATACTAAGAATGATGACAACTCATCAGTACTGGATCTTCAGTGTAAATAAATGGAGTAGAGCCATGAAACTGAACATTATTATACTGCTGTTTTGTGTAGCGGCCACCCCAATAGCTTATGCAAAACAGTGTCAAATTGAGCGTTTAACTTCAAGCCAGTTGAATCTAAGTTCATCGTATCTTAGTCAAGCTGCAACTTCTTTCTCAGTGGCTTGTGATAGTAATTACGCGATTAAATTCAATTCGCGTAATTTAACTAATGCAACAGGGAGTAGTTATTTAGTCAATGAGAAAAACTATAAATTGAGAACTCAAATGAATATTTCAGGAGCAAGTGCATCACGTTGGAATAGCCCTATTGCTCAACCAGCAACTGAGCAAAATAAGTTTGTAGTCTTGGTGCAATTGATGGAGCGCCCAACTGCCTTAACCCCAGCAGGTGTGTATAAGGATAGCTTGTATATTAATTTGATGTTTTAAATTTTAGGTCTTTAAACTATTAATATGTAAAAAGATACCTACTAATCATAGGTATCTTTTTATTTGATTGCATTCATTATCATCAAACTGTCAAATAGTTTAACTAAACTTGAGAGACAATAAGAAAAGTTTGGAATAACATGATCGGTTCAATGACAACAAAATTATTCAAACAGCACAATTTTCCAGAAACTCAGCGGTTTTACCTCAAACAACAACATCGGCATGATCTTCAGCAAGAACTCTCTATCCTTCAAGAAACACTTAAGCCCAAGTTAAAAATAACCATCGTGACGGAAACATGGTCACCAGAAATCAATGGTGTTGCGAACTCTTTATTACAACTGTGTAAAGGTTTGCAGAAACTGGGGCATCGTATTCAGCTCATCCGCCCAATACAAAAAACCATATGTACCGACTTTCAGGCAGAACAGGAGTGTTTGGTTTGGGCAAAGAGCATTCCTAAATATGCCGACATGCAATTTGGTATGCCACAGTATGTCAAAGTCAGCAAAGCGATTGAACGCTTCACACCAGATGTGGTCCATATTGTGACGGAAGGACCGTTGGGGTTGACGGCACTGTATGCTGCTCAAGCACATCAAATTCCAGTATCAAGTGGCTTTCATTCAACTTTTCATGACTTTAGTCGCTTCTTTGATTTGGCTTTACTGGTCAAACCGATTGAAAGTTATCTTCGCTGGTTTCATAACCATACGGTACTCACCTGTGTGCCGAGTCAAACGACGTTAAATCAACTCCAGGCCTTTGGAGTGACTTGTCCTTTGGTTGAGGTTGGGCGAGGGGTCGATACAACTCGCTTCCATCCAGAGCATCGCTCAGAACAATTGCGTCAGCGTTGGCAAGCAGATGTCAATACTTCTGTGTTGCTATATGTGGGACGTTTATCTCCAGAAAAAGAAGTCGATGTGCTCATTGAAAGCTATTTGAATATCAAGAAGCAACAATCACGCAAGTTGAAAATGGTGATTGTGGGGGATGGGCCAGATCGTAAGCGCTTAATTGAGATGGCAAATGGCTCAGATGTTATTTTTACGGGAAGTTTAACAGGGCAGTCACTCGCTCAAGTCTACGCCAGTGCAGATGCTTTTGTTTTTGCTAGTCAAATAGAGACTTTTGGTAATGTGGTACTCGAAGCCATGGCCAGTGGCTTACCTGTGGTGGCCTATAACTATGCCAGTCCGCAGCGTTATATCAAGCAAGGTATAACAGGGTGGTTGAGTCCTTTTGGACAAGTGGCACACTTTATGCAAACTATTATTCAGTTGCCAGAGCAAAAGGTGCTTAGATGTATGGGAACTCAAGCGCGTCAAGACATTGAGAGTGTAGGCTGGCAGTATCCTGTAAAACAGTTTGAGCAAGCCTTATATCACGTGGCAAATATTAAGGCAGCACCTTAACCAATAGCTGTTTTAAAAGCGTCAGTGATAAAGACGAGTTGGGTAATTTTGATGGGTTTTAATTTAAATCATCAAACTGTCAAAAACACCCTTTAATATGAGCTTAACGAGAAGCGATTTTGATGAATTAAATCGTCATATAACAATGATTTTCCAGCTGAACTTTCAACATTGTTGTTAAGGAGAAGTGGTATGAATCTTAAAACTGCAAAAATAAGAATATTAGATTTAGATTTAAAAGGCTGTGTTTATCTCAATCATTTTTCCCATTCACATACTGTAGCCAATTTTTTTAAGCGGATCAGTCGATTGGGGGATGGCATCTTTTGGTACACCATGTTGGCCTTAACTTGGTTGTTGCAAGGATTGGTCTACAGTTTACAAATCGTGTATTTGGTGCTTGGTTCGTTGTGCGGGACTTTAATTTATAAAGTTTTAAAAATCAAAACTATTCGCCCAAGACCCTATCAAGTACATCAAGTGATTCGAATGGGTGAGCGACCGCTTGACCATTTTAGTTTTCCTTCAGGTCATACTTTACATGCGGTGATGGTCAGTACGTTATTGGGCTTCGTACAGCCAATTTTATTGGTGCTTATGTTGCCTTTTACTGTTCTGGTTGCTGCATCACGCATGATTTTAGGGCTGCATTATCCAAGTGATGTGTTGGTCGGAGCGGCTATAGGTGCAGTCGTAGCCGTCGCTTTAATTTGTAGTGCACCATTTTTAAATATTGTGTTGTAAAAAAGCCCAATTTTATCTCAAACAAACTAGCGCTTAAATTTCAGAGTTTGCTACAGTACAGTATCTTCTACATTGTGATGAGACTCCACCATGGGCTTACGTTGGTCAGACACTATTGATATTGCTATTGAGTTGTATGAAGCTCATCCAGATGTCGATCCACAGTGGATTCGCTTTACAGACTTACATGCTTGGGTATGTGCCTTACCAGACTTTAGTGATGATCCGACCAAGTCGACTGAAGGTTTGCTTGAAGCAATTCAAATGGCATGGATTGACGAAGCACGATAATCCTTGCATCGAAAAAAGCAACTTTTTACAGAGTAAAAGCAGAAAATTGTGCATTATGTCGGTATAATGCGCCAAAATTTTCATGTCTACATTGACTTAAGGAGCCAATCATGGCTATTGAACGTACTTTATCTATCGTAAAACCAGATGCAGTTGCTAAAAACCACATCGGTGACATTTTTGCTCGTTTTGAAAAAGCTGGTCTTCAAATCGTTGCAACTAAAATGAAACACTTGACTCAAACTGAAGCTGAAGGTTTCTACGCAGAGCACAAAGAACGTGGTTTCTTTGCTGACCTAGTTGCGTTCATGACTTCTGGTCCAGTTGTTGTTTCAGTTCTTGAAGGCGAAAACGCAGTTCTTGCTCACCGCGAAATTCTTGGCGCAACTAACCCTAAAGAAGCTGCTCCAGGCACTATCCGCGCTGACTTCGCTGTAAGCATCGACGAAAATGCTGCTCACGGTTCTGACTCTGTAGTATCTGCTGATCGTGAAGTTAACTACTTCTTCGCTCAAACTGAGATTGCTCCACGTACTCGTTAATTCGAAGTATTCAAACCAGATAAGTGTTATTATACTTATCTGGTTTTTTTATTCCCTGAATAAATTTCTGCTCGTTTATTGAGCTTCTCCTTTCATCGTTAGACATGGTTTAGGTAATACACATGAGTACTGAAGTGGTCGCTGTCTCTACAGTTTCGGCTGAACAGCAACAATCTCCATCCGCTCCTGCACAGCAAAACTCTGTTGCGAAAGTGAACTTACTTGGCATGTCACGTCCGCAGCTTGAAAAATTCTTCGAAGATATGGGAGAAAAAAAGTTTCGCGCAGGACAGGTGATGAAATGGATTCACCAGTTTTTTGTGACTGATTTTGCAGAGATGACCAATATCTCAGGTAAATTGCGTGAAAAACTTGAAAAGCTTTGTGAAATTAAAGCGCCAGAAGTGGTGCATAAAAACTATTCTAAAGATGGTACGCGTAAGTGGGTGTTTCGTGTCGGTGAGGGCGAAGGCTCTTTGGTTGAAACCGTATTGATTCCTGCTGAACATCGCAGTGGTTTGCGCCGTACTTTATGTATTTCATCTCAAGTAGGCTGTGCACTGGATTGTTCATTCTGTTCAACCGGTAAACAAGGCTTTCAGCGCGACTTAAACCCAGATGAAATTATTGGCCAGTTGTGGGTCGCAAACTATTCTTATATGGAAGATGTGCCTGTAGCTGAGCGTGAGCGCTCGGTGACCAACGTCGTAATGATGGGGATGGGCGAGCCATTACTCAACTATGATGCCGTATTGAGCTCAATGCGTATTATGCTAGATGACTTTGCTTACGGTATGTCTAAGCGCCGTGTGACCTTGTCAACTTCAGGTGTAGTGCCGAAAATTGATCAATTGGCACAAGATATTGATGTTGCATTGGCAATCTCCCTACACGCACCAAATGACGAACTGCGAAATGAATTGGTTCCAATCAATAAAAAATATCCATTGGCACAGCTGATTGCAGCATGTCAGCGTTATATCGCTAAAGACGGTAATGAAAGTGCGCGTAAGCATGTCACGATTGAATATGTGATGTTGGATGGGGTGAATGATCATCCTGAGCATGCGCAGCAGATGATTAAACTGTTGAAGAACTTACCAAGTAAAATTAATTTAATTCCGTTTAATCCATTTCCACATGCGCCTTATGGTCGTTCAAGTCGCAACCGCATTATTTCTTTCCAAAAAACTTTGTCTGATGCTGGATTTGTGTGTACGATTCGTCAAACGCGTGGTGATGACATTGATGCTGCCTGCGGACAATTGGTCGGTCAAGTGGCCGATCGAACACGTCGTGCTGAGCAGTGGAAAAAGAAAGTAGCAGAGAAAAACGAGATTCTACGTTCACAAGGATAATATAAGGGGATGCCAATTGAAAAAACCCGTTTCTAAACTTTGCCTTGCGCTGACACTGGGTGTGTCAGTGTGGTACTTGGTGGGTTGCCAAACCGTGAATACGAAAGGTGATCCAAGTAAAGCAGTACAAGTTAGAACGCAGTTGGCGGCTGAATATATTAAGTCGAATGATTACGATGCTGCGAAACGTACATTGGATCAGGCATTAGACATCGACTCTCGTGATGCATCTGCAAATATGATGATGGGCGTATTGTTACAGCGTGAAGGCAGTCCACAAAATGTGGAAAAGGCTGAGCGTTATTTTAAGCATGCGATTGCGGCTGAGCCAAAAAATGCACAGGCTCGTAACAACTACGGTACGTATTTATATCAAATTGGGCGTTATAATGACGCGATTGATCAACTTCAAGTTGCAGGTTCAACTTTAGGGTATGATCAACGTTATCGAGCATTGGAGAATTTAGGTCGTGCGTATCTACAAGTAGGTCGAGTGGCGGAAGCAGAAGCTGCTTTTAAACAAGCTCTACAGGTAAACTCAGGTGCCTATCTTGCCATGATCGAAATGGCGGAAATTTCATATTTACGTCAGCAAAATGCTGAAGCTACGCAATACTATGAACAGTTTGTGCGAGCGGTGGGCGAGAAAAACTTAGATGCGCGTGCGCTTTGGATTGGGATCCGAATTGCGCGAGCAAATCATGACACAATGGGTTCGCAAGTACTGGTCAACCAGTTACGTGCATTGTATCCAGACAGTCAAGAATACAAACGTTATTTGCAATTACAGTACACTACTGAGGCCGTATGGAAGTAAATCCTAATTCACCACAATCGAATGGTTCTAGCAATGCTTTAGGAAATATCCAACGTCCGGGTGATTATCTTCGTCAAATTCGTATTACACAAAAACGTGAATTAAGCGACGTTGCCAAAGAGTTGAATATTCCACTCAAGACCTTAACTGCGCTTGAGCAGGACGAATATACGGCGCTTCCAGAAGCCACCTTCATTAAAGGTTACTATCGTACTTATGCGAAGTTCCTAAAAGTGGATGCCACTACGATTATTCAGCGTTTTGATGACATCTATGCCAATGATACGGGACTATTACCGAATCACGCATTGAATAATTCACCGATTAAAATCATGGGTAAATTACCTGGTTCTAACCGTGACCGTAACCGTAAATGGTTGAAACGTGGACTGATTGCGATTGTTGTAATTGTGATTTTGGCAATGTTGTTTGGCATGATTCAGAATTGGTCAGGTAGTACAGATGAGGCTGCGACTCCGCAGACTGAGTCTGATGTACAAATCATCAATATGAATGGAGCTGCTGCAACCACAGGGGATCAGTTGAAACTTGAGTTCAATCGTCCGACATCTGTACATATTGTCGATTCAACGGGGAAGGTACTGGCAACAGGGCGTCAAGCTTCTACGCTTGAGCTTGCGGGTGAGACTCCTTTTCAAATTCGTATCGATGATGCTGCTGCTGTGTCACTCAGCTTAAATAATGAAAGTATTTCATTGTCACCATATACCGTCGGTGGAAAAGCAGATTTCCGCTTGTCACGTTAATGGGATCAAGGAAAAGCAATGATTGTAAATCCAATTAAACGCAAGCCTACTCGCAAGATTCGTGTAGGTTCAGTCTATGTCGGTGGTGATGCACCCATCAGCATTCAAAGTATGACCAATACTGAAACTTGTGATGTGGAAGCAACGCTGGCGCAAATTCAGCGCTGTGCAGATGTAGGTGCGGACATCATGCGTGTTTCTGTACCGACCATGGAAGCGGCAGAGGCTTTTGGTGAAATTCGTAAGCGTTCATCTGTGCCGTTGGTTGCAGATATTCATTTTGACTACAAGATTGCACTGCGTGTTGCGGACTTGGGTGCGGACTGTTTAAGGATTAACCCCGGAAATATTGGCTCTGAAGCTAAAATCCGTGAAGTGGTGGCCGCAGCACGCCATAACGATATTTCTATGCGTATTGGGGTGAATGCAGGTTCACTGGAAAAAGATATTCAAAAGAAATATGGTGAGCCAACAGGTCAGGCTTTGCTTGAGTCGGCGATGCGTCATATTGATATTCTAGATCGTTTAGATTTCCACGAATTCAAAGTCTCAGTGAAAGCATCCAATGTGTTTTTAACCATGGACGCTTATCGCCTACTTTCACAGCAAATTGATAATCCGTTACATCTGGGTGTGACAGAAGCTGGGATTTACCGTACAGGTTCAGTGAAGTCTGCGATTGCATTGGGCGGTTTGTTGTTGGATGGCATTGGTGACACCATGCGTATTTCCTTGGCAGCGGAACCTGAAGAAGAGATTAAGATTGGTTTTGATATTTTGAAATCACTCAGTCTTCGCTCAAATGGCATTAACTTCATTGCTTGTCCAAGTTGTTCACGTCAAGAGTTCAACGTGATTTCAGTGATGCAAGCCTTAGAAGAGCGTTTAGAAGATATTCGTACCCCAATGGATGTGTCGGTGATTGGGTGTAAAGTGAATGGTCCGGGTGAAGCCAAAGAAGCCGATATTGGTGTAGTTGGTGCAAGTCCACGTTCACTGGTGTATCGTAATGGTGAAAAGAGCCATTTAATTGACACAAATCAGTTGGTTGACGAAATCGAAACGATGGTTCGTCAGCGTGTTTCAGAGCTTGAAGAAGCTAAATCTAAAGAGATCATCCGTAGTTCATCATGAGTTCAATTGTCGCAATCAAAGGTTTTAATGACATTCTTCCTACGCAAACACCAGCGTGGAGACGTCTTGAACAGCATCTCGCATCATTGATGGATGCGTATGGCTACCAGCAAATTCGTTTGCCTATTGTTGAGCAGACCAATTTGTTCAAACGTTCGATTGGTGATGCAACGGATATCGTTGAAAAAGAAATGTACACCTTCTTGGACAAAGGTAATCCGCCTGAGTCTTTGACTTTACGTCCTGAAGGAACAGCAGGCTGTGTACGTGCCATGCTGGAGCATAACTTGCTTCGCGGTGCGACGCCTCGTGTCTGGTATATCGGGCCGATGTTCCGTTATGAAAAGCCGCAAAAGGGTCGTTACCGTCAGTTCCACCAGTTCGGCGTGGAAACCTTTGGTGTGGCAACCCCAGATATGGATGCTGAGCTGATTTTGATGACGGCACGTCTGTGGAAACGCATGGGTGTAGCAGATAAAGTTCAACTTGAGTTAAATACTCTCGGTGAGTCTGATGAGCGTGCAGCTTATCGTTCGGCATTGGTGGAGTTCTTAGAATCACATAAAAATGATTTAGATGAAGATTCACAGCGTCGTTTAACCACCAACCCACTACGTATTCTTGACTCTAAAGATGCCAAAACTCAAGCCATTTTAGAAAATGCGCCGAAGTTGCATGACTTTATGGGGGAAGAGACTCTACAGCACTTTGCCACTTTGCAGGAGTATTTAACCGATGCAGGTGTGAGCTTCGTGATTAACCAAAAACTGGTGCGTGGCTTAGATTATTACAATAAAACTGTATTTGAATGGACCACCACGCATTTGGGTTCACAAGGCACAGTCTGTGCGGGCGGTCGTTACGATGGCTTAGTGGGTCAGCTTAAAGGCAAGGCGGATCAGTCTGTACCTGCAGTTGGCTTTGCGATGGGCATGGAGCGTCTGTTGTTGTTGCTTGAGCAAGTCGAAGACGCTACACCTATACGTGACTGCGAAATGTTTTTATTGGCAGATCCCGCTTCTCAAGGCAAAGCTTTGGTGCTTGCAGAACAAATTCGTAACCAGTTAGATGCTGCATCAAGCACGCTTCGTTTGAAAGTTGGTTCACATGGTTCAATGAAGTCGCAAATGAAAAAAGCGGATCAGTCTGGCGCACTGTTTGCCCTCATTTTGGGTGAGCGCGAGGTGGAAGCTGCACAGTTTGCCGTAAAAGAGTTGGCAACAGCTGAACAAACTTTGGTTGCGGTGGATGACATCGTGCCATTTATGATTGAAAAATTTTCTTCAAAATAAGCCAAAATATAAGGAAAGGGTAGTCACATGAGCGCATTAAGTGATGAAGAACAACTTGATAGTTTAAAGTCTTTCACTAAGAAATATGGTTCAGCCATTATTAGTGGGATTTTAATTGCGCTGATTGCCTTTTTTGGATGGCAATACTGGCAGAAGAAAACTTTGGCCGAGAACCAAATGAACACGGCTAAAGTTCAGCAATTGATGGATGAAGCACGTGCAACGCAAGGCGATGCATTTACAGCCTTGTCTGCAACTGCGGACAAAATTGTGAAAGAAGCACCAGATTCGGCGCAAGCCATTCAAACGCAATTGTTGATGGCAAAATTGGCCTATGACAAAGCGGATTATGCTAGTGCTGAAAAAGCGTTGAAGAAAGTTGAAAACTCTAAAGTGGATGACGACGGCTTAGTGCAAATTGTGAAATTGCGTTTAGCGTATGCACAACTGGCTCAAAAGAAGTTTGATGATGCGATTAAAAACCTCGCATTGGTAAAAGATCCTGCTTTTAAAGCGACAGCCGATGAAGCTTTGGGTGATGTCTATGTGGCTAAAAACGACATCGAAAATGCGAAAAAAGCCTACCAAAGTGCATGGGATCAGTTGGTTGAACGTAAACAAGAACGCCAAATTTTACAAATTAAACTCGAAAGTGTTGGTATTTTAGTTGATGATCCTGAAATCGAACGTCCACTTATAGAAACAGCAGCGGAAGAAACTGAATGAATAGAAAATACAAAATTTCGTGCGCATTAACCGTATTAACTTTAGCGCTTGCGGGTTGTGCAAGTAGTGGAAAAGTAGAAGAAGTTAAGCCGAACCCACTTCCAAAATTGACTCAGGCGAAAACTCTGACTCCTGTATTTTCTCAAAGTGTGTCTTCAACTTCGACTGCTGATCCTTTACGTTTACGCCTAGATGCAGACAACGGTGTAGTTTTTGCACTTGATCCTAAAGGTGTAGTGACGGCATATCAAGGCAAACAAAAACTATGGCAGAAAGAAGTATCTAAAGCCGGTTTGAGTTCAGGCGTCGAAGCTGCAGATGGTCATGTCATTGTAGGTAACGCCAAAGGTCAGTTGTTTGCTTTAGATCAAGCAACTGGCGAGCAAAAATGGACAGCACAATTAACGGGTGCACTTCTTGCGCCATCGTTGATTCAAGCTGGTCGTGTTATTTCTGTAAGTAATGATGGTACTGTTTTTGCGCATGATTTGGCAACAGGCCAGCAAGTGTGGACCTATAACTTACCGAATGTGCAACTTAGCTTGCGTGGCAACGCAGCGCCTGTTCCTGTCGATGCACGTACAGTGCTGATTTCTTCAGCTAATGCCTATGTTTATGCTTTAGATGTGCTCACAGGTGTGCCACGTATGCAGCGCCGTGTGGCTGTGTCGGATGGTCGTTCGGATATTCAACGTTTGAATGATGTTGATGGTGATCCTGTAGTGGCAGGTCAGTACTTGATTACGACCAGCTATCAAGGTCAAGTGACTATGACAGATTTGGCTTCACAGCAGGTGGTGTGGAGTGAAGACTCAAGCAGTACGCAGCGCCCTGAAGTTGTGGGTAATGGTGTATTTGTAGCGCAAACTGACGGCAAGTTGGTGGCTTATGAAATTAGCACGGGTCAAAAGCTTTGGGAAAATGACAGCCTGCTGAACCGCCAATTGAGTAATCCTGTGATGTTGGGCCAAGACCTAATTGTTGGTGATCTAGATGGCGTTTTGCACATGCTGAACCCTGCGACAGGTGAATTGATCGGTCGTGCGAAGACGTCTGGTGAAGTGCGTACTTTACGTGTGATTGATGATCAACTCTATGTTGCAACACGAAAGGGTGCATTAAGCATTTGGCAGAATCGTTAATTCTGTTCGACTTATGTTAAACTAGTCGAAATTCGTATTTTTTTAAATTCCTCGGGGTGTTTGCTTAGTCAAAACCCCGAGTTTTTATTCAGGTTTTTCACCTAATTTTCTTCCAGTTTCTGATGTTCAGACCAGTCTCACTGGCTGATCTTGAATAAAGGTTAATCTATGAAACCCGTAATTGCGCTCATTGGTCGTCCGAACGTCGGAAAATCAACGCTATTTAACCAGATCACCAAAAGCCGAGACGCGCTTGTTGCTGACTTTGCCGGTCTGACTCGTGACCGTAAATATGGTGATGCTGTATTTCAAAATAAGTCTTTCATTGTGGTTGATACTGGTGGTATTGGCGAAAATGAAGGTGGTATCGACTCTTACATGGCAGAACAGTCTAAAACTGCCATCAATGAAGCCGATATTATTGTATTCGTAGTTGATGCACGCGCAGGCCTGCTCGCATCGGATGAGCAAATTGCGCGTGAGCTACGTACACTCGGTAAGAAAGTTTACCTTGTGGCGAATAAAGTTGATGGTGTACATGCCGAAGCTGCACTTGTTGAATTTTACAAGTTGGGTATGGGCGAACCTATGCAAGTGGCTGCGAGCCATGGTCGCGGTGTACAGCAAATGCTTGAAGATGTGCTTTCAAGTGTGCCTGAAGATGAAGATGCAGATGAGCACGATAAGAACACAGGCTTACGTTTAGCGATTATTGGTCGTCCAAACGTCGGTAAATCGACGCTAGTGAACCGTTTATTGGGTGAAGAGCGTGTAGTTGCATTTGACCAACCGGGTACAACCCGCGACTCGATCTATATCCCGTATGAACGTGATGGCCGTCAGTACACCTTAATCGATACTGCAGGTGTGCGTCGTAAAGGTAAAGTCGATGAAATGATTGAGAAGTTCTCAATTGTGAAAACGCTACAGGCCATTAAAGATGCCCATGTCATTGTGGTTGTACTTGATGCACGTGAAGGTGTGGTTGAGCAAGATTTACATTTGATTGGTTATGCGCTTGAAGCGGGCCGAGCGATGGTGATTGCGATTAATAAATGGGACAACATGTCTGAGTATGATCGCAAACAATGTAAATTGGATGTCGATCGTCGCTTTGACTTTATTCCTTGGGCAAAAGTACATTTAATTTCTGCATTGCATGGTACGGGGGTGGGGGATCTATATCCATCGATTCACCGTGCTTATGATTCGTCACATTTGAAAGTTTCACCTGCAAAAATCACACAAATTTTAAGTGATGCTACAGATGCGCACCAACCACCAATGGTCGGTGGTCGCCGTATTAAAATGCGTTATGCCCATATGGGCGGACAAAATCCACCTACGATTGTGGTGCATGGTAACAAAGTTGATAAAACGCCTGCGGATTATCGTCGTTATTTAGAAAACGTATTCCGTAAAGTGTACAAACTTGAAGGTACGCCAGTACGTATTGAGTTTAAAACCTCTGAAAACCCATTTGAAGGACGTAAGTCACAGGTGGATGAACGTACAGCAGCGCGTAAGCGTCGTTATGTTCAGAAGTTTAAGAAAGCTGAGAAGAAATTCAAGCGCTAATCTGGCATTAAGTTTTTGATGCTGAAAAGCCCAAAGTGATTTTTGGGCTTTTTTATTTTATCCATTGGAGCGTAAAACCTCGGGGTTTAGCCCATAGGTATCTACACATCTTGATGTACCTAATGCAATTGTTGCGATTTCATTCAGTTCATCTATTGAATATTCTGAGAGCAGTTGAAGAGTGTTCAGTAAAATCGAAAGTCCTGCCAATATTGCAGGTGCACTTTCCAACTTACCTCTCTTCTGCTGTCGGCCTGAAAGACGGGCCAGAAATATACGAATTTTCTGATTTTGTTCATCTTCAGAACGCTGTATTCGCCAAGTCAGTACACACGCCATACTGCTGATCAGGAGCCGTCTTAAAATCGCTGCAGGTGTGGTCTGAAGCCATGATTCAACGTTATGGCCTGCCTGCTTCAGAAGCTTGAAATAGCACTCAATTGTCCAGCGCCAGTAATACCAGGTGGTTAATTCTACCGCATCAATCTCTGAAGAAACATTGCTGATCAGCGACCATCTCGCGACTGTTTTACCTTGAGCATCTTTCACCACAGCAACAATTAATCTGGCTGTAACTGCCTTGCCTGGCTGGGGAGCAACCCGTTGGCCTAAATCATCTTTTCTCTTCGGTTTTGCTGCACGCGTTATCCGAATATCGGTTTCTCCAACATGCAGCATATGCCTGTTTCCTTTATAAGCAATCGGCTTAACTTGCTGAGTTACTACTTTTTCTGCGACTTCTGCAACTTTGTAGGTTTCCCCTTGATGCTCAATCCGATGGCTTTCTTTGGCCCGAATCAACCATTTGAAACCATGGCTGCTGATTTCCCTCAAGTGGGCAATCGAGTCTCCTTCACGGTCAATGATATGGACTTTTGTTTTCTCAATCGGATACTGTTCAATCGTTTTGATTTGTTCTGCGAGTGAGTCCAAATGGGACTTGCGCTCGCTGTATTGTTCACTGAATGTGGAATAACAGCCGGATGCATCTGTTAGCGTCTGAGCTAATGGCGCAATTGGGAGCCCTGATGACGCATCGACAAGTAAACTGCTTTGCAATTCATAGCCTGAATTCGCCTCTGTTCTTTGAAGACGCTGAACCTTATGACTGTGCTTCACATACTGCAGTTGAGACCAGTCATGAACGATTAATGCATACTGATGCGGTGATGTCTTGATCTGTTCGCATGCAAGAAGCTTAATCGGCTGGTTTAATTGACTAAAAGAGATTTTATTATTATTCAGGAATCGCCAAACAGCCTGTGTAGTTGAGAAACTCGACTTTTGGGTAGAGGCCAGGTCTTTGATTGCGGGAGCAAGTGAAGCAAGAGGATTCATATAGAGTTTTACAAGGCTGTTATAACGTTTGACAAGACGCTGATCCAGACCAGAGATGTTAAATTGAAGAGCATGCTCTTCAATTTAACGCAAAGCTCGGAAATTGTGTAGATACCTATGGGTTTAGCCCGAGGATATAAGCGAGTGGCGTAAGCCATTAATGCGGTGTTTGCTGTTGTTGAATATATTGTTTAACAATTCCAATTGGCGCACCGCCACATGAAGCAGCGAAGTAACTAGGCGACCACAAAGCACTGCCCCATAGCTTGTTTTTAATTTCAGGGTGTTTGGTTCTTACAATGCGACTTGAAGCACCCTTTAAACTATTCACTAAGCTAGAAATTGCTATTTTAGGTGGATAATTCACAAGCAAATGAACATGATCGTGTTCACCATCAAACTCTACCAACTCGGCTTCAAAGTCTAAGCAGATACGCTCAAACACTTCACGCATTGTTTCAAGCATTGCTTTGGTAAAAACATCTCTACGGTATTTAGCCACAAAGACTAAATGTACATGCATATTAAAAACACAGTGGCGACCTGTTCTAATCTCTTGACTATTGCTCATAGACCAAATATATTTTAATCATGAAAACACTTAAATTACGCATAAAAGACAAACATTACAAGGTACTAGACCAACTCGCATCGGAAGTAAATTTTGTTTGGAATTATGTGAATGATTTAGGATTTAAACATCTAAAAAGAAAAGGTGAATTTCTTTCAGCTTACGATATTGCTAAATACACGAAAGGCACATCTAAAGAATGCAATCTGCATAGTCAAACTGTTCAAGCGATAACAGAAGAATTGGTTACTCGAAGAAAGCAGTTTAAAAAAGCAAAGCTAAAATGGCGGGTGAGTAATAAGAAGTCTGCAAGACGTTCTTTGGGTTGGATACCCTTCAAAAAGGTTGCAATCAAATATGCTGATGGCTACGTGCAGTATGGCAAGCATCAATTCAAGCTATGGGATAGCTATGGACTATCAAAATACAACGTCAAAACAGGCTCATTTGTAGAAGACAGTCGTGGACGTTGGTATGTTTGTTTAGTTGTTGATAAGACAAAACAAGTTAAATCAAAGGGTAATACCTCAATCGGTATAGATTTGGGCTTAAAAGACCTTGCAACCTGTTCAGATGGCGTAAAGCTCAAAGCCCCTCAAATCTATCGGCAATACGAACAAAAACTTGGCATTGCTCAACGTGCTAGAAATAAAAAGCGTGTTAAAGCGATTCATGCCAAGATTAGAAACATACGTCAAAATACGCTACATCAATTCAGTCATAAATTGGTGAATAAACATGCAGCCATCTTCGTTGGTAATGTGAATGCAAAGGCATTAGCACGGACTAAACTAGCGAAGTCTGTATTAGATGCAAGTTGGACAACACTTAGAACCATGCTCAAGTATAAATGCGAGAACGCAAGTGTATGGTATAAAGAAGTCAATGAAGCCTATACCACCCAAACTTGTTCGAGCTGTGGCTCACGCTGTAGTAGTCCGAAAGGTAGAACGGGACTTGGAATAAGAGAATGGCAGTGCATGGAATGCGGTACATTCCATGATCGGGATATAAATTCCGCACTGAATATTCTTGCGCTCGGACATGAGCGTCTAGCAGTAGGAATCCCTGTCCTTTAGGTCGCGGAGGATGTCAAGATGCATGAAACCATGATAGGAACGAAAAGTGGCAAGGACAATACGTGTTGAGCTGAAAAAGATTGGTGACATTGTGCAGGTGGATCACAGCCTGTCACGTGTCGAGCAAATTGCACAGCGAAAACAAGCCATTTATCAATATCGCAATCAATGCTTATCCAAACAACGGCAGATGGTTGTAGATGATCACTCCATTGCACTGAGTGAGATAGGTAAACCCTATTGGGTTGATCAGCCTTCTTTTCATTTCAATCATAGCCACAGCCAAAATTACTATGCTTTAGCTACGAGTGAGCGGATGCAGGATCTAGGCGTGGACGTGGAGGAGTTAAACCGAAAAGTTCGCTTTGAGGCTTTGGCTAAACATGCTTTTCACGTAGAGGAACTTCGCGTGTGGCAACAGTATGATCAGGACAAAGCATACTGGTTTAAGGTCTGGACAACCAAAGAAGCGGTGCTTAAAGCATCAGGTTTAGGCATTCGTTTAAACTTAAATGAACTGAACACCCAAGCACATCCAACGCATAATGGTGGCATGTGTAGTCATCCGCTGATTGGGAGTTTTGCCTATCAAAATTTTGAGTTAGGAGATGTGATGTTGACCGTGGCTTGGCGGGCAGAGCAGTCCTGCCGTGGCTATGCGTTGCCTCAGATAGAGCTGGTACAACATCTTCACACCGACATAAAAAAGCCTCTCAATTGAGAGGCTTTCTTTTTTCACACTATGGTGTGCATTTATGGAATTTCATTTTCTTCTTCAAACTCAGGCTTCACTTGAACAATGAAGTCTTGACGGTTTAAGCCACGCCATAAAGCAAAAGCTGTACCGATGTAGATTGAGGAGTAGGTACCCACAAAAACGCCCACAAACATTGCAACAGAGAACCATTTAAGGCCATCACCACCGAGGATCATCATCGAGATCACCACCAACAATAAAGTCATTGAGGTGTGAATGGTACGACGTAGGGTCTCAGTTAAAGCGATGTTAACGATCTCTAAAGGTGAAGCGCCACGAATCTTACGGAAGTTTTCACGAATACGATCCGAAACAACAATGTTGTCATTCAGTGAGAAACCAATCAGAGCCAGAATTGCAGCCAATACAGTTAAGTCAAATGGCCACTGCATCATGGCAAAAATACCGATGGTGACCACCACGTCATGGAACAACGACAGTACCGCACCCATTGCCAGTTTGAACTCAAAGCGAATTGTTACGTAGACCAACATCAGCAGTAATGCTAAAGCCACAGCACCCGCTGAGCGAATGTAGAGTTCATTGCCGACTTGTCCACCCACCACATCAACTTTGTTAACTGAGGCTGAGTTACCCGGTAGCTGTACAGCTTGGGTAATGGTTTTGGTTAAGTCTTCTGCCGCTGTGTCTTCTTGTACAGGCATACGTACAATCAAATCACGATCTGAACCAATAGTTTGTACCACAGGGTCATGAAAACCTGCTTTGGTCAGTGCAGCAGAGACATCGGCTGATTTCACGGGTTTGCTATAGTTTAGTTCGGCAGAAATACCACCAGTAAAGTCCAAACCTAAGTTAAGACCCTTGGTGAAAATAAAGAATAGGCTGCCGATGGTTAAGACAATAGAAAGAATGGCTGCAGGCAGCGCAATCTTCATAAAATCAATCACACGCTCATCATCTGGACGGCCGTATTTTTTTGAATCTTGTTGAGTCACATCAGTCATCATCGATCTCCTTATATGCTCAACTTTTTCAAGTTACGTTTTTTGCCATAAATGAGCTGTACAATCGCACGTGTTACTGTAATAGCAGTAAACATAGAGCAGATAATACCGATCATTAAGGTCACAGCGAAGCCTTTAATTGGGCCTGTACCGATAGCAAATAGGATAAACGCAACCAAGAATGTGGTTAAGTTTGAGTCGAAAATGGTGTTATAAGCACGGTCATAACCCGCCACAATGGCTTGTTTGGGTGATGCTCCCCACTTCATTTCTTCACGTATTCGCTCACAGATCAAGACGTTGGCATCGACCGCCATACCAATGGTAATCACGATACCCGCAATACCCGGCAGGGTAAGGGAAGCACCAATCCAAGACATGACCGTTAGAATCATGGCTAAGTTGAAGACCAAGGCAAAGTTAGCAATTAAACCAAAGAGACGGAAGAAGACTACCATCCAGATTGCGACCAGTAAGAAACCGATTTGAGTTGATAGCACACCTTTATCAATGTTTTCTTGACCGAGGCTTGGACCCACTACACGTTCTTCAACAAAGTACATTGGCGCAGCAAGTGCACCAGCACGTAGCATTAGTGCAAGTTCAGACGCTTCTTGAGGTGAATCTAGACCCGTAATACGGAATTGAGAGCCGAGGACTGCTTGAATAGTTGCAGCGTTAATCACGACAGACTCTGCATAAGGTGTACGGACTTCGGTTTGTGCACCAGTCGCAGGATCGGTGATATAGCTAATACGTTGTTTATTTTCAATGAACAACACAGCCATACGCTTACCCACCGCATTCCGGGTTGCATCGGCCATCAGTTTGCCACCTGCTGTGTCTAAGGTAATGTTTACCTCAGCACCGCCAGTGTCTTGGCTAAAGCCACTTGATGCGTTTTGAACACGTTCACCCGTTAAAATACGGTTACGGTTTAAAAGTAATTCACGTCCGCTGTCTAAAGACTGATATGCAAAAAGCTCGGTTCCTGGTGGAAGCGGTTGACCATTGCTCTTGCCCGTATAAGGGTCAATCACTTGGTCATTTTGGTCAGAGACCAAACGGAACTCTAGGTTTGCTGTACGACCCAAGACACGTTTTGCTTCAGCAGTGTCTTGAACACCTGGAAGCTCAACCACGATGCGGTTACTACCCTGTGTTTGTACCAAGGCTTCTGCCACACCTAACTCGTTAATACGGTTACGTAAAGTGGTTAAGTTTTGGTTCACGGCATAAGATTGAATTTCTTGGCGGCGAACATCGGTATAGGTTAAGCGTAAGGTTGAACCTGTCGCAGTTGCGACCGCTTGCTGATTAAACTCATTACCATTGCTACGTAAGTAGTCTTGAGCCGCAGTACGATCATCATTGTTGGCGAACTGAACGGTAATGGTGTTGTTGTTTAATGCAAGGCTGTTAAATTTAATTTTGTTGTCACGGAACTGACGACGTAAATCTGTCGCAGAGGTTTCCATGCGCTGAGCAATCGCTTTATCCATATCCACTTCTAATAAGAAGTGAACACCACCACGTAAGTCCAGACCGAGCTTCATTGGTTTTGCACCAATTTTTTGTAGCCACTCTGGCGTGGTTGGTGCCAAGTTCAACGCGACAACATAGTCATCACCAAGGCCACGACGTAACGCTTCTTTGGCTTTTAATTGTGCTTCGCTAGAGTCAAGACGTAACAGTGCAGCATTATTGCTAAAACTGTTGTCATGGCTTGAGATACTTTCAGATTTTAAAATCTGCTCTGCTTTTTGTACGATGCTTTGGTCAATTTGGGTACCAGCTTTGGCACCAGAAATTTGAACCGCAGGCTCATCCGGATACAAACTAGGCAGGGCATATAATGTACTGATCGTCAAAACCACGAGAATCAGTAGATATTTCCATGCTGGGTAACGCATTTGTTTTCTTCTTAAAATGAAAAAAGTCGTGCGGATGCACGACTAATTTTTTTGATTAAAGGTTATTTAATGTGCCTTCAGGAAGAACTGAAATCACACTTGCGCGTTGAATTTTTACGTCTACACCGCGGCTCAGTTCAACCACTGCAAAGTCACCTTCGAGTTTAGTGATTTTACCCATTAAGCCACCAGCAAATACCACTTCGCTGCCTACGCCAAGACTTTCAACCAAAGAGCGGTGCTCTTTGGCACGTTTTGCTTGAGGGCGCCAAATTAAGAAGTAGAAGATTGCAATAAAAACAGCAATCATCAATAAGTTTGCGACCATACTTGGTTGTTGTGCAGCTTCACCCGCTGCGTGAGCTGTAGAAATAAAAAGGCTCATTTCAAATTCCTAAACTAAAAAAACGGTGACCAACGAATTGATCATAAATAGACTTGTTCTGCAATTTACCTTGTCTTTTTACCAAGCGCAAATGCTCACAACAATTAATCTTGGGGGCAAGGTGGAACTTCTAAACCACGACGTGCATAAAAATCTTCAACAAAGGCATCAAAGCGATCATTATCCAATGCATCACGAATGTCTTGAGTGAAACGTTGGTAGTAACGTAAGTTGTGAATAGTACCTAGCATTGAACCCAGCATCTCGCCACATTTTTCCAAATGGAATAAGTACGCGCGAGTAAAGTTGGTACAGGTATAACAGTCACAGTGTGGATCAAGCGGACTTTGATCATGACGGTATTTACTGTTACGGATACGCACTAAACCGTCGGTCACAAAATAATGTCCATTTCGGGCATTACGTGTAGGCATGACACAGTCAAACATATCGACGCCACGGCGGATGCCTTCCACGATGTCTTCAGGTTTACCCACGCCCATCAGGTAGCGCGGTTTGTCTGCCGGCATTTTTTCTGGAAGGTAATCCAGCACTTTGATCATTTCTTCTTTCGGTTCACCGACGGACAGACCACCAATGGCATAACCGTCAAAACCAACTTCAAGCAAGCCTTTTAAAGACTCATCACGTAAGTCTTCATACATACCGCCTTGAATAATGCCGAATAGCGCATTTTTATTTTCAAGCACATCATGGTGCTGAGTCTTACAACGCTTTGCCCAACGCAATGACAATTGTAGCGACTTTTGCGCTTCTTCATGCGTTGCAGGATAAGGCGTACATTCGTCAAAAATCATCACGATGTCTGAGTTCAATGTATGTTGGATGTCCATTGAGATTTCAGGAGACAAAAATACTTTAGAGCCATCAATTGGAGAGCGGAACGTTACGCCATCTTCTTTAATTTTACGCATCGCGCCCAAACTGAAGACTTGGAAGCCGCCTGAATCGGTTAGAATGGGCTTATCCCACTTCATGAATTTATGCAGACCGCCGTGCTCTTTAATCACTTCAAGGCCAGGGCGTAGGTAAAGATGGAAGGTGTTACCTAAAATAATTTGCGCTTTGATGTCTTCAATATCACGCGGGAGCATGCCTTTCACCGTACCATAAGTACCGACAGGCATGAACACAGGGGTTTCAACCACACCATGCTCTAAAGTTAAACGACCACGACGGGCGCGACCCGACTGACCTAATTTTTCAAACTTCATAAAATATCCTGAACAAGAGCAAAGCACTGCTCTGCTTGCAGTGCAAGAGCGAAAAAACAGTTCGCCGCTAAAAGGAGGCTATTTTCCTTGATTATGCAAATAAACACCAGTGTTGTAACACTTTTAACGCAAAGCATTTCGGAGCAGGGTGGTGTGCTATAAGGGCTGTTCCGGTTTGAATTTATGTCAGGGTGGCGAGTGAGTCGTGATTAGGATGAAAAGAGTTGATGGCGTATAAGAGGTTGTGAACGTAGAAGTTAAAAAGGCACTCATTTTGAGTGCCTTGGATTTGTTATTTGTGTTAAAGCGATCTTTTTAGTTGAAATTGGGGCGGTAATCAAAATTTTGTAGCGCAGCAGCGTCACGGAATGGACGCACAGCTTTTTTACCGACGGTCATGGTGTTTACAATGTTGTTCGGAAAAATTTGAATGTGGTTGTTAAACAGTTCGACATTGCGGTTAAAGATGCTGATCGCAGCCCCGACATTTTCGTTTTGCTCTTCAATTTCATTCATCATTTTTAGATAAATATCATTGGCTTTGAGTTCAGGGTAGTTTTCGACCACGACATTGAGGCTACGCATTAGCTCTTGGTTTAATGCTTCAATGCGCTGTAATTGGTTGACATCAGTATTATTTAAGTTCAGGTTGAGAATGTTTTGGCGGAGCTCAGTAACTTTTTCCAAGGTGCCTTTTTCAAAGCTGGAGTATTGTTCGACCAGAGGCTCTAAACCATCTAGAATTTTTATTTTCTGGCGCTCATAGGTTGCTACATCCGACCATGCGCGAATGGTTGCATTGTGGTGTCTGACAATATTATTGCGAATGACGATTATGCCAAACACGATTGCAATAATAATCAAGAAGAAAATCAATAGCCCCATACAGTCCTCAAACGGCAAAATGTCATTATTTTAAAAATTGCGTTAGATCAGATTCTAAGCGATCTAGATAAGGTAATTTAAAAGTGCGTAAGTGTCCACGCAATGTCGAAATGTCATTGATTTTTTTGCTTTTCTGGATATTTCAAACAGGTTTTGTGGGCTGATATAGCACAAGATATTTTTTTCAGGATGAAAAAGTAAATCGCCTTCACGAGAACGGAAAAAATCGGCAGTACGCAGCACAAATGCAGGGGAGAGTAGTTTGGCCATCTGCAGCTGGTCAGTACCAAAAAACTTGAGCTTTTGGTTAATCTGAATATCACTGCTATGCCATGGAAAACTATAAGGATAATAGAATTTTTTATTGTATGCGGTAATCGCGAGTCCTTGCGTGGGTACTTCAAAGACAAAACATCCCCATAAGTCTTTATGCACTTCTTTCACTTTTAACTCATTGCCATCTTTATCACGTACGCGAATTTCATCAACAAAATGATATTGAAACAGCAAAACCTGATGTTGTTGTCCTGCTTCATCCTGCCAAGTGGTACTGGCGTAGTAAGGAATATCGTTGCTGATGGTGCCTTGGTTAAAAATTGGAAACAGCTGCTTTAAATGGGCAATAAAAAATGTAGGTTGTAGGACCACGCCAATATGCTGTGGAGGGGTAAACTCGTTGAGCTGGTATTTTTTATGAATAATTTGTTTTTCGAGATAGTCGGTGATCTCTTCAAGCGGATCATCTTGCTCATAACTTAAATAGGCCCAAAGCAGACAGCCTAAGCCGAATAAAAAGCTGAATAAGGTCCAAATGTGCTCTCCGGCAAAGAACACTGGCACAATAAAAAAAATGCCGACTATTCCAAGTAGAATAGGCAGCACATTTTCAAATTTCAAAGTAATCGGGGCGTTCCAAGGGTGCAGTCGGTCAAGAATATCTTGTACGGAATCTGCCCCTCGGCCGATGTCCCAAAGCCTGTCGATATTATCAAACACAATTTTATTCTTTTTACGTCGAATATGAATGGAATGTTTGATTGTATCGATAGGCATGTGAGGTTCTTATTTGGGTTGAAGTTGGTCAACTAACATGGCATCGCCATAACTAAAGAAGCGATACTGGTTGGCTACCGCATGTTGATAAGCTGCCAAAATATTATCACGATTTGACAGCGCTGAAACCAACATCAAGAGGGTCGATTCAGGCAGATGGAAGTTGGTGATAAGACGATCCACCACTTTGAACTCATAACCTGGGTAGATAAAAATTTGGGTATCTCCAGTCCAAGCTTTGAGTTCACCATCATGTGCCTGCGCTGCACTTTCAACCGCACGTGTCGCTGTTGTTCCGACAGAAATGACTTTATTACCACGCGCTTTGGTTTGACGAATCAGCTCCACTGAATGCTCAGGAACATCACACCATTCACTATGCATAATGTGATTGGCAATGTCATCGGTACGTACAGGCAGAAAGGTACCAGCACCCACGTGTAAAGTGACAAAAGTTTTCTGAATACCTTTGGCTTCAAGTTGATCCAACAGCTTTTGGTCGAAGTGTAAGCTTGCGGTAGGTGCAGCGACACTGGCTAACTTGGTTGGATCATTAAATACTGTTTGATAACGCTCGGTATCAATGGCTTCAGCTTCACGGTTGAAGTAGGGAGGGATCGGAAGTTGTCCGTATAAATCCAGCACCGTTAAAATTGGCTGGGAAAACTCCACAATAAATAAATTTTCATGACGACCTAGTACCGTGACTTTAACGGCATCTGGGCCAATAAAGAGCTCAGCGCCTGCTTTGGGTGTGTTACTAGCTTTGATGTGGCAGTGTGCAATAAATGCATCTTGCATGCGTTCTACCAGAACCTCGACAGCTCCACCGCTGGCACGTTTGCCTTTGAGGCGTGCTTTCATCACTTTGGTGTCATTTAAGACCAGTAAATCACCTGCATCGAGCAAATCTAAAATGTCGGTGAATTGAAAGTCATGATGCTGACCTTGAGCATCGAGGTGTAACAGTCGAGAAGCACTACGCGTGTCTAAAGGATAACGGGCAATGAGTTCATCGGGGAGGTCGAAATTAAAATCAGAAAGTTGCATGATGGGAAAGCAGCGTCAAAATAAGGGAGGTCAAAATTGCGCTTAGTATATGCGTTTTTGTTGAAAAACGCTGAAATTGCACAAATATAAAGCTAAAAAAACAAATGTGACTTAAAAATAGCCAATCACTATCAACTTGCGTTGACAAGTTTTTCAAAAAGTTTAATATACGCATCAACACCTTCCCGAGGTGGTGAAATTGGTAGACGCGGCGGACTCAAAATCCGCTGTCAGAGATGACGTGTCGGTTCGAGTCCGACCCTCGGGACCAAGATATTAAAAAACCCAAGCATATTCAGTCTTGGGTTTTTTATTGCCTGAAATTTAAGATTTGAATCAAATCGCCATAAAACATTACAGATGGCTTAAAGCAATTGAATGTTTGGTGCGGGTTTGCTTAATTATGTCCTCATATGATGGACTCACAATTTTGTTTTAATCCTTCTGATAAATAACGAGTTTTCAAAAAGAGAAAGTAGTCACAAGATAAAATTCTGAAATAATTAATTTTTTTGTTAAATGCCACGCTTGTATTGTTGTATTTTTATATTGTTTTAATGTTGAAAATTTGCTAATAAATACAAGTAAATAATAGGTTTGTGCCGAAAATCACAAAAGATGAGGCAGAAATGGGTATTCAATTGCTAGATATCGGGTCTGATACAGAACAGTTAAGTGCTTGTCACTTATCTTTATTGTTGGGCGTGAACAGTAATGACAATAAAATTAAGAGCTTTCTCAAATTTGCGCGAAAAATTTTAGGTGCACATGCCGCAATTCTAACGTTTAGCAATGAACCTTATAGTTGGTATGCGGGCAAACACGCATTCAATGCTTTTCAGTTACCCGCTGAAGCCAATTTTGCTACTCATTTTGAAGGGGAGATTGCGATTGATAGCCTGCATTGCCATTATCATCATCTTTCTCAGCAGGTGAGTGCTTTAGGCTTTGAGCAACGCCGTATCATCGCTTTGGATTTAAAGGCATCGGATAAATCTGTGGGGCAAGTCATTTTCTTTGATGAGCAGTTGGATGCTTTTACGCAAGATGCCGTAGAAAATGTGCATGAACTGGCATCAGGTTTTCTTAATCTGCTGCATTTGCGCATGGAAAATGCGGAGCTCAAAGAGTTGTATGAACAACAAGTGGCCATGAATGTCAGTAAAACCAAATTTTTCCAAATTATTGCACATGATTTAAGGGCACCGTTTCATGGCTTAATTGGTTTTTCTGAGGTATTGGCTGAAGAGCGTGAAAGTCTGGATGAGTCAGGTGTGCAAAGCATTGCAGATTATCTGCATGATACCGCGCAATCGACTTATAGCTTGTTGGAGAGTTTATTGAATTGGGCGATGGCAGAGGGCGGACGTTTTGTTTATCACCCCATCCATTACAAGCTTAAGCAATCCTCTCAAATCGTTTTTGATGTGTTGCATGCGTTGGCTATCAATAAAAATATTCAACTGATTGACCGTGTCCCCGATGATTTAAAGATTTTTGCAGATATCAATATGGTGACCTCGGTGATCCAAAACTTGGTCTCAAATGCGCTGAAATTTACCCATATGCATGGCGAAGGTGTTGTGACGATTGATGCCAAAAAACGTGATGATTTTATCGATATCTACATTCAAGATACGGGTCTAGGTATGACCTTGGGGCAAATCGAATCTTTGTTTGAACCGAAACTAACCGTTAGTTTTAAGGGGACAGCTGGGGAGAATGGGACTGGTCTAGGTCTGGTGTTGTGTAAGCGTTTTGTTGATTTGAATAAAGGTGAAATTTCAGTCACATCGAAAGAAGGTGTAGGTTCAACTTTTATCGTCAGCCTGCCACGTTCGAACAGCGCACATCAAGCATTGTCACTCGAGACATCCCAGCAAGAATTTAGTGAATAATCATATTTTTCTTATAAAATAATTCCCCTAATCTCATGATCTGCTGTTATAAATAACCAAAACAATGCGAAAGGGTCGATCATGAATGCTGAGCAATTGCAAAAGACATTGCGCGCAAGTCAATATGCGGAACAAGTCCTATCTATACATCAGGTTTATCTTGAACAAGATTATGCAATTGATCAATTTTCTCAGCCATTGACCACCGAACAAATTTTCAATGTCGTTCAAAACAGCTTAAAAGAGATCAGTGATGAAAGCACATGGATGCGCACCATCCGAATTTTACGTGCGCGTTTAATGTTTCGCTGGATTTGGCAGGATGCCAATCAACTGATCGATGTGATGACGCTAACGCGGGAGCTATCTGATTTTGCCGATGCGGCCATTTGTGTGGCAAAAGCATTTGCCTTGGCGCCATTGGTGGCTAAACATGGTCAGCCTGTGGGCTATAACCATAAAATTCAAGATTTAATTGTGGTTGCGATGGGGAAGCTCGGTGCACAAGAGTTGAACCTGTCCAGTGATATCGACTTGATTTTTGCTTTTGATGAGCAAGGTGAAACCAATGGTCGTAAATGCATTGATGTACAACAGTTTTGCATTTTGTGGGGTCAGAAGCTCATTTACTTGTTGGACCATATCACGGCTGATGGTTTTGTCTTCCGTGTGGATATGCGCTTGCGCCCTTGGGGCGATGGTTCTGCACTGGCTATTAGTCATGCGGCGCTGGAGAAGTATTTAAGCCAGCATGGGCGCGAGTGGGAGCGCTATGCGTGGATTAAGGCGCGGATTGTGACAGGGGGCAAAGAGGGGGATGAGTTGTTGGACATGACTCGTCCTTTCGTGTTCCGTAAGTATGTCGATTACACCGCTTTTGAAGCCATGCGCGAAATGAAAGCCATGATTGAGCGTGAAGTATTACGCCGCAATATCGAAGATGATATTAAGCTGGGTGCGGGCGGTATTCGTGAAGTCGAATTTATTGTGCAGGTTTTTCAGCTAATTTATGGTGGGGCAAAATTAGAATTACAAGACCGTCAATGTTTAGTGAGCTTGCATCATTTGGGTGAAGTGGGTTTGCTGGATGGTCAGGCGGTCAGTGAGCTGGAAGATGCTTATTTATTTCTGCGCCGTGTAGAACATGCCATTCAAGCCTTAAATGATCAACAGACCCAGTCTTTGCCAACAGAAACAGAACTCAGACAAAGGATGATTGACACCTTGGGTTTTGTAAGTTGGGATGTATTTATTGAGCACTTAAACCAAAAGCGCGCCAAAGTTATTTACCAATTTGAGCATTTAATTAAAGAAAAAGAACATGACCCTTTCGTAGAAAGCTTTAGTCAGTTAGAAGCGCGTTTAAATGAGGTGTTGGATGCGAATGCAAAAAACCTCATTCATGAATTTTGGAATGGGCATGCGCTAAAAAAGCTGCCTGCAAAAGCGGTGCAGCGTTTAAAAATGTTTTGGCCGCATTTGATTGAAGCGATTTTACAGTCAGATAAGCCGCAAGCCGCGCTGCTACGCCTCATGCCTTTGGTTGAGTCTGTGATGCGACGTACCGTATATTTGGTCATGTTGATTGAGAGTAAAGGGGCGTTACAGCGCTTGGTGAAAATGGCAACCGTAAGTCCATGGATTTGTGAAGAATTGACCCATTATCCAGTACTCTTGGATGAATTTTTGTCCATGGATTTTGAGTTGCCGCGCCGTCAAGATTTGGAAGATTCTCTGCGTCAACAGTTGCTTCGTATTGAGCTTGATGACGTTGAAGATTTGATGCGTGTACTGCGCCTATTTAAAAAATCCAATGTTTTGGCGGTTGCAGCCAGTGATGTCTTGGCTGAAAGTCCGTTGATGAAAGTATCCGATGCTTTGACCGATATTGCAGAAGTTTCGGTCAGTACAACTTTAAATTTAGCCTATCAAATGACGGCAAAGAAACATGGTTATCCACTCGATGTTGAAGGACAGCGCTGTTCGATCGATCATTTGGCATTTGCTGTTGTGGGTTATGGCAAGGTTGGTGGGATTGAGCTGGGTTATGGCTCGGACTTAGATCTGGTCTTTATTCATTATATGGATGAGCAAGCCGATACCGATGGGCTGAAGTCGATCAGTGGATTTGAATTTGCAATGCGTGTTGCGCAGAAATTTATGTCATTGATGACCACGCAGACCCTCGATGGTCGGGTTTATGAAATCGATACGCGCTTACGCCCATCGGGTGAAGCGGGGGTCTTGGTCACCAGTTTAAAAGCCTTTGAGCAATATCAGTTGAAGAATGCATGGGTCTGGGAGCATCAAGCATTGGTACGTGCTCGCTCGATTGCAGGTGAGCCAAGTTTGCGTGATAAATTTGAAGCATTGCGCTGTCGGATTTTAACGCAGCCACGTGATGAAGAAAATGTGCGCGCAGAAGTGCTGAAGATGCGTCAAAAAATGAAAGACCATTTGGGTTCTTCTAAAGAACAACAAAAAGATGGAATTTTTCATTTAAAACAAGATGCAGGTGGTATCGTCGATATCGAATTTATGGCACAGTATGCTGTGTTGGCATGGAGCGGATCTCATCCAGATCTTGCCCATTATTCCGACAATGTACGAATCCTTGAAGACGCCGCAAAAGCCAGTTGCTTATCCAGTGACGATGCTACTGCATTGATTCAAGCTTATCTCAGTGAACGAGCCGAGAGCCACCGTTTAGCCCTTGCGAATCAATCCATGCAAGTAAATGCTGCGGACTGGCGCGATACCCGAGTGATCGTTTGCAAATTATGGCAAAGATTAATTGATCCAAGCTCAATCGTGAGCATTGGGTAACATGACTGTGTATATAAATTTGGAGTGTGTGTCATGAATTTGGCTGATCGTGATGGTTTTATTTGGCAAGATGGACAATTGGTTGACTGGCGTGAGGCAAAAACTCACGTACTAACACATACCTTGCACTACAGCATGGGTGTGTTTGAAGGTGTCCGTGCCTATGAAACACCGAATGGCACGGCTATTTTCCGTTTAAAAGAACACACTAAGCGTTTATTGAACTCTGCAAAAATTTATCAAATGAAAGTCCCATTTGATCAAGCAACACTAGAGCAAGCTCAAATTGATGTGGTTCGTGAAAATAAATTAGCGTCTTGCTACTTGCGTCCAATTATTTTTATTGGATCGGAAAAATTAGGTATTGCTGCAACAGACAATACCATTCATGCGGTGGTTGCTGCATGGAGTTGGGGTGCATACCTTGGTGACGAAGCAATGGCGAAAGGTATTCGTGTGAAAACCTCATCATTTACCCATCACCATCCAAACGTGACGATGTGTAAAGCGAAAGCGTCAGGTAACTATACCTTGTCGATTTTGGCTCACCAAGAAGTAGCGCATTCAGGTTATGACGAAGCAATGCTGCTCGACCCTCAAGGGTATGTATGCCAAGGTTCTGGCGAAAACGTATTCTTGGTAAAAGATGGTGTTTTACATACGCCAGATATCGCGGGTGGTGCGCTTGATGGTATTACGCGTCAAACCATTATTACTATCGCAAAAGACTTGGGTTATGACGTAGTTGAGCGTCGTATTACACGTGATGAATTCTACATTGCAGATGAAGCATTTTTTACAGGTACAGCTGCTGAAGTGACGCCTATTCGTGAATATGATGATCGTGAAATCGGTTCAGGTACGCGTGGTCCAATCACTGAACAAATTCAAACCACATTCTTTAATGCGGTTAAGGGTAAAGACCCGAAATACGCACACTGGTTAACTTATGTAAAATAAGTAATTAGGTGGAAAAGGACTCTTCGGAGCCCTTTTTTTATCTTCATTGTTTTGAAAAATATATGGATTATATTTTATTGTTATTAAATAGTTTATAAAGCAGCTAAAGTTATTTTGAATTTTTAGTAAAAATAATATGCTTAAAGCATACATAGTCTAATTTATTTGTTATTATTTGGTCAAAACGAGATGTATTTAAAATTTTTATCCATGATTAACAGTCTTATATATAAAGCAAAAGTATTTAGAACATTATTTGTTTCTGATGAGAGATATCTAAAAAAAAGGTTTATTAATAAATTAGGGTATACCCCAAATTTTAATCAACCTGAAAGTTTTAATGAGAAAGTTACTGCACGAATGATTTTTGAAAGAAGTGCACTACATACCAAGGCAGAGTAAAACTTGAAGTGCGACATAAACCACCTAATTAATTTAAAGGGTTTATGGAGTATATAAAATTGTCATACCATCATCTTAACTTTGAAGATCGTACTGCATTAATGCTTGAGTCAAGAAAAGAAGGCTTTTCAGCCAGAAAATTTGCTGAACTCATTAAAAGACATCCTAGTACGATCTATCGTGAGCTTAAAAGAAATAGCATCAATGACGTTTATCAAGCTCAATATGCTTCTGATAACACCTTCGCTAGACGTAGACGTGGTCACAGAAAACTCAAAATCGATTCAATCCTCTGGAAATTTATTGTTGAAGCGATCCGTTGTTTATGGTCTCCTCAGCAAATAGCAAAGCGTTTAAAGACATTTCCTGATTTGGATCAAACAATGAATGTAAGCCATACAACGATTTATTCAACGATACGAGCATTACCCAAGGGTGAGTTGAAAAAAGACTTATTATCCTGTCTGCGTCATGAAAATAAAAAGCGAAAAGCTAACGGTGAACCTAAAAAAGATTCTATATTACAGGATATTAAAACTATTCATGAGCGCCCAGCCGAAGTTCAAGAAAGAAAAATACCGGGTCATTGGGAAGCTGATTTAATTAAAGGTAAAGACAATAAAAGTTCGATAGCAACACTTATTGAACGAAATACACGGCTCTGTATCTTGGCAACATTACCTGATGCAAAGGCAGAATCAGTGCGCAAGGCTTTAACTGAAGCTCTGAAATATTTACCTGCAGAACTGCGTAAAACGTTGACCTATGACCGTGGACGCGAGATGGCAGAACATAAAATACTTGAAGAAGATTTAGGCATAGATGTATATTTCTGTGACCCACATTCACCCTGGCAAAAAGGCACATGCGAAAATATGAATGGTTTAATTAGGCAATATTTACCTAAAGGGATTGATTTAAATCAGGCAGATCAGCATTATTTAAATCAAGTTGCCATGTCACTGAATACTCGTCCTAGAAAAGCGTTAGATTGGCTTACACCATTAGAGAAATTTGCTCAGCTTGTTGATTATCATAAGACTTTTCAAACTGTCGCACCTCATGTTTGAATTCGCCCAAATTAGCTGATAAATCGGCAGTAAGAGAATTGATTATAGATCGGATTGGAGAAAAACATCTGGTCCCACTTATAGGCACATATTGTGACTTTAAGAATATTGATTTTGATCAATTTCCAAGCCAATTTGTTTTGAAATGTACCCACGACAGTGGAAGCGCTATTGTTTGTCTCGATAAAGGTACATTTGATGTTAATAGAGCGGAAAGTAAACTAAATAACAGTTTAAAAATGAATATGTACTACCGCAAGCGAGAGTGGCACTATAAAAATATTTCGCCGCTCATCTTGGCAGAGCATTATGTTGACTTATATCGTGATGCTAACACGCATGCCACCATTACAACATGTCGTGTTCACTGTTTTGAAGGGCAGCCTAAGTATGTTGAAGTCGATGTCCAAGGGAGTGATGGTACAGAGTATTCAAATATTTATGATACCTCTTGGGTATTACAGCCTTTCACCGTAGATTGCAAAGAGAATACGCCAGAAGCGGTGATAGAACCGTGCAAGATGCATAAAATGGTTGAGCTATCTGAGCAGTTATGTTTGGAATATGGTTATAGCCGAATTGACTTCCTATTGTCACAAGATGAAGTGCTGTTTAGTGAAATCACATTGACCCCAAATGCAGGGCGTATGGTTATTTCTCCTGTTGAGTGGGATGTAAAACTTGGAGAATTATGGCGTTCTTAATCATATATTGATAAATATATGAAAAAATAAAAATAAATAAATTATTTTTATAAAGATAGAGTCACCATGAGATTATTTATGGTGGCTCGGATGGTTTTTAATTTGGTATTTCTCTTGAGTAATTTAAGCCAATGTTTTGTATGGTATTAATGGTTTTTTGATACTGTAATTTTTAATAAAAAGCCATTTCATAAACCTCATTGAGTATAAATAAAAGTTATCCTATTGCTAAGATGTTACTATTTAAAAATAAGCTTCGTTTATTTAGTTGAAAATATTCAACCGAAGGATAGGTTTTTTCTACCTCAAGGAATTTGTATAGGTATAGGAGACAGGTTTGTGTTGGATGGGGCTTTGTTGCACAAAGCTATTCTTAAAGGCTTCTTCAGCAATATAATTTCCAAATGAAGAAGCCTGTATCTAAAATTTATCGCACAACGAATTGGTCCTCTTATAACCAAGCTCTAATCAAGCGAGGAAATATTTCAACTTGGTTCGATCCTCAGACTAAACGGTATGCTCAGCCACAGGCTAAGCATGGAAGAAATCAAACTTATTCTGATACAGCAATTCAGTGCTGTTTGATGATCAAATCTATCTTTCGACTTTCTTTGCGTATGGTCACAGGCTTTGTGCAAAGCCTAATTCAACTCAGTGGGTTAAGTTGGACAGCACCAGATTATTCCACACTTTGCAGACGACAAAAGCAGATTGATATTGCGATCAGCTATCAAAAAAGTCATGAAGGATTACATCTATTGATAGACTCAACTGGCCTTAAGTTTTTAGGCGAAGGTGAATGGAAACGCAAGAAACATCAGCCTGAATCGTCGGCAATGGCGTAAATTGCATATTGGTATAGATGCTAGAACCTTGCAAATACGAGCTGTACAGCTGACAACAAATAATGTCAGTGATTCGCAAGTCCTTGGAGATTTACTTGATCAAATCCCATTGGATAAGCAGATTGATTCAGTCTATACAGACGGGGCTTATGACACAAAACAATGCCGTCAGGTTATTGCAGATCGGCAAGCGTATGCAGTGATTCTACCCAGAAAAAATGCAAAGCCTTGGAAAGATAACAAAGTTCATTCGCGAGAGCTAAATGAATTACTTCGAACAGTTAAACGTTTCGGCAGGACACTATGGCAAAAATGGTCAGGCTATCATCGCAGAAGTCTGGTCGAAACCAAGATGCATTGCATCAAATTATTGGGGGATAAACTCAGTGCGAGAAACTTTCAAAGCCAAGTCAATGAAATGCATGCACGTGTGGCAGTATTAAATAAATTTACGTAGTTAGGTCGACCTCTCACCCAAGTTGTCACTTGAATTTGAGTAGAACAGGGTAAATTTAACTTTTAAATCTTTATGCAACAAAGCCGTTGGATGGTGATTTAGTAAGAGAAAATTTATGATGTAATGATCTATAAATTAAATGCATTTGTATTTTAAAAACCCTAATTACACAGTAATTAGGGTTTTTAATTTAGATTAGTTTAATTAGCGAGTGGCTTTTATTTAAACTTGATAAAAGTCACGATACCAATCTACAAATTGTTTCACACCATCTTCAACTGAAACAGAGGGTTTATACCCCACACTTTTTTCTAAAGCGCTGCTATCTGCGAAGGTATCAGGTACATCGCCTGCTTGAAGTGGGAGTAATTCTAAAATGGCTTCTTGGCCAACGGCTTTTTCAATTGCTTGAATATATTCGATTAGTTTTACAGGATTGTTATTGCCGATGTTGAATATACGGAAAGGCGCATTGCTGGTCGCTGGATCTGGATGATTGCTGTCCCAATTTGGGTTGACCTCAGCAATTTGATCACTTGAGCGAATCACGCCTTCAGCAATGTCTTCAACAAATGTGAAATCGCGGGTGTGATTACCATGGTTAAATACGGGAATTGATTGACCCGCAATGATGTTTTTGGTGAACTTAAACAGCGCCATATCGGGGCGTCCCCAAGGTCCATAGACCGTAAAGAAACGTAAGCCTGTGGTTGGCAATTGAAATAGGTGACTATAGCTATGCGCCATCAATTCATTTGCACGTTTTGTTGCTGCATAAAACTGAATTGGATGGTCTACGCCATGCTGCTCACTAAAAGGCATGGTGGTATTTGCACCGTATACGCTGCTGGTGCTGGCATAGGTCAGATGTGGTGTTTTCGCATAGCGGCAAGCTTCAATAATATTAGTAAAGCCAATAATATTGCTTTCTACATAACTCATTGGATTTTCAAGTGAGTAGCGCACGCCTGCTTGTGCAGCCAAGTGAATCACACGGTCAAACTGGTGTTGTTGAAAGCATTGATCAACTGCTGTTTTATCGGCAAGATTGGCTTGAATGAAGTCAAATTGGCCAGCACTTTGCTGAGCAGTTTGATGTAATAAGTCGATACGTGCTTGCTTTAAGGCAGGATCATAATAATCATTCATATTGTCAAAACCGACAACATTATCGCCACGCTCGAGTAGTTTTTTAGAGACATGAAAGCCGATAAAGCCTGCTGCACCTGTTACTAAAACCTTCATTCATCGCCTCCAAAAATATCACGGGTATAGATTTTGTATTCAACATCACTTAAGTCCTGTGACTTACGATTGGCGATGATGACATCACTTTGTTGTTTAAATTGTTCTAAATCATTAATCACTTTGGATTTGAAAAACTCATCCTGATTTAAGGTTGGTTCATAAACAATTACATCAATGCCTTTGGCTTTGATGCGTTTCATGACGCCTTGAATCGCTGATGCACGGAAGTTATCGGAGCCGCTTTTCATCACTAAACGATAAATGCCGACGGTATTAGGATTTTTTGCAATGATAGAGTCTGCAATAAAGTCTTTACGCGTACTGTTGGAATCTACAATGGCCTGAATCAAGTTACTCGGCACTTGATTGTAGTTGGCAAGAAGTTGTTTTGTATCCTTCGGTAGACAATAGCCACCATAGCCAAACGATGGGTTGTTATAATGATTGCCAATGCGTTGATCTAAACATACGCCTTCAATAATTTGACGGGTATCCAGACCGAAGGACTGGGCATAGGTATCGAGTTCATTAAAGTAAGCGACACGCATCGCGAGATAGGTATTGGCAAATAACTTGATTGCTTCGGCTTCAGTTGAATCGGTAAATAATACAGGACTGTCTTTTTTGATTGCCCCTTCGATCAGCATATCTGCAAACAATTGAGCACGTTGTGACTTTTCACCGACAATAATCCGAGAAGGATAAAGGTTGTCGTGCAGCGCCTTTCCTTCACGTAAGAACTCAGGGGAGAAGATCACATTTTCAGTATGATATTGTTTTTTGACTTTTTGAGTAAAGCCCACTGGCACTGTTGATTTGATAATCATCGTTGCCTGAGGGTTGATCTCGACCACATCTCGAATGACACTTTCCACACTCTGTGTATTGAAATAATTAGTTTGGGTATCATAGTCGGTGGGTGTTGCAATAATGACAAAATCAGCGCCTTGATAGGCTTCATATTTGTCAGTTGTGGCACGAAAATTGAGCGGTTTCTCGCTTAAAAATGTCGATATATCTGCATCTTGAATCGGAGAGATTTTTTGATTCAACATGTCGACTTTCGTGTCGATGATGTCTAGTGCAATCACTTCATGATGTTGTGAGAAGATCATGGCATTAGAAAGGCCGACGTAACCTGTGCCTGCAACTGCTATTTTCATATCAACCTGGTTATATATTCTTCATATGAGGGCTTAAGTGAACCTTGCAAAGGATTTACATAAAGCGTTTTCGTATCATAGCACAAACTATTTTTGAGTATTATGAGGGCTTTGAAAAAGCCATACACTAACTTATTGCAAGAAATGTTATGATACAACGCAGAATGCTGGTGGATGATAGAACATGCAGGAAAACGTAAACGACTCGTTGTCAAAACAGGCTGAAACACAGACAGATAAAAATATTGTGTTATGCATGAAATGGGGCACCAAATATGGGGCCGAGTACGTCAATCGTTTATATAACATGGTGAAGCGTCACACCACGGTTGATTTTAAGATGGTTTGTTTAACAGACCGCACCGAAGGAATCGACCCTGCAGTTGAATGTTTCCCCATTCCACCTTTAGCGCTTCCAGAGGGAAGTCCTGAACGTGGGTGGAATAAATTGTCTACATTCGAGCCAGACTTGTACGGTTTACAAGGTAATGCGCTCTTTTTAGACTTGGATGTAGTCATTGTTGACAATATCGACAGTTTCTTTACCCATCCGGGAGACTTCCTAATTATCCATGACTGGAAACGTCCTTGGCGTATTACCGGTAATAGCTCGGTTTACCGTTTTAAACTGGGCGCTTTCCCAGGGTTGATGCCCTATTTTCGTGAGCATTTTGATGAAATTCGTCAAAAATTCCGCAATGAGCAAGCTTATTTGTCTTGGTATGTCGATCAAGAGAAAAAACTTTCTTACTGGCCTGATAGTTGGTGTAAGAGCTACAAGTATCACTGTTTGCAAAAAATTCCGTTGGCATACTTTAAGCCACCTGTAAAACCTGAAGGGGTTAAGGTCATTATTTTCCACGGTGAAATCAATCCACCTGATGCGATTAATGGTGGTGGTGGGAAATGGTATCGTTATGTATTGCCATCACAGTGGATTAAGGATGCTTGGCAATAATTGCCTATTTAGACTCAGATTTTGAAGTGATCAAGTGAATGCAAAATATTGATATCGTGATTGCCTGGGTAGATGGCAATGATCTTGAATTAAAAAAGAAACGCCATAAATATCTGACTGGTGACGATGCATCTGATGCAGTCAGTGATACGCGTTTCGCCAGTAATAACGAAATTTATTACAACATTGCTTCAATTTTAAAATATGTCCCTTTTTGTCGTCATATCTATGTAGTGGCAGATAATCAGCGTCCTGAGTTTATCGATGAATTTGCAGCGCAAGGTTTGTGCGCTGTAGATAAAATTCGTGTGGTTGATCACCGAGAAATTTTTAGAGGTTTTGAAGAGTATTTACCGACCTTCAATACCCGTTCCATTGAAAGCATGCTGTGGAATATTGAAGGATTGTCGGAATATTTTATCTATCTCAATGACGATTTCTTTTTTAATGCGCCTGCACAAGTCGAAGACTTTTTAAAAACGGATAGCTTGGTGATCTATGGTCATTGGCAAAATAGTTTTGCACTCAAAGTAAAGCTCAAATATCGTCAGCTAATGAGTCGCCAATTTGGAAAGCCAATTCAGCCGAAACATATGATTGCGCAGATGCTTGGTGCGGATGTTTTGGGCTTTAAGAAATTTTTTGAAATCCATCATTATCCACATATTGTAGATCGCCATGCATTAAAAGATTATTTGCTGGAACATCCACAGCTTTTAGAAACCCAGATCAAGTTTAAATTTCGTAGTGTAGAGCAGTTGAATCCAATTTCATTAATGAACCACATTAAGATTCAAAAACAGCAGGCGGAGTTGAAACCAGATCTTGAATTGGCCTACCTTAAAAATCAGGACAGTTTGAACAGTTTTATACAGGCGTTGCATAATCCTGAGATTAAGTATGGTTGTATACAGAGTTTGGATCAGCTTGATAGTGACGCTGCGAAAAAAATCAGTACTGCTATGCATGAAAAATTAGCAGGCTATTTGCCCCATTCAGTTTTAGTTTAAAGGTTCATGATGAAAGTTGTTACTTATTTGATTAATTTGGACGGCAGTCAGGAACGACTTGAACGAGCAACTCAGCAGCTGAATCAAGTCAACTGGCCTTTTGAACGCTTTTCTGCAGTCGATGGACGTGGTAAAGAGTTAACTGAATTTGCAAACTACGATGACCAAGGGGCGAACGACGTACTTGGCCGTAAACTGATGAATTCAGAATTGGGCTGCTATTTAAGTCATTATGGTTGTGCGGAAAAATTTTTAAGTACTGATGCTGACTATTTAGTGGTACTTGAAGATGATATGAAAATTAATCAAGACTTCAAAGACAAGCTTGATGGTGTGATTGAGTATCTCGATCAACATAAAGAGTTGGATTGGTATCTGATTAATATTGCGGCCAAAAAGAAAAAGCTGACCAAAGATATTACGAATATTGATGGTATGAGCTTATGGCATGCTTTTTATTTCCCTATTCGTGGTTTAGGTTTGGTGTGGTCGCGTCAAGGTGCTGAAGCATTTATACAGGCTGGGAAAAAAATGGCTATGCCTGTCGATATTTTCTTTCAAACATGGCTCAGTAAAAATGGGAAGGGTTTAGGCGTATGGCCTGCTTTAGTGAAACCTGCAGGCTTGGACAGTGATATTTTAGGCACTGTGGCAGCGCAAGGCATTTCTCGCAAAGAAAAAGAAGGGCGTAGTCTTTCTCACGGCATCAAAAAACAAAAGCGAATGTGGCGTGATAAGTTTTATGCTGTAAAGCATTTGGTTGCATCAAAGTAAGTATTATTGATATGAAAAATATAGTCATTAGCTTAAAGACAGCCACAGCGCGTCGTGAGCACATTGTACAAGAATTCGGAAAACAGAATGTGGGGTTTGAGTTTTTTGATGCGCTAACGCCCGATCTGGCTCGACCTTTAGCTGAAAAAATGCAGCTCAATATTCAGGATGAGTTTTTAAGTCCTGGTGAGTTGGCTTGTTTTATGAGTCATGTCTCGATTTGGCAAAAAATGGTAGATGAGCATATTCCTCATTTGGCTATTTTTGAAGATGATGTGTATTTAGGTGATGCTGCTGCTGAATTATTAAATAACGCAGGCTGGATCAACCCAAATTGGGACATTATTAAGACGGAAGCATTTGCAGATCAGGTTTTTCTAGGTAAAACTCAGTCTAAAATATCAAATGGCATGCGTCATATTGTTCAACTCATGGGAAAAAATTTGGGGACTGCAGGTTATATCTTGAGTATTGAAGGTGCTCAAAAATATTTGAAGTATGTTGAACAAATTCAATTGATCCCACTAGACCAAGTGATGTTTGATGAATTTATATGTCATAAAATTCATCCCGTGTATCAGATGACGCCTGCTTTATGTATACAGGAAATGATGTTATTTCCTGAAAAGCAAACCGTTCTTTCCAGTGACTTGCTTGCAGAGCGTAAAGCTCGGATGAAAAAGCAAAAGAAGAAGGGTTGGGCTAAAGTTCGACTGGAGATTTTACGTATATTGAAACAAATAAAATATGCGTTAGTGGGTAAGCGTGTTGAGTTTAAATAAGAGCCGATCGGGCAGTTAAACTGAATAACCTACTTAAAAAACCAAAATACAAATATGATGAAATGATAGGAACAGCTTGAAATGCGCATTCTAGTAACTGGTGGCGCTGGATTTATTGGTTCAGCAGTAATACGTCATATTATTGAAAACACCCATCATCATGTTTTAAATGTCGATAAGTTGACTTATGCAGGTAATCTGGAGTCACTTCAATCCATTAAAAAAAGTGAACGCTATCAATTTTTCCAAACCGATATTTGTGATCAGGTTGAATTAGAAAAAATCTTTGAAAACTTTCAACCGAATGTAGTGATGCATTTGGCTGCTGAATCGCATGTCGACCGCTCTATTGATGGTCCTGCTGCATTTATCCAAACCAATATTGTCGGAACTTATAGTTTATTAGAAGCTGCGCGAAAATATTGGTTAAGTCTAACCGCGGAAGTAAAAGAATCTTTTCGCTTTCATCATATTTCGACCGATGAAGTGTATGGTGATTTAGAGGGAACGACGGACCTTTTTAAAGAAACAACACCATATGCACCAAGTTCACCATATTCGGCAAGTAAAGCCAGTTCAGATCATTTGGTTCGCGCATGGCACAGAACCTATGGTTTGCCAACAATTGTGACCAATTGTTCAAATAATTATGGGCCATATCATTTTCCAGAGAAACTGATTCCTTTGGTCATTCTCAATGCTCTAGATATGAAGCCTTTACCTATTTATGGTAAGGGTGATCAGATTCGGGATTGGCTTTTTGTTGAGGATCATGCACGTGCGCTGTATCAAGTTGTTACTACAGGCGCTGTAGGGCAAACTTATAATATTGGTGGACATAACGAAAAACAAAATATTGAAGTCGTAAAAACGATTTGTAATATCTTGGATGAATTAAAGCCTCAAGCCAATGGTCAAAAGTATGAGTCTCTTATTAAATTTGTCGAAGATCGTCCTGGGCATGATTTGCGTTATGCCATAGATGCGGGAAAAATTGAAAAAGATTTATGCTGGAAACCCCTAGAAACCTTTGAAACTGGAATTCGAAAGACGGTTGAATGGTATCTGAATAATTTAGATTGGTCCCGTCGAGTTCAAGATGGTAGTTACCAACGAGAAAGATTAGGTGTAAATGCTCAATGAACACAAAAGGCATTATTTTAGCAGGTGGCTCTGGTACACGACTGTATCCGATTACCCAAGGTGTATCGAAACAGCTACTGCCTATTTACGATAAACCAATGATTTATTATCCATTGTCAGTACTGATGTTGGCAGGAATTCAGGATGTTCTGATCATTACAACTCCTGAAGACTTAGATAGTTTTAAACGCTTACTAGGCAATGGGGCTCAATTCGGTATTCGATTAGAGTATGCCATTCAGCCAAGTCCAGATGGTTTAGCACAAGCATTTATTATTGGTGAAGAGTTTATTGGTGATAGTAATGTGTGTTTAGTACTAGGCGATAATATTTTCTATGGTCAAGGTTTTACACCAATGCTAAAACAGGCTGTTGCGCGTGAAAAAGGTGCAACAGTTTTTGGCTATCAAGTAAAAGACCCAGAACGCTTTGGTGTCGTTGAGTTTGATGAGCAGAAACGCGCAATTTCACTAGAAGAAAAACCTCAACATCCAAAGTCTCATTTTGCAGTAACGGGGCTGTATTTCTATGACAATGATGTGATTCAAATTGCCAAACAAGTTAAACCATCAGAGCGTGGCGAATTAGAAATTACCACCGTGAACCAAATGTATTTGGAACGTGGGGATTTAAATGTGGAACTACTTGGACGTGGTTTTGCATGGCTCGACACAGGTACACATAGTAGTTTACTTGAAGCTGCACAATTTGTAGAAACTTTAGAAAAGCGTCAAGGCTATAAAGTGGCATGTTTGGAAGAAATTGCATTTAATCAAGGTTGGTTAAGTAAAGAGCAGGTTTTAAAAATCGGTCATACTATGAGTAAAAATAGTTATGGTCAGTATTTGATTTCATTAGTTGGTTCGTTGTAGTTATGTCTAAAAAAATAATTCATGTCAGTATGGCTGATAAGTTTTTACCGCCATTTATTGATTTTATACAGGAAAAATTTTCTAAAGAAAATAATACTTTTTATCTCTATGGTGATGAGAGTGTTTATGGTTTTTTAAAAGATAGGGGGGTATTTTTTTTGGGGAAAAAAGAGAGTCAAGTAAGTTATTTTCGACTTCTGTTAGAAATGTATAATGCTGATAAAATAATTTTACATGGCTTGTTTAATTCAAAAGTAATAAAGACTCTATTTTATCACCCTTGGTTATTAAAAAAGTGCTATTGGTCAATGTGGGGGGGGGATTTATATGGGGAAGATAAGAGATCTAAAATATCTAATTTATATAAAAAAATGGTTATAAAGAATATGGGTTTTTTGATAACTTTTATTCCAAGAGATGTTGAATATGCACGAGATAAATTTGGTGCTAAAGGAAAGTATGTTGAAAATCTTTGTTATTTGAGTAACATTTTTACTCCAGTTTATTCTTTGATAGAAGAAAGGAAAGGAAGTGTTAATATTCTGTTAGGTAATTCAGCAGATCCTGCGAATGAGCATATTGAAGCGTTAGTTAAACTTGAAAAATTTAAAGAGTCAAATATTAAGATTTATGCACCTTTATCTTATGGAAATCAAACTTATGCTGACCAAGTGATCCAATATGGAAAGACTATATTTGAGCATAAATTTGTCCCCTTGACTGAGTTTATGCCATATGAAAAATATTTAAGTTTTCTTCAAAATATAGATATTGCTATTTTTAATCACAAGCGGCAACAGGCTATGGGTAATACAATTAATCTGTTGGGAATGGGGAAAGTAGTGTATTTAAGAGAGGGAACGCCTCAATGGGAGTTTTTCAAAAGTATAAATATTCAGGTCTATGATCTTGAGAATTTTAATATTCATATGTCTTCTAGAAATAATAATAAAAGAATAGTTGGTGAATTTTTTTCAATTAGTAAATTGGAAAAGCAGTGGGGTAATTTATTAAATGAATAAATTAGTTATTTTTGGAATAGGTGATTTGGCTGGTCTTCTTTATTATTATTTGAATAATAGACTTCCGTCATAAATCAAAAAACGTACAATTTATTTGATCTTAAATTAATCAGCAAAATTATTTAATTCAAGAGATAATCCTTGGATGAAATTCAAAGATATTCAAAAATTATCAAACGTTAAGTTTCGTAGGCTTACCGGTGTTAGTTGGGCTACATTTAACCTCATGTTGGCCGAGCTAAATAAGCATTTACCTCATCATATTGGTAAAGGACGACCGCATAAATTACCATTGGAAGATCGTTTGCTCTTATGTATAGAATATTGGAGAGAATATCGAACATTTTTCCATCTTGGTATGAGTTACGGTGTATCTGAAACGAGTGCAATTCGTATCACACGTGTTATTGAAGATACCTTAATCCGTTCTGGAAAATTTAACTTGCCAAAACAACTTCCTAATCGAGATGAAGTGGATTGGGAAGTTGTTGTGATTGATGCAACTGAAATATTAGTTCAACGTCCAAAAAAAACAGAAGAAATGGTATAGCGGTAAAAAAAAGCGACATACCTTTAAATTTCAGCTATCTATGCACTATACAACAGGTGAAATACTGAGTGTATGTGGAAGTCATGGAAGCATGCATGATTTTAAAATATTTAAAAAAAGCATGAGGAAATTAAAATTTAAGCCCTTTTTTATCGTTGATAAGGGGTATTTAGGGATAAAGAAATTGGGTTTTGGATGCCTCATGCCATCTAAAGCAAAGAAAACTGAAAAACTAGATTCTGAATTAAAAAAGTTAAATAAAGAGATTGGTCGTAGACGAATTCAAGTAGAGCACGTATTTGGAAGGATGAAATGTTTTAAGATTTTATCTTGTGTATATAGAAATCGTCGTAAACGATTAAACCTGCGGTTTAATTTACTTGCTGGCATATACAATTTAGATTGGGTGAAAGATAAACAATTAAATTGGTTGAAAAATGATTTATGAAGGAAGTCTAATGATTCAAATTATGAAGTTGTAGCTTTTTGTGTGGATAAGCAATATTTAAACTTAAAAATATTTAATAACCTTCCTGTGTATGCATTGGAGGATATCGATAATTATTATAATGCATCTGAAGTTAAATTTATTTTAGCATTAGGTTGTTCATCCATGCGTTTTCGTGAAATTGTTTATGATAAAATTGTAAAATTAGGTTTTGAATTAATAAATTATATTAGCTCGAAAGCAATTGTAGCTGAAAATGTGAAGCTAGGATTTAATAATATTATACTTCAAGGGGTGGTATTAGAACCCAATGTTGAGATAGGTAATAATAATATTATCTGGTCTTCAAGCATTATTTGTCATGATGTTAAAATTGGGAACCATAACTTTATAGCGGCAGGTTCAATATGTGGTGGTTTTTCGCATGTGAAAAATTTATGTTTTATTGGTTTTAATAGTACGATTATTGATAATATTATTGTTGAAAATGAAACCCTTATAGGAGCGAAATCTCTATTGATAAAAAATACAGATTCTCATACCAAGTGGTTTGGCAGTCCAGCACAGAAAGTAGGTTCACATAAAGATTTTGGAATAAAAATTAAATGAAAAAGGTTGCAATTCTACAGTCTAATTATATCCCTTGGAAAGGATATTTTGACTTAATAGCTTCAGTTGATGAGTTTATTATATATGATGAAGTGCAATATACTAAAAATGATTGGAGAAACAGAAATTTAATCAAAACTCCTCAAGGGTTAAAGTGGTTAACCATCCCTGTAAGAGCTGATAGTAATCGTGCAATAAAAGATGTTGTGTTTAGTAATAGGGATTGGGGAGGATTACATTGTCAAACGTTACATGCGAATTATAGACGTGCAAAATATTTTGATGAAATTTTTGGGCTTATCGAGCCAATATTGATAGACTCAAATATCAAAACACTAACAGAAGTTAATGTTCTATTAATTAAGGTGATTTGTTTATACTTGAAAATAAATACAAAAATATCATACAGTTGGGATTATGGTTTAATTGAGGGTAAGACGGAAAGGCTTGTTGATTTATCTAAAAAAACAGAGGCAAGCATATATGTTTCTGGACCATCAGCTAAAAACTATATTGATCAAAAAATTTTCCAACATGCAGGGATAGAACTACAATGGTTTAATTATTGTGATTATAAGGAATATCCTCAGTTGTGGGGGGATTTTGAGCATGCTGTGAGTATATTGGATCTATTATTTAATTGTGGTCAAAATTCTAGTCATTATATGAGGTTTATAAATGATTCCTTTTAATAATACGCCAGTATTAGGTTCTGAAACTAAATTGATTGTAGACGCCATCCAGTCTAAAAAGCTCTCAGGTGATGGTAAATATTCGAAGTTATGTCAAAAATGGTTTGAAGACTCGTTTACTTGTAAAAAAACTTTATTAACCCCTTCTTGTACACATGCACTTGAGCTAGCAGCATTATTGCTAGATATTTGTGAGGGGGATGAAGTCATTATGCCAAGCTATACTTTTGTAAGTACGGCAAATGCATTTGTTTTACGAGGTGCAAAAATTATTTTTGTAGATATTCGTCCGGATACAATGAATATCGATGAAACAAAAATAGAAGCAGCAATTACATCAAAAACAAAAGTGATTGTTCCAGTGCATTATGCAGGTGTTGCATGTGAAATGGATGTAATTATGGATTTAGCCCATAAATATCATTTATATGTCGTTGAAGATGCTGCGCAAGGTGTCATGTCTAGCTATAAAGGAAAGGCATTGGGGACTATTGGACATTTAGCTGCTTTTAGTTTTCATGAAACAAAAAATTATACGAGTGGCGGTGAGGGCGGGTTATTACTCATAAATGATCAACGGTTTATAGAAAGAGCAGAAGTTATTAGGGAAAAAGGCACTAATCGTAGCCAGTTTTTTAGAGGTATGGTGGATAAATATACTTGGAGTGATATTGGTAGTAGTTTATTGCCAAGTGAGCTTCAGGCTGCTTATTTATTTGCTCAGTTGGATAGTGCTGAACATATTAATCAAGAGCGCTTAAAGGCATGGAACTATTATTATGAAAAATTGGTTCCCTTAACATATAGCTCAAAAATAGAATTATCACCAATTCCTGAAAACTGTAAACATAATGCTCATATGTTTTATGTGAAAGTTAAAGATATAAAACAAAGAACTAGTGTACTCCAATATTTGAAAGACAACGGTGTTCAGGCTACATTTCATTATGTTCCCTTGCATAGCTCTCCCGCAGGTGAAAAATACTCTGAGTTTTGTGGTCTTGATGAATTCACGACTAAAGAGAGCGAGAGATTGCTAAGGTTGCCTTTATGGTATGGTATTTCTAATCAACAACAGGAAACTGTCGTGAAAATGATTTATACATTTTTTGAAACTATAATTAGTGCAGATAAATGATGGAACCACTAATTTCTGTATATATACCAACCTATAATAGGTTGGAGCTTTTAAAAAGGGCAGTTCAGTCTGTACAGAATCAAACATATAAAAATTTTGAAATCATTATTGTCGATGATAACTCATCAGATGGTACACAAGATTTTTTAGTTGGATTGGCCAAAGTAGATTCACGTATTCGCTATTTTTTTAAGGATAAAAATAGCGGTGCATGCGTCAGCCGAAATATTGCAATTAATTTAGCACAAGGTGAGTTAATTACAGGCTTAGATGATGATGATTATTTTTTACCACATCGCCTTGAGTTCTTTCTAGATTATTGGGTAAATAAAAAGAGAGAAGACTCAATCGCTTTATTTACCTCAAATATTAAAAGTGAAAAAAGTAATCAAACAAAAGAGCATAGTTTATTTTCTAAAAAATACTTTAAGAAAGATGATCTCCTTTTTGCAAACTATGTTGGTAATCAAATTTTTACAGAAACAAAAACGTTACGACAAGTTTCTGGTTTTGATGAGAGTTTCTGCATGTGGCAAGACTTAGAGCTTTGGTATCGAGTTGGTGACTTGGGTAATTTTGAGCACGTTGATAAGCCTACATATTTTTTTGATACAAGTCATTTGTATGGGAGAATTAGCGAAGCTAAATCAGAAAAAATATTTAAAACAGTTGAGCAGTTTTCCGAAAAAAATCAGTTAAATAATTTTAAAAAAAGAATGTTAAATAATCACTTATACAACTATAAAGTGATAGATAAAGATCGTTTCGCAAATTTTATTAAAGAAATTTTGAAGTTAAGTATTATTATGAGAAACTTTTTTAAATAAATGGGCTTATTTTAGAGAGTATTTAGAAATACTCTCTGAAATAAGTTTTTTGCTTATTTGCTTTTTCGGCCTTAAATTTATAGGTTAATTTATATATTTTATATATATCCTTTTCTAACTTGGAACTATCAATTTGATTAATCTCTTTAAATAAAATGCTATTTAAAAGATGGCGATTGTCACCATATTGAGGTAGTTTTTTAAGATTCTCTTGGAAAGATTGTATATTTCGATATAAAAGTTCGAAATAATAGTCGATTAAAAAGTAATCTACAAGTTGATTGTTATTTTTCCAATATTCGAAAAATAAGTCTTTAAATAGCAAAGCAATGAAATCATTTTTACCAAATTTTATAAAATTACCAGCCCAACGACCTTTTGATATTGAGTAGGTAGGAAAAATAGCGCTAGTTAAGCTAAAAAAAGAATGATTTGTTACGTATTTGGGAAGTGGTGACAGGGTTAAATATGTTGAATCAATCCATATACCCCCATGCGTTGCTAACAAGGTAAATCTTAATATATCCGAGAGTTGTGTATAAGAGATGATACCTTTTTTAAATTTTTCTTCAATGTAAGAAGGTAAATCAATAAAATCTTTATAATTATCTAATGTTACTATTTTAATCGTGTATTCATCTTGATTAAATTGCTTTAGATTCCAGATACACTTTTGTACCAGAGCAGGAGCTTGATCTTCTCCCTGAAACCAGCATACCCAAATAATATTAGTGATGCTTGGGTTATTATTTATTAATAGTTTCTCTTTGTACGTTTCTAATGTATCGAGATGTAATTTTTGTAATTCCTGAACAATTAAATCTGTTTTTTTCTGGAATAAAAAGTTTGAAAATCTTCTCAAAAAATAATGCTTTTTTGAAATTTTAAACAATTTATTGATCAATTGAACTTGTCTAAATATTTTTGGCGAAATTGTTTGCATATATTTAGAACCTATTCCTTATCCGCATTTCCTTTCAGGACCATATAAATTAAGCCAACAAAAATGACAAAAGCACCTGCAAGGCTACTTACACAGAAAAAGACAATGCGGTCATAGGTTGTTAAATTGAATAATTGATTGTCTAGAATATAGCGCATGAAAAACCATTGTACGATTGCAAACACAATTAGCACAATACCACGACGACGGACTTCAGGGCGCATAGCCATTTGGTTGCTCACAACTTATCTAAAACAATGCGCTATTATGCCACTGCTGAGAATTGATCTCAAATAAATAAAAGTATGCTATTCAGGCCCAAAGCAAATCATCTTGATTTCACGTCCTTGTCCTATTTGAATCAGGTCGAGATCCATCTCGTTATTTCTTATACGGATTGATGTTACCATAACAGTTTCGAAAACGTTTATAGGACCAAATATACTGTTCAGGCGCTTGGTTAATCATGTCTTGCATGGCAAGATTTAAACTGTCCACAGATAGCTGTATATCTGTCGATAAAATATCTTGAGATAACTCAGTACAGTACACATCAAAACCCGCTGCGTCAGCATTACGAATACAAGTTAATCCAATCACATTACATTGTGTCTTAGCGGCCATTTTAGAGACTAGCGTTGCGGATAGTGTGTTTTGGTTGAAGAAATGTGAATAAATCCCGCCAGAGGGTTTGGGAAGATGATCCGGTAAAATCACCGTCAGGCCTCCTTGTTTGAGGTGTTTGAAAATACTGCGGATACCCGTTTCATCAGTGGGAACCAGAGTTGCATTAAACTTTTGGCGCGCATCTAAAATGTAGCGATTTAACCCTTTAATTTTATAGGGTTTATACATAATCATTGGTTGCGTATAGACATTTAACCACGCATTTAACAGCTCCCAACAGCCAAAATGCGGAATGACCACAATCACGCCTTTTTTATTGGCTAAAGCCTCGGTTAGAACAGATTCCCCATGAATATTTTTTAATAAATCTAGGTTGTATTGTGGTGGCATTCCCCAACATTTTAAAAATTCAATATAGGTCTGACATTGGCTTTGAATGCTGAGATGAACGCGTTTCTGGAGTGTTATTGAATCGAGTTCAGGGTAGGCCAACTGCAGATTAATGGTGGTGATACGCTTAATTGAAGAGTCACTATAGTAAAGCAGGTGTGCAATTCCGCGTGCGATGTATTGTAAAAAGGACAGTGGAAAAAGTGAGATGATTTTAAGTAGATAATAAATAGCCATATTTTGACTCAGAAATCTTTTTAAAAGATGAGATGAGAGAAAATTTTGCAAAGAGACTTAAAAATCTAAGATAGATAAAATCAAAAAAAGATGAGCGTCTTAAGAACAAAATAAATGAATAAATCAATAGAGTGATTTAGTGCAAGAACTGCTGCAATAAAATATAGACTATCGTGAATCACTGTAAGGGGGATAGATCAAAAGTTCAAAAGAAATTTTGGAAAATTTGAAGCGAAAATAATATCTATAGAATGGATGGTCTTATCTTGAATGAAAAAACCCTGCGCATGGCAGGGTTTCTTTAATCAAAATCTAAAGCTTATTTGGTTTCTTCAGCTTTTGGTTTTTCACGTAAGCGAATACCCAAATCACGTAGTTGATTTGATTCAACTGGTGCAGGTGCTTGCGTTAATGGACATTCAGCAGTTTTGGTTTTCGGGAATGCAATCACATCACGAATAGAAGCACCACCCGTCATGAGCATGACTAAACGGTCTAGACCGAATGCTAAACCACCATGCGGAGGAGCACCGTAACGTAATGCGTTGAGAAGGAAACTGAATTTCTCTTCAGCTTCTTCTTCACCAATACCTAAAGCTTCGAAGATTGCTTTTTGCATTTCTAGGTTATGAATACGTAGTGAACCACCACCAATTTCAGTGCCGTTTAAAACCATGTCATAAGCGACAGAAAGCGCAGCGCCTGGGTTATTTTTCACATCTTCAACGCTTGATTTAGGCAGTGTAAATGGGTGGTGAACAGAAGTCCATTTGCCATCATCTGTTTCTTCAAACATTGGGAAGTCAACCACCCAAAGCGGTGCCCACTCGCAAGTCGACATTTTCAAGTCATGACCGACTTTAATACGTAAAGCACCCATTGCATCGTTTACAACTTTAGCTTTGTCTGCACCGAAGAACACGATATCGCCATTTTCTGCGCCAACACGTTTCAATAGATCAAGCACGATCGGCTCGATGAATTTCACGATTGGAGACTGTAAGCCTTCGATGCCTTTTTCAAGTTCGTTTACTTTAATGTACGCTAAACCTTTTGCACCGTAGATGCCGACAAATTTCGTGTACTCATCAATTTGGCTACGTGGTAAAGAACCTGCACCTGGAACACGTAATGCAACGATACGACCCTTAGGATCTTTCGCTGGACCTGCGAATACTTTGAATTCAACTTCTTGCATCAAGTCTGCAACGTCAACTAATTTCAAAGGAATACGTAAGTCTGGTTTGTCCGATGCATAGTCACGCATAGCATCTGTATAAGTCATGCGTGGGAATTTATCGAATTGAACGTCCAGCAGTTCTTTGAACATCTTAACCGTCAACGTTTCCATTAAATCCATGATGTCATCGTCACTCATGAACGATGTTTCAACGTCGATCTGGGTGAATTCTGGCTGACGGTCGGCACGTAAGTCTTCATCACGGAAACATTTTGCGATTTGGTAGTAACGATCGATACCACCCACCATCAACAATTGTTTGAATAATTGTGGTGATTGTGGAAGTGCGTAGAAGCTACCATTTGAAACACGGCTTGGCACTAAGTAGTCACGTGCACCTTCAGGCGTTGCACGGGTTAAAATCGGAGTTTCAACATCTAAGAAACCATTGTCTTCGAAATAGTTACGAATCAGGTTCGTTAGTTTAGAACGGAAACGTAAACGATCTAACATTTCAGGACGACGAATGTCCAAGAAACGGTATTTCAAACGAATTTCTTCAGAAATATTGGTGTTGTCGTCATTCAATGGGAACGGCGGAGTTTCTGATGCAGCAAGAACTTCGATTTCTTTACCTAAAACTTCGATTTGACCGCTCACCATATTGGCATTTTCTGTGCCAGCATAACGGCGACGTACGCGACCTGTAATTTTTAATACGAATTCTGAACGTACTTTGTCTGCAGTTGCAAATGCTTCAGGAGTGTCTGGGTCAATAACCACTTGCACAAGACCATCACGGTCACGCATATCAAGGAAGATGACACCACCGTGGTCACGGCGACGGTGTACCCAACCGCAGAGGGTTACTGTTTCATCAATTTGAGCTTCGGTTAAAGAACCGCAGTAATGAGTTCGCATCATGGCGTTAAAAATCCAACTATATGGCTAAAGGTAGCGAATACGTAAACAGCGTACCGCCAGAAATAAAGGTAGGATTATGCCTCTTTGGGCATTGACTCTCAAGGTATAGCTTAAAAAAGGCATGAAATAGCATTTAAGCATTGATCTAAATTCAGCCTAAACGATAGTCTCGATCTAAAAATAAAAACAGAATGCAGCCAAAGATTAAAATCAGTAAAGCGACTTGGCTAAACTCATTAATACTTCGCCCTGTAAAATAATACAGGTCTGACTGCCAAACTTGCGTGGGAATATAACGTGCGTAGTCCCAAACACTGACTAAACCACCCAAAAGGCTCAGTATAAACAGTCCAATTGCAAAGCGTTTGATTTTTAAACTCACTGGAAAATGTTGCTGATAGGTTTGGTAATAGCGCCAACCCATCCACGCCAACAAGGGCAAAGCCAGTGCCGATGTGCCAATTTGTAAAATGCGATGTAGCGGATAATAGTGCCCTAACAAAGGAATCTTCTGGCTTAGAAACTCATGTCCGAACAAAGTTCGGTGATCAACATGGGTGAGTCCGTCCCATAACAGATGCGTAGCCGTGCCGAGCAGTATCGCGAGAATAACGGCCACAGAAAATTTAAAAAAACGCAGCATACTGCTCAGCCTTAATTCATGCTGAATGCCTAAAAAACGATAAAAACAGGGCCGTAATAGCACGTACCACAAAACACAAAAACTGAGTCCAATCCAAAGATCAGGATGAACGAGTGAAGTCCAGTAGTGGGTAGTATTTGAATTGGCTTGTGTAAACAGCCGATAAAGATCAGGGGTCATGCTGCCAATGGCAATGGCAGCAATGGGTAAACGGTCACCACTGAGTTTGGCTAAAGGGGGCGCGAGAACGGCATGTGAAATGGTAAAGGGCATTGATCTATTGGCGTTGGCATCGACTTAGATGGATAGGGCAGTTTATCTTTTTTCTGCGATTGGAATGTTTTTTATTGCAATGAATTTGAAATGTTATATTATAACAATATTCAAAAATTGTACGCTTGAGTGAGTTCCATGGCTTTCCATAAAAATTTGATAACGCTCTCTATTTTGGCGGTGGTCGCACCTGCCATTTTTGCAGATGACACAACAACACAACAACTTGAAACGTTGACCAGCCAAGCACATCCACTCGTTCAGACCGCTGCTGATTTTGCAGTCGCCGATCAGGTCATCGAGCAAAAAAGCTTAAAAGAACGTGCACCGACCATTGGGGATGCTTTGGCCGATGAGCTAGGCGTATATTCAAATCAGTATGGTTCAGGTTCAAGTCGACCCGTGATTCGTGGTCAAGATGGCCCTCGCGTGAAAGTCTTACAACATGCTTCAGAAACTGCTGATGTTTCGACTTTATCACCAGACCATGCCGTGACGGTCGATCCGATTTTGGCCAAGCAAATTGAAATCATTCGTGGCCCTTCAACCCTGTTATACAGTGCAGGCACCGTGGGCGGTTTGGTCAATGTCACCGATCAAAAAATTCCAACCAGCATGCCTGAAAAAGGTCTAGAAGGTACGGCGGGATTACGCTACAACTCTGGCAGTGATGAAAAGATGGCCAGTGCTGGGGCGACGGTTGCTTTGGGCCGTCAGTTTGCTCTACGGGTTGAAGGTTCAAAGCGTGAAGCGAATGACTATATTGCACCGAACTATTTTCATGAGCATGAGGGTGAACTCGAAAAAGAACGTCGTGTCGGAAATACCTTTGCCAAAGGCGAAACTGTCAGCGTTGGTGGTTCATGGATTGGTGAGCGTGGTTTTGCGGGTATTGCCTATACCAACCGTCAAGATCAATACGGTTTACTTGGGCACAGCCATGAATATGAGAGCTGTCATCCGCATGATGATCATTTGCACTGTGACGGGAGCGATAATCATGGACATACGGATGAACATGATCACTCAGGACACGAACATGCGCATGACGAACATGAGACAGGGCCTTGGGTTGACTTAAAGTCGGAGCGTTATGACTTCCGTACAGAAATTTTAAATCCGATTGCAGGATTTGAGAAGTTACGTGCCCATGCCAGTTATACTGACTACCAACATGATGAAATTGAAGGCGATAGTGTTGCAACTACCTTTAAAAGTAAAGGTTATGATGCGCGTCTAGAAATGGTGCATCAGCCGATTGCGGATTGGGAAGGTGTGGTTGGCGTACAGTACAATCAACAGAAACTAGATATCACGGGTGAAGAGTCTATTTTAGAACCGACCAATACGCAAAAGTGGAGCGTGTTTGGTTTAGAACACAAGCAGTGGAATGACTTCCATTTTGAGTTAGGGGCACGTGTCGATCAGCAGACGATTGATATTGAGTCAGATCGAAAAGACTATGATGATTATGCCGTGTCTTATTCGGGTGCTGTGAATTGGATGTTTGCACCGAACTATAAACTGTCTTTGGTTGGATCACATCAAGAGCGTTTACCTTTGGCACAAGAGCTTTATGCCGATGGTAAGCATCTTGCAACCAATACCTATGAGCGTGGCAATGAAAATCTCGATGTCGAAAAGTCCAATAATCTAGAATTAGGTTTCCATTACGATACGGATAAAATTGATTATCACGTTCATGTTTACCACAACTGGTATGACAACTACATTTATGCTCAAACTGCAGACCGTTACGAAAACTTCCGCCTAGTAGACTACACCCAAGACAAAGCGCGTTTTTATGGGACTGAAGCAGAAGCCTCTTATGCCATCAATGATGTTTATAAAATGAGTGTCTTTGGTGACTATGTACGTGGCAAAATTGACAATGAAAATGCGCCACGGGTGCCTGCTGGACGTTTAGGAACAAAAGTGAATGCTAACTTTAGTGACACATGGTCGGGTACGGCAGAGTACTACCATGTGTTTGAGCAAGATCGAATTGCAAGCTATGAGACCGAAACCGAGGGCTATAACATGTTGAATTTGGGCTTGGCGTATAATGGACAGTATATGCAGGGCAATGATTATCGCGTGTATTTCAAAGCCAATAACCTCTTAGATGAGACGGTTTATTCGCATACCTCTTTCTTATCGACCATTCCACAAGTGGGGCGTAACTTCACAATTGGACTGGACTTTAGTTTCTAAGGTGCTATTTCAAGCTTCACCCCAACTTTTTCCGTAAAGAGGAGGTGCTCCCTCTCTTTTAAGGCATAGGTATCTACACAATTTCCGAGCTTTGCGTTAAATTGAAGAGCATGCTCTTCAATTTAACATCTCTGGTCTGGATCAGCGTCTTGTCAAACGTTATAACAGCCTTGTAAAACTCAATATGAATCCTCTTGCTTCACTTGCTCCCGCAATCAAAGACCTGGCCTCTACCCAAAAGTCGAGTTTCTCAACTACACAGGCTGTTTGGCGATTCCTGAATAATAATAAAATCTCTTTTAGTCAATTAAACCAGCCGATTAAGCTTCTTGCATGCGAACAGATCAAGACATCACCGCATCAGTATGCATTAATCGTTCATGACTGGTCTCAACTGCAGTATGTGAAGCACAGTCATAAGGTTCGGCGTCTTCAAAGAACAGAGGCGAATTCAGGCTATGAATTGCAAAGCAGTTTACTTGTCGATGCGTCATCAGGGCTCCCAATTGCGCCATTAGCTCAGACGCTAACAGATGCATCCGGCTGTTATTCCACATTCAGTGAACAATACAGCGAGCGCAAGTCCCATTTGGACTCACTCGCAGAACAAATCAAAACGATTGAACAGTATCCGATTGAGAAAACAAAAGTCCATATCATTGACCGTGAAGGAGACTCGATTGCCCACTTGAGGGAAATCAGCAGCCATGGTTTCAAATGGTTGATTCGGGCCAAAGAAAGCCATCGGATTGAGCATCAAACGGAAACCTACAAAGTTGCAGAAGTCGCAGAAAAAGTAGTAACTCAGCAAGTTAAGCCGATTGCTTATAAAGGAAACAGGCATATGCTGCATGTTGGAGAAACCGATATTCGGATAACGCGTGCAGCAAAGCCGAAGAGAAAAGATGATTTAGGCCAACGGGTTGCTCCCCAGCCAGGCAAGGCAGTTACAGCCAGATTAATTGTTGCTGTGGTGAAAGATGCTCAAGGTAAAACAGTCGCGAGATGGTCGCTGATCAGCAATGTTTCTTCAGAGATTGATGCGGTAGAATTAACCACCTGGTATTACTGGCGCTGGACAATTGAGTGCTATTTCAAGCTTCTGAAGCAGGCAGGCCATGACGTTGAATCATGGCTTCAGACCACACCTGCAGCGATTTTAAGACGGCTCCTGATCAGCAGTATGGCGTGTGTACTGACTTGGCGAATACAGCGTTCTGAAGATGAACAAAATCAGAAAATTCGTATATTTCTGGCCCGTCTTTCAGGCCGACAGCAGAAGAGAGGTAAGTTGGAAAGTGCACCTGCAATATTGGCAGGACTTTCGATTTTACTGAACACTCTTCAACTGCTCTCAGAATATTCAATAGATGAACTGAATGAAATCGCAACAATTGCATTAGGTACATCAAGATGTGTAGATACCTATGCTTTTAATGAGAGGGTTAGGGAGAGGTTGCCAAAACATTGACAACAGAAATCCTCTTGAAAAATCAAACAATAAAACCTAGTCTGAGTATATTGGATTAGGTTTTTTGTTATGCGTATCTTTCGAAAATTACATCAAAAGCTCAACTGGACATCGACCCGTTATGTCGGTGTCGTGGTGGGTTTATTGGCTCTGACTTATTTAACGTCTGCAGTTTACCATAGCGTTAAACCACTGCCTGATGGGCTGGACTATACTGGCAAGTTACGTCATGCCGATGTCAAATTTATTGCAGATCAAACCTACATCGATGCACAAGGCAAGCAACAACAAGATCATCATATTTTCAACACAGTGTTTCAACTGATTGAAGATGCGCAAACCACGATTGTATTGGATATGTTCTTGTTTAATGATGAAGTGGGGACATCTCAAGCATCACAACGGGCTTTGACTCGTCAGCTGACCGATGCGTTGATTGTCAAGCGAAGCTTGCATCCGAATATTGAAATCAAAGTCATTACCGACCCGATTAACTCGGTATATGGTGGGCTATTACCTGAGCATTACCGTAAGTTACGTCAGGCAGGCGTGGATGTGATCGAAACCGATTTACGTCCGCTCCGTGCCTCTAACCCTGTTTGGTCAGGTTTTTGGTATCTCTGTTGTCAAAATGCAGGCAATAATCCCGACGGCGGTTGGTTAAGAAACCCGTTTGGGGATGAAAAAATTACCCTACGTAGCTATCTCAACTTATTTAATTTCAAAGCCAATCACCGCAAAACTTTGGTGGTCGATACCGCCGAAGGTTGGAAAACCTTGGTCACATCTGCGAATCCGCATGATGGCAGTTCGCGACATTCCAATGTGGCGCTGTTGGTGACAGGCAATACCGCAATTGATGTGTTGAAAACAGAGCAAACTGTGGCACATATGTCTCAGGGCGATGTACCAATGGTGATTCTAGGCGAAATTGCAGGAAATCCATCGCAGCCTCAAGTACAGGTGCTGACGGAAAAAGCAATCCTAGACGCAACCCTCAACTTGTTGAATACGGCAAAAGCCAATGACCAGATTGATTTGGCGATGTTCTATTTGTCTGAGCGTCAAATTATCAATGCTTTAAAAGATGCACAGAAGCGTGGAGTTAAACTTCGGATTTTACTCGACCCCAATAAAGATGCATTTGGTCGTCAAAAGAATGGAATCCCCAACCGTCAAGTTGCGTCTGAGCTTAACGATGAAGGTATTACAGTGCGGTGGTGTAATACTCAAGGAGAGCAGTGTCATAGCAAAATGATTTTAAAACGCCATGCGCAAGAAGCAGAGCTCATTTTAGGTTCAGCGAATTTTACCGCACGGAATTTGAAGAATTATAACTTGGAGACCAATTTACGTGTGATTGGCCAGTCTAACGCAGCGGTGTTTACAGATGCACAGCAATATTTTGATGGGGCATGGTCGAATTTAAATGGTCGTCAAATGAGTGTGGGCTATGAGCAATATAAAGATGAGTCGAAACTCAAATATGGGCTATACCGCTTTATGGAATGGAGTGGTTTGTCGACGTTTTAATTTTGAATTCCTTTTGCCATTTCTTACCGTTTCATTAAAAGCGGAACTTCCTTTATTGTGCAAGATGAAAAGTCCCTCTTTTTAAAGAGGGATTTAGGGAGATTTAATTTTTAAGATTTTACTGCTCAGGATTTGGCGGGATGATTTGATCCAAATCTTTATCGGTCATGTTATCGAGTTCATGTAGATCGGTTTTGATTTTCCATTTTTCGGCATCTTCCACTGGGCTCGGTAGACGCGCTTCTAACCAGTCACAAATGACATCGGGTGGAAAGTCAGGGTGGTTACACTGAATGACCCATGCCAAGAATTGTTTGGCTTCACCATTCATATACGGCGGCGGTGAAACAGGTAAAAACTGCGTCGGCAGGCGCTCATTTTTAGAAATATAGTTCAGTACATGTCCCAACTCTTGTACCGTTTGCCATGCCAAAGGATGATCTACATCAATTTGAAACTTAAACCACCATGCACTTTTGCCATCTGTGCCATAAGCATCAATCAGATTTTTTTGAATACTGGGCACTTTTGCAAAATATTCATAGAGTCGATCAAAACTTAATTCAGCCACGATTGTTCATCCAATACATTTATAAACAAAGATTAAGTATAAACTGAAAACATATACGATTTTTTGCTTTTCAAAGAAATCCTGCTTCAAACCTTATAGTGGTGATAACGACCAGTGATCTAAAATTGACAACTTGTACATTTTTTATCCATAAAATGGGTTTAAAATAATAATATTCACCTCAGTGGAGGAAGATGATGAAATATTTAAAAATAATCTATGGAATAAGTTTACTCAGCTTGTTTCCTGCACTGAGTTTTGCTCAACCCGCGACGCGTTATTATGGAAAACCGCTGACTTCGCAAACCCAGCGTTTCCCAACCTATGCTGGACCGTATCAAGGTGCAATGCCCAGACCTACATCACCGCCTCAAATTGAGCCCCCTCATCACAGACCACCTCCACACCATCCACCACATGGCGGATATCCGATGCGACCGGGTGTGAGTATTATTTACCGAGCACCCAGCTATTCAACCTATAGTCAGGAAACCAATAGCTATGTGTATGGGGATGGCGACTCCAGTATCGAAAGCCGTGATTATGTGTTGATTACCGATTGGAGACGTTTGGGATTACCAGACCCACCTGAAGGCATGCACTGGATCTATGAAAATGGACGCTACGCCTTAGAACCAGATTCAAAATAAATGAATCTTTGCTTGATACAGAAAAACCTCCGTTGTTTAGACGGAGGTTTTTTAGTGGTCAATCAAGAATTAAGCGAGCTCATCATCTTGTGGGCGTGGTGTTTTCCCTTCAGGTAAAGGCTTGTCGGCATGTTTATCCCGAATTACTGAAGGATAATTCCACGATGCATAACGCACCACCAAAATTGCAATCGCCATAATTAAAATTGAACCCGTAATAATCACCAAATCCATATCAGCTTTGTGGTCATGCTGGATATCGGAAATTAAAAGTCGGGTGAGGGCAGTGATGGCGATATAAATTAAAAAGCGGACAGGCATGTGGTTGGTTTTAAAATAGATACCAACCATTGCACCCAGTTCTAAGTAGATGAATAACAGTAAAATATCATCAATTGAGGCATATTGTTTAATGGTCAGGATCTCATAAACGGTATGACCTGCCGACCAAATCACCATACAGCCAATAATAAATAAAGCCACATAGTGAAAGCTTTCTACTGCGGTATTGCCCAGTTTATCGAGGAGGGTTTCTATTTTCTCTACTTTAGGGTCACGGTTGGTCATGGCTGCCTCCTGATATGTTGATGGTGGTTTATTGCATCATAAGCAAATTTCATGCACATGACGTATAAAAGCAAAAATAAAGCTGATCCATAAAAAAACGCCTGACGAAGCAGGCGTTTTTTTATTCAGTCTTTAAGCGATTAAGCTTGGCTGGTGAAGTAGTCTTCAGAGAAGTTCATGATGACTTCTGCACCTGCTTTTACTTTTGCGATACGTAAGTCGATTTCAGGCAAAATGCGTTGAGCAAAATAAGCTGCAAGCGCCAGTTTGTTTTGATAGAAGTCACCATCTTTGGTTTTTGCAGCATTGGCAATTCTTGCAAACATATAGGCAAAGCTGAGTAAGCCGACTGCATGTAAGTAATCTACTGCTGCTGCATTCGGGAACTCTGCACTTTCAGCAGCACGTTCAAGGATATACTTAGTCACTTCTTCCACTTCAGTTGCTGCATCGAGTGTTGCATCTTTAATGAAGTTTAGGTCTGCATCTAAGCCGTTAGCAAAATCACGGATTTCAGTAATGTAGTCTGCAATGAATGTACCACCACATTTAATTGTTTTACGACCGATTAAATCTTGAGACTGAACGCCGTTGGTGCCTTCATAGATTTGTGCAATACGTAAGTCACGTACACATTGCTCCATGCCCCATTCACGAATATAGCCATGACCACCGAAGACCATTTGTGAATCAATTACTGCGTTAAATGCAGTATCTGTTAAATACGCTTTTGCAATAGGGGTTAATAAGGCAACACGGTCATTGGCTGCTTTTACTGCTTCAGGGTCTGTTGAGAACTTAGTGATATCCAGTTGCTGACCCACGTAAACTGCAAATGCACGAGATGCTTCATTATTGGCACGTGCATTCAGCAACATACGACGCACATCACCATGAACTAAAATGCTGTCTGCAGGTTTAGCAGGCGATTGAACACCAGAAGCGCTACGACCCTGTAAACGGTCTGTTGCGTACTGTGCCGCATTTTGGTAGGCAAATTCAGATGCGCCTAAACCTTGAATACCCATCGACAGACGTTCGTAGTTCATCATCACGAACATTGCCGCAAGGCCTTCATTTTCTTTACCGACCAAGTAACCTTTGGCACCGTCAAAGTTCATTACACAAGTTGCAGACGCTTTGATCCCCATTTTGTGTTCAATTGAACCTGGACCTGCTGCATTACGCTCGCCCACAGAACCATCTGCATTCACTAGGAATTTAGGCACGATGAAGAGTGAAATACCACGTGAACCCGCAGGTGCATCAGGAGTTTTTGCCAAAACTAAGTGAATGATGTTTTCAGCTAAGTCGTGGTCACCGCCAGTAATAAAGATTTTGGTCCCTGTAATGTTATAGGTGCCGTCTTCGTTACGTTCAGCTTTAGTTTTGATAATGCCTAAATCTGTACCTGCATGTGGCTCAGTTAAACACATGGTCCCAGACCATTCGCCTGAGTAAATTTTAGGTAAATAGGTTTCTTTTTGTTCTTGCGATGCGTAGCTGTTCAGCGCCATACCTGCACCGACAGAAAGAAGCGGGTAGAGCATGAATGATGGGTTGGTTGCGAACAGCATTTCATCTGCTAGAACTGTCAGCATTTTTGGCATGCCTTGACCGCCCCATTCTTCATCAGCCGCTAAGCCAATCCAGCCGCCTTCAGCATATTGCTTAAACGCTTCTTTAAAACCAGCAGGTGTAGTCACTGCTCCATTGCTAAATGTTGCACCTTCTTCATCACCTGTACGGTTTAAAGGCAGGGTTACGTTCTGCGCAAATTTAGCCATTTCCTCGAGGATCGCTTCAGCCGTCGCACTGTCTACATGAGCTAGATTTTCATTAGACTGCCAGAACTGATCTGCATTGAAAACGTCATTGAGGATAAACTTCATATCCGCAAGTGGGGCATTATAAATTGGCATGTTCGTTCACCTGTTTATTGTTTGAATCTCTGTAGACTTAGGACAGCTTAATTAACAACGCAGAGTGTTGTTAAATGACCCAAGCGAAATAACGCTCTATTTATAAAGAAAAAGGACCGCCAAAGCTATGACTGTCCTTTTTCATTTCTGTACTCAAGAGTACAACTATTTCGAATATCGAATTAGTTATTAATTACTTAGAATGCAAAGTGCTCTGCATCTAATGCGAGTAATGGTTCTACGCCACCAGCAATCACATCAACGTGTGAGCGAACACGTGGAAGAATCTTCTTGAAGTAGAAACGAGCTGTCGTTACTTTCGCATTATAGAAGTCAACGTCAGTTGTACCTGCAGCCAATGTTTCTTGAGCCACAAGTGCCATACGTGCCCATAGGTAAGCAAGCGTTACATAACCAGAGAAGTATAGGTAATCGACCGCAGCTGCACCCACTTCATCTGGGTTTTGCATTGCTTTCATACCAATTTGCATGGTTAAGTCGCCCCACTCTTTGTTTAGAGCAGCAAGAGGTTCAACAAACTCTTTCATTGCAGCATTGTCTTTGTTTGCTTCAACAAATTTGTGAATAATCTTAGTGAAGTCTTTCAACATTGCACCTTGAGTACCCAAAACTTTACGACCTAACAAGTCAAGCGCTTGGATTTCAGTTGTCCCTTCGTATAAACACGCAATACGTGTATCACGAACGATTTGTTCCATACCATGCTCTGAAATAAAGCCGTGACCACCAAACACTTGAACGCCGTGTTTTGCAGATTCAGAACCCGTTTCAGTCAAGAATGCTTTTGCAATTGGAGTAAGCAGTGACAAGATGTTGTCAGAAGATTTACGCTCTTCTTCCGTCGCACCTTGCTCAACCACGTCCGCATGTAGAGACAATAAGTAAACCAGTGCACGACCACCTTCAGCAAATGCTTTTTGAGTTAACAGCATGTTACGAACAGCAGGGTGAACAATAATTGGATCGGCTTCTTTTTCTGGTGCTTTAGGACCTGTTAAAGAACGCATTGCTAAACGGTCTTTCGCATATGTTAATGCACCTTGGAATGCGCCTTCAGATGCTGCAAGACCTTGTACAGCCGTACCAATACGTGCAGTGTTCATGAAGGTGAACATGCAGTTTAAGCCACGGTTTTCAGGGCCAATCAAGAAACCTTTTGCATTGTCAAAGTTGATTACGCAAGTTGAGTTACCATGGATCCCCATTTTGTGTTCGATAGAACCACAACGCACCGCGTTACGCTCACCCACAGTACCGTCTGCGTTTAAGTTGAACTTCGGTACGATGAATAAAGAAATACCTTTGGTGCCTTTAGGTGCGCCAGGAAGACGAGCAAGTACAATGTGAACAATGTTCTCAGCCATGTCATGTTCACCCGCTGAGATAAAGATTTTCTCACCAGTGATTGCATAGCTACCGTCAGCTTGTGGCTCAGCTTTAGTACGGATAATACCCAAGTCAGAACCTGCATGAGATTCTGTCAAGCACATCGTACCTGTCCAAACACCTGAAACAAGGTTTGGTAAGTAAGCATCTTTTTGTTCAGCTGAACCGTGATGTTCTAAAGTACGAACTGCACCATGAGAAAGACCTGGGTACATACCCCATGCCCAGTTTGCAGTACCGACCATTTCTGAAATCACGTTACCCAAAGAAACAGGTAATGCTTGACCGCCATATTGCTCTTCAGCAGAAAGAGACGGGAAGCCAAGTTCGATATATTTTTGATACGCTTCTTTAAAGCCAGTTGGAGTTGTAACAACGCCATCATTCCAAGTACAACCTTCGCGGTCGCCGCTTTGGTTGATTGGAGACAATTCGTTTTCACAGAAATCTGCAGCAGCTTCTAAATATTGGTCAACCAATTCACGGCTTACGGTTTCCTGAAATGCAGGCAATTTAGAATAGTGTTCTTCTGCATTCAATAGCTCATGCAGTACGAATTGCATATCACGTAAGGGCGCTTTGTATTGTGGCATATCGGTTTCCTCAATACTGGTTTAACCAGCTTATAATCCTAATAAACATAAAAACGTGTCTTCTTTGACACGGATTGGAATAACTTAATCGTGCAACATCTTCTAATTTGGTACAAGCGGTTCAGGTGCTTTTCTTGGTGACTGTAAAGTCAAATAAATATTATTCAAAATCGCTAAGTGCACTGAGTGTAAACAGTTTTGCTGCTTTTGGCATGACATAAATAGTCAAAAAGCGTAAAAAGTTATGTCCAATAAAAAAGGCGCAATTTGCGCCTTTTTGATCTATTTATACTTTTTAGAGTGGTTTAAGCAGCCTTATTGGGTGCTGAAACAGGAGCTTTAGGTTGGAAGTGAACGATACATTTGCCATCTACTGTTTGTGTGCCAACTTTTAACTGCACGGCTTTACCATCGGTTTGACCTTGGCAGGCTTTGGTCGCAGCTTGTTGGCGCGCTTGACGTTCAGCTAAACGTTGATCGTATTGCTGGGTTAACTCAGCACGTTTCGCATCGGTTAGTGGTTCGCCGCGTTGCATATGCATACCACGGAATTCACCACGATCGGCTTGATCGCCACGCATTGGGCGATGTTCACCACGTTTCATTTCATCACGGTTAGGTTTAAATGAAATCGCACATGTACCTTCTAGTGTTTGCTCACCTGCTTTGACTTGGACTGCTGAACCCACCGCTTTGCCATCGCAGGCTTTTTTAATGTCTTGCATGACTTGTTTACGTTCAGTACGCATTTTTTCAAATTGTTCGCGTTGTTCAGGTGTCATGTGACGGTCTTTCTGATAATGACCATGCATATGTTGCGACTGCTCCATATCTTTTGGTGCTTGGGTGGATTGACAGGCAGTTAACGCACCTACAGATAAAACGCTGGCAGTGGCTAAAGCAATTTTTGTCATCTTATTCATTCTACAACTCCCCCATACAAGAGCATGTGATTTTGGATGATTAAAGATTAAATAATAAAGATGTAGAAACAATGGAGAGTTTTTTGATGCAGTGTTCTATACAATAACAAGGCAAAAGAATGACCGAGAGATTGCTTTTGAAGATTCGCCGCGTACCGATTGCTTTACGCTTATTCCTCACTGTATTGCTGACCACTTTGGTGATTACCACGGTGAGTTTAGGTATGCTGCATTGGACGATGCAAAAGAATTTTGCCAAATATGTGGCGGACGTGGAAATGCAAAAGCTTGATCATCTGATTGATAACTTGGCTGGCGTTTATAGCACTTATCATGACTGGGGCAATGCCATTCAAGCGCAAATTTTGCAGATTGAAGGACATGCCGCGCCAGATGATTATGACCGTCTCTCTCGTTGGTGGCTGCGCCGCCAGTATGATATTGCTCTGCAACAGCGTTATTTTAAAGAGAATACCAAAACCTTACTCAGTGATGTCTCTACCACAGAAGTCAAACATGAAAAACAGATTTTAACTGAACAAGAACTGCAAGCTTTGGAGGAAAACTTACCTTCGGAGTTTCAACCCTTTGAAGGTTTAAAGTTCCCGCTCAGCGCCAATCAAAATGTTTTCCGTCCAGATCGTAAAAAAGAAGAGATTGAACAAGAGAGCAAACAAAACACAGGCAAAAAACAGTTTATTTCCACGCCTGACCGTTTAGGTCTGAGCTCGCGTTTGTCTTTATACGATACGCAGCGTCAGTTCGTGGTCGGTGAACCTTCGGATGATCAAGTTTCTTTCCGTCCTATTGTGGTGAATAACCAAGTGGTGGGCTACTTGGGGCTGAAACCAGTTCTCGATCAAGATGATGCGTTAAGTATCAACTTCTTTAGTAATCAAAAGCGCTATTTATTACTAGTCTATGGTTTAACCGTTTTTGCCAGTTTAATTGCTGCGTTGTTACTTGCGACTTATTTTAAGACACCGATTCAACGCTTGTTGAATGGTACGCGTGAATTAACGAAGGGTAATTTTCAGCATCAAGTTAAAGTGAATCGAAATGATGAGCTGGGTGATTTGTCCAATGAACTGAACCAACTGGCGGTGATTTTAGATCAGCATGAAATTTCACGTCGTCAATGGGTGTCAGATACTTCACATGAGTTGAAAACACCGCTGGCGGTATTACAAGCGCAGATCGAAGCGATGCAAGACGGTATTCGGAAACCAACGCCTGAGCATTTTGAATCGATGTTACGCCAAGTCACCAGTTTGAAAAAACTCACGCATGACTTGGCTGATTTGGCACAAGCGGAAGCACAGCAATTAAACTGTTACTTTGCAACCGTGAACCCATGGGCGGTAATTGAGCAAGAAGTGGAAAACTTTAAGCCTAAATTTGAACAGGCCCATTTAAGCATCAGTGTCGAAGGTGAGGGCGCCGAGTTACAACTTGATATTGACCGCTTTAAGCAAATCATGGTCAATTTATTGGGTAATAGCATTCGTTATACCGAAGCGGGTGGTCAGGTTCGAGTTCATACGGAACAGTCTGCAACAGATTGGACAGTCTATGTCGATGACAGTCCATATGGTTTAACTGATGAGCAACTGGCACGACTCGGTGAGCGTTTCTATCGAGTCGATGACTCGCGTACGCGGAGCACAGGTGGTACAGGTTTAGGTTTGGCTTTATCGGCTAAACTGGCTCAGGCTTTGGGCGGCGAATTGAGTTTTGATCATTCGCCTTTGGGTGGTTTACGTTGCAAGTTAACGTTCCCAAAAAAATGAAACACAAAAGGAAGTATGTATGAAACATATTATGCTGGTTGAAGATGAAGTAGAACTTGCACAATTGGTCCGCGATTATCTTGAAGCAGCGGGCTTTGAAGTCAGTATGTTTCATGATGGTCAGGAAGCTTACGATAGCTTTACGCAGCGTAAACCGAGTCTGATGATTTTAGACTTAATGGTGCCTCGTATGGATGGCTTGACCATTTGCCGTAAAGTCCGTGAACAGTCGGATTTGCCGATTATTATGGTCACTGCACGTACGGAAGAAATCGACCGTGTGCTTGGCTTGAACATGGGGGCAGACGACTATGTGTGTAAACCCTTTAGCCCAAAAGAATTGGTAGCGCGTGTCCAAGCCGTGTTACGTCGTTTAGAGCGTAAAGCTGAGCCTGAAGATCAGTCTTTGTTCCGTATGGATAAAGCGCAACAACGCATTTGGTATCAACAAAAGCCTTTAAACTTAACGCCGACCGAGTTTCGTTTACTGGAGTTGTTTTTAGAGCATGTGGGTCAAGTCTATTCACGTGCACAGCTACTGGATCATATCAACCCAGACAGCTTTGAAGTAGCTGACCGTGTGATTGATAGCCATATTAAGAACTTACGTCGTAAGATTTCGGATGCAGCTGAAACAGGCAACCGTCATGAATGGGTTCAGGCGGTATATGGGGTAGGCTACCGTTTTGAATATCCTGAAGATTAATTCAGTTTTCTGAACGATAAAAAAGCGGATAAGCTGAGGTTTATCCGCTTTTTTTATGGGATTCAAGCAAAGGCGGCAATCAAAATCAGCAGTTCACTTAAATCTCCAACTGGTGAAATGAAACCGAGTAATCTGCGATTTTAAAGGGCAAGACTGGTTGATCGTCTGTGCAAGCGGTACAATTCATTTTTTTATCAGATGAGCATGTGTTTTGAGCAGCGAGACGCCTAAACTTCAGCGCCGTTTAAAGAACCGCCATATTCAATTGATCGCCATGGGTGGTGCAATTGGCACAGGGTTGTTCTTAGGTTCAGCACATATTATTGAGTCTGCTGGCCCATCGATTATTTTGGGTTATATGATTGGCGGTTTGATTGCATTTTTAATTATGCGTCAGCTCGGTGAGATGATTGTGCATGAGCCAGTGACAGGTTCATTCAGCTACTTTGCCTTTAAATATTGGGGGCGGTTTTCAGGCTTTTTAACGGGCTGGAACTACTGGGTACTGTATATCTTGGTGGTGATGACTGAACTGACCGCGATTGGCAAGTATGTGAATTACTGGTGGCCACATATTCCTGCGTGGGTCTCGGTGCTGGTGTTTTTTGTGGTGATCACACTGGCCAATCTTGCCAATGTCAAACTGTATGCGGAGTCTGAGTTTTGGTTGTCGATGATTAAAGTTGTGGCGATTATCGCCATGATCATCTTCGGGGTTTATCTGTTGTTGACGGCTGATGTTGGTTCAACTGCATCTGTCACGAACTTATGGGTACATGGCGGGTTTTTCCCACATGGCTTTGAAGGCTTGTTTTATATGCTGGCCTTTATGATGTTTGCCTTTGGCGGCATTGAGCTGATCAGTATGGCGGCTGCGGAAACCGAAGATCCTGAAAAGAACATTCCAAAAGCAGTCAATCAAACGGTGATTCGGGTTTTCCTGTTCTATATTTGCTCGCTGGCGATACTTTTGTCTTTGGTACCTTGGAATCAATTGGATTTGGGTGGCTTAGATAAAAGTCCATTCGTACTGATTTTTAAGCAAATTGGCATTGATTGGGCAGCGCATTTACTGAATTTTATTATTCTGACGGCATCGGTTTCTGTTTGTAATAGTGGGATGTATGCCAATAGTCGCATGCTTTTAGGTCTGGCAGAACAAGGCAATGCCCCGAAAGTTTTTAAGCAGGTGAATCGACAAGGGACACCAATTGCGGCGGTTTTATTTTCAGCATTACTGATTTTTGGTTGCGTGCTGTTGAATTACTTTTTGCCTGAAAAAGCGCTCAGTTATCTGATTTATATTGTGGTCAGTGCTGCGGTGTTGAATTGGATGATGATCAGTTTGATCCATCTTAAATTTAGACAGAGTATGAAAAAACAGGGCATTCAAACCAAGTTTCCAGCGTTATTTGCACCGTTTAGCAATTATTTTGTTTTAGTATTTATGCTGATGATTTTATATATCATGTGGAATCAAGGTTTTATGCTTTCCGTGTTGATGCTTCCTGTCTGGATTCTCGTGTTATTTGTTTTATTTAAAACATTGAAAGCGAAGAAGAGTTAAAGCGCAGGTGATGATGTTGAAAAGGACTCAATATGAGTCCTTTTTTTATAGGATTTTTGATATTTTAGGATTTAGCTTGATATATAAATGATAAATAATTCCAGTCAGCTTTTAGTTTGTTTTTTAACTTTTTCTTTGGTCAAAATAAACAAGTCATCATTCAAATAAGCGAAGCGCTCTGCTAACCATTCATGGGTGTCAGTTAGGGCTTGATTGTAAAAGTGAGGCCCAAATTCCTCGACAATAAAGTCAAATAAAAATTGAGCGGGGAAATTTCCAAGATCTAACTCAAGCTCTTTCATCGCGTATTTCTTTAATGCATAAATCAATTGTTCACGTGTAAATTCATCAAACTGAACGATCTGCTTATTAGTCATGGGGGGAATCTCAAAATATAATCTGAAAGAATTACATCTGTTATAAAGTATTTATTCAATCCGAGAGCGTCCTAGTATGACGTTCATCATCATTTTTAGTTAGGTTGTGTGGAGAGTGAGCGACTTGCATACTCCATCTTTTCGGATTGATATGTATAGATAATTAAATAGGCAAAATCGAGAAAGAGTGATTGTATTTCCAACAGATTGAAGTACTGAGCTATAAAGTTGCTTTTAAATCACGCAAAAAGTAATTTTTAGGAGTAAGGCTCAGTTTTAGTCATCCTGAAAACTATCCACAATTTCTGCGGATAATTTTGGGGGTAAGTCTAATTAAGCTTATTTTTCTATGTACGTTTTGGCTTACACTAATTCAAGCGGATTGCGTCTAGGCCAGCTCTGAAATATTTTATATGATGCAGTCATAGAGAACAGGAAGTTCCAAAACATAAAACAAAAATGATAAGTTCAACACTAGGATGTGAGGTACGACAGGAGTTATACCTAGCTAACCAATACGAAAAAGCCCGACAGGATGTTGGGCTTTTTTTTATCATCTATAAATGTCTCATTTCACTTTTCGTTTCGAATTTTGGGTTCCAAATGGGCAATACGTAGAAAACGTCGAAAAGCTGCTCAGCAGAGACAATATACGTTCAAATCCATGACCTGTTTGATGTGGTGATAGGGTTGAGCTTTAGGAAATGTAATAGGAATAATTAAAATTTTTTTTCATTCAATAAATATTTAGGTGATGGCTTTAAGCGCAGCGATTCGCTGTCTTTGTAGTTTATTCAGCTTGGATACCACGAGCTCATAAGAGCTGTGTACTAGATCAATGGCTAAATCAGGATCTAAGTCTTCATCCTCATAAATTGAAATCCAATGTTTTTTATTCATATGCCAACCTGCATGAATATACGGATAAATATCACGTAACATCGCGCCGTGGTCAGGCGTGACTTTTAAGTTACTTAAAGCTGTCCCACTTAAAGATGAATTGAGCAAAAACATTTTATCCATGACTTTATAGACATCACAGCCTTCACCAAAGGGCTGACTACACGTCACTTCAGGTAGGGCAAGTGCAGCTTTTGCAGCAATAAGGTGTAAGGACATGGTGATCATCACTCAGTGGGCGAAGCCCTATAGATATTGTTCAATTTATCCACAGTTTAAGCCAAATGCTTAAGAGGAACAACTCACTATCACCTCTGGAACATCGGTTGGTAAAGGTGCTAAATCCTCAGCCTTCTCTAGTGCTACATTCCGCTCAAACGGGTGGCTGAGGAGGTCAAATAAGCGTTCGACTTCTGAGTAATCATTGCGCTCAGCCAGTTCAATCGCTTTTTGTGCCATGTGATTGCGTAGGATATAAACTGGATTGGCTTGTTGCATGGCTGCATCGAGTTCTGCCGTGTCTTGATTTGCACGAATTTGTTCATACTGAGCGAGGAAAATTTCAAACTGACGACGGTCAAGGCAGTCATCTTTAATCATTTCATATTGTTGATTCTGCAAACGCGTAAAGCTTTGTGTGTAGTCGAGCTGTTCGGTTTGTAGAATCCGTAAGAAAGTCATGGCACAGTCAAAACTCTCAGTGTGAAAATGAGGTAAGCCCATTTTCTGACTTAAACCCAGTTTGTAGTGCTCCAAGAACGTGGGTTCATAGTGCTCTAAGCAATCTGCAAGGTCCTGCTTCCATTGTTCTTTGTCATAGTCTTGCGGACAAAGCGGAATCAGGTTGTTCAACCATGTCCATAAGTTCCAGTGTCCAATGCTCGGCTGCTGCTGATAGGTATAGCGGCCTTGATAGTCAGAGTGATTGTTAATCCAATTCGGGCGGAAGCGTTCCATAAAGCCATAAGGGCCAAAATCGAGGGTTGAGCCTGTAATGTTTAAATTATCGGTATTCATCACCCCATGTGCGAAGCCGACCAGTTGCCATTTGGCAATCATTACTGCTGTCCGTTGAATCACTTGGGTTGCAAATGCCAAAACAGGTTGCTCTGCCTCTAAACACTCAGGGTAATGCCATGCGATGCATTTTTGGGTAAATTCGTCGAGTAAATCAGGTTGGTACTGGTTGATCCACTCAAAATGTCCCAAGCGAATATGACAGTCTGAGGTACGTAACATCATTGCACCGAGTTCCAATTTTTCCCGCTGCACGCCTTGAGCCGACGAGGTAAAGCCCACCGCGTTGCTTGAAGCCACGCCTAAACTATTCAGCGCATGTCCAGCCAAGTACTCTCGAATGACGGAACGAAGTACCGCACGACCATCTCCCATTCGCGAGTAAGGAGTAGAGCCTGCGCCCTTTAAATGCAGGTCAATGGTTTGCCCATGTTGATCGAGAATCTGTGCGATCAATAAACCCCGACCGTCACCGAGCTGTCCTGCCCACTGACCAAATTGATGTCCTGCATAGACCATTGCCAATGGTTCAAACTCACTAAAGGTTTTTTGTCCGCTACAAATCTCTACCCAAGACTGTTTGTCGGCTTCAGACCATTGCAACTGTTCTGCTAAAGCGGCATTGAAATGACCTGCTTTTGCCCCTTTTAGTGGCAAGGGCTGTTGATGGTGATAAAGCTTTGATGGAAGAAGGGAGTAGCGTGAATTGAACTGCATAGTGAAGGATCACAAGGGATAAGCCATGACCCCATCAATATAGCAAAGTTTTAGTGTTAAGACATATATCCAACTGTTTTAGTCAACTATAAACAGCTTGGCACCCTTTGAGGTGGACGAGCGATGGGCTTCAGCTTGATCTGCAACTTGGTAACTCATGCCAGCTGTGAGGGTAAAAGTTCGACCATCATCTAGTTCGGTGTGTAGTTCGCCTTCTAAGCACAACAGAATATGCCCTTTAGAACACCAGTGGTCGGCCAAATAGTTCTCAGAATACTCGACCATACGCACGCGAATCGCGTCAAATTGCTGAGTATGCCATAGGGCATAACCCTGATCACCTGTGTGGCGGGTGGTTGGTATCTCGGCCCAGTTGGTGATACCGAAAGGAATGTTGTTAATATCCATGCTGTTATCCTTTATGAACTGCTAAAAAAAGCCCCTTGCGGAGCTTTCTTTTGAAATGGTGAATCAGAGATCAATTATTGTGAAACAGGCGCTTTTTTAATGCTACGCATCAAGGTGGTCAAGGTTTGACGGTGATGACCTAAGCGCTGTTCGACTAACTGAAACTCAATTTTGAGCTTTTCATCCATTTGATGGATTTTTTCAGCCACTGCTGTTTTCTTGGCTTGAATTTCTTGTTCTTTCAATTTTGCCCAGTCATTCAAGGTTTGGGTAAAAGCATCATATTCCTGTGCAATACGAGCTTTCGCAGAGCTGATGTCATCACTGACATTGAGACCATGAACTTCTAAGTCTTGCTCAGCATATTTAAACTTCATCGCAAGTTCAGCTTTTTTAATATTGAAGCTCGGAATACGACGTAAGTTTTTAGCTAAACCCAGTTTTGAGCATGACCAAATCAACCATTTAGTTGGGTCATATTGCCACCATTTCACACCATTACGGTAGTCGTATTGGAAAATGTGGTGGTAGTTATGATAACCCTCACCCCAAGTCGCAATAGCTAACCAGAAGTTGTCACGTGCGGTATTTTCGTCGGTATACGGACGTTTGCCCCACATGTGGCATAAAGAGTTAATGAAGAACGTGACGTGGTGGCTGAGGATTAAACGCATTAATCCGCCCAACAATAACACGCCCCATAAGTCGCCTACAGCCCAACCGATTGGTAATAAAATACCCATGTGGACGCTAATCACTAAAGGAACATAGTATTTGTGTTGGAACATCACCAATTTGTCATTGAGCAAATCGGGTGCATTTTTAAAGTCCGGTTCTGCTGATGGATAGTCTCGAAGCATCCAACCCATGTGGGCATACCAAAAACCATTGTTAATCGAGTAGGGATCTTTCTCGATATCATCGACATGGCGGTGGTGGGTACGGTGACCTGAACTCCAAAATAAAATACTGTTTTGCACGGCAAAGGTACCCATAATCATCAAAATGATTTTTAAAGGTAAGCTTGCTTCATAAGCACGGTGTGCCCATAAGCGGTGATAGCCAGCGGTAATACCTAAGCTACTAACACCCAGTAATACAAACATACTGATCCAAGCGGCTAAGCTGAAATCATGCTGAAAGGCATATAAGGGAATTGCAATCACAGCCACAATCGGAAGAAAAACCAATGCAAAAATTGCAACCCAGTTAAATGGGGCTTTGGGTAGGGGAGCATTCATCTCCAACAGCACTCCTGAAACCTTGGGAGGTATAAATGGAAGGTCAATCCATTACTTTTTGCATGGATTAAGCTACAGCATATTAGCATGAGCGAACCTTGGTTCACTAGCATTATTGTACAGATGTATTGTACTAAACAGTAACAGAATACGAATGTTTAGATATCGAAATTACCGAAGCATTTCTAGGCTTTATCGTAGCAGAGCGATCAATATGAAAAATCAATATTTTCAGTGTCACTACTCATGTAAAACTCAAGTCAGTCGTTGGCTTGTTCAATGTGCATCTGCCAAATGTTGTAGCATCATTTTAGGAAAATCGGTAATTAATCCATCAATGCCACAGTCACGTAAATGTTTGGCGCGTTCGATGTCATTCACTGTCCAAACACTAATGGCTAAATTCGCTTGTTGTGTGGCTTTTAACAAGTCATCGGTTGCCAGTTGGTTCATCCAGCCGATTTGGCAACAGTCGTATTTGAGCGCTTGTTCAATCGCAAGATGTTGAATATCGTCTTCAATCAATAAGCCACGTTTAAATGTTGAGTGTTGATCTTGGAGTGCTTGTAGGATTTTAAGATCAAAACTGGTGATGACCGCACTGTGTTCAAAGCCTCTAAGTTGCTGTGTGAGATGTTGTGTTAGTCGTTCCGCTTCAGTTTGTGTTTGCACGGCTTTGACTTCAACTTCAAGATGTTCGAAGTCCTGCATAATCTGGAGTGCTTGTCGTAGTGTTGGGGTACTTTGCTTTTCCCAGTCTAGCCAAATATGTGCTTGGTTATAGCTATCAAGTTCTGCGCTATTTAATGGGTAGAGCGCTTGGTCGATACCGGTAGTTCGGAGCATGTTGTCATCATGCATAATGATCAGCTCATGGTCTTTGAGCTGACGAACATCAAATTCAACCGCACGTATGCCCAGATCATGAATATATTGAAAACCGCCGAGTGTATTTTCTGGGGCTTCGCCACGTGCACCACGATGTCCGATGATTCTCATATTGAACCTGATCTATATACGTCTTTTGAGTGATTGTAGCGCTAAAAATATCTGATTGGGATAGATTCTAAGGCAGAGATATTAGATATGCGTAAATGCGATTCGTAATGGTTTTTGGCAGAATTGAATTTGAATGAAATGCTTCTGTGATATTCACGATCAGAGATGGCTGTGGGCGAGTTTTACGATTGGCAAATGGTTTGGGATACTTTTCCTGAAAGAAATGTAAGCTAAGAAAGCCTTCCAGTGAATTGATCACTGCAAGACTCCGAAAAAATCTATTTCGTTCTAAAAACTTAGAAACATTTAAATAGTTTCATTGATATTTTTTTGCCAAAGTACTTCTGAGCCACCTTCAGCACGCTGCAAAGCACGGGATGCAACAAAAAGCCAGTCGGATAAACGATTGAGCAACTGTAGTGCGGTGCTTTGAATATTTTGATCACGAGTGTGCACTGACATTAAGCTACGTTCAGCTCGGCGGCATACTGAACGAGCTTGGTGTGCATAGCTACATGCTAAAGAACCCGAAGGTAAGATAAATTCTTTCAGCATGGGTAAGTCTTCATTCATACAGTCAATTTCTTGTTCAAGAAACTCAATAGAAACAGGTTGGAGCAAATGATAGTTTGGAATACACACTTCACCGCCTAAGTCGAAAAGCCAATGTTGAATGAGGCTTAAGCTTTTATCCCATCTCGCTTTGTCTGTGATTTGGCTTGCGGTAATTTGAGCACGAAGCACACCAATGGTTGAATTGAGCTCATCGACATCACCAAGTGCGGTAATTCTTAGATCATCTTTAGTTACACGTGATCCATCGCCCAGACCTGTGGTGCCTGAGTCGCCAGTACGGGTATAAATTTTACTTAAACGGTGGCCCATAATATTTCCTAGGTTTAAATGAAAAAAAGGATAATGCCGGTCAAAACATTATCCATAAACTGCGCTGTTTTTAAATTTTTTTGAGTCTTTAAGTTAAATTAATAACGGAAAGTGACTCCTGCGGAAGCTAGGCGGCCACCGTTGATGTACCAATCTGTTGCAGATCGAGATACTTGGTGGTACTGATTATCCCAAAGGTTTTGAATGTTGGTAAAGACTTTTACATTTGGATTAATATTCCAAAAGGCGTTGAAATCCATCGTCGCATAGCCAGGTACTTGAATAGGATTTGCAGTATTTGATGCGTTTGATTTTGAACGAGCAATCGCTGAAATATTGATACCGTAGATAGAGTTCTCTAAACCAGTTGTTAGGGTAACAGTATTTTTTGGTCTGTAAGCTATTTCTAACCCAGTTTCTTTATTTTCAGTTTTTACATAGGCATATTGAGTTGAAATGAAGTAATCATCTTGTTGCCATTTTAGACCTAATTCACCACCTTTAAATGTGGCTTTATTAACGTTTAAGTTTTGATAAACAGGAAAAGTTGTTACCCAATCACCATCACAGGTTGCGATACATTGAGATGAAATTAAATTCTTAACTTCATTTTGATAAAGTGAAACATTTGCAAGTAAATTTTGATTCAATTGATAGTCAGCACCAACTTCATAAGAAGTACTTTCCTCTGGTTTTAAATCAATATTCCCCCCCCATTGTGAGTACATTTCATTTAGGGTTGGTGCGCGAAATGCACTCCCAATATTCGCATAAACACTTGCATTTGTTAAGAAGTGATAGCGAACAGCAGCTTGTCCAACAGTATGATTGCCAAAGCGCTCATTGTCTTCTAAACGGACACCAAATTGCGTATCAAATTGTTCATTTTTAAATTGGTGTTGTAGGTAATAGCCCATGCTATCAACACTCTGATCACCTTTTAAAATTGTATTGGTTTGATAATTTGCATCCGTATATGTTGCACCAACTAAGATATTTTGATTTGGAGTGAATTTCCATTTTAGGTTTAAATCAGATTCATTATTTTCTGTATCATAACGTGAACCATAAGAGGGTACATTTTGCTTATCTTGCGCATTTGAATAACGTGCATTTACGATTAAATCAGGCAAAATATTGTAGGCAAGCTTTGCATTAATGACACGATTCTCAAATTGGCGTTGAGCTGTATTGCTAATATAATTATTAGTGAAAATATTGGTTCCCTTATTTTCACTAATCGAAGCAGAAGCATCTATTGTATTTTCTTGATAAAAACCGACTTTGGCGTGATAGCCCTTTTGGTCATAACTAGCTTTTTCATTTTTAGGTTGGCTTTCTAGAATGCGTGTGCCATCGCTTTCTAAGCGTTGACCACCGATTTTTGCATAAAAACCTTGATCGGTAACTAAATTGGCATTTGCAATTGTTTTATAAGTATTATTTTCCCCATAAATTCCAGTTAAATCTGCACCTGTTTTCTCAGGTTTTTTTGAAATTAATTGGACTACACCACCAATCGCATCACTACCATATTGTACAGATGCAGGCCCTTTTAAGATTTCAACTTGTTGAACATCAGTTGTATCTAAAAATGCAGGATAGAGTGGGGCAAGTTCATTTTGACTGTTTAAGCGGGCACCATCTTTAAGAACCAAAGTATGAACTGATTTGGCGCCGCGAAGTGAAATCTCAGAAATTTGTCCTAAGCCACCGCTTTGTTTTATATAAATCGATGGATCTCTTTGAATTACATCAGATATATTTAATAAGGGGTTTTGTTCAATGGTTTTTTCATCAATCACAGAAATACGTGCAGGAACATTTTCAATCTTTTCTTCAGAACGTGATGCAGTAACAACCAATGTTTCTAAAGAGGCATTCACAATATTCGTGTTGTCTTGTGCAGATACAGACGTAGAGAAACCCATCGCAATAGCGATTGCGCCCACTAAAGCTGTAGGCTGACATAAATTTGACATGCTGGCTCCATACATTCACCCCCCGTGAATGATTGAGTTAAATGGCGCAATAAGCAGGTCTCCGGACTTAAATATAAATATTGCGAACAATATTGGTATATCCATCTTCCCACACGAGTGCAGTGATGTAAGTGCAAATACTTATAAAGATATACGTTTCGTTTTACCGTTGCGGGGGCAGTGTTGGATTTGCACCAACTTCCCTAAAGCATAAATGCTCAGACTTATTGCATTTGGGCGCAGTATACGGTTTGTATGCGAATTAAACAATCGATGTAAAGATTTTTCAGGATGAACTTTACGCAAGGTGAAAAAATTGCATTACAATGATTCGCCCAGATATTTATAGATCAGCTATAAATAGGGCTGAGCCAGAGTCATAACCTATGCGAACCCGTGCCAAAATTTGTGGAATTACCCGTAGCCAAGATATTCAAGCTGTGGTCAATGCTGGGGCTGATGCGATTGGTTTTGTATTTTTCAGGCCTAGTCCACGCAATGTAAGTGCAGATCAAGCTAAAGAATTGATTCAACACGTGCCTGCCTATGTGCAAACTGTTGGGCTTTTTGTGAATGCCACTGCGGATGACATTGCCGATGTGTTAAAACAAGTGGCGCTGGATATCATTCAGTTTCATGGTGATGAAACACCAGAAGACTGTCAGGCGATTGCGGCACAAGTGGAACGTCGTTGGTATAAAGCCATTCAAGTGAAACCTGAACTGGATGTGGTGGCAGAAGTTCAACGCTTTCAACAGGCAGGGGCAAGTGCAGTATTGTTAGATGCATGGCATCCTGAACTGAAAGGGGGAACAGGACATAGTTTTGACTGGTCGCAATTCCCCAAACTGGATATTCCTTTAATTTTAGCTGGCGGTTTAACCCCAGATAATGTTGAAGACGCTATAAAGACGACTGGGGCTTATGCTGTAGATGTCAGCGGAGGCGTCGAATCCGCTAAAGGTATAAAAGACCAACAACTTATAGAAAACTTCATGCAAGGAGTCCATCGTGGATCAGCAAAGTAATGTGATTGACTATACCCAATACCCAGATGAACGTGGGCATTTTGGTATCCATGGCGGACGTTTTGTGTCAGAAACTCTAATGGCTGCATTAGAAGACTTAGAAAAGCTCTATTTCCGTATGAAGGATGATGAGCAGTTTCTGGCAGAATTCGACCGTGACCTCGCCTACTATGTAGGTCGTCCTAGTCCTTTATATTATGCTGAGCGATGGTCGAAAGAGTTGGGTGGTGCGCAAATTTATTTAAAGCGTGAAGACCTGAATCATACAGGTTCACATAAAGTGAACAACACCATTGGTCAGGCTTTATTGGCAAAACTGTCAGGTAAAAAACGCATTATTGCTGAAACTGGCGCAGGTCAGCACGGTGTCGCAACGGCAACCATCGCAGCGCGTTTAGGTCTTGAGTGTGTGGTGTTCATGGGTGCTGAAGACGTGAAACGTCAAGCCATGAATGTGTATCGTATGCGTTTGTTAGGTGCAACAGTTGTGCCTGTAGAAAGCGGTTCAAAGACATTGAAAGATGCTATGAACGAAGCGATGCGTGACTGGGTAACTAATGTTGACTCAACTTACTATGTGATTGGTACAGTTGCAGGCCCGCACCCATATCCACAATTGGTTCGTGACTTCCAGTCAATTATTGGTCGTGAAGCTCGTAAACAAATTCAAGAGCAAGCAGGACGTTTACCTGATGCTTTAGTGGCATGTGTGGGTGGTGGTTCAAATGCAATGGGCTTGTTCTATCCATTTTTGAATGATGCTGATGTGAAAATGTATGGTGTTGAAGCTGCGGGTTATGGTATTGAAACTGGTAAACACTCTGCACCATTGAATGCAGGTCATGTAGGAGTTTTACACGGTAACCGTACTTATTTGATGTCGGATGAACAAGGTCAAATCATTGAAACGCATTCGATTTCAGCAGGCTTGGATTATCCAGGTGTAGGCCCTGAGCATAGTTTCCTTAAAGATATGCATCGTGTTGAATATGTGCCGATCAATGACAATGAAGCTTTACAAGGTTTCCGTGATTTGACTCATATTGAAGGGATTATTCCGGCATTGGAAAGTTCTCATGCGATGGCTTATGTCACTAAACTTGCGCCAACGATGTCTAAGGATCAAATTATTATTGCGACGGTTTCTGGTCGTGGGGATAAAGATTTGATGACTGTGGCACGTATTGATGGCGTGGAAATGGTTGAGATGTAATTCACAATGACTATTGAATAAAGCTCCTTTTGGGGCTTTATTTTTGTTGATTAATTGATGGAGAGGATATGGAAATTAAGGAGGGATTTGGTTTTAAAGAAATCATTTTAGAAAATGTGGATGAATTTATTGAACTCATTAGACCAGACAAAAAAAATATCAATCAATACTTAGAAAGTGTGAATGGTAAATTTATTTATCGCGGTCAAGCAGATTCAAATTGGGAATTAGAGCCTAGTTTATTCCGACATTCACCTGCAGACCAAATTTTATCAAACACATTTGATGGACTTTGTTTTATGTATTGGGTACGTTTAAAGGAATTTATAAACGGCTGTGATTTAAATTCATCAAAAATTCCTTTCGATTCCAAAGCTTTAAGAGATAATCATTTTAACGAGTTCGATAGTGCAGTTGTCTTTAAAACTAAGGCATGGCCGCATGCTGAATTGTATGAGTTAATCGCTTTTGCCCAGCATTATGGTGTATGGACAGAGTTTTTAGATTGGACAAAAAGTCCGTTGGTTGCATGTTACTTCGCTGCTTCTCAAGCTATCAAACAACCATCATTTGATGATCTATTGTCGGTTTGGATATTTGATACCGAAAAGGAAAATTTACTGAGCAATGGTACTGAAAAAAACTTTGAAATTATTGAAGTTCCTAAAAGTGCTAATCAAAATATATCTTCTCAACTGGGTTGTTTTACTTTAGTTCGTCAAAACTTGGTTAGAGGAACAGCATTAACTTTTGAACAGAAACCTAAAAGAATTAAACAGCTTAAATTATTAAATGAGCTGGTTGCTGATAAAAAGATACAAGCATTATTAAAAATTTCTTTACCCCAAAAATATGCTGCTGAACTTTTACAATATTGTTCAGTTTATTCAATCAATGCCGCTACTATTTTTAGAGGAATTGAGGGGGCGGCAATTTATGCTAAAGAAAGCTTTGATATTGAAGCATTTAGAAGAAAAGTAACTTCATCAATTTAAAGGAAATAGAATGCCCAACCTATTTATGGTTATGCTAGGTGGTCGTCATGCACGTGCCAATACCGAAGTCCATGATGTTGTGTTTGCTGTCGCTGACAGTTTAGAAGACAGTTACCCGCAACTTAAACATGCATGGTTTGGTGAACAAAAAGGCTTACATATAGATGCTTGGGCAAGGCTAAATGGTGTTGAAAGTCGAGGGAAAAAATACCAAATACAGTTTAGTGATGCTCAGCCTCAAGTCACAGATGAAAAATTGTGGCTCATAAATTTAGGTGGCTATGACACACGTGAATTTGGGGAGTTGCATCGTTATGTACTCGTTGTTGCTCCACATGCAGCGGAAGCCAAACAACTTGGCAAACAACATTTTGATCAAAAGTGGAAAAAGCAACATACAGATCGTGTTTTAGACGTCGATGACTGTATTGCGATTGATTGCATACATGGACGTTATGTGGCTTTGGTTGAAGCTGAGTTTGATGCAAACATCTGGGAAAATACATATCTGATGTTAAATTAAGTTTGGATCATTCTTAATTTTTAAGTGGTGTCTTCAAACGAAAGAGAGTAGGTTTAGCGAACAATTTGATGAAAAAACAAACTAAATACTTTTCACCTTTAAAATTATAGGCATAATATGCTTAGGGATATTAATTAACTTTTGCTTAAGGATAAAGCATCAATGGATTTGATTCAGTCCAACGGACAACCACATTATGGTCGGTTTAGCGAACTTCCAAAAACCATTGATTTAAATAAGTATCAGTATAAAACCCCATATGGTGAAGTGCTCACTGGCTGGCGGAAAAAGCTAAAATATAAGAAATTTAAGTTTTGTAGCATTCAACATGAACACTACACCATTGGTTTAGCGATTGCTGATATTGCTTGGGCTGGACACGGTTTCGTTTATATTTACGATCATCTTAAAAATGAAGTACTTGAATGGAACGCCGTGAATTTTCTGGCGCGTAAAACCGTTTTAGATGAACAGCCTTTGTATAACCAGAGTGTGTTTGCAAATTCACCGTTTCAAATTGAAATTCAGCATGCCAATGGGGTGCGCTATGTTCAAGTCACCAAGTATGGTGAGATTAAGCTGAGTGCCCGAATTTTCTGCGCAGGCACTGATCCATTGAGTATGTGTAGTCCAACAGGGATTAATGGTTGGACTTATACCCATAAACTGACCACCTTAGCGTGTGAGGGTTTTTTTACCAATAAAGCGGGGCAGATCATTCAGTTTAATGAGCGGACCTTGGCTGCGCTAGATGACACCTGTGGCTTCCTCCGACCGGAAACAGCTTGGTTTTGGCTCTCTTGTAGTTTTTGGGATGCACAGGGTAAGCGTATTGGTCTGAACTTAGCCTCTGGTGTGAATGAAAGTTTTGGCAATGAAAACTGTCTGTGGATGAATGGAAAGCTCTATACCGTGAGTGATGTTCTATTCCAAATGGAAGAAGAAGGGCGTTGGAGCATTCGCTCGTTAGATGAACGCTTAAATTTAACTGTGACCACGGGTTGGCGCCGTTTTGAAAACCTAAATTTGCGTCTTGTGGGCAGTCAGTTTAGTCAATGGCAAGCCAAGATTAGCGGTACGATTCAGCAGGGTGATCAAGAGATTGTATTGCTAAATGAATATGGATTGCTCGAACAGCACTATGCAAAGTGGTAAAAGACCTGTGATAAAAAACCGGCATCATGCCGGTTTTTCTTTTGCCTTTATTTATTAAAACGACTAATTTGCTCCAATGCTGCTTGAACATGAGCATAGTTTGGCTCTTGATCTGACATTGGCTGATTCTTTTTATCTAAGATTTCGAACTGCCCAACAGCCCCCACTTCTAAGATGTTTTTAGGGGTAACAATGCCATATTTACTATAGCTTGAGGTTAAAATCCAATCACGTTGAATTTGTGGTCCCAACAAATCTTCACCCACTGAATAGTCGTGAATTTTTGTGGTTACACCCAAATAGTTTTTCATGAGTGTAGGAACAATATCTTGATGGCTAGTTAAAACGTGGTTATTCCATAGCGCATCAGTTTGTATCTTCGGACCAATGATTGCAAAGGGAACTTTGACTTGAGGGTCGGTAAAGTTACCATTATGTCCCCAGAAGTTTTGAAGATTATCATTCACTTCTTGCCCGTGGTCGCCAGTAATGATGACCAACGTGTTCTCTGCATCACCTGTTTCTTTGAGTTTATCTAAAACTTGTTTCACAATGCTGTCGACGTAGTGCACACTAGTTTTATAACGATTCATCATTAATGAACGATCAGAATCATTACTTAACTTGAGATAATTGACTTCATCCAGCATTGGTTTGTACTGGTGTGGATAGTCTTTAGGAAAGCTGTATCCGTGTGGAGAGTCATAAAATAAAAATGAAAAGGTTGGTTTGTTTCGATCTCTTTTTTCATACCATTTTAACCAATCTTGCGTTAATTCTTCATCAAGACCACCTGCCACTTTGCCAGAAGAACCAATACGTAAATTTGGCACTTTTGAAAACGCGGTTTCATGGAATTCAGGGTTGGTTAATTTGGCAGCAGCAAATAAACCCAGTTGATAATTCAGTGCTTGCAAACGGTCAATAAATACTGGACTTTGGCGGTTCACAATCATGCCATGCCAGTAAGTACCAGGAATACCATAGAACATCCCAAAAATACCTGTGCGTGTGGCATTTCCTGTTGAATAGTGTTGATTAAAAATCTTTCCGTTCTGCGCATAATTCCACAAGTTTGGTGAGTTGTCTGCATTAAATGTGTCTGCACGCCAAGAATCAATCACGATAAACATAATATTGGTGGGTTGCTTTGGAGCTTCTCCAACAATCGGCGTCAGCGGATAATTCAGGTCACTTTTACGTTCTAAAGACATAGCCTTTTGTTTTTCTAAGGCTTCTTCATCAATCCAGCCGTACTTTTTCATGGTTTTATTCGAGGTCATCGGATAAAACATCGGTAAATAGCGTTGTGTCATGGTTACAGGTTGATACACATGTGCTGCAGCCCAAACGTGAATACCATTACTTAAAAGTAAAGCAACAAACACTAAGCCTGTAAACTTTTTACCAATGCTCCATGAAAAAGTGGGTAATTTTTTCTCTAAGAATCGGATCAAGTAAAATTGTGCTGCAAAAATACAGGCAATCGCAGCAATGACCATCAGCCATGTTGAGATTGAGAAACTCACAACCTGACCTGACATCACCAGTTCCAGCATGACGGTATTGATATGGAAACGGTACTGTGCGTAAACAAAGGTATCTATGATCAGTGCAATGAGTGCCAAGCTAGCAATACTTGCTTGCGTAATATGACGTAGCGTATTGGGTAGAAATAAGCTCGGAATCAAGATCAAGCCAATCAATGAAGCAAGCACAGTCATGTGCGAGAATGTTCCAGTAAATAAGAAACTGAATCCCAATAAATCTGTTGGAAACTCAGATAAATACAGGAAATATCTGCAAGCAATAAGCATCGAGATCACTGCATTGACCATGATCAAATAACCAAGAACGCGGAGTTTGAATTTAAACGACATTTTTAACTTCGGATGTAATCGGACATACAAATTCAACTTCATATACCCATGTTTTAAGATGGCGTATGATACCTAAACTCATCCAAAGTGTATATTTGTTGCGCTTACTGAATTATTTCCCAGCTTGCCAAAAAGCTTCACCCGCTAAAATCGGATCATGACTTTCTGCTAGGGTGTCGATCCAAACTTTATACTGAGCAATCACAGGATGTTGATTGGGATGAAAGTCTTTCTTAAACCAATCGAGATATTGACCACGCATCCGAGACAGTATCCCTTTTTCCCCAAAGAACCAAGGCAGCCCTTTACGCATCATTTGCAAGCGCTGAATACGGCTAAAGCCATCATGCTTGAGCATGACATCTGCACGATAAGTGGTGAAACCAAACATCATCACCGTGGTAAAGGCCAATGCAAATAGACGCGTTGTTTCGGGTACATGTCCGACTTGTTTCATCACATCAAACGCGACATCACGGTGTTCCATTTCTTCAATGGCATGCCATGCAAATAAAGCACGCACATAGGGGTGAGCCTCAGCCAACGTGGCTTTATGGCTATAAAAAGTCTCGGCCATCAGTGCGGTTAAATGTTCTGCCGCCGCAGTCATGGCAATGTTGTATTGAGGCGAGCGTTTGCTTAATTCGAACTTAAAGATTTTATTTAAACGCTGAATAAACTGATCGACTGGCATGCCTTGTTCTCGCATGACCTGATTCATTTTGTCATGGGCAATGCCATGCTGTGCTTCCTGCTTAATAAAATCGGTGACACGTGCAGCTAAGCTTGGGTCTGTAATTTGGTCCCGAAACAAACGCACGCTTTGAATAAAATAGCGTTCTCCATCGGGGAAAGTGAGGCTGAGTGCATCAAACATACGCGTCCGAAATGGGTCGCCACCAAACCAAAAACGGGGCACTTCATCAAGCTTAAAATTGAGTTGAGTTCGCACAATTGGTTCAATAGGGGCTGTAACAATGGCATTCATTTTGTTTTACTTCATTTGCCTTGGATGATTGCAGTATGTCGGAGAAAATGCAGTTTGTTTTGACAGATATTGCCATTTTTTATACATTTTACGCCAATATGAAAATATCGCATGTCAAATAGCGGGTTGGCCGTCATGCAAGAATTACAAATCCCCAATGGTTATTTTCAGCTCTGGAACATGTACCTCATAGAGCAAGGAATTGATTTTCATCAACTCGGTTTTTTAGAGCAATATCAGTATGAACTGGAGCATGTATTACAACTGCCAATCGATACCCAATCGCCATTTTCATTCTTTCAAACGATTTTACAACTGACGCGAGAGCAGCTGGATTGCCCTCAGTTGATTATGGAGATGGCAAAATTTATTCAACCTGAGCATTTTGGTGTTTTGGGCTATATGGCCACACGCAGTAATAGCGTGGCTGAAGCACTGAGTTATGTGATGCGTTTTAGTCGTTTGGTGATTGATGGGGCAGAAGTTAGTCCCATGCAGATGCAACAAAGGGGCAATGAAATTTGGCTGACTTGGCCTTTTCTCAATGAGAAATATGCTTCACTGAATGAAATAACCATGGCATCTATTGTTCATTTGGCCAAGAAAATTTTTCCCGATCAATTACAGTTCTTAAAAATCCAAATGGCGCATCCAGCCCAGATGGCACAGTATCATTATCAAAAATTTTATAGCTGTGAAGTGAGCTTTAATCAAGCCTGCTATGCCTATGTGATGAGTGCGGACAGTTTGATTTTAAAATCGGGCTTTGCTGATCCTTCTTTAACGCAGCTTTTACTGAAACAAGCAGAGGTTGCAATTGCCCTCAAGCCTCGTTATGAAAGCGTATTACAACAGATTCATAGCGCCGTGGCTGATTATCTTAAAGCGTATGCGGAAGCCCCTAAAATCGAACTGATTGCCAATGAATTACACTTGTCGACGCGAACCTTACAACGCCAGTTGCAAGACTGGGATAGTTCATTTAAGCGAGTACTTGAGTCAGAGCGCATGAAGCGATGTGAATATTTATTACAACAAGGTTTGAGTTTGACTGAAATCGCCTTACAACTCGGCTATTCGGGACAGTCGGCTTTAGCGCGTGCCTATAAACAGCATAGTGGTCAGACATTATTGCAGTTGAAACGACAACTGAAATAACAGCAGGCATAAAAAAAGCGCCTTCGGGGAGGCGCTAAAATGTATGCAATGATCAGACTGATTTCAGTCGTGGAAAACGGAATGCAATCGCAAGGATGGCAAAGATTGCCAGTATCCAACAGTAGTAAATGCTGCCGATGAGTTCAACTGGCGAAAGCTTTGCAATTGAGCAGGCCAATAGAAGCTGTGCACCATAGGGAATAAGCCCTTGTACAACACATGAAAAGATGTCGAGTAAAGCGGCTGCACGTTTTGGGTCTACGCCATATTCTTTCGCGACTTCACGCGCCATATCGCCCGATAAAATAATCGCTACAGTGTTGTTGGCCACAAAAATGTTGGAGAAAACCACCAAAAAGCTTAATCCGATTTCACCTGCGCGCTCACGACCAACTTTAAATAAACGGGTTAGGCTGTAAATGCGTTGAATAAGCCAGTCGAGACCACCTTCTTTTTGCATAATGGTCGAAAGACCGCCCAAGAACATCGACAGTAAAGCGACTTCAAACATACCAACAAAACCATCGTAGATAGCTGTGTTGAATTGAATGACGGTAAATTCTGGCTGTGCAATCAGTCCCATCACCCCAGAGAGCACCACACCGACTGTAAGTACCGCAAGCACGTGTAAACGACTGAAGGCGAGGAAAAATACCACCACATAGGGCAATACTAGCCAAGGATTAAAGTCTTTCGACTGAATGGTTTCGGTTTGGTGAATACTAAAGACATAAATCGCGATTGTGATTAAAGCCGCAGGTACTGCAATCCAGACATTGACGCGAAACTTGTCTCGAAGTTGAACTTTTTGACTGGTGGTGGCTGCAATGGTGGTATCCGAAATCATCGACAGGTTATCACCAAACATCGCACCGCCCACGACCGCACCTATGGCATAGACAGCAGCAATATCGGTGGCTTGAGAGAAACCAAAGGCAATCGGTGCACAGGCCGCAATGGTGCCCATCGAGGTGCCCATTGCTGTTGCAATGAACGCTGAAATAATAAATAGCATGGGCAGCACAAAGGCGGGTGGAATCGCAGACAAGCCCATTTGTACCGTGGCATCTACACTACCAATGGCGCTGGTGGTACTGGCAAATGCACCTGCCAGCATGAACACCATGAACATCAAGATGAGGTTCGGGTGACTTGCGCCGCGCAAAAAGGTTTCGATGCCTTGATTCAGCTCACCGCGATAAATCAATACCGCCAAAATAATGGCAGGAATGGCCGCAACAGGCGCTTTCATTTGATAGAACGCAAACTCGGTTCCAATCACAGAATGGTAAATACCACTGCCTAAGAAAATGGCTAAAAAAACAATAAGCGGTAACAGCGCAAGCGCACGTGCTTGCACTAAACCTGAGTTATCGGTGGTCATAGGAGATAGGGAAATGAAAGAATGTGCGTAGTATAATGCAGGTTTTGCTATTTCATAAAACTTTAAATGTAAAAGCTAAACCGCCTATTTTTATCATTTTTTTCTAAATAAAAATAAGTTTATCTAAAACTTAGACATTTGGGTATTTCCTAAAATTAGGCATCTTTGATCATTGAGAAAAAAACCGAAATATCAGTAAATGGTGCTTTACGGTTGTTCTGAAAATATTTGACGAAAAATGAATTGGAACGTGAACGCGATGTGCTCTATTCAATGAGTAAAAAATAGCGTTACAATGCAGCGTCTTGTATTTTTACAAAGCCAACTCCTCAGTAGTTTTAATTTTAAACAAGTTAAGGAAAGCACAACCCTATGTCACGTTTAGCCACTCGTTTTGGACAGCTTAAATCTCAACAGCGTAAAGCTTTGGTTTCTTATGTTATGGCTGGTGACCCTCATCCACAGGTAACGGTTCCTTTGTTACATCAGATGGTCGAGGCGGGTGTCGATGTGATTGAACTCGGTCTTCCATTTTCAGACCCTATGGCAGATGGTCCTGTGATTGCCCTTGCTGCAGAACGCGCATTGGCAGGTGGCACCAATACCTTAGATGCTTTGAATATGGTCAAAGAGTTCCGTCAAAAGGATCAAGAGACCCCAGTCGTATTGATGGGTTATCTGAATCCAGTTGAAGTCATTGGTTATGAAAAGTTTGTATCGACTGCGCATGCATGTGGTGTCGATGGCATTCTACTGGTGGACTTACCGCCAGAAGAAGCAGCAGAGCTTGATGTTGTATTGAAGCAATTTGATATGGATCAAATCTTTTTACTAGCGCCAACCTCAACGGACGAACGCATTAAACATGTGGTGAAACAGGCGAGTGGTTTCATCTATTACGTGTCTTTAAAAGGGGTCACAGGTGCAGCAACTTTAGACGTTGCTGAAGCTGCAAACCGAATTGCGAAAATTAAAGCAGAAACAGATATTCCTGTCGGTGTTGGTTTTGGGATCAGTGATGCGACATCTGCCAAAGCAATGGGCGGAGTGGCTGATGCTGTGATTGTTGGTAGTGCTTTTGTTAAGCAATTTGCAAACTTAGCACCAGAACAAGCCGTGGTTGAAACGGTTAATAAAGTCAAGGAGCTTCGAGCAGCGCTCGATGAGTTAGTATGAGTCAAGATGTTAAATCAGGGAAAATCCTAAGTCCATCGACGCCATGGACTGAACGTGGTGTACCCGGTATTCAAGTACCTGATGAGCAAACCTCACTCAAGGCGACGTTTACAGAACCAACGATTGAATGCCCTGAGTGCCATGCACTTGTTACACGTACTGCAATGTCATTTAACGCTTATGTTTGCCCTCAGTGTGATGAACATTTGCGTATGAAAGCCCGTGATCGTTTGAATTGGTTCTTTGACCAAGTGCAAACAGAATTGGGGCAAGAATTTAAAGCCAAAGATCCGTTGAAATTTGTCGACTCAAAGCCATATCCAGCGCGTATGACTGAAGCACAGACCAAAACCGGTGAAACTGAAGCCTTGGTGGTGATGCAAGGTTTACTCAAAGGTATTCCTTTGATTGCCTGTGCCTTTGAATTCGACTTCATGGGTGGTTCAATGGGTACGGTTGTTGGTGACCGTTTTGTGCAAGCGGCTGAAAAAGCCATTGCGGACAAGCAACCTTTGATTTGCTTTGCTGCTTCAGGCGGTGCGCGTATGCAAGAAGGCATGTTGTCTTTGATGCAAATGGCGCGTACTTCAGCGGCCATTCAAAAAATGAAAGATGCAGGTCTGCCTTATTTGGTGGTGTTGACCCATCCTGTTTACGGCGGTGTAACGGCATCTTTAGCGATGCTCGGTGATGTACATATTGCAGAGCCGAAAGCGATGATTGGTTTTGCAGGTAAACGCGTGATCGAACAAACGGTACGTGAAAAGCTAGAAGAGCCGTTCCAGCGCGCTGAATACTTGCTTGATCATGGTGTAATCGATCAAATTGTTCACCGTCACGCATTACGTGATACAGTTTATCGTATTGTCGCGAAACTGATGAATTTGTCTTGAACACAGCACCACTTGCAACAGACTCTTTAGAAACATGGCTCGATTATTGGGGCCATGTTCACGTTACGGGGATTGATTTAGGATTGGAACGCGTAATTCCTGTAGCTGAAAAGCTCGGTGTAACGCGTCCCGATGCCAAAGTTTTAACCGTAGCGGGAACCAATGGAAAAGGTTCGACCACCACCACACTGGCTGCCATTTTAAATGCGCAAGGCTATAAGGTGGGATTGTATCAGTCACCACATATTTACCGTTTTAATGAACGGGTTAAATTGCGTGGTATAGAGGTCGATGACCAAAGTTTGGTTGATGCTTTTGTGCAAGTGGATCAAGCGCGCCGTGATTGTGATTTAAGCCTCTCGTTTTTTGAGGCGACCACACTCGCGGCTTTTGTTATTTTTAAAGACCAAGCCTGTGATGTTTGGGTCCTTGAAGTAGGGCTCGGTGGTCGTTTAGATGTGGTCAACGTGATTGAGCCAGATGTTGCGGTGATTACTAATATTGGTTTAGACCATACTGACTGGTTGGGCGATACCATTGAAAAGATTGCCTTTGAAAAGGCAGGTATTATCCGTCCCAATATTCCTGTGGTGTTTGGCGGTTTACAACACATTCCTCAAGCGATTCTTGATAAAGTGGATGCTTGTGCTGCCACATTATATGCAGTGAATCGTGACTATTTTTATCAACGTAGTGAACATGATCGGTCGTGGATGTTTGCATCCTCTGGTACAACATTAAAATTACCGCAGGGTTCACTCGCGGTTGAAAATATTTCAACAGCCGTTGCTGCTGTTTTATTGAGTGGTTTAACGGTTACTCAAACAGCTATTTCTGAAGGAATTCAAAATGCAAAATTGCAAGGTCGTTTTGAAATTCGCCAAATACAGAACAAAACGGTAATTTTTGATGCAGGGCATAACCCGCATGGTGTTGCTTTTTTATTAAATCAATTGCGAAATTTCCTAAAATACAATAAACAGTACACTGAAGTAGTCAGTGTTTTCTCGATGTTGGCAGATAAAGATGTGAAATCTGTCACAGAGTTATTGAAAGATTCCATACAAATGTGGAAAATTGCGGCATTAACTGTCCTGCGTGCAGCTCCAATTGAACAATTGGATCAAGCGCTACAAGGGCAACATGTGCAGCACTTTGACAGTGTGAAATTGGCTTTTAAATCAGCGCTCGACGAAACAAAGAATAATCAGCTGATTTTGGTATGTGGTTCATTTCATACCTTAGAAGCGGTATGGGAGTATTTGGAAGAATGTCAATGAATAGCAAACAACGTTGGATGGGTGGCGTTGTTTTATTAGGTGGTGGTGTCCTTTTGGCGGCATTACTGCTTAAAGGCAAAGAAGAAATACATCAAAATAATATTAAAACACCAGAGCTTGTGACACAAAATGTGCAACGTAATGCCGAAGGTGAGTTGGTTCAACTTCAGCCGTTAACGGTTGATGTTGAAACAGAAAAGCGTTTACTGGAACAACAACGTGTAGCACGTGAAAAATCGGTTGCTGAACAAGAAGCTCGTGCGGCCGAATTTTTAGCAATGCAACAGCAAGCCGAAGCAGATGCTGCACGTAAAGCAGCGGAAGAATATGCCGCGTTGAATGCGCACCGTAATGCTGCACAGCAAAGCTCGGACAACATTCCACCAGAATTGGTTGAAGATGAAAAAGCCAAGCAACAGCGAATTGCTGCGGACAAAGCGGCTGAAGTAAAGAAGTTGGAACAGCAAAAGCTGCAAGCGCGTACTGAAGCTGAAAAAGCAGCGGCTACAAAAAAACTGGCTGAGCAAAAAGCCTTAGCAGAAAAGCAAGCGCTTGAAGATAAAGCTAAGCGAGAAGCTGAGGCTAAACGTAAAGCAGAAGACGAGCGTAAGGCTGAAGCGAAAAAAGAAGCCGAACGTAAAGCAGAAGCTGAGAAAAAAGCGGAAGACAAACGTAAGGCAGATGAAAAGCGTAAAGCTGATGAAGCCAAGAAAAAGGCGGAAGCTGAGAAAGCGCGTGATTTGCTTGAACATGGCGATAAGCAGTGGATGGTACAGGTGGCATTGGCTGCCAATGAAGCCAATGCGGATGCACTGGCGGCGAAACTTCGTGCTAAGGGCTATAAGGTCACTAAAAGTCCAACCTCTAAAGGCGTACGGATTATGGTGGGGCCATCTAAAGACCGTGATACTGCTGATGCAGCCCGCAAAAAGATTACTTCAGATGCGAGCCTCGGTATGAAGTCCGCATGGGTGATTGACTGGGTGCCACTCGACAAACGTTAAGATCGGGTTAACCCATTTGCCTTCACTATGATGGATTCAACAGTTGCTGTTGAATCCATTTTATATTTGCAGGGCTAAATAACGGTTCGATATTTTGCCAAATTGGATGAAAACCATAACCCCCATATTTCATCTCAGCCAAGGCATCAGCGGTAGACCAGTTTTGGAAAATAATGCGATACATGGCCACACTGGCACCAGTACGGTCTGAGCCATGGTAGCAATGCAATAAAACTTTTTGCTGGTTTTGCTCTGCATGTTGAATTTGTTGCATCACCTTTAACAAATCTTCTCGGTCAATCGCCCATGTATGAATCGGGATATGCACCAGTTTAAACCCTTGGTTGGACAGTTTTTTCAGGTCTTGATTGCGTGAGCGTAAGTTAATAATCACATCAATTTTCTGTGCTTTTAAACTCTGAACTAAATCTTGATCGGGTTGCTCACTACGAAAAACGGTTTCACTGATTTGATAGAAATTATGCGCAGGTTGGATGGACTGTCCCCAGTGTTGTGGACGCTCTGCATCGGGCAGCGCAGGCGTAGTCATACAGCCAGAAACACTGAGACACAGAGAAAGCATAACAAGATATTTGGTCATAGAATCAGGCTCTGATGGTGTGAAAGTTCAACAGGATCATGTGCGCAAAAGATTTCGATACGTGGTTCCGACTGCGCCAATTGTTGAATTTTATGCAGGTTGCTTAAACGTTGCGCATTATCTTCGGCAAAAAATACTTCCAAGGCATTTAAGCTGCGAAGTTTATTTTGAGGGTTGAGTTCAAGGTGGGAGTAGTAGGCATCCCCGCAGAAGAGTTTCCAACCCTGCTGGGTTTTAATGGCAATGCCACAGTGACCTTCAGTATGCCCAAATAGCGGAATCAAAAGAATCTCATTATGAAATAAGTCAAATCCTTGCACTTGAGTCAAATTAAACCATGCGTCACCGTGAATTGGCTCAATAAAGTGCCAATGGCGATGCTGCTGAAATTGTTGTGTTTTATAACGGGCTTTATTTTTAAATGACTTCAGGTTTTGTGCCGCATTATATTCGTTAGACAGGATATGTACTGTTGCATTGGGAAAGTCGGAAATACCCCCTGCATGGTCAAAATCCAGATGTGAAACCAAAATGTGTTTGACATCCTTTGGGCTAAAGCCAAGTTTTTGGATTTGTGCAATGGCGGTTAATTTTAAGTTTTGTTCAATTTTTCCAATTCGAGCCACCAACTGCCCCAAGCGCTGCTTGGTGTGTAGATAGTCTTGTATGCCTAAGCCCGTATCAATCAGCACCAGCCCTTGATCTGTTTCAACCAAAAGACAATGGCACACAACCTTGGCTTGAAAACCTTTTTGACCAAAGAGTGGGGCACACACTGGACACATGGTGCCACAATGTAAATGGTGAATGTTATAAATCATAAAGTCATTTTTATCGTATTGTTTTGACTGTTATAGCGGAAGATGTGAGTTTTAACAGTTTGATTTTGTTAAAGAGTCATGTGTATCTGCTTTAAGCGGAAAAAAGCCTGTCGATTGACAGGCTTTCAAAAGTTCAAACCCGGCTCGTCATTGGAGTTTGAAACGATCATACAAGGTGACTCAGAGCGTATTTTTATTGTTTAGGTTCCTCTTTTAGATTGCTTGGAGTTCGGTACCCAATTTTTGTTTTCAATGGAGCTGCTCGGTCAAAACCTCGGGCTTCACTTGTCTGCTGCCACAGCAGAATATTTTATCTTTGCTCAGGCTGTGGAGTCAGGCGTAAATACGGGGTAACTGCTTTATAACCTTTCGGAAAGCGCTGTGCGATTTCAGCTTCATCTTTGAGTGACGGCACAATCACCACATCTTCGCCTTGTTGCCAGTTCGCAGGAGTTGCAACTTTGTGGTGATCGGTCAGTTGCAGTGAGTCAATCACGCGTAAGATTTCATGGAAATTACGACCTGTTGATGCAGGATAAGTGATAATCAAACGGACTTTTTTGTTTGGATCGATAATCACTAAAGAGCGAACCGTTAATGTTTCACTGGCATTGGGATGGATAAAACCATATAACTCAGACACTTTACGGTCTTGGTCGGCAATGATCGGGAAGTTCACCGTGGTATTTTGGGTTTCATTGATGTCTTTAATCCAACCCTGATGCGATTCGACATCATCGACCGAGAGGGCAATGGCTTTTACTCCACGTTTTTCAAATTCATCTTTGAGTTTTGCAGTAAAGCCAAGCTCGGTCGTACATACTGGTGTGTAGTCAGCAGGATGTGAAAAAAGTACCCCCCAGCTATCGCCTAAAAATTGATAAAAATCGATTTCGCCTTCGCTCGAAGCCTGTTGGAAATTGGGTGCGATATCGCCTAAACGTAAACTCATGTTGAACCTCAAATTATCTTTATGTCTATGGAATGAACATCACTATGGCGCAATTTCTTATGCATGAAAAATAGTGTTTTATTATTTATTTATACAAAATATTCATAATAGGTCGGATAGCTGTTATGTATTTGGGTATGCCAAAGATGACCTCATTGTTGCTCTAGAGACCGCTTATTTGCATATTTGGTAACGGTATTTAAACGAAATTATTTCTGCTCTAAAGTGTGTAACTATATAGGATTGATCGCACATACGATCGGTTTATGATTGGCTATAATTCTTTTCATGATTGATTTATAGTTGTTTTTTAACGTAATTCCACAAAGTATAAAAAACTTGAGTATTAGAACAATGAAAAAAATAGGGATAGCCCTGACTTTAGTGTTATGGGGACTGGAAGTAACCCATGCGCAGAATGGTGGGCAATTGAAACAAGCCCAAGTCAGTACTGCTAGTCAAACGCCACAACAAATTACAGATCAATATCTAGCATCTCAAAAAAGCCTCAAACAGCGTAAAGCTAACCTTTCACAGGCTCTCGAGCGAGAGTTAGCTCAAGGTCAGAATGCGAATAATATTTATCAAGTTGCTTGTGTACAGCTTGTTCCAATTCTTACCGCAATGCGAGTCAATGATGAACAACTCTTGGGTTTCTTACAGAGCATGAATCCAAATCAGTCCAACAACGGGGTGAAAGCCTCGCTGCGGCAAAATCATGCACTTGAAAGCAAAACCTTGAACAACTGCAAACAATTAAAGTCGCTACTTTAAAAAAGACCGTGAATCCTGATGAGTTCGGATGAAATCTCTATGTCGGCTGTTTAAAATTTGTTACATTAGTTTGCCTTAGATTCGACGGGCTAGAAACAATGAATAGATTTTTTAAATGGTTTTGTGTAAAGCCCTTGTACTTCAAATTTCTAGCACCATAATAACGACTAAGAAAACATATTCATTTGACAAGCAAGATTTAGAGAGTCTATTCATGTTGGCAAGTCTGATCGGAGGAATCTTCGGTACCAAAAATGAGCGCGAACTCAAACGCATGCGTAAAATCGTAGACAAGATTAATGCGCTCGAGCCGACGATATCCGCTCTTGGCGATGCAGACTTATCTGCAAAAACTGAAGAATTTAAACAACGTTATAACAAGGGCGAAAGCCTCGATAAATTACTCCCGGAAGCATTTGCCGTCTGCCGTGAAGCAGCTAAGCGTGTAATGGGCATGCGTCATTACGATGTACAGTTGATCGGTGGTATTACCTTACACGAAGGTAAAATTGCAGAGATGCGTACAGGTGAAGGTAAAACCCTGATGGGTACCTTGGCGTGTTATTTAAACGCGATTAGTGCTCAAGGTGTTCACGTCATTACCGTGAATGACTACTTGGCACAGCGTGATGCAGAATTAAACCGTCCGCTCTTTGAATTCTTGGGTTTAAGCATCGGGATTATCTATTCCATGCAAGATCCAACAGAGAAAGCTGAAGCCTATCGTGCCGATATTACCTACGGTACCAACAACGAATTTGGCTTTGACTATCTACGTGACAACATGGTGTTCTCGCTTGCTGAGAAAAAACAACGTGGTTTGATCTATGCCATCATCGATGAAGTCGATTCGATCTTAATTGATGAAGCGCGTACGCCTTTGATTATTTCAGGGCAAAGTGATGATTCTTCACAGTTGTATGCCGCAATCAACAGTATTCCGCCCAAGCTGCATGCACAGAAAGAAGAAAAAGTGGCGGATGGTGGTCATTTCTGGATTGATGAAAAACAACGTTCTGTTGAAATGACAGAAATTGGTTTCGAAACGGTTGAAAATGAACTGATTGAAATGGGCTTGTTGGCTGAAGGTGAAAGCCTGTATTCATCGACCAACCTAAATCTAGTTCATCATGTTACTGCTGCCATTCGTGCGCATTACTTGTATCAACGCAATGTGCATTACATCATCAATGATGGTGAAGTGATTATTGTCGATGAAAACACAGGGCGTACCATGCCAGGTCGTCGCTGGTCAGAAGGTTTACACCAAGCAGTTGAAGCAAAAGAAGGCTTAGAAATCCAGCCAGAAAACCAAACGCTCGCAACTACAACCTTCCAGAACTATTTCCGCCTATACAAAAAGCTTTCGGGTATGACCGGTACTGCCGATACTGAAGCTGCGGAAATGAAAGAAATTTATGGTCTAGATGTAGTCATCATTCCGACACACCGTCCAATGGTTCGTCTTGATCAAAACGATTTAATTTATTTAAATCGTAATGGTAAATACAACGCGATTATTCAAGAAATTCAACGCGTGCATGAGTCTGGTGTAGCACCAATTTTAATTGGTACAGCAACCATTGAAGCCTCTGAGATTCTCTCGGATAAATTGCGTGATGCTGGTATTCAGCATGAAGTGTTGAACGCGAAACAACACGAACGTGAAGCGGATATTATTGCGCAAGCGGGTGCACCGCGAGCAGTAACCATTGCAACCAACATGGCTGGTCGTGGTACAGACATTCTGCTCGGTGGTAACTGGAAAGCTTTACTGGCAAAAATTGAAAACCCAACCCATGAAGATGAAGCGCGTTTAAAAGCCGAATGGGAACAAAACCATGAAATGGTATTAAGTTCTGGTGGCTTACACATCATTGGTTCTGAGCGTCACGAATCACGTCGTATTGATAACCAGCTTCGTGGTCGTGCAGGTCGTCAGGGTGACCCTGGTGTGTCACGTTTCTACTTGTCACTTGAAGATGACTTAATGCGTATCTTTGCAGGTGATCGTGTTGTGGGCATGATGCGTGCGATGGGCTTACAAGAAGACGAAGCCATTGAGCATAAAATGGTGTCACGTTCGATTGAAAATGCGCAGCGTAAAGTTGAAGCACGTAACTTCGATATTCGTAAGAACTTATTGAAATACGATGACGTCAACAACGAACAGCGTAAAATTATTTACTCGCAACGTGATGAAGTTTTGGCTGAAAGCACATTACAAGATTACATCGAAGAGATGCAACGTGATGTGATGAAAGGCGTGATTTCTAACTATATCCCACCTGAGTCAATTCATGACCAATGGGATATTGATGGGCTTGAAAAAGCGTTACGTGAAGACCTTGCGATTGATTTGCCAATCAACCAATGGTTGGAAGATGACCGTCGTTTAGATGAAGAGTCTTTGGTTGAGCGTATTACTGATGAAGTGGTACAGCGCTACCGTAGCCGCCGTGAGCAAATGGGCGATGAAACAGCAGTTATGCTGGAGCGTCACTTCATGTTGAACTCGTTGGATCGCCACTGGAAAGATCACTTGGCAGCGATGGATTATTTACGTCAAGGCATTCACTTACGTGGTTATGCACAGAAAAATCCTGAGCAAGAATACAAAAAAGAAGCGTATAACTTATTTGTAAATATGTTGGCGATTATTAAATCAGATGTTGTGACTGACTTATCTCGCGTACATGTACCAACGGCTGAAGAGCTGGCTGAAATGGAAGCTCAAAAGCAAGCTCAAGCTGAAGCGATGCAATTGAACTTGTCGCATGCAGACTTTGATGGTTTGTTGGCCGATGATCAAAGCCAATTCGCAGAAGTAGATGCACAGTACGAGCCTGTAGAAGAGTTTGCGGCACCTGCGAGTCGTAACGCGCCTTGCCCATGTGGTTCAGGCTTAAAATACAAACAGTGTCACGGTAAAATCTAAACTGTGAACGAGTGAAAAAGCAGAACTTCAGTTCTGCTTTTTATTGGTATGACTGAAAAATTGACGTTAAGATCAATCCAAATACGATTCTGATTACAGCTAAAGCGTTGCATAATGTGAATAGCATTTGCAGTGTTAGGCATTAAATGCTATTTAGTTGCTCATCATCTAAACCTCTAAAGTGGAAAGACAATGAAAAAAGTATTAAAACCAATCATGATTGTAGCTTTAGCGCTTCCAACTTTTGCATTTGCAGATACCACTACCGCAGCTAAAGTTCAACAAGCACGCGGTGCAACCACAGCACCTGCGGCACAAGCCAATGGCAATATTACGGTACAAAGTCCGCGTACAGGGATTCGTTATACCTTTGCCAATCCAAATCAACGCCCAGTGGTTCTGCAAACGGCTGCTATTGCTCCTGTAAATGCAGCAACGGTGAACCGTATTGTGGCTTCAAACCCAGCGCTTTCTCCTGTAAGTCAAGAAAATGCTAAACAAGCGCTTTTGTCTAGCTCAGCACAGCTTGCTTCAAATTAATCAAATGCTACTGCATAAAACCAATCTTCGGATTGGTTTTTTTATGTCAAAAATGAGTGTGCATTGAAAAGTTAAAGCAAACAAAGTCTTCTGCTCGATTTTTTCTGAAAATTCTAATAAGCTGTGTTTTTTCTAACAAATGAATTGGACGTTTAAAATGCCAGTAGGTGACGTATCAATGCCACAAATGCACGTGGTGAAAGGGGTAAGAATCGGAACGGCTGAAGTTTATGTGCGCTATCAGAACCGACGTGATCTTGTCATTTTCGAATTTGCTGAAGGAACGAATGTTGCGGGTGTTTTCACTCAAAATGCATTCTGTGCAGCGCCCGTGCATGTGTCAAAAGCGCACTTACAAGTGGCGAATCCGCGCTACCTCATTATTAACACTGGTAATGCCAATGCAGGTACAGGCAAAACAGGCATGCTGAATGCTGAGCGTACTTGTGCAAAATTGGCTGAGCTTACCAGTGTGCAAGCAACGGAAGTGTTACCGTTTTCAACAGGGGTGATTGGTGAACAATTGCCGTTGGAGCGTTTGTTAAATGGATTACAGCCTGCATTAAATAGTTTGCGTGCTGATGCTTGGGGTGATGCTGCTACTGGGATTATGACCACAGACACCACACCGAAAGGCGCATCTGAGCAATTCGAATTGGATGGCATCACGTATACCATGACGGGTATTTCTAAGGGTGCAGGCATGATTCGTCCCAACATGGCAACGATGTTGGGCTATGTTGCAACCGATGCACCTATCAGCCGTGAGTTGGTTCAGCAACTGTTGAGCGAAACGGTTAATGTTTCGTTCAACCGAATTACCATTGACGGTGATACTTCAACCAATGACTCCTGTATCTTTGCGGCTACGGGTCAAGCGGGTGGTGCTGAAATTAGCTCAACCCAAGATGCACGCTATACCGTAGTGCTAGATGTACTCACGCGTATGATGAAACGTCTTGCACAACTGATTGTGCGTGATGGTGAAGGTGCAACCAAGTTTATTACGGTTGCTGTTGAAGGTGGGTATGACACGCAAGAATGCTGTGATATTGCTTATAGTATTGCGCATTCACCTTTGGTTAAAACTGCGATTTTTGCGTCAGATCCGAACTGGGGACGTATCTTGGCAGCGATTGGTTATGCTGGGGTTAAAAATTTAGATGTTGAAAAAATCCAAGTTTGGTTAGATGATGTGCAAATCTGTAAGGATGGTGGCGCAGCTGCCGACTACACTGAAGCAGAAGGTGCTCGTGTAATGTCACAAGCTGAAATGACCATTCGTGTAGATCTAGGACGCGGGGCAGCGAAAGACACAGTGTATACCTGTGACTTATCTTATGACTATGTGAAGATTAATGCGGATTATCGCTCTTAATCTTCACAAGTGTAAAAAAGCCTCCTTTGGAGGCTTTTTTAGCATAAGAACTTTTGAATGATTGGTCAAAAGCCGAGAAGCCATTTGGCCAATAAATTAAGTGCGGGACTTGCTTGCCGACAAGCATGAAGGGATGAATGAATGATGAACAATGCGACCAATTTAATTGCCAATGACGCAAAATCAATTGTGCAGGCGCATTTGGACCGTTTGGGTGAAACCAAAGACTCAAAGCTCAGTGAAGAAGTGAAGCAAGAAAAATTTGCTTTAATCTTGGACGAGTTGAAAAAGCGCAATGCGGTATTGGTAGCGCACTACTATTGCGATCCTGAAGTGCAGGAATTGGCCGAGTTAAGTGGCGGATGTGTTTCTGATTCATTGGAAATGGCCCGCTTTGGTCGTGATCATCCAGCATCGACCTTGGTGGTGGCGGGCGTTAAATTTATGGGGGAAACATCAAAAATTTTATCACCGAATAAAACCATTCTGATGCCCACTTTAGAGGCCACATGTTCTTTAGATTTGGGTTGTCCTGTTGAAGAATTTAGTCAGTTTTGTGATGCCCATCCAGACCATACAGTAGTGGTCTATGCCAACACTTCAGCAGCCGTTAAAGCCCGTGCTGATTGGGTGGTGACCTCAAGTTGTGCGGTCGAAATTATTGAGCATCTAGACAGTTTAGGTGAAAAGATTATTTGGGCGCCCGATCAGCATTTAGGTCGTTATATCCAAAAGAAAACAGGCGCAGACATGTTGCTTTGGGATGGTGCTTGTATTGTGCATGAAGAATTCCGTGCACGTGGCATTGCGCAAATGAAGGCGCTTTATCCTGATGCTGCGGTGCTGGTACATCCTGAGTCACCTGAGTCGGTGGTGGATGTTGCTGATGCTGTTGGAAGTACTTCACAGCTAATCAAAGCTGCGCAAACCTTACCCAATGAACGACTGATTGTGGCAACTGATCGGGGTATTTTCTACAAAATGCAACAAGCGGTGCCCAACAAAATTTTGGTTGAAGCACCAACAGCCGGAGAGGGTGCAACCTGTCGTTCTTGTGCACACTGTCCATGGATGGCAATGAATGAGCTGGATGGTATTTTAGAGGTATTACAGCGTGGCGATCAGGAAATATTTGTAGACCCGGTACTTGCTGAGCGTGCGAAATTACCTTTAGATCGCATGTTGGATTTCAGTGCATCGCTAAAACGTTAAAATTTGTATAAAAAATGCCTGAAACGCTTGATTAATATACATTTGACGTGATTTTTTTATTTTTTTTAAATATAGGTGTTGACGTTATCAAGCGTCACGCCTAGAATGCACACCGTACCGAACGAGATGTTCGATACAAAAGCTGAGATGAATCGGAGCATAGCACAGCCTGGTAGTGCACCTGGTTTGGGACCAGGGGGTCGTAGGTTCGAATCCTACTGCTCCGACCAATTCTTCAAGGCAAGGTTATCCATAATACCTCGTATTATTGGTCATGCGCCTGTAGCTCAGTTGGATAGAGCATCCGCCTTCTAAGCGGATGGTCACAGGTTCGAATCCTGTCAGGCGCGCCATTAGGTGGCTTGGTATTAAGAACCGACACGTTATGGTGGATGTAGCTCAGTTGGTAGAGCCCTGGATTGTGATTCCAGTTGTCGCGGGTTCGAATCCCGTCATTCACCCCAACTTTAAAAAAGTTGAAATCGGAGCATAGCACAGCCTGGTAGTGCACCTGGTTTGGGACCAGGGGGTCGTAGGTTCGAATCCTACTGCTCCGACCATTTGTTGAAATGGTCGAGATAAAGATACCGCGTTAAGCGGTTTTTTTATGCCTGAAATTTAGTAAAGTACATAAAAAAGCCTTCGTGACGAAGGCTAAAGATAAAACATAAAATAGAGATGCTTAAGGAATAATAATATTTACACGACGATTCAGCGCTCGATTTTCCTCGCTGCTATTTTCTACCAGAGGTTGTGATGCACCGCGACCCATGCTCTGAATATTTTGAGTTTTAAACCCTGTTTCGATAAAAATCTGGCTAACTGTTGATGCGCGTTTCTCCGAGAGTATTTGGTTGTAGCTTGGGTCACCAATATTATCTGTATGTCCAACCACTTTAATTTTATTCAAATTATACTGCTGCAACTGTTTAGAAAGTGCTTCGAGTGCAGGTTTTTGAGAGGCTTGAATATCGGATTGGTCAAAGCCGAACAATAATTTTTCAGGCAGTCTCAGCGTCCAGCCTTCTTCAGTCAAGGTGAAGCCTTGTTTTTTCAGCATACGTGCTTGTTTATAGTTGAGATGCCCTAAACTCAGGCAGCCAGATAAAGCAGTGATAAGACCTGCGATAAGTATAAATTTACAAAGATGTTTTAACATGAGGATTCCTGATCAGGATTTAGGCAAGGTGTGATGTACCACCCTTGAGCTAAGTTTTTGGCTTTATACATTGCATTGTCTGCTTCAGCAATCAAATCTTCAGGCGTTGTTGCACATTTTGAGAAAGCAACGCCAATGCTGAAACTAAAATGAATCTGATGTTGATCAAAAGATAATGGTGCTTTACTGTATTCGATTAAATGCTCGCAAATTAGTTCTAAATGATCATAGTGTTTGATATTACGGAGCAGAATTGCAAACTCATCACCACCTAAACGAGCAACCACATCGTGGCTTCTGACATTCTTTTTTAAGCGTTGAGCCATTTCTTTGAGTACGGCATCACCTGCTAAGTGCCCATAAACATCATTAATGTTTTTAAAGTTATTGTTGTCGATAAAAAAGAGAGCTGTCTGGTTTTTCTCAGGGTGCTCAAATTGATTGAACAAAATATTGTAAAAATAATGACGATTCGGGAGTTCAGTTAACTGATCATGCAACGCTTGATGTGATAACTGAGAGTTTTCGCTTTGTAGTTTTTCATTGGTACGCTGCACTTTATCTAATAAATTATTAAATGCACCACTGATGACGCGAAATTCATAAATGGGGGATGATGGAAGACGTGCTTGATATTGAGTATCAAAATTAAGGCTTTCAACGGTATTGACCATGGGTTGAATCGAGTGCATCAGTTTTTGATGGGTTGAATGTACCAACCACAACATAATCAACAGGATGATAAAAATCCCAGCGGAGAGACAAATCAAGAGCTGAAAGAAAAAGCTCATGAGTTGAGTAGCACTTCCGTAAATGATCAATGTCCCGTACTGGTTATTTTGATGTTTGATGGTGCGTGTCACAGGGTGTTTAAAGAAGACCTTATCAAACAGATTTTCCATCCATGCAAACACAGGTGTAGGTTTGTATGCTTCGGCCAGTGGTTTCCCTTGTAGGTTGATAACTTGAATAGCGCGAATTGGATATTGCTGAATATGATTGTTCAGAGTTTGCTGTAGCGTAATACGATCATTGAAAATGACAGCAGGTTGAATTTGCTCGCTTAAGGTTGCGCTAAAAATATTGAGGCTTTGTTTGGCATAGGTATTCATGGTGTAGATGGAAATCACCACGAAAATTAAACTACAAATTCCAAGAGTAAGAGCAAAAATCAGCAATTGAGACTGACTAAAAATTTTTTGTAGGGAAGTATTAGAGCTTTTACGAAACATTGACTTAAGGCTCCGTAGATTTTGCTAATAATAAAACACGTGGATCTACACGTGCTTCGGATTGGGACAGGCTGGCCAAGTTTACCTTAAAGGAAGTTCGCGTTTTGTTTTGATATAAGCAAAATGCGCTACCTAATTCGCATTCGGTATTGTTGGAGCTGAACGTCAGAGGAGCATCTTTTAGGTTATTTATAATATTTTGCTCTTCACGTGGTGTGTAGGTTGAGAAAAAAACAGCATTGCACATAACCTTATTCAATTCAGACAAACTGACCGCTTGAATTTGATATGCACTCTTGAGTTGCTGATTGACTTGAATGAACTGATTGGATAATTGGTTGTTATTTAAAATGCATAAAGAAATGGGATTGGGAGTATTCCAACGTACATAGCTCAAAATCGTCAATGTGGTTGCCGGGAGATTTAGTTGTGGTTGTGCCTGTACCTGAGAAATCATTAAACAGGACAAGAGGGTTAAATAAATTTTGTATTTAAAAGCTGTCATTATTCATTTTGCTTGGCAGCGAAAGTGAGCTTATTTTAACGAAAAATAAACAGTGATGGTTAAAATTGCTTTAATAATCGACAAAAATCACATTTTTGACCAAAAAATATTCGCTTGAAATAAAATAATAGAAAAAGGTGTTGCAAGGGGTGTGAAATGCTGTAGAATGCACATCCATCGGCGGTGATGTTGATTAAAACTTGTTGAGAAACAAGGGTTTAGCCCAAGTAGTAGAATCTGAAAGTCTTGAATAAGTTTAAAAATAATTAACAAAACCTGTTGACTTCTTCTTGAAAGAGAGTAGTATAGCCGACCTAGCTTGCTGATGACGAATCAGTAAGAAGATCATTAAGAGATTATGAAGAACAACTTGTGTGGATTTTTACTGATTGATCGATCGAAAATATTTCATTGATTGAAGGTAAAAATTACTCGAAGTTTATTTGAGAAATATTTGTCAGAAAATTGATGAGCCAAGATTTGTAGCCATAAGCTACTAATGATTTTTAACTGAAGAGTTTGATCATGGCTCAGATTGAACGCTGGCGGCAGGCTTAACACATGCAAGTCGAGCGGGCGAGGTTGCTTCGGTAACTGAGCTAGCGGCGGACGGGTGAGTAATGCTTAGGAATCTGCCTATTAGTGGGGGACAACATTCCGAAAGGAATGCTAATACCGCATACGCCCTACGGGGGAAAGCAGGGGATCTTCGGACCTTGCGCTAATAGATGAGCCTAAGTCAGATTAGCTAGTTGGTGGGGTAAAGGCCTACCAAGGCGACGATCTGTAGCGGGTCTGAGAGGATGATCCGCCACACTGGGACTGAGACACGGCCCAGACTCCTACGGGAGGCAGCAGTGGGGAATATTGGACAATGGGCGCAAGCCTGATCCAGCCATGCCGCGTGTGTGAAGAAGGCCTTTTGGTTGTAAAGCACTTTAAGCGAGGAGGAGGCTACTTGGATTAATACTCTAGGATAGTGGACGTTACTCGCAGAATAAGCACCGGCTAACTCTGTGCCAGCAGCCGCGGTAATACAGAGGGTGCGAGCGTTAATCGGATTTACTGGGCGTAAAGCGTGCGTAGGCGGCTTTTTAAGTCGGATGTGAAATCCCTGAGCTTAACTTAGGAATTGCATTCGATACTGGGAAGCTAGAGTATGGGAGAGGATGGTAGAATTCCAGGTGTAGCGGTGAAATGCGTAGAGATCTGGAGGAATACCGATGGCGAAGGCAGCCATCTGGCCTAATACTGACGCTGAGGTACGAAAGCATGGGGAGCAAACAGGATTAGATACCCTGGTAGTCCATGCCGTAAACGATGTCTACTAGCCGTTGGGGCCTTTGAGGCTTTAGTGGCGCAGCTAACGCGATAAGTAGACCGCCTGGGGAGTACGGTCGCAAGACTAAAACTCAAATGAATTGACGGGGGCCCGCACAAGCGGTGGAGCATGTGGTTTAATTCGATGCAACGCGAAGAACCTTACCTGGTCTTGACATAGTAAGAACTTTCCAGAGATGGATTGGTGCCTTCGGGAACTTACATACAGGTGCTGCATGGCTGTCGTCAGCTCGTGTCGTGAGATGTTGGGTTAAGTCCCGCAACGAGCGCAACCCTTTTCCTTATTTGCCAGCGGGTTAAGCCGGGAACTTTAAGGATACTGCCAGTGACAAACTGGAGGAAGGCGGGGACGACGTCAAGTCATCATGGCCCTTACGACCAGGGCTACACACGTGCTACAATGGTCGGTACAAAGGGTTGCTACCTAGCGATAGGATGCTAATCTCAAAAAGCCGATCGTAGTCCGGATTGGAGTCTGCAACTCGACTCCATGAAGTCGGAATCGCTAGTAATCGCGGATCAGAATGCCGCGGTGAATACGTTCCCGGGCCTTGTACACACCGCCCGTCACACCATGGGAATTTGTTGCACCAGAAGTAGGTAGTCTAACCGCAAGGAGGACGCTTACCACGGTGTGGCCGATGACTGGGGTGAAGTCGTAACAAGGTAGCCGTAGGGGAACCTGCGGCTGGATCACCTCCTTAACGAAAGATTGACGATTGGTAAGAATCCACAACAAGTTGTTCTTCATGACGATGTATCTGAGGGTCTGTAGCTCAGTTGGTTAGAGCACACGCTTGATAAGCGTGGGGTCACAAGTTCAAGTCTTGTCAGACCCACCAAATCTGACTAACAAGCATTATTAAATGCTGAATACAGAAAAACAGAGACATTGACTTATTGATAAGCTGGGGACTTAGCTTAGTTGGTAGAGCGCCTGCTTTGCACGCAGGAGGTCAGGAGTTCGACTCTCCTAGTCTCCACCAAATTCGAGGAAAAACAAAGCAGCGCTTTGTCCGAGAATTTAAGCAAACAGCTATGCTGTGCGCAGGCACACATGGAACGAAGCTTAATCTAAGAAGTTGGATTACAGAAATTAGTAAGTAGATAACTTATTAACTTCTGTGATTTATCACAGTTTCCTGACCTGACGAAGGCTGGAAAAATCATTAACAGAATATATTTGAGTTGAAATAATTTGTTCATACTCGTTTTTAAGATCGACATTAACAGTGATTTATTACTGGATGATGAAGATTAAAGAAATGAGTTACTAGCGAAATTAACTGAATCAAGCGTTTTGGTATGTGAATTGAATTGAAGCTGTACAGTGTTTAAGTACACAGAACAACAAACTGTAAGGAAGTGATGAGAAATCATCATAGACTGTCTTAATCCTACTTGTAGGGATTAACGACTGTTTGGGGTTGTATAGTCAAGTAATTAAGTGCATGTGGTGGATGCCTTGGCAGTCAGAGGCGATGAAAGACGTAATAGCCTGCGATAAGCTCCGGGGAGGCGGCAAATATCCTGTGATCCGGAGATTTCTGAATGGGGAAACCCACCTGTCATAAGGCAGGTATCGTATGATGAATACATAGTCATACGAGGCGAACGAGGGGAAGTGAAACATCTCAGTACCCTTAGGAAAAGAAATCAATTGAGATTCCCTCAGTAGCGGCGAGCGAACGGGGAAAAGCCCATTAAGTCATATCAGTTTTAGTGGAATGCTCTGGGAAGTGCAACCATAGTGGGTGATAGTCCTGTACACGAAAGGGCTGATATGATGATGTCGAGTAGGGCGGGGCACGTGAAACCTTGTCTGAATATGGGGGGACCATCCTCCAAGGCTAAATACTCCTGACTGACCGATAGTGAACCAGTACCGTGAGGGAAAGGCGAAAAGAACCCCTGTGAGGGGAGTGAAATAGATCCTGAAACCGCATGCATACAAGCAGTGGGAGCCGACTTGTTCGGTGACTGCGTACCTTTTGTATAATGGGTCAGCGACTTACATTCAGTAGCGAGGTTAACCGCATAGGGGAGCCGTAGAGAAATCGAGTCTTAATAGGGCGTTTAGTTGCTGGGTGTAGACCCGAAACCGGGTGATCTATCCATGAGCAGGTTGAAGGTTGGGTAACACTAACTGGAGGACCGAACCCACTGTCGTTGAAAAGCCAGGGGATGACTTGTGGATAGGGGTGAAAGGCTAATCAAACTCGGTGATAGCTGGTTCTCCCCGAAAGCTATTTAGGTAGCGCCTCGGACGAATACCATTGGGGGTAGAGCACTGTTTCGGCTAGGGGGTCATCCCGACTTACCAAACCGATGCAAACTCCGAATACCAATGAGTACTATCCGGGAGACAGACTGCGGGTGCTAACGTCCGTAGTCAAGAGGAAAACAATCCAGACCGCCAGCTAAGGCCCCAAAATTATAGTTAAGTGGGAAACGATGTGGGAAGGCATAGACAGCTAGGAGGTTGGCTTAGAAGCAGCCACCCTTTAAAGAAAGCGTAATAGCTCACTAGTCGAGTCGGCCTGCGCGGAAGATGTAACGGGGCTAAAACTATATGCCGAAGCTGCGGATTTGCAATTTATTGCAAGTGGTAGGGGAGCGTTCTGTAAGCCGATGAAGGTGTATTGAGAAGTATGCTGGAGGTATCAGAAGTGCGAATGCTGACGTGAGTAACGACAATGCGAGTGAAAAACTCGCACGCTGAAAGACCAAGGGTTCCAGTCCAACGTTAATCGGGGCTGGGTGAGTCGACCCCTAAGGCGAGGCCGAGAGGCGTAGTCGATGGGAAATTGGTTAATATTCCAATACTTCTATGTAATGCGATGAGAGGACGGAGAAGGTTAAGTCAGCCTGGCGTTGGTTGTCCAGGTGGAAGGTTGTAGGCATGTATCTTAGGCAAATCCGGGGTACTCTATGCTGAGAACTGATAGCAAGCTGTACTTGTACAGTGAAGTGGCTGATACCATGCTTCCAGGAAAAGTCTCTAAGCTTCAGTTACATAGGAATCGTACCCGAAACCGACACAGGTGGTCAGGTCGAGTAGACCAAAGCGCTTGAGAGAACTCTGCTGAAGGAACTAGGCAAAATGGTACCGTAACTTCGGGAGAAGGTACGCTGCCGACGGTGATAGGATTTACTCCTTGAGCTATTGGCAGCCACAGAAACCAGGCCCCTGCAACTGTTTATTAAAAACATAGCACTCTGCAAACACGAAAGTGGACGTATAGGGTGTGATGCCTGCCCGGTGCTGGAAGGTTAATTGATGGGGTTAGCGTAAGCGAAGCTCTTGATCGAAGCCCCAGTAAACGGCGGCCGTAACTATAACGGTCCTAAGGTAGCGAAATTCCTTGTCGGGTAAGTTCCGACCTGCACGAATGGCATAATGATGGGGGCGCTGTCTCCAGCAGAGACTCAGTGAAATCGAATTCGCCGTGAAGATGCGGTGTACCCGCGGCTAGACGGAAAGACCCCGTGAACCTTTACTGCAGCTTGACATTGAACTTTGATCTTACTTGTGTAGGATAGGTGGGAGGCTTTGAAACCGAGACGCTAGTTTCGGTGGAGCCAATCTTGAAATACCACCCTGGTAATATTGAGGTTCTAACTCTGTCCCGTTATCCGGGACGAGGACCATGTCTGGTGGGTAGTTTGACTGGGGCGGTCTCCTCCTAAAGAGTAACGGAGGAGTACGAAGGTGCGCTCAGCGTGGTCGGAAATCACGCGTAGAGTATAAAGGCAAAAGCGCGCTTAACTGCGAGACCCACAAGTCGAGCAGGTACGAAAGTAGGTCTTAGTGATCCGGTGGTTCTGTATGGAAGGGCCATCGCTCAACGGATAAAAGGTACTCTGGGGATAACAGGCTGATACCGCCCAAGAGTTCATATCGACGGCGGTGTTTGGCACCTCGATGTCGGCTCATCTCATCCTGGGGCTGAAGCAGGTCCCAAGGGTATGGCTGTTCGCCATTTAAAGAGGTACGCGAGCTGGGTTTAGAACGTCGTGAGACAGTTCGGTCCCTATCTACCGTGGGCGTTGGAAATTTGAGAGGATCTGCTCCTAGTACGAGAGGACCAGAGTGGACGAACCTCTGGTGTACCGGTTGTGACGCCAGTCGCATCGCCGGGTAGCTATGTTCGGAAGGGATAACCGCTGAAAGCATCTAAGCGGGAAGCCTACCTCAAGATAAGATTTCCCTAGGACTTTATGTCCTCTAAAGAGCCGTTGAAGACTACGACGTTGATAGGTTGGATGTGGAAGCATAGTGATATGTGAAGCTGACCAATACTAATTGCTCGTGAGGCTTGACTATACAACACCCAAACAGTTGGTGTTGTGGTTCAAATCACTGCAAACAACTTGATTTAGTTATAAAGCTAGATAAAATATCCAACTCAAATATACCTGTTAATAACTCATTTGATGAAAGTTAGGCATACACAATGTGTAAATAAGACCCAACGAATAGTCATAAACAGTTGTGCTGGCGACAATAGCAAGAGTGAACCACCTGATCCCTTCCCGAACTCAGAAGTGAAACCTCTTAGCGCTGATGGTAGTGTGGAGTTATCCATGTGAGAGTAAGTCATCGCCAGCTCATTAATTCAAAATCCCCCTAACTTAACGGTTAGGGGGATTTTTTTATGCGAGGAATGCTGAAAAATAAAAAGATTGGTTAAAACATAGCCTTTAAAATTTAATAGGCTTCGTCCTTAATAAAAATTAAATTTTTTTATATTTTTATTCTCTGTACACGACAAATTTCATAGAGCCCTTGTCCTATCAGGCTTTTTCTTTCTTAAAATTGCGAGCACTTTCTTAAATTCCTCTTTTTTCCCAAAACCAATCAAACGTAGAATAGCCATTTGAACATAGTCCAAACCGTAGCGAAATAAACTTACTGAAAGTCGTCCATGCTTCTTTATTTTTATCGCTTTTTTTCGATCATGTTGCCATTCACCTGTTAAATAGCACCAACAGAAACCGATCGCTAGCACTGCTATCAATTTCTTGACTCGTCTAGGGTCTGTTAAACGAGTATTTTCAAGATTGAATCCACGTCCTTTGAGACAACTAAATAAGGTTTCGATTTCCCAACGTAATGCATAATCACGAATAGCAGAAGCATTAAACATAGGAGAAACAACAAGTAAAAGTTCTCCATTTTCTAATCGTAGCGCACTAATATACAGTTTCACTCGACCAACCCAAATACGTCGTTTACGACATTCAGTTTGACCAACTTGAAGATGACGAAATAAATCACTAATTTTATGATTCTTGGCTAAATGATTGGTCACAATAAAGTTTTTTTAACACGTATACAGAAGTTAATGTCATTTTCAATTAACCATGTAAACCATTTCTCACCGATAAATTCTCTGTCTGCGAACACATTCACAATACGATCTTTACCAAAAATGGAGATAAAGCGTTGAATCAAAGCAATACGCTCTTTTGTATCTGAATTTCCACGTTTATTGAGCAATGTCCAAACAATAGGTATCGCTATTCCACGATAGACGATGGCTAGCATCAAGATATTGATATCTCGTTTTCCCCATTTCCAGTTGGTTCTATCCAAAGTTAATTGGACTTTATCGAATGAAAATATATTGAAAATTAACTGAGAAATTTGACGATAATCGAAATACTGATCTGCAAAGAAGCGTTGTATACGTCGATAAAATGATTGTGGTAAGCACTTGATGGGTAAGGCTTTAGATGCAGAAGAAAGATTACATGTCTGTTTTACAATTAATGCAAGAATAATCAGTGTAAAACATTTTACATGTGACTTGTTCCACTTTAGGTATTTGTTTAAGATGAGATGTAACTCATTGAAATGTGTCATCATATTCGTCGTTAGAAAACAAGTATTATGCCATTATTTCAATGAGTTATCTTTTTTTGTCGTGTACAAAGATTTTTATTAGAGATATCAATATTGCATAATACGGTTGCTGGCACTTTTTAACGTGTAGAGTAGCTGCCCTAAGAGTACATCTTTCTCAGTCAGCGTTACGATAATCATTGGATGATTTGAAGAAGGGATCGAGGTTAAAATGGCATACCATTGTCCGCATCTAAAGTAATTGATTGACAACCTTCGAGATGAATTTCATTCATAAAGGCTGCAACCATAGCTAAGATTGAGCTACTAACTGCTGCAAGTTTAGTGCTGTTATACCCATCTCTCTTATAAACATGGGCTAACTCGAAGCCATCTGTGCTACACAGCATGACATAATTGACACTGCGGACATTCATGAGAACATCTTGAATCTCACTCTTTGCAAAATCAATTAACTCTTTTGGTGCTGTGCGGCTTTGCGCTAAAGTAAACATATAGAACCTCGTTAAGGGTTAATTGGCAATATTTGAGTTGATCTCAATGGATGTAATGAGCGCTTCTAATAATAACAAAACGTCATCTTTCTTCCTTGCATCGATAGAGAAGAGTGGAGAAAAGAGATCATTTTGTAATAACCAGTCTTTATAGATAGTGGTTGATTTGGTTGACTCAGAAAGAAGATCGGTATGTGTAATGCCGATCGCAATATTGTCGGTAAAGTTTTGAAAGGTTTCCAGATAGCTTTCTAATTCTTGAATAGGGTTGTCTGAATGATGGTCAATCAAAATTACAGCACCAATAGCACCTTTAGTAATGGTAGACCAAATAAAGTCGAAGCGGCTTTGCCCTGGTGTACCATATAGCCCAATGGTCAGGTTTTCATCAAGCGTGATTTCACCATAATCAATACCAACGGTGGTTTCTAATTTGGTATGGCGCTGTGCATCTGTGTTGAAAGCCTCTGTTTGCAGTACAGGAATCTCTGAGAGTGATCGAATTGCCTCTGTTTTACCCGCGCCCATACCACCAGCAAAAACAATTTTAAAGCGTTGTAAAATCATATTATTATCCTATATGCCTAGTTTTCTTCTTAGTTTTCCAAAAAAGCTTTTAATTAAACCTGCTTCTTCTGTAACTTGAGGCATTTCTGGTGGGTTAAAGTGTTTATCCCAAATATTGATTTTTGAGAGATTATGGGTCGCGATATTGGCTGCAATAAAGTGCTGCACAGTTTCAATAGGGAGATTCAACTGCGTTGCAATTTTTGAAATTTTACTACCTTGAATAAAACAGCTGGAAAGTTGAAAAATAGTTTTTCTGTCCACATTGCTTGCTGGCTTAGACCACATATGGATCTTAAAATGCCCATCTTCAGGTGCAATTTCTTTCAAAAATATGGGTGAATCCCAAAAAACTGCCATAACCAGTCACTAAGTATATGGGGGTGCTTACGTGAGACTTTCATGAAGTTACTGGTGCTGGCAATGTCATAATCAAAACCAGAATCTGTAAAGCCTTGTTCTCGTTCTGTATTGAGCCAAGCGATATTTTTCTGAATATCAATAATGGCAATGGTGCCCAAAGTATCAAAAAGATGTAGCTTAGAGTTGCGTTCGCTATCCAGCATTTTGCTGAAATATTCTAATTTGTAGTGTGTTTTTTTATTCTGAGTTTCGATAGGAAGGATTTGTTGATTCTCAAAAGAGGGATGTAGTAGATGTTGAATAATCCAATTCGAGAAGCTTTCAAGATGTGTAATTGGTAAAGAAAGTGTGTTTTCGTGGAGTCGGTTTTCGTTATAGGGTTGCTTAGAAATTTTTAGCCATGGGAACTGACGACTTCGAATGATCTTTTGGATCCCTTCGGTTTCATAAAAACTTTCATGGATAAATAAACAATCAATAGTTGGGTCAGCAGCGGAGCTCCAGTTAATTTGATACTCTTGAGGAATGAGATTACGTAGCTGTGTTTTAAGTTCGTCAGAATGGTTTGAACTCAGGCCGGTAATCGCAATATTAATATATTGCTTATTCATAGTGTTTCTTTAATTTAATTAGGTTGAAGAGGACAACGCATACAACCCCTTTCCCAAAAGGATGAGAAAGGGGCAATTCAAATTAAGAAAAATCTAGGCCTTTTTCATATCCTTTGAGTTCATGGCGAGCCATGGCAAGATTTGCTTTAGAGCGTTCAAGGACAAGATATAGGAAAATTTTGTCATTGCCTTCTAAAAGGTGATACTGCTTACCCAGTGTAATTAAAATATCTTCAATTGAGTCATTTAAGTTTAATGCTTGTGCAACACGTCGTTTTGAGCGAACGACTTCAGTATTACCTGCCGCCGCGAGTTCTAAATCGATGCTTCCACCGCCTTGAGTTGCTAGGGCTAAACCGCTTTCCCCATCGACCAATGCTGCTGCATAGAATCCATCGATATTTGCTAATGCTTCCAATGACACTTTAGCCATAGTTTTTCTCTTCAATTTTATGAGTTTTAAAATCCTTTTAACTTGTTGTTTCACAATTCGATTTAATTATATGGACGGCGTGAAAAAATTATCAATATAAATAAATGTAATAAAAAAAGGATGAATAAATGTACAATTAAACCCGAGGCTTTTAGTCAGTTTTTGCTAGAGATTTTGTGATTAGGTTTGCGGATTTTAGATAGGAGTGTGAAAAAGTTTATTGTTATTTGAAAAGTGTTTAATTTATTTGCTGTTGTAACAAAATGTAACTTTTACCATTTGGACAAATAAAAGCAAAAAAGAAATCGATTTTTTTGATTTTTAACGATGAAATATATAATTATTTTTCATTAAAAAATAAAGGGATGCGCAAAATGAGTGCATCCCTTGGGAATTAGACAAACATTTGACTTGCTGCGCAATAAAGTCCCCATAAAATAACAATAGCCACAGCAGGCTCAATCAGTTTTGCCCATGTTGGCGTTGGATTTTGCTCTATTACCTGTGTGTGTAGCTGATCTGAGTGGTCTGTTGTGTGTTGATTAACCATTTGATTAAACTCCTTCATTGTATCTTCTAATGATAGCTCTTCTTCAGGCTTTGGTTTAGAGCCAATCAGTTCTGTTAGCTCACTTGTTGTCCAAACCCAGTCATCAGCCATACCTGAGAGGTGCTCAATTTGACCGACAAGCAGCTCACGAATTCCATGTTCACCAAAGTTCCCCGTGACATTAAGTTGTTTGAGTTCAGCAAGCTGCAGGCTCAACATGCTGGTTAGGCTGTGCTCTAAGTCTGCCTTCGCTAACTGTGATTCATTTTGCGGAGACGTGGTGAGATGCCTTGCAAGTTCTTGAATATAGAGGTGATCTTGAGTTTGAATCTCTTGATAGAGCTTGGTGCCATCTTGACGCATCAAGGTGATGAGTTTTCCAAGGGAGAGGGTGTTGGCCTCAGAAAGATATTGAAGTCGCTCCTCATCTGAATATTGACTCAGAAGCTCAGGCTTTTGAATTTTAATCTGCTCTGCAAAATATTGTACTAAATCAAAAGCCATATAATTACTCCATTTTATTAATCTAATAACCTTAAACTTGGTTTTTTCTTAGCGGGTTCAGTTTTTTCTTCATTGTCTGATTTTAAAGCATTTTGCTCGCTTTGGGTATGATTGTCATACTCACTTGGATCGAAGAACAAACCCTGTCCATTTTCACGGGCATAAATGCCAATCACAGCATTAAGTGGGACATAAATATCACGAGATACTCCACCAAAACGTGCAGAGAAGGTAATCGCATCGTTGCTCATATGTATCGCATGTACGGCATGAGGGACGATGTTTAAGACAATTTGGCCATCTTGAATAAACTGTTCAGGAACGAGAGTATTGGGCTGGGTTGCATCGACCAATAAATGTGGTGTCAGCTGGTTATCACAAATCCATTCATAAATGGCGCGGGCTAAATATGGACGAGTCGGCGTAAGGTTTAATTCTTGATCAGACATAATGTTCTCTACGGCTGTTTAAATTCAGATTGATAATGGTTTTTCTCCTGCAAAGTTAAAGACTTTAAAAATGCAGGACGACTAAAAATACGTTGACAATATAAATAGATTGGGCGGCATTGCTGTTTGGGTAAATGTACGCCCATGCTGTTTAAGCGTAGAAAGATAGGCGCAAGCATGCAATCTAAAATGCTAAAGCTTTCCGACATGAAATAGGGGAAATGCTGGAACAATGGTGTTAAGGAAATAAGGGTGTCTTTCAGTTTTTTTTGTGCTTTCAGTTTTGCTTGTTCATCGAGTGTATCTGGATGACGCAGCATCATATCAGCAAGCTTTAACCAATCTTGTTCAAAGCGCCAAATATACTGACGCTGTTCCGCACGAGGCATAGGTGCGTCGGCATAGAGCTTGTTTTGACGATAACGATCGTCTAAATACTCAGAGATGATATTGGCATTAAATAGTTTTAAATCATTTTCAATCAACATCGGCAGCTGATTATAAGGGTTTAAGCTGGCGAGATCTTCATCATCAGCATCACTTAAAACCAAATGGTATTTGATTTGCTTCTCTGCAAGTACATAACGAATCCAATGGGAGCGAAAATCATCTGCATGGCTATACAGCGTAATTCCTTGAAGCGGAGTAGTTTCGACAGACATATTTCAAGAAACTAGGTGAAGTGAATCGGTTAGAATACTAAAAATAGCCAATAAAATCATCTTAACTTTAATATGCTTATACAATCGAACAACTTGGAATAAATCAAAAAGAAGGATAGAAGCATGCAGCTTAGGCTCAGAATCACCCAATCGATTGCAGTTATTATATTAATGACTTCCATCTCAAGTAGTTATGCTCAAAATCAAGATGCAGCCGAACAGGTAGATGTAGCACAGCAGACTGCTGAATATGCAGCTTGTATTGCCGATGAAGCCTGTGATGTCGCTACTTCTGTATCTGAGGATGAGATGTATGGCGGCATTCAGCAAGAATATACAGTAAAAGGCTGTAAGGTCACTGTTTATAATGATGGGCCTGTGAAAATGGTCGATGAGAAAACCGATGAGCCGTGTAATGCACCACTTCCCAAAGATCATCAATTCTCTAAATCTAAAGAAGTACATACATATCAAGAAAATGATTGCATCGTTACCGAACAGATTAGTATGGATGGTGCTGCTGATGCGACAATGGACTGCTCAAAGAGAGGTCGGTAAAATAACATCTAAAACTAGAATTTAATCGATCTATTTGAACGTAAGTAAATAATTTTGAAGAAAAATATAGTATAAAAAAACCTCGGAAAATTCCGAGGTTTTTTGTCCGATTCGGTAAACGAATTAACGTTTAGAGAATTGAGGACGTTTACGAGCTTTACGTAAACCAAGTTTCTTACGTTCAACTTCACGAGCATCACGAGTAACGAAACCAGCTTGACGAAGAGCAGGTTTAAGTGTTTCGTCAGAAGCGATCAACGCACGAGTAATACCGTGACGGATAGCGCCAGCTTGACCACCGATACCACCACCAGCAACAGTGATGTAAAGGTCATACTTTTCAGTAACTTCAAGAAGCTCTAAAGGTTGACGAACAACCATACGAGCAGTTTCACGACCGAAGTATTGCTCTAGAGTACGGTTGTTAATTACGAGTTTGCCTGTACCAGCTGACAAGAAAACACGTGCAGTTGCGGTCTTACGGCGACCTGTACCATAATTAGTAGCCATGTGCTGTATCCCTTAGATGTCCAAAACTTGTGGCTGTTGAGCAGCGTGTGGATGCTCTGTACCTGCATACACTTTCATTTTCTTGATCATTGCATAACCAAGAGGACCTTTTGGTAACATACCTTTAACAGCTTTTTCTAAAACTGCTTCAGGTTTGTGAGCGATTAACTTTTCAAAGTTAGTCTCACGGATACCACCAGGGAAGCCAGTGTGGCGATAGTATTTTTTATCAAGCGCTTTTTTACCAGTCACTTGAATTTCTTCAGCATTGATTACAACGATATAATCGCCAGTGTCAACGTGAGGAGTATAAGAAGTCTTGTGCTTACCACGTAGACGACGAGCGATTTCAGTCGCAAGGCGACCTAAAGTTTTGCCAGAAGCATCAACAACGTACCAGTCGTGTTGAACTTCAGCAGGCTTAGCGCTGAGAGTTTTCATTAAACCACTACCTATTATAGTTGGTTTGGACTATGGAATCTGTCCAAACAAAAGGAGACGCGATTCTAAACGAATACGTTAAGAATCACAAATGAAAATATAAAATTTCAAGAGCCGTATTTTAAGGTATTTCCCAGCATAAAGGAAGAGATCAAAGTTTATTCTTTTTAAAAAATCACAAAAGAGTTCAAACTTTAAAAAATGAGGAAACAGCGATATTGAACTTTATGACTTCACTGAATGAAATGCGGGATCATCATCATAGAAGCATTTTAATATAACGGATAGTACAGGAGTTACGACTCGCAATTTCTTTGCTCATGTTTTATATGTTTGAGGCTTTATTTTTTCTTTTAAAGTCGATGGAATGTGAAAACAGGATAAGTGAGAATTTGAATATAAAAGAATAGGTTCAAGTCGAGTACAGAGAATGCGGAGATCTTGGGTGAGACGTTGTATAATAGTCAAAACGCATTTTCTTTGAGTTACTTATGCTTCCTTTATATGTCACCAGTGGTGAACCTGCTGGGATTGGTCCAGATATTTGTTTAAGCCTTGCTGCTCGTATAGATGAACGTCCGATCGTGGTTCTTGGAGATCTCAATTTATTGCGTTCGCGTGCAGAATGCTTAGGTATTTCTGTTGAGTTGATTGAGTATTCAGGTCAAGAGAATTCATCACCAGATGGTCAGCTTTATGTGGAGCATGTTGCTTTAAATCAGGTTGTTGTACCCGGAGAACTGAATCCTCAAAATTCGGCTTATGTTTTAGAGCAGCTACGACGTTCGGCCAATTATGCTCTGTCCAGTAAAAGTGTAGGTGTTGCAACTGCACCTGTACAAAAGTCAGTTATCAATGATGCTGGGATTCATTTTAGTGGGCATACCGAATACTACCAAGAGTTTGCTGGTGTTGAACGTGTGGTGATGATGCTCGCAACCAAGACCTTGCGTGTCGCGCTGGCGACTACACATTTGCCCTTAAGAGCTGTACCTGATGCGATTAGCAAAGAGCGACTGCATCAAGTGATTGATATTTTAATTCAGGACTTAAAAAGCAAATTCAAAAAAGAGCATCCCCACATTTTAGTGTGTGGCTTAAACCCACATGCAGGGGAGGATGGCTATTTGGGGATGGAAGAAATTGAGGTGATTAACCCCGTGCTGGAAAGCTACCGTGCTCAAGGCATAAATATGAGCCTGAGCCTACCTGCCGACACCTTATTTACCCCTGAAAACTTAAAAGATGCCGATGCTGTTTTGGCGATGTATCACGATCAGGGCTTACCTGTGTTAAAATCGCAAGGGTTTGGTGAAGCCATTAATATTACTTTGGGCTTGCCGTTTATTCGTACCTCAGTCGATCATGGCACAGCTCTCTCCCTCGCAGGCACAGGTCTTGCGAAAAGCTCAAGCTTACAGGTCGCTGTTGATTTAGCGTTAGAATTAGCTCGTCACTAATGTTCAGTGATTAACTCACGTTGGAAAATTTTATGTATCAAATTAATGCCTTAAACCCTAAAGATGAAGGGCACCATACGCGGAAGCGTTTTGGGCAAAACTTCTTACATGACCAACGTGTGATTGCCAAGATTGTACGTTCAGTTGCACCACGCTCAGGTGATAACATTGTGGAAATTGGGCCGGGTTTGGCAGCCTTAACCTCTCCGTTGATTGGAGAGTGTGACGCACTTACGGTTGTCGAATTAGACCGTGATTTGGCGGCAGGTTTGCCAGGGCGTGTGCCACATCCTGAACGTTTAACCATTATTGAAACCGATGCACTGAAGTACGACTTCACCAACTTATTTGAAGATGGTCGTCCTTTACGTGTTGTGGGTAATTTGCCGTATAACATTTCGACGCCACTTTTGTTTCACCTCTTGGAGTTTGGTGACAAAGTTAAAGACATGCACTTTATGCTACAAAAAGAAGTGGTTGACCGTATTACGGCTTCTCCAAATAGCAAAGAGTATGGTCGTTTGTCGGTGATGATTCAGTATTTCTGTAAACCTACGTTCTTGTTTGAAGTACCACCAGGTTCATTTAACCCACCACCAAAAGTGACGTCTGCGGTGTTCCGTTTAGAGCCGTATGCGGTTAAGCCGATTGTGGCAAAAAATGAAAAAGCCTTGGCTCGTTTGGTCTCGCACGTCTTTACTCAGCGTCGTAAAACTTTGCGTAATAGCTTAAAAGGCATGTTGGTTGAAGATGGTTTTGAACAAGCAGGTGTTGATCCGATGGCGCGTCCAGAGACTTTAACACTGGCTCAATTTGTGGCATTAGCAGATCAAATGGTGGCTTAAGGTGACAGGTGCAGAGATTCGATACAATTATGTCATTGGTGATGTGCAGGGTTGTTTTGAAGCACTAAAAGCCTTGTTAAAGACCATACAGTTTGATCCTGACCAAGATTTTATTTGGTTTGCAGGGGATTTGGTTGCTCGTGGTGAAAACTCATTAGGTGCTTTACGCTTTATTAAAAAATTAGTAGAGCGTAATGCGGCTGCAACAGTTTTAGGCAATCATGATTTAACTTTGCTGGCGGCTGCACGTGGCATTAAAGCAATTAAAGACAAAGATAACATTCGTGATGTGATTGATGCGATTGATAGTGATGATTTGATTGATTGGCTACGTAAACAACCTTTGTGTGTGTTCCCAAACGCAAAGACGATTCTGACGCATGCAGGCATTCCAACCAATTGGACAGCAGAACAAACTGCTGCTTTAGCCGCAGAAGTTGAGGCGGTCATTGCAGCGGATGATTTTGATGTTGTCGATGCCTTTTTAAAAGAAATGTATGGCAAAGAGCCCACCTTATGGTCGGATGAACTGACGGGGCATGCGCGTTTACGTTGTATCGTAAATTATTTGACTCGTATGCGTTTAACCGATAGTGCTGGGCGTTTGGAGTTTAGTTTTAAAGACTCACTCAGTGACCCAATGCCAGAAGGGTTCAAACCATGGTTTGAATTCGCTTCACAAGCGGCACAAACCCATAAAGTTGTGTTTGGTCACTGGGCCGCTTTACAAGGTAAAACCATTTCAGACTCGATTCAAAATGTAGATGGCGGTTGTGTTTGGGGGCATCAATTAATGGCTTACCGTTTAGAAGATGAGACCTTATTTGCCGTTGATAATCCAGTTCAATAGCACATGCATTAAAAAAGCCACGAAGTTCGTGGCTTTTTTATTCTTAGTCGATTCTTAACCAGGTTTGGTTACGACCTAAAGCAGAAACACCGATGTATGCACGTAGAGAAAGACGCTTTCCTGTGGCATTCAGTTTCATTTTCGCATCATAAAGTTTGCCAGACAAAGGATCAATCACACGACCTTTTTCATAGTTATTGGTGCCGTCGACATGCTTTAAGCCTTTAATAATGTCCATACCCAAAATTGGTTTGTTGGTATATGGCGTAGGGCAATTCACGCAAGTTTCTTTTGGTGTATAACCTGGGCGTGGTGTAATTTTTACAATTTTTCCAGTGTAAGTATTATTTGACTCTTTACGAATTTCGATAATGGCTTTTGGTGAGCCTGACTTATCATCAATTTGTTGCCATGTCCCTGTTAAGTCCTGTGCAAATGCTCCCCCGCAAAGCATGGACAATGTTAATCCCGCGATAAAAAACTTACTTTTCATATAAGGTTCTCTATAGTTTCACAAAAAGATATCCAAGACACAGAAAAATAAACAGTTTGCACAAGGCAAACTGTTTTGTGTTTAGATATGAGTTAGGCAGTTGCCTTTAAAAATTGAAAAATCATACATGCTTAGCTGAAACTCTTTTATTCATTGAATTTGAAACAATCAGACTAAGTTTGATGCAATGTATGAGTGACTCAGTGGTGGTCTACAAATCTAAAATGAATCGATCAAGTGATTGCGTAGACCAAGTCTGTTCAGTAATAGAACCTAGATTATTCTCGAATCCACGTTTGACTACGACCTAGAGCAGATATACCCACGTATCCTCGCAAGGTTAAGCGTTTGCCATTCGAACTGAGTTTTGCTTTACAGCTATAAATATTACCAGACAGTGGATCAATGATTTTTCCACCCGTGTAATTGGTATCACCGCTGTGTTTCAAACCTTTCATCACATCCATGCCTAAAATGGGCTTATTGGTATACGGCGCAGGGCAATTAATACAAGTTTCTTTTGGTGTATAACCCGGACGAGGTGTCACTTTCACGATCTTAGCGGTATAGGTCCCATTTGATTCTTGGCGAATATCAAGGATGGCTTTTGACGACCCAGTTTTGTCATCAATATTTTTCCAAGTGCCGCTAATATCTTCAGCGAAAGCTGTACTACCCATAACGGTTGTAGCGAATGCGATTGCAAGTGTCAATTTGCTCATGAACAAAATCCTTTTATCATTTAATCAACAACAAACTCATCTTAAGTCGATTTTTTAAACAATACAATTTTTTATGTGAGGAACATATCACATTTTTTGCAAGTATAGAATAAACAACGGTAACCAGATTGCTGTAAACACTGCATTGACAGCCATTCCAAAGGCTGCGTAACGTCCAGCAATACTTCCCCGTTGCCATGCTTGAGCTGTACCGATGGCATGGGCTGCAAGACCTAGCGCTAGGCCCGATGCCCGCTCGTCATTAATGTGTTTGAGGATCAGTGGCGAAAATGCAGCACCAATCACACCAGATAAAATCACGATTAAAATTGCCAGACTCACAGGGGCTTGCAGCAGTGTTGCAATGTTAATCGCAATTGGCGTTGTGACTGCGCGTGTGGCAAATGCCATAATGGTAGGGTCAGACAAATGCAGTAAATAAGCCAGTCCCATCGGTAGTCCAACCGCACTGATACTGGCAAAGACCAAAATGCCCACAACTGCTTTGAGGGGGAGATCGTCATAGCGCATGGCAGCCAATGGAATAGCTAATGCGACCGTGACATAACCGAGCAGATGGTTAAACACTGGATTTACCTGTGCCATATATTGCTCATACGGAATGTTTAACAACAAGAGCAGGGCAATCACAAAGCACATGCCAAAAACAATCACGGGAATTTGTGGCAGTTTTTTGTTGAGTGGCTTTGCCAGTAAATAGGCAACGAGGGTTAGGAAAAAACCGAAAATAATGGGAATCATGTGCACACTCCTAAAGCCATTTCTTAGACATTTTTGCGTAAACCCACAGTGGAATTAGTGTGCTGACAAACAGCACCACCAAGAACATTGGGATTTCACTGCCTAAATGCGTCATCATCAGCAGGGAGCCTGCACTGATAGGTAGAAAAGCAAAGGCACTTTCTTTCATGATTTTATTGTTGGTATCGACCAAACGTGCTGGAATTTTATGAAATTTTCTCCAACCCAAAAGGACGATTAATAAACTAATCAGTCCAATTAAATTGCCCAGTTCAGGATGTCCAAAACGTCCAGTGATCCACACAGCCGCTTCACGAAAGATGATGATCAGGGCAACCGTGCCGATCCATGCTTTCCAATCAACAGTTTTTATCCATTCCATTTTGTTCTGTCATTAACATTTTACTTATCACGTTTTAACCGATTTGGTTTTTGATTTCAAATTCTTCGAGTTCACGATGAAATTGTTTTGCTTTCAAACCTAAAATTTCATCAATCGGTAAATGTGCTTGTTTAATCAATTGTTCAAGTTTATGTGGTGCAATATACACTTGTAGGTGTAGGTTGCCCTCATCATCATAATTTTCAGATTGAATCACATTTAGGGCGTACAGTTGATTACGTAATTTGCCATAGGCAGGTTTGAGTAAGACGTCAAAGTTTTGAATTTGCCCCATCAAACACTCTTGTACCGCTTGGCGTAGTAGATCAAATCCTTCGCCTGTATGTGCTGAGACATAGACACGCTCAGGTACATTGGGTTCAGCATAAATGATTTTGGCTTGTTCGCCACTTTGATCGATCTTGTTATACACCCGTAGAATTGGAATATCTGCGCCAATTTCTTTGAGCACTTTTTCAACGGCTTCAATTTGTTCCATATGGTCTGGACTGCTCGAGTCAATCACATGCAACAGCAAGCTGGCTTCTAATGTTTCCTCTAGCGTCGCTTTAAACGATTCCACTAAAGCATGCGCAAGATTACGCACAAAACCAACCGTGTCTGCTAGGACCAGCGGGCCAATACCGTCCCATTCCAAACGTCTTAAGGTTGGATCTAAGGTTGCAAATAATTGATCTGCGGCATAAACATCAGATTTGGCAAGGGTGTTAAACAGGGTCGATTTGCCCGCATTGGTATAACCAACCAAAGAAACGGTTGGAATCGCGGCTTTTTGACGTGCAGCACGCCCTTGGATACGGGTCTGACGGACTTTTTCTAATTTATCTTTAAGTTGTCCAACCCGGACACGAAGTAAACGACGGTCAGTTTCGAGTTGGGTTTCACCTGGACCACGGAGTCCAATCCCGCCTTTTTGGCTATCGAGGCTAATGCCTGTACCGACCAGTCGAGAAGACAAGTGATCCAATTGAGCCAATTCGACTTGAAGTTTCCCTTCATGGGTACGGGCACGTTGTGCAAAGATATCTAGAATAAGGCGTGTACGGTCAATGACGCGGCACTTAATAATGCGACTCAGATTACGTTCCTGACTGGGCGTCAGGGCATGGTCTATAATCACCAGCGTGGCTTCAAGTTCCTCAACGCGAGCGGCAATTTCTTCTGCTTTGCCTGAACCAATGAAATATTTAGCATCGGGTTTGAATCTTTGAGCGTGAACATGCTCCAGAATTTCTGCACCTGCCGACTTAGCAAGCAAGCGAAATTCTTCTGCATCAAGGTCTTCCAGAATATGGATGGCAACACTGACTAAAATGGTTTTTTCGCCACCTTGCTTCTGCTCAAAATATTCCACTAAATTCGATCTCACATTGAAAACTCTAGTGTAGATGAATTTGTTGAGATTGAGCGAAATAGTTATACCGTTGCCTTACATTGAGCGAAATAAGTGAACCAAAAGCAGCAAGGTGCCAAAGTATAAAATACTGAGCCCTATAATAAATTTCAGTGCCTGAACAGGATTTAACGGTGGAGCTGGAGGATTCATTTGAGCGTTCATGTACACACCATGTTTTAGTATTTCGATTGATTTATTTTAATTAATTTGTTTAAACGATTAAAATTGAAAATAATCATCTAGTCCTTCGGTTTTTATGATCAATGCAAGTTGCTCAAGATCAGTATAGAATGAGCCGAAATCAATGATTAAATGTTGAATGAAGCTGTGCCAAGTGAACCGTCTATGCAATCGAATACTGAAATAAAAACAACATCAATAAAAGGTGTCTCTAAGCTTTTTCTGTATGGTAAAAAGCTGGCTTCAGGGCTTGGCGCCGTGTCCGAAGGTTTTTATTTGGTCTATCGACATGGCTTGTATAAAGACATTAATAATCCACAAAATACCCGTTACGTGCAGTATTTCTGTCGTCGACTGTGCAAGGTTTTTAACATTGATGTTCATGTCCACGGGGATATTCCACGTAAGCCTGCACTTTGGGTCAGCAATCATATTTCATGGTTAGATGTAGCGGTTTTAGGCTCAGGCGCACGAGTTTTCTTTTTGGCCAAGGCTGAAATTGAAAAATGGCCTGTGTTTGGCAAATTGGCAAAAAGTGGTGGAACCTTGTTTATTCAACGTGGTTCAGGCGATTCCATCAAAATTCGAGAGCAAATTACAGCATTTTTAAAACAAGATATTCCTGTGTTGTTTTTCCCGGAAGCGACCACGACCGATGGTTCTAAAGTGAAAAAGGTTCATGGGCGTATATTAGGCGCAGCAATTGAGGCCCAGCGTGATGTGCAAATTTGTTTGATTTGCTATGTGAATCAACAGGGCGGACTTGACCAAGTCTCTCCGTTTATCGGTAACATTAGTTTTGCCGAGCATGTTAAAAAAGTACTAGAAATGCCACAAGTCACGGCACATTTAGTTGCGCTCCCGGCCATTTGTACCGCAGGACATACGGTTGAGAGTTTAACTGCATTGGTCCAACAAAAAATGGTGCAAGGTTTGGCTGATTTACATCAGAAAGTTTTGAAGTCCCAGCCCAACATGCAACAAGCTTGAAGGCTTACATAAAGCCTTCAATCGGGAGCCAAGAGACGACTTTGAGACCAGCACGTTTGAACCAATTCATTTTGGGTTCAGTGGTATAGGTTTTGGTAGAGCCATCAGCTTGTTTGATTTGCCAGTTAATGTTTTTGTTTGCATCTAGGACCAGCTTATAGGCATATTTACTGAGGTTTTGGTCCATGGTGTAGTGTACCGCTTTGGCCAGCGGTGGACTGTTCAGTAAAACCCCAATTTCTGTATTTAAGTTGGCAGAGCGGGGATCAAAATTAAATGAACCAATAAAAACCTGTTTCTCATCAATGGCCATGAGTTTGGCATGCAGACTCGAGCGGCTTAATCCTTTGATGCTGACTTTGGCTTTTTTCGAAATTTCTTCATTGTTTTCGTTTAGGGCTTCGGCCGCAGGCGTGGCTAAAAACTCATAGAGCTGAACACCGCTTTCCAGCAAGTCTTCACGATATTTTCCATAGAAAGCATGTACCAATGGCACATCATTGGCTTTAAATGAGTTGGTCAGTACGCGAACTTGAATGTCACTTTGAGCTAGATTTGCCAACTGTTTTTTGCCTTTACGTTCAGGCACAAAATAGGCCGAAATAATGTCGATGCTTTCCATTGGCTTTTCTAAATGGGTTTGCAACTGGAAGTTTAAATGTTCTTCTTTTTTCGCACGAGACTTAGTTTTGCTTGGTGAGTCTTTCACCACTTCGGCTTTGACCCAATCGAACTGGATACTATCATTTAGCCAGTGTTCAAAGGCCTGCGAACGATTGGCCAGATCCAAATAATTTTGTACGGTCACTTCCTGATAGTGCTGCTCTAACTGGGTTTTTAAACCTTCATAACGCAAGCTGTAATGGTTGGCGTTGACAATTTGACGCACTGGAAAGGCATAATCGTCATTCCAGTATTCATCGAAGGAATGCACAATTTCATCTGAGGCAGAGCCGACCAACATCACATCAACATCGGAAAACTGATAACTGTCGCTGACGTTATAATATTGATTGCTCATGTTGCGCCCACCAATCAACGAAATTTGATTATCGGCAATGAAGCTTTTGTTGTGCATACGACGGTTGATGCGTTTTAGATTTAAGACCATATCCATCGCACGATAGTGACGGAAGCGGTAGGGGTTATACAGTTTGATGTCGATATTAGTGTGTTGATCGAGCGCCAAATAAATGCCTTCCATTTTCTTGGCATTGTTATCATCGATTAGTAAACGAACTTTCACCCCGCGATCAGCGGCTTTCAAAATAGAATAAAGCGCTAAAGAACCAATACGATCGTTATCCCAAATATAGTATTGTAGATCTAAGGTCTTTTCTGCCTTATCAATGAGATGGATACGCGCGGCCAATGCTTCGAGTGGATTATAGAGAACATGGAAACCTGTAAGGCCTGGATTTTGTTCACGTAAAGGCAGTACGATTTTGCCTAAACTGGTTTGATCGGTTGGCAAATCAAAGGCATAGACGGGCGTCTGTGGGATTTGTTTGGGTAAGGTATTACACGCTGGGACAGTCAAAACCATACAGCTCAGCAACAACAGTTTGGCACCTTGCTGAGTCGAAGATGAGCGGAATAAAGTTTGTTTCGCTAAGCCGTGAGGTTTTTCCATCGTCATAAAGTCTATAAATTTGGTTTGAGTATAATTCTGAGCTGTGAAAAGATAAACAGAAGATTATGTGTTCTTGATGAACAATTTGTGAGTAAAAGTCTATGATGAATATACACTCCGTCGTGTTCTATTTTTATATTGCGATGGCCTTGCTTGCGGGGTGGGCGGTGTATCAGGCATGGATCAGTCAAACCAATACGGAGACTATTCATCCGTTTAAAGCCTTTGTGCATTTGTTAGCTTTTTATCTCTCTTATTTACTCATTCCTTTGTTTTTCTTTAGCTTGTATGCTGGTTTTCAGGGCTATTATTCATGGCATGAAGCTATTTTTGTGTTTTTGGTCAGTGGTGTGCTGTGTTATGCACGTTTCATTGAACCACATTTTGTACATGTCAAAACCACTCAATATCAAATCCAAGAAGATTATAAATTACTCAAACCCGTTCGTATTGCGTTAATTGCGGATTTACATATTGGTCTATTTTCAGGGCATGAGCGACAGCTGAAAACCATCGTCAAACGACTGAATGAACAAAAACCTGATTTGGTGGTGGTTGCAGGGGACTGGACTTATGAACCTGAAAATACACTGGCAGAAGAATTAGAGGTGTTGCAAGAAATTAATGCCCCAGTCTATTCGGTCAATGGTAATCATGATGAGCAATATCCAGGTCCGCCGATTCAAAATTTGTTAAGACATGCTTTGAAGGTGAATAATGTGATTGATATTGAAGGTCAGATTGTTGAATTTGAAGAGTTTCGTCTGATTGGAGTCGGGGATTTGTGGGCCGGCAAGGCGGATATGCGTTTTATGCCGCATTTACCGCAGGATAAACCGTGGGTCATCCTATCGCACAATCCAGACACGATCGATATGGTACCCGCTTTACCTAGTCGTCCTTTAATGCTTTCAGGTCATACGCATGGTGGTCAAGTTGAGCTGCCATGGCTCACAGACTATGTAATGAAAAAAGTGTCTATATTAGGACACAAAAAAGGCTTGTACCGACATGAACATGCGGATGTGTTTGTTACGGTTGGAACAGGCATGGTGGGTGTGCCGTTTCGTTTTCGCGTACCACCGACGATCGATATTATTGAACTAATTTAAGTTGGGTTTAGAACCAATAAAAAATAAAGCTTAAAACTAAAATGACCACAGCCAAGATAATCCAAAGGTTGTGGTTTTTTGTATGGAGCGTTTGTAGGTCTTGCATAGTATCGAGGTTATCCACTGCGTTGCTATACGAGCTTTGTGGCTGTTGTTGTGTAAAGCTCAGTCCTTCAGACACAAGGGAGCTGTGGTGTCTTAATTCAGCGGTTGATATGCGTTGTTGTTGATGTCGTTTATGGCGATACATGCTTTTTAGTGCAGCATCATGCCGCTTTGTGAGTTCAGTCACGATCTCTTGTGCATCATCGTATTGAAAAGCGGTATGCGTGGCGATGTATTGAATGGCTTGAATAATTTTATTTTCTTCAACTAATACGATGACATCAAGGAGTTGTTCATTGGTGAGTTGTTGTATTTTTTCATCCATTTTTCGATCCTATTCATCTGTATCTCTCTCTATTTTTGAAGTAAAACGACAGATTTTAAATATGGTTTTTGTAGCGTTTGTTAAAGCATTGGTATAAAAAAACCAGCATCATTGTGCTGGTTTTAGACATCAAATTCAGGGTTAAATTTGATTATTTACATCATCATTTTTGGTTTCACGAATCATTAAGAACGCACATAAAGACAGAAGCGATGCCGCTGTGAGGTAGTAACCTACTGCGTGTAAACCATAGGTGGTTGCAAGCTTGGTGGCAATGAGAGGTGCAAATGAAGCCCCAAAGATCCCCGCAAGGTTAAAGGTTAGTGCTGAACCTGTATAACGAACGGATATTGGAAAAATTTCAGAGAGCACAGTACCAATTGGTCCATAGGTTAAACCCATGATGGATAAACCAATACACAGGAACAAGAACACAACAAGGGTATTGCCTGATTCCAACATGCTTGAGAATACTAAACCAAATAATGCCGCAGCAATACAGACTGCAATAGAGGTGGTTTTACGACCAAATTTTTCCGCAAAAACCGCCGACAAGGGGATGAATGCAGCAAAGCAGAGGGTTGCGACCAGTTGAAGTTGTAAGAACTGTTCACGGGTGTAACCGAGCTGTTTGGTACCCCATTGTAAAGCGAATACGGTTGTGAGGTAGAACACCACAAAAGTGCAGATGGCTGCAATGGTACCTAAAATCAACATGCCCCAGTGCTTGGTGATCACTTCTTTAAATGGAATGTTAACTTCTTTTTGCTTGTCTAAAACTTTCTGGAATGCAGGAGTTTCATGTAGTTGTAAACGAATCCATAGGCCTACAATCACCAGTAATGCACTCGAGATAAAGGGAATACGCCAGCCCCAAGTCATGAACGCTTCTTCAGTCATAAAATGACCCAGCGTTAAGAATGAACCCGTTGCCAAGATAAAGCCAATCGGCGCGCCCAGTTGGGGGAACATGCCATACCAAGCACGTTTACCTTCAGGTGCATTTTCCGTGGCAAGCAATACAGCACCCGACCATTCACCACCTAAGCCGAGTCCTTGACCTAAACGACACAGCGCAAGCAGTAATGGCGCGGCAATTCCAATTTGTGCATAGGTGGGTAATAAGCCGATACACACGGTTGAAAGTCCCATGGTCAGCAAAGCTGCAACCAAGGTCGCCTTTCGGCCGATACGATCACCTAAATGTCCAAAGAGTGCAGCGCCAATCGGGCGTGCAATAAAGGCAATCGCGAAGGTTGCCAAAGACTGAATGGTTGCAGTCATTGGATCGGTACTTGCTGGAAAGAACAGGTACGGAAAAATAATGACAGCTGCAGTGGCATAAATATAAAAATCGAAGAATTCGATAGTTGTACCTACCAGACTGGCTGTAAGTACGCGGAATTTTGAGTTTACAGGCTGCTGTTCAGCAACAGCAGTATTTAATGACGCCATGGTAGACCTTACACTTAAAAAATAGTCGAACTGAGTTTTAAAAGCGTCATTTTTTTAAAAAAGGCGTAATATTTTAAAAAAATACGAATGTTCCTCGGGCAGACTACGGAATTAGGGTTGCTAAAAAATGTAGTGTGCGCGGGTTATATCACGTAAAGATAGATGGACAGGAAATGTGATCCTGCACCAATCAATACAAAAATATGCCAGATAGCGTGCGTATATCTTACCTTTTTTAGCGCATAAAACAATGCACCGATGGTATAGGAAAGTCCACCAATGATTAAAAAAGTCAAAGCAGGTTTAGATAAAAAGCGTTGCATATCATCCATTACCAGCACAGCCAGCCATCCCATGAGCAGATAAGCAATCAGTGAAATTTTTTCAAAGCGATGAATGAAAACTAACTTGAATAGTGTACCAATGATTGCAATCACCCAAAGTGCAATGAGTAGGTAATGAGCTTTTTGTGTGGGCAGTGCGATAGACAAAAATGGAGTGTAGGTTCCCGCAATCAGATAATAAATGGCAGTGTGATCTAATTTTTTATACCAGCCGCGACGCTCTGGAGATTCGGCAAAATGATACAAGCTTGATGCTGCGAACAATAAAAATAGGCTCAAAGCATAGACCCACAGCCCGATCCACTGCGCTGTTTCTAAGTAAGATCCTTTGATAATCAATAAAATACCTGCTATGAGTGCAAGAGCTGCACCAATAGCATGGCTAATGAAATTGATTCTTTCTTCAGCAGGATCGTAGTTGACAACAGGGTGAGTGCTCATAAGTCGTGTGCATTTTCATAAAATATACAACTGTATCGTAATTCAAATTTGCATTTAGCGTAAGACGCTTTAAAATTTAATCGCAATTCTTTTTTTGGTTTCTATTATGACCGTTTCGGTATCGTCCTCTGCACAAGAGCAGCAATTCCTTCAAGCCTTTCAGCAAGCGCTTGAATCTCAAAGTTTTGATCGGATGATTCTGAGTCAATATCAGGGTGAACTTGAGCAACTCGAGAAGATGACTTTTCGAGTCGTCATGTTGCAAGGACAGCCTGTATTGAGCTGTTTATATCGCCATAAAACCCAAGATGTCACCAAAAATTATTCATTAGACACAGCACTTGATACGGTAACTGCACTTTTGGCGCAGTGTAAACAAGCCAATCTGCTGACAACTGAACAAGAGTGGCAACTGAAGAAGAACAAGAAGAAAGCCATGCTGACGCAAAGTAAAAATAAAACGGTAACCAAAGCTGTTGAGCAGCAAGGTCATGACCGTGTCAAACAGCGTTTTGTCGATCAAGACAGTTATTTCTTACAGCCGCTTGGTATTACCGATGTAAAAGCGCACATCATTCCCAGTATGGCGCGTAAGTGGAAACAGATTAATAAGTTTGTCGAAATCTTCTCAGGAGCACTAAGTCATATTCAACTGCCTGAACAACTGCGCGTGGTCGATTTTGGTTCAGGAAAAGGCTATTTAACTTTTGCTTTGTATGATTATTTGCTAAAGCAAGATCTGAACCCTTTTGTGACTGGGGTTGAGCTAAACAGCAAGATGGTGGAATTCTGTCAGGAGGTTGCGAATAAGTCAGATTTTCAGCAACTTGATTTTTTTCAGGGTGATGTTCGGACGTACCAACCTGAACGTCTCGATGTGATGATTGCGCTGCATGCATGTGATGTCGCGACTGACTTTGCGATCCATACGGGTATTCGTTTAAATGCTGAAATGATCATGTGCGCGCCGTGTTGTCATAAAGAATTACGTCCACAACTGAAAGCTCCGCTCGTGTTGCAACCCATGTTGCAGTTTGGCATTCATGCGGGACAGCAAGCTGAAATGCTGACCGATACTATTCGTGCCTTATTACTCAAAGCCTATGGCTATGAAACCAAAGTGTTTGAGTTTGTAGCACTTGAGCATACCAGCAAGAATAAAATGATTTTGGCAACCAAGCGTAAGGACTATCAAGCGCCCGATGTTGCTGTATTGGCACAAATTCAAGCCTTGAAAGAGATGTATGGTATTCAAAAGCATTCACTGGAATTGCTGTTGAATAATCAATGGGATCAGCAAGATGTAGGCTGTAAATGCTGATCTGAACATCACTTTTTAGTGCAATGACCAATATAGAGATGATTTATAGGGAAACGAAAATGCCAAGCTTGAGAATTACGCACGGAACATGGGAAGAGTTACAACAGGCTGCGAAAATGATTCGTGAGCAGGTCTTTATTCAAGAGCAAAACATTGCTGCTGAAGATGAATGGGATGAGCAAGATGAAATCGCAGTTCATTTTGTGGTCTATGAACAAGATCAAGCCATCGCCACCGCACGACTTTTGCAAAATCATAGTATTGGTCGTGTTGCAGTTTTGAAGTCACATCGTGGTTTGGGCGTGGGCAAAGTTCTGATGCAGGCGGTGATTGCATATGCCCAACAGCAACTGCGTCCATTTTTAGTCTTGTCCTCTCAAATGCATGCGCAAGCGTTTTATCAGGCTTTTGGCTTTATGCAAGAGGGTGAGGAGTATTTAGATTGTGGCATTCCGCATATTCATATGCGTTTATCATCCATAAAAAAGCCCTGATCTTTCAGGGCTTTTTTATTAGTCACAGCATATTAGTGACCATGTTCAGTTGACATTTTGGCATGTTCATCGGCACTCATGTCGTGCTCATCAGCGGTTGCATGTTCTGTGGTATCTTCAGAAGCTGCTTGAGCTCTTGCTTCGCGCGCATCTTTATCCGCTTGTGCTTTGGCCATCGCTTCTTCAGACATTGCAGGCGCATTTTTAAAAGCATGTTGCTGAGAGTTTTGCTGCGTTTGCTGACTTGGCATATAGTCAGGCTCATTGGTAATCGCAAGGTAGAAGATACCTAAGAAAATTCCACTTAAAATGAAAGCAATAATCAGTGCTTTCCAACCCCATGGTGATTTTTCAGGAGAAGTATTGTCAGTCATGTGCAACAGCCCAATTGAATAAAAATAAATCTAAAACTATGTAACTTTATAACACAAAAAACTGCATCGGGCTTGAAAAGAATGCACTAAAATAAGTCAAAATTAGATGCTGAATCAGCAGGTTAATTTTGTTGTGTCCTGAGAACATAAAAAAGGGATCTGCCGATCCCTTTTTTAAGGTGGAAGTTTTAGCGAATCTGACCCGATGGCACCGATTCAACCAAACGTTGCGGTGCTTTGAAACGCTCACCATATTTCGCTTCAAGTTGATTGGCACGTTGTACAGCTTTGTCTAAACCATATTGATTTAAAAACTGAATCGCTCCACCTGTCCACGGCGCAAAACCAATCCCAAAGATCGAACCGATATTGGCGTCAATTATAGACTCAAGAACATTTTCTTCATAACAACGTAAAGTATCTAGTGATTGTACAAACAGGAAGCGGTCTATCATTTCTTGTTCAGAAATATCTACATCTTGCTTCCAATGGTTCAAACCCTCCCAAAGATGTTTTTTACCACCTTCCGGGTAATCATAGAAACCTGCACCAGCAGCTTTACCTTTACGGTCAAAAGTATGAATCATGGTTTGAATCACATCATCTGCACCTGAACGAGGTAAATCTTTACCTTCAGCCTGAAGCGCCTTACGTGTTTCATTGGCAACATGTTCAGAAAGTGTTAATGCAACTTCATCTTGAATGGCCAATGGGCCAACGGGCATACCTGCTTTGAGTGCTGCCATTTCAATACGAGCTGGATGTACACCTTCATGCAGTAAACGTAAGCCTTCTTGAACAAAAGTACCAAATACACGACTGGTGAAGAAGCCACGGCTATCATTCACAACAATCGGAATTTTGCCAATTTGCTGTACATAATCATATGCTTTTGCCAAAGTTTCAGCAGAGGTATTTTTACCTTTAATGATTTCAACCAATTGCATTTTATCGACTGGACTAAAGAAATGCAGACCAATGAAGTTCGCTTGATCTTTCGATGCATTTGCCAAACCTGTAATCGGTAATGTTGAAGTATTTGAAGCCATCACACCGCCATCAACAAGGAATGCTTCAGCTTCTTGAGTGACTTTCGCTTTGAGCTCTTGATTTTCAAATACCGCTTCAATGATTAAATCACAGCCTTTTAAATCTTCCGCAGATGCTTTTGCAGTAATCAAGCTTAAAACCTGATCACGTTTTTCAGCCGTCATACGACCTTGGGAGACCTTTTTATCCAGTAATTTTTGGCTATAGGCTTTACCTTTTTCTGCATTTTCAACAGAAACATCTTTTAGTACAACGGGAATGCCTTTGATTGCTGTTGAATAAGCAATACCCGCACCCATCATACCAGCACCAAGGACACCCACTTTGCTTGCTTGCCACTTTGCAACATCTTTAGGGCGACTTGCACCTGCTTTAATCGCATTCATTCCATGCCAGAATGTACCGATCATATTTTTTGAAATTTGACCTGTTGCAAGATAAGTAAAATAACGTGATTCAATAGTCAGCGCTGTATCTACATCGACTTGCGCACCTTCAACCGCAGCCGCCATGATTGCTTCAGGTGCAGGATAGCAACCTTTGGTTTTATCACGTAACATCGCTGGAGCAATCGCCAGCATTTGTGCAACCGTAGGTGTTTTAGGATCACCACCCGGAATTTTATAGCCTTTAACATCAAAAGGTTGTTGCGACTTTGGATGCTCTTTTACCCAAGTGATGGCTTTATCCATCAACTCTTCGGGTGTTTCCGCAATGTCTTGAATTAAACCGAGAGATTTTGCTTTATCTACACCAAACTGCTTGCCTTCCATTAAGAATGGAAAAGCATTTTGTAGACCTAAAAGGCGTACCATACGCACGATACCACCACCACCCGGCAGTAGACCTAAAGTCACTTCAGGTAAACCAAACTTCGTTTTAGGATCATTCAATGCAATACGTGCATGACAACCTAAAGCGATTTCCCAACCACCACCTAAAGCTGTACCATTCAATGCTGCAACGACAGGAACACCTAGAGTTTCGATATAGCGAAACTCTGCTTTCATTTTCTGAATCATTTCAAAAAATGGAGTGGCATCTTCCAAACGAGCTTGAATCAACTCATCCAAATCGCCGCCTGCAAAGAAAGTTTTTTTCGCTGAACGAAAAATAATACCTGTAATAGAAGTTTCAGATTTCAGTTTAGAAACAATATTTTCCAAAGCTACACGAAAATCTGCATTCATAGTGTTTGCTGATTGATTCGGAGAATCTAAAGTCAGAATAATAATGCCGTCGTCATTTTTAAGATATTGAATTGCGCTCATAAAGTTTTTATCCAAATGATTTTTTGAACTTGAAATGTATACTTCTGCATAGTTGTATGAATTTTCAGCATCGCAGAGTCATTCCAAATTTATTTTAATTTCGGGTTTAACCTTCGGTTCGACCTACTTTTGTTTCGGCAAAAGTAGGCAAAACCATTGTCATACGCAAAACCTGAGGTACGGCAAAGATTAATAATCTTTGCCGTACCGCAAGGCGAAAGCTATGCTTGAGCATGAACTACGCACTTTGTTTGTCTTGCGCTACACCAAAGCTTTAGCCGCTTTGGCTTGCTCAGGTTGCGTATGACTGATTTGTGTATCAAATGCTCAATAAAATTTAGGTGGTTATACCAACTCAATAATGGTCGCAATACCCATGCCACCACCCACACATAATGTTGCCAAGCCACGCTTTTTACCTTGACGCTCTAACTCATCCAGTAAAGTTCCAAGAATCATCGCACCTGTCGCACCCAGTGGATGTCCCATCGCAATTGCACCACCATTCACATTAACTTTCTCAGCAGGAACTTGTAACTCCATCATAAAACGCATCACCACTGATGCAAATGCTTCATTGACTTCAAATAGATCAATATCATCAATCGTTAAACCAGCTTTTGCCAATGCTTTACGAGCAGCAGGTGCAGGCCCTGTCAGCATAATGGTTGGATCTGAACCCACCAATGCGGTCGCCAATACTTTAGCACGTGGTTTTAAACCTTGTTCTTTGACCGCTTTCTCGGAAGCAAGTAATACAAGTGCCGCACCATCGACAATACCCGATGAGTTTCCTGCATGATGCACATGGTTAATTTTTTGTGCTTCTGGATATTGTTGTAATGCAATAGCATCAAAACCCATTGCACCCATCATTTCAAAACTTGGATTGAGTTTTGCTAAACCATCTGCTGTTGTTGACGGTTTGATAAATTCATCTTGATCTAAAATGGTCACGCCGGCTTTGTCTTTAATAGCAACCACTGATTGATTGAAATAACCCGCAGCTTGCGCAGCTGCTGCTTTGCGTTGCGAATTTGCTGCAAATGCGTCGACATCTGAACGTGTATAACCATCCAATGTTGCAATTAAATCTGCGCCAATCCCTTGCGGAACAAAGTGTGATTTTAAATTTGTTTCAGGGTCTAATGCCCATGGCCCACCATCTGAACCCATTGCAATACGTGACATCGACTCGACACCACCTGCAACAACTACGTCTTCCCAGCCTGAACGTACTTTTTGCGCAGCCATGTTGACCGCTTCTAAGCCTGATGCACAAAAACGGTTAATTTGCACACCGGCAACATCATTGTCCCAACCTGCCGCAATTGCAGCAGTTTTTGCAATATCACCGCCTTGGTCTGCAATTGGAGTAACACACCCCAAGACAATATCGTCTACTTTAGAGGTATCTAAGTGATGACGATCTTTGAGTTCATTCAATAATGTTGTAAGTAAAGTAATCGGCTTCACTTCATGCAATGAACCATCTTTCTTTCCTTTTCCGCGTGGTGTGCGAATGGCGTCAATAATATAAGCCTCGCTCATAGCTGTTCCTTTTTATGACTTTTAAGTTGTTATGTATTTCGAGTGTACAAATTAATGGCTGTGTTGCAATGACTAGAACGGGTCAGGTCAGATGAGTCTTTTTGCCAATAGACTGAAGAGTTGAGCATAAAAAAACCCAAGATCGAAATCTTGGGTTTAGCAATGTGCCGAACCGTCGTTAAACTAGAAAATTAGTGATAGCCGTGTAGTTGGCGATATAAACCAGGTGTGACCCCAGTCCACTTTTTAAATGCACGGTGGAAGGTACTGGTTTCACTAAAGCCCACTTGTTGTGCCACATCTTCTAAAGTCAAACCTGGGTTCAATAGTAGGTGGATCGCGGCATCACGACGTAATGCATCTTTCACGCCTTGGTAACTTTTACCTTCAGCAGCTAAGCGGCGACGCAACGTTTGAGGAGATAAATACAACATGGAAGCCACATCGTTCAGGGTTGGCATTTCCTCACCAATTTGACTCTTCAACACATCACGAATACGTGAAGTGAGGGAGTTGGTGTTTTTAAATTTCACTAACAACTGTGCAGGAGCGGCTTTTAAGAACTCTTCTAACGTTTCTTCATTCTGACGAATTGGTAAGTCCAAATAATCTGCGGCAAAAGTGATTTCTGTACGCGGCATATCGAACTGCATCACAGGTGCAAAGAATAAGGCATCATATTCATCTGCATGTGCAGGACGTTCATAGCCAAAATGTACACGTTCAAGTGGTAAACGACGTTCAATCAACCAAGATGCGAGACCATGCCAAATCATCAACATACTTTCAGTGATAAAGTGATCTGGATCCATTGATTTTGGAATCTGAGGAACGAGACGTGCTTCGTGCTTGTCGCGCTCTAATGTCACCGACCATTCATCACCAAACAGTTTATAAAACTGTGAAGACAGTTCTAAAGCATCACCTAAGGTTTTGGCATGAATAATCAGCTGACACATGATGGCAAACGTACCTAAACGGCGTGGTTGCTTATCGAAGCCAACATGTTCGTCTTGGGTCACCATCCATAACATTTTAACGAAGCGAGTATATTGTTCTGGAGAAATACGGGCTTTAGGTTGACGCAGTAGTTCTGCCTCAATCCCTACGTGAGAAAGTAATGTTTCGACATCCATGCCGAGACGTTTTACGCCAGTTAAAGCCGCATTGACGAAATGGATACTAATGGTATCGCGGCTCATATTTAATCCTTCAGTCTCTTTTATATTCACTTGCGTTTGACCTAAATGACGCTAAAAAAAGTATTTTAGGCAATTTACACTAAAGTTTTTTGCCTTTTTACATGTTAAATTGCCGAAATGATCAAGGTAAATGGCTGAACATGACATTGTTTTGTTGCTTTTATATTTCTAAAATAGCTAAAAAATCAACATAAAAAGAGAAAATAAACATGGATATGGCATTGAAAGGATTGAAAGTTCTCGATTTTTCTACACTTTTACCTGGACCTTTTGCAACAATGTACTTAGCAGACTTAGGTGCAGAAGTGATCCACATCGAGTCTCCAACCCGCCCCGATCTGATCCGTTTAATGCCACCTTATGCCAATGGACAGGCCACAGCACATAGTTATCTCAACCGAAATAAGCATGCAGTGGCATTGGATTTGAAAGATCCTGCCAATATTGAACTGATCAAATCGAAAATTTCAGACTATGACATTGTGATTGAACAATTCCGTCCAGGTGTGATGCAAAGATTGGGACTCGACTATCAGACCTTATCTGAAATTAATCCACGCTTGATCTATTGTTCCATTACGGGTTATGGGCAAACAGGGGGGTATCAAAATAAAGCAGGACACGATATCAACTATGTAGCTTTGTCAGGGATCGCGGGACATAGCGGACGACAGCACAGTGGGCCACCACCAATGGGGATTCAAATTGCGGATATTGCAGGCGGCTCTTTGCATAGCGTGATTGGAATTTTAGCCGCAGTAATTGAAAGACAGCGTAGTGGTTTGGGGCAGTATATTGATATTTCTATGACCGACTGTGTGGTGGGGCTCAGTAGCATGGCCGCAGCTGCGAGCTTAGCAGGACAGGAAAAACAAGGGCCCGAGCAAAGCTATCTCAATGGTGCGACTTTTTATGACTATTATGAAACCCAAGATGGACGTTATTTATCGATTGGGAGTTTAGAGCCACAGTTTTTACATGGGCTGGCCCAGATTTTAGAGTTGCCGATTGTGGCTGAAAAAGGAGCCTCACTGGCAACCGAAGACCGTCAGGTGGTGAAACAAGCAATAAAAGACAAAATTAAAACTCAAGATTTTGCCACGTGGAACGCAATTTTTCAGCAGCAAGATGTCTGCGTTGAGCCTGTATTAAAGTTGGATGAAGCACTCGATTCGCAGTTAGCAAAAGATCGTGCATGGGTGGTTTCTGTACCTTTACAAGAGGGGAGTACAAAAAGCGAACAACAATTAGCTTGTCCAATTAAGTTTTCACGTTCAAAAATAAGATATGAATTTATAGGCAAACCAGTCGGTTTCGATTCTTTATAAATATCATATAACGATAATTTGGATATATTTAAAACAACAAAACGTCATAAAATGGGTTTTTATACAAATAAAGCGTATCATATCGATTAGTTGTAATTTTGTAAGAAAGGTCACCAATTATGAATAAATGTAAAAGAAGTTGGTGTTTTAATTTCGGTCTCTTAGTACTTAGTTGCTGCTTTCAAAGTGTGTATGCTGCAAATGCCTTTGAGGCAGAAAGCCCTTGGATGCTGGGTGACTGGAATGGTCAGCGCAGTGCATTGCAGCAAAAAGGCTACGACTTTAGCTTTGGCTATACGGGTGAAATGGCAACGTTGCTCGATGCCTCACATTCTTCAAGTCATGGTACCGAATATGCAGACCAGTTTGCATTCGGTACGCACTTTGATTTAGACAAGATTTTGGGTTGGCAGGATACTGAGGCTCAAATCACCATTACCGAACGCAATGGGCGTTCACTTTCTCAAACATCCGATGCTTTAGATGGGCATTTAAGTTCCACTCAAGAAGTGTGGGGACGTGGACAGACGTGGCGTTTAACCGATTTGTGGATTAAGAAAAAGTTCATGGATCAAAAGTTAGACATCAAAGTCGGTCGCTTTGGTGAAGGCGAAGACTTCAATAGTTTCGACGGTGATTTCCAAAACCTTGCGCTCTGTGGCTCTCAAGTTGGTAACTGGGTCGGTGACCAGTGGTACAACTGGCCTGTCAGCTAATGGGCTGCGCGAGTCAAATATAACCTTCGGCCAGACCTGTATGCACAAGTTGGGGTGTATGAATATAACCCTGAAAACTTAGAACGTGGCAAAGGCTGGAACTTAAGTACCGACGGTTCGCAGGGGGCCATTATTCCTGCTGAAGTGGTGTGGTCTCCTCAGTTCGGGGCTGAAAAATTACCCAGCGAATATCGTGCGGGTTATTACTATAGTTCAGCAGATGCCACAAATATTCAAAACCCGCAGCAAACTTCACATAAACAAGGGGGCTGGGTGGTTGCCAAGCAGCAACTCACAGCACATCACGGTGATGCCGCGCGCGGTTTAACAGGTTTTGTGAATCTCACGCTAAATGATTCAGATACCAATAAGGTTCGTGACATGCAGAACATTGGTTTGGTCTATAAAGGCGCTTTTGATGCCCGCCCTCAAGATGAAATCGCGATTGGCCTAGCCCGTATTAATATCAATGATGATGTCAATGACGCGAATATTGTCAATAACAGCGTCAAAGCCCGTTTACAAAGTGAAGAGTATGATGCCGAGATTTACTACGGTATTCATGCAGTCAACTGGTTAACTATTCGTCCCAATATCCAATATATCCGCCATGTAGGCGCATATAAAAATGGTGAAAATGCATGGGTCGGCGGAATTAAATTCCAGACCGCATTTTAGTTTCTAGATCGATAAGTATTTGTCCAGCAAGGTCGATAAATACTTTTTACGGTTGCTCAAAGCATAAAACTGTTCGAAATAAGTCGTTTGGACAGATACTTAAAATCTAAAAACTGTCTAGGTGTTCATATCGATATTAAAGCGATATGAGCTTTTAACAGAATCTAAGAAAAAGGTGGTCAATATGAGTACTCCGTCTTCAGGTTCAGGGCTTAAAACTTTTACAGCTGTGATTGCTGTAATCTTTGGTTTAGTCCTGCTGATAGGAGGGATTTATCTTGCAGTGCTTGGTGGGTCTTGGTACTACATCATTGCAGGTTTACTCTTCATCGTGACTGCAGTTCTACTGCAAAAATTAAAAAGTACGGCATTAATCGTTTATGCGTTGTTGGTCTTGGGTACAGTGGTTTGGGGCTTATGGGAAGTGGGTTCAGACTTCTTTGCCTTGGCGCCACGCTTAGATATCCTTGGTTTATTTGGTTTATGGCTACTCATTCCAGCGGTCACACGCGGCTTTGACAATGCTAAAGGTGCAAAAATTGCTTTAACAGGTTCACTGGCAATTACCATTGCAGTGATGATCTATGCTGTATTTAATGACCCTCAAGAAATTCGAGGTGAACTGAGCAGTAAGCAGCCTGCAACCGCGCAGTCCATTCCAGGTGTTGCTGATGGCGACTGGCCTGCATATGGCCGTACTCAATCTGGCTTGCGCTATTCTCCTTTAACACAAATTAATTCTGAGAATGTTAAGGATTTAAAAGTCGCTTGGACCTATAACACAGGCGACTTTAAAACAGAAAATGACTCTGGTGAAACCACCAATCAGGTCACCCCAATTAAAGTTGGGGACAATATGTATATCTGTACCACGCACCAAAAACTTGTTGCACTTGACCCTGCTACAGGTAAGGCGAAATGGACTTTTGATCCGAAACTTAAAGCGGACAATACTTTTCAGCACTTAACCTGTCGTGGTGTGTCTTATTATGATGCGAACAATACGGCTGGTTTTGAAGCCAGCTTGCAGCATAAAAAATCATCGTCTGAGCTATGTCCACGTAAAGTAATCCTACCTGTGAATGATGGCCGTTTAGTTGCCATCAACGCTGATACTGGTGAGCGTTGTACTGACTTTGGTAAAAATGGTGAAGTCGATTTACAAAAAGACATGCCGTTCCCTTATCCAGGCGGTTATATCCCAACGTCGCCACCTGTAGTCACAGGCACGACTATTATTATTGCGGGTTCAACCACAGATAACTATTCAACTGAAGAACCTTCAGGTGTGATTCGTGGTTATGATGTAAATACAGGCGCATTGTTGTGGGTCTTTGACACAGGTGCCGAAGATCCGAACGCGATTCCAGCTCCGGGTCAAAAGTATGTTCAAAACTCACCGAATGCATGGGCACCATTAGCCTATGATGCAGCTTTGGATATGGTTTACATTCCAACGGGTGTGGGCACGCCAGATATTTGGGGCGGTAACCGTACTGAGTTGCATGAGCGTTATGCCAATTCAATGCTGGCACTGAATGCCTCAACAGGTAAGTTGGTGTGGAATTTCCAAACCACGCATCATGATTTGTGGGATATGGATGTACCATCACAACCGACATTGACGGACATTAAAGACAAGTCGGGCAAAATGGTTCCTGCCATTTACGTGTTAACGAAAACAGGCAATGCCTTTGTTCTAGACCGTCGTACTGGTGCAGCCATTGTTCCAATTACGGAAAAACCTGTACCACAAACGGTGAAACGTGGGCCACAAACCAAAGGTGAGCGTTACTCTGCGACACAACCTTTCTCTGACTTTGATCTTGCGCCAAAAGAAAAATTGACGGATAAGCAAATGTGGGGCGCAACCATGTTTGACCAGTTGATGTGCCGTGTGTCTTTCCACAAACTGAATTATGACGGTATTTATACCCCACCTTCAGAAAATGGAACTTTGGTTTTTCCAGGCAACTTGGGTGTATTTGAATGGGGCGGTATGTCCGTTAACCCTGATCGTCAAATTGCGGTGATGAACCCAATTGGTTTGCCGTTTGTGTCTAAGCTTATTCCAGCCGATCCAAACCGTCCGAAAACAGCCAAAGGTGCAGGCACCGAAGCGGGTGTACAACCGATGTATGGCGTGCCTTACGGTGTAGAAATCAGTGCGTTCTTGTCTCCATTTGGTTTGCCATGTAAACAGCCTGCTTGGGGCTTTGTGGCGGGTGTGGATTTAAATACTCATGAAGTTGCATGGAAACGTCGTATTGGCACGATCCGTGACAGCTTACCAGGAATTCAATTACCACCATTTAAAATGGGGGTTCCTATGCTTGGTGGTTCAATCTCAACTGCGGGGAATGTGATGTTTGTCGGTGGTACGCAGGATAATTATATCCGTGCCATCAACGTGACCAATGGTGATGAACTTTGGAAAGGTCGTCTACCAGCGGGCGGTCAAGCAACACCAATGACCTATGAAGCCAATGGCAAACAGTATGTGGTCATTATGGCGGGTGGTCATGGTTCATTTGGCACCAAGATGGGTGATGCTTTGGTGGCGTATGCCTTACCAGATACAAAATAATCTGCTGTAGTCATTTAAACTTTCAAATAGTCTGATTCGTCAGGCTATTTTTATGTGCAGTCGGTTTAAAAGAGCAAAGTAAGGACGAGGAAAGAATAGAAAAATTGAGATCTACCCAGAAAGCCGGGTTTAAAATTTACGCGGTAGCAATGCATTGGTTGGTGTGTATATCATAGGCTGAAAGGGGTTAGCTGAATAATGTATAAGTATCTAATAAAAAATACTTTAATCAGAAAAAACCTTTAGGATTAGGGACAAACAGTACATCTACTTATCCTTATCAATAAAACAGCTATGAAATATGTAAAAAACGCATTTTGTTGATAGTTTAAATCTCGTTATGCTGTCAGCCGTTATAATGAAACTACTAGCTGTACGCCATGTATTTATATACTGATTTCGATCAGCAACTGATCAATGAACGTGTTGCACAGTTCCGTGACCAAACGGAACGTTATTTAGCTGGAAAACTCACTGAAGATGAGTACCGCCCATTACGTCTTCAAAACGGTCTCTATGTACAACGCTATGCGCCAATGTTACGTATTGCTGTGCCTTATGGCTTAATGAACTCAACGCAATTGCGTAAAGTTGCAGAACTTGCAACTGAGTTTGACCGTGGTTATGCACACGTTTCAACGCGTCAGAATATTCAGTTTAACTGGCCTGCGCTAGAAAATGTTCCAGACATGCTTCAAGAGCTAGCTTCTGTACAAATGCATGCGATCCAAACTTCAGGTAACTGTATTCGTAACACGACTACAGACCAATATGCAGGTGTGGTTGCTGGTGAAGTGGCTGACCCACGTCCAACGTGTGAATTGATCCGTCAATGGTCAACCTTCCACCCAGAGTTTGCTTTCTTGCCACGTAAGTTCAAGATTGCTGTATCAGCACTTGAAGAAACTGATCGTGCAGCGACCTCATTCCATGATATTGGGGTGTATATCGTTAAAAATGAAGCGGGCGAAATTGGCTATAAAATTAAAGTCGGTGGTGGCTTAGGTCGTACCCCTGTGATTGGTAGTTTCATTCGTGACTTCTTGCCACGTGAAGACCTGATTGCTTACTTAGAAGCCGTACTGCGTGTTTATAACTTACACGGTCGTCGTGATAACAAATACAAAGCACGTATTAAAATTTTGGTGAAAGCGTTGACGCCTCAAGTCTTTGCTGAAAAAGTCGAAGCTGAGTTTGCGCACACCATTAAAACTTTAAAAATTCAGCCTGAAATTTTGCAGAAATTAGACGAAGAATTTATACCGTTTGATTATCAAGATTATGCAGATGAAGATTTTTCTGAACAGTTTGCTGCACATCCGAAATTCAAACAGTGGTTCAATATCAATACCAATGCGCATAAAGTGAAGGGCTACCGTATTGTAACGATTTCGTTGAAACGTACGGGTATTGCACCGGGTGACGTGACCACGGAAGAGATGAATTTGATTGCAGACCTTGCAGACAAATACACCTTTGGTGAACTGCGGACCACGCATGAGCAAAATATTTCTTTGGTGGATGTTCCGCAAAAAGATTTGTTTGAACTGTGGACTATTCTTGAGAAAAACAATCTAGCACGTGCGCACATCGGTTTCTTAACCGACATTATTTGCTGCCCAGGCGGTGACTTCTGTTCACTGGCAAATGCGAAATCGATTCCTATTTCAGAAGCGATTTCACGCCGTTTTGATGATTTAGATACCATTTATAACCTTGGCAAACTGGATCTGAATATCTCAGGTTGTATGAATGCCTGTGGTCATCACCATGTGGGCAACATTGGTATTTTAGGTGTGGACAAAAAAGGCGCTGAATTCTACCAAATCACTTTGGGTGGTAATGCCGATCATGATGCTTCAATTGGTGACATCTTAGGCCCATCATTTGCAGCTGAAGTTGTGCCAGATATCGTTGAAGAAATTTTAAATACCTATCTTGACCTTCGTGCTGAGGGTGAAGAATTCATCGATACTTATCGCCGTGTGGGCATTCAACCCTTTAAGGAGCGTGCATATGCTTAATACAGCACTACAAGTCCTCTCTAAAGATGGCTCGATTGCAGACAATACTTATCAGGTGATTGGTGAAGATGGTGTTTTACCGCAAGGTGATGTGGTTTTAACGGTTGAGCAGTTAGATCAATTGGCTCAAGTTTCAGGTAAAAAAGCACTCCTTGTTACAGTCGATGCTTCTCCTGAAACGCATGAGTTCCCTTTAGATCAGTTAGATGCCATCTTTATTGATTTTGCGGGCTTTAACGATGGTCGTGGCTATTCATTTGCAGCGCTCTTACGTCGCCAAGGTTTTCAAGGTGAACTACGTGCAACAGGTGATGTGTTTAAAGATGTCTTGAATTACATGAAACGTTCAGGCTTTGATACCTTTGTTATTAAGGAAGGTAAAGACATTCTTGAGGCTGCAGCGGGTTTAAATGATTTTAGAAATCCATATCAAGCATCAACAGCCGTTGCACACGCCAGTTATCAAACGGGCGCTTAAATTTTCAAGTGAATAAAAAGCTGGACTTCGGTTCAGCTTTTTTGTATTTATATGCAGCATTTTTGATGAACAAATTGAAGCAAAAGAAGCAGGTAAATTGGACATGATGGCACTTTTTGCAAAAATTAATCCCGGTGTCATTTGGTTACTTATTGCTATTGCTACAGATGTGCTTTCGACTTTTTATTCCGCCAAAGGTAATGGCTTGGTCAATAAATTGGATCAAGGCATTGCACTGGTGCTTTATATGATTTCTTTTGCGTGTGCCGCCTATGCCTTGAAATTTATGCAAGCGGGAATTTTATATGTGCTGTGGTCTGGCATTGGTGTCATCGCCACAGCACTTCTTGCTAAAGCATTTTTAGGACAGAGCATCGATTTGGCTGGATGGCTCGGTATCGGTTTTATTACCGTGGGGCTTACCATTATTGCGCAATTCTCAAATATTGATGTTTAAAAAGAAGACGCTTTTATCCTTCTTCTAATTGGCAATTCACCATCCACTTCACTCCAAATTGATCGGTAAATGCACCATAGAGTGCGCCCCAGAAGGTTTTCTCCAGAGGCATCTCTATTTTTCCATTGACTGAAAGTGCATCAAATAAGCGTTTTGCATCGGCTTGTTCATGGGCATCCAAGTTAATCGAAATATAATGGTTGTTGCCTACAGTAAAGACAGTATTGCTTTGGGCGCAAAACTGATCATTGGTATCCGAAGCCATCAGAATCGTGCTGGCATTGATGGGAAGCGAAACATGGATGATTTTTTTTTGATCAACGTCGGAAAGGGTGACTGAACTTTCATCTGGAGGTAAGTCTCCATAACGCATAAACGTTGCAAACTCTCCACCAAAGACAGACTTGTAAAAATTAAAAGCGGCTTCAGTTTGACCATCAAAGTTGAGGTAGTGATTCAGTTGCATTGTCTTATCCTTGTTGTTTTTTTCGTCGTTATTTTAACAAGTCGTTGAGATCGACCCTAATACAATCTTGTAATAAAAAATCCCTCGCAGTCGAGGGATTTTCATAAATATCGCTTTTATATCAGCTAATCATCCAATCTTTTATTGTATAAAATATGTCAATAAAAGAAAGTTGCTTGAATCTTAAAGTAATTCAATCGCTACAGCAGTCGCTTCACCACCGCCGATGCAGAGTGCCGCAATCCCTTTTTTACCACCTGTACGTTTAAGCGCATGAATTAAAGTCAGGATAATACGTGAACCAGTTGAGCCGACAGGGTGACCCAATGCGCAAGCTCCACCATTGATGTTCACTTTTGCTGGATCAAGTTTGAAGTCGTCGATTGGACACATAGTTACCATCGCAAAAGCTTCATTGATTTCCCAAAGGTCTACGTCCTGTGCATTCCAACCTGTTTTCTTAAGTACTTTTTCAATTGCACCGACTGGTGCAATGGTGAACTCTGATGGATGTTGTGAGTTCGATGCATAAGCAACAATTTTCGCTAATGGTGCTAAACCTTTGTTCGATGCATTTTCTGCTGAAGTTAAAACCAGTGCGGATGCACCATCTGAGATTGAGCTGGCATTTGCCGCAGTGATGGTGCCGTCTTTAGCAAAAGCAGGGCGAAGGCTTGGAATTTTTGCAATGTTGGCATTGAACGGTTGTTCATCTTTATCTACAACCACATCACCTTTACGTGTGGATACTGTCACAGGCACAATTTCATCGGCAAAGTAACCTTCGTTGACCGCTGTTTGTGCACGTTCCAAAGAGCGAATCGCGAAGGCATCCATTTGCTCACGCGTATAGCCACGAGTATTGGCCATATCTTGTGCGAAAGAACCCATCAAACGACCTGTTTCTGCATCTTCTAAGCCATCAAGGAACATGTGGTCTTTAACATCGCCATGCCCCATACGGTAGCCCGCGCGTGCTTTGGTTAAAATATAAGGGGCATTGGTCATCGACTCCATGCCACCTGCAACCACGATATTTGCTGAACCTGCTTTGATCATATCCGCAGCTTGCATTACTGCTTTCATGCCAGAACCACAGAGTTTATTGATGGTCACGGCACCTGTTGAATCAGGTAAACCTGCTTGGCGCATAGCTTGACGTGCTGGACCTTGCTTTAATCCTGCAGGTAGAACACAGCCTATGATTACTTCTTCTACATCGTTTGCGTGTAGGCCAGCACGAGCAATCGCTTCTTTAATCGTCACAGCACCGAGTTCAGGCGCGGTTACACTGGCTAAACTGCCTTGAAAACCGCCCATTGCCGTACGAGCACCATTCACAATTACGATGTCTGTCATTTTCTACTCCGAATTATTTATACGTTTTGTTGGAAACTTAAGCAGTATATGCAAATTTGCTAGCGAGAAAAGCTGAAAACGTGATTATGGACTCATGGGTCTAGTTACAAGTATTGATGAGTTCTGTTCGGATCTGCCCCATTTTGCTCATGACCAGTTTAAAGTGATCCTGACTTTGTATAGAGCAGTAATAGAAGGTTCCATTTGAGCCAAGGGGGAGGCCATTTTCAGCTTTAAAGCTTAATGATGGAAGGTTGAGTGCACCACGCCAATCAAGATTGCCATATTTGAGCTGCTGTTGTTCTGTCCGAATAATCGTTTCACTGGTATCTACTCGTCGGTTTTTATTATTATCGATAAATACAATAAAACCTGTGTTCCATTGATGATTTTGGCATTGAACAAGGTCTTGACTCGGACAAATGGTGATATTTTGACGTTGCAGGTTAGCCATGTTTTTGGCTGCCTGAATACTATTTCTTAATGTATTCAGTGTTTTGCTTCGCTCTTGTGAGGCCATATACTGATGAAAGTGAGGAAGTGCGATTGTACAAATGATCAGAATAATGCTAATGGTGATCATGAGTTCAAATAATGTGAACCCTTTTTTATTTATAAAAAACATATGGTTATCCAGTTTTATTGTTGTGGGCTATTTTTAATTTATTAAAGCTTTGTTTATCAAACAAATTTTATACATAATTAGTAGTACTCAACTTGTTTAAAAAACTGTTAAAATGCAAGACAAGTGAAAATAAGCTATTCGCAAGTAAAAATTGAGTAAAAAATTACCGAATTACAACAGAATTTGTAAGTAATTTTGTCAATAATTTACTTGATTAAAGTTATCAAGCACTTGGAAAAAAAATAAAGTGTTTGTATGATTCATTGCGAATAGCTTAAAAATAAAACTGGGGTATAAAAAAGCCTATCTCAGAATGGTTAAATAATTTTAAGCTTAGCTTGAAAAACAATTGTTATCTCTGGAGGATAAATCCATGAAAATGAGTCGTATTGCATTAGCAATGCTCGTAGCTGCTCCTTTAGCTGCTGCAAACGCGGGCGTAACTATTACTCCATTAATGCTTGGTTATACTTGGCAGGACACGCAGCACAACAACGGTGCTAAAAATCACTTGATGGATTCTACTGATGGTGAGCTACAAGATGATTTATTCGTTGGTGCAGCACTTGGTGTAGAACTTACGCCATGGTTGGGTTTTGAAGCTGAATACAACCAAGTAAAAGGTGATGTTGATGGTACTGGTCTTTCTGGGGCTGAATACAAACAAACTCAAATCAACGGTAACTTCTATGCTACTTCTGATTTGATCACTAAAAACTACGACAGCAAAATCAAGCCATACGTACTTTTAGGTGCTGGTCACTACAAGTATAAAGGTGAAGGTTCAATTTCAGGTGGTGAAGATGACGAAGGCACTTTAGGTAATGCTGGTTTTGGTGCTTTCTGGCGCTTAAACGATGCTTTATCTCTACGTACTGAAGCTCGTGCTACTTACAACATCGATGAAGATTTCTGGAACTACACAGCACTTGCTGGTCTTAATGTAGTTCTTGGTGGTCACTTGAAACCTGCTGCTCCAGTAGTAGAAGTTGCTCCAGTTGAGCCAGTTGCTCCAGTTCAACCACAAGAGTTAACTGAAGACCTTAACATGGAACTTCGTGTGTTCTTTGATACAAACAAATCAAACATCAAAGACCAATACAAGCCAGAAATCGCTAAAGTTGCTGAGAAGTTAGTTGAATATCCAAACGCTACTGCTCGCATCGAAGGTCACACAGACAACACTGGTCCACGTGCATTGAACGAACGTTTATCTTTAGCCCGTGCTAACTCTGTTAAATCGTCTCTAGTAAACGAATACAACGTTGACCCAGCTCGTTTGTCTACTCAAGGTTTCGCTTGGGACCAACCGATTGCTGACAACAACACTAAAGAAGGCCGTGCTATGAACCGTCGTGTATTCGCGACAATTTCTGGCAGCCGTACAGTTCAAGCTCAATAATCTGAGTTTTAACTAAAAAACGACTCTTCGGAGTCGTTTTTTTATGTCTAAAATAATGAAATTTATGTTAACTCACATCGTTGAAAATAAACTCGAGCTCAATCCAAGAGCCCTTAAGGGTTACGGTGGTCATAGTTAGTTACGTATAGGATATTAAATACAGTTAGAAGTATTTAATTTTAGAGGATGAATATAAGAAGAATGAAAATTGGATTTTAGTCACTCATGCTTCACGACATCGATCATAACTTTTGCCTTTAGAATGAATGGATATTTCTAAGGGTTTAGTTTTATAAAGATTTGTTTACCAATGAGATAACATTTCTAGCTTGGGATAATTTGAAGTTACTTTATTGTCTGTCTAAAAATTGGATCGAGATCAGTGCTCAATAATCCGTAACATTTAGTAGTTATGGCTGTGTGAATTGAGAGGCTAAATCAAATATGCCTTTTTACTGTCTCAATATGTTAATTGTTCATCGCAAAAGTGAACCGATATTGATGGAAGAATATTAACTAATTTTAGGCTAGATCCGAATCATAGGTATCGATTTTATGTGATTTTAATAATTGAACTGTCTTATTGAAAATTGCTTTATTAATTGATGCTTTACGGTTTGAGTAAATGAATAAACGATGAAATGATGACAATAAAAAAACAGCCCGAAGGCTGTCTTTTATTGTAAATGGATTTTATTCGCGATCAGGATTCATTGGACTGACATCCATTTCTTGGTATGAAACCAGTTTGGTTTTGTATTTCCATTTATAGCCTAGCCAAATCGCCAAGAATAAGAAAATACCGATATAGGTCGATAAAACGGAGAGCCATTCGCCATCAAGTACCGCTTGGTAGTTTTGACCTAAAACAACAATCGCACACAGAATAAAGGCAAACCACGGTGCAAAGGGGAAGAATTTCGCACGATAAGCTAAGTCTTCAACCTTATGACCTTGGGCAACATAGCCTTTACGGAAACGATAGTGTGAAACAGCAATCCCTAACCAAACAATAAAGCCACACATACCTGACATGTTGAGCAGCCAATTAAAGACCTGTTCTTCGCCAATGAAAGTGGTTAAGAAGCAAAGTGCAGCAATTGCTGTTGTCGCATAAAGCGCATTCATGGGTACGCCGCGAGGGTCTAATTTGGCAAACACTTTAGGTGCACTGCCATTTTGAGCCATATTGAACAGCATACGCGTCGATGAATACATCCCTGAATTACCTGCCGATAGAATTGCGGTTAAAATTACGGCATTCATTACGCTGGCAGCAAAGGCAAATCCAGCTTTTTCATAGAGGAGGGTAAATGGCGAGAGTGCAATATTCTCTGATGAAGCTGCTTGTAATAGAAGTGGATCATCATATGAAATGAGTGTGCCGATAATGAAAATACACACCACATAAAACAGTAAAATGCGCCAAAAAATCTGTTTGATGGCAATCGGAATCGTCTTTTGTGGATCTTTCGATTCACCTGCAGCAACACCGACCATTTCGGTACCTTGGAACGAAAACCCTGCAATCATCGCCACACCAATCAGTGCAGATAAGCCACCAACGAAGGGTGCTTCACCTTTGCTCCAGTTGGCAAAAGTTGCGACACCAGGCGTCATCATGATTTTACCAATCATGAAAATACCAATGATGATAAATACAATGATGGCAAGGACTTTTACCAATGAGAAGAAGAATTCACTTTCACCAAAGCCTTTGACTGTGAGTGCATTGATCCCAAAGACAACAGCTAAGAAGAGAGCACTCCAGTAGAAACCGGGCAGGTCGGGAAACCAGAATTTCATGATGAATTGAACTGCAACCAATTCAAATGCAACCGTAATGGCCCAGTTATACCAATAGTTCCAGCCAAGGGCGAAACCAAAACCGCCTTCAACATACTTGGTGCCATAGGTGAAAAATGCACCCGATGTTGGGTTGTGTGTTGCCAACTCACCCAGACTGGTCATGAGAAAGTAAATCATCACACCAATTAAGCAGTAGGCCAATAACGCCCCGCCAGGGCCAGCATTTGCAATGGTTGCACCTGAGGCAAGGAATAAACCTGTACCAATTGAGCCACCAATGGCGATCATATTCAGATGGCGAGCTCCAAGCTTCCGCTTGAGTTGAGCTGGTTGAGTCGTTTCGCTCATCATTGTTCCTTAAGATTTCTTTTGTGTGCTGGCAAACAGCACTTTAAAGCCTTGTTGATCGGCTTTGGTTGTACATTGGCCAAAACTTTGCTCAATGAGTAATGGATAATTCAGAAAGCGGTTGGCAACAATCCACAACTCGCCATCCGATTTAAGATGGCGACGGGATGTTTTGCATAAATTTTCGCTGGCATTGTAATCTGTATGAATGCCTTGATGGAATGGGGGATTACTGACGATTGCGTGTAAAAACAGAGGAGCATCCTCAATTCCGTGTACCGCCTTAATCTCAAGTTGTTCTGGTAAAAGGTTATTTTTCTCAAAAGTCATTTTTGTTGAAGCCAATGCAAAGGCATCGACATCCAGTGCAAAAATGCGATTTTTCGGATTTAACTTGGCCAAATAAGCACTGATCACGCCTGCACCACAGCCAAAGTCTGCAATTTTTCCAGAAGTGACCTGTGAAAGGTGAGGCAATAACACTGCTGTGCCCACGTCTAGACGATTTTGACTAAATACACCCGGTAATGCACAAATCTGTAATTCACCTTTCGGGGTTGGCACTGTATAGAGTTGAGCCCAATCGGCCAAAGGTTTTGCGGTTACGGTTTTTTCGGTGATTAACTGCCACATTTGACAATGTCGAGCGCTGTCTAATTTGAGGGTTTTACCAAAAGGTTGCAGCTGTTTAGAGGCGCGTTCTACACCGCCTTTCTTTTCACCAACTAAAAAGATCGATGCGCCTACGGCCAAGCGACTCACCAGTTGGTGTAGGACATAATTGAGTAGTTCTTTTGACTTTGGAACAAATACGATGGCTTGATCAAAAGCGACATCAGGCAAATCTGTACCAAAATGCACATCACTTTGTTGGTTTTGGAAATATTGTAATTCGTTAAAATTCCATGTCCAAAAATGTGGCTCTACAGCAGCAATCAGCTGTGTGTTTAATTCGTCACACGGTGCATTGACCAGTAAAACTGAACCAGAGAGAAATTCCTGCTGGCGAAGAACAACTTCACTTCGTGGATCCATTTTATATACTCCATTGTAAAAACGATGCCCAGACAGTGCTGGGCAAAGTGCATACTGAAATGAACAATTATTTCTTCGTTTCAGGAAGAATAATATTTAATAACAAGGCTGCAATACCACCTGTCGCAACACCCGAGCTAAAGATGTTACGGAATAATTCTGGTAAATGTTCCAAAATTTGTGGAACTTGTGCAACACCCAAGCCGAGTGCCAATGAAATGGCAATAATCAGTAGTGCGCGGCGGTCAAGATGAATACCTGACAGAATGTTAATTCCAGAAGCTGCTACAGCTCCAAACATCACCATTACAGCGCCACCTAAAACAGCTTGAGGGACCGCCTGAATCACACCTGCAACAGCAGGGAGTAAACCTAGAATCACTAATAATGCGGCAATCCAGATGCCGACATAACGGCTCGCAACGCCAGTAAGTTGAATTACACCATTGTTTTGCGCAAAGACTGAACTAGGAAAGGTGTTGAAAATACCAGCAAGGAAAGAGTTTGCACCATTCACCAAGACACCGCCTTTAATACGTTCCATCCAAGTGGCACCATCCACAGGCTGGTTGGAAAGTTTTGAAGTCGCGGTGATATCACCAATTGCTTCTAAAGACGTCACTAAATAGATGAAGGCCATTGGAATAAACAAACTCCAAGAGAAGTCTAAACCAAAGTGCATTGGGGTTGGAATTTGAACCAAAGGTGCATCCTGAAGACCTGAAAAGTCGAGATGCCCCATAAAGCCTGCAAGAGTGTAGCCTGCAATTAAGGCAATTAAGATAGCAGAACTTTTTACCCATGTAATACGAATGCGGTTCAATATAATGATCAGTGCCAATACTGTACACGACATGATTAAGTTGTCTGCATTGGCAAAGGTATTGTTTGACATGGCTTGATAGCCACCACCCATGCTGATCAGACCTTCTTTAATGAGAGTCAAACCAATCAATAACACCACAATGCCTGTTACCAATGGGGTAATGAGCATTTTCACCCACGGCAGAATACGTGACACTCCCATTTCAATAAATGAACCTGCGATTACCACACCAAAAATTGCAGCCATGACGGATTCTACAGGAGTACCAGCAGCAACCATGGCAGAGCCAATTCCAATAATCGGGCCGATAAAGTTAAAACTGGTGCCCTGAACAATCAATAAACCTGCACCAAAAGGTCCAACTTTTTTACATTGTAAGAAGGTTGCAATCCCTGAAATGACCAAAGACATGGATAAAATCATGTTGGTGTCTTCTTTCGACACACCAAGCGCTAGGCAGATAAGTAAGCCCGGAGTAACAATTGGGACAATAATTGCAAGGAGATGTTGAAAGGCAGCAAGAAAAGCAATGATTGGGCGAGGGCGGTCGTTTAAACCATAGACCAAATCGAGTTGATCTGTTTGATTGGGAGAGAGATTTTGATCAGACATATGTCAAAGGGTGTTAGCAAGGTGGCGCTATTCTAATCGCTTTACACAGCTTTACAAAATTAATTACACACCACTTATCAAAAAAAATGAGTCTGTCAATAAACTGTCACTACTAAATTCTATTATTTTTCTGTATAATTTGCCCTCAAACTTTAGGCGTATCGAATTTACATGTCAGATATCAAAACTCTCCGCAACATTGCCATCATTGCGCACGTTGACCACGGTAAAACCACTCTAGTAGACAAACTTTTACAGCAATCAGGTGCACTTGGCGATCGTGCAGGCGAGATTGAGCGTGTCATGGATTCAGGCGCGATTGAAAGTGAACGTGGTATTACCATTCTTGCAAAAAACACTGCAATCAAATGGTTAGATTCACGTACCAATACAGAATACCGTATTAACATCGTCGACACCCCAGGGCACGCGGACTTCGGTGGTGAAGTTGAACGTGTAATGTCGATGGTTGACTGTGTACTTCTTCTTGTTGACTCTCAAGAAGGCCCAATGCCACAAACTCGTTTCGTAACGCAAAAAGCGTTCGCACGTGGTTTGAAGCCAATCGTAATTATCAACAAAGTCGACAAGCCAAGCGCGCGTCCAGATTGGGTTATTGACCAAGTATTTGATTTGTTTGATAACCTTGGTGGTTCTGACGAACAGTTAGACTTCCCAGTTGTTTACGCTTCAGGTCTTCGTGGTGTTGCTGGTCCATCTCCAGAAGAACTTGCTGAAGATATGACTCCATTGTTCCAAACCATCGTAGACATTGTTGAGCCACCAGCAGTTGATGTTGATGGTCCATTCCAAATGCAGATTTCTTCACTTGACTATAACAGCTTCGTAGGTGTTATCGGTGTTGGTCGTATTCAACGTGGTTCAGTTGGTCTGAACACTCAAGTTACTGTAATTGATAAAGAAGGTAAGACTCGTAACGGTCGTATCTTAAAAATCATGGGTTACCACGGTTTAGAACGTGTTGATGTTGATTCTGCTCAAGCAGGCGATATCGTATGTATCACAGGTATTGATGAGCTTCATATCTCTGACACAATTTGTGATCCGAAAAATGTTGAAGCTTTACCACCATTGTCTGTAGATGAACCTACAGTAACGATGACTTTCCAAGTAAACAACTCACCGTTTGCTGGTAAAGAAGGTAAATTCGTAACTTCACGTAACATTCGTGAGCGTTTAGACCGCGAATTGATTCATAACGTAGCGTTACGTGTTGAAGATACTGACAGTCCAGACCGTTTCAAAGTATCTGGTCGTGGTGAACTTCACCTTTCAGTTCTGATTGAAAACATGCGTCGTGAAGGCTTCGAGATGGGCGTATCCCGTCCACAAGTAATATTGAAAGAAGTTGATGGCGAAAAGCAAGAGCCATACGAAAACGTAACATTTGACGTTGAAGAACAGCACCAAGGTTCTGTAATGGAACAAATGGGTCATCGTAAAGGCGAAATGACGAATATGGAAGTTGACGGTAAAGGCCGTATCCGTATTGAAGCAACTGTTCCTTCACGTGGCTTAATTGGTTTCCGTTCAGAATTCTTGACCATGACTTCTGGTACAGGGATCATGACATCAAGCTTCTCGCATTACGGTCCAATGAAACAAGGTACTGTTGCGAAACGTCAAAACGGTGTGTTGATTTCTATGGTTCAAGGTACTTGCCTTGGCTATGCATTGTTCACATTGCAGGACCGTGGTCGTCTATTTGCTAAACCTCAGTTAGAAGTTTACGAAGGTATGATCATTGGTATTAACTCTCGTTCAGATGACATGACAGTTAACCCAACTAAAGCAAAACAGTTAACAAACGTACGTGCTTCTGGTACTGATGATGCGTTGACTCTTGTTCCTGCTGTTGAATATACGCTTGAACAAGCGCTTGAATTCATTGAAGATGATGAATTAGTTGAAGTAACACCTAAGTCAATCCGTATCCGTAAGCGTTACTTGACTGAAAACGAACGTAAACGTAACCGTTCTGGTAAATAAGTTTTAAAAATGATGTTGCCCCATGCGGGGCCGCGACATTTAAAAATGCCATCAATTTATTGATGGCATTTTTTTGTTTAAAATTAGCAAACCAATATATAAAAGCAGATGATTTCCGAGTAAATTACGTGGAAATGAAGCTATAAAATTAATGTATACTTCGTCACATAAATTAAAGTCAAAAAATAACTGGAGATTTAGATGAGTATTGTTCAAGAGTTCCGCGAATTTGCGGTAAAAGGCAACATGATTGATTTGGCTGTCGGTGTGATCATCGGTGGTGCATTTGGTAAAATTGTCGATTCATTGGTAAAAGACATCATCATGCCATTGATCACGGTTGTGACTGGTGGTGGTGTGGATTTCACACAGAAATTCTTTGTTTTAGGGGACAACCCAAATAATTTACAGTCTTTAGATGAGTTGACCAAAGCTGGGGTGAACGTCCTGACTTATGGTAACTTCCTTACGATTTTAATTAACTTCATCATTTTGGCATGGGTGGTGTTCTTAATGGTGAAAATGATTAATCGTATGCGCCGTAAACAAGAAGAAGCAGCGCCAGAACCAGCAGCAACGCCAGAAGATATCGCGTTGCTACGTGAAATTCGTGATGAATTGAAAAAACGTCAGTAATCGAACGGTTAAAATAAAACGGCACATCAAGTGCCGTTTTTTATGTCTGAGACTTATCGAAAGACTGGTTTTTGTACAATTTTGACTTTATGATGCGCGCTGATTGAATAGCTGTGGTGATGCCGAATGAACCAATTATTTGTCTATGGGACACTTCGTCCCAATCATGAAAATGCCCATCTTTTAGAGCGTATAGGTGGAACATGGCAAAAAGGCTATGTGCATGGCGTGGTACATATTTTGGATTGGGGACCCGACAAAGGCTTATTCGCCATTGTTTTAGATCCGCAAGCAGCAGCAGTTGAAGGATATTTTTTTAGCAGTGAAAAATTAACCGAACATTGGGATGCGTTGGATGAGTTTGAAGGGATACAGTACCAACGGGTAAAGGTGCAGGGAGTGTTAGCCTCTGGTGAACTTGTTGATGCGTGGACTTATGAGATGAAACTAAAGCAACGATGAACTAGTTTACTTTAGGAACTTTATAAGGCTCAAGAATTTCTCTAAATTTTTTGGTAATTTTAGTTTGGAAATATGTCCCTTTTTCCAACCATGTCTTATCTGCAATATTATTTTCTACTTGTACTAATATATAGTCATGAGGGTAAATATATAAATCACCTTGTTCAAAAAAGGCAATATAGATATTCTTTGCCCAATATTTTCGTGCAAAGGAAATACTGCCCTTTAGCTGAATTTTAAAATCTGAAATACCATCAATATGAACAGCAATACAATCTGCGCCATTCCAGTCGTCATTAAGCCAAAGACAGTTGTAGCCATAATCTGCTAGTATCGCTGCCATTTTATGGAAATTATATGTTTCTTGTGCTTTTGAATTGAGTGTTGGATATTCAATTTTTGTAAGCTTAATACCATCTTGTTTAATCATCTTAAGCCATCCATACGGAATTTAATTTCTACTAAATGAAAACCAAATTGGCTCTTGATGGGGCCATGTAGTACTTTTTCAGCAGCACTAAAGACCAATTTATCAATCACAGGCACCAGTTGACCTTTTTTGACTTCACCCAGTTCACCACCACGTTTAGCTGAATTACAGGTGGAATATTGCTTGGCAATTTTGGCGAAATCGGCACCATCGTGGATTTTCTTTTTCAGTTGTTCAGCGAGGTCTTTGTCTTTGACCAAAATATGACGAACAATAGCAGTTTTCATTTGGTTTTTCCTCGAGCTGTGGCTTTGGGCTTAGGTTGCACTTTTTTCAGCGGTTGGCATTCGGGACAAAACACAGAAGCACGCTGTCCCAGTTTGATGTTTTCCAGCGTGGTTTCGCAGTTCACACACATTTCACCTGCTCGACCATAAGCCAACAAGGTTTGTTGGAAATAGCCATTTTCTCCCATGGCGTTTGAATAGTCTCTTAAGGTCGAGCCCCCCAAGTTAATGGCCTGCTGCAAAATGCGTTTAATTTCGATCACCAATTGTTCAATTTGGCCGTGCGTTAAACTAGATGCCACTTGCGCAGGGTGTATGCCCAAATTAAACAAACTTTCTGTGGCATAGATATTTCCAACACCAACCACCACATGATTATCCATGATTGCAACTTTTGTGCCGACCTGTTTGTTTCTTAACTTTTGACTTAAATATTCAGCGTTAAAATCAGCACTCAGTGGTTCAGGCCCAAGGGTATCGATTAACTTGGTTTGCGAATATTCATCCAGCCATAAAATACAGCCGAAGCGGCGCGGGTCATGATAGCGTAGCTCGACATCTTCAAAACGAATAATCAAATGATCGTGTTTACGCAGCGTTTCACCCACTTCACAAATACGGAAACTCCCTGACATGCCCAAATGCCAAAGCATCGTGTCTTGTTCAAAAATGGCCAAAATGTATTTAGAACGGCGTTGGAGTTGAATTAAACGCTGACCCACCAGTTTGTTGAGATCTGCGGGAATCGGCCAGCGCAGGCTCGACTGGCGAACTTCAACACTAAGCACCTGTTGATCTAATAACGGCGCTAAACTGGCTTTGGTGGTTTCAACTTCGGGTAATTCTGGCATGGCAACATGAGCTGATAAAACTTGAGGCTAATATTGCGGTGTACACGTAAGATTGCAAGTGATTTCAGCGAGAGGTTTGGCTTTAGCACATTTTTAGAAAGCTAAACTGCGGGATTGCTTGCTGTGATCAGGAATTATCCTCTTTAAATTGCGTTCTCGAATCGTGTGAAAACTGCCATGAATCACCCAAATAAAATCTTCTATTTATAACTGTGGGTGATATTGATAACTTTTTTTTGACTTAATGATAAAAATTTTGCTGAGATCTTTGTTTAAAAATTATGTACTTTTCATTAAATTTTTCATTTAAATGAAATGAATTGTTCTTCATTTTAGTTTGGGGCTTAGGTTTTATGCGACAGTTTTCTTTCTCTTTATTTGCAACAGCAATGTGTGCCTGGGCGACAGTGAGTCATGCGGAGCAGATGTTAGATGTACAGGGTCAGTATTTGTTTGGTGACTGGCAGGGAAAACGAACTGAATTGGCGCAAAAAGGCATTAAGTTTGAAGCTAATGCTTTAACAGATACCAACTATTTGGCGGATGGCGGTCGCAATGCAGGTGCAAGCCCAAGTACCGCTTCGCAGTTTTGGTTAGGTACACAATTTGATTTAGAAAAGCTAGCCGGCTGGGAAGGGGTCACCATTCGTTTTGTTGCGACTGCGCGTCAAGGACAAAGTACCTCAATTCGAGATTTGCAAGATCCTTCTGCACCGCAATTAGCCAATGTGCAAGCCACCTATGGCCGTGGAAACCAAGACAGCCGTTTGTCAGAGCTTTCGATTGAAAAGCGTTTTAAAGAACAAGGGCTCAGTGTCAAAGTTGGGCGACTGGGTTTGGGTTCTGATTTTGATGTGATGGCGTGTGATTTTGTTAGTAATGCCTTTTGTGCCGCACAAATGGGGAAATGGCAGGGCAATATCTGGATGAATACGCCGGTTTCACAATGGGGCGGTCGCATTAAATATCAACTGACCTCTGAAGTGATAACGCAAATTGGTGTTTACGAATTCAATCCAGATAATGGCAATGGCAAAGCCGAGGGACAAGGTTGGAGTCTAGACACAGAACATGCCGATGGTGTGACTATTCCAGTAGAAGTGATTTGGGCACCGAAAGCACTGTTCAATGGTTTGGCGGGGAGCTATCGGGTTGGTGGGATATATAACACCGCAGATGATCCAAATAACCAATATGATGTGGCTTATGGCAAAGGTGTGGTTGGCGAAGACCGGACATTTGCAGGATGGCTTGCCATCGAACAGCAACTGACTTCAACGGGTGCAGGGCGCCAAGGTTTGCATAGTTTTGCCAACTTTACATGGCATGACCGCATTACTAATAAAGTAGATAACTCACAACAAGTGGGGCTGAAATATATTGGGGTATTTGAACAGCATCCGACGGATATTCTAGGTTTGGGTGTGAATCGAGTACACCTAAATGATCGATTCACTGCGGGTAAAGCACAGTATGATGCGAGCGCGGAATACAATATTGGGTGGTGTTTTAAAAAGTATGCTGACATTAAATGAAGCCATTATTGATGTAAAAGAAGGTTAAGTCGAAGGCTTTAAAATGGTTTTCAAGCTTTTTGGAGAAATTGCAACTTCTTCTAAAACCACGCCTTATTCGATGCCTTATTTTGCAATTATTACCTTCAATTCCTACAGTAAACAACTTACCAATACTTTGCTTGCAGTTTTTAAAAGCAGTGATGAAACTGTCCCAATGATCACTTGCAATTCGGGTGTAGTGAATACCTAATTGTTTAAGCTTTGTCTTCAACCTTTGGACTGTAGCTAAATCTCTCTTACCCCAAACATAAGCAACAATCTCACCTGTTTCTCGATGGTAGGCGTAAATAAGCCATTGTTTATTATTTTTATTTCCAACAAAAGTCCAGAATTCATCTACTTCGAGAGATTCATAATGACTTTGTTTAGGCTGAATTTGATAGGCCGATTCAGTTAAAGTCCGTAAGACTTTACCGATACTAATGCGCTCAACTTCAGCGATATCTCGTATACCGCTGCCTCTGACCATTAACTGTAATATTTTACGAGTAATGCCAGAATTACATCCTAGATAGCTCAGAGCATGGTCACCAATAAACTGACGTTTGCAGTCTTTGCATTGGTAGTTTTGTTTCCCATCTACTTTGATGCCATTTTTCTTTATACTGTCACTGAGGCAGGTTGGACATTTGATTTCTAGAGTTATTTGCATTTCTCTATTTTATCAAAATTCAACCTGCTTTTTTTTAGCATACTTTTTGATACACCACCCAATATTGAACTGAACTATAGCTATAACGCTACGCCGTGGTTAATGTTACGTCCCAACATTCAGTATGTGGTCAACTCAGGTTCAAGCCATGTGGTGGATAATGCACTGGTCTTGGGGCTTGGAAGCCGCATTATTTTCTAAATAGATAGCCATAAAAGTGCAAAGGTTTGACAGCAGATTTGCACTTTTAGCGTTGAATGCAAGGCACTTTATTTGTTATAGATCATAGTGAGTACAGGGAGAGCTGTGATGCCATTATTATTTCAACCCATTCAATTTGGGGATCTAAACTTAACAAATAAAATCGTGATTGCGCCGATGTGCCAATATTCAGCCAATGATGCAGGTGAGTTGAGCTATTGGCATGAGCAACAATGGGCCAATTATGCTTTGTCAGGTGCGGGCTTATGTATTGTTGAAGCGACAGCCGTACAAGCGGTAGGACGGATCAGCTTTGCGGATTTAGGACTGTGGAATGATTTGCAACGTGCACAAATGAAAGCTTTGCTCAGAAAAGTCAAAACACTCTCTCCAATGCCTTTTGCCATCCAACTGGCACATGCAGGGCGTAAAGCATCGACCGACCGACCTTGGTCGGGAAAAGGTCAGATTAAACCGAATGAACCCCATGGTTGGCAAACGGTGTCTGCCAGTGATGTGCCCTTTAAGCCCGAAGAGCACGCACCCCATGCTTTGAGTGTGGCGGAGATGCAAGACATCATCGATGACTTTGCCAGTGCAGCAGTACGGGCAGTAGATGCAGGTTTTGAGCTGATCGAGCTACATGCAGCGCATGGCTATTTGTTGCATCAGTTTATGTCACCCCTGTCGAACCGACGTACCGATGAATATGGTGGAAGTTTTGAAAACCGCATTCGATTTACCTTAGAAGTGTTTCAAGCCATTAAACAAGCTGTTCCTGAAAACTATCCCGTGGGTATACGTTTATCTGCGACCGACTGGATGGAGTCGACTGCAACAGAAAGTTGGGATATTGATTCAACGGTTGGGCTATCGAAAGCGTTAGAGCAACTCGGTGCGGCTTATATTCATGTTTCAAGTGGTGGCTTGCATGTGGAACAAGACATTCAGATTAAGCCCAAGTATCAAGTGCCTTTTGCCCATGCAGTGAAACAAGCGGTGAAAATTCCAGTCATTGCGGTGGGCTTGATTACAGAAGCTAAGCAGGCTGAACATATTTTAGAAGCGCAAGAAGCAGATGCAATTGGTCTGGCGCGTGCCATGTTGTATGACCCACGATGGCCGTGGCATGCCGCTGCAGAATTGGGTGGGAAAGTCTCTATTGCACCGCAGTATTTACGGTGTCAGCCACATGGGATCAAAGATTTGTTTTCTGCGTTCTAATCGCATAAGCATTTTGCTTCGCCATTGGGCTTTAAAAATATTTCAACTGAGTAAAGGTGTATCCTAGGATAGGTCTTTACTTACATCATCTGGAAAAGGAACAGCTTGAATGATTTTTTCGGTAATTTTTCCAGTATTTTTCCTACTCTTCCTTGGTTTTGCCTCTGTCAAAATCCAATTGCTCGCTAAAGAGCAAATGACCGCGATCAGTGCTTTTGTCATCAAAATTGCATTACCTGCTTTATTGTTGCATGCCTTAGCATCAAAAGATCTGCATGAAATTTGGTATCCGTCATATTTTTATGTTTATGCCGCTGTGACCTTTGGCTTATTTATTACGGCTTTTATTTTAGGTCAAAAGCTGTTTAAGAATCACTTTACCCACGCCGCAGTTTTTTCACTGGGAGCATCCATGTCCAATACGGGGTTATTGGGAGCAGCGATTTTGACGCTGCTAATGGGAAGTGAAGCGATGATTTATATTTCATTGGTGGTGATCATTGAAAGTGTATTTCTTGTACCGCTGATGCTCACTCTGGCGGAAATAGGGCGACAAAGACAAGCCAATTTAGCCTCCATTTTAAAAACCACATTTCTCACGCTACTTAAAAATCCACTGTTTTTGTCGGTGATGATTGGTATGGGTTGTGCGATTTTCGAACTTCAAATTCCACATTTAATCGACCAAGTATTTGCGATGTTAGGTCAGACCGCTGCACCTTTAGCGCTCTTTATTATTGGTGGGGGAATGGTCGGGCTAACCATTCAATCGTTTAACTTACAAACCGTTTATCTGGTGGTGTCCAAAAATATTTGTATGCCACTCTTGGTTTATTTAGGGCTGACCTATTTGACTGAATTGGACCCAAAGATGATTTATGCAGGGACCTTGATTGCGGCTTTGCCGATGCCGTCTTTGTTTGGAATTTTTGGGCAAGTGTATGGTTTGAATGAAAAAGCACTCACTCCACTGATGATTAGCACGCTATTGAGTTTTGTGGTGGTCAGTGTCTTGATTGGTATTTGGTGGTAAAAAAATACTCTCCGAGGAGAGTATTTTTTGAAGAAGCGATTTATTTTTTGACTGCTGCTGTTGCAGCAGGGGCTTTGGCTTGATCGGCAATCATTTTATCAACCATCGCCAAAGACTCTTTGGCCTGTGGCACATTTTCCTTGGCTAAAGCGGTGAAAATTTTCTTCGCTTCAGGCAAGTTCTGCGGAATGATATTGCCATTAGCAAACATATTGCCTACGGCCATCAGGGCAGGAATATAGCCTTTTTTGGCTAAGTCTTGAATGCTGTTGAGGCCTTTTTGAATCGGCGCTTCTTGTTTGTTTTTAAAGCCTGTGCTGATGTCGTACAGAGCTTGTGCATGAATGGCTTGATAGTTGCCTTTTTTCACCAAAGGCTCAAGTTTCTTAAGGGCTAACTTTTCAGACTCTGGTTTATTTTCAGAAAATAACAGCACGGCATATTCAACGGTTGCATCATCAAAGCCTAGTTTAGATGCGGCTTCAAAGTGTTGTTTGGCTTTGTTAATGTCTTGAGGCAAGCCTAAAGTACCAGTGACATAGTTTTTCGCAAGCACATAATGCGCAACAGGGTAGCCTTTGTTTGCAGCATCTTGATAGAGCTGAATGGCTTTCTTCTCATTCTTCGCTGTGCCTTGGCCAGTCTGAGTCAAATAAGCCAAGTTATACATGGCTTGTGGGTTGCCAGACTTTGCCAGTTTTTCTAAAGCCTGATATGCCCCCGCCATATTGTTGGCTTTAACCATTTCCTCAATCTTGGCAAATTCGGGGTTGATGGTATCTTGAGTGGAGGCTGCAAGTGCAAGCTGGCTAGAGAGTGCAATTAAGCTTGCAAGTACGATTTTCTTCATGTTTTATAAACCTTTTTCTTACACATAAGTCCATCTATGTGTGTATTTGTTTTTAGTCATTTCACATCATAAGTTGAATTGTGTGAATGTAAATATCTGAATTGTGTCTTGGTCTTACAAATTTCCGTTGATTGTGTTGATCGGTATATATTTTTCCAATACAAACCGCGTGCTGTAGGGTGGAAAGGACCGAAACGTGTTATTGCTATTTGCAGCTGATGGCTTCGGGTTTTATTAGGATTCTGGCTTAGATTCTGTTTAAATAGCGCTGAAAAATGAGAAACGAGTTCATCATGTTTATTAAGTCAATTAAGCGAAATTATTTAAAAGTTTTGGCCGACGAGTCGATTCCAGATGGCGAAAAAATTGATGCCTTATTGATGAAATTGGGTGGTGAGTTTTTAGTGAGCAAAGATGACCGCGTGTATATCTTTGAAAAAGACGGTGTGACCGCAAAATTTGATGCTAAACATGCACGAGATTTTTCATTTAAAGACTATCTCTGCAAAGACATGAATAAGCTGTTTCATGATTTTTGATATTTAATATTCATTGAAAATGAGTGAACTATTAAATAAGGCTCTAAAAATAGTTTAAGTCCTTGGATGAGCCTTTTACCCAAGTACTGATGCTTGCTATAGAGTTAAAGCAATATTTTTTATGTTCTGTTTATAGCCACAGAACGAGTGTGAATGGCTTAACCCACTGTAAAGACACTTGCAGTGGTTAGGCTAAAAGATAATATAAAATAATAGTTTGTATATGAAGAGCCTATACGATTTTCTAGCAAAAGCGTTTGACTATGCACTCATCATTCAAGTTATATCCTATAAAAAAGAAGATTACTTTTCATAAGATGAATCGAGACGTATCTAAAATGATAAAAATATTCTCAATCTTATTCATATGTTTAGTTGGCTCAATGGTAGTTTTAGCTGGGCAGCCAAATCTTGTGCCTCATCAAATCAACTTGAAAAATGGGAAGCGCTTTTCTCTCAATCTTCCAGAAAATTACGACATTATTCCTGCGGCTGAGGGCTTAAAACGTGTTCGTTTTTTTAGCAAAGCACCTGACGGTAGAATGTTTGTCACAGATATGCACGATTTGACCGACAATAAAAAAGGCATCGTTTATATTTTGGATGAATGGAATGCTGAAACAGGAAAATTCGGCAAACTAATTCCTTATATGGCGGGTTTGAAGAATCCAAATTCAGTCCAGTTTTATACAGACTCTTCTGGACAAGATTGGCTATATTTGGCTGAAACGCATCAGCTCACCCGACGGAAATTTACCCAAGGTGAAATGAAACCCACGGACAAAACCGAAGTTTTAGCGACTTTTCCTGATTATGGTTTAAGTTATAAATATGGTGGCTGGCATCTAACACGAACCATTGCCGTGGGTGGAAACGGGAAAATTTATGTTTCAGTCGGCTCAAGTTGTAATGCTTGCGTTGAAAAAGAAAAAGTTCGAGCGACAGTTTTAGAAATGAATCCCGATGGTTCGGAACAAAAGATTTATGCCACAGGCTTACGCAATGCTGTCGGTTTGAAATGGGTGGGTAAATTCTTATTTGCCACCAATCAAGGTGCGGATCATTTGGGTAAACATAAACCTGATGAAACTTTTTATGCACTCAAACGTGATGCAGATTATGGTTGGCCATCTTGCTATTCGTCGAATGGTAAAATTTTTGCAGACCCAAAATTTAAACGTCCAACAGGATGTAAAAATGTACCATCTCCTTATGCCTATTTCCCATCGCATTCATCTGCACTTGGCTTTGATTATTTTGATGATCCAAATACGGATGACACCATTAAAAATTCTTTTTTAGTGGCTCTGCATGGTTCTACGGATGCCACGATTGGTCATGGCTATAAAATTGTGATTATGCGTAAAGGGCAAAAACTTGAAACCTTTATGGATGGTTTTTTAGTGGGGAATAAGGTGAATGGTCGACCTGCGGATATTTACCGTATAGATGCAAATTCCTTTTATCTTTCAGATGATAAGGGCGGTGTGGTTTATTATGTGAGGAAGAAAGATCCCTCATCGCTCTAAGTTAAACAAAAGCCTCTAAAACTAAGAATAAGTTTTAGAGGCTAATTTATCACAACATTCTAAAATTTATAGACTTATTGTGGGCGAGCCACATCACCATTTAAGCGTTCTGGTAAGTCTAAAACTGTCACATCTAGTTCGCTCAAAGAGTCAGGACGTGCCACTACCAGTGCGACATAACCGCCATCAATCGCAGCGCTATTCACCACTTGAATACCTTTATTCAACTGTTCAGCTTGTGCAGGCACACTGCCTGTACCCTGAATTAAATGCAACCACGCTTTTGGTTTGGCTTTAAACCATAAACGCGCAATTACTTCCTGACCCAAGTAACACCCTTTGTCATAGTGCACGCCTTCACGTTGGTGTAAACGTAGCTCTTGAGGTTGAAACACATGCTCAATGGCTTGGTCGATAAACGCTTCACCATGTGTAATGGCTTGCACTTGCCATGCTGCAATATCGGTAGGCTCAGCAGAGAAGGTGGTACGGTCTTGCGTAAAGGTTGGAAAAACTGAACCCATAGGTTCAAGTTTCATTTTAGAGAAAGCACCAAACTTTTTAATGTGTTTAGCAAAGTCTTCCGACTGGTCTTGAGTGGTGACAATTTCAAAATGTTCTGGGTTACGTTTTGTCAGCCACAAACCAAAGTGGATACGGCCTTTCAAGTCACAAATGGCGGTGTATTGCGTTGTATTTTCAGCCAAAGCTTCAACGTTGACCGTCACTTGACCTTGTAAAAATTTGAGTGCATCTACACCAATTAAAGTGAAAGAGGAGAAAGCTAGATCGCTCATGAATTGCTCGCCTACCTTAAAATCTAATACTAAAGAATTAGGGCTATTTTCCGCTATTTTTCAGAAAAAATCATATTTAGAGTAAATATTTAAAAGTTAATGTAACTAAATATTTCAAAACCCCCTATTTTTATATCTAAGCTTATGAAATATAAACGATTTGGGAAATGGGTTTTCGACAGTGTAGTATGCCTAGCAGACAAAGATGAATTGTCTCGTAAAGACAGTGAAGAAAAATGAAACACCAAAGGCAGGAACGCTATGAACAATAATCACCGCAAACCACTGCAGGGCACCCAGCTAGAATACTTTGATGTGCGAGAAGCCGTTGAACAGATTCAGCCAGGCGCTTATGCAAAACTTCCATACACTTCAAAGGTATTGGCTGAACAGTTAGTGCGTCGTTGTGATCCTGCCATTTTGGAGCAGTCACTAAAAGAACTGATTTTCTCAAAACAAGATCACGATTTCCCTTGGTATCCTGCGCGTGTGGTGTGTCATGACATTCTGGGGCAAACTGCACTGGTTGACCTTGCAGGTTTACGTGATGCCATTGCAGATCAAGGCGGTGACCCGTCTAAAGTCAATCCAGTTGTGCCGACTCAGTTGATTGTCGATCACTCTCTTGCTGTGGAATACGGTGGTTTTGATCCAGATGCCTTTGAGAAAAATCGCGCCATTGAAGACCGCCGTAACGAAGACCGTTTTCACTTCATCGAATGGACCAAGACCGCTTTTGAGAATGTTGATGTGATCCCAGCAGGGAACGGCATCATGCACCAAATCAACTTGGAGAAAATGTCTCCAGTGGTGCAAAACCGTGAAGGTGTGGCATTCCCAGATACGTGCGTCGGTACAGACTCACACACGCCACATACCGATGCGCTCGGTGTGATTTCGATTGGTGTCGGAGGACTCGAAGCTGAAAATGTGATGCTTGGTCGTGCATCTTGGATGCGTCTTCCAGACATTATCGGGGTTGAATTTGTTGGGCAACGCCAAGCGGGGATTACTGCAACCGATATCGTTTTAGCATTGACTGAATTCCTACGTAAAGAACGTGTCGTTGGTGCGTACCTTGAGTTCTTTGGTGAAGGTGCGGACAGCATGTCAGTTGGGGATCGTGCCACGATTTCCAACATGACACCTGAATATGGCGCAACTGCGGCAATGTTCTATATTGACCAAAACACGATTGATTATTTAACCCTGACAGGTCGTGAAGCTGAGCAAGTTGCACTGGTTGAAAACTATGCCAAAGAAATTGGTCTTTGGGCATCGGAGATGAAACAAGCAGAATATCCGCGTGTACTGCGTTTTGATTTATCGACTGTAACGCGTAATATTGCAGGGCCATCGAATCCACATGCACGTGTATCAACCAGCGACTTAAAAGCCAAAGGCATTGCAGGTGTGGTTGAACAGCGTACGGATGGTTTAATGCCTGACGGTGCTGTGATTATTGCCGCAATTACTTCTTGTACCAATACATCAAACCCACGCAATACGGTTGCAGCAGGTCTATTGGCACGTAAAGCCAATGAATTGGGCTTAACCCGTAAACCTTGGGTGAAATCTTCTTTTGCACCGGGTTCTAAAGCTGCTGCTTTATATCTTGAAGAAGCAGGCGTATTGGATGACTTAGAAAAACTCGGTTTTGGTATCGTGGCCTATGCATGTACGACATGTAACGGTATGTCAGGTGCTTTAGATCCTAAACTACAACAAGAAATTATTGACCGTGACTTATATGCAACAGCGGTGCTTTCGGGTAACCGTAACTTCGATGGGCGTATCCATCCTTATGCAAAACAAGCGTTCTTGGCTTCTCCTCCGCTGGTTGTTGCGTATGCGATTGCAGGAACCATTCGTTTTGACATCGAAAAAGATGCATTAGGAAACGACAAAGACGGTAACCCAATTTACCTGAAAGACATTTGGCCATCAGATGCAGAAATTGATGCATTAGTAAAAGAAGCGGTAAAACCTGAACAGTTCCGTAAAGTGTACATTCCAATGTTTGACTTGGGTGTAACGGAAAAAGCGGCAAGTCCTTTATATGACTGGCGTCCTCAAAGTACTTATATCCGCCGTCCTCCGTATTGGGAAGGGGCTTTAGCTGCACCTCGTACACTGGCAAATATGCGTCCGCTAGCAATCTTGCCTGATAACATCACTACAGATCATTTATCACCATCGAATGCAATTATGATGGATTCGGCAGCAGGTGAGTACCTACATAAAATGGGCGTACCTGAAGAAGACTTTAACTCGTATGCAACGCACCGTGGCGACCATTTGACGGCACAACGTGCAACGTTTGCGAATCCGAAATTGTTTAATGAAATGGTGGTTCGTGCGGACGGTACGATCAAGCAAGGTTCGAAAGCACGTGTTGAGCCTGAAGGCGAAGTGATGCGTATGTGGGAAGCGATTGAAACTTATATGAATCGTAAGCAACCGTTGATCATCATTGCAGGTAAGGACTATGGTCAAGGTTCAAGCCGTGACTGGGCTGCCAAAGGTGTGCGTCTTGCAGGGGTTGAAGCGATTGTGGCGGAAGGTTTTGAGCGTATTCACCGTACTAACTTAGTGGGTATGGGCGTGTTACCGCTTGAGTTTAAAGCAGGAACTGATCGTAAAACTTTAGGTTTAGATGGTACTGAACTTTATAGCGTCATTGGTAACATCGCGCCACGTTCGACGTTAACTTTAGTGATTGAACGTGCGACAGATGAAGGTAAGAGTGAAATGGTTGAAGTGCCTGTAACTTGTCGTTTAGATACCGAAGAAGAAGTGTCTGTATATGAAGCGGGTGGTGTATTGCAACGCTTTGCGCAGGATTTCTTGGAAGGGAGTGTGGCTTGATACTTTAGTTAAACATTATTGATATTGTTTAAAAAAAAACCTATCTTAATGATGGGTTTTTTATTAAATTATAATATAGGGTTAGAATATGCCTAGTAGATTAGAATTGACGAAGAATGTTCTATTTTTTAAATCCAAAGTTTTATTTAATGATATTTTAATTCGCGAAATACTCAACTTAGCAACTGATAATAAAGAAGATAAGACGAAATTCATAATAGATAAATTTAGAACTAAGGAGAAGACACAAACAAATATTGATTACACTTTATCAATTAAAGTCTTTTCAACAGTTAGACCTGTTTATTTTTTAGATGATGATAGTTATGAGGATCGTATTTATGCTTATATAATTTTAATAGAGATAGATGATTATTTAGTTTTACTAAGTAAAAGTTGTGCGACGTATTTACAGTTTGTGAAAGAGAGTTTTCAATTAATTAATGTTAGCGAATTGAGTAAATTAGTTGGAAAAAATGCTGATTTCCAAAAAATATCATTACGCAATATGACTGTTTCAGAAAAAGCTATTAGAAATAGATCATTTGAAGCAAGTGATCTTGAAGGATCTTTTTCAAGTCATTCTGCAGGACGCTCAGTCCCATCGTACTTTAAAGTAAGGGAGCAAGGGCAAACAAAGTCTATTTCAGCAAGTGGTAGATTTGTTGAATCATCTCCTAGACAGTCTGTTGAGAGCATAGTTGAGTGGGCACATAGTCAAATTCAATTAATTAAAAATGCAAAAGAGAATGAGTTTCTTCAAATATTTGCAAGGAAAGTTTTATTAAATGATGTGCTTTCCTCTTGTAATCCAGCAGCTTTATTAATTGATGTTTCAGCGATTGAGGAAAGGATAGAGGATGGAATCATTTCATTAAAATACGAACGTAAAAGAAAAGAAAAAATAAATGGTAAAACTAAGCGTGTTAAAAAAGTTATAGATGTACCTAATGGAATATCTGAGAAATTATTTTTTCAATTGGGGGCTGTGTATGAAATAGATTCTAATTTAGACATAATTAGCTTAGAAGAATCCACAAAAATAAATAGAAATAAAAAAACATTGTCTATTTATTCTAAGTTATTGAGAAATTTTAAAATTGAAGAAAATGGTAAGTTAGAAAGTCTTGTAAATTACATTAATAAAAATGGACTATTTTGTTTAACTTTTGATAACCCTCGATATATGTACTGCATGGATAATTGCTTCGAGGATGTATCTGGCATGTCTGAAATAGATTCGATTTTAGCTATGCTTTATCCTCAAAATAACATCAAACAAGTTGCATCTGAAAAAGGACAATTTAGTACTGTACAAGAAGATTTTACAGCAGATTCAATGTTTAATTTTGTGGAAATGATACATTCGAATAACGATTATATTTTTTGTGATGATTTAGGTGATGAATGGGCAGATCATTTAACTATTGATTTGAAAGAATTTAGTATTAATTTTATTCATTCAAAATATTCGAATGATGAAACTAACTCTGCAAGTAAATTACAGGATGTAGTGGGGCAAGGTATCAAAAATTTAGGAAATATGCATTTTTCAAGTCAACAAATATTAAATAAATACTCCACAACTTTTGCAGATTCATATAAGAGTGGAAAGGGGGCTAATGGTAAAGGTAAGGGGGTACAAACAAAAATTTCTAGGATTCGCAAGGATGCTGGTAGTCTTGAACAAGATATTGATTTAATTTTAAAAAATCCAAAATTGCATAGAAAGTGTATCCTGAGTTGTAATTTTATTTCGAAATCCAAAATAGAAAAAGAACTAAAAAAATTGCAAAAAGGACAAAAGGTAGGAGGGCATATTACCCAATGGCTATGGATTTTATCATCGTTTTCTCATGCTGCTAAAGATGCTGGTGCTTTTCCTATGATTTATTGTGCCGCGTAAATGCTAATCAATTTATATAAGCCTATGGCTAGCAAGTTAAAATGGAGTACTTTACTTCTTGTAAGACGTTTAGATTTTCTATGGAAATCATTTCTTGCCCAAATGCCATCATCATTTGTCGAAATGATCAATAGACATTCATCATAAAATGCATATACTAGTAAGACCATTTTCTAAACATATGGAGAACAAAAATGGTTACTGCTGGCGAAAAACCTGGAACAGGCTTCTATTTTTGTGTTCAATGCGGACACCGCGTCTACTTAGAAATTGGTACAGATCGTTTACCCCCGTGTACCAAATGCCAAGGCAATCAATTTAACAATAAGAATGCCTAAGCTAAAGATTTAACAGTTACCCACTGTTTAAAAGAAAAGCCCTATCACCCGATAGGGCTTTTTGCTAAGTTATAAAAAAGATAAAAACATCCCAACTTAGGCGACATAGGAAAAGCACATGGAAACCATATTAGGACTTTGTATCGGCATTGGCTTAAGTGCGGCCTGTGGCTTTCGTGTTTTTGTCCCACTCTTGGTCATGAGCCTTGCATCTATTATGGGGTGGTTCGAACCCATGCAAGGTTTTGAATGGTTAACCATGCCATCGGTATGTATCGCCTTAGCCATTGCAACTGTTTGTGAAATCGCAGCTTATTACATACCATGGGTAGACAACGCTTTAGACACCATTGCAACGCCAGCCGCAATGGTCGCAGGAACACTTACCACTATGGCGGTTAGCAGCGGGGAAATGTCACAGTTTGCCAGTTGGGCTGCGGCAATCATTGTGGGTGGAGGAACAGCAGGCGCCGTGCAAATGAGTACCGTTGCTGTCCGAGGAGTTTCAACCGCGACGACAGGTGGGGTTGCCAACCCTTTGGTGTCTACCGTGGAATGGGTGGGTGCTGTTTTACTGTCCGTGCTGTCACTACTGGTTCCTGTCTTGGTGGTGATTGTAGGCATTATTTTGGCGATCTGGGCCGTGCGATGGTTTAAACGTAAAAAACAAGAAAGTATCAGCACCCCTTTATAGTTTCAGCAGTTTTCTTATGGTGTTGTTGGATCTTTAAATTTAAAGATAGAGTGGCTAATTTTTCGCTTATGTGGACATCAATTCTTTTAGCTGGATATGACTTAGAGATCAGTTTCACTTTTAAAATAATGATTGATTTTCATACGCTATCCGTTTAATTTTATAAATACATACTTTTTGTATGGTTTTGTTTGTAGTTGAACTTTATAAAAATTATTCGGGGAACTGTAAATGATAAAATTTATTGTAAATGAACAGCCTAGTGAAAAAGGCATTCATCATATTCATAATGCATCCTTAGGCTGTGCAGATTTACCCAGCTCGGAGGATCAAATTCTGATTGGTTATTTTGCCAATTACGAGCTGGCTTATAAACGGGCAAGAATGAACTGGCCTAGAGAAAAAGTCGAAGGTTGTGACAAGTGTTGTTTCAACTAATCAAAAACAAAAAAGCTCTGCAAATTATGTAGAGCTTTTCATTGTTGGATATGGATGTTCTATTTTTTAGGTACTACAAGATTAATGAATTTCAATTCGGGTCGTGACTTTAATTTTTCGACACTCTCGGTCAGCTTCAACTAAAGCGCGAATTTTAAAGTCAGAAAATCGCACTACTCGGTTTTGCATAGCAAACTGTTCAGGTGTTTAAATTTCTAAGCACTGAAAGGGACGCAGATTTTTTAGGATGTGCTTCTGTTTATCCGTCATGTTCTGTGTCGATAAGTACACATAGCCTTTGGTGGTTTTTAACAATACTTCATTTGGCTGTGTTTCAGTTGAGCTGGTGACTTTAACGATATGTGTTTTTAACACTTTGCATGCACTGAGGGAAAGCGCAAGGCACAGCATCAGCAGGGCAGTTTTGGTTTTCATGATGAAGCGTATTTGAATGGTCTTTCGCCACTTTAGCCGAAAGTTTTCAACGGCAGCAATCAAAATATGACACGGATACGGTCATCTGTTTTTAATTCTAGATCATTCTACAAACAGACTTCTGATAAATGCTAAGCTGCAGCACAGATGCCAAAAATGAAGCATTCATTAGCGCGCTCTTTTACCTACTTTATTTTAAAAATTAACAAAACTATGAAAAAACAGTTCATTCAAACTTCTCTAATGTTCGCTGCAATGTTGGGTATATCCACCAATCTCTGTGCTGAAAACTTAAGCGCAGCGGATATTCAGCGACACAAAGCCACCAACCAATACCAAGCTTACCTTCCCGCAAAATATACGGTGTATGAGGTCGTGCAAGGGGACTTAAACAAAGATGGTTTAAAAGATGTGGTTTTAATCGTCAAAGGTACAGATCCGAAACAATGGGTCACCGATGAATACCGTGGAAAACTAGATCGTAACCGCCGTGGTGTGATTGTGCTGTTGAATGCAAAAGGGCGCTACCAAAAAGTCGTTCAGAACCTGTCACTGTTTTCTTCAGAAAATGAAGATGGCGGTGTGTACTTTGCGCCTGAGTTGGTGCCCTCTATCGAAAAAGGCCTGTTAAAACTGCATTATGCCCATGGCCGTTATGGATATTGGGCCTATCAGTTCCGTTTAGAGGGGCGTGATATGCGCTTGATTGGCTATGACAGCTCCGATAATTTTGGCCCTTATGTGAACAGTGAAACCAGTGTCAATTTTCTCACCGCTAAGAAGCTGGTCAGAGAAAATCTCAACAAAGATCCTGATAGCGACCCTAAATTTAAAGAAGCATGGAGCAAAGTGAATGTTGCTCCGATGTATTTGAGCAAAATTCAGGACATCGACGATCTGAGTTTTGAATAGTGTTGGCTTAGTTTTTGCTAACTTATATCTCAAAATGCACTTTTATGAGTGACGTGAGTCTGAGGCATCAGTCACATGACTGCTTGGATTATGTATAGGGGAAAGCGATGGAAAATAAAGAACTGCTCTTGAGTGCTGCAGAGAAACCTAAGCTGAGTACAGCTGCTCATTTGATGGCAGGTTGGCCTTTGTTTTTAGTGATGATTGGTGGTGCAATCGGTGGAGCCTTAGCTGTGGTTGCGTATGTAATTAACCGAAAAATCTATCTGTCTCAGCTCAGCAATATGCAAAAGGTGCTTGCCAATTTACTCTGTGGTATGTCTGCGATCAGTTTATGGTGGTTTATTGCAACATGGTTGCAAGGCTATATGAGGACTTAAGCGTTCTGAAATGATGGTGTAAAAAATGATAGAAGTTCATTTTTATGCGATGAAATAGATGATTCAACTGTCGTTATGAATATTTTTATCAAGTCTGGTTTTATTTCTGGAAATATTTTTCATCATCGCTTGAAATTAGCTAATCTTCGGAAATTCATCCCGCACCAATTTGCTTAATATAGCGTTTAAGGGCACAGGAATCGAAAAGAGTAGTTTGCGACTCGTTATCTATCAGATCAGCGTCGTACTTACCCACAAGGTCTCGATTCGGCTTAGGACGCTATAGATTATCCATTTATAGGCAAAAGTTTAGAACTTACCCAGTTTTAATCGTTGAAGTTATCTCCTGATCCCTAGAAACTACATGATAAAAACAACACGATAAAAGACACGTCCATTTAAATATTTTCTTCCATTTTAAAACTTCTATATTGCTCCGAATTTATCCCAATATTTGCTCTAACTGTGTCAAAACAAATTGGCGCTTTGGTTTGCGAAAACGGCTTTAAAAAAATTGCGATTTGATAACATTGGAACGCTTAGAGTTCTGCTATAACCATTAAAAGTCTGATAAAAAATATGGAACAACAATGAAAATATATGTCACCAGTATCATGGTCGATAGCCAAGAAAAAGCCTGTCAGTTTTATACAGAAAAACTCGGTTTTAAAATCAAACATGATGTACCTGTGGGTGATTTTCGTTGGCTGACCTTGGTTTCACCCGAAAGTCCAGAGGGTGTTGAACTGCTACTGGAGCCTGATGCACATCCCGCGGCACAGCCGTTTAAGGCCGCAATTAAAGCAGATCTGATTCCCTATACTTCTTTTCAAGTGGAAGATCTCGATGCGGAATATGAACGACTCAAAAACCTAGGGGTACGTTTTACCAGTGAACCGATGCGGGCAGGAAAAGTTAAAGTTGCGGTCTTTGATGATACCTGCGGGAATCTCATTCAGCTGATGCAGGTCTGTGCAGGAAGTTGATTTTCTCATCTGTGATGCAGTAAAGAAATAAAATCCTGAGAAAAGTGATTTTATGTGAGAAAAAAATCATAAATACGCTGCATTTGGGAAAATATTTTTTAGATAACCTGAAAGCCAAGATTTTTTTCCAAAAATAGCCAAAAAGACTTTATCTTCGGGAAACAATCCCGCCCTTGGATTGTTAAATTATATCTCAAGGGTGTGACGGGATCGAAAAGAGTAGCATGCTACCAGTGGCGCAAAACGCGTGAGTAGTACTTACCCAAAAGGTCTTGATTCGGCTTAGGACGCTATAAATCAAAAGTTTATAGGCTATAAGATCATCACTTACAAAGTTATGATAGTTGAAGTAAACAACATGTTTTCCCAGACACCCTAAAAAATTTGAACTCGAATAAAAGATAAATCAAAAAAAAATAAATCAAAAAAAAATAAATTTTAATATTTCCCGCAAAAACCGAAAAATCCTGCTGTTGTAGTTTCACTTACATCATTTTATTTTAGGCGTTCAATCTAATCAGCGCTGCTAAAAAGCTGGCTTATATGGAGTGATGGACGCCTAGGATTCAGGCTGTTTTCCATATTTTGTGAATGATTGACAGCAGAAACACAGCTTGCTATTTTTCGCGCTCGCTTTTGTATGCTGTTATTCCCATGGCTCTAAATGACAACTTTATTTATACACCGCCCCAAGAAGACTTGGTGATCGTTTATGAAGACGATGATTTGGTGGTGATTGAAAAGCCTGCGGGCTTGTTGTCTGTGCCAGGACGTTTACCAGAACACCAAGACAGTGCCTATTTAAGGGTTTTAGCGCAGTATCCGCATGCCAAAATTACCCATCGTTTAGATATGGCGACCTCGGGGATTTTAATGTTTGCCAAGCACCGCGATGCCGAAGTTGCCGTCAGTAAAATGTTCCAAGCCCGCACGGTGGACAAACACTATATTGCTTTAGTTCAAGGCCAGTTGGATGCCGAAGGCAGTGTTGAAGTACCACTGATTACAGACTGGGAAAATCGACCACGGCAGATCGTGCACTTTGAACTGGGTAAGCCTGCAAAAACGCTTTATCAAGCGCTTAGCTATGATACTGAGACCGATATTACGCGAGTTTTATTGACTCCGATTACAGGTCGTTCGCATCAGCTCCGTGTGCATATGCAATATATTGGGCATCCAATTACAGGGGATAAGTTGTATCACCCTGAGCCGACACGGAGTCCATTAAAACGTATGGCTTTACATGCCAGTTTTCTCGCCTTTCAGCAGCCTTTAAGTGGGAAAGCGGTCGCGATTCATGGAAGTGTGCCATTCTAACTGTGTCACACTTTGCCTATATTTTGAGAAATACTTAAAATTTGGGATATCGGGCAGTTTAAAAAACCGTTAGCGTAAGTTGTGTAAGTGCACTTTTATCCAGTGTGCTTATCTTTGTTGAAATTAACATTTGAGTTTGGCTTTTTGGCCATCGTCATGACTGATTGAAATTGAATGAAAATATGTTTGTCTGTTCCAAGGCTTACTGTTTGAGTTTCATGTATTCTTACAGCTGAGTCTTTAAAATAAAAATGACATTCCCTTAGGGAGATAGGCCATGCTTTATGTACTCGCTGTCATTCTTGTCCTGCTGTGTGCTGTTATATGCGGGCAAAAAATACACAGTCTTGCCCAAAAAAAGAAGATTGAATCCTTAGAAAGTAATTTAGAACGTAATCGAAACAGTTTAGAGGTTTATGAACAGCAGCAAAGTGAATTACAACATCGGCTGACCAGTTTAAGAATTGAGCTTGGAACACTCAGGCAACGTAACGAAACTTTGAGTCCTTACCAAGAAATTATTGATGTCGAACACTATGTTATTGAACGGCACAACCAAGTTGAATTATTTGCTGAAACGGTCAAATTTGATGCTGAACAAATGCTCAAACAGTGTCGGCAGCGCATTGAAAAAGTACATCACTTCTTAACGGAATATGAATGTAAAGTCAAAGAAGTTACTATGCAGCGCGCCAGAGAAAAACTGGGTGCTTTTTTTCACATGGCTGAAGAACGACAACATCTGGCTGAAATATCAAAGGCCTTACACCATAAAATTGAAACCTACAGCCAAAGTTATCAACTGCCTTCGGAGCAGTTATTAGATGAACTCATCGAAGGCTATGGGAAAACGGATGCGGCCGGCCATTTATTGAAAATCCGGCAACAGGTGATTCATGCGGTTGAGCAAAATGACGTTGTGATCTGTGCTTTTATGGATGAACATCGACGACTATCGATGATGGTCTTGGTTTCACAGTTATTTAATACGAAAGCAGATTTTTATTTGCAACGTGTGAGCAAAGACAATCTTGGCCTTTTGATTCAAGCTTTGCAGGATGATTTTACCCTTATCAATCACTATGGTACGGCCTTTGGTCATACTCGTATACAAGACAGTTATTTGGCTTTACGCCTAGAAGAACTCAAATTTGCGGCCTTATTAGAAAGCCTAAAAAGCAGTGATTTACAGTTTCAAGCGGAGATTTTAGTTGAACATCGGGTTTTACAATAACACGGCAAAGTCTGCGTGAAATAAAGTCCAAACAACCTTCGAAAAATCAGATGTAACTGCTATAAAAATGAGCAAAATATGCTATGTTGAAGTCACTATTTTGTCACTTGCCAACGATATATTGGCTAAAAAGATAACAAGGACATACGCATGACACGTGATTATGAATTATATCCAGATGATGATAACGGAAATGTACTTTGGCAAATGGCTGAGGATGGCGACGACCTATCTGAACCGCATGAAATAGAATATTCGATTGCCTTTCAAGAGCAGTCACAAGCAGAAAAGTGTGCGTTGTATTTATTACAAGAAGAGCAAAAAATCACGTTGTTTGTCGATGAAGAAAGCGATGTATCTGAGTGGATTATTACCATCTATGTGTATATGGAACCTGAGTATTCAGACATTGTCGACTTAGAACAATGGTTTACTAAAATTGCAGAACAGTTTGGTGGCGAATATGATGGCTGGGGCTGTATGGCCTATGTCTATGACGACGAAGATGACGAGGACTATGAGCAAGGTCAGGCTTAAAAAAATGGTCAAATTTAAAGCATGTTGAAAAACATGCTTTTTTATTGGTGGGTAGAAAAGCCAGCGGGCCGAGTTTGGCTATTTAAAAAAAGATGCACAAAAAAATACAGTATGTGGGTTTGAGCGTTTTAAACTAAATCTGAATATTTGAAAAGAACGAGAAAAATCATGTCAAATAGCGTCCAATTACACCGCGTATTTAGTGCACCCGTCGAGCGCGTCTATCGTGCTTTTACCACTGCAGATGCATTAGTGAAATGGATGGCACCACATGGCTTTACCGCACATGTAGATCAGTTTGATCTGCGTGAAGGTGGTCAATATCGCATGTTTTTTACCAACTTTAGTACAGGCATGCAGCATTCATTTCATGGCACTTATCATGAAATCGTTGAAAACAGTTTATTGCGCTATACCGATGAGTTCGATGTGCCTGAACTTGCAGGTAAAATTGAAGTGCGTGTTGAGTTTAAAGAAGTATCTGTCGGTACTGACGTCCATATTACGCAGTCTGGTTTACCTGATGTGATTCCTGTCGATGGTTGTTATTTGGGTTGGCAAGAGTCATTGCAACTCTTGGCTTTTTTAGTGAATCCAGACATTCCTGATGAATAGTGCATTGTCATCGTTGAACAATAGAATAAGTTGCACAATAGATTAAAAGGAGTTTTGCATGCCAATACGCATGAAGCGAATTTATGCGCCTGTCGAGGCAGAGGATGGCAAACGGATTTTAGTTGATCGGCTATGGCCTCGAGGGGTCTCAAAACTTGAGGCCAAAATAGATGAATGGCCAAAAATTCTCACACCATCCAATGAACTAAGGAAATGGTACCACCAAGACATGGTGGCACATTGGGATGAGTTTAAAGTCCGTTATATGAAAGAACTGGAAGCACATCCCGCCGAGTTGAATGATTTGCGCCAATTGGCGGTGCAAGAGCAGATCACGTTACTCACCGCAGCCAAAGAAGAACAGCATAACCATGTGGTGATTCTGAAGCAGTGCTTGGAACAAAAATAAGCGTTGGAGTGATGCCATTACACTTAAAACTTATATTTCCCTAAGCATTATTTTATCAATCCCGTGACAAGGCTAAAGCCTTAAAATAAATAGGTGATTCGCATCGTTTTCGTCTGAAAAATGCTATATTGGCGTTTTGAGCAATGTGAATTGCTTATTTTTTTTATTTTTGAGGTTTTTATGTCTTTACCCAACTGCCCAAAATGCCAGTCCGAATATACCTATGAAGATGGTGACTTGCTGATCTGCCCTGAATGTTCAAATGAATGGAAAGAGGGAGAAGCAACTGAAGAAGTGGTAGCAATCAAAGATGCCAACGGCAATTTACTTGCTGACGGTGACACGGTAACGGTGATTAAAGATTTAAAAATTAAAGGTTCGTCATCGGTGGTGAAAGTCGGAACCAAAGTGAAAAATATTCGTTTACTGCCAGATGCCGCAGATGGTCATGACATTGACTGTAAGATTGACGGTGTCGGTGCGATGAAACTGAAATCTGAGTATGTGAAAAAAGCCTAATCCGCTGAGTTTGCAGCTTGAGATTAAAACGGAGTCAATTAGACTCCGTTTTTGTTTTTTCAGCCATTCTAAAAAGACATTTAAACGTTGAAACACCAGCACAGCATGCTATAAAGATAAAAATCTGTTGAAGAATACGCTATGCCACATATCCACCTTGAATATTCAGACAATATCGACACCCTTGAAGTTAAGCCGATTTTATTGGCGTTAAACCAAGCTTTGCTAGATGGTCAGTTTGTACAATCGGGCAATGACATCAAAAGTCGTGCCATTCGACAGTCCGATTTTGTGATTGGGGTAGATGGCGATGCACAGGCTTATTTGCATGCCAAAGTGTCCTTATTAAGCGGACGAGATGAAGCCACCAAGTGTGCCATTTCGAGCCAATTGCTTAAAACTTTGCAGCAAAACTTTACAGCCCCTCAGGATTTAACGGTACAAATTTGTGTAGAAATTATTGAAATGCCAAAAAGCAGTTATAGCAAATTGGTATTAAAAGCATAAAATTAGGAAGAGTGCCAAACCGTTTATTGGGCCGATACTGCGTGTCATTTAAACGGTTTGTGGCTGTCATGCGTTATTCATATAGCGCTGTTATTTTAAAAAAATAAAATTTGGGCTGGTAGTAAATGCACTTTTTTTTATAAAAGAAGTCATTTATATTTTATGAAATTGGATGTTTTTTTATTCAGTTTTGGTGGATCTACAATCACTTTAAAATAACAATAGGTGAGCTTATGTCAGGATGGTACGAAGTAAGTCAGGCAAATGATGGCCAATATCGCTTTGTTTTAAAAGCGGGAAATGGCGAGGTCATTTTGACCAGTGAACTGTATAAAGCAAAAGCGTCAGCACATAATGGAATTGAGTCGGTGCAAAAAAATAGCCCCGATGATACGCGTTATGAACGCTTAGAAGCCAAAAATGGCAAACCTTATTTTAACTTAAAGGCTGCCAATCATCAGATTATTGGTACCAGTCAGTTTTATGCCAGTGAGCAATCCAGAGATAAGGGCATTGAATCGGTGAAAAACAATGGTTCAAGTACCACGATTAAGGATTTGACGACTTAAGATCAGATTACATATTTTGCTTGTTTTAAGAATTAAAGAAAACCGCGTGTTTGCTATGGATGGCGCACGCGTTTTTTTATGCGGTTTGATTTGTAGTGTGGGAGTGCGATGTGGATTTTCGATTAGTTGGAGATGAGCATGCAGGGCATGAAATTATCTTCAGACTCAAACAATGGGATGATGCCATTTGTAAAATGGATGTACAAAATATCATTCGTCTTTGTCAGAGTGATGTCAGCTTGTTTGATATTGGGTTTGAGCTGCAAGGTGTGCAAGCCTATCAAGAATTGTGGAGACGATATGCCCCATTTTTTCAGGGGGAAATCAAAGTGTTTAGGCGTAACATCAATATTTTTAGTCGTGACGGTTTAGCTTTTTTACATTGTTATTCTAAACTGGATCATGCCAGTGGTGTTGCAACTCCAGAGATTCCTTGGTGCAGAATCACCCTATGTTTTCAAAAAACGGCAGGTGAGTGGTTGGTTGCCCATCAGCATATTTCGGTGCCTGTGGACTTTGAAACTAAAATGTCAAAGCCGATTTATTTTCCAGACTGAGTTCGACTAAAGCTTTGGCTTGGGCACAGATCGAGCCACCTCAGTTTTAGTGAGTTATGTTTTAATGACAACATGAACAACATGAACAACATGAACAACATGAACAACATGAACAACATGAACAACATGAACAACATGAACAACATGAACAACATGAACAACATGAACAACATGAACAACATGAACAACTTAAGAATAAGGTATATATGGCATTTCAAGACTTTTACCGACTGAGTTCTCATGCGGTGCTAACCAATGCTGTAGGGCAGGTTTTATTACTGAAAGCCAATTATGCCGATCAGGCTTGGGGGCTGCCCGGTGGAGCCTTGGATATGGGAGAAACCATTCATCAGGCTTTGCTGCGTGAGTGCCAAGAAGAACTCGGTTGTCAGGTTCAGATCGATTATTTGTCGGGCGTGTATTTTCATTCGGCAGTGACCTCACATGCCTTTATTTTTAGATGCCATTTGGCTGCATCTGCTGAGATCAGGCTCAGTGATGAACATACGGCCTATGCTTGGTTTGATTTAGATCAGCTGTCGAAAATACAACGGATTCGCGTTGAAGATTGTTTAAATTATACAGGTATCGTGCAAAGCCGAAGTTTTTGAGTGCAAGATTATATTCCTCTAAAGTGGAGTGAGTGCATATGTTGAATAATAAGATCATAAAACGAAATAGTCCCATTATTGGTGTGTTGCTGATGAGTGCCTTGAGCCAGTTGACTCATGCTGAAACGGGTAACTATTTTATGCATAAAGACTGGGAGCTTGCCTGTGATAATACGGGTATGTGCCGCGCGGTAGGGTATCAAAGTGATGCTCAGTTTGGTCATCCAGTTTCATTACTGATTTCTCGTCCGGCAGGTGCAGGCAGTGCGGTGCTCAGCCAAATTCAAGTGGCTGAGGAGTTTACGCAGGATACTGAAGCCAGTTTAAATGTAGGAGGAACATCTCTGGGGAGCCTGACCATCGATGCCAAGAAAAGTACTGCGAAACTGTCCAGTGCTCAAAGTGCGCTGTTGTTAAAGGCTTTGGTGGGCGCAGAAGATATTCGTCTCACGACTCAAGCACAGCAATGGCAAATTTCAACCGCTGGGGCAAATGCTGTTTTGCTCAAAATGGATGATATACAAAAACGTGTAAATACACCGAACGCGGTATATCAAAAAGGCAATCAGTCTGAGCAAAATGTTTTACAACCCAAAGCCATCCCCAAAATTGGTATTACGGGATATCGACCTACGGTTGCCAGTCATTTTGCCGTGGACAGTAAAAATGCCCATCAACTCTTTAAAAAGTTAAAAGTGAAAACAGATGAACAAGACTGTCCAAATCTATATGAAGCACGGTTTTTTGAGGAAGATCGGGTTTCAGTCTATCCGCTGAATGCGGAACAAGTGGTGGTTCAAGTGCCATGCTGGCGTGGGGCGTACAATGAAGGTCTAGGTTATTGGGTTATGGACAAAGCATTACAAAAGATTCAGCAGCAAGTCACCACATCAGGCTCAAGTTTTAGTGAGGCGCAAATTTTCTCAGAACAAAAAGGGCGGGGTATCGCTGACTGTGGTATTCGTTCCGAGTGGGCTTGGAATGGAAAGGCTTTTGTCCTCAGTTATCAGGCACAATCGCAGCAATGTAAAGGCTTTACAGGTGGTGCGTGGAACTTACCCACTTATGTCGCGATCGTTGCGCGAACGGATTAAGTCGCGCTTGCGTTTAGTTTAAGAATAATGTCATCCAGCGGCTTGATACGTTTGACTTCATCCCAGAGGGCTTTGGCTTCAGGATAGTGTTTAGACATCATGCCCAACCATTGCTTATAGCGTCCGACCATATTCATTTCTTTCTTATACCCGCCGTTTAAGAAACGGATTTGTAAAGTCAATAGCTCATTCCATGTCAGCAGAGGCGTATCGATATTTTGACGAATACACTGGGTCAAATCGGGTGTGGTCACGGCACCACGTCCAATCATCAAATCTTCACAGCCAGACTCTAAGCGACACTGTTTCGCGTCTGCATTGTTCCAAATTTCGCCATTGGCAATCACATTGATTTTCAATGCTTCACGAATCGGGCGGAGCTGATCCCAAAAAGCGGGTGGGGTATAACCATCGGCTTTGGTACGTGCATGAACCGTAACCCATGCTGCACCTGCATCTTCAATGGCATGAGCATTGTCCAACATAAAATGTCGGTCCATATAACCTAAGCGCATTTTCGCAGAAACAGGAATGTGTGCAGGAACCACATCACGTACTGCTTTGACCAGTTCATGTACCACTTCTGGCTCATCTAAAAGCACAGAGCCACCACGATGACGGTTCACGGTTTTGGCTGGACAGCCAAAGTTCATATCAATGGCGGGCGCACCGAGTTTCACTGCACGGATGGCATTGGCAGCCAACATTTCAGGGTCATTGCCCAAAAACTGCACATGCACGGGTGTTCCTGCCGCCGTTTTTCCGCCATTGAGTAATTCTGGGCAATACTGGTGGTAAATATGATCGGGTAAGACCGAATTGGTCACACGGATAAACTCGGTCACACACCAGTCGAAGCTACCTACAGACGTGAGCACATCACGCATGATTGGGTCGGTTAAGCCTTCCATTGGTGCAAGAATGAGTTTCACAGCGGTGTCACCAGTCAAATAGAAAAACGGTGTTATACGTTTTTTTAGTGGGGATGTCTAGAAAAAGGTCTTTGAAATCTTGTAGAGTGATAGAGGCTTGAGTACTTATATTTCGTATAAGAGATTTTATGTTAAATAGATATTAAGAACATTTGGAGAATCAAAGAATAATGCTTACATTTTTAGAAATTCAACGTAAGGTTGATCAAATTTGTGAAAAAATTGGGCTGGAAAAAAAAAGAGTTTGGCCCGCAGTTCAGAATGATGGAGCTCCATATGTATTAATCCATGAAAATAAATATTGGTATATTTCTGAAGAAAGAGGAGAAGTTTTTTTTGAAAAAACAACTAAGGATTTTGAAGAGTTGCTTTATTGGATAATGGATAATTTTATATCTAGCTATTCGTTTGAGTTTGAACTTAAGAATAGAACTAGAGGACAAGATTCCCGTCGACTCGCTTTTTCAAAACAAATTGAACTTTTTGGTTTAATCAGTGATCAATGGAAAGTAAAAAAAGAAAATGAGATAAAAAAAGTATTGGAAACAGCTCCTTTTAGAGATGTTTGATTTATAAATATTTATTTTCAAGAGAATTAAAATATCTATGGAATTTCGCATAACAGCCATTATGTTAAATGGAATCAATCTCTCTCCTCAAAGTCAGCATTAATTCTATCGATAGTCCATTTTACTGTATTGTTATCTAAGTAAAAAAAATCTCTATTTAAAATATCATCTTCAAAAATTAAGCCATTAACATCTATCTTCCCTTCTTTTAAATATCCAATAATTTCATATCTTAGACTATTATCTATTTGCTTAATTTGATGGGGATAATGTATTTTCTCAATAAGGTAATCATCAAAAATAGTAGCTTCTAAATCTATAAGGTAATTTTTTTTGAGATCAATACATGAGGGTATTGAAGAACTAAATACCTCTAGAATTTCATTACGAACCTTAATTTTTAGAATGAATTCGAGATCCTCATTACATTCTATGATTTGAGCTATATATTTCACTTCGATTAAGTTTTCCTAAAATTAACATAATACACCTTATACGAAACTAAAAATGGGAGCTTTAAGCTCCCATTTTTGCTGAGTTTTTCAATTTTTAGGTAGTAGCCTAGGCTTCAATAAATTACGCACCTAAACGCATTAACTTTTCTTGAATCGCATCACTGACAAAGGCATTTAGAGAATTACTTGATGCTAAAACTGCCTTACGGTGCAATTCAGGGCTAATACGGACATTAAAAGTGCCTTTGAATGGTTGATCAGGAGATTTTCCTAGTTCAGCACATGATTCTAAATAGCCGTCTACAGATTCCTGAAAAGCTTTCTCAAGGGCTTTTAAAGTTTCCGCTTCATAGGTGATAAGATCACGAATAAAAGCAAGTTTTCCAAATAACTCACCTGTTTCAAGATCAGGCTCAATTGTTCCGAGATAACCCTTGTATTTTAAATAGCTCATAAAAATCCCTCCTGCTTGAGTGCCTGTTTTACAGCTTTCAATGCCCCACCTTTGATTTCATTTTCAGGGTGTGGTCTATGCAGTAAAATCATATGTTCAGTTTTTTCATTAAAAAACCGAACACGAGAGCCTGCCATTTCAAATTTTTCATAGCCGAGCTGGCTCAGTAAAACGACTAAATCTTTATATGGAAACGTATTTTTTGAATTTCCAAATTTTTCCAATAACTTTTCCGTTTTACCCATATTTTAGCCCTACTCAGTTACGACTAAGTATAGTCCCTTGAAATTAAAAAATGCAACTAAATTTAGTTGCATTTCATATAATCGCCATTATGTTAAATAGAGATGGCTAAAAGATATTTTTCCACCACTGATTGGCTGTTTTCTGTTTTTCTTCGTTTATTATTTTATTAATTTCTGCATCCATTATAGGTTTGAATTTTTTATTTATTTTTTCTAAAACCTGATTGAGATCATCTCGACTCCACACATGAAATAATCCCATTGTAGCTCCCATAGCTTCTATGATCGTTTGATGTACTTCTTCATTGTCATAGCCTTTTAATTTTTTACTCAACATATCAATAACTAAATCAGTCAAATTAGGCTGTAGGTCATTATAAAAATCTATTGTTGTAAGATCTTCTAAATTATCATCTTGTATAGTCCACTTTGGTACTGGTAAGTCAAAACTATCAAAGATAATACTCACTCTTATGATGTCTTCATAGTGCATAATTCTTTGAGTGCCATTGAATCGAATCTCTATTATTTTTTCATCATCCCATGTTAGCTCTTTAGTCAAATAAGGTTTAGAATTTTCATTATTTTTGTTTCTACGGCTAAAAAGATTAAATAACATTATTTCACCTCTTATTAAAATAAAGCCCATTGAGTAAATGCTTCTAACTCCTCATCAAAAGCATCAACTAATAGATAAGCACTAACTCCGCCAATTGCCCCACCAATGATAACTCCAACAGTAGAACATATAGGCGAGCCTGGGCCACATATCAGACCTGCTGTAGCACCACCAGCAGCACCTCCTGCGATTCCTCCACCAATGGTAATTCCTTGTCTATATGTTTCTTTTTCTTTATTTTCAGCAGGCTTTGTTGCACAAACCTATCTGTAAAGGCTTTTTTAGCGATATAATTTTCAAATGAAGAAGCCTACACACAAAATCTACCGCACAACCAATTGGCCCGCATATAACCGAGCACTCATGAATCGCGGAAATATTGCCATTTGGTTTGATCCTGCTACGCAATGGTATGCGCCATCAAAAGGCAAACAAGGGCGAAATCAAACCTACTCCGACGCAGCCATCCAATGCTGCTTAATGATTAAATCCTTATTCCGTCTGTCTTTACGTATGGTTACTGGCTTTGTGCAAAGTCTGATTAAACTTTGCGGATTAAATTGGATAGCTCCAGATTACACCACGCTTTGTAGAAGACAAAAGCATATTGATATTGTAATCAGCTACCAAAAAAGTAGCGATGGGCTGCATCTACTCATGGACTCTACAGGCATGAAGTTTCTAGGTGAGGGCGAATGGAAACGCAAGAAACATGGACCTGAATATCGTCGCCAATGGCGTAAACTTCATATTGGTATAGATGCTAAAACCCTGCAAATACGAGCAGTTCAGCTTACAACCAATAATGTCAGTGATTCACAGGTGCTTGGTGATTTACTTAATCAGATTCCACAAGATGAGCGGATTGACTCTGTTTATACCGATGGAGCTTATGACACCAAGCAATGCCGTCAGGTCATTGCAGATCGGCAAGCGCATGCGGTGATTCCACCTAGAAAAAATGCGAAACCATGGAAAGATACAAAGAGTAGCTCGCTAGAGCGAAATGAATTACTTCGAACAATTAAACGTTTAGGCAGGACGCTATGGAAAAAATGGTCAGGCTATCATCGGCGAAGTTTGGTTGAAACTAAGATGCACTGCATCAAATTATTAGGCGATAAATTAATGGCAAGAAGCTTTCCTAGTCAGGTGAATGAAATTCATGCTCGTGTAGCGGTCTTAAATATATTTACAGAATTAGGCAGACCTCATACCCAAGTTACGCCTTAAATTTGACTCAATTAGGGGCGCTTTGCATTTCAAATCTTTGTGCAACAAAGCCGTCTATAGCTGCTCGATTTGATTTTAAAGCATTAAATTTATTAGGATCGTTTATTTCCATTGCATAATACTCAAGAATTTGCTCTAAAGTTTTCCCCAAAGCTTTTTCTTTTTGTGAAACAGCTAACCCTATGGCAGAGTTTTTCTTTCGAGTAGCGTCTAAAATTTGATTTCTTAAGTCGGTTGCTTCTAAAGCTGCATCTTTAACAGAAATACTTCCTTTTTTCACAGCTTCAAGATAACCATCACTCATTTTTTTAATTTCACGCATATATGCTGCACGTAAGTTAGCATCATGAATTAAAAAATTATTACCAAAATAAACGGCTGTTCCATTCAAGTTATCAAGAGCAACTTCTAATTCATTTTTGACTTTCACAGGAACTTTGTTTGATTCAGATTTTTGGGTTGTTCCTGTTGTGGATTTTAACGTAAAAGTGGATTTGTTAAATTCACCATTTTCTAATGCAGGGACATGTACTCTCGCAAGCTTTGAATTATTTAAAAATAATTCTACAAAAATTAGATCTAACTTATTGCAATTATAGACTTTTGTGCAACCATTAGAGTCAATTTTACCACCATAATTTTGCTTAGTTGTTGTATTTGCAAAGGTGTAACTTAATTTAGATAAAATATCTTTATTATCACAAAAGACTTTTAAACGAGCCGTATAAGTCATTCGTCTTGCTCCGCTACGTCCGCATCATATTTATGTACCATGATGGTATATTTTTCTTCTTTATCATTCGATGTAATTCTTACGATCCCATCTTTAGGAACATCACCTGTACGAACATTTCCTTTAGAATCAATAAGGCTAAAAGTTGGTGCACTTTCTAATAATTCATTACTAATCTTGTGCCTAACATCAAACTCTAAGATATATGCACCATCATGTGGGGTTGGTAAAAATGGAATATCGTTTATGATCTGCTGACCTGATAAAAATTGATGTTGTCCAGCTTTTACTTCAAATTTTCCACCCATTGGGTTCAACCTTTTTAATAAGTTTTATTTTATGGTTTGATTATACAATTCTATTTTTCGAAAACTCCATCACAGCATGACATTAACTGTTGCTATAAACATTGATGATTACATTATTCTTACTGGTGATCATCGACTAACGATAGAGTGCGAGCCGTTTACAGGCTTGCCTGCAAGAACAGTTGTGGATGACTATAAAAAAATTAAGTATTGGAAATATGGTGCAATCACTGTTTCAGGTGATGTTTTACTGATGTATTACTTTCATGAAGTATTAGAGTTTTATGCGAAACAGAATAATTGGGATTTTTTACAGGTAGCTCAAGTAGCTAGAGCTATGTATTTGAATGATGATAAACCTGAACAGCATGCAACAGGAACAGCTTTTTTCTCTCTCTTTACATTAGGAAAAGTGGAAATTATTCATCTTTCAATTAAAAAAAATTATATTGAATATGAAACAATTAAACCTATGCATGCTCATTTTTCTTTATTTGAAGGAACACCTGACGATCCAATTTATCAGCTTTTTGTAAATTCTCTACGGAAAATAGATAGCTTTTTAAATTTTGAAGATTTTTATAATTATCATACTGAATTGTTAAGGTTTTTTTATACAAGGCAAAAACGTATTGATGATTCTATAACATCATCCTTTGATTTATTTATTCAAAATACAAAAACAGGGCAAGGATTTATGCAAACCATAGAGAATTAATGCTTATCTTTCCTAAAATTAACATAATACACCTTATACGAAATGCACTGCATAAGTTATGTGAAATCAATAGATTATTGATCAACTAAAAAGCCCAGTTTATACAAACTGGGCTTTTCTATTGAATTATTACGTTTCACGCATGATATTTACGTAAAGCTCCACATTTTTTTAATTAGTAAAACGAAACAAAAAAGATTTCACCTACCTAAAATCATTTCCAATACAAACTTAGATCCGATAAAACCGACAGCCAACAAGAAGAATCCAATTAAGGTAAAACGAATAGCCTTTTGACCGCGCCAACCAAAACGGTAATGTCCGATGAGCAGAGCCCCATACACAAACCAAGAAATAATACTAAAAGCGGTTTTATGTGCCAGATGTTGGGCAAAAAAGTTATCGATAGTAAAGAAACCAAACACCAACGCCACGGTTAGTAAAAGAAAACCCGTTTTAATCAAGTCAAACAGTAAAGACTCCATCGCTTGAAAAGAGGGCAGTAAGTTAACCCAAAAGCGTTTCTTCTGTTTGTTCTTTAACTCACGATCTTGGAACCATAAAATCACGGCTTGTATGGTCGCCATGAGTAGCACCGCATAGGCCGACAGCGATAAAATAATATGAATATCTAAACCCAATGAGCGCTGTTCAATAAATTGAGTGGACTGGCTAAAGGCAAAACCTAAAATGAGTCCTGTAGCGGCCACAGGAATGCCAATCAGGTTCAAAGCTAGAATTGGACGATAAGTGCTATAGAGTAGACTAAGTAACAGCATGAGCCCTGATGTAAATGACATTAAGACAAAAACGTCATAATTCACCCCCATCGGCGTGAGCATGTCATGGTACAAAACAGTCGCATGCAGTAATAAGCCTAAGCCTAAAATAACGCCAATAAACCAATGGTTTGGATCACGTTTAGCCATTAACTTGAGAAACAAATACCAAAAAGATGTGGTATAAGCGACTAATGCTAAGATGGTGTAAACCAAGGGCAGGCTAATCATGTCAAACCTTTTTCAGGATGATGAATATTCATTTATATAAATTCGGTGCGAACTACAGTATCCTATAGCATTCTATGCATAAATTTTCTATTTTAAGAAAGATTTTTTTGCAACTAGCAATTTTAAGCGGATTTTGCAATGTTTGATACCTTAACGGAACGACTCACGCAGAGTTTAAGAAATGTTACTGGCTCTGGGCAGCTAACCGAAGACAATATTAAAGATACCCTACGTGAAGTACGTATGGCACTTCTTGAAGCCGATGTTGCACTTCCTGTAACTCGTGAATTTATCGCGAAAGTTAAGGAAGAGGCGTTGGGTCAAGAAGTCATGACTCAATTATCGCCAGGCCAAGCATTTGTTAAAATCGTGCATGACGAATTGACAAAAATGATGGGCGAGGCAAATGAAAGCCTTGATCTTGCAGCAAAACCTCCTGTTGTAGTCCTACTCGCGGGCTTGCAAGGTGCAGGTAAAACAACAACGGCTGCAAAACTTGCTCGCTTCTTACAAGAACGCCAAAAGAAAAAAGTAGCGATGGTATCTGCCGACGTTTACCGTCCAGCAGCAATTAAACAGCTACAAACCGTTGCAGGTGAAGTTGGCGCGATTTTCTTTGAATCGAGTGCAGACGAAAAACCAATTACCATTGCAACGCGTGCAATTGAACAAGCCAAAATTCAGTTTGCGGATGTCTTGATTGTCGATACTGCAGGTCGTCTACACGTAGACGATGAAATGATGGACGAGATCAAAGAGCTTCATGCGGCGATTAAGCCAACTGAAACTTTGTTCGTGGTCGATGCAATGACCGGTCAGGATGCGGCAAATACAGCCAAAGCCTTCAATGATGCACTGCCATTAACGGGTGTGATTCTGACCAAAACTGATGGTGATGCACGTGGTGGTGCGGCGCTTTCAGTACGTGCAATCACAGGTAAGCCAATCAAATTCTTAGGTATGGGCGAAAAGCTCGATGCCTTAGAGCCATTCCATCCTGAACGTGTTGCACAGCGTATCTTGGGTATGGGTGACGTACTTTCTTTGGTCGAAGAGCTTGAACGTAAAGTCGACAAAGAAAAAGCCGAAAAAATGGCGAAAAAACTGCAAAAAGGCGGCAGCTTCAACTTTGAAGATATGCTAATGCAGTTTGAGCAAATGAATAAAATGGGCGGCATGATGGGCTTCTTGGATAAGTTGCCTGGCATGAGCAATGCAGGGATTCAAGATGCGTTGGCGCAAGCGAACCCTGAAAAGCAAGTGAAAAAGATGGAAGCGATTATCCAATCGATGACCATCAAAGAGCGTCGTAACCCAGACCTGATGAACCCAAGCCGTAAAAAGCGTATTGCAGCAGGCTGTGGTATGGATGTCGTCGAAGTCAATAAGTTGATTAAACAACATGCGCAAATGGCGAAAATGATGAAGAAATTTGCCAATCCATCGGGTATGGCAAAAATGATGAAATCATTAAGCGGTATGCAAAAACAGTTTGGTGGTGGCGGTGGAATGGGACCATTATTTGGTGGGAGCGATAAGAAGTAATCTGCTTCTAACTATTTCAGAAAAGGCGCGTTGAGCGCCTTTTTTTATGTTGTTTTGTGAGTCATGGAAAATATTATGTGTATTTTCAATACCCTCAATCAATAACAAAAACGCACTGTTTATGGCTTGAAAGTTGCGTAAAATTTATTCTTTTCAAACATTATAATAAGAAGTTGAAAATGAATGGATCAAAACAACATATCTATATTGTGCATGGCTATCAAGCATCGCCCAATGACCATTGGTTTCCGTGGCTAAGTCAAAAACTCAGTCAGATGGATCTGCATGCTGAAGTAAAACGTTTAGTGCTCCCGCATAGTGATGCACCACATTTCGAAGAATGGTAACAGGCTTTGGCCCTGCAAATGACCACTTTGGATGAAAACACCATCATCATTGCGCATAGTTTGGGGTGTCTAGCGACTTTACATTATCTCAGTAGTAAACTGCGTGAACGCCGAATCAAAGCAATTTTTTGTATTGCGGGCTTTAAAGCGGCGTTAAAAAGCTTACCTGAGTTAAGTGGCTTTATTGCGCAAGCAAAGTTGGACAGCGGTATACTCCACTCTCACATCGCTTCACGTGTGGTGATGTTTTCCAATAATGACCCCTATGTTCCACCGCCTTTGGCGCTTACCTTTGGGCACTTCTTGAGTGCAGAGGTACTGGAGGTGAAACGTGCAGGGCATTTTATGCGTGAAAATGGCTATGCTGAATTTGAGCTACTGCTTAATACCTTAAAACCCCTTTTACAGCAGCAGGCGGTGGCTCAGGGTTGATGCTGAATATAATATTGTAGCCCTTTAAGTAATAAATCATTTTCAATACGTGGTGCATACTCTGCCAAATAGCGTGCAAATACAGGCGCATCACCGCCAGTTAAAATCAGTTGGCGTGGAGACTGTTGCAAGACTTTTTCAATGGTGCTCACCAAGCCGAGCAAAATCCCATGATGCACTGCGTCGATGGTATTACGACCGGGCCCAAGTTCATCAAAAGCCGCATCTGGAATTTTAATGCCTTTGGTGTTTTGGATTAGCGAGTCTCGTTGTAAGTAGAGATTTGGTAAAATATAGCCGCCCAAATGCTGCAAACCATCCGCCAAGTCGATGGTCAGCGCCGTACCACAGCTAATTACACAATAGTTCTGCTCTGGATTGCGTGCGACGGCCAACACTTGCAGCCAACGGTCAATTCCGAGTTGTTCAGGCTGTTCGTAACCACACTGCAGGCCTGCATAGTTGGCCTGCACTTGGGCAAAGGTAATCGGTACATTTAAACTTTTTAAAAGTCTACGGATTCGGTCATTATTTTTTTTGTCCTGAACCGAAGAAACACCAATTTGTTGGATGTTTAAGTTTTTAAAATGCTGAATTAGACCTAAAAGCAAATCGGCAGGGGACTGTAAATGTAACTCAGCCCCTTGTTCCAAAATTTGATCTTCCTGCGTAATCCAATACTTCAGACGAGTATTACCAATATCTAACCATAAATTTTTCATGATGATGCTCAATCATTTAAACAGGGGTCACTGGGCGTAAACGGCCTTGATAAAAGTTTTCAACACCATTGGTGGTCTGAATTTGTACCGCACCATCATCTTGAATGCCTAAGAATAGGCCTTGAGACAGCCCCTTCATATGTTCAAATTCAACCTGTTGCTGCATAAATGCTGCGTAATGATTGAAACGAGAAGTCAGATTTGCACTATTATGGGTGAACCATAGGCCTGCCTGTTGAATCGCCAGATACAGTTCTGCCATTAAGCTAATTCGATCTGCTTGGGCTAAACCCAGCTGTTCAAGTGAGCTGGTGGCTTGATCAAGCTGAGTATCTTCGACTTGGTTGATATTGATACCTACCCCAATAATAGCTTGGTGGCTCGACAGTGGTTCAACTAAAATTCCGCCCCATTTACCTTGAGCACTGTAAAGGTCATTTGGCCATTTCACTTGCAGAGCAAGGCCCTGCAAACTCGGCATTTGCAAGATATTTAACGCAATTTCTAAAGCCAAGCGCCCATCTATAGGTGTTTTGGTCTGTAGCAATGTGCTTAAATAGATGTTTCCTTCAGGAGAAACCCATTGTCGTTGGCGCTGTCCACGACCTTGAGTTTGTCGTGTACTGCAGACCAAAACGCTCTGAATCCCTTTTTGCGCAATTTCACGCACATCATCATTGGTGGATGTGGTAACTGGCTTGAGCAATAAAACTTCAGGAAGTTGCTGTGCTTCAGCGAGAAGCTGTTGTAATTGGCGTGTCTCTAAATCCATATGAATCTGAGAAAAGTGAAAAATGATCATGGAGTTAATCATATATTCACTGATTGGCGCAATCGCTGGTTTTGCTGCGGGGCTATTTGGGGTCGGTGGTGGACTGATTATCATCCCGATTTTATATGTGGTGTTTACTCATCTAAACTATGACCCGAGTGTCATTATGCATATGGCGGTTGGTACATCACTGGCGACCATTATTGTCACGTCAATGAGTTCCGTGAGTGCACATCATAAACGCGGGGCAGTGTTATGGTCTGTGTTTTGCAATTTGGCCCCAGGTCTAGTCATGGGCGCTTTTTTAGGTGCGGGCATTGCAGACTATATGTCAGGACATGGCTTACAACTGCTGATCGGTTTTTTTGCGGTATGGGTGGCGTACAAAATGTTTAGTGGCGCACATGTTGAGGTCGATCCATCGCGTCAGTTGCCGTCTACAGGCAAACAGTTATTTGTCGGTGCTGGCATAGGTGTAGCTTCTGCGATCTTTGGCATTGGTGGGGGAAGTTTGACGGTGCCGTACTTAAACCGTCATGGTGTGGTTATGCAAAAAGCGGTAGCGACGTCAGCTGCTTGTGGCTTACCAATTGCAGTGGCTGGAGCTTTAGGTTTTATGTGGTTCGGGCATCGGGCTGAAGTGAATGTACCGAATACCATTGGTTATATTCATGTCTATGCCTTTTTCGGGATTGCGGTCATGAGTTTTATTACCGCGAAGTTTGGTGCGAAAGTGGCGCATCTTTTATCGCCTGCGATGTTGAAAAAGTGTTTTGCGGGTTTGTTGGTGGTTGTTGGTTTATATTTTATTTATCAAGGTTTTAGTTCTTAATTTCTTTGATAATATTGTGTGCGTTGCTGTTGATTGGCATTATAGACGGTAAAATTGTTAGACAATGACATAGTGTTTAGCGTTTAAGATCGGGTAAAACCTAAAAATAGGTCACTAAAGACCATGGATTGCATCTTATAAAAACAAGTTAGGAACAGTATGCAAGCACATGATACAGAGAGTTTGTCCGAACAAATTGCCAAGCACATCAGTGAACAAATCATTCGCGGTGAGTTGGTCGAAGGTGAGCGCATACAAGAATTACGTATTGCCGCTGAACTGGATGTGAGTCGCGGCTCGGTGCGTGAGGCCTTGTTACTGCTTGAACGTACACATCTGATTGAAATCTACCCCCGCCGTGGTGCCATCGTTTCTGAAATGTCGGCTCAACAAGTGCGCGCCTTGTTTGACACCAGTAGTCTGCTGTTGGGGCAAATTGTGCAACGCATAGCGGAGACATGGCGCAGCTATGAAGCGGAACGTTTACAGCTTTTATTGGATGAGTTGGGGAATCAGCTGAAACAGGGCAGTATCGAAAAATTTTATGATTTGATTTTTGAAGGATTGGCGCGCCAGCATGAAATGGTGGGCAATGCTTATTTGATGAAGTTTTACCAAGAACTGTTACCCTCGATACGGCGGAGCTATTTTTTAACCTTAAATACTTCGCGTAGAGAGTTACAAGAATCTTATGATTTATTTAAACTGGTGACTGATGCGGTTTTAATCAGAAAATCACAACAAGCTACTTTATTTATGGAAGATTTTTGTCGACACTTACGTAACTTGGTGTTGGAATCTCTGACCCGAATGAAACAAATTGAACTTGCGTGGGCGAGACGCTCACGACGTTAGTCAGGACATTATGCGTTTAAGCAGTTTAAAACTTTCCGGCTTCAAATCTTTTGCCGACAGTACCACATTACACTTTAAAGATAACCGAACGGCAGTGGTTGGGCCGAACGGTTGTGGTAAATCCAATGTGATCGATGCTATTCGCTGGGTCATGGGCGAATCCAGTGCGCGTCAGTTGCGTGGCGGTAGCATGCAGGATGTCATTTTTACAGGCACGGCAAAGCGCAAACCCGTCAGTGTCGCCAGTGTAGAACTGCGTTTTGACAACACTTATGGCAAGTTAGGCGGTAGCTATAATGCCTATACAGAACTGGCGGTCAAACGTCAGGTCAACCGCGATGGCAAGTCTGAATACTTTTTAAATGGTACTAAGTGCCGTCGTCGGGACATTACCGATATATTCTTAGGCACAGGTTTAGGGCCACGTTCTTATTCGATTATTGAACAGGGCATGATCAACCGTTTGGTCGATGCGAAACCTGAAGAAATGCGGGTTTTTATTGAGGAAGCCGCAGGAGTTTCGCGTTATCAAGCACGTCGCCGTGAAACTCTATTGCATTTGGATCACACTACGCAAAATTTATCGCGTTTAGAAGATATTGCCTCCGAGTTAAGATCACAGTTAAAAACTTTAAAACGTCAAGCTGAAACCGCAATTCAGTACAAAACACTGGAAAGCCAAATTCGCACCATTAAAGTCGAAGTTTTATCTTTTCAATGTGAACAAAGCAGCCGTTTACAGCAAGAATATACGTTGCACATGAATGATTTGGGCGATCAGTTCAAGTTGGTGCGTTCAGAGTTAACGACTTTAGAGCATGATTTGACGTCAACCAGTGAGCTATTTCAACGCCTGATTCAGCAGTCCACGCCACTACAGAGTGAGTGGCAACAGGCAGAGAAAAAGCTGGCTGAGTTGAAAATGACTTTGGAACAAAAGCAGAGCCTGTTCCAGCAAAACACCACTACTTTGGCACAGCTTGAACAGCAGAAGGCGCAAACCAAAGAACGGATGCAACTGATCGAGCTGCAACTGGAAAGTTTGCACGAACAAAATGAGCTTCATACCGAACAGTTACAACAGCAAGAAAGTCAAAACCAACAGCAAAGCCAAGGTTTAACGGATTTAAAAGCACAGCAGCAACAGTTGCTTCAACAGTTTGAACAAGTCAAAAGTTTGGTAGAAAAACAGCAGCAACAAAAAACGCAAATGTTGGCGCAAAGTGAACAGTTGGCCAAAAATATTTTACGCTTTGAACAGCAAAAGCAGATTTTAGAGCAGCAAGCGGCGCAAATTCAAAACCAAAGCCAGTTGGATGCGATCGATCAACTGTTACATGCCAAGCAAGATGCTGAGGCACAGCAGTTACAACGTGAGCAAAGTATCATTGAGGTGCAGTTGCAGCTGGATGATTTGCGTATCCAACATCAAACTGCTCAAACTGAGTTGAATCAGCACAAAGCAGATATACAGGTCTTAAGTGCCGAACAGAAGCATCTCAAGCAGCTTCTGGTCAAAGTCAGTGCCTTAAAAAATAGTGATCATCCACAGTTGATGCATGTGCTGCAGCTTAAAGATGCAGCTAAAACCCATGCCGCGCTGGTCGAAAAATTCTTAGCCAAATGGCTTTCAGCGCATTGTTTGGAAAACAGAGATGCATTCACTGATGCCGTTGCACGTCAGTTAACGCCTCAGCCGCATGTTGAGCTGATCGAAATTGCAGGTTGCGATAGCCTAGCCAGTTGGATTGAATCGCCACAATCCTCTTTGTGGCAGCAGGTGGGGGTGACCACCAACTTAAAACAAGCCTTGGCTCTGCAAAAGCAATTGAAAGATGGTCAGTCTCTTCTGAGTTTAGACGGTTATCATGTCGGCATGGACTGGGTGATTGGTTTGGATTATGACGAAGCGAGCCAAGCTGGACAGGGTGCGTTAAGTCATCGAATTCGTTTAGATGAAATTGAACAGAGTCTTGCTGAAAAAACGGGACTTCTGACTCAGCTTGAAACGAAAACTACCGAGCTTCGTACTCAAGTCCAAGCGGTGGATGAACAGTTAAAAGCCGATCAACAACTGTTGAAAAAAGAAGTTCAAGCGACGCAGCAGATTGATTTGAATATTGCCAAAGTGCAAAGTACCAACCAAGCTTTTGAAGTGCAAAAGCAACAATTGGCCAATCAACTGGTGCAGCTAGACAGTCAGCTTGAAGAAGATGCCATGCAAAAAGATGATCTAGAGATTGATCTGCATGCATTGAATATTAAGCTCGAGCAAAACTTGCCAAACTACAAAAGCATGCAGTTCCAAGTGGAGTCTTTGACTGAGCAACTGGATGATAGCCAGCAGCAGGCGCAGCAGGTTTGGCAAGCACTTGAAATGGTGCGTCGTCAGGCGGTGCAAACCACACAGCAGATTGAACTGTTAGAAAAAGACAGTACTTTCTTAAAAGCGGAGTATCAGCAAATTTTGTCGCAGATGGAGCAGGCCAAAAAGTTTATTGACCCTGTACAACTTGAGCTGCCTGCCTTAGAAAGCCAGTTCAGCGAACAAGCACAGATTACTGAAAAGCTGCAAAAAACATGGTCTGAATGGCAAGTTGAGCTGAATGCAGTGCAAGAGCGTCAGCAGAGTTTGACCGAACACCGTCATCATCAGCAACAACAAGATGAAAAGCTAAGAACCCAGTTAGAAGAGAAACGTTTGGCGTGGCAAGCGGCAAAGTCAGACTTACAACATTATTCTGAACAGCTGAAAGAAATGAATGTTGAACCTATTGTGGGTTTGAGTATTGAGATCAGCAGCCATCAACAGATTTTGGAAAAAGCGCAGCAGCAGTTTGAGAAATTGGGTGCAGTCAATTTGGCTGCTTCAGAAGAATATGAAGAAGTATCAAAACGTTTTGAAGAGTTGAGCCATCAAATTCAGGATTTGGAAAATACCGTTGAGCAGTTACGTGCTGCAATGAAAAGTATTGACCAAGAAACCCGTAAACTGTTCATGAGCACTTTTGATCGGGTCAATACCGAACTACAAGATCTGTTCCCGAAAGTTTTCAATGGTGGAGAAGCGAGTCTGACTTTGGAAGATGACTGGCAATCTGGAGTTAAACTCATGGCCCGTCCACCAGGCAAACGCAATAGCTCTTTGGCGCTACTTTCAGGGGGAGAAAAAGCCCTGACCGCATTGGCTTTGGTGTTTGCGATTTTCCGCCTCAATCCATCGCCATTTTGTGTTTTGGATGAAGTTGATGCGCCTTTGGATGATGCGAACGTGGGAAGATTTTGTAATCTTGTAAAAGAGCTTTCTGAACAGGTGCAATTCATTTACATTACCCATAATAAACTCGCAATGACGATGGCGACCGACTTGTTAGGTGTTACGATGCCTGAACCGGGAACATCAAAATTAGTGACTGTAAATTTAGAACAGGCAAAAGAATACGGTTTAGTCGCGGAGGCCTAATAAGATGGAATACACAACAATTATTGGTATCGTCATAGCAGTGATCATTATGCTGTTTGGGGTTCGAATGATTTTTCGAAAGCCGGCAGATGCAGCGCCTTCACTTGAGTCCGCATTGCATATCGATGCTGACAGTCAAAAACCGATTATCCCGCGTCACGTACGTGATCAACTGCAAACGGCATCAGTTGAAGAGGCTGAACGTAAAGAGCCGACTTTAAACGAAAACTCTGTAGAAGAGACACTGTCTGAAAAAGCCGAACCGAAAGCTTTGGATGCAGACAGTGTGCTCGAAAGCAGCAGTACTGAACCAAGTTTGGATGCGTCAGCTGAGGTAGAAAATAAAGCAGTAGACTCAGTCGCTCCTGAAAATGCTGTAGCAGATGCAACGGAATTAACGACTGAAAGCGCAAGCTCCTCGCTTGTTGATGACCAAGCAAAAGCGGATAAAGCTGAATTTAGTTTAAATGCCAATGTCGAAAAAGCCGAAATTTCAGAGTTTGACGATGAAAGCAGCATTTTAGATGCACATTTGTATGAGCAAAAAATTGTCGATGATGAAAGTGCCTTAGCCACAGCAGAGTCGTTTATTGCCCTGAATGTTTATCCTGAACGTCGTGCATTGTCTGGTGAGAAAACTTTAAAAGTTTTAATGAAGTATGGTTTACGTTTTGGCGAAATGTCTTGTTTCCATCGCTATAACGAAGATGGAACTAAGTTACTGTTCTCTGTGTTGCAAATTACCGATACAGGCATGGATGGTTTTGACTTGGAAAATCTGTCGACCGATCCAATTAAAGGCTTGGCATTTTTCTTGGCCTTACCACACCGTGATGTCCAAAATGCCTTTGACACCATGGACAGTATTTCACGTTTAATTGCTCGTGAAATCGATGGAACAGTTTATGACCAAAACAACCAAGAGTTCACGCCACAACTGCGAGAGCATTGGCGCCACTTGGCGATTGATTACCGTGCTGGACAAGCAATCGACGCTTAATCTGATTGAAAGCAACGGTAACGATTTCTATAATAGACAGTAGAAATACAATTTTTAGGGCGGAACAAAGACCGCCCTTTTTTATGGTGAAATTATGACTCAAACTTCGACTGTCGTTGCGCAAATGCGTCAACTGATCCAAATTTTGGCACAGCATAATCATGCTTATTATGTGATGGATCAGCCGACCATTTTAGACAGTGAATATGATCAGCTCTTTCATCAACTGAAAGCTTTAGAAGAACAATACCCTGAGTATATTCAGCCAGATAGCCCGATCAATAAAGTCGGTGCTAAACCTTTGGCGAAGTTTACGAGCGTGACCCATGTGGTACCGATGCTGTCTTTAGGCAATGTATTTAATCAAGAAGAACTCTTTGCTTTTGCACGCCGTGCAGAAGAACGTTTGCCGAATCAAACGATTCAATATGATGTCGAACTGAAGTTTGATGGTCTTGCGATTTCACTGTGGTATGAACAGGGGGTGCTGGTTCGTGGGGTGACGCGTGGTGATGGTGAGACAGGGGAAGACATTACCCAGAACGTCAAAACCATTCGTAACTTGCCGAAGGTGTTGACCACAAATCAGGGCGAAGTACCTACGCTACTGGAAGTTCGTGGCGAAGTTTTGATGCCTAAAGCAGGATTTGAAAAGCTCAATGCAGAAAATGAAGCCAAAGGTGAGAAGACTTTTGCTAACCCACGTAACGCCGCAGCTGGAAGTCTACGTCAGTTAGACCCGAATATTGCGGCTTCGCGTCCACTCGCATTTTATGCTTATGGTATTGCGCAGTGTGAACCCAATCATGGTCAAAGCACCATGTCGGAAAGTCTAGAGTGGTTGCAACAGTTTGGTTTTGCAGTTGGTGAGCGTCATTTTGTCTGCGATAGTATTCAAGAAGTTCAAGCGGTTTATGAGCAAATCAATGCGGAACGACCACAATTGAGTGTGGAAATTGACGGCATGGTGATTAAGGTCAACAGCCTCAAACAACAGCAACAGCTCGGTTTTTTAAGTCGTGAACCACGTTGGGCAACGGCTTATAAATTCCCTGCAGTGGCTGCGCTTACCACGGTTGAAAATATTGACTGGCAAGTGGGGCGTACAGGTACACTCACACCTGTGGCGCGGTTGAATCCTGTTGCTGTGGGCGGCGTGACTGTTTCAAATGTGACCTTGCATAATATTGGAGAAATCCACCGCCTAGATGTGCGAATTGGCGATACCGTCAGTGTTTACCGTAGTGGTGATGTGATTCCCAAAGTGGAAAAAGTGTGGCCTGAGTTCCGTCCTGTCGATGCCACTGAAGTTGAACTCCCGAGCCAATGTCCCGTGTGTGAATCACCTGTGGTGATGCCCGAAGGTGAAGCTTTAGCGCGTTGTTCTGGTGGTTTGTATTGTGCCGCACAACGTATCGAGGCAATTCGTCACTTCGTATCACGTAAAGCGCTTGATATTGAAGGGTTGGGGGATCGTTGGGTCGAATCATTGTTACATCTTGATCTGCTTAAAGATGTGGCTGATATTTATCATCTACATGAGCACCGAGAAAAGCTATTAACCATTGAAAAAATGGGTGAGAAGTCCGTTCAGAACTTGATTGATTCGATTGAAAATAGCAAGAAAACTACTTTGGCTGCATTTATTTATGCACTGGGGATTCGTGGGGTGGGTGAAACCACAGCGCGTATGTTGGCCAATACCTTCCAAACTTTAGATGCGCTACGTGTCGCAGACATTGAAGCTTTAAAGAAAACCCCAGATGTGGGGGATATCACGGCAGAGTGGATTGTCGATTTTTTCCAAGCACCACATAATCTTGAAGTTTTAGACCGATTATTGGCGGCAGGTATTCACTGGGATGCACCTGTGGCACCAAGTCGCCAGCCTCTAAATGGAGAAAGTTGGGTCGTGACGGGTACACTCAGTACGATGGGGCGTGATGAAGCAACACAGCTCCTACAAGCACTGGGCGCACGTGTGAGTGGTAGTGTGTCGAGTAAAACCAAGTGTGTTGTTGCAGGTGAAAAAGCAGGTTCAAAGCTGGATAAAGCGGAGAAGCTTGGGATTGCTGTGATTAATGAAGCTGAGTTTATTCAACTGATGAAAGATTATGGTCAGTTAGAGGCTTAGATTGTTGACTCAGGTTAAATCAGAAATATGATACTTGGGCACGTCATCTGCAACCTGCGTGGTGTAAGTAAGATAATATTTCTGCGACATATTTCTGATACATCAAAAAGTGGTCAGGTTTTGCAGATGACAATGGTTTTGCCTACTTTTGCCGAAACAAAAGTAGGGCTAGCTGCAGGCTAATGATGAAATGGGGTGAGAAATTGATAAGACTCCGCCAAGATCATTTCTTCAATAAGCTGGAGAAATATTTAAGTCAAAATTAGGTTGTTTATTTCAAGGAATATATTGCTTAATGACACCGTCATCGAGCAATTGTTGAAAGTGCTCAACCAAGCTCTCTTTGACATCTCGATACTCTAAGCCCAATTCTTTTTGGCTCTTGTTCGCATCAAAATAAATCGGATAACCCATATTCAATTCAACAAACTCGCGGCTAAAACCAATGAATGGACCAATTACTTTAAAGGCTGCTTTGGGAAGTTCATTTCGTGGAAATGGAAACTTCCAACCAAAATGTGCTTTAAGCAATTGACCGATTTCAAGCAAACTTAAAGTTCCACCACTCACGATGTAACGACCTGTTGCTTCTGGGTTGAATGCTGCTTGTAAGTGCGCTTCAGCAACATCTTGAACATCGACCACACCATTCCACATAGGTGGGACACCAGCTAAAGTCAAACCATTGGTAAACTGTTGTAAAACCTCAATTGAGCCTGACTGTGTATTTGGTGTCAATGAACGGCCAAAGACCAACGCAGGGTTAATGCATACTAACTGCCAACGATCTTGTGCCTCAGCAATTTCCCAAGCTTTACGCTCAGCCATCACTTTAGAATATGGATAAGGCTGATGGGTCTCAGAACTGCTGGTATTCCAGTGACTTTCATCAAAAGTATTATGATCGGTTTTTAAAATATCCACGGCATCGCCATAGGTTGACGCAATACTCGAAGTGACAATGACGCGTTTAACGGACTCGGTTTCATTCACGGTGTTTAAGACATTTTCTGTACCCAAAACAGCAGGTTCAATGATGTCTTTCACCGCATCTTTATAGTTGGTGACAACGAAAGGAGAGGCCATATGAAACACAATTTCACAGCCCTGCATTGCTTCTCTAAATGAATTTGGTTCGAGCAAATTGGCTTTAAAGAGTTTGAGTGTTCCAGCACTGCTGTCTGCAATTTTAGATAAATGCGCGAAGCTTTGAGTTTTGTTCAGGTCACGGACAGTGGCATGAACGGTATAGCCTTGGGTTAATAATTTTTGAATTACCCAACTGGCAATATAACCCGATGCACCTGTAACCAGTACCGGTGCTTGTGTTGCTAAGTTTGTCATAGATTACCCATTGTTGTTTTAAGTATTGGCTTAGTGTAAACGTGAATGCCATGAAAGTCTTTGCCTATGGGGTGAACAGGTGTCTGACTTATACGTCATTTTATAATATTGCACCACACTGTATTGAAAATGAGCAAGTAAAACGTATTTTTTCGAAGTAAGCTTAAATTTGTATTTTAGATCAGATAGATAAGTCAAATGATAAAATACAATAAATAATGATAATTATTTTACATATAATAATGATTCTCATTAAAAATAAGTGTTGTTTAAAATGAAATCCTTCTCTAAGAAAATTCTTGCAAGCTCTGTTGGGCTTTTGATGATGGGTGGAGGCTGTTTACAGCTTGCTTTTGCAGAGGAGGTTTCAGTTTTACCTGCCTTAAAATCAGAAGCGCAATCACAACAAGGCTATGCCGATGGTAAATTGGCGAAGGCGGCTAACTTGGGTGCTTTAGGGAATAAGTCAGCGATTGATACACCATTTACGGTTTCTACTTATACAGAGCAACTGATTCGTGATCAACAAGCATCTACAGTGGGGGAAGTTTTAGAAAATGATGCCAGTATTCGTGCGACGACCAATCAAGGTCATTTAAACGAAAACTTCCAAATTCGTGGTTTTAGTGTCGGCTATGATGATATGGCTTATAACGGGTTATACGCTGTAGCTCCTATGGGACGTATACCAACAGATTTACTAGAATCGGTGACAGTATTGAAAGGGCCGAATGCTTTGGTTGCAGGTATGGCACCAGCAGGAAGCGTTGGCGGAGTAGTGATTGCTAATTCTAAACGTGCCGACCAAGATCTAACACGTATTTCGACGTCATTAGAAGATGAGAGTTATTATAAAACCAATGTGGATGTTTCTCGTCGTTTTGGTGACCAAAAACAATTCGGAGTTCGTGTAAACGGCACATATGGAGACGGTGAGCATCTTATTGAAGGTATGGATGACCGTTTAGCGCTTGGTTCGATTGCAGCGGACTATACGACCGATAAATTAAAACTAAACTTTGATGCTTATGCCATTCGTGAAAACCGTGATAATGGTTCACCTGCAATGGTCTCTATGCAAAAAACAGGCGTAGTTGCTGCACCAAAGGGTGATAATAATTACTTTGATCAAATTCATGGGGAAACCTATAGCCGTTATGCGGGCTTAAATGGTGAATATAAATTCACTCCTGATACTAAGGTTTTTGCAGGTGTGGGTTATGTTGAAAAAGGTTATTCGGGGCATATTTTTGGTACGCGTATGATCTTGCAGAACAGTGCAGGTGATGCAACTTCGCAGTATTATCGAGTCGCATCTAAAGAAAATAACCTAAGTGGTAATACGGGTATTGAAACTAAATTCAATACAGGCGCCATTAAACATACCCTTGGGTTACGTGCAGATTATGTGCATCGTGAATACGATCAACACTCTCGTGCGACAAGTTCATCATTTACAACGAATCTTTATAATCCTAACTCGAACGGGACAATGCCAACGACCTATCCAACAGTTGTACCTTATGAAGATGATAAATTCATGAGTTATACCTTGACGGATCAAATTTCAATGTTGGATGACAAATTGCAGTTGATTTTGGGTGCTCGTTATCAAGATATGCAGTTAGAAAGTCTCACTACAGATGTGAAATACGATGAAAATAAGCTTTCACCAAGTTTAGGCATCGTAATCAAACCGTTTGGAGAAAATTTATCTTTTTATGCAAGTTATGTTGAAGGTTTATCAAAAGCAGACTCAGTAACTTCTACCGCGGATGTGAATGAAGGAAAACTGTTTAAGCCTTACGAAACGAAGCAATATGAAGTGGGGACGAAGTATCAAGCTGGTTCTTGGTTAAATAGCTTGGCGCTTTATCAAATTGAAAAACCGACTCTGATCACAACAGCTTTGGCGACAGCGGTTAATGGTAATACACAGATCACTGAAGATGGTGGGGAAAGTCGATCACGTGGTATTGAATGGTCCTTCTCAGGGAGTTTGACAGACGACTTAAGTCTACTGGGAAGCATGGCTTATATTGATGCTGAATATACAAAAGGTTCTACAAGCACCACTGATATTTCAGGCAATACGATTTATGGTGTACCAGACTTTACTGCCTCATTAGGTTTGGATTATGCCGTACCTGTGGTAGATGGTTTAAATGTTAATGCTCGGGCTAACTATGTTAGTGAACAATATTTAGATAGTTTGAATACCTATAAACTTCCTGACTATACTATTCTTGATGTTGGTGCGCGCTATAAAACAAAACTGGGTGGTGTAAACACGACTTTCTTAGCCAATGTAGATAACGTGACTAATAAAAAATACTGGGAAGGTGTGTTCAACTCTTACTATGCAACGGTTGGTGGTGCACGTACCTATAAACTTGGCGTCACTTTCGATTTCTAATTTTTATGATCAGCCCATTGCGATGCAGTGGGCTTTTTTATGTCTGAATGCTGTCTCATTTAAGTTGAACGCAATGATGAAATTTCTCGGTTTACTCCTGTGCTGTGGTGGTTGTGTGCTGCTGTATTTGACCCATCCTAACCAAACGGTTCTTAAACAGGCTGTGGCGAAAAAGTATCGTTGGGTCGGGTGGATTGGTTTTTTTTTGGCATTGGTTCTTTTATTGGCGGTATTACCAAAACTGGTGGCGGTGTTGATGTGGTTACTGATGCCATTGGTGTTGTGGTCAGCACTACCATTTATTCCTTTATTACATGGGGCTTTGACGCATGAGGTTACTACGCGATCAAAAGATACAACCTGACTGGTGGACGAAAAGCTTTGCAGGAGCAGTTCTTGGACTCAGCCTAGCTTTCGCTTTAGCTGCATTAATCACAATGTGGGGACTGCAATCTGAGTATCGTAGTCTTGCTCCACAGTTAGGGATGTGGTCGATTCCGTGGATTTGGTTTCCACTCTTTTTCGTGGCCTATTTTATTCCACGTGGATGGCAGTCCATTGTGATTTATCTGTTTTTCAATATCGTGGCTTACACACTTGTGTTTTGGCTCAGAGGGGAATAGGGCATGAAGGTACGTACAGATATTCTCCGACTGGCCAAAGAGTTACATACGTGGGTAGGAATTTGCGCAGGCATTCTCTTGTTCATTTGCTTTTTTGCAGGTGGGCTGAGTATGTTTCAGCATGATTTGAGTAAGTGGGCAACGCCACCGCAACAAAGTTTAAATACGGTTGAATTCCATCAGTACAACGATTTGGTGTCACAGGTACAGCAGCGCTATCCTGCAGCTCAAAAAAGCTTTCAGATCAATTTAAAATCCAAAGAGTTTCATTATGCCCCGATTCAGTGGCAACCTGCGCAAAGTCAAGTACATGATGATCATGCCTTTTATACCGATCAAAGCGCGATGTTAGCAACACTGAAACCAGATGGGACTTTACAGGTTGAGCAAGAAAACTTATCCAAACTGGGTTGGTTGATTGAACAGCTGCATGAAACAGCAGGCATTCCGGGAATGCTTGGGCATCATACACTCGGTGTTTATGTGATGGGTGTGGTATCTGTCTTATATTTTTTGGCGCTCATGACAGGTTTAATCATCCTCTTGCCGACGTTGGTTAAAGAGTATTTTGCGATACGGCAAGGTAAGAACAAAAAACGCTTTTGGCTCGATGCGCATAATGTGATTGGCATTACCAGTTTACCGTTTCATATTTTGATTAGTGTGACGGTGATTGTTTTTGCATTTCATGATCTCTTTTATGATGGCTTGGGGCAGTTGGTGTCCAAAGGAAAACCATTGTTTGAACGTCCCGCTGCGGTGCAGATTGTAGATCCAGTTCCTCAACTGGATGTTGAAAAAATACTCTTACAGGTACAGCAACAAGCACAGGGCTATGAGGTCTCGTCTGTAAGCTTTAACAATCTAGACCAACCCGCCAAGGCATCGGCACGGGTCAGTTTATATAGTCCAGATCAGATGTTACGCGGTGATAACTTCGACGTGATGTTTTTCAATCCTTATCAGCCTGCACCCTATAGTACAGCCAATTTAAATACCCAAAGTTCTGGTCTAGATCAACTGATTCGATCGATGTTCAGTTTGCACTTTGGCAACTATGGCGGAGATTTTACCCGTTGGTTGTATTTGGCCTTGGGTCTGGGCGGAGCATTTTTATTTTACTCAGGTAATCTGTTATGGATTGAATCGCGTGTAAAGCGACAAAAAAATCCAAATTTAGCGCCTCCTACGCAGCGTAAGGATGTGAAATTTATTGCAAACTTAACCATAGGGGCATGTTTGGGAACGGTCTTTGGCATTGTTATCAGTATGTTGATCGGGCGTTGGGCCTATGTACTCAGTCCTGAGCTACACAGTATCAACACATGGTTTATGTATATCTATTATGCGATTTTTATCTTCAGTTTAATGCTGAGCTTCGTACTGGGTGCGGCACGAGCTTTACCAACGTTACTGCTGTCGATTGTGGTTGTTTTACTGCTCATGCTTTTGACTTCTGCTATAGCACTGCTCTTACCTGAGATTGGGCTATGGTCATCTTCTTCCTCTTTATGGTGGGTTGACGTCTTTGCTCTTCTTTTTGCTGGGTTGTTTTTCCGTTTTTATCGTCAAGCTCAGACCCGAGTACAGTCCGCAGAAGTGGGTTCTCTTTGGTCCGTTGCTCAGAACAAGTGAAAGAATGAATACCGTTCCAAGGCTGAAATAAGAAGCATTTTTAATGGTTACAAAATGAAGCACAGGGCTGTTCAAGCCTAAAAAGCCTTTGTAAAAGCGATGAAGTTTTGCAAAGGCTTCTTTTATAACTATTATTTTGATGATTCATACTGCAAATGCGTATGTTTCTCATTTTAATTTTATAAAAATCATAAACTTACATAATTTATCTTTTGCAAAGTGAATTAAATGTGTCCATAATAGTTGCATTAGAGAATGGAGATTTTGAAATGCGTGGCAATCCTGAAGTCGTAGACTACTTAAATATGTTGATCGGTGGAGAATTGGCTGCACGCGATCAATACCTCATTCATTCACGTATGTATGAAGATTGGGGTTTGAGCAAAATCTTTGAGCGTATCGATCATGAAATGCAAGAAGAAGCACAACATGCAGATGCGATTATTCGCCGTGTTTTGTTTTTGGAAGGCACACCAAATATGCAACGTGATGACGTTGAAATTGGTGAAGATGTGGTTTCATGCTTAAAAGCCGATTTAAAGCTTGAATATCATGTACGTGAAAAATTAGCGCAAGGTGTAAAATTGTGTGAAGAAAAGGGTGATTACATTACCCGTGACATGTTACGTCAGCAAATGTCAGATACCGAAGAAGACCACACCTATTGGTTAGAAAAACAATTACGTTTAATTGAATTGATTGGTCTGCAAAATTATATTCAGTCTCAAATGTAAGAGATGCCTGCCACTTTATGTAAAAAGTGGCATGTGTATTTACATGTTGAGTAATCAAAAAGCCTTCGAATCAATGTCCGAAGGCTTTTTTGTATGGGTTATTTTTTAGAGAACTTTTGAATATCTGCTAATACTTGTCCTGCATGGGTTTGGGTATTCACACTGCTGTAGTGATAGACCACTGTACCTTGTGGGTCGATCAGAAAGGTTTCACGTTTTGCAATTTTCGCGATGCCCAAGTTCCGCACGATGCCGAGTTGATTTGCCAGTTGATGATTGTTATCAGCCAAAATAGGGAAATTCAGTCCCAACTTTTTAGAAAATTTTTGATGCGACTGTACATCGTCCAAACTCACGCCTAAGACCACCGCATTATTTTTGCTAAATTGTGGGTAGAGTGCTTTGAACTGATTGGCTTCTTGGGTGCAGCCCGGCGAGTCATCTTTCGGATAAAAATATAACACTACCCATTTGCCTTGATATTGTTTGAGCTCATGCCATTTGGCATTTTGATCTTGTAACTTAAAACTCGGTGCGGGCTTGCCTACCCATTGTTTTTGGTCTGATGAAGCGCTTGAAAAAGCTGGTGCTGCATAAGTGGCATTACTGATGGCACAGAAACTACCTAGCGAAATTAAGCTAATCGTTGCCATTTGCATTATTTTCATTGTGTAGGCTGTCCAGAAATGTATTCCATCGATCTTAGCAAATTTTAAGGCACTAAAGTGCTGAGATTCTCATGTCCAAATTTGAATTATTTATTTAAATTTGCTGTTCATTCAAAGGGCTTGCTTTGCAACGGAGTCTGAGGTTTTATACTGTTTGAAATTTACAGTTTTAGAGTCTGCATTGAATCAACGTATTTTACTCATCACGGGCTGGGGTGGTGGGACCAAGTTACTGCAACCTTTGGCTCATGCTTTGCAGCATAAAGGTCATTCGGTTGAGCTGATCAATATTTTTAATGGATTGGATACACAGGCGTTGCAGCAATATGCTGAACAAGCCAAAGATTTTGATGTCATTATCGGCTGGTCTTTGGGGGGACAACTGGCGACTTTATTGGTCGAGGCTGTTGAACAGCAGTATCAACAGCAAAAAGTATTAATCACTTTGGCTTCAAATCCGTGCTTTGTGGCGCATGAAAACTGGGCAACCGCGATGAGTCCAGCGACATTTCAAAACTTTAAACAATCCTTCGAAGCAGACGCGATTGCAACATTAAAGAAATTTGGATTTATGGTGTGCCAAGGGACGGCAACCACCAAGCAAGATTTTTTGCAGTTGCAAAGTTTGCTTCAGCCTCAGTCTTTAGATCTGTTAAAACAGGGACTCAATTGTTTAGAGCATTTAAATACGGTTGAGATCTTACACAATTATACGGGGCATCAACTCCATCTGCTGGCTAAACAAGATTTTTTAGTTAGCTACAAAGTCTTGGATAATTTAAAAGCTTTAGGTGCAAATTTTTTAGATGCGATGCTTTTAAGTGGTTCACATGGACTTCCAGTTTTCCATGTCGATGAAGTAACTGACAAAATCTGCCAATATTTACAAAAAATGGATTAAACAATTCGCTGAGTGGTGAATATCGCAATTTCTTTTTGATGCGCGCAGGTTTAAGATCAGTCAAATTGAAATTTTGCTGTAACTGTAGTCGATATGGAGTTAAGGATGACTGAGATCAATGCCAAATTGGATGGTGAGTTGGATGACTTAGCATTTGATCGAGAACATATTTGGCATCCTTATACCTCGATGACTAATCCGCTCCCCACCTTTAAAGTTAAAAAAGCCTTTGGCTCAACCATTGAGTTAGATGATGGTCGTCAGCTGATTGATGGAATGTCTTCGTGGTGGTGCACCATACACGGCTATAACCATCCTGAACTGAATCAGGCCGTGACAGACCAACTGCAAAACATGTCGCATATTATGTTTGGTGGTTTTAGTCATGATCCCGCCATTCAACTGGGCAAATTACTGTTGCAAATCACCCCGCCAAGTTTAGATAAAATTTTCTATGCAGACTCAGGTTCTGTTGCGGTTGAAGTGGCATTAAAGATGGCAGTTCAGTATTGGACTTCGCTTGGGAAACAAGACAAAACCAATTTTGTCACCCCGCGTTCGGGCTACCACGGTGATACATGGAATGCGATGTCGGTCTGTGACCCTGTCACAGGCATGCATCAAATTTTTGGCTCAAGTTTACCCAATCGTATTTTTGTTCCTGCACCGCAAGTTGCCTTTGATGCAGCATGGGATCAAGAGGACATTCATGAGCTTGAAAACACCTTAGCTACACAGCATGAAAGTATCGCCGCGCTGATTATTGAGCCGATTGTTCAGGGTGCAGGCGGGATGCGTTTTTATCATCCTGAGTATTTACGACAGGCCAAATTGCTCTGTGAAAAATATGGTGTTTTACTGATTTTTGATGAAATTGCGACTGGTTTTGGGCGTACGGGGAAACTCTTTGCTTGGGAGCATGCACAGGTCGAACCTGACATTATGTGTATGGGTAAAGGTTTAACAGGCGGCTATATGACTTTGTCAGCAACCTTAACCACAAAGCATATTGCTGAAACTATCAGTCGAGGCGAAGCGGGCGTATTTATGCACGGCCCAACGTTTATGGCCAATCCCTTGGCGTGTGCGGTGGCCGCGAAAAGTACAGAACTCCTCATTTCACAAGATTGGCAAAGCAATATTCAACGCATTGAAACACAACTTCGTACCGCCTTGACCCCGTTGCAGTCACTTGAATATGTACACGAGGTTCGTGTATTGGGTGCTATTGGTGTGGTTGAGCTGACGTTTAATGTGGATATGAAGACCTTACAACAGGAGTTTGTCCGCCGTGGTATTTGGGTGCGACCCTTTGGAAAACTGGTCTATGTGATGCCCCCTTATGTGATTACCGCACAGGAACTCAAGACCTTGCTTGAGCAATTGGTTGAAGTGGTGGTGCAGATGCAGGAGCCTTTTGTATGAATCATGTAGAACATTTTGCAGCACAACTGGATGTACTTAAACAGCAAGGCAATTTGCGCCAGTTTACGTCCAATGTGCAGCAAGGGCGGATGATTCGAATTCATGATCATGAGATGTTGAATTTGGCATCGAATGACTATCTAGGATTGGCTGCAAATATCGAATTACGTGAACAGTTTTTCGATGAAACACCGAATGCGCAGCGCTGGATGAGTTCAGCTTCTTCACGCTTATTGACGGGTAATTTTCCTGAATATGAACAGTTTGAGGCCAGTCTAAGTCAAGCTTTTCATGGTCGAGCGGCTTTGGTATTCAACAGCGGCTATCACATGAATATTGGTATTTTACCTGCGTTAGCGGACAGTAAAACCCTAATTCTGGCTGATAAATTAATCCATGCCAGCATGATTGATGGTATTCGTTTATCGACAGCGAAGTTGGTACGTTATCGCCATAATGACTTGGCACATTTGACTCAACTTTTACACAATTATCATACCGATGATACTTTTGAGCGGATCATTGTGGTGACCGAGTCAATTTTTAGTATGGATGGTGACGAAACCGATTTGACTGAATTGGTCCGCATCAAAAAACAGTTTGAAAAAGTCATGCTCTATGTCGACGAAGCACATGGTATCGGTGTGCGTGGTGAGCAAGGTTTGGGCTGTGCCGAGCAATATCAAGTGATTGATGAGATCGACTTTTTGGTTGGTGCTTTGGGTAAGGCTATGGCTTCAATCGGCGGCTATCTGATTTGTCATCCTGTGATTCGAGACTATCTCATCAATACTATGCGCCCATTGATTTTTAGTACGGCACAACCGCCGATCTGCATGGCGTGGAGCAACTTTATCTTGCAAAAAGTCTTGCAGTTAAAGACCTCAAGACAGCATTTACACAGTATCAGTCAGACCTTGCAGCAAGCGGTTCAGGCCAAAGGTTTTGATTGTCCATCAACGTCTCAAATTGTCCCTGTGATCATCGGTGATTCGAGCAAAACGGTAGAGAAGGCGAAAGCTTTGCAACAAGCAGGTTTTTATATTATGCCTGTACGACCACCGACTGTGCCGCAGCACAGTTCTAGACTACGTATTTCCTTGACCGCTCAAGTTCGCCATACTGATTTAGATCAGTTGATTCAGTTGTTGTGAGTGAGTCGTGAAGAATTTAGAGATTGATAAAGCACAAGTCGCATTGCGCTTTGCTCAGGCAGGGCAAAGCTACAGTGAACATGCGGTTGTGCAAAAACAAATTGCACGCCAGCTTTTTAATTTAATCCAAGGTTATGCCACTAAAACGCAATTTGAGCGGGTGTTTGAAATTGGTTGTGGCTCAGGCAATTTAAGCCATCTATTGCTGAAAAATTTCCAAATTCAGCACTATTTACTGAATGACTTATATGCCGAGGTGCAGCAGCACTTTCAGGGTTATTCAAATATAGACTGGTTGTTGGGCGATATTGAACAGCTTGTTTTTCCAGCTCATTTAGAACTGATTGTATCGACCTCTGCACTGCAGTGGATGACGAATCTTGATGCTGTTTTTCAGAAAGCGAATGACAGTCTGCTTCCACAAGGGCTGTTTTGTTTTTCCACCTTTGGGGAGCGGAATTTACAAGAGATTAAGATCTTAACGGGGCAAGGTTTAGATTATGTCAACCTCGATCAACTACGGGAAAAATTGCAAAACCAAGGCTTTGAAGTTCTGCATTTGTCTGAACAGATTGAGTACTTAGACTTTGCGACACCGAAACAGGTACTGCAACATTTAAAAGCCACTGGTGTCACGGCAACTGCATCGAGCTTTCGTTGGACCAAGCACTCGCTCGAATGCTTTTATCAAGATTATCAACAATTTTCACAACTCGATACATTAGGACAGATTCATTATCGCCTGAGTTATCACCCTATTTATTGTATTGCACGGAGAATGCCATGACTGGATCAGTTTACTTTATCAGTGGAATCGATACAGGCATTGGGAAAACCTATACTACGGGCTACTTAGCCAAGCTTTGGAATGAACAAGGCCAAAAAACCATTACCCAAAAGCTAGTACAAACGGGCAATGTTGATGTTTCTGAAGACATTGAACAGCATCGTAAAATTATGGATATGGGCTGGTTTCCAGAAGATGACAGTAAGCTGACCATGCCTGAAATTTTTAGTTATCCTGCATCGCCACATTTGGCGACTAAAATTGATGGTCGTGAGATTGATTTTGTAAAAATCGAGCGTGCTACTCAGCAGCTGGCTGAAAAATATGAGGTGGTGTTGTTAGAAGGTGCGGGTGGTTTGATGGTGCCTTTAACCACAGATTTGCTTAGCATTGACTATATTGCAGCTAAGCAACTGCCTGTAATTTTGGTGAGTTCGGGGCGTTTGGGCAGTATTAACCATACGATTTTAAGTTTAGAAGCACTGAAAAGCCGTGGTTTAGAGCTTTACGCTTTAGCCTATAACTTAAATGATGAGTCACAAGATGAACTCATTTCTAAAGATACTGCGAGCTATTTAAAAGCTTATTTGGCGACACATTTTCCGCAAGCATTGTGGATCGACATTCCCGTATTGAAGTAATCTTTTTACTTTTATTGTTGACATGTGAAAAAGAGCAAAACTCATCCTCTTCCAAAGCGTGCATGATCATATTGCACTGGGAGGATGAGTTGTTTCTAAATTTTGGAAATCTTCAAGCCGAACTTCGCTCAAACTAAAAATGAAGATTTGCAGTGACGAAAATGTTTTTTATGAATATCGACTAGAAAAATAATTCAAATGACATCGAAGAAGTAAAACGATAGTGTGCGCAATGACAGAGGGATAACTGTATGGCCTCACTTTTATCGTCTGAAGCGAATAAAGAGCAGGGCCACTATTCAAAAAGAAATCGATGTTTTACCTAAGTTATATTTGAAGCTTGGTCGTATAAATTGGATGGAACATTTTTCGACTTATGGTACAACATCCTAAGGAATTAGAAAAAATAGGCGTGGCATGATATTCGCTTTGTTGCAGAGGTGAATATTTGCCCATGACCGTTTTTTAAATTTTGATAATTAAAATTTAATTTATAAAACATGGGCTTATGTTTTAAGTTTTTGTCAGTGTGGTCTGAAAAATAAAACACTGACATTGAACATGGATGGCATGAGATCACCTTGCTTAAAAAAAGATGTGTATAGGTATGAACTTGAATTCAAAAAAACTGAAGCTTGCTGCTTTATCCCTTGCGATGGGCTTTGGCTTTTCTGCCTATGCAAAGTCGCCTGCAGATCCCAACAAAGTATTAAATATCGCTTATGAAGCGCCTGATGATGGTTTTGATACGGTTAAAACCTATAATTTTTATAGTGGTAGTATTGCCCAAGCCATTTTTGAACCGCTTTTAAAATACGATTATTTGGCACGCCCCGCTCAATTGGTTCCAAATACAGCAGTGTCGATGCCAAAAATAGAACAAGAGGGCAAAGTCTATATCTTTAAAATTCAGCCCAATATTTATTTTAGCGATGACGCGGCCTTCAAAGGCAAGCCGCGGGAGTTGGTGGCGCAGGATTATATTTATTCCATGATGCGGATTATGGATCCGAAAAACCGCTCACCGACCTATTCATTTATTGAAGGCAAAATTGTCGGTGGCGATGCTGCTGTTGCTCAAGCCAAGAAAACAGGCCAGTTTAATTACGATGCCGTGATTCCGGGTTTAAAAGCCTTCGATAAATACACACTACAAATCACATTAACCCGTCCTGACTATAATTTCCCGTATATCTTGGCTTATGCCACATTTAGTGGAACAGCGCGGGAAGTGGTGGAGTTTTATGGGGATCGAATTGCGCAGCATCCAGTGGGGACAGGGCCTTATCAACTGAGTAAATATGTACCGCGGAGTCGTATTGAACTGGTGGCCAACCCGAAATATCGTGGTTTTACATGGAACTTTAAATCTACAGGTTCAAGTTGGGACAACCGTCTGGTCAAGGAGATGCAAGGCAAAAAAATGCCACAAATCGGCAAAGTCAGCGTCAGTATTATTGAAGAAGAACAGTCTCGCTGGCTCGCGTTCAAATCGGGACAACTCGATTTTGACAAACTGACTTCCAATGCAGTACCGCAGGCTTTAAATGGCAAACAACTCAAACCTGAACTGGTCAAGCAAGGCATTCAACATTTTCCCAATAAAGACGCTGAAATCACCTATACCATGTTTAATATGCAAGACCCTACGGTAGGTGGTTTTGGGCTTGAAAAAGTTGCATTAAGACGTGCGATTAGTCTGGCTTATAACCAAGCAGAAGCCATTAAACAACTGTATAAAGGGCAGGCGGTGAAGTCGGAGATGTTAGTGCCTGAGGGGGTACAAGGCTTTAATCCCAACTACCGGAGTAGTGTGGCCTATAACCCGCTTTTGGCGAATAAATTACTGGATCGTTTCGGTTATAAGAAGGGAGGAGATGGTTACCGCCGACTACCGAATGCTCAGCCTTTAACGCTCAAGTTTATGACTGAAAACAGTTCCAGTTCCGTGATTCAATCTGAACTGTGGAAGAAAAATTTAGATGCGATTGGTCTGCGTGCCGACTTTGTGGTGAGTAACTTTGCTGACAATTTAAAAGCAGCGATGCAATGTAAATATATGATTTGGGGCGGGGCTTGGATTGCCGATTATCCTGAAGGGGAAAACTTTGCCCAGCTGCTGTATGGGCCCAATTCGGCTCAGGGCAATCTCAGTTGCTACCAGTCCAAAGCCTATGATGCACTTTATACGCAGGCTATGGCCTTACCACCGCCTCAGCGTTTGCCATTTTATGAAAAACTCAGTCGTCAAATTGAAGCCGATAATCCATGGATTATTCATAACAGTCGCATTCGAAATTGGTTGTTACATCCACAGATTCAGGGTTTTAAAGCACATCCGATGATGAACACCAACTGGCAGTATTTGGATATTCAGCCCATAAAAAATAATTGAGATGTAGAAAATAATGAAAGATCTAAATCAGAAATTGAAACGATGGGGGTTGGGGATTTGGGTAGGCAGTATTCTGCTGAGTAGTTCAGTTTCCAGTTTTGCACAAAGCCCTGCCGACCCGAAAAAAGTTTTACGTTATGTTTTTCCTGTGGCTGAAACAGGCTTTGACCCTGCGGGCGTGCATGACTTGTACTCGGCGCATGTCAACGGTTCGATTTTTGAAACGTTGTTTACCTATGATTATTTGGCCTCACCTGCGAAATTGGTACCACGAACAGCTGCGGCTTTACCCGAGGTGAGCGCGGATGGATTGACCTATACCATTCGTTTGCAAAAGGGGATTTATTTTGCTGCGGACCCAGTGTTTAAAGGTAAAAAGCGTGAGCTGACCTCAGCTGATTATGTGTATACCTTTAAGCGCTTACTGGATCCGAGCTTGCGTTCACCCAACAGTTGGCTGCTTGATGGGCGAATCTTAGGGATGGAGGCTTTGCTGAAACAGGCGCAGAAAACAGGAAAATTCAATTACGACCAATCTGTCGCTGGTTTACAAACACCAGACCGTTATACCTTAGTTATTCGCCTGACCAGCCCTGATCAGAACTTTCCAATGCTGCTGGCACATCAGCCTGCGGGCGCGGTTGCACGGGAAGTCATCGAAAAATATCGTGACAAAGCGGGTTTTGTGATGGGGCATCCAATAGGAACGGGGCCGTATATGCTCAGTCGTTGGACGCCGGGTTCGCGGATCATTTTAAAGGCCAATCCTGATTTCCGAAGTTTTGTTTGGAACTTTAAGGCCAGTACGCCTGAGGACCAAAAGATCGTCAAAGCCATGCAAGGCAAAAAAATGCCGCAAATTGGCGAGATTGATATTCAGGTGATGGAAGAAGGACAATCACGCTGGTTGTCCTTTATTAAAGATGAAGTGGATTTGTTTGCCTTAGATGGTGAGTTGACGGTTCAAGCCTTGCAAGATGGAAAACTAAAACCGGAATTGGTCAAGAAAGGTGTACAGCTGTCACGGATCACTGATCCTTCGATTGACTATCATTATTGGAATATGCAAAACCCAGTGGTCGGCGGCTTAAGTAAAGATAAAATCGCCTTGCGCCGTGCCATGGCGATGGCATTTTCAGCCGATAACTACATCAATATTTTACAAAAAGGTGATGCGCAAAAACTGCAAGCGCCGATTCCAAGTGGTGTGGTGGGCTATGACCCCAATTATCGAAGCAGTATTCCTTATTCAGTCAAAGCGGCAAATTTATTGTTAGATCGTTATCACTATACAGTAGCTGCGGATGGTTGGCGTACTCAGCCAAATGGCAAACCTTTGGTGATTGAGATGACGCTTTCGGGCAATAATTTACGCAGTCAACAACAGGCCGAGTTTTGGAAGAAAACTTTAGACAGTATCAAAATCAGAATGACCACCAAGTCGATGCCTTTTGCTGAGGCTTTGAAATTAGAAAAACAATGTAAAACCATGTTTAAAGCATCAGCATGGATTGCAGACTACCCAGATGCAGATAACTTTATGCAGCTGTTTTATGGCAAAAACATCAAGATCACCAACAATGGCTGCGCCAAAATTCCTGAATATGACCGCCTATATGAACAAGCTCAGAAGATGACCCCGAGTCCAGAGCGCGATGCAATCTACGCCAAAATGTCACGCCTGCTGGAAGTGTATATGCCTGTACAGGTAATTGGCGCGCGTTACCGCAATATCTTGGCACAACCGCGGGTGATTGGTTTTAAAAAGCATCCCATACTGCCCGCAGAGTGGATGTATATCGATATTGATTTGAAGAAATAGAAATTAAATAAAACTGGAGTCATGATGAAAAAGCAAAATTTTAAAGTCACTGCATTGTGCATGTTAGGCCTAGGGATGAGTCAGATGGCTTTGGCTGAAACAGCACAGCGCCAAACCTTGCCCAGCTTTCAAGCCAAAGATATCCCTGCGCTGTGTAATGCCAAAATTGCGGATGTGAAAAAGCAACTCAAAGCGTTTGAAAATAAGCCCCTTAAAAACGAAACCGCGGCAGCACCTGTATTGGCTGAATGGGATCGTATTTTTGCATCATTTGAAGATTTTTACGGCCCGATTGGTCTGTATAGCAATGTTGACCCTGATGAGGCACTGCGTAAAACGGCTGAAGACTGTGAAATTAAAATTAGCCAATTCCAAACCGATGTTTATCAAAATCCAAAGCTATACCAACAAATTAAGAAAGTTAAAATTGCGGATCCAATTGAAGCCAAGTTCCGTGAAGATATTTTGGATGGTTTTGAAAAAACAGGGATACAGCTTTCAGCAGATAAACAAGCACGCTTAAAAGCGATTTTTGATGAACTAGCAAAAATTGAACAAGAGTATGCGCGTAATGTCCGTGATAATCCTGAAAAACTCGAATTTAGCCCTGATGAGCTAAAAGGCCTGCCACAAAGTTATATCGACGGCTTAAAGAAAAATGACAAGGGTAATTATCTGTTAGGGTTTGAGTATCCCGATTATCGTCCGTTTATGGAGTTGGCAGACAACGATGACGCACGTAAGCGTTATCAAATTGCATTTACCCGACGTGGTGGCGAGAAAAATTTAGCGCTGCTGAAGCAAGCCATGGACTTACGTTATGAGTTAGCACAACTGTTTGGTAAGTCTAGTTATGCCGAATGGGTACTGCAAAGCCGGATGGCGAAAAACCCTGAAACTGTGAATAAATTTTTGGCAGATGTACATGCTACCGTGACACCCCTAGAGAAAAAGGAAGTCCAAACTCTACGCGAGTTTAAAGCGCAAAGTTTGAATATCCCTGTTGAGCTAGCCAGTATTGAGCGTTGGAGCGAAGCATATTGGAGTGAAAAATTACGCAAAGCCAAGTATCAGGTCGACCAAGAACAACTGCGTCAGTATTTCCCAACGCAAGCCTCTCAAGACTGGCTATTTGCCATTTCTGAAAACCTGTATGGCATCAAGTTTAAGCCTGTAAAAGTCGAGGTTTGGCAAGATGAAGTGGAATATTATGATGTGACCGATGCCAAAACAGGGCAACTGCTCGGTGGCTTATATATGGATAAATTTCCACGTAAAGGTAAATATGGACATGCTGCTGTATGGGGTGTTTATGGCGGCAGTAGCTTAACTGGGCGAAAACCAATTTCAGCACTGGTGACTAACTTTAACCGCAATGGTTTAAATAGCGATGAACTTGAAACTTTTGTACATGAGTTTGGTCATGCGCTGCATGGCATTTTATCCAACACACGTTTTTCATCTCAGTCTGGAACTTCGGTTGAGCGAGACTTTGTCGAAGCACCTTCACAAATGTATGAGGAATGGGCACGAGGCAAAGAGACTTTGTCAAAGGTGGCAGACTACTGCAAACCTGACTGCCCACGCGTGGATGATGCGCTGATTGCCAAACTCAATGCCGTGCATAGTTATGGGCGTGGTTTGCATTATGCTCGTCAGACGTTGTATGCGCAGTATGACATGGCGCTACATGGCAGTGATGCACGAGAGGTTCAGCCCTTAAAGGTTTGGGAAAAAATGGAAGGCGCAACGGCTTTGGGCTATGTTCCAACCACCGAGTTTCCAGGGCAGTTTGGTCACATCATGGGTGGTTATCAAGTCGGGTATTACGGCTATATGTGGTCAGAAGTGATGGCGTTGGACATGCTCTCAGCCTTTGGTGATAACTTAAATAATCCTGAAGTGGGACAGCACTATCGTCAAACCATTTTGTCCCAAGGCGGTCAAAAACCTGCCAAAGCATTGGTCAAAGACTTTTTGGGTCGTGAGCCTGATAACAAAGCCTTTTTCGATGAAATTACCGGTCAACGGGTGAAATAAGGGGCATTTTTATGCTGGCATATATTATTCGTCGAATTTGGCAAATGATCCCGACCATGCTTGGAGTGGTGTTGCTGATTTTCTTCTTGTTTAACTGGGTTGGTGGCGACCCTGCCTATATTTTGGCAGGGAAAATGTCGAACCCTGAACAAATTGAAAATATCCGACAGCAGCTTGGGGTCGATCAGCCCTATTATGTGCAACTGTGGATTTTCATTAAGCAGATTTTGACTTTTGATTATGGGTTAAGTTGGAGTACAGGGGAGTCAGTATCGCAAATCATCACGACACGACTCGGGCCTTCACTCACTTTGCTCATTCCACTGACGATCTTACAAACCATTATTTCTATTGTGTTGGCTTTGGCGGTGGCAGCCGTGCGCGGCAGTTTAACAGATCGTATGGTGATGATGCTGTGTACGATTGGCATGTCGATCAGTATCTTGGTGTATATCATTGTTTTTCAGTATGTCTTTGCCTATCAGCTGAGCTGGTTTCCAGTACAAGGCTGGAGCGATAGCTTTAGTGTGAACCTGTTTAAATATGCTTTATTGCCCATTCTGATAATGTTAGTGGTCAGTATTGCCCCGACTTTACGGTTGTATCGTAGTTTTGTTTTGGATGAAGTCAATCAAGACTATGTTCGTACTGCACGTGCCAAAGGGATTGGTGAACGGCGCATTTTAGGCGTGCATGTGCTACGTAATGCCTCAATCCCGATTATTACAGACGTGATGGCAAGTTTACCTGCTTTGTTGATTGGTGCATTTTTGATTGAGCGTTTCTTTGGTATCCCGGGCATTGGTCGTGAAGTAATTATTGCGGTAGAGCGTAGTGATTTTCCCGTAATTAAAGCCATTACCGTGTACGTTGCCCTCGCAACGATGTTTTTCAACTTGATTGCCGATTTGATTTATAAATGGGTCGATCCACGTGTACAGTTGAAGTAGGTGAATTATGCTCAGTGTTCTTACTAAAAGAAAACCAGATACTGCTGAACCTACAACAGCGTCTACAGGACTATGGCAACTCGCCATGCGCCGCTTAAAACGCGATCGAATCGCCATGTTTTCTCTCCTAATCGTACTGTTTTATTTGGTGCTGTTAATTTTGTCATCTACAGGATTGATTGCAAAAAACTGGAATAAAGAAGTCGCTGTGAGTTATGCACCGCCTACGTTTATCGGTGCAGCAGCGATACCTGCTACGCAAAGTGAAACACGAAAAGTCGAAGCGGCTGTGCCTGAGAACCCTGTTGATCCTTTAAAAGATGTGATTCGTGAGCTCAACACAGAAATTGCTGCTGAACAGGGTGTGGGGGGGGCAATTGATTACTATGGGGTTGTTGATCCTTTAGCCGAAGATATGAGAGCGATTGATCAAGCGCTAGATGGTCATTTACTAGATCAGCAAGCGGAACTTAAGCAAAGCCTGATTTTAGGTGCCGACAAATGGGGACAAAGTGTTTTACTGAAAACCATTAAAGGTGCAGAAACATCAATTATTGTTGGCTTAGTCGCAGCTTTTCTTGCTGTGGTGATTGGCACGGTTTTAGGTGCCATTTCGGGCTACTTTGGTGGCTGGGTCGATGATGTCTTGAATTGGTTTTATAACATTTTTACCTCGATTCCTTATTTGCTTTTGGTGCTAGCTATTGCCGCAGTACTGCAACAAAAAGGTGTTTTATCCATTGTTTTGATTTTGGGTTTAACGGGGTGGACGGGGGTATATCGTTTAATTCGTGCCGAATATATGAAGCATACTTCGCGGGAATATGTGTTGGCGGCAAAAGCAATTGGGGTGAGTCATAGCCGACGTATTTTTGTGCATATATTTCCCAATGTCAGTCATATTGCACTGGTTCAAATGTCAATTTTAGTGGTGGCCTTTATTAAGTCAGAAGTGATTTTGAGCTTCCTAGGTTTTGGTGTCCCTGTTGGTGTGGTGTCATGGGGCAGCATGTTGAATGAAGCGCAAAGTGAACTGATTTTAGGTAAGTGGTGGCAGTTAGCGGCTGCTTCTGTGGCAATGGCGGTTCTGGTCACTGCATTTTCAATGTTTACCGATGCATTGCGAGATGCATTAGACCCGAAACTGAAATAGGAGTATGAGAATGTCTGAACTCAATCATATGACAGCGCCAGTCTTACTTCAGGTGGAAAACTTGCGTGTCAGCTTTAAAAATGAAGAAAAGCAGTACATTGAAACAGTCAAAGGCATTAGTTTTAGTATTCCAGTGAATGCCACTGTGGCTTTAGTCGGGGAGTCTGGCAGTGGTAAATCGGTCACATCGCTAGCAACCATGGGGCTATTATCTACAGAAAGCAGTCAAATTGCTTCGGACAGTAAAATTCTGTTTGAGGGACAAAACCTACTCGATTTACCACGCCGTGAAATGCGGAAAAAGTGCGGTAAAGATATTGCCATGATTTTTCAAGAGCCGATGTCATCACTGAATCCTGTGTTTACGGTAGGTTCACAAATTGCAGAAATTTTGCAGTTACACTTGGGCATGAGTCGTAAGCAGGCGCGTGCACGTGCTTTGGAACTCTTGATAGAAGTTGGGATTCCATCTCCTGAAACCAAGATTGATGCTTATCCGGGGCAGTTGTCGGGTGGGCAGCAGCAGCGCGTCATGATTGCTATGGCAATTGCGTGTAAACCCAAACTATTGATTGCTGATGAACCGACAACAGCGCTGGATGTCACCATTCAAAAGCAAATTTTAGATTTGTTGGAGTCTTTGCGGAAGAAGCATCAAATGTCGATGCTGTTTATTACCCATGATTTGGCTTTGGTCGGGGAAATTGCCGATCAGGTAATCGTGATGCGGCAGGGGAAAATTCGTGAACAAGGCTGGGTTAAAGATGTACTTGAACGTCCTCAAGATGTCTATACCAAAGCGTTGTTGCACTGCCGTCCGCAACTATCTAAACGTCCCATGCGTTTGCCGATGATCAGTGACTTTATGCAACAAAAGGGCGATGACTATATTGAAACGCATAGCGTTGATGTCGAGTCACTTCAACAAAGATCTCGTGGCTTAACAGGCCAAGAAGCGATTATTTTAGATGTGCATGACCTTAAAAAGTCATTTTATAGTCGTAAAGGACTATTCGGCAAAGAGGAGTTTCAAGCGGTCAAAGGCGTGAGTTTTCAACTGGCAAAAGGCAAGACTTTGGGCTTGGTGGGTGAGTCTGGTTCGGGGAAAACCACCATCGGATTATTGCTGATGCGCTTACAGGAAGCGACAGGAGGAAAAGCGCTGTTTGAAGGTCAAGATATTTTAGCCATGTCAGAAAAAGAGTTTGCTCGGTATCAACGTAAGATTCAAATCATTTTCCAAAATCCCTATGCATCACTGAATCCACGTTTTACCGTCGGGCAGATTTTGATGGAACCAATGCAGGTACATGGGATCGGGATGAATGATAGTGAACGCAAACAGATGGCTTTGGACTTGTTGGAACGCGTGAGCTTACCTGCACAGGCTTTTTATCGTTATCCACATGAGTTTTCAGGCGGACAGCGTCAACGTATTGCGATTGCGCGCTGCCTAACCTTAAAACCTGAGATTTTGATTTGTGATGAGTCTGTTTCGGCCTTGGATGTTTCGGTACAAGCCCAAGTACTGAATTTGCTGCAAGATTTACAGGATGAATTTGGACTGAGTTATATCTTTATTTCACATGACTTGTCTGTAGTGAAATATATTTCAGATCAAATCATGGTTTTGAATCATGGTGATTTGGTGGAAATAGCCAATTCGGATGATTTGTACCAGTCACCACAGCATGACTATACCAAGCGCTTGCTTAGTGCTATCCCGCAAAGTGTGGCATGAATGGGTGGCTGTTGTTTTAATAATAAAAACGCTCAATAAGTTGGGCATTTTTTATAAGGAGCTTGCAGTTTTTTCTGATCTAGAGCAGAAAGGGAGCTTATTGTGCAGCGTAAACACATATAAAAAGAGCCACTCGAAAGTGGCTCAAATTTGGACTTTAAAAATTAAAACTTCTTAAAGCTTTTATTTCCAAAAGGTTTACGTGGCGCATTTTCATCACGCGCGTCGCGTTGACCATAGGTGCCTTTGTTGCCAAAGTTCTCTGGACGGCTGTCACGTTGTGCATAGCCTGAGTTTTGGCGTGGTTCACGTTGACCATAACCAGTTTGTGCATTGTCCTGACGACGTTGGCTATGTCCATTTGGATTTTCACGGCGTTCACGATTGAAAGCTGGCTTCGCTTGTTGTTGGCCTTCATCTTCATTGTCACGGCGCTGTTGACGTAAGAAACCACCACGACGCGCAGCCATTGGTTTTTCTTGCATACGTTCAGTACGACGTTTTGCCATGCCGTACAAACCCGTGCCTTGACGTGGTTTTAGCTCAACCGCTTTGGTTAAGTTGTCGATGTCGTTTTTGTCCAACTCCATCCAACGACCCGTACGTAGTTCGCGCGGTAAAATAACTGTGCCATAACGTGTACGTAGTAGACGGCTGACTTTTAAACCTTGCGATTCAAAAATACGACGTACTTCGCGGTTACGACCTTCTTTTACCACTACTTGGAACCAACGGTTAATCCCTTCACCGCCAATTTCAGAGAATGACTCAAACTTCGCTGGGCCGTCATCTAACACCACACCTTTGAGCATGTTGTTTTTAATTTGCGGGGTTACTTCACCCATAACACGCACAGCATATTCACGTTCGATTTCATTCGATGGGTGCATCAGGCGATTCGCCAACTCACCATCGTTTGTAAATAACAGTAAACCTGTTGAGTTAATATCTAGACGACCGACCATTACCCAGCGATCATTCGCGATTGCAGGCAATTGCTCAAATACAGTTGGACGTGACTCAGGATCACTACGTGAACAAATTTCGCCTTCTGGTTTATAGTAAATCAGAACACGACGACGAATTTCATCTTCAATTTGGAACGATACTTTACGACCATCGATGCGAAGCTCATCACCTGGTTCAATACGTTCGCCTACTTGGGCAACTTGGCCGTTGACACTCACACGACCAGCGGCAATCACTTCTTCCATATAACGGCGAGAACCCAAACCAACTCGTGCGAGTACCTTTTGCAACTTTTCACTCATGACAGCATAACCTTAGAAATTATCATCAACAGTTCACCTATTTACGACTTCGGTGCATTCGCATCGAGCGCCATAAAAGCTTCCTTGGCATCCTGCAGGGGAGGCAACTGACCTAAAGAATTTAGGCCAAATGCATTTAAAAATTGGGGCGTCGTAACTAACAACGCAGGTCTTCCTGGGAGTTCACGAAAACCAGATTCTTTAATCCAGTTCCAATCAAATAACGTTCGTAACAGTTGACTGTTATTTGAGACTCCTCGAATTTGTTCTATATCTGCTCGAGTGACGGGTTGATGATAGGCAACCACGGCCAACATTTCGAGTAGCGATGGCGAGAGACGAGTTGGTCGCTCTGGCCACGTTTGTGCAACGATTTGACGGTATTTTGCTCGAACCTGAAAACGAAAACCTTGAGCAGTTTCAATCAGTTCAATCGAACGGCCATGTTGTAGCATGGCAAGTTGTTGTAAAAACTGGCGTAAATCTTGTTTGCTATATTGATTTTGGAACGATTCTTTCAATCGTGCAAGTGAAACAGGCGCATCACTGGCAAAAATAATTGCTTCTAACTGCATCAGTACTTCATGTAAGTTATCTTCGTTCGTTACAGGAGCGGTTTGTTCTAACATTATTTTTTGACTCCTTGTATCGAAAGCGGTGCTTCAACACCTGAACTCACAATTTGAATACGTTGCTGACGGGTTAACTCTAAAATGGCCATAAACGTCACGACCATGCCCATGCGACCTTGGATGGGGCGCAGCAAAGATTCAAAAACTAAAACTTCACCTGAAGCGACTTTGCTTTCAATAAAAGCCATGCGCTCTTCAAGTAAAACAGGTTCTTGTGCAATTTGGTGGGTGATTGGCTCAGGTCGGTTAAACACGCAGAACAGTGCATCACGCAGCTGTTGCACATTATGACCGTCATTATTGTCTAGAGTTTGGCCTAAGCTGACATTGGTTGAGAAGGTGTCTCGCTCTAATATAGGCATTTGCCCTAAGCGTTCAGCCGCTTGTTTAATACGGAGATAAGTTTCTAAACGGTCGATCAGCTCTTGTTTTGGGTCTTTTTCAATTTGGATTGCATTGGGTGCTTTTGGCAACAGCAAACGTGACTTTAAGTCAGCCAATAACGCGGCCATCACCATATAGTCTGCTGTCAGCTCAATGTTAAGCGACTTCATGGCATCCATATAAGACAGGTATTGCGCTGCAATCGGGGCAATATCTAACTGTAATAAGTCGAAGCCGTTTTTTTGAATCAGGTAAATCAGAAAGTCGAGTGGTCCTTCAAAATGCTCTAAAAGAATTTCAAATGCAGCTGGAGGAATATATAAATCCTCGGGGATGGAGTCATGCCACTCATCCATAACACGGATTTGTGGAAGATCTTCCATGGCATTATGGACGGATTGATTCATTACAGTTATTGGCCACGCGAATTTTCAAAGGCATGATTATGTTTTTTCGAATCAGTACTTAAGGAGAAAAAGTAGAGGCGATTTAAAAAATACATAATTTTAATAGGGCTTAGTGTAAAACAAATTGCGGCGTGAATACATGATTTCACCGACCAAATAACAAAAAAAGCTGTAAATAAATAGAGAGTATTTATTTGTGTGATGCTTTTTATGCGCTGATGTCGTAGCTAAATTTGCAGAAATGGGTTGGGTTTGAGAGAACATGATGTACTTAGGGCCTAGTCCTGTGGTTTGAAAAATAATCGATTTATTGTAAGTAGCTAGATGAGACTGCATAGTGCGGCATTATGAACCTCAAAAGCAGCCTACAAAATAGGCATTGGATGAATACCTTAAAGAATAGCGCTGAAATACGAAGAAAGTATTTCAGCGCTGCTCCAACTTCAGAGACTTTGAAGTCTCAAATTTTGGGGTATTGATCAATCTCAGATCATCGTGTTTAAAAATATTTAGTCTTTTAAATCGATTGTGACGGTATCGATTTGACCTGTGAATGGGTACGGCGCTTTTTCATTGTAGCGCGGTGAAACGGTTGAGCCTAAGTCCATCCCGATGTCAAAGGTTTCAGTTGCTGAAAAACGATAAGGAACCACTTTTTCAACCTGACCTTGAGCAACCGTATCGCCATTGACGCTGATCGTCACAGGTCCGCCAATACCATGTCGTCCTTCACGCGGAGTCTGTTGATAATCTACAACGATGCTGTGTTTACCCGGTGCTAATGCTTTGGTGGAAGCAATCCGATAATACGATTGGGCAAAGAAGTTGTATTCGTACACAGGTATGCCATTTTCCAAATACAACGAGAAGCCACCACCTGAACCACCTTCAGCCACAATTACACCATTGGCACCGCTTTTAGGAATGACAATGTCAGCCTTAATACTATGCGAGCGCTGATACATGGTTGGTGCACTGCCTTCAGGCAGACGCGTGGTTCCTGCTGAATAGGTGAATTGCTTTCGGCCACGAACTGAAGAAGGCCGTTCTGGATTAAAAGCACGTTCCACAAAACGGTCATCTAACGGATAAACGCCATATTTGCCTGCTTCTTGGTCGAACAGTTTCTGCATTTCTGCTAAGCGTTGAGGCTCTTTGGCTGCTAGGTCATGCGCTTGGGAAAAGTCCTGTTTGATATTGTATAGTTCCCACGGACTATCTTTAAAGCCTAAAGAGCCACTGAGCTTCCACGGTACGCCATGGAAGGATGAGGCAACCCAACCGTCTTGATAGATGGCTCTATGTCCACCCGTTTCAAAGTATTGGGTATGACGCTGATCTTTGGCTTTTGCATCATTGAAACTGTATGCCATGCTAATGCCAGACATTGGCGTTTGCTTTACACCATCTACTAAGTTGGGCTGCGGAATATTGGCTGCTTCTAAAATGGTTGAGGTGATGTCGGAGACATGATGGAATTGGTTATGGATCGCATGCGTGGCTCTAATTTTTGCAGGCCAAGAAACGATCATGCCATTGCGTGTTCCTCCGAAGTGAGAAGGGACGCGTTTCATCCATTGAAATGGAGACGAGCCAGCCCATGCCCAACCGACAGGATATTGGTTTTCGTGTTTAGGTCCGCCAATTTCATCAATATGTTTTAATTGATTTTCAACAGTATCTGGAAAACCATTTTGAGTCATTAGGTTATTGATAGTACCCGTTAACGTCCCTTCAGCACTGGCACCATTATCCCCCGCAATAAAAATAATGAGGGTATTGTCTGCATCAGGAAGTTTCTTGATGGCTTTAATCAAACGTCCCATTTCATGATCTGTTTGTGCGAGGAAACCTGCAAAGACTTCTTGATGTTTTGCAAACAAGCGCTTCTCATCTGCACTCAGAGCAGCCCAAGCTTGAATACTGTCTGGGCGAGGCATCAAGTCGGTATTTTTAGGAACAATGCCTAATTTCTTCTGACGGGCCAAGGTTTCTTCACGGACTTTGTCCCAACCTTGGTTGAACTGGCCTTGAAACTTATCAATCCATTCTTGATTGACATGCAGTGGTGCATGGACGGCACCGGGTGCCATATAGACAAAATACGGTTTATCTGGAGAGACTGAGCCTTGACGATTGATCCAACCAATTGCATCATTGACCAAGTCAACATTCAGGTTATAGCCTTGCTCTGGTCGTTTAGTTGGTTCAACGGGTGTTACTCCGCGGATCAGCTGCGGTTCCCATTGGCTCGATTCACCACCAAAGAAGCCATAAAAATATTCGAAACCGAGACCTGTTGGCCAGCGTTCAAAAGGCCCAACTGGAGATGTTTCCCAGTCAGGGGTGTTGTGCCATTTACCAAATGCCGCAGTGGCATAGCCATTGTCTTTAAGGATTCTAGCGACACTGGCACTTTCCTTGGGCCATATTGTGTTATATCCCGGATAACCCGTTGAAAGTTCGGTGATGGTTCCCGCTCCAACTTGATGTGGGTTTTGTCCAGTTAAAAGAGCTGCACGTGTTGGAGAACTAATCCCTGTAGTATGGAAACGATTGAAAATCACACCATCATCTGCAAGTTCATCCATTTCAGGTGTCGGTACAGGCCCACCAAAGGTGCCAGCTTGCCCAAAGCCTAAGTCGTCTAACAAAATTACCACCACGTTAGGGGCACCTTTGGGTGCTTTTACAGGTTGAGGAAAATCTTGTTTAGAGCCCTCAAAGGTTTCTTTAATCACCCCTTTAAATTCGGGTGTAGGTTGGGGCAAAACCAAGCCTGTCTGGTTTGAGGCTTGAGGTGTGCTACTTTGGGCTTCGGGAGCTGCTAAAGCGGCATGCGATGCTGTAATGGCTGCGACCAAGGTGAGGACACGTGTCAGTGGTTTGGAGCTTAATGATCTATTTTTGTTCATATACAATCCCTTATTAAAAGTTTCCTTGCTGTGGTGTTGAAAAAATGCGCAAAAATGCTGAGTAGGGAAAAGACCTACGGAATAAAAAGGTTTAGATGTTTGGGGATTTCGATTGAGTTGTAGCTTCACACATGAGGCTCTCATCTCATATAGCCTGTTACAGGCTTGATTTAAACGAAGCAGAGATCGCGTTTGGAGGAAACCTGAATAGTTGGAAGCTGAATGCGATGGATTGGCTAGAATGCATTGGAGTGGTTGAAACCGCAAATAGGCCTAATATTGTTGTATTCCATTGCTTCGACATTTTTTGTCCTTATTGATTTGATTATGCTGTAGCTGTTTTTCATACCCATGACGATCCATCGTCAATGCACGGTGAAGTACGTTTAATGTTCTGGCTGTACAGTATCAAACTGCTTCAGAGGATGAACCACTCAAAAGAATGGACTTGGCTGTTTTTTCCGCACTTTAAAATGAAGATGGTTATTTGCGATAACAGTGGTTGTGAACACTGAAGCTGCATAGATTAGGTACTTTATTGTTATGGATGCGTGGATTTATTTGAACGCGTAGGGAAGAAAAATGCGTCTAAAGTCTGCAGAAATGGATCAGCTGACGCGACGGAAAATATTCATTCAAGATTTATTCAGGTGCTTGTAGCGCAAATTCAATGATGCGCTGACAGCTATCTTGTAGGCAGAGATTTTTGGGTTCAAGATATTTAAAGTATTGTTGGATGGTCGCGATCGAGAGAAAATAGCTGTACAGATTGTCTTTTTGCATATTGCAGTTGATTGAGCTATGGCGTTGCACCAAGGTCTCGGACTCAAGCGTCCAAGGACGCTGCACATATAAATTATGTTGCTCGGGAAATTGATCCAGATTGAGCAAAACCATAAACAGCGTCATGTTGATCTCTTGAGAATGTGAGATTCAGTTTCACTAGCGAATAAATGTAGCGCATCATTCAAATGCGCTGACATCGCCAAGCCCACGGCGGATCACTTCAGGGTGATCACCTGATAAGTCGACAATACTAGTGGTGCTTAATGTGCCCAGCCCGTTGTCGATAAACACATCAATTCGTTTTGACAGTTGCATTTCGATGTCATAGGGATCATCTAGTGGCTCTTCCTGATTCGGCAGGATTAAGGTACTGGTTAGTAGCGGCTCACCTAACTCTTTGAGTAACATTTGGCACACAGGGTTACTTGGAATACGTAGACCAATGGTTTTTTTCTTCGGATGCATCAAGCGTTTAGGCACTTCACTGGTTGCAGGCAAAATGAACGTGGTCACGGCTGGTGTATTGTTTTTCAGTAAACGATACATAGCATTGTCCACTTTGGCATAAGTGGCAATATCGGAAAGATCCGCGCAAATGATGGCATATTGATGTTTGGCCCCAAGGCCGCGAATTTGAGCAATCCGCTCCATGGCATTTTTATTCCCAATCTGGCAGCCAATGGCATAAGCGGCATCGGTCGGGTACACCACCACATCGCCTGCGCGAATCCGTTCTACTGCTTGGCTGATTGAGCGTGCTTGAGGGTTATCAGGATGGACTCTTAAATGAAGCATCGTTTTTATCTCCTGATGGTTTTTTCAACATTATCGCGCTTTATCTAGGTGATGTTCAATGGCCAAAATGTGAATCGGGTTAAATTTAGTCGAGCATTTCTCTTTGAAATTCATCGCTCTGTAATGTTTTGCCAGCACGAGTACATAGGCAAATACAGTCAATGAAGTGTTTCGCATCGCGTGGTAATTGAGCTTGGCCTGAAAAATAAGCCTGAACTTGAGCGAAAACATGGTCTTTGAAGCGGTTGCCGTCACCACCTTCACCAGTCAGATTGTCTAAGGAAACACGGAACTTCCGACCAAAAGCTGTGGCAAATAACCATTCAATGGCTTGCGGTTTAATTTCAACCTGTTCAAATAAAGCTTGTTGTTCCGCTGTGCGACCATCGGGTGCATACCAGTAGCCTAAGTCGGGGAGTAGACGGCGTTGGTCTCCCGCAATGCTCCAATGGCTGATTTCATGCAAGGCACTATTAAAAAAACCATGGGCAAATTGGATACGTGCAGGGGTGCTGTCTATAGCGGGAAAATATTCAGGTTCAAAGTCACCTTTAACCAAGTTGACATTCAGGTGGGAAAACCAACGATTAAAGTGTAAGATGAGCCAATCAACTTGTTCTGCTTCTGTACACAAATTCTCCCACATCGAGAGTTGCACTTGGCGGTTTGAAATGTCAGAATCGACAGTTGAAATTGTGCTCACAAGTGATGAAATACTCACTTCTGTTTGCGGCTGCAACAGATGCATGACTTAAGTTACCCAAATGGTCTGTCTAAATAAGTACAAAATTGTATCTTAATCTTTGACAGAGTACTGATGAATTTGTAGAATTGCCGCCTTAATTATGTCAGCAAATACCTTTCCGGCACAGATTGAGCCGTTTAAATGGGCCGAACAAGGCTTTACATGGTCAGGAACACTGCCATTGTCTCGCTTTGCTCGTATAGCCCGTGAAGCTGTTGGATCAATTGATGATCAATTGATTAACATAGACTGTAAGCTATCAATGGATGCGTATCATCGTATTGTATGGCTAGATGGTCACGTTGAAACGAACGTTCCAATGGAATGCCAGCGCTGTTTAGGCACGGTAAACATTGAACTCGTTTCAGATTTTCATCTAGCTCTAGTGGATGATGAGTCACTGATAGAGCGCTTGGATGAGGATGCTGATTTCATCGTCTTAGGTGAAAGTGAAGCAACGACAAAAGGTAGCTATGATGCGCCTGCGACGGCTGATTTACTGTCTCTGATAGAAGATGAATTGTTATTGTTGATGCCTTTGTCCGCTAAGCATGACGCTTGTGAACATAAGCACCAACCAGCCGTTGAAGAACTTGTTGAAGAAAAGCGGGATAATCCGTTTGATGTTTTGGCAAGTTTGAAGGGTAAACTTAACTAATTTTTGTGTTATACTCTTCCGTATAAGACAACTGAATTTGTTCTGATCCATATTTTTCGATTTGTAAGGAGCCATCATGGCCGTTCAGCAAAACCGTAAAAGTCGCTCTCGCCGTGACATGCGCCGTTCACATGACGCTTTAACCGAGAATGCATTAACTGTAGACCAAGCTACTGGCGAGATTCACCGTCGTCACCATGTATCTAAAGATGGTATCTACCGTGGTCGTCAATTATTTGCTAAAGCATCTGCTGAATAATTGTCGAAGCATTAAGCTTAAAGCTTAGTCGAAAAAAGGGGAGCGTAAAGCTCCCTTTTTTTGTTGTCGAATTTTTATCGCTGCTGTTTTTGTTGTATTTGGCAATTACATCGACCTAAATTAAGTGTTAAATTTTCGCTCCATAAACGAGAGCAAAGACAAGAAAGGACTTTTTTATGTCTGCGAAACAACTTGATCAAGTCGCTCAGGCAACAAAAACAGCTTTTGTATTTCCCGGTCAGGGTTCACAAAAGGTTGGCATGTTGGCTGAATTGGCAGAACAATTTGCCAGTGTTGAAGCAACATTTGCAGAAGCCTCTAAAGCGGTTGGATTCGATTTGTGGCACATTGCACAATCTGGTGAAGGTTTAGACCAAACTGAATTTACCCAACCGGTATTGTTAACTGCCAGCATTGCTTTGTGGCGTGTATGGTTAGAACTTGGTGGTGTTGCACCAAAGTATTTGGCGGGACACTCACTTGGTGAATACAGTGCGTTGGTTGCAGCAGGAAGCCTAAGCTTAGGCGATGCAGTCAAGCTGGTAAACTTGCGTGGTAAGTTAATGCAAAGTGCTGTACCTCAAGGTAAGGGTGCAATGGCAGCAATCTTAGGTTTAGATGATGCGCAAGTTGTTGCTTTATGCCAACAAGTTTCGAGTCAAGCTGAAGGTTCAGTTGAAGCGGCTAACTACAATGCTCAGGGTCAAGTGGTGATTGCTGGTGAAAAGGCAGCGGTTGAAGCAGTCATGGCTTTAGCCAAAGAAAACAGCGGCAAAGCGATTGCACTCCCAGTTTCTGTTCCATCGCATTGTTCATTGATGAAGCCTGCTGCAGAACAGTTCGCAGAAGCTTTGGAACAAACTGCCATTGAGCTGCCTAGCATACCTGTAATACAAAATGTGGGCGCGGAAATTGCTACAGATGTAGCACAAGTCCGTCAAGCACTTACAGCTCAGTTATATGAGTCTGTACAGTGGACCAAAACCATGCAGTTTATTCAGGATCAAGGGATCCAATATGTTGCAGAGTGTGGTCCAGGCAATGTTTTGGCAAACTTGGCAAAACGTCTACCTAATATTGAAAAAGCATTTCCACTCGATAGTAAATCACGCTTGGAAGATGCACTAAATGCCATTTTAGTGGCTGAAGGAAAAATTGCATGACACAGGAACGCAAAATTGCACTCGTGACAGGTGCAAGTCGAGGGATTGGTGCTGCCATCGCTCAGCAACTTATTCAAGACGGTTATTTTGTTGTGGGTACTGCGACATCTGAGTCAGGTGCAGAAAAACTGGCTGTAAGCTTCGGTGAACACGGTGCAGGTAAAGTACTCGATGTTCGCGATGGTGCTGCCATTGATGCGCTTGTCACTGACATTGAACAAAACTATGGCCCTGTGTTGGTTTTGGTGAACAATGCTGGGATTACCAAAGATAATTTGTTACTTCGTATGTCAGAAGATGACTGGGATGACATTTTAAATATCCATTTAAAAGCAGTTTACCGTTTGTCGAAACGTGTTTTAAAGGGTATGACCAAAGCACGTTTTGGACGAATTATTAATATTAGTTCTGTGGTTGCGCATTTTGCCAACCCAGGTCAGGCCAACTATTCAGCAGCGAAAGCTGGTATTGAAGCATTTAGCCGTAGCCTTGCAAAAGAAATGGGCAGCCGTCAAATCACTGTAAACTCAGTGGCGCCTGGTTTTATTGCAACAGAAATGACTGAGCAATTAAGCGAAAACATCCTTAAAAAAATGAGCGATCAAGTGGCCTTGAACCGTTTAGGTGATCCACAAGATATTGCAAATGCGGTGAGCTTCTTGGCATCAGACAAAGCAAATTACATTACTGGTACGGTAATGCATGTAAATGGTGGTCTATACATGAGCTAATTGGCTGATGGATAAACTTTCAAAATTTTAAAGATTCAATTAAACTAACGGCATTAAAAACGCCACAAGCAATGAGGAGAATTCCTGTGAGCGATATCGAACAACGCATCAAGCAAGCAGTTGCAGAACAACTTGGTCTTAAGGCTGAAGAAATCAAAAACGAAGCATCTTTCATGGATGACTTAGGTGCTGACTCTTTAGACCTTGTTGAGCTTGTTATGTCTTTCGAAAACGACTTTGACATCACAATCCCAGATGAAGATTCTAACGAAATCACAACTGTACAATCTGCGATTGACTACGTTTCTAAGAAACTAGGTTAATACATATTGTTTCAGCTTTGCTGAATGGAAAGGCCACCCAGTTGGGTGGCTTTTTTATGCCTTTCAAAAAATGCAAAGCACCTAACTCACCTTTAAAATCTTTTATTTACTCGGGTAACTTACAAAGCTTTACCTTAAGAGGACTATTCGCTACCAAATCTGTTGTCTTTTTTGGGTATAAAAAAGGGTGTCTCATTTTTGAGCATTCAATATAACAACACTGATATAACAAGATGGAGCATACACATGGGTCTTTTTGATTTTGTTAAAGGCATTGGTAAGAAAAACACAGCAGCAGCCGAGCCTCAAGCTGCACCAAGCACACCAGCAGAGCCATCTGCTCAAGAAATTGCTAACAAGTTATTGGGTCATATCAAAGCATTGGGCTTACCTGTGACGGGACTTTCAGTCAGCTATAACTCCACCACGGATTTGGCGACCGTGAAAGGGCAAGTTCAGACTCAAGCCGATAAAGAAAAGATTGTTTTAGCCGTCGGTAATATTGACCATGTGGCACAAGTCGATGATCAACTCACTGTGGCTAGCCCTGAACCTGAAAGTAAGTTCTACACGGTTAAATCGGGGGATAACTTATCGAAAATTTCCAAAGCATTTTATGGTGATGCCAACCAATATAATAAAATTTTTGAGGCCAACCGTCCGCTATTGAAAGATGCAGATGATATTTTTCCAGGCCAAGTCCTACGTATTCCTGCTTAAGTCCAAAGGTTGAAGAAAAGGCGCATGAAGCGCCTTTTTTATTTGAGAGTGGAATGTTGATCGAGTGCTTAGCGACTTACTTTCACAACAGCATGCTGACTGAGCATACCTAAGGTAATTTTTTTTACTTCATCTCGACTTTGTTGAATGTGAGCACTGATCTTTTCAACGGCAAGCTCCGTCTGTTGCTGTGCTATATAATTCAAAATGGCTTGATGCTCCGTATAGGTGGCTTCAATCCGATCCATTTTAGAAAAATCGAGGCGACGAATAATGCGAATTTTTTCACTGACCTCTTGGTGAATTTTGATCATTTCTTGATTGCCAATGGCACGAACCAATGCACAGTGAAAATCTTCATCAATTTTCGCCATGGCTTTTAAACTTGACAGATACTGCTCAGGTGCAACCATCCAAATTTTGTGTAGGTGTTTTATTTCCTTCGATGGCTGAGATGCACTGCTGCATAACTTTCGAATTGCGTACTGCTCAATCATGATGCGTAGCTCATACAGCTCGTCATAGTATTGTAAGTTCAACGGACGGACAGTCCAGCCACTACGAAATGCTACCTCTACGTAGCCTTCTTGTTGCAACCGATATAGTGCCTGCCGCGCAGGCGTACGACTGACCTGATAGTTCAAGGCGATTTCGGATTCGGTAAAACGTTCACCCGGCATCAATTTGAAATCAAAAATATCGTTTTTAATTTTTTGGTAAACAAGTTCAGACAAATTGTCTGAACTTGAACCTGCACGTGTCATATTGGGCATGTACTATTCCATATAAACCAAAGGCTCACCGCTATGAACGGTTTGTCCAGCCCGACAAATAATGGCTTTGACAGTACCATCATCCGCAGCGTACACCGGTAATTCCATTTTCATGGCTTCAATAATAGCAATGGTTTCACCTTTTTTCACAATCTGACCTTGTTCCACTAATATTTTCCAAATATTACCGGTCATCGAAGCATGTAGTGCTGCATAGGCGCTGTAGTCAGTCTCATCAGGTATTTCTGCAATCAGATGTTCTTGATGATCAATACTTTCTTTCCATAAGCCGACTTCAGCGCTAAAAGCGTGTTGTTGCTGTGCTCTAAACTCGGCAATGCTGTCTTTTTCATCTTCAAGCAGTTGTAAATACGCTGCATAGTCAAATTCAGTGTCTTCAATTTGAATTTGCGCTTGACCATTTTCAAAGTCGGCACGCCATTGCTCTAACTCTGACTCTGATACGGGGAAGTATTTGATTTGATCAAAGAAGTTTAAGAACCATTCTTTGTCACCAAACTGTTTGTTCTTTTTAAATTTATTCCAAATGGGGAGGGTGCGCCCGACTAGTTGGTAGCCTCCCGGAGAGTCCATGCCGTAGATACACATATACATGCCGCCAATGCCTACGGTACCTTCAGCGGTAAAAGTACGTGCAGGGTTGTATTTTGAGCTTAAGAGACGATGGCGTGGGTCAATCGGCACTGCACATGGGGCGGTGAGATAAACATCACCAAGGCCTAAAATGAGGTAATTGGCATTGAAAATAATTTCTTTGACTTGCTCTCGGCTGTTTAAACCATTGATGCGTTGAATAAAATCGACATTGTTCGGTAGCCAAGGTGCTTTGGCACAGACACTTTCTTGATAGCGTTCAACAGCACCTAAAGTTGCACTGTCTTCAAATGCCATTGGGAGATGAATGATCCGTGAAGGGATCTTAATTTGGCTTAAATCTCCCATTTGCTGTTCAAGCTTGAGTAGAAATTCGATCAATTGATGCTGTGGAAGCGTGAGTCCATCGTATTTGATTTGCAGCGAACGTACACCAGGCGACAGTTCCAATATGCCTTTAATATTGGCTGCGCGAATGAGTTGCATGAGCTGATGAACGCGTAAGCGTAGCGCCAAGTCTAAAACGTTGTCACCGTACTCCAGTAGAATATAGCTGTCACCCGCTTGGCGGTATACCGTGCGTGGGGACACATCAGTTGCCTCTAAGCTGGCAAGAATTGCGAATGGTGGAATGTCACTGCTTGGTGGCTCAGAATTAAGGGCTGCATGAGCAAAATTTTCGATCCGTTCAATTTGTTGTTGTTCTAAGGTATTGGCTTGTTCAACGGTTAAAGGATAAAAGCTGATTTTATCATCGGCTTTAAGTTGACCCACTTTCCAAAGTTCAGCTTTGGCAATAGTTACAGGGCAAACGAAGCCACCTAGACTTGGCCCATCTTTGGCTAAAATGACAGGGAAGTCACCTGTGAAGTTAATCGCACCAATGGCATATTCACAGTCATGGACATTCGATGGGTGGAGCCCTGCTTCACCGCCATTTTCACGTGCCCAGCTTGGTGTTAGCCCTGATAGTCGGATGCCTAGACGGTTGGAGTTAAAGTGTACGGTCCATTCGGAGGCAAAAAACTCTTCAATATATTCGGGTTTAAAGAAGTCAGGTGCACCATGTGGTCCATACAGCACCCCAATTTTCCACTCTTTGCCATAGCTTGGAATCAGTGCTGAAGATAGAGCCTGTGGTTCTTGCGGGGCTAAAGGGGTGTCGCTATTTGGATGGGCTGTGTTGACGAGTTTGATCATGTCACCTGCACGAAGCACACGTCCTGCATGCCCGCCAAAGTTACCTAAAGCAAAAGTCGAACGACTGCCCAAATATAGGGGGACATCGAGCCCATGACGCACTGCTAAATAGCTACGACAACCAGACTCGACCTGTCCTAAGCTGAGTACTTGACCTGCGCAAATGTGAATCGGTTGCCAAAAGTCCACGGGCTTATCGTCGAGTTGCGCAGGGCATGGTGCACCTGTCAGTGCAATCACAGTGTCTTGGTGGAACTTGAGACTTGGGCCTTGCAGGGTGAACTCGAAACCTGCTGCGCTAGCATCATTCCCCACAATTTGATTGGCCAATTGAAAAGCATAGTCATCCATAGGACCCGATGGTGGTACACCGATATCCCAATAGCCAACACGTCCCGGAAAGTCCTGAATCGAGCTTTGCGTGCCAGCTTGGAGTACTTCAATCACATTCGGTACGTAGTCAAAGTCATCTAGCAAGCGTGTCCAGATTTGCATTTGTGCAAAGCGTTCATCAGAGATCACGCTATGTGCATAGTCTAAATTGGTGCTGATGCCATTTAAACGAGTTTGAGAGAGCACACTTTTTAGTTGCTCAATGGCTTGTTCACGGGTGTCCGCATGTACGATGATTTTGGCAATCATTGGGTCAAAATATTGCGAAATTTCTGTCCCTGTTGAAACCCATGTATCAACACGACAATTGTCTGGAAATACAACTTCGGTCAGTACACCCGGGCTGGGCTGGAAGTTCTTAACTGGATCTTCTGCATAAATACGTACTTCAATCGCCGCACCTTGCGGTTGGATGTTGCTAAGTGCATTCCAATCCAGTGCATCGCCCGCAGCGACTTTAAGCATGCATTCAATCAGGTCTAAACCCGTCACCATCTCAGTGACAGGATGTTCTACTTGTAGTCGGGTATTGACCTCAAGGAAGTAAAATTCATCACGTGCAGCATCATAAATAAATTCGACCGTACCTGCGCTGCGATAATTGACCGATTTGCCGAGTTGAACTGCTGCTTGATGTAGTTTTTGACGTGTAGTTTCGGGTAGATGAGCCGCAGGGGTTTCTTCCACAACCTTTTGGTTACGACGTTGCAATGAACAGTCGCGTTCGCCTAATGCAACCACTTGACCTTGACCATCACCAAAAATCTGAACTTCGACATGACGCGCACGGTCAATAAAACGTTCTAAAAATACGCCCGAATCTTTAAAAAATTGTGCGCCTAAACGTTTGACGCTTTCATAAGCTTTAACTAAGGCTTGTTCATTATCACAGCGAGTGAGGCCAATCCCTCCGCCACCTGCGGTACTTTTTAGCATGATGGGATAACCAATCTCTGTAGCCGCAGAAATTGCTTCATCTAAGCTTTCAAGTAACCCTGTCCCTGGTGTCATAGGAACCTGTGCAGCGGCAGCCAGTTCACGTGCACGGTGTTTTAAACCAAACTCTAAAATTTGTGTCGCGGTTGGCCCCATAAAGGCAATATTATTTTTCTCACAAGCCTCTGCAAATTCAGCACTTTCTGATAAAAAGCCATAGCCTGGGAAAATAGCTTCAGCCCCCGTTTTTTGTGCGGCTTGAATCAGTTTTTCAATACTTAAATAAGTGTCGGATGGTTTTAAGCCGTCTAAAGCAATGGCAATGTCCGCGTCTTTGACATGTTGTGCGTAACGGTCACTGTCTGAATATACCGCTACACTGGTCATCCCTAGTTTTTTTAAAGTGCGAATTGCACGTACAGCAATTTCGCCACGGTTTGCAATCAATACAGTTTTAAACATTTTAAAATTCCTAAATTTGACTAAGCTTGTTCTACTTTTGAATTGTTACGGTGCTGGATATAGGCACGCCAACCGCCAAAATGACTGATGTTTTCGGCATCGTTTAAGCCATAAGGTTCGCAAATGAAACCTTTAACCCATCGACCGTCTGCCAGTTCGACATTGCCCATGCCCAGTGGTGTCGGAATCTCTGCGACAAATTCTCCAAAGCGAGCGGTGGGTACATCCCACAGTTCAACAATGATCTGCTGACCGTGTTTATCGACTCGGGCTAGACCGGGTTTAGGCGGGATCGTGCCATTCAGTGCAAACAGGGCATAGTGCTCAGCGGTATGCGTGGTTTCCACAAGCACGGCATCACGTGTGAACAATTGGAAGTTCAACGGCATTCCTGTCAGGTGTGCCCCAACCACCGCAACACGGATATGATGTGGAGAGACTGTGTTCTGTGGCATAGGAATAGATGCATATCGGTCTAAGGCACCCAGCTTTAAGTTCAAATGCGTCTGCCAAATTTTCCCAAATTCAATCAGGGCTTGGTCATACCATGCAGGTGCAATTAGGCTGATGCCGAAAGGTAAACCGTCGGTGCGGAAACCCGCGGGCAGGGCGAGGGCACTTAAATCGGCGAGGTTGGTAAAATTGGTATAAGTTCCAAACTCAGAGTTCAGACTAATCGGTGACTGTTCCATTTCCGCAAGAGTATGAATGGTTGGGGAGGTGGGAACAATCAATGCATCAAATTGGGCCAAAGTGTCTTGAATTTTTCGGCTTAAGTCCTGCTTTAAGTACTCTGCGTTATAGGCATCGACTGCACTAAAATCATGACCTTTTTGAATGATTGCACGTACTGTCGGATCGAAAACATCGGGTTGCTGTGCCAACAACTCGGCAACCGCCGCCGTACGTTCTGCCACCCATGAGCCTTGATAGAGTTGGGCTGCCAATTGTTCAAACGCTGAAAAATCAATTTCAGTAATTTCAGCCCCGAGAACTTTTAACTGTTCTACAGCCAATTGGAAGGCATATTTAGCTTGGTTATCACCAAAGAATTCCAGTTTTTGGGGAATAGCAAAATGCGGCTTAGCCGAGAGTTTCGCAGGTGCAGTCTTTGGATGCTGGCGTGAATAGCTATCTAACGCATCGTAGTGTTCTACCGTTTGGGCAATGGTGTCGGCGTCTGTTACCGTTAATGCAAAAATTGAAATACAGTCCAAACTTTTACAGGCGGGGAGTAGCCCACGATTTGAAAAACGACCTTTGGTGGGTTTTAGTCCAATAATATTGTTAAATGCAGCAGGAACACGGCCAGAGCCAGCAGTATCTGTTCCGAGTGCAAAGGGCACCAAGCCGCGAGCTACAACACTGGCTGAACCAGAGCTAGAGCCACCACTGACATAGTCAGCATTAAACGTGTTGCTGACTGCGCCAAAGGGAGAGCGTGTCCCTACGAGACCCGTTGCGAATTGGTCTAAATTGGTTTTTCCCACAACTATTGCCCCAGCATTTTTAAGCAGGCGAATGGTTTCTGCATCTTGCGTAGCAACAGTTGTCAGGGCCTTGCATGCGGCCGTGGTGACAAAACCAGCAACGTCGATGTTATCTTTCACTGCAAACGGAATACCGTATAAAGGCAATTCTTTGCTGAGGTCTGTAGCTTGCTCTGCTTTTTGCTTTAAGGCTTCAATTTGTTGGGACAGTATTTCTGTCGTAGCAATTGAAATCCATGCATGATCAGGTTGTGGTAATTGCGCTACATAGTCGATTAAATCTTCAAGATGAATGTCTTGGTTAAGATAAGCGGTTTGCCATTCTTGAAGTGTCCAGCCAATGCATTTGTTCTGACTCATTTTTTTGCATTCCAACTTGTATACATGATGGAATACAAAAATGCAGAATCTATGCCAATCTAATCAATTTGATTTATCTTTGGTTATAATTGTTATAAATCATTGGTTTAATGTTGAAGCTTTAGTTTAAATGAGTGATTCTAAGTGTTTTTAGAGTTGCACCAAAACAAGCGCATAGGGGAGCTAATGGTGCTTTTTATGATCAAGCCTTGGGTGGTTTGACGTTAAACTATTTAAAAGTAGGGTTTAAATCATATTCGTTTTTTATGTGAATTAAAGCCAAAAGAATTGAGGTTAAAACATATTATAAAATAGGATAATTCAAAGAAACTATACACACTCAGTTTTTAATTTTTATGTATAACCTAATGTATTTGAGCTATGCCAAATCTGGAAAGTTGCAAGTTTCATTTAACTCTTGATCAATACAACCGTTGAAATGTGCAGAGATAATCAATAAATCACGCGTATAACTTATAATAAACTATAATTTTTCATTCAGCTTTTCTCATCTTTCCTGTGTAATTAATTCTATGCCATATATTGATATACATAAGCTGGCTGGATCTTAATTCAAATACTAAGATGTGAATAACTGGGTCTTTTTTTCGAATAATAATTGATGTACTTAACTTGTATTTATCCTGCATAAGGTGATGATCTAAACTGTCTGTCGATAGCAGATCAATTGCTACTATGTATAAGCTATTGGTAGTAGCTTACTGTATCATCTATGGGGGAGTGTCTATATTGCCTGATAAGCAACATCTTCAAGAATTGCGGGTTATGTAGAATACTGTAATTGTTAACGGATTAAATGAAGTTTGAGTAAATTGCAAACCAGTATGAAAAAATAAAATTTTAGTGGTCTGGTATTAACTGAAAAACTTTAATATTTCTAGAGTAGATAAAGGAATGAATTGGGTTAAGCTGAATATGACTGGGATAATATCAAAACTATAAAAATAGAAACTTACAGATGGATCGGTCATTTATTGAAAAAAGGCTCTGAACTTAAAAATTCTATTAAAGTTACAAAAAATTAAAGAAATTTTTTGAGACTTTTGTACAATCAGCCACAACTTAAAATTTAATAATAACGATGCCCAATAATATTTATGCTGCAATAGAGCAACTTGGACTTAGTGCACAAAAACGTGCCATTCATATTCAGTTCAGCAATACTTCGCTTAACGAACAAGTATTCCTTCAGCGCATAGATGGAACACATGAACTGAATGCAGGTATAGAGTTACAGCTCCTTTGCTTATCTACCTCCGCTCATATTCCGTTAAAGCAATTTATTGGTAGTCAGGTGGCTGTCGATATTGTCACTGATAAATCAGAACTCAATCGTATTTCAGGCATCATCACTAAGGCGGATGTAGGGGCAAGCGATGGCGCTTTAACCATATACCGTTTAACCGTGGAAGACCCGACAGCCTTATGGAAGCATCGACGTAATTCTAGAGTTTTCATGGCGAAGTCTGTTGTTGATGTGGTTCAAACCATTTTTGCCGAGTGGCAGCAACGTAGTCCATTATTTGCTTCAAGTTTGATTTTGGATAAAAGTGGTTTAAGCAAAGAATATGATGTGCGTCCATTCATTATGCAAGCGAATGAATTGGATAGTGAATTTATTCAAAGGCTGCTCTCTTCAGAGGGGATTAACTGGCTTATTGATGAGTCTCAGCTCAAAGTGTCCAGTTCAAGTGAACCCATTCAGCCGCAAAAACTTAGACTGATTGATGACAACGCCCAATATCAAAGTTTAGAGCGACAGAATATTCGCTTCCATCGTAGCAGTGCTGTAGAAAGCAGTGATTCGATTACAAATTTGGTCGGGCAGCGTTCTATACAACCAACATCTGTTTATATTCAGCATTGGCAAGCAAATACTTTAGAAGTAGAAGAAGGTGCGGGTTCAGTTCAAAGTAAACATAGTCATAGTGATAATCAAGACAACGCTAGTCTAGGTTTAGAGCAGGCGTGGCATTTCTCACCTGCATGGATACAAGACCTCAAAGGTGAAGATGGAACGACCAAATCAGGCAATAGTCAGATTGAAAAGTTTAATCAAAATCTTGGTCACTATTACGACTTACAAGCCAAGCAATTTATGGCTACCTCGACCGTACGAGATGCACAAGTGGGTTACTGGTTTGAGCTCAACGAGCACCCTGAAATTGATCAGCATAGTGGTTCAGATAAAGAATTCTTAATCACATCCAAAAAATTCTATAATCAGAATAATTTGCCTAAAGATTTGACCGATCAAATCACAGCTTTGCTGAAACAAACCAATTGGCAACAGGCTGAAATTACAACAAATAATAAAGACGAACGCCAAGCCAATCACCTTGTTTTACAACGACGTAATATCAGCATTGTTCCAGAATACAATCCGCTGCGACAACGCCCTATTGCATCACCACAACGCGCGAAAGTGGTTGGACCAAGTGGTGAAGAAATTCACGTGGATGAATGGGGGCGTATTAAAGTCCGTTTCCTGTTCACCCGTAGTGAAGACAATACTCACGATGGCGGTGCAGGTTCAAATGACAATGACACAGATTCTGCTTGGGTTGATGTGCTCACACCTTGGGCTGGTGAGGGTTATGGTGCACGCTTCTTACCGCGTATTGGTGAAATCGTAGTTATCGACTTCTTTGATGGCAATATCGACAGACCCTTTGTCGTGGGGCGCATCCATGAAGCACAACGTCATCCAAGCAAATTTGACAATACAGGCAAACTGCCTGATACCAAAAAACTGGCAGGGATCCGATCAAAAGAGGTTCAAGGCGAGGGCTTCGGGCAACTACGTTTTGATGACACGACTGATCAGATCAGTACCCAGCTACAAAGTAGTCATGGTGCGACACAACTGAACTTAGGGAATTTGAGTCATCCTAAAGAAACGGACACCAGTGAAGGGCGAGGTGAAGGCTTTGAACTGCGTACTGACCAATGGGGAGCACTCAGAGCTAAACAGGGTTTATTACTTTCTACCTATCGACAAGATTCAGCAAATGGTCATCATCTTGATGCTTCTGAAACGAAATCACAATTTGAATCTAGTCTAAGTAATTCAAAAGCTTTAAGTGAAGTTGCTAAAAATCAACAAACCGATCCATTAGAAATACTGGATAATCTAAAAGAGTTTATTGAACAAATTGAACAAGAAAGTGAGGCGAAGGCAAAAGCATTTAAACAAGCTTTAATGATATTGACCTCCCCGCATTCGATTGCTCTGACTACAAATGAAGATGTTCACCTTTCAGCAGATGGTCAAATTGGTCACAGTGCAGGGGACAGTATTAATTTTAGTACCCAAAAGAATTTACTTGCACATGCACAAAGTAAAATCAGTTTGTTTGCAGCACAGGACGGTGCGAAATTCTATGCAGGTAAAGGCAAAGTTGAAATACAGGCTCAAGCAGATGGGGCTGATTTGATAGCACGTAAAGGTGTTCAGATCATTTCAACTGAAGATGCCATTTACATTACCAGCCCTAAAGAAATTAAATTAATCGCTGATGGTTCGGAACTTAAGATTAATAGTTTTGGAGTCTTTGCAACAACTAGTGGAAAGTTTGAGGTTAAGGCGGGACAGCATTTGTTTGTGGGGGGGGCGAGTGTTTCACCTAATTTGCCCCAATTACCTAAACTAGAATTTGCTCAGTCACCTTACTCAGCGCAATATCAACTATTTAAAGCAGATGGTCGAAATTTTAAAGGATATAAGTACTTTATTTCTGATAATCAGAATAATTTAATGAAAGAAGGTATTACAGATGAGTACGGATTTACAGAGCAGGTTGTTACGGAAACTAGAGAAAGAATTATTGGATATAAATCGGTGATGAGAGAAAGCGAGCGATTGACTGAAAATTGGGAAGCAAAATTAGAAGAAAAATCAAAAAAACTAGAATCTGAGTTGGATGGAGGGTAACGATGCTTCCAGCTATTATTGTCGTTGTTAAATTGGCAGGTTATGCAATAACAGCATATGAAATATACCGTACAGCTTCTAATGCTTATGGTGAGGTGAAAAACTATCAGGACAACATTAAAAAGGCTAAAGAAGAAATTAAAAAAATCATGAAAAATCTTGGTCAAGAGATTTCAGATAAAATTGATAAGGAAAAAGAAAAGGTCTTACTAACGACATTAACTACTGGTGATAAGCAAAGTAACAATACCAAAGCTGCATCTGGGAGACCCCAGACAAAAAGTAATGTGATTACTGCTGCAATCAAACAAAAGACACCATTTCGTTCAATCATAAGTCAGGTTTGTGAAAAAGCAGAACAACTACCTATGATTCAGTTGAGAAAGCAGAAAGGGAAAAAGTTAAAGGATATAGTTCCTAAAAGTAAAGTGGATGTTGTTGCAAAGCTTCTAAAAATGAGTGCTCAAGAACTGGCAGGAGCAAATGTTGATGAATATATCATTGTGAGACTGAAACAACTTGCTGTAAATTTTATGTTTGAATTCATGGATGAAATTGTCAAATGGAAAAGTCCATTAAAAGCTGAAGTCTGTTTTGGTTATGATGTTAAAACGAAGAAGTACCTTGCACCTTTATTAGAGGGGAAAACACGAATCAAGCGTACAGGTTCTGATATCAATCCATTCTGGCCGATGCCCTATAAAGGAAAGAATACAATTGGTGCTGATATTATTATTCCTGAGTATCGTGGTGAACCTTTAACTCTGACCAATATTTTTGCATTAGTTGAAATCAAGTTTCAAGGTGATCGAATTGATGATAAGCAATTTAAGGCTTATGACGATTTAAAAAAGCAATGTGCTGCAGAAAAGAAAACCAGCAAGATAACGGCAAGTGAGGGCTTTAAGTTGTCACTGTTTCGTTATCCTGAAGATGTAAGTCCTAAGGATCAACCACAACAGCAACAGCCAAAGAAGTCAAAAGGAAAGGGTAAAATATAATGAATGACGAAGAGTTATTTTTAAGTCAAGATGAAGTGACTGACTATATAGCAGAGTTTAAAAAAGATAGTTATCACACTTATGGGTACGAACAAGAAGAGTTTGGCATTTGTCCCTACATCACATTTTATATTTACCATCAGGATAATGAAGTAGAGGAAATTGCCAATAAAATTATCAATATTTATGAAGATTTTGAAAATAAAATAATTGATAAGCCATTTAAGCGACGCTATCGGGATACAGGTGTCTGGAAAAATGCCAATAAATGGAAGCCTTCTCATAAAGAGTTAATCAATGAAATGCACCAAAGTTTTAAGAGGTATCCTGTATATTTTATAGCAGCAACTACAGGGAATTCTCCTAATCAAAGTGCCCGTTGGGTTTTCTGTGCTCAATTTTCAGATAACAATAATAGTAGGTATACGACATTAAAGCTGTCATTTGGTGAAAAATGGTATAGAGAACATAAGTCAAAATGGTATCTGAACCGTACCGGGTTTGTCGGAGACTTTTTTATTTAAGTTAGGCCACCTGACCTAACGGGTTAATCTTATCATAGTACATTGCTTCAAACTCAAAAGGCGATACATAACCCAGTGCACTGTGTACACGCTTTTTGTTGAACCAATCTACCCAGTTTAGTGTCGCAAGTTGTACATCCGCTAAACCTTGCCAATCTGCTTTTAAATATTCAATCACCTCTGTTTTGTATAAGCCATTCACTGTTTCAGCCAGTGCATTATCGTATGAATCACCAGTCGTACCGACTGATGCTCGTAAATTTGCAGCTTCTAAACGATTGGTATAGCGAATAGAAAGATATTGAACACCTCTATCGGAATGATGAATCACATTCTTTGGCATGCCTCGATCGTGCAATGCTTGCTCTAATGCATCGAGCACCATATCTGTATTCATTCGTGTAGATACTTTCCAGCCAACAATTGCTCGTGAGAACACATCAATAATAAAGGCGGTATAGACCCAGCCTGAATGAGTTTGAATATAGGTAAAGTCAGCAACCCACAAGTGATTAGGCTGATCAGCTCTAAAATTACGTTTCACTAAATCATCTGCTCTTTTTTGATCATCTCGGCTACGGGTGGTTTGTTTGTTCTTACCACGCCAAACACCTTGTATACCTAGCTTTTGCATCAATCGAGCAACAGTACAGCGTGCAATAATATAGCCTTCACGTTTCAATTGTTGCCAGACCTTACGCACACCATATCGACCTGAACTTTCCTTCCAAATTCGTTTAATTTGTTCAGCATGATGCTCATCATGTAGATCTCGTTTCGCTCGATGTTCTGGATTGTCAGCGAGATCTAAAGTTCGGTAATAGGTTGAAGCTGCGATCGGTAAAATTCTACAAATCGCTTCAACACCATATCGATCTTTATTGTTATGGATAAAATCCACCATTATTTGTGTGGGCGGTCGAGCTCCGCCTGGGCGAAAAAAGCGGCTGCTTTGCGTAGAATTTCATTGGCACGCTTTAATTCTTTAATTTCACGTTCCATTTGCTTCATTTTTTCTTGATCAGATATCTGTTGTACTTTAATAGGATTTTGCTGATCTAAATGCTTTTGATGCCAGGCACGAAGTGTTTCAGGAGTACAACCAATCTTAGGCGCAATTGCTGTGATTGCAGCCCAAGTAGAAGGATAATCTTTTTCAGATTCAATTAGTAATTGAACCGCTCTTTCTCTGATTTCAGGGGTATATTTTAATTTTGTCATCGGGGTAGTCTCTCAGAATATTGACTCTCCGACAAACCCGGTACGGTTCAATCAGTTTGTTCAACATTGTTTAATTAAACTTAATCCGATACAAGCTTATAGTGGCTATGAAATTGGAAATTCGACAAACTTTAATATTGTTTCGCCTGAGTTTGAAACAGCAGAACGTATTTTTAGTGATTACTTTTATGGGCTGGATATAGATCATCCTAATATGAATCACTCCCATGATGGTTTGGATGGCTTTATCTATACACCTTCATTAGCCGCAGGAATTCGCACCCCAACTTGGTGTTTTTTATTATCTCCCTATTGGCTCGATAAATTAGGTTTAAGCGAGGAGCAAATCCGCTTAAAACTAGATGATCCACGGATAGAGATCACCAAATTGCTAGATGCAACAGATCCTGAAAAATTCAGTCTTTGGATTCAACTTGGGGAGCTGTCACTTTATCCTGTTGAAGAGGGTATTCCAGATTTATTGGTGAGGGCAAATGACCTGATAAAACCAATACGTTGTAATGACTTGAAGCTAACTACGTTAGATGCATGGGATGATGACCCTAATCCAAGATTTGATATAGAAAGTTCTCCCCAATGGATTGCCCGTTTTGATGAAGATAGCAGTTGGCCTGAAGGCAAACGAGTCAATAAGGTTAGTAACCTATCATTGGAAGAAGAAAAACTTAAAGTGAAAGGTGGAGAGCCATGCCCACAAACAGGCTATTGGCAAACTCCAGCACGACCTGATTTACGACAGTATTTTGAACAAGGTGATATTCTTCCAACCTTTTCAGAACTAGATTGGGGAGAGGTCTATTGGTATTGGGATGATGAAAATTAATTGAATCATTTGAGAAAAGCCATCTACGTTTGGATGGTTTTTTACTTTTACTAGGGTCTGTTGAGAATTACCGAGAGTTAATTAAACTCGCGCACAATTGAATCATGGCTTCAAAACTCGTATCTGTTTTACAACTACGCATCGCTATACGTTTAAATTCTTTTAACTTACAGAAATAGTTTTCAATGAGATGACGCCATTTATACATAATCGTATCAAAGGCTCTCATTACTTTTCGATTAGATTTGGGTGGGATCACCACTTTCACTTTACGTTCATTGAGTTCTTGGATGAGCCAATCTGCATCAAATGCTTTATCCGCTAGTAATGCTTGAAAATCAACATCTTCAATTAAAGGTTTGGTTTCTACTAAATCGTGATATTGACCAGGCATTAATCGAAACTTAATGAGGTTGCCTAGACTATCCACTAAGGCAAGAATTTTACAAGTCATTCCACCTCGAGATTTACCTATAGACTGTTTGAAGGTCCCCCTTTTGCACCTTGGCCATGTCGATGAACTTTAACAATCGTTCCATCAATCATGGCGTATTCCAAATCAACATCTTCATTTACAGATGCAAAAATAGTTTCAAATACACCAGCTTTCACCCAATCACGGTATCTTTTAAAGACGGTATTCCATTTACCAAAATGAGCAGGTAGATCACGCCATGGACTGCCTGTACGGGCAATCCATAGGACTGCTTCTAAAAATAATCGATTATCTTTTCCACTACGACCTCGATCGGTCACTTTACCTAGGCAAAAAGGTTCCATTTTTGCCCATTGGGCATCAGTAAGTATGTATCTATCCATAGTACTATTATAAATTAATCAGTAGCCTTTGTTAATTCTCAACAAGCCCTAAATGAAATGTTGCCGGAGTAAAAGAGTTGAATAACCAAATAAGTGATTTAAATATTGATTGGGAACAGCGATCTAATCAAAAAATATTAATTCATGAAAATTTTAGAGATAATTATTTAACAGAACTAGATTATCAGGAATGTTGTGATGAATTTTTAAATGGCATTTATTCAGTAACTGACGGTTTTCAAAAATATAAGGCAAATGCTAAATCCAGTAAAATTAGGCTGTTGGGCATCAAAGATTAAAAGATGCCTTAAATTTTATTTCATTACAATATTCTTAAGGTGAGGATATTGTATTTATTTAAGAACTTTCCCTATATCTTTTAAACTGGACAGAAGATTATGCCAAAATTCGCAGTCAATATATGTGGTGGGAATGATTTGGTCTTTGGATTTAAGTCATTGATGTGAGCCATAAGGAACTTAAGATGTTCCTTTTATATAAAATCAAGGCTCTCTAACCAAGGGTATGATTGTTCCAAAAGTAAACGAAACAATTTAAAACAACCAATAATTTTACTGTCAGATATAGCAACGATGGAATAACTTTGATGATTGGATTACTGAATGAAAGTGATTGGAAAATACAAAAAAGAGAACCATATCAAAAATATAAAGATTATGAATATGTTATAAATCAAGCTTTAGAGTCCGTCCAAACAATTGGAGAGAGGCTTAACGAAAAGAACAAGTAATAAAGCTAGGGGAAATGGCGGGAGGAAAAAGCAGCCTTGTCCTGATCCATGTAAAAATAGTAAGGCAGCACTTTTAGCAAAGGCTTATCAGACACCCAAAGAGGGCGAAAAATCTATATACAATAAACAAGATGATTGGGAAGTAGTATATATAGCTAAACATACTCAACTTTATGCCTTATCACCACACGGTAATAGTACTCCAAACTTTTTTGTACAAAAAAGTCAGATAAATAAATTTCCAACGGCAGCAGCATATAATGATGCTGTTCAAGTTGCTCATAAAGGTAATTTTAAAGGTGTAGATCGATCAATGAGAACGGAAATGCATAAATTTGTAACAACAAAAGGTCTATGTGTGGCTAAATCTAAGGCCTTAGCTAATTCTCATATTTCAGCTGGTGGAGCAGTTCAATTTTATGTTACGAATGAAGATAAAGGAAAGATAAGAAGTACTCCTACTTATTTGAATTTAAAATAATTTAAAAGGAATTTTTATGTATCCATTAAGTTTTAATAGTAATACTGGTGAAGTTTATGTATGTGAGAATTTTATTGAATATAAGCTGAGTAGTTTTTTTTGCGAAGATGATGAGATTAATAATCTAAATAGTCTATCCGATGATTCATTTATTGATTTTGATGATGAGAAAGTTTTTTTATTTAATGTTGTTTTTATAGGTGAAATATTTAACTTAAGTATGATTTATAATGAGAAGAAACTAAGATTAATTAAATTCAAACTTGTATATGAATCTTATGATGAATTTGATTTAAAGATGAATGGTCTTGTGGGTTATTTTGATAAAACACAATTTTTGAATAAAAAAGTAGATGATGTAAAACCATATACAGAATATTTTTATAATTGGGGCGTCGTTTCGGTATATAGTGATCTATCTCTAAATATATATTTTTCAGTAAGATGGCGGGAAGAGTGTTGAGAAATTGCAGTGAAAAGTAAGGAAATACATATTTGTGAATGCTTGGAGAAGATCCTCGTCAAGGAGTTGGGTTTAGGGAATTTTATTAGATCTTATAATGAAATGCTTGAATAGCCCAAGAAAGATAGTAGGTTCATTTTTTTAAATAAAAAACTTTCCTTAAAATCATTGGTTGATATACCTTTATGGGTTTTTGTAAGTATTAATAATGACATGCATTATACTTGGTACGATGAAATATATTGTGATAAACATCATGATTTATTGGCAGCTGGTGATATGTGATTTTGAATAAAAAGCATTTTTGCACTGTGCAAAAAATGAAAGTATAAAAGTACGCTACACTGGGAGTCTAGAGATTATCGTTACTTAATATTTGTTTCCAGTATTTATAATCAAAGAGTTACGATAATTTTTTTCTAATAGAAAAAGGCTGCAAATAGCAGCCTTTTTATTTTTTCATCTATGACAACATATGTGTCACGTGATGTTTTACCTTACCAGCTCAACGCACCGCCAGTCTGATAATCTGTCACACGTGTTTCGAAGAAGTTCTTCTCTTTACGCAAGTCCATCATTTCAGACATCCACTGGAATGGGTTGTTCACACCAGCAAACTGCTCAGGCAAGCCCAACTGTGCTAAACGACGGTTACAGATGAATTTCAAGTATTCTTCCATCATCGCAGCATTCATACCCAATACACCACGTGGCATAGTGTCACGCGCATATTCGATTTCAAGCATTGTTCCTTCAAGAATCATTTGAATGATTTCTTCTTGGAATTCAGCAGTCCACAAGCTTGGGTTTTCGATCTTGATTTGGTTAATCATATCGATACCAAAGTTCAAGTGCATCGACTCGTCACGTAAGATGTATTGGAATTGCTCAGCAACACCATTCATTTTGTTACGACGGCCCATTGACAAGATTTGGCTGAAACCACAGTAGAAGAAGATCCCTTCAAGAACACAGTAGAATGCGATCAAGTTACGAAGCAAAATTTGGTCGTTTTCAGGTGTACCTGTTTGGAAAGTAGGATCACTTAAAGACTGCGTATATTTCAAGCCCCAAGCCGCTTTACGTGCAACAGATGGAACTTCGCGGTACATGTTGAAGACTTCGCCTTCATCCATACCTAAAGATTCGATACAGTATTGGTAAGCGTGAGTATGAATAGCTTCTTCAAACGCTTGACGCAAAATGTACTGACGGCATTCAGGGTTGGTGATGTGACGGTAAATCGCCAACACCAAGTTATTTGCAACCAATGAGTCTGCTGTAGAGAAGAAACCAAGTGAGCGCATAACAATGGTACGTTCGTCTTCAGTTAAGCCATTTTCAGACTTCCAAAGCGCAATGTCATGGTTCATGTTGACTTCTTGTGGCATCCAGTGGTTTGCACAACCGTCTAGATATTTCTGCCATGCCCATTCGTATTTGAACGGTACAAGTTGGTTTAAGTCCGCACGACAGTTAATCATCGCTTTGTCGTCAACCTGTACACGTTGTGCACCCATTTCTAGTTCTTCTAGACCAGGAGCAACATCTAAACTTTCTAAGGCGTTAGATGCTCTTGCCAACGGATCGGCTGGATTTGTTGATCGGCTTCGAGCGGTTGAAGCGGGTTGTGCAGTTGCCACATTCTTCTGTGGTTGCTCTGCAGCAGATACCATCTGCGGATTAGCCGCTTTTTGCGGTTCGACGGGCGCAGACTTGTGTTCAGGTGCAGCCGGTTTTTGCGAATCATCTTCGAAATCGTCCCAACTTAGGATAGACATATCAATTCTCTCTACGTTGCTTTATATCTTTTATCGACATCCAGCAGTGCTGAGATGTCTTACTATACGCTTAATTTGTAAAAGCAAAATTAAGTTTTGCCAATCATTGTTCTAAAACTGTGCATAGAACGTGATTCTCACGACTTATTTTGCTTTCGCTTTTTGCTTTGGTTTGCTTTTACCCAAAAGTAGGCAATGGGCATATAAAACAAAACCACAAAGGAAATCACCAAGGTCGCAAGACCTAACATATAGTTCTGTGTCATATGGAGCATGGTGATTTCCTAGGTTGTCTTTAATTTTTTAATCTCCCTAAATCCTTCTTTTAAAAGAGGGACTTTCACACCTCAATAAGTTTGGTGTAATTCCCCTCCTTTTAGGAGGGGTTAGGGGAGGTTATTACTGACAAGCCTCACAGTCTGGATTATCAATTGAACACGCCATTGGCACTGGCGCTGCTTGACCGAAGCCTTCATCTTCAGCAACCACTTCTGGTTTAACTTCCTGAGCAACTGCTGCAACAGGCGCTGCCGTTACAGTTGCAGGTTTTACTGCATTCAATACACCAGTGTTAATGGTTGATTTCTCAGCAGAAGTTGCACCTAAAGCTCGGAGGTAATACGTCGTTTTCAGACCACGTAACCAAGCCATTTTATAGGTCAAGTCCAGTTTCTTACCGTTTGCACCAGAGATGTAAAGGTTTAAAGACTGCGCTTGATCGATCCATTTTTGACGACGTGATGCAGCATCTACAATCCAGCGTGGCTCAACTTCAAATGCCGTCGCGAAGATTGCTTTAAGCTCTTCAGGAATACGAGAAATCTTCTGAACTGAACCTTCGAAGTGTTTCAGATCATTCACCATCACAGAGTCCCATAGACCACGGTCTTTCAACGCACGTACTAAGTACGGGTTGATCACTGTGAACTCGCCTGACAGGTTCGATTTTACATATAAGTTTTGGAATGTAGGATCAATCGACTGAGACACACCACAAATGTTCGAGATGGTTGCAGTCGGTGCAATGGCCATCACGTTCGAGTTACGCATACCGTCTTTTTGAACTTTGGCACGTAAAGTGTCCCAGTCCAAACGTTGAGTGCGGTCAACTTCAAACATACGCTCAGGACGTGTTTTAGCAACAAGGTCTAGCGAGTCAATAGGCAGGATACCTTGATCCCACAGTGAACCTTTGAATGTCTCATACGTACCACGTTCAACAGCCAAATCACTTGATGTTGAAATTGCGTAGTAGCTGATCACTTCCATCGATTCATCAGCAAAGTCTACTGCTGCATCAGAGCCATAAGCGAGTTGCATTTCATACAGCGCATCTTGGAAGCCCATGATACCCATACCCACTGGGCGGTGTTTCAAGTTCGAGTTTTTCGCTTGAGGTACAGCGTAGTAGTTAATGTCGATTACGTTATCGAGCATACGAACCGCTGTTTTTACTGTACGTGCAAGCTTTTCACGATCTAACACACCACCTTGAACGTGTTGTACAAGGTTGATTGAACCTAAGTTACATACCGCAATTTCATCTTTGCTTGTGTTTAATGTGATTTCTGTACACAAGTTAGAAGAGTGAACTACACCAACGTGTTGTTGTGGTGAACGTAAGTTACATACGTCTTTGAATGTGATCCACGGGTGACCTGTTTCAAACAACATCGACAGCATTTTGCGCCACAAATCTTTTGCACGGATTTTCTTGTGCAACATGTTTGTTTCTTTCGCAATCGCTTCATAGTGTGCATAACGCTCAGCGAATTCCGCACCCATTAAGTCGTGTAGATCTGGTGTTTCAGATGGCGTGAACAGGGTCCATTCAGCATCTTCAAAAACACGTTGCATAAATAAGTCAGGAACCCAGTTCGCGGTGTTCATGTCATGCGTACGGCGACGGTCATCACCGGTGTTTTTACGTAACTCTAGGAATTCTTCGATGTCCAAGTGCCAAGTTTCAAGGTATGCACAGACTGCACCTTTACGCTTACCACCTTGGTTTACTGCAACAGCAGTATCGTTCGCCACTTTAAGGAATGGAACAACACCTTGTGACTTACCGTTTGTACCTTTGATATATGAGTTCAAGGCACGAACTGGCGTCCAGTCATTACCTAAACCGCCTGCCCATTTAGATAGCATTGCGTTATCACGCATAGCGCCATAAATGTCATACAGGTCATCATCAATCGTGGTCAAGTAGCAGCTCGACAACTGAGGACGTAGCGTACCTGAGTTAAACAGGGTAGGCGTAGATGCCATGTAATCGAAGCTTGACAATAAGTTGTAGAACTCGATTGCACGTTCTTCACGGTTTGCTTCGTTGAGTGAAAGACCCATCGAAACACGCATAAAGAATAATTGTGGCAATTCGAAACGCACGCCATCTGAGTGGATGAAGTAACGGTCAAATAATGTTTGTAGACCTAAGTACGTAAATTGGTTTGAGCGTTCTGGTTGAATCGCTGCGGCCAATTTCACAAGGTCAAAGTTAAGAAGTTCTGGTGAAAGTAGGTCTAGCTCAATACCTTTCTTCAGGAAAGTTTCTAAAGCATCGCCTTCAGCTGTGTCTTCAGACAAGCCAAGGAAAGTTAAACCTGTCGCGACCAATTCATCACGAAGTAGGCGAGCCGTCACGTAGGTATAGTTTGGTTCTTGTTCGATACGTGTACGTGTTGCCATCATCATCGTGGTTGCGATATCTGACGCTTTTACACCGTTGTAAAGGTTTTTGATGGTTTCATCGATGATCGCTTGAACATTGATGCCTTCTAAACCTTCAGCCGCTTTTGTTACAGTCGCTTCAAGCTTACGCATGTCAAGCGGTTGAAGCTGACCATTGGCGTCAGTGATTTGTAAGGTTGGGTGATGGTTTTCACCTGCTTGTTTACGAGCATCAGCACGTTGATCGCGGTAGATGACATACGCACGAGCAACTTTCTGTTCACCTGTACGCATCAGCGCAAGTTCAACTTGGTCTTGGATTTCTTCGATGTGAATTGTACCGCCAGAAGGTAGGCGGCGACTGAACGTATTTAATACCATCTCGGTAAGTTGAGAAATACGATCGTGGATGCGGCTTGAGTCAGCACTTTGTTGGCCTTCAACAGCCAAAAATGCCTTACCAATGGCAACAGAGATTTTTTCTGCGTCAAAGCTGGCAACATCTCCAGTGCGTTTAATCACCTGAATTTGACCAGGGGTTGAATTCGATACGCTCATGCTAGCATAGCTCCATTTTGTCATCTATTTTTATGTCTATGGACCGTTTGAACTGGGCAATTTTTATGCCACAGTGTTTGAGGTTTAAACACAAGACCTAGTGGTTTAAAAATTAATTGAACACAAGATACGGGAAAATTCAGGGTAGATCAATATTGACATTTTATTAAATATTTTGATCGATCTGGTCTCGAAAAGATCTCAAAAAGATCCCTTTTTTATGATTCTTGTATTAAGCCTTATTAGACAAGGCGATAGCATAACAAAGCTCGGTTTAAGTGCTTATAGATAACATTGTGGATAAGTTCAAAACAGACGAATGAGTGAGTTATAAACTGTTCAAACAGTGACTTGGTATGAAAAATCGCCATTTTGTAAAGAAACGTTTCTTTTGCTTTGGTTGGATATACAGCAAACGCGAGAAAGCGCTCATTTGGAGGCTAAAAAAATGTATAACAAAATGCTACTTTGATGTATCAGTTTGGTGAACAAGATCTTGTTTACAATGTAAACGTGTGTATATTGCAAAATATATCAGAGCGTATCCCTTGGATTTTAAAGGATACGTTAAGTCGTCAAAATAAAGGGGCACTCCATGAGCCAAGAAGAAAAGTTACCAAAAATTTTAATCGTAGAAGACGATGAGCGCCTAGCTCGCTTAACTCAAGAGTACCTGATCCGTAATGGTCTTGAGGTTGGGGTAGAACCCGATGGTAACCGTGCCATTCGCCGTATTATTGCAGAACAACCCGATATGGTGGTGTTGGATGTGATGCTTCCAGGTGCAGATGGTTTAACCATCTGTCGTGAAGTTCGTCCACATTATCATCAACCGATTTTGATGTTGACTGCACGTACCGAAGATATGGATCAAGTGCTTGGTCTAGAAATGGGTGCAGATGACTATGTGGCAAAACCAGTTCAGCCCCGTGTTTTACTTGCACGTATTCGTGCCTTATTACGTCGTACTGACAAAGCACCTGAAGATGAAGTTGCGCAACGTATCGAATTTGATGATCTGGTGATCGATAACGGTGGTCGTTCAGTGACTTTAAATGGTGAGTTGGTTGACTTTACCAGTGCTGAATATGACTTATTGTGGTTGTTGGCTTCAAATGCAGGTCGCATTCTTTCTCGCGAAGACATTTTCGAGCGCTTACGTGGTATCGAATATGACGGTCAAGACCGTTCAATTGACGTACGTATTTCGCGTATTCGTCCAAAAATTGGTGATGATCCTGAAAATCCAAAACGTATTAAAACGGTACGTAGTAAAGGCTACTTATTTGTAAAAGAAACCAATGGTCTTTAAGCCGTTTATTTGATTCGTTAAAACGGGACATTTTTAGTGTTCAAACACAGTATATTCTTGCGTATCTATGCTGGGCTGGTAGTGTTAGTCGCTATTGTTGCCCTCATGGGATATTTGCTTGTACAAATTATTAACTATCAGCGAGTGCAAGAATATCGCGAGTCTTTGACGGACGGGATTTCCTTTATTATTAGTGAAGGTGTATCCCGTCAGACCAATGCACAGCAAAAAGCAGACTGGATTTCAGATGCTTCAGATTTGCTGGAACTGCCGATTAATATGATCCCTGCTGATAAGGTGGATTTGAGTCGTGCAGAATTAAAGCGGATCACTGAGCGTAAAGCGGCTGTGCGTTATGATGCACAAACGCAAGTGGCGTACCTCATCATTGGTCTAAAAGATGATCCGAAACATTTACTGTATATTAAAGTAGATAAAATTGGTGAGCTGCAAATGAAAGCACTCCCGATTTTTATCCTAGATTATTTGGTGTATTACCCAGGTCAAGAAGAAGAGTACTTGGAAAAAGTACAGAAACATTTCTCTTATCCTGTGCAGATTGAAGAAGTACAAAATCTGGCTTTAGAGTCGGAGCAGATTGGTCGTTTGCGTTTAGATCATAGCGTGATCTTATATCGTGATAGTGCTTCTGTGCGTGGCACCACCATTTCTATTGTGTCTCCACCTTTACCTAGTTCACCGAGCAAGGTTTTGGTATTGGGGCCTGTGCCTATTTTCAACTGGATGCCGTTTCAGCTCGCAGCAGGGATTACCTTGTTGAGCCTGTTTGTGCTGAGTTTGGGGGTGTATGGCTTGCTTGTACCGATGCAGCGTAAACTGCGTGAGGTCAATTACGGTTTAAACCGTATGAAAGCGGGTGACATGACCCTACGTTTGCCTGTCGACGGCACGGATGAAATGGCCAGTCTAGCCAATAGCTATAACAGCATGTCAGACCATATTCAGCGACTCATCGAGGCGCAGCGTGAGCTGATGCGTGCGGTATCCCATGAGCTGCGTACGCCTGTTGCTCGGATTCGTTTTGGTATGGAAATGTTGGCTGAAGAAGATGATTATGAATATCGTCTTCAGCAAGTCGATATGATTGATAAAGATATTGAGGCTTTAAATACCTTAATTGATGAAATCATGACCTATGCCAAGTTAGAGCAGGGCACACCATCACTGGATATTGAAAACATTGTATTGTTTGAAGTCTTAGATCAGGTGGTGGTTGAGACGGAAGCCTTAAAAACCCAGAAAGAAATTCATTTAAATGCTCCTCCTTTAACCTTAACGGTTGAGGCTGAGCGTCGTTATTTACACCGTGTGGTACAGAACTTGGTTGGTAATGCGGTTCGTTATGGCGACCATCAGGTGCTGGTTAGTGGTGGCATTAATGACAGCGGTATGGCCTATGTTTGTGTTGAGGATGACGGGCCAGGTATTCCAGAAGACGAGCGAGAGCGTGTTTTTGAAGCCTTTGCACGTTTGGATGATAGCCGGACTCGAGCATCGGGTGGCTATGGTTTAGGTTTGTCGATTGTGAGCCGAATTGCCTATTGGTTTGGTGGTAGCGTTAAAGTGGATCAGAGTCCAAGCCTCGGTGGTGCACGTTTTACTATGACATGGCCGGCACATCGCTTTAGTAAGTCTAAAAAGAAGTATAGTGTTAAAGATAATACAGACTCAAAAAGCTAAGCATTAAAAAAGCACCGAATTTCGGTGCTTTTTTATTTTCTATGCTGACTTATTCTTGGATGCTGGCATCGGGAGAAATAATCTGCTTACCTTGTTTTAGGCTTTCAAGCGCATCTGCATTAAAGTCAATCAATAATGAGTTATTTTGTGTATCTATGCCATAACGGCTAATGAGCTTTTGATCACCATTAATCGTTTCAATTTTATATTCATCCACAATATTCATAATGCCATCAAGGTTGGTGGTGGCTGAAGCTTTGTCTTGGCGAAAAAGTTCATAAATGTCGCGTAAATCAAAGATGGCATTATTGGCATCGGGGTGTTTACGAACATAAGTTTCAACATGGCGAATAAGCAACTGGGCAAATAAAAAATAGTTAGGTTTATGGGTGAATTCCAGACTCATGTGGTGCTCCTTATTCTTTGTTGTTGGTTGTCTATATCAATAGCACAAGAAAAAGCCAAGTGCATTAATTGATTGGAGTGATTTGCAAAAAAATACAAAAAATATGAGTGACTTAATCTACTTTTGTACTTTTAAAATAAGCAAAATGCTGCGGTTGCTGAGCTGAGTTTTTTAAACCGCTGATTGTGTGATTGTTATTGGAATGAGGCTGAAAAATGCTTTATAGGCTTTGTTTGAATGTCAAAATTTGGAAAAATAATAGAATAGTAGTGTTTTATTAGATAAAGCGATTGGTTTCGAAATAAAAGGGCTTTCATCGAAAAAATCTCAAAAAACGAAGAGAAATCATCCGAAAGACTAAGACTTATGAACTAGCAAGTGAAATCATAAATCAGGTACAATTGGCGTGATTAATTTTGTGTTTGGTGTATTTGAAGGCCAATACATACATTCTTTGTTAATAAATAGGCCTGCCAGGAGTTATCCCCGCATGAGTGCCATTACTCCATACGAATGGGCAATTATTGCCTTCGTGATCGGCGTTACATTTTTATGCGTCTTTATGCTGACCGTTCCTTTACTCCTTGGGGGTAAATCATGGGGGCGTGCAAAGCAAGAGCAGTTTGAGTCGGGTGTTGTAGGTGCTGGTGGAGCACGTATCCGCTTATCTGCAAAGTTCTATTTGGTTGCAATTTTCTTCGTTGTTTTCGACTTAGAAGCACTTTATCTTTACGCATGGGCAACATCGGTTCGTGAAGTCGGTTGGTTTGGTTTTACCACTGTGGTGATTTTTGTTGTCGACTTATTGATTGCTTTGATTTACGCAATTTCTGTCGGTGCTTTAAATTGGGCACCTGTAGATCGTCGCAAATCAGCCGGTATACCACTGAAAATTGGTTCGCCAAATATGAATCTTGCAGAAATCACACGCTTTAATTCAATTGAAGAGTTGGTTATGGACCCTACAGGTCAAATCCCAGCTCAATCATCTGGTCGTGTGAAAGATAAGTCACCGGCTAAATCGTCTGATAAGGAGTAACTCGGGATGAAATATACATTAACCCGTGCGAATCCGGATGCTGATCAATATCCACTTCAAGAGCGTCAAATCGTTACAGATCCGCTTGAAGAAGAAGTGAATAAAAATGTGTTCATGACTCGTTTAGAGGACTTGGCACATACAGCAGTAAACTGGGGACGTAAGAACTCAGTTTGGCCGTTCAACTTTGGTACATCGTGCTGCTATGTAGAGTATGCAACGACATTAACAGGCGTGCATGACTTGTCACGTTTTGGTGCCGAGGTTATTCGTGCTTCACCGCGTCAGGCAGACTTGATGATTGTTGCAGGTACGTGTTTTGTGAAAATGGCACCTGTAATTCAGCGTTTGTACGAGCAAATGCTTGAGCCTAAATGGGTTATCTCAATGGGCGCATGTGCAAACTCAGGTGGTATGTACGACATTTATTCAGTTGTGCAAGGTGTGGATAAAATCATTCCTGTCGATGTGTACATTCCGGGTTGCCCACCACGTCCTGAAGCATTAATCCAAGCATTAATGTTATTACAAGACCAAATTCAATTAGAGCGTCGTCCGTTGTCTGCGGTGATTGGTGATGATCTTAAGCCAGTGTATAAGCCGAAGATGATGCCAGAACGTGACCGTAAGAATGCACAGCGTATTGCGGTGAAAAACTTACGCTCTATGGATGAAATTAAATAATTTAAACGTACAAATATTGATGCACCCGATGGGTGTAGTTGTCGTTTAGGTTGACTGAATTTGTATTAAATAGGAAGCCAAGCCAATGGCTGAAACTGACATTGCTATGCCAGAATCAACTACCGTTGATTCACGCCCAGCATTTGCAATTGTAGAAGACCTCAAAACCAAATTTGGTGAGAACTTCTACGTGCAAACGACTTTTGAAGATTTTCCAACAGTCTGGGTTGAGCGCGCACGTGTACAAGAAGTTTTAATGTTCTTGCGTACAGTGTCACGTCCATACGTGATGTTGTTCGATTTGTCTGCGGTAGACGAGCGTTTACGTACTCACCGCGATGGTCTACCTGCGTCTGACTTTACTGTGTTCTATCACTTGTTATCGCTTGAGCGTAACACGGATATTCGTATTAAAGTTGCGTTGAATGGGAACGATCTCAACATTCCAACAGCAACCAACATTTGGCCAAATGCCAATTGGTACGAACGTGAAGCTTACGATATGTTCGGGATCAATTTCGAAGGGCATCCAATGCTCCGTCGTATTTTGTTGCCAACCTATTGGGAAGGTCACCCACTTCGTAAAGAATACTCTGCACGTGCCACTGAATATACGCCGTATATGCAGAACCAAGCAAAGCAGGATTACGAACAGGAACACCTTCGTTTCGTACCTGAAGATTGGGGTATGAAGCGCGGTAATGACGACGAAGACTTCATGTTCTTGAACTTAGGTCCGAACCACCCATCTGCGCACGGTGCTTTCCGTGTAATCTTGCAGTTAGATGGTGAAGAAGTGAAAGACTGTGTGCCTGATATCGGCTATCACCACCGTGGTGTGGAAAAGATGGCTGAACGTCAAACTTGGCATTCATTCATTCCTTATACCGACCGTGTGGACTACTTAGGTGGTTGTGCGCAAAACATGCCTTATGTGATGGGTGTGGAGCAAATGGCGGGTATTACTGTACCTGACCGCGCGCAATGTATCCGTGTCATGATGTCTGAATTGTTCCGTATCAATAACCACTTATTGTATATCGGTACTGCGATTCAAGATGCCGGCGGTATGACGCCAGTCTTCTACATGTTTGCGGATCGTCAAAAAATCTATGACGCGATTGAAGCGATCACGGGTTATCGTATGCACCCAGCATGGTTCCGTATTGGTGGTACAGCACATGACTTGCCAAACAACTGGCAGCATCTGATTCGTGAAATCCTAGATTGGATGCCGAAGCGTATGAACGAATACTACACAGCAGCGCTGAAAAACTCTGTATTTGTAGGTCGTACGCGTAACGTAGCTCAATATGACGCGAAATCTGCGTTAGCTTGGGGTGTAACTGGTACAGGTCTACGTGCAACAGGTATTGATTTCGATGTTCGTAAATATCGCCCATACAGTGGCTATGAAAACTACGACTTCGATGTGCCACTTGAGTACGAAGGCGATGCGTATGCGCGTGTTCTTGTTCACTTCCGTGAAATTGAAGAATCACTCAAAATCGTGAAGCAATGTTTAGACAACATGCCTTCTGGTGCATACAAAGCAGATCACCCATTGGCTGTTCCACCACCAAAAGACAAGACTTTACAAGACATTGAAACCTTGATTACGCACTTCTTAAGCGTATCTTGGGGTCCTGTAATGCCTGCAGGTGAAGCATCTGTGATGGCGGAAGTGGTAAAAGGTGCGTCGAATTACTACTTGACTTCAGACAAGTCAACGATGAGTTATCGTACCCGTATTCGTACACCAACCTTCACGCATTTACAGCAAATGCCTTCTGTGATTAACGGCAGCTTAATGTCTGACTTGATCATTTATTTAGCGACTATTGATGTCGTTATGGCTGACGTGGATCGCTAAGGGGTAAACGCATTATGATGATTTTGACTGATAAAAAGCCACGCGTGAATGTTGAAGGGATTTTGACTGCGGACGAAATCCACGAAATTGAACATCACATTGGTCACTATCCGTACCCACGTGCAGCATCTTTGGATGCTTTGAAGTGTGTACAACGCCGTAATGGTTGGGTAGATGACGCACAGCTAAACGCCATCGCTCAGTTATTGACAATCAGTGTTGCTGATTTGGAAGGTGTTGCAACTTTCTATAACCGTATTTACCGTCAACCCGTGGGGCGTAACGTCATTTTACTTTGTGACTCGATTGCCTGTTTCTTGATGGGTGCGGAAACTTTAGCAGAAGCTTTTCAGCGCGAGCTAGGCATTCAGTTTGGTCAAACGACTGCTGATGGTCGTTTTACTTTGCTGCCGATTTGCTGCTTAGGTAACTGTGACAAAGGCCCAACCTTAATGGTGAATGAAGACACTCACGGTTTGGTTGAAGTTTCTTCAGTGAAACAGTTGTTGGAGAAGTATGTATGAATACCGAACCAAAACCAATTTATGGCGAAGGTAACCCAGAAACGCATCCATTAACTTGGCGTTTAAGTAAACAAGAGCACGTTCGTAATGCAGATGATTACGAAGCGCTTGAAGGTTACGCGGGTCTGAAAAAAGCAATCACCATGCCGCCGAAAGATGTGCTTGAAGTGATTAAAGCTGCGACTGTAAAAGGCCGTGGTGGTGCAGGCTTCCCAGCAGGGATCAAATGGTCTTTGATGGCGCCAAATGACAACTCAGGTCCACGTTACTTGATTTGTAATGCCGATGAGATGGAACCAGGGACCTTTAAAGACCGTTTGTTGATGGAAAAACTTCCTCACCAATTGATCGAAGGCATGTTGATTGCAGCGTATACGCTAGAAGCAACCCATGGTTATATCTTCATTCGTGGCGAGTACATTGAAGCTGCACAGTACTTAAATGAAGCGATTGAGCAAATTCGTGCCAAAGGTTATTTGGGCGAAAACATTTTAGGTACAGGTTGGGGCTTTGAGCTATATGTGCACACAGGCGCAGGTCGTTATATCTGTGGTGAAGAAACTGCATTGATCAACTCGCTTGAAGGTCGCCGTGCAAACCCACGTACGAAACCACCATTCCCACAAGTTGCAGGTGCTTGGGGTCGTCCTACCATTGTTAACAACGTAGAGACCTACAATAACCTACCAGCAATCATGTTGCGTGGTCCTGAATGGTATATCGGCTTATCTGCGGGTAAGTCGAAAGATCCAGGCACAAAAATTTATGGTGCATCTGGCAAGGTGAAATTCCCAGGTCTTTGGGAGCTTCCATTTGGTACAACTGCACGCGAAGTCATTGAAGACTATGCGGGCGGTATGCGTGATGGCTTGAAGCTTAAAGCATGGTTACCGGGTGGTGCGTCTACAGACTTCTTGGCTGCTGAACACATTGATCTACCGATGGATGCTGAGAGCATCATGAAAGCAGGTTCACGTTTAGGTACGTGTTTGCTGATGGTGGTGGATGAAACGCAATGTATGGTTTCAGCGACACGTAACTTAGAAGAATTCTTTGCACGTGAGTCATGTGGTTTCTGTACGCCTTGTCGTGATGGTTTACCGTGGGCGGTGAAAGCACTGAAAGCATTGGAAGATGGCACAGGTAAGAAAGAAGATATCGATCACTTACAAGAACTTACTCGTAAGCTTTGGATTGGTAAGACTTTCTGTGCGCATGCTCCAGGTGCAATGGAACCGTTGATGGGTGCACTCAAATATTTCCGTGGCGAGTTTGAAGCAAAAGTAGTGAATGCTGCTGCGCAAACTAGCAACGTAGAACAAGCTTAAGGAATTCGACTATGGCTACAATTCATGTCGATGGCAAATCGTACGAAGTCAATGGCTCAGAGAACTTGCTGCAAGCATGTTTGTCTTTGGGTATTGATATCCCGTACTTTTGTTGGCATCCATCCTTAGGTTCTGTCGGTTCTTGCCGTCAATGTGCCGTGACTCAATACGCGAATCCTGAAGATACGCGTGGTCGTTTAGTCATGTCATGTATGACGCCTGCATCTGACAATACCTACATCTCGATTGAAGACAAAGAAGCGAAAGACTTCCGTGCGTCAATTGTTGAGTTCTTGATGACGAATCACCCACACGACTGTCCAGTCTGTGAAGAAGGTGGGCACTGTCATTTACAAGATATGACCGTGATGACTCAACACGACCGTCGTCGTTACCGTTTCACTAAACGTACGCACTACAACCAAGAGCTGGGCTCATTCATTTCACACGAAATGAACCGCTGTATCGCATGTTACCGTTGTGTTCGTTACTACAATGACTATGCGGGTGGTACTGACTTTGGTGTGTATGCAAGCGCGTCACGTGTTTACTTTGGTCGTCCTGAGTCAGGCACTTTAGAGTCTGAATTCTCGGGTAACTTAACTGAAGTATGTCCTACAGGTGTATTCACCGACAAAACTCACTCAGAACGTTATAACCGTAAGTGGGACATGCAGTATGCGCCAAGCGTATGTCAAGGCTGTTCTTCGGGTTGTAACATTTCTCCGGGTGAGCGTTATGGCGAACTTCGTCGTGTCGAAAACCGTTTTAACGGCGAAGTAAACCAATACTTCTTGTGTGACAAAGGTCGTTTTGGTACGGGTTATGTGAACCGTGCAGATCGTCCACGTCAACCGCAGTTCCGTGATGGTGCTGAAGTCACTACAGTTTCTATAGATCAGGCATTAGATACGGTGATTGCAAATATCCAAGGCAAAAAAGTTTTGGGTATTGGCTCGCCGCGTGCGTCTTTAGAGTCAAACTTTGCACTTCGTGAATTGGTTGGACAAGAAAACTATTCAACAGGTTTATCTCAAAAAGAGCAAAATCTAGTTGAGCTTGCTGCATCAATCATGCAAACCGAAGGTGTATATAACCCGGGTATGCGTGAAATCGAAAGCTATGATGCTGTGCTTATTTTGGGTGAAGACTTAACCCAAACTGCGCCACGTATGGCGTTGTCTGTTCGTCAAGCGGCGAAAAACAAAGCCAAAGAAATGGCTGCGGAACGTCGTACCCAAGACTGGTTAGCAGAACCGCTACAACGTATTGCTCAAGATGCGAAATCACCAATTTTCATCCTCGCTGCAACGCAAACACGCTTAGCTGATGTTGCCGAAGGTGAAGTGGTTGCTTCTCCAAACGACATCGCTCGTTTAGGTTTTGCCGTTGCTGCTGCTGTGAAGGGTGATGCAATTCTTGGTCTGGCAGATGATGCGAAAGCATTTGCTCAGAACATTGCAGATACACTGAAAGCGGCGAAGAAACCACTGATCATTTCAGGTACAAGTTTACAAGACGCATCCATCATGGAAGCTGCTGCACAAGTTGCGCAAAACCTTGGTGGAAATGCTGGCTTAACCTTGACGGTTCCTGAAGTCAACTCTATGGGCTTAGCAATCTTCGGTGGGCAAAGCTTAGAACAAGCATTTGCGCAAGACTATGACACGGTTGTGATCGTCGAAAATGATCTATTCCGTCGTTTGCCAGCGGTACAAGTTGAAGCTGCACTTTTAGGTAAAGATGTGATTGTTCTAGATCACTCTGAAACTGAAACTGTGAAGAAAGCGGATATCGTACTTTCTGCTGCGTCATTTGCTGAAGGTGATGGTACGGTTGTCTCTCAAGAAGGCCGTGCACAACGTTTCTACCAAGTGTATGACCCGAGCTACTACAAACCTGAACTGGCGATCAAAGAATCTTGGCGCTGGTTACATGCCATTGAAACTGGCGTGAAGGGTAAAGCGATTTCTTGGACCTTGCTTGATGATGTCATCGAGTCAGTTGCGAAAAACGTACCTGCACTTGCTGCGATTCAAGATGTGGCTCCAGATGCGGGCTTCCGTGTCCATGGTTTGAAAGTTGCGCGTGAACCGCGTCGTTACTCTGGTCGTACCTCTATGCGTGCACCATTGAACGTGCATGAACCGAAACAACCGACAGATATCGACTCGGCATTAACATTCTCTATGGAAGGTTATGTCGGGAACCAGACTCCGTCTCCACTGGTACCATTTGCATGGTCAGCAGGTTGGAACTCACCGCAAGCTTGGAATAAGTTCCAAGATAACGTGGGTGGTCACTTAAAAGGTGGTGATTCGGGTGTGCGTTTATTCGATCGTTTAGCGAAGCGTCCAGCACGTACTTTCGTTGCTCCAGCGGTTGTGGTTGCAAACCCTGAAAGCTTCCGTTTAGTGCCAATGCATCACATTTTTGCTTCTGGTGAATTTACTGTGAAAACACCTGCTATGGAATCGCGTATTCCTGAAGCGGTCTTTGCAGTGGGTGAGCAAGATGCAACTCGTTTGAACGTTCAAGATGGTCAAAAAATCACTGTGAAATCAGGTGAGACTTCGATCGTACTTCCAGTTCAAGTGATTGATTATTTACCTACAGGTTATATTGGTTATCCAGTTGGTCTTGCACCTACGGTTTCACTTGCTGAGCCTGTATCAGTCGCGGTAGGAGCGTAATTCATGCAACAAGAATTAATCCGTCAAACGCCGCTTTGGGCTGAGAACTGGCCAATTGCCTACTCAGTCATTCAAGCGATTGTGATTTTACTCGTTGTAGTACTCATCGCTGCGTTGATGTCTTTTATTGAGCGTCGTTTACTGGGCTTATGGCAAGACCGTTATGGTCCGAACCGTGTAGGTCCTGGGGGGATGTTCCAGATCGTTGCCGACATGTTGAAAATCATGTTCAAAGAAGACTGGACACCAAAGTTTGCTGACAAATTGACTTTCCGTTTAGCTCCTGCTGTTGCCATGGCAACAGCGGTGATGTCGTTCATGGTTATTCCTGTATCACCATACTTAGGTGTTGCAGACATGAGCATCGGTCTATTGTTCTTTATGGCAATGGCAGGTATTGCAGTCTATGCCGTATTGTTTGGTGGTTGGTCATCAAACAACAAATATGCATTGCTTGGTGGTCTACGTTCTGCAGCTCAAACCATTTCGTATGAAGTGTTCTTGGGTATTTCATTGATGGGTGTGGTTGCAATTGCAGGCTCATTCAACATGCGTGAAATTGTAGAAGCACAAAAAGATGTATGGTTTGTCATCCCACAGTTCTTAGGTTTCCTAATCTTCGTGGTTGCAGGTGTTGCGGTAACTCACCGTCACCCATTTGACCAACCAGAAGCAGAACAAGAATTGGCGGAAGGTTACCACGTCGAGTACGGCGGTATGAAATGGGGGATGTTCTTCGTTGCGGAATACGTCAACGTAGTTCTGATCTCTGCATTGATCGTAACGCTATTCTTCGGTGGTTGGTTAGCGCCATTTAACATCGATATTCCGTTCATTCCACCAGTATTCTGGTTCATTATCAAAACAGCATTCTTTGTGATGATGTTTGTCTTGGCTCGTGGTTCACTTATGCGTCCGCGTTATGACCAAGTGATGAACTTTGGTTGGAAGATTTGCTTACCATTAGCGTTAGTTAACTTATTAGTTACTGGCGCAGTGATTCTGTGGTAAGGGCAGGGAGAATAAAATGTATAAAATTCTAGCTGGGTTCGGGTCAATCGTACGTTCACTGTGGATGGTTTTCTCACACGTGACACGTAAACGTGACACCATTCTTTACCCAGAAGTGCCAGCCGAACAAATTGTTCCACCACGTTTCCGTGGTCGTATCGTGTTAACACGTGACCCAGATGGTGAAGAACGTTGTGTTGCGTGTAACTTATGTGCAGTTGCATGTCCTGTTGGCTGTATTTCACTACAAAAAGCAGAAAAAGAAGATGGTCGTTGGTATCCGGAGTTTTTCCGTATCAACTTCTCACGTTGTATTTTCTGCGGTATGTGTGAAGAAGCATGTCCGACGACTGCAATTCAAATGACTCCAGATTTCGAGTTGGGTGAATACGTTCGTCAAGACTTGGTATATGAGAAAGAAAACTTACTCATTTCAGGTCCTGGTAAATACCCAGACTACAACTTCTACCGTGTAACAGGTATGGCTGTAACTGGAAAAGACAAAGGTCAAGCGCAGCGTGAAAGCGCACCAGTTGATGTACGGAGCTTATTACCATGATGTGGCCATTTTATTTGATGGCACTTGTGGCCATTGTTTCTACGATTCGTGTTGTGACCAACGCGAATCCTGTACACGCTTTATTAAGCTTGATCGTGTCACTTCTTGCGGTTGCAGGTATGTTTATGATCGTGGGTGCGCCATTTGCTGGTGCGCTTGAGATCATCGTCTATGCAGGCGCGATCATGGTGTTATTCGTATTCGTAGTGATGATGTTAAACCTTGGTCAACACACCGTTGAACAAGAACGTAAATGGTTAACATCGTCTGCTTGGGCATATCCAGCACTCATGAGCTTCTTAATGGGCTTGGTGTTGGTGTGGATGCTCGGCTCTGACTACACAGCGGCTGGGCCTGTTATGGGTACTGAAGTTGTGGGTCCAAAAGTCGTTGGCCAAGCACTCTTTACTCACTATTTATTATTGGTTGAAGTTGCTGCCATGTTATTGCTTGCTGCGTTGGTTGCAGCATTCCATCTTGGCAAACGTGAACCAGGTGCAGAAGAGGACAAACAATAATGGGCAACATCCCTTTAGAACATGGTTTGATTGTTGCAACCATTCTTTTTGCACTGGGTTTTTACGGTGTGATGGTGCGACGCAATCTATTATTTATGTTAATGAGTCTTGAAATCATGATGAACGCAGCTGCGCTTGCGTTTGTTTTGGCTGGTAGTGCATGGGTACAACCAGACGGACAAATCATGTTTATTCTGATCTTAACGCTTGCTGCGGCAGAGGCTTGTATTGGTCTTGCGATCGTCCTTCAGTTCTACCATCGCTTCCATCACTTGGATGTGGATGCTGCTAGTGAGATGCGCGGATGAGTTTTTTATATTTAACAGTATTATTCCCGCTCATTGGTTTTGTCCTTTTAGCGGCAGGTCGCAACAAGCTTCCTGAAAATGTCGCTGCCATTATTGGTGTGGGAGCGGTTGGCCTTTCTGCATTGGTTGCTTTGATCGCTGGTCTAGACTTTGTTAATAATGGCAAAGTGACTTATGTTCAACATCTTTGGACATGGTTCAATGTAGGTAACCTAAGCCCAGGCATTAGCTTACATCTTGACGGTTTATCACTGCTCATGATGGGTATGGTGACGGGTGTGGGTTTCCTGATTCACATCTTTGCATCATGGTACATGCGTGGTGAAGAAGACTTCGCGCGTTTCTTCTCTTATTTCAACCTGTTCGTTGCCAGCATGTTGCTGCTCGTATTGGGTGATAACTTAGCGTTATTGTTCTTAGGTTGGGAAGGCGTAGGTCTATGCTCTTACTTGCTGATTGGTTACTACTATCAAAACCCTGCAAATGGTTTTGCAGCAATTAAAGCATTTACCGTAACACGTGTCGGTGACGTTTTCTTATTGATCGCTTTGTTCTTAATTTACCAACAGTTCGGTACTTTAAACATTGCTGAAGTGGTTGCAGCTGCACCAACAGTGATGACACAAAGTTCATCTTTAACCATTTGGACAGCACTCATGTTGTTCTTGGGTGCAGCAGGTAAATCTGCACAGATCCCATTACAAACATGGTTGGCCGATGCAATGGCAGGTCCTACACCTGTATCCGCATTGATCCACGCTGCAACGATGGTAACCGCAGGTGTTTACCTGTGCTGCCGTATGTACACCGTCTTTGAAATGGCACCTGAAGTGATGATGTTTATCTCAATTACAGGTGCGGTAACGCTGTTAGTGGCTGGTTTTGCTGCATTGGTTCAAACCGACATCAAACGTATTTTGGCTTACTCAACGATGAGTCAGCTGGGTTATATGTTTATGGCTGTGGGTGCTGAAGCTTATCAAGCAGGCTTGTTCCACATGCTGACTCACGCATTCTTCAAGGCATTATTGTTCTTGTCTTCAGGTGCAGTGATTTTGGCTTACCACCACGAACAAAACATCTTCAAGATGGGCGGTTTGTTCTACAAGAACAAATTCCTATTTGCTTGTTTCGCCATTGGTGGCGGTGCATTGGCAGCGATTCCATTCATTACAGTCGGCTTCTTCTCGAAAGATGCGATCTTGGGTGCAGTTTGGGTACAAGGCGAATCAATCGCAGTGTATAACTCATTGTACTGGGTGGGTGTAGCCGGTGCTTTCTTAACGTCGATTTACACATTCCGTCTGATTTGGGTTGTGTTCTTTGGTAAAGAAAATACACCGTATCATGCGATTAAAGGCATTACCTTCTGGGGGCCTTTGGCGATTCTTGCTGTACTTTCAACTTTCGTCGGTGCGGCACTTAAAGCACCAGTGGAAAGCATTTTAAATGCAGCAAAAATTCCAGCATTTGTGATTCCTGAAGCTTTAGAACATGGTATGCACAGCGCAGAATATACCGCTGTGGGTATTGCATTGGTTGGTTTAGTGATTGGTGTGGTCTTGTTTGCGTTTGCTTATAGCGCAGTGAAAGGCTTTGCTAAAACGTCATTGGGTGCAGGTCTTGCAAACATTTGCCGTAATGCACTGGGCTTCGATGCGCTTTATGACATCGTTTTTGTGAAACCATATTTGCTTATTGCGAAGATTTTAGGTCGTGATCCAATTGATCGTTTGTGGTTAGTCTTGCCTGCACTTGTAAAAGGTGGTCATAGTTTCACAAGTTCACGTCAAACGGGTTCATTGCGTGATTACGCATCAAGTATGGCATTAGGTATCTTTGTATTGCTAATGGTCTTGATCGTAACTCAGATCGTGGGGAAATAAGATGGAAATCACAAACAACTGGATTCTACCCGCGCTGATCTTAGTTCCGTTCATTGCTGGTTTTATTTGTTGGTTAGTCGACAAACTCGACGACAAACTGCCGCGTTATATCGCGTTAGTGGGTATGCTCATTACTTTGGGCTTAACCGTTGCGCTGTGGCAGACAGGTACATTTAACTACGAACTTGGTGCGAAAGTGCCATCGTGGTCTGCTGAATTCATGTTGCCATGGATTCAAACTTTAGGCATTAACATCCATTTAGCGGTGGATGGCCTATCTCTATTAATGGTGGGCTTAACGGCACTTTTAGGTGTGTTGGCTGTCGGCTGTTCTTGGGGTGAAATTCAAAAGAATGTTGGTTTCTTCCACTTAAACCTTTTATGGTCTTTGGGTGGTGTGATCGGTGTATTCTTAGCGATTGACATGTTCTTGTTCTTCTTCTTCTGGGAGATGATGCTTGTACCTATCTACTTCTTGATCGCGCTTTGGGGTCATAAAGGGGCAGAAGGTAAATCACGTGTTTACGCTGCAACCAAATTCTTTATCTATACGCAAGTCGCTGGTCTTATTATGTTGATCGGTATCCTAGGCCTCGTGGTTTATGGTTACATGATGACAGGTATGATCGGTTTTGATTACAACTACTTATTAGCTGTAGCCAACACTTTAGACAAAGAATTACCTACCGTTGCTTATGCATTCATGCTGTGTTTATTTGTCGGTTTTGCGGTAAAACTTCCAGTTTTCCCATTACACGGCTGGTTACCAGATGCGCATGCACAAGCACCTACAGCAGGTTCGGTTGACCTTGCAGGTATTTTAATTAAGACCGCTGCATATGGTTTACTACGTTTTGTGATTCCATTCTTCCCAGCGGCTTCTGCACAGTTTGCAGACATCGCGATCATTTTCGGTTTAATCGGTATCTTCTACGGTGCTTGGTGTGCTTTCCAGCAAACCGATATGAAACGTTTACTTGCGTACACGTCAATTTCACACATGGGCTTTGTTTTACTTGCGATTTACGCAGGTAACATCTTAACCTTCCAAGGTTTGATGATCATGATGTTGGCACATGGCTTGTCATCTGCTGCATTGTTCATTATGTGTGGTCAAGTGTACGAGCGTGTTCATACACGTGATATGCGTTTGATGGGCGGTATGCGTGGTCAGTTCCCATATCTTGCATTCTTCCTCATGTTCTTCGTGGCGGCGCTTGTAGGTATTCCGGGTCTAGGTAACTTCATTGGTGAGTTCCTGATCTTGATGGGTTCTTATGCAAAATTCCCAGTGTTTACTATTCTTGCAGCAGTAAGCTTAGTATTTGCAGGTCTTTATGGCTTGATTCTGATCCACAAAGCGTTGTTTGGTACGCCAAACGAAGAACAACAGCAGCACTACAACAACCCATTGAAAGACTTAAATGCGCGTGAAGTAGTGATCTTGTTAATCTGTGCTTTCGGTCTGTTATGGCTTGGTCTGTACCCACAAAGCTTCCTTGATATTTCAAATTCAAGCATGGCGTGGTTAGCGAACAGCTACATTCCTGTACAAGAAGTAGTTGACGTTGCGAGTCAAGCAACTGTTCAACTCGAAAATGTGGAGATGCAATAAGTCATGAACTTCACAATGTCATTTTCTGAGCTTATGCCTTTAGCTCCTGTGATGATCGTTGCTTTAACAACGATCGTCGTGATGATTCTTACTGCAATTAAGCGTAACCATAACTTAATTGCGACAGCATCAGTGGTGGGTTTAAACCTTGCGGCAGCATATGTACTTTTCACAATGTTCGGTGGTGCTTTTAAACCTGCGAACGTGATGGGTATGTTCATGGTGGATGCGTTCACCTTGCTGTACCAAGTGATTATTCTAATTGCTGCTTTGGCATGCTGTACTCTGTCGCATGCTTATATTGAAAGCTATAAAGATAATCGTGAAGAACTGTATATCTTAATGTTGTCATCAGTGACTGGTGCAATGTTAATGGTGGCAAGTTCTCACTATGCATCGTTTTTCATTAGCCTTGAGTTGATGTCGATTCCTGTATATGGCTTATTGGCATATACACACCAACGCTCTAAGTCTTTAGAAGCGGGTGTGAAGTACTTGGTGCTTTCAGCAACAGCTTCGGCAATGTTGTTGATGGGTATGGCTTATATTTACGCGTACACAGGTTCAATGTCGTTCTATGACAATGTTCAAGCGTTAATGCAAAACATCCAACAGCCAATGGTACTTTTAGGTTTAGGCCTGATCGTTTTTGCTGTGGCATTCAAACTGTCTTTAGCGCCATTCCATAAATGGACACCAGACGTTTATGCAGGTGCACCAACTCCGATCGCAACATTCCTTGCTACAGCTGCAAAAGTAGCGACAATTGGTCTGTTTGTACGTTACATCCTTACCTCAGGTGCGATCCTTGTTGACTCAATCGTGACGATCTTAACCGTGATTGCGGTATTATCGATCTTGGTGGGTAACTTCCTTGCAGTGAAACAAGTGAACTTGAAACGTATCTTGGCATACTCTTCAATTGCACACTTTGGTTACTTGTTGATTGGTTTAATCAGCATGACTTATGCAAGCCTTGGTAACGTATCGGTCTATGTGATCACTTATGTGTTAACTACGATTGGTGCGTTCGGCGCGGTTGCATTGATGTCTAGCCCATACAACAACGTAGACGAAGCAGAAAGTCTAGCGGACTACCGTGGTCTATTCTGGCGTCGTCCAGTGTTGACAGCGGTGTTAACGGTGATGATGCTATCGCTTGCGGGTATTCCTTTGACAGCGGGCTTCATTGGTAAGTTCCTTGTGGTCATGGCTGCGGTAACGACTCAGCACTGGTTCCTTGCTGCGATGATCATCGTTGGTTCTGGTATTGGTCTGTACTACTACCTCCGTGTGATGGTTGTTATGTACATGACACCACCAGATGCACCTCGTGTAGATGCTGTAGATCATTGGGGTCAAAAAGTGGGTGGTATTATGGTGCTTTTAGCTGCGGCAGCAGTGCTTGTGATTGGTATCTATCCAGATCCAATTATCAAGTTAGCACTTCAGTCAGAGATTCTATCTCCAATCCACTTTATGCTTTCTCAACAGCACTAATTTTTAAAAACGTTTCGTTTTAACAAAAAAGCCTCCATCAATTGGGGGCTTTTTTGTTTTTATCGCACGATAAAAAGCTTTATAATGTAAGGAATTTTATTTTACCTTTTAGGTGCTCTCCCGTGGCTATCCATGAAATTCGTCATCCACTGATTCGTCATAAGCTTGGTCTTCTTCGTCGTGCCGATATCAGCACTAAAAACTTCCGTGAGCTGGCTCAAGAAGTGACCATGCTGTTGACCTATGAAGCGACCAAAGATTTACCTGTTTGCGACCATGAAATTGATGGTTGGAATGGTAAAGTAACGGTAGATCGCATTGTGGGTAAAAAAATCACGGTTGTGCCAATTTTACGTGCGGGTATTGGCATGTTAGATGGTTTCTTAAACCTGATTCCAAGTGCAAAAGTGTCTGTACTGGGTTTAGAGCGTGATGAAGAAACGCTTGAAGCACGTACTTATTACAAAAAATTAGTTCCAGATGTACAAAACCGTTTAGCGATGATCATCGATCCAATGCTTGCCACAGGTTCTTCATTGGTTGCTGCGATTGATGTATTGAAAGCAAGTGGCTGTAAAGACATCCGTGTGATGGTGTTGGTTGCGGCGCCTGAAGGTATTAAACGTGTTTTGGATGCGCACCCAGATGTCACTATTTTCACGGCTTCAATTGACCAAGGCTTAAATGCCAATGGTTATATCGTGCCGGGTCTAGGCGATGCGGGCGACAAAATCTTTGGTTCAGTTCAAAAAGATTAAGATTGAGCCCCAGCAAAAAGAGGCTTTTATAGCCTCTTTTTTATATACTACAACAAAGCGTGTACATATTAGGATCTGTTTATGAAGGCCGAGCAATATCAAGGAAAAGTTAAGCAATATAACGCTGACAAAGGTTTTGGCTTTATTTCCTCACCTGAAGGCGACGTATTTTTTCATATCTCGGATTTTCCTGCAGACTCAGGTGAGCCGAAACGCAATGAACGCGTGAAGTTTAATGTGGTTGAAAATGGCGATCGCTATAAAGCAATTAAAATTGAGCGGGTTGAAGACAACTCTGCCAAAGCCAAGAAGTCGAAAGTCTCAAGCCATAATAAATCGATCACCACAGACTTATTGTCTAATTTTAGACGCTAAGTCAGCGTTGATTCAGAGTTCAATCGTGCAAAGTGATTAATCTTTGCATTTTGAAGCAAAGAGGCTTTTTAGCCTCTTTTTTATTGATTACAATACGAAAAATACAATTGAATAGAGCAGATTATGTTTCTGAAAGGGAAAATCAAAAGCTTTAGTACCTCACGTGGTTTTGGTTTCATTGAGGTGGAAGGGGATATTGATGATGTGTTTTTTCATATCAAAGATTTGCCACAGAACAACATTGAACCCAAGCTTGGTGAAGTGCTTCAGTTTATGATTGTAGAAGACCAAGGCAAGTTTAAGGCTGGCAATATCCAGCGGCTTGGTCTGACCTCAGAAAGCAAAGCAACGACACCATCAAATAAGAAAAAAACGCGTACCCAAGCCTCACCAAGGTACCATGAGGCAGGGCATAAAAGTACCATCATCACCGTGATTGGGATCATTATCGTCGCGGTATTGGGCTTTTTGACCTATGGGAAATATCAAAGTTATAGTGCAGAAAAACAGCGTAAAGCTGAGCAGTTGATGTTCGAGCAACAACAGATTGTAGAAGAACAGCGTAAAGCTTTAGGAAAGTTGCCCGATCAAATCCTATCTGAGCAAGGGAAGCGTAATTTAGATGCAGGTCTGCATCAGACCAATCAACCCCGTTCTGAACGCGTGACGGAAAGTATTGATAAACAAAATGGTCGCTTACCTGTCAGCACAGGGCAGTTTAAATGCGATGGACGAACCCATTGCTCCCAAATGCGTTCCTATGAGGAAGCGCTTTATTTTTTAAGGAACTGTCCAAATACCCAAATGGATGGGAATAATGATGGTGAGCCATGTGAGCGCCAATTTGGGAAATAAAAAAGCACCCTCGGGTGCTTTTTGCTTACTTATTTTTCGCAAAACTTCATAAAGGCTTTGAGTCCTGGGCCTTGGTATTTTTGACGATGTACCAACATGAACAGTGGACGCGTTAGAGACCAGAATGGCGTATCAAGCACCACCAACTGGCCTTTTTCGCGCAAAGGCTCTGTTGCCAGTTTTGAAATACATGACATTCCTAAACCACCGGCCACGATTTTTAAAATCGCTTCATTATGACCCAAGGTCAGACGGATATTGGCATCAGGCAAGTCTTTTAAAATAGCATTATCAAACACTTCACGCGTACCTGAACCTTCTTCACGCAAGATCCATTCGACTGATTTAAAGTCTTCAGGCGTTAATGTACGATTTAACTGTGCCAACGGATGTTCTGGTGCACAGCAGACCGCCAATTCATCGTCACGCCAGTGAATGCATTGCAGTTGCGGCAAGTGACAAGAGCCTTCAATCAAGGCCAAATCCAGTTGGAACTGATTCACCGCCTCAATCATTTGACGGGTGTTACCGACTTGTAGCTGTAAATGGGCTTGAGGCTGAATTTGTAAGAAGTCAGCCATCAGGTCAGGCATGAGGTAGTCACTGATGGTCAGGGTTGCACCCAAACGTAAATCAATGCTTTGTAACTCACCTTTAGCAGCTTGCTCGAAAGCATCACAGCGACCCAAAATTTCTAAAGCTTGTGGCAGCAGGAAACGACCCAGATCATTGAGTTGAAGACGCTTACCTAAACGGTCAAACAGTGGAGCCCCTAAACCGTCCTCTAGATCTGCTAAAGCCATACTCGCAGCACTCTGGGTGAGTCGAACCGCATCACTGGCTTTGGTTACTGTGCCTTCTTGAGCAACTGCTACAAAAACCGCCAACTGGCGTAAAGTCATGCGCATGAATATAGCCTTAACATTTAAAAAATATTAACAAATTATGTGGTCATGCTAACATGAGCAACGTCTTTGATGCCACGCTGAAATCATGTCAATTGAAAAATTTAGCCTAGAAAAGGTTTTATCCGTACACCGTTGGACCAATACACTTTTTAGCTTCACCATGACGCGACCTGCACATTTTAAGTTTACTGCAGGACAGTTTGCCCGTATTGGCATCAAAGTGGGTGATGAATTGGTGGTTCGAGCGTATTCGGTGGTGTCCTCTCCCTTTGATGAAACTTTAGAGTTTTTCTCGATTGTGGTGCCTGAAGGTGCATTTACTTCGAATTTACAACACTTAAAAGTCGATGATGAGATCTACCTTGAAAAGATCCCGTACGGCTTTTTGACTTTGGCGCGTTATCAGTTGCCGTTACCAAAAGACTTATGGTTACTGGGCACAGGGACAGGGCTTGCACCTTTTATTTCGATGTTGCAAGACTTTGAGACGTGGTTGAAGTACGAGAGGATTACACTGGTTTATAGTGTACGTACAGCCTCTGAATTGGCGTATGCAACACGTATTCAAGAAATTGCAGAGACTTTTGGTGAAGGGCATACAGGCTTTAAATTTGTGCCGATTATTACCCGTGATCCGCATGCGCCACTGCATGACCGCTTACCTGTACTGATTGAAAATGGTGAGCTTGAAAAAGCAGTCGGTTTGAGTCTCAACCCAGAAACCAGCCATGTGATGCTGTGTGGTAACCCGCAAATGGTTGAAGACACCAAAGAAGCCCTGAAAGCACGTGGTCTGACCATGAACCGCCGTGGTGAAGGAAATATCGCGGTCGAAAACTATTGGTAAAGCTATTTCACTCAATAAAAGGCTCATCGAATGATGGGCTTTTTTTCACTCAAAATTTGAATCACTCAGATTTTTAAACTTGGCTCAAAGAGAGTAGCGCAGCTTGTGCACTCAGATCGCGCTATAATTTCACTTTCGTACTGGGTTGGATGGATTATGTCTTCAGCATTAAAAACGAGGGCTCAGCCAGAGGCTCAACTCAGTCCGCAGCAGAAAAAATTAAATCGTTTGATTGAGCGTATTGAACAGCAAAAACAAGAACTGGCAGCATGGCAAAATGCGCAAGCCGACATTCAAAACTATACACGCAGTAAGCTTTTACCTGTGTATAGCGAGTTACATACGGTGTTATTTGTACAGCTCGATACTCTGTGGAATCACTTAGCCAGCGATGGCTTTAGCAAAGTTGATCTGGCGCAGATTGACACCAAAATAGCCGCTTTAGCCAAGATGCTAAAAAAATCACAAATGCTAACTTCAGCGCAGAAAGAGCAAGTAGAGAAAATTGATACTTTCTATATGCAGCATGCAGAGCATATACGCGCGAAGAAAGCCAAAGCAAACTCAATACAAATTCATGAGGATGCTGAAACGGTAGAACAAAACGTGGATCTGGACTGGGAAAATTATGAACATAATTCTGCCCAATATGAAGCAGAGCGAGAACGTGCCAAGCTGTTAAAACAACAAGAAAAGCGTGAGCAAGCCGCCAAAATGACAGGGCAGTCGTTGAAAACCGTATATTTAAAAATTACTGCGATGATTCATCCTGACCGTGAGCCTGATGAAGCGAAGAAGTTGAAGAAGACCGAACTTTTGCAGAAGGTCAATGAAGCTTATGCAGCGCAGGATTTATTTTATTTATTGAAGCTTCAGTTACAGCTAGAGATCAATAAAAGCCTAAGCTCAAAAGCTTTAAGCTCGGAGCAAGTGAAGTTTTATCAGTTGGCTTTGGAAGCGCAGAGTCAGAGTTTACAAGGTCAATTAGATGAGATCTTTGCGTCTTTTCACTTGAGTAGTCATATCAATACCAAACAGCTCAAAATGAGTGATGTGTATAAGGTCATAGATCAGGATGCTACCGAGTTAAAACAGCAGTTGAAGTGGGAAAAGGAACGTTTAAAGCATATGAAAAAGGTGAGTGGGATGAAGATCTTGATGGAGCATGGGGTTCTATGAGATAAGATTTTACTTTTTAAACAAATAGTCGTAGGCATGCTTTCTGTTAAAATATTGAGTCAAATCGCATTTGTATTGAAATAAAGTCATGAGCATTTTAGATTTAAGTTTGTATCAAGAAACTGAAAATTTATCCCCACAACAAAAAAAGTTTAATCGTCAGATTCAAAAAATTGAGAAATTACAACTCTCTTTGGTTGAGTGGCAACAAGCACAACAAAAAGTACAACAGGATGCAAGTGTTGAACTCTTGCCATTATATGTCCAATGGCACCAAGTTTTATTTAGTCAACTAGAGGTACTTTGGCAATATAAACAATCGCATAAATTTGCTAAAACCCATTTAGAGCGTTTAGATGAAAAAATCTCAATTTTAGTGAGTCAACTGTTAGATAATCCCAATCTGTCTGAAGAGCAACATGCATTGACCATCGTCATTGCTCAATTTTATAAAATTTTAGAAGACCGTGATCATTTGCTTACCTCACAAGTAGAGAATACAGAAGATGATTTTCATTCAGAGCATGATGTTGATGAAATGATGCAAAAACAAGTGATGAAAGAAATTTTTGCAGATCAATTAGGTGTGTCTGAGGACTGGATTGACTTTGATTTTGATCTCGAAAATCTTGAAGAGTTTATGCAAAAAGTAAAAGAAAAGTTTGATCGAGAGGAAGCTGATTTCATTCAAAATCAACTTAATGATCATGAACGTGAGGCATATCAAAAGTTTGCAGAAAAAGAAAAAAAGAAAATTTTAAAGAAGCAAATGCAACTTGAAGATGCAAAAAAAATGGCAGGGCAGTCATTAAAAAGCATTTATTTAAAAATTGCCTCTGTGATCCATCCTGACCGTGAACGAGATGAGCAAAAACGTATAGAGAAAACTGAGCTTTTGCAGCAAGCAAATACTGCACTTGAAGAAAAAGATTTACTTACGATGTTAAAGTTACGTGCTTATACAGAACAAGGTGATCAAAAACAAGCAGTTAAAATCGCAAATGAACATTTGAAATCTTATAATCTATTGCTAGAAGATCAAATTGAGCAATTGCAAATTGAGTTAGATCACATTATTTACTCATTTGATTGGGAAAGCTCTGGTTTTTACAAACAGCGTTTTAAACCTGTTGATTTGACAAAAAAATATCAACGCGATTTAGCAGATATTCAAGCAAAACTGTTAAGAGATGAAAAGCGTTTAAATGATTATAAGGATTTTGATTACTTAAAAATTTTACTGAAAAGCAGAGCATTTAGTTGGTCATTTGAGTAATTTTTAGCATTGATTGTCATTCCAAGCATCGTCATTTTGACGATGCTTTTTTTTAACCTGCTGATTATTTGCCTTCGCCAAATCCATGCGCCACACCGCTACTGATGCAGAACACCTCATGTGGCAAATACTTCGCGTCAAGCGTTTTATGAATCTTAAATTTCGTCGTCAGTATGTGATTTTAAATATTAATTCATATCCATTATTTTAGGAGATTGACTTATAATTATGCTAAATTAAAAGGCGTGAGAAATTTATTTAAGTTTTTGAATACTAAAACCTTTTTTTAATTGAAATGTGTTCAAATTTATATGATAACTAAGTTGGGGTGGGCGATGGATAAAATTGAATTTTACTTTAAAGTATTAGCGAGATATGACCTTTATGTACAACTTGCTAATACGAAGGCTTCAAACCAAATAACATTCTTATCAAGTATTTTAGTTGCTATAACTGCTCTGGTTGGTTGGGGAATTACCTTTACTAACATGGATATTTTAGGCTGTATGATTATAGTTTTATATGGGGTTTTTTTATACTGCTGCGGTGAGTGGTATATGCATTGTATGAATGTAATACAACCAAACAGGAAAAGAAGCAAAAGTGATAGTAATAGTGATGTGAAAATTAATGTAGATGAACTTTCAACTATTTTTTATAGTGACGTGGCAAAATTCAAAGATTTACAAAGCATCAAAGACAAGGTTGAGGCAAAAGATGAACAGAGTCATTTAGATGATCTAATTAATCAAGTTTATATAATGGCGAGTGTTACCGAAAAAAAATTTGATGATTATCAAAAAATTCAACCTTGGTTGATAAGTGCAGTTGTAATAAGCATATTCATTCTTTTGTTAACGTGTATATCTAAGATCAATTAAATAATATTAGAGTCTAAAAGATGAGTTTTAAATTTTCAAAAAATGATTTTGATAACTATGTAAATCAAGGGATTAAGAAGAAAGCCCTAATTCTGGACTCTATCAAAGGTGAATCAGCTATTGGCTTAGATTCACAGTATAAGAGTACAGGCAGGCTGAGTGAAAGTAATGAAGGGCTAGTTTTGACAATTAACGAGCCTCAGCAATATCAGTTACAATCACAAATTAGAGAGGCATTTGGCCGTTCTAACACTATAAATACAAGAGGGATTGCTGACCATCAAGATTTTAGCGAGCTAATACATGGTGGTCAGATGAACCACTTTATTACAACAATATTTGTTGATATTAAAGGTTCAACAAGTTTGTCATTGAAATATCCTGATGATCTAGAATTTATATATAAGTTTAAGAATGCTGTAATTAAGAGTTGTATTGAAGTTATTCATGCCTTTGATGGGTGCGTACATCGAATTATGGGTGATGCAGTATTAGGTTTTTTTGGGTCATCAGAGATTGATAGACCTCAATCGATTTTGGACTGCTTGAATGCTGCTGCCATGCTTACAGTAGTATTAGAGCATACAATTAAGCCATGGCTTCAAGAACAAAAAAGTGATTTTAATGTTCTAGATTTCGGTTTTCGAGTTGGTTGTAATTTCGGTAATGATGATGAAGTTTTATGGGGTAACTATGGCTTTGGTCAAATTGGAGAGATTTCCCCTACTGGATTACCTGTTGATCTTGCGGCTAAATTACAGAGTTTAGCGAGCAAAAATCAAATTATGATGGGACAAGGATTATTAGAGTTTTTTAACTTTCCGAACGATTTCTGTAAGATTAAAACAGTAATTAGGAATGGAGAAACTATTGAAAAAGAGTTTATTTATCCTAATTATAAGAAAGCTGACGGTACTGATTTGAATTATATTATGAGATCGTTAAAAACACATAAATATATATTAGGATTGCCATTGCCACTTGATTTAAAACAAATGATATCAGTAAATGTTAATGCTGATGAAAAAGTAATACCTAATAATAATTTTAAATTAAAAGCAGAAGTAACAAATCCTAACGGAAATATTGAAAATTATTATTCTAATTCTAGAGTAATTAGAAAAGATTCAAAGATTAAAGCTATATTAAGTAGTGAAAATATTAGATTACTTCAGAGATATAAAGTTATTTTCTATAAGAAAAATCATTCAGGATTTAATGATGAAGAGATTTTAAAAACGTATCTTCAAGAAGAAATAGACGATAATGATATTGATGTTGGACAAGCTCAAAGTATTTCAACTTTTTTTAAAGTTGGAGAGTTCCAACGAGATTGTAATTTCAAAGGTTTACACTATATTAAGTGTGAAGTAAAGGATACTAGTGGTAGTGTAATATTTAGAGATTATATTTACGTACCAATTGAATAGTAAAATCTTATAAATGTATTATATCAAAATCCCCTCACTAAGAGGGGATTTTTTTGAATCGAATTACAGCATTAAAGCGCCGCAATTTGCTCCATATTCGCTTTAATCTTCGCTAATTGGTCAGCAAACTCAGCCAATTTCGCTTTTTCACCTTCAACTACCGCAGCAGGTGCTTTCGCCACAAAACCTTCATTGCCTAGTTTAGTGGCAATTTGGTCATGCTGCTTTTGAACCTTGTCTAAGTCTTTTTGCAAACGCCCCAATTCCGCTTTCGGGTCAATTAAACCCTTCATTGGAACAAAGACAGACACGTGACCCACAACAGAAGAAGAAGACAATGGCGGTTGTTCAGCATCAGCCAAGAACGTAATGCTTTCAACTTTTGCCAAAGCTTTAAACAACGCTTCAATACGGGTGATCTGCGCTTTCTCAGCATCGGTGGTGTTTTGTAGCAATACAGGCAATAAACGTGCATTACCTAAGCCCATTTCACCACGAATGTTACGTACTGCACCAATCAAACCTTGAAGCCATTGCATATCGGCTTCAGCCTGTTCGTTTACACGCTCAGGGTTAGCAACAGGGTACTGCGCCAGCATAATAGTTTCGCCAGAAATACCAAGTTTCGGTGCAAGTGTTTGCCAAATTTCTTCAGTCAAATACGGCATGATTGGGTGTGCAAGACGTAAAGACGCTTCCATTACTGCAAGAAGTATACGACGAACTTCAGCTTTACGTTCCTCAGCCACATTTTCATCATTTAGAACAGGTTTGGTCAGTTCGACATACCAGTCACAGTATTCATTCCAAATGAACTCGTAAATTGCTTGTGCAGCCAAGTCTAAACGATAAGTTGCGAAAGCTTGTTGCACCGCAGCTTCAGCTTTTTGCAAACGGCTTACGATCCACTGTTCAGGCAATTCCCAAAGGTCTTGACGAACTTCAGTACCAATCAGTTGCTCTTCACAGTTCATCATCACGAAACGGGTTGCGTTCCAGATCTTGTTGGCAAAGTTACGGTAGCCTTCAACACGTTTCATGTCGAACTTAATGTCACGACCCGTGTTCGCAAGTGCACAGAACGTGAAACGAACCGCATCCGTACCGTAAGCTTGAATACCTTCTGGGAATTCTTTACGGGTTGATTTTTCAATCTTCGCCGCTTGTTTCGGGTTCATCAGACCTGTAGTACGTTTTTGTACCAAAGTCTCAAGGTCAACACCGTCAATCAAATCTAATGGGTCAAGTACGTTGCCCTTAGATTTCGACATTTTTTGACCTTCGCCATCACGGACTAAACCGTGAACGTATACCGTTTTAAACGGAACTTGTGGCGTACCATCTTCATTCTTCATGAAGTGCATCGTAAACATAATCATACGAGCAACCCAGAAGAAGATGATGTCAAAACCAGTCACCAATACATCCGTTGGGTGGAAGGTATTGAGGAAATAGTTTTCCGCATCTTTCTTGGCATCGCCAGTCCAACCTAAAGTTGAGAATGTCCACAGCGCAGAAGAGAACCAAGTGTCGAGTACGTCTTCGTCTTGGTTAAGTGCAACATCAGCAGGGATGTTGTTTTTGGCACGGACTTCAGCTTCGTCACGACCCACATAGATGTTGCCTTCAGCATCGTACCAAGCTGGAATACGGTGACCCCACCAAAGTTGACGAGAGATACACCAGTCTTGGATGTTGTTCATCCACGCCATGTACATGTTGCTGTACTGTTCAGGAACAAACTTAATACGACCGTCTTGAACCGCTTCAATTGCTGGTTGCGCCAATGGTGCAATTTTTACATACCATTGGTCTGTCAATAATGGCTCAACGATCACACCTGAACGATCACCACGAGGTGGTTTCAAGGTGTAAGGTTGAATTTGATCTAACCAACCTTCAGCTTCAGCTTGTTCAACCAGTTTTTTACGTGCTTCAAAACGCTCTAAACCAATATAGTCCGCAGGGGCTGGGATGGTTTTCGAGATTTGCTCACCCGCTTTCGCGATATATTCAAACTCAGCCAACACTTCTGCATTTTTATTGAAGATATTGATGATTGGCAATTCACAACGCTTACCGACTTCATAGTCGTTAAAGTCGTGCGCAGGCGTAATTTTCACACAGCCTGTACCGAATTCTTTGTCTACATATTCGTCTTTAACGATTGGAACAGCACGGCCTGTAATTGGCAGGATAATGTTCTGGCCCACAAGGTGCGTATAGCGTTCATCATCCAGTGCCACAGCAACCGCAGTATCACCGAGCAATGTTTCAGGACGAGTGGTCGCGACAACGATGTGGTCTTTACCATCATGGGTACGTAAGTTTTTATCTTCAAAGAAGTATTTGAAGTGCCACAATGAGCCTGCTTCTTCTTTATCCGACTCAACTTCGAGGTCAGAAAGGGCAGTTTGTAATTTTGGATCCCAGTTCACCAAACGTTTGCCGCGGTAAATTAAGCCGTCTTCGTGCAGTTTAACGAATACTTCTTTTACTGCATTGGATAAACCTTCATCCATGGTGAAGCGTTCACGCGACCAATCGACTGATGAACCTAAACGACGGATTTGACGGGTGATGGTGTCGCCTGATTGCTCTTTCCATTCCCAGATTTTTTCGATGAATTTTTCACGGCCAAGGTCATGGCGGCTGACACCTTGAGCACCCAATTGACGTTCAACCACCATTTGCGTGGCAATACCCGCATGGTCTGTACCCGGTTGCCATAAGGTATTTTTACCTGACATACGGTTGTAGCGTGTTAAGGCATCCATAATGGCATTGTTAAAACCATGACCCATGTGCAAGCTACCGGTGACGTTTGGCGGCGGAATCATGATACAAAATGACTCACCTTTTTCAGAGGGCTTGAAATAGCCACGCTCTTCCCAAGTTTGGTACCATTTTTTCTCGATCTCGGTCGGATCGTAAGTTGTAGCGATATTTTGCGCTGAATCAGTCATAGTTCAAACAGTTCAAAAGTAGATAAAAAATTGCATCTATTGTAGCAAAGAAATCGCAAATGGGGGCATGTAAAGCAAATGCGTTGATCTAGCAATTGCGACATGATGCAGAGCGCTTTATGATGTGTCTAAACCTAGAGTGCGCTTTGTTCGCAGTAAAAATCAAAAAAGGGGGGATCACTATGACTTATCAAATATCATTAAAATTAAAACCTGAAACTCACCAACGCTTTGCCCACATTCATCAACAGCTTAATGTAGGCGAAAGCCAAAGCCTTGCCAAACCTTTGGGTGAGGTTTTAGCGGATATTTCATGTGAAGTGATTGATCAAGTCTTTGGTGATCTTGCACGCTTGTCTACCTCAGGCGATGGGGAGTCTGAGAAAATTATTCAGCATATTGTGGACACTATGCGTAAGTACATGCCGTGGTCCGTGTCGTTTTTTTCAAATGACCGTCTAATTCCAATGGTGAATTATCTAGAGCAAATGATGTATGACACCGAGAGCATGCATTTTTTAAGCTACCCAGTCGAAAAAACCTTAGTTACCGAACTTTTGGGTTGTGCGGAACAGATGGAAAAGGGCAATAACAGTTATGTTGCTCCAGCTTTGAAGGTATTTACACAAATTGTCGATCAAGGGGTGACCAGTCTGGTCCGTGAACCCAAAAAGATGCTTAAATTTAATCTGGTGGTCGATAAAACACTAAATGGGGTGATTAACTTAACGACTCAGTTGGGCTATAAACGTTTTGATAAGTTAGGGCGTATCTATGATGCGCAGATGATGAGTCAATATTTTGATCATTTCCTGACTTTTTTAAATGATCAATCCGCAAATAAAACTTCGGTATGAGGCAATAAGGACATGGCACAGTTAAACAGTTTAGACGCTAAAGTGGTGTGGATTACGGGGGCATCTTCAGGGTTAGGTGAAGCACTAGCCAAAGAATGTGCTTTACAGGGTGCTGAGGTTGTACTCACGGCAAGACGTTTTGATGAGCTTGAAAAAGTTCGCGTCGGGCTGCTCAATCCAGATCAACATATTTCTATTTGTGCCGACATTACCGACGAAGCTCAAGTTCGTCATGCCTATGAGCAAGTGCTACAGAAAAAAGGTCGGATTGACTGTTTAATTAATAATGCGGGTTTAAGCCAACGTGCCTTGATTGCTGACACCAGCATGCAGACTGAACGTGCGATTATGGAAGTGGATTATTTCTCACAAGTGTTTTTAACCAAAACCGTTCTGCCGACATTTTTAGCGCAAAAATCTGGCCGTATTGCTTTTGTTTCGAGTGTTGCGGGGTTGTTGGGGACGCAGTACCGTGCCAGCTATTCAGCAGCCAAGGCTGCCATTCATATGTGGGCAAATAGCCTGCGTGCCGAAGTGGCCAATGAGGGCGTAGATGTTTCGGTGATTTTCCCGGGCTTTGTTAAAACCAATGTCTCGTTTAATGCTTTAAATGGCGAGGGTAAACCACAGGGTCATCAAGACGAAGCGATTGAAAATGGTTTAGAACCCGATATTTTTGCGCAAACGGTGGTGAGTGCATTGCTTAAAGGTGAAGAATACATCGTAGTCGGCGGTCGCAAAGAGAAAATGGGGGTTCTGGTGTCTCGTTTATCGCCTACAACGTTGTATAAAATGATTCGTAAGATGAAAGTGAAGTAAATTGAAAAAGGCAGGAGGAAAGTCACTTCCACCTGCTTTTTGGGATCATGATGTTCACATATCCCATCCCCCCATGTATTGATAGGGGAGCCGCACTGTACTACTTACTGATTTTATTTAAATAGTTTAAGAACAATTCCGCATTTTTTCCACGCACTTGCCAAGACATACAACGTACACCGCCGCCCATATGACAAACATTAGAAGACTGTACTGGAACAACAGTACGTTTGGTTATGCTACGAATTTGCTGTAAAGCGACAGCATCCTCTTTAATCCCAAATTGCGGGAAGTAAATCCGTTCAGGCGTCACCAGCATATTGGTGTATAAACCACATGCAGAACCAAATTTTTCATCGTAGATTTTGCTGCCATCATAAGGGGCGATGATTTCACGAATTTTAACATTGGGAATGCCGCGCTTTAAATCTGCTTTGAGTTGCTTAGCATAGTCGGGTTCTTCAGGGTAAGAGTTAATCACCAAGGTGTTTTGGTCAACAAAGCTGACCACGCCATCGGCATGTTCCAAGCCCCCTTGTTCATCGGCTTCAATGAAGGCAATCTGCTTTGCACCCGTCAATGCCATGAGTTTCTTACGGGCTTCACTTTCGGTGAGCTTGTTATCCGCTAGGAATTTGGTGCTGAGGACGACATTGCCATAACCATCTTCCACCCAGTTTCCGCCATCATTCAATAGTTTGCTTTGCGTAAACTGTAAGCCTGCCTTTTGGCTGTAGTATTTAAACTCGTCTTGTACTTCATCTGAAATGGCCTGACCTTTTTTAGCGCCACCTTGTCCTGCCGCCGTGTAGCGGAACATGACGGGTTGAGCTGGATTAGCGCTGGTGAAGTCGCGCATCCAAATGTCATGCATCGGTGCGATTGCCACATGCTTTGTGCCCAAGGCTTTGACATAGTCGGGGTAGAGGCCTTTGTCTGTCAGAACAACGACATTGTCTCCGTTTTTAATAATTTTTTTTGCATAATCGACGTGAAAATCAAAAATATCATCAATCATTTTTGCATAGTAAGCATCATTACTTTGAAGGGGATGCCAGTACAATTAATTCAGCTTTGGCTACAAGTGGAATCATGCTGAGTACAGCCATACTTATTTTTAGTGCTAAAGATTTCATTATCTGTGACCTATTTACAGTGTAGGTAATGTCCATTTTTATTATGCTCTAGTGAGCAATCTACCATCCGAATGTACGATAGAAGGTGAGCGAGCATGAGCTATTTTTAACGCTCATGCTGTTTGAGTTTAGTGAATGGATGATTGGTCAATAGTGACTGTTTGAGGACTTTGAATGGCAGTCCCATAAGCAAAGACTTCAACCATACCGCCTTGCATGCCCATTTCTGTGGTCGCCAGTCGCATACAAGCAACATGCGTTGCGCCGTGTTTTTCCGCTTCAAGCTTAAGTCTTACAATGGCTTCACGACGGGCACGATCGACAACACTTTCATAGCTGGTGAGTCTCCCCCCAAAAAAGTTTTGCACGGTCGCTAATACATATTTGAAATAATCATGAGAAATCACAACATTGCTACTGATCATGTGCCCAGACTGTTCGAAGCTTACTTTGCGTAAATTACCCACGGTAATGTAGGCAAGACGCTTCTCATTCTGTTCAAGCTCCGCCAAATGTTTACGTTCATTGTAGCGACCAAAGCCAAAACCGACGCTAAAGAGCACCGCAAAGATCAGCAGTTGGAAAACTAAACTTTCCATGGTTTAGGCCTGTGTTGGAAATGGATCGGGGAGATGGTTGTCTAACGGTGTAATACGGACCGCAGTGCCATAAACAAATAACTCAGATGCACCTTGGGCAATGTTAGAAGTTGAAAAACGAATACCTACAATGGCATTGGCACCTAAGCCTTGTGCTTTTGCAATCATACGATTCATGGCTTCTTGGCGGGATTCTTCTAAAAGCTCAGTATAGGCAGTGAGTTCACCACCGACAATATTTTTTAACCCTGCCAAAAAGTCGCGTCCGACATGTTTACTCCGAACCGTACTGCCATAGACCACATCCAATTGTTGGGAAATGGTATGTCCAGGAACAGACTCAAGGTTACTTAAAAGCATAATGTTCAATATTCAAATGATTTGATTATCTTTGAAGATAGGAAAAAGCCCAGCAAAAAGCAATAAAAAAGCCCACCGAAGTGAGCTTTTGATGTTGCAAACCTTAGTTCGCTGTTTTGTTGTATTTCACATCTGAAGAAGAAGGCTGTTTCACCACTTGATCCGTCGTGTTGGCTTTTACACCGCCACCGAGGGTTTTATACACTTCAACTTGGTTGTTTAAGTTTGCTTGTTCAAGCAATAACAACCCTTGTTCCGCTGAGTACGATGTACGTTGTGCATCAAGTACAGTCAGGTAGTTATCGATACCTGCACGGAAGCGAGCAGTTGAAAGTTTATAAGTGGTGTTGGTTGCATCTACCAGACGACGTTGCGCTGCTAGACGGTCACCAATATTTTCACGTACTGCCAAGGCATCATTCACTTCACGGAAAGCAGTTTGAATGGTTTTTTCATAATCTGACAACGCAATTTTTTGGTCAGTTTCAGAAATCTTCACATTGGCACGACGTGTACCCCAGTCAAAGATTGGAATATCTAAGCTTGGGCCAAGTGACCATACAAAGGCACCTGATTTAAACAAATCGCTTAAATCTGTCGATGCATAACCCGCTGTACCCGTTAAGCTGATGGTTGGGTATAACTGTGCTTTTGCTGCACCAATGTTGGCACCCGCAGCAGATAATTGATATTCCGCAGCACGGACATCAGGACGGTTATTCAACAAGTCGCTTGGCAAGCCCGCTGTCAACGCCGTACTTTGGGTAATGCGTTTCACAGGTTGAGGAGACAATAAGTTTGCAGGAACAGGCTGACCCACCAACAGGTTGAGTAAGTTCTGTGCTTGTGCAAGTTGAGTCTTGTAGTTCGCAACGTCATTACGTGCAGTTTCAACCGAAATTTGCGCTTGACGTACAGGGACTTCACTGTCGATACCGACATCAAAACGTTTTTTGTTCAGATTGTATGATTCAAGCTGTGCTTTTAAGGTTTGGTCTGCCAGTTTTAAGTTGGCATTGGCAAACGAATAGCTCAGCCATGCTTGCGCAACCTGACCAATCAACGAAATTTGTGTTGCATCACGTGCACTTTGAGTCGCTAAATAGCTGTCTAAAGCATTGTCTTTTAAGCTACGAACACGACCCCAAAAGTCTAACTCATACGCAGTTACGCCAAGGCCAACATTATAGGTTGTCATAGGTTTGCTGCTGAGTGTATCTTGGCGAAGCACACTACCACTTGCACCAATGGTTGGCAGTTGGTTGTTTTCGCTAATTTGATACGCTTGCTGAGCACGTTGAATATTTAAAGTCGCCGTACGGAGGTCACGGTTATTGGCTAGTGCTAACTCGATGACTTGGACTAAACGCTGATCAGCAAAAAAGTCTTTATAGCCTTGTTCTGCAACAGATGGACCTGTCGTTGAACCAATATATCCTGTTGGGATATCCGCTTGAGCGACGGGTTCTGGACCACGCATGCTTTGACATGCAGTCAAAGCAAGCGCAAGTGCAGATACCGCAATGCTACGACCTGAAATAGACCATACTTTTTGCATCACGATGTTTGCTCCTGATTATTTTGTTTCTTAGGTTTGTATTTGAAAATACTACGAATCCAAACAAAGAATACTGGAATGAAGAAAATACCCAACAGTGTAGAACTAATTACACCACCAAGGACACCAAAGCCTACCGAGTGTTGGCTACCTGCACCAGCACCTGTTGAAAGGGCAAGCGGAAGTACACCAAAACCGAATGCAAGGGTGGTCATGATAATTGGGCGTAAACGCATTTTTGCAGCATGAAGGGTTGCATCAAACAAGTCTTCACCTTGTTCTTGCAACTCTTTTGCAAACTCTACGATCAAGATCGCATTTTTCGCAGAAAGACCAATCACGGCAACAATCGCAACTTGGAAGTAGATGTTGAACGATAAGTTTGGATCGCCCTTAATGATCATACCTAACCATGTCAGTGCAAATGCACCAAGAATACCGAGTGGTACAACTAGTAATACTGAAACAGGGATAGACCAACTTTCATACAATGCGGCAAGACATAAGAAGACGATAAGCATTGAAAGAACAAGCAGCGGAGCTGTTTGATTGCCCGAATCACGTTCTTCTAAAGATAAGCCTGTCCATTCATAGTCGAAACCTTGTAAGCCCATAGATGGTAACTTACCAATAATTTCTTCCATCGCGAGCATTGCATCACCTGAACTTACGCCCGGTGCTGGAGTACCTTGAATGTTTACAGAAGATACACCGTTATAACGCTCTAGACGTGGTGAACCATAAGTCCATTCGCCTGTTGCAAATGCTGAGAATGGAACCATTGTGCCGCTACTATTACGTACATACCACTTGTTCAAGTCTTCAGGCATCATACGTGCATTTGCTTCGCCTTGCACATAGACTTTTTTCACACGACCACGGTCTACGAAGTCATTAATATATGAACCACCCCAAGCCATGCTCATGGTTGTATTGATATCCGCAATACTCACACCCATTGCACCTGCTTGTGCTTGATCAATGTTGATTTGGTATTGAGGCGTATCTTCTTGACCATTAGGACGGACGCCTGCAAGACGTTTGTCTTGTGCAGCCATACCTAAAATAGCATTACGTGCAGCAATCAATTTCTCATGACCTTGACCACTTGCATCTTTCAACTGGATGTCAAAACCAGCCGACACACCTAATTCAGGCATTGCAGGTAACTGTAATGGCATGATGTAAGAGGCGTCTTTCACGATCATATTCAATGCCATACCACGTTGGATGATGGCACCAATTTGCGACTCAGGTGTCGTACGCTCACTCCAGTCCTTCAGCTTGATAAAGGCAAGACCTGCGTTTTGACCAACACCTGTGAATGAGAAACCAGAAACAGTAAAGATGGACTCTACATGTTCTTTTTCTTTATTCATGAAATAGTCTGTCATTGTGGTGATGACTTTATCGGTACGTTCAAGGCTTGCACTTGGTGGAAGCTGAACTAAAGTCATGACGACGCCTTGGTCTTCGTCAGGCAAGAATGAGGATGGTAAAGCTTTATATAGGCCAACTAAGCCTGCAATCACCAGTAAATAAACCACACCAGAAAATACTTTATGATGGGTCATACGGTTGACACCACCTTGGTATTTTACGGATAGCTTTTCAAAGCTGCTGTTAAACCAACGGAAGAAACGCGCAAAAATATTATTACTTTCTGCTTTATTCGGATCGTGTTGTTTTAACAAGGTTGCACACAGGGCAGGGGTGAATGTTAATGCCACGATCAGTGACAAAATCATTGCGGTAACTAGCGTAATCGAGAACTGACGGTAAATAACACCGGTTGTACCTGCAAAGAATGCCATCGGTACGAATACCGCAGTTAATACACTGGTAATACCGACCAAGGCACCAGAAATCTGTTGCATTGATTTTTCGGTCGCAGCTACAGGGTCGAGGTGTTCTTCTTGCATTACCCGTTCGACGTTTTCCACCACAACAATCGCATCATCGACCAGAAGACCAATCGCTAAGACCATCGCAAACATAGTGAGCGTGTTGATTGAGAAACCGAAGATGTTAATGACAGCAAATGTGCCCAATACAACCACTGGAACAGCCAATGTTGGGATAATCGTGGCACGCCAGTTCTGTAAGAATAAGAACATGACAATGAACACCAACACGACAGCTTCAATCAACGTGTGTACAACACTTTCAATCGACAGCTTAATAAACGGTGTAGTGTCATAAGCCAGTTGATCTTTTAAACCATTTGGGTAGTTTTTACGAAGTTCACTGAGGCGCTTTTCTACAGCCGCTGCTGTATCTAGTGCATTTGCACCAGTTGCAAGTTTAATCGCAACACCGCCAGCAGACTTACCATTAAATTTAGAGTCGAACTGATAGTTATCTGACCCGAGTTCAACACGCGCAACATCACCTAAGCGAACTTGAGCACCAGAAGATGTATTTTTTAGAAAAATATTTCTAAATTGTTCAGGGGTTTGCAACATGCTTTGAGCATTCACTGTTGCGTTCAGCACTTGACCTTGCACAGATGGTGCACCGCCTAACTGACCTACAGCCACTTGAGCGTTTTGAGCACGAATTGCAGCAGCAATGTCACTTGGTGTCACTTGCAAACTGTTCATTTTCGCTGGATCTAGCCAAATACGCATCGCATATTGACCACCAAAGACTTGAAGTTCACCAACACCTGCAACACGGCTAAGTGGTTCAGAAATGTTTGAGTTTACATAGTCATTAATGTCCGCCCCAGAAAGACTTCCATCTGGAGAGTAAAATGCAAGAACTTGCATAAAGCTCGCACCAGACTTGGTGACTTTTAGACCTTGACGTTGTACATCTTCAGGTAAAAGCGCCGTTGCCGATTGTAGTTTATTCTGTACTTGAACTTGAGCAATATCAGGATCGATGCCTTGTTCAAAGTTTAAGTTAATAGACGCTTGACCGTTACCCGCACTGTTAGATGAAATGTAACGTAAACCATCTAAACCATTCATTTGTTGTTCAATGATCTGAGTGACTGTGTTTTCAACAGTCTGTGCAGAAGCACCCGGATAAGTTGCAGAGATTGTCACCGAGGGCGGTGAAATCGTCGGATATTGGGCAACCGGCATTTTTGTCAGCGTGATAATACCCGCCAACATAATCACCAGTGCAATCACCCACGCAAAAATGGGGCGATGAATAAAAAATTGAGCCATTCAGTCTACCCCTTATGCGTTTGAAGTAGCTTTTTGTTCAGTTTTTGCACCAGCTTCTGTCTTTTTAGCATCCGTTGTTGGAGCTTGAGGTGCTGCTGCTTTAGGTTGATACGGTTTCGCAACAACTTTCTGTTCAGCTTTAACTTTCGCTATTCCGTCAACAATAACTTTTTCACCTGTTTTAAGGCCTTCAGTCACAATCCAGTCTTGGCCTTGAATACCAACGGTGGTGATTTGACGAGGCTCTACTACGCCTTTGTCATTCACAATCATTGCCATTGCTTGACCTGTTGGTGTGCGAGTCACTGCAATTTGAGGCACTAACATCGCATTCGGGATTACGCCTTGAACGATTTGTGCATTGGCAAACATACCAGGAAGCAACAAGTGATTCGGGTTCGGGAACACCGCACGAATCGTTACAGTCCCTGTATCTGGATTGACACTAGCATCAGAGAAAGCTAAACGGCCTTCGATTGGATAGTCACTGCCATCTTCAAGTTTCAGCTTCACACGCGTGTTGTTACTGCTGTCTAAGCTACCTTTACTCAATTGTTGACGCAAACGAAGAAGTTCAGAGCTTGATTGGTTGATATCAACATAGATCGGGTCTAAACGTTGAATTGTCACCAATGGCTCTGTTTGGTTTGCAGTCACCAAAGCACCCGCAGTAACTGTAGAGCGGTTGGTTTGACCTGAAATTGGTGAGCGTATGGTTGAATAACCTAAGTCCACTTCAGCATTTTTAACTTGAGCACGTGCTGCGGCCACTTGTGCCTCAGCAACCTTTACTTGACCCACTAAGTCGTCATAGTCCTGTTTCGCAACAGCGTTGCTTGAAACCAGTTGCTGATAACGATTTAGTTTGGTTCTGAGTGTGCTTAAATTCGCTTCTTGTTGTAATAATGCTGCTTTGGCATTATCAAATGTTGCGCGGTTGGAACGAGCATCAAGTTCATAAAGTGCCTGGCCTTCACGTACATAACTGCCTTCCGCAAACAAACGTTTTAGAATGATTCCACTCGTTTGTGGGCGAACTTCAGAGATTTCAAATGCCGTGGTTCTGCCAGATAACTCTACAGATTGTTCTACATTTTGCGGTTGTGCAACAATGACACCGACTTCAGTAGGTGGCGTTTGTTGAGAAGCGCCAGCTTGCTGCGCATCTTTTGGGTCTTTGCTACAACCAACAAGTGCAATACTCGTTGCTAATGCGCAAGCGGTAAGGGCTGGGGCCCAAAGCTTTGCCGATATCATTGTTCCACCTCGATTAGATTCTTATCTAAAAATAATGTGTATTTAATTGGGTATATCTGCCGCACAAGATGTAAAGCAGTGAAATCCAGATAATACTAATGCTCCAACCTGCGAGAACGTCGGATGGGAAATGTACTCCAAGATAGACTCTTGAAATTCCCATCATCAGCATCCATAAAAGAGCAATGGATACAACATGACGATGTGCAGAAAATGGTCGACTTAAGAAAATGGCAAGACACGCCAAAGTGGCAGCATACATACTGTGCGCACTCGGAAAGGAAGCACCATAGCTCGTCACTAGGTGAAACATTTCTGGTGGGCGTGGTCTTGAAATTAGAAATTTAAGTAGCCAAGCAGAAGCAATACTTCCAACAACGCCTAAACCAATAAAAACAACATCTCTATACTTTTTATACCATGCACGATGGAAACACCATAGAGTGGTTAGAAATAATACAAACGGCATGCCACCGAGTGCCGATAAAAGTATTGCAAGTTTATCTATAGGCTCAGTTCTTAATGTGCTGAAATATTCGACCATCGCCAGATCTAAAGCTGTGAGTGGTTGAATGCTTAGAGCTAATGCACTGATTATAAATAAAATAATACCGATAAAAAGCAACAAGTAATGCATGCTGGAACTCGTGTCATTTCAACCGATTTAAGCGCGGTTATTTACTGGGTTAAAGTGTACTCATCAGTACACTTTAATTCAAGTGTTGATTAATCATGTATAAAATTTTGTTCACAGTGTAACAAGAGCTCAAAATCGGTACAAAATCATTTTGTATGGTGTTTTGTATTGTTCGAACTTTCATCAACTTCAAGAGGTACTTTCGGTGGCCAAAAGAAGTCACTTGGTCGCGTTAGAAAATGGGTTAAAACCAATTTTGCTAACGGTTTCCACTGTTCAAATCGAACTCGACGTGCACGTAAAGCCACAATAATCGTGAGGGTAAAACTGACAAATAAGTTCGTTAGACCAATAGCGAGCACTCCGAGGAACGATACAATAATCAAGCCAATCTCAGGACTACCATTAATATTCATCAGACCTTGAATGAAGTTTGCTGAAGCAAAGGCAATATGGCGAATATCTAGGGGTAAACCCAAAATATAACCAATGGTTCCCATACTTCCTAGCATAATCCCGAACAGAAAATTACCCGCCAGCGCACCTAAGTTACGTTCTATATAGCTTGCAAATTTATCGAGCCGTTCTTGTCCCATGATGGTTTTGAGACGAGGGTGTGCTTTTAAGCGGGGGCCAACTTTGCGATAAACCGCCATATTGTCAAAATAGCCTGCTAAAAGTCCTGATAAAAACAAGCAGACACCCGCAATCGCGGCATGCGGAATGGCCAGAGAGGTAAAAGGGTTTAAGTCATGTAAGACTTTCGCCGCTTTTGCATGGTTGAGTAGCGGTTCATGCATGCCAGTTGCCCATGCCCATGTAATAAAGGCGGCAACAGGGATGGCAATTGAGATATTGCCCAAAATAGCAATAAATTGGGTGCGAATAATATTAATAATCAGCGCTGCTAATTCAGCAATTTGCGCTGTTTTTGAACCTTTGCGCTGTTGTACCGTTGCCGCGAGTGCCGCTGCTGTCATCGCTGGTTGCTTTGTTGCTACGGTAAAGTGCAACACATGGATCAACATAAACCCCAATGAGTAGTTCATGCTGTAAACAAAGGCTTGCATGAGCGGTGCCATGATCATCCGTGCAGACAAGATTTTCAGGGTGGCCATGGTAGCAATGATGACACCTGCACCCGCTGCGGACTTATACATGGCTAAAAAGCCTTGTTTGTCTGTACTTACATAGTGTTCGCCCGTTTTACTGGCATTTTCAGTCACCTGTAAAGCAATCAATTCACTATTGGTCGTCAATAAAGAGCGCACACTCCGTTCACTATAAATCGCAGCGGTAATGTCGACCAAGAGCAGGCTCACCGCTTCATAGTGTGCTTCGCCTTCTTCTACAATTAAATTGAGCAACAGTTCGACGCGGTCTAAGCATTGCTCAAGTAAAGAAATCAGATAGGTTAAACTGACACTGACCCCAATACGCTTGGTCGCACGACGAATTTTTAATACCACATCACGACACTGCTCAATCATGACCAGTGCTTGAGAGGCGTCGGGTGGGGCAACCACACTGGAGGTTTCTGCGTCTTGATGTGCCTTTTTATACTGTTGAATGAACTCGATAATTTCGCGGTTCTGCACTAAAAAAGGCGATTCATATTCGGTCAACTCAGGATGCGCATTAATAAACTCTGGATATAAACCAATACCACTAATCCGATAAGACAACACCGTAATGGCCTTAATCACTTCACTGCGAATTTTGACTTTTTCTTTTTGATTGGCATGCCCGTGATTGAGCAGGTTCAGCAGTTGTAGCCAGTCACTGTCTCGGATGTTATCGAGCCAATATTTATCACTTCGGTTGGGGAAAACGCGACGGACTAAATCTTGTAGTTGAGTTTCGTCATTAATCAGTGGGAGAAAATGTGCCCCTAAACGCTGCGACAATTGGTTCCAAAACCCATCTAAAGACAAGATGCCTGTGTCGGCATAAAGACTGGTTTGTTTATATTGGGAAATAAGCCGCAGCACAAAGCTTTGTAAGGTTGATGCGGCATCGGGAGTGATGAGTAATGCTTGAATGAGCGCTTGAAATTTTTGATGGATTTCATCGGTTTGATACGCATCCGTTGGACGAATACGCTCCACCAACTCAATTAAAAGTTGATCATTTAAAACAGCTTGAGGTTGCTCAAGCTGTTGCTGCATTTGAGAGAAAAGATCATTAAATTTTATATGCATAGGCAAGTTAAAAACATTTTAAAGCATCATTTGTTATTGAATTCGATGTAAAGCCAGTTGGGTTAAATTGACCAGTGCTTGACGATATTGGCTGTCAGGTAAAGCCTGTAATGCTTGAAGTGCGGCTTCGGTTTCTTCATGCGCCCGTTGTCGGCAGTAATCTAGTGCGCCAGAACTGTTTACGATAGCAATGACTTGATCAAGATCTGCCGTTCCACCTGTCGCAATACTTCGACGAACAATGTTATGTTCTTCACCCGTTGTATTTTTCAATGCTGAGATTAACGGTAAAGTCGGTTTACCTTCCATTAAATCATCGCCAATATTTTTACCTAATGTTTCAGCATCTGAGGTGTAATCTAAAATATCATCAATGATTTGAAAGGCATTGCCAAAGTGGCCAGCAAATAAACGCAGCGGTTCACGGTACTGCGGTGTCCCAGAAAGAATGGCAGCCCCTTCAGTTGCCAGTTCAAATAAACGTGACGTTTTACCGTGAATAATATCTAAATACGTTTGTTCTGTGGTTTCAGGTTGGTGCTGTGCTTGAAGTTGTAACACTTCACCTTCGGCAATTTCACAAGTCCCTGTAGAAAAATCTTTGAGTAAGGTCATGTCACCGAGATCGACCAACAAATCAAAGGCACGTGAAATTAGAAAGTCACCCACCAGTACAGCGGTCTGATTGTTCCAAGTCGCGTTGGCCGTTGGGCGACCACGACGTAAGCCAGATTCATCGACCACATCATCATGGACTAAGGTTGCGGTATGCAGCATTTCAATGATGGCAGCAAGTTTGCGCTGGCGTTCCAAGTCTTCTGCACCACAGGCTTTGGCAGCCAATAAACACATAATGGGACGCATGCGTTTACCACCTGCTTCAACCACATGTTTACTCACCGCCATGACCAATGCCACTTTAGAGGTAATGCCTTCATTAATAAATGTGTCCATCGTGGCAAAGTCTTGAGCTACAGGGGCGAGAATATCTTGCTTAAAGTCGATGGTCATTTGAAGAGCGGCCTCATCTATATAAAGTGATAAAAATCAGCATTACCAGTATTGTGTAAATAGGGATACCTGTCTAAATGATTCATTTCAATCATAAATAAGACTCGCTAGCGTGCGAGGCTATATTTTACTAAAGACAGTTCCTTATTTCCCCAATGTATAAGCGTACTGCATTTGTAGGCTTATTTACATTTTAAAAATCAATTCATCCATACTATAGCGGATTGATTTTAAAAATCTATTTCATTGTAAGCAAAGTCAAGCCAGAGTTGAACTGTAATTTGTTGATTGAGTTTTTCTCGATTATTAAATAATCGTTAATTTAGTCTAATAAGTTCGGCAAATCTCTTGTTGTTTGAGTCAATATCACTTAAAATCCTTGCCCTTGATTAACCCCAGTGGCGTTCGTATTAAGATCGATATCTTCCTTTATCGGCACGACGACACGGGCATGTTTGGAGTACATTATGTACGCAGTAATCCAAAGCGGTGGTAAACAGCACCGTGTTGTAGAGGGTGAAACCCTTAAAGTTGAATTGTTGAAAGCTGAAACTGGCGCAACTATTACGTTTGATGACGTATTAATGCTAGTAAATGGTGACAGCATTCAAATCGGTGCTCCAGTTGTTGCTGGCGCTACTGTAACTGCTGAAGTAGTTAGCCATGGTCGTCACGACAAAATCCGTATTGTAAAAATGCGTCGTCGTAAACACTACCGTAAACAACAAGGTCACCGTCAATGGTTCACTGAGTTGAAAATTACAGCTATTTCAGGCTAATCACGAGGAGTAATGAGACATGGCAACTAAAAAAGCCGGTGGTTCGACTAAGAACGGTCGTGATTCGAACCCTAAAATGCTTGGTGTTAAAATTTACGGTGGTCAATCTGTGACTGCTGGTAACATCATCGTTCGTCAACGTGGTACAGAATTCCACGCAGGTCAAAACGTTGGTATGGGCCGTGACCATACTTTGTTTGCAACCGCTGACGGCGTAGTAAAATTCGAAGTGAAAGGTCAGTTTGGCCGTCGCTACGTAACTGTTGAAGCGTAAGTTTTAATAGTAAAAAAACCCACAGTTTTGTGGGTTTTTTTTCGTCTATTCATATGGTTAGCTTATTTTTCTTGTGTTTTTAATTCTGAAATAAAACACTAAATACCAATAAATGGTGATGTGTGTCACAAAAAAATAGGAGTGTAATAAAAAAACAAAACTAAAAGAAAGGCAGATAGATATGAACAAAATATTCACAAAAGTCTTGGGAAAATCCTGCTGCCATATGGTTTCTGTTACAAAACAAGACAGTCAAATTGAACAAAACCATATGATGAAAGAGACAGTGTTACGCATTCCTCATAGATCACACGTTGAGAGAGAGAGCGTTGTTGCTAATCTGAGACTTACTCCGAAATTATTGTTGTTGAGTATTTTATTGGCCATGGGGAATGCAGCATGGGCAACTCAGGGAGATAATCATCAAGGGCAGGGACAAGGACACGAGTCACATGGGAACGGAAATGGGTATGGTCATGGTTCGCATGGAAATGGTAACGGACATGGAAATGGTAACGGACATGGACACGGTTCTGGAACTCCAGGTCCTATGGGACCACAAGGACCAATAGGTCCAGAGGGACCACAGGGCATCCCAGGAGAAAAAGGCGACACAGGAGCCAAGGGCGATAAGGGTGAGCAAGGTATCCAAGGTGTGAAAGGCGATACTGGAGCAACTGGCGCCAAAGGAGATTAGGGCGACAAAGGCGATACTGGTGCCACAGGAGCCAAGGGTGATAAGGGTGATAAGGGTGAACAAGGTATCCAAGGTGTGAAAGGCGATACTGGAGCAACTGGCGCCAAAGGAGATAAGGGAGACAGAGGCGATACTGGAGCAACGGGTGCACAAGGTATCCAAGGTGCCACAGGTGAGACAGGGGCAACTGGAGCACAAGGCGAACAAGGTATCCAAGGTGAAACGGGAGCGACAGGATATAATGCTTATCAAGTTGCGCAAGTTAATGGTTTTGACGGTACTATCACCGAATGGCTCGCTAGCTTAAAAGGCGATATGGGTAACACAGGGATGACAGGTGCAACAGGTTTTAGTGCTTATGATGTTGCAGTTGGTAATGGCTTTGAGGGCAGCATTACTCAATGGTTGGCCAGTCTTAAAGGTGCAAATGGTACCAATGGAATCTCTAAAGAAGTGATGGATGCTGCTGATACCTACATCTTGAATGAAGCAAAAACCTATGTGAACCAAGTTGGGCAACAAACCCTCAATCAAGCAAATGCTTATACCGATAGCCGTGTAAATGCCTTGAACCGAGACATGCGAAAACTCGAAGATCGAACCTATGCAGCAGTTGCATCAAGTATTGCGATAGCATCTTTACCGCAACCGACAGATGCTGGCTACAATATGTTGAGTGCCGGTGTGGGTACATGGGAAGGTGAGCAAGGTTATGCTTTTGGTCTCAGTGGAGTGACTGAAAGTAACAAATATGTATACAAAGTAGCTGTGACAACCAATAGTGAAGGCGACTTCGGTGCAGGTGCAGCAATTGGTTGGCAATGGAAATGACAGTGATAATTCTTAACCTCAGTTAGAAAAGCCTCTAGTGATTTAGGGGCTTTTTCATATCTAAACTCAAACTGAGTTCTTCATCATGATGGATATTTCACAACATTAAGCACCAATAAATATACAAATCTTCTTATATTCTCAATTATTAGCCATAAAATTTGATTTAAGATAGCTCATCTAACAAATTGCGACTGCGCAAATTATAAAAGGTGAGATTATGAAAATGCTTCGTAAGACTTTATATGCAATGACAGTGGGTGTAATAACACTTGGCCCTGTTATGAGCAGTACAGTATTTGCAGCTCCGGTTGCAGCATCGGAGCAACAAGCGACGACGAGTTTAGTGAAACAGTTGAGTGGTATCCAAAGTATCAGTTCTAACTTTGAGCAAACCACCAAAGTTACAAATTCATCTAAAGCACCGAAGAAACAAGGTTTATCTGCTCAGCATATGAATCAGACCTTTAAAGGGGTGATGAAAGTTGAGCGTCCAGGGAAATTCTATTGGGAAACCACAAGCCCTGCGAAACAAACCATTGTAACTTCGGGTAAAACGGTATGGATTTATGATCCAGACTTACAGCAAGCGGTTCGTCAAACTTTAGATGAACAGGTGGCGAATACACCTGCACTATTATTGTCAGGGAATACGGAACAGATTCGTAAGTCATACCGTATTACGCAACCAAATCAGAGCAAAACTTACTATACCCTGTACCCAAAAAGCGATGATGGTGCGTTTCAAAGTTTAACGATCAGTTTTGGTGCGAAAAATGCGCCAACGCTAATGATCTTAGAAGATTCTTTGGGACAAACAACCTATGTGCGTTTTAATAACACTAAGGTAAATACCAATATTCCAGCTTCAACCTTTAATTTTACGCCGCCTAAAGGCACAGACATTATTGACCAATAATATGAGCCTGTTGTTTAAAACCACCTTCGGGTGGTTTTTTATTGGGTCACGTTCAGTTACATAACGTGGTGGGAAGTTATGGCTGTGCTTTGTATAGTCTGTGCTATTGAATACGTAACTGCGGGTAAATCATGATATTACTTCATAACAATAAAATTGGATCTGTCTTCGCAATGATGTTGTGCGTTGGATTGCTCAGCGCATGCCAACCACAAAATGACATTAACGCTGCAAAAAGTGAAGAGACAACTAAACCAGCTCAAGTCACACAGACTTTACCACTGATTGAGGCAAAAGTTCGACCATTACAATTGGCGCGTTCTATTGCATGTGATGAGGAAGGATGTACCCAATACAAGCTGTACAGCTTGGACACCAATGTCCCATGGATCAGTCAATATTTTGATGAACGGATGAAAAAAGCCAATCCTGTGGCATTTGAAAGCTCGAAGCAAGCAAAGCCACAGATCGATGAAAACATGCTCAGTGAAACTTTGTCTGATGTCCGTTATGTGGCGCAGCGTGGAAAATATGCTGATTTTGTCTTGATGTATTATCACTACCCAGCGCGTGCCGCGCATGGCATGTATCACAACGAATACATCACCTTAGATTTGGCAACGAAAAAACGGGTTGCGCTGAGTGACATTGTGGTGGACAAGACTGAATCGCAATTATTAGATGCATTATATAGTGCCAATAGCATGTGGCTGTCCGATCATAATATTTCACGCGAGCAATTGAAGCTGACAGATAATTATTATATGAGTGCCAAAGGTGTGGTGTTCGTCTATCCCTTATATGAATTAGCGTCTTATGCAGAAGGGATGTCTGAATTGGTTTTACCGTATCAACAAGCCAGCGGCTTAATTAAGGCGGAATATTTGCCGAGTTTTGTCGATTATGCAGCTGAACGAGAAAAAGCGAGCAAAGAAAAGCCATGAAAATTGCTGTAATAAGCCACAGCTAGTGATCGCGTGACTGTATTTTTCGGCCTGAAGCGCTTACACTATAGCCAGTTTTTTTCTTTGCAAAAGATTGGCTATGATCGACCCGAAATTACTCAGAAATAATATTGAGGCTGTAAATTTAGCCTTAGCAAAACGTGGTGTACAACTGAATGTTGAAGAATGGGCATCACTAGAAGCTCGCCGTAAAGAGATTCAATCCAAAACTGAATCTCTTCAGGCTGAACGTAATTCGGGTGCAAAACAAGTTGGCCAAATTAAAAAAGCTGGTGGTGATGCATCTGAAATTATGACGCGCATGTCAGCGATTGGTGATGAAATCAAAGCCGCAGAAGTCGCTTTGTCTGAATTACAAGCTGAACTTGAAGCGAAATCACTCAGCATTCCAAACTTGCCAGATGAGTCTGTTCCTGAAGGAAAAGACGAAAGTGATAACGTGGAAATCCTCACATGGGGTACGCCGCGTACGTTTGACTTCGAAATTAAAGACCATACTGACCTTGGTGAGTGGATGGGTGGTCTTGAGTTTGAAACAGCGACCAAATTGACAGGTTCTCGTTTCAGTGTGCTCAAAGGGCCACTTGCTCGTTTACAACGTGCGATTACCCAGTTCATGTTAAATACGCACACCTTGGAAAATGGTTATACCGAAGCTTATGTGCCGTATTTAGTCAATGCTGACTCACTACGTGGTACAGGCCAATTGCCTAAATTTGAAGAAGATTTATTCAAATTACAAGGTGAAAAAGAGTATTACCTTATTCCAACTGCGGAAGTGCCTGTAACCAACTTCGTGCGTGATGAAATCATTGATGCAGACCGGTTACCACTGAAATATGCAGCACACACGCCATGCTTCCGTAGTGAAGCAGGTTCATATGGTCGTGATACGCGTGGCTTGATTCGCCAGCATCAATTTGACAAAGTTGAAATGGTGCAAATTGTTAAGCCTGAAGACTCCATGCAAGCGCTTGAAGAGCTTACAGGTCATGCTGAAGGGATTTTGAAAGCACTTGGTTTGCCGTACCGTAAGATCATTCTTTGTGGTGGTGATATGGGCTTCGGTGCAACTAAAACTTACGATCTTGAAGTTTGGGTACCAAGTCAAAATACGTACCGCGAAATTTCTTCATGTTCAAACATGGGGGATTTCCAAGCGCGTCGTATGAAAGCACGCTACCGTGCAGACCAAAAGAAAACTGAATTTGTACATACGCTGAATGGTTCAGGTTTGGCTGTGGGCCGTACTTTACTTGCGGTCATGGAAAACTACCAACGTGCTGATGGTTCGATTGAAATCCCAACCGTGCTTCGTCCATATATGGGCGGTGCTGAGTACATTGACTAATAAAGTCGATGTACTGCACAGTTTTGTGCACAATAATTGCTTTAAGACAGTCAGATAAAACTCATTGAGGTCGTGCGTGGATATTTTTCCAATCTCTTTAAAGTTGCAGCAGCAACCTTGTCTGATTGTCGGCGGTGGGCATATTGCTTACCGTAAGGCAGTGTTGTTACATAAAGCAGGGGCAGTGATTCATATCATTGCTCCTGATATTGATGCAAATTTATTGCAACTGGTTGAAGAAAGCCAAGGGCAATATATCCAAGCGCTATATCCTGCGCAGATTCAACTCAATGACTATCGTTTAGTGATTGCTGCAACAGATGATTATGCAGTGAATACTCAAGTCTTTGAGGACTGTGAAGCGCTGAAAATACTGGTCAACAGTGTGGATGATCCACCACATTGCCGTTTTATGGTTCCTGCTATTGTCGATCGTTCACCTTTGGTGATTTCAGTGGCCAGCAATGGTACATCCCCCGTATTATCTCGCCAAATCCGAACCCAGCTTGAAACCAGTATTCCACATGGGATGGGTAAGCTGGCTGAGTTTTCAGGAAAATGGCGTGCAGCGGTGAAAGCGAAGATTTCCAATCCTGACGAGCGCCGTGTTTTTTGGGAAGACTTATATGCAAGCTCTCTGAAAGAACAGGTTTTTCATGACAATCTTGTAGAAGCAGATCGTTTAATCGAGCAAGCACTAGCAGAGTGGAAAACCCCGAAAGGTGAGGTATATTTGGTTGGTGCAGGTCCAGGTGATCCTGAGTTGTTGACCCTCAAAGCATTGCGTTTGATGCAACAAGCCGATGTGGTGATTTATGATCGTTTGGTTTCTCCTGCGATTATGGAACTCTGCCGTCGCGATGCAACAAAAATTTATGTAGGTAAAGCCCGTTCTAACCATGCTGTACCGCAAGAAGGCATCAATGCCTTACTGGTGGAATACGCCTCAAAAGGTCAACGTGTTTGCCGTTTAAAAGGTGGTGATCCTTTCATCTTTGGTCGTGGTGGTGAAGAAATTCAAGAGCTTTTTGCAGCAGGTGTACCATTTCAAGTAGTGCCAGGGATTACAGCAGCTTCGGGTTGTTCGGCTTATGCAGGCATTCCGTTGACACATCGCGATTATGCACAAAGCGTGCGTTTCCTTACGGGACATTTAAAAGAAGGTTCGCCTGAGTTACCGTGGGATGAGTTAGTCTATCAGAATCAAACGCTTGTGCTGTACATGGGCTTGGTCGGTTTAGAAAAAATTTGTGAAAAGTTAATTGAGCATGGCCAGCGCCCAGACATGCCCGTTGCTTTGATCTCGAAAGGTACCACGCCAGAACAAAAAGTGCTGGTCGGGACCTTAGCGGATATCGCATCAAAAGTTGAAGAAAATCATATTCAAGCGCCTACATTGACCATCATTGGTGATGTAGTAAGCTTGCGTGAACAATTACAGTGGCAAGATTAACTTTTGCCATATTGAAAGAGTAGAGAAAAGCTGTGATCCATGTTGTTTTATACGAGCCCGAAATTCCTGCAAACACAGGCAATATCATTCGTTTATGTGCCAATACTGGAGCGCAGCTGCATTTGGTTAAGCCTCTCGGCTTTGAACTGGATGATAAAAAACTTAAACGTGCAGGTTTGGACTACCACGAGTGGGCGCGCATGCAAATTTGGGAAACATTCGATGAGTGTTTAGCAAATTTAGCCCTAAAAGGTGTCGATATAAACGCGGTTTATCCTCTAACCACCAAAGGAACGGAAACCCCGCATACTTCGGATTTGAATCGCCCCGTGGCGTTACTTATGGGACCTGAGACGCGTGGTCTGCCTGAACAGGTTCGTATGTTGTTTCCAAAAGAGCATTGGATTCGTTTGCCCATGGCTGAAAACTCGCGCAGTTTGAACTTATCCAATACGACAGCTGTGATTGTGTATGAAGCATGGCGTCAGCAGGGTTTTAAGCCTTTAGCCTAATCAAATTGCTGTGACAGAGCCCGCTTAAGCGGGCTCTGTTTTTTCTAGCTTTTGATCGAATCCCGCTCTGGATTTTAAAACTTTAAGCATATTGGCTTCGACCCAATCTTTCATTTGATAGGCATTTTGAGCAAAGTCTTTGCCAATCTCGGTTAACGCATATTCCACTCGAATCACGTTGTCTTCATGAATGGTTCGCGTCAAAAAACCATCGCGTTCTAAGATTTTTAATTTTTGTGACAGTACTTTAGGGGAAATACCTAAAACATTTTTCTTGAGCTCATTAAAGTGTTGTGACTCTTGATCCAGCGTATACACAATCAATAAAATCCACTTGTCTGCAAATTTTTCAAAAAAAAGACGAGCAGGACAATCTGGATGAAAAATATTAAATTTCATTGGCTTATTCATTTTTAACCATGCTCCTTTTACGTTCTATCTTCATTTTAAACAGCGAATTTGACCAGTTATCAAGTGGTAACTAATTGATACTAGGTTTCATAAGTGTATCATGAATACAGACTTAATGCAGCGCTGTCATCAGACTACGCTTTCGCAAAATACTGGCAATTGGATGGATCACATAATGAAAGTTTCTGAGGCTGTTGTTTTTATTACGGGTGCGAATCGTGGCTTAGGACTTGCCATCGCTCGGGAGGCACGTCGTCAGGGCGCTAAAAAGATCTATGCGGGTATGCGCCAGATTGGGAGTTTTCAGGAAAAGGGGCTTACCCCGATTCAACTGGATGTAAATGACGAAGCATCTATTCAGCAGGCAGCAGAACAATGCGCAGATACCACGATTCTTGTGAATAATGCGGGCATTGCGCTTTTGAATGAGCATCCTGTCAAGCCAATATCATTACGACTACGCAAAAGATTTTGGAAACTAATTTATTGGGTTTGATGCGGGTGACGCAAATTTTTGCTCCGATCTTGCAAAAGAGCCAACAGGCTTATGTGGTCAATATTCTCTCGGATGTGTCATGGGAGCCAAGCACTGTTTTGACCAGTTATGCCATTTCTAAGGCAGCAGCATGATCCTATACCAACTCAAGTCGTCAGTGGTTGTCTCAATTTAATATTCAGATCATGGGGGTGCATGTGGGTTTTATTGACACCGATCTGACTCGTTCATTACCCATTCCGAAGATTGCGCCAGAAACAGCAGCTCAAGAAATATTTCAAGGCATCGAGCAAAATGCTTATGAAGTTTTGATCGGTGAAAAGACCCAGCAGTTGAAGCAGGGCCTAAGCGCTGAAGTTGCAAGTTATGTGAAGCTCAAGCCCGATCAGGCAAGTGTTTAAGATATTTCATACTATTTATTTTTAATGGTTTACGCAGCGTCATGCTTGACGAAGCAATGCCAATCAAGTGATTCAAAAGAGGAAACTAAAATGTCGAATATTTCAGTGGTTTTTTATTCAGGCTATGGACATACCAAAGTGATTGCACAAACTTTTGCGCAAGAAATTGGTGCAAATTTGGTGGAGATTGACCCAAATGGCGACATTTCAGAGCAAGATTGGCAGACATTGGATCAATCTGATGCAATTGTATTTGGTGCACCAACTTATATGGGTACTGCACCGTGGCAATTTAAAAAGTTTGCCGATGCATCTTCAAAAAAATGGTTTACTCGTGTGTGGCAAGATAAAATTTTCGGTGGCTTTACCAATAGCGCAAGCTTAAATGGTGATAAGCAAGTGACCTTAATTCAACTACAAACACTTGCATCGCAGCATGGCGGTATTTGGGTAAGCTTGGGTTTATTGCCTGCCAATAGTAAAGCGGCAACCCGTCAAGATGTAAATAATTTGGGTGGTTCTGTAGGCTTGTTGGTGCAATCACCATCCGATGCAAGTACGGATGAAATTCCAACAGGGGATCTCGAAACCACAAAAGCCTATGCACAACGTATTGCTAAAATGACTAAACAATTTAAGGGCTAGTTTTTTAGCTCTAGTTTAAAAAAGAAAAAGACGCACTTGGCGTCTTTTTCTTTTGAATGAAAGATTAGAGCGGATCGTCAAATTCATTATGTTGTGGTGCTGGTTGCTTAAAGCCTTTGGTTTTATAACCTAAGTATAAAATACCAAACATTGCCCACCATAAACCGAATTTCAACGCAGTTTCTTCAATTTCTAGCCACATGGCAAAGATACTGAGGAATCCACACATTGGAATCACCACAAAGCTAAAGATATCTTTAATATTCTTTGTGCGGCCATCACGCAGTGCATATCTTGAAATCACCGATAAATTTACAAAGGTAAATGCAGTTAGCGCACCGAAGCTGATCATCGAAATGACGATGTCTAAGTCCATGAAGCCAGCTGTTAATGCTACAGCACCTACAATGAGGATATTATAAGACGGTGTGAAGCTTTTCGGACTAATATGACCAAAAATCTTCTTGTTAATTACGCCATCACGACCCATCACATACATTAAGCGTGAAACGCCTGCATGTGCCGAAATACCTGATGCCATAACAGTCACAATTGCGAAGTACAACACCACCGTTTTAAACGCAACGCCACCGACGGCTTGTAAAATGTCAGGTTGTGTTGCAGCAACATCTTCAAAGTAAGTCTTTGGATCGTTCGGGAAGTAAATCTGCATGAAGTAGGTGCTGATAATAAAGATCACACCGGCCAAGAGTGCCGTTAAGAAAATCGCTTTAGGTAGAGTTTTCTCGGTATCTTTTGTTTCTTCTGCAAGCGAGCTGAGCGAGTCAAAACCTGTGAATGAGAAGCACAGCAAAGTTGCACCTGTAATCAGGGCACCCAGTGAAGTAAGCTCATTCCAGAATGGCTCTAAACTCCATAACTGATATTTCGCATTGACCAAAGTACCATCTGCGTTGACGCCACCAGCAAGCAAGCTGTAAACCATCCACGTGAAGTAAGCAATCACACCTAACTGGACAAAAACGATCAAACCATTAAAGTTTGCAACGAAGCGTGCACCACGTAAGTTGACCGCGGTCATAAATGCAGTTAAACCAACCACCCAGACCCAATGGTTTACATCCGGGAATAAGGCCTCAAGGTAAATCACGGCAAGAATGATGTTGACCATTGGAGACAATAAATAGTCTAACCATGATGACCAACCGACCATAAATCCGACATTCGGATGGATAGATTTTTGCGCATAGGTATAGGCTGAACCCGAGGAAGGGTAGCGACGAATCATGTGACCATAACTGATTGACGTGAATAAAATTGCAATTAAAGCAATGATATATGACGTTGGCACATGATAATGACTTTCTTCTGATACTAAACCGAAAGTATCAAATAATGTCATTGGTTGAATATAAGCTAAACCAATAATAATGATGTGCCAGAGACCTAGCGTTTTTTGCAGTTTAGCTGCCGATTGAGTCCCAGAAATATTAGTCAACGGCGTTATCCTCTTAATCGTTGATCAAGGATCAGTCATGTTTAATAAGGATCGTTTGAGACGAACGATCCCCCCTGTGTTTAATTTCAAAAGTGCGCCAATCTACATTAATTTGGCCGCTTTTGTCAGTAACTTTTTCAGATTTTTTAGCAGTTTTTATGCCAATAGGTATAAGGAAAGCATTATTCCTTATGGCAAATAAAAGCCCGATGTTTAAAAAAGCATCAGGCTAAGATTGTCGCTATATTGGCTGATTTTTTATGAATTACCAAGCTTTTTCTAAAATTGCTTTTAAATCTTTTAAGCTGGCTTCTTTCGGGTTGTAAATGATCGAACCATCGTTGAGGGCCTTTTCTGCCACCTCATCGAGTTGTTCTAAGGTCACTTTTCCTGTTTCACTCAAGGTACGGGGTAACTTGGTTAGGGTAAATAAGCGATCACGCATGGTGAGTAATGTGCTGATGGCTTTGTCTGCACGTAAGTGGGCAGGAGTCTGCGCATAAATGTCTGGCCCTGCAAGCGGTAACAAGAGCTCTGCAATCTTGTCACCATTCACTTCCTTGTTGAATTCAAGCACATAAGGCAAGAATAGGTTCATGCATAGTCCATGCGGCAAGTGTGCCACTGCACCTAAGGCATGTCCAAGTGAGTGTACAAGGCCCACCATCGAGTTTGAAAACGCAATGCCAGCCATGGTCGAAGCTTGAGCCAATTCTAAGCGGCCGTTGGCATCGCTTGGATTATCCAGCACATTAAACAAGTGATTGCTGACTTTTTTAATTGCAGCCGTAGCATAGGCATCTGAAATCGGATTGTGTGCCATGCATGTATAGGCTTCGACGGCATGGGTCATGGCATCCATTGCGGTCATCGCAGTTAAGTGCGGTGGCAGGGTTTGGGTCATACGTGGATCGAGAATCGCAGCATGCGGCATTAAATAGTACGATGCGAAAGGCAGTTTGACATTTTTCTCTGGATCAGACACCACTGCAACCATGGTAACTTCAGACCCAGTACCTGACGTGGTTGGAATCACAAAAAAGGGTTTGAGTGGTTTAGGTAGGTTGTGTGCCCCAGAGTATTTCAGTAAGTCATCACCACCTTCAGATACCAAAATATTAGTGGCTTTCGAGGTATCAATCACCGATCCGCCACCGACAGCAATAATCGCATCGCACTGGTGTTCACGATATAAATTGGCTGCTTTACGTACTGTCTCTAAGCTTGAATCGGGTGGAACATCATCAAAAATTGCACCAATCACTGCATCGGTAGACTCAAACGCTGCTTCAATGGGTGCCAGTAAATTGTTGGCACGAACACCTTTGTCGGTAATGATTAAAGGTCGGGTTGCCCCTAATGTTGCCAGTTCAAATGGAATGTGTTCTAAAGCAGCATGACCAGCGATCACTTTTACAGGACAGAAAAATTCGTAATAAGGCTTCGCCATGTTATGCACTCCGTTTTAAATATGATTGGGCTACTTTGAGATAAATATTTGCAGCACCAGTGAGTTTTTCTTTTAAGCCCAATTCAGTTGGGTATTCTTTGACGGCAAGTTCAGCGACCATTTTCGGTAAAATCAATGATTCCATTTTATTTAGACAGCGGACGAGGCGAATTGCATAGGAAATATCCCCATCTGCAATCATGCGGTCGTGTGCAAAAGCTTGTGCTGTACTTTCTTGAAATGAAAATACTAAAAAGGCATGGCTCAGATGTTTAAAAGTGATGGTTAAATCTGCTTTTAGGCTGCCAGGTGTCAGCAGTTCAAGTTGATGGTCTTCGGTCACTTTGGCTAAAAAAGCCGGGCCGTTTGGAAAGACATTCATCGATAAGGTGAAATTGGCTGGAAATTTGGCAACTTCTTGCTGAATTTCACTATCGACTTGGCTGGCCATGACCAATCCTCGGCCAATCACATCCATCATAAGTTTGACATAGGTCAATTGCAGAGCGGGTTTCACTGAATTTACGTTAATCACTCGCTGTTGTCCTTTCTAAAAATAATTATTAGTTTAGAGTAAATACTCTAATTTATTTTTCCATGAAAAGCAAAGCCTTTATATATGCTGTACTTGAACTTCTTTAAAGTAACCGCTGTGCTGTAAAGTTTCAATAATGTCAGCACATAAGTTTTCAAAACGAGGGTAGTCTGGTTTGAGGTCTGAGATACGCACCATTTCTAAGCCCGCATAGCCGCATGGATTAATGGTGTGAAACCCAAATAAGTCACAGTCAATATTTAAGGATAAACCATGATAACTGCGGCCTTTACGAATTTTAAAACCCAATGAGCCAATCTTGCGTCCATCGACATACACGCCGGGTGCATCAGGTTTGGCATAGGCTTCAATCTCATATTTCTTGAGTAACTCAATCATGAGGTTTTCAGCATAAGATACCAAGGTACGGACGTTCCAACGAAGTCGGTTGAGGTCAAACATAAAATAGGCCACCAACTGCCCGGGACCATGCCAAGTGACTTGCCCCCCACGATCTGTTTGTACCACAGGAATGTTACTGCTCATGAGGATGTGTTCAGGTTTTCCAGCTTGACCTTGGGTGAGCACGTCATGATGTTGCAAAATCCAAAGTTCATCTGGTGTGTCTACATCCCGTTGTTCAGTCAGTGCTTTCATTTCTACAAAGCGGTCAGCATATGAAGTTAAGCTATCAAACTGGCGAATAATGAGTTGTGGTTTGAGAACGGCATCTGACACGGCACTTGCGTCCTTATAAAACAAAAAGTATGTCTGAAATTATAAAGAAAAGATCTAGAGCGTAGGGGGATTTCTTCAGTGAATAAGCTGAATTCAATAGATCAAAAATTTAGGCACAAAAAAACACGCTCGTAAGCGTGTCTCATTGATACATCATTTGAATTACAGCGCCGTTTTAATTAACGGACAAGCCGCAAGGTCTGCATACAGTTGATGAACTTGTTCTAATTCTTCAAAACGCAATTGAGCAGTTAAAGAATGGTATTTACCTGTGCGTGATGGCTGGACTTGGATCGATTCACCATCAAACTCAGGGAAATGTTTGACTAAAATTTCAACCACTGCAACATGTAACTCAGTGCTGGCAAAGCCAATGAGTTTGATTGGGTAGTCCATAGGAAATACCCAAAGATGTTCTTGTAATTCACGTGATGGTGTACGGTCTAACATAGTCATGAGCGTCAGTCCCCCTTATTTCAAACGCCTGCGAAACTGCAGGCGTTAGGTGTTGCTCTTAAATACTTAATGGAGACTCGTGATTAAATTTCAAGTCTCCAACGTATCGGTATCAATTAGTCGTTTTCTAGGAATGAACGTAAATGTTCAGAACGAGAAGGGTGACGTAATTTACGCAGTGCTTTCGCTTCAATCTGACGAATACGTTCGCGCGTCACGTCAAACTGTTTACCCACTTCTTCCAAAGTATGATCCGTTGGCATGTCGATACCAAAACGCATTTTCAAGACTTTCGCTTCACGTTCAGTCAAGTTTTCAAGCACTTCACGAGTTGCTTCTTTTAGGCCTTCAGACGTTGCAGCATCGACAGGTGACGTGATGTTGCTGTCTTCAATGAAGTCACCCAAGTGCGAATCTTCATCATCGCCAATCGGTGTTTCCATCGAAATTGGTTCTTTGGCGATTTTCAGCACTTTACGCACTTTAACTTCATCCATTTCCAAACGTTCACCGAGTTCTTCAGGTGTTGGTTCACGGCCCATTTCTTGCAAAAGTTGGCGTGATACACGGTTGATCTTGTTAATGGTTTCGATCATGTGTACTGGAATACGAATGGTACGCGCTTGGTCGGCAATCGAACGAGTAATGGCCTGACGAATCCACCACGTTGCATAAGTCGAGAACTTATAACCACGACGGTATTCAAACTTGTCTACAGCTTTCATCAAACCAATGTTACCTTCTTGGATCAAGTCCAAGAATTGTAAGCCACGGTTGGTGTATTTTTTCGCAATCGAAATGACCAAACGTAAGTTCGCTTCAACCATTTCTTTTTTCGCGCGGCGTGCTTTCGCTTCGCCTACAGCCATACGTTTTGAAATCTCTTTGATGCCTTTAACATCAAGGCCCAAATCTTTTTCAATGTCTGCAATTTTTTGTTGGAACGCTAAAACGTCAGGGCGTACTTTTTCAAGATAGCCTTTTTGGTCTGGCGAAGCTTTCGCAATTTGTTCATCTAACCAAGCAAAGTTTGACTCTTGACCTGGGAAAGAGGTACGGAATTGAGTACGATCCATACGACCACGACGTACTGCATAGCGCATTACTTCACGTTCAGAGGTACGGATTTGTTCATGTGTACCACGAATCATTTCTGAAATGATGTCAAATAAACGTGGTGTAAATTTGAACATCATAAACACAGTTGCAAGTGACTCTAAAGCGTCTTCTGCTTCTTTGCTTGAACGACCATGTTTCTCGATGATGGTTCGGGTGTTTTTCCAAGCAGCAGTCAGTTCGTCAAAGCGCGCTTTGGCAATCTCAGGATCTGGGCCAGATTCACCTTCAGAATCATCATCACTTTCAGACTCTTCTTCTTCCTCGTCATCATCCAATTTTACATCTTTGGTTGATTTGGTTGAAGAGTCTTCTTCTTCATCAATTTCAGACTCTTCTTCGAGGACTTCTGGAATAGCTTCATCGGTTTCAGGGTCTAAATAACCTGAAAGGATGTCCGCAAGACGACGTTCGCCCGCTTCATAATCTTTGTATTCTTGTAATACCACTTCAACCGCATTTGGCCAGTAAGCAATCGAGTGAAGAACGTCACGAATCCCTTCTTCAATACGTTTTGCAATACTGATTTCGCCTTCGCGCGTTAACAGTTCAACAGTACCCATTTCACGCATATACATGCGGACAGGGTCAGTGGTACGACCAGGCTCATTTTCTACAGAGGCAAGAACAGCAGCGGCTTCTTCTTCAGCAACTTCATCGGCAGCTTCATTACCACCTTCAAACATTGCATCATCAGATTCAGGCGCACGTTCGTGCACAGGAATACCGACATCTTGAAGCATTTGAATAATGTCTTCAATCTGTTCGCTTTCAGTGATCGAGTCTGGGAGATGATCGTTAACCTCAGCGTAAGTTAGGTAACCTTGCTCTTTGCCTCGGCTAATCAGAGCCGCTACTTGTGAAGTAGGGGAAGTCATATCGCTCATCTTTGCTTACTCTTCGTTGAATCTGTGGCAGTGGAAAACTGTGCATCTGGGCACAATTCGCTTCATAAACTTATTTGTAAATAACTGCGTATTCCATCAGGGATAGTCAGCCAAAAGCTGCCTGATAAAATATTAAAAATATAAATTCAGTGATTTAGATGGGGGTGAATTTGTTGTTTTCAAGTTCATCCCGAGCGTACTCAAGTTCAAAACCCAAATTTGAAATCTGAAAGATTTGGATTTTATGTGACCATTTAAAGTCGTAAACTACAAAGACGCAGGGTGGATTATATCATGCCATAAAAATTGGTTAGAAATAAAGACTAAAAATCAAATTAATTGCTCTAAATGAAAATAAAACTTGACAAGGTTCTGGAACCCATATAAATAGCGGCTAAGACCCTTCACATTTTTTCACTATGAGGTAGTTTTAGTGTCTTCTACAGATTTTGAACTAGATGATAACTACGCTGATGATGATGTTAATTTTGATGAGTCATCAAGTAAAATTAGTGCGAAAGAATCATTAGAAAAACGTCGCCTGATTGATGACCTTCTTGCACAGCGCCGTTTGGAACGTGAGCTTAAAGATTTTGATTACGACATCGACGATGACGACGATTTTGACGACGAAGAAGACTAAAATCAGATGTAGCATCGTGTCTGAAAATGCTATGCTAATGCCCTAATCAGTTTCTGAATTTGGATTTGAAATGAGTGCTTTAGATTTAGACTTATTGAGTGAATATCTAGATGGTGACCAAAATGAGTATGGTCTAGATTTTGCAGCGACTCATGGTTTTTTGTGTGCAATTGCAGTTGGTCCTACTTTTGCAAAATGGTTGGATGAACTTTTTGATAATAATCAAAAGAAAGTGCCTGCCGAGATCATCTTACAAGTGAAAGCTTGGCTTGAGTCTATTCGTCAAAGCCTTGCCAATGAAGAAGGGATTGCATTTCCTTTTGAAATTGAAGAGGCCGATGTTGAGTCAAGTTTAGGGGATTGGAGCGTTGGTTTTGTCGATGCAATGTTCCTCAATGAAGATGCATGGTTCACGCCTGAGTTTGAAGAGCAACTGGTCGATCTTACTTTACCAATTATGGTATTTAGTGGGATTGACGAAGAAGATCCGCAAATGGAAACTTTCCGTCGTAACGGTCAGTTAATGGATGAGCTTGCAGAAGAAATTCCAGAGAATTTAAACGAACTTTATCTCATGTATCATACGCCAGCATAATTGTTCTTGCGTCGTGACATCAGCGATGCAGGCATTAGCAAGCAAATAAAAAAACGTCCCTAAAGGACGTTTTTTTATTCCCAAATTTTAGTGTTTAAACGCAGGTACCACTCATGCTTAGTTTGTGAGAAATAAGCAAAGTCCTAAAGTTGCGAGTACGGTACCGATGACACGGTTAATACTCACTTGTTTGCGTAAAATTTTATTTCGGATCACTGGGGTCGAACAGAATAGTGAAATGAGCAAAAACCACAGCAGATGACTGGCCGAGATAAACATGCCATAACCGATTAAATGCATCAGACCATGATTGCCTCGCAGTAACTGTGCAAAGATGCTCATCACAAATAGCGTAGTTTTGGGATTCAAACTGTTACCAAGAAAACCTTGTATAAATGCTTGCCGTGGGGGCAGCAAGGTATGAGTGGCATGGTCACTAATTTGCTGTTGGGTAAATGTTTTGTACCCGATATACATCAGATACAGTGCGCCAATATATTGAATGATATGCAATAGGTTTGGAATGTAGTGCTTTAAGAAGCTGAGCCCCAGTACGCTATAGCTAATGTGTATCCATACAGCACAAGCAATACCATATGCGGTATAGATTCCTTATTTACGCCCATATAGATAACTATTTCGGCTGACCAAAGCGAAGTCAGCGCCAGGACTGATGACTGCAAGTAGGGTGATGATTACAATCGCTATAATTTCATTCACTCATTGATCCTTGTTCAGGTTGAATTAAAAGGATTTATATATTTTTCATATATTTGCTATAGTGAAAATCGATTTTAATTATTGCTTATTGATGAGTTTTTGGAATGATTGAGCGCTTATCACTGAATTCTCTTAAGTTTTTTTATTATGTCGCTCGCTATGACAGTGTCACCATCGCTGCTGAAAAACTTTTTGTCACTCAAGGGGCGGTCAGTAAGCAGTTAAAAAATTTGGAAGAGGTACTGGGACGTCGTTTATTTATTCGCGACGGCAAAAAGTTACAGCTGACGGGGGATGGCCTCACACTGTTTGATTGTTGTGAGCAGGTCTTTCCTCAGATTGACCAATGTCTCGTACAGATGGCAAAAGAAAAGAAGAATGAGAAGAAGAGCTTAATCTTATCCTGTGAGCCGACCATCGCCATGAAATGGCTGATTCCGCGTTTAGTTCAATTTAAGCTACGTTATCCTGAGATTGACATCAGTTTGTTAACAGCGGGTGGAGAAGCGGATTTTAAAGCGCAAAACATCGACTTGGCCTTAAGGCGTAATGATTTTGAGTGGGGCAAGGCCATTTATAGCGAAAAAATGGCTGATGAGCATATGGTTGGTGTATCGCGTCATAAGCATTAGCCCCGATGTCACAGCTGTTTATTTCCAGTTCGAGATCTAAAATTTGGACACAATTTAAAGATGCATATAAAACGCAGTTTAAGCACTTTCAAAAAGTAGCATTGGAACATTTTTATTTGTGCATAGAGGCCTCTTTAGCAGGGTTGGGGGCAACAGTAGTTTCAGCCTATATGGTTGAAAAAGAGCTCGATTTTCAAATGTTAGATATGCTTACCCCGATTGTGCAAGATGGCTCTGCTTATTATTTACTTTCCGCATCTCCTTTTGAGGATGATCCAAATAAAGTCATTTTTAAAGACTGGTTGATTGAAGAAATGAGAGCCAGCCAAACAAAGTTAATGGCACTTTCCGCTCAAAAGCACTAATCACGCGCGGTATTTGATCGCTATCTATCGAGCATAAAAAAACACCTCAAACGAGGTGCTTTTTTATGGCAACTGTTTAAAACAATAGTCTGCGTACCAACCATAGGCAATATGAAAAATAGCGCCATGAATCGCGACCATACACAGCATAACGACAGCGGTGAGTCCAATGCCGGCATTATCGACGGATTTCATAATCGCTTCAGCATTGGGATTCATCAGCACTAAAAACAGCACAAAGAAACTACCGACGATAATTGCGACAGCACTTGAACCCCAAACCAGTTGTATTTTTTCATGATTATTTGGAACACGGTGTTCTTTTTTTACGAAGTGTCTGACACTAATCAGTGCACAAGCCACTAAGGTCGGAATTAAGGTTAAACCGCCAAGGTTTAAACCAAAGACCAGTACGGTGATTAACAGCACCAAAGCAATGCTATATACCGCCGCAAAATGCAGTAAATAGTGTTTCATGTATTTCCCCACAATGAATAAATTAGCTACGTGTTTTACCTAAATGCCTACGATATAAAATCCAAAGGATAATCACAGCGACAATGGCAATAATGACATAACCGACTTTGCTAAAAATTTGATGCATCAGTGCTTGGTTTTCACCAAAGTAATAACCGACTGTTGCTAAAAATGTTGTCCAAATAATTGTGCCGAGTCCACTATAAAACATGAACTTCCAAAAGGGCATACGGCTCATCCCCGCAGGGATGCTAATCAGTGAACGCACTGCAGGAATCATACGACCAAAAAATACAATACGGTGACCATACTGCTCAAACCAATCTAAGGATTTTTTCACATCGGCGGATTTGATAAATAGATATTTACCATAGCGGTCGACCCATCTGAAAATATGCTCTTGTTTAAATTGATAGCCGATCCAATAGAGCACTGCTGCGGCAAAGAGTGAACCAATACATCCTGCAATAATGACCCCAACTAACACCAACTCACCTTGTGATGCGGCATAACCTGCAGAAGGCATGATAATTTCAGAAGGAATGGGCGGAAAAACATTATCAAGAAACATCAGTAAGGCTATTCCCCAATAACCCAGTTGTTCCATGACGGAGATGATCCATGTAGTGAGGTTCATATAGACCATAAAAATAAATGCGATAAGTTATCTTAAGGACTTATCGCATGTGGGTAAAGAATTGAAATGTATTGTTTTCTATTCATCGAAACGGGTATGGGTCAGGGTGTGAATATAGACTTTACGTAAGCTATAGGCCAGCGCAACTGGGATTAAACTAAGCAACGTATAATTTAAAAGATTTGAACTTAAATGGTAACCAATGCCGAGGGCAATACTTGAACCAATCAACATGCCCAAAACTACGATAAATAAATGCGTGCGTTGTTCAAGCTTGGCTTTGATTTGGTTGAAGCTAGTATTGTGATATTGCTCGATACGGCTTGCTGCGGCATTGCGAATCAGTGTGCGATGGCGTGGCATGATTATTTTATGCATGGCAATCATCCTATTTTCGTCGTTTAGGCATGTCATTTTTATTGTTATGTGGAGACCTTCAGGACACCACTTTAGCTTATTATTTATACAGTATGACTCAGATTGAGTTAAATATTGTGACAAAATTGTTAAATATTTTAGGACTTACGCACTATCATTTATAGATTCTCTGTGGTAGCAGATGATTTTTATCGAGAATAAAGTCATCAATGAAGTTTTTGATCATTGGTCTAAATAACTTCTTCTGCCAACGATATACATTTTCAAAGATCCGCTCAAACTGGTTCTTTTGTATCTCAACGTAGGCCATCAAGGCTGAAAAAATATGATTCAAAATCAGTTTAGATCGTCTTACTTGAAACTTTTCAATATGACAAACCTGTTTAATCACTCGGTGATATTGTTCTATTTTCCAATGACTTGAATGTAATTCATGAAAACCCTCAAAGGACAATAAATCATCTTCATCTTGATGCACAATATAAAACCTCTGCTGTTCTTTTAACTGAGTCTTAAATAATTGTACAAAGCCAAAATCTTTGAGCCAGACCACTTGACCCTGATGGAAATTTGGCAATAAACGCAGTTGAAACCATTGTCCTTTTTCAGGGGAAACCTTACGGTTACAGTCGATACCAAACATAAATCGAATACCATGTTTTCTTATGGTTTTTAGATTTCCAGTCGATGAATACCAACTATCACCTGTAATAAATTGAATCTTTGCCCCCCAACTGAGTACTTCACTTAACATATCCATAAAGTAATCATTCTTGGTTTTACCTTCAGATTTGTCATAAATTCGAAAATTAATTGGAATATTTTGACCATTTTGATCTGTCGCATACAAGGTAATGAGATTAATACCCTTGACGGATCGGTGGTGTTTGCCTGACCAAAAATAGCTAACCAAGTCCATATGCTGACTATACGGTTTATCTAAAACAGTATCATCAATACTGACTATAAGTTTATTATTATCAATATGTTGAATTGTTTCTTGATATAGGTCGTGAGGTGTGTAGTCTTCACGCTCTAGAAAGCGATTTACACTATCATGCGAGATGTTATAAGTCTCGGCAAGTTGTGTGCAGCTAATAGAGTTCGGTTCTGTCATGAGAAAGCCCATATAAATGGGTAGTGTACAAGTTGCTGTAGAAGCATTTTTAATTCGTCTGATCACAGATACTTTATAAAGTATTTTAATACTTTTTTGAATCCGTCAATGCGTAAGTCCTATATTTTTAAAAAACGCGAACTGGATAAAAAAATAAGCCCTCAAATGAGGGCTTATTCTTGACTTAAATCATCTGAATGATTTTAAAGGCGTTTACGTTTAGCCGCAGCAATCTGCGACTGGCGCATACGGAAGCCTTCTTTTTGTTTTTCTGTGGTTTTGTCGATACAGTATTTGCATGACACACCATGTTCATAGCTAGGTTCTTCTGCTTCAGCAGGAAGAAGTGGCCAACCACAAGCATGACATTTAATGTTAAGGCCTTCTTCAACACCATGAGTGACTGCAGTACGGCCATCAAAAACGAAACATTCACCTTCCCACATACTTTGTTCAGCAGGGGTTTCTTCCAAGTATTTTAAGATGCCGCCTTTTAAGTGATAAACCTCGTTGAAACCTTCTTGAAGAAGAAGGGAGGTCGATTTTTCACAGCGGATACCACCTGTACAGAACATCGCAATTTTTTTATCTTTGTGCTGTTCAAGGTTTTGTTTAACGTATTCTGGAAATTCTCGGAAACTTTCTGTTTTCGGGTCAATAGCACCCTTAAATGTTCCGGCTTTGTATTCATAGTCATTACGAGTATCGATCAAAATGACGTCATCACGAGCAATCAGCTCATTCCATTCTTTCGGATCAAGGTAGTGACCGACTAAATCACGTGGCTTTACTTCAACGCCTAAAGTCACGATCTCTTTTTTAAGTTTAATCTTCATTTTACGAAATGGTTTGTCTGCACTGTCAGACTCTTTGTATTCCATTTCTTTAAAACCTTCATTCAGAAGGAATTGATGAATCATATCGATCGCGGCACGGTCGCCTGCAACCGTACCATTAATGCCTTCGCCCGCTACAATCAGAGTACCACATAGGTTGATGGTTTTTACCAAGTCTAAAAGACGTTGTTGAAGATCAGCAGGATCTTGAACTTCTTTGAATTGATAAAGTGCGGCAACAACCCAACCAGTCGTCGCTTGCTGTTCTACAGGTGCAAGCTGTTCTACAGTAGCGTTCATGGAGTACTCCAATGTATTTTGATAGATAATTTTAAGGCGCACATTTTACATGGAATTGAATCAAGATGCGAGATAAGTAAACATTTTAAATGGCTTCTCAAGTGGTAGGGGAGCGTGTATATTCAGTTGCCAAAGACAAAATCCGTTTTGTTTTGGTGCGTTTATTAACAGGAGTATGTTTTGAGTACAGATCGTCGAATTGCCTCTTTGACCCCATGTGCAGGGCGTTGTTCAACGGTATTTGGTGATTCTGTGTGTCGTGGTTGTCGTCGTTTTAATCATGAAGTGATTCAGTGGAACACCTACACTTCGGAGCAGCATCGTTCAGTTTGGCAACGCTTAGATGCGCAACTAGATCAAATTTTAGTGCCTATGTTGCCTTTTGCCGATGTGCAGCAGGTCGAAGCTTTTGTTTTATCTAAACACGTTCGTTTGCGTCCCGATGCATCAAAAGGGCGGAAGCTTTATCATGCGTTAAAAGTATGTGAAAAAAATAAGAACTTTACCGAAGAAAGTGGTTTAGGTATTCAAGCGCTGCAAGTGAAACCGATTTGGCAAGAGTTTGAACGCCGTGTTCTTGCACTTGCTACAGCCAGTTATGATTTGGCATTTTTGCGTGCTGACGCAATTCGACAACATCTCATCCATATGGAAGAGGACGAATAAGTCCTCTTGGTTTGAATAAAAAGAATACTCCGCATACCTAAGCTATTTGCGAGAGTGACTGGGGAAAAGGGTTTTTTCGATGGTGAATGTATTTGAACTGGCGTTGTACTGTACGGCTGTGGTGGTCATGATTGCAACACCCGGCCCAGTGATGTTGTTGGTTGCCAGTGCAGGTCTAAAAGGTGGGTATAAACAAGCCTTAAAAACCATTTTTGGGACGAATTTAGCCTCTTTAGTTCTTATTGTGTTGTCTGTGCTCATCTTAAAAGGCTTTTTAAACATTGCAGAGCATTAGTTAAATACGATTAAGATTTTAGGCTGCGTATATATTGCCTATCTTGGTTTTCAAATTTTAAAAGAAGCAATTGCACAAGAAACAGAAACATCGCCAGTGCAATTAAAGGCAGTGCAGGGGGGCTTTAAGCAAGGTTTCTTGGTGGGGATTTCAAATCCGAAGGATATTATTTTCTTTGCCTCATTTTTCCCACAATTCATTGGGGTAACCAGTGATGTCGATATCAGTCTTGTACTGTTGACCATTCTCTGGATTATTCTAGACTTCAGCACATTGTCTTTGGTTTATTTGGGTTTTAATAAACTATCGCAGTCCGCTTTGTACAATAAGTTATTAGGCGTTTGTGGTGCGATATTAGTCAGCATTGCGCTCTATGGTATTTATACTGTCTTTGCTTGATGCTGATGGTATTACATCAAAAAGCCTCAAACATAGAGGCTTTTTGATGGAGAGCCTAAAAATTAGACTCCGTGTTTAATGCGATATTGCACCAATTCTTCAATGGTGATCACAGTCAACTGATGCGTTTGCGCATATGCCAACACTTGAATGCCAGAGGCCATAGTTCCATCGGCATTGGTCAGTTCACACAAGACGCCTGCTGGCTTCAAGCCTGCTAAACGAGCTAAATCAATCGTCCCTTCGGTATGACCGCGACGGGTGAGCACACCGCCTTGGCGTGCACGAAGCGGGAATACATGACCAGGGCGGTTTAAGTCGCTGGCAACAGCCCCATCTTTAATTGCTGCTTTGACTGTGGTGGTACGATCTTGTGCAGACACACCTGTGGTCACGCCAGTTGCAGCTTCAATGGTCACCGTGAATGCAGTTTTAAACTGACTTGAGTTATCTGACACCATAGGCACAAGGTCTAAGTGATCGGCCAGTTTATCGGTCAGACATAAACAGACAATGCCAGAACCATCACGAATCATGCGTGCCATCGTTTCGACGGTGAGGGTTTCAGCAGCCACAATGAGGTCGGCTTCGTTTTCCCGGTCAAAGTCATCCATCACCAAAACAGGTTTGCCTTGGCGGATATCTTCTAAAGCTTGTTGGATACGTTGTTCAGCTGGAGAAAGGGCTGAAAAGAAAATTTCGGGTTGAATCAAACTAGACATTGAAACGCTCGCGTAAAATTGAAGTACGGTTGAACATTTCAGGACTTTGAAAAATTGGCGTAGCAATAAATCCTCACAGGTTTGCACCTGAGATTCTATTGGTCACGTCGTCTTCTTTCATCCGGACTATACCGTCGGCTTTGGAATTGAACCAAATCTGCGAGCCAAACAGATGATTTCTGCTTGGCTGGCTCGTGGGCTGATTCAGTCTGAGTCATTCAACTGAACTTACCACCGGTGGGGAATTGCACCCCGCCCTGAAGCGATGTAACTCCATTATAGTGCTAAATATTTAGAAAAACAGGGGGCGTTTTAGAATGATCAGTTTTATACATAGAACAATTTTTGCTATAGCTTTGCTAAAGATCAACAATCTCTTTGCATGATTTAACTTAGTATAGGTATAAGGTTTCAAAATGAATGCCCAAAATAAAGGGCATAACTTAAATGAGTATAGCCTTTCTAGGTTGAATCCTTTTAAATAATGAAGATAAAAATAAGAGTGAGGAATTGGGATTGATCAAAATTCAACAATATGATTACCCTTGGAGTGCTGAATCCTTCATAAAGCATCTGCAAGTTTTTGGTTTTACACTCATCGCGCTCAGTATGTTGTATTTGGTTGCCGCCAATTGGTTTATGTTGCCACAGGCTATTCAGCTGGCTATTCCTCAGTTGTTATTATTCCTCAGTGCGGTTTGCAGCTTGTGGCTGACAAAACATGATTTTCTAGTGCAATGTTTACATAGTATCTGTGGTTTGATGATTGGTTTAAGTCTGGCTGTGATTGGTCAAATTTATCAAACGGGTGCTGATAGCTATTTATTATTTCTACTTTGGTCTGTGCTGCTTTTACCGTGGTTATATCGTCCGAATATCGGTGTATTTTTCCTTTTATGTATTACCAGCCAGTTGGCACTGTTTCTGTTTTTTATACAAACCTTTTGTGGGGATCAATATCCAGATCTCTTTTTAATCAGTATTCATGTATTTGCACTGATTCAATTCTATTTCTGCAATAAATATTATTCGAAACTTCGTTATTTATTCTTACTATGGTTTGCCATTCTCTCGATTTGGCATATGGCGATGTATCTCTATGTGGATAAAAGCATTCTTTATTTCATCGTGTCTTTTATCTTGTTGGGCATTTCACTGGCTTACTATTATCAAAATAAAGATCAGTTGTGTAGTGCACTTTCAGCCGTTGGCTTAGGTATTAGCTTTACCTTGATCATTGTGAAGGCGGTAACGGAGTGGGTTGGTCAGAATGAAATTTTTGAATTATTTTTTATCGCATTGATTATTTTTGCGTGGTTTGCTTTTATCACTTACATGTTGATTAAATTTATTCCACATAGTCGGTTCAATGCTATTCCACTTGCTGTGGGAGCTTGGATTGCTGGCATCGTCTTTGCAACGTTGATGCTGACCTTTTGGGGAAATTTCTCTTTGATTATGGGCATTGTTTTTGTGGCTTTGGCGGCTTACTTATTGAAAGCTAAACAAAGTTTATTTTTAAGACAATTCGCTTATTGTCTCTGGATTGCAGGACAAATTGCGGTCATCTTTCACACCGTTGATTTAATGAATCAAATTCTTCCTATTCTATTTTTACAATTGGCGATGCTAGCACTCGCTTATTTCATGCGAACACATTGGTTCTTTGTCTTTATTCAAATTTTGGGTTTATATGCAGCAGGTGTGGCGTGTATTTGGGATATCAATGCACATCTCAGTTGGCGTAATATTGTTGAAAAATTTGTTTATTTAGCACTTTGGAATTATGTTTTTTATCTGGGAATTCTGGCCATAAAATTCATACAGCCAATCGAATATCAACGTAGTTTATTGCTTTCTGCACTTGGGATTATTCTATTTTCCATGAGTTTTTATACTTTATTTGGGAAATACGAATTAGCGAAAATTGAGCACATTCCGATATTGGCTTTTGGTTTACCGATTTTATGGTTTGTGCTTTTTGTCTTTTTACATATTCAAAAGCAGTTTCATTTATTTGCTCATTTTATTTTGACTACTTTTGCAGTAGGGCTGATTTTTTATGGTTATTTCGATATTTTTATTTGTTTGGCCATCATTTCATGGGCATTAAAAACACAAGATAAAGTGATCTATGGATTTGCGCTGGCAACTTTCGCTTTAATTTTAGGGTTTTTATATTATTCCCTTGACGTGACCTTTCTAATTAAAAGTTTAAGCATGTTCTTGTCAGGTCTGATGTTGCTCTTGCTGACATTGAGCTTGATGCTATTTAAGCAAAAAGAGGAGTTCGGCATATGAAGAAAATGATTCCTCTTGCTTTGGCACTACTCAGTATCGCGGTATGTTTAGGCTTAATTTTTAAAAATGAATGGCACTTAAACAATAGTCAAACCATGTATGTGCGCTTGCAACCTGTAGACCCGCGTTCGATTATCCAGGGGGATTATATGGCGCTGAATTATCAACTTTATTTTGCGCCTCAGCATTTGAGTCCAGAAAGTACCAGCCAAGCAAACATTAATCAAGAAGATCAGATTTTTTCAGGTCATTATTTTGATGAAGTGATTAAGAACAAGTCTTCAGTGCTCACTTATGTTGAACTCGATTCACAGAGGCGCGTGATACATAGTTATTTTGAGTTGCCGAAAAATGTTCGTACAGCTCGACTGATTTTACAAAACCCGAATAATCGCTATAGCGGACTTTATCCTGCGTCGAGAAGTTTTTTATTTGCAGAAGGTTTGGCGGATTGTTATCAGCAGGCAGAATATGCTGAGTTTAAAGTCGATGAGCGGGGCAATGCGATACTCACGGCATTGAAAGGTGATCAGCTACAAGATTTAGGCTGTGAGAGCAAACGAGATTGGTTGAGCGGGTTTCGTGCTACTCACAATTGATCCAATTGCATTATTCTGCTCATAAAAAAATCCGCATGCAGCGGATTTTTTAATTTATTGGGCTTAAGCCACTTGTACTGGAATACAGTTTGCCATGTGACTTACAGTATTGTCTGGATTTGCATAAACTAAACGTGGTTTATGTGCATTTGCTTCAGCTTCTGTAAAATCACCGAATGTCGCAATAATCATTAAATCGCCTACATCGGCCTGATGTGCTGCACCACCATTGACTGAAATGATGCCAGAACCTTCTTCACCACGAATTGCATAGGTACTGAAACGCTTACCATTAGTCACGTTCCACATGTGAATTTCTTCATATTCGCGGATACCGGCTAAATCCAATAAAAGACCATCGATTGCACATGAACCTTCATAATGAAGTTCAGCTTGAGTAACAACACAACGGTGGATTTTTGCTTTTAATAAACGAGATAGCATGGCTAGCGTCTCCTGAGTGGACCTAAGATCGTTATCTTATGGTTGAATCAATCTGAACTTGCTGGATAAGCAATCAGGCAAGCGCATTTTGCCTTTAAAATGACAGTATGGCAAGCAGCATGGTTCAACATTTTTTTGACTTATCAGTTTGGTTTGTAAGCATTGATTTGATTCATGGCAGGCTGAATCTCACCATTCACCAGCATTTTAGTGCGAGCTAATGCGTGATGGATTGCGTCATCCATTAAATTTTGTTCATTGCTTGGTGCTTTGCTTAAGACATGTCCTGAAACACGTTCTTTTGAACCGGGGTGACCAATACCAATGCGTAAGCGATGGAAATTTGGACCGATATGAGGAACTATGTCACGTAAACCATTATGACCACCATGACCACCACCTGTTTTTAGGCGAATGACACCAGGGTTCATATCCAGTTCATCGTGAGCAATCAGTATTGCTTCTGGAGCAATATTGTAGAATTTTGCGAAGGGAACAACACTTTTACCAACAAGGTTCATAAATGTTGTGGGTAATAGCAGGCGGACGTCTTGACCTTCGATATTACCACGCCCACTCATTCCATTGAATTTTGGGTCTTTTTTTAGCGTAATACCATATTGTTCTGCAAGGCGTTCAACAAACCAAAAGCCTGCATTATGGCGGGTTTGGGCATACTCAGAACCTGGGTTGCCCAAACCAACAATCAGTGAAATATTTGACACTAATTATACCAATAACACTTATGCGCGAACGAAGTCAGCGTGCATAGGCGTGTTTTTAGCTGGGTGACGTTGTAACGCTTTGATTTTAACGCTTTCAACTTTGTCGCCAACTTTGATTTCAACAACTTCTTCGAAGAAAGCGTTGTTTTCTAAAGCTTTAACAAGCTCACGAAGTTCTAAAGTAACAGCTACAGGTTCAGCAGCACCACCGTAGATGATAGCTGGAACTTGAGCAGCGTGACGAAGGCGGCGGCTCGCACCTTTCCCTTGGTTAGCTGCTTCACGCGCTTGAGCGTTTAATACGAAGTTTGCCATGATAGACATCCTTAATTTAAGTTTTAAATAAACTAGATCTGCGACCGACCTAGTGAGACAAAGCCCTGCACTGGGCAGGGCTTTTAAAATTCAGCGCTATATTATAGATAAGAATCAAACATTGCGCTAATAGATTCTTCGTTGTTAATACGACGAATTGTTTCAGCAACCATACTTGCAACTGAAACTTGGCGAATCTTACCAAGAGCTTGAGCTTCTTCAGAAAGTGGAATGGTGTCTGTAACAACCAATTCATCAATCACAGAGTTTTTCAAGTTTTCGATAGCTTTACCTGATAAAACAGGGTGAGTTGCATAAGCAACCACTTTGCGCGCACCAAATGTTTTCAATGCATCAGCAGCTTTACATAACGTACCTGCAGTATCTACCATGTCATCTACGATGACGCAGTCACGGCCTTTAACATCACCAATCAAGTGCATGACTTGTGATTCGTTTGCCTTTTGACGACGTTTGTCGATGATAGCAAGGTCAATATCGCCCATTTGTTTAGCAACAGCACGTGCACGAACGACACCGCCAACGTCAGGAGAAACCACCATGAGGTTATCATGTGATTGTTGACGAAGGTCAGCTAAAAGCGCTGGTGTACCGTAGATGTTGTCTACAGGGATATCGAAGAAACCTTGGATTTGGTCAGCGTGAAGGTCGATCATTACCACACGGTCAATTCCTACAGTTGTCAGCATATCTGCGACAACTTTTGCAGTAATTGGAACACGTGATGAACGAGGACGACGGTCTTGACGCGCATAACCGAAATAAGGAATCACTGCGGTAATACGACCAGCACTTGCACGACGCAAAGCATCAGCCATAACGAGGATTTCCATCAGGTTATCATTCGTTGGGGCACAAGTAGGTTGTACGATAAATACGTCTTTACCACGAACATTTTCAGTAATTTCGACAGCAATTTCACCGTCAGAAAATTGACCAATAGATGCAGCACCTAAAGGGATGTGCAAGTGGCTTACGACTTTTTGGGCGAATTGTGGATGTGCAGATCCACTAAAAACGACAAGATTGGGCATGAAGCACCCTTGGCGGTTGGCAATTTAGGAATTAGATGGCAGGGGTAGCTGGATTCGAACCAACGGATGCCGATATCAAAAACCGGTGCCTTACCACTTGGCGATACCCCTAATGCGGCAGAACTTTAATATTTTTGCGTCATTCTGTCAAGGTAAATTAACAGTAGAACAGCAAAGTGTTGTTCTGTCTTTTTTGGAAAATGGCAGGGGTAGCTGGATTCGAACCAACGGATGCCGATATCAAAAACCGGTGCCTTACCACTTGGCGATACCCCTAAATTTGATTACTGTAAAATGGCAGGGGTAGCTGGATTCGAACCAACGGATGCCGATATCAAAAACCGGTGCCTTACCACTTGGCGATACCCCTAGTACAGTCATCTACAGGTGAAATAAAATGGCAGGGGTAGCTGGATTCGAACCAACGGATGCCGATATCAAAAACCGGTGCCTTACCACTTGGCGATACCCCTATCAGGTAACGTGGAAATGTCTTATTGGTGATTCATTCAAGCTGTTGACCAAGTAAGCTTTACATGGTGCATTTGCAAGAACATCATCAATGTTCATATCACTCGTTACTTCAGTAAAAACACAAGCACCTGTACCTGTAAGTTTTGCAATACCGAACTGGTCGAGATATTGCATTGCTTCATCTACTTCTGGATATAAACTTCTTGCCAAAGGCTCAAAATTATTTCCAAAATCAGATGGCTTTAACTGATAGGCGCAAAATTTAGAGCTCTTCGTGTTTCTTGTCAATGTTTTTTGTGAAAAAAGCAATTGAGTGCTGATAAAACAATCAGGTTTTAACACAATGTATTGTTTTTGATCTAAGTCTATGAATGTTAAGTGCTCACCTATGCCTTCAGCCCATGCATTGCGACCATGTACAAAGATGGGAACGTCTGCGCCTAACTGAACTCCCAAGTCTGCTAATTGCTCAGTATTTAGCCCGCACTGCCACAGTTGATTGACTACGATTAATGTCGTCGCGGCATCCGATGAACCTCCACCTAAGCCTGCACCCATCGGAATATTTTTTTCAAGACGAATGAATAAACCCGTGGCTTTTTGTGCATACGGCTTAAGTATCTGCGTCGCTTTATAAATCAAATTTTGACTCAAATCGACACTGTTTAAGCCTTCAATATGAATCTCTTGATCTGTACGAGGCTCAAATTCCAACCAATCACATAGATCGATCAACTGAAAAATACTTTGCAGTTCGTGGTAGCCGTTTTCACGGCGACCCGTAATGTGTAAAAACAAATTCAGCTTTGATGGGGCAGGGACACGGATCATAACGAGATAAACTAGCGGTTTTGAATGACCATTGTAATACGGTTTTCTGCACCATTTTCAAGTGCTTGTTTTAAAATTAACCGATTTGGCATATGGGCTTGCTCATTATAGCTCAGCTCAACGCTCCAACCATCTTCAATGATCTGTACTGCGCGTTTGGCATTGTCACGTTGGATTTGTGCTTGAACTGTTGCGGGTTTGGCCTGAACCCAATTGACTAAATGGGTGATGGGTGCCTGCCAACCTGTTGCGGTTTTTAAAAGTTCTTCAGGAGTTTCAGCTTGGATGAGGCCAGTTTTAGCACTATTCAGGCTAACTTCACCTGGACGACCAGTAATTTGCGTTTTACCAACGCCTAAAATTCCACTGAGCTCAATATCAAACTCTTGTTGCTGTTGTACCCATGTGAAAAAAGCACTGCCTGTCTGTTCAGGCGTCCGTACCCCAATTTTACCCTGTAAGCTAAAGTGTTGATCAGATTCTGTTTGCATGGTGTTTGGGTCAAGCTGTGGTTTGGTAAATTGTTGACAGCCTGTTAGTGCCAAGCTACTTGCAGCAAGTAAGCTTAAGCTCAGATTTGAGAAAATACGCATAAAAACTATGAGCTCTTTTTCAGTTGTTGGGGTAACAATAAAGTATTTAGTTGATCCAATTGAGGATCATTTGGGTGTTTTTGTTTGAGTTGTTGTAACACAGTGGAGAATTTTTGCAGATCACCGAGCATATAGACTGAACGCGCATAACGCACGCCAATGTTGACACTACCACTGATAAGGTAGGCTTTTTCTAAGACTTTGGCTGAAGTGCTAAAGTCATTTTGTAAGTAACAAATAAAGCCTAAGGTATCTAAGATGGAGGCTTGTTCAGGGGCATATTCTAAAGCATGTTCAACAAATCTACGTGCATCATCTAAGCGTCTGTTTTGCAAGGCTAAAGTGTATGCATAAGCATTGAGATAGGTTGGGCTATTGGGTTCGATACTTAACAGTTGATTCAGCAACTTTTCAAGTTTGTCTTTATCCGTGTGTGCATCCAGCATTAGCACTTCAGAATAGATCAGTTCAGGATCATCCGGTAAGTTTTTAATCGCCTCATCTAACAGTCGCATGGCTGCGGCTTTGTTATTCATGCGCTTTAAAATATCGGCTTGTGCCTGATACAAGAAGCTTGCATGTTGTGGGTAGTTCACCCGTTCTTGGGTTAAGAAGCGTAAAGCATCATTGGGTTTGTTTTGCTGAGTATAGATACTGATGAGGCTACGACGCGATACGGTATACAGACTACCATCGACTAGACGGTAGTAGGCCTTGGCTGTTTCAAAATGCTGTTTTCGTTCAGCATTCACTGCTAGATAGTAATAGGCTTCATTTTGATATTCAGCCGAATTACGTAGTTCAACCAGATATTTTTCAGCTTTTTCGTACTTCTTTAAATCAATACTGGTTAACCCCGCAATAAACAAGGCTTCTTCTTGGTTAGGCCATTTTTTAATCAGGCTCTCAAGCTTGGTTAAGGCCTCATTTGACGCATTAATTTTAATCAGATATTTGGCTTCGGCTAAACGGACATCGACATTGTCGCGGTGTTTACGACTTGATTTTGAATACCAATTACGGGTTTCTTCCTCTTGACCGAGTGCGCTGAGTAAGTTGGCTTTCATCAGGATGTAGCCTGTGACTTTTCCACGCTTTTTTAGGGCTTTATTGATGGTGGTTAGGGCTTGGTCAAGCTGGCCATTTTGAGCCTCTAAACCCGCAATCAACGCCAAAATAGAGGGGTTGTTCCGCTCCTTACTCGAACGTAGCGCTTGAATGAGAATTTCTTGATCTTCTGGTTCTTCAGGGGCAATCCCAGCAAGGATTTGCTCTAAATCAGCATTGGCATCAATATTGAGAATTTTATCGAGCGTTTCAGCAGCAAGCTCATATTCATGTGCTTTGAGTGCAATGTGCGACAAATAAAATAAGGCTGGAACATCGGTGGGCTCTTGCACCACCCAATGCGTTGCAATGTCGAGTGCGGCATGCAAATCATTTTGCTCAAGGGCAATATTTAAAGCGCGCTGTTTAATGGTGGTGGAATTACTTTTAATCGCCAGCACAGTATAGTTGTGCAGGGCAGTCGCGCTGTCTTGGTAAGCCAGTGCAAATTCGGCAATCATACTTTGTTGAATTGCATCATAATTAGATAGCGAAAAATCTCCAGCTGCTCTAAGATGAGCACTAGATGCCATGCTACCGACGAGTAAGAATGTGGTAGAATATTGCTTAATTCTCGCGCCGCTCAGTCGGCAATGTGTTTGACGCAATTTTTCTTGATCCAAGTAATGCTTTTTATGACACCGTTATTGCACAATAGCATAAATTTAGCGAAATGATGATCTGATATGTCTTTCTTTGCATTGGGTGTCAACCATCAAACCGCCTCCGTAGAATTGCGTGAGCAAATTGCCTTTAACCCTGAAAAGTTAACGCAACTGCTTGAGCAACAAGGCCAAAACCAAGACTTAAATGAAATGGTAGTGGTGTCTACGTGTAACAGAACAGAAGTGTATGCCATGTCTGAAAACTCAGATATGGTATTGAACTGGCTCGCCCAAGCAAATGGCATAGATGTTAAACAATTGTTGAATCATGTATACCGTTATGAAAATGCGCAGGCTGTGACTCACTTAATGCGTGTTGCAAGCGGTTTAGATTCACTCATGCTTGGTGAACCGCAAATTTTGGGGCAGGTTAAATCTGCACTATCTCTAGCGAAGACGGCTCATACTGTTTCTCCTCATTTAAACCGAATTTTTGAATATGCTTTCTATGCGGCGAAACGCGTCCGCTCTGAAACGGCTGTAGGTACTCACGCCGTATCGATGGGCTACGCGGTGGCTCAGCTTGCATTACAAGTGTTTAGTAAGCCTGAGAAGTTGACGGTCATGGTGGTCGCTGCGGGCGAAATGAATAGCTTAGTGGCGAAACATTTGGCTGAAATGGGAGTCGCAAAAATCCTCATTTGTAACCGTACTCGTGAACGGGCTGAAACTTTGGCTCAAGAAATAGCCCATCGTGTAGATGTTGAAATCATTGAGTTTGATCAGTTGGCCAATAACTTAGCACGTGCAGATGTCATTTCCAGTTGTACGGGAAGTTTACATCAAGTGATTCATTATCCAGATGTCAAAGCTGCTTTAAAAAAGCGTCGTTATCAACAAATGTTGATGGTCGATTTGGCTGTTCCGCGTGATATAGACCCGAAAGTGGAAAGCTTAGATGGCGTCTATTTATATGGCGTAGATGATTTGCAATCGGTGATTGATGAAAACCTTGCTCAGCGTCGTCAGGCGGCGGTTGAAGCAGAGGTGATGGTTAACCAACTAGCAACGGAGTTAGTGACCCAGCAGAAGGTCAATCTCGCAGGTGAAACCATCCATGCTTACCGTCAGCAAGGTGAACAGTTAAGACAAGAAGAATTAGAACTGGCATTGGCACGAATTGAGAAAGGGGAAAAGGCAGAACGGGTGATGCAAGAGTTTGCGCATCGTTTGACGCAGAAGTTATTACATCCGACCTCGATTATGCTGCGTGAAGCAGCCAAATTAGAAGATCCAAGTCATTTTGAACAAATGCAAACATGTTTAAATGAGACTTTTGACAAACGTCGTAAAACTAAAAAGTAAACTCAGATAAAAAATGCAATAGGTTTAAGTAATCAGTCTTAAGCCTATTTTTTTTGTCAATTCATTCAGTTTTTGACGTAGATTACGCGATTCAAGCAGGCTTAAAGGCGCTTTTAGTTTTTGGCGCAAATATTTTTCTTCAAGCGAGAGAGCATATTCACTGGCCAGTTTGTCGGCCATTTCAGGTGTTTTGGTCAGAACTTCAATATTGGTGCGCTGCATAATATCGGCAATTGCGTTGGCATAACGGCTACATGCACCCAAAACATAATAGGTTGCCAGTTCTTGGTCATCAGGTAAATCATCAAAGATACCATCTAAGACTTGTAGCACATGTGCTAAAAGTTCATCTTCAGGTAAATAGGCGCGTAGAGTTTCAAAGTGAATATACAAAAACGGGTGATGGATCAGAACGGCGAGCGCGAAGTCTTCATCTTTGGTGCGAATATTAAAAGACAACGAGGCATCGTTGCTGACTTGAGGTGTCCAGCGACGACCAAAACCGAGTTTTTCTTTGAAGGATTGATTTAGCAAATAACGGAAAGAGCCTGTTTTTGGCAATAAGTCCGTCAGTTGACGTAACTCACTCATGACCTGACTTTTACCTTCAGGGCTGCTGATGTCATGGTTCTGCGTCAGATGTGCAAAAACAAAGTCTGACAGCAATGGGGCCTGTTGAAGCAGTTTATTAAAGTTTTCAATACCTTCGCGACGAATCAGTGAGTCAGGGTCATGATCATTCGGTAAAACAAAAAACTTCAGCTCGCGACCATCATTGAGCAAAGGTAATGCAATTTCTAAAGTACGGCGAGCCGCTTTTTGTCCAGCCACGTCACCATCAAAGGCAATGGTAATACGGTTGTTTTGTTTAAACAGAATATTTAAGTGTTCGGTGTTACTGGCCGTTCCTAAGGTCGCCACAGCACCTGCAATCCCATACTGCTGTAGCGCAATCACATCCATATAGCCTTCGACCATCAGCCAGTCTTGGGCTTTTTGTTTACGGCCTTCATATAAACCATAAAGCAATTGGTTTTTATGAAATACCTCAGAGTCTGGCGAGTTGATGTATTTGGGTTTAATTTCGTCATTTAGAGCACGACCACCGAAGCCCACCACGCGACCTTTGGCATCACGAATCGGAAATATGACGCGATCCCGCAGTAAGTCAAAGTCACGACCGTTGTCGCTAGTGCGAATCAATCCGAGTAGCTTTAAGCCTTCGATATCTTGCGGGAAGGCTTTTTCTAAGTGTTGCCAGTCCTCAGGTGCATAGCCTAAACGCCAATATGCAATGGTATCTCGGCTGAGACCACGCTGTTTAAAGTACTGCTGAGCAGCGCGACTATGCGGTAGTTGTTGCTCATAGTATTGCGCAATATTTTCTAACAGGTCGTATAAGTTGCCTTCTTGAACGGGGGCGGTGTTGAAGCCTTCGAAAGTATCAAAATCAGCGTAACCCTCTTGGTAGTCCATGGACTGAAATTCAGCAAAAGGATCATGCTCAATCTGAAACTCAGGTTGTGCTGGAGCTGGTTCAGCTTTCTTGGCTTCTGCGACATCGACCTGTGGTTTTTGGGCAGGTTTAGCTTCGCGCTTATACACCAGTTTTTTCGAGTCACGGTTGTCTTTTGGAAGTTCGATGCCTGTTTGGCTCGACAAATCCTTCATCACATCAATAAAGCTACGACTGTCGATGTCCATTAAAAAACGAATGGCATTACCATTGGCCTGACAACCAAAACAGTGGAAATACTGTTTGTCACGATACACGTGAAAAGATGGTGATTTTTCTTGATGGAACGGACAACAGCCTGAATAGGTGCGACCTGACTTTTTAAGTTTCACACGTTGACCAATCAGGTCGACAATGTCGGTCCGATCTAAAATTTGGTCAATGGTGTGTTGAGGAATAGTCATGTCGAATCGTCAGTCGTTGATGTTTTGAAAACCGTGAAAAGAAGCAGAGATGGAGGTTTTAAAATGCAAACAACCATCGAATCTAGATTGTTTTGTATACCTTTTAGGCGTTTTGATCAAGCGGAAATCGCACAAAACAAAAGGGCAAGTATGATAACTTGCCCTTTCTAAAATAGCGAATATTTCAGAGGAATTATTCGGTTTCAGTACTGATATTTTGCTGTGTTTCAGGACGATCCAGTAAACCGAAGCTGACACGATTGGTAAAGCTGCGTTCTGCTGTTTGTTTGGGTTGTTCGATTTTTTCTTCAGAACTGTTTTGTTCTTCGCGACCAAACACACCTAAAGTCGCACGGTTGACCCAACTTGCTTCTTTACGTGCAGCACGTAAGTTCACCTCACCATTCGATTTCACTAAATTTGGATAATTTAGTTTCAAAACATCGGTATATTGTTGCGCAGTTTGCTTGTCGCCCAATTGGTCATACGAATAAGCAACAGTTGCTAAAGCCTCAGGCACTTGAGGGCTTTGTGGATAATGTTCAATCACCCATTGCGCACGCTCTAGTGCTGCGACCCATGCTTTACGTTTGATATTAAAACGTGCCGCATTCATTTCGCTTTCAGCCAACTCATTGCTGATAAACTTCATGCGTTGTGCAGCATCAACCGCATAAGTGCTTGAAGGGTAACGACGAATAAAGTCTACGAAGTTTTGATACGCCACTTTAAGATAGCTCACATCGCGATGTGCTTGCTTTAAAGAAGTATAACGAATCAAACCATCATAGTTTTGTTCCATATTGGCTACACCACGGACATAGTAGGCATAGTCCACGTTTGGATGCTGAGGGTTCAAACGAATGAAACGATCAGCCAGTGCAATCGCACCTTCGTAATCTTTCTGCTGAAACTTCACATAGAGCAGCTCTAGTTGAGCTTGTTGCGCATATTCACCTGTAGGGTAATAGGTATCTAATGCTTCTAAGTGTTTTGCAGCGTCGGTATATTGACCACTTTGCAGTGCTTTTTCTGCTTTTTGAATATAAACCTGTTCACTCGATTGTGGACCGGTATCTACCACTTCTTTCTTGGGATTGCTGCTACAGCCTACCATTGCAGATGCAATGCCAATCGTTAGAGCAAGCATTGTCATTTTATAATGTGGTAGCGACATAAAAATTCCTCTGTTAATACGGGCAATGAGCTACAATTGCGCTATTAAATCACTTTTATTTGAATGATCAAATGGCTCAAGCACAATCTTCCGATCCAAATTTCCCTGAAACCGATTTCAATTTACTTGAAGATTCTGAGGATGCAGATAACCATACTTCAAGCTCTACTGCAACACGTTTATCGTTGCAATTTCAATTGGATGAAACTTATCTCGGACAGCGTATAGACCAAGTCGCAGCAACGATTTGGAGCGACTTTTCGCGTGAAAAACTCAAACAGTGGCTAAAAGAAGGCCATTTGTTGGTAAATGGTAACAGTGTCAAACCGAAATATAAATGTGAAGGATTTGAACTGTTAACCCTTGAAGTTGAGTTAGAAGCCCAAACTCGTAGTCTGCCTGAAGATATTCCGCTGGATATCGTCTATGAAGATGATGACATTATTGTCGTTAATAAACCTGTTGGGATGGTAGTTCACCCAGGTGCAGGCAATTCATCGGGTACGTTGGTCAATGCATTATTGCATCACTATCCAAAATCGGCAGAACTGACTCGTGCGGGTTTGGTACATCGTATTGATAAAGATACGTCAGGTTTATTGGTCGTTGCGAAAAACTTAGAAGCACAATTTTCACTCAGCAAGCAATTGGCGAAAAAAACGGTTTACCGTGTTTATGATCTGATTGTGTATGGCAATGTGATTGCTGGCGGCACGGTGGATGAACCGATTAAACGTCATCCTGTAGATCGTGTCAAAATGGCGGTATTACCAGGTGGTAAAGACGCTGTAACACACTACAACGTGAAAGAACGCTTCCAACATTTCACCCGCATCCAAGCTCGTCTTGAAACTGGACGTACGCATCAGATTCGTGTGCATTTTAGTTATATTGGTTTTGGTTTAGTTGGCGATCCTGTGTATATGCCACGTGTACGCGTGCCCGCAGGTGCAACAGAACTTTTAGATGAGACTTTACGTGGTTTCAGACGCCAAGCCTTGCATGCAGCAGAGCTAGGTTTGAAACACCCTCGTACAGGTGAAGAAATGTTGTTTAAAGCGCCGTGGCCAGCAGACTTGGCGACCTTGGTCGATGTACTACGCACGGAAAACAAAGCCTACTAAGTTATAGTTGAATCATCATAAGGACAGTATATGCAATTTGTTCAAGGACTTCCGGCAGGTGTTTTTGTAGGGCAAACCCGTGTACATCATGATCGTGCTTTAGAAACTACTCAATTTGAACTACAAGGCTTTAATTTGGCTTTGCATGTACAGGATGATGCTGCACGTGTGCAACAGCATCGCATGATCTTGCTCGAAGAGTTTGCAGGCTATGGGGTCGATAAAATCACATGGATGACGCAAACTCACAGCACTATATGCCGTGTAGTGAATGAGCAAATTGACTTTGATGCTCAAGAAGGGGATGGTTTGATAACGCAGCGTACAAACCATGCCCTGATGATGATGACAGCCGATTGTTTGCCAGTGGTTTTAGGCAATGCGGATGGAACTGAAGTGGCCAATTTGCATGCAGGTTGGCGCGGGCTGGCGCATGGCATTATTGAAAATACTATTGCCCGCATGAACACTCAGCCGACATGGGCTTGGTTGGGCGCAGCTATTAGTCAACCTTGTTTTGAAATTGGGGCGGAAGTAAAAGAAGCCTTTTGTTCAAAGTATGCTGAGCTTGAGTCTGCATTTCAAACAGGTGAGCAAGCTGGAAAGTATTATGCTGACTTATATGCAATCGCAAAATTCATTCTAAAACAGCACGGTGTTGATGTGGTCTCTGGTGGTGATCAGTGTTCATTTAGCCAGTCTGATGAATATTTTTCGTATCGCCGTCATGCCAAAACTGGGCGTATGGCGACATTCGTGTTTATGCAATAGTTTGGCTTTTGATGAAGTGCTTGGCTGTTTTAATCCTTGCACTTACTCCCCACTCAGCGAGTGGAAGTGTTAAACTTAACTCAATTCTTTGGTCTTAAAAATTTCCATGTCTGTACCTGATCTTGTTTCTGCTACACCTGTTCATGTGTGTGTGGTTTATCATAGCGCTTATGGTCATACGGCGAAAGTCGCTCAGTATATTGCACAAGGTGCAGAGCAGGCGGGTGCTGATGTGCATTTAATTTCTGTTGCTGCTGTGCAGTGGGATTTGTTAGATCAGGCCGATATTATTGTGATGGGTTGTCCAACCTATATGGGCAGTCTCACAGCAGCACTTAAACAGTTTATGGAAGACTCCTCTAAGCGTTGGTTAGCACGGGCTTGGCAAGGGAAACTGGCTGCAGGTTTCACCAATGGCGGTGGCTTAAGTGGCGATAAACTGGCGGTATTACAACAGATTAATTTATTTGCTATGCAGCATGGTATGTTGTGGGCGGGTTTACCGTTTATGCCGACAGGACGTAGCCAACACGATATTAATCGGATGTCGAGCTTTTTAGGTTTGATGACTCAGTCAGACAACGCCAGTATTGAAATAACCCCACCCGAAGGTGACTTGGAAACTGCTCGAAAGTTCGGAAAATATTTGGTCGAGCTAAAAGCTGATTATTAATAAAAAACCTCCCATTGGGAGGTTTTTTATTATTTATGCATAATGCGGGCTTTATCACGTTGCCAGTCACGGTCTTTTTCCGTGGCACGTTTGTCATGTAGCTGTTTGCCTTTCACTAAAGCGATTTCTAATTTCGCACGTGGTCCTTTCCAATAAGCAACAAGCGGAACGCACGAATAACCTTTTTGATTCACTGCGCCGAGTAACTTATCCAGTTCACGGCGATTCAACAGTAACTTACGGGTACGGGTCGCTTCAGGAACAATGTGCGTAGATGCACTGAGTAAAGGCTGAATTTGAGCACCGAACAGGAAAGCTTCGCCATTTTTAAAGGTGATATAACTCTCAGACAGCGTCATACGACCTGCACGTAACGATTTTACTTCCCAGCCTTGCAGTGACAGGCCAGCTTCAAATTTTTCTTCAATAAAATAGTCGTGACGTGCACGTTTATTCTGTGCAATCGTCCCGCTGGTATTTTTTTTAACTACAGTTGCTTTCGCCATAATCAATTACTTCCAACAATGTACCTATTGTGCCTTAAAGCAGGGTTAAGGTGAAGTTTTTTCAAATTTATGGAGTTTCTTCACCTATAAAACAAGTTTTTGCTAAAATATAGCTCTACAAAATCAACAGAGTAAAAATGGATGTCTAAAACTCGCGTCATTTACCCGGGGACTTTTGATCCAATTACCAATGGTCATATTGATTTGGTCACACGTGCATCACGTATGTTTGATGAGGTGGTGGTAGCCATCGCCATTGGTCATCATAAAAACCCTGTCTTTAGTTTAGAAGAGCGTGTGAGCTTGGCCAAAGCATCATTAAGCCATCTTGATAATGTTGAGTTTGTAGGTTTTGATGGTTTGTTGGTGAATTTCTTCCGTGAACAAAAAGCAACGGCTGTACTGCGAGGATTGCGTGCAGTGTCTGACTTTGAATATGAGTTCCAGTTAGCCAATATGAACCGTCAACTTGATTCACACTTTGAGGCAGTATTTTTAACGCCGTCAGAGCAGTATTCATTTATTTCATCGACGTTGATTCGTGAAATAGCACGTTTAAAAGGTGATGTGACAAAGTTTGTACCGCAAGCTGTAGTCGCTGCTTTTGAACGTAAACATCAACAAGGTTGGTAGCGTGTCTTTATATATAACCGATGAATGCATCAATTGTGATGTTTGTGAACCTGTGTGCCCCAATGAAGCCATTTTCATGGGGGAATTGATTTATGAAATCAATCCAGACTTATGCACAGAGTGTATCGGACATTATGATAAACCCCAGTGTCAATTGTTCTGTCCAGTGGACTGTATTCCGCTGGATCCTACTCATGCGGAAACTGAGGATGAGCTCATGGATAAATATAAAAAGCTGATTGCTCAAAAAAGCGCAAGCAATTAAGTCTAAGATTTGATACTATGCGCCTCGAAGTGAGCCAGACGATCGCTGCTGTGGAGATCTCCGTGATTGAAGCAGGGGAGGAAAGTCCGGGCTTCATAGGGCAAGGTGCCAGGTAACGCCTGGGCGGCGTGAGCCGACGGAAAGTGCAGCAGAGAGTAGACCGCCTTCATTGTGGTTTCGAGCAATCGAAATCGGAGGTAAGGGTGAAAGGGTGCGGTAAGAGCGCACCGCATGGCTGGTAACAGTTCATGGCATGGTAAACCCCACCGGAAGCAAGACCAAATAGGGATCCTTTAGGCATGGCCCATGCTGGATCCGGGTAGGTCGCTTGAGCGTATGAGTGATTGTACGCCTAGAGGAATGATCGTTCTCGACAGAACCCGGCTTATCGGCTCACTTCAACAAATTTTGATCAATTAAGCGCGCAAGGTACTTGACGTACTGGTAAGAAAACCACATAATGCGCGCACAGTTTACGGCTATGTAGCTCAGTTGGTTAGAGCACCGCACTCATAATGCGGGGGTCACAAGTTCAAGTCTCGTCATAGCCACCATTTTTATAGACCACGTTCCAAAACGTGGTCTTTTTTTGTCCTTATTTTGGGCTTAATACCCACCTCCAATTTGCGTTTGTTGTTGTGAAGAAACTTCCTGAGCAGTAATTTTCTGCTGATCATCTGTTTCAATTAAATAGGTGGAAGAACGTTTTTTTGAAATTAACCCAAATTGATAGCGAGCGGTGAGTTGAACATAATTTTCTAGATATTTTGCACGGTGACGTGGTTCTAATTTGAAAATATATTGTGCAAATTCTTCAGCATAACTTGGATTATTGAGTAAATTAGGATCGGTAATCGTGGCTAAATAATAATGTTGAGTTGGATTTATACCTTCCTCATTTTTAGGAAGGATGAGATAACCATAATCAAATTGGCTTAATTCCTTAAATTTTAGATTTTGTAAAGAAATAGGAATATAGTCTTGGTCATTTGTAATACTGTTCCAAACTTGTAACCCTGAAAAAATGAAAACTAAAATAGTCGCGATGTAAAAATGTACATTCCATGTTGTAGAAATAGTCTTAGGTTCAACCCCATTTTTTATGACAATTGTGTGTGCTAGATAGTCGTGAATAGAGCGGCGATTTTTCCGATTAAAAATATATAAATAAATTATAGAAATCAGTAAGCTGCCTAAAAGTATCGTAAAGATGCTATTCAATACTGGGTGAAAAAGTAGCGTAAAAGACATTAAGCAGAAAGGGGCATATAAAATTGCCGAGCGTAAAAATGAGGCGGATAGGCTGAGATACTGCTGATCTAGTTTGATAACTTTAATGGATTGAATAATTTTGCCGATTGTTTGTCCATTATTGTTAACGCTGTTGCAATAAGTAAAGTATAGAATAACGAAAAGATAACCAATTAATGTTATGAGTATAGGGTATTCATAAGGAAATTTACCTAATAGGCTAGAGATAATGTTACAGAAAGCACCGATGAGCAAAGCATCAATGATAAATGCGAAGCTCCTACGCCAAAAGCCTGCAATATAAGGTTGTGTATCAGTTGATACACCATTTTCAATTGTATTATCCAAAATAATGACTCATGCTGTTATAAAATTATTGGTTTTGATGTTAAAAGTAATCAGTAATTAACAAGTTTTAATCACTTTATTAAATAGTGAGCTGTTTTACAGAATTGTAGAGATGAAATCAATAATTCGAAGAGATTCTTTTTATTTACATTGAGTTGATACTTCTGCAATTTTAATCCTTGGAAGCTATTTTGGATCTGCATATAGGCAGTACATTATTCTGCAAAAATTTATTTTTTAGCCTGTAATTTTATTCTTTGTTCAGTTTAGTTGCGCATAGCATTTAGCATTGCAATTTCAAGTTGCTTATATGGTGATCTTTTTGAACATGATATAAGCGTTGTCAGGTCTTGCTGAGCTGTGCCATGCATCGTTTTTGTTGCATGTTCTGTAAGTGTTGATTGATGATTCATTTGGCAATATCCATGTGAGCGTGATTATAATTGACCAAGGTTGGACTCACGAGCTGGCATGCATTTAGTGCTGTTATGAGTGTAGCAATAAGCAAGGATTTGATCTGAGTAAGGATAATTTTCTTTATATATTTAGCTATTGTGCCCTATGTTTTTTTACTAAATATGTATTAATTTTAAACATTTAATTATCAATTGTTTAAATGCTGATCATTGGGGTGGGGTGGGGCTTGACGGGTGTTTAATATGTATAGATAATGCCCCCACAGTTTACGGCTATGTAGCTCAGTTGGTTAGAGCACCGCACTCATAATGCGGGGGTCACAAGTTCAAGTCTCGTCATAGCCACCATTTTAAAAGACCAAGCTCTCAGCTTGGTCTCTTTTTTTGTGCGTAAAAAATTCGAATATCATCGATATAAAAAAGCCCAAACAAATGTTTGGGCTTTTTTATTGGAGAAATTGCTTATACGCCAGCTTTCCAGCCATTCATGATCGGGTAGCGACGTTCACGGCTAAATGCACGTGAGCTGATACGCGGACCAATTGCGCCTTGGCGACGTTTGTATTCATTGAAATCGACCAAACGAATCACTTTTGCAACCACTTCAGCATCAAAGCCTTTGGCAATTATGTCATCTTGGCTCATATCTTCTTCGATATAGGCATATAAAATGGCATCTAGCACATCATATGGTGGTAAAGAGTCTTGGTCTTTTTGATCTGGACGTAGCTCTGCTGAAGGTGGACGAGTAATCACACGCTCAGGAATCACGGGCTTGTCTGAAATGCTGTTACGGTATTTCGCAAGTTCAAACACAATGGTTTTATACACATCTTTCAGTACGGCAAAACCACCGACCATGTCACCATAGAGCGTGCAATAGCCCACCGCCAATTCTGATTTGTTGCCTGTAGACAGGACCAAATTACCAAATTTGTTGGATAAACCCATCAGCAGTGTACCGCGGGCACGCGCTTGTAAGTTTTCTTCAGTTGCATCTGCAGGGCTGTTACCAAAGAACGGATAAAGCGTTTGCATAAAGCTGTTCACAATTGGGTTGATTTCAGCAATCCCAAAAGTCACTCCCATACTCTTCGCTTGTTCAGCAGCATCTTCTACACTGATTTGAGCGGTATAGGTATATGGCATCATTACGGCTTGGACTTTGTCGGAGCCAATCGCATCGGCTGCAATTGCAAGAGTTAGAGCTGAGTCGATCCCGCCTGATAAACCCAAAATCACTCCAGGGAAACCTGAGCGTTGTACATAGTCACGGGTCGCCATTACTAAGCTTTGATAAATCTCTGCCATAGTGTCTAAAGCAGGCGGCAGAGCATTGGCCTTAAAGGTTTGTTGTTCTGCTTCGTATTCAGCGAAATACAGAGATTCTTTAAAGCTTTCAGCTTGAAGTACAACCGAACCATTTTTGGCAATCACGAAGCTTGTACCATCAAAGATCAGGTCGTCTTGACCGCCGACTTGGTTGGCATAAACCAAGTTGAGGTTCATTTGTTTCGCCAGTGCAGACATGGTTTCAACGCGGTGCTGTGGCTTACCGACTTCATATGGTGAAGCATTTAAGACCAAAGCCGTTTCTACATTGAGCTGTGCCAATTGTTGTACTGTTGAAAGTGACCAAACATCTTCACAAATTAACACACCAAACTTATGCCCTAAATATTCAAAAACAAGGTGTTGATGCCCTTCGGTGAAGTAACGCTTTTCATCAAATACGCTATAGTTTGGCAAGTTTTGTTTGTTATACACACCCAAAACTTGTCCATCTTTCATGACCGCAGCGGCGTTGTGGCGCTGGCCATCTTCGGTTTGATTAACAAAACCAAAGACCATCACAATGTCTTTTACTGTTTTAAGTTGTTCAAAAACTTGTTGCGTGCGTTTGGTTAGGCTTGGACGTAGAAGTAAATCTTCTGCTGGGTAACCAATGCTCGAAAGTTCTGGAAAAATAATTAAATCAGCATTTTGTTTTTTTGCTTCATTGGCCTGCTCCAACATTTTTTGGGCATTTGCTTCAAGGTTGCCAATGTGCGGAGAGAACTGTGCAAGTGCAATTTTAAAACTTTTCATTTCCAACTAAATCCTATACCTATAGGGATATACACGACGATTGAGTTTGTTATAGCTATAAGTTCTACGTGGTGTAAGTGACGATAAACAAATAGAAGTATTAATCAATAATAAGTGCGAATACTATATACGAAATGCGATTTTTTTTAAGGGATATTCTAAAAAAAATCCGTAAATGTCCTTAAAAAGAACAAATTATTCTAATGTCTTTAATGGAGTGTGATTGTGTGGTTTCAACCGCTTTTACAAAAAATACAGCAAAAGTTTGAACTTAAAAATCGGCCCTTGACTGAAGGGGAGAAAAAGTTTGCCAGCAGTATTTTTGGGAACAGTCTGAACATGGATTCGGTTCGAATTATCGCGCATCGGGCAGTGCTGCCTCATTATGCGATTAGCCCCAATGGACATGTCTATTTTAATATCAAAGACTGGTGCGAAAACTTTGCCGACCAACCGATTCATCAACAAGCTTGGTTGATTCATGAGCTGACGCATGTTTGGCAAATTCAGCAGGGACTCGCTGTAGTCCGTAAGGCACTTTTTAACCGTCAATACCGTTATGCGTTAAAACAAGGCAAGCAGTTTTTAAGCTATGGCATTGAACAGCAGGCGCAAATGGTGCAAGACTATTTTCTCAAAAAACACTATGGCGAAGAGTGCTCAGCCTATGAGCAGTGTATTCCCTTTGTGGCACACAAAGCCTCGTTCTGACCCCGATAGATAAATCTGTAGAGTGATTGTTAGACAACAGATTTTAAAGTCATAAATTGCAAATCATTTGAAGAAAAATGCCAGTGGCATAGGGGAAGCGGACTCTTATTTTGAATGCAAAGCACAGGTAAAAATCGTGAGATTGAGCCTGAAAAATGAGCTAAAAATAAGAAGGAATGTCCTATGCGTATCGCTCTTCCATTGAAAGGCAAAGCCAGCCAAATTTTTGCAGGACCCGTATTCGATGCTGAAAAACAGTCTGCGATTATTCCGATTCGGCATATGAAATTTGACTTTGATGCTGAGAAAATTGATCCTAAATTTTACTTAAATGCGGAGCTAGCGAGTGCTTACTTTGCATCACTCTCGATCTTTCTGACCTATGGTGAAGATTTGGTGATTGATACCGCCCGTTATCACCGCGATTTCCTCTCAGACCCTGTATTAAAACAACGTGTGACTTCTTTAATTGGACAGGAGGCACTGCATTCAAAGCTACATGAAGAATTGAACGATACTTTTAAACAGGTTGATTTACCCGTTGGCATTTTTCGTTATTTAGCCGAAATCGTTTTTGACTACGGTTTTAACCGTTTACCACAGCCGATGAAATTGTCTTTGATGGCAGGCATTGAACATTTTACCGCAGTGCTGTCTGAATACATGATGAACCATGAAGAGATTTTTTTCGATTCTCAAGACGAAAAGCAACGGGCGATTTGGATGTGGCACATGCTAGAGGAATCTGAGCATAAAGACATTGCATATGATGTGTTTCAATCACTTTCCAATAACTATGTCTTACGTATTGCGGGTTTTTTCCCAGCTCTTATCACCATTTTGCTGCTGATTTCCGTGGCGTCAGTTTTTGTCCCGTTTTATCGCAAACCGTCTAATTTGGTGAGTTTCAGCTATTGGAAGGATGTACCGCGCAGTTTCAGCCTCTTGTTTGGGCTGAAACGAGGTGTTTATGGCAGTAGTTGGAAGCATATTTTTGATTATTTACGCCCGACTTTTCACCCGAATGATTATGACACTTCTGCATTTTTAGATTATTACAAAGAGCGCTTACTACATCCTGAAACAGGAGTGTTAACCCCCTATTTCACCAAAGAATTTACTCCAGTACTGAAATCATAAAAAGGAGGTTATGACATGGCACTGTTGAGTAAAAAAAATAAACCAAGTCAAAAGGCCTACGCAGTTGTAACGGGTGCAGGTAGTGGAATTGGTCGTAGCTTTGCACTGGAACTGGCAAAACGCGGTGGTGATGTCATCTGTGCAGATATTGAATTAAGCTCAGCACAGGAGACTGTAGATTTGATTCAGTCGATGACATCTTCGTCAGCCTATGCGGTGCATTGTGATGTTGGATTAAAAGAATCTGTACACGCTTTGGCGGAGCAATCGGAACAGCTTTTGGGACATCCTGTCACCTTGCTCATCAATAATGCGGGAGTTGGGCTAGGTGGTAAGTTTGATGAGGTGTCGCTGGAGGATTGGCAGTGGTGTATGCATGTCAACCTGTGGGGGGTAATTCATGGTTGTCACTACTTTGTACCCAAATTTAAACAGCAAGGTTCTGGTGCCATTATCAATGTGGCATCGGCAGCGGGCTATACCGCAGCCCCTGAGATGACAGCATACAACGTGACCAAGTCTAGTGTTTTGGCACTATCAGAAACCTTAGCTTCAGAGCTTCAGGCTTATAACATTGCAGTCAATGTGCTGTGTCCGACCTTGGTGCCGACCAATATTATGAAGAATGGGCGTTTGCCAAGTCGCTATTCTGGACTGGCTGACAAACTGCTGATGAACCATGCGTTTACCACCAGTGATGCTGTAGTCAAAAAAACATTAAATCGCTTAGATGCAGGCAAGCTTTATACCATTCCACAACCCGATGCCAAATTGTTCTGGTGGATGAAGCGCGCATCACCAAGCTTATACATCAAGCTTTTAGGTTTGGGTTATCCACTGTTTAATCAAATCACAAAATAAGAATAGAGAAAAATGAATATGGAAACGCAATTAGAGATAGAGCAAGCAGATGTGCAAGCGCCGTCTGATCAAATGCGAGATCAAACTACCACGTCAAAAAGTACGGAAGCTGAACCTAAGCAGACCCGTAAAAAGGCTGTGCTTCGTCCTAAAGCTGTACATACTTACGATACCATTGTTGTAGGGGCTGGGATTTCGGGCATTGCTGCGGCTTATAAAATGAAACAAGTGGGCTATCAGGACTATCTGGTTTTAGAAAAGGCGGAGAGAGTCGGTGGTACGTGGCGTGATAATAATTACCCTGGCTGTGGCTGTGATGTACCTTCGGCGTTGTATTCATTTTCCCTTGCACCTAGTCATCAATGGAGCCATTTATTTGCGAAACAACCTGAAATTTTAAGTTACTTGGAACAGGTGGTTGAACAGTTTGAATTGCAAGACAAAATCCGCTTTCAGCATGAGTTGCTCAGTGCCAAGTGGAATGATGAGACGAATATTTGGCAACTCGAAACCATATCAAGCACGAACCGTGATCTTTAGCACAGGGCCGATTACAGAACCATCCTTACCTAACATTAAAGGGATAGAAGGATTTAAAGGAGAAATGTTCCATTCAGCCCGTTGGAAACATGATTATGACTTAACTGGAAAGCGGGTTGCAGTGATTGGAACAGGTGCGTCTGCCATTCAGTTTATTCCACAAATTCAGCCGTTGGCGAAAGAGTTGATCGTATTTCAGCGGACTGCGCCGTGGGTTTTGCCCAAAGCGGATATGCAGCTCAATGCTAGCGTGAGGTCGCTGGTGGCTAAATTCCCGATGATTCAGCAAGGCTGGAGGAAGAGTGTTTCCAGTATTTTAAATGGGATCAACTTTGGGCTTCGCCACCCATCACTGCTGGAGCCAGTCAATGTTTTAAGCCGTCAATTATTAAAATTGCAAATACAGGATGACTCCTTACGTAAAGCCGTAACGCCTAACTTTTCGATCGGCTGTAAGCGACTTTTATTTGCCAATAACTATTATCCTGCACTGCAACAAGACAATGTAACGTTGTTGCCACAAGATTTGGTCGAGATTGATGGGCAGAGTGTCATTGCGGCAAATGGGGAGCGATTTGAGGTCGATGTCATTATCTGGGGAACTGGTTTTGAAGTGGCACATCCTCCAATTGGCCAACGTGTATGGAATGCTCAAGGTGAGCGATTGGCCGACCTTTGGAAGGATAGTTCGCCAGAAGCGTACTTGGGGACAAGTTTGGAAAATGTGCCGAATGCCTTTTTGGTATTGGGGCCAAATATCTTGGTTTATGACTCTTTTATTGGCATTGCTGAAGCGCAGATTCAGTATATTGTTGATGGTTTACTAAAAATGAAGCAGCAAGGCTTTAAACGTATGATGGTCAAGCGAGATGTTCTACGTTATCACAATGCCAAGGTGCAAACCCATTTGAAAACCACAGTATTTAACCGAGGTGGCTGTTCAAGCTATTATTTAGATCAAAATGGGCGTAACTTCGCGGCTTGGCCGTGGTCCTTGGCCGAGTTAAAGCAACGTTTATCTGTGCTTGAGCTAAAACACTACGATGTTGTTGAAGCTTAAAGTAGCTACATTAAATATTAAAAACAGCCTGAGTCTGTTCAGGCCTTTTAATACTTTAAGGGTGTGATTCATGAATGGTAGGTTTAGAGTTCAATATATAAAAAAACCACCCATGCGGGTGGTTTTTTGTCTATCAACGCAGACCGAATTAACGGTTGATGTCGCGTTGAACTTCGCCAGTGTAAAGCTGACGAGGGCGACCGATCTTGTACGGACCGCTGTGCATTTCTAACCAGTGGCTGATCCAACCAACAGTACGTGCAAGCGCGAAGATCACTGTAAACATTTCTGTCGGGATACCAATCGCTTTAAGGATGATACCTGAGTAGAAGTCTACGTTCGGGTAAAGGTTACGTTTGATGAAGTATTCATCAGAAAGAGCGATACGTTCAAGTTCCATAGCAAGAGCAAGCTGTGGATCGTTGATGCCAAGCGCACCAAGAACTTCGTCGCAAGTTTCTTTCATTACTTTCGCACGTGGATCGAAGTTTTTGTACACACGGTGACCGAAGCCCATGAGTTTAACTTCTTTAGTTTTCACTTTTTCCATGAAGTCAGCAACGTTCTCTACAGTGCCGATTTCATCAAGCATCTTAAGAACAGCTTCGTTCGCGCCGCCGTGAGCAGGGCCCCAAAGTGCAGAGATACCCGCAGCGATACATGCATATGGGTTCGCGCCAGTAGAACCAGCTAAACGTACTGTAGACGTAGAAGCATTTTGTTCGTGGTCTGCGTGAAGCGTGAAGATACGGTCCATTGCTTTAGCAAGGATCGGATCTACTTTGTAATCACGGTCTGCTGGAGTAGCAAACATCATGTATAAGAAGTTTTCAGCGTAGCTTAAGTCGTTACGTGGGTAAACGAATGGTTGACCTACAGTGTACTTGTAGCTCCACGCAGCCAAAGTAGGTACTTTAGCAATTAAGCGAATCGCTGTAATTTCACGGTGATCAACATTTTCGATGTCTAAGTTGTTGTGATAGAACGCAGAAAGCGCACCAACTACACCAACCATGATCGCCATAGGGTGAGCATCGCGACGGAAACCATTGAAGAAGCGGCTAACTTGATCGTGAACCATAGTGTGGTTACGAACTTTAGCATCAAATACTTCTTTTTGTTCAGCTGTTGGAAGCTCGCCATTGAGAAGTAAGTAGCAAGTTTCTAAGTAGTCAGCTTTAGTTGCTAACTGGTCGATTGGGTAGCCACGGTGTAAAAGCACACCTTTGTTACCGTCGATGAAAGTGATTTTAGACTCGCATGCAGCAGTAGCCATAAAACCAGGATCAAAAGTGAAGTGACCTGCGGCCAATACATCCTTAACGTCGATTACATCTGGGCCCAATGTGCCGCTGTAAATTGGTAATTCAATTTCTTTGCCATCAAGCTGTAAAACGGCTTTTTTGCCAGTTGCTTCAGACATTCAATAGATCTCCTGTCCTGGTGAATGATTTATCTGACTCGAAATACTCATCTTTTAATGCACGAATCAGACGGATTAAAAATTTGCTCTAAGAGTAGAGAGTGCTGAAATTTTGTCAATTATACTTATGGATAAAATGATGACTTCCGAAGTTATAGTTAAGATTTAATCCATTAAAATTTGCATAAAATCACAGCACCGCCACACTATAATAAGTTAATTCAAGGAGCAAGTGCATAAATAAAAAATGTTGCTGGCGCAATTGTAAGCAGTTTTATATTGAAAAAAGCGCTTGAAAAGAAACAGAATTCAAGTCGTCATATATTTACATTTATTATGATTCTCGTAACTTACGCATCATTTTAAAAAGAAAATGCTGCTTTCGTAGTCATTGTTAAAAACAATAAGTGACTCAAAAAAAATGATTTAATTGTATAAAAAATAGCTTATTTGGTATTTCGAAAACGATATATAAGTCACTTTTTTTATTTATACGGATGTGAAAAAATTGTTTTAATTAAAATTTATTACGAGATATTTCAATCTTGTAGGGGATTAATCTGTTGCACCAACATCATGCATATTTATGCCACTATATTAAAATAAAATAATGAACATTTTATATATAAATAAAAAATGATTAAAATAAAGCAGTGAAATTAGCCAGTTTTTAAAACAAGACTTTTTTGTGCATCATTAGTCTAAAGTCGAATTTGCCCGTTTTTGTATAAATTTTAGCGCTTGAATTTGGTGTTTATTTTATAAAAACCAACCATATAGCTGAGATTTGAAGCTAAAGTATTGTAGCGCAAGGTATTTATCTATGTGTTAATGATTCTTATTTAAATAATTTTTATGCAAAAAGGCCAAGGGCATTGTTTGTATTTTGATAGTTCACGTCTTATAATTCAGTGTCGTTTTAAGTTCAAACGCTATTTAATTTAGAGTTTTAAAGTAGCTGCTGAACAATGCCAGCTTTCCTTCGAATTAATTCCAACAAACTCCGGATGGAGTTTTTACTTACAGGATGCCCGCTGTGAAAAGCAACAGACCTGTCAATTTGTCCATGGGTCAAGTTTTAGAAGTAAACTTAAAATCCCCTGTGGCTATTGCATCAATCTTACACCGTCTATCAGGTGTCATCGTATTTTTACTCGTACCGGTACTTCTATGGATTTTAGACAAGTCATTGTCTTCGCCTGAAGGATTTGCTCAAGTTCAGGCTATTTTTAATAGCTTCATTGTGCGTTTTGTCGTATGGGTATTTGTAGCCGGCTTAATTTTCCACTTTATTGCGGGTGTTAAGCACTTACTTGCAAATATCGGTATTGCTGAAGAACTGCAAAGTGGTCGTATCGCAGCTACTATTTCATTGATCTTGTCTGCAATCGGTATCGTTGCGGCATTTGTATGGATTGTTATCTAATGAAAAGTGCTACTGGTTTAACGGGTTCAGGTTCTCGCGATTGGTTTATCCAACGTGTAAGTGCTGTCGTATTAGCGGTTTATACAGTTGTTGTTTTAGGTTGGATCCTATGCAATGGCGGTTTTAGCTATGAACAGTGGTACGGCTTTATGATGACAGCTCCAATGAAGATTTTATCTTTATTGGCCGTCTTATCTCTTGTTGCACATGCTTGGATTGGTATGTGGCAGGTATTCACGGATTATGTGACTACTCGTCAAATGGGTCCTTCAGCTTCAGGTTTACGCCTTGTACTGACTTCAGCAGTAATTATTGCTGTATTTGCATATGCGATCTGGGCAATCCAGATTTTTTGGGCGAATTGATAGGAATAGATCATGGGCGCTATAACCCCTAAAGAAGATTACACAAATATTCCACACGAAACTTTCGATGCTGTCATCGTTGGTGGTGGTGGTTCAGGTATGCGCGCGTCTTACCAACTTGCTCAAGCTGGTTTGAAAGTTGCTGTTTTAACTAAAGTATTCCCAACTCGTTCGCACACAGTTGCAGCGCAGGGTGGTATTGGTGCATCTCTTGGTAACATGCAAGAAGATAACTGGCACTACCACTTCTACGACACTGTTAAAGGTTCTGACTGGTTAGGCGACCAAGACGCGATCGAATTTATGACGCGTGAAGCGCCACAAGTGGTTTATGAGTTAGAACACTTGGGTATGCCATTTGACCGTAACGCAGACGGTACGATTTACCAACGTCCATTTGGTGGTCACTCTGCAAACTACGGTGAAAAAGCGGTTCCACGTGCATGTGCTGCTGCTGACCGTACAGGTCACGCACTTCTTCACACGCTTTATCAAAGCAACGTGAAAATGGGTACACAATTCTTTGTTGAATGGATCGCACTTGACTTAATCCGTAACGAAGCAGGTGATGTTCTTGGTGTAACAGCAATTGACCAAGAAACAGGTAAAATTGCAGTATTCCAAGCCAAAGCGACATTGTTTGCTACAGGCGGTGCGGGTCGTGTTTACCGTGCATCAACCAATGCTTATATCAACACTGGTGACGGCCTTGGTATGGCTGCGCGTGCAGGTATTCCATTGCAAGATATGGAATTCTGGCAGTTCCACCCAACGGGTGTTGCTGGCGCAGGTGTATTGTTAACTGAAGGTTGTCGTGGTGAAGGTGCAATCCTTCGTAACGATGCAGGTGAGCCGTTCATGGAACGCTATGCACCAACTTTAAAAGACTTGGCGCCACGTGACTTCGTATCACGTTCTATGGACCAAGAAATTAAAGAAGGTCGTGGTTGTGGTCCGAAGAAAGACTACATCTTGCTTGATATGACGCACTTAGGTGCTGAAACGATCATGAAGCGTCTTCCATCTGTATTTGAGATTGGTAAGAAATTCGCGAACGTTGACATCACCAAAGAGCCAATTCCAGTTGTACCAACAATTCACTACCAAATGGGTGGTATTCCAACGAATATCCACGGTCAAGTGGTTGTGCCTGAAGGTTCTGAAACTGAAGCATTTGCAGCACATTATGACAAAGATAGCGATATCTATTCGACTAATGCGGGCGATCGTAACTTTACGAAACCTGTTAAAGGCTTCTATGCAATTGGTGAGTGTTCTTGCGTATCTGTACATGGTGCAAACCGTTTAGGTACGAACTCGCTACTAGACTTGGTTGTATTTGGTAAAGCTGCGGGTGAGCACATCATCGACTACGTGACTAAACATCACGGTGATGAATACCAACCACTTCCTACGACTGTACTTGAGCAAACTGTTGCACGTATCCGTAAGTTAGATGACTCATCTACAGGTGAAAATGCTCAAGAAGTTGCAGATGCAATTCGTGACATCGTTCAAGACCATGCTGGTGTATTCCGTACAACTGCACTTCTTGAAGAAGGTGTGAAGCAGATTCTTGCGATTGAACCACGTGTACGTAACATTCACTTGAAAGACAAATCTAAAGTATTTAACACAGCGCGTGTAGAAGCTTTAGAAGTTGAAAACTTGTATGAAGTGGCTAAAGCGACATTAATTTCAGCAGCAGCTCGTAAAGAGTGCCGTGGTGCGCATACGGTTGTAGACTTTGAAGAGTCGCCTGATCATCCAGCATACCCATATGGTCGTCGTGATGAGGAGTGGATGAAGCACACATTATGGTTCTCTAGCGATAACCGTCTTGAGTACAAGCCAGTACGTTACAAGCCATTATCTGTTGCTGCAATTCCACCTAAACCACGTACATTCTAATTGGGAGAAGTAAGATGAGTAGAGGTACTCGTACATTTAATATCTACCGCTACGATCCTGATAAGGATGCAGCGCCGTACATGCAAACTTTCAAGTTAGAATTGACTGATAAGCACCGTATGTTGCTTGATGCGCTTCTTGCATTGAAAGTACAGGATGAATCATTAACATTCCGTCGCTCATGCCGTGAAGGTATTTGTGGTTCGGATGGTGTGAACATCAATGGTAAAAATGGTTTAGCGTGTCTTTGGAACCTAAACGACTTACCAGAAGTGATTACAGTTCGTCCTTTACCTGGTTTGCCTGTGGTTAAAGATTTAGTTGTGGATATGAATCAGTTCTACGATCAGTACAACAAAATTCATCCATTCTTGATCAACAACCAACCTGCGCCGCCAAAAGAGCGTTTACAGTCTCCTGAAGAGCGTGAACACCTAGATGGTTTATACGAATGTATTCTTTGTGCATGTTGTTCAACTTCATGCCCATCATTCTGGTGGAACCCAGACAAGTTCTTGGGTCCATCAGCGTTGTTGAATGCATACCGTTTTATCATCGACTCTCGTGATACAGCAACTCAAGAGCGTTTGGCTCGTCTAGACGATCCATTCTCGCTATTTCGTTGTAAAGGCATCATGAACTGTGTATCAGTGTGTCCTAAAGGTTTGAACCCAACTAAAGCAATCGGTCACATCCGTAACATGCTTTTAGATGCTGCGGGTTAATCTGTAAGCTGATTTATCAGTTAGAAAAAGCACACCTTTAGGGTGTGCTTTTTTATTTTATAGCGAGATTTTTGCTGTAAAAAATAAAGTTGAGTGAAAGTGTGAGGTTGGCACTATTTTTGTTTGTGATAGGTGGCTTTTGTATAAATTGCACCAGATTGGTGAAAAGCGCGGCGATTTAAAACAAATGTCATAAATAAGTGCAAGTATGAGTCTGCAAAAAAAGTTATGAAGATGTTAAGATGTATGTGGTTGATGGGGAGGGCATATTGAAAGATGATGCTCTCTTTTCGTATGTGTTTTTTGGAGTAGACTTTGGTCTACGTTGAAACTCGGTTTTATTTAAAGCACCATATATTAGATGAAATTTTGATATGTGTATTTCGCCAATTTATGAAAGGTATGTGTCAAAAAAATCAATTGAAATATGGGGAGTATGTTAAAATTTTTGCACATTTATATTTAAAAAATGCGCGCTAAATATGTACATTAATTCAACATTTAAGCCGCATTAGAGCGAGTATAAATGAAGGGTTAGTCGCTTTAGAAAAAATAATGCAATGCCTTATTTTTTCTAAGTCGATTTGCAAAAAATTGCTCGGTTTTGGCCGGGTATGAATGAGTGATGATGCCGCTGAGGGCGTTATGATTCATTGTCACATTGGGTAATTCTAATGTAGTGATAACGCCTCATGGCATCCGCCTTATGGGGACTAATGTCATGTTACCAATTTGACATTACTAATCATGGGTTCGCTTAAAAAGCATCCTGAAATGTTTTTGCAATAGGAAATGGGTCCACAAATGCAAGAAGTTGCTGACGCATTGCGTCTTGACACTGAACTTTCCGCTGATAGTGCAGCGTATATTGAAGAACTTTATGAGCAGTACTTGGCTGCACCAGACTCAGTAGAAGCTGACTGGCGTGCATACTTCGATAAATACCCGAAAGGTGATCAACCACACAGCAATGTACGTGAGCAATTCTTATTACTAGGTCGTAATTCAAGTCGTGTTCAAGCAGTGGTACAAAGTTCTGTTAGTACAGAACATGAACGTCGTCAAATTGGCGTACTACAACTGATCGCAGCGTACCGTAACCGCGGTCACCAAAAAGCGAAGCTTGATCCTTTAGGTTTGGCAAAACGTGAAATCGTGCCAGATCTTGACCTTGCTGCACATGGCTTAACCCAATCTGATTTTGACACTGTATTCAATACAGGTAATCTTTTGATTGGTAAAGACGAAGCAACTTTAGGTGAAATGGTTCAAGCCATGGAAGCAACGTACTGTGCTTCAATTGGTGCAGAATACATGCACATTGTTGATACCAAAGAAAAACGTTGGATTCAACAACGCCTTGAAGGTGCACGTGGTCAATTCAACTTCACTCCAGAACAGAAAAAACACGTATTAGAGCGTTTAACTGCGGCTGAAGGCCTAGAAAAATTCCTAGGTAATAAATATGTTGGTGCAAAACGTTTCGGCGTGGAAGGTGGTGAATCTTTCATTCCAATGGTTGATGCTTTAATTCAGCGTGCAGGTTCTGTAGGTTGTAAAGAAGTGGTCATTGGTATGCCACACCGTGGTCGTTTGAACCTTCTTGTAAACATCATGGGTAAAAACCCAGCAGACCTATTTGGTGAGTTCGAAGGTAAGAGCTTACATAAAAAAGGTTCTGGTGACGTTAAGTACCACCAAGGTTTCTCTTCAAACGTAATGACTCAAGGTGGCGAAGTTCACTTGGCATTGGCGTTTAACCCATCACACTTAGAAATCGTCGGCCCTGTGGTTGAAGGTTCAGTACGTGCACGTCAAGTGCGTCGTAAAGACATTGGTGGTGATGACGTATTGCCAGTAATTGTTCACGGTGATGCTGCATTTGCAGGTCAAGGTGTTAACCAAGAAACCTTCCAAATGTCACAAACACGTGGCTATACAGTGGGTGGTACGGTTCACATTGTGGTGAATAACCAAGTTGGTTTCACAACTTCTGATCCTCGTGATGCGCGTTCTACAGAATACTGTACGGACATCGCGAAAATGATCCAAGCACCGATTTTCCATGTGAACGGTGATGATCCTGAATCAGTATTGTTTGTTGCGCAATTGGCACATGACTTCCGTCATACTTTCCGTAAAGACGTTGTCATTGACATGTTCTGCTACCGTCGTCGTGGTCACAACGAAGCGGACGAGCCAGCTGCAACTCAGCCAATGATGTATCAAGTCATCAACAAGAAAACGACAACGCGTGCGCTGTATGCAGACCAATTGGTTCAAGAAAGCGTATTAGACCGTGCTAAAGCAGATCAAATGGTTGAAGATTACCGTTCGGATCTAGAAGCAGGTAAGCATGTTGCCAATGCACTAGTACTTGAACCAAATACAAAAATGTTTGTAGATTGGGCACCGTACTTAGGGCATGACTATACAGACGTATGGGATACCACATGTTCTGAAGATCGTCTAAAAGAACTTGGTCGCAAAATGCGCGAGCTTCCTGAAGGCTTCGTGATGCAGCGTCAAGTCGCAAAAGTGATTGATGATCGCTTAAAAATGCAAACTGGCGAAATTCCATTGAACTGGGGTGCTGCAGAAACTTTGGCTTATGCATCTATTTTAGATGATGGCTATTTGGTTCGTTTGACTGGTGAAGACGTTGGTCGTGGTACCTTCTCACACCGTCATGCAAAACTGCATAACCAAGTGGATGGTTCAACGTACATTCCACTTTGCCATATCAAAGAAAATCAACCACGTACTGCTATTTATGACTCATTGTTGTCTGAAATGGCGGTGTTAGGTTTTGAGTATGGTTATGCAACGACTCTGCCTAAGAGTTTGATCATTTGGGAAGCACAATTTGGTGACTTCGCAAACTGTGCACAGGTGGTAATCGATCAGTTCATCGCATCAGGTGAAACCAAGTGGGAGCGTGTGTGCGGTTTAACCTTACTTCTTCCTCACGGTTTTGAAGGTCAAGGTCCAGAGCACTCATCTGCGCGTTTAGAGCGTTTCTTACAGCTATGTGCTGAAGACAACATGCAAGTGATGACACCGACTACGCCTGCACAGATTTTCCATGCTTTACGTCGTCAAGCGATTCGCCCAATTCGTAAGCCAATGATCATCATGTCACCGAAGTCTTTACTTCGTCACAAGCTTGCAACGTCTACTTTAAGTGAACTTGCAAACGGTACATTCCAAACTGTGATTGATGAAATCGACAACATCAACAAAGCAGACGTAACACGTTTAGTGCTTTGTGGTGGTAAGGTTTACTATGACTTGCTTGAGAAACGTCGTGAGCAAGAGTTGAATAACACTGCAATCGTTCGTATTGAACAATTGTATCCATACCCTGAACAACGTATTGCTGAAGTTCTTGCTCAATATCCAAATGTGAAAGACATCGTTTGGACGCAAGAAGAGCCGAAGAACCAAGGTGCTTGGTTGTTTATTGCTCCTCGTCTATATGATGATGTAATGAAGTCGGCTAAACCAGTACGTATCAGTTATGCAGGTCGTGAAGCTTCTGCTGCACCGGCTTGTGGTTCACCATATTTGCATGCAAAACAACAAGCTCAGCTCGTAAATGACGCTTTAGCGATCGTAGCTGAATAACAGGAGATTCTTAGTAATGGCAACCGAAATTAAAGCACCGGTATTCCCTGAGTCAGTTGCGGACGGAACAATCGCAACTTGGCACAAACAACCAGGTGAAGCAGTATCACGTGATGAAGTGATCTGTGATATTGAAACAGATAAAGTTGTTTTAGAAGTTGTTGCTCCTGCTGACGGTACAATTGCATCGATCATTAAAGGTGAAGGTGACACTGTTCTTTCAAATGAAGTGATTGCACAGTTTGAAGAAGGTGCTGTATCTGGCGCTGCGCAAACTGAAGCAGTTCAGTCTGAAGCGAAAGTAGAACAAGCAGTTACTCAAACTGAAGCGGGTGCTGCACCAGTCGTTGAACGTGCTCAAGTTGCTGATCAAGCGCCTGCTGTGCGTAAAGCATTGACTGAGTCTGGCATTCCAGCTGCTGATGTTGCGGGTACAGGTCGTGGTGGTCGCATCACAAAAGAAGATGTAGCAAATCACCAAACTAAGCCAGCAGCTCCAGCTGCAGCACCATTAAGTGTTGCTGTGGGTGAGCGTGTTGAGAAGCGTGTTCCAATGACACGTCTTCGTAAGCGTGTTGCTGAGCGTCTGCTTGCTGCAACTCAAGAAACTGCAATGTTGACGACGTTTAACGAAGTGAACATGAAGCCAATCATGGAAATGCGTGCACAATACAAAGACGCATTTGAGAAGCGTCATGGTGCGCGTCTTGGCTTTATGTCTTTCTTTGTTAAAGCGGCAACTGAAGCACTTAAACGCTACCCAGCAGTTAATGCTTCAATTGATGGTGATGACATTGTTTACCACGGTTACTATGACATCGGTGTAGCAGTATCTTCTGAGCGTGGTCTAGTTGTACCTGTGCTTCGTGATACAGACCGCATGAACTATGCTGAAGTTGAAAATGGTATCCGTGACTTTGCTTACAAAGCACGTGATGGCAAATTGGGCATCGAAGACATGACTGGCGGTACGTTCACAATCACCAACGGTGGTACTTTCGGTTCATTGTTGTCGACTCCGATCTTGAATACACCACAAACTGCGATTTTGGGTATGCATAAAATCCAAGAGCGTCCAATGGCTGTAAACGGTCAAGTAGAAATCTTACCGATGATGTATTTAGCGCTTTCTTATGACCACCGTCTAATCGATGGTAAAGAAGCAGTTGGTTTCTTGGTAACAATCAAAGAATTGTTAGAAGAACCAGCTAAATTGATCCTTGACCTTTAATTCTAAAGAATAAAACATGGGCTTAGAGCGATCCTCTAAGCCCATTTTTGGAGATAAAAATGTCTCAACAATTTGATCTTGTTGTAATTGGCGGTGGCCCAGGTGGTTACGAAGCAGCAATTCGTGCAGCGCAACTTGGTTTTAAAGTTGCTTGTATTGAAAAACGTATTCACAAAGGCAAACCATCATTAGGTGGGACGTGCTTAAACGTGGGTTGTATTCCGTCTAAAGCATTGCTGGACTCTTCTCACCGCTATGAAGATACAGTGCATCACTTAGCTGATCACGGTATTACAACAGGTGAAGTGAACTTTGATTTGTCTAAACTCCTTGCACGTAAAGACAAAATTGTTGACCAACTTACTATGGGTATTGATGGCCTTTTAAAAGGTAACGGTATCGAGTGGTTAAAAGGTACAGGTAAATTACTTGCAGGTAAAAAAGTAGAATTTGTATCTCACGAAGGTGAAACTCAAGTTTTAGAGCCTAAATATGTGATTCTTGCAACGGGTTCTGTGCCAATTAACATTCCATCAGCACCAGTTGATCAAAACATTATCGTTGACTCAACTGGCGCACTAGAATTCCAAGAAGTACCTAAGCGTTTAGGTGTGATTGGTGCGGGCGTAATCGGTCTAGAGCTTGGTTCAGTATGGCGTCGTCTAGGTGCTGAAGTTGTTGTATTTGAAGCAATGGACGCATTCTTACCAATGGCTGATAAAGCATTGGCGAAAGACTACCAAAAACTTTTAACTAAGCAAGGTCTTGATATCCGTGTTGGCGCTAAAGTTGCTGGTACAGAAGTCAATGGTTCAGAAGTTACTGTTCAGTATACCCAAGGTGGCGAAGACAAAACTCAAACTTTCGACAAGTTGATCGTTTGTGTAGGTCGTCGTGCATACGCTGAAGGTCTATTGGCTGATGATTGCGGTATCAAACTCACTGAACGTGGTTTAGTTGAAGTGAATGATTGGTGTGCGACTTCTGTTGACGGTGTATATGCAATTGGTGACTTAGTACGTGGTCCAATGCTTGCACATAAAGCAATGGAAGAAGGCGTAATGGCTGTTGAACGCATTCACGGTCATGCAGCTCAAGTGAACTATGATACGATCATTTCTGTGATTTACACACACCCAGAAGCGGCGTGGGTCGGTTTAACAGAACAGCAAGCGATCGAGAAAGGCCACGAAGTGAAAACGGGTCAATTCGGTTTTGCTGCAAACGGCCGTGCAATGGCTGCGGGTGAAAATGCTGGTTTCGTGAAGTTTGTTGCTGATGCAAAAACAGATCGTTTACTGGGTATGCATGTGATTGGGCCTGCTGCGTCTGATATCGTACACCAAGGTATGATTGCACTTGAGTTTGTATCTTCGGTTGAAGATCTACAGTTGATGACTTTTGGTCACCCAACATTCTCAGAAGTGGTTCATGAAGCTGCACTTGCAGTGGATGGTCGAGCGATTCACGCAATTCAGCGTAAACGCAAATAAGACAACGAAAAGAGCGACTATGGTCGCTCTTTTTTGTTTCAGGTGTTGTCTTCTCATGAAGAATCATCTAAAAATAAAGACAAGAAGTTTTAAAAATCCAAAATGTTCACTGTGATAGTAAACAGCTTCGGTGCAACAAAAAGTAAATAAGCAGTAATAAAAAGGTTAGTCGATGAATTTACATGAATATCAAGCTAAAGCGCTATTAAAAAAATATGGTATGCCTGTCCAAGAGGGCGTACTTGCCACCACTCCAGAAGAAGCAGTAAAAGCCTTTGAACAAATAGGCGGAAAATTTGCTGTCATGAAAGCCCAAGTGCATGCGGGTGGTCGTGGTAAGGCAGGTGGCGTAAAAGTTGTAAAGTCAGCAACGGAAGCTGCTGAATATGCAAAAAGCATCATCGGAACTAACCTTGTTACCTATCAAACTGATAGTCATGGCCAACCTGTAAATAGCGTACTTGTCGCGGAAGATGTTTATCCTGTTGAGCGTGAACTGTATTTAGGTGCAGTGGTTGACCGCTCAAGCCGTCGTGTGACCTTTATGGCTTCGACCGAAGGTGGCGTTGAAATTGAAAAGGTTGCTGAAGAAACCCCTGAAAAAATTATCAAAGTTGAAGTCGATCCTTTGGTTGGCTTATTGCCATTTCAAGCACGCGAAGTTGCATTTAAGTTGAACCTTAAAGATGGTCAAGTGAATCAATTTGTGAAAGTCATGTCTGCTGCGTATCAAGCATTCATTGAAAATGACTTTGCTTTATTTGAGATTAACCCGTTATCTGTGCGTGAAAATGGTGACATCCTATGTGTCGATGCCAAAGTGGGGATTGACTCAAACGCGCTGTACCGTTTACCAGAAATTGCTGCGCTACGTGATAAGTCACAGGAAAATGAACGGGAGTTGAAAGCGTCTGAATTTGACCTCAACTACGTCGCGCTTGAAGGCAACATTGGCTGTATGGTCAATGGTGCGGGCCTTGCGATGGCAACCATGGATATTATTAAACTCTATGGCGGCCAACCTGCGAACTTCCTTGATGTTGGCGGTGGTGCAACCAAAGACCGTGTGATTGAAGCATTTAAAATTATTCTGGCAGATACCTCTGTACAAGGGGTGTTGATTAATATCTTCGGTGGAATTGTACGTTGTGACATGATTGCTGAAGCAATTATTGCAGCGGTTCAAGAAGTAAATGTGACCGTACCTGTGGTTGTTCGTTTAGAAGGGAACAATGCTGAATTGGGAGCCAAATTACTTGATGAATCAGGTTTAAAACTTATTTCTGCAAATGGCTTGTCGGATGCCGCAGAAAAAATTGTTGCTGCAGTAAAAGCGTAAGGAGTATCAATATGAGCGTATTAATTAATAAAGACACCAAAGTATTGGTACAAGGTTTTACAGGCAAAAACGGCACGTTCCACTCAGCACAAGCATTGGATTATGGAACTAAAGTTGTTGGTGGGGTAACTCCTGGTAAAGGTGGCACAACCCATTTAGATTTACCTGTATTTAACACGATGAAAGATGCAGTTGCAGGTACAGGCGCAGATGCGACGGTGATTTATGTGCCAGCCCCGTTTGTATTAGATTCAATTATTGAAGCTGTTGACTCAGGTGTTGGACTGATTGTGGTCATCACAGAAGGCGTGCCAACTTTAGACATGCTCAAAGCTAAGCGTTATCTAGAAACTAATGGCAATGGTACCCGTCTGATTGGTCCAAACTGTCCGGGTATTATTACTCCGGGTGAATGTAAGATAGGGATTATGCCGGGTCATATTCACCAACCGGGTAAAATTGGCATTATCTCGCGTTCAGGCACGTTGACTTATGAGGCGGTTGCTCAAACGACGAAACTGGGCTTAGGACAATCGACCTGTATTGGTATTGGGGGCGATCCAATTCCGGGCATGAACCAAATTGATTGTTTGAAACTGTTCCAAGATGATCCACAAACTGAAGCGATTATCATGATTGGTGAGATTGGTGGTACGGCTGAAGAAGAAGCAGCGGAATATATTCAATCGCATGTGACTAAACCTGTTGTGGGTTATATTGCAGGTGTAACAGCACCGAAAGGCAAGCGTATGGGACATGCAGGAGCAATTATTTCTGGTGGTAAAGGTACTGCGGAAGAAAAGTTTGCAGCATTTGAAAAGGCGGGGATGGCCTATACGCGTAGCCCAGCAGAACTGGGTTCAACGATGTTCCAACTTTTAAAGGATAAAGGTTTAGTTTAAGCCTTTTATATTTTAAAGGAAAAAGCCGTATGTCTTAATTGCACATACGGCTTTTTTGTGGAGAGCATATTGGTTTGCCCTAATATATTTCTCTGTATAAAAATAATACGGGGGTTAGAATGTTTAATCTCAGCTGCAAACTATATTTAGCCACATTGAAAAAGCCATATAGGACAAAAGACAAAATGGTTAAATTAGAGCAAGATTTGCTATGTACTTAACAATCTGAGAATTGATAAATATTTGGTGTACACTGTTTATATAGGAGACTATGCTATATTCATAATTAAAATAATTCTTTTGAAGACATAGTATTGTAGATGTTGAAGCCGATTCATTTATTGTTTTGTCGCTGCTTATTCTTGTTCGGATTAGCGATGAATAGCGCTTATGCTGAAAATGAAGATGTCTATTTGCCGGAGTCTTTGAGTGATGATATCTTCCACCATTATCAGCAGTTAGCTGCACAACATGATGAAGAGGAAAACGATTATACATTGATCAATAACGATTTTTATGAGAATGAATATATTCGTGTATTTAACTATTCGGCCTTCAACTCGGATGGTTTGAGCTATAAACTAGGAACAGGGGAGTTTCACAGTTCAGACTTGGATGTACTCAGTATTTCATTCGGGTATGGTATTGAAATTAAAGTCAACAAAAGAAATAATGTGGGATATGAGTACCTTTCAAATTTTCCTTATGATCGTGGGCAATTGATCCGTTTCTTTTGGGTGCGTTTGCACTAAATAGCTTAATTCTATTTATTCATAAAAAGTTTTTTTCATTACTGTTTAGAATGTTTTCACTCATTTGTAAGGTCTAGGATGTTTACATTACTTCTTTGAATTCTCTGATGGCGAGTGAATCGAGTAAAAACGAAGATAACTTAAGTTTTTATAATAGATGATAGGCTTACTGTGCTGAGTGAATTCTTAGGTTTATCGTTTTAAAAGCTGAAATATGTATTTTGTAGAAAGTTGAATATTAAAGTAGATGATAAAAAACGCGACAGATCATCGCGTTTTTTTGCTTGTAAGTCTAACTACTATTGAGCTTTGCTTTGCGGTTTTAAGCTTTGAGTTAAACCATTGATGTCGCCGCCTTGAATCCCCAGTTCATTCATCAAGCTATCGATTAGTGGTGCTTGGGTACGATAGCGTAGCGCACTATTCACCACTTGATCAGACAAAGCAACTTGTGAAGATTCCGTACCATCACCTCCAGTTGTAGCTGAACCGACATTGCCTAAACCATTAACCTGTAGAATTTTGATGTCATCAATGTTTTCCATCGGTTTAACACTTTCACGAATGATCTCAGGGTAAGCATCCGCTGAACCCCATGCCTATTTTTTAATTTGAGTTGGATTTCCAGCGATGTGGTAGTAATTCTTCTATTTGGGTCGCTTTATGCGTCGGCAGCCTTTTCAGCACATCACTGAGATAGGCATACGGATCCAACCCATTCAGCTTTGCTGACTGGATTAAAGTCATGATATTTGCCGCTCGCTGTCCACTGCGCAGCGAACCTGCAAATAGCCAATTCTTACGTCCCAACGCCCAAGGTCGCATCTGGTTTTCCACCCAATTATTATCTATAGGTAGATTGCCATCATCCAGATAGCGGCTTAAGGCTGGCCAACGCTTCAGACTGTAATTGATGGCCTTGGCGGTTGGAGAACTCGATGGCACCGTCAGATAATGTTGGTTGAGCCATTCATACAGTTGTTGCATCACCGGTTGGCTGTGCTGTTGTCGGTATTCGCGGCGGTGTTCTGCTGTACTATCGGTCTTTTTCCTGAGCTCTGCTTCTATCGCATACAGTTTCTGAATCATCAGTAATGCCTGTTCAGCGACCTGACTTTTCCCAGTTACATGCAGTTCATGGAATTTACGACGTGCATGGGCCATGCAGCCCACCTCTATGACCTGGCCTGATTTAAAGCGTGCTTTATAACCACTGTAATCATCACAGACTAGATAACCCTGCCAGCCTTTCAAGAACGCTTCAGCATGCTGGCCTGAACGACTATCCTGAAAGTCATAGATCACCGCCTGAACTGGATTGTACTGTGTAGTGGCATAGGCCCAGACATAACCTTTCTTCGGTTTTTTATCATTCTCACCCATCCGCATAATGGTGACTGGTGTTTCATCGGCATGGATCACCCGCTGTTGCAGCACCACCTCTTTTAAGGCATTGGCCAGAGGCTCCAGTTCTACACCGCAGCGACCTATCCAGTCAGATAACGTTGATCTAGAAAGTTCGATTCCCGCCCGCTGATAGATCAGACGTTGACGGTACAGCGGTAAATGATCGGCATACTTTGATACCAGCACATGGCTGAGCAGTTCAGGTGAAGCAATGCCTTTATCAATCACATAGGCGGGCATCGCTTGCTGAGTCAGGGTGTCACATTGATCACAGACCCATTTGCCACGCACATGCTGTTCCTTGTAGAACTGTGCCGGTCTGAAATGCAGTTTTTCACTGATATCTTCGCCGATACGACGTAACTGGCAGCCACAACTGCATTGGGTTGATGCAGGTTCATGCTCAATACGGATGGTGTGTAGATGATCGGGTAGCAGTCGACGTTTAGGTTTATTGGTTTTGGCTTTCTGTGTCGCTGCATCGGTTTTATCTGCATTCAGCCGCTCCAGTTCCAAATCAACTGCTGCGATATCCTCTTCAACCGCTTCGTCCCACAGATGGATTTGTTTTGCGGTGAGATGTTCGTTTTTACTGCCAAATTTGTGCTGTTTAAATAGTGCGAGCTCATGCTCGTATTTTTGCGTGAGAATGGAAAGATGTTGAACTTTGGCATCCAATTGCTGGTTTGATTTTTCTAATTCTTGATTTGATTGTGCCAGAGACTGATGCTGCATTGCCAACTGTCTGGTAAATTCCAGCAGTTGTTCATGGGTCAGTTGGCTTAAGTCTGGCAGCGTATTCATGACCGCAGTATGCCTGAGGTCATGACGCAGAGGAAATAGAACGTTTGGAGAATAGCAGAATGGACCAGCCTAGTTTAGAGCATCGTCACCACCTGCTGTCGTCCAATGCGCTGCCAAGGTAAACCCTGGATCAGTGCCTGTAACTGTTCCGGACTGATCGCCATGCTTTCACCCTGGTGAACCTGCGCCCAGTGGAATTTTCCCTGTTCCAGCCGCCGGGCACACAGCCAGATGCCCAGTCCATCATGTACCAGCACTTTCATGCGATGGCCACGTTTATTACAGAACAGGTAAGCACAATGCGGTTTGATGTAGCCAAAGGCTCTCACCACCTGAGCCATGGCCGTATCCATACCTGCACGCATGTCCATGGGCTGAGTAGACAACCAGATTTCATCAATGCGGATCATGTTGCAAGTGCCTTGAGTAATTCTGCCAAGGCAGGTATTTCTGATGTCTGCCATTTCAAGCCAATTTCTGCTTTTGAGTGGGGTAAAGTAATTTGAACCGTTAACATGTCAGTAGGAGTAGGATCTAATGGTGCAGAGCAAGATAAGGCAATAAATGCAGGTTTATTCGGTAGTGGTGAGCGATCATTCCCTGGCTTACCATCAATTAAGCGAATCCATTTGGATACAAGATTTGTATTCAATCCATGTTGCAAAGCGACCGAAGCAATTGAAACGTCCGGTGCTTTACAAGCCTGAACGATCTGCTGTTTAAATTCAGCACTGTATGTTCTTCGTTTTTTCGCAAGAGATGCGATGGATGTCTGGTGATTTGTAGTCATAAATTTTAGTCCCCACTTGTTTTTAAGTGGGGACTAAATTAAGGCTTATAGGATGAATTCATAAGGTGTGTTCAGCGGACGCTTACATCTCAGGTAAGTATTTTAACAATGCTAGGCGAATTTGCATTTCGACTTGCTCAGGAGATAAGACGTTGTTGGCCTCATTCACCGCACGTGTACCATCCGCATCGACTTGGTATTGTTTTTCCATTGCTTGAGCCAACAGTATTTTGGCATCCGCTTCACCTTTGGCTTTTAAGCGAGCTTGTTCGGCTTGAGCTTCCGCTGCAATACGAACGGCTTCGGCATCATCAGCAGCGGCTTGTTTGCCTGCTTCAGCTGCAACCGTAATCGCAATCGCATCTTTTTCAGCAGCTTGCTTCGCCGCAACCAACTCAACTGCTTTTTGACGCTCAGCACGCTGGGTTTCACGTACGGTAATCACTTCTTCTTCAGCTTTAACCGCTTCAGCACGGGCACGGTCAGCAGAAGCTTTGGCTTCAGACTCTTCACGTGACTTTTCTGCAATCGCAATGGCACGTGACTGTTCAGCCAGCTCGATGGTTTTCTTTTGTTCAACCTGCGCTTGTTCAATAATTTGTGATTTTTGAATATTTTGGCTTTCCACATCACGTGCTGCACCAATACGCTTTAATTCGACTTCACGCTCAGCTGCAATACGCGCTTCTTCTGCTTCACGCTTTTTCTCAGCTTCTTGTGAGGCAATTTCAGCCAGTTGCTCTGCACGGCGAATTGCAATTTCACGTTCTTGTTGTAGTTTGGCGTATTCCTCTTCGCGGATGATTTGTAGGCGCGCTTGTTCTGCTTCTAAGTTTTTGGTCTTAATGGCAAGGTCAGCGTCTTGCTCGATGTGATTACGTTTACGACGACGGTCTTCAATTGTTTCAGTCAGCTTGGTTAAACCTTCGGCATCGAATGCATTTTGAGGATTAAAGTATTTGAAACCTGTTTGGTCTAAACCTGTTAATGACACAGTTTCAAGTTCTAGACCATTTTTATGTAAGTCTTCGGAAACCACTTGTTGTACTTTTTGCACGAAGTCCACACGTTTTTCATGCAATTCTTCCATCGCCATTTCAGCAGCGACTGCACGCAAGGAATCGACAAACTTACCTTCCACAAGGTTCTTCAACTCATTTGGAGACATGGTTTTTTGTCCCAAAGTCTGCGCGGCCACTGCAATTGATTCTGCTAGTGGCTTCACACGGACATAGAACTCCGCCATGACATCGACGCGCATACGGTCACGGGTAATGAGCGCTTGATCATCAGCACGGCGAACCTCTAAACGTAGCGTGTTCATGTTGACAGGGATAATTTCATGTAATACAGGCAGTACAATTGCACCGCCACCTAAAATAACTTTTTCGCCGCCAAAACCTGTACGTACGAAAGAGATTTCTTTGCTGGAACGACGGTACAGACGGGCAATAATAATGCCGATAATAACCAGAGCTGCAAAGATAATCCCTGCAAGAATAAGAATGTTATAGAAATTGTTGCTGAGCATAAGAGTCCCGATTTTATTTAAAGTTATAAGTGCAGAATGAAAGAATTAAAGTGAAATGGCCTTAAAGCCAATCTTGGTTTTTTGAGTCAAAATGACTTCTTGACCTTGAGAAAAATGAAGGTCTGTTTCAGGTTCAACCAGTACATAATGCGTTTGCCCGAACTGATCTTGAACTCGTGCTTGAGCAGGTGAGTTAACTTTAGCCTCTCCTAAAATAATCAGTGCTGTTCGTCCAATCAGCTCTTCACTGTAAATTGCTGTGGTTTCATCTTGTGGCAAAATTTTAGCAATCAGCATGGCGCTGTAACGAATCATAGGCATTGAAAGTACGAGGCAAAGAGGTGCCATGATCCATGCACTCCAATAGCTCCCGGTCCAAGTTTGAAGAATGGACTGTAGAATAAAGCCACTTAAGCTATACAGGGTGAGGAAGATAATCAGCCAAACCAAGAGAGGAACACGGCCGATAAACAACCAATCCAGCAGGGCATTGAGCCAACCTTGATCGGCATCTAGTGCAATGTCGACGTCTTTAGTACTGCTTAAGTCATCAGGTAGGAATTGGTCAAGTAAGCCTTGTGAACCGCCGCCTAATACCAATAAAATCAATTCGAGCAGTCCCAACAAAAACATCAGACTGAGGCAAATACTAAAAATTAAATTGGATGGGTGAGTAAATAATTCCCACATTCTAAAGGTTCTCTATTTTTATGCTGTTATCAGTTAAGTGTAAATTTTTAAAAAGAATTGTATTGAAATTGGGCTTTAGCATAGCATTCAAAAAACAGAATGTCTAAGTTTGTTGGCACGTAAAGAGAGAGCGGTTTAATTGTGATTTGACAAATTTTAGGCAAAAAAATACGCAATGATTGGGGTATTCATTGCGTAGAACTACGAATCTGTTGTTACACAGTTTCGGTAAAAAGGAGAAATGTTATATCTCAGGGTTAATCTAAGCTATGAACTCATCATGAGGTCTGCGCGTACTTATTTCATGAGTATTCACGTTAATTACTGTAAATTTAGGTTAACAAACGACACTAAATGTCAGTTTTTGAGATGCATGTGGCTTATTCGTGTTTATTTCGCGATTAAAAAAGCCTTTCTCAGTGAGAAAGGCTTTAAAGAAGCGCATTAGTTTAAGAACGGATTAGAAATGAAACACCCCTAAACCTGATTTAACTTCATCTAGAGTCTGTTGAGTGATATCACGACATTTATCTGTACCTGTCTTCAAAATATCCATGATGTAATCAGGATCTTTCGCAAGTTCCATACGGCGTTCACGAATTGGCGTGATCAGCTCTTTCAATACGCCTTCAAGACGTTTTTTCACCGTACCATCGCCTAAACCGCCGCGGCGGTAATGTGCTTTCAGTTCTTCAACTTCTTCTTTGTTTGGATCAAACGCATCTAAATACGTAAATACGATATTACCTTCAACCTGACCTGGGTCTTCAACACGCAGGTGGTTCGGGTCGGTGTACATCGCATTAACAGCTTTTTTAATGTCTTTATCTGTTGCATCCAACACAATAGTATTGCCCAAAGATTTCGACATTTTGGCTTTACCATCAAAGCCGGGTAAACGGCTCATATTGGAAAGGAGCGCTTTACACTCAGGCAGTAATTCCTGACCAATCTGACGATTTAAGCGACGTACGATTTCATTGGTCTGTTCGATCATTGGAATCTGGTCTTCACCTACAGGTACAACAGTTGCTTTAAATGCGGTGATATCTGCCGCTTGCGCAACAGGGTAGCATAAGAAGCCCGCTGGAATATCTCGTTCGAAACCACGCATCTGAATTTCAGACTTGATGGTTGGGTTACGTTCTAAACGAGACACGGTCACAAAGTTGAGATACAACATGGTGAGTTCATTTAGCGCTGGTAAGCTCGACTGCACGCAAATGGTGGTTTTGGTTGGGTCGATCCCGACTGCTAAGTAATCTGTGGCAACTTCAAGAATATTGCGGCGAACTTTTTCAAAGTTATCTGCATTGTCAGTAAAGGCTTGTGCATCGGCCAATAATAAATGCTGATGGTGTGAATCCTGCAAACCCACACGTGAACGTAAAGATCCGACAAAGTGCCCTAAATGAAGTTGTCCCGTTGGACGGTCGCCTGTCAAAATAACAGGACGGTTGTCTTGATTACTCATTATCTATTTCCAAAGTCGTCGTAGCGACATGCTATTTTCAAAGAATGCAGACATTGTACGGCATAATCTTTTTCAATGTCAGTCTTAAAAAAACTGCAGTGAAAAAATTATAAAATCAGTTAAATTTCAAAAAACAAATATTCAAAAGCTTAGATCACAGATTAAAATGTCAGAATTCTCAAGATGGATAAAAATAAATGGCGAGTAGCTTATTAATATTACTAGATGATATTGCCACGATACTAGATGACGTTGCGGTCATGAGCAAAATGGCGGCAAAAAAAACGGCGGGTGTTTTGGGCGATGATTTAGCACTCAATGCACAACAGGTCAGTGGGGTTCGTACTGACCGTGAGCTGCCTGTGGTTTGGGCTGTGGCAAAAGGCTCTTTTGTTAATAAATTGATTTTAGTCCCTGCCGCGCTGTTGATTAGTGTGGTTGCACCGTGGCTGATCACGCCACTGTTAATGATTGGTGGTTTATTTCTATGTTATGAAGGGGTAGAAAAAGTTCTGCACAGTTTGCATCACAAAAAAGCCAAAACCGAAGAAGAAGCCAGCCAAGAATTAACTGCGATTGAAACGGATATGGCGACTTTTGAAAAAGATAAAGTTAAAGGGGCGATTCGTACCGACTTTATTTTGTCGGCAGAAATTGTGGTGATTTCACTGGGGACTGTGGCTGCTGCAACTTTTTCAACCAAAGTCATGGTGTTGTCTGTAATTGCCATTTTAATGACCGTCGGTGTGTATGGTTTTGTGGCGATGATTGTCAAAATTGATGATTTAGGGCTGTATCTAACTCAGCAAGCCTCTTCATTTAAGCAAACTATTGGCCGTGGTTTATTGGCTTTTGCACCAAAACTAATGAAGACCTTAACCATCGTGGGCACTATCGCGATGTTTTTAGTGGGTGGTGGCATTATTTCCCACGGCGTGCCTTTATTGCATCATTTAACTGAAGGTTCAGTGGATTATGCTGAACATATTCCAACTGTGGGAAGCATTGTGGGGGCATTAACCCCAACACTGATTAACTTAGTGATTGGTTTTGTGGCTGGTTTGATTGTATTGGCTATTGTGAGCTTGATTAAAAAAGTTTGGCCGAGCTCAAAAAAGGCATAAACTGGATCGGGTCAGCATGTATTAGAAGAAGGAAGAGTGCTATGCGTTGGAAGGGACGTCGTGTCAGTAGCAATGTCGAGGATCGCCGCGGTGGTGGCGGTGTCAAGGCGGGTGGCATCAGTATTTTAGGGCTGATCGTGGCCTTTGTGGCATGGAAATTTCTAGGAGTGGATCCGCAGCAAGCCTACCAAGCCACTAAACAAGTGACCGCACAAACTGGAGCGGCAGAAATTCAAGGTTTGGATAACCCAACGCCTGATCAGCAGGAAGCGATGGACTTTGTCGGTACGGTACTGGCCGATACTGAAGACACATGGAGTCAAATTTTCCAACAGCAATTGGGACAACAATATGTTCCACCGAAGTTGGTGATGTTTTCAGGGGTGATCAATTCGGGTTGTGGTACTGCTCAGTCTGCAATGGGGCCGTTTTACTGTCCAGCAGATCAGAAGGTTTATATCGACACCGCTTTCTTTAAAGACATGCGAACTCAAATGGGTATTGGCGGGGAGCAAAACCAAACGGAGTTGGCGCGCCAAGATCAAGCGGGTGACTTTGCTCAGGCTTATGTAGTGGCACATGAGGTTGGACATCATATTCAGACCATTTTAGGGATTTCTGAACAAGTGCAAAAGGCTCGTGCACAGGGCTCAAAAGCGCAAGGCAATGTTTTATCGGTACGCCAAGAGTTACAGGCTGACTGTTTAGCGGGGGTATGGGCCCATCATAACAATCAACGGACTCAGTTCTTAGAGCAATGCGATGTTGAAGAAGCAATCGATGCTGCACATAAGATTGGTGATGATTACCTACAAAAGCGGGCAACAGGGCAAGTGGTTCCTGATAGCTTTACCCATGGAACCAGTCAGCAGCGTATGACTTGGTTTGGCACGGGCTTTAAGTCGGGGCAAGTTGAAAGTTGTGATACTTTTAATCAAGCTATTTAAGCCATATAAAAAGAGGCGATTGATCGCCTCTTTTTATTTCAAGCAATTCTTTCTATCGGTTTAAGAACTGCTTAAAGTTTCGAGCAATACGGACACTCACATATAACGCAATACAGGCAAATAACAACACCCCAAACACCACATATTTTAAGTTGCTCATATCCGCACGGTAAAACTGCTGAATTTGCTCAGGCGTATAACGCAATGTTTTAACATCTTGTGTGCGTGTATCGAGATAACTCACTTGCTGAATGTAGTTAAATTGCCCTGCTTTGAGTAGTTCAATCGACTGAATTTGGCGGGTATGTTGCTCATTGTAGTCATCTACACAAATATCAGTTAAATAATGATCACAGCTGAGTTTGGCGATATAACCCTGATTGGCCACATGCAAATAAATATGATCATCGGGAGCTTTATTGTTTGAAAGTAGAACCAGTGTTTGATCGGGACGAGAGTTCATTTTAAAACTTTGGGCTGAGGCAAAAGTTTGCTCAGCCTGTAAAATTTCTTTGGTTTTTGCAAAGCAGGTCAGAAACAACGCAAAGGTGGTCAGGAAAATAATCAGTGCGAAGAACATCCGAAAGATGGTTTTAAAAGTGAATTGCATAGGAGATCAAACTTGGTCAAAGGGAAAGTTCACGCATAAAAAACATGCATATGCCCTATGTTAATTCATCATCAGGAGAAATGTTAAAAAAATTATTTTTTTCGGGCGTTGATGTGAAAAATGATTAAAATATTTCGAGCATCAATGTGTATGAAATGAACTTTTATTCCATATATAAGCACTGAAAGCCGCCATCTCCCCAACCGCCCAATTTGGAAGTTCAATGGGAAATTATTTTTTTCTACAAGTTTTTACCGTTATTTTTGCATTATCCATTGCAACGACTATTTTCAATAAACGCATTTTAGGTTTTCCTCAAGCCATTGGCGTACCCATCGTTTCTGCCATTTTTGTCTTTATTTTACAGTGGGGTGCGAGCCTGTTGAGTGGTAATCAGTTTATTACCATCAATATTCATAACATTGAAGAAGCGGTTCGTCACATTGATTTTTATGACTTTTTAATCAATGGCGTGATTTGCTTCATTTTGACCTCTTCTGCACTGAAGTTCAAAGTCTCAGATTTACGTAGTTATTGGAAACCGATCAGCATTTTAGCCAGTATTGCGTTGGTACTGTGCGCCGTGTTCTTTGGGGTGGTGCTCTACGGTTATCAGTTCATTATTGGGCAGCATGTCGATTTATTGGTGCTTTTGCTGTTGGGGGCTGCATTGGGTGCAACGGACCCGATTGGGATCAAAGGCGTGCTCAGTTCTGTACGCGCACCGCATCACTTAATGGTCAAGCTCGAAGGCGAATCACTGTTTAATGATGCCATGTGTATTGCCTTGTTTATGACGCTCTTAAACGTCTTACAAGGTGAAAACTTTACCGTCATGGGCGTGTTGCAGACCTTGCTCTATGAAATTTTTGTCGCCGTCATTATTGGTTGGGCCTTTGGTTTAGGGATCTTGCGACTACTGCGTGGTAAGCACGAAATGGAGTCTCTCATTTTAACCACAGCACTCTTGGCCTGCGGTTCGTACTTGGTTGCACTGTTTGCCCATGCTTCAGCACCGATTGCTTGCGTCATCGGTGGTTTGATTGTGGGAAACAAATGGAAAGAAATTTTACAAGAGCGCGAAATACGGGAAGTAAACCATTTTTGGCATACGGTTGAAGGGATTATTAACTCGTTCTTATTCACCTTAATTGGCTTGGAACTGTTTATTTTAGATCTCAGCTTTAGTTTGATTTTTGGCGGCATCGTCGCTTTTATTATTCTGCATGCTTCACGTTTTGCAGCGAACTATTTATCTTTTGCCTTTTTTCCCTCTTTCCGTAAGAAAAGCTATAACGGAAGTTTGGCGATATTGTCGTGGGGTGGAGTGCGTGGAGGTATCTCCTTAGCACTGATCTTAGCGGTAGCCAACGTGCCTGAGTTAAGTGAATACAGCAGTATTTTGATTGGTTATACTTTTATCGCTGTGTTGCTTTCAGGTATGGTCTGTGGTCTAGGATTGCCTGCTGTAATGAATGCGTTTTACTACAACCCGAATGAAGAAAAGACAGGTTTTAAAGGTTGGTATCAACGTCTGTGTAATAAAATGAACCGTAAAGGTTTCAAGTACATTATTGGTGAAGATGCACAGGGCTATGAAACCATTATTGTCTATCAACCTGAAGCATTGATTGATGTTAAAGCAGATGATGGCATTGCCGCGGTGCATAACCCTGAGCGATTTCAGGAAGTGAAACGTCTGGAAAGTCCTGATAACTTTTAGTGATTTACTCAACTAAAAAGCCCCTGTATTGGGGCTTTTTAGAATGAATGAGAGGGTTTATTTGAATCATATAACGATGTCATTATGGAATAATTAGAACAGGGCACATTTGAAATGGCAGAATCGATAGTCAAAGAACTTGCACCGATGATTTTTCAGGTGATCGCTCAGATTCCTTATGGGCGAGTAGCCAGTTATGGACAAATTGCACGTTTAGCAGGCATCCCAAAACATTCGCGTTTGGTGGGCTATGTGCTGAAACATATGGATGCAGATAGTAGTTTACCTTGGTATCGGGTAATCAACTCCCAAGGGAAAATTAGCCTAAGTAAACTGAATGATCAGGGACAGAACATTCAAGCACAGTTACTTCTGGCGGAAGGTATTTTAGTGATTGGGGGAAAAGTAAAAATGAAAGAGTTTCAGTGGAATATTTAAAATAGAAATGCTCTACCTCCGTGGAAGTAGAGCACTCGATGTATTACTGACGAACAACTAAAACAGGAATGTGCGCTTCACCTAAAACACTTTGTGCAACACTGCCTAGGAATAAACGTTTTAAACCTGTGCGGCCATGAGAGCCTATGACAATCAGGTCTGCTTTAGATGTTTCAGCTTCTCTGATAATTTCACGGTGTACGACCTGACCTTCAAGTAGTTTTGCTTCAACTGGAATACCCAGATCGCTAAATTTAGCCGCAGCTTCTTCAAGTGTTTTCAAAACTGAAGTACGCGCACGTTCAATTAAGTCATTGGTTTGAGTTGCAGAAATGTATTCAGCTGCAATGTAAGGGTCAAGTGCAAGCACTTGAACGACTGTAATTTTACCGCCAAATGCTTTAGCAAGTTCAGCCGCCTGAGCAACTGCTGTATATGATGTTTCTGAACCGTCTACAGGGACTAAAATGTTTTGGTATGCCATGGTTGTTTCTCCTTATTATCAACTGATTATACGTGCAGATTTCTGTTCCAATGTATCACGGGTTAAATACAGCTTATACCTTGATATTAGCTGTATTTTTTAAAGAATAAAACCTAGTAAATTCATATGGATATTTGCATATGAAATGCTAATTTCTCACTTCTAAATTAGCACAAAAGCGTGTGAATAATAATCAATTTAACACTAAAGTTGAATGTAAATGTAGCGTTTAAGAAACATAGGCTTTGTCTAAAAAATAGCTTATATTTATGAATGGCTTACTACTTTATAAATACGATGACAGATACGAATCAATTGAATTGGCAACGGACAAATTTAGAGAATATAGAAACAGCTTGGGAAGGTGACCTTAGGGATCGTAAGCGTTTGTGTATTCAACTGACGAGTTATGTTGATCGTTTGCAGTGTGGAGCTGTCTTATTATAGGGTAAAGGAATGTAATGTTTATACCAAAACTGAATGAATAAGCTGATTTTAATAATACTGTACAGAAATTGGATTGAGAAGATTTGATGTTTGAAACTCGTGAAAGATTAATAAGTGATTGGAAAAATGATGGTATTAAAGTGATTGAGGAGTCAATATGGAGCTCTTCAATTCAATTGGAAAACTTACCTAGAATTAGAGAGTTTCTATCATTCAATAGCTTTAAATATGTTGATATTAGTATTGTTAGACCACTCAATAATCATACTAAAAGGATGAAATTTAGAACTCATTATGATGAGAGTGGTCAATGTTTTAGTACAAATTATGATATTTCTATTCCTACTAAAAGTAATAATTTAAAGTTAACTGTCGGATTAGAAAAAGAAGTAAAAAATCAAGAATATCAAGATAAAACGACTCGTATAATTAATGCTTTGAGAACAATATTTGGCTTACCTATTGCACGTGAATTAATGTTTGTTACACATTTTAATAGTGAAAACCTCCTAACCGCTGGAGTTAGCTCTGAATTAGGATACGCTTCACCTTTTGATACTCAAAGTTTAAATTTTTATGATGAAATTGAATTTTCAAAATTGAGAAATGTACCAATTGACGCTTTAATATTATTGGATAAAGCATTTCAGCAAAAATTTCCGAAAGAGCGTTTTATCTTAATGTGGGTTTCATTTGAAGCCATTATTAATTCTATTTATTTATCTGATAATAATGGCAATAAAAGAGTTAAATATTTTAAGGAAGAATTAAAGTCTAATATAGTAAATGATGAGGTTTATCGCTTGTTTAAATTAAGATGTGCAGTTTTTAAAGAAAGTAAGTTTGAACACGAACAATTTGATGAGGAAAATTGGTCACTATACACAGCAGTACAATTAGCGATGATGGAAGATTGTCCTCAAAGAACAGCATTTTTAAGAGGATATGAGCAAATAATTATTAAAAAATCATAGATTTTCAATATATTGACCTAATTGTGTAACATCATCTGTCTGTAACTGCTCACGCATTTTTAAAATCTGCTTTTCATCTAAGTCGTATAATTTAAGGGAAAGCAGTTTTTCTATATCTGCTTCGGGAAAGCGATGCTTAATAATCTTGGCAGGTACACCACCCACAACGGCATAGGGTGGAACATCTTTGGTCACGACAGCGCCTGTTGCCACTACTGCGCCTTCACCTAACTGCACACCTTGCATAATCATGGCACGTGAACCAATCCAACAGCCATCCCCAATGATGGTATTACCTGCGGGCACAAAACTACGTGTATCAAAGGGAAAAGCTGAAATCCAGTCAGTACGATGTAGTTGGTTACCACCCATCATAATGACGCATTCTGCGCCAAAACAAACGAAGTTACCGATATAGAGCTGATCAATCGGTTTGTCGGTTGTAGAAGGCTTATCATGTAAATAACGCACGACACAACGTTCAAAACCTTGATCCCAATATGCTGAATAGTAGGAGTAATTCCCTTTAATGTGAATATTCGGATTTTTCACCGTTTTAGAGATGAACTCAAACTCACACCAGTGTTTGACAGGAGAATTAATCAGGGGTTCAGACATAAAAAGATAGCATTGGAGAGTGTGAGAAATTATAACAAATAAAACGCTTCGTTTGAAAAAGAGGGGAAATGGATTCCTTAAATCTATCTCATTCTTGGAGTGAAATTTCCCACGTGCATAAGGAGAGGGCTGGGAAGAGCTATTTGGGAAAATATAAAAACAAAAAACCCCTCAATCGAGGGGTTTCTACAGCCGTAAATATCAAAGAACCTTAGATATATGCAACTTTTACAATTTCGTATTCAACTTCACCCTGAGGGGTTTGAATTTTTACTTCGTCGCCTTCGCTTTTGCCCAAAAGGCCACGTGCGATAGGAGAGTTCACTGAAATTTTATTGATTTTAAAATCAGCTTCGTCGTCACCCACGATCATATAGGTCTTTTGTTCTTCGGTGTCTAAGTTTTCGATAGTGACTGTCACCCCAAAAACTACGCGACCGTTCTGTTCAAGTTCTTTGACATCGATAACTTGAGCCGCACCCAATTTACCTTCGATGTCTTGAACACGACCTTCACAGAAACCTTGTTGCTCACGTGCAGCATGGTATTCCGCATTTTCTTTTAAATCCCCGTGCTCACGTGCTTCAGCAATTGCTGCAATAATACGTGGACGTTCAATACTTTTTAATTGATGTAATTCTTTCTCTAAGGCTAATTTGCCTTGGGGAGTCATAGGATAACGTTGCATTGTTGTCCCTCAAGTCTGTGAGTGTAAAAAATATAGGTTTATAAATGAAAAAAGCCCGCCACCGAGAGGTGACGGGACTTCTCGGTAAACGAATTAACCTACAGTTTGTAAATCTTGCAAACGGTATACATCCATTGGCAATTGAATCGCAAAAGCTTGGCATACAGCATCAGCACCGTTCAAGGTCGTAGTGTTATACACTTTCGCTTGAAGCGCTGAACGACGAATCGAGAACGAATCTTGTTGAGCTTGTTTGCCTTCAGTTGTATTGATAATGAGGTGAACTTCGCCATTTTTCAAGCGGTCCACGATATTAGGACGGCCTTCAGTGACTTTATTTACACGTTCACACTCAATACCTGCAGCTTTAATGAACTCATAAGTACCGCCAGTCGCAAGTACTTTGAAGCCAAAGCCTACCAGTTGCTTAGCAATACCAACAGCACGAGGCTTGTCTGAATCACGCACAGAGATAAATGCATGCTTCACTTCGCCTTCTGTAGGAAGACCCGGTACGCGTTCATTTGAGCCTAACACAGCTTTGTAGAATGCTTCACCAAATGTTTTACCTACACCCATTACTTCGCCTGTAGATTTCATCTCAGGGCCAAGAATAGGGTCAACACCCGGGAATTTGTTGAATGGGAACACCGCTTCTTTTACAGAGAAGTGAGTCGGGATGATTTCTTTAGTGAATCCTTGAGATTCTAAAGACTGACCCGCCATACAACGCGCAGCAACTTTCGCTAAAGACTCACCAATACATTTAGAAACGAATGGCACAGTACGAGACGCACGTGGGTTCACTTCTAGGATGTAAACGTCTTCGCCTTTCACAGCAAACTGTACGTTCATCAAGCCAACAACGCCAAGCTCTTTTGCCATAGCAACGGTTTGACGACGCATTTCGTCTTGAATTTCGTCAGAGAGCGAATATGGAGGAATTGAACATGCTGAGTCACCTGAGTGAATCCCTGCTTGTTCAATATGCTGCATAATACCGCCAATCACAACGTCTTTACCGTCAGATACACAGTCTACGTCAACTTCGATCGCATCATCTAAGAAACGGTCAAGAAGAACAGGCGCTTCATTTGATGCTTGTACCGCATCACGTAAGTAGCGCTTAAGTTCGTCGTCGTTGTATACGATTTCCATCGCACGACCACCGAGTACATAAGAAGGACGTACCACAAGTGGGTAGCCTACTTTCGATGCTTCCGCCATACCTTCTTCAGCAGATTTTACAATGCTGTTGTTTGGCTGACGAAGTTGAAGACGTTGAATCATTTGTTGGAAACGTTCACGGTCTTCTGCACGGTCAATTGCATCTGGTGATGTACCGATAATTGGCGCACCTGCTTCTTCTAAAGCACGAGCCAATTTAAGCGGAGTTTGACCACCGTACTGCACGATAATGCCTTTTGGCTTTTCAGTACGTACGATTTCAAGTACATCTTCCAAAGTGATTGGTTCGAAGTACAAACGATCAGACGTGTCGTAATCCGTTGAAACTGTTTCAGGGTTACAGTTCACCATGATGGTTTCATAGCCATCTTCACGCATTGCAAGCGCCGCGTGTACACAGCAGTAATCGAATTCGATCCCTTGACCAATACGGTTAGGACCACCACCGATCACCATGATCTTATCTTTATCAGATGGGTTTGATTCACACTCATCATCGTAAGTTGAATACATGTATGCAGTGTCAGATTCGAATTCTGCTGCACAAGTATCCACACGTTTGTAAACTGGCGTTACGCCCAAGTTCCAACGGTGCTTACGGAATTGTTTTTGTGAAATACCCATCAAGTTCGCGATGCGAAGGTCAGATAAACCTTTACGTTTGAACGAACGAATGTTGTCTGCGTTTAGATCACCAAAACCTAAAGTTTTGATTTCATTTTCAGTTTTGATGATGTCTTCGATTTGGATCAAGAACCATTTATCGATTTTCGTCGCTTGGAACACATCTTCTAACGTGAAACCATGACGGAATGCATCAGCCACATACCAAATACGCTCTGGACCCGGAACTTTAAGTTCAACCAAGATCTTTTCTTTCGCGCCTTCAGTACCTACAGCGATTTTTTCATCAAAACCACACGCACCCACTTCAAGACCACGAAGCGCTTTGTTTACAGACTCTTGGAAGTTACGACCAATGGCCATTACTTCACCCACAGATTTCATCTGTGTGGTCAGTGTTGCATCTGCTTGTGGGAATTTTTCGAAGTTGAAACGTGGAATTTTTGTTACCACGTAGTCAATTGCAGGTTCGAACGAAGCAGGAGTCGTTCCGCCTGTGATGTCATTTTTTAATTCATCAAGGGTATAACCAACTGCTAGTTTCGCGGCAATTTTTGCAATCGGGAAACCCGTTGCTTTTGATGCAAGGGCAGATGAGCGCGATACACGCGGGTTCATCTCGATGATCACCATACGGCCAGTATCTGGGCAAATACCGAACTGAACGTTAGAACCACCTGTCTCAACACCAATTTCACGAAGAACTGCTAAAGATGCATTACGCATCAATTGATATTCTTTGTCTGTCAATGTTTGTGCAGGCGCAACAGTGATTGAGTCACCTGTGTGCACGCCCATTGGGTCAAAGTTTTCGATCGCACAAACGATAATACAGTTGTCGTTTTTGTCACGAACAACTTCCATCTCGTATTCTTTCCAACCAATTAAAGATTCATCAATCAATAATTGTTTGGTTGGAGAAAGATCGAAACCGCGTTCACAGATTTCAAGGAATTCTTCTTTGTTATAAGCGATACCGCCACCTGAACCACCCATCGTGAATGACGGACGGATAATCACAGGGAAGCCGAAGCGTGCTTGAATCTCTAAAGCTTCTTCCATGTTTTCAGCAATCGCAGCTTTTGGACATTCAAGACCAATTTTACGCATTGCTTCATCAAACAGTTTACGGTCTTCAGCTTTTTCAATTGCTTCTTTGGTCGCACCGATCAATTCAACATTGTATTTTTCTAAAATACCGTTGGCATCAAGTGCAAGTGCACAGTTCAATGCTGTTTGACCACCCATTGTAGGAAGGACAGCATCTGGACGCTCTTTTTCAATGATTTGTGCAACAGTCTGCCAAGTGATTGGCTCGATATATGTTGCGTCTGCCATCGCAGGGTCGGTCATAATGGTGGCTGGGTTAGAGTTCACCAAAATAACACGGTAGCCTTCTTCACGAAGAGCTTTACACGCTTGCGCACCTGAGTAGTCAAACTCACATGCCTGTCCGATGACAATCGGACCTGCACCAATAATTAAGATACTTTTAATGTCTGTACGTTTAGCCATGATCGCTTCCTTAATTACTTCTTAGATGCTTCGATAAGTTCGATGAAATGATCGAACAATGGTGCGCAGTCATGCGGACCAGGGCTTGCTTCAGGGTGACCTTGGAAGCTGAACGCTGGTTTGTCTGTACGATGAATCCCTTGAAGAGTTTGATCGAACAAAGACTTGTGCGTAGCTTTCAAGTTTGCAGGAAGTGTTTCTGCATCCACTGCGAAGCCGTGGTTTTGAGAAGTAATCATCACTGTGCCTGTTTCCATGTTTTGAACAGGGTGGTTAGCACCGTGGTGACCATGCGGCATTTTCACTGTTTTTGCACCTGAGGCAAGTGCAAGAATTTGGTGACCCAAGCAAATACCAAAGACGGGTAGGTTGCGAGCGTCTTCTACAATTGTTTTTACAGCTTCAATTGCGTAGTCACATGCAGCTGGATCGCCAGGGCCGTTCGATAAGAACACGCCATCTGGATTCAATGCAAGCACGTCAGCAGCAGGAGTTTGTGCAGGCACGACAGTGAGTTTACAACCGCGGTCTGCAAGCATACGTAAGATGTTGGTTTTGACACCGTAGTCGTATGCAACAACATGGAATTTAAGTTCAGGTTGTGTGAAGCCTTTGCCTAATACCCAAGAACCTTCTGTCCATTCGAAACCAGTTGGGTCACAGCATTCTTTCGCTAGGTCTAAACCATTTAAACCACCGAATGCGCGTGCTTTTTCTAAAGCCTGCTCTTCAGTAATATTTTCACCAGCAAGGATGCAACCATTTTGCGCACCTTTGTCACGCAAAATACGGGTTAATTTACGCGTATCAATATCTGCAATTGCGACAACATTATGTTCTTTTAAGTATTCGCTTAAAGATTGCGTTGATCGGAAGTTGCTATGCAATAAAGGTAGGTCACGAATAATTAATCCGTTGGCCCACACTTTATGAATTCGACCTGACTCAGCGTCTTCATCATTACAACCTGTGTTACCGATATGAGGGTAAGTTAAAGTCACAAGTTGCTGTGCATAACTCGGGTCAGTCAAAATTTCTTGATAGCCAGTCATGGCAGTGTTGAAAACGACTTCACCAGTCGTACTACCCGATGCACCAATAGACGTTCCTTTAAAGATCGTACCATCGGCAAGGGCTAAAATTGCTGGGGTGCTCAAACCAAAGCTCCTGAAATTTAGGCTGTAAAAAAGCGAGTAGACGAAAAAAAAGGAAGGCTATCTAAAAACCTACCCTCCCTATGTCTGCTCGCTTGAACTTAACATGGCACTATACGCAACTTCACTAACAAAGTCCATGCCAATAAGATGGAATTAACAAGATAAAGTGCTTTTATTTTGTAGCGGATGCTGTTTCTAAGTTTTGTAAAGAAAAATGTAACAACAAATAATTGTCTAACAAATCAAAATCTAAATTTTATCAAATCACGCTAAGCTGTCGCTGTGTATATAACAACAGGAATAACATCATGACTGAACAAGACAAAGTGACGAAACCAAAGCCAGCGTTGAAAGAAGTTGTTGCAGAAAGCACTGAAAAGCTTGAGCAAGTGGCGAAAGAAGCAACAGAGCAGGTCACTGAAGCGGTAGTTGAAAGCAAAGAAAAGCTTGAAGCTGAAGCGAAGCAGTTAAATGCCAGTGTGCAAGAGCAACTCCGCCAGTTTAAACAAGATCTTTTACTGCGCTTAGAAACCATTAAAGGGCAGTTATCGAACTCTCAAAAAGACTTAACTGAACTAAAAGAGTTTGTTAAAACTGAGTTTACTGCTGTTTTAGATGACTTGACCAAACTAGGTAAAGAGTTAAAAGGTGATGTCAGCGAAATTTCAGTAAAACATAAAGATCAGTTGACTGAAACTTTCAAACGTTCAAAAGAAAATACCTTAGATGCATGGAATAAGGTTTCAAGCAAGTAATCTCGCTGTATGAGGCTCAAGCTTAAGTGCATAAAAAAGTGAGGTCATGGCCTCACTTTTTTATTGCGCTAGTTTATTTGTCTGGATTAAAACTGATGCAACCAATCACGTTTATTGTGAAAGTCAGCTTGTTGACCACTATGCTGCATGGCATAGAACTGTTGACCTTGTGAGGTATTCAACACCGCGGATAAACCTAGATATAGGTCAGCCCATTTCAGTTTGTGTTGTAGCATAAACTCAGACAGATCAATGCTGACATTTAAACCATAGTGGGTGCGCTTCAATTGATTGAGTTCAATATCGTAAGCGATCTGTGGCGGCATATCTTCAGGATAACGATATTCCTCAAACTGATAGGCCTGCCAAGCTTGCGAAGGGGAGAGATTGATCTCGCGATAATAATCTTCGCCTTTTACCCCGATAAAGACTTCAAAACAGGTGCTTTCCCATAAAAAGTCTTGACGAGGATTTGCATTCACGACTTCGGGCCAGTGCATGTACAAATTGGGATCGCGTAACCAAAAGCCGATATTGAGAGCATATGGGCTTTGTTGTTCAATCGCACCAACAAGCGAAATAGCTTGAAAGCGACGATCAAATGCACTGAGTTCGTAACTTGCCATAAAAAACTACAATTATTTTGCTGCGTGAGCGAAACGAACTAAATTAGACAATTTGGCATTTTGTTTCGCCGCTTTTTTGTAAAGCAACACAATTTTACCAATGGTCTGTACAATTTCTGCACCTGTAGTTGAGGCAATTTCTGCAATGATTGCAGCGCGCTCTTCACGGTCTTCACCCGCGATTTTGACTTTAATCAATTCGTGGTCGTTTAAAGCACGTAAAATTTCTTCAACGACATTTTCAGTCAGACCTGAACCGCCAAGCATTACCACAGGGTTTAAAGCATGACCGATTTGACGCAAACGCTTGCGTTCCTGAATGGATAAAGTCGCCATAAAGATAACCTAATTTTAAAAACGGCTTAGTATAACAAACTGCGAAATTAAACGCTTTATATTCTGTGGAAATAATCGATTTAGATAATAGAAAAAAACAACTAAAACCCAAGATTTGGATACAGATGTATACTGCAAGCCTAGAGAATTTAACGTACAATTAAGTTTAAGAAATTTTAATGTTTTAGAGAGATATGGCAACACGCATTACCAACCAAAAGTTATCCAAAAGTAGCCGTGCGTGGATGAGAGAGCACCTTGATGATCATTTTGTGAAAAAAGCGCAAAAAGAAGGTTATCGAGCACGTGCAGCTTATAAGTTACTTGAAATTCAAGAAAAATATAACATCATTCGTCCTGGCATGACCGTGGTTGACTTGGGTGCTGCACCTGGAAGTTGGTCACAAATTGCAGGAAAGCTGGTCGGTGATCGAGGATTAGTGGTTGCATCTGACATTTTGGAAATGGATGCACTTCCAGATGTGACCTTCTTGCAAGGTGACTTCCGTGAGCAAGAAGTATTCGATAAATTGTTAAATATTTTAGATGGACGTAAAGTAGACGTTGTAATTTCAGATATGGCCCCCAATACTTCAGGTAACAAGGCTGTAGATCAACCTCGCCAGATTTACCTCTGTGAATTGGCCATCGATTTTGCTACGAAAGTGCTCGGTCCAAATGGTCAATTTGTTGTAAAGGTATTCCAAGGTACAGGCTTTGACGAGTTCCGTAAGCAAGTAGTCGACAACTTTGATGTGTTAAAGACAGTAAAACCTGCTGCATCACGTGCCCGATCTAAGGAAGTATTCTTAGTTGGGCAAGGCCGTAAGAAGGCTTTCAAATAAAGTTTACTTGCCAAGTCGTTAAAAATTGTGCATTTTGTACCTTTTTATTATTTTGCGAAGCTGATCTTCAGCAGAAACTTTAAGGTCACCCGATAGGGCATGATCAAATTAGATTGATATGGGAATAAAGCTTTGAGCGATCTCTTCAAGAATGCCATATTGTGGCTAGTGATACTGGGCGTACTGATCCTTATTTTCAGTAATGTCAGTAGCAATGAAAAGCCGACAGCGATGAATTATTCAGAGTTTGTTGCTGCGGTGAATGCTGGTCAAATTAAGCAAGTGACAATTGATGGCGAACGAATTCATGGCCAAAAATCAAACGGTTCAGAGTTTGAAAGTATTCGTCCTGCGGTTCAAGACCCAGAGCTTATGCCTAATCTGATTAAAAATAACGTTGTCGTTGAAGGTACTGCACCTGCACGTCAAGGTTTATTGATGCAACTTTTGATCGAAAGCTTCCCTGTACTTTTAATCATTTTGTTATTCATGTTCTTTATGCGCAACATGGGTGGCGGAGCAGGTGGTAAAAACGGTCCAATGAGTTTTGGTAAATCAAAAGCAAAAATGTTGGCAGAAGACCAAATTAAAGTGACTTTTACCGACGTCGCTGGCTGTGATGAAGCAAAGCAAGAAGTTGTAGAAATTGTTGATTTCTTAAAAGACCCTTCAAAATTTAAACGTTTAGGTGCAACGATTCCTAAAGGCGTGTTAATGGTGGGTCCACCGGGTACAGGTAAAACTTTACTTGCAAAAGCAATTGCAGGCGAAGCGAAAGTACCATTCTTTAGTATTTCTGGTTCTGACTTTGTTGAAATGTTCGTGGGTGTGGGTGCATCTCGTGTCCGTGACATGTTTGAACAAGCGAAACGTCATGCACCATGTATCATCTTTATTGATGAGATTGATGCTGTGGGTCGTCATCGTGGTTCAGGTACAGGTGGTGGTCACGATGAGCGTGAGCAAACCTTGAACCAAATGTTGGTGGAAATGGATGGCTTTGAAGGCAATGAAGGTATTATCGTCATTGCTGCTACAAACCGTGCCGATGTACTGGATAAGGCTTTACTCCGTCCAGGTCGTTTTGACCGCCAAGTAATGGTTGGCTTACCAGACATTAAAGGTCGTGAGCAAATTTTAAATGTTCACATGAAGAAATTGCCTTCAGTGACTGGTGTCGATGTACAAGTGCTTGCACGTGGTACGCCGGGCTTCTCGGGTGCACAATTGGCGAACCTTGTGAACGAAGCTGCACTCTTTGCTGCGCGCCGTAACAAGAACACTGTCGACATGCATGATTTTGAAGATGCAAAAGACAAGTTGTACATGGGCCCTGAACGTAAGTCGATGGTGATTCGTGAAGAAGAGCGTCGTGCAACCGCGTACCATGAAGCTGGTCATGCGATTGTGGCTGAAATTCTACCGGGTACAGACCCTGTGCATAAAGTGACTATTATGCCGCGTGGTTGGGCGTTGGGCGTAACATGGCAGTTGCCTGAACATGACCAAACTAGCCACTATAAAGATAAAATGTTGAATGAACTTTCAATTTTGTTTGGTGGTCGTATTGCTGAAGAAATCTTTATCAACCAAATGTCTACAGGTGCTTCAAACGACTTTGAACGTGCAACTAAAATGGCACGTGCGATGGTGACCAAGTACGGTATGTCTGACAAACTGGGTGTAATGGTGTATGAAGATGATTCTCAGCAATCATTCATGGGTAGCATTGGTAGTCGTACAATTTCTGAAGCAACGCAGCAACAAGTAGATGCTGAAGTTCGCCGTATCATCGATGAGCAATACCATGTAGCACGCAATATCTTGGAAAACAATAAAGATATCGCGCATGCGATGGTAAAAGCTTTGATGGAATGGGAAACGATTGATCGCGAGCAAATTCGTGACATTATGGAAGGTCGTGAGCCACAACCACCAAAAGTATATGTTGCAGAAAATCCTGTGATGGATGTAACTCTAACCGATGGTCCAAGCACACCACCACCATTACCATCGGCAACTTAATTTTTAAAAGTTAAAATAAAAAGCCACCTTCGGGTGGTTTTTTATTGCGCGATTTTCCACTGCCGATGAAGAAAAATAAGCACGTAAAAGTGGGCAAAGCGTTATGATAACGCAAGTTAAACTGGAGAATATCACATGCAATTGATGGCTTTGCCGAAGAAAATCCTACGTTGTGGTGAGCTATCACTCGATCTGTCGGTACCGCATGTGATGGGTATTTTAAATGTGACGCCAGACTCGTTCAGTGATGGCGGTAAACATAATGGCAAAGTACAAGCGATTGCACATGCTAAGCAAATGATTGCGGATGGGGCGACAGTTATCGATGTTGGTGGTGAATCGACACGTCCAGGTGCATCTGTAGTTGAGGTTGAGGAAGAGATTCGTCGTGTCGTCCCAGTGGTGGAAGCTTTGGCTGAACTTGATGTGGTCATTTCGATTGATACCTCTCAACCTGAAGTGATTCAAGCAGCGGTCGCAGCAGGTGCGCATATCTGGAATGATGTACGAGCATTAACACGTCCTAATGCTTTAGAGACGGCAGCTGAATTGAATATTCCAGTGATCATCATGCATATGCGTGGTGAACCGACCACCATGAATGGTTTAGATCAATATGATAATGTCACTCTAGATGTGATGGATGAGCTTTCCCAGCGTGTGGCGGATGCGCTCAAGGCAGGTGTCAAAGCTGAAAATATCATGATTGATCCGGGTTTTGGCTTTGCTAAAAATGCAAAGCAGAACCTTAAGCTTTTAAAAGAATTCCATCAGCTAAATCAACTTGGGTATCCCATCTTGTCCGCATTGTCACGGAAACGCTTTATCGGCGAAGCTTTAGGTGGGGCCGATGCAGGGCAGCGGGCCGTGGGTTCTGTAGTGGGACATTTGCTGAGTATTCAACAAGGCGCGTGTATGGTGCGCGCCCATGATGTTAAAGCCATGAGTGATGCGATCAAAGTTTGGCAAGCGATGAATATGGCTTAATAGGGCGGCGGAATGCCGAGCTAATGATTTAATTTGAAAATTTGATCTATATCAGATTGTTAGACTGGCAGTATCTTCAGATGCTGCTTTTTTATTTGGTGATTTGTTTGGTTTATGTTATACAGACTCGTTTTTTAAGTTTCTCATTTTGAGTGCCTGTATGTTTGCAGATTTACTTCTCCCTATGTTTGATGATGAATATTATCCTGATATTCTTGTTGCTGAAGTGAAGCAGCATGTCGAGACTTTTGCTAAAAAAATTGTAAAAGCAAAATCTGAGGGTGATATTTATCAATATGCCAATGCCACAGTGGCTGAAATTAATGAAATGAAGCCGCATTTTGAAGATCTAGATTCATCATTAGATGACTCTGCTGCCGATTTTATTGCTGAAGCGATGATGATGGTGGTGCAAGATGCTGGGTTTATGGATATTGAAATGGAAGAATTGGTGGTGAACAGAGAGTGGTGAGTCACTCTCTCATTTCAAGTTCTGTTGGTTTTGCTTTAGAAACAGAGTTTGCTGTTACAACTCATCTAAAAGATCGGTGAGATGACAATTTTGGTTTAAATGTTCATCTCCAATCGCATCGACCGCCATCACGTATTCACCTTCGAGCATTTCAGCATTTGCGCTGAGATTCAGCCAAAATTTTGGATGCTTTTTCATGAGCTCACGAATATGCTGCTCATCTTTAGTGTGATTAAAGCTTAATTTAAAATGAGCATCTACTGATTTACATGCATGTAAATAGAGTTGACGGTCTTTTTCAATAATCGTGCCTGCAAACAAGTCATAAAACGTATCGCTATCCGTTTGTTGAGAGAGTGCTTCTGCATGGCTGATGTTTGAAAAAATTAGGCATAAGATGATAATGAGAGTGTTCTTTTTCATATTGTGATTGTTATGTGCTTCGATGCATAAATTATAGACATAAAAAAACCAGCATATCGCTGGATTTTTTATTGCACCATCTTAATTAGCTTAATAATGGTGCCCGAGGCCAGACTCGAACTGGCACGCTTTGTGGGCGGGGGATTTTAAATCCCCTGTGTCTACCGATTTCACCACTCGGGCATGAGCGCAATAATAGAGGACGAAATAAAAGTTGGCAAGTCTATTTGTGATTATTTGCTTTCTTTTCAATCAATTCAGCGGTTTATGTTTAAAAAATAGCAAAATTATCTGTGCTGCACTTGTTCAGGCTTCATAAAAATGTCATCGACTTGAGATATGGATGTCATCTTTTTCGCATAAATTTCAAGTCCATATCGTCTTTAGGCAATCCACATGACAAAAAAAATGAACCGCCGAGAACTTATTCAAAAAACTTTGGCAGGATTTGGTGCTTTATCTTTACCTATTTCACTAACCGCTTGTGGTGATGACGCCGACTCAAACACACAGCCCAACACGCAAGTGCAATTTTTGCATGGGGTTGCCAGTGGTGATCCTTTACAAACTCAAATCATCATTTAGACACGTGTAACACCGACGGATAGCAGTGCGCGTTTAGAAGTGCAGTGGGAAGTGGCAAAAGATGTAGACTTTAAACACATTACAGCAACAGGAAAGGTGCTGACTACGGCTGCACAAGATTTTACTGTGAAAGTGGATGTGACGGGACTTGCTGCGGGACAAGTTTATTTCTACCGTTTTAAATCGGCGTCGAAGTATTCAATCACTGGGCAAACCAAAACCTTGGCAACGCAAGTACAGTCGGTACAGTTTGCAGTATGCTCATGTTCAAATTTCCCAGCGGGCTATTTCCATGTTTATAAAGAAATGGCAAAACAGGATGTGGATGTTGTGATTCATTTGGGGGATTACATCTATGAGTATGGTATGGGAGGCTATGCAACAGAAGAAGCAGTAGAGATGGGGCGTGCACTGGCGGATGATAATAATGCAGAAATTATTCGCTTAGATGGCTATCGCAAACGTTATGCTTTATACCGACTAGATCCAGATTTGCAGGCCGCGCATCAACGTCATCCTTTTATTGTGATTTGGGATGACCATGAACTCGCAAATGATACATGGGAAAAGGGTGCTGAAAATCATCAGTCAGATACTGAAGGCGATTTCCTTGAACGTAAACTTGCGGCACTGGCGGCCTATTTTGAATGGATGCCAATCCGTCCAATTGATGATCAGCATATCAAGATTTATCGTCAATTTGATTTTGGCACGCTTGTTCAACTGACGATGCTCGATACACGGATTATTGCGCGTAATGTGCAATTAGATTATGCAAACTATATGACTGCTACAGGTTTAGATATTGCAAAATTCCAAGCCGATTTAATCAATCCTGCGCGTAGCTTGATGGGTGTGGAGCAGCGAAATTGGTTATTGCAGAAACTTCAGCAATCTACGGCAACATGGAATGTACTCGGCCAGCAGATTCTGATGAGCAAAATGTTTGTTCCAGCAGAATTATTAATGTCGCTGGCAGAAATTACAGCAGGTAATCCTAGTCCAGAGACCTTAAGTAAAATCACCACACAAATCACTGAACTATTAGAAATTAAAGCTCGAATGGATGCAGGTGATCCAACCGTAACTCCAGAGGAAAAAGCACGTCTTGCGGTTACTGCACCTTATAACTTAGATGCATGGGATGGCTATTTTGCTGAGCGTGAAATTTTGTACGGCACTTTGGCACAACTTAAGAAAAAAGTTGTGGTCCTTGCTGGAGATACCCACAATGCTTGGGCTTCGGATTTATCGAGTAAAGATGGGGTATTGGTTGGCGTGGAGTTGGCAACCAGTTCAGTTTCTTCCCCTGGGTTGGAGAAATATTTGTCCATTCCGATGCAGCAACTACAAGCATTTGAATTTGCATTTACCAGCTTGATTGATGAGTTAAATTATTGCAATTTGAATCAACGCGGTTATTTGAAAGTCCATTTTACCGCAGAGCAGGTGCAAGCAGATTGGATTTTTGTGGATACCATTAAGAACAAAGAATACATCGTTGATGAAACTCGCTCGCATCAAGTAATATTAGATCCGACATTTTTTCCAATCAGTGCGTTAAAGCAAACGGCCTAAAATGACCTTAGAAAAAACCGAGCATCATTGCTCGGTTTTTTTATAATTTCTCATCGATATAGCTGTCGAGATCGATGTGCTTAATCTGTTTACAGTAAGCATGCTCATACTTCAGCAGTTGCACATACAAATCTGCTTCATGCCCCAGCTGGGTTTTACGTGCCTGATAATCTTCAGATTGATGGGAGCTAAAGCGTAATTGGAGTCGAGATTTGACCGTTTGCTTATAGGCCCAAAAACAGACACGTCTGAGTTGTTGTAACTGGTGATGTTCAACCGACTGGCTGTGGTCTCGAAATAAATTTTCTTTATAGAAGCGCACAAAACCAAAGTTCACACCAAAATAAAACAAGATCCACATCAGCAAACTGCTTTCAAGGAACATCAGATTTAGTCCACTTAAAAGAATCACTGCAGCGAGTTTGATGGGCGCATGGCGTTGCAGTTGATACAGGGAGTTTGATGAATGTTTAATTTGTTTAATGACAAAAGGTAAGACCCACATCAGCACCAATAAAATACTGATAATGGCATAACTGTGACTTTGGAGAGGATCGAGATTCTCCAAGTGAGTTAAGTAAAAATCTTTCAGAATTAAGCTGATTGGAATAAAAATCATCACCGCCAAAACCCACGGAATAACTTCACGCTGGTCATCTAAAATACCGCGTGTTTTGATTTGACTATAAAGCAAGTAATTACGTTTAAATGCGGCAGGGTAAAGGGTCTCTAATTGTTGCAGTAACAGTTGAACTTGTTTGGATTGCATCGTCAAAAAAGAGCGTATGAGAAAAATAGCCTTTACTATAGTAGATTTGGAAGGGGATGGCTCAAAAAAATACGTGAAACAGAATATTCACAGAGAAAAGTACAACAATTTCGCTTTTTCGCTCTGAATTATGCGAAAATGTCGGATTCAATTTTTTTGTCTAAGGGCAGTTCATGACTGATCATTCTCCTGAATCTTTAAGTGATATCGAAATTTTAGACATTTTGCAGTCTATGAAAGACGATGAGCTTGATACAGAGGCAAAAGAAGAGATTCTTAAGGGTGGTAAAGCGGGTCGTCAAGAAGCACATAAACTTGCGATTGTGGCTTTAAACCAATCTTTTGAAAGTAAATTTGTTGAAGCTGTAGCTTTGGCATTAGGCCTGAACGAAGGTCAAGCCAAAAAAATTCGTTATAAGAAAGACCGCATCCGTATTTTAAAAGTACGTGGGATTGACTACATGGCGATTGATGGTGCGGAAACAGCACAGGTCTTGTCTCAAGTTGCACAAGCCATTGTACGTGAAGATGCAACCGTGACACATGATTTGCACAACATATTCCCATTTTGGAAAGAAGGCTGGCCAATGGTTCAGTTTGACAGCGCATATAAAATTTTATCTGAAGATATTACCATTCACTATCAAGCGACTTTAGATAAATTACTTGAATTGTATGGTCGTTAAGATCGCAGCACCAAAAGCACCTTCGGGTGCTTTTTTATGGGCTTCTATTTAACTATGGAAAATCCAAGACAGTAATAAGCTGATGGGCCAAATAAACAGTCGCCACCATGTAATCAGTGGATCCCAAAAATACTGTCCAAAAGAAAGAGTATCGTTAAAGCTTCGTTGCCCATGTTCATAAGCATAAGGTGTAATCCGCCATGCCAAAATCAGCAAAAAAATAGCACTTACGATCAGCAGCGTGTGGCTGGATTGAGCAAAATAATAATAAATCAGATAAAGCGCAGAGTAAAAGAAAGTACATGCCAACATAGCGGGCAATGAAAAAGACATAAGCTTGACTCTATTGTATTGTTATATCAAGGCATTATAAATGAAAATACCCGATGTATCACATCGGGTATTTATCGGTTGTTGAGCTTAAGGTTCGTTATAACTCAGCATGAGTATTTGATTACCCCAGTGTTGAGTAAAGTGGGAAAATACCAAAGACCATTGCTGTAACCAACATGACTAAACAGGTAATTACTGCCCACTTGATGGTAAATTCTTGGTGTTCACCAAAGTTAATTCCAGCCAATCCACAGAGTAAGTAAGTCGATGGAACCAATGGGGACAGTAAGTGTACAGGTTGACCAACAATCGATGCACGAGCCATTTCCACAGGGGTAATACCATAGTGTCCAGCGGCTTCAGAGAGTACAGGCAGTACACCAAAATAGAAGGCATCATTCGACATAAAGAAGGTCAGCGGCATACTAATCACAGCCGTAATTGGTGCTAAATACGGCCCCATACTTTCCGGAATAATGGCAACCAGTTCTTGAGACATGGCTTCAACCATACCTGTGCCCGACAAAATACCAGTAAAAATACCTGCCGCGAAAATAATCCCGACTACAGCTAAGGCACTAGCAGAGTGGTTACCAACCAAACGCTTTTGCATGTCTAAATCAGGATAGTTCACCACCAATGCAATGCACAGCGCCACCATGAACAGAATGGCCGCAGGTAAAATGCCCATTACTAAGCAGACCATCAAGACCAAAGTCAGTAGTGCGTTAAACCATCTTAAGTGGGCACGGTTGGCTTCAGGTTCTTGCGAAATCTGAATACTGTCACCATGGCTAATATCTAATTCCACAATACCAATGCGTTTACGCTCCATACGGCCATACATAAAGCCGAGGAAGTATAACCACCCAATTGCAACGAGCATTGGTAAAATCATCGGAACAAAGACATCGTTTGGATCAACATGTAATGCAGTTGCAGCACGTGCTGTTGGTCCACCCCATGGCGTTAGGTTCATGATTCCGCTCGCAAGCATCATTAGGCAGGCCATAATTAAAGGGCTCATACCAATACGCTTATACAGCGGTAGCATTGCGGCAACACAGATCATATAAGTGGTTGAACCGTCACCATCCAGGGAAACAATTAAAGTCAGCGTAATGGTGCCGAGGGTCACTTTTAAAGGATCGCCTTTAACCTGCTTTAAAATCCACTTCACTGAAGGGTCGAATAGACCCGTGTCGATCATAATTGCAAAATAAAGGATTGCGAAAAGGAGCATTACGCCCGTAGGAGCGAGCTTTTTAATGCCTTCCATCATCATATTGCCAAGTTCAGCAATATCAAATCCAGCAAGGTTGTCAACAAAGAGACTTAAAACATAAGTAAGTAATGCAAAAATGATAGGGATTAAAGTTAAAGCAACAAGAGCGCTCAGTCGTTTGGACATGATTAAGTACATGAAGCACATAATCATGCCTAAACCTAAAATGGTCAGCATGGATCAATCCTTTGAACGTGTTAAGTCTGTTTATTCATCAAGTGACAGCGATAGTATGCAATTCAGCATGATTTTTAAATGCTCTTAAACATATGTGATTTTTCATTCTATTTTTCTAATAAATAATATATATCTGTAAAGTATGGTTAAGATACTTATTTTGTATAACTTCATATGGTTAAATCTGAAGCAAAAAAAACCTTGCAGTTGCAAGGTTTTAATTCAAGGCGATGTTCCTATTCCTCGACTGTTTGGGTTGCAGGCTGTAGTGTTTCTTCAAGTAAACGCGTCACTAAAAGTTGGTCAATCTTAAAATGGTCGACATCGACCACTTCAAATTTAAAGCCTGCGTATTCTACGGTATCGGCAGGGCGTGGAATTTTGCGCAGACGGTACATCATAAAACCAGCCAAAGTTTCATAATTTTCTTCATCTGGCATTTCATCAATGGCCAGTGCATGCTTCATGTCTTCAATCGGCGTGCTGCCATCAATCAGCCATGAATTATTATCACGTTTAATGATCTGTTGTTCGGCTTCAATTGGAGTAACCCAATCGCCCATGACCGTAATCATAATGTCCGACAGGGTGATGACACCCACGACCAACGCATATTCGTTAATCACAACGGCAAACTTTTCTTTGGTGGAGCGAAAACGGTCTAATAACTCAGACAAGGTCAATGTGTCTGGAATGGTGAGAACATTACGAATGGTACTTTCATTGAGTTGGAGTAAAGATTGATTATTCAGAATACGGACCAGAATGTCTTTGGCATCGACATAGCCAATTACATCGTCAATATTTTCACTACAGACTAAAAACTTAGAATAAGGATATTCAGCCAATTTCTGACGAATACTGGCTTCGGATTCATTTAAAGTAAAATACACCACATTTTCACGCGTAGTCATACTTGAAGGAACGTTCCGCTCTTCAAGCTCAAATACGTTTTCAATGAAATGATGTTCTTGCTTTTGTAGCACCCCAGCTTGCGCACCCGCATCCATCACTGCAGAAATGTCATCAAAGGTAATGTTGTCATCACGTGTGGTATTCACTTTAAACAGGCGGAATAACAAGTTGGCAAGGGCATTAATAATCCAAGCCAAAGGTTTGCAGACCTTAATAAATACCTGAATGGGGTTAATCACCGCAATAGAGATTTTCTCTGGGGCAATCATGGCCAAACGTTTTGGCATGAGGTCAGCAAACAAAATAAATAGCGAGGTGACTAAAGTGAAAGATAGAGCAAAGCTAATAGTTTCAGACCAAGGGCCAGTATAAAAACGAGCAACAAAGCTCATGAAGTAAGGACGAAAAGCTCCTTCACCTAAAATACCGCCCAAGATTGCCACTGCGTTTAAGCCAATTTGTGAAGCGGCAAAGAAGTCAGCAGAATTTTCTTGTAAATTCAAAACTTTCTGTGCGCGATCATCGCCCGACTCAGCCAAGATTTTTAGCTTGACCTTACGTGCTCCTGCCAGTGCAATTTCTGTCAGAGACAAGAAACCCGCCCCAGCAATCAGGACTAGAATGATAACTATGTTTTGAAAAAGGCTCACGGAATCCACCTGTGATTCATCGTTATTATGAATATTTTTAACACAAAAAAATAAAGACAGTAATCACTTACTGTCTTCTATCATACCTGAGTTATTGGTATGAAAATGAATTATTTAGAGCTTGAATGCTTAATAATGTGAGAATTGCGAGTTATTGCCTAAAAACTCACGATTTTCTTCCTCAATCATTTGACGTGCCACATATAAAATCAGCTGTCTAAGCCAGCGATGTGCAGGATGGTGATGCAACAGTGGACACCATGCCATTTTCAACTCAAACTCTGGAATATAAAAAGGTGGATCTTTAATCAGGAGATTTTGACTTTTGGCTTGTAAGCGTGCAATACGGGTAGGTAAAGTCGCGATCAAATCTACATTTGAAGCCAATAGTGCAGGCATTTGATAATGTCGAGTGAAAACCGAAATCTTACGTTTTTGGCCAATACGCTCTAAAGCTTGATCAATCCAACCTAGACCTGCTTGTTTTTCAGGGTTAACGCCGAAACCAACGCCCATACCTGTTTTAGAGACCCAAATATGCTGTGCATCGAGGTAACTTTTTAGGTTTAAGTTGCTGGCAGCTGGGTGTTTACCGTTAAGTAAACATGAAAAACTGTCACGCCAGACCAAAACTTGGTGAAAGCTTTGTGGAATTTCATTGAATCGGTTAATGGCTAGATCAACTTTACCTTGTTCCATATCACGATATGACACATCACTTGGGGTTAAGAAGTCTAAGACCACATTGGGTGCTTCAGAACGCAGTGCTTTAACGAGGCGGGGAACTAAGGTTGCTTCGGCATAGTCCGAAGTCATAATACGAAAAACACGGTTTGAAGTATAAGGACGGAACTCGGTACGAGGTTCCAAAATCATGGAGAGATCAGAAAGAGCGTCACGTATGCGGGGTTGTAATTCTAAAGCCCGTTCGGTCGGTGTCATACCTTCAGAAGAACGAATTAGCAGGGGATCATTAAATAAGTTACGAAGACGACGTAGAATATTACTCATTGCTGGTTGGGTGACACCCAATTGTTCAGCTGCTCGGGTTACATTTTTTTCGCGTAAAAGTACGTCCAAGTAAATTAAGAGGTTTAGATCAACCCGCTCCAGATTCATAAAATAAATACCGAGAATAAAATCATGAAATTATTTGCATTATGCCATAAGCCATCAGGCTTGTGTAATAAACTGACGAAAAAAAAAGCATCGGGTTGTATAAAGAATACCACCTTCATTTTCTAAGAAAATGGGTTTTATGCTTAAAAACGGAGAGCATATTAGTCCTAAGCAATGTCTCAATATGCGTAAACTGAGGCTCAGATTATCGCCTAGAAAATGGCTTGAGATGGCTTATTGTTGGTGGAATAAAAGCGTGATAAATACTCTTTTTGCTGAATATTGAACTTTTGTCATTTCGGTCACATTAAGTATTGATTTTCGGTTGGGACTCTTTTTTTCAACGGCCGAGACTTAAGTCTAATGAAGAAATATTCGACAAAGTATGTATTTTTTACGGTTTTCTTATTTTATTTAAGTTTAATAATAACAAATACTTGGTTTTAATTTGTCGAAATATAATTAGACTTTTATCTATGTATTTTTTAAATAAATACTGAAAATTAATGCAGAATATTGGATTAATTTTTTCTGTCAATCTAATCTGTATTCATCGCAACGAAGCGCTCTAAATCTAAGCAAAAGCTTGAGGGTCTGATTTTAGCTTTTCGTTGAAGAAAATCCTAATATTATTACAGGAAATATCATGACTACATATCAAACAGCGATTGATGCAATCCGCGAATTAAAAGCAAAATTCGGTAGCACTTGGCGCGATATTAGCCCAGAAGATGCTGCACGTATGCAAATGCAAAACCAATTCAAAACTGGTTTAGATATCGCTAAATACACAGCTGCAATTATGCGTCGTGATATGGCTGCTTATGATGCTGACTCTAGCCAATACACACAGTCTTTAGGCTGCTGGCATGGTTTCATCGCACAACAAAAAATGATTGCGAACAAAAAATACTTCGGTACAACTGACCGTCGTTATATCTACCTTTCTGGTTGGATGGTAGCTGCGCTTCGTTCAGAATTCGGTCCACTTCCTGACCAGTCTATGCATGAAAAAACTTCAGTACCGGCGTTGATCGAAGAAATCTACACGTTCTTACGTCAAGCTGATGCGAAAGAATTAAACGACCTTTTCCGTGCGCTTAAAAAAGCAAACGAAGCAGGCGATACTACTAAAGCTGCTGAAATCACTGCTCAAATCGACGGTTTCCAGACTCACATCGTACCAATTATTGCGGACATCGATGCTGGTTTTGGTAATGAAGAAGCGACTTACTTACTTGCTCGTAAAATGATTGAAGCTGGTGCTTGTGCACTACAAATCGAAAACCAAGTATCTGACGCGAAACAATGTGGTCACCAAGCTGGTAAAGTAACTGTTCCGCACGAAGACTTCATCTCTAAAATCCATGCATTACGTTATGCATTCTTAGAAATGGGTCTTGATGACGGTATCATTGTTGCGCGTACTGACTCTGAAGGCGCTGACTTGACTCAAAAAATCCCAGTGGTTAAAGAGCCAGGTGACATCGCTTCTCAATACATCAGCTACTTAGACACAACTGAAATTGACATTGCTGATGCTCAAGAAGATGAAATCTTGATCAAACGTAATGGTAAATTACACCGTCCTAAGCGTTTAGCTTCTGGTTTATATCAGTTCCGTGCTGACACTCAAATTGATCGTGTTGTACTTGACTGTGTATCTAGCCTTCAAAATGGTGCTGACCTTCTTTGGATCGAAACTGCGACTCCAAACGTAGAAGAAATCGCTCACATGGTTAACCGTGTACGTGAAACTGTTCCAAATGCGAAGCTTGTTTATAACAACAGCCCATCGTTCAACTGGACTTTAAACTTCCGTCAACAAGCTTACGACCGTTGGGTTGCTGAAGGTAAAGACGTTTCTGCTTACGACCGTGCTAAATTAATGAGCGCTGAGTACGATGCTACTGAATTAGCTGCTGATGCAGACGCTAAGATCCGTACATTCCAAGCAGATGCTGCTCGTGAAGCGGGTGTGTTCCATCACTTGATCACACTTCCGACTTACCACACTGCTGCTCTTTCTACTCATGAGCTTGCACAAGGTTACTTCGGTTCTGAAGGTATGTTGGCTTATGTTGCTGGCGTACAACGTAAAGAAATCCGTGGTGGTATCGCTTGTGTTAAACACCAAGCAATGGCGGGTTCTGACATCGGTGATGATCACAAAGAAATCTTCTCTGGTGACAACGCTCTTAAAGCGCACGATGATGCTAAAAACACAATGAACCAATTCGCTGCTCACTAAGCACTGAACTGAGTCAAAAAAAACCCCTGCGAAAGCAGGGTTTTTTTTGACTTGATTTTGAGCTTGTTGAATAGATTGAACATGAAATATTGAACAAAAAGGTTAAGGCATCAGAATCAGTAGCCAAACTATAAAGATAATACTTAAAGAAACAAACTGTGCAGCACTGCCCATGTCTTTGGCATTTTTTGAAAGCTCATGCCGCTCCAGTGAAATACGGTCTACAATCGCCTCAATCGCTGAGTTGAATAACTCAACAATAATTGCAAGTAAGCACACTGCTACCATGAGGGCTTGTTCTAAGCGACTAACATCACAGAAAAAGCTTGTTGGAATTAGAATCAGGTTAATCAACAGGACTTGGCGAAAAGCAGCCTCATGCGCAAATGCAGCCTTAAAACCTGAAATGGAATAATGAGTTGCATTAAAAATACGTTTAAAACCTGACTTGCCTTTGAGTGGGGAATATTGGCTCATACCATCAACCATTTTAAAATTTCAGCCACAATACATGATCTATATTAAAAGTCACTTAATTATAGTATTCAAAAAGTGCTTAATCTATGCGCACCTAAAATAAGGAGAAAGAGATTAAAAAGCCTGCTTTTTAATCTCTATAGTTAAAGGATGGATATTGGTTGGAAGCAAACGAGATGCTTATTAGATGTCTGCTTTGCTTTGTGTGTGACTTATTCTATTTTTTTAAAAAAGCATCGGCGGCTTGACGACCTAAAGCGGGATCATCGGTAAAGACACCATCCACTCCAGCTTTAAAGAAAATCTCAAACTCAGCCAGTGCACCTTTTTCGCACTTTTCAGCGGCAATGGCGCTACAGTTTAAATAGTCTGCTAAGAAATTGTTTTCAGGGCGTAGGGTATAAGGATGTACTTTTAAGCCCACTGCGTGTGCATCGTTCACAAAACTGGTCGGGGTCACCGGCTGAGTATTCGGCACGATATAGGTTTTACTTGGCCCAACACCGTGCGCATAACTTGCGACATCTTTTAGCCCTTGAGGTGTGGCCATATCACTATAGCGGAGTGTCGATTTGGCAAGCACAGCATCGGCTGGTTGTTCGGACTTGCCGCCATAGAGTTGAATAATTTTGGCATGTCGAATGGATTTTAATTGATCTAACTGCTGACGCATTTGTTTTAAGTTGCTGACTTCAAACGACTGAATATAGACCGGTGCAATGTCACGACTATAGCTGTGCTTGGCCAGCGTAGTTAATAAGCGTTGCTCCATGGCCAAATTGAGACCTTGGAAATAGCTTGGATGTTTGGTTTCGATATACAGGCCCACAATTTTTCCTGTCTTTTTATAGTGCGCATCCACCAGCTCAATAATTTCATCTAAAGTGGGCAGATCAAATTGATCATTATATCGGACATTTGCTGGACGAATCTCTGGAATACGTTCTCGTGCCTTCAGTTGCTTCAGCTCGTTTAAAGTAAAGTCTTCAGTAAACCAACCTGTGTAAGTCACGCCATCAACGACTTTACTGGTCTTCCGTTCTGCAAACTGCAGTAAGCTGCTGACATTGGTGGTTCCTCCGATTTCATTTTCATGACGAGCGACTAAATAACCGTCTAGAGTCGGCACCAAATCAGGCTCAATAAAATCTGTACCATCATCAATCGCTTTTTGATAAGCGGCTAAGGTGTGTTCAGGGCGTAGCGCGCTGGCGCCGCGATGTCCAATAATAAGCAATTTAGGCTCAATGTATTCGGCGTTGTTTGATGGTGGCTGGGATGCGGCATTATTCTTTTCATCATGATGACAGCCCAATAAGCCTAAAAAAATAAAACTCAATAATGTTCTTTTTAACATGTGTTCCTCAACATTTTATTGTGGTGTTGCGGATTCAGTGTTCAATTTTAATATCTCAGATCAATGACAAATTGCGAAAAATTACAGGATGTCATCAATTGGTCAAAAAGCTTTCTTCATAGTTTCTTCATATTTAGCTCTAATGTTCTATTTCATGTTGTTAAGTCTTGTTTTTTAATGATTCGTCATAGAAGATCAAGCATAAAGTGATACCAGTTTCTAGATCTAGCCTCAGACCCAAGAGTACCGCAGACCCATGCTGTCTAAATTTTTTATTCATCGTCCAATTTTTGCTGGTGTGCTGGCGATTATCGTGATGGCATTTGGTTTATTTGCCACCTTTCAGTTGCCTGTAGAGCGCTACCCAGATATTGCACCTCCGCGAATTACGGTGAGTGGAACATATACAGGCGCGTCGGCAGAGACGGTGGAGGAGAGCGTTACTCAGGTTTTGGAACAGCAAATTAAAGGGATTGATCATTTACTGTATTTTAGTTCGAGCAGTGACTCGAATGGCCGTAGTCGAATCAGCATTAGTTTTGAGAATGGAACTGACCCAGATACCGCTCAGGTGCAAGTTCAAAATGCCATCAATGGAGTGATTAACCGTTTACCAGAAGATGTACAGCGTCAAGGGGTCAATGTCTATAAATCGCTTGGTGATACGCATATGGTGATAGGCCTATATGACCAAACAGGCAAAAGCAGCAATATTGCACTGTCAGATTATATGATGACGCATTTGGAGCAAGATTTAGCCCGTATTGATGGGGTTGGCGAGGTTGATGTTTTTGGTGCGCAGTATGCCATGCGCTTATGGCTGAATCCGCACAAATTGCGTCAATATGGACTGATGCCGAGTGATATTCGTGCGGCGGTTGAAGCGCAAAACACGCAAGTGGCCGCAGGGGCAATTGGCGAGTTACCCAGCCTGTCAGATCAATATTTAAATGCCAAAGTTACTTCAGGTACACGTCTAAAAACCGTTGAAGAATTTGAAAACATCATTGTTAAATCGACCCGCGATGGCAGTTTTATTTATTTAAAAGACGTCGCACGGGTGGAACTAGGCGCGGAAAATTACCAGTCATTTAATACCATTAATGGTTTTCCTTCAGCGGGGATGGGCATTTCACTGTCTTCAGGTGCCAATGCCTTAGCGACGTCTGCATTGATTAAGCAAGAGGTTGCCCGTTTATCTTCTAAACTGCCTGAAGGCTATCAAATTGTTTATCCACGTGATAACACGCCTTTTGTGCAAGAGTCGATTAAGGAAGTGGTCAAAACACTGTTTGAAGCAGTGCTTTTGGTGATTGTAGTCATGTTTGTCTTTTTGCAAAATTGGCGTGCAACGTTGATACCGACCATTACTGTGCCTGTTGTAATTTTGGGCACACTTGCCATTCTGTATGTGCTCGGGATGAGTATCAACACCTTAACCTTATTTGCGTTGGTCTTAGCTATTGGGCTTCTGGTGGATGATGCGATTGTGGTGGTTGAAAACGTTGAACGGCTGATGCATGAACAGCAGATGAGTGCTCAACAAGCCTCAATTGCATCGATGCAGGAAATCAGTGGGGCATTGATTGGGATTACTTTGGTGTTAACCGCAGTTTTTATTCCCATGGCCTTTTTCGGTGGCTCGACAGGAGTGATCTACCGTCAGTTTTCAATGACCTTAGTTGCTGCCATGGCGCTATCGTTGCTGGTCGCATTAATTCTGACACCTGCACTATGTGCCTTAATTTTAAAACCCAATGATAAATCGGCACGATGGGCAACTTGGTTTAATCTGAAGCTAGATCAGTTAAAACAGCGTTATTTAAAGTTGAGTACGCAGACCATTCAGCACAGTAAAATCATGCTGGTGGTTTTTGTGGCGTTGATTGCCGTCTTTGCGCTGTTTTATCGGGCTTTGCCGACCAGTTTTATTCCCAGTGAAGATCAGGGCATTTTAAGTGTTCAGTTTAAACTGGCCGATGGTGCACCACTGAGTCAAAGCCGTGTGGTGGGAGAAGAAATTCGCCAATACTTTTTAGATAAAGAACAGGCCAATATCAATTTAGTGATGATCCGCTATGGTCGTAATTTCTCGGGGACGGGACAAAATTTAGGTCAAGGTTTTATTGCGCTGAAACATTGGGATGAACGTAAGGGGAAAGAGAACTCCGCACAAGCGATTCGAGAACGGGCGATTGCTCATTTTAGATCGCATCGAAATGCACAAATTAATGTAAATATGCCATCTTCAGTCAGTGGCTTAGGGCAAACTGATGGTATGGAGTTTTGGATACGTGATATCAATGGCGAAGGTCGTGCTTATTTAGAAGCACAGTTTAAAACTTTGCAGGAAGCATCCAAGCAGTACTCCAGTTTTAGCAACTTAGATAAACGTTCTAACCCCGATAAAGCTGAACTCAAAGTGGATGTAAATCAAAAGCAAGCTTTGGCCAATGGACTCAGTCAGACTGCCATTAATAGCACCTTATCCAGTGCTTGGGGCGGAAGTTATATCAATGACTTTATTGACCGTGGTCGGATTAAACGGGTGATTATGCAAGGGGATGCCGAGTTTCGTTCAAAACCTGATGATCTTCAAGCGTGGACCGTACGTAATGATCTGAACCAAATGATTCCTTTTACAAATTTTGCCCAAGTGTCTTGGAGCGGAGGCCCTGAGGTGGTGAATCGCTTTATGGGCTATACCGCGCTAGAAATGGAGGCGGATACAGCACAAAATGTCAGTTCGGGACAAGCCATGCAAGACGTACAAAACATGGTGCGAGCGCATGACGGTATTGATCTGGCATGGAGCGGATTATCGTTCGAAGAAAACAAGTCCAATAACCAAGCATTGCTGCTGTATTTGGTCTCAATAGGTTTTATCTTTTTATGCCTTGCTGCACTTTATGAAAGTTGGAGTATTCCAACAGCCGTCATGAGTGCGATTCCACTCGGTATTGGCGGCAATATTCTGTTCAGTTATTTGACGGGTTTTCCGAATGATATTTACTTTCAAATTGCCTTGCTGACCACGATTGGTTTGTCCTGTAAAAATGCGATTTTAATTGTGGAATTTGCTTCATTGGCGCAGCAAAAAGGCCAGACCGCAATTGAAGCAGCGTTGGAAGGAGCAAGCTTACGGTTACGCCCGATTTTAATGACGTCTTTGGCTTTTGGCGCGGGTGTCACACCTTTGGTCTTTGCCTTTGGTGCAGGGGCGGCAAGTCGTCAGGAAATTGGGGTGAGTGTACTCGGTGGCGTGATTTTTGGCACGGTGTTGGTGTTGCTGTTTATTCCTTTAATGTATGTCTTGGTTCGCCGTGTGTTTCATGGACGAACACCTCAGGAGGAAGTCTAAGATCGAATCTGAAACATTCGTGTGCAGTATGAATAGGCAAAGCAAACCTTTAATCCAATCAGGCTGAAAGGCCCTGACATTTAAAGATCCTTGCTATACTCGCGCAGATAAAGAAGAACAATATTTGAGTGGTGTATGCCAAATCCGTCCTTTTCACAGCAAGATTTCGAAGAGCAATTAAATCAGCCCGATAACCATGCTTTTATCCAAAGTCTGAAACAGTACAGCACTGCGGATTTGGCTGATATTTTAATGGCCCTGCCTATAAATGACCAAATTCGGCTATTGGAACAATTACCACAAGCCAGTTATGTCTTTGAGTTTTTAGCATTAACCGAGCAGCAGCAGCTAGCAGCGAAATTGCCTCAGGCTTTGCTGGTGAAGTTATTGGCTCATATGCATTCGGATGACCGTACTGATTTATTTCAAAGCTTGGCACAAGAGGTTCAAGGTCAGATTTTTCCGCAGCTAGACGCGCATGTTCAAGCTCAGCTGAAGACCTTGATGGATTATCCTGCCGAGTCTGCGGGTGCAATTATGAGCACCGAAGTCATTACGGTACATGCCGAAATGACCATGCAACAGGCGATTCAACATATACGACAGCATGCAGCGGAAAGTGAAACTTTATATCTCATTTATGTGACCGATGCCTCGTGTTATTTACGCGGGGTGATTTCGCTGCGGCAAATTATTCAGTCTCCACCAGAACAGTCGATTGGACAGGTTATGACCAGCCATGTCATCACGGGTTTAGTCAGTGAGGATCAGGAAAGTATTGCCCAGAAACTGGCTCATTATGATTTTATGGCTTTGCCCATTGTCGATGAGCAGCAGCGTCTATTGGGGATTGTGACTTATGACGATGCAATGGATGTGGTACAACAAGAAACCACAGAAGATATTCTAAAAAGTAGTGCGGTTGCGGCCAGTCCGCAGATGAGTATTAAAACGGCTCCAATCCTCTTACTGTATAAGAAGCGGGTGTTTTGGTTGGTGTTTCTGGTTTTTGGCAGTTTACTCTCAGGGCTGGGAATTGCACACTTTGAAGACTTGATTGCGGCACATATTGTTTTAGTATTTTTCCTACCTTTACTGGTAGGAAGTGGGGGAAATGCGGGGTCTCAGTCCGCAACTTTAATGGTACGTGCACTGGCAACCGGTGATGTACATTTTAAAGACTGGTTTTATTTGCTAGGACGTGAAAGTTTGGTTGCGCTGTGCTTGGGTGGAACCATGGCAACGGCAGTCTCCATCTTGGGCTATTTCCGTGGGGACATTCTGGTCGCCGTAGTATTGGCACTGAGTATGATGGGCATTGTGTTGATGGGTTGTCTGATTGGTATGAGTCTGCCGTTTATCTTAAACCGCATGAAACTCGACCCAGCCAGTGCATCCGCACCTTTGGTCACCTCAATTTGTGATGCGTCAGGTGTGGTGGTATATCTGCTGATTGCATCGCAAATTCTGACCTTGTCTTAAGCTTATAAGCTATTGTTTCAGCACAAAGTTAGCACAGAAAAAAGTCATGAAAAGCAGCATAATTCAGTGGTTTTATGATGTTAATGTGGTTGAAATGATGGAGGTCAGTAACAACATGCCTGAACCCTTAGAACAAAAAAAAATGAGCCAGCAAGATGTCATTCGGTTAGAGCGTGATTTGGCCAAATATGCCAATATGATGGATTCTGTGGTGCGTATCCCATTCACCAAACAGGGAGTCGGTGCCGATGCCGCATTGAGTACTGTTCCGATTGCTGGGGATATCGCAGGTTTTGCCCTAACTTGTTATGCCATTTATAAAGCCAAGCAAATTGGCGTGCCGCAAGAGAAATTGAGCCCTGTATTGAAGCTGGCTATGATTGACGCTGTGGTCGGTTTTATCCCAGTGTTAGGAACATTGTTTGATATTTTTATACGTCCGAGTCGTAAAGCACTGGATGTGGTTCATGACCATATTCGGGAAGAATACCAAATTCATTCAGAGCATCATGTGACGCATCCTTTTCTTCATGAAAAATTGGAAAAGAAACAGCAACAGTCCGCATTTTGGCGAAACCCAGTAGTGGCATGGCTTTGGCTACACATCCCAGATTTGTTTGGCCTGATCTTTTTGGTGTGTTTTATGGGCTTATTGTGGTGGGGTGGTAGTGTGATGTGGCATTGGTTACAGGGACTAAACTTAGGATAGCCACTCATGAAATTTGAAGGTCAGATTACGGCAAATTTGCCAGCGATTGATTTGGCGTGCACTTCTTCATTTTATCAAAGCTTGGGCTTTAATCTGGTTTATCAGTCCGCAGAGTGGATGATTCTGCGTTTGGGCGAAATGACACTGGAATTTTTCCATCATCCGCATTTAGACCCAAACAGTTCATGGCATAGTGCCTGTATTCGCGTAGCGGAAATTCAACCCTATTATGAATACTGGTCTAAAGTGAATTGGTCGTTGTGGGAAAGCGCTCGTATGACCGATATTCAGGATTTTGATGAGATCCGCCAGTTTTGCATCATTGACCCAAATGGCAGTTTATTACGCTGCATCGAAGTGACGATTAAATAAAAATGTTCTTATGCCGAGTCACAAAAAAAGCCTCCATGCGGAGGCTTTTTAAAATCTAGTCAACGAATTGTTTATGGACAATCGAGCTGTTGTAAAGCAGCAACACGTTGTTCAATCGTTGGGTGGGTTTGGAACAAAGCAGCTAAACTAAAGCCTTGCTCTTGACCTGCCGCGATAGCAAACGCTTTCATTTCTTTAGGCATCGCATCTGGAAGTTGTGACTCCGCTTGTAAACGCAACAAGGCAGAAATCATTGCTTGTTTGCCTGCAAGACGCGCGCCTGCTTCATCTGCACGATATTCGCGGTAGCGGGAGAACCACATCACGATTGAAGAAGCTAAAATACCAAAGACAATATCAAGCACGATGGTAATGGCAAAATAAGCTAAACCTGGTGCTTCACCTTCTTCACGACCAAAGACATTACGGTCAATGAAATCACCTGCGACACGTGCAAAGAACATCACAAAGGCGTTCACGACACCTTGAACGAGCGCCAAAGTCACCATGTCACCATTGGCGACGTGACCAATTTCGTGAGCCAAGACTGCACGAAGCTCATCTTTATTCATACGCTCAAGTAAGCCGGTAGAAACGGCAACTAATGCATCGTTCTTGTTCCAACCTGTAGCAAAAGCATTAGATTGGTAAGACGGGAAAATACCGACTTCTGGCATTTTAATACCAGAACGTTGCGCCAATTGAGCGACTTCTTGTAACAACCATGCTTCAGCTTGGTTGCGCGGGGCATTTGGGTCAATTAACTCTGTACCAGTTGTTTTTTTCGCCATCCATTTTGACATGAATAGAGAAATCATTGAGCCAACCATACCAAAGACAAAACAGATAACCAGTAGGTTACCTAGATTTAAGCCACCCGCGCCATGGTAACTACCGACACCGAAGAGTGACAAGATAATGCCAGCTACAACCAGTACCGCGAGGTTGGTTAGCAAGAACAAACCAATCCGCATCATTGAGAAAATCCTCTTATAATAAAAAAATAATCTGATTTATAAATCGAAAATCATTGATCTCAATATGAGGTGAAACTCTTCAAAATTCAAGAAAAAATAATAAAACTGCTATAAAAATTATTCTGAAATTTGAATGCGGGCAGAGGCGGTTGCATTGGCCGTGGCATAGGAGCCCGGCGCATCAGTAAAACTGCCATCGGCTGCGAGAATAATTTGGCGTGAAGGTGCGCTACGACTCACACTGAGTTGTGTGCTTGGAGAAGAGTCTGCATCGTAATGTGCAGATTGGGCAATGACTTGAGCATTGGCTGGTGTATTATTTGAGCCTGCAGAAATGTTAATCCCGCCTGCATATAAATTGCTATAACGGCTACTCACGCGGCGAACATAGTCTTGAGTTTCACGGAAGGGTGGAATACCACCGTACTTTTGTACATTGCCTTCGCCAGCATTGTAGCCTGCGAGCGCAAGACTGGTGTTGCCGTTAAAGCGTTTCATCAGCCATGCCAAATACTTGGCACCTGCATTTATGTTCTGCTGTGGATCATACGCATTAGAGACATTAAAGCGCCGTGCTGTCGCAGGCATGAGTTGCATAAGCCCCTGAGCCCCAACAGGTGAGCGTGCATTGACATTAAAGCCTGATTCGGTATGCATGACCGCTTTAATTAAGCCTTCAGAAACGCCGTGGGTTTGAGCCGCTTGGCGAATAATGTGGTCAAAAGCATTTTTGTTGCGACTATAACTGGGCAACACGGAAGACTCAGAAGCCCCCCAGTTACTATAACTGTGGATATTACTGTCTGGATAATAGGTTTTCTTTTCGACTTTTAAGTTGCTATAACGACTTTGTTTATTGGTTAACAAGGTCGTGCCGTTGGAATCTTTCAATTGGTAGATAGTTTGACCCGCGTGACAATCTAGTGCCATGAACGAAATCGTCATACACCCCAAAACGTAAAAACGACTCAAAAGCAGCTTATTTTTCATTATCTATTATTAATCGTAAAAAAATCGATGTCAGTGACTAGAAATGAGTTTAGCAAAAAAAGAACCGTCTGAAACTATTTTAAGTTTAAAAAATCCATGTCTTTGTAAAAATCAAGTCAAATTGTTGAGCAAGTAATCAAAAAAATAATTAATTTATTTTTAATGAGGATTGCTTGACTGGGTTAAGTTATTGAAATTTAATGGTAAATAAATTGATTAAAAAATAATCAATTTAAATAGAAGCCTTAAAGAGTGGGGGGAACACCCTGTCAAGTCGATTAGAATCCACAAAGTTATCCCCAGCTTTTGTGGAAAAATGTGGAAAAGTCCAAAACATAAGCAGTTCAGCTAAAATATGAACGCAATCGTTCAAAGTTAAACCGATTTCAATACATGAATATGACAGCAATGACAATTCATGAGAATTTACATTCTTTAGGTGCGAGATGGCTGTGAATCGGATAAAATTGCGCGGTATTTTTTTTAAGGTTTAACTCGTCTATGTTCTCGCCAGTTGAGTCCAATCAGGGATTTAATTTTAAACCAGAACTACCCACTAGCTCTGCGTATTATCGTCTGTTGAAAAAGTTACGCCGTCAGGTAGGTCATGCCATTCGCGATTTTAAAATGATCGAAGAAGGCGATAAAGTGATGGTCTGCATTTCCGGTGGTAAGGACAGTTATACCTTGCTCGATATTATGTTGCAGTTTAAACGCATTGCACCGATCAATTTTGATGTGGTGGCTGTGAATTTGGACCAGAAGCAACCCGGTTTCCCTGAGGACGTGTTACCACGTTATTTAGAAGAGAATAATATTCCCTACTATATCTTAGAAAAAGACACCTACAGCATCACCAAACGTTTAACGCCTGAAGGCAAAACCTACTGTGCAGTTTGTTCACGCTTACGCCGTGGCTCTTTATACGGCTTTGCGCAAGAAATTGGCGCGACCAAAGTGGCGTTGGGCCATCACCGTGATGATATCTTGGCGACTTTCTTCTTGAACTTATTCCATGGCGGTAGCTTAAAGGCGATGCCTCCTAAATTGTTATCGTCAGATAAAAAGAATATCTTGATTCGCCCACTGGCTTATGTGGAAGAAAAAGACATCATTAAATATGCTGAAATGCGTCAGTTCCCGATTATTCCGTGTAACTTGTGTGGTTCTCAGGAAAATCTGCAACGTGCTATGTTAAATGACATGTTGCGTGAGTGGGATAAAGCGCATCCAAAGCGTTTACACAGTATTTTTGGTGCCTTGCAAAATGTGTCGCCATCGCAGCTGGCAGACCGTGAGTTATTCGACTTTGAAGCGTTAGATAGCGAACGTGAATTCGACTTTAAAGGTGAAAGTTGTTCAACGGAAGATGAACCGGAGAACAAACGCATTAACATGGTTAATCTTGGCTTTGCAGCAGACTAATTTTGTCAGTTAGGCCAATGCAAAACACCAATCAATGATTGGTGTTTTTTTTATGTGGATGATTTTGATAGACTTTGTATAAGAAATATAAAATATGAACGGTACGTACAAAAAACTTTAGGCACATGTAGGATATACATGCTATAACAATCTCCGAGCGTATTTAGCTTCACAATGATGCCGTCTGGATAGGCAGCACACAACGAACAAAGAATTGAGGAAACATCATGCCTGCTTTTTTAACTGATGATTGGTTTTCAACTGTAGAAACATTAACTGCTCAAGCGGGTAATTTGAACCTGCCGCCAGCACTTGCGAATCTTGCAATTAACCTAGTTGTTGCTGACAATGCGGGTAATACCGAATTATCTTTAGATGGTGGCGCAATTAAAAAAGGTTTGTCTTCGAACGCGAAAACAACTTTGAACATGGATGCTGAAACACTACGTAAAGTGTTCCTTGAGTTTGATATGGCTGCAGCAATGCAAGCGTTCATGACGGGTAAAATAAAAGTTCAAGGCGATATGTCACAGTTGATGGCATTGCAAACAGCGAAGCCAAGCCAAGAGCAAAAAGATTTATTTAAGAAAGTGCTTGAGCAAACGGCTTAAGTGTTCTGAAATAAAAAAAGCTTACCTATAAAGGTAAGCTTTTTTTATGCCACTAGAGATGATCTTTTAGATATTGACCAACTGTGGCGTGGTTTTAATGTGTTCAAGATAAGCACGGATACGTGTCACATACTGTAGTGCTTGACGGTAACGGCCATTCTTCGCTTGGTTCTGTTGTAAGTAAGCATACAAATTGAGCCAGTTATTAGGGTCTTTACCTTGTGCCTGAATGCGCTTTTGAATCTGATTCACCGCACCCGGTCCCATATTGTAGGCAACCAGTGCATACCAGTTACGGTCAGGGAAGGGGATATCCTCATAGCGACTCAGCATTTGGTCGTAGTACTTGGCACCACCTTGAATGCTTTGCGCTGGATCGGTACGGTTACTTACACCCATGGCTTTGGCTGTGCTATTGGTCAACATCATCAAACCACGAACACCCGTGGGAGAAACGGAGTTCGGTTTAAGATAAGACTCTTGATAACCAATCGCTGCCAATAAGTGCCAATCTAAGTCGTACTTTTGCGCTGTACTTTTAAAACTGGCCTTATAGATCGGCATACGTTGACGCAAATCGCGTTGAATCGTATTCCAGTTTTCAGGTTTCACAACATTACGGTTGTAAAAAGAGGCCAATTGACCAATTGAACCAGATTGTTTACCACGACAGACAAATCCACTCGCAGTCTGCGTCAATGGATCATTCGCATGTTTAAACACCCAGTTCAGCTCAGTATTGAGGCCATTTTTACGCAAAACGTTTAAATCACCACAAGTTGCAGAAAAGGTTGCGAGACTTTTTTGTTCAATCGTTTGAACACTTGCCGTGGTCATTGCAAAATTTGCTTTGCCCTGTGCGACCCATTTCAGTGCTGTAGCATTATCGGGGACGGTTTTGAAGTCTAGCTTTACATTTAAGCTGTCTGCATAGTTACGTGCAAGGTCATAACCAAAACCATGCAAATGCTGACCATCTTTAAAAACGGTCGTTGGGTTTTCCACTGAAACGACAGTCAATTTATTATGATTGACGACGTTATCATATTGGTAGGTCTTACTTGCATTAATACTATGAAATGGGATTAACAAAGTACTTAAAGCAAGGGTTTTCAACGGGAGAGAGAAAGTTAATGAATTAAGGCAAAGCCTCGATCCAGAAGTTGAACTACTGTGCATGTTGTCTCCGCTACAAGTAATTTATGCCCTAGAACGCAAAGGCAAAAACATGCCTTAAAACGAGTTCAAGTTGTCTAAATTCAATAAGAGGTTGGGCATTCATGACGTCATTCAAAATGACATGGGATTAAGAAGATTATGTAGAAAAACTACATAGATTAAAAAATAGGCAACTAATTTAAGATGTGCGCATAATATATAGCAATTTTAAAAGTGTCAAATTTTGTGCAATATTTTTTTGAAAAATGTAACATAACGGTTTAATTTAATTCAGGAATTTATTTTATAAACTTCTGTTATGGAGAAATAAGGGATAAAACAATCCTTTGTTGTAAATCAATAAGCAGATTTAGACGGCATTCATCATGAAATCAAACTTAATTACACGTGCAGGTCACGACAAATTGGTGGCGGAATTAAAGCAGCTTTGGCATGAAGAACGCCCTGAAATTACCAAGAAAGTAAACTGGGCGGCGAGCCTTGGCGACCGTAGTGAAAACGCGGATTATCAGTACAACAAACAGATCTTACGTAAGATTGATCGACGAGTTCGCTACTTGGGAAAACGCCTCGAAGAACTTCGTATTATCGACTTTTCTGAAGAGCAGGCTGGCAAGATTTATTTTGGCGCTTGGGTCGAAATTGAAAATGACGCAGGGGAACAAAAAACCTTACGCATTGTTGGGGTGGATGAAATTTATGATCATCACCCGCAGCACATCTCCATCGACTCGCCGATGGCACGGGCTTTACTCTCCAAACAAGTCGATGATGAAATTGAAGTGTTGACGCCAACTGGAAAAAAACACTGGTACGTCAATTCAATTCGTTATGACAGACCTGAAAGTTCAGAGAACTAAAAGATTTTGTTTTAATTTTAGCCATTTGGTGTGATTTTTGAAGAAAAGTATTTGCCAAGTAGATTGAATGTTTATATGATGTCGCCCATGGAAGCGTGGCAGAGCGGTTTAATGCACCGGTCTTGAAAACCGACGAGGGTGTGAGTCCTCCGTGAGTTCGAATCTCACCGCTTCCGCCAAATTCAAAAAACCCTGACTTAGTCGGGGTTTTTTTATGCCTTTTTAAAAATTAATTTCTAAAAGATGTCAGAGTTGTCGCTTAATTTTCCAGCATATACAGGCTGTAAAGTTAATATCTTATTGAGATTGAACATTTTTTAGCTGAATAGTGGCTTTTTGAAGGCCGTGAGATGAAAAATATTTGCCAAAAAATATTTTTATTTATATGATAGCGCCCATGGAAGCGTGGCAGAGCGGTTTAATGCACCGGTCTTGAAAACCGACGAGGGTGTGAGTCCTCCGTGAGTTCGAATCTCACCGCTTCCGCCAAATTATTTTTAAATACAAATGAAAACGAATCATTAATCGATAACCCAAGTTTAAGTTGGGCCATTACGTCAAGTAGTGTGGGGAACACCACATAGATCGGCAGTGATCAAATTCTAAAAAAAGCAGTCAGACCTTCTCTTGCTGCTTTTTTTATTTAAGGTATTGAAGTCTTCTTTTATAGTATTCAGCTATAGCTTGAGTTGTCTAACTCGATCTTTTTTTAGATTCACTATTCGTTTCAGACAAGCAATTATAGAGACTATGCAGTTGTACTGTGTAGCAGTCATTTTTGTAGATCAGTTTTTTAATTTCATCTGAGCGGTTTTTAGCACGCGTTGTTCAGCTTATATAGCAACTCATTACATATAAGCTGGAACTACATATGCTGTGTAAAAGTATAGAGCGATTGTTCTGTTTCGCTTTTTATCCACCGCCATTGTAATGGGGTGATTGAAGGGTATTCTCCCGTATTTGATTCATCTGATATTTCCTTCATTAAATAAGCAAAGGTGACTTGAATATTTTTACAGATTCTATATATTGGGTAGGTCGGTCTACTTAGTTGAATGTGATGAATACGAAAACCGCGAAACAGAAAATTTTAGATGCAGCGGCGATTTTGTTTTATAACGATGGCATCATAAGTACAGGGATTAACAGCATTACCGATAAGGCCAAAGTTGCCAAAATGTCCTTATATAATAATTTCCCGACCAAGGCTGACCTGATTACCTCTTATATAGAAGCACGGCATCAAGAGTGGTTAGATTTGTATGCGCTTCGAAACCAACAAGCTCATACTCCTATTGATAAAATTGTCGCGGTTTTTGAAGCCTATCAAGACCATGCTGAGTTTGCCTATGAAAAAGGCTTTAGGGGCTGTGGTTTGTTGAATGCTGCTGCTGAGTTCCCAGCGCACAGCGCCGAGCGCTTGGCTGTGAAAGCGCATAAGGATGAAATTGAAAACATTATCTCTACACAGCTTGCCTATATTATTTCGGACGCAGACAAGGTTAAACAAATGGCTTTGTTGTTGTCTTTTATTCTAGAGGGATCGATTGCGCGAGCAGGCTTGGAAAGCTCGAGTGAAAAAGTGCAAGCTGCAACAGCGATGGTGAAAACACTTTTAGCACAGGAAATCAGCACGTGAATCAGTCTGTTTCTGTAGTACCAAATTATGGTTTTATTGCAGTGCTGTTCGGTGCTTTTCTATGGGGAACGACGGGCACAGTCGCATCTTTTGCACCTAACTTGAGTCCTTTGGCGGTTGGCGCTGCGGCAATGGGCGGTGGTGGACTGTTACAGGCACTTTTAGCGCGAAAAAGTATTATCTACCATCTGGCACATATCAAAGCCCATGCGGTGATGCTCGCTGTAGGCGTAATTGCGGTTTTTATTTATCCCTTGGCCTTTTATTCATCGATGCACTATGCAGGCATAACCATTGGGACGGTCGTTTCGATTGGTACGGCGCCTTTATTTACCGCACTTTTACAAAGGGTGTTTGACCGAAAAGCACTTTCAATGACATGGCTGATGAGTTTCGTCTTGGGGGTGACGGGCGTTGCGCTACTTTCACTCGGGGAATCACATGCTGTAGCAACCACGGAGAATCTGTCCCAAAACTGACCAATGTTGGGTATTGCTTTAGGGGCGGTTGCGGGATTGACCTATGCTTTATATTCTTGGGCGGCAAAACGAATGATTGACCGAGGAATGCATGCGAAAGCGTCTATGGGACTCATCTTCGGACTTGGTTCTTTATTATTACTTCCGACTTTATGGATAACAGGTTCAAACTTGTTTGAAGAAAACATCAACCTTTATGTCGTGGGTTATATGATGTTGATTCCAATGTTTTTGGGCTATGTTTTATTTGGATATGGCTTAAAAACTGTGCCTGCCAGTAAAGCCATTACTTTGACCTTGTTTGAGCCTTTGATTGCCGCTGTATTTGCAATCCTGTTGGTGGGAGAACAACTTGCACCAATCGGCTGGATTGGGATGGTTTTAATTTCAATCTGCTTAGCATTACTCACCAAAGCAAAGTAAATTTCCTCATTGGGTCATTTCATACATGATGATACATAAACAAGAAATAGCGCTTTTCGCAGCCGTATTGTCTTTAATTTCAGTACAAGTGGGTGCTGCGTTTGCAAAAATGCTTTTTCCCATCCTCGGAGCTGAAACGGTTGCTTTAGTGCGTTTAGGTTTATCCGCAGTCTTTTTATGGATTGTATTTCAGCCATGGAAAACTTTTCGTCAAAACAGCATGGAATGGAAAGATCTCTTTTGTTATGGCGTGATTTTAAGCTTGATGAATTTACTCATTTATAAAGCCTTTTCCTATATGTCGGTCGGGATCGCGATTTCAATTGAGGTCTTAGGGCCTTTGACTGTGGCTATTTTTATGTCACGAAATAAATCGGACTTTGTCTGGGGTGGCTTATCGCTGATTGGTTTGATCTTATTTCCCTTAGGGAAGGTGGATAATAACTTTAGCTATATTGGCATGTTATATGCGCTTGGTGCTGCCATCTGCTGGGGACTGTATATTATCTATGGAACCAAAGTGGCCAAAGGCGGCAGTAACACGGTAGCAATTGGCATGATGATTGCGACGCTATGTATTGTTCCTTTTGGAATATCTAATGTTGGACAGGCTTTTAGTACATATGAGGTATTCGGTCTATGCATTGTGGTGTCATTGCTGTCGAGTTGTATTCCATTTTTACTGGATATTTTTGCAATGAAGCGTTTGTCACCCAAAATATTTGGGGTGTTGTTAAGTGCTTCACCAATCATCAGTGCATTGGCGGGATGGTTTATTTTAGGTGAAAATTTAAACCTTTATCAAATGATAGGGGTGTCAATTATCATGGTATCGTGTGCAGGGTTCTTCTATTGTTCTTATCAAAATACAGGCGTTGCTCAAACATGTGTAGACTAGGTTTGGTTATTGAAACTGAAGTAGGGCAGTCATCTAATAGCCATTATTTATAACCCGATATAAGGTCAAGATTGATGCCTCGTTGGACTAAGCATCAATCTTATTGCAGTGAAATTGGCTATACACCTTAAATCCTTAGAGGTATTTAAGAATACGAATGTGTTTGTTTTTATGTTTAAAGGCTGAGAATTTCAACATCAACGGATAGAGAGCCACAGTTAAAATAATCGAAATGAGCCAGAGGGTGGAGACATGATCGACGCCGAAGTATTCGCCATGGGGCGTGCCAAACAGTGTGACCGCAGTGAGATAGAGGACTTTCAGCACATATAAGTGTACGATATAGAAGAACATCGGCACGGAACCAAAGACAATCAAGGGCTTGATCCAAGATTTGCTTTCAACCTTTTGAAGTAACACTAACAGGACTAAGCTTAGCCCGACATTCCACAAAATAAACAGCAGCGATGGCGGATACTTGGTCAAGTTGAAAAAACTCATAACGGTTTCAGTGATGGTCGGCATGATTGACCATGCTTGGTCGCCATAGAGATTGATCATTCTTAAAACGATAAATAAACTGATACTGGCAAGCCCGAAGCCTAACAAGATTTGCTTTCTTTTTGCTTCATCGTTTGTGCTGTTAAATACGGTATGACCGATGCAATAGCCGAGGGTAATTACCCCAATCCAAGGCAGTACTGGGTAAGAGGTTCTAAAACGAATCAGATCTCCAAATTCGATCCAACCACGTTCATGTAAAATAAACCACAAATTTTGCAGGATCGGCATCTGCGAAAATGACACTTGATCCAGCGCATTATGTCCAAAAATAATGCTGAGACTGACCACCCAGAGCCACTTTTGCGATAGCCCAATCAAGCCTGCTAAAACCACCATACTGAGACCAATGGCCCAAATTACTTGTAAATAGATGACATCGGGCGGGAACTGTCCAGTCCAAGCGAAGTTGATAATGATCAGTTCGAGAAAAATCAGAAATAGACCGCGTTTGAGTAAAAATTCACGTGTCATTTGAGCGCTGTTGTTTTTTGCTTGGTAAAGATAAGCCGATAAGCCTGTTAAAACCACAAAAACAGGGGCACATAAGTGAGCCAAGATTCGGCTAAAGAAAAGAGGTTCATCAGTTCCTGGAATCAGCATCGGGTCGGGGACTTGCTGGTGGAGATAAAAAGTTTCTCTGACATGGTCGACCATCATAATCAGAATAACTAATCCTCTGAGGGCGTCAATCGCTTGTAAACGTTGTGAAGGTGTAGACATAAGATGAATTGAAAATTGATGTTATGATATAATATAGCATTTATTTCAATCATTTATATCTGAAATTTAATCAGTAAAATTTATATGCAATCTAATGGTTCGAGATGAAGTATCGAAAAGATGCATTATTTTATAGACGACTGGTCTATTATTAATTTATAGTGTGGATATGAAACGATCAGACAAAAGTGAAGCAACACGACTACACATTTTAAATAGCAGTTTTCAACTGGTATTACATAAAGGTTTTGTCGGAGTGGGTTTACAGGAAATTCTAAAGAATTGTGATGTGCCGAAAGGTTCATTCTATTACTACTTTGCTTCGAAAGAGGCTTTCGGCTGTGCGCTACTCCAGCAGTATCTGGCCGACTATAAAGTCAAAATCGATCAGCTGATACAGCAAGAACAGCGAAGCGCCTATGCAAGCCTGATGGCACTTTGGCAAGCATGGATTGATAACTCATCACATATTGAAAGTGATGTTGAACATCATAGCGATGGGGGATGGGCGGAGAATTGTTTGATCGTCAAATTGGCAGCAGAAGTCTCAGATTTATCTGAAGATATGCGTCAGATTTTGAACTTCGGGGTGCGTAAGTTAACAGAACGTATTTCGGGTCTAATCCAAGCCGGGCAGCAAGATGGTTCAATTCCAGCGCATATTGACGCTGAAAAAATGGCACAAACCATGTATCAATTGTGGTTGGGAGCAGCTTTATTGGCAAGACTGGCCCGAGATAAGCAGCCCCTTTACCTCGCTTTGGAAACTACCCAACAACTATTACAGCCGATAAAGGAATAGCAAATGCAAAGTATTATTCATCACCATTTTGGTGAACCTGTTGACGTCTTGGAAGCTGCAGATATGCCGCAACCTGAACCGAAAGCGGGTGAAGTACGTATTAAAATGATTCTATCGCCAATGCATAACCATGACGTGTGGACAGTGCGTGGTAGTTATGGTTATAAACCAACACTGCCTGCAATTGGTGGTAGCGAAGCTGTGGGCGTGATTGATGCGCTTGGTGAGGGTGTACAAGGCGTATCGGTAGGGCAGCGTGTAGCAGTTGCTGCAGTTCATGGCAGTTGGGCTGAGTATTTTATTGCGCCAGCGCATGGCATCGTGCCTTTAACTGACGCGATTGATGATGAAACGGCAGCTCAGTTGATTGGGATGCCGATCAGTGCACTGATGCTTTTAGATTTTATCGACTTACCAGCAGATTCGTGGTTGATTCAGAACACTGCCAATGGTGCGGTGGGTAAAACCGTGGCAATGATTGCAAAAGCGCGTGGTCAAAAGGTGATTCATTTGGTTCGCCGTACTGAGGCTGTAGCTGAAATGCAGGCCTTAGGCATTCAAAATGTGGTGGCAACAGACCAAGCCGATTGGAAAGAACAAGTCAAAGCGATTCATGCAGATCAGCCACTGATTGCGGGTGTAGACTCCATTGGTGGTCAGGCCAGTGGTGAAATGTTGGCTTTGCTGAGTGAAAATAGTCTATTGGTTTCATTTGGCAGCATGACGGGTGAGACCATGCAAATTTCTTCGGGAGATCTGATTTTTAAACAAGCCACAGTCAAAGGTTTTTGGGCGAGTGTGGTGAATAAGCAATTGTCTGCTGAACGTAAAAAGGCGTTAATTGTGGAGTTATTGACGCTTGCTGCACAGAAAAAATTACTGCTACCTGTTGAAGGTATCTTCAGCTTTGCACAAATTAAAGATGCGGCACTCAAAGCGACGCAAGGCGCGCGTCAGGGTAAAGTACTTTTGAAACCTTAACTGTTTTTCGACCTAGATCAGCTGTGAAGCTGATCTAGCATCATTCATCAAAAATAAGGATAAAGCGTATGATGGGACAAATTTTGATTGCTTTAATTGCACTGTTGCATGTGTATATTTTAGTTTTAGAGATGTTTTTATGGGATAAGCCCTATGGTTTAAAAGCCTTTGGCAATACGCCCGAAAAAGCACAACTGACCAAAGTTATGGCACAAAATCAGGGTTTATACAATGGTTTCTTGGCTGCAGGTTTATTTTGGGCATTATGTGCACCTGAAACTTATGCACTGCCACTGGCCAATTTCTTTTTAGGCTGCGTTTTGGTTGCTGGCATTTATGGTGGGTTGACCGCCAGTAAGAAAATTATCTACATCCAAGCCTTACCCGCGGCTGTGGCGTTACTTGCGGTGAATTTACTCTAAGCCAAAAGTAAAAACTGCTTGAGTTCTGCATTAAAAAAGCCAAAGTCTCGACGTTGGCTTTTTATTGTGAGTGATGACTTATTTGACTTCAGGCAAATCAAACCAAATCACTTGTGCATCTTCTAAAGCTTTAACGTCGCTTGCTTCTAAGAGCGCAATCGCATCACCTGCATGAAGAGTATGTTCTGCAACTTGGATTGAACCTGAAATTACATGCACATAGTTAATATGCTGTGTAGCTTTAACTTCTAGCATTTGATCTTTTTCAATCACAGCCGTTTTGACTTCGGCATCTTGACGAATATGCATTGCAGCATTGTCATTTGGACCACAGATCACATGCCATTGATTTGGCTGCTCATGCGGATCAAGACGAATCTGTTGATAGGTGGGTGCTGCATCTCTTTGATTTGGGGTAATCCAAATTTGTAGCAAATGTACTGGCTCATCACCTTGATTCATTTCGCTGTGCTGCACACCCGTACCTGCACTCATCAGTTGCCACTCACCTGCTGAAATACCACCATGGTTGCCCATGCTGTCTTTATGGGTGATGGTGCCTTTGAGTACACAGGTTAAGATTTCCATATTGTCATGGGGGTGTTGTCCAAAACCTTGATGGCCCGCGATCACGTCGTCATTGATGACACGTAGAGCACTCACGCCCATATATTTAGGGTTATACCAACTGCCAAAAGAAAAGCTGTGTTTAGACTCTAGCCAACCGATATTGACATGACCGCGGTCTTGACTGCGATGAATGAAAGCATCCATTTTGAACTCCAATCTTATTTTTAATCTATGGAGTAATTTTAGCGTTTTATATTTATCGCTAAAATAGTGAATTTGCAATGTTGCGTTTCAATATTGAAATGATTAAACGCAACATAGCAGTCTTAGTCTAAATCACAATACCGCACACGGAAATCTTTCCAGACGTAGTTTTTGCCTTGAGCATATTCAGCTAAAAATTGTTGATGTAGCTTCGGCTGCTGTTGCATCCAGTCATTGCCCCATTTCACACCGAGTGGAGCTGCTTTGTCTTTAAAAACAAAATAGTCATCAAGGCAAGTACTGCTTTCAACGGAGAGTGGTACATCTTGATCATCGAGATAATTTTCATAATTAATCGAGTTCGGTGAATTCTTTAAGAACACTTTGTCACTGGCAGTGAGCAGAATTCTTTGTTCAAAGTGCTTCAATTGACCTTGTTTGTATTCATAACGGGTTTCAAGGTTATAAGGATGCACAGTTTGGTAGTCGCCCGGGGACTTGGTACTGTATTCAAGTATTACATGATTATAATCTGATAAGTCTTCATCCCATTTGGGGCCAAAACTCATTCCATCTTCGATGATTGGAGCCACAAATTGCACGCGGTGGAGCTGTTTGCCATTCGTGTCGATTTCAATAATTTCATAGCTGTATCGGTAGCGATTGTTGGCATAGATGGCGTTCATGGCCGCATTGGCTTTTAACTCTGTAGGAGTATAGGCATAGCGAGTACGAAAAATCAGTGCGAGATTTTTAGCGACGGGCATAATCGAAAACAGCTCATGATCTTTGACTGTATTGTCGAGTTGAGGCTGTAGGGTGATTTTTTCTCGATTTTCAGCATAAGCCTCGCCTATTGAAAAAACTGCCGAGTGGGGCTGGTTTAAATAAAGTAGTTTAGGCTTTGCTCCTGTTCGAATCGCGTAATAGTGAATCGGAGATTTACCTGCGATGACATAATAGCGTGCATTCAAAAGTGGATCTTTGAGGCTATCTTGCTCTGGAATGTATTGCGGATGACGGATTTTTTCATGATCATCCAGACTGTCAAATGGATGGTCAGATTCGACTACATATGCAGAAGCATCCACGCTGGTCACGATTTCTTCATCTAATTCGGCAAAGCTATAAGTTGAGAAAGATAGTAAGCAGGCCACGGGCAGTATTATTTTTAAAGCGTTCATCGTCATTTTTATATTGTTGTAATTGAAAAAAGGTGCTCTCAAGAGAACACCTTTTATAGCGTAAATAACTTAGAAAGCCAATTATTCTAAGAATTTAACCGTAACACCTGACTTCACTTTTTTGCCAAGATCATTGGCATCCCAGTTGGTCAAACGGATACAACCGTGCGATGCTGTTTTAGAAATAGCAGAAGGGTTTGGTGTACCGTGGATACCAAATGATTTTTTGCTTAAACCAATCCAGATATTTCCTACAGGACCATTCGGACCCGGTGGTAGAGAAAGTGGTTTTAAGTTTTTGCCCTGTACAAAGTTACTTGGTGAGTAGCTATACCAAGGATTTGGCGCAACACCAGTGACTTTATAAGTACCCGTTGGAGACGGAGTATCTGAGCTACCAATGGTTGCAGGGAAAGAACCGATCATTTGGTTGCGGCTGTTAAATAAATACAGCTGTTTTGCACCTTTGTGCGCAACGATCAAATGAATGTCTTCTGGCACTTCATTGCGGATATTGGCCACAATAATTTTTTCGCCCGCTTTTTTGAAGGTTGCTTTTGGATTTAACTTCTGCAAGAAGTCTTCATCCATATGGAACTTTTCACCCAACATTTCAGTTACGCGAGTGTAATACAAACCTTTCATTTTGGCTTGTAGTGCATAATCGCGTGGAATTGATGCGGCATAAGGACCTTTTAGGTCTGCTTCGGTAATGGTGTATTCAATAAATGCAGGTTTAGAACCTTGGCTTGCAAGTAGAGCATCCCAAGTTTCTTTGGTTAAGGTACCTGTTGCTTTTAAACCGCTCATTTGCTGGAACGAAGCAATGGCTTTGAGGGTATTTTTACCGCTCATGCCATCAATTGCACCCGGAGACGCATGTGCATTATTGAGCATCACGTGAGCACGTGCATAGACAGGGAATTGGCCTTTACCAATATTGTCAAACCATTCTGCACTGTTTAAACCATTTAATGTCCACGATGCTTTAGCCGCAGCAGGATTGGTCGTCGTGGTGGTCGGTGCAGGGGTGGTTTTGCTTGGTGCAGCACCAACGTCAGCTGTTTTATCTTCAGATTGTTCAAGTTGATCTAAAGTTTGCGAAGCTTGGTTTAAGTCTGCTTGTTCTTTTGCTGTAATTTGGCTATTTGCAACCGCAGTAGAAGCTGAAGCGACATCTGTTGCTAAAGGATCAATAGGATCTTGAACTGAAGTATCAATGATCTTTTTTGGCGTCAAGGGTTGTTCAGTAGTAGATGCAGCAAACGCTGTACCAGCAAGAATGCAACTTAAACTCATCGCGAGTATTGTGCGAACGAACATGTAATTCAACCTTAAGAATTATTCATTTACAAAGTAAAAACTAGTGAAGTATTACAGAAAAAAGATGGAGATGCAGTATTTGTTTTGTGTAAATATTCGTTTGTATCTTTGTCCTGATCGAATTTTAGTGTTATGAGAAGTTATTAAAAATTCGACCTTTTTGTTATGATGGTGAGCAAATTTAATTGAGATGGGAAAGTAAATGACGACGCTTAAAAATGATCGTTTTCTACGTGCTTTATTACGTGAACCTGTAGATACCACACCCGTCTGGATGATGCGTCAAGCAGGACGTTATTTACCTGAATATCGTGCAACCCGTGCTCAAGCGGGTGATTTCCTTTCGCTGTGTAAAAATAACGAATTTGCGTGTGAAGTGACTTTACAGCCTTTACGTCGTTATGAACTCGACGCTGCCATTTTATTTTCAGATATTTTAACTGTACCCGATGCTTTGGGTTTAGGGCTTTATTTTGAAGCTGGGGAAGGGCCTAAATTTCATAAAACGGTTCGTACTGAACAAGATGTGGCGAATTTACCTCAGTTTAATGCCGCGTCTGATCTGGACTATGTGATGAATGCAGTCAAGACGATTCGTTCAGCGCTTGGCGGCCAAGTGCCTTTAATTGGCTTTTCAGGTAGTCCTTGGACGCTGGCAACTTATATGGTTGAAGGTGGTTCGAGCAAAGATTTCCGTTTCACCAAGCAAATGATGTATGCGCAACCTGAAGTTTTACATGCGCTGCTCGATCGTTTGGCTGATGCGGTGATTGACTATCTAAATGCGCAAATTGATGCAGGTGCTCAAGCCGTACAGATTTTTGACAGCTGGGGCGGGGCATTGGCGCACCGTGAATATTTAGAGTTTTCTTTAAAATACATGCAAAAAATTGTTGCAGGTTTAAAACGTGAAAATGAAGGACGTAAAGTGCCTGTGATCTTATTCACCAAAGGTGGCGGTCAGTGGTTAGAGCCAATGGTGGCAACAGGGGCAGATGCTTTTGGTCTAGATTGGACTACGCCATTAAATGTGGCTCGCCAAACGGTGGCTGGCCGTGCGGCACTGCAAGGCAACTTAGACCCTGCAACATTATATGGTTCGCATGAGACCATTGTGAAAGCCACCAAAGCCATGTTAGATGACGCTTATGCAGGCGGTGAGAAAACGGGTTATGTTGCAAACTTAGGTCACGGTATTACCCAGTGGGTTGACCCTGAAAACCCGAAAGCCTTTATTGATACTGTGCATGAATACAGTGCCAAATATCTCTAAGTTTCACAGCTTCAATTCAATTAGGGTTCATGCGTGATCACGATTTTAAAATCATGTTTTGAGTTCTCATCTAAGGCAGCTTCGGCTGCCTTATTTGGGATATTGCTGTTATTGGCTTTTGCGTTCACAGCCAGTATGGGGAGTCAGGAATATTTCGGCTTTTTCCGTTATGACTATCTATTGTTTTATGCCGTGCTGATTCAAGTTTGTCTGCTGTATTTAAAACTTGAGTCTTGGGCCGAGGCCAAAGTGATTGCGCTATTTCACGTGATGGCAATGGTGATGGAAATCTTTTTGACTCATCCGCAAATTGCATCTTGGCAGTATCCGCATCCCGCCGTGTTTAAAATTTTAACAGTGCCTTTGTTTGCAGGTTTTATGTATTCGGCTGTGGGCAGTTTTTTTGCGCGTTCATTGCGTCTTTATCATATTTCTTTTGAACACTTGCCCCGTTTCTCCGCCATGCTAACCTTAGCGGTGTTGTCTTATATCAACTTTATGTCCAAATTTTTTGTTCCGGATATTCGTTATCTTTTGTTTGCGTGGAGCATAGTGCTGTTTTGGAAAACCAAGATTGGCTTTGAATTACAGCAGCACCGTTTTCAACTGCCGATGTTACCCGTACTTTTACTGTTGGCTTTTATTATTTGGATTGCGGAAAATATCAGTACGTTTTACCAAATCTGGCTGTACCCAAGTCAAGTCGATGCATGGCATATGGTCGGTTGGGGTAAGTTGGGTTCTTGGTATTTATTGCTACTGCTCAGTCTGGTGTTGGTGTTAAAGATTTTAGGGAAACGAGACCTACGTGGCAGTTGGTCCTTATACCGCTAAAGCACATTTTTAAATATTCACTTCACTTTAGTATAAATTGTTTTGCGTTATGCGCTTGTTACCGCTATCTTACAAGGGTGTAGCTCAAAATACACACAATAGGAACAATAAAAATACTCGGAGATAATCGAGTCTGGAGAAACCTTATGTTGAAAAAAATAGCATTGGCTGCGGTTTTGGCTGTTGGTTCTACCGCTACATTTGCAGATAATGACGTCGGTTGTGGTATTGGTTCACAAATTTGGGCTGGCCAGTCTGGTAAAGTCGCTAAAATTTTAGCGGGTACAACCAATGGTCTTTTTGCTAACCAACTTTTCGGTATTACCTTTGGTACTTTAGGTTGTAGCGGTACAGGTACTGTGACTGCTCAGGCAGTAACATTTACCAACGAAAATGCGGAAGCATTGGCGCGTGATATGGCAGTTGGTGAGGGCGAAAGTCTAAATGTACTGGCTGAACTACTGAACATCCAGTCTGAAGATAAAGCACGTTTCTTTGAAGTGTCTAAACAAAACTTCGCAAAAATTTATTCAGTTGAAAACCAAGATGCGCTTCAAGTATTAGCATCTTTACAAGCAGTCATGGCAACGGATAGCGTATTAAAAGCATACGTTTAATTGCACCATAAAACCCTGCCATTCAGGCAGGGTTTTTCATATCTAAAAAAGAAGAATAGCTAACACTGCATGAAATCTGTTGTCCTCCTCTTTAGTGTGCTATTCAGCACCAGCATCTTTGCTCAAGCACCTAGCTCAGCAGAGTTTTATATTGAAAAAGCACAGCAACTGAAGCTAGCATCAAATGTGACTTGGCAACGTTTGATGTATGTCAATGTTTCAGGACAAAGTGAAGTCACTTACCGTCCTTTTTTTTATAGCGAACACGGACAAACTCAGCTCAAACAAGAGCTTGATGCCAATATTGCAGCACTTTTTACTCCAGCCGAAGCCAATCAATCGATTCAGTGTCGCTTTCCGGCACGTTCAAAGTGGCTCATAGGACAACTGAATATTGCATCAAACCAACTGCCTAAAGCCTCATGTCCTGAGCTGGATGAGTGGCTTGGGCAAATTAAGCCGTATAAGGCGACTTTAATTTACGCCACGGACTTTATGGGCAATCCCAGTTCGATGTTTGGGCATACCCTGTTAAGGCTCGATCCTAAAGACCAAAAACAGCTGAACTTAGTCTCTTATGCCGTGAATTATGCAGCGACAGTGGCCAATAGCGACAGCTTTTCTTTTGCATGGAAGGGCTTAACCGGGCAGTACCCAGGTGAGTACTCACTCATGCCGTACTATCGAAAAGTGAAAGAATATGGTGATTTGGAAAGCCGCGATTTGTGGGAGTATGAGTTAGCCCTGACGCCAGAAGAAACCAAAACCATGGTTGAGCATATTTGGGAACTCAAGCATGTGCAATTTCCTTACTATTTTATCAGTGATAACTGTGCCTATCGTTTACTGGGTTTAATTGATTTGGTACGGCCAGAGGTCAACCTACAAAAACAATTTAAAACCGCTGCGATTCCTGTTGAGACTATTAAGGCGGTCGATGAAAACCATCTAATTGCAGAAAGTGTTTACCGTCCAGCTTTAGAAACTCAGTTGTTGGCACAAGCCAAACAACACGGACAAGCCTTGGCAGCGGCTGCGCATCAGGTTGCGCAACTTGAACCTGCTCAAATGCAAGATTATTTGAATCGCTATGCCTTGGTGGATCAGGCACGTATTTTAGAAATGGCCTATGACCATGTGTATTTACAGTTAATTGCACAAAAGATTGCGGCAGAAGACGCCCAACCGCGTATTCGACAACTGCTGGGTTTGCGGAGTCAGATTGACTTGGAAAAGCAACGTCAAGTGGTCGAAGCGCCAAAAGTAGATCCAGTAAAAGGCCACCATGCGCGAACCGTTCAGCTTGAAGCAGGTGAGATACAAGGTGACACTTATTTCCGACTGAGCCATCGTCAGGCCTATCATGACTTGATTGACCCACAAGGCGGCTTTCGTTTGGGTACACAGCTTAAATTTCTAGATGGTAGCCTCGAATATCGCGATGATCGACTAAAACTGCAAGAACTAAATGTGCTGGAGGTCAATGCCTACAGTCCACTGACTGCCTTTAAAACACCATTAAGCTGGGGTTTTAACATGGGTTGGCAACAAGAGGCACTAAATCGAGATGGTGCATTTAGTGAACAGGATCAGCACGGTGTATTCAATCTATCCAGTCAGTTTGGCTATAGTGTGGCAGATCAAGAGCGTCAACATTTATGCTATGCACAATTGCAAAATCATGTTCAAGCAGGCAAAGCTTTAGACCGAGGTTGGCGCGTGGGACTTGGGCCAATGGTAGGCTGCCAGAACATCTGGAGCGAACATATCAATAGTTTGGTACAGGTCGAGCTGCCATATTGGGAAGATAGCCATCAATGGCAAGTCAGACTGAATACTCAGTTGCAATATTTATTCAATCAGCAAAATGCATTGAGGCTTCATTGGCAGTATCAACAGCAAAAAGGCAAAGATTGGGATCAGACGGGTTTGAGTTATATCCATTTCTTTTAGTTCGTTCCTCTTTTCAAGGCTCCAATAATGGGGCTTTTTTTATGAAAGTCATTGATATTAAAACAACCAAAAGTGAGCCTTACTTTTTATAAAGCGCTGAAAATGAAAGCTGATGGTGAAAATAAGTATTGAAATTTGTTATATTAATCACATAAATGTCTAGTAAGCCTCAAAAATATATAAATAGGTAAGTTTTATGAGTGATGAATGCATGGCTAAATTGGCAGAGCAGTGGGGGAAAATTTGCCAACATTATTCAGTGAATGATCACGTTAAAGCGCAAAATTTTATTCAGAAGCATTCGTCTGTATTGGTTAATGAATTTTATAGCAATATTGTCTTGGAGCCTGAGGCTGCAGATTTTTTTAAAGATGACATCATTCAACAACGTTTAAAAAACAGTTTAAACCAATGGCTCATTGAAAGTTTCGACGTGGCTATGAATGAAGCTTATTATGCAGCAGTTGAAAAACAACAAAAAGTTGGGCAGGTACATGCGCGGGTGGGCATTCCTTCTTGGTTGATCATGCGCGGTATTCGTGAGATTGAAAACAAAATTTTGGAACTCTTGGCTGGACTTCCGCTAGAAAATAACCACCACATGCTAAGTTATATGCTGCAAATTATGGGTTTTGCGACAGAAATTATGTGCAGATCCTATGAAGCCAATACTGAGCGGAGCCATGAAGTTAAGCATAGCTATCGTTTATTTTCTGCAATGCAAGATGTCGCGGTACAAAAAGATAAGCAGCGCAGCATTTTGCTCGACTGGGAAAATGAGTTGATGTTCAAAGTCTTCTCCGAGCATCCGCAGTTGCAACACATTGCTTTGTCTAAGTCAGAATTTGGTCTATGGTTTGTGCATAAAGCAGCGTATGCATTTACGGGCGCAGAGCAGGTGGAGACCATTATCAGGCTGATTCAACAGGTCGATACCCTCAATTTTGACGTGCTCGACTGTCAGGATCAGACTCGGAAGGTGGAGCGTATTCAAGAAATTCGTGACGTGAATCGACAGATTCAGCATTTGGTCGATCAACTGTTTCAAGTGACCGAATATATAGATTCAGGCAATGACTCACTGACTCAGCTGTTAAACCGTCGATATTTAAGTACGATTGTGTCGCGTGAAATTAATTTTGCCCGTAAAAATGATGCTGCACTGAGCTTGTTGGCAATCGACGCGGATTATTTCAAACGTATCAATGATAAATATGGGCATACCGCAGGGGACTTAGCACTGCGTTTTATTGCGGAAGTCTTGTTAGATGTAGCGAAGGGCAGTGACTATGCCTTCCGTGTCGGTGGCGAAGAGTTCTTATTGCTGTTGGTCGACAGTGATCTCACGCGTGCTTTACAAATCGCTGAAACGATTCGTATGCGGATACAGGAAACCCCAATTCGTACCGCTCATGGGCAAAGTTTTAGTTTTACCGTCAGTATTGGCTGTACGGTTTATAATGGTCATCCTGACTATCAACGCTTTTTAGACACTGCCGATTCGGCACTCTATGCTGCCAAAAATAAAGGGCGTAACTGTATTCATGTGACTGAAAAAGTTCTGAGTGTTTAAATCTCAGACTTAAGCACGAACTGTTCTAAGACGTTTCAAATCGGTTGTTGAGGTGCTTATACCTCAACAATTACATAGTATTTTTTTACAGCTTCAATCACTTCAAATGTGCCGATAAAACTCGGTGGAATAATTCCTGCCTGACCTGCTTTGACTTCAATGAAGTGTTGAGTGTGGGCATCATGAATACGGATGGTGCCTTCCATCACTTGAAAGAATTCTTGTTTATTGTCGGCAAATTGAATATTCCATGAGCCAACTTCACAGTGCCAAATCCCGCAGCCCATGTGTGGATGCTCATATAGACTATAGGTCTGGCGCTGTGGATTGCCTTGGACTAAACGGTCTGGACGTGGAAAATCAATACTCTGTTCGCCTTGGGTCAAACCATGACCTGCTAACCAAATTGCTGACATTGCGTATTCCTCTAAACAAAAAATGAATCGTTCAATGATATATGCATAAAAAAAGCCCCAACAGAGGTTGAGGCTTTATGTTTCAATTAATAGCTTTCAGGGACTGCACTTAAAAACTCACGACGCTCTTCTTTATTGGTTTTAAAGTCACCAATAAAGGAAACGGTACGTGTAGTCGATTCTTGCTTGCCGACGCCGCGCATCATCATACACATATGTGCAGAATCAATCATAACCGCCACGCCACGTGCACCTGTCACTTCTGCAACCGCTTCTGCAATCTGCTGCGTCAGATTTTCTTGAATCTGTAGACGACGTGCAAACATTTCGGTAATGCGTGCAAATTTAGAGAGTCCAAGGACATTACCCTCAGGTAAATACGCAATATGTACGCGACCATAGAAAGGCAATAAATGGTGTTCACAGAGTGAATAAAATTCGATATTTTTAACCAGCACCATTTCACGGTTGTCTGATGGGAACACCGCATTATTGGTCACTTCTTCTAAGCTTTTGCTATAACCAGACGTTAAATACGAAAAAGCTTTAGCAGCACGCATAGGCGTATCGAGGAGACCTGGACGGGTTAGGTCTTCACCAACGGCAGTTAAGATGTTAGCGTAGGATTGCTGCATAGACATAAGACGTGTTCACTTACACTGATATTGAACAAGGACGGCATTGTAGCAGAAAACTATTCCAATGCCTTATTTTGGACAAAAATCCGATTACTGTTTAAACTTTGGGTTCTTTTCAGCACGTTTTAGCAACACTAAAACTGCACCTGTGCCACCTTGTTTCTCTGGTGCACTCACAAAAGCCAATACATCGCGGTGTTGACGCAGCCAACCATTCACATAGGTTTTTAAAATGGCTTCCGGACCTTTGCCGTGTACGATTTTAATGACATTTTGATTTTCATCTTTGGCCATTTGAATGACTTGTAAAACTGCGACACGGGCTTCTTCAACGGTGCAACCATGCAAGTCGACAGCTTCAAACCAACGAATGTTACCCGCTTTTAAATCTTCAAATACTTTGTGTTGTAGTGTAGCAATGCGATAACTGAGCGCGGCTTGGCTCGCTACAGGGTTGAGCATCGCTTGAGTATCGGACAGCTCAGTTGCATCGGTATGCATTGGGCCTTCAGCCGCTGCACGTTTTGCTAAAGTTTGCGCATCGATTTTTATCTTTGGATTTTTTTCTATTTTGGCAATGTTCGCGGTCTCCATCTTTTGGACACCTTGCATTTGTTTTTGAAACAACGCGAAATCATCTTCTGGCTCGGGCGGAGCAACTTGAGCTTGGGCCTCAGACTGTTTGATGGCAGTCGAATGCGGATTGGTGATTTGCTTTTTAAAGTCTTTCAGTAAATTAAACTGTTCTTTAGAAAGCGATGAATCATGTTTGCTCATAGTGTCAGAAAAATACGCAAAATAAGAAATTAGGCGATAATTATAGTCTGATTTTCCCTATATTTGAACTGAATTGCATTCATAGAGATTTGCAAAAAATTGCATGTCAAATGGTGAATAGTATTCTGCGCGGTGCTCAAGAGCACTGCTGTTCTGGAAGAACCTCAAATGATTGAACCCGAGCAACCATTCTATCTAGAGAGACAAATGATGTACTCGGGTTCAGGTTTGGCATGCTAAGTCAGTCGTGACTTAACTTGCACGTAAAGTACGGATGATTTTATCTAGTTTTTTATCGATTTGGTTACGATAAAGGTCAGGCAAGACACGCGAAAGTTTGGCAAGAATACGTGCTTGAGTACTTGGAATAATCATAAATTGAGAAGAAAAAATGCCGTTGCAAATTTCCTGACAGGCCTTCTCTAGTGGGAGACTACCGCCAAGTTGTTTTAATGCCGCTGTGACTGGTGAACATTTTTACGTTCGTCAAATACCATCGGTGTCTCAATTTCTGGCGGGCAAACCACGGCAACTTTAATTTTCTGACTACGCAGTTCCATACGTAGCACTTCAGCCAAACCGACCACGCCAAATTTAGATGAGCAGTAACCCGTATAACCATAGCAACCGACCAAGCCCGCTGCTGATGCAACTAAAACCAGTTTTGGTGATTTGCCTTGTTGAACCGCTTGCTTGAGATGTGGTAATGCAGCATGGGCTACATTACGGCTACCGACCAGATTGATATTAATTTGTCGTAAATATTCTTCAAACGTCATGTCTTCAAATGATTTTGCAATCGCAATGCCTGCTGAGTTAATCAACAAATCTGGTGTGCCAAATGCAGCCACTGCTTCTGCAAATTTAGCGCCCATAGTGCTTTCATTTTGTACATCGACTTCAAAACCACAGACCGCAGGGGAGCGCTTTTGCAAGTCAATTACCGCTTGTTCAATCCCCGCGTGGGCGAAAATACACACTTGGTAGTTATCTTTGAGTAAACGTTTAGTCAACTCAAGGCCAATACCGCTGCTGCCGCCTGTAACCCATGCTGTTTTCATATTTTTTTTCATCACAATATCCTTTTGAATGTTTCGAATGAGCCTTAAACGACTTCGTCTTGAAGTAGAACATCACCAAATTGTTTACGGAGTTCTGCCTTGACAATTTTACCTGTACCGTTGATTGGCAGTGCATCTACAAAAATCACCACGTCAGGAATCTGCCAGTGGGCAATCTTATTATCAAAGTAAGCCAGCGCTTCTTCTTCAGTCAGTGTTGAGTTTTCCTGTCTTACGGCAATTAAAATTGGGCGTTCATCCCATTTCGGATGGCGTGCCGCAATGGCAGCTGTCATGCGAATTTCAGGGTGACCTACGGCAATATTTTCAAGTTCAACCGAAGAAATCCATTCACCGCCCGATTTGATTAAGTCTTTGGCACGGTCGCAAATGGTCATATAACCGTCTGCATCTAGGGTTGCGATATCCCCCGTGTCGAACTAACCATCGGCTGTGGTGGCACTTTTTTCTTGATTGAAATAATGATCGACAATCCAAGGGCCACGAATTTGTAAATTCCCTTGAGTATGACCATCATTAGCTAAGACTTGATTGGTGCTTTCATCAACGATACGTAATTCAACACCAAAAGGTGGACGACCTTGGGTTAAGCGTAACTTTTCAAACTCTTCAGCACTCAACGTGGCATGTTTTGCTTTCGGTTGGTTCGCTGTTCCCAGTGGGCTGGTTTCAGACATTCCCCATGCATGAATGGTGTCGCAAGCATAGTTGTTTTTGAAATCACGAATAATCGACGGTGGGCATGCAGCGCCACCCACGACATTACGGTTCATACTTTCTAAAGTTGTCCCACGTTTTTTCGCAGCTGCAAGTAAGCCTTGCCAGATGGTGGGAACACCTAAAGCCACAGTAACTTTATAGTTGTCAATCAGGTCAACAAGGCTGTCACCATCTAGATTTGGTCCCGGTAAAACGACGCTACTACCGACCATAGCTGCGGCATATGGCACACCCCATGCATTGACATGGAACATTGGAACAACAGGCATGACCACATCATTTGCCGACAGGTTTAATGAGTCTGGCAAGCTAATTGCCATGGTGTGTAATAGGGTAGAGCGGTGGCTATACAGTACGCCTTTCGGATTACCTGTTGTGCCTGAGGTATAACATAAAGAACTTGGGGTTTCTTCGCCGAATTGCGGCCAGTTAAATTCAGCAGATTGGTTTTGAATTAAATCATCATAGAAAATAACATCTGGAAGTGCTGCAATGACTTTTTCATCACGTGCACCGTAACAGATAAATTTTTCAACGGTTGGTACTTTGCCTTGGATTGCGACAATTAACGGTAGAAAAGTTGAATCAAAGAAAATCGCTTTATCTTGTGCATCGTTAATAATGAACACCAGTTATTCTGGGAATAAGCGAGGGTTGATGGTGTGGCAAACATAACCACTCCCTGAAATAGCATACCAAGATTCTAAATGACGGTGGTTGTTCCACGCGATTGTTGCAAGACGATCACCTTGATTAAGATTAAATGACGTGAAAGCATTGGCTAAACGTTTGCTATTCTGTTGGACCTGTAACCAATTGGTGGTGGTTATTTGACCATTTACTTCACGTGAAAAAATAGAAGTATCTGCGTGGTACTTTGCCGCATGTTCGATTAAATTACTAATCAATAAAGATTGGTGCATCATTTTGCCAAACATTTCATTCATCCTTGGTGGCTATTTTTCTAATAAAAAAGGCTATTAGCCGAGGCCAAAAGCCTTTTGGAATTTATTTGTCGCTAAATACAACATCCGAGCCCGGTTTAATATAACGCGGCATTTTTTGCCCTGTATGTTCAGCCACGACGTGAAGAGTGCGCTCGATCCAACCGGCATCCATAATAAACATCAGTGAATCATCATCATTTAAGTTGACGTTCGCACCATTAATGACCATAAAGCCTTCAGCACCTTCTGGGGTTGCTAAAGTATGGATCGAACCTGCTGGTTCGAATAAATAGCTACCGGCAGTTTGAACATCTTCAGGATATTCAACATAATGCCATGAACCAGCAGTTGTGTAGAAATGTACAACACCTGTGTGGAAGTGGCGTGGTATTACAACGCCAGCATCAAAACGAGCGTAGATAATCCATTTACCATTGTCAGGATCTAAAAAGCATGGTGTGACATGCACACCCGGTAGTGCATTTTTGATTTCGCCATCTTTGATGTTAATCGTTAATAATCGATCCTGATGTTTAACTGATTGTGCGATGCTCATTATAAAATCCTTATATGTCTTTGATTTAGAATATGATATGAGATATCAATATCTAAGATTTCCTTAAGCCTGAGCATAACAATGTTTCAGAAAATGCAAACCACTCGAAAGAATGGAATTTACATTGTTTGATAAATGCGCGAATGAACAGTTTAAAATAGGGATTGGAATGGTTTTTGATGCAATTTCACATTGCCTAACTGTAGTTCCCCGACTAATTTATAAGTGTTTTAGACTGGAAAATGGCATAACATGATTGGTTGAGGATGATGTTTTGCCAAATGCAAAATTCAGGGAAATAAATGTTGCAGATGTAATTGAATAAAAAGATTGGATGAATATACATGCAAGTGTTGAAGACTAAACTCAGTCGTCCGAGCATGCTGAATGGCAGGGCAATGCAACGTCCCCAACTGTTAAGTCAGATCGTGGACTATTGTCAGTCTTCTTTGGTTTTTATTCACGCCGCGGCGGGTTATGGAAAAACCACGCTGATGCATCAACTTTCAGAGTCTCTTTTAGCAAAGGGAAAGAAAGTCTGTTGGTTAACTTTGGATGATGATGACAATGATCCGATTCGACTCTATCAATACTTGCGTTTGGCGTTTTTAGATTTAGAACCACCGCATTCGATCTCTTATGGACAGATCCATAAACAACACATCATTGAGCTGACGCAAAAAGTTGCAGAAGAGGATGCTGACACTGTTTTATTTATCGATGAGTTTGAAGCATTAACAAACCCAGAATGTTTAAATATCTTTTGGTGGTTGTACCAGTCCTTACCTGAAAATTGTCATTTGCTGATTGCTTCAAGGGTCAAACCCAACTGGAGTTTCGCGAAAGAATATCTATTGGGTCGTTTAAAGTGGGTCACAGAGTCTCAGTTGAGTATCAAACAGCAAGAAAGCAGTGCGCTTATTCAGTTTTTACAGCAACAAAACTTTGACCAGCTTGCTTTAAGCACAGAGCTTGCAGACCAACTGATCGATAAAACTGAAGGCTGGTTTACAGGCATTCAGTTCACCAATTTATATTTGAAAGAACATCAAGATATTCATGGTTTTATTCAGAACTTAAGTGGTGCGCACCATCAGATTGTAAATTACCTCAGTGAGCAGGTTTTTTTTACAACAAGACCCTGAAATTCAGCAATTCTTATTGCAAATTAGTGTACTGAGAAAAATTAATCCAGCTTTGGTCATCGCCTTAACGGGTAATCCTGCTGCACAGCAAATTCTCGATGTCATTAGTCAAAAAGGTTTGTTCATTCAAGCGATAGATGAACAGCGTACATGGTATCGCGTGCATCATTTATTTCGAGACTTTTTGCAATCGAAGTTTAAGCTTTTACAACCTGATGCATATCAGCAAATGCATAGTAAAGCGGCAGAATGGTTCAAACAACAGCGTTATCTGATGGAGGCGATTTATCACGCCCAACAAGCAGAAGATCAGCAGTTGATTTTGTCATTGCTCAACTCGGTGTGTCGTGAACTGATTTTAGAAGGCCGACACTATACTTTCTTGGAGTTGGTCAAACAGATACCGGATTCTGTTTTGGTGCAAAATCCCAATTTGCTTTATGACATTATTTGGACCTTAGTGCTGACTCATCAAGTGACATTAGCCAATCATTATTTACAGCTCTGGCATAGCGTGGATCAACATGAAACCTTATTACAACATGAGGACCAATTAGGTTTAGCTCCTCTCATTGCAGTGTTAGAAGACAAGTTGGATGTGGCTTATACCTTAGCGCAACAAAACTTAGCACAACTAGCAAGTACGGCTTATTTTGCGCGCGCTCCACTCATAGGAATTGTGGGGTTGTATCACATTTGTTTGGGGCAAATGAGCGAAGCACGAAAGTTGCTGCTACAAACGCGTATTATCTATTTGCAAGGGCATAACCTATATGGTGTGGCAATGGTTGATTGTATTGATGCCCTATGTGATTATTTATTAGGAGATTTGACTCTCGCAGCAGAAAAGTTTGCACAAGTTGGACAGAGCGAGGAATATCGTAAATTAGGCTTAGATGATGACAATAAAGCAGCCATTATGAATATTCTGAGCAGCTTTAAAGCAGACCTATATTATGAAATGAACCAAATGTCACAAGTCGAATCGGCATTAATGGATTTTAAGGGCGGCGATCATTTGGCTATGCCGGATATGGTGGTGGTGGGCTATATCTTACAAATGCGTTTAGCTACCTTGCATCAAGATCAAGCCGCGATACAAGTGTGTTTGCATCAAGCCCATACCCGCAGTAGTCAATGGTCGTTACCTCGACTCGCACAAACTATACAAGCCTATGCGCAACAAGCAAGCCCGCTTTCTGCATTAGCTGATACTGAACAGGCAGTATTTCAGCCGTATTTAAATTTCACCCATTTGCTGCGTGGCGATGATTTAATGCTGGTGCGTCAGCAAATTTTCATGGGGCAAGCCGAGCAAGCCAAAGAATATTTAAGCCAACAGTTAGCATTTTTTAGGATTTATCCGATACGTTTTGCGCGTGTTCAAATCTTGTTTGCACTGGCCCTGTATCAGTTGAAACAACATGAACAGGCTTTTGAAGCTCTACAACAAGCGCTTGAAACCCTCATGCCGACTCAGGCAGTGCGGGTGATTCTAGATGAATTAAGTGGGCTAAGTCAGCATTTAAGTCGACAGAAGCAAAAGCATACAGTTGTATTGCTAGAATATATTCAGCAACTTCAAAAGCTCAATCAAGCTGAAAGCAGTGTTGAAGCCTTGATCGGTAGTTCTGGCCTTGAGGCTTTATCGAAACGTGAAATCCAAATTTTAGAAAAACTAAGCCGTGGCTGTACCGATGCTGAAATATCCGAGTCGATTTTTTTGTCCATCAATACAGTGAAATGGCATTTGCGTAAAATCTATAACAAGTTGCAGATCCGCTCTCGAATGGAAGCGGTGAATGAGGCCAAGAAGCAGGGCTTAATTGAGTAATTTAAAATTGAACAATTTTTTATATGTTACTGTTTAAGCAGATCTTCAACAGCTTTTTGAAAGTGCAAATCATAAAGTATTCAGGGCAAGAGCATGCCTTACCCTGAATATGCGATTAAAGTGATTTAGGTGTTCCAAATAGCTCAGTAAAGGCGTGGTCTGGACGCGGCTGCTTCATAAAACTTTCACCGACCAAGAAAGCATGAATGTCATGCTCTTGCATCATTGCAACATCAGCTGGGGTCGCAATCCCACTTTCCGTGACCAGTAGACGAGATGGTTCAAGCAGTTTTTTCAAACGAATCGAGGTGTTTAAGTCCACATCAAAGGTTTTTAAGTTACGGTTATTGACACCCAATACGCAACGCTCAGATAGACGCAAAGCACGTTCAAGCTCTGCTTCATCGTGTACTTCAACCAAGACATCTAAATTCTGCTCAAAAGCCGTTTTAGACATTTCTTCGAGTTGTTGATCGGACAAGCATGCCACAATCAGAAGAATACAGTCCGCATGTAAAGCTCGTGCTTCAATCACCCCATAAGGGTCAATCAGAAAGTCTTTGCGTAATGCAGGCAGAGCACAGTGAGAGCGTGCAATTTGAATATTCTCATCGGCACCTTGGAAAAAATCGACATCGGTTAAAACCGATAAACATGCTGCACCTGCAGCTTCGTATTGCTGTGCGATTTCGGCAGGATCAAAGTTTTCACGAATGATGCCTTTAGATGGTGATGCTTTCTTAATTTCAGCGATCACACCCGGTTGTTTGCTCAGTAAAGACTTTGCAAAACCACGCACAGGAGTTGCCTCAAGTGCCCATTCTTCAACATCTTTATAGCTACGTTGTTTGAGGCGTGCAGCAAACTCTTCCTGCTTGCGATCCACAATTTTGCCTAAAATCGTATTTGCGATATCTACCATGACAAAGTCCTGTCTATCAAGCGTCGTATTGTTTAAGGGTTTTGCTGAATTCAGCAAGGATGCTCATCTTTTCTAAGGCTTGTCCGCCGTAGATGATGTCATGTGCTAAAGCCACGCCTTGTTTATAGCTAGTACAAAGTCCAGAGACATACAGACCAGCACCTGCATTTAAAGCAATCATGTTGGCTGCTTTTTCGCCTTTATCGGATTTATTTTTGCCTAAGGCATCTTTGATTAAGCTTAAACTTTCAGCAGAATCTTGAATGATTAAACCTGTTAAAGTTTGCGATTCGATTCCGACATCTTCAGGTTGAATTTCCCACTCGGTGACTTCGCCATTTTTAAGTTCAGCCACATAAGTGCTTGATGCAAGGCTAATTTCATCTAAACCATCTTTAGAATGAACCACCATGACATGTTCTGCGCCCAGTTGTTTCATCACTTCTGCAATAGGACGGCACAATTCAGTCGAAAACACCCCAATCACTAGACGTTTTACTCCAGCCGGATTCGTAAGCGGGCCAAGTAAATTAAAAATACTGCGAATGCCTAATTCACGACGTGGGCCAACCGCATACTTCATCGCTTTGTGATGATTCGGGGCAAACAAGAAACCGACACCCATTTCGCGAATACAGCGTTCAGTTTGTTGCATGTTTAAGTCAAGTTGGATGCCTGCTTGTTCTAACAGGTCCGAGGAACCCGATTTGGTTGAAACACCACGGTTACCATGTTTAGCAATGGTTGCACCTGCCGCAGCAATCACAAAAGCAGACGCAGTCGAGACGTTAAATAAGTTCTGACCGTCACCACCTGTACCGACGATATCGACTAAATAAGGCACATCACTGACATCAATTTTGATGGCAAACTCGCGCATGACACGAGCTGCTGCGGTAATTTCATCAATACTTTCACCTTTTAAGCGAAGACCCATCATCAGTGCACCAATTTGGGCATCTGTTGCTTCACCATTCATGATGGTACGCATGACGTCTTCCATTTGCGGCTGCGTCAACTCAATATTTTTAGTGATGTTATTTAAAGCTTGTTGCATATTCATTTTTCACTGCACTCATTTATGCGTAAATTTCTAAAAAGTTCTTAAAGATTTGATGGCCATGCTGACTCAAGATTGATTCAGGGTGAAATTGCACGCCTTCAACGGCAAGCGTCTTATGCTTTACACCCATGATTTCTTCAATTGAGCCGTCAGCTTCATTGGTCCAGCAAGTCACTTCTAAGCATTCAGGCAAGCTTTCTTGATCAATCACCAGTGAGTGATAACGCGTTGCTGAAAACGGAGAAGGGAGGTTGCTAAAAATGCCTTTATTCGAGTGGTGCATGTCAGACAAACGCCCATGCATCACTTTTTTGGCACGAATGATTTCACCGCCAAATGCTTGACCAATAGCCTGATGTCCTAAGCACACCCCTAATAATGGAATTTTTCCAGCAAAATGCTGAATGGCTGGAATAGAAATTCCTGCTTCCGAAGGTGAGCATGGACCAGGGCCAATCACAAGATACTTAGGTTGCCATCGCTCAATATCTTCCAATGTCACGGCATCATTACGTACTACTTTTACTTCTTGATTTAACTCGCCAAAATACTGGACGATGTTGTATGTAAAAGAGTCATAGTTGTGGATCATCAAAAGCATGAGCTTAACCTATTGAAATTTATGCACATAAATGTGCTTGAAGAGTCCTATGGTATTCGTGCGATTACATTATAAAGCTATAAGTAAATTATTTTTCTCATTCAATGACTTGAATGGAGGCACAAAACCGAAATTATCATAGCAAAAAATACCCAGTTAGGGCGTGACATTTTTTAGTGGGTCTAAAAATTACAATGGGTTTTGTTACTAACTGATATAGAGTTTATGAATATCTCAGATTCAAATTCTAACGAGAAACCTCGTGGACTATGTGTAAATGTCATGAAGCATGCACATTCAAGGAATATAAAAGAATATCTCTTAATGCCGTGAGCCAAAAACTCCTCTAATATCACCAAAACAGAGCATATTTTTTTGCTTGCTTACATCTGAGATGTCGGCTTTATATTTAGTTTGAAAGGAAAGGTTTTTTATTTTTTAAAAATCAAATAAAAACAGTTAATTACGCTGCTTATATTTGATTTCAGGTATATCGCTCGCCGTGATATGAAGTGTGGAAGTCAAATCAAGGCGAAAATAACAGCTTAAAAAGCGCTCTAATTTATAAAAAACGGGTGTAAATCGACCCGTGAAATTTAAAAATGCACCATTATGATCCATACTCAAAATCTTTTAGATTAAATGTGAAGAAGCATGCTTGAATATGGTGCATTTACTTTTTAGCTCAGTATAATAGAGCCAAAGCAAACAGCTTAAAACTGTTATTCTGATAATGAATTCAATATTTTAGCTAAGCTTTTTAAAGTTGGTACGGTAATTGCTTTAGAACAACCAACTACTAACACGCACTAAAGAGTGCAACAAAAATTCATCGGAGCAAAATGAGCATGGCGAACAAGGTCCTACAACTCATCCAAGAAAGTGGCGCAAAATGGGTCGATTTCCGTTTTACGGATACTAAGGGTAAAGAACAACACGTAACTTACCCAGCAGATACTATCGACGAAGATACTTTTGAAGACGGTAAAATGTTTGATGGTTCTTCTATTGCTGGTTGGAAAGGCATTGAAGCATCTGACATGATCTTACGTCCAGATGCTGCAACTGGTTTTATCGACCCGTTCTTCGCTGAGCCGACAGTAGTTGTTACTTGTGACGTTATTGAGCCATCAACAGGTCAAGGTTATGACCGTGACCCGCGTTCGATTGCTCGCCGTGCTGAAGAATACCTAAAATCGACAGGTATTGGTGATACTGCATTCTTTGGTCCAGAACCAGAATTCTTCGTATTTGACGAAGTAAAATGGGAAATTGATATGTCTGGCGCGCGCCATACATTGATTGCTGAAGAAGCTGCTTGGTCAACAAACAAAGACTACGAAGGCGGAAACTCTGGTCACCGTCCACGTGTTAAAGGCGGTTACTTCCCAGTTCCTCCAGTTGATTCTTCGCATGACATGCGTGCTGATATGTGTGCGCGTATTGAAGACATCATGGGCCCAGGTCGTGTAGAAGTACATCACCACGAAGTTGCATCTTGCCAATTAGAAATTGGTGTAAGCTTCAACACAATGGTTCGTAAAGCAGACGAAGTACAACAGTTCAAATATGCTGTTTGGAACGTTGCGCACCAATACGCAAAAACTGCGACTTTCATGCCTAAGCCAATGGTTGGTGATAATGGTTCTGGTATGCACGTTCACATGTCAATCTCTAAAGATGGCAAGAACTTGTTTGCTGGTGATGAATACGCTGGTCTTTCAGAAATGGCGCTTTACTTCATCGGTGGTGTAATTAAACACGCTCGTGCATTGAACGCAATTACGAACCCATCTACAAACTCGTACAAGCGTTTAGTTCCGCACTTCGAAGCACCGATTATGTTGGCTTACTCAGCACGTAACCGTTCTGCTTCTATCCGTATTCCTTACGTTTCTAGCCCTAAAGGCAAACGTATCGAAGCTCGCTTCCCAGATCCAATGATGAACCCGTACTTAGGTTTCGCTGCATTGTTAATGGCGGGTCTTGATGGTATCCAAAACAAGATTCACCCAGGTGAAGCAGCTGACAAAAACTTATACGACCTTCCTCCTGAAGAAGAAGCGAAAATCCCTACAGTTGCTCACAGCCTAGATATGGCTCTTGAAGCGCTTCAAGCGGATCATGAGTTCCTTCTTAAAGGTGGTGTATTCACTAAAGAAATGCTTGATGCATATATCGAACTTAAAACTGAAGAAGTGCGTCGTTTGAACACGACAACTCACCCAGTTGAATTTGATATGTACTACAGCTTGTAATTCTGAACTGAATTTCACTGTAAAAAACCCGCGCTAGTCGCGGGTTTTTTTGTATCATCTGTTTAACTTGAAAAAAATTGATGAGAGCAATGGCACAGCGTAAGAAGCACACCAGTTTTTATCCGTGGATTGACCCTAAAGATCACGACAAAGGATTTAAGCTAAATTTTTCGATGGTGACTTATATTGAAGTTGGTCGCACCCCTGAAGGTTACAAGCAGGCAGAATTTGTTGCATTGAAAAGCCCAGAGTTAGCACTGGATTATGATTATCCTCAAAGTTTTTACTTGAGTGCTGAAGGTTTTATTTTGGTGAAAACTCCGCAAGGTAAATTTGAAACCATTGCAAAAACAGATAATTGTTAAAGATTGATCTTGCAATTGAATAATACATTCTTCATAACTCAAAAAGCGTTTAAGTGCACAGTAAATCAATGGTACAGGTAGGTTTATGCAGCAGATTCCAGCTGAACTGAAAACATGGTTATATGCTTCAGGTTCACTTACTCAGCAACTGACGGATTTGGCTGATGGAGCATTTAGGGTTCAACCGACCAAAGAACATTTTCAGCGTCTTCAGTTTATCGATGCAAAATGGATGGGCATGCCGTTTCAGCATACGTCATGGGTACGAGAAAGCTTTTTATATGGCAGTGATGCAGAGCCTTGGGTCAAAGCCAAAAGCATTTTCCCGATCTTAAGTTTGCAAGGCCGCGCACGGCTTTTTAAACATATTGGTAAAAAACCGATTGGTTGGTTCTTGTTTCAGCGCACCAATCCAGCATGTGAACGTCGTGTGATTTGGCTAGAAGATGGTTGGACCAGACAGAGCTGTTATACTTGGCACGGCTGCAAGTTTATTGTTCAAGAAACTTTTTTAGCGAGTTTTGAGCAATTTTTGCAAAAGCAGAATTCAGCATCTGAAGGACAGTCATGACAACTGCGCATCAAATTACTTGGCGTGAACGTTTAGAAGCCTATTATTATTTATGTCGTTTTGATAAGCCTGTTGGCACAGAATTGGTGTTCTGGCCTACCATGTGGGCACTATGGATTGCAGCAGAGGGCATACCGCCAATGGGTATTCTGATTCCGATGGTACTTGGCACAATATTTATGCGTGCGGCTGGGTGTGCAATTAATGATTTTGCTGATCGTAAGGTCGATGCACATGTAGAGCGTACGAAAACGCGGCCTTTAGCAACAGGGATTATCACGGCCAAAGAAGCCATTTATGTGTTTCTAGCTTTAGTATTTGCCAGTGCTTGTATGTTGTTGTTTCTGCCGATTGAAACGTTTTATTGTGCTTTAGGCGGGCTTTTTCTCGCATTTATATATCCTTTCATGAAGCGCTATACCCATTTGCCTCAGGTTGTTTTGGGCATGGCTTTTTCGTGGGGAATTCCGATGTCATTTACGGCCATGGGTAAGCCATTAGATTTAACCTGTTGGTTGCTGTATTTCGGCAATCTGGCTTGGACTGTGGCATACGATACTCAATATGCGATTACCGACCGTGAATATGATTTAAAAATTGGGGTGAAGTCGACAGCCATTTTATTCGGTCGTTTTGATATTCAAATCATTGCACTTTTACAGGCGATGAGTGTCGTTTTGATCGGTGCGGCGCTTTACCTTGAAAATTTATTGATGCCATTGGGTTTAATCGCATTGCTTGTGGTAGTGGCTGATTTTATTTATCAATGGTCAAAAACCAAAGATAGAGATCCACAGTATTGTTTTTGGGCATTCCGTCACAATCGTTGGGTGGGATTCATTATTTTTACTGGAATCTTTTTAGAATTAATTATTTAAAGTGATTGTTTGGTTGAGAAGCGTCCTATACAGGGCGCTTTTATTATGTCTTAATAAAACGGCATGTAGTTTCATGCTTAAAAAAACAATGAATAAAAGTATATTTTATGAAACGCTCGAAAATAGCATTAGCCCTTACAGTTGCCGTTTCAATGCTGTCTTTAACTGCTTGTAATGACGATGATGATTCGCCCGCTTCAAATCAAAAACAGACCTATGTTTCTGAAAGTGCCTATTCAGAAGACACATTAACCACTGCAGCTTCTATTAAGGTAATGACGTATAACATGGAAAATGTTAAAGGTCAGACCGCAAAAGCAACGGCGCTGGTAATGTTCCCTAAAGTAGCACCGCCTACAGATGGTTATCGCGTAGTGGTTTGGGAGCACGGTACGGTTGGGGTTGGTGATAGTTGTGCACCAAGTAATAATATGATTCACCCGCGTTTTAAAATTTTAGCAGACAGTCTACTGGCTGCTGGCTATGTGGTTATTGCTCCAGATTATGAAGGTTTGGGCACGCCAGGGATTCATCCATATTTAAACTTATCTAGTGCTGCGAAGTCAGCGCTTTCAGCTGTACAAGCGGCAAAAGATCATTATGGTAAGCAGTTGAATGGTGCGTGGATGTCGGCAGGACAATCCCAGGGTGGACATGCCTCGTTAGCGACCGCAGAATATGCAAATACAGATGCAACCTATAAAGGTGCTGTGGCGGGTGCGCCAGCTTCGAGTTTGGGTAAAATTATTTTAGAGGTTGCACCAGCTGCCTTGTCTAGCATTGAGGCGCAGGAAATACAATATAATATCCCACTAGCTGCACGTACTTCTGTTGATTCTTATGCAACTTTATTGGCTTATGCAGCATTAACAGGGGTAGGTATTAAAGCTTATGAGCCGCGATTTAGTTATCAAGATATTTTCCAATCACGTGCCAAATCTTTGGCTGAGTTTGCAGAAGGTTCAACAGGGGATAATGGTCTGTGTTTAGACAATGATAATGACCCAAGTCTAAGCTTAATTAATAAGTTTAAAGACGATATTATTCAGTTTATGACAGCAAATCTTGATAAAAAAGTCATGGATTATCCTGGTTTAGATACTAGTGTGTTTGCGACCAATGAAACCGTAAAAAACTTCTTAATCAGTAGTCAGCCTGGGACTAAACGAATTGATAAACCAGTCTATGTAATACAAGGCACAGCAGATACAAATGTACCCTATCCAATTACGCAAGCATTGGTTGCAAACTTGAAAACATTGGGTTCGCCAAATATCACGCTTGATCCCGTTATAGGTGCATCTCATACCCAAGCTATAGTTTGTCGGAATGCAGAGGCAGTAGACTTTATTCAGACCTACATGTCTGCGGGTACGGGTATTGTGTTAACTGATGCACAAAAAGATGCTAGCACCAATGAAAATTGTACAGGTATAGCGCCGACATAAAATTAACCATTTAAACTGAAGACAGAGCCTCATGATTGAGGCTCTTTTTTTGTTATAGTATTGGCCCATCAAAATCTAGATATTGGAAATAGGCTGGCTATGACGAAATCAACTAAAAAACTAACGCCGAAAGTGATGTTTTTGGCGAGTCTTGGTATTGTGATTCCATTGCTTATTTTAGGGATTGCTTTTTTAGCGGTAAAAAGCGATGCAAAAAACCAAGCGGAATATCAGCGTATTAAGGAAGAACAACAGCAGCGTATTCAAGAAAAATTGGCTGCCGAAAAGCAATTCACACAGCAGGAAGCGAGCAGCGCGATCTCAAAATAATTCAAGCACGCATTGCGGGCGTGATACCAATGTGTTTGTGCAGTTGGCGAATGCTTGGAATTTCTGTAAAACGCAGAACGATGTAACCTGCTTCATTGAGCATGGCATCACGTTCTGCATCTTCTTGTTCTTTGCCGATATGGGAAGTTTTCCTAATTTCATAATTAGTTGTCAAATAGAACAGTAAATTTCAAATAAAATTACATGGTAGAAAAGAGAGTAAATTTAATGAATAAATTTCACTCCTTAAAGTCTTAACTTTGATAGGTTTTGTGGCACAAACATTCAAAAGCTAAATCTTTCCCAAGTTATCTAAGTTTAAGTGACAACTTGGCTATAAGGGCGACCTGATTCCGTCAATCTATTTAACACGTGACGCACGTGCATGAATCACATTTACCTGACTAGGAAAATTTCTCGCTGTAATTTATTGCATAATAATTTGATGCAATATATTTTGGTTTCCATCAAACTCCGACGATAATAGCCTGACCATTTTTTCCATAGTATTCTGTCTAGACTTTTAACTATTCGAAGTAATTCATTTCGCTCCTGAGAATGAACTTTTTATCCTTCCAAAGCTTTATAGTTTGTTACAGACCAGGTAGGCGTAATGTGGTTATTATAGCCAAAGTCTCTCAGCACCCGAGCAATAGCAGTATTCATACTAGCCGCATGTCCATAGGCGGGGTAGAGAGCCAGATTTCATTAATAGGGATCATGTCGCTATGGGAATAAGAATGAAAATAAATCGGATTGACTAATATTAAAACTTAACTAGTGCATTGAACAGCTTGTAATTAGCCATATAATTTCCCAATTGATGGATTGATATGTCTTAACCGAGATTTTTATTATCGCGATAACTTTGGGCGACATGGCTTGCCGCCATAATATTTGAAATTGAACATTCAATCGATGTTCGTAAACCATCAAATAGTTGAACCTCATTTGAAGTGCGAAGATAGTCCAATATATTTTCGCTCAAGAATTCTATGATTGCTTTGGGATTTCTGATTCTGAATTGGTCACTTTCAGCCAATTTCATGAGATGTGTAAGATCAGGAAATGCTTTACTCCCCGCCAGTTTGAGTGCCATTTTATGATCAATTGATTTGTAAATGAGTGTATGCGTTATATCGAAAGGTGGAGAAACAAAAATGTTCTTCATATCTGAGGAATATTGCAAAGCAAAGTTTTTAAGATTTGCGTCTCCATTACCGATTAAGCAGTTGAATACAATGTATTTATACATTTTTTCAACTTCAGCTACGCTACCCGTATATAGATAAGTTGCTTTCAGCAAAGTTTCATAGCTACTCGCATATTTTGCACTTGGATCATTTGCCTTTTTCATCAGTGTTGTAAAGTCCTCATAGCCGAATTTTGTCCCATCGTAGGACTTATCAAACCGTTCTATGACATATGTTTCTAAATTTTCAGATAAATAGGTTTCTGGAGGTTCAAGGCCACACTGCCGTGCAGCCTGCATACAAACAAACTCATTGACTGTGAGTAATGGAAATTCAGAATCAAAAGACTTCACAATTAAATCCCTTTGCTGAACTGTGCTATCCGATTGAACAATATTTGCATTCAGAATGCTTACCTTCGGCTGCATCCCAGCCAATGAAGTCCTGAGATAGTATTTTTCTAAGAGTTGTGGGAAAAGGGGCTCTTTACTAAGGTAGGATAGGATTGCGCTTAAGTTCAAAGATTCTACATCGGGTAAATTTAACTCACTTTTGTATGAGAGTATTCCGATACCTTGATCACCTTGTAGTGCCAATAAATATATATCATTGACCTTGGCATATCTTGCTAGCTTTTCAGTAATCAACCGTCGATTAAAGCCTTCTGGAAGATTCTGCGCAAATATTGGATGGAGCGGGCTTGAAGAATAACCATCCATACCTTTCTGAGTCATGGTAAGTGACACATGCTGTTTTTCTTGTATTGGCTGATAATGGTGAACTGAACCATAGGTTAAGACACCTAATTCAGTTTGATTGGCACACACCGTGATATTGTTAATTTTGGCAGGAAGAGTAGTCTGTATATTCACTCATCATCCTCAGCAAACATATCTTCAATCTCATCCCAATGAGGCAGTAAATGTCGCTTTGGAGATACATCAAACTGTAGACCGACTGCATCAAGTACACGTTCAAATATGTCAAAAGAACCCGTAAAACGTCCATTCTCGATCTCAGAGATTGTAGTTTTATTAATTCGAATCAATTCGGATAGTTTTTGCTGTGTATAGCCAAGGGTTCTTCGTTCTATACGAATTTTTTTCCCAATTTCTACTCTACTCGCCATATCAACTTGATCACAATGTATTAGCTATATAGCTAATATGATATATTTAATATATGAAGTTATCCATTTAGCTAACAAATTAAAGTAATATTATTCTGCTTTTTTGATTACTTAAATCTAAAAATAAAGTACAACAGAGATTAAATCGTAGGAAGCAGGCAAGATGAGCTAGCATTTTGCCTCCGCCAGACCGAAGTCAAAGTTAGATCATGAACTATACTCATCTTATCCAAGAAGAAAGATATAAGATTCAAAACTTTTGTAAGTCTTTAATAAATCGTAGAACTTCTAACCTCTGCTCATTACTTAAAGTATGACTAACTTGTATTATTTCTGCCAATAAATCGTTTTCTACATAAAAATATGCTGTTGGTAAATCTAAAATTTCTGCAATCTTGGAAGCCATTAAAAAATCAGGAACATGTTTTCCACGTTCATACTGATTCATACGTGCACTAGCAGAAGATTCATCAATTCCAGCCAAGATCCCTAAGCGCTCTTGTGAAAGTTTTTTTGCTTTGCGCGCTATACGAAGACGTAAGGCAAAAACATTTAAATTATGTGTTGGCATTAAACATAAGCACCCACCTTAAAACTAAGATTTTCTTAGTTTCAACTTGAGTTATTACTAAGGATTCCTTAGTATTGTGAAATCAAGAAGTCTACCTTGCATTGCTCGATGGTAACTTTTGAACAAGCTTGCCAGATCTGCATTGATCTCAAGCGCCTATTTTTGATCCTCTACCAATTGTTACAGTTATGATTCTATATACAGTTCAACACTAAGGTCATCAACTCTCTTTTGCTTTAATTGTGCTTATCCATGTCAAAATATACTCTACCTTTTTATAGTGATTTTTTTCACATTTTACTGGCTTTGTTGCACAAACCTATCTGTAAAGGGTTTTTCAGCGATATAATTTTCAAATGAAGAAGCCTACACACAAAATCTACCGCACAACCAATTGGCCCGCATATAACCGAGCACTCATGAGTCGCGGAAATATTGCCATTTGGTTTGATCCTGCTACGCAATGGTATGCGCCATCAAAAGGCAAACAAGGGCGAAATCAAACCTACTCCGACGCAGCCATCCAATGCTGCTTAATGATTAAATCCTTATTCCGTCTGTCTTTACGTATGGTCACTGGCTTTGTGCAAAGTCTGATTAAACTTTGCGGATTAAATTGGATAGCTCCAGATTACACCACGCTTTGTAGAAGACAAAAGCATATTGATATTGTAATCAGCTACCAAAAAAGTAGCGATGGGCTGCATCTACTCATGGACTCTACAGGCATGAAGTTTCTAGGTGAGGGCGAATGGAAACGCAAGAAACATGGACCTGAATATCGTCGCCAATGGCGTAAACTTCATATTGGTATAGATGCTAAAACCCTGCAAATACGAGCAGTTCAGCTTACAACCAATAATGTCAGTGATTCACAGGTGCTTGGTGATTTACTTAATCAGATTCCACAAGATGAGCGGATTGACTCTGTTTATACCGATGGAGCTTATGACACCAAGCAATGCCGTCAGGTCATTGCAGATCGGCAAGGGCATGCGGTGATTCCACCTAGAAAAAATGCGAAACCATGGAAAGATACAAAGAGTAGCTCGCTAGAGCGAAATGAATTACTTCGAACAATTAAACGTTTAGGCAGGACACTATGGAAAAAATGGTCAGGCTATCATCGTCGAAGTTTGGTTGAAACTAAGATGCATTGCATCAAATTATTAGGAGATAAACTCAGCGCAAGGAGTTTTGATAGCCAAGTGAATGAAATCCATGCACGTGTAGCAGTCCTTAACAGATTTACGGAATTAGGTCGACCACTTACCCAAGTTACGCCTTAAATTTGGCTCAATTAGGGGCGCTTTGCATTTCAAATCTTTGTGCAACAAAGCCGTTTGACAACACGGATCCTGTTACAGGTTCAACCAGTCAGATTACCATTGACCGACGTGGTAGCGCACCAACGGTCGATGACATAGCAAGGTTTGGCAACGATACGGGTATCAATAGCCGTAGTAGCTGGACTGCGAGCAATAGTGATGCAGTGGTGACAGCATTTGCTTCAAGTAATAATCGTCTGGTTTTGAAGGATACGGTTGCGAATAATGATGTTGCAGCTGTCTATACTGGACCAACCATCACTGTTGATGCAACTAAAGCAGGTAACTCGTTTATCTCTTTCCAATATACTAATCAGAATTGGGTGGCTGGTGACAGTTTTACCTGGAACTTGCAAAAACTGATCAATGGTGTATGGCAAACTGTTGAGGTAGGTTCGAATGTGGCAGGAAAAGACAATGCTGGTACTTTGATCATGCAAACAGGCATTATCCGTAGTACAGGTGACTATCGTTTTGTCTTTGAAGTTGAAGATAAAAATGGTGCAGCAAACTATGAAGCTCGTGTTGATAATATCCAGTGGAATACCAGTGCAGGTGGTGACACCATCATAGCTCAGGGTGGTAATCCAGACATTGTGATGACCCAAGAACAGTTGCAATATACACTGAAAGTAGGTGGTCTATCTGCAATGCCGTATGTTGTCGGTGATGATGTTCTCTACGGTGGTAAAGGTAATGATGTCATGTTTGGTGATACCATCAATACCGATTGGCTTGAGTGGGCGACTGGTCCAGCTCGTAACCATAATGCTGCAAATTCACCAGATGCAGATGGTTCAGGTATGGAAGCATTAAAAGAGTATTTAAGTCGCAGTCCATCTGATTATACCTTGGTGAACGCAGGTTTAGGTGTGCAAGCTATTGATTTGTATAACTACATCAAAGCGGAATCGAATACGACAACGGGCATCAGTCGTTTTAATGCCACAGCAGATACACGCGGTGGAAATGACGTGCTAGATGGCGGTATGGGTAATGACATTTTGTATGGTCAAGGTGGTGCAGATATTCTGATTGGCGGTGCTGGAAACGATATTCTGTTTGGTGGTACAGGCGCAGATACCTTTGTTTGGGGTAAATCGCTAAATACGACGACAGGTAATCTCGTAACCAATGGTACCAATGATGCTGATGGCTCTACAGACATTATCAAAGACTTTAACCTTGCTCAAGGCGACAAAGTTGACGCTAAAGCTTTGCTTGATGCACTTGGCTGGGATGGCAATATGGGAACTTTGAGCCAATTTGTGACCGTAACTGGCAGCACAATCGATATTCATAACGCCGCGGACACGATAAGTGTCAACATTGTGGTAGAAGGCCAAACATTCACTGCCTTAAATGACATGATCACTAAAACGAACTTCCAAACAACATAAACGTCAAGAGAGGGTGAAATCAATTTCACCCTCTATTTGCTTTTTCAAATATAGATGACAGCATTGGACAAATACAACATGATTCTAAACGAGGGTAAACCTCTGAAAAAACTAGCATTAACTAAAATCGCAATGCTGATTGCAGCAACTGCAGCGATGAATGTTTCAGCAGCAGACTTAACATCTGTCACTAAAACCGCCATTGAAAATAATCCTGAAGTACAAACTCAATGGTTTAGCTTCCTTGAAGCAACAGCAAATCAAAAACAAGCACGTGCTGGATACTTACCGTCCTTAGATTTGAATGCAGCGTACGGCAAAGGTAACCGTGAATTCGATGGCGATCGTGGTTGGTTCAATCAAGGTCAGGCAGAAATTGCATTAACGCAAGTTTTGTTCGATGGTTTTCGCATTAAGAGCAAAGTTGAACAAGGCGATTATGCTGCATTAAAGCGCTATTATGATTTAAATGCTGGTGTCGAACAAAAAGCTTTTGAAGCAACGCAAGCGTATTTAGATGTGCAACGTTATCGCGAATTGGTACGTTTGGCAGAAGGAAATTTTGCAAATCATCAACGTGTGTATAATCAAGTCTTACAACGTACTAATCAGGGTGTAGGTAATAAAGCCGATTTGTCTCAAATTACTGGTCGTTTATCGCTTGCACAAACCAACTTGATGACTGAACAAGCCAATTTGAATGATGTATCTGCACGTTTTGCACGAATTGTGGGTGTTGAGCCAAGTAATAATCTTTCGCCAGTAAGTGTGAATGTGGCACTTCCGAACAGTGCACAAGAAGTGATTGCTTCTGCTTATAACAATAACAACAGCCTAAAAGCTGCGTTAAGTGAAATGCAATATGCACGTGCAAGTGCGCAAGAATTCAAAGCCAATATGTACCCGAAACTGTCGTTTGTGGCGCGTACTGGTTTATATCAAAACCGTAATAGTTTTGATGAGCGTAGCAATCCTGATAACGATAAATATGGGCAAGATAGTGCAGTTGAATTAAGACTCAACTACAATCTATTTAATGGTTTTGCAGACAGAGCAGCCATGAATGCTGCCAATGCACGTGTTTCATTATCCGATGATTTAAAAAACAAAGCATGTGTCGATATTCGCCAAACTTCTACCGTGGCTTATAACAACGTGAATAACTATAGCAGTCAGTTGCAATGGTTACAGCGTCATCGTGATGAATCTGCTTCAGTTGTAAAAGCTTATAATGATCAGTTTGATATTGGCCGTCGTACATTACTTGACGTTCTTGACTCAGAAAACGAAGCATTTCAAGCCAATCGTGCTTATGTCACTACGCAATACGACTTGAAAGTTGCACAATTCCAAACACTGTATAGCACTGGTCAATTGTTGCCTGCACTCGGTATTCAACGTGATAATTTACCTGCTGTATCAGACGTGAGTCAGCGTGAAATTAATGCTGCGAATATGTGTTCTGCAACTGTTCAAGCACAAGTCGCTGAATAATGAAAGTATGAAATGAAAAATAGGGTGCAACGTGTGCCCTATTTTTACTTGTAAATATACATTTTATATAAGAGAAGTTCTTGTTATTGAACAATTGGAAGCAATACATTAATTAGACCTCTTTCATAACCACCTATAGTTCCCCCTTAAAAAGGGGGATGAGGAATATATTCCGCAAGTGGGGTTTAAAAACTTATGAGAGAGGTCTATTAATAGCAAGTTTTAGTTCAAAAAATCAAAATGCATTTTGACCCATGGTGAATAAGTGACAACACAAATATTTGACCCTTTAGCATTATGCCTCATTCGGGTGGCTAAAGATTATGAGGTAAGTATTACCCAAGAAGGGCTACTTTCTGGCTTGCCTTTGCCCAATGGCTTGCTCATTCCTAACTTTGTTTCGCGTGCTGCCGATCGTGTTAGTTTGAGTAGTAATATGGTGCAGCAAGGTTTAACGCAGTTAAATCATTTTGTGTTTCCTGCAATTTTATTGTTAAAAAATAATACTGCCTGTGTGTTGTATCGAATTGATCATGAGCAGCAACTAGCAACCGTTTATTTTCCTGAATCAGCCGATACAGTGAAGCAAATACCTATTGCAGAATTGCAAGAGCAGTATGTCGGTTCAGTGATTTATCTTCAGCAACGTCAATTTATTGTCGATAACAAATTGAAAATGGAAAAAAATCAGCAGCACTGGTTTTGGCGTGTGATTCGTGAACATCGTTCAATTTATAAAGATATTTTACTTGGCGCATTATTCGTCAATATTTTTGCGCTCTGTTCTCCATTTTTTGTGATGAACGTTTATGATCGAGTTGTGCCGAACCATGCCTTAGATACTTTGTGGGTATTGGTAATTGGCATCATGATTATTATTAGCGCCGATTTTGTTTTAAAGTTAGGACGGAGTTATTTTGTCGATTTAGCTGCGACACGTGCCGACAATAAATTATCTGCCTATATTATGGAAAAAGTGCTCGGTCGTCGCATGGAACAGAATAATATGTCGGTGGGTATGACGGCATCGAATATTCAATCCTATGAATCGATTCGTTCATTTACCAGTTCATTGACCGTTGTTTCCTTAGTCGATTTGCCATTTTTTGTGTTGTTCCTTGCGGTCATTTCTATTATTTCATGGGTATTTGTGATTCCGCTGCTCATTGCAGCATTAATTATTTTATTGTACGCATTGTCAGTGCATGTCAATTTGAAAAAATTATCTGACGCAATGGCAGAAGCTTCGCAACAACGTCAAGCCTTGTTGATTGAAACTTTAAATAATCAAGAAACCATTAAGAGTTTTAATGCCAACGGACGTATGCAAAATTTGTGGGAAAAAGCGACACGTTTTACCGTGCATTATTCTGCCAAGTTACGTTTTGTCGGTGGCACGGTAGGGAATTTTGCTTCATGGGTTCAACAAACAGTTGGCGTCGTCATTATCATTATTGGGGTTTACTTAATCGTTGAAGGTAAGTTAACGCAAGGTGCACTCATTGCATGTTATATGATTTCGACACGTGCGTTAGCACCGATTGCACAGGTTGCGGGCTTACTTACTCAATATTATCAAGCGTCAAGCGCATTAAATTTATTGAACCAAACAGTTGAAGCTGAACAAGAACGAGAAAATCTGAAAGGTTGGGTCAGCCATACAAATCTAGTGGGTAATATTGAATTTAAAAATGTCAGTTTGCGCTATCCGAATGAGTCACGTTCGGCTTTGGAAGATATTACGCTTTCCATTCGTGCAGGTGAAAAAGTCGCAATATTGGGTAAAGTCGGTTCTGGTAAAAGTTCGATTGAGAAAATATTGCTGTCGCTTTATCGCCCAACTGAAGGCGCGGTGTTTATTGATCAAACCAATATTGCACAGATTGATCCTGCTGAATTACGTAACCAAATTGGCTATATTCCACAAGATATTGATTTATTGAATGGTACGGTGTTGTCGAATATTGTGTTGGGCAATCCGCATGTGAGCCGAACCGTACTAGAACAAAGTTTGGTGATTTCAGGTTTAGGACAAATTCTTAAAGCACATGAAGATGGTTTGTCTTTGCAAGTGGGTGAGCGAGGGCACAAGTTGTCGGGCGGGCAACGTCAAGCAATCGCAGTCGCACGTGCAATTGCTCAAAATGCGAAAATTTTGATTTTTGATGAGCCGACCAGTGCGATGGACACACCATTGGAAAATCATGTGATTCATCATTTAAAACAATACATGACAGCCCAACACACATTGATCTTGGTCACGCATAAACCTGCTTTATTGGCTTTGGTCGATCGAATTATCATTCTTGAAGATGGCAAGATCATTGCAAATGGCGAGAAAGAAACGGTCTTGAAAGCGATGTTTCCTCAACAAGAAAAAGCTGCAGGAGTAACGTCGTGAGCGAAGAACAAAACAAAACCAATCGCGAGAAATTATTTCAAGGCGTAGGCAAAAGTATCGAAAACTCTGAAAAGGTGATGAATCCTTTTTTAGGGCGTTTGCGTTTGTTTAAACAATATCAACCTGCCGATGCAAATGATTGGCAGAGTCAGGTCAAAGAAGTCACGCAATCACAAAAACCGCTCAAGACTCGAATGACGCTTTATATCATTGCAGTGACTTTTGTCGGTCTGTTACTTTGGGCAGGTTTTGCCAAAGTCGATGAAATTACCCGCGGTGAAGGAAAAGTGATTCCATCTCAACAAATGCAAGTGATTCAATCGGTTGATGGTGGCGTGGTTGAAAAGGTCTATGTACAAGAAGGCGAGCACGTCAAAAAAGGCGATTTATTAATCCGTATTGACCCAACACGCTTTACTTCAAATTTGAATGAAATCAATGCCAAAATTTTTGCCCTGCAAACCAAAACTAGACGTTTAAGAGCGCAGGTGAGTGGTTCTAGCTATACGTCAGGTAGCGTGCCAGAAGGGGTTTCACCTGATGCAGCGGCAATGATTATGGCGCAAGAAAGCCAGTATTATGCTGAAAGTCTGCGTGAACTAAGTCAAAGAACCACGACCAATCAAGGGGCAGTTTCAACTCGACAACAAGAATCTCAGCGTGCGCAAGCTGCACTCGGACAAGCTGAAAGGGCGTATCAAATTGCTGTTCGTGAGTTGAATACTACTCGTCCTTTATTGAATACGGGTGCCGTGTCTGAAATGGATATTTTACGTTTAGAACGTGATGTGTCTAATGCAGATGGTGAACGTAAGCAAGCGGCGGCGAATCTTCGCGGATCACAATCCTCGATTGGAGAAGCACGGTCACGGACTTCGGAAGCTGCGGTCAGTTTAAAAAATCAATGGCGCAATGAATTAGCAGAAGCGCAAGCGCAGTTGGTGAGTTTAAAAGAAAGTATTTCAGGTGTTGCAGATCGGGTTAAAACCACAGATATTCGTTCACCTGCAAATGGCATTGTGCAAAAGATTTTCTTTAACACCATCGGTGGGGTGGTGAAACCGAGTGATCAGGTCGCGGAAATCGTACCGCTGGATGGTCAGTTGATTGTCGAGGCAAAAGTGTCACCGAAAGATATTGCATTTGTACGTCCAGACTTACCTGCGGTAATTAAATTTACCGCCTATGATTTTTCGATTTATGGCGGAATGGATGCGAAGGTGAAACACATTAGCCCAGACACATTTACCGATGAGAAAGGCAATATGTTTTATATTGTCCGTGCAGTGACTGATAAACCAACGTTTGGTAAAGGATTATCCGTGATTCCCGGCATGACCGTTCAATTGGATATTATGACAGGGAAGAAAACTATTCTTTCTTATCTGCTTAAACCAATTCTTAAAGTAAGCGTCCGCTGAACACACCTTATGAATTCGTCCTATAAGCCTTAATTTAGTCCTCACTTAAAAACAAGTGGGAACTTAAATTTATGACTACAAATAACCAGACATCCATCGCATCTCTTACGATAAAACGAAGAACATATAGTGCTGAATTTAAACAGCAGATCGTTCAGGCGTGTAAAGCATCGGAGGTTTCAATTGCTTCGGTCGCTTTGCAACATGGATTGAATACAAATCTTGTATCCAAATGGATTCGCTTAATTGATGCTAAGCCAGGGAATGATCGCTCACTACTACCGAATAAACCTGCATTTATTGCCTTATCTTGCTCTGCACCATTAGATCCTATTTCTACTGGCATGTTAACGGTTCAAATTACTTTACCCCACTCAAAAGCAGAAATTGGCTTGAAATGGCAAGTATCAGAAATGTCTGCTTTAGCAAAATTACTCAAGGCACTTACAACATGATCCGTATCGATGAAATCTGGTTGTCTACTCAGCCCATGGACATGCGTGCAGGTATGGATACGGCCATGGCTCAGGTGGTGAGAGCCTTTGGCTACATCAAACCGCATTGTGCTTACCTGTTCTGTAATAAACGTGGCCATCGCATGAAAGTGCTGGTACATGATGGACTGGGCATCTGGATGTGTGCCCGGCGGTTGGAACAGGGAAAATTTCACTGGGCAAAAGTTCACCAGGGTGAAAGCGTAGCCCTCAGCCCAGAACAGTTACAGGCACTGATCCAGGGTTTGCCTTGGCAGCGCATTGGACGACAGCAGGTGGTGACGATGCTCTAAACTAGCTTGGTCCATTCTGCTATTCTCCAAACGTTCTATTTCCTCTGCGTCATGACCTCAGGCATACTGCGGTCATGAATACGCTGCCTGATTTAAGCCAACTGACCCATGAACAACTGCTGGAATTTACCCGGCAGTTGGCAATGCAGCATCAGTCTTTGGCACAATCAAATCAAGAATTAGAAAAATCAAACCAGCAATTGGATGCCAAAGTTCAACATCTTTCCATTCTCACGCAAAAATACGAGCATGAGCTCGCACTATTTAAACAGCACAAATTTGGCAGTAAAAACGAACATCTCACCGCAAAACAAATCCATCTGTGGGATGAAGCGGTCGAAGAAGATATTGCCGCTGTTGATCTGGAACTGGAACGGCTGAATGCAGATAAAACTGATGCAGCGACACACAAAGCCACAGTCAACAAACCTAAACGTCGACTGCTGCCCGATCATCTACACACCATCCGTATCGAGCATGAACCAACATCAACCCAATGTGCTTGTGGCTGCACCTTGCGTCGTATCGGCGAAGATATCAGTGAAAAACTACATTTCAGACCGGCACAGTTCTATAAGGAACAGCATGTGCGTGGCAAATGGGTCTGTGATCAGTGTGACACACTGACTCAGCAAGCGATGCCCGCCTATGTGATTGATAAAGGCATTGCCAGTCCTGAACTGCTTAGCCATGTGTTGGTCTCGAAATACGCAGATCATTTACCGCTGTACCGTCAACGTCTGATCTATCAGCGGGCGGGAATCGAGCTTTCTAGATCAACTTTATCTGACTGGATAGGTCGCTGCGGTGTAGAACTGGAACCTCTGGCCAATGCTTTAAAAGAGGTGGTGCTGCAACAGTGGGTGATCCATGCCGATGAAACGCCGGTCACCATCATGCGGATGAGTGATGATGAGAAAAAACCGAAGAAAGGTTATGTCTGGGCCTATGCAACAACCCAATATAATCCAATTCAAGCCGTGATTTATGACTTTCAGGATAGTCGTTCAGGCCAGCATGCTGAAGCGTTCCTGAAAGACTGGCAGGGCCATCTGGTCTGTGATGATTACAGTGGTTATAAAGCACGCTTTAAATCAGGCCAAGTCATTGAGGTGGGCTGCATGGCGCATGCTCGTCGTAAATTCCATGAACTGCATGTGACCAAGAAAAGTCAGGTCGCTGAACAGGCCTTAGTGCTGATTCAGAAACTGTATGCCATAGAAGCAGAACTCAGGAGAAAGACCGATGGTACAGCAGAACAGCGCCGCGAATACCGACAACAGCATAGTCAACCGGTGATGCAACAACTGTATGAATGGCTCAACCAGCATCAACTGACGGTGCCATCGAGTTCTCCAACCGCCAAGGCCATCAATTACACTCTGAAGCGTTGGCCAGCTTTAAGCCGCTATCTGGATGATGGCAATCTACCGATTTGCAATAATTGGGTGGAAAACCAGGTGCGGCCTTGGGCGTTGGGACGTAAGAACTGGTTATTTGCAGGTTCGCTGCGTAGTGGTCAGCGAGCGGCAAACATCATGACTTTAATCCAGTCAGCAAAGCTGAATGGCTTGGATCCGTATGCCTATTTAAGTGATGTGCTGAAAAGATTGCCGACCCATAAAGTGACCCAAATAGAAGAATTGCTACCACACCGCTGGAAATCCAACTCAAATTAAAAAATAGACATGGGGTTCAGCGGACGCTTACTTCTTAAAGCGAAAAATAATGCCTTAACCGAACGTTAAGTCGAATAAAAACCGAAATCTCTTAAAATCCCTCTTTTGAAAAGAGGGATTTTTGATTTATAAAGTAAATTTTAAACGCGCGAAATTTACATTTTATTGAAGCAGATAAAAAATCTAAATTCATTTTTAGTTTTTTCCAGTGCCAAAATGTTGCACCCAATACGTTCGATGAGTTACATCATTTCGAACGCAGGTAATCGCATAATCTTTAAATTGGGGTTTCATTAAGTTATCGCAATGTCCGGGACTGAGCGCCAGCCAATTTTCTAAAACTTGTTTTAGGTTGCTTTGACCTGTTGCTAAATTTTCCCCACCACCACCTTTGTATCCTGTTTTTTTAATACGAGCTCTCAGATTTTCACCACTTCGACCGACATGACTTAAAATCTGACGTTGCGAAATATCCAGCGCATGTGCAGTTGAACTTGTTTGTAATTGATTATTCCATTTTAGCGAGTGGGTAGCCGAGTAAGCTATTTTTCCACATTGTTGCGGTTGATGCCGAATCACGTTAATGGCATTTAAAACGGCTTGCTGATATTGTGGATTTTGAATGTCATCACAAGAAATATTCGCAAAAGATGCTAAATTTTGTTCAGGCGAATTTTGAGTTTGTGATGGCGTAGATTGAGCCATGCTTTTATTTAAATGATTCTGCAAAGCCTGTTGCGGTTGAGGATTCGAACAGCCAGAAAGAAAACAACACAGACCACATGCAAAAAAATGATAAGCAATGTTTTTCATGGTGATCCTATTTTTAATTTTTAACTGATAAAATTATAATCCAATCGCTACATACTGAATATGAAAATTCAGGAATTAAAGCTTTGATAAAAACAATAGACCTCTTTCATAACCCCCTATAGTTCCCCTTTGAGAAGGAGGATGAGGAATATATTCCGCAAGAGGGGTTTTAAAGACTTATGAAAGAGGTCTAGTATAAACTGAATGAAAACAATCTGATGTTTCATAAGCTATTAATTTCATTTGCCGAATGAATACGCATTTCAAGCAAAATCTAACTCTTTTATTAACTAAATCGTAGTAAGATTCAAAACACTAAAAATTAACGAATTAAATTTCATTTGGAAAATTTGGTCATGAAAATTGTCGCAGATGAAAATTTAGCCTTTACTGATTATTTCTTTGCCGAGTTTGCGGAAATTCAGCACAAAGCAGGCCGCACATTAAGCCATGTTGATGTAAAAGATGCCGATGCTTTGCTTATTCGTTCGGTCACTTTGTTAGCGGCAGTGTAAAAATGACCCCCTAATGGCATTTAAAAACTGACCCCCTTGGTTAATATAGCGGTCATTTTGGACTGCTCAACATGTTAACTTTGGTGGGCTTTGTTGCACAAAGATTTAAAAGATAACACTCTGCTCATTTGAACAGAATTCAAGTGACAACTTGGGTATGAGGACGACCTAATTCTGTAAATTTGTTCAATACGGCTATGCGTGCATGAATCTCATTCACCTGACTAGAAAAACTCCTTGCTGTTAATTTATCACCTAATAGTTTGATGCAATGCATCTTGGTTTCAACTAAACTTCGACGATGATAACCAGACCATTTTTTCCAAAGCGTTCTTCCTAAACGTTTAACTGTTTTCAGTAACTCATTCCGCTCTAAAGATCTCAATTTCTGATCTTTCCATGGTTTTGCATTTTTTCTTGGCGGAATGAGCACATGTGCATCTCGATCTAGAATGACTTGTCTGCAGTGCTTCGTGTCATAAGCACCATCGGTATAGACCGAATCAATTCGTTCATCTAAGGGAATTTGAGCAAGTAAATCACCGAGTACTTGCGAATCGCTCACATTATTTGTAGTAAGCTGTACTGCACGTATTTGCAAGGTTTCAGCATCGATGCCAATATGAAGCTTACGCCATTGGCGACGATATTCAGGTCCATGTTTCTTACGTTTCCACTCACCTTCACCTAGAAACTTTAAGCCAGTTGAGTCGACGAGTAGATGTAGCCCATCACTACTTTTTTGATAGCTAATCGCAATATCAATATGTTTTTGTCTTCGACAAAGCGTACTGTAATCTGGTGCGGTCCAATTTAATCCACAAAGTTTAATCAGACTTTGAACAAAACCTGTGACCATGCGTAAAGAGAGTCTAAATAAAGATTTGATCATTAAACAGCATTGAATAGCCGTATCGGAGTAAGTTTGATTTCGACCTTGCTTGTTTTGTGGTTGTGCATACCACTGAGTGTTTGGATCAAACCAAATGGAAATGTTGCCCCGATTAATGAGAGCGCGATTATAGGAAGACCAGTTGGTTGTACGATAAGTTTTAGGAGTAGGTTTATTCATTTTGAAATTATAGGACTGAATAAACCTTATAGGCTAGGTTTGTGCAACAAAGCCGTTCAAATGGTGTAATGACGTGTTTGGCATAAAACTTTTGCTTACGGCGAAATAGGTCAGGGTAGACCATGATCACTAACGTAATAGTAGCGAAGCAGCCGATGATAAAAAAGATGATTTGACTCAGATCGAACACAATATTTTCTAGCGCAAAGAAAAAACCCACTCGCATGGAGTGGGTTTTTAGAATTTTGGCTCTCCAACCTGGGCTCGAACCAGGGACCTGCGGATTAACAGTCCGTCGCTCTACCGACTGAGCTATTGGAGAATCTGCACGCATTCTATGTGGCAAAGCTCAAAGGGTCAAGCCTTTGGCCTGATATTTTTATATAATTTGCTTTAAATGATTTAAAAATAAACGGTTTAGCTTTTATTGATGTAATTTGATTCAGTCTTTTTGGTTTTCGATGGAGAGATTTGGGAGATTAAAGCTGAGAAGGGCCTGTATGGAAAGCTGCTTTGGAGTAATTTTAGAATAGTGATTTTATTTATGGGTTAATGTCATGTTTATAGATAGAAAAAAGCCCAAGTCATAATGCTTGGGCTTTTTAAAATTTGGCTCTCCAACCTGGGCTCGAACCAGGGACCTGCGGATTAACAGTCCGTCGCTCTACCGACTGAGCTATTGGAGAATCTGAAATGCAGTATAGAGAAAATTACACATCGGTCAAGTTACAATTCTAAAAAAAGTCGAATTTTAGATTAAATGTTTTTTTTATAAACAATTTGATATGTCATAGCTGTATACCAGAAGGGTATAGGGTGTGGATCAAAACAATGAGTGATAAAAAAAGCCCAAGTCACGATGCTTGGGCTTTTTAGAATCTTGGCTCTTCCACCTGGGCTCGAACCAGGGACCTGCGGATTAACAGTCCGTCGCTCTACCGACTGAGCTATGGAAGAATAGTGGCTCTCCAACCTGGGCTCGAACCAGGGACCTGCGGATTAACAGTCCGTCGCTCTACCGACTGAGCTATTGGAGAATCTGATGCGCATTTTAGGGAGGAAAGGAAAATGGGTCAAGCAAAAAATATTGAGAAATGAATTGTTTGCTTTATAAATATGCGTTTAGGCCGCAAAAACAAAAAAACCGCTCAAAAAGAGCGGTTTTTTAAACAAGACGAATCTTATTTTTCAACGCCAGCAGCTTGGCCTGCATATTTCGCGTTTGCATAATCCCAGTTTACAAGACTTTCAAGGAAAGTTTTGATGTAAACAGGACGCGCATTACGGAAGTCGATGTAGTAAGCATGTTCCCAAACGTCAATGGTTAACACTGCAACTTTACCGTGTGCAAGTGGAGTGTCTGCATTTGAAGTTTTAAGGATAGAAAGGTTGCCATTTACTTCGTCAGCAACTAACCAAGCCCAACCTGAACCGAATTGAGTTGTAGCCGCAGCAGCAAATTCTTCAGCGAATTTTTCGTAAGAACCGAATGCTTCATCAATTTTAGCAGCTAAAGCACCTGTTGCTTTACCACCACCGTTTTTAGCCATACAGTTCCAGTAGAATGTGTGGTTCCAAACTTGTGCTGCGTTATTGAAGATACCTGCTTTAGATGCATCACCAGCAGAAGCTGTGATGATTTCTTCTAAAGTTTTGCCTTCAAGGTCAGTACCCTTGATTAGGTTGTTTAGGTTAACAACATAAGTATTGTGGTGTTTGTCGTGGTGGAATTCTAAAGTTTCTTTGCTGATGTGTGGAGCAAGATCTTCGTAGCCATATGGAAGTGCAGGTAAAGTAATGGTTGTCATGTTTCATTCCTTGCAGATTTGCTGGGTTTTACTTTAAGTGCATTTATTGTAAATGATTCTATAGACAATAGGGCAGTCTTTTAATACACAAAATATGCAAAAAATTTCGCAAGGAGACATATACGATACACAAGATATCATTAGAGTCTTTCGTACAGAATATATTCATTTTAAAAGACTCTAAGCTCTAGATGGATTGAGGTGTGTAATTAATTTTTAGTCTGCAACGCTGCATGGTAACGGCGATTTACCTCATCCCAATCGACCACATTATAAAAGGCATTGATATATTCAGGACGGCGGTTTTGGTATTTTAGATAATACGCATGTTCCCATACATCTAAACCGAGAATAGGGGTATGACCGTGCATAAGTGGGGAATCCTGATTTGCACTGCTTTCAACAATTAGGTTGTGTTCAGGTGTCACGCTCAGCCATGCCCAACCACTGCCAAAACGGCTAATTGCGGCTTTAGTAAATGCCTCTTTAAAAGCATCAAAACCACCAAGTTGTTCATCAATAGCCTTTGCCACAGCCCCAGTCGGTTGCCCACCACCTTGTGGACTCATGACCGTCCAAAACAGTGAGTGGTTGGCATGACCACCTGCATTATTGATCACCATATTTTTAAGATCAGTAGGGACTTCATTGACTTTGGCAACCAAATCCTCCACAGACAGTTTCTCCCATTCTGTGCCTGCAATCGCGCCATTAATGTTATTGATGTAGGTTTGATGGTGTTTACTGTGGTGAATTTCCATCGTTTTCGTATCAATATTGGGTTCGAGTGCATCATAGGCATAAGGAAGAGCGGGTAAAGAATAAGCCATGTGTTTGATTCCTTTAATCATCAAAATTGTTTTATTGGGATTTTTCAAAGCAGTTTTATTATCCACTTAAAGGTTAATGAGAATCAATATGTTTATTATTTGCAATTTAAAATGGAGCGTCGGAAGTTTTATTGTTCATATTGGTTGAACGTTCAGCAGGTATAACAAGGATGAGATGCAAAGCGTTTTTGAACTGATACTATGTTTTGAATTAAAAATACGAAAGACTAGGGATAATATTTTAAAAATTAGTCATTTGCTTAAATGGAGGTGATGTTGGATGCTATGTGATGTAAGCGCATTGAGAGGACTGGGATGAAAGGAGTTTCATCCCAGCGATTGCTTAGATCGGGTTGTTTAACTCGAAATAAACATATTCAATATCAAATTGTTCTGAAATGGCTTGACCTAATCGTTGCACGCCATAGCGTTCAGTCGCATGATGTCCGCAAGCAAAATAATGTATGCCTAATTCTTTGGCTTCATAGAAGGTACGTTCACTGACTTCGCCTGAAATATATGCATCACAGCCTTGTTCAGCGGCTTTTACAATAAAATCTTGTGCACCACCGGTACAAAAACCGACTTTTTCAATCATGGTCTTGTCCGCAGGAAGATGGGTGACATCAAACTTTAATGTCTCAGATACAAACTTTTTAAAGTCTTCCACAGGCATAGGCTGGTTTAAATAACCAATATTACCAATAGGATGACGCTCAGATGGATCAAGTGCCTCAATACGTTCCAGTTTGAGCAAATCTGCAATCGCTGCATTATTTCCAAGACTCGGATGGCTGTCGAGGGGGAGGTGATATGCCAACAAAGAAATGTCATGTTGAATCAGACTCTTGATCCGTTTACCGCGCATACCTGTGATGGGGTAGGCTTCGCCTTTCCAAAAATATCCATGATGCACCAGTAAGAGATCCGCATTTTCTCGAATCGCGGCATCTATGGCATCTTGTGATGCAGTCACCGCAGCTAAAATTTTACGCACTTCAGTTTTACCTTCAATTTGAAGGCCATTCGGTGCATAGTCCTTAAACTCAGTTGATTTGAGGGTTTGATCACACCACTGAATAATGTCTTGTAATTTTGCCATATCGACTTAAAAACTCTTTTAAATTGATTACATCGGAACCTATTGTTTATTGTAACTAAAGCATGACAAAACTCTTGCTTATTTTTGTGCTTCGGCTTGAATTTCGCTTTACAATAGGCATAAATTACTTAGTCATCAATGAATTAAAACATTTTAGAGGGTGAAATCGTGCGCAGGACCTTTTCCTGGTTACCTTGGGTATTACTCATTTTAGTCATTGCTGGATTTTTTGCTTGGCAGCAGTATCAAAAGCCAAAAGCGCCTGTGGCGTCCGATGGTATTAAGATGCCTGCTGAAAAGGTTGAACCTTTAATTAACACCACGCGTACCGGTGGGGTGGTTTCTTATAGTGCCGCCGTGAAAGTGGCTGCGCCAGCAGTAGTGAATATTTTTACCACGCAGAAAGTCAAACAACTTGACCATCCATTACTCAATGATCCTGCGTTCCGTGAATTTTTTGGCAATCAAATTCCAGATCAGTTTAGCCAAAACAAAAATGAAAACAGCTTGGGTTCGGGTGTGATTGTTCGTCCTGATGGTTATATTTTGACAAACAACCATGTGATTGCTCAAGCCGATCAAATTGTTGTGGCCTTACAAGATGGTCGTCGAGCAGTGGCAAAAGTGATTGGTACCGACCCCGATACCGATTTGGCTGTGATTAAAATTGAGCTAGAGAAACTGCCTGTTTTACCTTTTAAGCTAAGCGGCAACGAAGTGGGTGATGTAGTCTTGGCCATTGGTAACCCATTTGGTGTGGGACAAACGGTTACGCAAGGTATTGTCTCCGCTACAGGACGCTCTGACTTAGGTATTAACACCTATGAGGACTTCATTCAAACCGATGCTGCAATTAATCCAGGTAATTCTGGTGGTGCTTTGATTGATGTCGCGGGGAATTTGATTGGGGTTAATACTGCGATTTTCTCTCAATCAGGGGGGTCTTTAGGTATTGGTTTCGCCATTCCTGCAAGAATTTGCCAACAAGTACTGAACTCTATTCTTAAAGACGGTCGTGTGGTACGTGGTTGGCTAGGTATTAGTTTATTGCCTGTTGAACAAGTCAATATCTTAGAGCCTAAAGGGCCAGGTGTGGTTGTCGCGGACGTGTTAAAAACGGGACCTGCTGCAAAAGCTGGTTTAAAGAAAGGCGACAAGATCGTGAAAGTGAATGATGAAGTGATTACTTCAACCTCACATTTGATTAATTTTGTGGCTCTACAACCGCCAAATAGCACCATTCAGATTTCACTTGAGCGCGATGGCAAACCTTTAGATGTTGCTGTGGTTGTTGGGGAAAGAAAAGAGCAAAATCAGGACTCTCAATTTATCCCATTACCTGAATAAGACTAAAAAACGTAAATAAAAATGCCTCTTATATAGAGGCATTTTTTTATGAGTAGATGATTTACAGTGTAAATATTAAATGCAGAGCATGATCAATAGAAAATGCTGTGCATTTTAAATGCCTAAGATTGGTAAATGATGATCTCAGTTTGAGTCGAAAATCAAAGCTCACTTATTTTGAGATATTGCCCAATGGCATCAAGCATTCATAACGCGATGAACTTATTTGCGTGGAGGTATAGGTCGAAGCTAAAAGAAGGCGTGTGATTGAGGATGCATTGTACAGCCTTTCATTACGCTTTTTATTTAACATCGATGATAGGTTTTACTTAGGAAATGTTGAGCCTAACTTTTAAAAAAACCATTGGCTGTTATCGTTTTAAATGGTGTTTTTGTTTAAGCGAGTCGTTGATGGCTAGGTTGAATCGACAGGAGGATTTATAAGCACAAAAAAACAGCAACTGAAGTCGCTGTTTTTATATATCTGGAAATTACGCTTCTTGTTGGATACCCGCAACGAGCCAGTCTTGGGTAGAACCTGCAGGTTTTACAAAGTGCCAAACTTCAGCAAAAGGTTGCGGTAAGCTGTTGAGGTCTTCACTTACTGTACCAGTAAAACGTACGCTAACCACGTATTGGCCATTTTCTGTCGCAGAGTCCGCAACCATCGCATTAAGGTTTGAAAACTCAGCTACATCTTGATCTTGGTTTGCCATAATGTCTTGATACATAGACTGGTAAAGATCATGTGTTAAGTAACGTTGAATTTCAGAGATGTTACTTGCCGTGTTCATCGATTGAATATGATTGAAACGTTGACGAGCAATACGTAAGAAAGCCGCAGGTTCTGTACCGTCTGGCAGCTGACTACCACTATTGGTATAGGCAGCGCCAAAAGGTGCGTTGTTTTGTGGTGCAGCAGCTGAACCACCTACAGACTGGCCAAAAATGTTGCTGTTGTCATTTGATGTACGTGGTGCAGCTTGTTGACCAAACGGTGCTTGAGTTGAACCATTGTTTGGTGCGTATGGATTAGGTGCTACTTTTTTTTTTGCGCCCATTTTACGGAAAATGAAGAAGGCAACAGCAGCGGCAAGAAGGATCCAAATCCAGCTCGGAATACCACCTTTTTCTTCCTGTGCTTGCGCTTGAGAAGCAGAGTTATCATCTGCCAATGCATTTGCAGCTACAGCACCAATTGCAGCACCCGCTACACCAGCCGCAACCATACCACCAACGCCTGGACCAGATTTAGCTGGAGCTGTAGCGGGCGCGGTCGGTTGTTGAGCTGGAGTTGCTTGACGGGGTTGTTGATAAGGCTGAGTTGGTGCAGCTTGACGGCTCATGCCGTGGCTTTTACCACCACCTGCACGTTTAGCTTCTGCGGCTAAGGGTGCAACTAAAAGAGCCGCTGTTAAAAAACCAGCAATCAAACCACGCTGTCGAACTTCCATCAAATTTTCCTACTCTATAAAAAATAAATTTTAACTCTACCTTTATGCAGTCTTTCAGCCTAAATTTCAATAAAAAACGTGTTTATTTTATGAGAAATCCAAACGAATGGAATTTAGCTTAGTTGAGTTCATCGCTTAAGCTCATGGCTTCAGTGAGTGCCTCATGTAAGCGCGCCACGGCAATTACCTTCACCCCTGCAATGTCTTTTTGCGGTGCGTTGCCACGCGGTAGAATAATGTATTTAAAACCATGTTTAATAGCTTCTTTTAAGCGTTCCTGTCCATTGGGGACTGGGCGAATTTCTCCAGAGAGTCCTACCTCGCCAAAAACAGCCAATTGTTGTGGTAGTGCTTTACCCCGCAGACTCGAGGCACAGGCCAATAAGACAGCCAAGTCAGAGCCTGTTTCCGTGATTTTTAAACCACCGACAACGTTGACATAGACATCTTGTCCAGATGTTTGCACGCCACCATGGCGATGCATCACTGCCAAGAGCATATTTAAACGGTTTTGTTCTAAACCTAAGGCCACTCGGCGCGGTTGACCATGTGCATCATCAACCAAAGCTTGAACCTCAACCAACAGAGGACGTGTGCCTTCACGGCTGATCATCACGATTGAGCCTGCAATGGCTTCATCATAACGACTTAGGAAAATGGCTGAAGGATTCGCCACTTCTCTTAATCCTTTATCGGTCATGCCAAAAACCCCGAGTTCATTGACTGCACCAAAACGATTTTTAACGGCACGAATCATCCGATAACGTGAGTCGGACTGACCTTCAAAGTACAGAACACAGTCCACCATATGTTCAAGCACACGCGGGCCAGCCAGTGCACCTTCTTTGGTGACGTGTCCGACAATGAACAAGGCTGTACCACTATTCTTAGCAAAACGTGTCAGTAAAGCTGCGGACTCACGAATTTGAGAAACACCGCCCGGCGCTGACTGTAGTGTTTCGGTATATAGGGTTTGAATGGAATCTAAAATTGCCACGGCTGGACGCTCATGGGCAAGCATTTCACATATCCGCTCAACACAGGTTTCTGCCATGACTTTGAGTTTATCTGTGGGCAGATCAAGACGATTTGCACGTAAGGCCACTTGAGAGAGTGACTCTTCACCTGTGACATACAATGCCGCACTGTTGGCCGCGGCCATATGTGTTGCCGTTTGCAATAAAATGGTCGATTTCCCGATACCTGGATCACCGCCAATCAGCACCACGGAACCCGTGACGAGACCACCCCCAAGCACACGATCAAACTCACCAATTCCTGTAGCCAGTCGAGTCTCATGTGAAACTGAAATTTGATTTAAGGTGCTAATAGCAGCAGCTTGACCTGCATAGCCGCCCCCCATTTTGGGCTGCGCACGATGTGTGACTGCAGGTGCAATATTGACTTCAACTAGACTATTCCATTCTCCACATTCAGAACATTGACCCGCCCATTTTGAATGGTCAGCGCCACATTGTTCACAGCGGTAAACACTTTTTGCTTTTGCCATGCTTTATTTGATGCACTATTTAGAGTATTCGATGGTTCAACAGCATACAGAGGATTTGATTTGAAATGAATGCTCTGAATCAAAAAGCCACCCGAAGGTGGCTTAACGATTGCAGATTTTAAAAACTTGCTTTGAAAATAACCTTAGTACAACTCACCTGATTTACGCTTTTCGACAAAATCACGTGACTCTTTCACAATCACCGTCGACAGCAATAACAAAGCAATTAAGTTTGGAACCGCCATTAAACCATTAAAGGTATCGGCAAATAGCCAGACTAAATCAAGAGATGCCACGCAACCAATAAAGACTGATGCGATGTAAATGAGACGGTACAACAGAACATACTTTTCACCGAGTAAATATGTACAGCATTTTTCGCCGTAATAGCACCAACCTAAAATGGTGGAGTAAGCGAAGAACACAATACCAAAAGTCACGATCCAGCCTCCGACACCCGGCAGTAATTGGTTAAAAGTATGAGTGGTTAATACCGCGCCTGTTTCGCCACCAAAACTATTGCCCGCCATAATAAAGCCCATAACCAAAACGATCCCTGTAATACTACAGACGATAATGGTATCGATAAACGTACCTGTCATTGAGACTAAGCCTTGACGTGCAGGGTGGTCGGTTTTTGCAGCAGCGGCGGCGATCGGCGCCGAACCCATCCCCGCTTCATTTGAGAAGACGCCACGAGCGACACCGTAACGAATGACGGCACCAATTGCACCACCTGCTACAGCTTCACCCGTAAAGGCATCACGGAAGATCAGTTCAAGTGCAGGCATGACGAGTTCAAGATGGTTGAAGATAATAATGAGACCACCGAGGACATAGCCAATCGCCATAATCGGTACGATGAAAGAAGCGGCTTTAGAAATCGATTTAATCCCGCCTAAAATAACCAAAGCGGAGAATACCGTAATGACGATACCTGTGATCCATGTTGCAACTCCCGTACTGTTTTCAACAGCGAGCGCAACTGTGTTGGATTGCACTGAACTGCCAATCCCAAAAGACGCCAAGGTGCCAAATAGTGCAAAAATCAGGGCTAACCACTTCCATTTTAGGCCGCGTTCAATGTAGTACATTGGACCGCCAGACATTTCACCTTTTTCATTTTTGATTCGGTATTTAACTGCCAGTACGCCTTCACCATATTTGGTTGCCATACCGAACAGGGCTGTCATCCACATCCAAAACACCGCACCTGGGCCACCAAGGACACAAGCGGTTGCAACACCGGCGATATTACCCGTACCAATGGTGGCAGAGAGTGCTGTCATGAGGGATGCAAAGTGCGAGATATCTCCTGCATGAGAATGTGCTTGGTCATGTTTGCCAAAGACTTGTTTAAAGGCCAGAGGCAACATGCGAATTTGCCAGAAGAACAAGCGTAATGTGAGGAATATCCCTGTTCCGACAATGAGGACCAACATATAGGGTCCCCAGACCAAACCACTGATAGTTTCCATAAAAGTTTGTAAACTTTGTGTATTCATTTTTCTTTTAATCCTCTATGTTTTAAAACTTGAAATTTCTAGAAAAATTTTGAGTTTTATTAAGCAATTGATATGCCACAGTCATGCTTCCTGCACGATTTTTTATTGATTTTTAGTCTTGTTGTATTTGTTACACGGAAATTTATTTTTGACAAGTGCTTTGCTGATTTTTTCAAAAGGAACTTTCACGTGTCCTTTGTTGTATTAAATATAAGAAAAATTAATTAACTTTTCAAAAGATGTTGAAAATATAGATTAATACAATTTTATTTTTATTTTTTTGTTCTTTTCGGGTAATTTTGGCGACTGGAAATAAAAGACGACATCAAGAATGAGTTTAGAAAATACAGAATCGACCTCTGAACAAGGTGATTTAAAACGGAGTTTATCCAACCGCCATTTACAACTCATTGCGATTGGCGGTGCGATTGGTACGGGTTTATTTATGGGGTCGGGGAAGACGATTAGTCTCGCTGGGCCATCTATTTTAATCATTTACATGATTATTGGTTTTATGGTGTTTTTGGTCATGCGTGCGCTTGGCGAATTACTGCTGTCTAACTTAAAGTACAAATCGTTTATCGATTTCTCTACCGATTTGATCGGACCGTGGGCAGGCTATTTCGTTGGTTGGACCTATTGGTTATGTTGGATCACGATTGGTATCGCGGACTTATCAGCCATTATTTATTACCTTCAATTCTTTAATGGAGGGATGCCGTTCACACCTGGGGAAGGGGTGATGATCAGTGTTGCGGCCATTGTGTTCATCATGGGCTTGAACTTGGTCACGGTGAAACTGTTTGGTGAGCTAGAGTTCTGGTTTGCACTAATTAAGATTATTGCCATTGTGGTGTTGATTGCCGCTGGTTTATGGATGATCTTTACGGGTTTCACTTCAACGACGGGTGAAATTGCATCATTTAGTCATCTTTGGTCACATGGCGGAATGTTCCCAACAGGCGTGACGGGCTTCCTTGCTGGTTTCCAAATTGCGATCTTTGCTTTTGTGGGTGTAGAGCTGGTCGGTACTACGGCTGCTGAAACCAAAGACCCAGAAAAGAATTTGCCAAAAGCGGTGAACTCGATTCCAATTCGTATCATTATTTTCTATGTGCTGTCTTTAGTGATTGTAATGTCTGTGACACCATGGAACGTGATTGATCCGGCGGTTTCGCCTTTTGTGAACTTGTTTAGTCAAGCGGGTATTGCAGCTGCAGCAATCATCATGAATTTGGTGGTATTGTCTTCTGTGATGTCATCAATGAACAGTGGTGTGTTTTCAACGTCGCGTATGTTGTTTGGTTTGTCTCGTGAAGATCAAGGGCCAAAAGCATTTGGTCACTTAAATAAGCGCGCTGTTCCTGCAAATGCATTGTACTTTTCAGCAATTTGTTTACTGTTAGGTGCTGCACTGCAGTACTTTGTACCAAATACTGTTGAAGCCTTTACTTTGGCAACTACACTGTCGACGATTTTGTTTATCTGTGTCTGGATCATGATTATCTGGAGCTACATTGTGTATTATAAAACACGTCCAGAGTTACATGCAAAATCAACCTTTAAACTACCAGGTGGTCTGTTTACCTGTTGGTTTGTGATCGTTTTCTTCATTGGCGTGATCTATGTGTTATCACTAGAAGCAGATACCATGAAAGCTTTAATGGTGAGTCCAATTTGGTTCATCATTTTGATTATTGGTTATTTTGGTTTCTACAAACCGAAACATAAATAATCGATACCATTTAAAAAAACGCCAGTCTTTAACTGGCGTTTTTTTTTAACTCACTATAATCTTTAGCGCTTAGTGGTTTGGTCATGCATGTTGATCAGGTTATACTTCTTCAAAATATCAAATAGGTGATCAGATGCGTTCTGTCATTTGCGGCATCAGTGTCTTGGTGATGAGTACTGCATTCGTTGGTTGTGGTCAGTCTGGTACATTACATATGCCAAATGATCCAAACTACGACAAGCGAGCGAAATATTTGCTTTATAAAGACGCAGCATCTAAGCCGTCTGCACAAAAGGAAGATACAGCGCCCGTTAAGCAAGAGTTTGCTGCACCTTCAGTTGAAACCAATCAGCCTTAATACCTTAAACGCTTCATAGAAAGGATACATTCATGAGTTTTACCCGCAATCATGGGGTTTTGCATGCTGAGCAATGCTCACTGCAACAGCTTGCGCAGCAATTTGGTACACCACTGTATGTTTATTCAAAAGCGACTTTTGAAAAACACTTTACAGAGATGGATCGTGCTTTTGACTTTATCGATCATCAAATTTGCTTTGCGGTTAAGTCAAACTCAAACATTGCGGTATTGAATGTCCTTGCGAAGCTCGGTGCAGGTTTTGATATTGTGACTGGTGGAGAACTGGCTCGTGTACTAAAAGCGGGTGGTGATGCTTCTAAAATTGTCTTTTCGGGTTTAGGTAAAACTGAGGTTGATGTTCAAAAAGCATTAGAAGTGGGTATTGCATGCTTCAATGTAGAGTCTCACGCAGAACTGGATCGTATTCAAAAAGTTGCAGCGAAGCTCGGCAAAAAAGCACCCATTTCATTGCGCGTCAATCCAGATGTAGATGCGAAAACGCATCCTTACATTTCAACAGGCTTGAAAGAAAATAAATTTGGGATTCCATCAGATACAGTTTTTGAAACCTATCAATATGCTGCAACGCTGCCGAATTTAGACATTATTGGTATTGACTGTCATATTGGTTCACAGCTGACTGAAACACAGCCTTTTGTGGATGCGCTAGATCGCGTGATTGTGATGATCGATCAGCTTAAAACCATGGGTATTCAGCTGAAACACATCGACATTGGTGGTGGTTTAGGTGTGACCTATAAAGATGAAGTGCCGCCTACCGTTTTTGAATATGCCAATGCAATGAAGCCCGCTTTAGAAAAATTGGGCTTGAAAGTGTATATGGAACCGGGACGCAGTATTTCGGCCAATGCAGGGGTACTACTGACCAAAGTAGATTTACTTAAACCGACTATTCACCGTAACTTTGCAATTATTGATGCAGCCATGAACGACTTGATTCGTCCTGCACTGTATGAAGCATGGATGGATATTCAGCCCGTTACCCCGCGTTCAGATGTCGAGGCCAAAGAATGGGATGTAGTTGGTGCGATTTGTGAAACAGGTGATTTCTTAGGTAAAGAGCGTGTGCTTGCACTCAAAGAAAATGACGTACTGGCGGTATTGGGTGCTGGTGCTTATGGTTTTGTCATGAGTTCAAATTACAACAGTCGTGGTCGTGCCGCTGAAGTGATGGTGGATGGTGAAAACGCACATTTGATTCGTGAGCGTGAAACCATTGAGTCGCTTTGGGACAAAGAACGTTTATTGCCTGAAGGATAATTCAAGATGTTATTAGAATTTACCAAAATGCATGGTCTAGGCAATGACTTTATGGTGGTTGATTTAATCAGCCAAAGAGCATTCCTTGATACTGTTACGATTCAGCGCTTGGCGGATCGTCATTTCGGCATCGGTTTTGATCAGTTGTTGATTGTTGAGCCACCCGATTTACCTAATGTCGACTTCAAATACCGTATTTTCAATGCTGATGGTTCTGAAGTTGAACAATGTGGTAATGGCGTGCGCTGCTTTGCACGCTTTGTACATGAGCGTCAGCTCACTACAAAAACCAAGATTAAAGTGCAAACCAAGGCAGGGATTGTGGAACCCGAACTCGGTCAAAATGGCTGGGTACGCGTGAATATGGGTTATCCAAAGTTCTTGCCACAGGAAATTCCATTTATTGCGGATGCACCAGAAGCTTTGTATGACATTGCTTTGGCGAACAATGAGCAATTGACCATTGATGTGGTGAATATGGGTAACCCTCATGCAGTTACTATCGTTCCTGACGTGATTACAGCTGATGTTGCACGTCTAGGACCTCAGGTTGAATCACATGAGCGTTTTCCGCAGCGTGTGAATGCTGGGTTTATGCAAATCATTGATGAAAAGCATGCGCGCTTACGTGTGTTTGAACGGGGTGTAGGCGAAACCTTGGCCTGTGGAACAGGAGCTTGTGCGGCTGCGATTTCAGGTATGCGCCGTGGTTTACTCGATTCGTCTGTTGAAATTGAATTGGCAGGTGGTAAGCTGCATATCGAATGGCGTGAAGGTGACGTTGTTTGGATGACGGGGCCAACCTCAAATGTCTACGAAGGACGTATAGATCTGAGTTACTATCAAAACTAAGTTTAGCGTCACACAAGAAGCACTGATTCGTCAGTGCTTTTTTATGAAAAATGAAATAGACATATAACGAGCTGAGACAGTGCTACTATGCAAAAGCTAATCAACCTTTCACCGAATAGAACTATAGAGGCTGACTTGTGACTTTTGAGGCCATGCAACTACTCGCGATGTGGTTAAAACAACGAGAAATACAAAATCAGTCTGCCCATACTTTGCAGGCTTATGAACGAGATGTGTCTGATTTTCTGCTATTTTGTGAACAGAAAAAGCTTGAGTTGGGCGATGTTGAAGCTACTGATTTGCGAGAATTTATTGCACAAAAAGTTGAACATCAACAGTTGAGCTCCAGTAGTTTACAGCGGATGTTGTCTTCTATTCGTCAGTTTATGAAATGGGCCGAGCAGGGGCAACATTTGGCTTTTAATCCTGCCGATGACTTTCAACTTAAACGTAAGCCTCGCCCTTTACCAGGGCTAGTGGATATTGAAACTATCAATCAAATTTTGGATCAGGCCTTGCCTGAGAAAGAAGTCGAACAGCAAATGTGGTATCGAGACAAAGCTTTGCTTGAACTGCTTTATGCCAGTGGATTACGTTTAGCGGAAGTGCAAGGCTTAAGAATTAAAGACATCGACTTTAACCGACAGTTACTGCGTATTACAGGTAAGGGGAATAAAACTCGGGTTGTACCTTTTGGTTCTAAAGCCAAAGATGCGGTAATGAAATGGCTGAGCATTTATCCGCTGTGGAATGGTGATTTTGTGCCCGATGCACAAGTTTTTATTACTCAAAAGGGCAATCCTTTGGGGATGCGCCAGATTGAAAATAGGGTTAAGTTTCAGGCACAGCGTGCGGGCGTAAATATCGATCTGCATCCGCATTTACTGCGCCATTGTTTTGCTAGTCACATGCTGTCAAACAGTGGTGACTTGCGTGCAGTGCAGGAAATGTTAGGACACAGTAACTTAAGCACCACCCAAATTTATACCCATGTCGATTTTGACCGACTGGCTCAAGTGTATGATCAGACGCATCCACGAGCACAGCAAAAGGTGAAAGCTTAGTTCATTCATACTTTAAAAATAGTGTCACAGAATGCATGCACTATAGCGCTGTGTTTTAGGTTAAATGCCAAAGGTCAGAACAAACGGCGTAAACACATTAGCGGATATCTATGAAAGCGCTAGGGTGGTCTATGAGATTCGGCATTATTCTTGCTTGAATCAACTTGATCAATAAGTAGCAATGATCGCTCACTTTTGTTAGAAAAAGTGTGATTATGAACTTTTGTAGAATAATAAATCGGCAAAAAATAGAGTATAAACTTAAAAGAGGATGGGCTGAATGTTCCTGTTTAATGAAACGGTAGATTTAAGCTTATATTGAAGATGACAAATGTGAAAATAGGTCAGTATATGATTTCAGATATACAAGCAAAGTATGATCAACTCAGCTCCGCGCAAAAAGATATTTTTGCGGGCTATGGTTTGCGTCAGGTCAAACACTTTGTTGAAATTAGTTTAGCCAATATTGAGCCTGTACTGCCTGAAAATGCATTTGTTCAAGGCGTCAATGCAGCAGGTAAAGTTCAGGCTTTTAATGCAGAGACTGGGCAATACTATTTATGGATTTCTGATTTACAGTGGCAAGTGACTGCACAGCCCTCAAATAGCATTGATTTAAAAGACGACTTTCTTGAAGTCTGGAAACTTTTTAATCTTGGACAATATGAATTGATTGATTTAAGTCATATTCATCGTGATTTTTTAGAAAGTCAGTTGGCTTAATGGCATAGAGTGTATGTCGAAGCAGTGGGCTATTTTGGTCGAGTTTAGGATGATTAAAATAGCCACGATGTTGCATGCCGAGACGTTTCATTACCGCTTCAGAATCCCTATTTTGAACTGCGGTAAAAGCAACAACTTCATCCAGTTTTAAAACCGAAAAAGCAAAATATAGACAAGCCTGTGCAGCTTCTGTGGCATAACCCTGATGCCAAAACTTCGAGTCCAATCGCCAACCAATTTCGACACAGGGTGAAAAATCAAAGCACTCAGGTTGAGCATGTAAGCCTGTAAATCCAATGAACTCCTGACTATGCTTCAGTTCGACTGCCCAAAAGCCCCAACTATTTTGATTGATGAATTGCTGAAACGTTTGCGCAAGGGCATCGCTTTCTGTTTGCGTGAGTGGACTAGGAAAATAACGCATCACTTGAGCATCGGCATTTAGCTGCGCAAATGCAGGAAAGTCATCTGCGCGCCAAGCTCTTAGACGTAAACGCGCGGTTTCTATCGCAAAATTTAAATGCGCTGACATTAGATTTCATCAAGCGGGAGTTGGAAACTTTGTTTAATGATTTGACTTGGTAAGTCTGTTTTGACACTGGTAATGCCATTCTTTTTGGTCAAATGTGTGGATTGGAACTCGCGATAGCTTTCTAAATCAGGCACTACAACTTTCAGCATTGCATCGCATTCCCCTAAAATAATGTAGCATTCCATGACTTGAGGGAGCTCTTTCATGGCCTCAATAAAGGTGTCGATAGTTTCGGCATCTTGACCGACCAGCCAAATACGCGAGAACAGAATCAGTTGAAGGCCAATTTTTTGTGGATCGACCACTGTAGTATAATTTTGAATAACACCTGCTTCTTCTAATAGTTTGACGCGTCTTAGGCACGAAGACGGAGATAGACCGATTTCTCGTGCTAAGTCATTATTTTGAATGCGGCCATTGTCTTGTAAGTGGCGAATGATATTTTTATCAATACGGTCAAGTTTTATGCGCACAGACTTTGGTGATTGTTTCATATCTTAGAATATAATTTGAAAAATACGTTTTATTATAGAATAAATTGAAAGCCAATTTTGTATTATTTCACACATACTAATTTTCACTTTCTAATGGATGAAAGGGGAAAGGAAATGTCTGTATATGTACTCTTTGCACTGACCGTGTTGCCGCTGATTTTTACACCTGGGCCAGATATGTTATTTATTCTGTCTCAAGTTATGGGCAAAGATGCAAAAGCAGGCATGATGGCGACTATCGGCGTATGTACAGGCTATTTACTACATTCAATTTTAGTGGCTTTGGGTATTGCTGCCATTATTGTGTCTTTCCCGCTTTTATTTGAAACCATCCGCTGGTTGGGCATTGCATATTTGTTGTATTTGGCCTTTGGTTTATTAAAGTCGGTTTTTAGCACTAAAAAATTGCAACTAGACCGAAAAACGGAAAATAACCCGATCAAAAAAGGCTTTTTTACCGCACTGTTAAATCCTAAAGGTATGCTTATCTATTTTGCAATCTTGCCACAATTTATCGATAAATCTGCCAACACTGTCAGTCAAGGTTTGATTTTATCTTTACTCTTTATCGCGATGATTTTTGTGGTCTACTGCAGTTTGAGTCTGATTTTTGCAAAACTGACACAGAAGGCCCCAATAGATGAACGTAAGCAAAAATGGATTGATGGCACTTCAGGTGGGCTGTTGGCATTGGCCGCGACATGGCTGATTGCGAATTAAACTGAGAGAAGCATGTCAGAATGGCATGCTTTTTTTTTGAGGAAGTTTTTAAGATCGCCTAATAAACCAGCAATATTGTGTCATCGTATGTCTAGAATAATGAGTATTTGAATCTAAGGCTGTCTGATCTATCTTAAATGACAGATTTATGAAGCCTGATAAAGATGTGAACAGACAGTCAATAATCTATTTAATGGTGAATATTAGAGAAAAGAAATCAAATCTTTGAATAATGTAAATCAGCTAAAAATATAATAAAAATCATAACTTAATCTGAGTGCGATTTTGTGCAAATATAGTGCGTACAAAAAAGTATGAACGCGTCGTTCAGCTAAATTTACGCATTTTTACAGCTCTTTGGTGAATTGTGACTTGACCGAAATGCCATACACATTGCAAGATAGGGCACCTAAAAAAATTTAAGTGAAGAGTTAAACTAACTTTTCTCAACATTTACATTTGCTAAAACAGCCGAGGATTACATGAAGGCTCTTGTTGCTGTAAAACGTGTGGTTGATGCCAACGTTAAAGTTCGCGTTAAGCCGGACAACAGTGGTGTTGACTTAACCAACGTTAAAATGTCAATTAACCCATTCTGTGAAATCGCAGTGGAAGAAGCGGTTCGCTTAAAAGAAAAAGGAACTGTTTCAGAAATCATCGTAGTTTCTATTGGTCCTAAAGAAGCGCAAGAGCAAATCCGTTCTGCAATGGCGCTTGGTGCTGACCGCGGTATTTTAGTTGAAGCTGATGACAGCCAACTGGGTGCTTTAGAAATTGCGAAAGTGTTGAAAGGCGTTGTTGACGCTGAACAACCTCAGTTGATTCTTCTTGGTAAGCAAGCAATTGATGATGACTCTAACCAAGTTGGCCAAATGCTTGGTGCGCTTCTAGGTGCAGGTCAAGGTACTTTTGCTTCTGAAGTTAAAGTTGATGGCGACAAAGTACAAGTAACTCGTGAAATCGACGGTGGTTTACAAACTGTTGAACTTGCACTTCCAGCGATCATCACCACTGACTTACGTTTGAACGAGCCACGTTATGCTGCTCTTCCAAACATCATGAAAGCGCGTAAAAAACCGCTGGATACGAAGTCTCCTGCTGATTTTGGTGTTTCTACGACAACTAAACTTAAAACAGTTAAAGTTGAAGCGCCTGCTGAACGTAAAGCAGGCGTACAAGTGAAGTCTGTAGACGAACTTGTAGAAAAACTAAAAAATGAAGCGAAAGTGATCTAATACAGAAGGATAAAATCATGAGTATTTTAGTTATCGCTGAGCACGACAACAAAGCACTAAATGGTGCAACTTTAAACGTTGTTGCTGCAGCTCAAAAAATCGGTGGTGATATCACTGTATTAGTTGCTGGTTCTGGCGCTCAAGCTGTTGCTGATGCTGCTGCAAAAGTTGCGGGTGTAAGCAAAGTATTACTTGCTGACAATGCAGTTTACGCAAACCAATTGGCTGAAAACGTTGCAGCTTTGGTTGCAGATATTGCTAAAGGTGGTTTCAAACACGTATTGGCTGCATCAACTACAACGGGTAAGAATATTCTTCCACGTGTGGCTGCACTTCTTGATGTCAGCATGATTACAGACATCATTGCTGTTGAATCTGCAAATACGTTCAAGCGTCCAATTTACGCAGGCAACGCGATTGCAACAGTTCAGTCTGATGAAGCAATCATTGTTGGTACTGTACGTGGTACAGCATTTGACCCTGTCGCTGCTGAAGGTGGTTCTGCTGCGGTTGAAGCTGTAAGCGAAGCAAAAGATGCTGGTATCTCTAAGTTTGTTGCTGAAGAGATCGTAAAATCTGAACGCCCAGAATTAACTGCTGCGCGTATCGTGGTTTCAGGTGGTCGTGGTGTGGGTTCAGGTGAGAACTACCATACTGTTCTTGATCCGTTGGCTGACAAATTGGGCGCTGCTCAAGGTGCATCACGTGCTGCGGTTGACGCTGGCTTCGTTCCAAACGACATGCAAGTAGGCCAAACAGGTAAAATTGTTGCGCCTGATCTGTATATCGCTGTAGGTATCTCTGGTGCGATCCAGCACTTGGCAGGTATGAAAGACTCTAAAGTGATCGTTGCGATCAACAAAGACGAAGAAGCACCGATCAATGCAGTTGCTGACTACTGGTTAGTAGGTGATTTGAATACCGTTGTTCCGGAGTTAGTATCTAAAATCTAATTCCTGACAACGTTTCAAAAAAACGCTTTTGTGCAAGCAGTTTAAGCAATGCTTAACTGCCATGTGCAGGAGCGTTTTTTTATGCGCGTAAATCATTCTCAATATTATAAAAAATCAAAATCACTTGATATTTATTTTGTTATTTTAAGTCCTTGTATTCTGAAAATAATAATGAAAATTTAAGCATTTCTTAAGATGAGTATGCATCTGAATATTCAGATTTATGATACTATTTGCCATCCATTTTTAAGCTTAACTTACATAAAACTTTTTTTGTTAAGTTAGGGGTTGTAATCTTGCTGATTGATACTCGCGTATCTTGGTCTGTTCTGATCCTTGCTGTTCTGTGTTTAATCTTTCCATTTTTAGCTGATCTACAGTTTCCACTTTTAGGTGTTGCTGTTGTACGTGGCGTGGAAAATATTCAAGCGTTACTTTTATTGATATTTGCTGTATTTAGTTATTTTTACATGCAACCGATGCGTCTGCCTGAGGGTAAAAAGTATTTTTGGATTTGAGCTGTACTGTGGTGGTTGCTTCTATTTGGGCGTAGCACCAGTTGGGGCAGAGACTATTTTCCTGAAGTCCCAAAAGTATATTTTCATGGCATCTCGATGGTTTTGATTGGTTCAGTCGTATTTATGTTGTTGGTTAAACCATTGCGCCATGAGATTGCGATAAAAATGAAGAGCATGACGATCCCTGCTTGGGCAATGCTGCTCACGGTGTTGGGTTTGATTATTTCTGACGGCATTGAGCACAGCCGCATTTATGGTGGAATTTTCTTACATCAGATTGCTTATAAAGACCTTATGGAAGAGCTGTATGAGTTTCCTTTAATACTGGGTTTGTTTATGGTTGCATTTCATATTATGCAGCGCGATAAGCAAGGGATCGATCAGTAAGTCCAAAGATAGGCAAGACATGGCTTAAAGCTCTCAAAAATGAGGGCTTTTTTGCATTTTATGCAACGCTGATGGGGAATGTGATGGAGCTGTAAATGTACATCCTATACATGTGTAAAAAATAACCCCTAAATTAAAGAAAATTAACGAGATTAACTGTGGTGACGTGCCACAAAAATCAGAGTGTTTATGCTATAATTTATGGCTATATTTCAGTTTTTAGTTCAGTATTTTGAACTAATAATTTTGCAAGTTTTACGACATATAAATGCAAGCGGTTTTACGTTTGTAGAATAAGGAGTATGCATGAGCGTATCGGAAATCAGACCGATTGCGATTGAGGATGAACTCAAGAACTCGTATCTTGACTATGCAATGAGCGTGATTGTTTCTCGTGCTTTGCCAGATGTTCGAGATGGTCTAAAACCTGTTCATCGTCGTGTGCTTTATGCAATGCACGAATTGGGTAATGACTACAACAAAGCTTATAAAAAGTCTGCCCGCGTGGTTGGTGATGTGATCGGTAAATATCACCCACACGGTGATTCTGCTGTTTATGAAACCATTGTTCGTATGGCTCAAGACTTTAGCTTGCGTTATCAATTGGTTGATGGTCAGGGGAACTTTGGTTCGGTCGATGGCGATAGCGCAGCTGCGATGCGTTATACCGAAGTTCGTATGCGTAAGTTGACTCATGAGATTCTTGCCGATCTTGAAAAAGATACGGTGGATTGGGAAGACAACTACGACGGCTCTGAACGTATTCCGCAAGTGATGCCAACGCGTATTCCTAACTTACTGATTAACGGTACTACAGGTATTGCTGTGGGTATGGCGACCAATATGGCGCCGCACAACATGACTGAAGTCGTGAACGCTTGTTTGGCCTATGCTGAAAACCCAAATATTTCAATTGAAGGATTGATGGAATATATTTCGGGTCCAGACTTTCCTACAGGTGGCATTATTTACGGTAAAGCGGGCATTGTTGATGCTTACCGTACGGGTAAAGGTCGTTTGCATATTCGTGGTAAATACCACTTTGAAGAAGACCAAAAAACAGGTCGTACCACGATCGTTTTCACAGAAATTCCATATCAAGTCAACAAAGCGAAAACCATTGAACGTATTGCTGAGTTGGTGAAAGAGAAAAAACTGGAAGGCATTTCTGAGCTACGTGATGAATCTGACAAAGACGGGATGCGTATTGCCATTGACTTAAAGCGTGGTGAAAACGCTGAAGTTGTGGTAAATAACTTATTCCAAAACACGCAGTTGGAAAACTCTTTCAGCATTAACATGGTGTGCTTAGACAACGGCCAGCCAAAGTTAATGAACTTGAAAGACATTGTTGCGGCATTTATTCGTCACCGCCAAGAAGTAGTGACGCGTCGTACCATGTTTGAATTGCGCAAAGCACGTGAGCGCGGCCATATTTTAGAAGGTTTGACGGTAGCATTAGCAAATATTGATGCGATCATTGAAACCATTAAAACTTCTGCAAACCCAGCTGAGGCGCGTGAGCGTTTACAAGCAGGTGAGTGGGCAGCTGGGAATGTAATTGCACTGCTTGAAAAAGCAGGTTCTGTTTCTGTACGTCCCGACGAAATTGAAGGTGAAGACTCAAGTCGTCCGTTTGGTTTAGATGGTCAGATATATCGTTTATCGCCTGCGCAAGTTGGTGCGATTCTTGAACTTCGTTTGCACCGTTTAACGGGTCTTGAACAAGACAAGTTACAAGCTGAATATACTGAAATTTTAGGTCAAATTACTGAACTCACAGCGATTTTAAATGACTTCAATTTATTGATGGGCGTGATTAAAGAAGAGTTAGCTTTAATTTTGCAACAATATGGTGATGCTCGTCGTACTGCAATTGTTGAGTCTCGTATTGACTTCTCTCGTGAAGATTTAATTCCTGAAGAGCAAGTGGTACTGACTGTTTCAAAAACAGGTTATGCGAAAACACAACCGCTTTCAGACTATGCTGCGCAGCGTCGTGGTGGACGTGGTAAATCTGCAACCTCAATGAAAGAAGATGACTACATCCAGCATCTGATTGTGACCTCTAACCATGCCACAGTGTTGTGCTTTACCAATGTTGGTAAAGTCTATCGCCTGAGAGTGTTTGAAGTGCCTCAAGCATCGCGTGGTTCAAAAGGTCGCCCAATGGTGAACTTATTGCCACTGGATGCCGATGAGACAATCACAGCAATTCTTCCTGTGATTGATGCGCCGAAGAAATTTAAAGAACGCTTAGCTGAGTTCAAAAACTTTGTGCGTAGCAATGTCGCGACATTACGTGAAAATAGTATGATCGACGCGCATTATGAAGCGTTAAAAGCTTCATTCGATGAGTTGGCTGAAGATGCTGATGAACTTTCTGATGCATTACGTAAGCAATTGAAAGAGTTGGGTGTTGAGCTTTCAACAACTGATTTGGACAATGAAACGGTTGTTGAATTTGCTGATCTTGCAGAGAAAATGCGTAAGAACTTCTTTGTATTTATGGCAACAGCATCTGGTACAGTCAAGCGTGTTGAATTAGAGCAATTTAGTAATGTTCGTTCAAATGGTTTACGTGCAATTGAGCTGAAAGAAGAAGATACCTTGATTGGTGTTGCAATCACCGATGGCGAACAGCAAATTATGTTGTTCTCAAATGAAGGTAAAGCAATCCGCTTCTCTGAAACTGATGCACGTGTGATGGGACGTACTGCAAAAGGGGTGCGTGGTATGCGTGTCACTTTAGCTGCAGCCCAGGCCGAAGATGATGTTGAAACTGACACAGATTCAGAGGATGAAGAATCTTCTGATTTAAATGTGGCGAGCCGTATTGTTTCATTAGTTGTTGTACCTGAAACTGGCGAAGTACTGTGTGCTTCTGCAAATGGTTATGGTAAACGTACGCCAGTTGATGACTTCCCAACCAAGAAACGTGGTGGTAAAGGTGTTATTGCCATCAAAACATCTGAACGTAACGGTGAGTTGGTCGGTGCGGTTGCCATTGATGAATCTAAAGAGCTGATGTTGATTTCTGATGGCGGTACTTTAGTTCGTACTCGTGCCTCTGAAGTTGCTAGAACAGGGCGTAATGCACAAGGTGTACGTCTGATTCGTTTAGGTAATGAAGAGATCTTGGTCGGTGTCGTTGCTGTTGAAGCAGTTGAAGTCGAAGATGATATTTTAGATGCTTCTATTGAAACAACTGAAGAAACTGTGGTTGACGAAGTAAATGTAGATGCATCTGAAAATACAACAGATACCAATACATCGAACGAAGACTAACTGAATGAAAAAGAAAAGGGCGCTTCGGCGTCCTTTTTCATATTGGCGATGACCTAGTGGTGGATAAGATTTTATGAAAGCAAAATTACTGGTTTTGAGTTGTGCGTTGGCTTTAACAGCGTGTGATAAATTGGGGCAACAGGCATTGGATTCGATTCCAAATCCGAGTCCTGCTCAAGAGAAAGTGGCTCAGCAAGCTTATCAAGCCTTTACTCAGGGGGATTTTCCGCAGCTCTATACTTATTTTGAGCCAGAGTTACAGCGTGAATTTAAAACTCATGAAAAAGACATGCGCAAATTTGCAAAATCGATTCCTAAACAAGCCATAACGACTCAAAAAATTGTATCGAAACACATTGAAAAGTCGACGGAAAAACCAAGTTTGTATGCAGTTACCTATGAGTATGCTTATAGCAATAAAAACCTAGTTCAATACGATGTTGGTTTTGATAAAGCAGGCGGAAACACAAAAATTCGCAGCTTTGATGTCAAACTTTATGGGGCCTCAACGGATTAAATTGGTAGGATTGTTATCAATACGTTCTAAAATTTAGCGATGCTTGAGACGCCAATAAGCAAATGCTGCGCACGCTATACCAAACACAAAGAGATAGAGTAGTTTCGGCAGAATAAGTGCAGTTGGTACACCCATTTGGTTCAGTTGAATAAACATTTGAATCCCTTGGGTCGATGGCAAAACATTGCCCAAGTATTGCATCCAAGCGGGCATTGCGGCGTGTGGCCATGCTGTTCCTGAAAGTAGAAATAGCGGAATAGAGGTAAATACAATGACATGTCCTGCACGCTCAGGCATATCGAAAAATGTTGAAATCAACATGCCTAAAGCCACGATACAGCCTATAAAAATCGGCACGGCCAGTAACATGCCACTAAAATTTCCCCCATGTGGGTAGTCATTTAACCAATAAATAAAGCCAAATAAATATAAACAACCGAGCATACCAATGGTCAGAATGGTGCAAAAAATCGCAAAAAATTCCGTCGTCGTTGGTCGCCATTTCTGTTCGCGGTATCCGGCCAATAACATCCCTAAACCGAGCACGATGGTTTGATGAATAATCAGCGGAGCAATAGCAGGGAAAATATAACTGCCATAACCCGACATGGTGTTAAACAGCGGTGTTTGATGAATAGAAATAGCGGGTGAGAAGTGCGCGATATTACCAAATTTTTCCACATGCTCGCGTACAGCATTTTCAATTGAGGTCGCGAGTCCTAATCCAATTTGCTTGGTTTTTAAAAAATTTGCTGCACTGAGATATAGTCCAATTCCACCGACTTCTCCATGCCGAAGACTATTGGAAAGATTCTCAGGTAAAAGCAAAATGCCATCGGCTTGCTGCTGTTTAATCATGTTCTCAGCTTCAAGGAAATTGCCTGTGACAGCTTTAACTTCAACATTTGGACTGAGCGAAACCTGTTGAATAATGTTATTTGTCACAATACTTTGCTCTTCATCCACAATTATAATGGGCAAAGCTTCTGCTTGTTGTGATTTGTAGGCAGTCGGATAGAAAACACTATAGAAAATCACCGAGAGGATGAGCGTGGTTAAAATCGATTGATTAGCGATAATGTCTTTAAATGTCTTGATGTAATAGTGCAAAAATGACTTCATGACACTGCTCCTTTGATTTGTTTTTTGAGGAGCAGGACAGAGGTTACAGTGTAAAAGACCACATAGAGGATAAGTATGAGTAAAGGCAAAAGGGATGAACTGATTGGGCTACCAATGACCCATTGTTCGGTTTGTAGTTTGGCATAAGGTGTGTAAGGGATAATATTGGCCCAAAATTTGGTAAACAGTGGTGCGTTATTTAAGGGGAGGGTCACTCCTGCAAAACTGAGCGAAGAGCCGCCATACACAGCAATTAAACCAAAGGTTTTAGATAAGTTGTTGGTGGCTAAAACAATGGTGCTACTGATCAAGGCATAGGCACTATAAAATAAAAGCTGTCCCAACATAATCAACCAAAGTTGACCTGCGACAAACCAACCGCGAATCTCAATCAGCCAAAACATCCACGCCCATGTCCATAAGCTAAAAATTAGAACATAGGTCAGATTCTTAGAGAGGATAGCTTTAAAAGCGGATTGATTGTTTAGCCAGTTTTGCGTTGTATGAAACTTAAATTCTTGACCGACTGAAAATGCGACACAACAGCAGAGCAATAAATGCAAAATCGCAGGAATCATAAAGGGTTCTAAATAGAACTCATAACTCAAATTTGGGTTGTATAAGGTCGAAATTTTAACGTGTGGTGTAGGTACATCTAAATAAGGAATAGTATTTTCTAAATAGCTTTCACCAGCATAGTCTGCCATGGCTTCAACTGTGCTGAGTAACATGGCTGATGAAATGGTGTTCCCCACACTAAAGTAACTTTGGTTATAGGCAATGCTGATTTCAGCATCTTTAGCTTGAACAAAACGTTGTTCGGCGCCATTGGGGATACTGACGTAACCCCAAACTTTGGTTTGGTTCAGCAGCTTTTCAACTTCGGTATTTTGATCACTGACGATGGCGACATCTAAGGTATGGTTGAGTCTTAAGTAGCGCTGTATGTTTTGGCTTAGCTCACTTTGGTCTTGGTCAATAATCGCAATAGGCAAATGTTCAGGCTTGCCTTGGGCAAACATGCTGGAAAACAGCACGATAATAAACAGTGGGGCAAGCGTGACTAAACATAGATCCCACTTATGTTTGAGTAAATAGTTCAGTTCCCGCAGTAGCCCGCTTAGCATTATTTGCTCTCTTTGACTTTAAACAACACACTCATGCCAACTTTTAGGTCTGGAATGGCTTGCGCAGGCGTCAAATGAACTTTAAAGCTACGAATGTCATAGCCTCCGGTTTGGCGTGTGGTCTTAATGGTGGCAAATTCGCCTTCGGCATCAATATTCTTAATATTAAAGTTGGTATGTAGGTTTAAGGCTGGAATAAAGCCTTAAATTTGTTTTGCCTGATAGATGTTGGCATATTGGTCTTCACGAATATTCAGTGATACCCAAAGCTCGCGATCTTGAATAATACTCACAATCGGTACACCCATTGCTACCAATTCAGAGGGTTTGCCATAAGTTTTAGAGACAGTACCGTCAATGGGTGAGAGTAGTTTGGTTTCAGCTTCAAGTGCATTGACTTCAGCAACAGCTGCTTTTGCAATTTGCACTTGCGCATCTGCTGAACTTTTTTGCTGTGGGGTGCTGCCACGTTCAGCCCGAGCATATTGTTGATATGCCGCTTCTGTCATTTGAGCAGCTGATTGCGCCGCAGCATGCATTTCATCACGACGTTGGCGCGAGATGACACCTTGTTGGTACAAGTTTGCACCACGTTGATAGGTGGTTTGTGCCAAAGTTTGCTGTGCTTTCAGTGCTTGCCAGTTGGCGTATAAACTCGCAATATTTTCTTCCTGAGAGCCACGATCAGCGGTGGACTGGAGTGCTAAAGCAGCCTGTAAGCTGGCCAATGCTTGCTGTTTTTTGGCATCGACTTCAGGGCTATACAGTCGAACGAGTTCTTGGTTTTTGCTGATCTTCTGTCCGTCATGTACATAAATCTCATCAATTCGGCTCGGTACTTTGGTACTGACATGGATCGTTTCTGCCTCAACCCGACCTTGGATTTCAACCGTTTTTGGTTGATAGGCCTTCCACAGTCCAAAAGCAATCACGATGAATAGAATAATAAGAGCGAGTCCCCCAATCAGCTTGATCGCTTTGGACTTTTGCTCGGGGTTTGTATTGGTTGATGCTGGCTCAGTCTGTTCGCTCTCAGTCTGTGCCTGTTCTTGAGTATTATTTGTGGTTAATTCCTCTGTTGATGGCTCCACTTGATCTTCTTGTTTTTCAGGTTTTTGCGGATCAGATTGGTTTTGATCTTGATTCATTAAATGGCTCTCATCAAAGAATTAACGAATAAATCGCGTATTGGGTTGCAGAAGATAGGTTTGGAACTGATGGATCGAACCATGACTTTGTAGAAGCGTCGCCAGTGACATGACATATTTATAGGCATTCAGTGCGGTTTCTGCTTTTAAAGCGCTGAGCATATTTTGTGCATCGATCACTTGGGTCGCTGTTCCCATATCTTCTTTAAAGGACAGTTCTTGTATACGTAAATTTTCTTGCGCTGCTTTTATATTTTGCTGTAATAACTGATCACTTTGCTGCGCTGTGGTGGCTTCGCTATACGATTTATAAATCACATTTTCAATTTCTTGTTTAGTCCGTGCTGTCATCAGTTCAGAAGCGTAGCGTTGTAACTCTGCTGCTTGGACATTTTTGTTTTTATCAATGCCTGAGAACAGATTGTACTGTGCGGCTAAGCCAACGATCCAGTTATTTTTATCGTCCAGACTGTATTCACCAAAGGCAAAAATATGTGGTTTCTTGGTGGCGTTTTGTGCGGTGACATTGGCTTGTGCCAATTGAGTGTCCATTTGCAGTTTTTGTACTAAAGCCGATTGATCTGCATATGACTTGAGTAGGGTATTTAAATCTTGGTTTTGGGTACTGTTAATAAAGAGTGGTGTGGTGAGCTCAGTAATTTGGCTGCTTTGTAAAAGGTTATTCAGTTGAAATAAACTGGCTTTTAAATTGGCCTGACTGGCTTGCTCATTGCGCTGTGCATTGTTTTTTGCCACTTCAAATTGCATGCGCTGGCCTTTACTAATAAAGCCCTGTTGTTCAAGTTTAAGTGCATTGTCATAGTGTTTTTGCATTGCATGCCAATTATATTGGCTAGACGTGAGCAACTGTTTTTGCAGTTGAACATTGAAATAGGCTTGAATCAGCTCAAAGCGTTGTAGGTCTTGCTGTTGTTTTGTATTGAGTTCGCTACGTTTTACTTTGATATTGGCGACTTGTTTCGCACTTGAGGTTAACCCACCTGTATAAAGCGGCATCATTGCAGAAATGGTTGGGCGTATGACTTGATCTTCTAAGGTAATTTGAGAGTTATCTGGAATAAGCCCGACACCATTATGGATGGTTTGATCAATACCTTCTTTTAAAGGGTCAGAAATATTAGGTGGCAGATTTTGTTGATTTATACGGTCATTAATGTTTTGAGAAAGTGTGTGTTCTAAATTATTTTTGAGTGCACCAAGTGGGACATCCAGCTCATTATGAAAAGCATAGGTACGTACGTTCAGATCGATACGGGGTAACCCCAAACCTTTGACCGCTTCAGCTTCTAGTTTTGAGGCTTGTTGTAAGGCTTGTGTGGCCTGTGTGCTATACGAGTCTTGTAACACACTTTGCTCAGCTTGTTGATAGCTGATAGATGCAGCAAAAGTTGTCGAGCTGATTCCGAGACTGAGACCGAACATGCTTAATGATAAGATTGATGGCAGTGATGTACGCAATAAGTATTTGTTGGCTAGTGTATTAAGCATGTTGAATAGTCTTTGTGGCATGAGCACGACTCTTTTCTATGTTTTCTCTGTACACGACAAATTTCACAGAACCCTTATCCTATCAGGATTCTGCCTTCTTAAAATTGCCAAAATTTCCTTAAACTCTTCTTTTTTCCCAAAACCAATTAAACGCTGAATCGCCATTTGAACATAGTCTAAACCATAGCGAAATAAACTCATTGAGAGTCGTCCATGCTTCTTTATTTTTATCGCTTTTTTTTGATCATGTTGCCATTCACCCGTTAAGTAACACCAACAGAAGCTTATAGCTAACACCGCAATCAATTTTTTCACTCGTCTAGCGTCTGTCAAGCGCGTATTTTCAAGATTAAACCCGCGTCCTTTGAGACAACTGAATAAGGTTTCAATTTCCCAGCGTAATGCATAATCCTGAATAGCATTGGCATTAAACTGAGGAGAAACGACGAGTAAAAGCTCTCCATTTTCTAACTGTAGTGCACTTATATATAGTTTCACCCGACCAACCAAAATCCGTCGTTTACGACATTCAATTTGACCAACTTTAAGATGGCGAAATAAATCACTAATTTTATGATTCTTTCCTAAATGATTGGTGACAATGAAGTTTTTTTAACACGAATGCAGAAGTTGATGTCTTGTTCAATTAACCATGTAAACCACTGCTCACCGATAAACTCTCTGTCTGCGAACACATTCACAATACGGTCTTTACCAAAAATGGCTATAAAGCGTTGAATCAAAGCAATACGCTCTTTCGTATCTGAATTTCCACGTTTATTAAGCAATGTCCAAAGGATAGGTATCGCTATTCCACGATAAACGATTGCGAGCATCAGGATATTAATATTTCGTTTTCCCCATTTCCAATTGGTTCTATCTAAAGTCAGTTGCACTTGGTCGAATGAAAACATATTGAAAATCAACTGAGAAATTTGACGATAATCAAAATACTGACCTGCAAAGAAGCGCTGCATACGTCGATAAAATGATTGTGGTAAGCACTTGATGGGCAAGGCTTTAGATGCAGAAGAAAGATTACATGTTTGCTTTAAAATAATCACAAGCATGATGAGCGCAAAGCACTTTAAATGTGACTTGTTCCATTTTAGATATTTGTTTAAGATAAGATATAACTCATTGAGATGTGTCATAGTATTCGTCGTTAGAAAACAATTATTATGACATTATTTCAATGAGTTATCTATTTTTGTCGTGTACAGAGCTATGTTTTGCACATTATACGCATAATCTAACTGTTCTGAATGCTGGCTCAGTTACTGAATTGTTTAATTTGCAAATGTATATCAATAGATTAGCGACATTTTTAAGCAAAGGAAATGCTTTCGTTTGAGCTTAGGTGAATGGGAAAGCGCTGCTGTAATTGATTGAGCAGTGCTGAGTTAAAACTGGATCGTTGATCTTGATTGAGTTTTTGACTGTAAAGGTGAGACTACATTGAAATATTTTCAGTTGAATTTACTGCAAGCACTGGCTATCTGTGGTTAAATGCCATCATTTTATTGTGTTTCACTTTGAAAGGAAAAATCATGCGCGCGTACAACTTCTGTGCTGGTCCTGCTGCATTACCTACTGCCGTTTTAGAAAAAGCACAAGCTGAAATGCTTGATTGGCAAGGCAAGGGTCTTTCCATCATGGAAATGAGTCACCGTAGTAAAGACTATGTTGCTGTGGCTGAAAAAGCAGAAGCAGATTTACGTAAACTCATGAACATTCCAGAGAACTATAAAGTCTTGTTCCTTCAAGGTGGTGCTTCACTTCAGTTCTCCGCGATTCCTTTAAATTTGTTGGGTAAAAACAGCAAAGCGGACTATATCCATACTGGAATTTGGTCTGAGAAAGCACTGAAAGAAGCGCAGCGCTATGGCGATATCAACGTCATTGAAGCGGGTACGCAAATTGATGGAAAACTTGCCATTGCAGACTCAAGCACTTGGAACTTATCTCAAGATGCGGCTTATGTGCATTATGTAGACAATGAAACGATTGGTGGTCTTCAGTTTTCGGCTATTCCAGAAACCAATGCGCCATTGGTTGCAGACCTGTCTTCAAGTATTTTGTCTGCACCTGTTGATGTGACTAAATTCGGTATCATCTATGCAGGCGCGCAAAAGAACATTGGCCCAGCGGGTTTAACCTTGGTTATTGTTCGTGAAGATCTGCTAGATCAAGCCAAACCTGAAATTCCAAGCATTTTGAAATACGCTTCGCAAGCGAAGAATGATTCGATGGTCAATACACCATCGACCTATGCTTGGTACTTATCAGGTTTAGTGTTTGAATGGTTGCTTGAACAAGGTGGTGTTGAAGCGATTCATAAAGTGAACCTTGAAAAGGCGAAACTGCTTTATGGTTATATCGATGCAAGCGATTTTTATGCAAACCCAATTGCTGTGCAAAACCGTTCAATTATGAATGTGCCGTTTACTTTGGCGAATCCAGATTTGGAAAAACTTTTCCTGAAAGAAGCTGAAGAAAACCATTTGTTGAACCTTGCGGGTCACCGCTCAGTTGGTGGGATGCGCGCAAGTATTTATAACGCGGTTCCTCTAGAAGGCGTGCAAGCGCTAGTGAACTTTATGGATGATTTTGCGAAACGCAATGCTTAAGTCATAGAGCCAGAAAAGCCAACTTAAAAGTTGTAATGCCAGTCAGTTAAGAAACGGACTGGCATTTTCTTTTGGCTAAACAAAAGAACAGAAAGAACTCCAAAAATTCGATTTGAACAGTAAGACTCCGTTGAGAATAGCCCAACAGTAAATGCATTCTATTGAAATGCCTTTACTGATCAGTCGTACATTGTTTGATGGGCTTTTTTATTGGTTTTTTAACAGATTATCTAAAACAATCGTGACATTTTGGTGTCATACCAATAAATCATTCATTTTATTTATCGCCTAGTACGGACGCCCACCTGCAAGACTAATACGCTTTAGTAAGCGACGTTGATCGACAGGAAAGGGACGACGTGAATGTAGTGTCGCCTGATTGTCCCAAAAGACAATATCTCCAGTTTCCCAATGATGTTCATAGCGGAACTCAGGTTTCAGGATGTGCGCACGAAGTGCAGCAATCAGTTCACTGCCTGCCGTATCATCGACATTGAGCAATTCAACTTCCGAACGAGTATTGAGCCAAAGCGCTTTACGCCCAGATTCTGGATGTGTGCGGACTAAGGGATGAGGATAGGCATGACCTAAAATGGGTTGATCTTTAAAGCGATAATAAGGGCTGTCTCCATAACCCGTATTGCCTGTATTAATTTGCGCACGGACGAATGGGTTATAAGTAATCAGCTGTAGCTGGTCGATCTGCTTTTTGACGTCATCGGGAAGTGCATCATAGGCTTTGATGGTATTGAACCAAGAGGTTTGTCCGCCGTCTTGAGGAAGCTCAAGGGCATAGAGCAGAGAGCCAAAAGAGGGAAGCGGTATCCACTGGTGATCGGCATGTGGGGTGAGTTCGCCATGACCAGTATAGTCGCCTTGACCGACCGCATTGGAAACAGGAACCACATCGGGTGGAACACCAGTGTCAGACTGACTAGCCAGCACAGGATTGTCTGCACTTGGACGGAAAATAGAACCAAAATAGCTGGCAAATGCTAAATATTGCAGATCATCCAAAGTTTGGTTTTTAAAAATTAAAATTAGATGTTCAGCCAAAGCTTGTTTTAAGCGATAAATGGTTTCTCCTGCTTGGGCTTTACGGGCATCTAAACCAAAAACCACAGCACCTAAGGCTTCTTCCGCCAGTGGGATAATTTGTATTTCTTCTGGATTTTGAAATTGTTCAGGTTGATGCCAACGCGGGGCATCATAAATCGCTTGTGAAAGTTGGGTTAATGCGGTCATTTTGATTATTTTCTCTAGATATAGGGTCTAGAGAAAATGTAATCAAAATATGTGTAATCTTAAAATTAAAAGAAGTTCTAAACTTATGAAAAAATTTAAAAAAAATACTAAGCTAATGATTATATTGCTTTTCTTTTATAATGAAATATATAGCTCAAAATATGCAGATTTAATGAGCGCAAAATGCCTGATTAAAATACTCAAACAGGTCAGGCGTATTCAGCCAAAGGCTAATCGCCAGAGCAAACAAAGCAATAATGCTAATGCCGATACCGCATTTGAGCCATAAAAATGAATTAGTCATGGACAACCGCCTTTTCATCGACAAAGAAATGTACCAGTACGCCAAAAACACTCAGAATAATAGAGAACAGCCAAATCAAGTCATAATTGCCTGTCACGTCATGGTTCACACCACCTAGCCATCCACCGAAAAATGAACCAACTTGATGGGTAAAGAACACGATCCCGCTCAGCATGCTGAGGTACTTAATACCAAACATATTGGCTACAATACCGTTGGTCAAAGGTACTGTAGATAACCATAATAAACCCATCACCACACCAAAGCTATAGATGGTGAATGTGCTGAGCGGGAGCATTAAAAAGACAATAATTGCAATGCCTCTGAGCCCATATAAGCCCATCAGTAACTTTGGTTTAGAATATTTCCCACCTAGCCAACCAGCAGTGTAGGTGCCAACGATATTAAATAAACCGACCAGCGCTAAGAAAACAGTTCCTGTGGTTGCATTAAAACCATGGTCAATCAAATAGCCAGGTAAATGGATACCTATAAAGACTACTTGGAAGCCACAGACCAAAAAACCAAGTGATAGGAACCAAAATGGTTTATGGTTTTTCGCAATGACTAAAATATCTTTAAAACTGAGCTGAACTTGATTGGTTGACGCATTCGGTACAACAAAGGCAGGAGCTTTGAGCATCCAGGCCAGTGGAGCAATCATCGCAATTAAAAGCGCACTAACGACCAACGCCGCAGACCAGCCAAAGTTTTGTAACAGCAGTAAGGTGGATGGCAGCATAATGAACTGCCCAAAAGAACCCGCTGCACTGGCAATACCCATAGCAAGACTACGTTTTTCAGGCGGTGCAGCACGACCCACCGCGGATAACAATACAGAAAAAGAGGTCGCAGATAATGCTAGGCCCAAAATAAGACCGACACTTAAGTTGAGTAACCAACCCGTAGAGCTGACTGCCATGAGCAGTAAACCGATGGTATACAACACACCACCGACGGCAACCACAATTTTAGAGCCATATTTATCTGCTAATGCACCTGTAAAGGGCTGCGCAGCGCCCCAAATTAGGTTTTGCATCGCAATCGCTAGACTAAAAACATTATGTCCTCAGCCAAACTCATCACTCATAGGCACAAGGTAGAGTCCAAAGCCATGTCGGACACCCAGTGATAATGCCAGAATTATTGCACTTCCAATGAGCATATAAATCAGCGGTTTGGAAAAACGAGTTTCTGACATATTTCAACCAAAAAATGAGCTTAGAGTTCGCTATATTAAGTGAATTATTTGCTGAAAGCGATGATAAAAAATTGACAATTTGATCAATAAAAACAATGAATATTCATGGAAAAAGACGACTTGGTGTCGTCTTTTTGGTAGTTTTTAAAGCTTAGAATCGGTAGCCGACACCTGCATAAGCCAGAATGGGGTTAATTTCAATATCAGCTGTGGATTTGATCAGTTCACCGTGCGTAGCATCTTTGACGGTGATCGTCGTTTCATTTTTAAGATGAGCATAGGACACGGAGCCGACAGCAAACCATTTATCATTAAAGTCATAGGTGAAACCCACGGTTGCAATAGGCGCGAAGGCATCAGTTGCTTCTAGCTTAACTTTGGGATTGGCGGAACTCTTTTTCCCTTCAAGTGCAGCACCAGCATTTCCTTCTTTAATATTGGCAATCATATGACCTGCCGCAATCAAGTCTTTTTCAGTTTGTGGGTTAATTTCCAACTCATTAAAGTAGGCATACATCATTCCAACACCGACATAGGGGCGGAATTTATTTACCCCTGTTTTACCAAAGTGATATTGGAACTCGAAAGCAGGTGTCCATGCACGTGCAGATGCCGCAGGGCCGTGTGCTTCCAAATCGGTAATGAAAATATCATTTTCAAGTTCTAAATTTCCTAAAGCTCCGCCCATAGGTGTTGCAGTTGCTGAAAAAGGCGCATAAATTTTTCCTTTACCTTGTAAATCGACTTTTGGTGGAATCCCTGCTTTCATTTCAAAAGAAATATTGTCGGTAAAAAAGTAATTAGTCATGATGCCCAATGTGGTGACATCATCGGCTTCTAAACCCGTACCTGGATTATCCCATTGACTGAGTCCACGGATTTCAGCAGTCCCACTTAATGCTGAGGGGATATCAGCATTAATTAAAGCAAGCCCATCAAGAGTAGCCTTTAAGAGAGGATTGACGCTACTTCCTGGCTTGATATTGTCGAGCACCGTTTGTGCTTTGATATCTCCAACTTTTGCAGTTTCGCCTTCTTTAACCGATGTGTTAACTCGGAAGGGTTGAGCTTTACCTTGTGGCATGACGTGTAAAGCACCGACCGATACAGAAAAGCGTTTAAATCCATCACCATCTTGTAGACTAAAATAAGGTGAATCTGCATGTGTGAGCATAGGCAAGGCAGCAATAGACGTTGCTACACAAAGCAATGTTTTTTTCATTCTGGGACTCCATGTCCAAATTAGCTATTCGTTTTTATAGAGCGTATTATTAAGGTTGCTGCTACGATAAAGCTGTTGTTTTTGAAGGACATGTGTTTTTGACATTTGTGAATGTCAAAACCTGTTTTGTGTGATCGTGTTACTTGCTTGCAATCTTTGTTACAGATGAATGAATATAATAGAGCGCTACTGTTGAGTATTTTTTGATTATAAATGTTTGTAAAATAAAGAATAAATTTCAAATCCAATATTTGCTCAGCCATAAAAAAGACCACCAGAAGGTGGTCTTTTTGACAGATGGCATCATATTTCATGCCAATGACAGCAATTAAGACTGAAAACGTGATAAATCTTCTTCAGGGCGTGCAGTTAAAACTTCAACCCCGTTTTTAGTGACTAATAATGTATGTTCATACTGTGCAGACAAGCTATGGTCTTTGGTCACTACCGTCCATTTATCGCCCAGTAATTTAGTTTTCCAGTCACCACCATTGACCATTGGCTCAATGGTAAAGGTCATGCCTTCTTCTAAAATCATGCCTGAGTTTGGCTGACCATAGTGTAAGACTTGGGGTTCGTCATGGAACACAGTTCCAATACCGTGACCACAATATTCACGCACGACACCAAAACGTTCCGATTCGACATATTGTTGAATGGCATGACCAATGTCGCCAATGGTTGAACCCGGCTTCACTGTTGCTATTCCACGGTACATTGCTTCTTGTGCCACTTTACATAAACGATTCGCGAGAATAGACGTCTCGCCACCCACGATGTACATCATGTTGGTATCGCCGTGGAAACCATCTTTAATGACCGTCACATCAATATTTAAAATATCGCCTTTTTTCAACACTTTTGCATCTGAAGGAATGCCGTGACAGACCACATGGTTTACAGAAGTACAAATCACATGTTGGAAAGCAGGGCGACCTGGTGCTGCACCGTAACCTAAACATGCTGGAATCGCGTCTTGTTTATTGACAATATAATCGTGACAAATCGTATCTAACTCAAGTGTAGTCACACCTGGTTTAATATGTGGCTTGATCATATCCAAGACTTCAGCCGCCAGTCGTCCAGCCACACGCATCTTTTCGATGTCTTCAGCGCTTTTGATGAGTCGACGGGGTGCTTCGTAAGTACTGTTCATGATCTCTAAAAACTTTTGGAAATTTGTGTGTGACTATGGTATAAATAGCCGCCCATTTTATCAAATGCTTTTTCGTGAATAAATTTCACGGGCTTTGTGCGATGGGGCAATAAAATCCGCACATATATCGACACATTTCTCTGGGTGCCCGTTAGGGTGGAGGATGCGGATATATGGAGGCCTAACCCAAACTTTAAGGTAAAGAAAATGGCAGATTACAACGTAAGCATGCGCGACCTTCTTCAAGCAGGCGCACACTTCGGTCACCAAACACGTTTCTGGAACCCAAAGATGCGTCAATACATCTTTGGTGCGCGTAACAAAATTCACATCATCAACCTTGAGCACACTGTTCCTGCGTTAAATGATGCTTTGAACTTTGTTAACAACCTTGCTAGCAAAAAGAATAAAGTATTGTTTGTTGGTACGAAACGTGCTGCTTCTAACATCATCCGTGAACAAGCACAACGTGCTGGTCAACCATATGTTGATCACCGTTGGTTAGGTGGTATGTTGACGAACTGGAAAACACTTCGCCAATCTATCAACCGTCTTAAAGACCTTCAAACTCAATCTCAAGATGGTACTTTCGCTAAGCTTACTAAACGTGAAGCTTTAGAGCGTACTCGTGAGATGGAAAAACTTGAACGCGCTTTAGGCGGCGTTAAGAACATGGGTGGTTTACCTGACGCATTATTCGTAATCGACGTTGATCACGAAGCAATTGCAATTAAAGAAGCTAAAAACCTTGGTATTCCTGTAATCGGTATCGTTGATACAAACTCTAACCCAGACAACGTAGACTACGTTATTCCGGGTAATGACGATGCGATCCGTGCAGTTACTTTGTATGCTTCTGCTATGGCTGATGCGATTCTTGCTGGTAAAGAATATGCTCAATCACAAGCAAATGCACAAGCTAAAGTTGAAGAAGCTAAAGAAGCTCCTGAGGCTTAATGCGTTTGACGTAAGCTTGTCATTTTTGCGACATGTGATGGTGGCAAAGTAAGCGTCATGTATGCAGACGGCCCAAGAGACAGCTCTGGGCCGTTTCTGTTCTAAAAAGAATTCATTTTCTACCGTATTTAGGAGATTGACATGACTGCAGTTACAGCAAGCATGGTTAAAGAATTGCGCGATCGTACTGGTCTTGCAATGATGGAATGTAAAAAAGCATTAACAGAAGCGAATGGTGACATCGAATTAGCGATTGATAACCTTCGTAAATCTGGTCAAGCTAAAGCGGCTAAAAAAGCGGGTAACATTGCAGCTGATGGCGCAATCACTATCGCTCAAGACGGTAACAAAGCGCTTCTTTTAGAAGTAAACTGCCAAACTGACTTCGTTGCTAAAGACGAAAACTTTGCTGGTTTCTCTGCTCAAGTTGCTGCTGCTGCGTTAGCTGCTGGCGAAACTGATGCTGCTAAAATTGCTGAATTGAAACTTGAAGATGGTGCAACTGTAGAAGAAGCGCGTATTGCTCTTGTTCAAAAAATCGGTGAAAACATCCAAGTTCGTCGTGCTCAAATCATTGAAGGCGAAAACCTTGCAGTTTACAAACACGGTTTAAAAATCGGTGTTGTTGTATCTTACACAGGCGATGCTGCGACTGGTAAAGGTATTGCAATGCACGTTGCTGCATTCAACCCAGTTGCTATCTCTGCTGAAGGTGTATCTGCTGAACTTATCGCTAAAGAGAAAGAAATTGCTGAAGCTAAAGCAATCGAATCTGGTAAGCCTGCAAACATCGTTGAGAAAATGGTCACTGGTTCAGTTGAGAAATACTTGAACGAAGTTGCTCTTGATCGTCAAATGTACGTAATCGACAACGACAAGAAAGTTGCTGACGTTCTTAAAGCAACTGGTACTACAGTTGTTCAATTTGCTCGCTTTGAAGTGGGTGAAGGTATTGAGAAAAAAGCTGAACTTTCTTTCGCTGAAGAAGTTGCTGCTGCTCAAGCTGCTGCAAAATAATTGAAAAATTATTTTGAGTAAAAAAAGCCCCTTTGGGGCTTTTTTTATACAATTAATAAAAATAAAACGGAGAAGTAGATAAGTGGCCAACAAAACCAACCTGAGTATTGGTGCGGTGATCGTACTTTTGATTGCTGCATATTTCGGAATCGATCTTCAAGAAAATCAATTACAAACATCGACACCATCAGTCGCGGTAGAGCCCTCTACACAGACCAGCCAACCGCAAAATCAAGTGCTTGATGGCACAGCAAAAATTGCCCAAGCGTTTCAAAGCCGGAAAAGTAATATTCAAGTTCAATCACAAGGGCGTGTTGTGGCAGTGCTTAAGGATGATAATGACGGTTCTCGTCATCAAAAATTTATTGTAGAACTCCCTAATACAATGACGGTTTTGGTTGCACATAATATTGATTTAGCACCCCGTATTGAACGCTTACAAAAAGGGGATACCGTTGGCTTCAATGGTGAATACGAATATAGTGAAAAAGGCGGGGTGATCCACTGGACACATCACGATCCACAACAGCGCCATGAAGGTGGTTGGTTAAAACACCAAGGAAAAACCTATCAGTAGTAGAGCAATTTTGTTCTATACGTTTTGCTGAATCGCAGTATGCTGAGTGTTCAGGAGAGGCCAACTCATGCACGAAATCAGACCCAGTGAATTTGTAAATTACCATCATGTTCAGGAACTTGATGGTCTTGAAATGTTAAAAGCCTCCTATCAGCATACGCAGTTTTCAAAACATACCCATGAAGGCTATTGTATTGGTTTAATTGATGAAGATGCACAATCCTTTTTGCGCACAGGAAATCAGCATATTGCGCCGCAAGGCGATATTATTTTGGTCAATGCTGATGAGGTACATACGGGTTCTTCTGCTGTTGAAACTGGTTGGTGTTATCGGGCAATTTATCCGACCCCTGAAATGATCCAAGAGGTGAGTCAAGATTTTTTTCATGAAGCCGGCACTATGCCGTGGTTTCCGCAAGCTGTGGTTCATGATGAAGGACTAGCCGAACAATTGAATTTGCTGTTCGATTTGTTGTTACAGCCGAAAAATACACTGTTTAAGCAGAGTTTATATATTTCAACTTTGGCTTATTTATTAAGTCGTTATAATCAATCTAAAAAAATATTAAAAGACTTGCCTGAAGCGCAGCGTAAAGTGGTCTTGGTACAAGAACTACTTGCTGCGGAACCTGAAAGAGAGCATCAACTGGCCGAGCTCGCCGCTGTCGTCGGGATGAGCCCATGGCATTTATTACGTCAATTTAAAAAGTTTACTGGACTTCCACCTCATGCATGGTTGGTACAGTTTCGATTACGTAAATCATTATATTTACTTAAACAAGGCTGCGAGATTGCGACAGTCGCACAACTCTGTGGTTTCTCCGATCAAAGCCATTACACTCGTCATTTTAAAAAGTCTTTGGGCTGTACGCCTGCGCAATATCTGGCACATAAAATTTAAAATAACATCAATTTCATACAAGAAAGCCATCTAAGGTATGCCGCATATTGACTCTAGCGAATTGAAAAATGGAGTCTGCTGTGCAGTCGTAATTGATCCAACAAAAAAGTTTAAGCTTTTTCCGTGGCGTACAGGATATGTTGCCGCTTTCAGTCGCCGTTATTCCATGGGGAATATTGGCAGGCTCAGCAGCGATTAATGCGGGCCTGAGTGTCATGCAAGCTGTAGGCATGTCAGCGTTAGTGTTTGCAGGTGCGGCACAATTGGTCAGTTTGAGTATGCTCATGACGGGTGCATCTTTACTGAGTATTCTGATCACCGTGTTTTTCCTAACCAGCCAGCACTTTATTTATGCACTGAGTCTAAGAGAGGAAGTGAAGCCGTGGTCGCTCAAAAGAAGACTGAGCATCGGTTTTTTGCTAACCGATGAACTCTACGCCACCGCGATGCTGAAGGAAAAGCCGTCTTATGCCTATATGTTGGGTGCAGGATTCAGCTTTTATGTCAGTTGGGTGTTGTTTAGTCTAATGGGTATTTTGCTAGCAAATAAAGTACCTGATCTTTCAACTCTCCACTTAGAATTTTCAATTGTGGTGGTGTTCTTGGTTATGGCGGTGATGCTGATTCAAAATAAGGCCGCAATTTATGGCGTGGTGAGTTCATCGATCATGGTGCTGATTTTGAGTTGGTTCGAGCTTGGATCAGCTATTTTGCTGGCTGGGTTTAGTGGCATGTGGGTTGCTGCGTTTTTTGATCAAGCGGAGGACTAAAACATGACCTGGTTATTTGTTTTGAGTTTGACCTGTGTGACTTTTTTTAATCGGTATTTATTTTTAGAGCCTAAAACTCAAATTCGGCTGCCTAAATTTGCGACACGAATGCTGAAATATGCGGCGCCTTGCCTTATGGTTTCGATTTGTTTGCCACTGGTTTTTTTTGAAGGTGGACACTGGAAAGGGATATTTGAAAATAGCTATTTTTATGGTGCAATTTTTACGCTGTTAACCACTCTTTTGACGAGAAAATTATTGCTCAGTATTTTGCTGAGTTTAGGATTTTTTTACGGTCTGAATCTGTTATTCGATTTCTAGCATTTCATCAGCAAATAGGCCTATAAAATACCGAAAAAAGCATGAAAAAGTGCGAGAGCCCGATCTTTTTCATTGCTTTTAAATTTGTGTTGCCCTAAATGCTCACCATTTGCGATTTTTTCTATGTCTATCAAATTGGCGTAGCTTTGATTGGGGAACTAAAAAAGTTGAAAATAGAGCAAATGAGGCGGGGTTTGAGAACTTTGAAGAAATAACAAGGTTTTCTTTTGAGTTTTGGTTCATAAAACTGCCCTAATTATACAAAAACAAGCAGGGCAATAGTGAATCTAATATCGCAAAAATGGCGCTTAATTTACTAGGTAATTCATAAAATCATTCTAATTTGACCAATGCATAAAACTACAGTTCAGGGTAGGCAGAAAAATTGGCTTTGATCAGATAAGAATGAGCTGAGAAAATATTTAATTTTGCTAGTCTTCCACCGCTGTAAAAATGTGAGCGCACTCACTTCAAAAAATCAGATCGATGTGATTTTTTCATCTTATTCAAACTAAGCATCTGGAAGGAATCAAATGCTGGAGGTCGATCTATTGAGTGTTACGTAAATATGGGCTCCATTAAAAAAGCCACATTACTGTGGCTTTGCTGTCAAATGCGTGCTGTAGGAAAGAATCTTAAGAGTTTGGTCCATCAATACGTTCAATGCTGACTTTTGCAGTACCTGCATTGGTAATACCCAGTTGCTTAGCAGCACCATAAGAAAGATCGAGTACACGGTTACCGTGGAATGGGCCGCGGTCATTTACTTTAACCACAACACTTTTACCATTAGCTTTATTCGTTACACGAATAAAGCAGTTTAGGGGCAAGCTACGGTGAGCTGCAGTTAATGCATTCATATCGAATGTTTCACCGCTTGCTGTTTTACGACCGTGGAACTGACGACCATACCAAGACGCCATGCCCGTTTGACTAAACTTACGTACTGTATTTGATGCAACAGTATTTAACTTTTCAATCACTGAAGGCTCTTCTTCAGGGATCTCAATTTTTGCAGCGATTGTTTCGCGACGAATTTTATCGCCTGAACGTTCAGTGATTGAAAGGCTATTTAAATTTGAGAAGTGTGAGTTGAAGCCTTGAGCATCTTTATTCAAGACACGCGCAGCTAGGCGAGAGTTATCGTTATCATTGGTAAATGATGACTGAACCATCTCTGCTTGCGATTGGCTCAGCGCGATGGTCGAGGCAATGGCCAGTATATATTTAAGTGAAGACTGCATTTATAAACTCCAAAAGACAATACTTTTTTCTTTAAACTAAGTGGTTGAAAGATAAAAAAACTTGCCTGTTAATTCACTTTTGCAACAACATTTGACGAAATGGATAATATTCATGCAGTCATAAGCATGTCTAGTGTTTAATTAAAATAATGATAAAAACTACATAAACCGAACATTTTTTGATTAAAAAATAACCAATATTGTAACAAGGTATGAAAAATGCCGAAATTTACATCATTTTTAAATATTTTTTTATTGACATCTCAAGCTTGAGTAAAAAGCTAGCCCTATCGGCTAGCAATTTCAGCCCCTAATTGCCACACTGCAGTCGCATACATACGGCTCTTGTTATAGGTCGTAATCACTTGAAAGTTAGGGTAAGTGATGTAATAACTTTGCCCATAATTTTCCTGTAGTTGGATCACATTCACCATATCTAAATCATCGATTTTGACAATCGGATTGGTCGGTTGAATGCCCTGATTTTTTAAAACACCATAAGGCGTCGGTAAAGTTAAATCTTTGGCAATGACCGCTTCAGGATTCGAGCCACTATAACGTGCTGCGAATCCAATTGGCTGATTACGTTGCCAGCCATGATTTGCTAAATAGTTGGCAATCGAGCCGATGGCATCGACAGCTGAATTGCGTAAATCGACATGACCATTGCCGTCATAATCCACACCAAACTTTGGAATATTGCTTGGCATAAATTGTGGGTAGCCCACCGCACCTGCATACGAACCTACAACTGAGTTGGTTGGCACGCCATCTTTATAACTCCATGCGATTAAGGCGCTGAGTTCATCTTGGAAATATTGCTTACGACGTTCGTAACCAAAACCTAAAGTTGCTAAGGCATCACGGGTGACAAAATTACCTTTGTTCGTCCCAAAACCTGTTTCTACCCCTAAAATGCCGAGAATGACTGATTGCGGTACACCAAATTGTTGTTCGGCACGGTTTAAAGTATCTGCATATTGGGCTTTAAAACGGACACCTCGTTGAATGGTGCTTTCTGCCATAAAGTTGGTTTTATATTCGTACCATGGTTTACTTTCACCAGGACGGTTCATAATGTTGATGATGTTGGGTACATTTTTAGAACCATTCATCGCCCAATCGACTTGTTCAGCAGACAGACCATAATTTTGCATGGTTTTTTGTTTAAAGCTGAAATAGTCAGGATGAGAAGCGAAATCGTTGGCTTGGCAAAAACTGGTGATCGACAAAGCGCCAATCAATAAAGGTAAACGTTTAACTTTGTTATAAAAGTTTAAATTTAACATAGAAGTCTAATTTCCAGAGTCGTTATTGGCAGTGGAGCAAAGCGAATAGGGTAAAGCCCATAGTTCGCGTTTCTGTTATGTCGAAATTCTTGTGAACGGAGTCTAGCGTGAATAGGCTTTAAGATAACATTGTCTGTACTGAAGCGGGCAAATAGGTATACAAAAAAAGACAAACTCAGCCTATATAAAGGACAGATCAATCAAAATGGTACAGTTTTTTAGGCAGAGTATTTACGTGACTATATAAGTCAAGTTTTATTGACTGATATAAAAAGTCTTCCTTATATAGAGGCAATTAAAATTGTAGTGTTTAGGGTCTAGTGACAATGACAAAAAGATCTGGTCTCAGCTTATATATGGACTTTATATAGCTTTATATAAAGAGCAAGAAATCACAGCTTAGAAACCAAAATGACCCTACATAAATAGAGTCATTTTGATCTGAAAAGTCTCGAAAACTTTTAGTACTTAAGCATGAAATAAGGTGTCGTGATATTCAGCTAAAGCTAAAAGTTCATCTTTGGTTAAATTGGGGATGATTTTATTGGCAGCAATATGCACTGCTTTAATGACAGCTGCAGAACCGATATCGGCCGCTTTACGCTTAATCATGCCCAAATCGAGGGTTTTATTAAAGTCATTCATGAAGTGGCGTACCGTCGCTTCAGCAAACTGTTTATACAGTTCGGTTAACGCGGCTTTATCTACTTCATTGCCTGCTTTAATTTCAGCATAGTTATATTTGAGGCTGGTCACTAAGCTTGCATCTAACGCTTCACCCACACGGAACTGACCTTCAGCATCTTTAAACAAACTTTTTTCAGAAAACTGAATCGATGCTTGAACCACATCATTCGATGATTTGCCTAAAAGCTGCTTCAACAAAACCGCAACTGTTGACTTAATATAGCCAGCCAGTTTCTCGGCTGTGTCACGTTTATCACTCGGTGGAAAACGGCGAACTAACTCAGTCAAAATGGCATCAATAATTTCATCATTGATGAGGAGTGCTGTTTTATCTCGAAGTGGATATAAAGGCTCACTTGAGTCTTTCTTCTGCTGAGCAGTTTGAATAGTCTGTAAAAGTTCAGTCGATGGAATAAAACCAAAAAATGGCATCGTGTATTAACCTCAATGTTCTTTATTTTATTGTCGCGCCAATCGAATTGGGCGGGGCATCCATGACACATCTGACACACGACAAGGGTTAATGTCTAAACCACCACGACGTGTATAAGCTGCGTACACCATCAGCTTTTCAGGTTTCAAATTTTGCCAAATATCGGCAAATATTTGTTCCACACATTGTTCGTGGAAACCGTTGTGCTGACGATAAGAGATAATATAAGCCAGTATACTGTTATAACAAGGCTTTTTACCTTTATATCGGATAAATACCGTGCCCCAATCAGGTTGTCCAGTGACTGGACAGTTACTTCTGAGTAAATGCGAGTAAATCTGTACTTCAACATCTTCCGCAGCATCATCTAATGCCAATAGATTTGCATTGGGATGATTTTCCAATTGGGTCGGAGTCAGTTCATCAATACAGATACCTTCAGGTTGACTAATTTCCACATCATCGACATGAAAAAGATCAATATTCACATCTGCGCCAGCCGCTGCCGATAAATCCTGTTCGACTGTTTCTTTAAACGTAGCTTTAGACTCAAACTGAGTAAAGTTCATGCTATTAAAGTAAAGTTTTAATGACTTTGACTCAATGAGGTTGGGCGAGGTGGCCGGTAGGCTGATGCGACCAATGGCAACTTGCGGAACACCAAGGTGATTTAACCAAGAAATTTCAAAAACATGCCACCAGTCTTTACCTTGTTGAATACCTTCAACATGCGCATAGTGCTCACGTGCTGTGGCACGGGCTATAGGAAAAAGAATATCGGGTTGATAAGTTGTAGGGTAATTGGTGTCTTTACCCAAAAGAGAATGTTCTACACTCATTATTCACGCATTCCTGAACCACGAGAAAGTAAATAGTAAGCAATGCCATAAAGCACTGCACAGCATATGGTCATAACAGATAGGGAGACGACGACGTTAACATCGCTATGACCTAAGATACCGAAACGAAAAGCATTGACCATATATACAATCGGATTGATCAACGATAAATTTTGCCAAAAAGGGCTGAGTGCTGAAATGGCATAAAATACGCCACCTAAATAAGTTAAAGGCGTCAGCACAAATGTTGGGATGATGGAGATATCATCAAAAGATTTCGCATACACCGCATTGATAAAACCACCCAGTGAAAATAAGAACGAGGTGACTAAGACGGTGTAAATGGTAACAAACCAATTGGTAATATAAAGGTCAGTAAAAAATAAACTCATAGCTGTCACAATAATACCGACCAAGACCCCGCGACAGACACCACCTAAGACAAAGCCCCATAAAATGGCATGCAAAGGTACAGGACTCATGATTAGCTCTTCAATACTTTTTTGAAATTTGGCACTAAAAAAGCTCGAAGAAACGTTAGCATAACTGTTGGTAATCACCGCCATCATAATTAGTCCAGGTACGATGAACTGCATATAGCTAAAACCGCCCATCTCACCAATACGAGAACCGACCAAATTGCCAAATATCACAAAGTACAAGCTCATGGTAATGGCAGGTGGAAGTAAGGTTTGCGGCCAGATGCGCATAAAGCGGCGAATTTCTTTATGCACCAGAGTATATAAAGCTACGCTAAGTTGATTTAAGTTCATGGCGTAGTTCCTTCGAGATTTTTTTCGACCATCTTCACAAACAGTTCTTCTAAACGGTTGGATTTATTGCGCATACTGCGGACTTGGATTCCTTGCGATTCGAGCAATTGAAATAAGTCATTGAGAGTATGCGCTCTATCCATGGTCACTTCTAAAGTCACTGTATCGACTAAATGGAAACGAACCCCAATGATGTCGATATGAATCGGTTCTATCGGTGTGGCCAAATCAAAAATAAAGGTTTCTTCATTCAGTTGATTGAGGAAATTTTTCATGCTGGTGTCTTCTTTAATGACACCACGGTCAATAATGGCAATTCGACGACACAGCATTTCCGCTTCTTCTAAATAGTGTGTGGTTAAAATGATCGATGTGCCTTTATTGTTCATTTCTGTGAGGAAGTCCCACATCGAACGACGTAGCTCAATATCAACTCCTGCTGTGGGTTCATCTAAAATAAGGAGTTTCGGTTCATGCATCATGGCACGGGCAATCATCAGGCGGCGTTTCATACCGCCTGAAAGCATACGGGCTTGAACACCGCGTTTTTCCCATAAGCCGAGTTTTTCTAAATATTCTTCGGCACGAACTTCCGCAATTTTTTTAGGAATACCATAATAGCCCGCTTGTGTGACTAAGATATCGAAGGTTTTTTCAAACTGACCGAAGTTAAACTCTTGAGGTACAACCCCTAAGCACTGTTTCGCTTGAGAGGGGTGTGTATCGAGATTATGTCCAAAGATTTCGACAGTGCCTGAGGTTTTCTTGGTCAATGAGCTGATAATACCAATCGTTGTAGATTTGCCTGCACCATTGGGTCCAAGAAGGGCATAAAACTCACCTTCAGGAACAGTTAAATCGATGCCTTTTAAAGCCTGAAACCCATTTTTATAGGTTTTGGACAAATCTCTTAACGTCAATGCATCAGTCATGAAATTCTCGAATGATTAATAATGGTACTATTGTGAGCGATTATGCCTAATAAACCAAGTAATCTACTCGCAATTCTGTGTTGCAGATATGGAACATTGTATAAAGCATAAGCAGGAAAATCACTCTAAGCTATATAGATGCTTTACCTTGTGATTTTTTTTGATATGATGTGCTCGCGCGCTCATAGCTCAACTGGATAGAGTACAGGTCTCCGAAGCCTGTGGCGTGGGTTCGAGTCCCGCTGAGCGCACCAAATCTATATTTTACCATGCATCAAAACAACCACAAACTATTATAAATACTGTATATTGTTGTTTAGTTTGTTTCACCTTATACCACTATGTAACGCTATATACCGCATTTTTAGCAGTACTTTTAGTAGTACACCGTGGTGATACTTAAAAATGTACTTCTAAACATGGCTAGAACTGTTGTAAGTCTTACTGACACAAAGATTAAATCTGAAATTTCTAAGCATAAAAAGTCACCAGATAAAGCGGTGCGCCTGTCGGATGGTAGTGGCCTTTTTCTCTTGATTGATAAAAAGGGCGGCATTTATTGGCGCTTTGATTATTTCAAACCTATTTCAAAAAAACGCACGACGATCGGTTTAGGTATCTATCCTGAATTGACGCTTGCGGATGCACGAAAGCTGCGCGAAGAGTATCGTGAACTTTTAATGCATGGTGTTGATCCTGCAGCTCGAAAGCGGGAATTAGAAGAGCAAGCCCGATTCGCACAAAATAATACGTTTGAAGCGGTCGCACGTGAATTCATGAAGACTGAAAAACTGGCTGAATCCACAATGCATCGTAATCAGTTTATCTATCGCTATTTGTTTGATGCGATTGGTCATAAACCGATTCATGAAATTACTGCACGTAATTTGTTAGATGTTTGTCAAATCTATGAGCAGCAGGGCAAGACTGAAACGGCACGTCGAATGCGTTCAAAGGCAGGGCAAGTGTTCCGTTATGGTTTAGTGCTCGGTCTATGTGATCGGAATGTTGCCTTAGATATTCAGGGTTTATTACAGCCACACCATAAAATTCATCATCCCGCAGTGACAGATCCATCATTGCTTGGACAGCTATTGGTTGCTGTTGATAAATACATGAAACGCGGTTCAATCATCACGTGTTATGCATTGCGGATTTTGCCGCATATCTTTGTGCGCCCTAGTGATTTGCGTTTTGCAAAATGGTCGGATGTGGACTTAGATAATGCCACATGGTCCTTTACACCGGCAAAAACAGAAACAAAAATGGGGACACAGTTGATTGTTCCGCTTTCACAACAGATTTTAAAACTTTTTAAAGAATTGAATATGATTACTGGCAATAATGAATATTGTTTTGCGACATATCAGGGTGATTCGCCTGTTTTGTCTGAAAGTACCATGAATAAAGCTTTGAAAAATTTAGGTTGGGAAAATGGTGAAACCACGGGGCATGGTTTTCGTGCTACGGCTCGCACTTTGTTGGATGAAGTTTTAAGATTTCCGATTGAGCGTATTGAGCAGCAGCTTGGGCATCAAGTGCGTGATATGCATGGACGTGCATATAATAGGACCAAGTATTTAGATGAACGTAAAGTGATGATGCAGGCGTGGTCGGATTATTTGGATACATTAAAAGAAAAAGCCCTCAATTGAGGGCATAGATTTGTTCTTTGTAGGCTTCTGCCAAATTCTTTGGTAGCTTTACGCGGACGGATCTGCCGAATTCAACTCGTTCAAGTTCACCACGTTCAAACATGCGATATACAGTTGAGCGTCCGATTTTGAGCAATTTTTGAGTTTGTGCAATTGTTAAAACCATTATGGAATTTCTCTTAAACTTAAAATTACGTTTTCCGGTGATGCTTCTACATCATTTCAATAAAAATCACTGTCTGCTCAAATGTGCTCTCAGCATACAGCGGATTAACTCATTTAAATTAACTCAAAAAAACGGAAAATTTTTTTTACATCAAGAAAGTTGTATAATGTTTAAAATCAATAACTTATATTGATTTTATTTAATTTTTTTTAAATTTATCTAAAAAAAGTGCTTTGGGCTATTTAAGCTGTATGGATTGATTGCTGAGTAAGATTTCTTGATATTTATCTTCTGCTAGGGCAAATATTAAGATTATTTTTCTATTAAAATGAAAAATAAATTTTTAATTTTAAAATAGTGTGACTTAGTTCAAAACTGTACGTTACACAGCAAAAAATTGTCCGTTTCATCCATTTTCTTGATTTTTTTAATTGCGTTACACAGCAAAATTTTGTGCGTTACACGGCAGAAAATACGATGTTACATGACATAAATAAAAAACTATAAAATCAATATCTTATTTATTTTCTATTGGGTTTGAAGATCTCTTTTTAAGCGCTATTTTATTCTTAATATCACTTTTTAATGCTTTTGACGAATAAAAGGTGAATCAATGGAAATTTTCTTATATGTCATCATATTTTTAGACTTAAAAACAATTAATGCCTTTATCCAGCTCGATTCGTATCAATCTTATCTATTTTTATTCTTCGATTTTCTGAGTCAGCTCAAAGCTTTTTTAATAAAAATTCAATGAAACAGGACGGTTGAAGATCTGTTTTTTCGCATTTGATTATCATCAAAAGTGTGAGGGAGAGTCCCTCTAAAATTTAGAAGGAGTCAAGCAAGCCTACCTGTAGCTACAAACAACGAATTCTGCGAATTCATTATTTGGTACGCAACAGGGCTTGTTAGGGGCGACCCCCTAAGACCCCAAAAAAACTTCAATTCATATGAGGTGGATGATGAAAAAATCAAAACGCGATATTACAAAAAGGTTTCGTTTAACTGATGAGCAGGCAAAACGGTTAGATAGCTATCTTGAAAAGAACAAATTTACATTTACCGATTTCACGCACTATTTAATTAAGAGTGAATTAGATCGTCGAGGTTGGTTGTGCAGTGAAAATGAGACTTTTGTTGAAACGGATGTCAGCAATATTCATGTCGATTTGCCAATTCGACGGAGGAAGCGGGAAAAATTTAATATTACTGGTCGTCCAGCTCCAGAGGTTGATCCTCAGCTATTAAAAAAATTAGGAGGAATTGGGCATAACGTGAATCAGATTGCACGTTCGCTCAATATTATTTGCGGATATCAAATGGATGTCATGCAACAGTTTTCTTTTATAGACTGTCTTGATGTACTAGTAGATATACAACAACAGATTCATAAATATTTACCTGAAATCCCTCAATATACGATTTCAGTAAAACGTGCAGCTTATAAGAGTTCAAAAGTAGAAAGCTCAATGCAAAAAGTTGAGCTTACATCATGATTATCAAATTTTTACCAGTGGGTACTGGTGATCCGAAGCTGGCAGTTTCATATTTGATTGGTGAGCTAGATCATAACGGTGATAGGCGAGCTGATGTAGAGATTTTAGCAGGCGATCCATTCACATTTTCTGCGCTTGCAGAGAGTGTTTCATTTAAATATTGCTATACATCTGTTGTTATTGCCTGGTCACCAAAGGATCTCGTGACGGATGAGCATATCAGTGAAGTTGTTTCTGAATTTCAACAGCACATTGGGGCAGGGCTTGACTGAACCGTACCGGGTTTGTCGGAGAGTCAATATTCTGAGAGACTACCCCGATGACAAAATTAAAATATACCCCTGAAATCAGAGAAAGAGCGGTTCAATTATTGATTGAATCTGAAAAAGATTATCCTTCTACTTGGGCTGCAATCACAGCAATTGCGCCTAAGATTGGTTGTACTCCTGAAACACTACGTGTTTGGTATCAAAAATATTTAGATAAACAAAATCCAGTTAAAGTACAGCAGCTTTCAGACCAAGAACGTATCAAACAACTCGAACGCGAAAATAAAGAACTGCAACGCGCCAATGAGATTCTACGTAAAGCAGCCGCTTTTTTCGCCCAGGCGGAGCTCGACCGCCCACACAAATAATGGTGGATTTTATCCATAACAATAAAGATCGATATGGTGTTGAAGCGATTTGTAGAATTTTACCGATTGCAGCTTCAACCTATTACCGGACTTTAGATCTCGCTGACAATCCAGAACATCGAGCGAAACGAGATCTACATGATGAGCATCATGCTGAACAAATTAAACGAATTTGGAAGGAAAGTTTAGGTCGATATGGTGTACGTAAAGTCTGGCAAAAACTGAAACGTGAAGGCTATATTATTGCGCGCTGTACTGTTGCTCGATTGATGCAAAAGCTAGGTATACAAGGTGTTTGGCGTGGTAAGAACAAACAAACCACCCGTAGCCGAGATGACCAAAAACGGGCAGATGATTTAGTGAAACGTAATTTTAGAGCTGATCAGCCTAATCACTTGTGGGTTGCTGACTTTAGTGTGCCGCAGCAAGCGGCGTAAGAGATGAGGGTATGGCCCCTCGCTATCGGCTTGCAGGAGCAGGTAGCAAACCACCATAAGCGGCTTGGATCAAAAGTCCCGGTCGTGAGCGTTATGGAAAAGGCATCGTAGAGATGTCAGGTAAGAATTAGGAAGGCGAACACCAGTGAACTGCCGTTCAAGTGTCGAAAGTACTCAAATGACATCAAAACCGGGGATGGAAGTTACCCCGCGATTAGTTTGGCCGTTACCTGCTTACGGGCCATTCGGTGTCCGGCGTAGAGGCAGCGCGATCCTAATTCAGGCTCTTACGTTGAACTGCGGGAACCTTCGGTGGCGATGTCAAGCGAAAGGCACAAGCTCAAAAGGCAAGGCTGATAATAGCAATGCGTCACCAAGGGGCGGAGCAACTCGTAGTAGTGTTGAAGTTACTGTAATGGTAATGGAGCGAAGGGGTTGCATTATCCAGGTCTACGGATTTGTCAACTGTGCAAGCAGGAGGAGCAAAACTTTATGACCAAACCATTTAACATTCCTAAAGCGTTAATCTGGGAGGCATTTAAAAAAGTCAAAGAGAATGGTGGCGCTCCAGGCGTTGATCATGAATCTATTGAGCAATTCGAAAAGCATTTAAAGAACAACCTATACAAACTATGGAATCGACTTTGTTCTGGCAGTTATTTTCCACCGCCAGTTAAGGCTGTTCCGATTCCAAAGAAGTCAGGTGGCGTGCGTATACTAGGTATTCCAACAGTTGCAGATCGAGTCGCGCAAACAGCAGTTAAGCTCTTATTAGAGCCGAAAATTGATCCATTATTTCATCCAAACTCATATGGATATCGTCCGGGGCGTTCTGCCCATGATGCAATTGCGATAGTGAGGAGACGAAGTTGGGATTATGACTGGGTTGTGGAATTTGATATCAAAGGTCTCTTTGATAACATCGACCATGATTTACTCATGCGTGCACTCAAGAAACACTGTGAAATTCCATGGATTCTTTTATATGTGCAACGTTGGTTAAAAGCACCAATGCAACACATAAATGGCCATCTTTTAGAAAGGAATCGCGGCACACCACAAGGTGGTGTTGTGAGTCCTTTATTGGCGAATTTATTTATGCATTATGCTTTTGACATGTGGATTACCAAGAATCTTGCGAGTGTAAGATTCTGCCGCTATGCGGATGATGGAGTAATTCATTGCCGAAGTTTATCTCAAGCCAAACTTGTTTTACAAAAGATTGGTGCACGATTTCGTGAATGTGGACTCGAATTGCATCCAGATAAGACAAAGATTGTTTATTGCCAAGATGTGAATCGTCGCCAAACATATCCAGATGTTCAATTTACTTTTCTCGGGTACACGTTTAGGCCCCGTAAGGCTGTGGACAAGTATAAAAGAGTTTATGTAAATTTCTCTCCTGCAGTCAGTCGTGATGCACTTAAAACAATGCGACAGACTATTCGGAAATGGCATCTACATCTGATGTGTAATCGCGAATTAAGTGATTTATCTGCAATATTTAATCCAATTCTTCAAGGTTGGCAGCAATACTATGGTCGATTCCATGGTTCAGCAATGTCAGCGATCTGGCAACACATGAATGCTTATCTTATACGCTGGATGAGGCGTAAGTATAAAAACTTGGCCCGTCATAAAAGACGGGCTAGATATGCCTTAGGGCGACTTGCGCGTGATTTTCCAAATGCCTTTGTGCACTGGAAAATGGGATGTTTACCATCGGTTGGATAATGGGAGCCGGATGAGCTGAGAGGTTCACGTCCGGTTCTGCGAGGGGCTAAGGGTGAGATTCCCTTGGTCTACTCACCCCTATATTCAAACTCATTCAGGCTGGGTCTATACCGCCTTTATTATTGATGTGTTCTCACGAGCCATTGTTGGATGGAAAGTATCTACACGGATGAATACAGATATGGTGCTCGATGCACTTGAGCAAGCATTACACGATCGAGGCATGCCAAAGAATGTGATTCATCATTCCGATAGAGGTGTTCAATATCTTTCTATTCGCTATACCAATCGTTTAGAAGCTGCAAATTTACGAGCATCAGTCGGTACGACTGGTGACTCATACGATAATGCACTGGCTGAAACGGTGAATGGCTTATACAAAACAGAGGTGATTGAATATTTAAAAGCAGATTGGCAAGGTTTAGCAGATGTACAACTTGCGACACTAAACTGGGTAGATTGGTTCAATAAAAAGCGTGTACACAGTGCACTGGGTTATGTATCGCCTTTTGAGTTTGAAGCAATGTACTATGATAAGATTAACCCGTTAGGTCAGGTGGCCTAACTTAAATAAAAAGTCTCCGACAAACCCGGTACGGTTCACCTATCTATTAATTGCTTCTTTTTTATTACTTCTATACAAAGATCCTTTTAATTTTTTCTTTGGTGATGACCCAATTTCTTTTTTTCTTTTAATTTTTTTGATCTCTTTAAGCCTATTTTCAATATCCATATCATGTTTTGTAATAATATGTATGAATAAAAGCTTTTTTTATAAATTATTTTTATTTGTTATTGGGTCAATATTAACAGTAACGACATCTTATATTATTTTTATAGGTAACTATGTCTATAGATCCTATAAATTTCCAGAAGTAATATTATCACACTCAATTTCTGAGGCTTTAAAGGGACAGATTCCTACATTACTAACTAGACTCTATGCAACTTATATGGACAACAAAATATACGTCAATAACTTTGACAACTATCAAGATTATAGAAGTCACTCTTTAAATCCTAAAAAAAATATGCATTCTTATTATGCTTCTTCTCACACGAATGGAGGTGTTACGGACTCTCATATTGATAGTGGTTATGGTAGTGGATATGGTTATGGTGAGGGTAATGAAAGTACTTATAACGAGATTATGGACTACGCAGAAAATTATTCAAACTATGATTCAGGTCCTGGTGTACACGAAGTTAGTGGCTATACACGGAGTGACGGTACCGAAGTTGATGGATATTTAAGAACTAATCCAGATGGAATTGAAGAAAATAATTTTAGTTATCGTGGCTATTAGATTTACTGGATGTGGATGAATAGACTTCCGTCATAAATCAAAAAACGTACAATTTATTTGATCTTAAATTAATCAGCAAAATTATTTAATTCAAGAGATAATCCTTGGATGAAATTCAAAGATATTCAAAAATTATCAGACGTTAAGTTTCGTAGGCTTACTGGTGTTAGTTGGGCTACATTTAACCTCATGTTGGCCGAGCTAAATAAGCAGTTACCTCGTCATATTGGTAAAGGACGACCGCATAAATTACCGTTGGAAGATCGTTTGCTCTTATGTATAGAATATTGGAGAGAATATCGAACATTTTTCCATCTTGGTATGAGTTACGGTGTATCTGAAACGAGTGCAATTCGTATCACACGTGTTATTGAAGATACCTTAATCCGTTCTGGAAAATTTAACTTGTCAAAACAACTTCCTAATCGAGATGAAGTGGATTGGGAAGTTGTTGTGATTGATGCAACTGAAATATTAGTTCAACGTCCAAAAAAAACAGAAGAAATGGTATAGCGGTAAAAAAAAGCGACATACCTTTAAATTTCAGCTATCTATGCACTATACAACAGGTGAAATACTGAGTGTATGTGGAAGTCATGGAAGCATGCATGATTTTAAAATATTTAAAAAAAGTATGAGGAAATTAAAATTTAAGCCCTTTTTTATCGTTGATAAGGGGTATTTAGGGATAAAGAAATTGGGTTTTGGATGCCTCATGCCATCTAAAGCAAAGAAAACTGAAAAATTAGATTCTGAATTAAAAAAGTTAAATAGAGAGATTGGTCGTAGACGAATTCAAGTAGAGCATGTATTTGGAAGGATGAAATGTTTTAAGATTTTATCTTGTGTATATAGAAATCGTCGTAAAAGATTAAACCTGCGGTTTAATTTACTTGCTGGCATATACAATTTAGATTGGGTGAAAGATAAACAATTAAATTGATTGAAAAATGATTTATGAAGGAAGTCTAATATAAAGTATTATTTGTTAATATACATATATGATTTAACATAAAATCTCTTATTCGCAATTATAAAAACAGGAATTTTCCACCAATTCACCATCCATTTAACATAATGGTTGTTATACGCAATACACTTGTATATTAATATAAAAATCAATGGCTTAAAATTTCACACTCAACCCTAAAATCCGTAAAAAGCCGACTTTGAAACAAGTCGACTTTTTATTGAGCGGTTTTGATAGTTCTTGCCAACACGTTTGCTCAAAAAACACTCAAAAACAAGAATCACATACACTCTATAAGGCTTTTAGACTAAAAACAATCCACAATTTTTGCGGATAAACCTTGGGGTAAGTTTTGAGCAATCTTGTAAGCCAAAGCTGACATGAATTAGGGACCATTGCGTCTATGTCAGTATGGGGATTTTTCATATGATGGGAACATAGAGAACAGGATGTTCCAACACATAAAACAATAATGATAAGTGCAACAGGCTTTGTTGCACAAAGATTTAAAAAATAGAACTACCCTAAGCGACTCAAATTTAAGTGACAACTTGGGTATGAGCTCGGCCTAATTCCATAAATTTATTTAATACTGCCACACGTGCATGAATCTCATTCACCTGGCTTTGAAAACTCCGTGCACTGAGTTTATCTCCCAATAATTTGATGCAATGCATCTTGGTTTCTACCAAGCTTCGGCGATGATACCCAGACCACTTTTTCCAAATTGCTCTTCCTAGGTGCATATTCTTGTCTAAATGGACACTTAATGGTGCATTGTAGTGGACATAGATTCTTCTTTTAATTAGGCACTCTTTGTATCTAAAATGAAATTTAAAAGAGAAAAGGAAAATGATTAATATGAAAAAAACGGTTATTGCACTGAGTTGCTTAGGTATACTTTTAATGGGCTGTTCCTCGCTTCTTAATCCAAGTATTCAGAACTCACTAAAAGAAGTGAGAACATCAAAATTCCTAAAAAATGAAGATAAAACAAAAACTATTGGTGGGATTGATGCAAATAGTAATGGTGTGCGTGATGATATTGAGGAATACATAAAGCTCAAATATGGGAATAACCCTGAATTTGTTAGCGTATATATGCAGTATGCAAAAGAATTACGAAGAAAGCTGACTTTGGCTAGTGAAGATCGAGAGGTGGATCAGGAAATTTGAACAACACTTATAAGTGATATTTTGCTCCCCAAATGATGTTATAAACATCAATATATGGAGTATTTTATGGCACGTAGACCAAGAAGAAATCATTCAAATGATTTTAAAGCTAAGGTAGCACTTGCTGCGATTAAAGCAGAAAAAACACTTGCTGAATTGAGTGCTGAATTTGATGTTCATCAAAACCAAATTATCGACTGGAAAAATCAACTGATTTCAGCTTCCTCGCAAGCTTTCGATCAATCAAAAGCTCCAACAGAACCACCCATCGATCTAAAAAAACTACATGCAAAAATCGGTGAGCAGGCATTAGAAATTGATTTTTTAGAAGGTGTGTTGAAGAAACTGGGCCGCTTCAACCACAAAAGTTAATCGATGACTCACTTCAGATTTCAGTATCTAAGCAAGCTCAGCTGCTGAAAGTCTCCCGTGGTTGTTATTACTATCGCCCAAAACCTGTGAGTGCATCAGATCTGAAGCTGATGCGGTGTATGGATGAGTTACATATGCAATACCCTTTTGCAGGTAGCCGGATGATGCGTGATTTGTTGAATCGTCAAGGACATCATATAGGACGACGTCATACACGTACTTTAATGAAGAAAATGGGCATTAATGCGTTATATTGCAAACCAAATTTAAGCCAGGCTAATCAAGCTCACCGCAAATATCCATATCTGCTCAAAGGATTGGCTATTCAGCGCAGTAATCAAGTGTGGTCTACGGATATAACGTATATCCCTATGGCAAAAGGCTTTGTTTATTTATGTGCTGTGATTGATTGGCATAGCCGCAAGGTACTTGCGCATAGAGTATCGATTAGTATGGAGGTTACATTTTGCATAGAAACATTAAATGAAGCTATTGAAAAATATGGTCGACCTGAAATATTTAATACAGACCAAGGCAGTCAGTTTACCAGTGATGCATTTATTGATGTATTGAAATCAAATGGCATTCAAATCAGTATGGATGGTAAAGGTCGATGGGTTGATAATGTGATGGTTGAACGATTATGGCGGAGCGTTAAATATGAAGAGGTGTATCTCAAAGCCTACAGCAATGTTTTGGATGCGAAGAAGCAATTAAACGCATATTTTGAATTTTATAATTTGAAACGACCTCATTCGAGTCTGGACAAAATGACTCCAGATGAGTTTTACTATGACCAGCTACCACAACAAAATAAGGTAGCTTAACTAGAGCAGAGTATCACTTATAAATAAGCTTTTAGTTGTTCAAACATGTGGGACCACCTCTTTATCTTTAACAACTAGATCTCGCATAATATTTGTCTACTTTATTATTTATGAATATAAATCTATACGCCAATCTCAACTTAAAATAAGATTTTCGAATTGAATTGGTGAATGACCAAGCTTTTTATTTAGCACCACACAAATTGTATGCGACAGAATTTTACGAGTTATGCGGTGGGTTAAATGCCATAGATCTTTTGCCCTCACTTTCTGAATGTGAAAGCGATCTGTTAATTGACCAATCACTGTTTCAATCTTTCTTCTGGCTTTCATCAGTATTTGCAGTGTCTCTTTAGGTCTGAAATCTATCATGTTTTTTCTAAAGGGTGTTTGTAAGTCAATACCCTGATATTCATAATATCGTTTCAATTCTGGTCTTAAATAGCCCTTATCTGCTCCCAGTAAACCGTAAATATCATTCGTAATTTCAGGTGCAACATCTCGCTCATCACAATGAGCAGGTGCAAAGGTATAACCCGAAATCATGCCTGAAAGATTAATGACGATATGAGCTTTGAAACCATAATATTTTTCTTGTTTTGCAGCACAATAACTAAAACCTGCGTATTCTTTAAAGTTTTTATGCTTTCTCGCTCTGGTATAACTACAGACAGGGAGTGGGAAGCCATCAATAAAGTGAATGTTATCTGAACCATAACGCTGAATGAGCTGTGCCATAATGGATTGACTGACATGCCACAGGTTTGCACAATGTTTACAGAAATTGGGATAAGATCCTAATTTTGGAAACCATTCTAACCAATTGTTTTTGAAATACATCCAAATATTTTTGTCTGTATCTAAACCAAGAAATTCACCTACTATTTGCATAGTGATGATTTCTGCATCAGTAACAGCAGGCGGAAAACCACGAGTTCTCAGGGGCTGAGTAACAACAATGGGATAAAGTTCTTCTATGATTACATAGACAAAAATGATAAATTCTTCAATGGACATAACTTTGCTTTAATTTCTTGGTGGAAACTAAAATAGGGTTATGTCCTTTTTATTTCAATCACTTAAAAAGTTGAGATTGGGGTAATCTATATAAAATATTATGTAGATTAATGCAAGGTAAACGTAGTTAAATCTACAAAATATATACTGTAGATTATTGGTAGGTAAACGTAGTCATATTGGTAGGTAAACGTAGTCATATATAGTCTGTAAGTATTGCTATATAAGGCTTTCATCGATTCTAAAAGCATTTAAAAGTCTTAAAATAATTAAAAGCCTTTCATTTGAAAAATTACCCTTGGTTTTCGCTACGCTCAAACTCTATTGAATCTCGCTTTCGCTCGATTCGAGGGGCAATTTTTTGGTAAATATTCCCGTGAATTTAAGAAAAAGCAAAAGCACTCGGAATTCGCTTCGCTCATAAAGCTTTTTTACTCGCTTCGCTCGATCTAGGCTCCATTTTCTGCATGTGATTTACGCTTATTTTGGCTTCACAGCCTAAAAAACTGTTTTTCAGAAAGTCTAGGCGCGAATTTTGGTGATGTCGCTCGTAGACACTCGCTTGGTTTATGTCTTCTTAGTGGCTTATTAGTGTTGTGTCATTTGCTTCTATTTGAGTTTAGAGAGACTTTTTTGTTTTTAGGTACTATTTATGTTTAAGTTTGAGATCGCCTCTCTATGGTGAAAATATAGCGTTTAAATGCGATATTTTTTTATTGGCCTAATTTTTCTGTTTTATCAATAAATCGAAATATCCTTTTATTTAAAATATTCAGGCGGTAATATGCTATATTGTATCTCAATTGAGTCACATAACGTTTAGGTGAAGATATGACTTCTCAAACCTCAATGCTACACGTTCGAATTGATGATGAAACAAAGTTACAGGCACAGCAGGCTTTGAAATCAATGGGGATGTCTGTTTCTGATGCTGTACGGATCTTTTTAACTCGTGTCGTGGCTGAACAGGCTATTCCATTCGATGTACGTGTACCCAATACCACAACTGTAGCTGCTATGAATGAAGCTGATGCACTTATTCAAGCAAAGAAAGCCCGTTTTGAAACTGTAGAAGACTTGTTTAATGACCTCGAAAAAAACAGCTAAAGATAAACGGGCCGTTTTACCTCGATCATCGGACTATACCAAAGAGTTCTTAGCAGATTGGCAAAGGCTTTCTCGTAGTGGTCGTTATGATATGGGGAAGCTTAAACAGGTCATGATGCTGATTATCGCCAATGATGAGCCTTTAGGTGCTGAATGGGTTGATCATGCGCTAAATGGTAACCAATGGAAAAACTGCCGTGAACTTCATGTCGGTGGTGATTTTCTGCTGATTTATCGCATCGAGCCACTCTCTAAGTTTGAGATGGTGGTTTTTGTGCGTACTGGAACGCATAGCGAGTTATTTAAATAAGCACAAAACAAAGAGGATCTGTATTTATGAATGAAGCAGAAAAAGAACGATTAAAAGAGATTTTTAGAAGCTCAGAGGGAATCGTAGATCACGAATTTTCCCAAGAAGTGATTGATGCCTGTCGAGAAGCTGATGAAGCAAGACAACAGCGCATCTTGAATGGTGAAACGACCTTTGAACAAGAAGATGCTGCACTCATGGCAGAGTGGAGACGATTGAACCCTAAATAAGCCTGTAAGAGCTTAAATGGTATTTATTTTGGTGTTTTTTTATCAAAAAAGAGCAAATTTCATCAAATTAAAGCAAATGGTTTTATCAAAAAAACGCAACTAAAAGCAAAAATCAGCAAATAAGATCAAATTAAGGCAAATCCTAGTGTTTGGTATGTAGCAAATAAAGGCAAATATACGCAAACTAGAATTTGTACGATGAGGCAAGATGTGTAATGTAATAGTACACGCAAGGTGAACGACTACATTACCGATAACAATTCGCTATTGCTCAATGTTGATCTTGTCCTATGGAATTTCTTTGTTAAAGCTTTTGGATAAAAGCTATTTTTGAAGTTTAGATATTTAAAATTGCTAAATTTCTGCTAAATATTTGCCTAATTTTTGCATAAGATTTGCATAATAAATGCCTAATTTTTGCTAAATATGATTAGTTGACGCTCTCAAAATTCAAATTTCATTGAATTTTGTGGGTTTTATTATTTTTTAGGTCACTTGAATTGATCAAAAATCGCCATCTTTTTGATACACACCATACGCACCTTATTAGGATGCAACGAAACCCTTATCTGATAAGGGTTTCACTGTTTTTATCTATATTATAGGCTTGCCACATTGATACACATTTTTTAATAAAATGTATCAAAAACAAATCCTTAGTGTATTTTTGTCACAGATTGCCACTAACTAAAAACAGTCATTGTTATTCACCAATTAAAATGTCTATGCGAAAAACCATTTAAAATGTCTTCCACGAGCCTGTAAATTATTTTGTGTAAGTTCCATTTTTTATAAATGATCTTTTAATCGATCATCGAACTGAATCGTAAACCAATTCATTGCTAAACGCCAATTTTGAATTGGCATCGTCCATTTCTTCGCAGCATTTGATGTTGCTAAGTAAATGACCTTCTTTACTGAGTCATCAGATGAGAAGATTTTCCTCTTCTTCGTTGAATGGCGTATTACGCTATTCAACGACTCAATCGCATTTGTTGTATAAATTGCATGACGTATTTCGGCTGGATAGCTAAAGATCGTTCGGATATTTTCCCAATTGACCCGCCAGGATTCTCCAATTTTGGGATACTGGTGATTCCATTGATCACAGAAGATGTCTAGGGAGGGTATTTTATTTTTTAAATCTTTGTGCAACAAAGCCTCATACATTTAAAAAAAATTCGCCACCCTGAAAAAACACCAAAATGCCGACTCAGAAACAAGTCGGCTGCTTTTTAAGCAAGTTTGTCATCTTTCCCCAATACAATTGATCGAAAAACATTCTTTCTAGCATTTTTTCCTGATTTATTAATGGTCACAATTCAGAAATAATCACCAATTTCTGCGGACAATTCTTGGGATAATTTGAGGATATGTTTATGTACGCTCTGGCGTCCAGCCATTCAGGAAATTCACTAATAGCCATACTCAGTTCAATTTCTTATCATGAACTCATTGAGAACAGGATGTTCCAGATAACAATAAGAAATCAGCGCACCAGGATCGTGAAGTAAGACAGGAGTCATGCTTAACAGCCTAATCAAAAAACCCCGACAGGATGTCGGGGTTTTTTGATTAGGCTTGGATGTGCATCTAGAAGGTTCTGTTGCATTAAAAAATCATAGTTAAGGCAAAACCCAATCAGGACGGACTCTGTGGCAAGTATATCCAGTGGGGTATCGCTCTAAGTAATCTTGGTGTTCTGGCTCAGCTTCCCAAAAATCACTTGCCGCCTTTACTTCTGTTCGCACCTTACCTGGCCAAATCCCAGAAGAATTTACATCTTGAATGGTCTTTAATGCAATTTGATGTTGTTCTTCAGTAGTGTAGTAAATTCCCGAGCGGTAACTTGTCCCAATATCATTACCTTGACGGTTTAGCGTACTTGGATCATGAATTTGGAAAAAAAATTCAAGTAATTTACGGTAACTAATTATATTTGAATGAAATATGATTTCAATTGCTTCGGCATGTGTACCATGGTTACGGTAAGTTGCATTGGCAATATCACCACTTGTATAACCTACGCGTGTATGTTCAACACCTGGTAATTTACGAATCAAATCTTGCAGCCCCCAAAAGCAACCACCAGCTAATATTGCACGTTCCATTAGGTATTTACCTCCACATATTTTATATAATCAGCATAACCCTGTCTTTCCATTTCTAGCAAAGGAATAAAACGTAAAGCCGCAGAATTAATACAATAACGAAGCCCACCATCAGATTGAGGTCCGTCTGTAAAGACATGACCTAGATGGCTATTTGCGTGTTTTGAGCGAACCTCAACACGACGCATTCCATGTGAAAAGTCAGCATGCTCAGTAACATTTTCTATAGGTTTAGAAAAAGCAGGCCAACCACAACCTGAGTTATATTTTTTTGTTGAGGAAAATAATGGCTCACCAGACACAATATCAACATAAATACCAGGTAAAAAGTGCTTATCATATTCACCTTCAAATGGACGTTCTGTGCCATTATTTTGTGTCACACGATATTGATCTACATTTAATTTATCAATACTCTCAATTGTTTTCTTATACGTCATAAAATAGCCTTTTCATTATTAATTGATTTTGAATATAATTTTATTAACTCATAAAATTAATAAGGATTTCTTCGATTTATTGATGCCTTTAAAATGCACAATGAAGCAGCTAATAAAACTAGATCTTTTAATAAGAATTGCCCTGGAGCACCAGAAAGAGCAGGAAAACCTCCAGCAGACGGTTCTATCACACCTGGTGTTGTAAGCATAAATGTTAGAGTAATTAAAAATGTTATTGCAGACATTAAACCACCTAATGCAGATAAAATTGGCTTAAATGCACCAAGTAATAAAATAAATGCAGTTAGTAACTCCATGCAACCCAAAAAGTAGCTAGCTCCTTGAATACCAAATAGATTATGCAACCAACTAACAATTGGGCTATTTTCAATAAATGGAGCTATTCCAATTGCTTCATAATGTGTAAATTTCATCCCTCCAAACCATATAAATATAATTACAAGAGACCATCTTAATAATGAGATAAAATTAAATTCCCCTTTGTTTTTTTCAGCAATAATAAAGTTTTTTTCCTTTAAATAGTTAAACATATCAAAAATCTCCCACTATTTTAAAATAAAAATTTTATATAACACAGTCTCTATATAATGAAGTTATTAATAACATTGATACCAATTGGTCATGTAAGAAGAGTTTAGTTTCCATTATTTATTCCTTAATTTTGATTAAACTGGGTTTTGTTTAAATCAAATCTACCTATTAATAGGTAGATTGTCAATATTGTAAATTGGGCTTTGTTGCACAAAGATTTGAAATGCAAAGCGCCCCTAATTGAGCCAAATTTAAGGCGTAACTTGGGTAAGTGGTCGACCTAATTCCGTAAATCTGTTAAGGACTGCTACACGTGCATGGATTTCATTCACTTGGCTATCAAAACTCCTTGCGCTGAGTTTATCTCCTAATAATTTGATGCAATGCATCTTAGTTTCAACCAAACTTCGCCGATGATAGCCTGACCATTTTTTCCATAGTGTCCTGCCTAAACGTTTAATTGTTCGAAGTAATTCATTTCGCTCTAGCGAGCTACTCTTTGTATCTTTCCATGGTTTCGCATTTTTTCTAGGTGGAATCACCGCATGCGCTTGCCGATCTGCAATGACCTGACGGCATTGCTTGGTGTCATAAGCTCCATCGGTATAAACAGAGTCAATCCGCTCATCTTGTGGAATCTGATTAAGTAAATCACCAAGCACCTGTGAATCACTGACATTATTGGTTGTAAGCTGAACTGCTCGTATTTGTAGGGTTTTAGCATCTATACCAATATGAAGTTTACGCCATTGGCGACGATATTCAGGTCCATGTTTCTTGCGTTTCCATTCGCCCTCACCTAGAAACTTCATGCCTGTAGAGTCCATGAGTAGATGCAGCCCATCGCTACTTTTTTGGTAGCTGATTACAATATCAATATGCTTTTGTCTTCTACAAAGCGTGGTGTAATCTGGAGCTATCCAATTTAATCCGCAAAGTTTAATCAGACTTTGCACAAAGCCAGTAACCATACGTAAAGACAGACGAAATAAGGATTTAATCATTAAGCAGCATTGGATAGCTGCGTCGGAGTAGGTTTGATTTCGCCCTTGTTTGCCTTTTGATGGCGCATACCATTGCGTAGCAGGATCAAACCAAATGGCAATATTTCCGCGACTCATGAGTGCTCGGTTATATGCGGGCCAATTGGTTGTGCGGTAGATTTTGTGTGTAGGCTTCTTCATTTGAAAATTATATCGCTGAAAAACCCTTTACAGATAGGTTTGTGCAACAAAGCCAACCAATACTATCAAAATCTTGGTTAAGTATTCTATATACGCTCTTTGGTCATTATGGTGCAAGTTATTTCCTAGGTGTTGTGGAAAATATTACATTTATTGCGTTAATAATTGGTTTTTTTAAACCTAAAATTGGCTTAATTGGTGACCTTTTAGTTATCTTGACTGGTATAACAACGCTTAGTATTATTCCACAATTAGGTCATATAGATAGTTTTATTATTAAAGATGTACTGTTAGTTGGTGCTGGTTTAGTCCTGTTAAAATTTGATTTAAAACTTATTTATCATAATAAATTATTATAATTAAGGAGAATGACTATTTCAACGTATAATCAAATCTTAGAATTGGCGAACAAATATATTCAAAAAGTTGGTTTTAATGCTTTTAGCTATTCTGATTTAGCTAATGAAATTGGGATCAAAAAGGCGAGTATTCATTATCATTTTCCTAGTAAGACGGATTTGGGAATTGCCTATTGTCATTTTAAATTGAATCAGCTTTTAGAACTAGAGACCCGTATAAATTCTCATGCTTCTATAGAAGCCAAGTTGTTTGAATATCGTAATTTTTTTATACAATGTGCTGAAAAAAAAGAAATGTGCGGTATTCATTCAATGCTTACAGAAACTGATAGCTTCTCTGAAACTTTACAGAGCGCAGTCTTTCAATTAGTTGAAAGTGAGTTAAGAATTATTGAACATATTTTTAAAAATGATTTGGATGAAAATATTTCAATGATAACTAAAGTAAGTAATTACGAATTAGCTCTTATGGTAAATTCGACCATTAAAGGGGCTCTTTTAATGAATCGACTTTCAAAAAAAAATATTTATGAACATTCATTAAATGCTTTAATCCAGCTGATTTTATCGAAATAAATTAGATACGGATTTGTGAGTTTGGAAGAAATATCTGTCTATTACTTATTCTTATAGATATTTATAGAATATGTTGGTGTCTATGTCGGATAACAGCCTAGTTCTCAAAAAATAGTTTTAGTAAAGCTAAAATTAACATAATACAGCTTATGCGAAATCGACTGTATTAATTATTTTATTTCAATGAGTTGCAATCCATAAAAAAGCCTAGTTTGTTCAAACTAGGCTTTTTTATGGATTCTTCACGTTCCACGCCTAGTATTTAACCATTGTTCCACAAGTTTGATTAGCCATAATCAATAATGCCCTCAGCCATTCGGCAAGAAAAAACGACTCAGAAAGCCCCTTTTCTTCGGTTCAGGCTCGATATGTTCGGGGACTGGTATGCGTGGGTTTTCTATTGGCTGTTCTTGCATAGGTTCAGGTTCTTTTGTGGTTATCTCATCGCTTTTAACAGATGAATTAGTCACTACTTCTTCATTAATTTGAGGTTCAAGCGTACACTTAAACTCAATTCTATGAGTAAGATCCTCGATATGTTGCATCAAAGACTTTTCTCGCTGATTAGCAAGATCTAATTGATTTTTGAGTAGGGATATCTGTTCTTTTAATAGGTTTTCAACCTCAGAATGAACGTGTACATGTACATTCTCCTGAACGTGTTCAGTACGTGTACTTGATTGAACACCTATAGGATTGCCATAAACTCGAATTAGTTCAGAAAGATCTATAAGACCATCATTATCTCTTGATAATTCTCCATTTTTTAAAGCTTCATATATTGTTGTTCTTGATTTTTTAAAAGCTTTACTTGCGTCCATAACGCTAAACTTTGTACTGTTCAATGCAATCCCTCTGTTCATGTACAAGGATGTTCAGAAAACATGTTACCTGAACATGTACTTTATTTCGCCTTATATCCTAATTTTCTGAGATATGGCAATAACTCCTCAAATTTTTCTTGATCTTGTAGCATCTCAGCAATACGAATAGCGAATTGTTGGTAGCTTTCAGTACCATGAGAGTATTTGCTCATCTCAGGAAGATCTGAAAGTTTCTTGGCAAATAAATGGCGTTGAGCATCCGTAAGCTTGGTAAAGAGATCAGTTGGATTTTGGGTGGTATTGATAGGAGTATTTTTCTTTTGCTTAAATGAAAAAGAAAAGCCAAAAATATTTCTACCACGCTTATGTTGTTCAAGCTTAACTTTAATATCTGTATGCTCATTAATTTGAGAAATAGCTAAATTGAGAACACGATCTTTAAAATTACCCATACGAGTGTATTCATCATCTAATACACCAATTTTTCTTCTAAACTCTGCTAATTCAATAAATGGTGTTTGTCCTGTACTACGCCATGCGATTAAGAGTTCATATAAACGGACAGCATAAGCACTACTTAAATTACTGATTTGTTGTAATTCATATTTAGTAAATTGTTCTTCTAGCTTTGTAATTAAAGGGACAATCGCAGGTGCGAAAATCAATTTTACAGTTGCTTCATCATCAATGTACCTAATTTCACTCACCCAACGACTTAATACATTTTCAACATTTCCTCTTTTATTTATTTCTTGATAGCTAAATTGTCGAGCAAATAAGTCTTTACATGCATCTTTTAATGCTTGATAGGCGGTTTGTCTTGCGACATTAAACTGATTGATATAACTCTCTGCATGCACTTCTAAAGGGTCATTGGCATTGATACCTCTACCACTTTCCCTAGCCTCAACAATGGCAAGAAGAACTAAGCGTTGTTCAACTAAATCTAGGTTATAGCTTGCATTGATTAGAGCATTATAGAGGTCTATCGTAGAGCGTCACACGAAGTTAGTAGGCAAATGGTTTGTGCTTCGGAAATTGACTATAAAGTTGAGCCTGAAAAAATGTATCAGGACACAATGATCATATATGCCCTGTCGGTAAATACCAAGCAACGTAAGGCTGAAAGTAATCGCATTAGCTCGTTGGTGAGTGGCATGGTATTCACATTGCCAACTGAGGAACACTGCAAAAATTAACGAATACGTTGATTAAAGTATCCAAGTTAAAAGAGAATGGGTATCCAAGTACCTATTGATTTTGCACCTAGGCATTTAACCGTTTTCAACAATTCATTTCTTTCTAAAGATCTCAGCTTTTTGTCTTTCCAGGGCTTCGCATTTTTTCTTGGCGGAATCACCGCATGTGCCTGTCGATCTGAAATGACTTTTCTGCAGTGTTTCGTGTCATAAGCACCATCTGTATAGACAGAATCAATCTGCTCATCAAGTGGAATTTGATCAAGTAAATCCTCGAGTACTTGTGAATCACTGACATTGTTTGTCGTGAGCTGAACGGCCCGTATTTGCAGCGTTTCAGCATCTATACCAATGTGAAGTTTACGCCATTGGCGACGATATTCAGGCTGATGTTTCTTACGTTTCCATTCACCTTCACCTAAAAACTTCAAGCCAGTAGAGTCGACGAGTAGGTGGAGACCATCACGACTTTTTTGATAGCGAATTGCAATATCAATATGCTTTTGTCTTCTACAAATAGTCGAATAATCTGGCGCTTTCCAATCTAATCTACAAAGTTTAGTGAGGCTCTGAACAAAGCCAGTGACCATGCGTAAAGAGAGTCGAAATAGTGATTTGATCATAAGGGAGCATTGAATAGCCGCATCAGAATAAGTTTGATTTCTACCATGTTTGCCTTTGGGTTGTGCATACCATTGAGTAGTCGGGTCAAACCAGATCAAGATATTTCCTCGGTTCACCAAAGCTCGGTTGTAAGAAGACCAATTGGTTGTGCGATAGGTTTTAGGTGCGGGCTTATTCATTTGAGAATTATATTGCTATATAAGCCTTTACAGATAGGTTTGTGCAACAAAGCCGTTTATAGGATAAAAAAATTAATTTTCAGTGACCTACATTGCTTAATAAAATTATCTTATCTTAAGATAAAGTATTTATTATAAAATCTAATAAATTTTTTCTGAAAAAAATATGTTATATTTAGGTAATTTTATGTAACTGAATAAAAAATGTTTTCTTTTTTATCTATAGAATTCGCATTGTCGTTCATTCTATTTTTTGGTATTTATTGGGTATTTAGGAATAAGCCTCAAATTCAGAATCTGATTCTAGTTATTACAAGTTATTTGCTGGTTTATTTGATGGCTGGTGGGTTAGCTATCACTATTTTATTTATCTTTAGTTTGATAGTTTATTTAATATCGATATTAATGGATCGATATGTTTTACTTAAGAAAAAATTATTAATTTTTGGAATTGTAATAACCTTAATTCAGCTAAGTGTCTTTAAATATTACGATTTTTTTAAACCGATAGTTTCTGAATCTTTAGATAAACTTAATTTAGACAATTCAGGATTGGCAGCAAATTTAATTTTACCTTTAGGCATTTCCTATTACTCATTCCAAGCGATTAGTTATTTGGTTAGTCGTTATAGGAATGAAATAGATTGCCCTAGATTTAATTTAATTCAACTTTTAATGCATTTTTCATTCTTTGTAACTATAACAGCCGGCCCTATCGCTCGTGCTCAGAATGCAAAGGGGTTGACCGATATTAGTGGCCAGTCTTGTGGAATGAGTACACAGATAACGACGAATCAGCCCCGTAAAATTTTATTACCGAGCTTGGCTTTAATACTTCTGGTTTTAGCGTTAATAAAAAAATGGTGGATCGCAGGTTGGCTTGCGGATCAATGGGTAAATCCTGTATTCGCTAATCCAATGCAATATCATAGCTTGGAAATATTGGCTGCAATTTATGGTTATACCTTGCAGCTATTTCTCGATTTCTCCGGCTACAGTGAAATGATGATCGCTTTTGGCCTGCTGTTGGGTTTTAGATTACCTGTAAACTTTAGAGCTCCGTTACTTGCCCACAACATCCGTGATTTTTGGGATAAATGGCATATCAGTTTGTCTACCTGGATCCGAGACCATATTTATATCCCGCTAGGGGGAAGCCGGGGTGGTTTCACACTAACCCAATTAAATCTAGTGATTGCAATGGTGTTATCAGGTATATGGCATGGTTCAGGATGGAATTTTTTTATCTGGGGATTGTTACACGGCTTAGCATTAGTACTGCTTAATATCTCAGATAAAATCTATCAAAAGGTCTTTAAAGTAGACATAAAACATGCACGTGATGCTTTTGCAAAATCAAGTTGGATAGGTAAAACCACGAGCGTATTTTTAACAATCACCTTTGTTAGTTTTTGCTTTGTTTTTTTTAGAGCCAAAACCTTCGAAGAGGCATTGCAAGTATTTAGAGCCTTATTGAGTAATTATATTAATGTCCAGTGGACTAGTAACCCATTATATTTACTTACTTTATTAACGATAGCCTGGGTGATTTACCCATTTGTTTATCGGGCATTAAGTAATTTAAGTTCATATCAACGAAAGATCCCAAGATATGCATTGCTAGTACCGCTCTTCGCTATTTTCATCACTATTATCATTTGTGCACCCTCTGGAATTCCTGGATTTATATATGCAAATTTCTAATGAGTCAAAACTGCTAGAGCTTGAATATGAAATTAATGCTCAGGAATTTAGTCCAGCTGATGATCATGTTCAGAGTTATATTTTTATTCTGGTTACCCTGGTTTTTTTTGCATTTTTATCAATTTGGATTATGCAAAATTCAGTCAATGCCTATTTTCAGCAGACTTACCATAGAGAAAGTCCTTTAACTAAGTTAGATAAATTTGAAGTATGGACATTCGGTGGGCAGATTGGCAATCTTCTATATACGAAACATGGCTTGGATAAAGCCATGATTGGTCAATTGAATACAGTCATCATAAGTCGATACAATGAGCATTATGCTTATACACCAGAATATCGCCAATACTTACTACAACTTGAGAAACAAGAAAAAATTAGATTAGTGAAAGAAGAACAAGCAAAGGCACATCAAGCTTTACTTGACCAATTTACCTTGACCAAAACTGACCAAGTTTTCTTTGCAGGTGACTCATTAATGCAGGGAGTTGCACCGCACGTGCAAAAGCATTTGCAAGAAAAATTTGATATTAAAACCATTAATTTAAGTAAACAGAGTACAGGCTTGTCGTACCCTAGCTTCTTCGATTGGCCTAAAACAATTCAAGATACTATTTCTGCAAATAAGCAAATTAAAGTTTTAGTCGTGTTTTTAGGAGCGAATGATCCTTGGGATATGCCAAACCCTAAAGGTGGAAGTTACCTTAAATTTCAATCGCCTGAATGGGAGACTGTCTATCGTTCTCGCATTTCTCAAATTATTCAAACAGCCAAAGAAAATCGAATTAGTGTGATGTGGTTGAGTCCACCAAACATGAAAAAAGATTCGTTGAATCAGCAGATGGTATATTTAAATCGAGTCATTAGTGATGAAGTGAAAAAGCATCAGGCATTTTTTATTGATACCAGACCATTACTCGGTGGAAAAAACGATATTTACAATGAATATGTTACTAAAAATGGAAATTCTATTAAAATGCGTAGTGCTGATGGAATCCATTTTTCAACAGATGGTCAGAAACTGATTGCACAAGTTATTTCAAGCCATCTAAAAATTATTCATTAAACTCAATAAAATACAGGTTAAGTCTATGTTGATTAAAAAGTCAGTTTATTTAGGTGTATTTTGCATTTTAACGATCGGATCACCAGTTTATGCTAGTAATTTGACCAATTTTAATGATCCTAATACCAACCAATTAATGACTGCTTTTAAAAATAAATCTGTTCATATTGTTCAATTCGGTGATTCCCATACAGCGGCTGATGTAATGACAGGTACGTTAAGGGCTCAATTACAAAACCGGTTAGGAAACGGTGGAATGGGTTGGGGAATGCCTATGTATTTTTCTGGGCAGCGTTTAGTCCGTTATGGGTACGATAACAATGGTTGGGAGCCAATCTCGAGCCGTCAGCAACGAGATCAAAATTATACCTTGGGGGGCTTAATCGCTACCCCTAAGTTTAATGGAGCAACTTTAACCATTAAATCAAAACAAAGTGAACTTCCGCAAAAAATCAAAGTAAATTTAAGGCAGGCTGCAACGGATGGTAAGTTTTTGGGCCGAGATGCACAAGGGCATCAATTTGAGATTGAAGCCCCAATCAAAAACAATACCTGGCAAACAGTCGAGTTTGTGGCACAGCTACCATTTACCATCACTGCTTCAAATGCAGAGCAATCAGCAATTGGGGGATGGTGGGCAAAAAATCAAAATGGTGGGGGTGCTGTTGTTTCAGCATTAGGAATTAATGGAGCAGAATTATCATATTGGAATCGCTGGAACGAGGGGTGGCAGCAAAATTTAAAGAGCATCTCGCCTGAATTGATTATTATTGCTTATGGAACAAACGAAGCATTTAACGACAATATTGATGTTGATAAGTATAAAAATTTATTAATTTCGAAAGTTGATCAGATTCGTGTAGCGAGTCCTGATACTGCCATTATGATTGTTTCAGCACCAGAAAGCTTAAAAAATATCGCGGGTCAATGTGGGATAAGACCAATTAAATTAACTGCGATTCAAAATGTGCAGTACCAAGTTGCACAGCAAAAGCATACTTTGTATTGGAATTGGCAACAAGCCATGGGGGGGGAATGTTCGATGAAATCTTGGATTAATCAAGGTTTAGGTCGAAAAGATGGGGTTCATTTTTCAGAGGCAGGTTATCAAAAATTAGGACAAGCATTGGCAGAGGATCTGCTGTCTTTTGTAGGATTACAACAAAGTTATAACACTCCTACGAATACAGAAGTTAATGTAGCGAAATCTTCACAGCAGTATAAACCTTCAACAAATACGGGATATGCGAGTATTTGTTTGGAGGAAAACACAGAGTGTAAAAGTATAAGCTTTTAACAATTGAATTAATATAGTTAGAAAAGAAGGTTCGGATGAAAGTATCAAAATCTATTTTATTGGTAAGTTTACTTACAATAACAACTGGAGTATTTGCAGAGGATTTCATTTTTGCAAATGGAGTAAAAGTTACAGTAGGAGATTCTTTAAGCACTCTAAAAAAGAAATTGGGTATGCCACAGAAAGAACAAGGTTTCTCAATTTGGAAACTGAAAAATGGCAATCGATTAGTAGCTACTTTTGACCAATACGGTTTAAGTAATGCAACCTTAAGCGGAAAAGTTGCTACGGATTACTTGTCTACAGATGGTGTAAAAATTTTCTTAAATAAAGAAAGCCTTAATACGATTGAGAAAAAATTAAAATATGGTTGTTACCATGAAGGGTGGGGAGAGGGCATGATTGCTGATTATGTGGTGAGAAGTGGTCCCGAAGGTTCAATCAATCTAATTTTTAATGCTTGGGGTGGAGATGTAAACACTAAGCAATTAAAAAACCAAAAGGTATCCGCTATCAGTTTAGGGGATGATGAACCATTTGGTGAACAAAAATATTGTAATTATCAATAAATGAAATAAAGCGATTTAAAAAATGAAAAAAACGATAGCAGCTTTACTTGTTAGTTTTGGGGTATTAAGCCTGAGTACAAATTCAATGGCAGCACCTAAAATAGTAACATGTCAGATTGATGAACAGGGTAAAACTATATTTAAAGGAAAATGCAGTTTTAATCCGAGTGAAGGAGGTTCATTTTACCTAACCAACTTAAATAAGAATAAACCTCTTGTTCGCAACATTATGGATATCGGTGTATATATCGTTGAGCCTGGTGTGGCTGAAGTTAGCGGCTCACTGAAAGGCGCAAATAACTCTCGTTGGGGGCATGCAATACGATCTACTAAACAGAAAGCTTGTTGGGTTGGAAGTGATTTTAAAGTTTGTGCATGGTAAGTGAATAACGTGTATTGATGTTGGAATCTATAGATGTGGTTTTTCTGGCTTTGTTGCGTAAAGATTTCATAACTATATTATTTTAAAGGTTTTGATTAATGATAATGTAGAGTAAAACTTTGTAAAATCAGTGTATTATATGTTTATACGACAAATCCTCATGCCATTTGTTGTATATTACTGTTTAATAATTGTCGAGGCTCTAGACTAGCAGAATAGATATGTTAGTCTAGAATCATGATAGAAAACAGTAAATTAAGTCACTATAAGATTAAAGAAATTATTCAGTGCTTTTGCATTGATATTCCTGCTTCTAAAACAGCCTTATTGCTTAACTTGAACCGTAATACCATCAACTATTGGTACATGCTTTTTAGAGAAGCAATCTACGATCATCAAACAGATTTAAGAGCAAAGTTTGTAGGTTCTATTGAAGTTGATGAGAGCTATTTTGGAGCAAAAAGACAACGTGGTATGGTAATCCCCCCTAAAAATAAAAGGATCTAAAAGTAGAATCTTCTCTTAAGATACAAGCAGGAGATCCTGCTTGAACTACCTGGAACAGCAGAAGTAGTCTATGATCTGGAAGTAGCATTCAAAACTGAAATGCAAGAATTTCACTATAAGCCAAAAATAGCATTTAACGGCTCAACAACAGAATGTTATACTGAATTATCACAAACAATACAGCAACTTATAGAATGAAAAAGACATTAATAAGCTTATTATTACTTTCTTCAACATTAGCTTATGCTAACAACTCAGACTCACCTCAAACAATAAATGTGGGAAAGAAAGCAATTCAGTCTACTATTAAAGGACATATATTTTGGGTAGAAGCTGATGATGGTAAGCAATATCGTCATAGAGTAATTAATTATCATGATTTTAAATATAATTTAGATGAGGGGCCATCTCATAACTACTTCATTACTTTACGATTAAAAGATATAGATGATCCAGAGACACAAACGATTGACTGTAAAACAAGTCTAAATTATGACTATCCAACTGGAGATATTGACTATCCAGACTCCATTGACTTCAGATGGTGCCAAATTAATGAATTTTAATTAATATTTTATAAAACAGTACATTATGTTTATATAAATCATTTTTCTATTTATAGTCTATGGAAGTTCGAATGAAGAAACTATTACTATCACTTTGCTTGATAATGATTACACCTGTTGTATTGGCAGATGCTCAGCAAGAAGCAATGGAAGCAACATTTGCAGCAGTGACAGATTCATCTATAGATACTGTATTTGAAATTTACCAGACCTATTATGATCCTGTAGATGATGAAACCTACTCAATTGTTGGATATGATAGCTTGGAAGATATAGTATTTAAAGATAATTTAGTTGTGAACCGTACCGGGTTTGTCGGAGACTTTTTATTTAAGTTAGGCCACCTGACCTAACTGGTTAATTTTATCATAGTACATTGCTTCAAAATCAAAAGGTGATACATAATCTAGCGCACTATGTACACGTTCTTTATTGAACCAATCCACCCAGTTTAGTGTCGCAAGTTGTACATCCGCTAAACCTTGCCAATCTGCTTTTAAATATTCAATCACCTCTGTTTTGTATAAGCCATTCACCGTTTCAGCCAAAGCATTATCGTATGAGTCACCCGTTGTACCGACTGATGCTCGTAAATTTGCTGCTTCTAAACGATTGGTATAGCGAATGGAAAGATATTGAACACCTCTATCGGAATGATGAATCACATTCTTTGGCATGCCTCGATCGTGCAATGCTTGCTCAAGTGCATCGAGTACCATATCTGTATTCATCCGTGTAGATACTTTCCATCCAACAATTGCTCGTGAGAACACATCAATAATAAAGGCGGTATAGACCCAGCCTGAATGAGTTTGAATATACGTAAAGTCACCCACCCATAGTTGGTTTGGATGATCAGCATTAAAATTACGTTTCACTAGGGTCTGTTGAGAATTACCGAGAGTTAATTAAACTCGCGCACAATTGAATCATGGTGTTAGCGGCAGTGTAAAAATGACCCCCTAATGGCATTTAAAAACTGACCCCCTTGGTTAATATAGCGGTCATTTTGGACTGCTCAACATGTTAACTTTGGAGCAAGCAGTGACAATCCAAATACTTCATCAGCAAGGTAAATCTATTAAAGCCATTAGTCGTGAACTGGGGGTGTCCAGAAATACCGTACGTAAATATTTACGGCAAAACACCACACCTCAGTATCAGCGTATACAGCCTAGAATAAGTATCCTTGACCCATATAAACCCTATTTACTCCAACGTGTAAACGCAGCTCATCCTGAATGGATTCCTGCTGTTGTGCTCTACCAGGAAATTTTAGGGTTGGGATATCCAGGAAAGATCAGGATCTTGAGGGAATATCTTGCAACATTAAAACCAGTTGCTCAACCGGAACCGATCATTCGTTTTGAAACCCAACCTGGCCAACAAATGCAGGTGGATTTCACCACAATTCGACGTAACAACACGACTTTAAAAGCCTTTGTCGCAACATTAGGGTATTCCAGAGCGACTTTCGTGAAATTTTATGATCATGAACGTACCGATGCATGGATCGATGGTCTGGAAAATGCATTTCAGTTCTTTGCAGGAGTACCTCAGGAAATCCTGTTTGATAACGCTAAAACGATCATGATTGAACGGGATGCCTATCAGGAGGGGCAGCATAAATGGAATCCCAAACTGCTCGACTGCGCCAAGAAATACAGCTTTCGTCCTCGCGTATGTAAGCCCTACCGTGCACAGACCAAAGGCAAAGTTGAACGCTTTAATGGATACCTCAAATCAAGCTTTATTGTGCCATTGAAAGCAAGCCTGAAGACTTCGGGTTTACTGTTAGATGTTGATGTCGCCAATGCCCACATTGGCCGGTGGCTGCATGAAACCGCCAATCAGCGGATTCATGCCACCACGCAAGAAAAACCGGCTGTTCGACTGCAACAGGAGCAGCAAAAATTTACGCCATTACCGCAATCAGATACAGGTTCTAGCACTGTACCTGTTGCAGCAGCAGATCATGTCATGCCCTACGAGAGTTTGCAGCATCCCTTATCGGTATATGATCAGTTGCTGGGAGTTTCCTGATGAATCTGCAATACGAACGTATAGAGCAGCTTTGCCAAAAGCTCAGTCTGCATACAATTGCCTCACAATGGTCTCATCATGCACAACAAACATTAGGTCAAGATGGAAGTTATGCCGACTTTGTTGAAGCGATCTTGACGCATGAATATGCTGCCAGGCAACAGCGCAGTCAGCAGGTCCTGATGAAACTCTCAGGCCTGCCTCAAGTCAAAACCCTGGAAGACTATGATTTTAATTATGCCCTAGGAGCCCCTAAATCACAGGTGATTGAACTGTTCAATCTGAGCTTTATTGCTAGAGCAGAAAATGTGGTGTTTCTCGGGGCTAGCGGAGTAGGAAAAACGCATTTATCTATGGCATTAGGCTATAAGGCCATCATGAACAATGTCAAAACCAAGTTTATTACCGCCGCCGATCTCATGCTGCAACTCAGTACAGCCTATCAGCAAGGTAAATTGAAAACCTATATGCAACGGGTGATACTCGCCCCAAAATTACTGATTATCGATGAAATTGGTTATTTACCGTTTGGACGTGAAGAAGCGAATCTGTTCTTTAACGTGATTGCCAAGCGTTATGAAAAAGGCAGTACGATATTGACGAGTAACTTACCCTTTAGCCAATGGTCTAAGTCATTTGCGGATGATGTTACGTTGACCGCTGCGATGTTAGATCGGCTATTACATCACTGTCATGTAGTACAAATATCGGGTGAGAGTTATCGTTTGAGGGATAAAAAAAGAATTGGGATTCAGCCCCAGGTTGAAACTTAATACGAGATCAAAGGGGTCAATTTTACTTTGCCATTTGTAAGGTAAAAGGGGTCAATTTTAGAATGCCGTTGACAATGGCTTCAAAACTCGTATCTGTTTTACAACTACGCATCGCTATACGTTTAAATTCTTTTAACTTACAGAAATAGTTTTCAATGAGATGACGCCATTTATACATAATCGTATCAAATGCTCTCATTACTTTTCGATTAGATTTAGGTGGGATCACCACTTTCACTTTACGTTCATTGAGTTCTTGGATGAGCCAATCTGCATCAAATGCTTTATCAGCCAGTAATGCTTGAAAATCAACATCTTCAATTAAAGGTTTGGTTTCTACTAAATCGTGATATTGACCAGGCATTAATCGAAATTTAATAAGGTTGCCTAGACTATCCACTAAGGCAAGAATTTTACAGGTCATTCCACCTCGAGATTTACCTATAGACTGTTTGAAAGTCCCCCTTTTGCACCTTGCCCATGTCGATGAACTTTAACAATCGTTCCATCAATCATGGCGTATTCCAAATCAACATCTTCATTTACAGATGCAAAAATATTTTCAAATACACCAGCTTTCACCCAATCACGGTATCTTTTAAAGACGGTATTCCATTTACCAAAATGAGGAGGTAGATCACGCCATGGACTGCCTGTACGGGCAATCCATAGGACTGCTTCTAAAAATAATCGATTATCTTTTCCACTACGACCTCGATCGGTCACTTTACCTAGGCAAAAAGGTTCCATTTTTGCCCATTGGGCATCAGTAAGTATGTATCTATCTAGTACTATTATAAATTAATCAGTAGCCTTTGTTAATTCTCAACAAGCCCTAAATCATCTGCCCGTTTTTGGTCATCTCGGCTACGGGTGGTTTTTTTGTTCTTACCACGCCAAACACCTTGTATACCTAGCTTTTGCATTAATCGAGCAACAGTACAGCGCGCAATAATATAGCCTTCACGTTTCAGTTGTTGCCAGACTTTACGTACACCATACCGACCTGAACTTTCCTTCCAAATTCGTTTAATTTGTTCAGCATGATGCTCATCATGTAGATCTCGTTTCGCTCGATGTTCTGGATTGTCAGCGAGATCTAAAGTCCGGTAATAGGTTGAAGCTGCAATCGGTAAAATTCTACAAATCGCTTCAACACCATATCGATCTTTATTGTTATGGATAAAATCCACCATTATTTGTGTGGGCGGTCGAGCTCCGCCTGGGCGAAAAAAGCGGCTGCTTTACGTAGAATTTCATTGGCACGCTTTAATTCTTTAATTTCACGTTCCATTTGCCTCATTTTTTCTTGATCAGATATCTGTTGTACTTTAATAGGATTTTGCTGATCTAAATGCTTTTGATGCCAGGCACGAAGTGTTTCAGGAGTACAACCAATCTTAGGCGCAATTGCTGTGATTGCAGCCCAAGTAGAAGGATAATCTTTTTCAGATTCAATCAATAATTGAACCGCTCTTTCTCTGATTTCAGGGGTATATTTTAATTTTGTCATCGGGGTAGTCTCTCAGAATATTGACTCTCCGACAAACCCGGTACGGTTCATTGTTTACAAAGTTACACTGCTATACGGTGATCCAGACATTCCTCGTATCTATAAAGGCTGTGATGTTTATATTACTGCTAAAAATGGCAAGACAACATACAGCAAAATCAATCCAAAAGAATGTATGTAAAAGGAACTAATATGTGTGATTCATAGAGATCGTTTCAATTTAGCGATCTCTAAATCCATCTTGTAATTGGCGTGTTGAATCCGTTCATTGGATGGAGGGTGTAAATAATTCTGTGTAAATACAGTTTTAAAAATACTTGGTTACACGCGGGGCTGTAGTAGATAAGGTCAAATACCCGTCCAATCCAACAGTATTTCGAGCTGTTGTTTTGGACTCCCATAGTTAAATCTAAACTCACATTCTTTAATAAACAATGGAAAGGCATTTCGGTCAATCCCATTGTACTTCCTTAGGATGCGTTTAGCTTGATTCCAGAAATTTTCTACTCCATTAATATGATTTCGACCTTTTGCAAAATCTTTAGAATGGTTAATTCGCTCATGATAAAAACAATTAACATCAAGCACATTGTAGCTTCGATAGCTATCAGTATAAACCACACTATCAGGCGCTACTTTACGTGTAATAACAGGCATTAATGTATCAGACTTGGTATCAGGGACAACCTTGACATAAACCATACCACCGCGCTTTAGTATACCAAATACAGCCACTTTTCCACCAGCACCACGCCCACGCTTTCCCTTACGAGTGCCACCAAAGTAGCTTTCATCTAACTTAACCTCTCCCTCAAAAATATCATCGGCAGTTTGGTTAAGGTGGTACATGATTATTTCACGTATTTTTCTATAAAATAGTGCGGCAGTATTAGGCTGAATATCCAGCAAATTGGCCGCAGTTCTAGCTGTTACCTCAGCAACAAAGAACTCGACAAGCTTTCTTTGGGTATTTTTATCTAATTTACAACGATTTATCTTCATTTTCATAGAGTAGCACTTCTGCTAATCTACTACAGCCCCTAAGATTTTAGCCAATTCAAAAATTAGGTAAAACGATACTTTCGCAAGAGGTCTACTGTATTAATTTAAATTAGTAGCTAAAATTGCTTTAAAATTTAAACTTATAAGGTATTAAAGTGCAAGGTCCTTTTTCTAAAATATTTCTACTGAATATTCTCATAATGACAGGTAGTGTTGTTCATGCTGTTGAAGTTAAGCCATTCAAACTTATAAAGAATAATGAAGGCTATCCAGAAAATATTGAATTATATAAAATCACAAATAAATACAGTGAGTTATATATAAAACAGTATCCATTTTCTATTGAGAACAGTAATAGCAATGCTGGTTTTATTAGTGAGATCGATCCACAATGTGAAATCTTAGAAAAGGTATATAAACAACAGCAAACTACTTATGTTGTAACAAGTACATGTGGTGCATGGTTTGGCATGAGTAGTCCAGAAAGCCATTATGTTATATATGAGTTTAACGATGTATCAAAATTAATTAAATCTGAAACTATTAAATTTAAAGAGTCATTAGATATTACGATCTCGGAGCTGAGTTCAGGTATAAAAATAGCATCAAGTCCAAGTCCAAAAACTGGGAAAAAATATAATTATGAATATAAAAATGGGAGCTTATATGACTTCTCAACATCTATGAATAGAAATTTAGTTTCAAAAGAGAATGATAGACTATGTAAGGGATTCTATAATGTATTCATAAGCTACGAATATGAATACAAGCCAGATGTAAAAGTAAACAGTATCTATGATATAGGTACTGCTAATTACAGTTGGGCATCACATAAAATTAAATCTACACCACGATTAGAAGAAAAGTTCCTCAGCTTGCTAAAAGCAAAAACTCCAGAACAAAGAAAACAAATATCTTACGAGAATTTCAAAAAAGAATATTGTGATTAGATTAAGAATCAAAGATTAGAATCTTAAAGATTCCGCTATTATGTAGCAACCGCACAATAAATAGAGTGATTCGCCATTTAAAATAATTCCTTTACACATAAGGAAAGGGATTATGGCTGAATCACATATCGTATCAGGATTAACTAAAAAACGTGCGGAATTGCTTGGTCAAATTGAAGCACATCAAAAAGAAATTCAACGTATCTCTGAAATGCTACTGCATGTAGATCACACTATTAAGTTATTTTCACCTGAATTTGATCTAAGAAGCGTTAAATCTAAGCGTACAAATCAAAGAAACCCTTATTTTGGAAGAGGTGAACTACAGTCATTAGTCTTAACTTGCTTGCGTGAAGCAAAAGAGCCAATGAACTACAAAGATTTAATGATGAAAGTTTTGGACATTAAAGGCATAGATTCATCTGTAGGCAATGATATTTCACCTAGCTTCATCAAAGTGCTGAACCGATTAAGAGATAAAGGTATTATTATAGCCCATAGCAATCATCGTCCTCATTTGTGGGGCATAGCGGATTAGCAGACTAAACGCTCTGATTTACGCTTATTGCCCTGCCAATAGCCACACCAATCTTTATGTGTTCGAGTTTGAGCGCATTTCATTAAAATATCAGTAAAGATTTCACCATTCGACCATCTACGAGTATCTTCACGATAAGCAGCTTCATTGGCATAGTTGGCAAGGTACATCACACCAAACTTGTGCATCTGCCCTAACTGCATACGTCTGAACCGACTAAAATAGCTTTCAGCAAGATTATTGGTCACACCATCTTTAGAACGGTATTCATATTGATGATTGACACGCTTAGTCGTGAAACGAGCATTTAGTGTATCGTATGCGGTACTTTCATCTGCATGGATTGTTGAGCCGTGTTTGATATGCTGATTGGCAAGATGATTAATGTCTTTTTGGTTTTCACTATAAACTACATAAGTTTTGGTTTTATCAGCACCTTGTAGATTACTGTTCATTGCTTTTTGGCGTAGTACCACAATGCACCGTTTATTTGGATTTTGATATTCAGCCTTGCGCCGATCTACACGGTCATCCTTGTAGTTTTTAGGGCGTACATAGCCATTTACATACGCACCATCCATGTGAACATCACCTGATAGTAATTCATCGTCACGCTGATCTATAAGGCTTTCACGGATTTTATGTGCCAATACAAAAGCAGTCTTATACTGAACACCTAAATCCCGACCTAACTGCAAAGCAGATAAGCCTTTTACAGCGTTAGAGTAAATGGCAATAGCAGCTAAATAGATTTTGAGTGGCAACTTATGAAAGGCAAAGATCGTACCTGATGTTACGCTGAACGTGTGATTACAGCACTTACAACGCCATTGCTTGCGTCCACGTATGAAATAGTGATGATCTTGGGTGTCACAATGAGGGCATGTGGGTTGTTCTTTTCCCCACCGCATTTCTTTGAACAATAAGAAAGCTTGTTCATGGGTGATTTGCATAATTTCATATACAGATAAAGTACGAGCCTTTGCTGATAGTAGGAAATGTTGCTTAGATTCTTTTTTCATAAAATCACCCATCACAAACAAGATATGCTTAATATATTGTAATAGTTTTAATCATCAAATATAATGATTTAAAATATTATAGCGACATGCTATGTCGTTTATCTTTTATGAGGTCAAACCGTGAGTGACGATGAATGGAAAGACTATGCCAAAGGCTTAATTAAGGCAGAAATTGCCCGAAAAAATATAAGCCTGATTGATCTATCCAAAAAGCTTGAAGCAATGGGTATATCAGAAACACCACAAAACATTAGCAACAAGATCAATCGTGGTACGTTTGGGGCAATATTTATGCTTCAAATACTTAAAGCGATTGATTGTAAAGAAATTAAAATTTATTAAAAGGTCATTATCCTATGAGCTTATATGATGTACTACAAAGTTGCCGTAGCGAAGAAGATGTTAAAGATGCCTATATTAAAAAATTACAACTTAAAGGCGTGAGTAGAAATCTTGTTGATATTCAGACAAAAGAGATATGGTTTGAAACAAAACATAAACCCCACTCTATTTACTATATGTTCACCCAACTACTTCACTATGTAGCATCAGCGTACAAAAAAGATTTTAAGCATGGTGAGGTAATTCCTGTCTTGTTATGTGTTGCTGATAGCGAAAAAGCTGCAATCATGGAAACACGAAAAATTGAACCCTTGCTCAAAGACAAAGACTTTAAATGGGGCGTAAGTGCAAGCAAGATTACCAATGAATTAGTGGAGCGTGTTTCATCCTACATAGGGACTAACTTTGTTCAGTTCGCTATAAAAGATTCAGAGGATGAATTTTATCAAGCGACTAAACAAGGTATTAAAAATGGTGGGATTGTTCGACTAAATATTACACCAAGCAATCTAAAAAAAGCTTTCGATCAATGGTGTGAATTAATCGGAGCGGAACTCATTGACTGTCAAAAGGAAGAATGGGTTTTGCTATTCTATGCAGATTTAATGAATGATGGTAATAAATCTCAAAAGAAATTAGCAGCAGAAGTTTTCTTTTCAAATAATGAGCCAATGTTTGAAATTAAGGGTAAGAAAGTTGTAAGACTTGCTTCTCAAAAAGGGTATATGCAGTTTTGGTCTTTATATAATCGTCCACCTATTCTTGAGTTTCAAGACTACCTATTAGAGCGTAGAGATAGTTTAATTCCTGTAGATGAGCGTAATTATAAAGGTGCTTACTACACACCTTTAGCTGTTGTAGATAAGGCTTATGATTATTTAGTGCAAACATTGGGGAAAAATTGGCAAAAAGATTACTTTGTGTGGGATATGTGTTGTGGTGTCGGAAACTTAGAATCAAAACACGGCAACCACCGTAATTTATTTATGAGTACGCTTGATGCTGATGATCTAAGTATTATCGAAGCAAGCCGTGCCTATACCGCTTCATTTAAATTTCAATACGACTACCTGAATGATGATATTGATGAAGACGGTAATTTTAATTACAACCTAACCAACAAAATGCCTAAAGAATTAAGAGATATTCTACAAGGCAATAGCCGTAAAAAACTATTAGTTCTAATCAACCCCCCTTATGTTGAAGCAACAAGCGGAAATACTGTTACAGGGAGTGGTCAAAATAAAGAAGGTGTGTCACGAACAAAGGTATCAGAATACCTAATGGGAGAATACGGAAAATCTAAAAATGAATTATTCGCTCAGTTTATGGTTAGAATCTTGAAAGAGCTGCCTAAAGATACAACCTTAGCTCTATTTAGTAAAATTAAATATTTGAATGCTCAATCTTTTGAAATCTTCCGTAGCAAATGGACTGCTGACTTTAAATGTGGCTTTATAGTTCACAGCAAGGCATTTGATTCACTTAAAGGAGATTTCCCAATTTCATTGTCTGTTTGGCAGTTAGGGGACACTATCCCACAATATAAGCAATTGGAATTTGATGTTTTTAGTAAAAAACTTGAGCCTTTGGGGTGTCATACTTTCCCTTATGGGGATAATGGTCGAGCGTATTTAAATAAATGGATTGATCGCCCTAGAACCAATAGAAAGCCCGCAATTCCAATGAAAAATGCAATCGCTGTTGCAGATAAAAATTTCAGCCTTACTACAGGGTGTGATGAATCAATTGGCTATATGGTTTTACAGGGTAATGATGTTCAGAATGCCAATAAATACACATTTGTCGTTTCGTCTATCTCCAATAAGGGTCATGGTGTTTATCTCACAAAAGATAACTTACTAAAAGCATCTATCACCTTTGCTGTTAGACAGACAACGAAAGCAACTTGGATTAATGATCGAAGCCAATTCTTACAACCTATTGAAGAACCAACACAAGAGTTTTCATTAGATTGTTTGGTATATATGTTATTCCATAGCAGTAACTACACAACCGCCATAAATGGATTAGAGTGGAATGGAGAAGTATGGAACGTGGTAAATCACTTCATGCCGTTTAGTGAAGATGAGGTTAATGCAACTGGTCGTTTTGAAAGTAATTTCATGAATGAATTTTTAGTGGAACACGAAGATTATTTAAGCGATGCTGCAAAATCTGTTCTGAATCACGCTCGTTTGCTTTATCAAATATACTTCAAGGAAACTGATAGCTTTAGTGTTAGAAATCAATTACAGATTAATCGCCCTGATGTTGGTTGGTATCAAGTTAGAAATGCTTTAAAAATGCGTGAAATTCCTACAGATTTCGATTATTTCAATCAAGCATACATATCTTTAACTGAAAAAATTAAAGTAAATATTGAAACATATCAATTTTTAGAATAAAGGATTACCAAGTGGTTAAATTAATTAAAGCAATGCCAATTATTTGCCCGAACCAACAAACCCGTTACCGACCAATGGGAAACACATTCATTAGTGATGTGATGAATACTATAAACACTTTAGATAACTCGCAAATTAAGGCGGCATCTATAGATGGCTATATTGTGGATATACATGGGAACGTAACAAGATTATTGCTCAAAAGGGAGTTCTCTTTTGAGCAATATGAGGGCTTTAATCAAATAGCAGAGAATAAAAATATTTTTTTAGAATTTGATGAAATCAAGGTTTTAAAGGAAGGTTATCGCCTGTTAGCTTCACAATTAGGCTGTGGGATTGACTTCCTATTTATCCCTTGGAGTTATCCTTATGAGGATTTAGATAGTGACCCCGATAAAGCATACATGGTTTTATACAGAATTGAACCACCACCTTTAAATAGTGCGAAATTTGAATTTATTTCTGCTAATGAGTATGCAGCAAGAATAAACACATTTAGAGAACGTAGTTTTCGTAATAGCAAGCCCTTGAAGGTAGCATCGACCTACTTGGAGTGCTATCTAGCTAATGATGACAAGTCGGAAGAAAAAAATCCTTTTGCAGGGGATATTGATTTATTTGTATATCAAGGGGAGAAATCTAAATTAATTATTGAATTTAAAACACATAACTTAACCACGCCGATAGCCGATGAATATTTCAACAAATATGCGACTCAAGATGAGCGTAGGATTCAAGTGTTAGTGGATTTGGCAAACGCCACAGATAGCAAAGTCTTGTTTGTATTTTGGGGAGTAAAGCACAATGAAGTTAAAGTTCAACTCATTTCTAAAGATCGAAATGTAATATCGCAAGAAGTTTTCGAGAAATCCCCTGATTTATTATCAGAATATATAATATCAAAATCTGATGTTTGAATAATACGAGTAGGCTTAGTATCAATTTTTTAACTAAAAATACAAACTCAACTTTATATTTTTAGTTAAGGCATTGATTATTATATTTTTGTGCGGTTGCTACATAATATCGAAAGATTCACTAATAGAATTTTAAAAACCTTAAGCCTAAAAGAATTCGCAAATAAGACTAATGAGGTTTTTTAAAATTAACATACTACACGTTATACGAATTCCCAAGGCATGGCTTTTAGTCATGCTTTTTTTATCAAAAGAGTATAGCTGAATGATAGCGAGCCAAATCGCATACAACATCTATCATTAGACTTGATGCAATAATTAAGTGATAGTATTATCATTAATCTAATAGAATTAAGATTAAATGATAGAAATGAATACACGTATTTATCTACGAGCTTCAACTAAAGATCAAGATGCAGAAAGGGCTTTGCAGATTCTTCAGGATCTAAACCAAAACTTGAATTTGGGCGAAACCATTGTGTACGTGGAAAACTATAGTGGTACGAAGTTAGATCGACCTGAATTGAATAAGCTACTGTCAGAAGCAAATCAAGGTGACACCTTGTTGGTTGAAAGTATTGATCGATTATCACGCCTAACCCAACAGGATTTTCAAGAGTTGAAGCGCAGGATTCAGGAGAAGGGACTTCGTTTAGTCGTAGCAGATCTTCCTACTACCTACCAAATGATTCAAACCAGTGACAGCATTACTCATTCAATCCTGGAACTCATCAACAATATGTTGATTGATCTCCTGGCAACAATGGCCCGCCTAGACAATGAGAAACGTATAGAACGTATTAAGCAGGGTCTGGCACGTTCGGGTTACAAACCAACAGGCAAGAAGGCAAATGAGGCTAAACATAAACGAATAAAAGAATTGCTAGCAGTTGGCAATATGACTAAGGAAGAAATTGCCAAAGCAGTGAATTGTGGAGTTGCAACTGTCTATCGAGTTGCTAAAGTTATCTAAAAGAGGCTTATCTCAACGCGCCCCAATGGGACACCGCCGCATTCAGATTTTGGAGTTACACAACCCATTTCGCATAAGAGATTGAACCGTACCGGGTTTGTCGGAGAGTCAATATTCTGAGAGACTACCCCGATGACAAAATTAAAATATACCCCTGAAATCAGAGAAAGAGCGGTTCAATTATTGATTGAATCTGAAAAAGATTATCCTTCTACTTGGGCTGCAATCACAGCAATTGCGCCTAAGATTGGTTGTACTCCTGAAACACTACGTGCCTGGCATCAAAAGCATTTAGATCAGCAAAATCCTATTAAAGTACAACAGATATCTGATCAAGAAAAAATGAGGCAAATGGAACGTGAAATTAAAGAATTAAAGCGTGCCAATGAAATTCTACGTAAAGCAGCCGCTTTTTTCGCCCAGGCGGAGCTCGACCGCCCACACAAATAATGGTGGATTTTATCCATAACAATAAAGATCGATATGGTGTTGAAGCGATTTGTAGAATTTTACCGATTGCAGCTTCAACCTATTACCGGACTTTAGATCTCGCTGACAATCCAGAACATCGAGCGAAACGAGATCTACATGATGAGCATCATGCTGAACAAATTAAACGAATTTGGAAGGAAAGTTCAGGTCGGTATGGTGTACGTAAAGTCTGGCAACAACTGAAACGTGAAGGCTATATTATTGCGCGCTGTACTGTTGCTCGATTAATGCAAAAGCTAGGTATACAAGGTGTTTGGCGTGGTAAGAACAAAAAAACCACCCGTAGCCGAGATGACCAAAAACGGGCAGATGATTTAGTGAAACGTAATTTTAATGCTGATCATCCAAACCAACTATGGGTGGGTGACTTTACGTATATTCAAACTCATTCAGGCTGGGTCTATACCGCCTTTATTATTGATGTGTTCTCACGAGCAATTGTTGGATGGAAAGTATCTACACGGATGAATACAGATATGGTACTCGATGCACTTGAGCAAGCATTGCACGATCGAGGCATGCCAAAGAATGTGATTCATCATTCCGATAGAGGTGTTCAATATCTTTCCATTCGCTATACCAATCGTTTAGAAGCAGCAAATTTACGAGCATCAGTCGGTACAACGGGTGACTCATACGATAATGCTTTGGCTGAAACGGTGAATGGCTTATACAAAACAGAGGTGATTGAATATTTAAAAGCAGATTGGCAAGGTTTAGCGGATGTACAACTTGCGACACTAAACTGGGTGGATTGGTTCAATAAAGAACGTGTACATAGTGCGCTAGATTATGTATCACCTTTTGATTTTGAAGCAATGTACTATGATAAAATTAACCAGTTAGGTCAGGTGGCCTAACTTAAATAAAAAGTCTCCGACAAACCCGGTACGGTTCAGTGTTTGAACGTGCCAAAAATCTCAGGGATCAATTTCCAGTCAAGTTCGATGATGGTACCAGTAAACACCTTTTTTTCCTTTCTGATGATCCTAGCAAAAATATCTATCAGGTCACCAATCAAATCACGGTAGATCATCGTGATTTTAATGGTCGAACCAGCCGTTTTGATGTGACTTTACTGGTCAATGGTTTGCCTTTGGTACAGATTGAGCTGAAAAAGCGCGGTATGGAAATCGCCGAAGCCTTTAATCAAACCCAACGCTATATTCGTGAAGCCTATTGGGCAGGGCAAGGGCTGTTTGGCTTTATCCAGCTGTTTGTGATTAGTAATGGTGCCAATACTCGTTATTACTCCAACGGCACCACAGGCATCGAGTTTGCCTTTCCGTGGGCGGATGTTGCCAACAAACATATCAATGAAATTGTTGATTTTGCTGATGCCTTTTTAAATCATCAGCATCTAACCCAAATGCTGACCCAGTACATGGTGCTGCTAGAAACCACCAAAAGCCTGATGGTGCTGCGTCCCTATCAGATTTATGCAGTACAGAAAATTGTGGAGCATGTGCAAAACTCCGATCAGAACGGCTATATCTGGCACACTACCGGTTCAGGCAAAACCCTGACCTCATTTAAAGCCAGTCAGATCATCATGAATATGCCCGATGTTGAAAAGGTTTTATTTGTGGTGGATCGTAATGACCTCGACACGCAAACCTCACGTGAGTTTAATGCTTTTAAAGCTGAGAGTGTGGATAGCACAGACAGTACGCATACTTTGGTAAAACAACTCGATCAACGCCACGACAAGCTGATTGTGACCACCATCCAAAAGCTGAATCGTGCCATCAGTAATGACCGCTATCAGGAATACATCAATTACCTAAAAGACAAGAAAGTGGTGTTCATCTTTGATGAATGCCATCGCAGTCAATTTGGTGACACGCATCAGAACATTAAAAAGTTCTTTGGCAATGCGCAGATGTTTGGCTTCACAGGTACACCAATCTTTGAGGAAAACAGCCAATCCAAAGCAGGTTTGAAACTGACCACGGATTACCTGTTCAATCAGTGCTTACATCAATACGTGATTGTCGATGCGATACGTGACCGCAATGTATTGCAGTTCCAAATTGATTACCGTGGCAAATATACCGCTAAAGGGATGCAGAACAATCTTGATTGTGACGATGATGTTGAGGGGATTGATACCCAAGAGCTATACGACAATCCGCAACGACTGGAAATGATTGCACGTTATATCGTTGAGACACATGACACCAAAACCAAGAGTCGTGAATTCACGGCGATGTTCTGTGTTAGTTCAGTCGATACCTTGACCCAGTACTACGATTTGTTTGAGAAAGTCCAAGCTGAAAAGCAAATTGAAGATGAAGCACAAGGTCGGATATTTAAACCGTTGACTATTGCCACCATCTTTTCCTATGCTGCAAATGAGGCTGTACCGATTGATGACTTAAATGGCTTGATTCATGAAGAAGCCGCAGATATTCCAAGTCAGGTCAATTCATCCAGTCGGGATAAGCTAGATCGCTACATAGCGAATTACAATCGACAGTTTAAAACCAACTACAATTCTGGTGATCAATTTTATGCGTACTACCGCGACATTGCACAGCGCGTAAAAAACAGACAGATTGATATTCTAATTGTGGTAAATATGTTCCTTACAGGTTTTGACTCAAAGCCGTTAAATACCTTGTATGTCGATAAGAACCTTAAATATCATGGCTTGATTCAAGCGTTCTCACGCACCAACCGTGTCTATAACGATAAAAAACCATTTGGCAATATCATCAGTTTCCGTAACCTAAAACGCGCTACCGATGAAGCCTTGGCCCTGTTTTCTAATAAGGAAGCAAGAAAGACAGTACTGGTACCGAGCTTTGAAGAAATTCAACAGGATTATGCGGATGCAGTCGAAAAATTACTGAACATTACCCCCGACTATCAAGCCGTGGATGATTTGCTGACTGAAGATCAGCAACTGGAATTCATCAAGGCATTCCGCGAGGTCATGCGTTACAACGCACAACTGCAAACTTTTGTGGAATATGACCAAGATCAGACTGTTTTAGATAAACAACACTTTGCTAATTTCGCTTCGAAATATGCAGATCTATGTCGAGCAACTCGTAAAGCCACTAAAAAAGAAAAAGTCTCGGTGCTGGATGATGTCGATTTCCAATTGGATTTACTGCACAGCGACCGTATTAATGTGGGTTATATCCTGACATTGTTACAGATGGCGTTGAATGCTGAAACAGATGAGCAGCGTAAGAAATACGAAGCTCAAGTACATGATATGATGGGTAGTGATATTAGCTTGCATGATAAGCAAGATTTGATTCAAAAATTCATCGAAGAAAATATGCCAAAAATGATCAATGGGCAAAGCGTACAAGTGGCTTTTGCTCAGTTCTGGGATACAGAGAAGCAACAGGCTTATCAACATTTCTGTGAGAAAGAAAACCTAAAACCTGAAGTGTTGAAACAGGTCTTGGATAATTACGAGTTCAATCAACGCTTGCCACGTAAAGAAGAAATGAAAGAGTTGCCTAACTTCAAAGTGAAGCTGTTTGAGCGAGACAATGTGCTAACCAATTTAATGGTAAAAACAAGACAGTTGATTGAGAAGTTTTATGTGGGACTTTAATAGAGGTAATAATTGGGTCAAAGCAATTATAAAAATTTAGATTTATTAATGAGTAAGGTGGTAGTTCATCTGTCACCATCACAGCTACTTTACTAAATATGGCTATGTATTACGTTATTGATAGCTGGAATGTTAAAGTCTAAAACGTGTTATTATTTTATATAAGATTATGAAATATATAGAAATATAGGTTTATTTTTTGTTTGTTTTTTAATCAAAATTATGAAAAAACTATAACAGTAAGAGAAAATAATTTAATAAAAATGGTGTGCTTTTTTAATTTGGTGTGTTGTAACTAAATTTTCATATATATTTAACTAGAAATTAATTATTCAATTCAAAAACTTTTCTTTAATCTGGCTTGGAGAATGGAATTGCTTGTTACCCGTTATAAGCCTTGGATCATGATCATACTACTGGTTTTGCTCGTCAGTTTTGCTATATATCGCTGGTGGCAAGGACCATTGTTACCTAGTTATGAAGTCGTATCTAGTCCATTGATTCAGACAGTTGTTGCTTCAGGACGGGTAGAGAAAGTATCTCGGACTCAGATTGGTAGTGAAATTACAGGGGTTGTTCTTGAGCGCTTGGTTCAAGAGGGAGATCGGGTCTCTCGAGGGGATGTTCTTTTAGTACTGAAATCTGATGAAATTTCAGCGCAGGTGCGGCAGGCAGAAGCTGAATTAAAGGAACTCGCAACCACTAGACGTCCGCAAGCAGAATTCGATTTAGCGAATGCCAAAGTGCAATTAGAACAGGCTCAAAGAGAGGCGGTACGCAGACGAAATACCGAATTAGGAATATTATCAGCAGAGGAAAGGGAGAAATCGATAGAGGCAGAAAAACTCGCCCGTAATAATTTGGAATCAGCTCGATTAAAAGTTGCTTCACTTGCCCCAGATAAAGTTGAAGAGACAAAATTACGTGAACAACTCGCTGCATTACAAGCGCAACTCGCCAAGACCAAAATTCGCGCAGAAGTTTCAGGTATTATTTTAACCCGTAATGTTGAGCCAGGGGATTTGGTACAACCGAGTCAGACTCTGTTCACTATTGCACTGGATGGTGCGACTGAAATACGAGTGCCATTTGATGAGCGAAATTTACCACTGCTGGCTTTACAACAAAAAGCAGCAGTGATTACGGATGCCTATCCAGATCAACCTTTTCCTGCCCATATTAATTTTATTGCCCCAAGTATTGATGCTCAACGTGGCACAGTAGACGTTCGATTAACAGTTGATCCAGTCCCTGATTTTTTGCGTCAAGACATGACGGTATCGGTAAATGTTGAAACCAACAAGCGCGAGCAAACCCTGGTCATTCCAAATGATGCTTTAAGCAGTATAAGTGGAAACAAGGCTATGGTTATTTTAGTAAGAGATAGAAAAATTCAACGTCATCCCATCACACTGGGTTTACGTGGTTTGGTCATGTCGGAAGTTGTAGCTGGATTGAAAGAAGGTGATCACGTCCTTACCGATGCAGAATCAGTGCTTAAAGATGGAATTCGTGTCCGAATAGAGCAAACTAAACGTGTTTTGCAGAGTCAAACGGATCCGACAAATAGCAAAAACGAATTACCGGTGAAATTCGATTGAAAAACTTTTTTGGGCGACTTTGGACAGAGTGGACTATCGCAATCAGTTTTCTGCGAGAGGGTCGCACACAGTCGATGATGATTACCATTGGCATCGCGGTGGGGGTGGCAGTCATTGTGTTCATTAGCGCCTTAATTCAGGGCTTACAATCGAATATTGTAGAAAGGACTTTAGGGACGCAGGCGCATATTCGTTTGCTTTCACCAGATGAGGTGAATCACATTGTGCCACCAGCAGCAGGAACACTTCAGTTGTTACAAGAAGATCAGCGTGCGCAACGCTTACGCTCTATTAATAATTGGCAGCAGATTACTGAGACTTTAGATCAGTTGCCCGTGTTGACGGCGGTTTCTCCTGTGGTCTCTGGTCCTGCATTTGTACAGCGTGGAGAGGCGATTCAATCGGTTGCTTTGGTTGGTATCAATCTCGAACGTTATCGACAAATTATTCCGTTAAAGCAATATATGGTGAGTGGTGAACTACGAGTCAGTGCGGATAATGTATTAATTGGGCGTCAATTGGCCAAAGATTTGGGTGTGCAAGTCGGGAGCAAATTAAGGTTAGATACTGGGCAACAGAAAAATGCAGTGGTGAATATCTCTGGAATATTTGAACTGGGCGTGCGTGAATTGGATGCGCGCTATGTCTATCTGGATTTGAAACAGGCGCAATCTTTACTTAATTTGCCAGGTGGCGTGACCGTGATTGATCTGACGATTCAGGATATTTTTCAGGCGGATCAAATTGCCTCACAAGTTGGACGCCTGACAGGATTAAAAGCAGAAAGCTGGATTGAAACCAATGCTCAATTAATGAATGCGATTACCGCTCAAAGTCTTTCGACCAACATGATTATTGTTTTTGTAGGGATTTCAGTCGCTTTTGGCATTGCCAGTGTGATGTCGGTGAGTGTGGTGCAACGAACTCGGGAAATCGGTATTTTACGTGCGACGGGGGCGACACAAGCACAAATTTTAAGAGTTTTCTTGTTTCAGGGAGCAATTTTTGGTCTGCTTGGTTCGATGCTTGGTAGTGTAGTCAGTTATGGTTTGATCTGGGGATTTAATCAGTTTGGTCCCGGCTTGTTTTATATTTCGATTTCAATCAAGCTTATCTTGTCGGCATTATTCTTGGCGACAGTGACAGGTATTTTGGCTGCTGCAATACCATCCCGTCGGGCTGCTGCACTTGATCCTGTGGAGGCAATTCGTCATGTTTGATCCATCTCAGGAAGTACTGCGTTTAGAAGCATTGCGAAAGTCTTACAATGTTGGGCAGCCTAATGAAGTGGAGGTATTACATGGAATTGACCTGTGTATTCAACGGAATGACTTTGCTGCATTAATTGGTCCTTCTGGTTCAGGCAAAAGTACTTTACTGAATATTCTCGGCTTATTAGATCAGCCTAGTCGTGGTGAGTTGTACTTGTTGGGGCAGGCTACAAGCCGTATGGATGATACGGCTCGGACAGCATTACGAGGCAATAGTATAGGTTTTGTGTTTCAGTTCCATCATCTTATACAGGCTTTTACTGCCTTACATAATGTACTCATGCCATTAATGCTGAAGCAAGGTAAGCCAGATCAATCTGCGTTGCAATATGCCCATGAATTATTGGCCGCTGTAGGGTTAGATAAGTTCGCTGACCGTAAACCCAATGAGCTTTCTGGAGGGCAGCAGCAACGCGTAGCGATTGCACGTGCACTGATTACTCAGCCTGCACTATTGTTGGCCGATGAACCGACAGGTAATCTGGATACTCAAACTGCTGCGGAAATGTTTGAATTATTTCGTAAAGTACATCGCGAACATGACTGTGCAGTCTTATTGGTGACTCATGATCCTAGATTATCGGCGACCTGTGATCGAACCATTAATTTGGTGGATGGGAGAATTCAGAGTGATTCCAAACACGAGATGGAATGAGCCGGAATGTAGATCACTCTTCTGGTAAAAGCAGTTCAAAACATTGAGTAGACATCAAAATTCTAGCACGATATAAGAACAAACTTGTAAATCGATAAATTATAACCCTGTGTAATTTGAATAAAATATTTTTCAGATTTAGTTCACTAAATCTAGGGTCTGTTGATAATTACCGAGAGTTAATTAAACTCGCGCACAGTTGAATCATGGCTTCAAAACTCGTATCTGTTTTACAACTACGCATCGCTATACGTTTAAATTCTTTTAACTTACAGAAATAGTTTTCAATGAGATGACGCCATTTATACATAATCGTATCAAATCCTCTCATTACTTTTCGATTAGATTTAGGTGGGATCACCACTTTCACTTTACGTTCATTGAGTTCTTGGATGAGCCAATCTGCATCAAATGCTTTATCAGCCAGTAATGCTTGAAAATCAACATCTTCAATTAAAGGTTTGGTTTCTACTAAATCGTGATATTGACCAGGCATTAATCGAAACTTAATAAGGTTGCCTAGACTATCCACTAAGGCAAGAATTTTACAGGTCATTCCACCTCGAGATTTACCTATAGACTGTTTGAAAGTCCCCCTTTTGCACCTTGCCCATGTCGATGAACTTTAACAATCGTTCCATCAATCATGGCGTATTCCAAATCAACATCTTCATTTACAGATGCAAAAATATTTTCAAATACACCAGCTTTCACCCAATCACGGTATCTTTTAAAGACGGTATTCCATTTACCAAAATGAGGAGGTAGATCACGCCATGGACTGCCTGTACGGGCAATCCATAGGACTGCTTCTAAAAATAATCGATTATCTTTTCCACTACGACCTCGATCGGTCACTTTACCTAGGCAAAAAGGTTCCATTTTTGCCCATTGGGCATCAGTAAGTATGTATCTATCCATAGTACTATTATAAATTAATCAGTAGCCTTTGTTAATTCTCAACAAGCCCTAATCTAGAGAAAAAATGAGTACAAGATTTTTCAATATTAAGAGTATTAAAAAAAACAAAGGTTTACTGCTTCTGATCATTTCTTTTTGGCTGTACTAAGCGGATTAATTCGCACAATACAGCTCGTACAGCTTTTGCATCAAACTTAAGACCTTGGGATCACTCAGACGATAGAAAATCTGTTTACCCTCACGTCGTGTGCTGACCATGTCAGCCTTACGTAGGACAGTCAGTTGTTGTGAAAGTGTAGGTTGATGAATGTCAGTGGATTCTTCAATTTCCTGAACATTCATTTCCCCATCCACCAGGACACATAAGATTTTCAGGCGATCAGGATTGGCCAAAACTTTCAGGCATTGGCTGACGAAATCGACTTGAGAAAAATCAATTTTGGCATTTTCAGCAATCATATCCATAAATGTCCTCACAACTTTTGATGTAGCCCGTGCAGTTTACATAATTTACCATAAAACTGCTTGATTAATATTTTTCATTATATAATATAAAAAAGTATATTATGTAGGGATTAATTCATCATGCATGACTTCCTCATCGCATTTATTGGCGGCTTAATGCTCGGGCTTTCCGTGGTTGGCTATCTTTACGTCAATGGCCGTATTGCAGGAATCAGTGGTTTGATTGGGCAAGTATTAAACTCAAAAACCATGTTTAAAACACCTGCAATCTGGTTTTTATCAGGCTTGATTCTCACACCGTTTATTTATGGTCTGTTTGTACAACCTGAAATCGAATTGAATGCCAGCCCACTGATGATGATTGTGGCAGGTCTGCTGGTGGGTTTTGGGACGCGCTTAGGTTCGGGCTGTACCAGTGGTCACGGAATTTGTGGCATCAGTCGCATGTCTAAACGTTCTTTCATCGCGACCATGACTTTCATGTTTGCAGGTTTTGTCGCTGTTTATATTATCCGTCATATCACAGGAGCATTCTAAAATGAAAAATCTGTTTGCCTTTTTATTTGGTGCACTGTTCTCTGTGGGGTTGATGGTATCGGGTATGTCCAATCCGGAAAAAGTACTCGATTTCTTGGATCTGTTTGGTGACTGGGATGCTAGTCTGGCCTTTGTCATGATGGGCGCGATTGCGGTGGCCTTTATTCCTTTCCAGAAAGTATTACGTACGGCACAACCGAAAACAGTATTTAATGAACCTATTGATTTACCTAAAAATAATCAGATAGATAAGAAGCTGATCACGGGTGCGGTTTTATTTGGTGCAGGTTGGGGCATTGCCGGCATCTGTCCGGCGCCAAGTTTCACCTTGATCGGTTTGGGCCACTATCAAGTGCTCTATTTTATTGTAGCAATGCTGGTGGGTGTATGGATTCACCGTAAATGGTCAGGAGCTTAACGATGTCAAACTTACCTATAGTAAAAGATTTTTTTCACGAAGATACCAATACCTTCAGTTATGTTGTACGTGATCCTGCGACCAAAGCCTGCGCCATTATTGATAGCGTTCTGGATTATGATCCGGCATCAGCAAGTACATCAACTATTCATGCCGATAAAATTATTGCCTATATTAAAGAGCAGGGTTTAACGGTTGAGTGGATTCTCGAAACCCATGTACATGCTGATCATCTGACTGCTGCACAATATCTCAAAGCTGAGTTAAGTGGCAAAATTGCCATGAGCCAGAAAATTGGCATTGTACAGGAAACCTTTGGTGCGATTTATCATCTGGATATTAAACAATGGAATGCCCAGCAGCTCTTTGATTATTTATTTGAAGATCATGAGTCGTTCCAAATCGGAACATTGAAAGCCTATAATATTCCAACACCGGGACATACGCCTGCTTGCCTGAGTTATGTCATCGGTGATGCCGTGTTTGTGGGTGATACCTTATTCATGCCAGATTATGGAACAGCGCGCTGTGATTTCCCGAAGGGAAGCGCATCAATCCTTTTTGATTCAATACAAAGTTTGTATCAACTGCCTGAGAAAACACGTGTATTTCTCTGCCATGATTATTTGCCAGAAAAGCGCGATACCTATATGTGTGAAACGGATATTCAGACTCAAAAAAATCAGAATATCCATATTCACGACGGCACGACCAAAGATGATTTTGTTGAAATGCGTAATAAGCGCGATGCGGGTTTAAGTATGCCCAAACTGATTTTACCTTCGATACAGATCAATATGAAAGCAGGACAATTCCCTGAACCCGAAGAGAATGGTGTTTCTTATTTAAAACTTCCACTGAATTACTTCAAATAGGCAAATTTTAAGATTAAACAACAAGTTTTGTTTAATTGGTTTGGTAATAGAGGGGGGCAGTAGCGATGTGGATGCTAATACTTGAAGGACTGGCCATCGGTGGTTTGCTTGGGTTAACCGGTGCTGGTGGTGGCATTCTGGCCGTACCCGCACTGATGGCAAGTCAAGGATGGACGGTCGCACAAGCTGCACCTGTTGGCTTGTTTGCAGTCACTTTATCTGCCTTGGTTGGAACATTTGAAGGCTTATTTAAGAAGATAGTACGCTATCGGGCTGCGCTTTGGATTGCACTGATTAGCATTCCTTCAGCACGTTATGGTGTGCATCTGGGAGGAATAATTTCTCCTGTATGGCTTACCTTAGCATTCAGTTTAGTCATGCTCGTGGTTGCTTACCGGATTTTTTTTAAAAAAGTGAATGACCATACAGGTGTGCTGTGTAAAGTTAACCAAACAACTGGTCGTCTGATTTGGAACATGAAAACTGCATTGTCTCTCGGTGCCATTGGTGTCGTGGCAGGTTTATTGACTGGTTTGCTTGGGGTAGGTGGGGGATTCGTGATTGTTCCAGCACTGAGTAAAGTAACTGATCTTGATATGCGCAGTATTGTTGCGACCTCGTTGATGATTATTTTCCTGATAGGTGGTGTCAGCATTTCAGCTCATATTTTAGATGGTTTTCAATACCCCGTTTCGGTCACGCTGACTTTCGTTTTAGCTTGCATGGCTGGGATGTTGATTGGTCGAAGTTTGATGCCTTTAGTTAAGAATAGTCAAATCCAAAAGGTTTTTGCCATAACTGTCATAAGCGTAGCATTTTATTTAATTTCTACAGTCATCATAACTTAATACAAGCAAGAGATTAGAGCCAAGTTTAAAAACTGCATTTTAAAGACATGAATATTTAATCAGAGACCAGATTTCTAAAGATCGGAAGAGGTAAAGAGTAATGAAAACAGCAGAACAATTAATTTCAATGGCAAAAAACCGAATTCAAGAAGTGACGGTAGACGGCTTACTTGAAGCCATGAAAAACCATAAAACCATTCTGATTGATGTTCGGGAACCGGATGAATTTCAGGCGGCAGCGATAGACCGAGCCGTGAATTATCCTCGTGGTGTTTTAGAAATGAGAATTCACCAGCATCCTGTGGCGAGCCATCATTGCGATACCTTGCAAGCACTAGAATATCTTAAAGATCAGCCGATTTATTTGATTTGTGGGACGGGTGGCCGATCAGCTCTGGCTACAGATACTTTACAGAATATGGGATTTACTCAGGTGAAATCTGTTCAGGGTGGATTCCAAGCATGGCTAGAGCAGGGTTATCCAGTAGAGAAATAACTAGATTTCTATTTTAAGTCTAACTTAAGTTTATGGACATTCAAGTGAGAAAATCATGAAGTACAAAGAATTAACTCAAAATATTTCAGGCAGTTTAAAGACATTAGCGCAGGATTCTCCTGATTTAATGAAAAGTTTTAATCAATTGTCACAAGTTGCAATGCGAGATGGTGTTATTGATCCTAAAACAAAAGAACTGATTGCCTTAGCGATTGGTGTTGCAGCACGATGTGATGGATGTATCGGTTTTCATGTCAGAACCCTAGTCAAAATGGGAATGACATTGCAAGAATTAGAGGAAGTGCTTGGTGTTGCAGTTTATATGGGGGGCGGTCCTTCATTGATGTATGCCGCTAATGCATTGGAAGCATTTAAAGAATTCACAGCTTAATTTTTTCAATCATTGGGAAACGATATGAATCAGCACTGGGATAATCTTTATTCGCAAATACAGGATCTGTATGGCATTTCGCCCAATCATTTTATTCAACAGATAGCAGATCAGGTTCCAATTGTGGGAAAAACTCTTGCTATAGCAGAGGGTGAGGGGAGGAATATCCTTTATTTGGCTAGGATCAGTTTGTTAGATGAGGGATGTTCCTAATGTGAGTTGAGAATCCGAAAAGAAGCTTTGGCTTCTTAATTTAATTGACACCGTTTCAGAAATACCTAAATGGGAGGTTTTTGATTGATTCAGGAGCTTTTCTTATTTATTGGTACTTGTAGTTAATCATATATTCCATATTGCGTATATTCGAATATTCATATATAAAAAGCTGTCTGTTTAAGAGATTATACTCATGGATCAAATGCCAAAAGTTCAAATTTACCATAATCCTGCCTGTGGCACGTCTCGTAACACTTTGGCGCTTATTCGCAACACGGGGATCGAACCAGAAGTAATTGAATATCTGATTACGCCACCATCAAAAGATCAGCTGATTAAAATGATTCAGGACTCTGGTTTAAGTGTTCGTGATGTGTTACGCAAAAATGTAGATGCTTATACTGAACTTAATTTAGACGATGCGAACTGGACAAATGAGCAATTGCTTGATGCTATGCTTGAACATCCCATCCTGATTAACCGTCCTTTGGTCGTGACAGATTTGGGCACTCGTTTATGTCGCCCATCTGAAGTAGTGCTAGATATTCTACCTTTGCCGCAATTAAAAGCTTTCGCTAAAGAAGATGGTGAAGTCATCATTGATGAGCAAGGCAGACGCTTAAAATAAAAGGTGAGACCCCTAACGCTGTTGGACTTTGTATCAGTGTAGAGCAGGAGATCTAAATGGAGAACATTGTCGCAATTTTTGCTTGGTTAAATGATGTTCTACTTAAAATGACCTGGCTCTCGGATGGGGTGCGCTGGTTCGTTGAAAATGTATTTGGTTTATCCGTTGCAACCCGGTTGGGTGGTAGTGTCCATTTCTTTATTTATGATGTATTCAAGATCTTTATTCTGCTTTCAGTGTTGATCTATACATTATCTTATATTCAAAGCTATTTCCCTCCAGAACGTACTCGGCTGATTTTAGGTCGGATGACAGGAATCAAAGCCAATATCATGGGGGCATTACTCGGTACTATTACTCCATTTTGTTCATGTTCTTCGATTCCGTTGTTTATTGGTTTTACCCGTGCAGGACTTCCGGTAGGCGTCACTTTTTCCTTTCTGATTTCATCACCACTTGTTGACTTGGCTTCAATTATTTTATTGGCGAGTATCTTTAACTGGAAAATTGCATTGGTCTATGTGTTACTTGGATTAGTGCTGGCAGTCATCGGCGGGTCATTAATCAGCTACTTGAAAATGGAAAAGTATGTGGCTGAATTTGTGGCTCATCATCAAACAATCTCAGGTGACGATGAAGATTTCAGCATGACTGCAAAAGAGCGGCGTACATTTGCTTGGGAACAGGTGACAGACATTTTTAGTAAGGTCTGGCTTTATGTCTTGATAGGTGTCGGGATTGGTGCGGCAATTCATAACTGGATTCCTGAGCAGTGGATTACTGTCTTACTTGGTCAGGAACACTGGTATTCCGTACTGATTGCCACGATTGTCGGAATGCCAATGTATGCGGATATCTTTGGCACCTTGCCGATTGCAGAAGCACTTGTGACTAAAGGCGTTGGCTTGGGGACGGTTTTAGCGTTTATGATGGCGGTCACCGCACTTTCTCTGCCATCGCTAATCTTGTTAAAACAAGTGGTGAAAACCCGTTTATTGAGCCTGTTTGTAGGGATCGTTTTTGTGGGAATCTTGATTGTTGGTTATACCCTGAATACTTTGGGTTATTGGTTTTTATAAAAAGTGTGGAGAATAAAGATGCAAATTAAAGTTTTAGGAACAGGTTGTCGTAAATGCAAAGCCTTATTGGCTGCAACTGAAGAAGCTGTAAAAAGCACGGGTGTTCAGGCAGAAATTGAATATGTAACTGATATGATGCAAATTGCTGAAACAGGGTTGTTAAGTACGCCAGGTCTGATCATAGATAATCAAATCGTTTCAAGTGGCAAAGTTTTGGAACCACAAGCCATTGTGGAGTTGATTGAAAAAAATAAATAAGTGTATGTGGAAAACTGTAAAAAAGACCTGTGGCATAAGCCACGGGTCTTTTTTATTTGTGTCTTGAGATGTTAAGAAGTTTTAAATTTTTCCCTTTCTGGCAAGCATATACGGATATGGGTATACTTTTATAATGAGTACTCTTTACTGAATATATGGATATGTGTATATTTGCATAATAGAATGGGAGTAGTTATGGACCACGTTCAGTTTTTTAAATGTTTATCTGATGAAACACGTCTCAGTATTGTCATGCTTATCGCAGAAAACGAAGAGCAATGTGTTTGTGATTTGACAGATAAACTCCAGTTAAGCCAACCAAAAATTTCACGGCATTTAGCCCTGTTAAGATCAAGTGGTTTGCTGAATGACCGTCGGCAAAAGCAGTGGGTGTATTACAGTCTTAACCCACAACTACCTGAATGGTGCTTTGAAATTCTGAATACACTTAAACGTAGCAATGTTCCCGTGTTATTTGATCCCTCAGCTCTATCGATTCAGAGCCATTGCGAGTAAGTTTTTATGAAATTTTTGTTTCTGTGCACGGGTAACAGTTGTCGCAGTATTCTTTCTGAAGTTCTGTTTAATAGTCGAGCGCCTGAAGGTTGGGTAGCTTATAGCGCTGGAAGTAAACCTTCTGGCCAAGTTCATCCGTTAACCATTCAGACTTTACAGAACCTGGGGTTGTCTACCGAAGGTTTGTCGAGTAAAACGATTGATGCCTGTGAACAGTATCAGCCCGATGTCGTCATCACCGTGTGTGATGCGGCAGCACAAGAAGCTTGTCCGTTGTATTTAGGAGGAGCAATCAAAGCACATTGGGGTCTATCTGATCCATCACATTTAGATTTGCCTGAACAAGAAAAATTACAGGCATTTTTAAGTACTGTAGAACATATCAACAAACGCTTAGATGCACTTTTTGCATTAGATACCCATCACATGAGCCGTCATCAGCTTATTGCTGAAATCAATCAAATTTCCCATCTTTAAGCGAGCAGATCATGTCTAAACCAGGATTATCCTTTTTGGATCGCAACCTGACGCTATGGATTTTTGTGGCCATGGCATTGGGTGTTGCGATTGGGGTGGTATTTCCACAAGCATCCGTCGCATTGGACGCAATGAGTGTAAATTCAGTCAACTTGCCAATTGCGATTGGTTTGATTTTGATGATGTATCCACCATTAGCCAAAGTAGATTATGCAGCTTTGCCCAAAGTATTTCAGGATAAAAAAACATTAGCGCTCTCTCTGATTCAGAACTGGCTGATTGCGCCAGTGCTGATGTTTGTATTGGCGATAGTCTTCTTGAGTGATTACCCAGAATACATGACAGGTCTGATTCTGATTGGCTTGGCGCGTTGTATTGCCATGGTACTGATCTGGAATGGACTGGCATGCGGGGACAATCAATACGGTGCTGCATTGGTCGCATTTAACAGCATTTTTCAGATTCTGTTCTTTAGCAGTTATGCCTGGTTCTTCCTGACCTATCTGCCGCCATTTTTTGGGATAGAAGGGAATGTCATCAATGTTGATTTCTGGACCATTGCCAATGCTGTCCTTATGTACTTGGGGATTCCATTCCTGATGGGCTTCCTGACGCGTCTATCTTTAGTGAAAGCCAAAGGTCTGGACTGGTATCAGAATCAGTTTCTACCCAAAATTGGTCCACTCAGCTTATTGGCCTTGTTATTCACCATTGTAGCCATGTTTAGCTTGAAAGGCGGTGATGTAGTGAGTTTGCCAATGGATGTGTTGCGGATTGCAATTCCATTGACGCTTTACTTTGTCGTGATGTTCTTTGTCAGCTTTTTCATGAGTAAGTGGATGGGGAATGACTATCCCAAAACCACTGCAATTTCATTTACCGCAGCAGGTAACAATTTTGAGTTAGCGTTGGCCGTTGCGATTGCTACCTTTGGTTTGGCTTCACCAATTGCCTTTACTACGATTATTGGCCCATTGGTTGAAGTGCCCGTGCTGATTGCACTGGTTAGCGTATCCTTGTGGCTGAAGAAAAAATATTATCCAAATTCTTAAGAGGCAAAGATGACACTCCCTAATCTTGAATCTGATCTTTTACCGACACCAACTTTTGCGGAAGTGCAGGCTAAAGAACTAAGTCACCCACCACGTATCTTATTGCTATATGGCTCAAACAGAGAGCGTTCATATAGCCGCCTAGCTGTGATGGAAGCTGGGCGAATTCTTGAGCGTTTTGGTTGTGAGGTTAAAATCTTTCATCCCAAAGGTTTACCTTTACCTGAAGATGGTGATCTGGAACATCCAAAGGTTAAAGAGCTGCATGAATTGTTGGCTTGGTCTGAAGGCATGGTTTGGTGTTCGCCTGAGCGGCATGGTTCGATGAGCTCAATCTTCAAAGCACAGATTGATTGGATTCCACTTGCTGGAGGAGCAATTCGTGCTACGCAGGGTAAAACACTGGCTTTGATGCAGGTGAGCGGTGGATCACAGTCTTTTAACAGTGTAAACCAGATGCGAATTCTTGGGCGCTGGATGCGGATGATCACGATTCCAAATCAGTCTTCTGTTCCTAAAGCCTTTTTGGAGTTTGATGAGGAAGGACGGATGAAGCCTTCATCGCTATATGATCGTATTGTTGATGTAATGGAAGAGCTATACAAGTTTACTTTGCTGACTCGCGGTCAGAGTGCCTATTTGACCAACCGTTATTCGGAGCGAAAAGAATCGGCTGAAGAACTGTCTAAACGAGTCAATCAGCGTAATCTTTAAAGCTGAACCGTACCGGGTTTGTCGGAGAGTCAATATTCTGAGAGACTACCCCGATGACAAAATTAAAATATACCCCTGAAATCAGAGAAAGAGCGGTTCAATTATTGATTGAATCTGAAAAAGATTATCCTTCTACTTGGGCTGCAATCACAGCAATTGCGCCTAAGATTGGTTGTACTCCTGAAACACTTCGTGCCTGGCATCAAAAGCATTTAGATCAGCAAAATCCTATTAAAGTACAACAGATATCTGATCAAGAAAAAATGAAGCAAATGGAACGTGAAATTAAAGAATTAAAGCGTGCCAATGAAATTCTACGTAAAGCAGCCGCTTTTTTCGCCCAGGCGGAGCTCGACCGCCCACACAAATAATGGTGGATTTCATCCATAACAATAAAGACTTATATGGTGTTGATGCGATTTGTAGAATTTTACCGATCGCAGCTTCAACCTATTACCGGACTCTAGATCTCTGCGATGAGAAGCATTGCTTCGCAAGGGAACATCGAGCAAAGCGAGATTTACATGACTTGCATCATGCTGAGGAGATTAAACGAATTTGGAAGGAAAGTTCAGGTCGATATGGTGTACGTAAAGTCTGGCAAAAACTGAAACGTGAAGGCTATATTATTGCACGCTGTACTGTTGCTCGATTAATGAAAAAGCTAGGTATACAAGGTGTTTGGCGAGGTAAGAACAAACAAACCACCCGTAGCCGAGATGACCAAAAACGAGCACCTGACTTGGTGAAACGGAATTTTAGAGCTGATCAGCCTAATCACTTGTGGGTTGCTGACTTTACCTATATTCAAACAAATTCAGGCTGGGTCTATACCGCCTTTATTATTGATGTGTTCTCACGAGCAATTGTTGGATGGAAAGTATCTACACGGATGAATACAGATATGGTACTCGATGCACTTGAGCAAGCATTGCACGATCGAGGCATGCCAAAGAATGTGATTCATCATTCCGACAGAGGTGTGCAATATCTTTCCATTCGCTATACCAATCGTTTAGAAGCAGCAAATTTACGAGCATCAGTCGGTACAACGGGTGACTCATACGATAATGCTTTGGCTGAAACGGTGAATGGCTTATACAAAACAGAGGTGATTGAATATCTAAAAGCAGATTGGCAAGGTTTAGCAGATGTACAACTTGCGACACTAAACTGGGTAGATTGGTTCAATAAAAAGCGTGTACACAGTGCACTGGGTTATGTATCGCCTTTTGATTTTGAAGCAATGTACTATGATAAGATTAACCCGTTAGGTCAGGTGGCCTAACTTAAATAAAAAGTCTCCGACAAACCCGGTACGGTTCAGCTCCAGATTACACCACGCTTTGTAGAAGACAAAAGCATATTAATATTGTAATCAGCTACCAAAAAAGTAGCGATGGGCTGCATCTACTCATGGACTCTACAGGCATGAAGTTTCTAGGTGAGGGCGAATGGAAATGCAAGAAACATGGACCTGAATATCGTCGCCAATGGCGTAAACTTCATATTGGTATAGATGCTAAAACCCTACAAATACGAGCAGTTCAGCTTACAACCAATGTCAGTGATTCACAGGTGCTTGGTGATTTACTTAATCAGATTCCACAAGATGAGCAGATTAACTGTGTTTATACCGATGGAGCTTATGACACCAAGCAATGCCGTGAGGTCATTGCAGATCGGCAAGCGCATGCGGTGATTCCACCTAGAAAAAATGCGAAACCATGGAAAGATACAAAGAGTAGCTCGCTAGAGCGAAATGAATTACTTCGAACAATTAAACGTTTAGGCAGGACACTATGGAAAAAATGGTCAGGCTATCATCGTCGAAGTTTGGTTGAAACTAAGATGCATTGCATCAAATTATTAGGAGATAAACTCAGTGCAAGGAGTTTTGATAGCCAAGTGAATGAGATCCATGCACGTGTAGCAGTCCTTAACAGATTTACGGAATTAGGTCGACCACTTACCCAAGTTACGCCTTAAATTTGGCTCAATTAGGGGCGCTTTGCATTTCAAATCTTTGTGCAACAAAGCCTGTCTGAAATATTAATCGTGGTCATGATGTACCTCTATTTTACTCATCGAACAAAAACGAAGATTTACCCTAACCTAATTTCTCGTAGTCATGAGCTTTTTAAATACAACACCAACATATTATGTCTTAAAATTCACGAAGTATAAAAATTGTCAGTCTGTGTTTTATTTATAGAGTGCTAAGTTGATTAAATTATGCTGATGTTATTTTTATTTTCAATTCAGCCAACGTCTATTTACTGAGTTTCCAGCATTATTATAGTGGATAACTTTTGCATAATTACCTACGGCTGTTGCATTATCAGGAATATCTTTGGTCACTACACTCCCTGCACCGATGGTGGCATTATCGCCAATTTTAACATGATCGATAATACAGACATTTGGGCCAATATATACATTATCGCCAATTACAGCGGCCTGCCGACCGCCATTGGCACCAATCGTTGTAAACTGAGAAAGGTTGACATTGTTTCCAATCACAGTAGTTGGGTTGACAATCAAAGGTCCCCCATGACCGATGAACAAGCCATAGCCAATTTTTGTGGTGCAGTGGATATCGATTCCGTATTTCTTCTTCTTATAATAAAAAATAGGATAGGCCAGTTTGCCGATCCACGATTTTGAAGCCGAAAGACGTAACCAAACGCTAAAGTTAAAACCACGATTAAACAAATAAGTTTTGAGAAATGAACTTAATTTCGTATTGCCACAATACCGATATAAATCACTCAAAATCAATTGAACTAACATGGAAAAGAACTCATAGGTTGAATGCGCGATTTTACTTGATTTGACGCTGAGATGTTATCTCGATTTTGCCTTTCAGTATGGTCTCTTATTTTTAAAAAATATCAATTGGCTTTTATTTGTACAGTTGTTTCGAAATGTCATAGGCACTTGTCGAGAGTGAAAAATGCTTTTATATTGTACTTACAGTAGGTCGATAACTAAGACGCTACGATGTAGTTGGACGGATCAATGACAGCTCGTTGAGTTTGGAACGAAATGTTCAAGCAATAAATCAGCACTAGCCTTCCAACATAGAAAAGCTCGCAGCAATGCGAGCTTTTTTTATGTAAAAAAAATATGACTATGTATCTCGGTTGTTAAGCATATTTGATTTAAGTTTATGATTTATAGTTATGATTTTGAAAATATTTATATAAATTAACATTGCGATAAATTCTAACAACTCTAAGGGCGGTGTTGGAAAAAACTTGTGCTATAAGATTAAGCAGAGCTAAAAAAAGAAAAGGAAAATGACCATGACTCAGCTTGTAGATGTAAAGGTAAAGGACCAATACAGCCAAACTTATAATGTGAAGGCCCAGTTAAGGCAAGTACCTGAAAACTCCGAAGCAGAACGTTTGGATTTGTTTAAACGAATTGAACATATCGTTGTTGATGGTGAAGTGATTCTGCCTAGTATTGAACTGTTATTTGAAAGTCGGCAAACTGAGAGTATATACCGAGTTGTTGATTAACCTTTTTGAAAAAAGCCCATGTCTACATGGGCTTTTTTTTATGGGCGATCTACGTCGAGTTGCGTTATCCCATTGCAGTATATAAGAGATAAATTTTTTTGAGCGATTATCTTGAAGGTCATAAAATAAAATCAGCATTTCACTTCACACATAGTTATTATTTATCAAGCTGTTTGATGAATGGTTCGAGTAACCATTGTGCCAAAGTATTATAAAGTCGAAGAAAAACATTAAGATTTATTGCCTGAATGATAAAACAATAGATTGCTAATCAAACTCGTAGTCTTTAAATCTTAACTAAGGCCGAAAAAGACTCAATTATTATCCTTTGAATCTATTTATTTAGGCTGCCTGCAAACGCAACAGTGAGTGATTGATCTGTTGTAAGTGTTGGTTGAGTACTATGGGTTCTATTCGACTTTCCTGTAACGTCGTAATCCATTGCATTTGGCAGCGTTTGAGACTGTGTAAGTCTGTCGCCGATTGAATTTGAAGAATGAGTTGTTTTGCCATTAAGCCACAATAACGTTGTAATAAGCTCATCATCAAATCGCGTGTTTCTTCAAAGCTATAAGCTTTAAGCGGTGGGGCTGGGCTTTGTGTAGGGGTGGGTGGTGAAGGAGTCTGCGCTGTGCTGTCTAAATCTATTGGATTGACGTTATTCTGACTATTTTCGAGTACAGACGTCGATGATTGAGCCTCCGATGACGGCTGTATTGGGCTAGAGACGCGAGATGTTTGTATGGAATGAATTAAACCTAATTCAATTAATTGTCCGAGGATTTCAGGCGTTGCGATGCGTTGTTTGAATTGGTCAGCCAATTGTTCAAAATCTTCTGTACCAATTAAAACCAATAGTCGTCTTTGACGTGCATTGAGTGGGATATGACGTTGTTGTAAAGCATCTAAACCCAATGCTGTTTTTTGATAATGATTCATACCTTAACTTACTCCCCCGAACAAATAAATTAAGGCTGAACATACAGGGCGAAAATTACAACAATATTAAGAATTTATGACAATACATTTTAGAGCGTTTTAATGCTCGTATTTTCTAAAGCTTTACGTAAATACGGATCGAGTTCATCTTGACGCATTAACCACTGAATATAGTCAGCAGGGAGTTCGGCAATCGCTGTTCCGCGATGCTTGCCAAAATTAATGATTCGCGGAATACGAGCATCTTCAGAGACAGCAAATAATTGCTCCATGCTGTTTATTTTTAATTGATGAACCACATGCATTAAAATATTGGCCGTTAAAATAATATCCATATCGGCACGATGAGCTTTTTTAATCATTTCACGGGCTTTTTCACTGCCTTTTGAAATCATATAAATGAGTGCCGAAATATTGTGCGCTTCAGCATCAGGCCAGACCAAACGTGCAAGGGCGAGTGTACAAATCGCTTTAATATGAGAAGTATCGACACCACATTTTTCGATAGCCCGAATATCATAATCAATATTATGACCAATGATGTACTGTGTTTCAGCAGGTAGTTTAAAGGTCGTATAGTGCGGCTTCCCAACGAGGTCTGACTCTAAAATATGATGCACAGCCATCGCTGCGAATGAGATCGGTTCATCGACGGTATAGAGCTGATCAAATACTTGGCTTTTGTCTAGGCTTAATTTGCCATTTGCAATTTTAATCGGTGCATATGCAATCTCAATGGGTTGACCATTTAGGGTATGGGTTTCTGTGTCGAGAATAATGGCTTGCATGTGCATATCCGAAAATTAAAAGCTGAATAAATTTATCATTTTCAAGACTATCAAGACAGCCCATGACAGCTGGATTTGTGGTTTATTCGCTTATTTTGTGCGGTGATGTTGTTTAAATCATCTGGTGAATCTGCGTGATTAGAGATCAGACTTTATTGAGCAAGGGAAAAGTTGGAAGCTACTTGTCGATTTATTTAGGCAGATTGCAAGGAAAATGATTGCTTAAAATAAAAATGATTCTTTGGGATTCAGCTCAAACAAAGACTAGGAGAATGTTCTGCATCTAAATTCAGTTGTAGGGTCAGGATTTATTTTAAACTTCAAATCACTAGTTTTTATAACAAAGGCGAGTATGCATTTGCAGACAATGTTCACTTTGTATCATTCTCGTAAATGGTCTTGCCACGCGTCATTTTGAGGCGTAAATCATTAATGTATTCAAGTGATTTGAATCGTTACAACAAGAAAAAATGTCATAAAGGAATTTTAAGATGAAAAAACATATATTGGCCGTGTTCGTCAGTAGTTCTATGCTTGTTTTAACAGCTTGTGGAGGAGGGGATGGCGATTCAACTTCTGTTGGTGTGGATGATGGGATTCCTAAAAACAATATTGTTAATCCAGTCGTAACGACGCCAACAGCATATACAGCTACAGATATGTCAGCTACGGCTGGTGAAAGTGTAGTCATGACTTATAAAATGCTGGGTCAGGACAATAAAGAAACTCGCGCAACAGCATTGCTTTTTACCCCTAAAACAGTACCCCCCGCGAAAGGTTGGCCAATAGTGGTGTGGGCACATGGTACTACTGGTGTTGCTGATATTTGCGCGCCAAGTAAATCTTCTATGGATCTCGATGTAAAATCGATGATTAATGAGTTACTTAGCGCGGGATATGTCGTTATTGCTCCTGATTACGAAGGACTGGGAGAACCAAGTGGTACAGAAGCCCATCCTTATCTTAATTTAAAAAGTGAAGCTTTTTCGATTACAGATGCAGTAGTTGCAACACGTGACTACTTAACCAAGCAAGGTAAATCGGTTTCAAAAAACTGGGTGACGGTTGGACACTCACAGGGTGGTCATGCTGCTTTAGGTGCTGGTGAATATCAAAGTCGCGCGCAGTTAGATTATAAAGGGACAGTTGCGATTGCACCTGCGTCTAATTTAAAAACGATCTTTCAAGTGGGGGCTGCAAGTGTTGCAAATTTGCCAGCAACTCAACAGGTTGCTACTTATACTTCACTGAATACCTATGCTGCACTCATCACTGCAGGTATGCAAAATCCACCCAATATAACTTTGTACGGGCAAGTGTTTGAGTCTGAAGCAGCCCGTATTGCACGAACGGCTGAATCGGCATGTTCAGGGACTGTTTCTGTAAATTACTATACGGAAATGTGGGCTTTAGCGACTGGTTATAACACATTAAATGGATATTACCCAAAAACAGGATTTCTAGATTTGCCAGTCATAAAAAACTTTTTAGATAACACATCTCAGCCTTTGAAGGTCAAACAAACAGCGCCAATTATTATTTATCAAGGCACCAATGACACGACTGTTCCAAGAGCGATTACGAATATTTTATATGCTGGAGCTTCTCAAGCTGGAAACAATATTCGTTATGTGACTGATGATAGTGAAACGACGAAATGGACCCATACCACATCGTTTAGTGAAAATATCGATGATATTGTTGATGATGTCAAAACTCTCATGCCAATTCAGTAATTTGCTTTGACTCAAATCGCTCATGGCGTTCTGCTTCATGAGCGATTTTTTATTTAAAACTGCGTAAAGTTCGTTCTCGAAATTTATAAACTTCATGCTACAATACGCGCCAATCTTAGCACGGCTTAAAAGCCCTAATTTCATAGGACCTCGCTAATGTTTGCCAATATCTCAATTGCTGAATTTGATCCAGAAATCGCGCAAGCAATCACAAATGAAGATGCTCGCCAAGAAGCGCACATCGAACTGATTGCTTCTGAAAACTATTGCTCTCCAGCAGTAATGGAAGCACAAGGTTCAAAACTTACAAACAAATATGCTGAAGGCTACCCAGGCAAACGCTACTACGGCGGTTGTGAATATGTAGACGTGATTGAACAATTAGCGATTGACCGTGCTAAAGAGCTTTTCGGTGCAGATTACGCAAACGTTCAACCACATGCAGGTTCACAAGCAAACTCTGCTGTTTACTTAGCGCTTCTTAACCCAGGAGACACTGTTTTGGGTATGAGCTTGGCTCACGGCGGTCACTTGACTCACGGTGCAAAAGTAAGCTTTTCTGGTAAAACATATAACGCAATTCAGTACGGTTTAAACCCTGAAACTGGCGAGATTGATTACGAAGAAGTTGAACGTTTAGCAATTGAGCACAAGCCACGTATGATCGTTGCTGGTTTCTCTGCTTATAGCCAAATTGTAGATTGGCAGCGTTTCCGTGACATCGCGGATAAAGTTGGTGCTTACCTATTTGTAGATATGGCTCACGTTGCTGGTCTAGTTGCTGCTGGTGTTTACCCAAGCCCAGTTCAAATTGCTGACGTAACAACAACCACTACACACAAAACACTTCGTGGCCCACGTTCAGGTTTAATCCTTGCGAAAGCAAACGAAGAAATTGAGAAAAAATTACAATCAGCTGTATTCCCTGGTAACCAAGGCGGTCCATTGGTTCATGCGGTAGCGGCTAAAGCAATTTGCTTTAAAGAAGCAATGGCTCCTGAATACAAAGTTTACCAACAACAAGTGGTGAAGAACGCTCAAGCAATGGCTGAAGTTCTCATTGCTCGTGGTTATGACATCGTTTCTGGCGGTACAGAAAACCACTTGTTCTTGTTATCTCTTATTAAGCAAGATGTAACAGGTAAAGAAGCAGATGCATGGTTAGGTGCAGCTCACATTACTGTGAACAAAAATGCTGTACCAAATGACCCACGCTCACCATTTGTGACTTCTGGTATCCGTATTGGTACACCGGCTGTGACGACTCGTGGTTTCGGCGAAGCTGAAGTGCGTGAACTTGCTGGCTGGATCGCTGATATCTTAGACAGCAAAGGTGACGAAGCTGTGATTAACGCTGTTAAAGCGAAAGTTGAAGCTGTTTGTGCGAAATTTCCTGTTTACGCAAACTAAGTTCTGACTTGAGAAAGCCCCCTCAAGGGGGCTTTTTTTATAGCATTAAAAAATCAAAATCAGTTGAAATGTAATTTAGACTGCATTTCTGATATAACAGAAGTTATAGGCTAATAAATTATTTTTAATAAGAATTTTATTCATACCGTATTCAAATAGGAATGCAGCACATGGCAAACCCAGCAATTATCATTTCTGAGCAGGATCTTCATCGTTTAGAAACGATGTTAGAACATCAGCCTAAACTTACACCGACCATGCAGTTGCTTGAAGAAGAATTGGCACGTGCCGATGTTGTTGCTCCACAAGATATGCCTGCCAATGTGGTAACGATGAATGCAAAAGTTTTACTGACCATTGCGCCATCTACAGAAGCATCTGAAATTACCTTGGTTTATCCGCATGATTTTAAAGGCGAGAAAGGACAGGTCAATGTTGTAGCCCCAATTGGTGCAGCAATTCTTGGCTTAGCTGAAGGTCAAGAAATTGAATGGCCACAGCCAGATGGTCAAATGATGAAAGTCAAAATTGAAAAAGTGGTTTATCAACCTGAGCGTGAAGGCGATTATTTATAATATCGAACACCCCAATTTAAAGCCATGTTGATCATGGCTTTTTTTATGACTTCAAATATGCGTTTTTTTTCATAAAGGATTGTAACTCCATAGAAAATAAAAATAGAGTATGTATTGATTGGATCTTTTATTTCTACTCAATAGGTTTGGGTCCTAGTACGAATAGAGGACTTAATAACAGATATAACCTTCGTGATAATTTTTACGGCACAAAAGATGTCACAGCATTTTTGCAAAAATCTACATGTTATTTGACATAAAAGCTGTACTATAAAAATGATTTTATTCAATTTCTTTATTGGGTTAAAGCACTATGGCACAAATTGACGTTCTTGTTCCTTTAAGGGATATACCAGTCAATTCAGATGAACTTTTAAGTATCCAGCGTAATGATTTGGTTCCGTTGCTGAACGATCAATATCGTCTCAATCATTATGCAGATAGTGTCATTCAAGCGCAGTCTGCGCTGTTAAATGGAATAGACCCGCAGCTCACTTTACAGTTGAGCCAAACCATTGAGCAACTGATCCAGTCACTGGCTGACTCAAAAAAATATCTGAAGAAGCGTAAATTTAATGGGCTACAAAAGTGGCTCGGAATTGATATTGAATATGGTTCAACCCAAGTTGAATACTATAAAAAACTGGATCAGCTGTTGGATCGAGCCAATCATCTCAGCCAAAAATTGCAAATAGAAATTCAAAAGTCACAAGCACGTTATCAGCAGCTCACTGGTTTACGTGAGCAAATGGCCAAATATGTATCTGCGGCTGAAGCATTTTTAATGGAATATCCTAAATTTGTGAAGAATGCACATCCTTTAGATAATTTTGCAGAACGTTTATCCAAGAAAATAAACAGCTTGCAGACTTTGCAAAGCAGTAATGATATTGCGATCACTCAAATGCAATTGTCTCAGCAGCTTTCATTGAGTTTGTTGGACCGATATAAAGAGGCACAACAGGTCTTGATTCCAGCATGGCAATATCATGTCAAACAATCGCAGCAATCAAGCTCGACAATTGAACTGGAAAAGCTCGATAATAGCCGTGAAAAATTGATTCATACCTTAAAAAAATCACTACAGAAACCAACACTTTAAGAAATAGATTAGGTGAATTATGACCAACTCAGAACAAAACAGTCTTGTGGTAGAGCCAACCACCGAAGTGATTGAACATAAGTTTCAACAGTTAAATTTGCAAGAAATTGGCTTGCAACAAGATGACTTCAATGCGGTCTTGGCAGCACGGAAAGAGTTGGCAGAAATCAACCATAACGCCGTAGCGGAGTATGGTAAAAATATTGCGACACAAACCTCAGGATATACTGATGAGTTGTTAAATTTGGTGCAAAATAAAGACCTTGATGAAACTGGGCAAAAGCTGAATCAGGTGGTACAAGTTGCACAGCAGCTCAATACCTCAAGTATCTTAAATAAAAAGAAAAATTCAGGTTTCTTCGGTGGCTTGATAAGCAAAATTAAAGGCGCAAAGAATAATATTGATATGCACTTTAATACCACCAAAGAACAGATTGATACTTTGGTGAAAGAAATTGAAAAATCGCAGTCTGGTTTAAAAGCACGTGTTGATACGCTCGATCGGATGTTTCATGGTGTGCAAAGTGAATATAAACAGCTCGGTGTGTATATCGCGGCGGGTAAGTTGAAACAAGATGAAATTCAGCAGGAAATCTCAACACTGACTTCACAGGCACAAGATCAAACCACGACACAGAGAGTTTACGACCTCAATCATTTAGCCAATAATTTGGAAAAACGTGTAAGTGATCTGCAGGTTTTACAACAATCAGCCATGCAAACATTACCGATGATTCGTATTATCCAGTCTAATAATTTGATGTTGGTCGATAAGTTTTATGCGATTAAAAACATCACATTGCCTGCATGGAAAAATCAAATTAGTTTGGCGATTTCTTTAAATGTGCAGAAGAATAGTGTGCAGTTGGCCAATACCATTGATGATGCGACCAATGACTTATTGAAGCGTAATGCCGATTTGTTACATCAAAACTCAGTAGATACAGCAAAAGCTAATCAACGTTCAGTGATTGATATTGAGACGCTTGAACATGTACAAAACACCCTCATTAAAACAGTAAATGATGTGATTCAAATACAAAAGGAAGGGATGCAGAAACGTGCGGAAGCAACCACACGTTTGCGTAGTTTGCAGGACAATTTGAATCAACTGGTTTTAGACTCAAGTTCTAATCGTACGACACCATCTTAATGCCGAGTTGGGTGGTCGATAGAGGAGAAGTATTTGCCTTCCTTAGATGAGTATGTTGTTCAGCCTCAGCACATTGAACAAGGCGTGGTTGCACTCAAACAACGTCAACGTAAACTGAGTTTATGGTGTATGTTAAGCGCCGCCTTGTTTATTGCTTCCAGCATTAGCTATTTTCTACAACCTGATTTTGTCTATAGCTTTTTTGGACTGAGCACTGAAATACAGCAACTGCATATGCCCATGAGTGTCGATGAAAATCTCGCATCACTAGGACATCAGCCAGATTATTTTCTGAATTTGCTGTCGTGGTTTGGTTGGCTTGTGCTCAAGATTATGGTGTCTTTTATTGGGGCATTTGTATTGGTGCACTATGCACGGAAAATTCATTTTTTCTATGTGCGTTTTCAATCTTTTATACTGAAGTTTGTGGCATGGCTGATTGCCTTTATTCTGCTTTGGTCATGTCTGACCTATGTGCAATATGATTTAAAAGATGATGAAAGCAAGGCTTTTCAGCAAATCGTACACTACGATAAAAACATTCAGCAAAGTGAAATAGCACAGTATTTGCAGCAGTCTCAAATTCAAATGCCTGTAAAGCATTATTTGCTTGCACAGACGGCATTGTTACACCAACCTGTCGATAAAAATGCAGCCATTCCGCATGTGCTTGCTCTGGTCCAAGCAGAAAAAAATGATTCACATTTTATTGAATATGGGTTTAAGCCTGAACAGTTATGGACGATGCAGTATCAGCTTTATGGCAAAACACTCACGCCGATGGCTGCAAGTGTAGAAAAACAAGTTCAGCAAGCAGCACAGTTTACTACGGTCATGCAATTCTTCTCGCTTATCTTGATGCTACTGATGGCAGTCCTGTGTCTTGTGTTGTTTGGTTTGACGCGTCAGTTAAAAGCTAGAACTTTAAGAATTGAACAGCGGATGCAGAGTGAATCCTAAGCTTTGACTTCATAAAAAGTTTTATGGGGTAGTGAGACTTTTTATGAAGAATATCTTTAGATCTGAAAAACCGATTGCTAAAATAAAAACAAACTGTTTTATCTATTTTTAGATTTACTCTATGATTCTTTTATCAAATAATTTTACAGACTGCTTTGGAGAGCTTAACCATGTTAGATCAAAATACTTCAGCTCAATTAAAAACACTTCTTGAACGCCTTGAAGCTCCGATTGAATTGGTTGCGACTTTGAACGGTTCTGAGAAATCAGACAAAATCAAAGAATTAGTTGAAGAGGTTGCAGCACTGTCTCCACTGGTGACTGCACGTTTTGATGGTAAAAACTCACGTGCACCTAGCTTTGGTGTAGCAAAAGCCGGTGAAGAGCCACGTGTGTTCTTTGCGGGTTTACCGATGGGACATGAGTTTACCTCTTTGATCTTGGCATTGTTACAAACCTCAGGTTACGCACCCAAAGTATCAGATGAAGTTTTGGCTTCAATCAAAGCTTTGGGCATCCAGTCTGACTTTGACGTCTTTGTCTCATTAAGCTGTCACAACTGTCCAGACGTGGTGCAAGCGTTGAACCTGATTGCTATTTACAATCCGGGCACGACAGCAACGATGATTGATGGTGCATTCTTCCAAGACGAAGTCGAAGAACGCAAAATCATGGCTGTACCAATGGTGTTCCAAGACAATAACCATATCGGTCAAGGCCGTATGACCTTGGAAGAGATTGTTGCCAAACTGGATACCAATTCCGCAGCCAAAGAAGCTGAAAAACTCAATGCCAAAGATGCTTTTGATGTTTTAGTGATTGGTGGTGGTCCTGCGGGAAATACCTCAGCCATTTATGCTGCGCGTAAAGGCATTAAAACCGGGATTGTGGCTGAACGTATGGGTGGTCAAGTCATGGATACCATGGACATTGAAAACTATACCTCAATTCAAAAGACCCAAGGGCCGAAGTTTGCCGCTGAAATGGAAGCACATGTCCGTGAGTATGGTGTGGACATCATGAACTTACAACGTGTTTCTAACATCAAAGGTGCAGATGAGACCGCGAATGGCTTGGTTGAAGTCACTTTAGAAAATGGTGCAAAGCTTGAATCTAAAACGGTCATTCTTTCTACAGGGGCACGTTGGAGAGAAATGAATGTGCCGGGCGAAGCAGAATACCGTACTCGTGGTGTTGCTTACTGCCCACACTGTGATGGTCCCCTGTTTAAAGGCAAACGTGTTGCCGTAATTGGCGGAGGGAACTCAGGTGTCGAAGCCGCGATTGATCTTGCTGGGATTGTTGAACATGTAACTTTGGTTGAGTTTGATACCAAACTACGTGCCGACCAAGTGTTACAAGACAAATTGCATAGCTTGCCTAACACTACGGTGATCCTGAATGCACTCTCGACCGAAGTTGTGGGTGATGGTTCACAAGTGACGGCATTGAAATATAAAGACCGTGCAACTGATGTAGAACATACGGTTGAGCTTGCAGGAATCTTTGTGCAAATTGGTTTATTACCAAACACTGATTTCTTAAAAGAGACTGCTGTTGAGCTTTCAAACCGTAATGAGATTATGATTAACGATCGCAACGAAACCAATGTCAAAGGTGTATTTGCCGCAGGTGACTGTACGACTGTGCCATACAAGCAAATCATCATTGCCACAGGTGAAGGCGCGAAAGCATCTCTGTCTGCTTTTGATTATATTATTCGTTCTGGGCTGTAAGTGTGAAATGAAAAAGCCAACGCTCTCCCAAAATATACGTTGGCTTTTTCCCTTTATGTTGTATCGCTGATCTTTGGTTTTACCCTTGATAGGAACTGAGTCACTAACAGCTCAGTTCCTTTTTTTCGTTTAAAGCAAATATCTTGCACAAAGAAAAAGCCAAAGTGCTCCCCAGTCACTTTGGCTTTTTCATTTAGTTTTTGTTTATTGTTATTCTTTGCCCAGTTTTTGTTTTGAAACTCTGAGTGTGGTCAGTACTCGGTTTCTTTTCTACTTTCCCCAAGGTTAGACGCTAAATAAGTTCAATCCTTTAAATTTTTCTAACAGTTGTTGCTGTGTTTCAACGTGTTCTGGATGTGGCTCGATACAGGCAATTGGGCAAACATCGACACAGGTTTGGGTGTTATAAAAACCAACACATTCGGTGCAACGGCTGACATCTATTTCATAAATTTTATCACCTTCAAAAATAGCGGTATTGGGACATTCGGGAAGACACATATCACAGTTAATACATGCATCCGTTATTCGTAATGCCATGGCATCATCCCCTCAACTTGCAACATAGGCCAGTGAAGCTGCTGAAATGTCAGCATTTGAATGCGGTAAGTTACGAATAAGTAGGGCATAGCGCATATCGACATCAGCAGGAATAGGGATTTCAACCACATGCCCTGAGCCTTTCGCTTCAAGTATTAGATTGCCTTTTTTATCGAGGATTTCTGTTAGTTCAAAAGTGATGTTGCCTGAAGTGGTCATGAGTTCGAGCACATCGCCCACTACAAAACGGTTTTTGACATCGACTTTCAGATAATCGCCATTGCGTTCCAAAATTTCACCGCAGTATTGTTGATGGTCAAAACTGGATGAACCATTTTCATAGTTTTGATATTCGCTATGTACGTGGCGACGTAAGAAACCTTCGGTATAACCGCGGTTGGCTAGACCTTCGAGTTGTGTCATGAGTGATGGGTCAAAAGGTTTACCTGCAAGCGCATCATCTATGGCTTTGCGATAAATTTGGGCGGTACGCGCACAGTAAAAATAAGACTTGGTACGCCCTTCAATTTTTAAAGAATGGATGCCCATTTGAGTCAAGCGCTCAACATGCTGCACCGCGCGCAAGTCTTTTGAGTTCATAAAGTAAGTACCATGTTCGTCTTCTTCAGCAGCAAACATGTCTTCTTCATGACGTTGTAGTAATACGGGTTCATCGAACTGATGTTGTGCTTGCATATGCAGTTCATCAGCATCAGAGTTTGAACAGCAATTGGAGTCTGTATTCAGATTTTGGACTGGGATTACATCACCATTTTCATCTTGATGAGTCTCATGTACTTTGTATTCCCAACGGCAAGCATTGGTACATGCCCCTTGATTGGCATCACGTTTGTTCATGTAGCCTGAAAGCATGCAACGTCCAGAGTATGCCATGCATAGCGCACCATGCACAAAAACCTCAATTTCCATGTCAGGCACTTGCTGCTTAATTTCTTCAATTTCATCAATGGATAATTCGCGGGACAAAATGACTCGAGTCAGTCCCATGTTCTTCCAAAACTTCACTGTAGCCCAGTTAATGGCATTGGCTTGAACCGAAAGATGCACATCCATGTCTGGAAAATGTTCGCGTACCATCATAATCAGACCTGGATCTGACATGATCAAGGCATCGGGTTGCATCGCAACCACAGGTGTGAGGTCGCGAATAAAGTTTTTGAGTTTTGAGTTATGTGGTTGGATATTGACGACCACATAAAACTTTTTGCCTAAGTCATGCGCTTCTTGAATGCCGATAGCCAGATTGTCATGGTCAAATTCATTATTGCGCACACGTAAACTGTAACGAGGTTGTCCGGCATAGACTGCATCTGCACCATAGGCAAATGCATAACGCATATTTTTAAGCGAACCTGCAGGAGAAAGAAGTTCAGTAACGTGATGAATGCTCATGTTTAAACTAAGGCATATAAAAAATATGGGTTTATTGTAGGGCTTTAAAAAATAGATTCAACCTAGTAAAAAACTCGGAATTTGAGCGGGGGATAGACGCGAAAATCACACATTCAAATGTTCGATTTGAGTGCTAAATGGTAAATGTTTGAATATATGATTTTATGTGGCTAAGGATAAAAATGAATTTAAATCCCCTTGTTTTATAAAGTAAAAGATCTGTTATATAAAACTTATTCGAGGTTCTAATCATCAAAAAATTGGAGTTCTTTGTGGCCTTTTATCCGAAATAATTAGAGATCATTTTTATTAGATTTGATGTGTGGCTAGATTTTTTATTTCTGAAATTATTAAAAAATTAAAGAAAATAAGAATAAAAATCCTACATTGACGATGTAAGGTTCGGGTAAATAGGTAGCAAAACCGAGTAATACCCATATTCTAAATTCTGCGTTGATGTGTTTTATACATCTAGCCCTGCTTCAAGATGTCTTAAAATTTGACAATCATCAATGGTTGATTGAGTTGCGCAAGACTGCCGAAATTGTTGTAGTTGTATCTGGAATTTTTGTAATTCAATGATTTTTTGTTCGACTTGTTTCAAATGCTCATCGATCAGTTGATTGACCGCACTACAGTCTTGTTGAGGCTTTTGCTCCAGTTCAATCAGGTATTCAATTTCTTTGAGTGAGATATCCAGCGCGCGGCAACGTTTAATAAAAATGAGTCGTTTAAGTGCATCATCTTGATAATAGCGATAATTATTGTCCCCGCGAAAAGAAGGCTCTAATAAATGCTTTTTTTCATAGAAACGAATGGTATCGGCACTTAATCCCGTTTTATGGACTAAGTCTTTCATCAAATAAATAGCAGATGAGTTTTGTTGATTCATTTTGCTTGACCTTAGAGCGACTCCATAGTTTTTAATCATAATAGAAAATGATTAGGTCTGGATAGAGGTTGTGTATATGGCATGTTCTTCTTGCAGTTGTGCACCCGCACCGCAAAAGCCAAATAGTAAGTTTAGAACGGCATTGTGGATAGCCTTATTTATCAATTTAGCTATGTTCGTGGTGGAGCTTATTGGTGGAGCTTATGCACATTCGTCATCCTTATGGGCTGATTCTTTAGATTTCTTTGGTGATGCAGTCAACTATGGTATTTCCCTAGCGGTGCTTGGTGCGAGTTTATATTGGCGGGCGACAGTGGCACTGCTCAAAGGCATGACCATGGCGTTGTTTGGCTTGGTGGTGATTGGTAAAGTGATCTATGCCTATGCTTTGGGAATTCCACCTGAAGCTATGACCATGGGGGTGATTGGTGTGATTGCTTTGCTTGCGAATGTGGTTTGTGCCGTCATTTTATATGCCTTTAGAGAAGGTGACTCTAATATGCAATCGGTCTGGCTCTGTAGCCGAAATGATGCGATTGGGAATGTGGCAGTTATTTTTGCTGCAATAGGTGTGTTTGGTACTGGCAGTTTGTGGCCAGACATAATCGTGGCAGGCATTATGGCGACTTTAGGTATGACAGCGGGTTATCAAGTGGTGAGCAAAGCATTATCTGAGCGTAGATTACAGCTCGAGAATTAAGAAAACGCTAAATTTCTTAATCAAAGTAAAATTATTTTCCATAAAAATGCTCCGCAGCTGCTCGGAGCATTATGTTGTTTACATAATAAGAATAAAACTCTGCTCATTTGTCGGATTGATCTGGCTATAATGGCGCCTAATTTATGATCGCTGTTTGCGATCGACTATGACTGAAACTTACTTTTTAAAAATATAGACGATGATAAATACAATCACTCAAGTGTTTGAGCAATTGGGGTTAAGTGCACAAAAACGTGCCATTCATTCACAATTTTCACATGCTGCATTAAATCATGACATCTTTTTACAGCATATTGAAGGCACCCATGCATTAAACCAAGGTTTAAATGTTGAATTGATCTGCCTCTCAACCAATGCCCTGATTCCACTCAAACAATTTATCGGGGTACAAGTCGCGGTCGATCAGGTCACAGACCAAGGCACATTATTTCGCAGCACAGGGATCATCACCCAAGCCGAACAAGGACAAAGTGATGGTGCACTGACCCTGTACAAACTTCGCTTAGAAGATGCAACGGCACTTTGGCATAAACGTCGCAACAGCCGAGTGTTTATGAATAAAAGTGTGCGAGATGTCAGTGAAATACTCTTTAAGGAATGGCAGAGTAAAAGTCCGCTATTTGCTGCTAGCCTCAGGCTTGATCTTTCTGGTTTAAATACAGAGACCGATGTTCGTCCCTTCATCATGCAGTCAAATGAAACCGATTATGACTTTCTAACACGGCTCTGGCGCAGTGAAGGCATCAACTGGCTGATTGATGAAGCTGAACTCTATGTGCCTCATACTCGTCATCCGATTCAAGCCCAAAAACTTAGACTCTTGGATGACAACAGTCAGTTTCAAGCCTTAAAGCGTCGACAGATTCGTTTTCATCGTTCTAGTGCTACCGAACAACAGGATAGCATCATCAGTCTGAGTGCGCAGCGCAGCCTACAACCGACTGCAGTCCATATCCAACGTTGGCAAGCCGATCACCTGAGTCAAGAAGAAGGCGCAGGTTCAGTCCAAAGCGGCTTTGTTGCACAAACCTAGCCTATAAGGTTTATTCAGTCCTATAATTTCAAAATGAATAAACCTACTCCTAAAACTTATCGTACAACCAACTGGTCTTCCTATAATCGCGCTCTCATTAATCGGGGCAACATTTCCATTTGGTTTGATCCAAACACTCAGTGGTATGCACAACCACAAAACAAGCAAGGTCGAAATCAAACTTACTCCGATACGGCTATTCAATGCTGTTTAATGATCAAATCTTTATTTAGACTCTCTGAACCGTACCGGGTTTGTCGGAGACTTTTTTATTTAAGTTAGGCCACCTGACCTAACGGGTTAATCTTATCATAGTACATTGCTTCAAACTCAAAAGGCGATACATAACCCAGTGCGCTGTGTACACGCTCTTTATTAAACCAATCGACCCAGTTTAGTGTCGCAAGTTGTACATCTGCTAAACCTTGCCAATCTGCTTTTAAATATTCAATCACCTCTGTTTTGTATAAGCCATTCACCGTTTCAGCCAGAGCATTATCGTATGAATCACCCGTTGTACCGACTGATGCTCGTAAATTTGCAGCTTCTAAACGATTGGTATAGCGAATAGAAAGATATTGAACACCTCTATCGGAATGATGAATCACATTCTTTGGCATGCCTCGATCGTGCAATGCTTGCTCAAGTGCATCGAGTACCATATCTGTATTCATCCGTGTAGATACTTTCCATCCAACAATTGCTCGTGAGAACACATCAATAATAAAGGCGGTATAGACCCAGCCTGAATTTGTTTGAATATAGGTAAAGTCAGCAACCCACAAGTGATTAGGCTGATCAGCTCTAAAATTCCGTTTCACCAAGTCAGGTGCTCGTTTTTGGTCATCTCGGCTACGGGTGGTTTGTTTGTTCTTACCTCGCCAAACACCTTGTATACCTAGATTTTTCATTAATCGAGCAACAGTACAGCGTGCAATAATATAGCCTTCACGTTTCAGTTTTTGCCAGACTTTACGTACACCATACCGACCTGAACTTTCCTTCCAAATTCGTTTAATCTCCTCAGCATGATGCAAGTCATGTAAATCTCGCTTTGCTCGATGTTCCCTTGCGAAGCAATGCTTCTCATCGCAGAGATCTAGAGTCCGGTAATAGGTTGAAGCTGCAATCGGTAAAATTCTACAAATCGCTTCAACACCATATCGATCTTTATTGTTATGGATAAAATCCACCATTATTTGTGTGGGCGGTCGAGCTCCGCCTGGGCGAAAAAAGCGGCTGCTTTACGTAGAATTTCATTGGCACGCTTTAATTCTTTAATTTCACGTTCCATTTGCTTCATTTTTTCTTGATCAGATATCTGTTGTACTTTAATAGGATTTTGCTGATCTAAATGCTTTTGATGCCAGGCACGAAGTGTTTCAGGAGTACAACCAATCTTAGGCGCAATTGCTGTGATTGCAGCCCAAGTAGAAGGATAATCTTTTTCAGATTCAATCAATAATTGAACCGCTCTTTCTCTGATTTCAGGGGTATATTTTAATTTTGTCATCGGGGTAGTCTCTCAGAATATTGACTCTCCGACAAACCCGGTACGGTTCACTCTTTACGCATGGTCACAGGTTTTGTTCAAAGTCTGATTAAACTTTGTGGATTAAATTGGACCGCACCAGATTACAGTACGCTTTGTCGAAGACAAAAACATATTGATATTGCGATTAGCTATCAAAAAAGTAGTGATGGGCTACATCTACTCGTCGACTCAACTGGCTTAAAGTTTCTAGGTGAAGGTGAGTGGAAACGTAAGAAACATGGACCTGAATATCGTCGCCAATGGCGTAAGCTTCATATTGGCATCGATGCTGAAACCTTGCAAATACGTGCAGTACAGCTTACTACAAATAATGTGAGCGATTCGCAAGTACTCGGTGATTTACTTGCTCAAATTCCCTTAGATGAACGAATTGATTCGGTCTATACCGATGGTGCTTATGACACGAAGCACTGCAGACAAGTCATTCTAGATCGAGATGCACATGCGCTCATTCCGCCAAGAAAAAATGCAAAACCATGGAAAGATCAGAAATTGAGATCTTTAGAGCGGAATGAGTTACTGAAAACAGTTAAACGTTTAGGAAGAACGCTTTGGAAAAAATGGTCTGGTTATCATCGTCGAAGTTTAGTTGAAACCAAGATGCATTGCATCAAACTATTAGGTGATAAATTAACAGCAAGGAGTTTTTCTAGTCAGGTGAATGAGATTCATGCACGCATAGCCGTATTGAACAAATTTACAGAATTAGGTCGTCCTCATACCCAAGTTGTCACTTGAATTCTGTTCAAATGAGCAGAGTGTTATCTTTTAAATCTTTGTGCAACAAAGCCTGATGCAAATAAAATTAAAGTAGGTCAGAAAATATTTATTGGGAGTTCTAGTGCGTCAAATGAAATGATGCTTCAAGTCGCGGCTCCTAAAGAAGGTTATTTTATTGAAATAGATTATATTGTAAATGCTGGGGAGACTTTATTAAGTATCGCAAAAAAATATAATTTAAACGCAGAAAGAATTAAAAAAGATAATAAAATAATTGATGCGTATAGTCTTTATTCCGGTCAAAGACTAAAGCTAATAAATCATTCTGCAAAGTTTTTAGGCCTAAGTAATCAGAAGCTGATATTAAGTAAATTATATACTGAAGGTTTATTCCCAGTTACTAAGGTTGAGGGAGATTATACCCGACAAATTTCTGTAACTATTGGAGCACAGTTGTGGGAGATACTAGGGGCTTCTTTAGAAATAGGGGTTGCCTATGATGCTCGTGGTAGCTGGATGCTATACTATGCTGTTGAAGATTCTATAAGTATTGATAAAAATGCGATAAATTTGCATGATGGAAATGTAAAAAAATTAAGTGATGATATTGGATTTTCTCTTGCAGGAAGTAATATTAAGACTAATGCGAAACATGTTTCGGAATTGACTGGAGCAGGATATAGTCTAACAAACAGTGTTAACTTAGGAGCTTATAATGTGGGAGTTGTAAATGTAAAATCTAAGACAAAAGATTATGAAACTGGAGAGGATAAAGATATTGATGGGGTTGGTGGTGTGGGGCAGATAAATATAGGGAAAAAGAGTATAAAGACCCCAAGTATTGATCATCAAGTTGGAGCCTCAATTGTAATTCCTTTATTTATTTATAATAGAAAGGTTAAAAAGTGATTTAATCGTTCTTATTGGGATTTTTCTTATACTGGTCTAGCCAGTATATAGATTTTCCTAGTTCGTTTTTATCTTTATAGCAAAGAGAAATATTGTATTGTGCAAGATCATAACCCTGTTCTGCATATGGTTTTAATAACTCTATTGCTTTATCAATATTTTTTTCTGTCCCTTTACCATTTCTATAAAGAATGGCTAATTTAATTGCAGAGGCACTATAATTTTGATTTGAAGATCTCGTATACCAATCAAATGCTTGTTTGTAATCTTGCTTAACTCCTCTACCATAATAGTATACTTGTCCTACATTAAACTGACCGGCAGCACTACCATGATCTGCAGAAAGTAGAAACTTTTCTAAAGCTTTTGTTGAATCTTGTGGAAAGATGATCCCATTTTCATAATATATACCAATATAATTAATAGCTTCATAAGAACCAAGCTTAGCTGCTTTTTCAAAAAGGGTTAATGCTTTTTGATAGTCATGCTCTTTTTTTGCACTGTTAAATGCTATTAAGCCTAAGTTATGTATTGATGGGGCATGGTTTTGTTTAGCTGCTAATGTATACCAATGAATAGCTTTTGCTTCATCAGTTTCACCATTAAATCCATATTGATAACTTGCACCAATATCATTTTGAGCGGTTGGATTCCCTTGTTTCGCTAACTCGAATAAAATTGGAAAAGCTTTATCATATTGGTCATTATTGATGAAATTTTCTGCTTGTTTTAGCTTTTTGTTTGTTTCTTGATCATAAATATATACTGTTTCTGAATTTGAGTTCTTCGTATTTGTAGCGTGCTCTTGTTTTGTACTACCACATGAAATCAAGAAGATAAGTGATGCAAGAACCAAAAGATTTTTCATAGAAATTTTAAACTTTAATGGAACATAGATAACAATGAATTTTAATTTAAATTTTTATATATAACAATTAATTAGAAGTTTTATTGTTTGTTTTTTTGTAACAAGATAACCTATTTTTATAAAAATTAAGAAGATTAAATACTACAAACTATAAAGCATGAAGCGTATATCGTTAAAGTGAAACCAGTAAAACTTATAATATCAGTGGAAACATGTTATTAGGAAATTTTGGACTGTATGGGGGGACTATAGCTGGGGCAAAAATTGGCTTAATATTAGCGCCTACAACAGGTGGGACATCAATTTTACTTGGCAGAGTAGTAGGTGCTGGAATTGGTGCTGTATTATTAGGTGTTGGGTCTGGTTTTGCGGGTAGCTATGGTGGAACAACGATTGCTAGAAAATATACTGGTGTGTGATTAAAGGGTTTGTTTATGAATGAGGTTTTATCAGTAATAAAAGAAATGGTCTTTAATAATAGTATTTTTCTTAATGTAATTGTTTTATTATTATCTTTAATATTTTTTTGATGATTTTTACATACATTTATAATAAAATTTATATAAAAAATTACAAAGACGATTTTTTTGATTTGTTTTTTGGTAAAGAAAATAGTTTGGTTTTTAGAGAAGTTGGTGGAGATTTGGTTGTTGTTGCATATTGGTTTTTAATGCGTTATTCTTTTGAGTTATTTTTATCAAGAAAAACAAAATTTCCTTCTTATGAAGATATTTTAAATAAACCATTTTACATGACACCTAATGCTTATAAGGAAAATATTAGACTTCCGTCATAAATCAAAAAACGTACAATTTATTTGATCTTAAATTAATCAGCAAAATTATTTAATTCAAGAGATAATCCTTGGATGAAATTCAAAGATATTCAAAAATTATCAGACGTTAAGTTTCGTAGGCTTAGCGGTGTTAGTTGGGCTACATTTAACCTCATGTTGGCCGAGCTAAATAAGCATTTACCTCGTCATATTGGTAAAGGACGACCGCATAAATTACCGTTGGAAGATCGTTTGCTCTTATGTATAGAATATTGGAGAGAATATCGAACATTTTTCCATCTTGGTATGAGTTACGGTGTATCTGAAACGAGTGCAATTCGTATCACACGTGTTATTGAAGATACCTTAATCGGTTCTGGAAAATTTAACTTGCCAAAACAACTTCCTAATCGAGATGAAGTGGATTGGGAAGTTGTTGTGATTGATGCAACTGAAATATTAGTTCAACGTCCAAAAAAAACAGAAGAAATGGTATAGCGGTAAAAAAAGCGACATACCTTTAAATTTCAGCTATCTATGCACTATACAACAGGTGAAATACTGAGTGTATGTGGAAGTCATGGAAGCATGCATGATTTTAAAATATTTAAAAAAAGCATGAGGAAATTAAAATTTAAGCCCTTTTTTATTGTTGATAGGCTTTGTTGCACAAAGATTTAAAAGATAACACTCTGCTCATTTGAACAGAATTCAAGTGACAACTTGGGTATGAGGACGACCTAATTCTGTAAATTTGTTCAATACGGCTATGCGTGCATGAATCTCATTCACCTGACTAGAAAAACTCCTTGCTGTTAATTTATCACCTAATAGTTTGATGCAATGCATCTTGGTTTCAACTAAACTTCGACGATGATAACCAGACCATTTTTTCCAAAGCGTTCTTCCTAAACGTTTAACTGTTTTCAGTAACTCATTCCGCTCTAAAGATCTCAATTTCTGATCTTTCCATGGTTTTGCATTTTTTCTTGGCGGAATGAGCACATGTGCATCTCGATCTAGAATGACTTGTCTGCAGTGCTTCGTGTCATAAGCACCATCGGTATAGACCGAATCAATTCGTTCATCTAAGGGAATTTGAGCAAGTAAATCACCGAGTACTTGCGAATCGCTCACATTATTTGTAGTAAGCTGTACTGCACGTATTTGCAAGGTTTCAGCATCGATGCCAATATGAAGCTTACGCCATTGGCGACGATATTCAGGTCCATGTTTCTTACGTTTCCACTCACCTTCACCTAGAAACTTTAAGCCAGTTGAGTCGACGAGTAGATGTAGCCCATCACTACTTTTTTGATAGCTAATCGCAATATCAATATGTTTTTGTCTTCGACAAAGCGTACTGTAATCTGGTGCGGTCCAATTTAATCCACAAAGTTTAATCAGACTTTGAACAAAACCTGTGACCATGCGTAAAGAGAGTCTAAATAAAGATTTGATCATTAAACAGCATTGAATAGCCGTATCGGAGTAAGTTTGATTTCGACCTTGCTTGTTTTGTGGTTGTGCATACCACTGAGTGTTTGGATCAAACCAAATGGAAATGTTGCCCCGATTAATGAGAGCGCGATTATAGGAAGACCAGTTGGTTGTACGATAAGTTTTAGGAGTAGGTTTATTCATTTTGAAATTATAGGACTGAATAAACCTTATAGGCTAGGTTTGTGCAACAAAGCCTATCAACGATAAAAAAGGGCTTAAATTTTAATTTCCTCATGCTTTTTTTAAATATTTTAAAATCATGCATGCTTCCATGACTTCCACATACACTCAGTATTTCACCTGTTGTATAGTGCATAGATAGCTGAAATTTAAAGGTATGTCGCTTTTTTTTACCGCTATACCATTTCTTCTGTTTTTTTTGGACGTTGAACTAATATTTCAGTTGCATCAATCACAACAACTTCCCAATCCACTTCATCTCGATTAGGAAGTTGTTTTGACAAGTTAAATTTTCCAGAACGGATTAAGGTATCTTCAATAACACGTGTGATACGAATTGCACTCGTTTCAGATACACCGTAACTCATACCAAGATGGAAAAATGTTCGATATTCTCTCCAATATTCTATACATAAGAGCAAACGATCTTCCAACGGTAATTTATGCGGTCGTCCTTTACCAATATGACAAGGTAACTGCTTATTTAGCTCGGCCAACATGAGGTTAAATGTAGCCCAACTAACACCGCTAAGCCTACGAAACTTAACGTCTGATAATTTTTGAATATCTTTGAATTTCATCCAAGGATTATCTCTTGAATTAAATAATTTTGCTGATTAATTTAAGATCAAATAAATTGTACGTTTTTTGATTTATGACGGAAGTCTATTATAGTTACTGATGATATATTTCTTATTTGTGCTTTTTTAATTATTCCTTTTGGGATTCTATTGCTGTTATTTACATATATATATAATAGACTTCCTTCATAAATCATTTTTCAATCAATTTAATTGTTTATCTTTCACCCAATCTAAATTGTATATGCCAGCAAGTAAATTAAACCGCAGGTTTAATCTTTTACGACGATTTCTATATACACAAGATAAAATCTTAAAACATTTCATCCTTCCAAATACATGCTCTACTTGAATTCGTCTACGACCAATCTCTCTATTTAACTTTTTTAATTCAGAATCTAGTTTTTCAGTTTTCTTTGCTTTAGATGGCATGAGGCATCCAAAACCCAATTTCTTTATCCCTAAATACCCCTTATCAACAATAAAAAAGGGCTTAAATTTTAATTTCCTCATGCTTTTTTTAAATATTTTAAAATCATGCATGCTTCCATGACTTCCACATACACTCAGTATTTCACCTGTTGTATAGTGCATAGATAGCTGAAATTTAAAGGTATGTCGCTTTTTTTACCGCTATACCATTTCTTCTGTTTTTTTTGGACGTTGAACTAATATTTCAGTTGCATCAATCACAACAACTTCCCAATCCACTTCATCTCGATTAGGAAGTTGTTTTGGCAAGTTAAATTTTCCAGAACCGATTAAGGTATCTTCAATAACACGTGTGATACGAATTGCACTCGTTTCAGATACACCGTAACTCATACCAAGATGGAAAAATGTTCGATATTCTCTCCAATATTCTATACATAAGAGCAAACGATCTTCCAACGGTAATTTATGCGGTCGTCCTTTACCAATATGACGAGGTAAATGCTTATTTAGCTCGGCCAACATGAGGTTAAATGTAGCCCAACTAACACCGCTAAGCCTACGAAACTTAACGTCTGATAATTTTTGAATATCTTTGAATTTCATCCAAGGATTATCTCTTGAATTAAATAATTTTGCTGATTAATTTAAGATCAAATAAATTGTACGTTTTTTGATTTATGACGGAAGTCTAATAAAGTCTATATAAAGAATAATCAGAGAGATTTTTTGGTTTTCTTCTTTGGAGAGAAAGGTGGAGATGATTTTTCTAGAGTTGGAGGAGATTTGGTTGTAGTTGCTTATTGGTTTTTAATATATTACTCAAATTAGGCTTTGTTGCACAAACCTATCTGTAAAGGGTTTTTCAGCGATATAATTTTCAAATGAAGAAGCCTACACACAAAATCTACCGCACAACCAATTGGCCCGCATATAACCGAGCACTCATGAGTCGCGGAAATATTGCCATTTGGTTTGATCCTGCTACGCAATGGTATGCGCCATCAAAAGGCAAACAAGGGCGAAATCAAACCTACTCCGACGCAGCCATCCAATGCTGCTTAATGATTAAATCCTTATTCCGTCTGTCTTTACGTATGGTCACTGGCTTTGTGCAAAGTCTGATTAAACTTTGCGGATTAAATTGGATAGCTCCAGATTACACCACGCTTTGTAGAAGACAAAAGCATATTGATATTGTAATCAGCTACCAAAAAAGTAGCGATGGGCTGCATCTACTCATGGACTCTACAGGCATGAAGTTTCTAGGTGAGGGCGAATGGAAATGCAAGAAACATGGACCTGAATATCGTCGCCAATGGCGTAAACTTCATATTGGTATAGATGCTAAAACCCTACAAATACGAGCAGTTCAGCTTACAACCAATGTCAGTGATTCACAGGTGCTTGGTGATTTACTTAATCAGATTCCACAAGATGAGCAGATTAACTGTGTTTATACCGATGGAGCTTATGACACCAAGCAATGCCGTGAGGTCATTGCAGATCGGCAAGCGCATGCGGTGATTCCACCTAGAAAAAATGCGAAACCATGGAAAGATACAAAGAGTAGCTCGCTAGAGCGAAATGAATTACTTCGAACAATTAAACGTTTAGGCAGGACACTATGGAAAAAATGGTCAGGCTATCATCGTCGAAGTTTGGTTGAAACTAAGATGCATTGCATCAAATTATTAGGAGATAAACTCAGTGCAAGGAGTTTTGATAGCCAAGTGAATGAGATCCATGCACGTGTAGCAGTCCTTAACAGATTTACGGAATTAGGTCGACCACTTACCCAAGTTACGCCTTAAATTTGGCTCAATTAGGGGCGCTTTGCATTTCAAATCTTTGTGCAACAAAGCCGTTTGAAGTTGCTGGAAATACAGAGCCTGTTCAGGTTTATAGCATTGTGTGAATAGCACCCAAATATCGTCTTCATGATTGTCATCGTTAGCAAGGGTTGTATCATATGTTTCTGCAAGGCCATGACATGCATAGTAGCCTTGGGTAAATAAAGGATCATAGGCTGCGAGATTAGTTCTGAGTGCTTCACTAAACTTAATCACTTGTAATTCAGTACAAGCCAAAATGAGCAGCAAGTCTGCATAAGAATGAATATGTTCTTGAATAAATTGTGCGATTGCAAATGCTTCAGGCTTGGTCTGTTTTTGATCGGCGACATTGAGTTCAAGTTGCTGCATCAGTTGAAGAAAATAGACCAAATGCGATTTAGAGGGCGAGCTTTTCTCTAGTTGGTGGGTATTAAAACCCAATTCATCTAGAAGATTTAGTGACAACAAATAACGTGCATATATCTTGGCTGCAATGCGGTCTTGCTCCACGATATTACTGTCGTGCTCAAGTTGCAGCGCTTGATACATAGCCATACTCAAAGCATCAGTGAAAATTTTAACAATGGCAGTAATATAATTCAGATGAATAAATTTCAGCTGCTCAAGGCTCAGTTGGCATTGATGCAGCCGTGTCAGTATCGGATGTTGGAATAAAATATGTTCAGCTGTCGTTTGCTTTAAATGGCTGATCGCTTGAGTATTGGCTGCCCATGACGTTGAGCTTAAGGATCGTTCAATAAAGCGCAAAACTTCTGCGCGGGTATGTTCAGACTGGGTGAAGGAAAGTGCATTCATATACGAGGTAAATTTTAATTGTCATCATTTTTATCATAGTGAAAAAGACTCGATTCTTCTAGTGTTTTATTTATCTTAAAAACTATATATTTCAAATGGTTATTTTAATATTGATATTGTTTCTTATAAAAAAACGGTGTTGATCTAAATTTGATATATAATATCGTCTTCAATCGATGTATTTCGTTTTCATGTGCTGTTCTTTTGGGTTAATGGCTTAATTTTAAAGTTTTGTGCATCAGGTAAAATAAATGTCAAAAAAAGAAGACATCATTAACACAGCGCTTAATCTCTTTAACTCACATAGTTATAATTCTATCGGTGTGGATCGGATTATTAGCGAGTCTGGCGTTGCTAAAATGACGTTTTACAAATACTTCCCATCTAAAGCTAAATTAATTGAAGAATGCTTAGTGACCAGAAACCAAAATTTACAGCAGTCGCTTGAAGCGACGATTGCTGCATGTGACCCAAGTGATTATCTCTCCCATATTCGTGCAATTTTTGAATGGTACCATGCTTGGTTTCATAGCGCGGATTTTAATGGTTGTATGTTCCAAAAGGCAGTTGAAGAAATTTCAAAAATTTATCCTTCTTCACTACAGCCCGCAATTGATTATAAAGAATGGTTAAAAGGCAAGTTATGTCAGGCTTTGAATCGTCTAGGTGTGAAGCAGGATGAACAGTTGGCGGCTTTTTTATCCAGTATTTTGGATGGCATGACCATACAGGCGCAAATCGATCCGAAGCAAGTGCATTTGGAAGATTATTGGAAGCGTGTAAATACTTTAATCCAAATGGAACTTTCAGCTGTCTAATGTATCAACTTTAATCTTAGAGTTAACTCAATACACATTATATTGCTGGCTTAAATGAGTTTAAAATAAATCAAGTACAAATAAATAAGCGCCATAACGGTTAAGTTATCGCGCTTTGCTGATAATGATTATGTTCCATATCGCACATTATTTGACAATAATGCATGATATGAATATGAGCAACTTAATGTGCCTTCTTATATTTTTTGTACCCTCTGAATGTTTTCGGTCATTCAGTATTTCAGCAAAAATAGACAGACTTGTCTGTTTTGCTGAATTATAGAGACTTTGTGGAGAAAAACAACCAATCTCTCATTATTTTGGCTGAAATTTATTCATTATGCTTAATATTCCTTAAAATATGTAGGGTATTCATTATTTATTGTGTTATTCAGCCGAATAATTAAGGCACCTTGGGGGTAAATAAATGGTAAATTCATTGATTGGTTCAATCAGAACACTATAGGGTTTGAGCTGATCTTCATAGCATACAAGATTGAGCCTTGCTAAAAGTTCAAAGCGAGCATAATGCAGCGTTGCAGGTTTTGGATGTAAGCGCCCATGCCACACACGATAGCTGCCGAGTTTTCCATCGCGGCGATGGTAAAATCCTGCCAAAGGATGAGTCAAGAAGACCTGATAACTTTCTAAATTGGGAAAGCCTTCAAAATGCCATGGGTCATGTTCGGACTGAGACAAATGCACATCTGAAGTGGCCCATGCCGATTGAGTCCGCATTTTATATTGTGTATATCGACCCTCTGCATCTTGCTGACAATCAAACTCAATCTGTGCAGGATGCCACGGTAGTTGCCAGACATAACGAGGAACGATTAGCGTCCAAGAGTCCAAAGTCGTTCCTAAAAACCAAACACAACGTTCCTGTGTTTCCTGATCAATCACGTAGACCCGATAATTGGTTTGCCCCATAGTGAATTTTGGAAAAGGGTAAACCGCAGAGCTGAAATCTACATCGATGAAGGGCACTACCGACATCAGTGCATGTTGTTTGCCTTGGTATTGGACCGTGTCTAATTTAAATCGCGCTGGAATGATCTCTTTAAACTGCGCTGGGTCAACGGCATAAGTAATGAGGGCAAAATGCTGGAGTTTGCACTGTACATCGAGACCGCTGGGCTTGGGTTTTGGATGTAAATAGTCTTTAAATTTGAGTTCTGGAAAGGTCATGGGTTTAAATTCTAGATTTGTTATTTTTTTAATATTAGATAAAGCTATGCGTAGAGTAAATAAAAAACCGAAGCCTAAGCTTCGGTTTTTTAATATCTTTATACGATCTTATTTTTCAACGAATGCACGTTCAATCACGTAGTCACCAAGTACACCCATACGTGGCGACTCTTTTAAACCATGTTGGTCTAGAAGTGCAGCAACGTCATCGAGGAATGCAGGGCTACCGCAAAGCATTGCACGGTCCGTTTCTGGGTTGAAACGTGGTAAACCGATCTTCTCAAAAATCTCACCAGTTTCAATTACAGTTGTGACACGACCTTGGTTTGGATACTCTTCACGAGTAACCGTTGGGTAGTAAACCAATTTATCTTTAATGCCTAGCTCTTCAAAGAACTCATTGTTCGGAAGTTCGTCTAAAATAAGGTCTTGGTAAGCCAATTCAGAAATGAAGCGTGTACCATGAACCACAATCACTTTCTCAAAACGTTCATAGGTTTCAGGGTCACGAATGGTTGCCAAGAACGGCGCAAGACCTGTACCAGAAGAAAGCAGGTATAAGTTTTTACCTGGGTTTAAGTCATCAAGCACTAAAGTTCCAGTTGGTTTTTTAGATACCAAAATTTCATCGCCCACTTTAACTTTTTGTAAAATAGAGGTTAACGGGCCATCTGGAACTTTAATTGAGAAAAACTCAAGTTCTTCTTCGTAGTTTGCACTAGCAATAGAATAAGCACGCATTAACGGTTTGCCATTTACTTCAAGGCCGATCATCACAAATTGACCGTTTTTAAAACGTAGAGCAGTGTCGCGCGTCGTTTTAAAAGAGAATAAAGTATCATTCCAATGGTGGACGTGAGTAATCTTTTCGACGTTGAAAGCAGCCATTAAAGGTCTCAATAAATTATCAAATTAGAACAGGTTGCTATTCTAATCTAAAATCATTCTCGATAAACTGAATATATTTAATTGAGCTTATTAGAAAAAGTGATGATGACTGAGTTAACCTTGCCGATTATTGGCTATATGCACTCTTCTTATAAGGAAAAGTTTGGTATTCCTCGTCAGCCTAATTTGGTTCAGGTGGAATCGTATATTGAAATGTTAGCGCCCTATAATGATGTTCTAGCTTTTGAAGGGATTGAGGCATTTAGTCATTTATGGTTGGTGTGGCAGTTTCATGACAATAAAAATCCAGAAAAAAACCAGTTTCGTCCACAAGTTCGTCCGCCACGCTTAGGAGGGAATAAAAAAATAGGGGTGTTTGCTACGCGCAGCATGTATCGGCCTTCACAGATTGGTCTATCGGTGGTAAGGCTCAAGTGTGTCAAAAAAGAAGGGAAGTCAGTTCGAGTGTATGTCACAGGAAGTGATTTACTAGATGGCACCCCAATTGTTGATATTAAACCTTATATTCACTACTCAGATGTAGTTATAGATGCGGAAAGTGGCTATGCGCAAGATGAACCTAAACGTAAATCGGTGATATGGTCGGATCGGGCGATCGAACAGAAGCAGCAGCTTTTGATGAGTGAAAAACTTTCACTACAGACCGTACAAGAGCTTGAAGCCGTTTTATCTTTAGATCCCAGACCGGCGTATCAGGATGATGAAGCGCGAATTTATGGGATGAAATTTGCAAATTTAGATGTGAAATTTAAAGTGAATGAAACGTGTATAGAAATACAGGAGCTATAAGCTCCTGTATCGATTCAAACTTAAACCCACTGAGTTATTCGGAATAGATTTAAAACTTCAGGTTTTGTTTTAAATAATTTGCTGCAACTGAATTGTATAAATCACAACCTTTATTTAAGCCATCTGCCTTAGTTAAACGAGCGGTTTTCTCGTCGACAGACACATTCATTTGATTTATTCGCTCTTTCTCTGATTGAATATCATTTGCAAGATTGGACTCTACGCCAGCAGTTTCTTTTGAACTTGTATAGTAGGCGCCTTTATATTGAGTGTATCCACTAAAAGCGTGTGCTTCGGTTTCATCGTGGCTGTAATGATAGGCAAGCGCATTATTAAATTTTGTGTATTTAAAATATTTCTGCCCAGTTTGGCTGGCAAAAGCCGTTGCGTATTCATTAAAGTCCTGTTGATATACATCTTCTGCTTCAGATAAGAGTAAATATTCCTGATTATTGGAGTATTCTGTTTCCTGTAAACAGGTTGAACCCGCTGGGAATTTTAATGCTTGGTATGCTTTTAATTTTGTATTGATTTCATCTGGATACTTCACGCTATATTGAGGATAGTCCAAGTTCCAATTCAGGTCAGGGTCTACAGTTGAAAGTACGCTTTCACCAGCAATATTACGCTGAGCCACAGTTGTGGTGAATTCTAAACCTGTAGATCCGATTGCGGAATAAGGCCGAAGTTTGATTTGATTATTGATGAAGGTCATTTGGCCAATTAAAGCGCCATAGCTATTGGTAGGGCCGAATGTTTGATACTCGCCTTGTTCAGTTAAGTAAATTTCATTTGTATCATCATCTGCATCGAAAGTAGCATAAGCTTTGCCATCAGCCAGCGTAATTTTTGTATTTAGCACGCCGAAATCAACAGCTTGAGTATGTGAGTCATACCAATAATCAATACGAACAGTTTCCCATTGTTGGGCTGTATTTGTATTATTAGAGTTATTATTTGAAGAATTACTGGATGTTGAGTTATTGCTAGTACTGGTATTGTTAGAACTATCAGAACTTCCGCCACCACACGCGCTAAGCATTAATGCGCTAAAAACTGCAAGCGATAATATTTTAAATTTCATAAAGATCCTGATTCAAAAATATATTATTAATAAAGTTATTGTTTAAAAATGAAGCGGGCTGATTATAGATTAATATGATGAAAATAAAAAATTAAATTTTATAAAAATTAATTATTTAAATAGAATTAATCAATCGTCCACCAAAGTAGCCCAATCAATACCAGCATATGCAAAATCTGAATCGGGGCAAAAGCAATAAAGTATTGCTTACCACCTGTTAAGGCGGCATTAACGGATTTGGCAACAGCGTGTGCAGCCAAACCTAAGATAAATGCTGACATTGCTGCCGTGTCTGCCGGTGCTCCTTGCATCACGACTGTTGCCATCGCTGCATGAATTTCAAATAAAGAGGCCAACAAAGTCCCAGCGATTAAACCTGCATCTCCCAGCCAAAGGTTGAGTCCATACACAACCGCTTGGATGAGCGTCAAAGTCAGAGCAATAATGCCAGCCTCTTTTAGGCTAAACATGCGTGAATCAGTGGGTTGATGTTGTTCTTGCGCAGGTGCAGATCGTACCAACATGTAGGCACAGATCCCTAAAAGGACACTTGCCACAAGGGTCGGCAGCAGTATGGTTTTGAGCCAAAGTATACTCACACCTGCAACTATTATCAGCAATTGCAACAAAGTTGCAATACAGGACATGAGTGCTGCACCTGCATTGGGTTTGGCGAGTGCTCGACCTGCACGTACTTCCATGCCTAAGCTTGCAACAGTTGCTGTACTGGATACAAAACCTGAGGCGATTGCCGATAAAATCATGGCATTTTTAGTGCTCAGCAGTCGTTTGGCAATATGCGCAAGCGCTTGAACAGCAAGAATGAGTGTGACTAATTTTAAAATAATATGGGGATTCAGCACAGCACCCCATAAAGGCGTATTTGGCGTTAAGGGCAGGGCAATTAAAATCAGCGCTAGGAGAAAGATACCGTCTTTAAACTCAGCCTCGGTAATCCATTTTCCCGCAATGCTGTGCATCGGATGTTTGGTCATTAAAATAATGGTCAGGAGCACGGCTAAACCTGCCGCTAGAGGTGTATTCCATAAGCACATCGCCCCGATAAAATAGGTCATGACAAAGGCAAGCTCAGTGGTTGAACCCAAATCTTCTGTTTGGTTTTTCATTGAGAATATAACTATGCCGCCGATGATCAGCGCACCGACAATGCCAATATTGACACCAAATAAAAAACAAATAGCACCGAGGAGTGCACAAATTGCAAAGGAGCGTAGTCCTGCAAAGCTCTGTTGGTTTTCACGTTGTTTACTTCGTTCACGCTCTAAACCAATCAATAGGCCACAGCCTAATGCTGAAGCCAAGGTAATGAGGACCTCAGATAAAGCCAAGCTGTTGATGGGAATTGCGCTGAAGTCCAAGCCTATCTCACAAAAGCTAATGATCTATCTAAAATATAGGCGAATGCTGAAGGTGGATTCAAGTTAAAAGAGCAAGATTTGTGAGTAAATTCGTGATTATATTTATGAGCTTGGCTACTCCTCAATATTTGTGGGATTTGCTTATGCTTTGTGCGAATGAATACAGAAAATCTTGCTATAGTGGGGTTATGTTTGGGGACGTATAACAATGAATTTTAATTTTGAAATTGATACCACTTGGTGCTTAGATCAACTCTTTAAAGATGGGCGAATTACTGAAAAAGAAAAAAATCTAGTACAAACCTCGCACCGTCAACGCGATCAATTGAAGTGGCATCCATTACAGTGGATTGCTCATTTTAATCTGGTGGATCAGTCGCATCCACAGTCGAGACTGACATTAAATCGGCTCTGTCAGTGGTTAGCCGAAAAGACCCAATTACCGTTTTATGTGATTGATCCGCTCAAAGCCGATGTGCAAGCTTTGACTTCGGTGATGTCTCAAGAATTCGCCTTCCGCAATAAAATCTTGGCTGTTGAAGTTCAGGCCAATCAAGTGTTGATTGCAACAGATCAGCCGTATATGGAAGATTGGATCGCAAATTTGGAGCACAATGTTGCACCAAAAAAAATCCAGCGTGTATTACTCAGCCCTGAACAATTACAGCGTTATATGGTGGAGTATTATCAGGTGAGCCGTGCTGTCAGTAATTCACAGAAGTCTGGGAGTTATGACCGTGATAATAAAGGCGTTGAAGCACTTTTACAGTTGGGCGATAGTCAAAACCCTGATGCCAATGACCAACACATTGTTAAATTAGTCGACTGGGTTCTACAGTTTGCTTTTGAGCAAGGTGCCAGTGATATTCACTTAGAACCACGTAAAGACAACGGCAAAGTTCGTTTCCGTATTGATGGGGTGCTGCATACGATTTATAACATGCCTGCCAATACTTTAACCGCGGTGATTTCACGGATTAAAATTTTAGGTCGAATGAACGTGGCAGAGAAACGTAAACCACAAGATGGGCGTTTAAAAACACGGACACCGAAAGGACAAGAAACAGAACTGCGTCTTTCGACTTTACCGACTGCTTTTGGTGAAAAGTTGGTGATGCGTATTTTTGACCCTGAAGTTTTAGTGCGTAGTTTTCAGCAGTTGGGTTTTGAAGGGCATTTGCTCAGTGATTGGCAAGCGCTGACTTCGCATAGTCACGGCATTATTTTAGTGACAGGGCCAACGGGTTCAGGTAAAACCACCACGCTTTATTCTTCTTTGAAACAATTGGCTACCGAACAGGTGAACGTCTGTACCATTGAAGACCCGATTGAAATGTTAGAACCGAGTTTTAACCAAATGCAGGTGAATACAGGTATTGATCTTGGTTTTGCTGATGGTGTTCGCGCGCTGATGCGTCAAGACCCTGACATTATTATGGTCGGTGAGATTCGTGACCATGATACGGCCAATATGGCGATTCAGGCCGCACTTACAGGGCATTTGGTGCTGTCAACTCTGCACACCAATGATGCACCTTCCAGTCTAACGCGTTTGCATGATTTAGGCGTACAACCGTTCTTAACCGCGGCAACCATTTTAGGGGTATTGGCACAGCGTCTCGTACGTCGTTTATGTCCACATTGTAAAGTTGAAAAGCAAATCAACAGCCAAGAATGGGAGCATCTGACTTTTGATTACATTATGGAAATGCCTGAAAAAGTCTTTACCGCAGTCGGATGTGAAGAGTGTCGTCAAACGGGCTACAAAGGACGAGTCGGCATCTATGAGTTTATGCCTGTGAGTTTAGAGGCGAAGCAACTGATTGGCGCCAATGGTGACTTGACTGCATTACGTCAACAAGCCAAAAAAGAAGGCATTGAGCCTTTAAGAATTGCAGGGGCTCGTAAAGTTTTAGAAGGCGTCACTACGCTAGAAGAAGTGTTACGTGTTGTCCCACTCAACTAAGCGTTTAATGCGTTACTTGAAGCTTTCTTAAGATTCAGCTCATCTAGCTTTGGTTTAATGACTTCATCGAATAGGTGAACAATTAAATAGAGGTACTGGATATGAATATGATAATGAAAGCGTTATTGGTTGCTGGTGTTATTGGCTCAACCACTGTCGCTGTAGCAAATACGGCAGTGAACCAAGCGGCAGTTGCTGCTTCAACACCAACTACAGTTAAGCATGCGTTAACATTAAAAGATGACAGTCACGTCCAGTTAAAAGGTTATGTGGTCAAAGCCATTGGGGATGAGAAGTATGAATTCCGTGATCAAACCGGTTCAATTACTGTCGACATTGATGATGAATTATGGGGTGGCAAAGCAATTTCGGCTAAAACACCTGTAACCATTATCGGTGAAGTAGATATTGACTACAAACCAGCAAAACGCGTTGAAATTGACGTAGATCAAGTGAAATTCTAAACACACTTACCCAAGCTCAATTCAATTTTGATTGGACTTTCTTAAAAAACCACAGGGCTTCGATTGGATCTTAGCCCTGTGGTTTTTGTATTTTGAGCCATTTCACGGCATGATCTAAACAATCGTAATAAGGCAGGTTAAGCAGTGCGGATATTATTGGCAGAAGATGATGCCTCTCAAGCTGAGAGTATTAAAACTTGGCTTGAAATGGATGGCTACAGTGTCGATTGGGTGGAACGGGGTGACCATGCCATTTTAGCCATTGAACAGCATCACTATGACTGTGTGCTTTTAGATCGTGGTTTGCCGCATGCCACAGGCGATGACATTTTGCTGAAAGTCCGTGGCAAGAACCTCTCGACTCCTGTGATTTTTCTCACAGCGCGTGACAGTATTCGAGATCGAGTCGAAGGTCTAGACTTGGGCGCCAATGATTATTTGGTCAAACCTTTTAGTCTAGAGGAATTATCTGCTCGAATTCGCTTACAACTTCGACAGCAACAGCATAGCAGCTCGCAGGTATTGAGTTATGCCAATATCCAACTCGACCCACAAGCCAAAAGTGTGACTCAAAATGGTCAAGCTGTTAATTTAACTGCCAAAGAGTTTCAAATTTTGCATAAATTGATGCTCAAGCCCGAATATGTTGTTACGCGGGAACAACTTGAGGAAAGTCTTTATGCATGGGGCGATGAAATCGAAAGTAATGCGATTGAGGTCTTTATTTATCAATTACGAAAAAAACTCGGTAGTCATTGTATTAAAACCATACGTGGTTTGGGCTACAGAATGAATCAGGACACATAATGGCTCAGCCAATTTCACTGCAGCGTCAGCTTGTTAAAAGTTCGCTCCTCAGTTCGATACTGGCGGGGCTTTTGGCATTGCTGATGTTCATTGGGGTGTCCGTTTATCAGACCATGTCTATGCAAGATGAAATCATGGATGAAATGGCCGATATGTTGTTGGCAGATGATTTAACGGTCAGCAATGGTCAAGCTTTGGCAGAGCTTAGTGATGAGTTTGATATTCGCTATCGACTGGATAATGCACAGCAACTTTTGACTGCATCCGAAGATGTACCTGAAAAAATTACCGTGGATCATTTGAGTTTGGTTTCAGATGCACCTTATGGTTTTTATTGGTCAGAGCAGAAACTGTGGCGTATTTATACTGCACAGGATAATCACGGTTTACTGGTTCAACTGAGCCAGTCGATGTCCGAACGTTTCCATGCCTTTTGGCAAAGCATCCTAGTTTTCAGTGGTGTGTTGTTTTTAGTCTGGTGTTTACAGTGGTTGTTGATGCATTTTGCCATTCGACGTAAATTTCGAGTGATACATCAAGTTTCCGAGCAAATTTCAAATAAATCGGTCAATGATTTAGCACCTATTTCTATGCCAGAACCTGAGCTGATTGAGTTGCAACCGATGCTGTCTCAACTGAATGCCTTATTGGCGCGTTTAGACCAAGCTTTAGTGGCAGAGCAGCGCTTTACCGCGGATGCTTCACATGAGCTACGTTCTCCACTTTCTGCGATACAAATGCGACTTCAGGTGCTCAAGCGCAAGTTTCCTGAACTTGAAAGTGAGTTCAAACCGATCCAACAAGATGTCAGTCGTGGGGTGCAGGTGTTGGATAATCTGTTGTTGCTGGCACGTCTTGACCCTGAGCAAAAGGAAAGCTTGGCGAAGACTAAGTTTGACTTCAGTCTGCTAATGCAGGACGTGATTAAAGCTTTACAGCCGTTTGCGGACTCAAAACAGATTGAAGTTCAGATGGTTCTTGCAAAAGAGGTCTATGTATTTGCCAATGAACAGCTTTTATTCAGTGCACTACGGAATGTACTTGATAATGCGATTCGTTATAGTCCTGAGCAGGCAAAAGTTTTTGTGACGCTGACGATTGAAAGACAGCAGCTCAGACTGAGTATTGAAAATAGTGGACATGGGGTCGATTCTGCGGTTATCCAACGTTTAGGTGAACGCTTCTATCGGGCTTTAGGTACAAAAACACAAGGTTCAGGCTTGGGCTTATCGATTTGTCAGAAAATTGTCGATTTACATGCAGGGCAGTTGTTATTTAGTCCATCCGACTTAGGCGGTTTAAAAGTGGAGCTGCTGTTAAATAGGGTTGAGCCTTAGAAGTGCAGATTGTGATCTGTGATAAAAACAGCATAAATGATCAAACTTAAAGACACTAAAAAGCAGTACGCGCTGACATACTGCTTGTTTCCACGATTATTGTTATTGGGTTTTTATAGTTCTTATTTGGTAAGAATGAGTCGATTATTGCGAGTGAGTCGTAGACGATACTCTTCTCCAGCATGCATAATGCGAATTTCACGGCCTAGGGCAAATAAGTTGTTTGAGTGTAGCATTGGTAGTGAATGGGCTGTTTCGTTACGAGTAAATAAGCTAAATGGTGCGTTCATTCTGGCGACTCCGTGGTATATGTTGAACGATTTAAATGATAATCATTATCGAATGAGGCTGTCAACATTTTCTCGCTGAAAATATAAAAAACTTCAATATCGTTACATGCAATCACTCAATACACTACACATCTGAAATGGAATCTGATTATGTCAAAACCTTTGGTTCAAGTTGCTATAGCCATCCTTTTACATCAAGGCAAAGTGTTGGTGGGCTGGCGCCAGGCGGAACAGCATCAGGGCAATAAGCACGAATTTCCTGGAGGGAAGGTGGAAGCAGGTGAAACGCCTGAGCAAGCTTGTCGCCGTGAAGTGTTAGAAGAAGTAGGAATTGATATACAAGATTGGCATGCTTTTGACTGTATTCAGTTTGAATATGACGATGTGATTGTCAATTTGCATTTATTTCATGCCGTAGTATCAAATCATCTATTGGCAGACATTCACTCACCATGGGCGTGGTTCAAGCGTGCCGAATTACAAGATCTTAACTTTCCAAAAGCCAATCAGGCCATTTTGAAGCGACTTTATGCTGCACCCGTGATTAAAATTTCAGATCAAATCGATGTGTTGAAAGATTTGCCTGAACAACAAGTGCTGTATTGGCGAGTGCCTGCCAGTCCTGAACATATTTTAAAAATTGCAGAACTGAGTGTAGAACAATTGGCTCGGGTGATTGTCAATATAGAACTATGGAAAGGTTTAAATCCCCTACAACAGCAGGCAGTTGCGGCCATACACCTGAAACAATCTCAATTGATGCAACTGAGTAAAGGGGAGTTGAACGTTGGGCAGCGTTATATAGCGGCCTGTCATGACCGTAGCAGTGCTGAACATGCACAAGAAATTGGCTGTGATGCTCTTTTACTCAGTCCCGTACTTGATACACTCAGCCACCCCAATAGTGAAACTTTGGGTTGGCAACAGTTCAGTTTGATTGCAGAAGAGATTCATATCCCAATTTTTGCTCTCGGCGGCTTACAGTTAGCCGATTTAGCCAAGGCACAAAGTTATGGTGCTTATGGTATAGCAGGGCAGCGCTCCATTTAACGGAGCACGCTTTTAAGACAGACTTTTGATTGCTGTTTGGGCTTGTTGAATGGTTTTCTGATTCTTCTGCGTTTGACCCGCTTTTAAGATAACGCTCCAAAGCTGCTTTTTCATGGCATTGCTTTGGGCATAACTCAAGCCGCGACGTGCAAGCGATTCCGCATTTGCAGGTTGTTTTTGTTGATTGGCAATTAAAGCCAAATACAAAAAGGTCTCACTCGACTGTGGCGCTAAACGCTGTGCTTGCATGGCGTAGCTTTGTGCTTGACTCCACTGGCCTTGGCGATAGGCCGTTTGCGTTTTTTGCATCAGGCTTTTAAAAGCAGGAAGCTGTCGCCCATCATCAAACTGTTGTTTGCTTTTCTGTTCAGGAATCACAATCTTCTGACGTTGAATTTCTTCGCGGTCATAAGGGTGAATTGTGACCCCTGAGGATGTTTTCTGCTCTTTATCCGCCTGTGTCGGCTTTTCAGGTATCTTTTTTTCAGCTGGCTGTGGGAGGCTTTGACAGCCTGCCACAGTCACGATGGTTGCTAAGATACTTAAACGTTTAAACCACATCAAAATTTAAATCCGTCCTATTTATTCAGGTTCATAGCTACCACTCGAAATGACTTGCGTCTCATCTTCTAAGTTTCGTTGCATGTTCGATTCACTTTCACGAATATAGTTGTCTATGCTGTCGCCTTGTTCAGGTGTAGCTTGGTAACCATCTGTTTCAGGATTGTAAGTGGGTTCAACTTGATAATGCGGTAAGCCACATGTGGTTGCTTTGCGTGGTACGGTGTTTCGCAAGAGGGGAATATACATTGCACCCTCACAACCTTGAGCGGCAAGATAACCCGTGCCACGATCAATCCAATGCCATTGCACATCATCCGGTTGGCGTAAGTTGACTGGTTTTTGACGCAACTGGCTCATTACATTGGTCCACACTGGCAACGCGCCTGAAGAACCTGTTAAGCCAGTTTGTTTGTTGTCATCTAAACCTAGCCAAACCACAGAAACATAATTGCCCGAGTAACCTGCAAACCACGAGTCACGGGTGTCATTGGTGGTTCCAGATTTGCCTGCAAGCTGAAGCGAGTTCGGTAAAGTGTTATAAGCCGAACGACCTGTACCTGAGGTCATCACTTGTTGTAGACCATAGTTCAGGACATAGGCAGAAGCAGGGTCAATAGTTTGTTGGACATTTAAACCATAACGGGTCAGCAAGCGACCATTTTGATCGACCACAGTACGAATGGATTTAGTCGGATACTTAAAACCGCCTGTGGCAAAGTTGCCATAAATGCTGAGCATTTCCATTGGAGACATGTCTACCGCACCCAAGAAAATGGATGGATAGGTTGGGATGTTACTGGTCACACCAAAACGTTTTAAGTGGTTACTAAACGTCGATAAACCAAACTCTTGACCAAGGCGAACTGCTGACAAGTTATATGAATTAGACAGTGCTTGTACCATTGGCACAACGCCATGTTCACCACCACTATAGTTCTTAGGTGTCCATGCTTTACCATTGGCTTGAATACCAATGCTACTGTCTTCAATTGGGCTGGCCCAGTTGTAACGTCCCGACTGAATCGCACTGAGGTAAATCACTGGTTTAAGCAGTGAGCCGACTTGACGTTTGGCATCGAGTGCACGGTTAAAACCCGTAAAGTCTTGGGTTGAACCAACCGCTGCAACCAATTCACCATTTTCAGGATGCGCAACCAATACCGCACCTTGCAGCTCTTTCAGACGGCTTGAGCCACGGCTTAAGCGACTAACAGTCGATTTAAAGGCATCTTGAATTTTGGTTTGGGCAATTGGATCGAGCGTTGTAAAGATGCGTAGACCTTGGTTGGTCAAATCACCTTCTTGGTATTCGGTACGTAACTGACGGCGTACAATGTCTAAGAAATCTGGGAAACGTGAAGGGCCGAGAGTTGGTTTGGCAATCACATTTAAAGGGCGAGCTGTTTCAGTTTCATATTGTTCTTGGGTCAGATAGCCCATGACCAACATGTTGTTTAAAACAATATTACGGCGCTTTTTCGCAGCTTCTGGGTTACGCCAAGGGTTATATAAGGTTGGACCTTGTACTAGACCCACCAAATAAGCTTGTTGCGCAATATTTAGCTCACGCAAAGGCATGCCGAAGTAAAACTGCGAAGCTAAACCATAGCCATTAATAGAATAGTTGCCATTTTGACCGAGGTTCACTTCATTGAGATAGGCTTCTAAAATTTCATCTTTGTCATAGTGAAATTCGACCAATAAAGCCATAAATGCTTCATTGACTTTACGCTTAATGGTTTTTTCAGGGGTGAGATAGAAGTTTTTCACCAACTGTTGGGTCAGTGTTGAACCACCTTGACGTTTTCCACCCGTGACATTACTCACAATCGCACGTGCCGTACCACGAATCGAAACGCCGTGGTGACTATAGAAATTACGATCTTCTGTTGCAATTAAAGCCTCAATTAAAGGCTTAGGTACTTTGTCGAGTTTAATCAGGACACGGTCTTCATTATGCTGCGGATAAATCCCGCCAATCAGCATTGGCTCTAAACGTGCAATCCCTGTAGAAGAGGGTTTAGTTGCACTGACTTCAGCCACTTGCTCATCGGCAAAGGTGACTTTAAGCACTTGTTCAGGCTCGACACTATCACCGAAGTCAAAGCCACGGGTGTGTACATATAGCTCATTGCCAGAACTGACAAAGTTCCCTGATTTGGTATAGTTTTCCGAGGACTTATAGCCCAAAAGTTTTAACTCTTGAGTGAAGTCAGCCTGACTGACAGGGGCATTGGTATACACTTCGAGCGGGCGTGCGAATACCTTCGCAGGAATGTCCCAGCGCTTGCCTTCAAACTTGTCACGTACAACGGAGTCGAGTCTTATTAAATAAATACTAAACACCAAGAATGCTGCAATGACTAAGATGCAGAAGATCAGTGCAATTAAACCTATGCCACGTTCTGACTTCATAAATACGAATAAGATCCTGAGAAATTGTGCTAATCATGCGAAGCTTTTCGCTAATTTGCAATAATTAAACTGTGAACAAACTGAAATATAGACAATTCCGCGTATAGCAGCAGTCACTTTAGTTTTTGAATCAATTTAAATAAATAATGTTATGATAGGCGGGAATCGTAGCGGAGCGATGTTGCAGGTGCAAATTTCACATAAAACATTTCGAAACATAGGCTTAATTGGACGTCCAGATAAGTCTTCAGTTGTCGAAACCTTATGTCTTATTCATGATCATCTACTCAGCTTAGGGTTACATCCCGTTTTTGATGCGCAAACCGCTGAACTGGTTCCTTATAAAAACACGCAAACGGTGAGTCGTGCACTTCTAGGTGAAGTGGTCGATTTGGTGATTGTGGTGGGCGGGGATGGCTCACTTCTGCATGCTGCACGTGCCTTGGTTAAATTTAATACCCCTGTAATGGGTGTAAACCGAGGGCGTTTGGGTTTTTTAACCGACATCAAGCCGACTGAAGTGATTTTTAAGCTCGATCAAGTCTTAAAAGGTGAGTTTCAGTTAGATCGTCGTTTCTTATTGGAAATGGAAATTCGCTCAAAGGGCGAGACGATTTATGATGCGATTGCGCTAAACGACGTGGTATTACACTCGGGTAAGTCGGTGCATATGATTGACTTCGAACTTAATATCGATGGTCAATATGTCTACCGTCAACACAGTGATGGTTTGATTGTATCGACGCCTACGGGTTCAACAGCCTATTCGTTGTCAGGTGGTGGCCCAATCGTGCATCCGGGGATGGATGCGATTGCTTTGGTACCGATGCATCCGCATACCTTGTCTTCACGCCCAATTGTGGTGGGTGGACACAGTGAAATTAAGCTTCTGATTCGTGAAAACCGTGTCTTGCCGATGGTCAGTGCCGATGGTCAACACAGTGTTTCGCTCAATGTGGGTGACAGCTTACATATTCGTAAGCACCCCTTTAAACTGAATTTATTACATCCACCGGGTTATGATTTTTATATGTCATGCCGAACTAAACTTGGGTGGAACCAAGATTTTGACTCTTTTCAACAGGATTAAATCATGAATATTGAACAGATGCTTTCTATTTTAGATGCCGATATTGTTGAGCGTTTAAAAACAGCTGTAGAAATTGGTAAATGGCCAAATGGCGTTGCGTTGACTGCTGAACAACGTCAAACTTGTATGCAAGCCGTTATTGCTTGGGAGCATCAGAATACTCCTGAAAAAGAACGTACGGGTTATATTGATAAAGGGCATAAAGAAGAAGGTGAGGAGTGTGATTCTCATGTGCCTGAACCAGAATTTAAACCTATTCGCTTTATTTAATTGATTAAAAATACGTTGAGTCGCTCAGCAACAGATACTTGGTGATTCAACAACTGAATCTAAAAAGAAAATAACCTGTAAAACTGTTTCAATCATTATGCTTATAAAAATAATAAAGCTCACTCGACTCAGTTTATTCTTCATTACTGCAATTTCGAGCAATGTATTTGCTGAGACAGCAAGTGATGCAAGAAAAATTGAATGTTTATTAGATGTTTCTGTTTTACCGAGTCAAAATTTTCAAAATCCAGTTACACAATACACATCAATGAAAAATGATGGTTATCCGATGTTGTTGATTGGAATAAACATCCATAACGCCCATGCAGGTGAAGCATCGAAAAAGATAAAAAGCCATCAGCTCTATTGTTCAAGCCTCATTGGACAAAAAAAAGAGTAAGCGTCCGCTGAACCCCACTTTTCTTATTTTCTCAATATCCCGATAGTGTCCATTATTTATTAAATGGACATTATGTTTATGGCCTTAGACACTTTTATAGACACTGAACAAACGACAGAAAGAACCCGCAGAATCTTCGCAACTGAGTTTAAACAGCACCTGGTCGAGCTTTGCCTGCAGCCAGACACATCGGTGGCCAAGGTGGCAATGCAACATCAGATCAATGCCAATCTGCTACATAAATGGATTCGCCAGTCCAGATCAATGGTCCCGGCATTAAAAAGCCCACCCAGTCCACAGACCGACTTTCTTCCCGTCATTCTTCACCCGACTCCAGTCAGACAAGAAACACCTCCACCACCTGTGCCGGAGAAGAATGCTGTCGCTCATATCAGGATTCCATTGCATAAGGAACAAGGTTCCGCAAGGGATCAGATGATCGAGATCGACTGGCCGGTGGAGTCGGCAAAGGAATTACTGCCTTTAATTCAGGGCTTGATCAAATGATCCGTATCGATGAAATCTGGCTCTCTACCCAGCCGATGGATATGCGTGCAGGTATGGATACGGCCATGGCTCAGGTGCTGAGAGCCTTTGGCTATATCAAACCGCATTGTGCTTACCTGTTCTGTAATAAACGTGGCCATCGCATGAAAGTGCTGGTGCATGATGGACTGGGTATCTGGCTGTGTGCCCGGCGGCTGGAACAGGGCAAATTTCACTGGGCTCAGGTTCACCAGGGTGAAACCGTGGCGATCAGCCCGGAACAGTTACAGGCACTGATCCAAGGTTTAGCTTGGCAGAGAATCGGACTGCAGCAAGTGGTAACAATGCTCTAAACCAAGCTCATCCATTCTGCTATTCTCCAAACGTTTTATTTACACATATTCATGATCTCAGCCATACTGTGGTCATGAATACGCTGCCTGATTTAAGCCAACTGACCCATACACAACTGCTGGAATTTACCCGGCAGTTGGCGATTCAGCATCAGTCTCTAGCGCAATCAAATCAACAGTTAGATACCAAGGTTCAACATCTAGAAGTATCAAATCAACAATTAGATGCCAAAGTTCAACATCTTGAAGCATGCAACCAACATCTCTCTATTCTCACGCAAAAATACGAGCATGAGCTCGCACTATTTAAACAGCATAAATTCGGCAGTAAAAACGAACATCTAACCGCAAAACAAATCCACCTATGGGACGAAGCGGTTGAAGAAGATATCGCAGCGGTTGATCTGGAACTGGAACGACTGAATGCAGCTAAAACCGATGCAGCTGCGCAGAAAGCCACAGCCAACAAACCTAAACGTCGACCATTACCAGATCATCTACACACCATCCGTATTGAGCATGAACCTGCATCGACAGAATGTGCCTGTGGCTGTGCCTTGCGTCGTATCGGTGAAGATATCAGTGAAAAACTGAATTTCAGACCGGCACAGTTCTATAAGGAACAGCATATTCGAGGCAAATGGGTGTGTGATCAATGTGACACACTGACCCAACAAGCAATGCCGGCCTATGTGATTGAGAAAGGCATTGCCAGTCCTGAATTACTCAGCCATGTACTGGTATCGAAGTATGCAGATCATTTACCGCTGTACCGTCAGCGCCAGATCTTTCTACGCGCAGGTGTTGATCTGTCCAGATCAACCTTATCTGACTGGATTGGTCGCTGTGGTGTAGAGTTAGAACGCCTAACCGATGCATTAAGAAAGGTGATCCTACAGCAAGCGGTGATTCATGCAGATGAAACACCCGTCACCATCATGCGGATGGATGATAAAGATAAAAAACCGAAGAAAGGTTATGTCTGGGCTTATGCAACAACCCAATATAATCCAGTTCAAGCCGTGATTTATGACTTTCAAGACAGTCGCTCTGGTGAACATGCCGAAGCCTTTCTAAAAGATTGGCAAGGTCATTTAGTCTGTGATGATTACAGTGGCTACAAAGCACGCTTTAGATCAGGTAAAGTCATTGAGGTGGGCTGCATGGCGCATGCCCGTCGTAAATTTCATGAACTGCATGTGACCAAAAAAAGTCAGGTCGCTGAACAGGCATTACTGATGATTCAGAGACTGTATGCCATAGAAGCAGAACTCAGGAAAAAGACGGATGGTACAGCGCAACACCGCCGCGAATACCGACAACAGCATAGTCAACCGGTGATGCAACAACTCTATGAATGGCTCAACCAACATTATCTGACGGTGCCGTCGAGTTCTCCAATTGCCAAGGCTATCAATTACACTCTGAAGCGTTGGCCAGCTTTAAGTCGCTATTTGGATGATGGCAATCTACCGATTTGCAATAATTGGGTCGAGAATCAGATGCGTCCCTGGGCGTTGGGGCGCAAGAACTGGTTATTTGCAGGTTCGCTGCGCAGTGGTCAGCGAGCGGCCAATATCATGACTTTAATCCAGTCGGCAAAACTGAATGGGCTGGATCCGTATGCCTATTTAAGTGATGTCCTAAAAAGACTACCCACCCATAAAGTCACAGAAATTGAGGATTTGCTACCACACCGTTGGAAACCTGAACCTCGTTAAAACATAGTAATGGGGTTCAGCGGATGCTTACAAAAAAGATGTTTATTTATCTGGCCCTTATCAATCTAAAAAAATTGATATCCATATTGGTGATCAGTTGATACTCAGAAATATTCATTCTTCAGGAAAGCATTATCCTTACTGGGCCGACTTTTACTGGATCGAAAAGCGTGACGAATAACGTTTGAACCGTACCGGGTTTGTCGGAGACTTTTTATTTAAGTTAGGCCACCTGACCTAACTGGTTAATTTTATCATAGTACATTGCTTCAAAATCAAAAGGTGATACATAATCTAGCGCACTATGTACACGTTCTTTATTGAACCAATCCACCCAGTTTAGTGTCGCAAGTTGTACATCCGCTAAACCTTGCCAATCTGCTTTTAAATATTCAATCACCTCTGTTTTGTATAAGCCATTCACCGTTTCAGCCAAAGCATTATCGTATGAGTCACCCGTTGTACCGACTGATGCTCGTAAATTTGCTGCTTCTAAACGATTGGTATAGCGAATGGAAAGATATTGAACACCTCTATCGGAATGATGAATCACATTCTTTGGCATGCCTCGATCGTGCAATGCTTGCTCAAGTGCATCGAGTACCATATCTGTATTCATCCGTGTAGATACTTTCCATCCAACAATTGCTCGTGAGAACACATCAATAATAAAGGCGGTATAGACCCAGCCTGAATGAGTTTGAATATACGTAAAGTCACCCACCCATAGTTGGTTTGGATGATCAGCATTAAAATTACGTTTCACTAAATCATCTGCCCGTTTTTGGTCATCTCGGCTACGGGTGGTTTTTTTGTTCTTACCACGCCAAACACCTTGTATACCTAGCTTTTGCATTAATCGAGCAACAGTACAGCGCGCAATAATATAGCCTTCACGTTTCAGTTGTTGCCAGACTTTACGTACACCATACCGACCTGAACTTTCCTTCCAAATTCGTTTAATTTGTTCAGCATGATGCTCATCATGTAGATCTCGTTTCGCTCGATGTTCTGGATTGTCAGCGAGATCTAAAGTCCGGTAATAGGTTGAAGCTGCAATCGGTAAAATTCTACAAATCGCTTCAACACCATATCGATCTTTATTGTTATGGATAAAATCCACCATTATTTGTGTGGGCGGTCGAGCTCCGCCTGGGCGAAAAAAGCGGCTGCTTTACGTAGAATTTCATTGGCACGCTTTAATTCTTTAATTTCACGTTCCATTTGCCTCATTTTTTCTTGATCAGATATCTGTTGTACTTTAATAGGATTTTGCTGATCTAAATGCTTTTGATGCCAGGCACGAAGTGTTTCAGGAGTACAACCAATCTTAGGCGCAATTGCTGTGATTGCAGCCCAAGTAGAAGGATAATCTTTTTCAGATTCAATCAATAATTGAACCGCTCTTTCTCTGATTTCAGGGGTATATTTTAATTTTGTCATCGGGGTAGTCTCTCAGAATATTGACTCTCCGACAAACCCGGTACGGTTCAGTTCACGCTTTTGTTTGTCTACTCAGCTCAGAAAAGAGTACGCCAAAGCTGCTTGGCTTGTTGCATGGCATCGCTATATGTATCGCAGACCCCCATGGTATATAGTGCAATCCCAATGGTTTCAGTCACTGCCATTTCACCATACTCATGCTGTTTTTCACCCAGCCAAACTGCTTTAAACTCACCTAAATCTAGCTCTTCTTCAATTGGGCTTCGATTGTCGGTAAGTTTAGGTAGCTCATGTTCGTAGAGTTCACCATTTTTAATGCCGCAGATCAGTGTTTTGGCATCTGGGTTACGTTCAAATTCACCGCCTTCACCTTTAATGACCGCACTATTTTGATAGCCCAGTTTAAATGCCGCTTGCTGATGCGAACCACGATAGGCCGGGTGGAAAATAGCTTGCAGGGTTGCTTTGGCATTAAAAGGATTGATCAGGCGCGCAAGGGTATGAATGGGTGAGCGAAGGCCCATAACATTTCGTAGGGAAATTAAGTCACTTAAAATCGGGGAGATGGCGTGCAGCGGTAAATATGCAAAATTACGCGACGCTAATTCCTGTTCCACATCTGCTTGAGTTTGGCAAATATTAAAATCGAGATACTCCAATACCTGTTCAGTATAAATACGGTTAATGGTATGACCTGATGCACCGTGCATCACGACCTTATAACCTGCTTTGGCTAAAGTCAGTGCCGCTAAGAGAAACCATGGATAGTGTTTACGCTTGCCTGCATAAGAAGACCAGTCTAAATCGACCTCTAAAGGCGTGAACGGCAGTTGATCTCGTGTGGCCTGAACAAAGCCTGCCAGTTCATCTACAGACTCTTCCTTAACCCGAAGTAGCATTAGGAATGCACCGAGCTGTACATCTAACACTTGATTTTTCAAGATCATATCAAAGGCTTGGTAAGCTTCTTCATAACTGAGTGAGCGCGCACCATTTTTCCCTTTGCCAATAATGCGAACAAACTGGGCAAAAGGGTGCTCAGCATCTTTATAAATATTTCTTTTGTTGTTCATGGAAAAACCAAAGTAAGTGAAGGCTGTGTTGTGCTATTTTAGTGGAACAATCAAAAAAAACAGCACTTTTAATTTTAAATAAATTTTTCACCATTAGACTAAAGTATGAGTCATATTGTTTAGATTTTATACATTATGATTGAAATCAGTTTACTTTGATTAAAGAATGTTAGGTAAAATTTACCCAATAATTGTGACTCGCTAGTTTTTAGTCTCTCCCATTGCAGTAAATATGAATGAACTGTGATTTTTGTCACATTGCTGTTGTTTGTACACCATGAGTTTTTTACCCGGTGTTTGGATGCGGTCCAAACTGTGGGCTTTTTTGTGTTTATCAGAAAGCCCACTACCTATGAGGAAGTATAGGTATGCCGATTTTTTCAGTCTTTTGATTTACAGAAGTATTCGTTATGACTAAGAAACCAATCTATAAGTCACTATATTTTCAAGTTATTGTCGCGATTATTGCGGGTATATTAGTAGGACATTTTTTCCCTAGTGGTACGCAAGTTATCAATGGCGTTGAAAAATATGTACCCGGCTGGGGTGAGCTTTTTTATCCTCTAGGTCAAGGCTTTATTAAGCTGATCAAGATGATTATTGCGCCAGTAATTTTCTGTACCGTCGTGAGTGGTATCGCGGGTATGGAAAGTATGAAGTCTGTGGGTAAAACAGGCGGTGTTGCGCTACTTTACTTTGAAATTGTATCGACGATTGCACTGTTGATCGGTTTACTGGTCATTAACATCTGGAAGCCAGGTGTGGGCATGAACGTTGACCCTTCAACTTTGGATACTTCTGGTATCTCGAAGTTTGTTGAGTCGGGTCAGCAGCAATCGACTGTCGACTTCTTCATGCATATTATTCCAAACACCGTGGTTGGCGCATTTGCTGAAGGTGAAATCCTACAAGTGCTACTCTTTGCCTTGATGTTTGGTTTTGCATTACATAAATTGGGCGATGCAGGTAAACCTGTACTGAAGTTCATCGATCAAATTTCTCATGTGTTCTTTAACATTGTAAACATGATCATGAAACTTGCTCCAATTGGTGCTTTTGGTGCAATGGCATATACCATCGGTAAATATGGTATTGGTAGCTTGGCGCAACTGGCTCAGTTGATTATCTGTTTCTACATTACTTGTTTACTTTTCATTTTCTTGGTTCTAGGTACTATTTCACGTCTTTGTGGCTTCAGTATTTTGAAAATGATTCGTATGATTCGCGAAGAGTTGTTGATCGTACTGGGTACCTCATCTTCAGAGTCGGTTCTACCGCGTATGCTGAAAAAGCTTGAAATTGCAGGTTGTGAAAAGTCAGTGGTTGGTTTGGTTATTCCAACAGGTTATTCATTTAACTTAGACGGTACCTCAATCTACCTGACAATGGCAGCGATCTTCATTGCACAAGCGACCAATACTCAGCTGGATCTTATGCACCAAGTGACTTTATTGGGTGTGTTATTGATTTCATCGAAAGGTGCTGCGGGTGTCACAGGTTCAGGCTTTATTGTAATGGCTGCGACTTTGTCAGCTGTTGGTCATATTCCAGTGGCGGGTCTTGCTCTCATTTTAGGTATTGACCGTTTCATGTCTGAAGCACGTGCCTTAACCAACTTGGTGGGTAACTCATTGGCAACGATTGTTGTTGCGAAATGGGTGGGTCAGTTAGACCAAGAAAAACTACATTTTGCACTAGCAAACCCAGATGAAGTAGACCGCCAAATGGCTGTTGAAGAAAATGCTCACGCATAATTTCAGTTCATCTTAAAAAGGAAGCCGAATGGCTTCCTTTTTTTATGCGCATAAAAAAATGGCCTGATGCGGTCATGACAGTTGCCTTAAAAATGGCTAGCATGTGAACTGAATAATAAAACAACGTCACTACAAGGAAGAAACATGTTGAATTACGATGCAGACTTAGAACTATTTCGCGATAACTTTCGCCGTTTTATGAATGAACAGATTGCACCAAACTATGAACAGTGGGAACGAGAAGGATTAATGCCGCGCTCAGTCTGGAATGCCTTGGGTGAAAATGGCTTCTTATGTGTCGATGTTCCAGAGGAATACGGTGGTTACGGTGTTCCAACGCATTATTCACTGATGTTGGTGGAAGAGTCGGCACGTGCGGGTTTTAGTGCTTTATCGACAGGTATTTCTTGTCACTCTGAAATTGCTGCGCCTTATATTTTGCACATTGGAACGGAAGCGCAGAAGCAGTACTGGTTACCGAAAATGGTGTCAGGTGAAGTGGTCGGTGCGATTGGAATGACGGAACCGGGTGCGGGTTCAGACTTACAAGCCATGCGAAGTAATGCCATTTTGCAAGGGGAGCATTATATTCTAAATGGCTCTAAAACCTTTATTTCCAATGGGCAGCATGCCGACCTTGTGGTATTAGCGGTGAAAACTGATCCGCAAGCCCGAGCAAAGGGTGTTTCATTGATGTTGGTCGATACCCACTTGGATGGATTTAAAAAAGGCACCAACCTCGACAAAATTGGGCTACATTCGCAAGACACTTCTGAGCTGTTTTATGACAATGTTAAAGTGCCAAAAGACCAGTTATTGGGACAAGCAGGTCAAGGTTTTGCTTATTTGATGCAAGAGCTACCACGAGAGCGTACAGCAATTGCAGCAACGGCTATAGGGGCAATTCGTGGTTCGATAGATGTCACTATCCAATACGTCAAAGAGCGTCAAGCCTTTGGTCAACATATTTCGCAGTTCCAAAATACACGTTTTGTTTTGGCTCAAGCCAAGATTGATGAACAAGCCACAGCTGCTTTTTATAATCAAAACGTTGAGCTTTATATGCAAGGCAAGTTAGATGTCGAAACTGCAGCTGCGCTAAAAAGCTTTTCAACGGATATGCAAATGAAGGTGGCAGATAATTTATTGCAGCTCTTTGGTGGCTATGGCTATATGAGTGAATATCCAATTTCACGTTTCTTTGTCGATGCACGTATTCAACGCATTTACGGCGGGACCAATGAAATTATGAAAGAAATTGTCGCACGTAGCTTACTTGGGCGTTAAGCCTAGGTGCTGATATAAACATGCGTAAAAGAGCCTCAAGTAGGCTCTTTTTTATCGGTTCAGTACCAATAAACTTTCTTGAATAAAGGCGGGGAGGTCATATCGGGTTTGCGATGAAATGTATAAATTATTGTCATTCACAACACCTGTGTCATAAAGCACGGCACCTGCATCTTTTAAGTCTTGATGAAGGTGATGGATACACGTCATGCGTCTACCTTTCACAACCCCAGCATGCATTAAAATTTGCGGAGCGTCTGCGCTGCATAAAATAGGTTTTTGCGTGTTTGCAAAGTGCCTGACAAATAAGACATAGCGTTCATCTTGGCACAGGTTGTCTGGCGAAAACCCACCCGGGATGAGTAAGGCATCGAAGTCATGCACAGAGGCATCATCGATACTTTGGTCAATGGTGACAAAAGCTTTACGCTTTTTGCCATAAATGATTTTGCCAGCCTGACTTTCAAGGTTAATAATACTATGCCGAGCTGCTCGAAATGCTTCTACGGGTTCAGCATATTCGGCATCCTCAAAGTCATAGGTGACCAAGACTGCAATTTTTTTGTGCATGACAGTACCTACAGTTCATTATTGTTTTGTTTTATTGAGACTATAGAGCAATCGCTACTGCTGCATACTCTCTTTGTTATGAATACGTCAACTTAAGTAAAGCATATTTTAAAAGATATTCTAACGCACTGAAATACGGATGAATGGTGATTTTTGTGAAGGTGTAGCAAAATTTTTCAAAAGCTAGACAGGGCTTTAAAAGGGAAGAGCTCAGACTCGCAAAACATCGTCGTGGTATTTGGATTGGGCGATATTCTATGCATAACAGCAAGAAGAAAATAGGCAGGGCTCAGTGGTTTTATTGATGTCTATTATTGGGGCAGTTTATTGATAAACTTGATGATTAAATCAACTGTATGTTTTTAGCACTGAAACATACAAAGTCTTATTGCGCAAGATTTCAAAGCTAACTATTGTTATACTGTTTGCACAATGTATATGAAGGGCGACATAACAATGATCCAAGACGATCAAAACACAACGACTTCTCTTGACCTTAATCAAATCCGTCAGGATATCGACTCTGTTGATCAACAGATTCAACAGCTTATTAACCGTCGAGCGAAACTGGCGGAAGCTGTTGCAAAAGCAAAATTTGCTTCTGAAGAGAATCCAATGTTTTACCGTCCAGAACGTGAAGCGCAAGTTTTACGGAATGTTATGGAGCGTAATGAAGGCCCTTTGTCTGATGTGACCATGGCACGTTTGTTCCGTGAAATCATGTCTGCATGTTTGGCTCTAGAAGCACCGCAAAGTATTGCATTTTTAGGTCCTGTCGGTACGTATACGCACTCTGCGGTGTTAAAGCACTTTGGACATGATGCTGTGGTTCGTCCTTTACCGACTATTGATGAAGTGTTCCGTGAAGTGGAAGCAGGCAGTGCACACTATGGTTTGGTGCCGGTAGAAAACTCGTCAGAAGGTGTGGTCAATCATACTTTGGATTGTTTTAAAGCCTCACACTTAAATGTGATTGGTGAAGTTGAATTGCGTATTCATCACCAGTTTCTTGTGTCTGAAAACACGCGTAAAGACAGCATTAAACAAATTTATGCGCATCAGCAAACTTTGGCGCAGTGCCGTGCATGGTTGGACGCACACTATCCAGGTGTGGAACGTGTTGCTTTAAGCTCGAATGCTGAAGCGGCACGTCGTATTCGTACTGAATGGCATTCGGCTGCTATTGCATCTGATGTTGCAGCAAGTATTTATGATTTAGAAATTTTACACAGCAATATTGAAGATAATCCTGAGAACACTACACGTTTCTTGGTGATTGGTCGTGAAAGAATCCCGCAAAGCGGTAATGATAAAACGTCATTGCTGATTTCTGCACATGATCGTGCAGGTGCATTATTGGAAATCCTTGCACCATTTGCAAAGCACAACATTAGTTTGACCAGTATCGAAACGCGTCCAGCACTGCCTGAAAAATGGGCTTATGTTTTCTTCATCGACTTAGAAGGTCATGTGGAACAAGACAATGTTAAAGCGGCGATTGAAGAGATTCGTCCACTTGTGAAAGAAGTTCGAGTATTGGGTTCATACCCGATTGCAGTACTGTAATCTCTAAGGTGGTTGGGTTTGTTCCAAACTCAACCATGTACACCACTTGTAAGAATGGAAAGGTCACATGTCGTTTGCTCCAGCCAATGAAGGTATTGCGAAGTTAAAACCATATCAACCAGGTAAGCCAATCAGCGAATTAGAGCGTGAATTGGGAATGACCGATATTGTTAAGCTTGCTTCAAATGAAAACCCTTTGGGTTGTTCGGACAAAGTAAAAGAAGCAGTTGCTGCTGAATTGGCGGAAATTGGACGATATCCAGACGGTGGTGGTTTTATCTTGAAGGATCAAGTTCATACGCAGTTTGGTGTAGCACATGATTGTATTACTTTAGGCAATGGCTCAAACGATCTACTTGAAATTTTTGCCCGTGCATTTGTTTCAGATAAAGACTCGGTAGTGTATAGCCAACACGCATTTGCAGTTTATGCTTTGGTCACGCAAGCCATCAATGCTGAAGCGATTGAGGTACCTGCTCAAGGTTTTTCGCATGACCTTGACGCGATGGCGGCGGCAATTAAAGACAATACCAAATTGGTGTTTATTGCAAATCCCAATAATCCGACAGGAACTTGGTTTGAAGAGGCCGAATTTGAGCGCTTCATGCAAAAAGTACCGAGCCATGTGATCGTGGTTTTAGATGAAGCTTATGTGGAATATTTCCCAGAAAACTTTAATAGCTTAAAGTTTTTAGCACAGTATTCAAACCTGATTGTTAGCCGTACCATGTCGAAGTGCTTTGGTTTAGCGGCATTACGTGTTGGCTTTGCTTTGGCATCGGTAGAAGTGACAGACTTCTTAAATCGTATTCGTCAGCCGTTTAACGTCAACCATTTAGCCATGGTGGCAGCAGTTGCTGCACTGAAAGATGAAGATTTCATTGAGAAATCACGTGTGGTCAATAAAGCGGGCATGGTGCAACTTGAAACAGGGTTTAAAGCGCTAGGCCTAAACTATGAGCCTTCTCGTGCTAACTTCATTTTGGTCGATATACAAGCCGATCCTGCACAAATTTTTAATGCTTTATTAAAAGAAGGGGTGATTGTTCGTCCTGTGGGAATCGCCAATCATTTACGAGTATCGATTGGAACTAAAGCTGAAAATACGAAATTTTTAACGGCTTTAGCCAACGTACTAGGTTTAGAGGCGAACGCTTAAATTATGTCTGCGCCACTGTTTGAAAAAGTTGCATTTATTGGTCTTGGGCTGATTGGTTCAAGTCTTGCACGGGTGATGATTGCTGAGGGTTTAACCCAAAATATTGTAGCCTCTACACGTTCTGAAAAAACCTTACAGGATGCCAAAGCTTTGGGCTTAATCCAACAGGGGTATAGTGATCCTGTACAGGCGGTTCAAGGTGCGGACTTGGTGGTTTTGGCCTTGCCTGTTCGTGCAACGCAAAAAGTCTTGGAAACCATCAAACCATATTTGCAAGAACATACGATTATTACCGATGTAGGCAGTACCAAAGGCAATGTGGTCGACGCGGCCAAAGCCGTGTATGGCGAAGCATTACCTGCTGGCTTTGTACCAGGGCATCCCATTGCGGGTGCAGAACATACAGGTGTGCATGCAGGTAAGGTCGATTTATTTGCAAATCATAAAGTGATTTTGACACCGTTACCAACCAGTGCTGATTGGGCCGTAGAGAAACTGATCCAACTGTGGCAAGCTGCGAAAGCAGAAGTGATTTGTATGGATGTGGCCAAGCATGATGAAGTCTTGGCGCATACCAGTCATCTTCCGCATTTGATGGCTTTTAACTTAGTTGAACAACTGGCAAACCGTGAAGATAATTTAGACATTTTTCGCTATGCTGCAGGGGGATTCCGCGATTTTTCTCGAATTGCGGCAAGTGACCCACAAATGTGGCATGACATCTTTTTTGCCAATAAAAAAGCCATTTTAAATGCCGTAGATGGTTTTGAAAACCAACTGGCAACGATTCGTAAACTCATTGAAGATGAAGATTCACATGCTTTAATGGGCTTGCTCGGACATGCGCAAGCAGCACGCCAGCATTTTAACCATATGCTCGCTCAAAAACCTTTCATGGAGAACAATAAAGTGACGACACAGCAATTCACCATATTACCGGGTAAAAAGAGTTTCCAAGGTAAGTTTAGCGTGCCAGGTGATAAATCTGTGTCACACCGTTCAATCATGTTTGGTGCAATTGCGGAAGGAACGACGCATGTGACAGGTTTCTTGGAAGGTGAAGATGCGTTAGCAACCTTACAAGCTTTCCGTGATATGGGCGTGAGCATTGAAGGTCCTAAAAATGGTGAAGTGACGATTCATGGTGTGGGCGTAAATGGCCTAAAAGCACCAGCAAGTGCGCTTTACATGGGTAACTCAGGGACTTCGATGCGTCTACTTTCAGGCATGCTTTCTGCACAAAAATTTGACTCTGTCATGACGGGTGATGCATCACTGTCGAAGCGTCCAATGGAACGTATTGCTAAACCGTTACGCGAAATGGGCGCACAGATTCAAACCACAGGTGAGCGTGGTACACCTCCTGTTTCGATCACTGGAAACCAAGCTTTACAAGGCATTCACTATGACTTGCCAATGGCATCTGCGCAGGTGAAATCTGGGATTTTATTGGCAGGTTTGTGGGCGGCAGGTGAAACATCTGTTACCGAACCAGAACCTACGCGTGACCATACTGAACGTATGCTACGTGCATTTGGTTATGACGTGAAAACAGAGGGCAACCGTATTTCACTGCAAGGTGGCGGTAAGTTAGTCGGTACAGAGATTCAAGTGCCATCAGATATTTCATCGGCTGCTTTCTTTATGGTGGGTGCTGCGATTACCGAAGGTTCAGACGTCACTTTAGAAGCAGTGGGCATTAACCCAACGCGTACAGGTGTGATCGAGATTTTGAAGCAAATGGGTGCGAACATTACGGTTGAGAATGAACGTATTGCAGGCGGAGAGCCGATTGCAGACATTCGTATTCAAGGTACACGTACACTCAAAGGTATTCATATGCCTGAAGATCAAGTGCCATTGGCGATTGATGAATTCCCGGCATTGTTCATTGCTGCTGCATGTGCTGAAGGCCAAACCGTATTAACGGGTGCTGCTGAGCTACGTGTGAAAGAATCAGACCGTATTCAAGTGATGGCGGATGGTTTAAAAACCATGGGTATCGATTGTACACCGACTGACGATGGCATCATCATTGAAGGTAAAGGTCGTTCAGGTGAGTGGGGCGCGATTTTCACCGGTGGCGAAATTGAATCACATCATGATCACCGTATTGCGATGAGTTTCTCAATGGCAGGTTTACGCACCTCTGGTGAAATTAAAATCATTGGTACTGAGACGGTTGCCACAAGTTTCCCGACCTTTACGCAATTAAGCAATCAAGCCGGTTTAGCGATCCAGGTCACTGAATAAGACTAAAGCTTAGATATTTTGTGCGAGAACAGCCAAGCTTTTGCTTGGCTGTTTTGTGTTAAGCCATTATGCTAAACCCATATAACAAAAAAGCCTTTGGGATGATCAATGAGAAAATTACAATTTACTGCACAGCATGGACAGCAGCAGGATGTAAATGAAAGCGGTGTGGTACAGAAGCAAGTACAAGACCTACTGGTTCAAAAGTTAGGTCAATTTGGTTTTGAAACTTTGCCACAAAGTGGTGATCAAGTGGCTGTGAGTGTCGATAATCATACTTTGCCGCTGTCTATTACGTGCCAAGGTCATGACAGCGAAGGAAATCTGGTGTGCGAAATTGCCTCTTATCCAGATGAAGAGCAAGACTGGTTAGACCGAATTGCTGAACGAAGCTTGTTGAACCAACTTGCACAAGCGGTTGAAACTACACTAAAAACAGATAAAAGTTTTACTGAATTTGAGTGGAAGGGCTAATTGAATACATAAAAAATGCTGAATTGGTTTTTCACAATTCAGCATTTTTTAGGACAGAACACGTTTAATATTTTGATGGGTCAACGCGCTTATAACTGTATTTGCTAGAAGCCTTATTCCACACGTAACCAAGTTTGGCTACGTCCCACAGCAGAAACGCCTAAATATCCTCTTAAGAATAGCTTTTTACCATTTGGGCTAATTTTACCTTTTAGGCTATACAGCTTGCCTGAAACGGGATCAATGATTTTGCCATGCGTATAATTAATATTATTTTCAGTTTTTAAACCGGTAATCACTTGCATACCAATAATAGGCTTATCGGTGTAGGGTGCAGGGCAGTTGGTGCAAAACTCTTTTGCTGTATAACCTGGACGAGGTGTTGCTTTCAGTGCAGTTCCAGCATAAGTCCCGTTGGCTTGCTTTTCAATTTTCACCAGACCTTTGGGTTCTCCAGTTTTATCATCGATATAACGCCAAGTTCCTATAATGTCCTGAGCACAGGCAGATGTGGTGGCTATAGTGACTAAAACTGCCCCGAGAATTGTTTTCATAAAATCCCTGAATATTTTAAAAATTATTTAAATGAATAGCTCTCACGAGCTAAGATGTTGATTGTATAATTTAGTATTTGAAAAAGGTTATGCAGAATATACCAAGTTAAAAAAGATATAGTTGCATAATGTGCCATGATACGGTTTGAAGCTTCGCGGATATTTAAATGTGGGGAGCGTACGGTTTTGAAGCGATCCAATATGGAGTTCAAAAGAGATCATCAAAAAAACATAGAAGATGAAATAAGTGATTAAAAACGCGCTGTCCAGATCAAGACAATAAAATAAAGTGATACCTAAATGTGTAATCAAAGAAAAGTGCGAAGTGAAATGCTGGAAAACTCAAGAAAGAAATGTTCTAAAGAAGATCATCATTTCTCTCTTGAACTCCTTTAAGCATTAAATCCACAGAAAACGTGTAATTGCGATACGTAACTGCTTTAAATAACCTGTAAAGAAATGGTTTGCGCCCGGTAATACAGTCACTAAATGGCGCTGTGGTTTAGCCCACTGGATCATATCGGAGAGCAATGTGACATCATCGGCTTCACCATGAATAAACAAGATGTCACCTTTAAGTTGTGGTGTTACATAGTGGCGCACACCAGCGACCGTTGCCGTTGGTAGACCACATAAAATGGTCTGTTTTGGTCGAATTTCTTCTTGTAAAGCATCATAGCATTTTGCCATGACATGCGCACCGAAACTAAAACCACCTGCATAGAAGGGTAAAGTTGTATGTGCTGCACGAGCATGCTTAATCACTTCAAGAACATCATCAGTTTCGCCGTGACCTTCGTCGTGTAGACCAACACTTTGACCTGAGCCACGGAAACTTGGACGGTACACAATACAACTACGTTCTAAGAACATTTGCGCAAGTAATGCAGGAACCTTGTGTTGAGGTGTACCACCTTGGAGTGGATGGGGGTGAGTAACTACCGCGAATCCTTTCACTTCACCCTGTGGATAATCTACAAAAACTTCAATTTGCCCAACTGGACCTTGTATGAACATCTGCTCAGACATAGAGAATCGATACATATAACAGGAGAATGGGCTAGTTTAACCGTTTATGCTTATTAAAAACACAGATTGGCAATAAAATAAGTCTACTGATATAGTCTGTTTAATTGTTTTTTAATCAGGTTATCTATGCTTGCCCTTGTTTCTCCTGCCAAAACTTTAGATTACCAAACTGCTTTACCTACCGATGCGTATACACAACCCAGATTGCTGCAACATTCCCAAGAATTGATCGAAGTTAGTCGCAAACTGTCAGCAAGTGAAATTGCAAGCTTAATGAGCGTCAGTGAAAAAATTGCCACCTTAAACGTTGATCGTTTTCGCGATTGGCAGCCAGAATTCAACTTTGCCAATGCGCGACAAGCCATGTTTGCTTTTAAGGGCGATGTCTATACTGGTTTAGATGCTTATCATTTTTCAGAGTCAAACATTGAATATGCACAGCAACATTTACGAATGCTCTCTGGTCTATATGGTTTGCTACGTCCATTGGACTTGATGATGCCGTATCGTTTAGAAATGGGCACTAAACTTACGAACCTTCGCGGACACAATTTGTATGAGTTTTGGGGCAATCACATTACTGATTTAATCAACCAAGATTTAGAACAGGCAGGTTCTAAAATTTTGCTGAATATTGCTTCTGATGAATACTATAGATCTGTGAAAGAAAGCAAAATCCAAGCAGAAGTTATTAAACCTGTGTTTTTAGATCAGAAAAATGGCAAATATAAAGTCATTAGTTTCTATGCCAAAAAAGCACGTGGTTTGATGGCGCGTTATATGATTGAAAACCAAATTGATCAAATTGAAGGGTTAAAATCATTCCAAACAGATGGTTATTATTTTGATGTTGACAGCTCATTAAAAGGTGAGTTGGTCTTTAAACGAGATGAACAGGCAGCATAACGAAAGGGCCTTCCAATGGTGCAGTATACAAAACAGTTTCAGGACTATTGGGCGCTCACCGCAAAGCAATTGAGTTTGGATGAGGATACCACTCAAAATTTCTATGCGTCGCTGTATGACGCCTATTGTGAAGTACAGCGCCATTATCATAGCATTCAACATATTGTTGAATGTTTAGAGCATTTTCATCAGATCAAAACCCACTTGGACGATACTTTGTCTGTTGAGTTGGCCATTTGGTTTCATGATGTCATTTATAACCCGAAAGCACATGATAATGAGCAGCAAAGCGCCGATTATATGCAACGGATGCTTGAAAATGTGCTTGGAGCTGAGCAAATTGCCAAGATCTATGCATGGGTTTTGGCAACCAAAGCACATACACCGACCGCTGACACTGATTTGGCTTATCTATTGGATATTGATCTGGTTATTTTAGCCAGCGATCCTATGCGTTTTGCTGAATATGAACGCCAAATTCAGCAAGAATATGCTTGGGTTGAGCCTTCACTTTATGTGCAGAAGCGTCAGCAAGTGTTAAGGCACTTTTTAGAAACGCAACCACTGTACCAGACGCCATTTTTCCAAAAGTGCTATGAGCGTCTTGCTAAGCAGAACTTAGCCCAAACTTTAGGTGTTTAAAGCCCTTTAAATGCTTCGATAGCACGAATACGACTGGATTTTAAATCGACGATTGGTTGGGGATAGTCCAAATCCATATTCTGTTGCTTCGCATAAGGCTCATGAATGCTTTTGGCATCTAAAAGTGCAAGCTCTGGTAGCCACTGTCGAATATAGTCACCATTGCTATCAAATTTCTGAGATTGGCTCACAGGGTTAAAGACTCGGAAGTAAGGTACAGCATCGGTGCCCGTGGAGGCACACCACTGCCATCCGCCATTATTGGCAGCTAAGTCACCATCAGCCAAATGTTGCATAAACCATTGCTCGCCCAGTCGCCAATCAATCAACAAGTTTTTAGTTAAGAACATTGCAACAATCATACGGACACGATTGTGCATCCAGCCTGTCGCAAGTAGTTGCCGCATACCTGCATCTACAATTGGAATACCAGTACGACCTTGTTGCCATGCGTTTAAATCTTCAGGCGAATCTCGCCAAACAATACGCTGTGTGTTGGCTTTAAATGGCAGATGTTTAGATACATGTGGAAAATCAAATAAAATATGCTGATAAAACTCCCGCCAAAGTAATTCATCTAACCAAGTCTGCTGGCCCGTGTTATCAATCATAAATTGACCGTGTTGAGCACGAAACAGGGCATTGAGACACTGGCGAATCGACACGATCCCGAGATTTAAATAAGCCGAAAGTTGGCTGGTGCTATTTAAAAATGGAAAGTCTCTCTCTTTTTGATAGTCACTAACTTTGTGATCAATAAAATCATCGAGCACTGAAAGCGCATATATTTCCGTTTCAGGCCAATAGGCTTTAATTTGATTTAACTCATTCGTATTCACATCAATCAGTGATTCAATGTGTGGAATGGCTGTATTTAAATCGGCAGGAAGCTGTATAGGTTGCTGTGCAGAAGGGAGAGGGTAACACTGCGGTAAGCCAATATTTAAGCGCTCATAACAGGTTTTTTTAAAAGCGCCAAAGACTTGATAGGGCTTACCAGATTGGTTACGAATACTGTTTAAGGGAAAGAGGGTTCGATCTTGGAAGAGCGTAAATTCAATGTGCTGCTGATTTAAGCATTGTTGAACTTCGGCATCGCGCTTAAGCTCATTCACGCCCATTTCGATATTTGCAAAGATTTGTTGTACTTGCAGTGTATGACATAAAGATGAAAGCCGACGTGGAATATCTTGCCACAGCGGAATATTTAGAATGAGCAAAGGAATATTCAGCTGAGCAAGGCTCTGTTTTAAATCGTGCAATTGTCTGACATATAAATCAATTTTTACAGCCGCGTCATGATGTAATAGCCACTGTTGTGGGGATAGGATCACTAAAGCCAACATAGGTCCATGTTGGCTTGCATGCCAAAGTGCAGCATGGTCGTGTATGCGAAGATCTTGTCTAAACCAAATTATGTTCATAAAAGGTTAATCAACTGTAATTTTTTGAAATATAAAATATTACAAAATTGAGCACTTTAATCATATTCTTTTCTCACGCGTTTAACTTAATCTTATGTTATTGAAATAATTAAATCAGAAAAAACTATAAAGTGTGAAGATGCTTTTTATCTGATAAATGTGTTGCACTTTGTATTATTTGTTATGATTTGTAATCATGCTAAAGCAGTTGTGGATATTGTGAATGTCATGAAAAAAATTCTAATCCCTATTTTTGTAGCTGCAGTTTGTTTGCTTGGGTTTGCTGTTTTTCAGGATACAGAAACGAAAAAACAGCAACAGTTGAATCAACTGATGAACAGTACTGAGCCTAAAGTGCAAAAGTTGAGTCCTCTCTCAAAGGCAAAGGCCGTGCCTGAACAAGTCAGTAGCCCGCTTCAAAGTGATGCTGAAGCAATAATCGAGCAGGTCTCCATTAAAGTACTTTGACGTTTAAGATAGAATAAAATCATGTGTAAATGACTTATCATGTTGAATTTTAATTAAAAATAAATTTAAAACAATTAAAAATCAGTGTGTTATAATTCGCGCCAAGATATATTGAATTTTAGACTTTGAGTCTAAAATGACTTTTTTGTTGAAAGCTGCATACGGTTTATGCGGCTTTTTTGTTTAGGTATATATGGTTCGACCCTGCGTTTGAATCATTCATGGCTAAATAAACTTTTCCTAAATTGAGGAAATTTGGCATATTCATTGCTTTAACTTCCAGAAATTTAATCAGATTTTCATCGTACTGAGTGTCGAAATTTTTTGGCAGTTATACAGTTTTAAAAGTTTATTTACAGGGGCTAGGTCATGACGACTCCTAATCCATCTTCAGAAAATATGCTCGAGCGTATGTTCAAACTGAGTGAAAATAAAACCAGTTTTCGTACAGAGCTTCTTGCAGGTGTAACCACATTCTTAACCATGTGTTACATCATTATTGTGAATCCAATGATTTTATCCGAAACGGGGATGGATCATGGTGCTGTCTTTGTAGCGACTTGTCTTGCAGCCGCAATTGGCTGTTTGGTTATGGGTATTGTTGCAAATTATCCAATTGCATTAGCACCGGGTATGGGCTTAAACGCTTACTTTACCTATTCGGTGTGTATGGGTATGGGTGTGCCTTGGCAGACTGCTTTAGCTGCAGTGTTTGTATCAGGTTTGGTGTTCATTGCGATCAGTATGTTTAAGATCCGTGAAGCCATTGTGAATGCAATCCCAATGTCGCTTAAGCTTGCGATTGGCGGCGGAATTGGTTTATTCCTTGCGCTGATTGCTTTAAAAAATGCAGGCGTTATTGTGGACAATCCAGCGACTTTGGTTGGATTGGGCGACTTAAAGCAACCGACGGTTCTTTTGGCTTTATTTGGCTTCTTGATGGTGGTTGTACTGCATCACTTTAAAGTGCGTGGTGCTATTATTATCAGCATCTTGGCTTTAACTGCAATTTCAACAGCAATGGGCTTAAGCGAGTTTAAAGGTGTTGTTGGTGAGATTCCATCAATTGCTCCAACTTTCATGCAAATGGACTTTGAAGGTCTATTTACGGCAAGCTTAGTGGGTGTGATCTTTGTATTTTTCTTGGTCGATTTATTTGACTCAACAGGTACATTGGTTGGCGTGTCACACCGTGCAGGCTTACTGAAAGATGGCAAGCTTCCACGTTTGAAAAAAGCATTATTTGCAGACTCAACCGCAATTGTTGCTGGTGCAGCATTAGGTACATCTTCGACGACACCATATATTGAGTCGTCTGCGGGCGTTGCTGCTGGTGGCCGTACAGGTTTAACCGCAGTTGTGGTCGGTGTGTTATTTATCTTATGTTTGTTTTTAGCACCCTTAGCTCAATCTGTACCCGGTTTTGCAACAGCTCCAGCATTGTTATTTGTTGGCGTGTTAATGATTCAGGGGATTACCCATATTGATTGGGATGATATTACTGAAGCCGTTCCTGCGTTCTTAACCATTGTATTTATGCCATTTACCTATTCAATTGCAGATGGTATTGCGATGGGCTTTATTAGCTATGCATTGGTTAAATTGTTCACTGGTAAAGCGGCGACTGTACCGTACATGGTATGGATTGTAGCTGTGCTTTGGGCATTAAAATTCGCGTTATTTGGTGGCTAATTCATCAAATAGTGATAAGGGTGTAAACTCAGTTTACGCCCTTTTTTATTTTTAAAGAGGAAAAGATATGAGTCAATTGGAGCTCATTCGTGCTTTACCAAAAGCTGAATTGCATGTGCATATTGAAGGGACATTTGAGCCAGAACTCATGTTTGCAATCGGACAGCGTAATCAAATAGACATTCCTTATAAGTCGGTTGAAGAAGTGAAACAGGCTTATAATTTTCACAATCTGCAATCATTTTTAGACATTTATTATGCAGGTGCAAATGTACTGATTCATGAGCAAGACTTTTATGACTTAGCTTGGGCATACTTTGAAAAATGTGCCGAAGATCGTGTAGTGCATACCGAAATGTTCTTTGATCCACAAACGCATACTGACCGCGGTATTGCTTTTGAAACAGTGATTAATGGTCTGCAACGCGCATGTGATGACGCCAAGGCAAAATTTGGCATTAGTTCGCATTTGATTATGTGTTTCTTGCGTCATTTAAGTGAAGAAGCAGCCCTTGAAACTTTAGCACAGGCATTGCCTTATAAAGATCAAATCATTGCTGTGGGCTTGGACTCAAGTGAAGTTGGGCATCCTCCTTCAAAGTTTGAACGTGTCTTTGCTAAAGCGCGTGAAGCAGGATTTTTAGTGGTTGCGCATGCGGGTGAAGAAGGCCCAGCAGAATATGTGTGGGAAGCTTTAGATTTGCTTAAAGTGAATCGTATTGACCACGGTGTACGTTCTGAAGAAGATCCTGTATTAATGCAGCGTTTGATCGCAGAGAAAATGCCACTGACAGTTTGTCCACTCAGTAACTTAAAGTTATGTGTGGTTGACGATATGGCACAGCACAATATCCGCCGTTTGTTGCAACAAGGTGTGCAAGTGACGGTAAATTCAGATGATCCATCGTACTTTGGTGGTTATATGAATGATAACTTTATTGCCATTACAGATGCGTTAGACTTAACAGCAGCTGAGCTAAAACAATTGGCGCTGAACTCTTTTGAGGCGTCGTTTATTTCGGCAGAAGAGAAGCAAAAATGGGCGGCTGAAATTGCAGCCATTGCTTAATCTGATGCCCTTTTAAAGACAGAGTTCGCTCTGTCTTTTTTATGTGAGGTCGATATGAAAAAAATCATTGCATTGCTTGTGGTTATTTTTGTGCTCTTTGCAGTTTATTTGCTCAAAACAGATACAGAGTTAACTCAAAAGCTATTAAAGCCAGTGGTGGTGTATCAGTGCGGTATTGAGCTTGAAGCGACAAGGCTGTGGAAAGTCAGCACAGCATTGCTTGGTGAAGAGAAAAAGAATCAGCTCCAAACAAAAATCTGTGGTTGCGTGGGTGAAAATGCGTTAAAGGATATTCCAGCAACAACCTTGCTACATGCCTTAGTTGATGAACAAGTCAAAAAACAGGTGGTACAACAGGGTGTGTTGAATACGCTGAAAGGATGTGTGGTGAATGAAGTCCTAAAAGCAACAGATTGATGCTTTTAGGCTGGTTCAACTTGCTCTTACTTTGCTTGTTTGGTCATGCTATTTAACACATTATCTTTATCAATAAAATGGTGTTTCAGTGCTGCTGCAATATGACCTACCAACAGCAATCCTGCAGCCCATGAAATCCAGATATGTAAAGGTTTCACGATCGCGAGTAACTCTGGGTTGTCTTGTACTAAACGGGGAATTTCAAAAAGGTACAATACAGGTGCAGGGTGCCCAGCACTCCAGCTAAATAAACAGCCAGTAATAGGCAAAGCCAACAAAATGAAATATAAAGCCAAATGACCGAAGTGTGCCATTTTTTGCATGAACGGTGACATGCTGTCTGGAAGTTTGGGTGCAGGGTGGGTATAACGCCAAAAGATACGAATCACTACTAGAAAGATAATCGTGGTTGCAATGTTCTTATGTAAGGTAATGACATCCCCTTTAAAGCTACCATCAGCATCATAACTGAGGAAGTTTCCGCTATAAAAACCAATCAGCCAAGCAGCAATAAAGATAATTGCCATGAGCCAATGCAGGATTTGAGCAGTACGCGTGTAATGGGTATTTGCCGAGTTCATTAGATTCACATCCATTTTTATGTTGCGCTATTTTATAGAACTATAGATAGGTCAAAAATGTAGTAGATGCAACATAGCGTTGATATTCTGCAACGCTGCACAGACCAATGGCGTATGACTGATCTAAAGCTGTGCAATAGGCGAAAGATATTAAAATGGCATGGAAATAGTGTTTCCGTAAATAGCAAAGATTCGGCAAAATACGCGCACTTTAACTGTTATAAATGGATATATCCGTGAAAAAAATGATTGCAGTGCTTGCTCCTTTGGCTTTGATCCTTTCGGCTTGTACAACAACTGATATGGCAACGACCAATACGACGACCACCACGCAACAACTGGGTACAGCGGCGCTTAAAATTGCCATTAATGCAAAATGTACGACTGAGTTAAATAATCTGCCAGCATGGAAAACAGCAACCAGATTTATGACGGCTGACCAAAAAACCGATATTCAAACCGAAATTTGTGGTTGCGTAAGTGAAAAAGCCCCACAAAATATTACGGCTGTCGATGTGGCAACAGCGGCTATTGACCCTGCGGCGCGTACAACCATTATTAGCAATGCAGTAACCAAAACCATCAATGCATGTGTGGCTGAAGCGGTGAATTAAGTTGTGATATATCAAAGAAGCGGGGACATGCCTCGCTTCTTTGCAGTTTTTTTGTACTTTTTGGCGTTTATCTTTTATATTGATGTGAATAATAACAATTGAAGCCTAATTTCTTTTACAACAAAGGGTGTCTCTGTATGAAAAATGATAAGTTAATTCTCTGTTTGTTTGGCTCGCTTATACTTTCCGCTTGTGTATCGAATCCTTTATCTAGCTCAGATGATGATGGAATCTCGGCTATTAAAATGGCCTCACATGCAAAATGTATGGATGAAATCGAAACTAATCCGACATGGATCATGGGCAGTAAGTTGTTATCAGAAGACCAAAAACAAAAGAAAAAACGTGAAGTATGTAACTGTGTGGGTGATAACTCACCCAAAGTGTTGTCTAAAGAGCAGTTGGCTTTGGCGGCAATTGATCCCAAAGCAAAGGCAACCTATGGCGCTTTAGCAGCAACAAAAACAACAGCCATATGCGCCTCTGAAATGCTAAACTAAGCCAATAAATTGTTAAGTTTTAGAATGGCTGTTGATCAGCCATTTTTTATGAGAGTAGAAAATGCAAATTGCAGGTGCAGATGAGGCAGGGCGCGGCCCTTTGGTGGGTTCAGTGGTCGCTGCTGCGGTAATTCTAGACCCGAATAACCCGATACAAGGGTTGAATGATTCCAAAAAACTGACCGAAAAAAAACGTGAAAAACTTTTTGTCGAAATTCAGGAAAAAGCATTGGCATGGGCCATTGCTGAGGCGAGTGCTGCTGAAATTGATGAGATCAATATTTTACAAGCATCTTTGCTTGCAATGCGCCGCGCGGTTGAACAGCTCGCGATACAGCCCGAACATGTCTTGGTTGATGGTAATAAAATTCCACAAGGCTTAAGCATGAGCTGTGAGGCAATTGTGGGTGGGGATGCTTTACATGCTGAAATCTCAGCAGCGAGTATTTTGGCGAAAGTGACACGTGACCATCAAATGATTGAGATGGATCGAAAATACCCTCAGTTTGGTTTTGCCAAACATAAAGGTTATCCAACCAAAGCGCACTTTGAAGCGATTGCTGAACATGGGGTCATCGACGAGCATCGTCGTAGTTTTGGGCCTGTAAAGAAAGTGATCGAGGCGCTTGAGCAAAAAGAGGCTATATAAAAATTTAAAGCGGCCAATCGGGCCGCTTTATATCTGAATGTTTCAATCTTAACGATTGAAATTATTCTGCTGTGCACCTTCATCTTCAAATGCAGGCTGGTAATCCTGATCAAGATGTTGAAGATGTTCATGCATTGCACGTTCATGCTGAATGCGTTGATAAATCTCTTCACGATGTACAGATACTTCTTTGGGAGCATTGACACCAATACGAACTTGGTTGCCTTTGACACCAAGTACAGTAACACTTACTTGATCCCCAATCATTAATGTTTCACCGACGCGTCGGGTCAAAATCAGCATGTTTATCTCCTTGCAAAACGCTAAACCTGCAGTTGTACTAAAGTAAAATACATAATTTTTTGTATTTAAAAAAATTTAAACAAATGTTTAATACAACCGCATGACACTTGAATTTTTAGATATCTAGTGACATTAGGTATAACATTCATCTAAATTTAAGAAAGCCTCGGGCTTAATATAACAGAGCCACTATAGAAAAAACTATAGTGGCTCCTGATTTTTGTAGTCTTTTGCAGAAACTGTCAGACAATGACAAGTTTTTCGCAAGATTGCTTAAGCACGTGCGCTTGATTCACCATGTTCACGGTCTAAACCGAAAGCAGTGTGTAGAGAACGTACAGCAAGTTCTAGGTAGTTTTCTTCAATAATCACAGAAATTTTGATTTCTGAAGTTGAGATCATCAAAATGTTGATGCCTTCATCAGCCAAGGCAGTAAACATTTTACTTGCAACACCTGCATGTGAGCGCATACCAACACCTACGATTGAGACTTTAACAATGTCATCACGTGTAGCAACTTCGCGAGCACCAATGGCTTGAGCGGTTTCTTGAAGAATTTTTGTTGCTTTTGCAAGTTCGCCACGGTTTACCGTGAAAGTGAAGTCAGTTGTACCATCTTCTTCAACATTTTGGATGATCATATCCACTTCAATGTTGGCATTACCAATTGGCGATAAAATTTTAGATGCAATGCCTGGTTCATCAGGAACACCTAGAATCGTAAGTTTAGCTTCGTCACGGTTAAATGCGATACCAGAGATAATTGGTTGTTCCATGTTGTCTTCCGCCTCAGTGGTGATTAGTGTTCCGACGTTCTTTTTAAAGTCTTCGTCGAATGCGCCATCATCGTCATTATCAAAACTTGATAATACGCGTAAAGGCACTTGGTATTTTCCTGCAAATTCAACTGAACGAATTTGTAGAACTTTTGAACCAAGTGATGCCATTTCCAGCATTTCTTCAAATGAAATACGGTCTACTTTTTTCGCTTTTGGTGCAACACGTGGGTCAGTCGTATAAACGCCATCTACATCTGTATAGATTTGGCATTCATCTGCTTTTAATGCCGCAGCAAGTGCTACACCCGAAGTATCTGAACCGCCACGGCCGAGCGTGGTGGTGTTACCATCGGCATCAAAGCCTTGGAAACCAGCAACCACGATCACACGACCAGCATCTAAATGCGCAGTCATGGTATCGGTATCAATCGACTCGATACGTGCTTTGGTAAACGCATTGTCCGTTTTGATCCCGACTTGGCGACCTGTAAGTGACTTAGCTTCAACGCCAATAGAATTGAGCGCCATCGCTAACATTGAAATCGTTACCTGTTCACCTGTAGAAACCATTTGGTCTAATTCTCGTGGGTCAGGGGTTTCGGTAATGGCTTTCGCTAAAGCAAGTAGACGATTGGTTTCGCCACTCATTGCTGATACAACCACTACAACCTTGTGGCCGTGGTCATGCCAACGCTTTACACGACGAGCAACATTTAAAATGCGCTCTGGAGTACCCATAGAGGTACCGCCATATTTTTGAACGATTAATGCCATAGTTGTTCCATATAAACCATGACCCTGAATGCATCATTCAGGGTCAGTTACACAAAAGGTGAAGTTTTATTTCGCTTCAAGCCAAGCAGTTAAATCTGCCATCACTGTTGCAAACTTCTCGTTTAGTGGCGCGCCACCTTGTGCTAAGTCAGGTTTGCCACCACCTTTACCACCGAGCTCAGTTGCTAGATGTTTGATGATGTCACCTGCTTTAATAGAAGCAGTAAAGTCTTTTGCTACAGATGCGATCAGGCTAACTTTGTCACCTTCAACACCAGCAAGTACGATGACTGCATTTTCTAATTTTGATTTCACACCGTCATGTAGGTTGCGAAGTGATTTCGCATCCATGTTTTGAACAGTCGTGATTAGCGTTTGACGACCCGCAAGCGTTTGAACTTGGCTAAGCAGTTCAGCAGCTTGGAAGCTGGCAAGTTTTTGATTGAGTTGTTCAATCTGTTTTTGCAAGCTTGATGCTGTGTCGACTAAGGCTTCAACTTTTTCTAAAGTTTGGTCTTTTTGAGCTTTTAATAAACCGTTGATGGTATTGATATCACGGTCAGCTTTTTGAGCAACCTCAACGGCTTTGGTGCCCGTTACCGCTTCAATACGGCGTACACCCGCAGCTACACCACCTTCAGAAGTGATTTTGAAGAAGCCAATGTCGCCTGTGCGTTTAACGTGAATACCACCACACAGCTCAATTGAGAAGTTCTTTTCTTCAATGATTGAACCCATTGAAAGTACACGAACTTCATCACCATATTTTTCACCGAACAACATCATCGCACCTTTCGCTTTCGCAGATTCGATGTCAAGAAGTTCAGTGGTCACAGCGCTGTTTGCAATCACTTCGGCATTCACTAAACGTTCAATTTCTTGAAGTTGTTCAAATGAAACGGGCTGATCGTTGGCAAAGTCAAAACGTAAGATGTCTGACGCAACCAGTGAGCCTTTTTGTTGTACGTGTTCACCTAGAATTTGACGTAGTGCAGCATGCAAAAGGTGAGTTGCAGAGTGGTTGCGCGCAGTTGCAGCACGGATATCTGCTTTGACAGTTGCTTCAACATTTTGAGCAAGCTTAATGCTACCTACAGTCACGATACCTTGGTGTACAAAAGCGCCGCCCGATTTCTTGGTGTCTTGGACTTCAAAAATACCCGTGTCGTTTTTGAAAATACCCGTGTCACCAATTTGACCGCCGCTTTCTGCATAGAACGGGGTTTGGTTCAGTACGATGAGGGCTTCGTCACCTTCAACGACTTCATCAACTTGTTCGCCATCTTTATAGATCGCGATAATTTGACCTTCGCCAACTGTTGCGTCATAGCCGTCAAACTGAGTTTCGCCTTCAACTTTAACAACAGAGTTGTAGTCAATTGCGAATTTACCTGCATCACGTGCACGTTGACGTTGAGCTGCCATTTCAACTTCAAAGCCTGCTTCATCAATCGTTAAATCACGTTCACGAGCGATGTCAGCAGTCAGGTCAGTTGGGAAACCGTAAGTATCATACAGTTTAAACACCACTTCACCTGGAATTACAGAACCTTTCAGTTGAGCCAATTCACCTTCAAGCAATTTCAAACCTTGCTCTAAGGTTTTAGCAAATTGCTCTTCTTCTTTCAGTAATTGCGCTTCAATACGTGCCTTTTGTGCTTCAAGTTCTGGATATGCAGCACCCATTACTTCAATTAAAGGTTGCAACATTTTATGGAAGAATGAACCTGTTGCACCCAGCTTATTACCATGACGTACTGCACGACGAATAATACGGCGAAGTACATAACCACGGCCTTCATTTGATGGGTTTACACCATCAGCAATCAGGAATGAACATGAACGTGCGTGATCCGCAACCACTTTAAGTGATGCAGGGTACTGAACAGGTGTACCTTTTTCGCGAGCTTCTGCTTCAAGTGCAGCGGTATCTAAACCAATAATTTCAGTGGCCGCTTTGAGTAAGTGCTGGAACAGGTCAATTTCGTAGTTTGAGTTAACGTGTTGTAAAACTGCAGAAATACGCTCTAAGCCCATGCCTGTATCAACAGAAGGCGCCGGAAGAGGGTGTAATACGCCATCTGCAGTGCGGTTGAACTGCATGAAGACGTTGTTCCAGATTTCAATGAAACGGTCGCCATCTTCTTCAGGTGTGCCTGGTAAGCCACCCCAAATATGGTCGCCATGGTCAAAGAAAATTTCAGAACATGGACCACAAGGACCTGTATCACCCATTGCCCAGAAGTTATCTGATGCGTATTGGCCGCCTTTGTTGTCGCCAATACGAATAATACGAGATGCATCTAAACCAATTTCTTTGTTCCAGATGTCAAATGCTTCGTCGTCAGTGTGGTAAACCGTTGCATAGAGTTTGTCTTTAGGCAGTGCTAACCAAGCTTCACCAGTGAGAAAATCCCATGCAAATTTGATTGCATCACGTTTGAAGTAGTCGCCAAATGAGAAGTTACCTAACATTTCAAAGAAGGTATGGTGACGTGCGGTATAACCGACATTGTCTAAGTCGTTGTGTTTACCACCTGCGCGGACACACTTTTGTGAAGACACTGCACGTACATAATCACGTTTTTCTAGGCCTAAGAAACAATCTTTAAATTGGTTCATACCCGCGTTGGTAAACAACAAAGTAGGGTCGTTGGCGGGAACTAGAGAACTCGACGCGACACGTGTATGCCCTTGCGATTCAAAGTAGCTTAAAAAAGCTTCGCGAATTTCAGCTGATGTCATAAAACGAGTACTCACAACCAAGTCACTCCATAATTTCGATTTGGCTAATAGTAGCTGAAGAAAGTCTTATTCTAAATACGCTGACTTCAGATACTGGCTTAAAAATTTTAAAACGCCAAATTATAACGGAAAAAGGATGTTGCACCAATCACTTTAAGGCGAATTGATGACATTTCTATGTATTCGATAGTTCTAAGATTTTGCTTGTTATTGCTGGATATTTATATCATTTCATGGAAATGAGCTGATTAGTACGAGGCGGTCAGGCTGGTCAATTTATGACTTGAGGGTTCATATTCATCATCTTCACTGATGGATGATAGAAAAAGAAAGCTTAACCAAATCTGTATAAATCCATTAATATAGGCCTGATTTATCTTTCATCATTTTATAAATAAGGGCAAGTCATGCAACGAGTGGCGATAAATGGATTTGGTCGAATCGGACGTAATGTACTACGCGCTTGGTTTGAAAATCCAAAGAACTTTCAGTTTGAAATCGTCGCGGTAAATGATGTAGCAGATGTAGAAACCTTATTGCATTTATTTAAATATGACACCACGCATGGGCGCTTTCCCGGAAAAGTCGATTTAAGTTATGAAAATGAAAGAATTTATTTACATCTTTCTAAAGATCAAGCGCAGCTCAAAGTTGAAGTATTGTGTCAGGCCAACCCGCAAGATTTACCTTGGGCAAGCCTCCATGTAGACGTGGTTCTAGAGTGCACAGGTTTATTTCGCTCGCGCGAAGCGGCAACAGGGCATATCAGCGCAGGTGCAAAGCGGGTGATTATCGGCGCGGCACCTTTTGACTCAGTTGATGCAGCAATTGTGTATGGGGTGAATCACCATGAGGTCAAAGCCAGTGACCAAATCATTTCTAGCGTGTCATGTACCACGCAGGCCTTAGTGCCTTTGGTTAAAATCATTGATGATGCTTTTGGAATTGATACTGCGCTCATGACTGAAATTCATGCAGTGACTGCCGATCAGTCTGTATTGGATCATGCGCATCGTGATTTAAGACGTGCTCGTGCTTCAGGTCAAAATATTATTCCCACCACATCGTCAGCCCTTGGTGCTTTAAAACAAGTCATGCCAAAAATGGCCGATCGTATTGATGGTTATTCGATTCGTGTGCCGACTATTAATGTGGCGGCAATTGATTTGACCTTTATTTCGCAAACACCAATTACCGACCATAAAATTAATGAAGTGCTGATTCAGGCGGCGAAGTCAGACTACCGTGAAATTATGGATGTGACGGATGAACCCTTGGTGTCTTCAGATTTTAACCATTCACCCTATTCACTCATTGTTGATTTAACGCAAACCATGGTGGTGGGGCATCAAGCCAAAGTCTTTGCGTGGTATGACAATGAATGGGGCTATGCAAACCGCTTATTAGATTTGTGTGAATCTTTTAGTGCGTCAACCACCTAAAGGTCTTTATTTTTAAGCATCTTTTACTCTGAAAACAAGATGATAGGCATAGACCGAATACAGACTTGTGGTTATCATGAATTTATAAACGAAAATAATGTAGAGCGGTGCTTATGTTGATCTTAATTTGGGGTTTTATTTTGTTGTTGGCGGTCGCTGTCGTGTTTTTAATTTGGTTTCAATTTAAAAATCAGGCAGATAAAACCGATCCAAGCGTAGAGCAGAATCAACTGCAAGAAAAAGTACATCATCTTGAAGAAAATTTAAAAAAGACCTTGGAAATTATGCAAGATCTTGCAAAAAAGATGCATGTGCAACAGGAAGTGATCGAGCAGACCACTTCTAAGTTGCAAAAAGTTGAGCTACAAAACGCTGAGTTGGTGAATATTCTCGCTAAAGCTGTACAGCCTGAACGCTAAAAATTAAGTTTAAATGAGCACGGTACGTAATAATGCTGCGCTTAGCATACTGATCACAACGGTTGGTAAGAGTGAAAAGCGTGAAGCTGCAATTAAAGTGATGGCAATGGCGAGTAGATCTGCGACATTGTCTTTGACAAAATAAGGTGCAATTACTGAAATAAGTACGCAGCCCGGAACAACTTCCAAAATCTTTCGTTGTTTGTTGCTTAAAGTTTTATTTTTCAGCAAAACATAGCCCAATATACGCGTCAGATAAGTGGTGGCTGCGACTAATAAAATTGCGACAAGTGTAGTGCTGTGGATCATAGCTCATCCTCCTGAATAAATAAGAAAGCAGAGGCGATACCACAGATTGCACCAATAGGCACATACCAACCCGTCGGTAAATATAAATAAGCAATGGCTGCACTGATGAGACTGATAAGCCAAGGGCGTGCTGCGCTAAAGCCTTTCCACATACCACGCAGTAAAACCAAAAATACTGCAGCAAAGGCCATATCAAATCCATAACGGTGAACATCGCCTAGCAAAGGACCAAGAATGGCACCTAAGCTGGTAAAACTGACCCACATCAAGTACAGGGCAAAACAGATACCTGCGTAGTAGGACATGCTAAAGGCCTGTTGTAGCCCAAATCTTTTTTTCTTTTCTGCATCGGCAAGAGCTGCGGCCCAACTTTCATCACACATGAAAAACAGGGCAGGGAAAACCTGTCGATTAGGCAAATGGCGTAAATAGGGCACGAGACTTGCACCCATGAGCAAATGACGGCTATTGACTAGGAGCGTAATGAAAATTAAAACGAGAAAATTTGGTGGATTGGTCCAGACTTCGAGCACGGCAAACTCGGAACCGCCCGCAAAGTTTAGGCCAGTAAATAATGGAACTTCTAAATGGCTAAAGCCTTTTTGAGTAGCTTGTGTTCCTAAGACCAAAGCAAAAGGAATAATGCCCAGCAGCATGGGGATAGATGTTTTAATACCACGTTTAAACTCGACGTGGTCTGTGGAGTCATTGAGTTCTTGAGTCGTATTTCTAAGGGAGAACATTTAAAATCGCCTATCGCTACTAGGTTGTGGTACAGTAGGTGAATTAGTTTATGTTTTTTTATGAGATATTTTGTGCTTTATTTGGCGCATTGTTTTTATTTTTTAGAATAAAATACTGTGATTAATACAATATAAGCAATATTTTACTTCTGGGGGTGAATGCTATGGATCAAATTGATAAGCGTATTTTAAGAGTCTTGCAAGTCGATGGAAAACTTCAAAACAATGAGTTGGCTCAGCGCATTGGACTGTCTGCCTCACCGTGTTTAAGACGAGTAAAACAACTAGAAGAAGACGGGATTATTCGGGCTTATGTGGCTTTGGTTGATCCAGCTAAGGTGAATCTACGATTGACCGTTTTTGCACGCATTTGGCTAAAAAGTCAGGATCCGCAAACGGTGAACCAATTTGTTGAATCGATTCGTGAAGTTCCTGAAGTGGTCGAGTGTCATTTAATGGCAGGGGATTGTGATTTCTTTTTACGTATTGTGGTTGCAGACTTAGATGCCTATCGACAGTTTCAAATCCATCGTCTAAATAAAATCCCCAATATACAAAGTATTAAAACAGAAATTCCGTTGCAAAATATCAAACAAACCACAGAATTGCCGATTTGGTAGCTCAAAAGTTGATAGTGAAATCGCCTATGAATCTGGCAGCATGACTCAAAGTGATAGGACTTGTACTCTAGTCATGCTACTTAGGATATTATGACTCTTCGTTTAAAAAGCCTTCTTTAATTTCTTTAGGCAGATCTGCGTGCCACCATGCATAAATACTGGCTTTAATTTCTTCATCTTCTTCAGGATCATTTAAAGGTTCATCATCTTCACGAACCAGTTCATCACCTTCAAATTTGAACCAAAACTCCCAAGGATCATCATCACCGCAACCCCATGCTTGCGCATGGATGTCTGGAAGCAAGGCTTTCAGGAAGAATAAAATCGCTTCCATGAACTCATCACCTGATGAACCATGGACAAAGTGTGCGATGGAATAACCCGCGAGGGAGTATAGTGATTCAGGACCTAAGTCAAACTCGATATTATCGACGGTATTTAAAATATCTTCGGCCAGTTCAGCGCCATGTTCTGGATTGATGTCACAGACTAAAGCCGTAAATTGACTCGCATCGCCGCGATGTTCTTGAAATAATCGGTCTAATTTTGACATGATTTGAGCATCTGCGTGCTTGTAATATAAGTTGCTGTGTATTTCCATCGAAATTTCCCCAAGTAAAAACGGTGTGATTAAAAGTATTATCGGTATAACGATGTAGTATTTATTGTTGCTGTCAAATTGAGCTGACGTATAAAAGAATGTGTCTTTTGTGCAAGCACAGGTATAATTGGAAATAAAATATAAAACAAAGTCTTATATGAATTTTTCCAATCTGTGCAGAGCACTAGGATGAGTTAATATTATTGATTCTGATACTTAGGCATTGTCTAAAGCCATGTTTTGAATGGCTCGCTCAAAATCGCTAAGAATTTATAAAGTTGTTAACGATGACATCGAAACGATAAATTAAATTTTCCGAAATTGTCTAATGCACAGCACATTGTATCGTGATAGACTAAGAGAAATCGGGTGTGCCCCGATTTTTTTATGCGGATTCGTTCCGCGCAGACAAGATTTTAGGTTTACAACATGCCCATTTCAGAGACATGGTTATTACCTGATGGTGTAGCTGATGTACTACCAGAACAGGCGCAAGTGATTGAAACTTTGCGTCGTCAAGCATTAGATTTCCTCGCAACTCGAGGTTATCAGTTGGTGTACACGCCATTCATTGAATACATCGAATCGTTATCTTCTCTTTCAGAATCGAATCAAGATTTAGACTTAGCCACTTTTAAAGTGATTGATCAGCTTTCTGGTCGTTTGCTTGGTGTGCGTGCCGATATGACACCACAAGTGGCTCGTATTGATGCGCATGTACATCCAGTGGAAGGCGTTGCTCGCTATTGCTATGCAGGAACAGTCCTACATACCAAACCACAAGGCTTTAATACCACGCGTACACCTTTGCAGTTAGGTGCTGAGCTATTTGGTTCAGACAGCATCGATGCCGATGTTGAACTGATTGATGTGATGATCAGCCTGCTTGAAAAAACAGGTTTTGCAGACGGTATCCATTTGGATTTAGGCCATGTGGGCTTATTCCGTAGTATGGTGAAAGTTGCGGGTTTAAACAAAGCGACTGAACGTCAACTCTCTGATTTATATCAACGTAAAGCTCTGCCAGAATTGGCTGAATTTACCCAAGATTTAAACTTTGGTGCTGACTTTTATACTTTAGGTCGTTATGCAAGTGACTTAGCTGCCTTGCAAACGCATTTAAGTGCAGAAGTCATTGCCGATGCAGAATTTAAGCACGCTTTTGATGCATTAAAAACTACACAATCTGAGATTCAAGCGCGTTGGCCAAATCTTCAGATGGGTATTGATGTGGTTGAGCTGCGTTCATATCACTACCATACGGGCTTAATGTATGCCGTTTATGCACCAAACCGTGCTGCGCCATTGGCACAAGGTGGGCGCTATGACGGAATTGGTGAGCACTTTGGGCGTGCACGTCCAGCAACAGGCTTTAGTTGTGACTTATATGCACTTAGTGCAGGTCGTTTTCAGCAAAACAGTCTTGTGGTTGCACCCAAAGGTACTCAAACAGATTTGATCCAAGCGATTGAACACACGCGTGCTCAAGGCATGAGCGTGATTCAACTTTTGGGGCAGGATGATTTAACTACACTTCCATATGCAACGCACCAGTTGGTGAATGTTGCAGGTCAATGGACTGTAGAACAGATTTAATCACTTCTTCAGGTAAGCTAAAACCTGAGAAGTTCTTCAATTTTAACAGCATGATGCAATGAGGCTATTATGGGCAAGAATGTTGTGGTACTCGGTACCCAATGGGGCGACGAAGGTAAAGGTAAAATCGTCGACCTGCTCACAGATCAAGCGGCTGCGGTCGTTCGTTATCAAGGCGGACATAACGCAGGTCATACACTTGTCGTTGGTGGTAAGAAAACTGTATTACACCTCATTCCATCTGGTATTTTACGTGAAAACGTACTGTGCTTAATTGGTAATGGTGTAGTGCTTTCTCCTGAAGCGCTCATCAAAGAGATGGACATTCTCGAAAAAGAAGGCGTGCCAGTTAAAGAACGTCTACGTATTTCTCCGAATTGTCCACTGATTTTGCCAAACCATATTGCACTTGACCAAGCGCGTGAAATCAAGCGTGGTAATGCGAAAATTGGTACCACTGGTCGTGGTATTGGGCCTGCCTATGAAGACAAAGTTGCACGCCGTGCAATTCGTGTTGCAGACTTGGTTCGTGGTGGCGAGCATCTTAAAGCTCAGTTAACTGAACTTCTTGAGTACCATAACTTCCAATTAACACAATTCTACGGCGTAGAAGCAGTTAAATTAGAAGATGTACTTGCGCTGTGTGATCAATGGCGTGAAGTGGTTGCACCACTTGTGATTGATGTCACTACAGAGCTGCATAATTACCGTAAAAACGGTGACAACATCATGTTTGAAGGTGCTCAAGGTTCACTTCTAGATGTTGACCATGGTACATATCCGTATGTAACGTCTTCAAACACGACTGCTGGTGGCGTAAGCTCAGGTTCTGGTTTGGGTCCATTACATCTTGACTATGTATTGGGTATTACTAAAGCATACACAACACGTGTAGGTGCAGGTCCGTTCCCAACTGAGTTGGTTTATGACGCTGCAAATGACGTAGGTGATGCTATTGGTAAGCACTTAGGGACTGTGGGTTCTGAATTTGGTGCCTCTACGGGTCGTCAACGTCGTTGTGGTTGGTTCGATGCTGAAATCCTTCGTCGTTCTGTAGACGTAAACTCACTTTCAGGTATTTGCTTAACTAAACTTGACGTTCTTGATGGTTTAGAAGAAGTGAAAATCTGTGTAGGTTACGAAGCGGCAGATTCTGGTTGTGTTGGTTCTTCTGATGCGCTTGCATTTGAAACTTTAAAACCAATTTACGAAACGATGCCAGGTTGGTCTGAGTCTACCTTTGGTGCGAAATCAATGGATCAATTGCCACAAGCAGCGATCAACTATGTAAAACGCATTGAGCAATTAATCGAATGCCCAATCGATATCATTTCTACAGGTCCAGACCGTGAAGAAACGATTGTTTTACGTCATCCATTTGACGCTTAAGCGATAAAGCATTGAATAAAAAACCCTGTCTAGTACAGGGTTTTTTTATTTGTGCAGTACATCTGTACATGAGCGTGACAGGTATTGATTTAAGCTGCTGAGCTGGAATGATTTTCCCGACTAAAGTTGCATGAATAAGCACGACATAGTGTATAAGTGCTTGTTAGAATAAAATGCACAATAAACAGATGAGCAGGCAGGATGCAAAAGAATATCGCGGGAACTATTTTTTACTCACTACTTTTTGCTATGGGTGGTGCGCCAACAATCGCGATGATGATTATTCAAGGGCAAACCACTGATCCAGACGTGATTTATAGTGCGCTCATTGGATTGTCTGTGATTATTGCTTGTATCTTGGTGCCGATCATACTGCTCCAAAATGCATTTCTGTTTGCGAAGCGTAAAAGTGCGACCCTTGAGGAAAAAATTGAACCTTTAAGCCACCTGTATTTGGGTTTAAATATCCTGTGTTTGGTTTATTGGCTTTTAATTCAGTTTATGTAAGTAGGTTTAAGGTGGTGTGTAGATATCGCTCTAGCGCGGAAATTTGGCTTATTGTACTTAATTGTGAAGATATTTTTACATAATTGCTATGATAAAACGCGGTGATGATATTTAACACTTTAAATCTATTCAATATAATTCAGCACATTATGTAAAATGCTTTGAGATGGATGGAGTTAAGCAATAATGAAAAATAAAATATTAATGAGTTTGTGTGCAGCAGGTGTGGTTACCATTTCAGGTTGTGCAACTTTTGCGGAAGTGGCAGGTGCGGACACTGCAACATTAAATGCAGCAGCAACCCAAGGCTTCAACAAAACTGTGAATGAAGCGCGAAGCACAAAGACCTTAGATACCTCATCTACGACCTATAAGCGTATTTATGGTGTATTCAATCGCTTGAAGCCATATGCCGATCAAATGAATCAAACTGGAACGAAATTTGACTGGCAGTTGGCAGTACTTAAGTCAAATCAGGTCAACGCCTATGTTGCACCTGGTGGTAAGGTGGTGTTCTACACAGGTATTGTAGATAAATTGAACCTAACGGATGCTGAAATTGCAGCGGTGATGGGACATGAGATGGTGCATGCTTTAGAAGAGCACTCGAAGAGTAAGGTTGGTGCGCAGGCATTAACGGATTTGGCCTTGGGAATTGGTCTAAGTGCAGCAGGTGTAGGTCAAACGGGTTCAGCAGCAGCGCAGCTAGGTAGTCAAATTGGTATTGGTTTGCCTTACTCACGTAGCCTAGAAAGTCGTGCAGACCAAGGTGGCTTAATGTTGATGGCGAAAGCAGGCTATAACCCTCAAGCCGCAATTAGTCTGTGGGAAAAAATGAATAAGCTTGATGGAGCAGGCGGCTCTTCATTCCTGTCGACGCACCCATCAAATAGTCAGCGTATTGAAGCAATGCGTAAGAACTTAGCCGCTGCTCAAGCGGTTTATAATCAAAGACGTTAATTTGTTTTTGAGTAAAAAAGGACGCCAAGGCGTCCTTTTTATTGTCAGTTGATGATTTTGAAAATCATAAATTATTTGTGACAGATGAAGTCGTGCTTCACCTGAACAGCTAATTAAGAAATATCTATGGCGCAGGATTAGGTTGTTGCTGATGAATAGCTTGAATACCCTGTAAAACATCTTCGGATAAATCAATCTCAAAGGCTTGAATATTTTCTTTCAACTGGTCTAAGTTGGTCGCCCCAATAATCGTACTGGTCACAAAAAATTGCTGCTTGATAAAGGCTAAAGCCAGTTGTGTCGGCGTTAAACCATGACGTTCAGCCAGTTGTGCATACTGTTCTGTTGCCCATTCACTCTCTGGGTTGCTGTAACGACTAAAGCGGCTGAAAAGTGTCACGCGAGCATTCGCTGGGCGTGCACCATTACGGAATTTACCTGTGAGATAGCCAAAAGCGAGTGGGGAGTAAGCGAGTAAACCAACGCCTTCATATTTCGCAATTTCTGACATACCAATTTCATAAGTACGGTTCAGTAGGCTGTATGGATTTTGCACACTGACAAATTTAGACATGCCGAGCTGTTCTGCAATCTGTAGAAACTTCATGGTGCCCCAAGGTGTCTCATTAGATAAGCCAATATAACGAATACGTCCTTTTTGAATCTCTGCTTCTAATGCTTGTAGTGTCTCTTGCAAAGAGGTCACGGTTTGCGTGTTTTGGGCTTCACTGTTTTCATAGCCTAATTTGCCGAAAAAGTTGGTTGGACGTTGTGGCCAGTGTAGCTGATATAAATCGATATAATCGGTCTGTAAACGCTTTAGGTTGCCATCTAGAGCCGAAGAAATGTCGCTTGCATTAAAACGAGTCTGTCCATCACGAATATGACTACCACCTTGCGACGGCCCCGCAATTTTAGAGGCTAAAAATAGCTTGTCTCGACCGCCGCGCTGGGCAATCCATTGGCCAATAATACTTTCGGTTGCACCTTGGGTTTCATGTTTTGGAGGAACAGGGTACATTTCCGCAGTGTCCCAAAAGTTAATGCCTTGCGCCAAAGCATAGTCCAGTTGCTCAAAGGCTTCAGCTTGAGTGTTTTGCTCACCAAAGGTCATGGTGCCGAGACAAATTTCAGGAACCAAAATACCTGTATCGGCTAAGGGTTTAAATTGCATTCAACATTTCCTTTTATGGACTGCGTTTTTTCGGTCGAATTAGATTACACAGTTATGCCCAGTAGGTTAAATCACTATTTTTACAAAGTTTGTCATGATTTTGTCAAAGCAGAAGCAGATTTAAAGACATAAAAAAAAGCAAATCCTAAAATTTGCTTTTGGCTGTATCAGCTATGGAGGAAAGTCTTATTCTTCGTCTTCATAGTCATCAGCATTCGCTTTTGACTCTTCTAAAGAGGCATCAAAAATTAAGATGGCTTTACCATCAGTTTCGATCATGCCTTGCTCTTCGAGTGTTTTCAAAACACGACCAACCATTTCACGTGAACAACCGACAATACGTCCAATCTCTTGACGCGTAATACGAATTTGGCGGCCATTTGGTAAAATCATCGCTTCAGGTTGCGACGATAAGTCGATTAGGCAACGTGCAATACGACCTGAAACATCGATAAATGCAAGGTCAGTCACTTTACGTGTGGTATTTTTTAGACGGCGTACCAGCTGTGCAAATACTGCATAGCTTAGGTCAGGGTATTGCTTGCTGAGTTCATGGAAGTTTTCATAAGTTACTTCAGCAATTTCGCAGACATCACGTGTACGCACTTCAGCAGTGCGTTGTGAGTTTGCTTCGAATAGCCCCATTTCCCCAAAAAAATCACCCGCATTTAAATAAGCGACCACGATTTCACGTTCATCGTCTTCACGCAGAATAATGGAGACCGAACCTTTTAAAATCAAATATAAAGATTTAGATTCTGAGCCTGCATCTACGATGGTGGTACGCTTAGGATAACGATTAATATATGCGCGTTTTAATAATGCTTTGACTGACTCGGGGAGTTGACCTGGAGACAGCGCATCAGTGCTTAATTGTGAAAAGCTTGAAGTCATGCTAACGGTTCCGAAAATGGATAAAATATAGATCGCACAGACCTAGGGTGAACTTGTCACACAGTCAGAGCTGAAATTCCTTATCAACTCAATTTATGTTAGTGTACAGTCACTTCGTCAATCTATAGCTTTTTTTAGGTACTTGCAATGCAAACAACTGTTCATTGGTTAGAGAATGTTGCTTTCGAAGCAAAAACTCAAAGTGGTCACAGTGTTATCATGGATGGATCGCCAGAATATGGTGGTGAAAACCGTGGTCCAAGACCAATGGAATTGATCCTGACGGGACTGGGTGGTTGCGCCTCTTTTGACATCGTAACCATACTTAAAAAATCACGCCAAGAAATTACCAATGTACGCTGTGAACTCAAGGCAGAGCGGGCAGATAGCATCCCTGCAGTGTTCACAAAAATCCACTTACATTTCGTGATTACGGGTCATGCGGTGAAGGAAAAACAAGTCGCAAAAGCTGTGGAATTATCGGCAGAAAAGTACTGTTCTGCGAGTAAAATGTTGATGGATGGTGGGGTTGAAATCACCCATGATTTTGAGATTATTGAAGCAAATTAAACGCTGACTTTTAAGTCATTTGGGGCTGATCTGGTGATCGGCCTTTTTCATGCTTCACGCTTTTGTTTTGATTCCGTAAACTGGGGCACAATTCATCACACGAATAAATAGAAAAATGCGTTGCTTGTTTGATTAATAATTGATCAAGTGATTTTAGTTGTCACTGATTGATAGGTCGTTGTGGTTTTTAATACATAAATAATCTAGGTTGACGCTTGAAAATAAGACGGAGAAGACCCATCTTACAACCGAGTCTTATGAGTTTATTATTAAGATAAGCTAATGAAAAATAACTTAAAATGTAGAAAAATTAATTAAATTTGAATTGAATTTTGAGCAATTGTTCCCATATATCCATCAAGTTCGAAATTTGTTGTGAGGAAAACAAGAATGCGATTTGAAAAATTCACAAACCGCTTACAGCAAGCTCTCTCAGATGCTCAATCACTTGCAGTGGGGAAAGACCATACCGCAATTGAAGGTATTCATATTTTATCAACATTGTTAGATGAAACCTCCAATCTGAGTTTGTTGCAACAAGCGGGTGCCAATTTACCTGCTTTACAAAGTAAATTAAAACAAGCGCTAGCTGATGCACCAACACTGACGAATCCTACAGGGGACGTCAACTTAAGTTCAGAGGCAGTCAAAGCGCTGAATTTGGCAGATAGTTTTGCTCAAAAAGCAGGCGATGAGTTTTTGTCTACCGATTGGGTGATGCAAGCCTTGGCCGAAGTGGGGGCAACTAAAACGCTACTCAACAGTGTGGGCGTGCAAGCAGAAAGCTTACGCAAAGTCATTTTAAAAATTCGAGGTGATGAGAAAGTCATGAGCAACAATCATGAAGATCAACGTGATTCTCTAAATAAATACACCATTGATTTAACAGAACGCGCACTTGCAGGTAAGTTAGATCCTGTGATTGGGCGTGATGATGAAATTCGTCGTACCATTCAAGTTTTGTCGCGTCGTACCAAAAATAACCCCGTGTTGATTGGTGAACCAGGGGTGGGTAAAACAGCCATTGTTGAGGGCTTAGCACAGCGGATTATTAACCGCGAAGTGCCTGAAAGCCTACAAGGTAAACGTGTTTTATCCTTAGATTTGGGTTCATTGCTTGCAGGTGCTAAATATCGTGGCGAGTTTGAAGAGCGCTTAAAAGCAGTACTGAAAGATTTGTCTAAACAAGATGGTGAAGTCATTTTGTTCATCGATGAATTACACACGCTGGTGGGCGCAGGTAAAGGCGATGGTGCGATGGATGCAGGCAATATGTTGAAACCTGCTCTGGCACGTGGTGAGTTACGCTGTGTTGGTGCAACCACATTAGATGAATATCGCCAATTCATTGAAAAAGATGCTGCACTAGAGCGTCGTTTCCAAAAAGTGTTGGTCGATGAGCCAAGTGTGGAAGACACCATTGCGATTTTACGTGGTTTGAAAGAGCGCTATGAAGTACACCATGGTGTGAAAATTTTAGACTCTGCCATCATTGCAGCAGCGAAAATGTCGCATCGTTACATCACCGACCGTCAATTGCCTGATAAAGCGATTGATTTAATTGATGAAGCGGCTTCTCGTATCAAAATGGAGCTGGACTCTAAGCCAGAAGCTTTGGATAAACTTGAACGTCGTTTGATTCAATTGAAACTGCAACTTGAAGCAGTGAAAAAAGATGAAGATGCAGGTAGTCGTGCTGAAGTCGCCCATCTTGAAAAGCAAATTAGCGAAGTTCAACACGAATACAATGATTTAGAAGAAGTTTGGAAAGCTGAAAAAACCTTAGTCGAAGGCACCAAACAAGTTCAAGCTGAATTGGATCAGGCTCGTATTGCGCTGCAAAAAGCACAACGTGAAAATGACTTGGGCGAAATGTCGCGTCTTCAGTATGGTGTGATTCCAGAGCTGGAAAAACGTCTCAATGAAGAAGAAGTCGTTGAGGAAAAAGAAGAGCCAAAACTACTGCGTAACAAAGTCACTGACAATGAAATTGCAGAAGTTGTCAGTGCAGCAACGGGTATTCCAGTGGCTAAAATGATGCAAGGTGAACGTGAGAAACTTCTCCATATGGAAGAGTTCTTACATAACCGTGTCGTTGGGCAGGATGATGCTGTAGTTGCAGTATCCAATGCGGTTCGTCGTTCGCGTGCGGGCTTGTCTGATCCGAACCGACCAAGCGGCTCGTTTTTATTCTTGGGTCCAACTGGTGTTGGTAAAACAGAGTTGACCAAAGCACTGGCAAACTTCTTGTTTGATAGTGACGATGCCATGATTCGTATCGACATGTCCGAGTTTATGGAAAAACACTCTGTCAGCCGTTTGGTGGGTGCACCTCCTGGTTATGTTGGCTACGAAGAAGGTGGTGTATTAACCGAAGCTGTACGTCGTAAACCGTATAGTGTCGTGCTATTCGATGAAGTGGAAAAAGCACATCCTGATGTGTTTAACATCTTGCTCCAAGTATTGGATGATGGTCGTCTAACGGATTCACAAGGTCGCGTGGTTGACTTTAAAAATACCGTGATCGTCATGACATCGAACTTAGGTTCGAGTGATGTGCGTGAGTTGGGTGATAATCCTTTGGAGGAAGAAGTGCGAGCAGTGGTGATGAATGCTGTGACGCAACATTTCCGTCCAGAGTTTATCAACCGTATTGATGAGTTAGTGGTTTTCCATTCACTCAAAAAAACGCAAATTCGTGGTATTGCCGATATCCAATTGGATCGTTTACGTGATCGTTTGGTTGAAAAAGATATGCGCTTAACGGTGGATGATCAAGCCTTTGACTTATTGATTGACGCTGGTTTTGACCCTGTTTACGGTGCTCGCCCATTGAAACGTGCCATCCAACAACAGGTTGAAAACAACCTAGCGCAAAAAATATTGTCTGGTTACTATGTGGCTGGAGACAATATTATGATCACTGCACATGATGGTCAGTTGAGCTTTGATAAAGTGAAAATGAGTTAATCATTTAAACGATGCATTGAAACTAAAAAACCCAGCTTCGGCTGGGTTTTTTATTGCGTGATAGAAATGTTAAAAGATGACACTTTTAAGCAAAAATGTGACGTAAGTTTTCACATTTATGTGATGGGTATTGCATCTAAGTGATTTATTTGCAAAACAATTATCTTTATTTGACGATTCTCTTTATAATTTATTTTAATAAAAAACAAACAATTTGAGATAGAAGAAATGACTCAATTGAAGTGGGGTATTGGAGGCGTACTTACGCTTGCTGTGGTCGCAGTAGGGGGTAATCTTTATGCAGATAAAAGTTTGAAGGCTTATTATCAACACAGCACCAAACAGTCGAATGATTTAAAGTTACAATATCAACAATTTCACATGGGGGCTTTAAATGGCAGTGCGAACTGGACCGCTGAATTAGTACTAGACCCATGTAAACCGAAAGAAGTGATCCAATTGAAGGGGCAGGATCATATTCAACGGAGTTGGAATGGATATGCGATTCGTTCAGATATTAATATTACGCAAGCACCTAGCGCACTTCAGTCTTTGTTGAAGGAACCACTTAAAGTACAAAGCAAAGTGAATTGGTTGGGTACTTTGAATAGTACCTTGACTACGCCAGTGATTACCCGCAATGAGGCTCAACTCCAGTCTAGATTAGACCCGATGACATTAAAGTTTCGGGCAAAACCGATCGAACAGCAGTTAAAGATACTGGATTTACAGCTTGAAATTCCGAATCTCACAGTCACCGATCCAAATATACATTTGCAAATGGTGGGGCTAAAGCTAGAAAGTAACCAAGGGCTGAATGGTGAGTATCTTGAGGCGGGTGAAACCAAAATTAAGATGGATCTACTGAAAATGTCAGATCGAGATATCAATAAACCTACCAATGCCGAACTAAAGAATTTTAGTATAGAAACGCAAAGTGAACTGACAGACCGAGTTGTAAACACTGAAATGTTATTGCGTCTAGATGAAATGAAAATGCCTTCAGCGCCCGCTGTTCAAAACGTACAGTTTAATTTTAATGTACTCGATATAAACCGACAAAAATTGCAGACGCTGTTTGATATTTTGGCGAAAAGTGAAAACAGTTGTTTGGCAAAAGAGGCTGTGGAAAAAGATATGGAGCCTGCTTTGTTGGCAGTGATCAATGAAGGTTTCCGTTTTGAATCCAAAGAGAACCAATTTGCTATTGGGGACGGTGTTGCGCAGGCGAATGTGACGGGGCGTATTATGCCGAGTCATCAATCGACGCTGATGGGTATGGTGAAAATGATGCCAAGTTTAATGGAATACAAAGCAGATGTTCAGTTTGATAAAAATATGATCTCGCGCATCATGAATAATTATCTGCAAAAAGGAGGCATCAGCATGTCTGATCAAGAGATCGAAACCATGCTTTCGACGATGCAGAGTTCAGGGCAGGTGAAACGTGAAGGGAATGTCATGAAAATGTCAGTTGATTACAAATATGGGCAAACCAATTTCCTGACTGAATAATGCAAAAGATGATGATCTAACATAATAAAAGGGACGTATTTCGTCCCTTTTATTATATCTGAACATTGTCTAATGCAAAATTTAGTGAAGATGAAAGACCTGCTGGTATTTCATCTTCAGTGCATTAGTTTTTTGGGTGGGTGATTTTCCACGCACGGTGGATTTTTTGATTGCGCTTGAAGTCAGGCCCAATAGTTTCATTGGTAATTTCTTCGACATCAAAGAACGCCAAAATTTCTTCGTCCATTTCAAAACCACGGTAGTTGTTCGAGAAGTACAAGGTACCATCCGTGGTTAAACGGTTCATTGCACGTTTAAGCAATGATAAATGGTCGCGTTGTACGTCAAAGGTACCGTAGAATTTCTTCGAGTTTGAGAAGGTTGGTGGGTCAATAAAGATCAGCTCATACTGTTCATGACCTTCTTTTAACCACTCAAAACAGTCGCTTGCAAAGAATTGATGTTGTTCATCAGCATGATCGACTGTTAAGCCGTTCAAGACGAAGTTCTCTTTAGACCAGTTCAAATAAGTATTTGAAAGATCGACGCTGGTGGTACTTGCTGCACCGCCTAAAGCTGCATGTAAGCTGGCTGTAGAGGTATAGCTATACAAATTCAAGAAGTGCTTACCACGCGCTTCTTGTGCGATGCGTAGACGGATTTGACGGTGGTCTAAGAACAAGCCAGTATCTAAGTAATCGGTTAGATTGACTAAAATTTTCGCTTTGCCTTCCTGCACGATAAAACGCTTAGAAGCAGTACTTTGCTTGGTATATTGAGTTTTCCCTTCTTGGCGAGCACGTGTTTTGATAAAGATCGCATCACGGCCTAAACCTGTTACAGCACGAATCGCCTGTAAAGCAAGATTGAAACGTTTCTTGGCTTTTTCAGGATCGATTTTTTTCGGTGGTGCATATTCTTGGACGTGTAAACGTTCACCATACAAATCGACTGCGACGTTAAAGTCAGGAAGATCGGCATCATATAAACGTAAACAGTGAATGTTTTCTTTTACCGCCCATTTCTTTAAGGTCTGCATGTTTTTTTGTAAACGGTTAGCAAAGTCTTCAGCGCCTTCAATTGCTTCAAACTGTTGCGGTTGCCATGTTTCCAAGAACGGCTTGATCACTGCAACAGGTTTAACTGAACCTGAACGCACGTAAATTGGCAGTTTACCATTCATCAAACGCATGGTTTGCGGGTCATTCAGCGCCAATACATCGGCTTGCTCAACGGCTGCTGCGATGACCGCTGCGGTCTGATTTGGGAAGTTCTTTTGCAGTAAAGCAGATAAGCCTAAATATAAAGCACGGTTTGAAGCTTTATCACCTAAACGCTCACCATAAGGTGGGTTGGTCACAATAAAGGCTGTTTTTCCTTCGGCTTCAAAGTTCGGCCAGTCGGCTAAAGTCCGTTCTTCGATTTGGATCTGGTCAAGTACACGTTCAAAACCAGCAGCAATAATATTTTGCTTGGTGGCTTTTACTGCTTCCCAGTCTGCATCAAATGCGTAGAACTTAGGAAGAGGTTGTTCCAAGGCTGTTTGATGACGTTCAGCAGCTTCTGCTTTAATGCTCATCCACAGATCATGATCATGGCCATTCCAGCCATTGAAACCAAAACGACGAACTAAACCAGGTGCGCGGTCAGTCAGCATCATCAATGCTTCAATAATGAACGTCCCTGAACCACACATTGGGTCAAGGAAAATATCGGGTCTGTTTGCAAGGAGCTTGGCTTTTTGTAAAATTGCAGCGGCTAAGTTTTCTTTAATTGGGGCATCGGTCATATAACGACGGTAGCCACGTTTATGCAATGAATCACCAGATAAGTCTAAACAGTAGGTGTGTTCAGTTTTTCCTGCGAGTGCATAAATGGTAATTTCAGGTTGCTTAATATCAATACTTGGACGCTTACCGACAGCTTCCATGAATGAATCGACGATACCGTCTTTTACACGTAAAGTTGCAAACTGGCTGTTCACCTTAATTTCACGTTCAATATGTAAACGAACGGCAAAGGTACTTTGTGGTGCAAAAATCAGCGACCAATCAAAGTTCATTGCACCTTCGTAGAGCTCTTCAGCAACATCACGTGCGTCATGGCTAAATTCCAGCTCATGGACATGAATTGGTGTGAGTACACGCGACGCAAGACGCGACCACATACAAATGCGATAGGCATGTTCCAGTGTACCTTTGAAAACTAAACGCCCAGGAAAACGTTCAATGTTTTGAACACCTAAACCTTCTAATTCTTCTTGGAGTAAGGTTTCTAAGCCATCGGCACACGTAACCCAATAGCTGCTTAAACGCGAAGCGGTTTTCATAAATTTGAGAGACCAAAATAAAACAAAATAAACTCGCTAAAGTTTAACGTATTTTGCCTCTGAATGGTTTTTTAAATATGCTTCTACTCAGCGGAAATATCAAAATAAATGAATCACCATGTGAACAATAACGTTTTTGGTACGTATTTTGCTAAATCCTTGCAAGTTTAATTTGCTGACTGATTTCTGATAGATCGTTAGTAAATATTTTTCACTTGAAAGGGGATGAATATGTCGACCAAGTTAGATCGCGGTGTTGTAAGTCATGCTGATGCTTTTTCAATTGCAACTTTACTTTATGCACGTCTGCGGCGTGTATCGGGGCGTGTAATTGATGTGATGTATTTGGTGGAAAACCCAAGTTATGCACGTCAAATGGCAGAGCTTGCTTTAAGTACAGAAGATGCTGAACTGATTCGATTGGTGAGTCGTTTAGACAGTGTCATGGATGTTTTTAACTATGAAGAAACAGCCGTGATCGAAAAACCTAAACAGGTCGACACGACACGATATGAGTTGGAAGCCACTGAAGAAGAAATCTACCGTGCCCAAGTGTCACATCACTATATTGGCGCTTTACGATAAGAATCGCTGAAGTTGGATCGCTCTCGCAAGAGAGCTTTTTTAAATGTCCGCTTGGGATAAATAAGATAAGAAACTCTATAGAATTGATATTTATAGCAATTTGATGGACTCAGAATTTAGCTAATTTAGCCTTTGATGGTTTAATTTAACTGGTTGAAATAATAGATAAGAATTTCATAATCTTAGTTTTGAAGCCGATGATAATTAAGGCAATTGTTTTAAACTGAGGTCCAAATCAAAAAGAAAATCTGTATAATGCGTTAACTTAACGTACAAGGAATCTCTCATGCACTTGGCAGCATTGCATACTCCGAGTCAGATTCAGCTCAACCAAGATGGTCATCTCAAACACTTCCTCACCATCGAAGGTCTTTCTAAAGAAACTCTTACAAAAATATTGGACACCGCGCAGTCCTTTTTTAATGAACAAAATCAGCTGATTACCAACAACCTCTTAGAAGGTCGAACGGTAATGAACCTTTTCTTTGAAAACTCAACCCGTACTCGTACCACTTTTGAAGCAGCGGCAAAACGTCTTTCTGCAAATGTATTAAATATTGATATCGCACGTTCAAGTACTTCCAAAGGGGAGACGCTCAGAGACACTTTGTGGAACTTAGAAGCGATGGCTGCGGATATTTTTGTAGTACGTCATTCTTCGTCGGGTGCGGCACATTTTATTGCCCAAACCGTTTGTCCGCATGTCGCAATTATCAATGCAGGTGATGGCCGTCATGCGCATCCAACACAAGCTATGTTGGACATGCTGACCATTCGCCGTGAAACCAAAAAGAAATTTGAAGATATTTCAATTGCCATCATTGGTGATATTAAACACTCACGCGTGGCGCGTTCAGATGTTGCTGCATTACAAACACTCGGCTGTAAAGACATTCGTGTAATTGCACCGAACACACTGCTGCCATATGGTTTTGATGAATATGGTGAAGGTGTGCGTTTATTTAATAACATGGAAGCAGGGATTCAAGACTGCGACGTGATTATTACCTTACGCATTCAAAATGAACGTATTGATTCGCCTGCGCTGTCATCTCAAGCTGAATTCTACAAAATGTACGGTTTAAACAAAGAACGTCTTGCGATGGCAAAACCTGATTGCATCGTAATGCATCCGGGGCCTATGAACCGTGGTGTAGAGATTGATTCCAGTATTGCCGATGGTCCACAGTCTGTGATTTTAAATCAGGTGACCAACGGGATTGCTGTACGTATGGCAGTTTTGGCGCTTGCAATGCAAGGTCAACTGCAAGAGCAAGGTTTGTTAGATGCGATTGCTGGATAAGGAATAAGTCATGACTGTTGTAAAAATTGAAAATGTACGTGTTCTTGACCCAATTCATCAAACAGATGCGGTTCAAACAGTGTATATCGAGAATGGCAAGCTGGTTGCTGAAACAGCTAATGTCACTGAAACAATTGATGGTCAAAGCAAGTGGTTAATGCCAACCATGGTGGACTTATGTGCACGCCTACGTGAACCAGGTCAGCAACAGCACGGGACATTAAAATCAGAAGGTCGTGCTGCGCGTGAAAATGGTATTTTGCATGTATTTACACCGCCAGACTCAAAACCGATTGTGCAAGACAATGGTGCTTTGATTCATGGTTTGATGGAAAAAGCGATGTTGGATGGCGGCATTTATCTTGAAGTGATTGGTGCTCAAACCCAAGGCTTACAAGGTAAGCAACCTGCAAATATGGCGGGTCTTAAAAAGGGTGGTTGTACAGCTGTTTCAAATGCCAGTGCGCCTTTTGCAGATGACGATGTGGTGCTGCGCACTTTAGAATACGCAGCAGGCCTTGGTATGACGGTGGTGTTTTATGCCGAAGAACCGCAAATTGCCAAAGATGGCTGTGTCCATGAGGGCTTTGTGGCATCGCGTCAGGGCTTACCAACCATCCCTGCGATTGCCGAAACCATTGCGATTGCCAAGTATTTGCTAATGATTGAAGCGACGGGTGTTCGTGCTCACTTTGGCTTATTGTCTACAGGTGCTTCTGTCGATTTGATCAAAATCGCTAAAGATAAAGGCCTGCCAGTCACATGCGATGTAGCAATGCATCAGTTGCATTTAACAGATCAGCTGATTGATGGCTTCAACTCACTTGCACATGTCCGTCCACCACTACGTGCTGAGTCGGATAAAGAGCTCCTTCGCCAAGGTGTGAAAAGTGGCGTGATCGATGCGATTTGTACGCATCATGAACCGCTGAGCAGCTCTGCAAAGCTAGCACCATTTGCTGAAACACAGCCAGGCATTACCGCTTTTGATACCTATGTAGCTTTTGGTGTGCAATTGGTGCGCGAAGGTTTGTTCAGTCCTTTGGAATGGGTCGAAAAAGTCACGATTGCACCAGCCACGGTAGCCAATATGCTTGAACGTTGGTCTGCTGAAGCTGGCTGGGTGTTGATTGATCCTGAGTTAGACTGGATTGTGAATAAAGACAATATTTTGTCGCAAGGTAAAAATACACCTTTGATCAATCAAGTGGTGAAAGGAAAAGTAGAAAGGATATTTATTATTTAGTTTTAATAAAAAATCTTTTTATGAAAAGTAAATGAGCTGGTGTTTTATCAGCTTTTTTATTGTATTATTATGTGATGTTTGATTATACTTCTGCAAAAACTAAGGGGGTAATAATGAGACATACTGCAAAAAAATTAATTTTATCGGTAACTGTTTTGGGTTTGGCTGGCTGTAATAGCTTATTTGATCAACATGTAAAATGTAACGATGAAACTGCAAACAGTTTAATTTATCAAGTATTAAAAGATGATCTAAACAACTCTCTAGAGAGTCAGTTAAAAGACTTAATTCGTCAAAGCCAAATTAATGATTTAGATCCTGCCAAATTAAAGCTATCGGCTCAGAATATTCAATATGTTTTAGCTGATAGTCGTACAGATTTCATTGATCCACATAGCCCGAAAACGACTTGCTCGGTTGATTTAACAGTGACATTACCATCTGATTTAATTAAAAAATCAGATGAAGCTAGAAATAAAGTGGATCGTTGGAGTGTTGAGTCTCAAGCTGATGATATTGGGCTTGATTATGAGAATAATAAAATTAATCTAGTACTTGAATACCAATTACAACCTGCAGATAGTGGCAAAAAAATTTTTGCACATATGAAAAATACTTCAAATCTTCAAACATTGCTGTCTGATACTTTGACTTATGCATTTTTAAAGCCTCAAATTGAAAAAAATGAGATTCGTAATATAGAAGCGAATAAGCAAGCTGTTGTGCCTGAGTCTACCTATGCTGAGCCTATGGATACTACTGCAATTGAAGCAGCTGATGCGGCTGCAGAAGCTGCTAACTATTATGCAGAATAGTAAACTAAGTTTTTAATTATCTATTTATATTTCAAATGGTTGGGTTCACTATGAAAATAATTCCATTATTTATTATTGCAGGTAGTATTTTACTCGGGGGCTGCGATAAGGTTCAAAATTTAACAAGTGGAGCTGTTAAATGTGACAATGAAGCAGCAAAAAAATTAGTTGTTGAAAGTTTTAGTAAAGTTGTTAGTGATGCAGCGACAGAGCGTGTAAAAAGTTTGATCGAAAATGAAAATATAACGATCGATATGGGGAAACTCCGTAGTACGTTGCAACAAGTTACATTTAATGTGACTAATGTGAGAACTAATAACTCAGACCCTAATAGCAATAAACAATATTGTGTTACTGAATTTATCGTAAAACTACCAGAACAACTTGTTAAAGATGCTGATGCAGCTCGTGAAATTTACGGAGAAAGCAATGTTACTCAATCGGCAGTGCTTGCGGATTTGTCTTTTGAAATGAACCAATTGAAAAAAGACATTGATTATTTAGTACAACCGACTGATAGCGGAGATAAAGTTTTTGTTACTTTAGAAAACTCTGAAGCACTAGCCTACTTTGTTCGAGATATTGCAGTTGATTCTTTGATTAAAAATGCGCGTCAAAATGCAGTAGAAGTTGCTAAGCAAGAAGCATTGCAAGCTGTTGCTGATCAAGAGGCAACAGCCAAAGAGTATCAATCTGTTTTAGTCGATGAAGCTAAAGCTAAAGTTGACACTGCCAATGAAAATCTAAACCTTGTTTGGAATGCTACAACGAAGGAGATTCGTGATCAATTACTTGATGAACAAAGGATTTGGTTGAAGAAGCGTGAGCTTGAGTGCAAATTGGAAAGTACAAATGTAGATAATTCAGAAGTAGCCCGCTTAAATTGTGAGGCAACAATGACTAATCAACGTGTAAACGAGCTACGTCAGAAAATTTACTATTTAGAGTAAGAAATATATCCAAAAAAGTCAGCTTCGGCTGGCTTTTTTATTGGGCCTAGATAAAACTGATGCAAATACAATATTTTACAAAGTATAAAAAATGAACAGATAAACTGGAAAATGACGATGAAAACAATGAGAAAAAGTGGGGTAAGGCTTCATGAATGTCGATTTTATGGATTTACTAAAACAAAATGTCTCTGCAATTGTTTTAGAGGGTGATACACAACATTTACTTGAAAAAAATCAAGCAATTCAATCCTTTTTACCAATTTTACTGTCTATATTAAAGTCAAAGTCTGAACTGATTCCTGCATTTCAACAGCAGTTGAATCCACGTCTTAATGATGCTTTTGCATCGAATGTTAGTCTCAAGCAACAGTTTTTGGAGCATGTTCGCGGGGCAGCATCCGCAGATGAAATTGAAAGTACCTTGAGCCGTTCGATTACACCTGCATTAGCATTTTTAGCCACAGAGGCTGGTTCTTCAGAACCTGAAGCGATTTCCCATTTACTACAGGTCAACACAGATTCCATTAGTCGTGCCTTACCTGAGTGGGCAACTGCATTACTGGCTGGATTGGGGGTAAATATCTTACAAGGACAAGCTACACATGTTGCACCTGCAAGCGTACATGCTACAAAAGTAGATGAGAAACGGTCATTTTTACTGCCAGTTTTGGCTTTAATTATTTTTGCGGCATTGTTTGCTTTTATTTTTAGAGCCTGTACCGAAAAGGCCACAACTGAAACAGCACCTGCTGCAAATGTGAATGCCAGCCAACCTGCTAAATTTCAAATCACCACAGGGGCAACAGGAGATTTGGTCACTTGCCAAATTTTCTCAGCCAATGCGGCTTATGTTGAAATTTTGCAAAAAGAAGTAAAGCAAATTTTTAATAACAGCATCGGCTGTGGTGCAGATATGCAGAGTATGTATCACACTGAATTTATCGACCAAGATGCGATACCCAGTGTAATCAGTGCATTGAAAGGTGTGCCAAATATAAATTTAACATGGTTTGGCAATCAGTTATCGATTCAATCACAAGATCCAGCCAATGTACTTAAAGTGGCAGATCAAATTAAACCTTTGCTGCGCAATATGACAGTTGTGACTCAGCAACCACTGGATGTAAACCGTGCCGTGGATACCAGTATTAGTGATGCTGAGCGTGCACTGGCAGAAATTAATCCTGAGCAAGTTCGAGCACTAGACGTTGCCACGGCATTGAATTTGCAAATTATTAACTTTGATACAGCTTCATCGAGTATTCCTGATGTTAATAAGTCGATTTTGGATCAGGCCGCAGCGCTGATGCAAAAAGCACCGCAAGTTAAACTGACCGTGATGGGGCATACAGATGCAACGGGAGATGCGGCAGTCAATAAAACTTTGTCGCAAAATCGAGCGCAAGCGGTGGTGGATTATTTAATTTTTAAAGGCGTCGATCCTGCGCAGTTGAAAGCGATTGGTTATGGGCAAGAAAAGCCAATAGCAGACAATCAAACTGATGAAGGCAAGTTTAAAAACCGCCGTATCGAGTTTGAGGTTTTAAATACAGACTCGGGTGTGGTGCGTGAAGTGGATGATCGTGGTGTTGAAAAGGTCAACTAAGCGATGTTTTAACCCTGCTACGGCAGGGTTCTTTTATATAGCTACTCGCATAAAAGCTTATTTTTTGGTTAAATACGCTGCGAAAAACAACAGCCTTATGGTTTTATAACAATGATGAAGAAAACAATTTTTGCCAGTCTAATCTTGAGCAGTTTATTTTTAAGTGCTTGTAACCGAACCGAGAATAAAACAGAAACGGTTGCTGAACCGCAAGAAATGTCAGATTGGAGTTGTACGGCTCCTGCCAATGTCAAACAAATTCAAGCGCATTTAAAAGCTGAATACTTAAAAGCCCTAGACCGCCGTTTGCGTGATAGCCGTGAATATGAGGCCGATGAAAAATTATTAACGCAGATTAATAACGGTATTCGCTTTGAAATTAAAGGGATTTCAACAATTACAGAAAAGCCTGATACAGCGAAGCAATTGGACTGCGAAAGCCAGTTGGTGGTGATTTTCCCGAAAGGGTTACAGAAACGTGCTGAAAATGCGTTTTTAGCGCGTCCATGTGAAGAGTGTGAGGATGGTTATCAAAGTACTTTGCGTGATGTCTTAGAAGAGGGTGAATACTCACTCAGCTTAGATAATGATCAGCTACAGGGTGCATTTAGCTATAACATTATTAAAACGGATAAAGAAGGCATTAGCCTCAATGTACCGAATCAAAATGGCGTGATTGATGGTGTGGTTTTGGTGACGCAACATGCGGTGCAGTTTGCGGCATATGAAAAAGCCAATTTAGAGCAGCAAGAAAACATCAAACAATATAATGAGCAAGAAGTTGCGCAGATGGAACTGGCACAGAAAGCCATGAATATTCGTAAGAAAGAACTGGACGCTGACCAAGTCAAAGTGGTGGAACGTCTGAACCAAACTTGGGACAATTTCACTGAGGAACAAAAACAGCAGCTACAACAAGACCAAACGGAGTGGTTTGAAAAGCGTGATGTGGACTGTAAAGTGATTTCCCAAAAAAGTGTCTACCAAATGACGGATAGCGAAAAAGAAACTTATCAAAAGCAGTCGCAATATTGGGATGATGCTTTACGTGCCCAAGATCAACAATTGCAATATACCAAGTGCTTTAACCAAAAAACTAATGAGCGCATTGTGTATTTAAATAATGTGTTTAATTAATTGGACTAGGTTAAAAATACGCTTTATTGAGTATTTATAGAGTGAGAAAAGGACGAATATGATTCGTCCTTTTTTATTTAGATTGTATTTTCTTCCTTGGTTTAGAAGGTAGGCGGCATATAGGTCAGGCTACGGCCTAAAATCCAAAGTAGGAACAGCACCAAAGGCAGGTGGAAAACCAATTGAGTGACGGTAAAGCCGATCACATCTTTGGCTTTTAATTTGAGAATGCCGAGCATGGGCAACATAAAAAATGGGTTGATTAAATTCGGCAAGGCTTCCGCAGCATTATAGATTTGCACCGACCAGCCCAAATGCACTTTTAAATCATGTGCCGCTTGCATGACATAGGGTGCTTCAATAATCCATTTACCACCGCCAGAAGGAATGAAAAAGCCTAAAATGGCAGAATATAAGCCCATCACAATGGCAAAGGTCTCTTTGGAGGCAATCGAAACAAAAAACTCAGCAATATAATGTGATAGCGACAAATCATGACTGTTCAAGGCTTGCGTCATCATAAAGGCGATACTGCCATACAGTGGAAATTGAATCAGAACACCTGAGACCGTTGGCACGGCTTTGGTGACGGCATTGAGGAAATTTCGAGGCGTACCATGCAGTGCAATACCCAGCATCAGGAAAATAAAGTTGTAGGTATTTAGGCTTGAAATGGCCAAGATCGGATTACTTTTGCTGAACTCATTGAACATCCAAACCAGCCCCAAGAGTACAATCAAGATACTCAATAAAGGCGAGTTCTCTAACCAGTCTCCTGGGCGTTTTGTGGTTGAAGTCGGGTTAGTTTCTTCCTCAAACTGAATGGGGAATTGATCAATGGTTTTAATGTCTTGCCCTTTGGGTGCAGACCAAAATGCAATAGCAATCGAGGCAATAATCAATACAGCCGTCATGATCATCGACTGTGGCAAGAAAATGGTTTCGGTGAAGGGAATCACGCCCGTTAGATTGTAAATCGATTCGGGCAGGCTGGCTTTGTTGGCTTGCAGTTGTGCCGCAGAAGAACTAATACCTAAGGCCCACGTCGCGCCCATACCAATAATCGCGGCAGCAGCAGCAGCACGATAGTCCATATTCAGTTCTTTGCGTTTAGCTAAAGCAATTACTAACAAGGCAGTCAGTAACGTACTCATGGCCCAGTTAATCAGCGAAATTAATAAACTGACCGTGGCAACAAGTACAATTGCACCACGTCCACTATGGGGGATTCGAGCCATTTTTTGAATCAGCAGCTCTACAGGCTTTGAAACAGAAACCACATAACCAACCACAATCAGCATACACATTTGTAAGGTAAAAGGGATCAGACTCCAAAAACCATCACCAAAGGACACTGCGACATCTTTGGCAGGTGCGCCAATGCTGATCGAAGCAATCGCAACGATCACGACACCCAATAGGGCAAAAATATAAGAGTCTGGAAACCATTTCTCCGACCAATCACTGACACGTAGTGCAAAACGTTGCAAAATATTTTGAGAGTTTTCCATGCATTGATTCCATTTTTATCTATGAGGTATGAATTTTTGATTCAGCCTATCCGTGCTGATAGAAATGCCTTTAAAACAGGATCGCTGCTTTAAAGGCATTGGATTATTTTTTCTATTGTATAAATGATGTCGAATTAGCGGATCAGAGCAACACCTGTCACTTTTTGAATGTCTTCAAAACTGACATCTTTCGCCAGTTCAACTAATTTCACACCTTCATGCGTAATGTCCATGACACCGAGATCAGTAATCACGCGATGTACGACATTTTTACCTGTCAGAGGCAGGCTACACTGCTCGACAATTTTCGGCGTACCATCTTTTGCAGAGTGTTCCATGAGCACCACCACTTTTTGTACTCCAGCAACCAAATCCATCGCACCGCCCATGCCTTTGACTTTTTTACCCGGAATCATCCAGTTGGCCAAATCGCCATTTTGTGAGACTTCCATTGCCCCTAAAATGGCGATATTGACATGACCTCCACGGATCATGGCAAAAGACTCTGCACTAGAGAAAAATGCAGCTCCCTGACGTGCGGTAACGGTTTGTTTTCCAGCATTGATTAAATCGGCATCGACCGTTTCGGCAGTTGGAAACTCGCCAATACCCAATAATCCATTTTCAGACTGTAACCAAACGTTGACATTTTTAGGAATATAGTTGGCCACCAGTGTGGGTAAACCAATGCCTAAATTGACATAAAAACCATCTTCCAGCTCAAGCGCTGCACGTTGTGCCATTTCATTACGAGACCAAGCCATGGGTTAAGCCTCCTCTTTTAATGTGAGTTGTTCGATACGTTTTTCAGGGTTTGCATTTAGCACAATGCGATTGACATAAATACCCGGCAGGTGAATCTGGTCTGGATCTAAAGCACCAATTTCAACAATTTCCTCAACTTCGACAATGCAGACTTTTCCAGCCATCGCACATACAGGGTTAAAGTTTTGTGCGGTTTTACGGAAAATTAAGTTACCTGCAGTATCGGCCTTGTATGCCTTCACGAGTGCAATGTCAGCGGTGAGCGAGTTTTCTAGAATATATGGTTTGCCATTAAACTCACGTTCTTCTTTGCCTTCGGTAATGATCGTACCTACGCCTGTTGCGGTAAAGAAAGCCGGAATGCCCGCACCACCAGCACGGAGTTTTTCTGCCAGTGTACCTTGAGGGGTAAGCTCCACTTCAAGCTCACCACTTAAGAACTGACGTTCAAATTCTTTGTTTTCGCCTACATAGGAAGCAATCATTTTTTTGATTTGTTTGCTTTCTAATAAAAGACCTAAGCCGAAACCATCGACGCCTGCATTGTTTGAAATACAGGTGAGGTTTTTCACGCCCGTTTGTTTTAAGGCCGTAATTAGATTTTCTGGAATACCGCATAAACCAAAGCCACCAACCGCTAGGGTTTGACCATCTTGAACCACATCTTGTAGTGCATCATTTGCACTTGAATAAACTTTATTGACCATAGTGTTCTCGTTATCAATTGAATGGCTTAGGCACAGCGCTTTTGCCAGTAGGCATTGGCATAGTTAGATGGATTGGTGCGTTGTAGTACTTGGCTGATGTTTTGGCTGGCAATCATCAGTGCATCAAGATCAATCCCTGTGTCATAGCCCATGTTGGAGAGTAGGTAGTAAAGGTCTTCTGTGGAGACATTGCCCGATGCACCTTTGGCATAAGGGCAGCCGCCTAGGCCTGCAATGGACGAATCAAATACACGAATGCCTTGTTCTAAAGACTGGTAAATATTGGCAATGGCCATGCCATAGGTATTATGAAAATGTCCTGCTAAACTCGCAGCATCCATTTCAGCTAAACATGCCTGCCAGACTTTTTTCACGCGGTCTGGTGTTGCCGTACCAATCGTTTCACCTAAGGACACTTCATAGCAGCCCATGTCCAGCAAACGTTGACTGACGTGTGCAACTTTGCTCGGTGCAATTGCGCCTTCATAGGGGCAGTCGACAATACAAGACACATAACCACGCACTTTGATGTTATGGGCTTTCGCCGCAGTCATGATGTCTGCAAACTTTTCAAAGCTTTCGTCAATGGAGCAATTGATGTTTTTTTGGGTAAAGCTTTCAGAGGCTGCGGTAAAAACGGCAACCTCCTGACAGCCGGCTGCCAAAGCAGACTCAAACCCTTTCAAGTTCGGAGTCAGTAAACTAAAACTGATATTCGGATCTTTGGGTAAGCTGGCAAAGAGTTCGTCACTTTGTGCCATTTGTGGAACCCACTTTGCAGAGACACAAGAGCCCACTTCAATGGCACTGAGTCCTGTCTGCATTAAATCTAAAATCAGTTTGCGACGGTCATCCAAGGTGAGAGGTGTCTTTTCATTTTGCAAACCATCTCGCGGTCCGACTTCGACAATTTTGACAAATTCACTCATGCGGCACCTTCCAAGCTTGAAAACTCAACCAATTTATCGCCCGCTTTGACCTGATCACCGACTTGGAAGTAAGCCGCAGAGACAATGCCGTCATGTGGAGCACGAATTGAATATTCAATTTTCATCGCTTCCAGCGTGAGGAGGACATCATCTTTTTTCACTGCGCTGTTGTTTTGTACCAAGACTTGCGTGATCACACCTGGCATTGGTGCTTTTAAGTTGTTGGCATCAGAAGCATCATCTTCCGTATTAAAGTTAGGCTGAATATGTGCAAATTTATAGCTTTGACCATCTGCATACAGCGTTAGGCCGTGTGAATTTGAACTATAAGCATAGGTCTTTTTGCTTGTTTTACATTCAATTTTAGCTAAATGTGCCTCTAACAATTCACCCTGAATGAAAACGCTATGTCCATTGTACTTTGCTGTAAAGCCTTTTGCCGTTGGACTGAAATAGACTTTATGTTCTTCATCGTTTAGTGCCAGTTTAATGGCATAGCTGGCATTAATATTTAAACGCCATAGAGACTCGGCTTGCCATACAGGATTTGCAGCTATTTTATTGCTGGCAAAGCGAGACAAGAGTTCAATCAGTGCTGCCGTGATGATGAGCTCTGAAGAGGCTGTTTCATTGTGTTGCAGTAAAAACGCTTCTTCACGTTGAATTAAATTGGTGTCTAGGTTGGCGGTTTTAAACGATTCTGAACGGACCAAACGGTCTAAGAATGCTATGTTATTGCCCAAGCCATCGACATGAAATTGACTGAGTGCATGGTGCATTTGCGTGAGTGCGGCTTCACGATTCTTTGCCCAAACAATTAATTTGGCAATCATTGGGTCGTAAAAGGTCGTGATTTCATCCCCTTCAACAATGCCACTGTCTACGCGGACATGCTCATTTTGCTGAGGGTAGTGCAGGTAGTGAATTTTACCAATCGCAGGTAAGAAACCTTTTTCAGGCTCTTCAGCATAGACACGCGCTTCTAATGCATGACCATGAATACTGAGCTCGTGTTGTTGTTTAGGCAGCGGTTCACCAAAAGCGACACGTAGTTGCCATTCCACTAAATCTTGCCCTGTAATCATCTCTGTTACAGGATGCTCAACTTGCAGGCGAGTATTCATTTCCATGAAATACGCCGTGCCGTCTTGTTCCACAATAAACTCAACTGTCCCTGCACCGACATAATCGACTGCACGTGCTGCATCAATAGCGGCTTGGCGCATGGCTTCGAGTTTTGGCTCTGCCATTTGGGGTGCAGGCGCTTCTTCTAGTACTTTTTGATGGCGACGTTGTACAGAACAATCACGTTCAAAGAGGTGCACATAGTTACCATGTGTATCACCAAAAACTTGTACTTCAATATGGCGCGGTTGTACCACATAGCGTTCAACCAGTACATCGTCATTGCCAAAGCTTGAACGCGCTTCACTTTTACATGAAGCTAGATGGCTTAAAAAGTCTTCGCCGCGATCAACCAAACGCATGCCTTTACCACCACCGCCAGCACTGGCTTTAATCAGTACAGGGTAGCCAATGGCATCGGCTTGTTGTTTTAAAAAGTCAGGATCTTGGTTAGTGCCATGGTAGCCCGGTGTCAGTGGTACGCCTGCTTTTTCCATTAAAGATTTAGAGGTGGCTTTTAGGCCCATGGCTAAAATGGCATCTACAGGTGGACCAATAAAGACAATATTATTTTTTTGGCAGGCATTGGCAAATTCGTCATTTTCAGATAAAAAGCCATAACCCGGATGAATTGCTTCTGCACCCGTGTCTAAGGCAGCTTGGATAATACGTTCAATTTGTAGGTAGCTTTGTACAGCGGGAGATTCGCCTATATAAATGGCTTCGTCGGCTTGTTGCACGTGCTGTGCCTGAGCGTCAGCATCTGAATAGACTGCAACGGTGGCAATGCCCATTTTTTTTGCAGTTCGGATCACACGACAAGCAATTTCACCACGGTTTGCAATTAAGATTTTATTAAACATATCGATATCCTTTCTTGTTGTTATGCCGTCGTTTTGATCCAGACTGGACTGTGTTTATTTAAAAAAGCATTTAAGCCATTTTTCGCCTCTGATCCTTGGCGTACATGGGCAATATGTTGTGCGGTTTGCAACAACAATGCTTCAGTTAACACTTGCTGGTCGACCATTTGGATGAGTTGTTTTGAAGACGTTTGTGCTTCTGGCCCACCCAAAAGTAAGGCATCGACCATTTCTGCGACTTTTTCATCTAACTGTTCAGCATCGGCCACCACATGAGCTAGACCAATGTGTAGGGCTTGTTCCGCAGAGATACGTTCTGCGGTTAAAAAGTAGCGTGAAGCCTGACGTGCACCAATCGCACGAATCACATAAGGGCTAATGGTTGAAGGGGCTAAACCTAAGCGCACTTCAGAGGTCGCAAACTTAGCATCACTGCTTGCGACACAAATATCACAGGCAGAAGCCAGTCCCATACCACCACCAAATGCAATGCCTTGTACGCGGGCGATGGTCGGTTGTTTTAAAGTCGCTAAACTTTGTAGCATTTTCGCTAGTTTTAATGCATCGGCTTCATTTTCAGCCTGTGAGGCTTGTCCTGCTTCTTTCATCCAGTTCAGGTCAGCACCTGCTGAGAAACTTTTGCCACGTCCAGCTAAAATCACGACACGCACATCATCACGCGTGTTGAGCTCGCTAAAGCAGCGGTGCAGTTCTTCAATCACTTGAGTATTGAAGGCATTATGCATTTCTGCACGATTAATCCATACCGTTGCCACTTGATCGCGTTGTTCGAGTTGTAAATATTGAAAGCTCATCGCTCATCTCCTACATTCGGAACACGCCGAATTTGGTCGGTTGGATGGGTGCATTTAAGGCTGCGGCTAAACTTAAACCGAGCACCTGACGGCTTTGTGCAGGGTCAATCACACCGTCATCCCACAAACGTGCCGATGCATAATATGGATGGCCTTGACGTTCAAACTGATCGCGGAAAGGTTGTTTAAAATCATCTTCTTCTGCTGTAGACCAAGACTCGCCACGTTTTTCGATTTGATCACGTTTTAAGGTCGACAATACACTTGCCGCTTGTTCACCACCCATGACCGAAATACGCGAGTTGGGCCATGTCCACATGAAGCGTGGAGAATAGGCACGACCACACATACCGTAGTTGCCTGCACCAAATGAACCACCAATCACAAGGGTAAGTTTCGGGACATTTGCGGTTGCAACAGCCATGACCAGTTTGGCGCCATTTTTGGCAATGCCTTCATTTTCGTATTGGCGACCGACCATAAAGCCAGTGATGTTCTGGAGGAACAGTAGGGGAATATTGCGCTGCGTACAGAGCTCAATAAAGTGAGCCCCTTTTTGTGCAGACTCTGAAAATAAAATACCGTTGTTGGCAATAATGCCAACCGGCATGCCATAGATTTTGGCAAAACCAGTGACTAAGGTGGTGCCAAAGCGAGCTTTGAATTCATCAAACCGTGAACCATCGACAATGCGCGCAATCACTTCACGAATATCGAATGGTTTACGGGCATCACTTGGCACAACGCCATACAGTTCAGTTGCATCAAATAACGGTTCTTCAATCTCTGTTGCACGTGTATGTGGTGTTTTATTCAGATTGGCTACGATGTTACGTGCAATGGCAATTGCATGTTCGTCGTTTTCAGCCAAATGATCGGCCACACCTGACAGGCGAGTATGCACATCACCACCGCCTAAGTCTTCACTGCTGACCACTTCACCTGTTGCCGCTTTCACCAGCGGTGGGCCACCTAAGAAAATCGTGCCTTGATTACGCACAATAATAGTTTCATCAGACATGGCAGGTACATATGCACCACCAGCTGTACAGCTCCCCATGACCACTGCAATTTGGGCAATTCCCATGCTCGACATGCGGGCTTGATTATAGAAAATACGTCCAAAGTGATCACGGTCAGGGAAAACTTCGTCCTGCATTGGTAAATAGGCACCACCTGAGTCCACCAAATAAATACATGGCAGATGGTTTTGCTCCGCAATTTCTTGAGCACGTAAGTGTTTTTTCACCGTCAAGGGTAGTACGTGCCGCCTTTCACTGTCGCATCGTTGGCTACGATCATGCAGGTCACACCATTGACCTGACCTACACCAGCAACGACACCAGCCGCAGGTACATCGTCTGCATAGACGTTTTGTGCTGCCAACTGACCAATTTCAAGGAATGCCGTGCCTGCATCAATTAACTGATCAATACGATCACGTGCTAACAGTTTTCCGCGTGCCAAATGTTTTTGTCGCGCCGCTTCACCGCCACCTAAAGCAATTTGTTCTGCTTTTTGCTTTAAGTCATCGACCAAGCTTTGCATCGCGGTTTGGTTGGTTTTGAAGTCTTCACTTCGAATATTGATCTTGCTATGTAATTGATTCATCACGAACATCCTTGTCATTTTTATTGTTGTGGAGGATTAAGCTGTTTCATTAAACAGTTCACGGCCAATCAACATACGGCGAATTTCAGAAGTTCCCGCGCCAATTTCATAGAGTTTTGCATCACGCCATAGACGGCCTGCAGAAAATTCATTGATATAACCATTTCCACCTAAGGTCTGAATGGTTTCACCTGCCATCCATGTGGCTTTTTCAGCAGCATATAAAATTGCACTGGCTGCATCTTTACGTAGGCTACGGCTATGGTCAGCCTTGTCGCACTCAGCACCCACGGCATAGACCAACGCTTTACATGCCAACCAAGTTGAATACATATCGGTAATTTTGCCTTGCATCAACTGGAACTCACCGAGCGCTTGGCCGAATTGTTTACGGTCATGAATATATGGAATCACGGTGTCCATGCAGGCATCCATAATGCCTAAAGGACCTGCGCTTAAAACCGCACGTTCGTAGTCCAAACCACTCATAAGTACTTTCGTGCCGTTTCCTACACCGCCCATTACGTTTTCTTTTGGCACCTTTACATTGTCAAAGAACAGAGGGTAAGTGTTCGAACCACGCATACCCAACTTGTCTAAATGTGTGCCATGACTAAAACCTTCCATGCCTTTTTCTACAAGGAAGGCTGTCATGCCTTTAGCGCCTGCATGCAGATCAGTTTTGGCATACACCACAAGCACATCAGCATCACCACCATTGGTGATCCACATTTTTGAACCATTTAACAGGAAGTGATCGCCACAATCTTCAGCTTTGAGTTTCATGCTGACTACGTCTGAGCCTGCGTTTGGTTCAGACATGGCAAGTGCACCGACGTATTCACCTGAAATTAGTTTAGGTAAATAGCGCTGCTTTTGTTCCTCGCTGCCATTTCGGTTAATTTGATTCACACATAGGTTAGAATGTGCACCATAAGAAAGACCTATCGAAGCTGAAGCACGTGAGATTTCTTGCATGGCAATGATATGCGCTAAATAACCCAGTCCTGTACCGCCATATTCTTCACTGACGGTCAGACCGAGTAAGCCCATATCGCCAAATTTTTTCCACAACTGAGCTGGAAATTCGTTGTTCTGATCGACTTGTTGCGCAATAGGAGTAATTTCCTTGGCACAAAAAGCCGCAACGGAATCACGCAGTGCAATGAGTGTTTCATCTAAACCAAAATTTAAGCTTTGTAGGGTCATTTCTTCATTCGTCCTATGAGTGTATTTATTGTTCCTGATAAAGCATTTTTGTTGTGCTTGATTTTTACAATACATCGAATTTTTAAAAAAAGTGAACTAAAATTCACAAATTGATTTGCAATTCATTTTATCTGGTTGAGAATAGAATTATGAGTTATAAAAGATCATCGTTGATGCAAAAACGAATGGAACAAAATCGGGAAGCGATTTTGCAATCCGCTCGTGAACTTATTGCTCAAGGGGGGATTAAAGACGCGCAAATTCAAGCAATTGCTGAACGCGCGGGTGTTTCGAGTGGTTTGGTGTATCGATACTTCGATAACAAAAGCCAAGTGTTAATTGAGGTTTTGTCTGAGGCCATTCAGCATGAGGTGAAAATTTTAAATCACATTGCTGAAAGTGAGCTCTCGTCAAAACAGAAATTGGACAAGGCGGTAACCACGTTTGTGAAACGTGCCATGAATAGCCCCCAACTAGCGTATTCACTCATGTTTGAACCAGTCGATGCTGAGTTAGAACATGAACGTTTTCGCAGTAAACAGCTAATTAAACAGAGCATCAAAGAAATACTGGCCGCAGGGAAAATTAACGGTGAGTTTGGATTTGAAGATTTAAATACCGCAGCACTTTGTGTGGTCGGCGCCATGACTTTTGTGGTGATTGAGCCTTTAAATCCGTCTCGAAATGTGATGTTTGATCAAAACTATAAAGACTACTTTGTGAAACAAATTGCCGAATTTTGTGTCAATGCAGTTCAGGTTCAGGAGGAAAAATAGTAGCAGGTGTGAACACAAAGGCTTGGTGCTTGAAGGGAAGTAGTCATAGAACAATTAAAGTTCAATAACAAGATGATAATGAATCAAGGAGATCGATTTGATGACACAAGAACGGTTAAGTTATGCCTATGGAACGAGCAGTCAGCCCCTATTAGGCATGACGATTGGTGAGAAATTTGATCAGGCTTGTCAGCAGTATGCGGAACAAGATGCTGTTGTCAGCCTGCATCAAAATGTCAGACTCACGTATAAGGAATTGCAAACTCAGGTCAATGCGTTTGCCTGTAGTTTACTAAAACTGGGCTTGAAGAAAGGCGATCGACTTGCGATTTGGTCACCGAACTGTGTGGAATGGACGATCACCCAGTTTGCTGCGTTTAAAGCGGGCATCATTTTAGTCAACTTGAACCCTGCCTATAAAAGTAATGAGCTCGAATATGTGATGAATAAAGTCTCTTGTAAGGGCTTGGTCATTGCATCGCAATTTAAAAGCACGAATTATCAAGATATTCTAATGAAAATTGCCCCTGAAATTAAAGGTGCTGAAAATAAAGTGTTAAAGGCAGAACGACTGCCACATTTAAAATATATTATTAAAATTGATGAAGAAGAGCATACGGGTTTGCATCGTTTTAGTGATTTGCTCACTCCCCCCAGCAAGAGACAGCTCAATCAATTAGAGCTCGTTGCAAGCGAATCGCAGTTTGATGAAACCATCAATATCCAGTTTACTTCGGGCACCACAGGTAACCCGAAAGGCACAATGCTGACACATAATAATATTCTCAATAATGGTTATTTTGTTGGTGAAGCCATTCACTTAAGTCCTAACGATCGAGTTTGTATTTCTGTACCGCTCTTTCACTGTTTCGGTATGGTGATGGGTAATTTGGCCTGTATTACGCATGGTTCAACCATGGTCTATCCATCGGCGGTGTTCAATCCTTTAGAAACGTTAAAAGCCATTCAGCAAGAAAAATGTACGGCCGCATATGGTGTACCGACCATGTTCATTGCCATTTTAGAGCATGAACAGTTTGATAATTTTGATCTTTCTAGTTTACGTACAGGCATTATGGCGGGTAGTCCGTGCCCACGTGAAATTATGCAACGTGTTATTGATCGGATGCATATGTCTGAAATTACCATTTGCTATGGTATGACTGAAACGGCACCTGTCAGTGCACAAAGTTCAACCTCCGATTCAGTTGAACAACGGGTCGGAACTGTGGGGCGTGTCCATCCACACCTTGAAATTAAAATTGTAGATGAGCAAGGCAAAGTTGTGCCGCGCGGTCAGTTGGGTGAACTATGTGTTCGTGGCTATTCGGTAATGTTGGGTTATTGGGAAGACCATGAAAAATCAGGAGAAGTGATTGATTCAGCACGCTGGATGCATACGGGTGACATCGCAGAAATGGACGAAGCAGGCTTTGTGAAAATTAAAGGCCGAATTAAGGATGTGGTCATTCGTGGCGGAGAAAACTTATTCCCGAAAGAAATCGAAGACTTTTTATATACCCATCCTGATGTCAGTGATGTCCAAGTGATTGGTCTGCCAGATGCGCGTTATGGTGAAGAGTTGTGTGCATGTATTATTTTACATGAGCATCATGAAATTACTGAAGAGTCGATCCGTCAGTACTGTGCGGAACATATTTCACACAATAAAGTTCCACGTTATGTCCGGTTTTTTAATGAGTTCCCAATGACGGCTTCGGGCAAAGCGCAGAAGTTTAAATTGCAGGAATTTATGCATAATGAACTGGATTTGAAAGAAATCGCATAAGGTTGAAGACGGACTTTCCTTTGCTGGGTTAAAGCAAAAGGAATAGCATATGCACCTGAGAAATGATTGGACTCGCGCTGAAACACAAGCACTCTACCAACAGCCTTTTTTAGATTTGGTCTTTCAAGCACAGCAAATTCATCGTCAGTACTTTGAAGCGAATGCCATTCAAGTCAGTACTTTGCTGTCGATCAAAACAGGAAAATGCCCTGAAGACTGCAAATACTGTTCACAGTCTGCGCGCTATGACTCAAAGCTTGAAGCTGAAAAAAGAATTGCGGTTGAAAAGGTCATTAGCGAAGCACAGCAGGCGAAAGCCTCGGGTTCTACACGGTTTTGTATGGGCGCGGCATGGCGAAATCCACATGAGCGCGATATGCCTTATGTCTTGGATATGGTGCGTGAAGTTAAAGCTTTGGGTTTAGAAACCTGTATGACGTTAGGCATGCTGAATGCCTTTCAAGCCGAACGTTTAAAAGGTGCAGGACTCGATTATTACAACCATAACTTAGACACGTCGCGTGAGTACTATCCTAATGTGATTAGTACCCGTAGTTTTGATGACCGTTTGGATACCTTAAGTCATGTTCGAGAGGCAGGCTTAAAAGTGTGTAGTGGCGGGATTGTTGGCCTAGGTGAAGAGACCAAAGATCGAATTGGTTTATTGTTTGAATTGGCAACTTTACCGATACATCCTGAGTCTGTGCCGATCAACATGCTGGTTCCAATGAAAGGTACGCCTTTGGCAGAAGTTGACAAGTTAGATGTGACGGAGTGGATTCGAACTATTGCCGTAGCGCGCATTATTATGCCGAAAAGTTATATTCGTCTATCTGCGGGACGTGAATCGTTGTCCGATGCCGACCAAGCTTTGGCTTTTATGGCCGGTGCAAATTCACTGTTTTCGGGCGAAAAGTTACTCACCACACCAAATACAGCACAAGGCAAGGATCAACAACTCTTTCAAAAACTGGGTCTACATGCAGAAAAAGCCAAACCGCAACTTACTGAGTTAACGGTCGATGCTATGGCTGTGGCTTAAGTGCTAGAACATGCGGTGATGAAAGTGTAGATTTAGGGCGACGAATAAAAGTAGATGAGTGAACAATAAAATGGCGAAAGACTTTCAGAGTCAAACTGTAGTGGATGGTTATGATCAACATATTCGTAAGCTCATTCCAGGTTATGAGTTGGTTCATCTGCAAATTCAAGCCATTTTAAAAACACATCTACCAGAACATGCGCACGTATTGATTGTGGGATGTGGTACAGGTTATGAGCTTTCATATTTGTTGGCGCAGCATCCGACGTGGAGTTTTACCGCTGCCGACCCATCTTTGACCATGATTGAAAAAGCGCAGCAGTTATTGAGCGAGACCCATAGTGATTTAGCACGGGTTCACTTTGTGCATCGTGATACGACGACCTTACAGGAAAGTGCACAGTTTGATGCCGCTTTAGCCATATTGGTGGCGCATTTTATTCCACTTGAAGCAAAGCTATTCTTCTTTGCCGACATTTTACGCTGTCTTAAAACACAAGCTATTTTACTCAGCTATGACCTGATGCGTTCCAGTGATGACACTGAACTCAAGGTTTTACAAACCTTATGTCAGAGCAATGGTTTGACGGTGGTACAGAGTGAAAAAATGATTGAGCGCCTGCAACAAGATTTTTATTTGGTTTCGGCCAGCCAGATGCAAGAGCTTCTGACTAAAGTTGGATTTCATGAAGTACGAACTTATAGTCAACTCTTGAATTATTATGGTTTTTTTGCAAAAAAGTAAAAACCAATGGCAGTAAAAAGATACATTTTAAGGATAAGAATGAAGGAATACACATGGCGGCCTATTATCAACTTTTAAATCGTGAACAGCACAGTGATGGGAGCTGTACGGCGTCTTATCTTTCCAATATTCATGCACAAGGCGCATGGAACCCGCATGAACAGCACATGGCACCTGCAACAGGGGTTTTGTGTGCAGAGTTAGAGCAGTTTCAACCACGTGATGAGATGCGTATTGGACGCGTGAGTTTAGATATTTTTGGACTGATCGCTTTTGGTGAGTTTACGGTGCATACCCGTGTCATTCGTGCTGGAAAAACCATTGAACTGATCGAGGCGGAAATGCAGGCAAACGGGAAGACTTGTATTGTGGCCCGTGCTTGGAAAATGATGAAGCAAGATACCAGTGCAATTGAAGGGCTAGAAGATCAATCGATTGTACATCCTGAAACTTTGCCAGTATGGGATGGGATGAAATGTTGGCTGGGTGGTTATATCCAGAGTATTGAGACACGTGCGGCAGAAGGGCACCGTGCGGGTAAAGGCATTGTCTGGTTACATAATGATTTGGACATGGTGGAAGCTCAGGACACATCAAGTTTTGTGCGTTTATTGGGTATGGTGGATACAGCCAACGGTATTGTCCCACGTCAAAATCCAGCATCTGGATGGGGTTTTCCCAATTTAGATCTACAACTGCATTTATACCGTTTACCCCAAGGGAAATGGTTAGGTTTGGAAGCGACTCAGCAATATGGTGATGATGGTATTGGCTTAACCAGTGCGGTTTTGCACGATGAGCAAGGCCCATTTGGTCGTAGTGAACAGATTTTGACCCTGCGTAAGTTTTAGTTGGTCAGTGTCAATTTAATAAAAAAGGATGAATTGCTTCATCCTTTTTTTATTGGCATGCTGTAGGCACTTTAAAATAGTGAAATGAAGATGCGGATCAGTTTAATTGGAGCAGGGCGGGTGGCTCATCATTTGGCCAAAGCCCTGATGTCTCAGCATGAAATCGTCAATATTTATAGCCGAAGCTTCGACAAAGCTACAGATTTGGCACAAGTCGTACATGCAAAGGCGGTCAGTCATTTTAAGCAGTTAAATGCTGATGTTGATTTGGTGATTATTGCGGTAAGTGATCAGTCTATTCCGAGTGTAATTTCAGCCTTGACTGAATATATGCCGAATGTGTTGATTGTACATACTTCGGGGAGTACAGCGCTTTCAGTTTTGTCTACGAAACATGCACGTGCAGGAGTTTTTTATCCCTTACAGACCTTTAGCTTAGAACGTGAAATTGATTGGTCAAATACACCGTTGTTTGTAGAAGCCACTGAAAATACGGATCTTCAAAGACTACATACACTTGCAGAAAGCCTGAGTCAACGCGTGTATAGCTATAGCTCTGTGCAGCGTCTAAGTTTGCATTTAGCGGCCGTTTTTGCCTGTAATTTTAGTAATTATTGTTTTGACATGGCGAAACAAGTGGTGGATGCAGAGCAGGTCGATTTTAATCTGCTACAACCATTGATCTTAGAAACCGCACAGAAAGCTACACAGAATGACCCGAAGCAGATGCAAACTGGTCCTGCGATGCGTCAGGATCAGAATATTCTACAGATGCATCAACAGATGCTCGCGCAAGCTCAACGAGCGGATCTTGCTGACGTATATGCCTTAATGAGTCAGCAGATCAGTCAACGTCACAGTTGATATTTAAAATAATAAACGAAGAAGCGAGTCACAAAGAACAAGCAAAGCCACTGAAAACGTGGCTTTTTTTATGCCCTAAGATTCGGTACAGTGTTGCTTAAAATAAATACAAATAGAGGGTATATGCGTTCACATTCATTATTAGAACAAGTGCAGTGGAAAGATCTCGTTCATTTAGGTCGTACCGATGTGATCAGTGAGTTATTTATCTCTTTACCGTGGTTGATCGTCTCTTTCATTTTTGCAGGTTTACAGTGGTATGTCTTGGCGCTGTTTTGCTCGTTTATGTTTTTCTTAACAGGGCTTAGACAGGTGCATAACGCTTTTCATTTTGCCTTAGGTATTAGCCGTCCTGCGACTCATTGGGTCATGTTTGTTTTGAGCATCGTCATGCTCGGTTCGATGCATGCTGTACAAATTAATCACCTCCGCCACCATCAGCACTTTATGCAGGACGAAGATATTGAAGCAAAAAGTGCAACCATGAAGTGGTGGCAAGCTTTGCTTTTTGGCCCAGTTTTTCCATGGATATTACATAAAAAAGCCTTTGAGGTTGGGACTAAAACCCAGAAAAAATGGATGTCTGCTGAGCTGGTTGCCAACGTCATTGTCTTGTTTTTGGTTTTTATGGTCTTGGATATCAGTATTTTAAAATACCATGTCAGTGCCATGTTGATTGGGCAATGTATGACGGCATTTTTTGCGGTGTGGACGGTACATCATGATACGGAAGATCATGTCTATATGGCGCGTACTGTGCGTAATGAGTTTAAACGGATCGTGACCTACAACATGTTTTATCATGTGGAGCATCATTTGTTTCCCGCAGTGCCGACACGGGTGGTGTTTCAAAAAGTATGCTGAAAAAAACAATATGGCTTTTGATAAAATAGAGGTATGAAAATAACGCTACAAATCAAATGTCCTACCTGTCTAAGTAACAATATAAAGAGAAATGGCATCAAAGTAGATGGGAAACAAAACCATCAATGCAAAGATTGCAAACGTCAGTTTATTGGTGATCATGCATTAAGCTATCAAGGATGTAACTCAGGTATTACCGGCAAGATATTACATTTAATGGTCAGAGGAAGCGGTGTAAGAGATATTGCTGAAGTCGAGCGTATCAGCATTGGCAAGGTATTACGAACCTTAAGTGAATCGATCTATCAGATTCAGCCTAAACAAAGCCACTACGAATGTCTTGAAGTCGATGAACTTTGGACTTTTGTAGGGAATAAGAAAAATAAACAATGGCTTATTTATGCCTACCATCGAGAATCTGGAGAAATTGTTGCTTATGTTTGGGGTAAGCGGGATTTAGCAACGGTTCAACGTCTTAAAGCTAGACTTAAAAAGCTTGGGGTTCAATATGCTCGAATTGCGAGTGATCATTGGGATAGTTTTATTACAGCATTTCAATGTTGCAAGCAAGTGATCGGTAAGTTTTTTACCGTCGGTATTGAAGGTAACAATTGTAGAATTCGTCATCGAATCAGGCGTGGATTTAGGAGAAGTTGCAACTTTTCTAAAAAGCTCGAAAATCATTTTAAAGCCTTTGATTTGACTTTCTTTTACCTTAATAACGGATTTGTTTAACGCCAGCATACTTTTTGAAACACCACCCCGACACGACGTTTACATATTTTGGCAAAACGTTTGGATGAACATGATCCAACGGTTGAAATTCGGCATGTGTTTTAAAACATCGGCCATAAAAATAGGGCTCTTGGCCCTATTTTTATGAGATCTAAAATTTATTTAATTTTCTTAAATAAGAAGTCGTTGATCTTATGACCTTCTTCGAGTCCACGACGTTCAAATTTAGTTTGTGGACGCCAGTCTGGACGTGGGTAGCTGTTGCCTTTTCCTGCCATATTTTCAAGATTTGGACGGTTATCGAGTACATCAATCATCCATTCTGCATATGGTTCCCAGTCTGTCGCTGCGTGGAATGTGCCACCCATTTCTAACTTTTGCTCAACCAGTGGCATACGGTCATGGGATACGAAGCGACGTTTGAAGTGACGTTTTTTCTGCCATGGGTCTGGGAAGTACAGTTGCACAGCGTTGATGCTGTTATCTGGCATTTCACGTAATACTTGAATGGCATCTGCATCTAAAAGACGAAGATTGGTTAAACCTGCAATTCCAGCTTCATACACACATTGCGCAATCCCCGGAACATGCACTTCAATCCCGACATAGTTACGTTCAGGGTTGGCCTGTGCCATCAAGACCAATGAACGTCCCATACCAAAGCCGATTTCAACCGTGAGCGGACGTTCTGGATGTTCAAACTGCTGGCGTAGGTCACCTACAGGATATTCCAAAATCATGTGACCATATTGTTCAAGCGCAGTACGTTGCGAGGTGTTCAGCGGAGATGAACGACGCATAAATGTCACAATTTCGCGGTGTTCATTTAAGTTGTCTAGCTCGACGACTTGCTGGTCTAATTGATCATTCGTCATAATTTTGGCAGATGTAGAAATTCGAAAGCGGTATTGTAAGTCCTGAGCAGGACAAGTCAAATTTTTTACTCAGAATTTATCAAATTCAGCACCATCGAGTTTGCGCAGCCTAGAAACTGTCATCATTTATTAATCATGATGTAACGAATAAAAATTAACCTGCCATCTGATTTAACCAATTGATAAAAAATGATGAAAAATTTTAAGCCACAGATATTAAGCCTGAGCCTGATTTTGGCGGGTTGTTCGTTCCCTGCGTATGCACAACTATTATTGAGTCAGTATGTAGATGGAACTTCAAATAAGAAAGGATTAGAAATTTATAATCCAGATCCGACGACGGTCAATTTGGCAGAATATCAGATCAAGCAATACGCAAATGGCAGTACCAGTGCAAATTTGACGGTGAATTTGACAGGGCAATTGGCAGCAAAGGGGTATCATCTGGTCGGGCATTCTGCTTTAAAAGAAGCTCTAGGCGATGCGGTGCAACAGCAGGCGAACTTAGCTTTCAATGGTGACGACACTTTGGTGCTTTATCATAATGGCATTGCGATTGACCGCTTTGGTACAGTGGGCGAAAGACCAAGCACTGGATGGGGTAGTGTTGCAAAGGGAAATAGCTTTAAACGCACTTTATTAAGCAATAATGTTTCTAGTAGGAGGATAGACGTTACCGCACCGTTTGATTTGGCATCGGCATGGGAAAAATGGTCAGATCGAAACGCATTTTCCAGTTACCTTGCTGGAAATACGGCACCACCCCTAACCACTGTGAGCTGTAGTACGACAGCCACCCCAATTGCGACATTGCAAAGTGCAGCGCAAGATGCGGAATATGTGGTGAAAGGCGTAATCACGGCTGATTATCGTTATAACAATGGTTTCTCAGGTTTCTTTATCCAAACCCCAGATGCTCAAGCCCAAGCCAATACCAGCAACGCGGTGTTTGTCTATGTTCCTTCTTCAAGTAGCGTGACAGGTGGGCAAGTGGGGCAGGAAGTCATTTTCAAAGGCAAATTGAAAACCTATCAAAACCAATTACAGCTTCAAGATTTAAGCAGTGATATTAATGTCTGTAATACTTCGGCAAGTGATTGGGTTAAACCAATGGCGATCAATTTGCCCTTTGATAATTTGACTGAAGTGTCAGGCCACGCACCAAAACGTTATCAGGGCATGTTGGTCAATATTCCTCAAACCTTAACGGTCAGTGAAAACTATGATTATGGGCGTTATGGTCAGTTGGCTTTAAGCCCCGCGCGCTTATATATCCCAACCAATTTATATCCTGCCAACTCAACCGAAGCCAAAGCGCTTGCACAACAGAATTTACGTTCGAAACTTATTTTGGATGATGGTTACAACAATCAGAACAGAACACCGTGGTTGCCAACTTCCTTTAGTGCTAAAAACACCTTACGTACAGGCGCGAAGCTGCAAAATGTACAAGGCATTTTAGAATACCGCTATAACCAATGGCAAATTCAACCTGTGCTTGGTGCAACAGCGCCGCAAGTCTTAGACACGACAAACCCACGTGCAAGCGTTCCAGCAAAGGCTACACAGCAAGTTCGTGTTGCAGCATTTAACGTACTGAATTATGACAATGGTTTGGCACAAGGTTTTCCAACGGAACGTGGTGCAAGTTCAGAAGCTGAGTTTAAAAAGCAGCATCAGAAGATCGTCAGTGCATTAAAAGCGATTGATGCGGATGTTTATGGTCTGATGGAAATTGCCAACAATGGTTATGGCGAGCGTAGCGCAGTTGCTTATTTAGCCCAAGCTTTGGGGAGTGACTGGAAATATGTAACGCCTCCGAATGCTGATAAACTTGGAACTGATGCGATTGCTGTTGCTATTATTTATAATGCCAAGCGTGTAAAGCCAATCAATGTTGCGGCGGTCTTTGATGACCAGAGTCAGAAAAATCGAGTCACGATGGCGCAGACCTTTCAAGCCTTATCAGGCGGGAAGACTTTTACAGTTATTCCCAACCATTTGAAGTCTAAAGGTAGCTGTCCAGATGATAAAACTTCGATAGAGGCAGATCAGGGCGACGGTCAAGGTTGTTGGAATCCAACCCGCGTTAAAGCGGTGCAAGCGTTAATGCAGTGGATCGCGAAGAATCCAACACAGGTGAGTAAACCGAATGTCTTACTGTTGGGTGATCTGAACAGTTATGCCAAAGAAGATCCAATTCTGGCGCTTGAACAAGCCAACTATAAAGTCTTGTTGAATGATGAAAAAATTGGTCAGGGGAAAGCAGCTTATAGCTATGTTTTCGGCGTAGCCAGTAATGCTCAAGGTTATGGTGGTGCAGGAAATCTAGATCATGCGATTGCCGATGCAGCACTTTATCCTTTGGTGAAAAAAGCATTTGCATGGCATATCAATGCAGATGAACCGACGGCACTAGACTATAACGAAGAATATAAAACTGAGGAGCAAATTGCTGCATTTTATGCAGACGATGCTTACCGCTCTTCTGACCATGACCCTGTGATTGTGGATTTAGACTTAAACGATGCAGTGGTTAACGATGATGATAAAACCAGTGCAGGAAGTACAGGGCTGTGGTCTGCATTAGGGTTAATTGGTTTGGCCTTGTATAGCAGCCTAAGACGCCGCAAGAATCAGTCTTAATTTGCTTTATGGATAATAATAAAAGGGCGTCATCGCCCTTTTATTTTGTTTATGGTTTCAACTTTATGAGCTGATACGGTCAATGAGGGTGCTGCTGGCTTCATTTAAGCCTAACACCTCGACCACTACACCGTGGGCTTCAAACTTTTCAACTACCGCATTTAACATTTGGACTGAAGTCATATCCCAAATATGAGCATGGCTGAGTTCAATTTCAACCTTCTGAATATGTTCGTTAAAGTCAAAAAACTGAAAGAATTTCTCTGAACTGCTAAAGAAAATTTGACCGCTTACCAGATAGCGACGGGTATGGTTATGCAGTTCAGACTGAACATGAACCGCACTTTCCAGTTTGTTGATGAAAAATAATGCGGACAGCAAAACTCCGACAAAGACACCCAAAGCAAGATTATGTGTGGCTAAGACAATGATCACCACACTCAACATCACTACATTACTTTGTAGCGGATGTTTAGAGAAGTTTTTAACCGAGTTCCATTGAAAGGTTGTAAATGCCACCATGATCATAATGGCAACCAAAGCTGCCATTGGAATATAAGACAGCCAGTCTTTAAAAAACACCACCAAACACAGTAAAAACACACCTGCCACTAAGGTTGAAAGTCGAGTACGCGCCCCAGAACTGACATTAATCACAGACTGTCCAATCATGGCACAGCCTGCCATACCGCCCATAAAACCGCTCACAATATTGGCCATGCCTTGTCCACGACATTCTTGATGACGGTCACCTTCCGTGCCTGTGACTTCATTTACCACCGTGGTGGTCATCATTGTTTCAAGCAAACCGACGGTCGCTAATGTGATGGCGTAAGGGAAGACAATTTGCAGCGTTTCAAGGGTTAGTGGAATATCAGGCAGTAGAAAAATAGGTAAAGTATCGGGGAAATGACCTAAGTCACTGACCATACGCATATCTGTGTCTAAAAACAGCGCCAAAGCGGTCAGGACGAGAATACAAATAAGCGGTGAGGGAATGGTTTTACCCACTTTAGGCAGATAAGGAAATAGATAAATCACCGCGAGGCCAAGTGCGACAAATGCATAACCCCAGTGATTCATTTGGCTGAGCTCTGGAAGCTGTGCCATGAAGATTAAAATTGCCAGCGCATTTAAAAAACCATACACCACCGACTGCGACACAAAACGCATCAGTTTGGCAACTTTAAAATAACCCGCAATGATTTGAATGGCCCCAGTGAGAATGGTTGCCGCCAGTAAATACTGTAGGCCATGCTCTTTGACTAGCGTGATCATGAGTAGTGCCATCGCGCCAGTTGCTGCTGAAATCATGGCTGGACGACCACCAAAAAAAGCAATGCTCACTGCGATACAAAAGGAGGCATACAGTCCGACTTGAGGGTCTACACCTGCAATTGCTGAAAAAGCAATAGATTCGGGAATCAGTGCAAGTCCTACCACTAAACCTGCTAAAACATCGGTACGAATGTTAGAAAACCATTCATCTTTTTTAAGGCTAATCACAGATCAAATTCATTTTAGGGACAAGGGAGCTATGTTAAAACAACTCTGTTGCAAATTGCAGTGTTGTTGTACTTGAAAAAAAATGTGAATTAGACAATATTCAATAGGCGAACGAATGATTTTTCGTTTACGCTTTTTTGCAATTTACAGGTTTTGATCACTTGAAAGTTTGTTAGAAGCCATTTAAAACAGAGAATAGAGTTATAACAAGGATCAGATATGAAGCTTTATTATGCACCGGGTGCGTGCTCACTTGCGGCGCACATTATCCTCAATGAAATTAATGTTGACTTTGATTTAGTCCGAGTAGATTTAAAAACACATAAAACAGAAAAAGGTGCTGATTATTACGAAATTAATCCAAAAGGATATGTACCCGCTTTAGAAATTAATCCAGGTTTGATTCTGACTGAAAATGTAGCCATTTTACCATTTTTAGCACAACATGATCCAAAACAAGATCTTATTCCGCCATCAGGCTTAGGGCGTGCCAAAGTTTTAGAATGGCTAGGTTATTTAAACTCTGAATTGCACGATGCTTATGCCGTTTTCTTCGGTGCGCCATTAGATGCTGTTGCCAAAGAAAAAGCCTATGCAGAGATTGATCGTTTACTTAGTTATATCGACAAACAAATTGGTGAGTCGGATCATGACTATTTGGTCGATGATAATTTTGGCCCTGCGGATGCGTATTTATTTGTCCTCACCAATTGGTCAAATGGCATCGAACATGATTTATCACCGTATAAAAATATTATCTTTATCCGTAATAAAGTGGCTGAACGTCAGTCAGTACAAATTGCAATGCGAGATGAAGGTCTAATTCCTTAATTTTGATGCATTGCAGAAGCGCCGAAAGGCGCTTTTTTTCATACTTTAAAGTTTATTGTTGATATTTAGTCAATAATATTTTGCAGATTCACTACTTTTTGGCGCTGAACAGACTCTCTATAGTGCCTACATAGATTTTGGCTTTTAGGCTTTTCCCATGAAAAATATTTTATTAATTAACGGCGCAAAAACCTTTGCACATTCGAATGGCCAGTTAAACGATACCTTGACTGAACTTGCACAAGAGGTGTTGTTAGACTTAGGACATCAGGTTCAAGTGACACGCGCCGACAGCGAATATGATGCAAAAGCTGAAGTGGAAAAATTCCTGTGGGCTGACACCGTGATTTACCAAATGCCGGGTTGGTGGATGGGTGCGCCGTGGACTGTGAAAAAGTATATCGATGATGTCTTTACCGAAGGGCACGGTAGTCTGTATGCCAATGATGGTCGCTCACGTTCGGATGCTTCAAAAAAGTATGGTTCAGGCGGTCTGATTCACGATAAAAACTATATGCTGTCGTTGACGTGGAATGCGCCGATGGATGCATTTAACGACGCTGAACAATTTTTCCATGGGGTTGGGGTCGACGGGGTTTATTTACCTTTTCACAAAGCCAATCAATTTTTAGGGATGCAAACCTTACCGACGTTTATTGTCAATGATGTGATTAAAGCACCTGAAGTTGAAGCCTATATGGCACAGTACCGTAAGCATTTGACGCAAGTTTTTGCTTAATTGGGAGATGTGAGTATGTTAACTGTCATTGCTGAAATTATTTGTCATTCAGAGCAAGATTTTAAAACGGTTCTTGATTCATTCAACAACATCCGTGAGCAAGTATTACAAGAGCCCGGTTGCCATCTCTATGATGTGCATATCGACCATCCTGCTGTTGAGAGTGCATTACAAACCAAAGTACCGTTTTCAATCATGATGTATGAAAAATGGGAAAGCATGCAGCATTTAGAAACACATATGCACAGTATCAATATGTAGCAACATGCTCAAGCAACTGAAGGTGCAGTTGCTCATGTACAAATTCGTATTTTAGAAGCGCAATAAGTGATGCATATGAGTTTGACAGCGCTTTTCTTCGCTCTGTTTATTTAAACTCCAGTGGCTCATTGAACTGAACCTGTTCGAGTTTCAATGCGTAGCGCTGTTTGAGTGTTGTCCATTGAACTTTGACAGGTTGTGTTGTTTCAGCAAACTCATTTTCACCTGTCGTACTTTTTACTTTACCTGTCATAAAGTTGATACTTCGCGCCGTGATGTCGCCTGATGCACGGTGGAAATCATCGACATCATAACCAATCAGTTTAAATGCACGGTCTTGGTATCGGAAGGTATACGTGTGATTGGTCACATACCACGAACCACAGCTTAACCAGTAGTGCAGATGAACCTTGAGCACACCTTTTTGAATGCTTAACGCTTCAGTCTCACCGAGTGGATCAGCGAGGCAAGGGGACTCTATATCGCCTTCTGTCGGCAAAGTTCTATTAGTTGCCGCAAGTTGATAACCATGTGTTTGCTTCAATAAAACCAACAGCTTTCGTTCATTGATATTGAGGACATCACTCCCTAAGCCATCATTTTTAACAATATGTTCAGGATTGGTGTCTTCAATAATCAGGGCAATATCCGCTTGACCATCTTGGTTTAAATCACCTTGGACTTTTTCTAAAATCTTCCAGTTTTTTGGCACAAAAGATTGGTAGCTTGTTTTGAGAGTCGGTTTTTCCTCTACTTTGGCCCAAGCATTGCTTGTGAGTGTGATGAAAAATAGGGTGTTGAGTATGAGTGTTGGTCTGATCCATTTTTGCATGGGCATCGTTTCCTCTCATTTTTATATGGTTATAGATATTTGAAGATGGATATTATTGAGTGTATCAAAGCGTGTGGCGGAATATCTCTACAAGCTAAGTCAGCATAAAATACTGACTTTATATTGAAATAAATGAAAAAGAACTCCGAAGAATCCTTTTTGATTGCATAACACAGATCAAGAGATTATTTAAAGAAATAACCTGTTTCTGGTGAGCTTGCATTCGCCATACGTTTGCGAGGCATACGACCTGCGAGGAACGCTTCTCGACCCGCTTCAACTGCTTTTTTCATTGCAGAAGCCATTAAAATTGGATGTTGAGCGGCAGCAATCGCGGTATTCATCAACACGCCATCACAGCCGAGTTCCATGGCAATGGCTGCATCGCTTGCCGTCCCCACACCTGCATCTACCAATACTGGCACTTTGGCATTTTCTTTAATAATAGAAATCGTGTGTGGATTCAAAATTCCTAAACCAGAGCCAATCAAACTGCCTAAAGGCATGATGGCAACGCAGCCCATGCTTTCAAGTTCTTGTGCCACAATTGGGTCATCCGAGGTATAGACCATGATTTCAAAACCATCGTCAATCAAGGTACGTGCCGCTTTCAATGTTTCGGTAATGTTTGGATATAGCGTTTTTTCATCGCCTAATACTTCAAGCTTCACCAAGTTATGACCGTCTAATAATTCACGCGCCAACATACAGGTACGCACGGCACTATTGGCATCAAAGCAGCCTGCTGTATTCGGGAGAATGGTGTATTTTTCAGGTGGGACCACGGACAATAAGTTTGGTTGGTCGGGGTGTTGACCAATATTGACGCGACGAATCGCAACCGTCACGATTTCTGCGCCACTGGCTTGGATGGCCAAATCGGTTTCTTGCAGGTCTTTATATTTACCTGTGCCCACCAGTAGACGAGATTGAAATGATCTAGAACCAATGATGAGAGGGCTGTCTTGCATGTGAACTCCGTATTAACCGCCACCGACGGCATGAATAATTTCAATTCGATCCATTGCACAAATTGGGGTGTGTTCCAATTTACTTTTACTAATAATATTTTCATTTTGCTCAACAGCAAAACGTTTGCCTTCAAGTGCAAAGGTTTGCACCAGTTCAAGCAGGTTTTTACATTCGGTGTGCTGTAGTTCGCCGTTTAAATAAATCTGCATCGTGCTCATCCCTAGTTGTTTACTTGGCATATTTCATGGCATTCCATGCCAGAACCAACCAACCTGCAATCATCAATGCCCCACCAATCGGGGTAATCGCACCTAGGCCACGCGGTAAGCCCAATGCCATAACATAGAGGGAACCACAGAAAAAGAAGATGCCGACTTGAATTAGTAAAAAGCTGGTTTTGATGGGAAGTTGCGGGATGACTTTGGCCAAAATACCAAGCGCCAGTAAACCAAGCGCATGATAAAAAAAGTAATCAGTTGCAGTTTGCCACCAGGCCAATTGGGCTTCAGTAGCACGTGCTTTGAGACCATGTGCACCAAAGGCACCTAATATAACGGCAAACGCTAAATTCAGCGCTGAAATCGCAATCCACATATGCAATGCTTTACTTATATCACTGTGCGCAACAAAGTAGCATATTTTGAAGAAAGGTTAAAAGACAAAAAGCCTCATTTATTAGTAAAAAGAAAAGGGCATTTCGCCCTTTTCTGTATTGGTATCATCTTAGTTTGATGACATCGCCACTTTAATTTTTTCCATGGCATTTTTTTCAAGCTGACGAATACGTTCGGCCGAAACATTATATTCAGCAGCCAGTTCGTGCAGCGTCGATTTTTCATCATCTAACCAACGGCGCTGTAAAATATTACGCGAACGGTCATCAAGCTGTTCCATGGCATCATGCAAAGCATTGGTGCTCTGTTCTTCGTAATCTTCTTCTTCAGCCAAACGCGCTGGGTCGTAGCGGTTATCTTCAAGATAAAGCGCAGGTGCAACATGGGTTGAACCTTCATCGTCATCATCGCCTTGAGCTTCAAACGCTGCATCATAAGCAGTTAAACGACCTTCCATTTCTAACACCTGTTCAGGTGTCACATTGAGATCATTTGCAATCGATTGAGCTTCTTTTAGAGTGAGCTTTTTAGACGATTTTTTTAGACTACGTAAATTAAAGAACAGTTTACGCTGTGCCTTAGTCGTCGCAATTTTGACAATACGCCAGTTACGAATCACATATTCGTGAATTTCTGCTTTAATCCAGTGCACAGCAAAAGAGACCAAGCGTACGCCCATGTTTGGGTCGAAGCGTTTAACGGCTTTCATTAAGCCCAAGTTACCTTCTTGAATGAGGTCGCCTTGAGGTAAGCCGTAGCCTGCATAACTGCGGGCAATATGAACCACAAAACGTAGATGCGACATGACTAAAAGTTTAGCGGCATCGAGGTCTTGGTCATAATAGTAGCGTTCAGCTAACTCTTTTTCTTGTTCCGCTGTCAAAATCGGGATTTGGTTGACAGTACTAATATAAGCGCCCAAGTTTACACCTGGTGCCGATAATGACAGGGGCATCAATTGATTGCTGCTGTCACTCATGTGTTCTCCTTAGGGATTTCATTTTTACCCAACAATTGAATTTATCTTAATCCAATCTTCCACTGAATAATGGAAAATTGGGTATAGAAATGTAAACTTTTATGCAAATGTGAATAGACTTAGTGTAATTGAAAAGAATTAAGATTCAATGAAGTAGTGAAATTCATGTCCATTAATTTGTTTCAAAACACAAGTTAAATGATGGATTTCGCAATAACGCGTGATATCGATCTGACTGTGCGGATCAGACGATTTTAATAGAAAATGCTGCGCCGGACTCTTTTTAAGTGCGCGTTTAAGCAACAACAGAGGCATAGGACATGGTTGCCCTATTGCATCAATAATGTTGGTATTTTGTTCGATATCACTCATATAGCTTAGTAAGGCTTCACAACATTTAGGTGGGTAGAAATAGTAGCAAATTCAGTGCCAAAACCCAAATATTTCATGCTTTATAGGCCTATAGTCGCTATATCTAAAATTACAAATAACTAGTTAAAAAATATGCTGAATTAAAAAGACGATTAATCAAAAAAAAGGGTATGAATTGTTTTTAACCCATGTTAAGCTCGTCGCGTACTGGGATTTAACACAACCATAAATTGTTTTAAATCCTATTTTACAAATGGATGTAACCGGGATTTTGTTAATAGTTATACAGAATGATTACAAGCTTAGAAATAATAAATATTTTTAAACCTTGTTTGGTCTGCTGTTTGCAACACCGGGTGGTCCTTCTTTTAGATACAATGAGGATTAACTTATGACAGCTCGTGAACAAGGCGTAGTTAAATGGTTCAACGACACTAAAGGCTTCGGCTTTATCCAACGCAATGGCGGCGACGATGTATTCGTTCACTTCCGTGCAATCCAAGGCGACGGCCACCGTTCACTACGTGACGGCCAACGCGTTGAATTCAGCGTTGTAAAAGGTCAAAAAGGCTTCCAAGCTGAAGAAGTACAACCTTTAGACTAATTGTCTGAACGTACTTTAAAACGCCCCAATGTAAATTGGGGCGTTTTTGTTTATACTACAGATCAATTTTCGTGATTTTTCGTCAGAGCGCACTTATATGTCATCAGGTTTTGAAACCTTAAATTTACATCCTCAACTTAAACGAGCTATTGATGCTTTAGGTTTTAAGGATATGACGCCTATTCAGCAAAAGGTTTTAAAATTCACTTTGGCGGGACACGATGCAATTGGTCGTGCGCAAACAGGGACTGGTAAAACAGCGGCATTTTTGGTGAGCGTCATTAACGACTTGCTGAATAACCCAATTCAAGAGCAGCGCTACCGTGGTGAACCTCGTGCCTTGATTTTAGCACCGACTCGAGAGCTTGCACTGCAAATCGAAAGCGATGCGAAAGAACTCACAAAATTCTCAGATTTACATGTCGTGACGCTTTTAGGCGGCGTTGACTTTGATAAACAAAAAGCACAACTCGATAAAAAACCTGTCGATATTATGGTGGCGACGCCAGGTCGTCTGATTGACTTTGTTGAGCAAAAAGAAGTTTGGCTCGACCAGATTGAGTTTTTGGTGATTGATGAAGCCGATCGCTTATTGGATATGGGCTTTATTCCTTCAGTCAAACGTATTGTTCGTTTCTCACCGCGTAAGGAACAACGTCAGACTCTGATGTTCTCTGCAACGTTTAGTTACGATGTTTTAAACCTTGCGCAGCAGTGGTTGTTTGAACCTGTAACTGTTGAAATTGAGCCAGAGAAGAAGACCAATGCAGACGTTGAACAACGTGTCTACATGGTCGCAAAGTCTGATAAATATAAATTGCTACAAGACATTCTGCGTGATGAGCCCATTGAAAAAGTGATGATTTTCGCAAATCGTCGCGATCAAGTGCGTAAGCTCTATGACAACTTAAAGCGTGATGGCTATAAAGTCGTGATGTTATCAGGTGAAATTGCACAAGACAAACGTTTGAAAATGTTAGATCAATTTAAAAATGGTCAACATAACATCATGATTGCAACAGATGTTGCGGGGCGTGGTATCCATGTAGATGGTGTATCGCATGTTGTGAATTTTACGTTACCTGAACAGTCGGATGACTACGTACACCGTATTGGTCGTACAGGCCGTGCAGGTACAAGTGGTGTAAGTATTAGTTTTTTATCTGAAGATGATGCGTTCTATCTACCCGAAATTGAAAAAGCCATTGGGCAAAAACTACCGTTGACACGTTTAGAAGGCTATTGCTAATCGTTTGACGTGATTGGTGTAAAAAAAACCGCTCAGATGAGCGGTTTTTTTATGGCATCTTTATTTTGCTTTACACGAAAAAGTCAGGATTGTTTGATAGTCACTGTCTTGGTTAATGCCTGAGTTTGTGCCCGAAATAGAACCCAGTACAGATGCGGCTGCTTGGATCATTTTTCCAGTTTCGTCACTCACTACGCCTTTTAAAGCACCTTGATATTCGGTTTTTTCATCACTCACAATCGCCGTTGCTTTAGAGCCACACGTTTTAGCTGCTGCTTCAATGGCGTTGTTTTTTGCAATCAATGCAGTTTTACCAATACCCGTAACTTCGTATTGATTGTCAGCTTTTTGGATCGCCAAAGAGTTGCTTGGTGTCGATGCACAAGCGCTTAGAAGTAGTGTTAGTGCTGCTGCTCCAGCAATAGCGATATTCTTTTTCATTTCATACCCCAGTCATGTTTTATTAAATCATTGTTTATTGGAACATAGCTTGTAGGATGAATCATGTAAGAAATGTATGAAAAATGCAGTCTTATCGAACAGTTTAAAAAGTGCTCGGAATTTTAAAATTAGTTTTGCCGAAACTGAGTATTTCATACTGAAGCGCTAGAGCAAACTTTTCAGAGTGTGCTACTCTAAAACGTATTGTTTAATTTGAAAGATTAAGAGCCTAATGACGGAACTCGCGGTAGATATCGTTCACCAGAATATGCATCAACGTCAATCGATTGGCCATTTGGTCGAGCCTGCTCCCAATGCAGAACAATTAGAGCGGGCATTTCAAGCCGCATTGACTGCGCCAGATCATCATCGTTTAAAACCGACACGTTTTATCGTAATTTCTGAAGATCAACGTGAGGCATTTGGTGAGTTATTGTCACAAGCCTTGGCTGATTTGGGTGAGACTGAGTCAGCACAGTTAGAGCGTGTTAAAAATCATCCTTTTCGTGCCCCATTACTGGTTTTGGCATTGACTAAATTTCAATCGCATCCGAAAGTCCCTAATTTTGAGCAGACTTTAAGTAGTGGAGCTGCTATTCAGAATTTTATTTTGTCCCTACAAGCTCAAGGTTTTTCGAGTATGTGGCGTAGTGGGGCAGTGGTGGAATCGGTGCATTTCAAACAGGCTTTAGGCCTCAGCGCAGATGATTTGATCTCAGGTATTTTATATATTGGTACGGCAGTTAAAGCGATTCCGCCACGTGCCGAAATTCAAACCCAAGATTATGTAAGTTATTGGAATCAATAGTTCCATTTTAGGATATAAAAATAATGTCAGAGTTAAAGTTTTCCGATTTGGTTGAACCTGTAGCAGTAGATCAAAAAACGGCACTACGTATTACCGTTTTGGGTGGAGGTAGTTTTGGGACTGCGATGGCGAATACCGCGGTTCGCAATGGCTGCGATACCATGATTTGGATTCGTGATAAAGCGGTTGCGGCTGATATCAATGCGACACATGTGAATAAACGCTATTTGCCCGATTTTAAACTTGAAGATGGTTTACGTGCAGTTTCAAATATAGAAGAGGCGGTTCGTGATCGCGACATTATTTTGGTGGCGATTCCGAGCCATTCTTTCCGTGATGTCCTTAAACAAATTAAACCGTTTATTACTTCGCAAGCAGTGGTGTCTTTGACCAAGGGTATTGAAGCGAATACTTTTAGTTTTATGAGTGACATTATTCGCTCAGAGCTACCAGAAGTGCCTTATGGCGTGTTATCTGGGCCCAACTTGGCCAAGGAAATTGTGGCAGGACAACCAGCTGGGACGGTCATTGCAAGCCAGTCTGACTTAGTGCGTTATGCGGTACAACAAGCTTTGCATAGTGCCTTGTTCCGTGTTTTCGCCAGTGATGATGTGCATGGTGTAGAACTCGGCGGTGCGCTTAAAAACATTTATGCGGTTGCGATGGGAATGGCTGCTGCATACAAAGTCGGTGAAAATACCAAGAGTATGATTTTGACCCGTGCTTTGGCGGAAATGAGTCGTTTTGCTGTGAAGTTAGGCGCAAATCCACTGACCTTCTTAGGTTTGTCTGGTGTTGGTGATTTATTTGCAACGTGTAGCAGCCCACTGAGTCGCAACTATCAAGTCGGTTTTGCATTGGGTCAAGGTAAGAGCTTGGAACAGGCAACCACTGAATTGGGGCAAACAGCAGAAGGCATTAACACGATTGTGCAAGTCAAAGCACGTTCCGAAGAGTTGGATGTGTATATGCCGATTACCAGTGCGTTATACAGTGTTATTTTTGAAAATGCGCCACCAATGACAATTGCATTATCCTTAATGAAAAATGGACACCGCAGTGATGTGGAGTTTGTTTTGCCGCATCATGAGGTTTAAAGTCACTTAAAAAACGAAATAAAATGAGCGTTTAAGTGGGTAGAATGACTGAATTGTCATAAAAATTAATTAAAATAATCAGGATTTGAATAAGGATTTTTTATGCAACTGACTTTGGTACGTCATGGCGAAGCTGCACCACCAATCATGGGGAATGACACTAAACGCCCACTCACCGAACGTGGGCATGCACAGGCAGAGCAAACTGCTGACTTTTTAAAGTCACGCATCCAGCCTGATGTCTTTGTGGTTAGCCCATTGCTGCGTGCGCAGGAAACATTGGCACACATCAAACAGCACTTTGCGGATGTGCCTGTTGTAATTTGCAATACTATTAAGCCCGATGATGATGCAAAAGCGGCTGTGGAATGGTTATCACATTTGCCGTATGAGTCTATTGTGGTGGTGTGCCATATGAATGTGGTGGCGCATATGGCCTCGATTTTGGTGACAGAATCTTTCAATCCTTATGCTTTGGCTGAAGCGCGGATTTATGAGCAAGCAGTTATCGCGGAAGGCTTGTCGACACAAACAAAAGCATTTATACCTAGCATATAAAAACCAATTAAAACGGCAGAATATAATACATGTTGCAAATTTGGATGCCCGAAGCCGATGGAACATGGCACTGGTCTATAGGGGAAAGATGGCAATCTGCCCATACACTTGAGCAATTGATCCAAGATATACAAGCGCATCATGGTGAGGAAGCAACTGTTTTCTTTCCAAGCCGTGATGTGCAAATTATTCAGCAAAATATGCCTAAGGCCCAATACAAGCAGTTGGGGGCTGAAGGTGTGAAGTATTTGCTGGAAGAATATACATTGAGCTCAATCGAACAGATGAAAGTATTACATCACTTTCAAGCGCCTGAGCAACTCACTGTTTTGGGTATTTCAAAGCATCGTTTAGAGACTTTGCAGCATGCCTTGAGTTTGATTCCTGTGAAGCTAGTCAGTCTATTGCCTGATTTTCTGATTTTGCCTGTACCTGACGCAGAGCAGGTAATCTTGGGTTGTATTGAAGAGCGACTCTTATTTCGCTCTAATACTTGGTTGGGCGGATCAATTGATGATCTTGCTGTATTTTTAGATTACCAAGCAGCCAATCAAAAATATAAAATTTGTAACTTTAGTGCTTCGCACATGCATAGCTTAAACGCCAGTGTGACGCAGGAGCAGCTTGAGTCTTTCCATTATGAATGGGCGGCATTGCCAAGAGCAAAACAACATCCATGGAATCTTTTGCCGAAGGTGAGAGAGCAACATGTTTCAACGGGTTATTGGAAAGCCTGTGCAGCGGTATTGGCTGCGTTGATTGTGACGCAACTGACCTACGATGCGACGCGTTGGTATCAAAATAAAAAACTTGCAGAGCAAGTGGCTGTGCAAGCAGTCGATCAATTTAAATATTGGTTTGGTGCGAACTATCCTGTGACCGAGCAAACGCTGCGAAGCCAGTTTGAATATCAACTGAATATGAATAAACAAGCGAATGCTCAAGCTTTGTCTTTATTGAGTCGCGTTGGCCCTGTGCTCATGCAACAGCAAATTGTGGCTAATCAGGTGGTGTATGAAGCAAATAGCTTAAATATGCAACTTAAAGCCAACTCGGCAGAGGCTTTACAAACACTCACTCAGCAGCTTAATCAACAGGGTTTTCAGGTTGAATTAGGCAATATTCAGCCGACCACGGGTGGGGCAATTGGAATGGTGAAAATACAATAATGAAAGCCATGCAAAATTTACAAACAGTTGTAGATCAGCGTTTAGAGCTGATCAGTACTTATTTTGATCGTCTTACACCGCGCGACCGTGTATTAGCCATCTTCTTGCTCATTTTCGTATTGGTGAGCTCGATAGGGGCTGCACTTTGGTATACCCATGCTGCGGCAGAGAAACAGCAAAAACGCGTGAACCAGCTCAAAGAAACCATGATATGGATGCAGAGCAATGCAGTCACCATGAAATCGAGCTCAGATGGTCAACTAACCCCGATGGAACAGATCCAGCGTATTGCACAGCAGCAAGGTTTGTCGGTTGCTTCGCAGCAAAATGCTGAACAAATTCAGTTGGTAGTAAGCCATGCCAACTATGTAGTGTTAGCCAACTTTTTGACCCAACTAACGCAAAATGGTTTGAGTATTGAAAAAATGGAGTTGGTCTCAGACGCAGGGCAGATTAAATTATCGGCGAGCGTGAAATAATCGCTAAAAATAAAGCCAGACGAAGCATGGTGTTTTAGCGAGGCTATGCCTATAATATGGCGACTTAAAAAGCAGTAGACTTTTACAGATATGTTGTATTCTCTTGCCCGCCCTTTGTTGTTTACTTTAGCACCAGAGCGTGCACATGAGCTAACACTATCGCTATTGAAATCAACGCATAAGCTAGGCTTAATGCGTCAAAATATAGCGGCTAAACCGGTGACATGTATGGGCATCGAGTTTCCCAATCCTGTAGGTTTGGCTGCTGGTCTAGATAAAAATGGTGTTTATATTGATGCACTGGCAGGTCTAGGGTTTGGTTTTATTGAAATTGGAACCATTACTCCACGTCCACAGCAGGGTAATCCTTTACCGCGTTTATTCCGTATCCCACAAGCTAAAGCCATTATTAACCGTATGGGTTTTAACAACGCTGGTGTGGATCAATTGATTGAAAATGTCAAAGCGGCAAAATTTAAAGGTGTTTTGGGGATTAATATCGGCAAAAATGCGGATACCCCAGTCGAAAAAGCAGTAGATGACTATCTCATTTGTTTAGAAAAAGTCTATAACTATGCGTCTTATATTACTGTTAACATTTCTTCTCCAAATACTAAAAACCTGCGTAGTTTGCAAAGTGGTGATGCTTTAACCGAGCTGCTAGAGACGCTGAAAAAACGTCAGTTAGAGTTGGCTGAAGAGCAGCAGCACTATGTACCCTTGGTGCTGAAAGTTGCGCCAGATTTAGAAGCGGAAGATATTCAATTTATTGCGAAACAACTGCTTCAGTTTAAAATTGATGGTCTGATTGTCACCAATACGACTTTATCTCGTGAAGGGGTGGAAAACTTACCTTTTGGTGATGAAGCGGGTGGTTTATCTGGTGCGCCTGTGTTTGAGAAAAGTACAGCGTGTTTAAAAGCCTTTGCTGAGGTTTTAAAAGGTCAGATTCCTTTGATTGGTGTGGGTGGAATTTTGTCGGGTGAGCAGGCGCTTGCAAAACAAAATGCAGGGGCAAACCTTGTACAAGTTTATAGTGGCCTCATCTATACAGGACCAACCTTAATTCAAGACTGCGTCTCTGCAATGAAAACAACATGAATGCCATTGATATCTTCATATTGATTGTATTGCTCATTGGAGGGCTCAACGGTTTGCGTCAAGGATTTGTTAAAGCCTTTGCGAACTTGATAGGATGGATTTTAGCGCTGATTGTTGGTGCTAAATTTGCAAGCGTCCTAGCACCTTCGATGGTCTCACTCAGTGACGATCCAGTGGTTCAAAAAATTGCAGCTTTTGCATTTATTGTATTGGTTATTGTGGTTTTGACGTGGATAGTCACGGCATTACTGAATAACATATTGAAGAGTTTAAAACTCGGGCCTTTGAATCGATTAGCCGGCGGTGCTTTTGGTTCATTAAAAGGGTTGTTAATTGTTCTGATTACGATGCAAGGTGTGGGTTCTTGGGTTGAAAGCTCTCCATATTGGAGACAATCCAAGTTTGTCCAAACACTTTTGCCTTACGCGCCTTGGGCGATGGAGCTTTCTAAAGAGGCTGCAAGCGAGGCGATGTCACATATCAAGTCTAAAGATACACATGTATCTTCAGATTCTTCACCGAAAATTTCCTCGAAAAATGCTGAGGGACAGGGTGAGTCAACAAATAATCCTTTTTATTAATCCTAGCTTGTCTGCGAGGTTGCTATGTGTGGAGTAGTTGGTATAGCTGGTAAATCAGCTGTTAACCAAATGTTGTTTGATGCATTAACGATGTTACAACATCGTGGGCAAGATGCAGCTGGGATAGTAACCTGCCACGAAGGTCGTTTATTTTTACGTAAAGACAATGGTATGGTTCGTGATGTGTTCCACACTCGCCATATGCGTGCATTACAAGGTAACTATGGTATTGGGCATGTGCGTTATCCTACTGCGGGTTCATCGAGCAGCGCTGAAGCGCAGCCTTTCTATGTGAACTCACCTTACGGGATCACGTTAGCGCATAATGGTAACTTAACCAATGCTGAAGAAATTCATGACGATCTGTTCAAAACAGACTTACGTCATATGAATACGGATTCAGACACAGAAGTACTGTTAAACGTATTTGCGCATGAGTTGCAAAAACGCGGCAAATTGATGCCTACAGCAGACGATATCTTCCATGTGGTTAGTAAAGTACATGAGCGCTGTAAAGGTGGTTATGCTGTAGTTGCAATGCTTACTGGGCATGGCTTAGTCGGTTTCCGTGATCCAAATGGTATTCGTCCACTGATTTACGGTTCGCGTGAAACTGATGCTGGTATGGAATATATCATTGCATCTGAGTCTGTCGCTATTACGGCACTCGGCTTTAAAGTTGAGCGTGATATTGCGCCGGGTGAAGCGATCTTTATCGACTCACAAGGGCAGATGTTTACCAAGCAGTGTGCTGAAGCGCCTGAATACCGCCCATGTATTTTTGAATATGTTTACTTTGCGCGTCCAGATGCGATTATTGATGGCATTTCAGTCTACAAAGCACGTTTAAAAATGGGCGAAAAGCTTGCTCAAAAAATCTTGACGGAGTGGAGTGAAGAGCACGATATCGATGTCGTGATCCCAATTCCAGATACCTCGCGTACCTCTGCACTTGAACTTGCAAATATGTTGGGCGTGAAGTTCCGTGAAGGCTTTATGAAGAACCGCTACATTGGCCGTACCTTCATTATGCCGGGTCAGCAATTACGTAAAAAATCAGTACGTCAAAAGTTGAACCCTGTTGAACTCGAGTTCCAAGGTAAAAATGTACTTTTGGTGGATGACTCGATTGTGCGTGGTACTACGTGTAATGAAATTATCCAGATGGCACGTGATGCGGGTGCGAAAAAAGTCTTCTTTGCTTCTGCTGCGCCGATGGTGAAATATCCAAACGTGTATGGCATTGATATGCCAGCAAAAGAAGAGTTGATTGCATCTGAGCGTACCGTTGAAGAAATTCGTGAAATTATTGGTGCAGATCGTCTAATTTTCCAAGATTTGGAAGACTTAAAGGCAGCTGTGCGCACCAGCAAAGTGCCAGATTTACAAGAGTTTGACTGCTCGGTATTTGATGGTAAATATGTTGCTGGTGGTATCGATGAAGCTTATTTAGATGAATTACAAGCGAAACGCCGTGAAACATCGAAAAAGAAAGACAGCTATATTGATGTCAATATTGATGCAGCTTCCGTTGATTTGACGGGTGTGAAAGAAGTCTAATTGATTCAGATTTGAGAAAAGCGGGAGTTTCCCGCTTTTTTCATTTATGATGGTTTGATTCAAACAATGTAAGAAAAGGGATTTACATTGAAGGGTGTAAGTTATTCAATCATAAAGAATAAAAACATGTTGTGGTCTGCCAGTATCTGTTTGCTAGCGGTACTTTTGTCGCTATTTATTTTAAATACTGTTACTGGACTGCTGGTTTTTTATTTTGATTCGAGTCAAAGCATTTTTTGGCATAGCTTGAGTATTTATATCATTGGTTTATTGCTCTTAGTGATGAGTTATTCCGTGGTATATGAGCTGTATGTGTTCCGTTCGGGTGGACATAGTCTGGCCAAGCAACTGCGTGCACGACGTTTAAGTTTGATTGAAAGTACACCAGAAGAAAGTATTGCGCTGAAAATTACAGAAAAATTAGCTGATACTTTTTTAATTGAAACACCTGCTGTCTATGTTTTGCCCGATGAGGTGGGGGTAAATGCCTTAACCGCTGGTTTTTATCCCAAAGATATTGCGATTATTTTAACGTGGGGCGCCCTGCAAAACCTCGATGAACTTGAGCTGACGGGGTTATTGAATCATGAGTTTAATCAAATTTTATCAGGTGAGACCGCTGAAAATACACGGTTAAAAATTTTATATAGTGCTCTCACGACCTTTAGTCAGTGGGGCAGTAAAATTGCTAAATTGGGATTTTCAACCCATCATAAAAAGTCGCAAAGTTTTGAAACCACTTTTGTCGCAACAGGTGGTGTGATCTGGTTGGTCGGAAGTTTGGGGGTGCTGGTTACCCGCTGCATTAAGTTTCTGACGTTGGGGGGGCGTACTTTAAAAAATGATATGAAAACACGTCGTCTGATGCAAAATGATGCCAATATTCAAACCCTCATGCGTATCTATGTGCATCACGCAGGTTCACAAATTCACAGTGAATACTCTGAATCGATTGCACACATGTGTTTTGCCAACTCATTAAGTGCGCAAAGTTGGATGAATATTCATCCAAGCATTGAAGAGCGTATTTATGAAATGAATCCGAATTTGGTTCAAGACATACAGTTGGAAAACCTAGAAAAACTGCGCAACCGTCCGCTATTTGGCTTGTTTCGTTCCTTGGAAGAGCAGTACGCGGATTTTCAAGCCCCTTGGACTTCACCGCAGCCTTTGCCCTTATTACGACTGTCTCCGATTAGTTTTGCCATTAAAGATGCGATTAAACCGCTTAACCCTGAAGTACGTGCGCATATTGAACGTCCAGAGCTCATTCAGCGTGCTTTACAAACCGCAACAGGTTCACGCGAGCTGATGGTCGCAATTCTCATGATTCGCCAATTCCGTGAGTTTATTCCTGCTGAGGCTGAAGTCAGCCGTGCCATTGTTGATTCATTGTTAAACCTAGATGGTCGTGTTCATATTTCAATTTTCCATGAGGCATGCCGAAATATTGGTGGCATGCCAGCGACAATTGCACGCCAGTTTTTATTAAAGTTGGCGAGGATTATTCAAGAAGATGGTGAAATTGGGCTGTTAGATGCGCTGTTACTCGAACGAGTCAAGTTTGAGCTGAATTTGTTGCCTGTACATACACCTGCGGCCCTAGATGAAGTTAAACCGCAGATTGTGCGTTTAATTGATGCTTTGTTACATGTGCAACAAATCAATAGTGAAACACAGTTGGAGGTACGAGTGAAAATCTTGCGTCGAGTTTTAACTGTGCAAGAGTTGGAGCAGTATGCGGAAATTTCAGATGAGCCGATTGATTTGGCCGAAATTTTAAATGATATGGCAGGGCTCCTGCTGCGAGATCGTTTGAGTGTTTTGGGGGTGGCTGAAATTTGTCTATGGAACGACCGCATTATTACCCAAGATGAGCAGGATGTTTTGGAATTGCTCTATTGGCGTCTCGGTTTTGACAGTGAAGAGATCGTTGAGCAAATGCAAAAGAAAAATCGCTTGATGATTGTTTAATTGAGTGGTGAATTTTACATTGAGCATGTTCTTGATATTTGCATACTGTCTATGCGAATAAAATGTGAAAAGAACAGCATCTCTAAGCATTTCTCGATAGAATATGCACTGAATGAAGTGTGAAGGTAAAAGATGATCGGGCATCAGCGTGAGGTTTTGGCGAGTTTAGGAATTGATTTGTGGGTTCCTGCTTTTTTGCCGTCTCAACAAAATGCAACCACATCGATCTGGCGAGATCAAAGCACAACTGAGATCATTTCTGAAATTGTGCGACCTCAATCTCAGCCCGAAGCCAAAAGCATTCCTGAACATCCATCTGTAAAGAATAAGCTTCCACATCCAGCGCCTCCTGTTGAAATTGCAACGCAGCCGATTGAACAAGAAGTTGTTACAGTAGTAAAAGAAGAGATTGTCCGAGAGGCCATCCATGTTGAGGCTTTTCAGTTGCAAGCTGTTGCTTTGGACCGCTGCGCCTTGGTCGTTGAAGCGACACAATTGAGCCTGGAGCAGCAACAGTTGTGGCAAAATATTGTGCAAGCCTTACCTGCACAAAAGTATGCGCTGAATTGGCCTTTTCCTTTGTTGAATTTCCAAGATGGGCGCGGTGTTCAGAGTTATATTCAAGGTTTCATTGATGGTTTAAGTCAGGGCAAAACAGTTATTGCATTGGGCTCTATACCAAATGCTAATGGTATAAAAGTCACACAATCAGCAAGCTTACAAGAAATGCTTGATCAGCCATTACTTAAAAAAGCCCTGTGGCACATGATGCGAGCAAAACAACAAAATATGGAATAGGTATGAAGCAGAAAGTCGTTGTTTTTAGTCAAATAGATGCAGAAGTATTACAGCGCCTAGAGCAGCGTTATCACGTGGTGGTCATCAACCCGAAAGCAGGTGATGTAAATACGCAAATCCGTGAGCAAGTTGCGGATGCGGATGCCATGATTGGTGCAGGGCGTTTACTGCATCAAAACAACCTAGAAACTGCGAAACAGCTCAAAATTATATCTAGTGTTAGTGTTGGCTATGACAATTATGATCTGAACTACTTAAACCAAGCAAAAATTTGGCTCAGTCACACCCCACATGTGTTGACTGAAACGATTGCCGATTTGGCCTTTACTTTGTTGATGAGTGCGGCGCGTCAAGTGCCTTATTTGGATCAATGGACCAAAACAGGTCAGTGGTCGCGTACTGTTGGTCAGGCACAATTTGGTCAGGAAATTTTTGGTCAAACATTGGGTATTATTGGCTTAGGAAATATTGGTGCGGCAATTGCGCGACGTGGTTTTCATGGTTTCAATATGAATATTTTGTATCACGGGCGCCGAGAAAAATTAGAATTGGCACAACCCTTAAATGCACGTTTTTGCGAATTAGATGAGCTGTTGGAGCAATCGGACTTCATTGTTGTGGCGGTTGATCTAAACGCGAATACGCAGCATTTGATTGATGCAGAAGCATTTAAGAAAATGCAATCTCATGCCGTCTTTGTAAATATTTCGCGTGGTGCCGTAGTAGATGAGCAGGCACTCATTCAGGCCTTGGAGCAAAAGCAAATTTTTGCAGCTGGGCTGGATGTTTATGAAAAAGAACCCTTGCAAGATTCGGCACTGTTCCAGCTTCACAATGTAGTGACGTTACCGCATGTCGGTTCAGCAACCTCCGTAACACGAAAAAAAATGGCAGAGTTGGCTTACCAAAACTTGGTGAAAGCATTGGAAGGTGGTCAACCTCAATATGTGGTGAATCCTGAATTTAGATAAAGAATTGATAACACTTCATTGCATTTTCATTCAATTATCAATGTTATAGTCATTCGATTCCTTTAAATAAAGTCGGGGTGAGGGTTGAAGCGTTTTCTGTGTGCGTGCAGTTTAAGTCTTATTTCGACTGTTGGTTTTGCAGAAGGTCAATTTCTTACGAATGCTCCACAGTTCAATGTGCCTGAGATTGGTTCAGGTATAGGTTTTATTGATCAATATAATGAGCACTATATTGGTGAAAAAGTTTATCGTGAAGTACAGCGTCAGCTACCTGTTACGCAAAATCCATGGCTAGAAGACCAACTGATGAATGCTTTTTCAAGCATTTTGAGTCAAACCCAGCTTGGTCAACCCATAGGTCTGGTGGTCATTAATGACCCGCAAATTAATGCCTTTGCAGTTCCGGGTGGTTTGTTTGCATTAAACGCTGGTTTGATTACCAATGCCAGTAATATGGATGAAGTTGCTGGTGTAATGGCGCACGAAATTGCGCACGTCACACAGCGCCACTACAGTCGTTCGCAAGAGGCGTTTAAGGGGCAGGGATTACTCGCGCTGGCAGGGATTTTGGTTGGTGCTTTGGTTGCATCTCAAGCCGATGGTGATGTTGGTTCAGCGGTCATGGTTGGTACGCAAGCCGCACTCATGGACAAGCAGCTGTCTTATAGTCGTAACCAAGAGCGTGAAGCTGACCGTATAGGGATGCAGTACATGTATAGTGCTGGTTATAACCCTCAAAGTATGGCTGATTTTTTTGAAGTGATGCACCGTGCAACCAGTCGAGTCAGTTTTTTACCCGACTTTTGGTTCACACACCCACTCACAACTGAGCGGATGAGTGAGGCGAGGCTTAGAGCCAATCAATTGCCTAAAGTGAAATCTACTTGGCGTGATGAAGACTTTGAGATCTTGAAGCTGTATACCATGGTGATCTCTAATCAGGCGACAGAACAGCAACTACAGATGTTGGTGAGTCGTAACAGCTATGCAGCACAACTGGCTTTGGCTAGTTTTTACCTCAAACAAGGTGACTATAAACTCGCTCAACAAGTGTTAGATCAGGCCAAGTCACATCAGAAATTACATAACCTGCAAACCTTGATTCAAACTGATATTTTACTTGGACAAAATCGGGTGAATGAAGCTCTTACCGTGATCCAATCACCTGCGAGCATCATGCCTGAAAATCGGGCTTTAAATTATAAATTGGCTGAAGTTTACATTCGTCAGAATCGACCTGAGCTTGCGCAGCCTGTACTTAATCGGTTTTTGAAAAATAATCCGCGTGATGTGAATGCGTGGAGATTGATGCAGCAAGCCGCGAGTTTGGATAAAAAATCGCCAATGCATACCATTAATGTTTTGCGTTATCGGGCTGAAGTGCAGTTCTGGTCGGGTTTTGAAGAAGAAGCGATTAAATCTTTATTGCATGCTCAGCGTTTAGCGAAAGATAATGAATCAATGTCAGCGACCATTAAAACGCGTTTAACCCAAATGCAAAAGGATCGACAATTTAGAGCTTAGAAAAGTGGTATTGCAAATAGAGAGGTAAAACAGAGATGAGTCAGGAGCTGTTTTAAAGCTGAGAATGAATAGATAAAATAAAAAAAGAATAATAATTTTTATATAGAGTAGAACTTTGAACTGCCTTTTTAAGGTCAGTTCAACGTAATCGATTTGAAAATTTTTAAATTAAGCCAGTTTTGCTTTAATTTTTGCTGAAACTTGAGAAGGATCGGCGCGCCCGGCTATGAGCGGACGCAGAGAATTCATCACCTTACCCATATCTTTCATGCTAGTAGCTTCTTGCGCTGCAATCGTTTGCGCAATCATGGAATCAAGTTCTTCCTCAGTCATAGCTTCTGGTAGAAATTGAGATAAAACCTCAAGTTCGGCTTGTTCCTTACTAGCTAAATCTTCTCGACCAGCGCCTTCAAAGGCTTTGATCGATTCTTTACGTTGTTTAATTTGTTTTTCAATGACCGCAAGAACTTGAGCGTCGTCAAGTTCTTTGCGCTCATCGACTTCGATTTGCTTAATTGCCGCCTGTAGACCACGAATTACCGTTAACTTATCCATTTCTTTAGCACGCATAGTGGCTTTCAAAACTTCAGTTATTTGGCTTTTTAAAGTAGTCATTATTTAGTCCAGGCAGTCAATCACAAATTAATCTTAGTAAAGGCGAGTAGTACGTACTGATTCACGCGCCAATTTCTTTTGGTAGCGTTTAACAGCAGCAGCTTTTTTGCGCTTACGTTCTTGAGTTGGTTTCTCGTAGAATTCGCGCTTACGAACGTCAGCTAAAACGCCCGCTTTTTCGCATGAACGTTTGAAACGACGGATAGCTACGTCTACTGGTTCGCCTTCTTTCAATTTAACTTGTGGCATGAAGAATCCTCATTAAGTTATGGATAAGATCTGGGCGACATTGCCCTGATCACAAGTGAAGGTCAGTATTTTACTCATTTACATCTCATACCACAAGTCTATAATGGTTCACGCAATAGATTTGATACAGGTTATAGGCAGTTTAATGATCGTTTTAGGCTTAGAAACATCTTGTGATGAAACAGGACTTGCCCTTTATGACAGCGAGTCGGGTTTGCGTGGGCAAGTGCTGTACAGCCAAATTAAACTGCATGCAGAGTATGGTGGTGTGGTACCAGAGTTGGCATCGCGGGACCATGTGCGTAAGCTGATTCCATTGATGAATCAACTGCTTGAAGAAAGTGGTGTAAAAAAATCTGAAATTGATGCCGTGGCATATACGCGTGGCCCAGGTTTGATGGGCGCGCTGATGACAGGTGCGCTGTTTGGTCGAACTTTGGCCTTTGCTTTAAATAAACCTGCAATTGGTGTGCATCATATGGAAGGGCATATGTTGGCACCACTTTTATCTGAAATGCCGCCAGAATTTCCTTTTGTAGCACTTTTGGTCTCAGGTGGACATTCTCAACTGATGGCTGCCTATGGTATTGGGCAGTATGAATTGTTGGGTGAATCAATTGATGATGCTGCAGGTGAGGCCTTTGATAAGGTTGCGAAAATGATGGGATTACCGTATCCAGGTGGCCCAAATATTTCAAAACTGGCTGAGCAAGGTGATCCGAATGCCTTTGCTTTCCCACGTCCAATGCTGCATCAAGGTTTGGAGTTTTCATTTAGTGGTTTAAAAACAGCCGTATCTGTGCAAATGAAAAAACTCGGTGACGAAAACCGTGATGCGGATATTGCAGCGAGTTTCCAAGAAGCCATCGTGGATACCTTAGTTAAAAAATCTGTGAAAGCGTTGAAGCAAACAGGTTTGAAACGTTTAGTGATTGCAGGTGGTGTCAGTGCAAATAAACGTTTACGTGAGCGTTTGGAAGCAGATTTAACCAAGATTCGTGCTCAGGTTTACTATGCCGAACCTGCACTTTGTACAGACAATGGTGCCATGATTGCTTTTGCTGGTTATCAGCGCTTAAAAGTAGGGCAGCATGACGGTTTGGCTGTAACGACAACACCACGCTGGCCAATGACTGAGTTGACCAATCCCAGTGAAGTCTAAGACTTTCATTTGATCAGTTTAAAGCCCGACTAAATGTTGGGCTTTTTTACATTTAGGTCTTTACCAAAGGGCTATTCAAAAAACGCTGCTTAGACTTTAAAAATATTTTTTGACTCATTTAAATGTAGCTTAGCATCAAGTTAAAAGTATTTACCCATAGGTTTATCCATAGAAATTGGGGATAAGTATGCCTAGCGTGGTTTTTGATTGATCTCAAGAGATTAAAACTTTGAGTATTTTGACTTCAATTGAAATTCTATTTTATATGGTTTTAAGGTATTGATTAATATTAAGAGTTTGTATTTTTCTTAAGTTTTTATTTCTATACGAGGATAAAACTCAAAGCCACGAAGGCCAATTACAACACGTAAGATGATTTAGCTTCCTGAGCGCAAAATTATTCATTAGTTTATATGAAAGGCAGATATAGATTTTCTTAAAAAATATCTTGGTCGTATAAACCTCAAAGCTATGACGGTCTGTTTTAGGAACTTTCATTACAACAATGGAAGTACATAATTAGAAGAAAATTTTAGAGGTGTTACCCATGGCGGCTACTATACTAATGGAATGCTAGACCCTGATGATTCGATAATTCTACTGATTGATCATCAAAGTGGACTTTTTAATACCGTACGCGATGTACCTGTACCCGACTTACGCAATTATGTGATTGCAATTGCAAAAGCGGCAACTTTATTAAATATACCTGTAATTACCACTGCATCTGTACCTGACGGCCCTAATGGTCCTTTAATTCCTGAAATTCACCACTTTGCTCCGCATGCAGTTTATGTACCACGGACTGGACAAATTAATACTTGGGACAATCCCTTATTTGTAGATGAAGTTAAAAAAACGGGTAGGAAGACACTGATTATTGCTGGAACGCTGACCAGTGTATGTATGACTTTCCCTGCTGTAAGCGCTCGTAAAGAAGGTTATAACGTCTATTGTGTTGTGGATGCATCAGGTAACTGGAGCAAGTTAGCCACAGATACATCAATTGCTCGTGTGACCCAAGCGGGCGCAATTCCAACCGATACTTTTGCAATCGTGGCCGAGTTAATGCGTACTTGGAACCGTCCAGAAGGCTCCCGTTTTGCTGAAATTCTTTCAGATCATGTCTGCCCAGAATATAAATGCTTAATGGAGAGTTATGCAAAAGCACAAGCTGTGGTTAAAGATGGGCCAGAAACAAACTTAGATAAATATCAATAATCAGATCAAAACGATTTGAACTGATATTTATCCCTAATTTTCAAAGAAATAACCCAAATTCTAATGCGAAATTTAGGTTATTTCTTTGATCAGAATGAACTATTAAATATAAAAATAATTGAAATAAAATAGATGCTTAAGCGCCGATCAGTATTTTTATCCTAAAGCTGTTTTAATTGTTGTGAACCGACCCAGTGTTTAGAAAATTGATACGCGGCACGTCCAGAGCGTTGTCCACGCGCTTGACACCAACGAAGCGCTTCGGCTCGTACCATATCGTCCATGGAGATTTGAGCTTTTGCTAAGTAGTGCTGCACAATGTCCAAATATAAGTTTTGATCCATTGGATAAAAAGATAGCCATAATCCAAAACGATCGGAGAGTGAAATTTTTTCTTCAATCGCTTCTTGTGGATGCAGTTCAGTGTACTGCGGTACATCGACCCGAGTTACTGGCGTGTTTTCATGCATAAACTCAGGCAGCAAATGACGACGGTTACTGGTGGCATAGATAATAAAATTACTTGAACCTGACTGCAAAGACCCATCTAGCACACTTTTTAAACTGCGATAGTTTTCATCTTCGGCGTTAAAAGCCAAGTCATCACAATACACAATAAACTTTTCAGGGCGCTCTGCAATTAGCTTTTGAATTTCAGGCAGTTCGGATAAATCATCACGTTCAATTTCAATCAGCCTTAAGCCTTGATCTGCATATTCCGTTAATAAAGCACGTACAATAGAGGATTTACCTGTACCGCGTGAGCCTGTAAGCAGGACGTCATTGGCAGGTAAACCATTGAGGAACTGTTCTGTATTTTGCAGTACTTTTTCTTTTTGGCGCTCAATGCCTTTTAAATCATTTAATTCGATTCGTTTGAGCTGATGAATGGGTTTTAACTCGCCATTTTCCCATTTAAAGGCAATCGCTGAAAAATCAGGTGCTTGTTTAATTTTTGGTAGGCTTTGCTGTAGTTGTTGGAGTACAGTCGATAGTGCTTCTAAGATATTGTTCGGTAGGTCAATGGTCGCCATGATTAATCAGCTTATAATTACACTTGTTGTCGATCTTAACATCCGATTTAGTCGCATCAAACCCTTAACGTGGTGTAGATTTTCCAATTTTAGGGTTGAAATGGCAATTGTAATGCTCACATAATTTGCACATAGTCAGTTAGACTGACGGTTGAACGTGTCAGTGAAATTTTAGGAAAACAAAAAAAGTGGGTGAGGATGAATATGTTGTTTAAAGATTTCACACGGGAAATCAACCCGCACCAAGCCTATCGAATCAAAAAACTGAAAAACCAATTGGCTCAGGCAGAGAACTATACTGAGTGGAAAAGCATTGCGCTTAGAATTGATGAAGAGTCAGGGGCGCAAGAGTGGAAGTATGACAACTGTTCACCTTATTTCGATGCAGAAGTGATTACCCATCGTTTGGGGTTGTTGAAACGTTATCGCCAACAAAAGCGTACGACCGATTTGATGTACTTGCTACGGGAAGGTCTGAGTTATGACATTGCCAATATCGCTCACCCCATGTTGTTTACCGCAACTTACGTCGGCACCAAAAAAATTATTGAAGACTATATTGAAGAAGTTAGTCGAGGTTTAGCATTTGTAGCATCTACGGATTGCCAGTGTTTAGAAAAACAGCAAAAAATTGAATTTTTTCAGCACTGCCAAAAAGCCTTTGGGCAACCAGCCATGATGTTTTCAGGCGGTGCAACATTAGGACTGTTTCATACAGGTGTGTGCAAGGCTTTGCTTGAGCAAGACCTGATGCCGAAAGTGCTGTCTGGTTCAAGTGCTGGCGCCATTATGACAGCGATGCTGGGGCGAGCAACGCCTGCAGAAATGCTGAGCATCTTAAATGGTGAAAACTTTTTTACCGATGCTTTTCAATTTCGAGGCTTTCGTGAGGTCTTAAAGGGCAATGGCGGCTTAGCGGATGTAAAACATCTAAAAAACTTTTTAATTGCAAATTTGGGTGATGTCACCTTTGAAGAGGCATTTAAGCAGTCAGGCTTATATAACAATGTCGCAGTTGCACCTTATGATGCCTCACAAAATCCGCGCATTATGAATACCTTTACTTCACCTGACTTATTGGTATGGAGTGCTGTACTCGCGTCTTGTGCAGTCCCGATTCTATTTCCACCAGTCAAGCTCACCAGTAAACGACATGATGGGTTGTATACACCTTATATGTCATCTACGCGCTGGGTTGATGGCAGTGTGCGTAGTGATTTCCCGCAGGAAAAAATGGCGCGGTTATACAACTTAAACTACACCATTGCCAGTCAAGTGAATCCGCATGTGGTGCCGTTTATGCAGTCGGATGAAGCACGGTTTCGTAAAGATATGTTGAGCTGGCCTGAACGGATTGTACGCCGACAAGGCAAAGTGATTAGTAAAGGGGTGATGGACTTTGCCCGTGAGCGTGTGGGGATGATTCCACCGATCCGCCGTTTACTGGACCATGGCTATGGCGTGGTCGATCAGCGTTATTATGGCGATGTGAATATTGTAGGGAAATATGGCCTGCGCCATTATAGTTATATGCTGCAAAATCCAAGACCACACTTGTTTAAACTCTTACAACGTGAAGGCGAACGTGCAACTTGGCCAAAAATCTCAATGATTGAAACACATGCTCGTGTCGGGAAAACCATTCAACATTGTTTAGAGGTCTTAACTGCATTGGATACGGCAGAGATGAATGAATCCGAATTCTTGGCAGTTTAATCGTCAAGAATTAAATGCTCTCGCGATGTCGCTTCATATTCCGACTCAGCGTTTGGGTTGGGGGCGAAGGCTTTATCGCTTTGAAGTTGCAGGGCAGGGGTATTGGTTAAAGTATCAGTCGCTATCAGAGCATGTGGCGTTAATTAACGGCTTTGACACTGAACTTAGTTTTTATCAACATGCACTTGCGATGCTGCAACTGCCAAAGTTCTTGCCTGAAGTACAAATCCTTGAAAATTTTGAGTTTCACTCAGAGCAAGTGAAAGTCGCACTCATCTTAAAAAATGTTCCATCATTACTTATGGCGAACCCCCGTCAGTTAAGTCGAGATCATATCATTCATATCATTTTTAAAATGCTGAATGCTGTTGAAGAATTACATCAGATGGGGTGGATTCATGCTGATTTAAAAGCTTCGCATTTTTTGTTAGACGGTTCTACATGTAAATTAATTGATTTTGAGCAGAGCCAAAGAATTGGTGAAACTGCGCGTCAAAAGGCTTTAACAGCGACACCACGCTATATGGCACCCGAATTATTTCATGGTGAAGCAAAGACCGTACAAACAGACCTATATGCACTCGGGATCATTCTACTTGAGTGGTTGACTGATCAACGTTTGCAGGCAGCAAGCTACCAAGACTGGGCGTATTTACACTGTCAGTCTTTGAATATAGCACTTCCAGAACCTTTTCAGGGTTTTAGTCCACTTTTACAGGGACTTTTAGCTAAGCAACAAAGCCAAAGATGGCAAAATATTATGGCTGCAAAACGATGCTTAATGACTGAAATTGAATGAGAAAAAGCCAAGTATATGATTTTTGTTTCTTATTTAATCAAATGAGTGTGTTTTTCTTAAAAATTGCTTGTCATGCGAAAATGATCCCTATAGTATACACAGCCATTGGGGACGTGGCGAAATTGGTAGACGCACTGGATTTAGGTTCCAGCGCCGCAAGGTGTGAGAGTTCGAGTCTCTCCGTCCCCACCATAAATCATTTGAATTAAGATGGTTTATAAGGCAATAGAGGATTGGTGTAATGGTAGCATGACGGTCTCCAAAACCGTTCGTCAAGGTTCGAATCCTTGATCCTCTGCCAACTTAAAGTCTAATGCAAAGTTAGCACCCTGATGGGGACGTGGCGAAATTGGTAGACGCACTGGATTTAGGTTCCAGCGCCGCAAGGTGTGAGAGTTCGAGTCTCTCCGTCCCCACCATCAGTAATGAAGCAAGGTATTAAGCCTTGCTTTTTTATTGCCTAAAATTTAGTAAAGAGCTGAATAGTCTTTTTATACAGATAGAGCATAAAAATAGATTCAACTGCCGATTTTATGACAGAAAAGCGGGTGATTGCTTATAAAAGCGCTTGTCATATAGTGTCTATCGCTATAATATACACAGCCATTGGGGACGTGGCGAAATTGGTAGACGCACTGGATTTAGGTTCCAGCGCCGCAAGGTGTGAGAGTTCGAGTCTCTCCGTCCCCACCATAAATCATTTGAATTAAGATGGTTTATAAGGCAATAGAGGATTGGTGTAATGGTAGCATGACGGTCTCCAAAACCGTTCGTCAAGGTTCGAATCCTTGATCCTCTGCCAACTTAAAGTCTAACGCAAAGTTAGCACCCTGATGGGGACGTGGCGAAATTGGTAGACGCACTGGATTTAGGTTCCAGCGCCGCAAGGTGTGAGAGTTCGAGTCTCTCCGTCCCCACCATCAGTAATGAAGCAAGGTATTAAGCCTTGCTTTTTTATTGCCTAAAATTTAATAGATGATTCATATATAAAAAAAGCCCCTTTAAGGGGCTAAATTTTGATTCATCACGCGAAGTAAGTATGGAGCAATTTAAGCTTTCAAATGGTCTTCGAATTCTTCACCGAGCTGCATGGCCAAGTTATTACCCGCTAGGTCGCAAGTTACCAGTCCATATTCTTTTTTAAAGCTAAAAGTAAAGCCACGGTTGTCTGCTAAGGTTTTAACTGAATAACCTAATTTCTCTAGCCAAATACGAAAGGCAATGAGGTTTTTTGCTTTCACTACTTTTTTCACGAGGATATTCCTTTTTCACTGATAAATTATTAATAGGGATATTTCACGCTTTTTTAAAGGGGATTTTTTTATATATTTTTGTTTTTGTCTCTTTTTAAAGCAATCTAAACTAAGGCGAAAACGTATAGAAAGCATAAACGAGAGTCTTTCATTGTTTAACATAATTTTATCATGATGAAAAATAATAATATTTTGAGATGAGTCTCAATACAATGGAATTATGTGCGTTCGTGATAGAGAAATATTTTGTCGTAAATAGAAATGTAATGATTTTTTTCAAAGTCTGGGTATTTTGAGACAGTATTATCATCCAGTCTTGGTCGAGATCATTTGATTCAGGCATCGTGTGGCTTGAAACTGCGTAGGTTGAAATTTTGAGAGCTCAAAGGTTAAGGGTGGGAGCCCAAACTGATCGTTATAACTTAATAGAAGCATACATACATAATAGGAGACTGCGTTAGTCAGCAGTCTCTAGAAGGGGGGAAGCCAATTAAAATTGATCCTTCAGATCACGTAGTCTTTTAAACTCTTCCACATTTTCTGTACGTAAAAAAGGATTGGTTTCAAGTTCGATTTCAATACTGCTAGGAAGGGTACATTGACCCAAATAGCGCATGGTTTCGACACGGTCTAAACGCTCTTGAATAGCGATATTGTCTGGTTCGACATGGTTGGCAAACTTCGCGTTAGAGAGCGTGTATTCGTGCGTACAATAGACTTTGGTTTCGGCAGGCAAAGCTGCTAAACGATTGAGCGAATGGTACATCTGCTCATGTGTACCCTCAAACACTCGCCCACAGCCCATAGCAAACAGGGTGTCACCGCAAAATAAAGTCTGGATGGATTCAATAAAGTACACAATATGGCCCAGTGTATGGCCAGGAACTGCTAAAACGTCGACATGTAAATCATGAAATGAAAAATAGTCATCATCCATCAATGCATGGGTGATGAATGGAATTTTAGATAATTCCTCACGTGGCCCATACACAGGAATATTCCGACTCGCAAGCAGGTCAGCGACACCACCAATATGGTCTTTATGCCAATGAGTCAGCCAAATTTGAGCAATGCTTAAGCCATGTTTATTGCAATAATCTTCAACTAATCCAGCCTCAGTTGGATCAACCACCACGACTTGCTTTGATGAGCTGTGTTCCAGCAGCCAAATATAGTTTTGGAGTTGGTTTTTCACATCAATCATATGAACTTGATAAGTCATTTTTCTTCTTCAAAGAGCTGCATATATTCACTCTACTGTAGCGGGTACACGCACTGAATTCCAGTTATGAATTATGTGTAGCGCATAAAGGATAGATATTTATTGTTCTGGATTTTTCTCTTTCTTGTCATATTGTACTGTTATCTTGGACATAAAAAACCACGCTAAAAAGCGTGGTTTTTTATGTGTTCAATCTAAATTAGATTAGATTTTACCTACTAGGTCGATTGAAGGAGCAAGAGTTGCTTCGCCTTCTTTCCATTTAGCTGGGCAAACTTCACCTGGGTGAGCGTGAACGTATTGAGCTGCTTTAACTTTACGAAGTAATTCTTGAGCATCACGACCAATACCACCAGCGTTGATTTCAACGATCTGGATTTTACCTTCTGGATCGATTACGAAAGTACCACGGTCAGCAAGACCAGCAGCTTCGATTAGAACGTCGAAGTTTTTAGAAAGAGTCCAAGTTGGGTCGCCGATTAATGGGTATTGGATTTTACCAATAACTTCAGAAGTGTCGTGCCAAGCTTTGTGAGTGAAGTGAGTGTCAGTAGAAACACCGTAGATTTCCACGCCTAATTTTTGGAATTCAGCGTAGTTGTCAGCAAGGTCACCAAGTTCAGTTGGGCAAACGAAAGTGAAGTCAGCTGGGTAGAAGAATACTACAGACCATTTGCCTTTAAGATCTGCTTCAGTTACGTCAACAAATTGACCGTTGTGATATGCAGTAGCTGCGAATGGTTTTACTTCAGTATTAATCAAGCTCATCATTGTCTCCATGATTGGGGTTTGTATTTAATGTTGAATAGGGTATCGAAATTTTTGTTATTGCTGAAACAGTATTTTTACATTACAAGAATCGGAAAAACCGAATCTTACTCCAGACTATTTCAGCGAATGTGATCATTCTGTTCATTTAGCATGATAAATATGATGACTAAATGACAAAATCATCTATTCCGCAACTCGTTTACAGACATGATGTCCCTAGGCTTAAAATTCAAGGGGATATTTGAAAAAAAGTTAAAATTAAAAAATTATGCTGTACTTTCGCTTCGTTGTATTACCACGTAAACTAAGCGATTGATGTTTTTGATGTAGGTATTTTTTCTGTGCAGCGTCCTTTAAATATAGAGCAATTGGTGATGGTCAAAGACCGTCATCGTTTAAACCGACTCAAAAAAGGAAAAGATGCCAACGAAAAGCAATATCAAGCATTATTTGAACAGTCGCATTTAAAAGTTCTAGAGCGTATTGAACGCATTCCGAATATTAAACTGAATCAAGACCTGCCTGTTACGCAGTATGCAGATAAGTTAATTGATGCCATTCAAGAGCATCAAGTGATTATCGTTGCAGGGGAAACAGGTTCAGGTAAAACCACACAGCTACCGCAAATTGCGATGCTAGCAGGTCGTGGTTTAACGGGTCTGATTGGTCATACACAGCCACGTCGTTTGGCTGCGCGTAGTGTGTCCCAGCGTATTGCTGAAGAAGTTGGTGAGAAACTTGGTGAGTCGATTTCCTTTAAAGTTCGTTTTAATGAACAAGGGTCGCAGGATTCTATTGTCCGTTTAATGACGGATGGTATTTTGCTGGCAGAACTGGCCAATGACCGTTATCTCAATAAATACGACACCATTATTATTGATGAAGCACATGAGCGTTCGCTTAATATCGACTTTATCATGGGTTATCTCAAACAGCTTTTGCCTCGCCGTAAAGATTTAAAAGTCATCATCACTTCTGCAACTTTAGATGTAAACCGTTTTAGTCAGTACTTTAACAATGCACCTATTTATGAAGTAGAAGGTCGTAGCTTTCCAGTGGAACTACGTTATCGCCCAGTCTCTGAAATGAGCATTGTTGGTAGTGATGATGATGAGTTTGATGACTTTGAAGAAAATCTACCTCGTGCTGTCGTGCAAGCTGTGGAGGAATGTTTTAGGGATGCACAAGAAAAAGGCCATCCTGAATATGCCGATACTTTAATTTTTGCCAGCACTGAACAAGAGATTCGTGAATTACAAGAAACTTTGCAAAAGCATGGGCCGCGGCATACAGAAATTTTACCCTTATATGCGCGTTTGGCCTTAGCTGAACAACAAAAAATCTTTAATCCATCAGGTGGCGGGCGACGCATTATTATCGCCACCAACGTTGCAGAAACAGCGCTGACTGTACCCAATATTCGTTATGTGATTGACAGTGGTTTTGCGCGTATTTCTCGCTATAACTATCGTTCACGTGTACAGCGTTTACCGATTGAAGCGGTTTCTCAGGCCGCAGCAAATCAGCGTAAAGGTCGTTGTGGTCGTATTGCTCCAGGTGTATGTATTCGTTTGTATTCTGAGGAAGACTTTCAAAGTCGCCCAGAGTTTACCGAACCCGAAATTAAGCGAACGAACTTAGCTTCAGTGATTTTGCAGATGCAAAGTTTAGGGCTGGGGGCTTTAGAAGATTTTGATTTCATTGAGCCGCCAGATCATCGTTTAGTTAACGATGGTCGTAAGTTGTTGGTTGAACTTGGGGCAATGACGGAGAAAAGTAAACCCCCTGTTTTGCAAAGAGGAGGCGGGGGAGATTCATCTGAAGAAAATCCCGCTCAATCCCCCTTTTCCAAAGGGAGGGGTAAAGGAGATTTAACCAAAATTGGTCAACAGATGGCCAAAATGCCAATTGACCCACGTCTGGCCCGTATGATTTTGGGTGGGGCACATTTTGGTGTGTTGAATGAAGTCTTGGTAATCGTTGCCGCTTTGGCTGTACAAGACCCACGTGAACGCCCAGCGGATAAACAAATGCAGGCAGATCAAAAACATGCGTTGTTCCGTGAAGCCGATTCTGATTTTTTATTTTATATCAAACTTTGGGACGTACTGGTTGCCAACCGAGATATGAGTGAAAACAAACGTCGTACTTTTGCACGTAATCACTTTTTAAGTTGGTTGCGTTTACGTGAATGGAAGAAAACTCATGAGCAATTGGTCGATTTGGCAAAAGGCTTAAAGCTGTCTTTTAATGAGAAAAAAGCCAGTTATGAAAATTTACACCGTGCACTTTTAACGGGTCTGTTGTCTTTTATTGCCAATAAAACCGATGAACGCAATGTGTTTATGGCGGTGCGTCAGCAAAAGGCCCGCATTTTTCCAGCATCTACCTTACATAAGACCAATACGCCTTGGGTCATGGCTTTTGAGATGGTAGAAACTTCACAGGTCTACATTCGTACACTGGCAAAAATTGAACCTGAGTGGATTTTGCTTGCAGCAGGTGATTTGCTGAAGCACCACTATTTTGAGCCGCACTGGTCGAAAAAAGCAGGTGTGGTCAATGCCTATGACCAAATTTCACTATTTGGCTTAATTATTGAGCCGAAACGCCAGATCAACTATGAAAAAGTTGATCATGTTGCAGCACATGAAATTTTCCTTCGAGATGCACTGACGACAGGACATTTAGGCATTGCACCACCATTTTTAAAACACAACCTGCTTAAACTTGAAGAAGTAGAGCGGGTCGAAGATAAGCTACGCCGCCGTGATTTGGTGGTGGATGAAGAGACTATTTACCAGTTTTATGCGGCTAAAGTTCCTGAAGAGGTCGCAAGTCGTCGTAGTTTTGAAGACTGGCGCGCAACGGTTGAACTGCAAAACCCACGTTATTTATTTATCGATGATGATGCGCTGTGGATGAACGACCGTCCAACCACACAACAATTTCCCGATTTTTTACGCAATGGTGAACTGCGCTTTGCTGCCAGTTACCGTTTTGATCCAAGCCATGACGAAGATGGTGCAACAGTGAAAATTCCGTTGCAAGCCTTGCCTCAGGTGGATGAAAACTTGTGGTCGTGGGGCATTCCCGGCTGGCGTCAGGATTTAATGGAAGCCTTACTCAAGGCGCTGCCTAAAGATAAACGTCGTCACTTGGTGCCTATCCCTGATACGGCTGCAAAGCTAATGGCGAAAGTAGATGCGATGCATTTGCAGCAGCATATTTTTAGTTTTTTAGCCTTCCAGTTACGTGGCGAACAAATCTCTGAGAAAGACTTTAGCTTTGAGCGGGTTGAACAGTATTTATTGCCATTGATTAAAGTCATTGACGACAAAGGCCGTGTGATTGAACAAGGTCGTGACTTGTCTGAGTTAAAAGCGCGCTGTCGAACAGAAACTCATAGTCCAGTCAAACAGCTCAAAGGTGAGTTCCAAACTTTTCCTGAAAATTTTGTGTTTGAAGCATCACAAAAAGTGACGGGTGTGGTGGTGAAGCAGTATCAAGCTTTAGTCCCGACTAAGGCATTTGCCGCACTGGAACAAAAGGATGAGTCTGGTGTGGTGATTCAGACCTTTAATGATCAAGCTGAGGCGATTAAACAGCACCGTGAGGGTGTACTCCGTTTGGTGCATATACAACTGGGGGATTTGGTCCGTCAGTTGAAAAAGCAAATTTCCAAACCGTTGGCATTGGCGTATTCACCTTTGGGCGATAAGGCGCAGCTGGAGCAAATGTTAGTTTATGCCACACTGCAAATGTCGATCAATGAACTACCTGTCAATGCACAAGAGTTTGAAAACTTGGTTGCAAATGTCAAAAAAAATTTTCTGACCCATGGGCAAAAAGCACTGGCAGATGTGACAGAGATCTATATTCAATGGCAGGATATACGTCGAAAACTGTTGGTCTTAGATGATGCAGTGTTTGGGAAAAATATTGATGATGTTGAAGATCAGCTAGATTTGATGTGCTTATCAACTTTTGTTTATGTGAAATCTTCCGACATTTGGCTTGAATTTCCTCGATATTTGAAAGCATTGGTCTTGCGTTTGGAGCGCCTGCCCAATAACCTACAGAGGGATAATTCTGCCATTGATCAAGTTGACCCGTGGATGGAAAAATTATTTAAGTTTAAAAATGACACTCGCCTTAAAGAATTGTATTTCATGGTTGAGGAGTTTCGGATTTCTTTATTCTCTCAACCGATGAAGACAAAGATGCCCATTTCTCCGACTCGCTTGCAAAAAGTATGGGAAAAACTTGGAATCAGTTAAGATATAGGTAATTTAAAGAAGGAGTTTTACATGGGCATCCGCATTACAGGTACGGGTCTTTATCATCCTGAAGACATCATTACCAATGAAGAGTTAGTTGAAAGTTTAAATGCTTATGTGGAACAGTATAACTTAGACAATGCTGACAAAATTGCTTCGGGCGAGTTGGAAGCCCGTCGTGGGTCAAGTGCAGAGTTTATTGAAAAAGCATCTGGTGTAAAACGTCGTTATGTGGTTGAGAAAACAGGGATCTTAGATCCAAAGCGTTTACGTCCATTGTTACATGAACGTTCAAATGATGAACTCTCGATTCAAGCCGAATGGGGCGTGATCGCTGCAAAACAAGCGATGGAAAATGCAGGCGTGACTGCAGAAGATATCGATGTGGTAATTTTATCGTGCTCTAATTTACAGCGTGCTTATCCTGCTGTTGCAATTGAAATCCAAACAGCATTGGGTATTCAAGGCTATGCCTACGACATGAACGTAGCATGTTCGGCCGCAACCTTTGGCATTAAACAAGCGTATGATGCGATTAAAGCGGGCGGACGCCGTGTATTATTGGTGAATGTAGAAATCACCTCTGGTCATACCGACTACCGTTCACGTGATTGCCACTTTATTTTTGGTGATGTTGCAACGGCTTCAATCATTGAAGAAACCGACAGCAAAACTGGCTTTGAAATTGAAGACATTAACTTATTCACACAGTTTTCAAATAACATCCGCAATAACTTTGGTTTCCTAAACTTAAGTGAAGTCGATGCAGACATTGAAAATAATCGTTTTGCTCAAGACGGTCGTAAAGTGTTCAAAGAAGTTTGTCCACTGGTTGCCAAAATGATTACAGCGCAACTTGAGAAAAACAACATTGCACCGACTGATGTGAAGCGTTTCTGGTTACACCAAGCCAATGCCAGCATGAATGAGCTGATTCTGAAACTGGTCGTAGGCAAAGAAAATGCTCAGCCTGATTTAGTGCCGATCATTTTAGATGAATTTGCAAATACCTCTTCAGCAGGTGTCATCATTGCGTTGCATCGCACAGCAGACCAAGTCAATGACGGTGAATACGGTGTCTTGTGTTCATTCGGCGCAGGTTACTCTGTTGGTGCTGTGCTTGTGAAAAAACACGTCGCATAAGCCCGTATGTTGCAGGTTGAGCATGATGCAAAATGGATTAAACGCCTGAGTGCTTTATCCAAAGTTTATTTCACACCGACATTTATTGGTGCTGAACAGTTAGATGCATCACAACCTGCAATGTATGTAGGAAATCATTCTATGTATGGTGTGCTTGATTCACCTATGTTGATTGATTATCTCTACAATGAGCATCAGGTGGCTGTGGTCAGTATTGCTGATCATAGCCATTTTTATTTGCCACTGTGGCGCAGTGTGGTGAAAAAATTTGGTGCGGTCGATGGCGTCCCAGCCTATGTGCGTGAAGCCATGCAACAAGGCTATTCTATTTTGGTTTTTCCTAGTGGCGGACGCGAAGTTCTAAAACGTGAGGGCGAACAGTATCACCTGATTTGGAAACAGCGCTACGGCTTTTTAAAGCTCGCTCAAGAATTTGGCTATGACATCGTGCCGTTTGCCGCGTTAGGCGGAGATGAAGTCTTTGATATTGGTTTTGATGCAAATAAAGTGGTTCAGCACCAATATTTTCAAAAGTTGCTACAAGTGCCACAGTTGAGTCGCTTGCTGCGTAAAGGGGAGGTGATCCCATCTTTGCCGAAACATTTGATTCCGAAACGCTTGCCTTTTTATTTTAAGTTTATGCCCAGACAACGTTTGATGCATATTGAAAACCTAGAACAGTTACAGCAGTTCCGCGACTTGATTGCAGCAGAAATTTATATTGGACTTGCAGACTTAAGAGTATTGCGTCAACAGCAACATGGTGACCGATTTGATTGAGCATTTACAGGCGTAAACTCGGCTTAGTCTTCCTGTAGATCTTTCAACAAATGTGCAATTTTTAAAGTATGGGTCTTATTCCCTTTGACTTCCATAACCTTATTTTCCACCCACCATAAATATTCAAAAATTTCAGTTTCACTGGCTTGTTCACAAATGAAGCGAAATAAACTGGGTAAGTATTCCTCATATTCATCTTGTAGTGCAGGATTACGATAGATTCGCAGTGGATCCCAGTCTTTAATCAGTATTTTGTTAATCGCATGTAATAAAGAAACATGTCGATTTTCCTCGGTAAACATAATACACCCCGCTGTCCTTGGGTTAGTTTGACGTTTAAAAAAGAAGTTGTGATGAAGATTATTTATCTATTGTTTTTATGTTTGAAAAGATCTTAGCGTGTTTTCGCATCAGTAAATAGCACGCTCAGATAAATGGAAGCTAAAGAAAAATGTTTAATAAAGTGGCAGTAAAGTTAGATCACAGATTTACTTCAAAATATTTTTCAGAATAAATGTTTTAAAATGGTGCGTAATTACGTATCAAGTAACATATAGTAATAATTTAAAAATCAAGAATTTGTTTGAAGGACGCAATTTTCACTAATACCGCGAATTTCATCACTATCTAAATTTATATCATCCCATTTTTGCATTTGCTGTGTGAGCCAAACAAAATCCGAAACTTGCGGCTGGGCTTGTTCTGGAATAAAACCACGAATGATGTTCTGAATCAGGTGATATTTTTCGACGTGAACACTTGCTGAACATGCAAAGCGAATGATGTTGTAATCGACCAAGACTTGCCAAACAGGTTCAATATCCTGCATCTGTTTAAGTTCAACTTGTGCTTTTTGGATGGCTTGGACGAGGGCTGAAAGTGTATTAGGATTGGAGATAGCCCATTCTTGAGTCACAGCCAGTACTTTGTCTGCGACGCGAGGAATAATGTCTGAGCCAGTCGCAATGATTTGGCTATAACCTTGAATTTCCGCTTGTGTGTTCCAAGGTTCCCCAACACAAAAACCATCGATCAATTGGTTTGAAATGGCTTCCACCATATAGGGCGGCGGTAAAGTGCGGAGATGTACGCGTTTGGCAAATTCAGGATTGGCCAACGCCAACCACTCACGTAAACAATAATGATGAATAGACTGCTTAAACACATGGGCAATCGGAAGATACTGTTCATGCTGCATGGCACTAAAGAATTTCTGTGCAGTGGTGGCTGCATCGTCAGTTTTTTTGATATCAAGCGCGTAGCATAGTTTTTGGCTTAAGCTGATAAAAGCACTGTTGTAGCTTAAGACGAGAGGGGTTTGTAGCGGAATACCGAGTTGATCTTGAGCGAGTGCAGCAGCAGGCAACATGGCAGATAAACAATGCGCGGCGTCTAGAAATCCAAAAGCCAAACGATCTCTTAAACTTGCCCAAGACGCTTCTTTGACTAAGCTCACGTCTAAGCCCACGTCCTCAAAAAAACCGCGTTGTTTAGCCCACAGTAAAGCAACACAGTCTAAAAGTGGAATATAGCCCAGATGAAGTTGTGACTTTTCGAGTTGAGCCATGACTTAGTCCTTGAGTTGAGATTGTAAAAGCTGTTGAGCATCCAACAGACGTCTTGCCATTTCACCGATGGTCATACGGTGGCTCATGGCATTTTTACGCAGCAATTGAAAGGCATCATCTTCAGATAGTCCATGTAATTGCATCAGCAATACTTTCGCACGCTCCACATCTTTACGATCGGCGAGTTTATTTTTGGTGTCTTGTAAGTCTGTGAGCAACTTTTTGTGTTTACGAAACTGTTCGATCGAGATTTCTAAAATATTTTCTAACTTTGAAGGATCTATCCCGTCCACTATATAAGCCGTCACTCCAGCATCTATGGCACTTTTAATGGTGTCTTTATGGCTATTTTTAGTAAATAAAACAGTGGGTAGGTTAAATTGACTTACACAGCTTTCAATAATGTCACGTTGCGGATGGTCCATATCTAACAAAATGACGTCAGCACTTAATTGTTCAAGACGGCTAATATTGATGTGATCGATAATCAGGCAGGCAACCACATCAAAATCATGTTCGATGAGGGAACTTCGAATATATTGTGCGCGTTCTTGATTGTCATCAATCAATGCAATTTTCAGTTTAGGCATACTGTACAGTGCTCAGGAAAACCTGAAAATGAGATCTAAAAGTGTACAAGCAATTTAAATGCCAAACTTAACAAATGCCAGCTTTATCTCGGATTAGGCAGTCAATCTTTATGGTCGCGATTACAGACAAAGTATGCATGTTGCATATGTTGTGATCGGAGTTTTCATGAAAGAGTTTACGGATATGGATTCAGTAAATTGAAGTGTTGATGTTCACAGTCGATTTGTACATCTAAGGGAGAACTTCTAGATGTCGTGCTTAGAACAAAGCAATGTCGTTTATTTGAGAAAGCAGATGCTCATCGATAATGCAAAATGCACCAAGAGGTAGCAGTGTTTTAAAAAGTCGGAAAAATTAGCTGTTGTGCTCTAAAAGTAAAAAGAGCTGCTTATATCGAATTATAAGATCTTATTTTAAATAAAGTAATAAAAAACAATATATTAAAATTAAATTATAAATATTGGCACACTCGTTGCATTATCCCTAATGAGTCAAAGACGACTCTAAATCAAATTTGTAAGACGGCCAACGACGTCCGTTCTGATCGCTTCTACATAGCAAGTGTTTATGCTGTAGAAAAACTATACGCTCAGTTCAGTCTGGAGAAGGTTATGTCTTCAAATTTACATGCTAAAAAAGCAACAAAAATAAGTCTTTTCAGTTTTAACGGCGCAGCAATGAGAGCCTTCCACATGAGTTGGCTCGCCTTTTTTGTTTGCTTCTTTGCTTGGTTCGCTTGTGCTCCGCTGATGCCAGTGATCGCGGGTGAATTTCATTTAACCAAAGATCAAATTGCCAATATTAATATTGCGGCCGTAGCCATCACCATTTTAGTTCGTCTTATTGTGGGGCCATTGTGTGATAAATACGGCCCGCGTAAAACCTATACCGCACTTCTTGTACTCGGCAGCATTCCAGTCTTTGGAGTAGCGTCTGCAAATAGCTATGAATCCTTCTTGTTCTTCCGTCTATTGATTGGTGCGATTGGAGCAAGCTTTGTCATCACTCAGTATCACACCAGCATTATGTTTGCGCCAAATGTTGTCGGGACTGCAAACGCAGCGACAGCAGGCTGGGGCAACGCAGGCGGTGGTGCAACACAAGTACTCATGCCATTGATGCTCGGTGCCTTGGTGATGTTTGGTGTAGAGCAAGCGATGGGCTGGAGAATTGCACTGATTGTTCCGGGTGTCTTGATGCTGATCGTGGGTTTGATGTATTGGAAATTTACTCAAGATTGTCCACAAGGCAACTTCCAAGAACTTCGTGCAGAGGGCGTCAGTGTTGGTTCAGATAAAAAAGGTGGTGTAGCGATTCTGATGCATGCTGCGAAAAACTACCGTGTTTGGATTCTATTTGGTGCCTATGCCGCGTGTTTCGGAATCGAAATCTTTATTCACAACATTGTCGCGATGTACTACGTTGACCACTTTAGCTTTGGTTTAAAAGAAGCGGGAATGGCGGCAGGTATTTTCGGTTTACTGGCATTGTTTGCTCGTGCTCTGGGTGGCATTGTGTCAGACAAAGTTGCAACCAAAAAAGGGCTTGATGGTCGAACCAAAGTGTTGTTTGGCATGATTCTGCTGGAAGGCCTTTTCCTCGTCCTATTCTCTCAAATGAATACCCCCATCTTCGCGATTCTCGCAATGACAGTCTTTGCATTGTTCACGCACATGGCATGTGGTGCAACTTATGCCTTGGTGCCTTTCATTGATCGTGATGCCTTGGGTGGTGTGGCAGGCATTATTGGCGCAGGGGGGAACGTGGGTGCGGTGGCAGCAGGTTTCCTACTCAAAGGTATGTTGGATATTCAAACCACACTGATGATTTTAGGTGGCTTGGTGGTCATCGCTGCAAGTTTTGTTCTCATGATTCGCTTCTCTGTTGAGCATAAAGAAAAGGAACAGCGCTTATTCGAACAAGCGGTACATGATCGTAGCATTGCTGAAGCGCAAAACTAAATAAAGAGATTAAACCCAAGCCTCAAGGCTCAGGCAGAACAAATGAAATATTGCGGAGAAAGAATATGAAAATCATCATGATTGGTCATGGCATGGTTGGCCACAAATTTATCGAATCAGTACTCGAACATGTGGGTGATGATGTTGAAATTACCATCTTGGCCGAAGAACCGCGCTTGGCTTATGACCGCGTACATTTGACTGAATATTTCAGTGGTAAATCAGTAAAGGATTTAACCCTTTGTCGTGCAGATTTTGCTGATGCTTATGGCATAGATTTACGTTTAAACACCAAAGCGGTTGCAATTGATCAAAGCCATAAAACGGTGACGACGAATCATGGTGATGTTCTTAGTTTTGACAAATTAATCTTGGCAACAGGTTCATACGCTTTTGTTCCGCCTATTTCGGGTAATGACCGTGAAAACTGCTTTGTTTACCGAACCATTGAAGACTTAGATGCGATTCGTGCTGCAAGTCTCAATGCGAAATCGGGTGTGGTGATTGGTGGCGGTTTATTGGGCCTAGAAGCCGCTAAGGCGCTACGGGATCTGAACTTGGAAACCCATGTGGTTGAGTTTGCACCACGTCTCATGGCGGTTCAAATTGATGACTTGGGCGGAAAGGTTCTACGTGCAAAAATTGAAAACTTAGGCGTAAAAGTTCATACCCAAAAAGCGACTTCATCAATTGAGGAAGGTGCAACGACGAAGCATGTGATGAAATTTGGTGATGGTTCTGAGCTTGAAACAGACATCATTTTGTTCTCAGCGGGTATTCGCCCACGTGATGAGTTGGCACGTCAAAGTGGTTTAGCCCTCGGGGAGCGTGGCGGGATCATGATTAATGATTATTGCCAAACGTCAAATCCAGATATTTACGCCATTGGTGAATGTGCACTGTGGCAAAACAAAATTTATGGTCTGGTGGCACCAGGCTATGACATGGCACGTATTGCAGCAAAACATGTCACTGAACAAGCTTGTGCTGAATTTGCAGGTGCAGACATGAGCACCAAGTTGAAACTGATGGGCGTTGATGTTGCTTCTGTCGGTGATGCACATGCGATGACACCAAATGCACTCAGTTATTTCTATGCCGACGAAGACACACAAGTCTATAAAAAAATCGTGGTAAATGCCGAAAAGACCAAGCTACTTGGTGCAGTTTTAGTGGGCTGTGCAAAAGAGTACAACGACTTACTACAAATGATGCTGAATGGTTTAGCACTTCCAGAAAATCCTGAAAGTTTAATCATGCCGGGTTATGCACAAGCCTCAAGTAAATCGGGCGGCAGTGGTGTAGATTTGCTACCGGACAGTGCAACCATTTGTTCATGTAATAACGTGTCCAAATCTGATATTTGTAGCGCGATTGCGGATGGTTCAACTTCATTAGGCGCTTTGAAAAAATGCACCAAAGCTGCAACGGCTTGTGGCGGATGTGCAGCGCTGGTTACACAAGTTTTAAAATCTGAATTACAACGCCAAGGCGTGACCGTGAATAACCACATTTGTGAGCACTTTGCCTATTCACGTCAAGAGCTGTATCACTTGGTACGGGTCAATGAAATCAAAACATTTGATGACCTGATTCAACAACATGGCCATGGTTTGGGCTGTGATATTTGTAAGCCAACAGCAGCCAATATTTTAGCATCGTGTTGGAATGACTTTGTTTTGAAACCAAGCCATGCAGGTCTACAAGACAGTAACGACTACTACCTAGGCAATATTCAAAAAGATGGTTCTTATTCTGTAGTTCCACGGATGGCAGGCGGTGAAGTGACGCCTGACGGCTTGATTGCAGTGGGGCAAATTGCTAAAGAATTTGGCTTATATACCAAGCTCACTGGTGGGCAACGTGTCGATATGTTTGGCGCGCAAATTCACCAACTTCCTGAAATTTGGGAAAAGCTCATCGCGGCGGGCTTTGAGTCAGGCCATGCTTATGGGAAATCGTTGCGTACAGTAAAGTCTTGCGTCGGCAGTACGTGGTGTCGTTACGGTGTGGATGACTCGGTGGGTTTAGCTATTTTCCTAGAGAACCGCTACAAAGGCTTACGTTCACCGCACAAATTAAAAATGGCTGTTTCAGGCTGTACCCGTGAATGTGCCGAAGCGCAAAGTAAAGATGTCGGTGTGATTGCCACTGAAAAAGGCTGGAACCTGTATGTCTGCGGAAATGGAGGGATGAAGCCTCGCCATGCCGAGTTATTGGCTTCGGATCTCGATACCCAAACTTTAATTAAATACATCGACCGATTCTTTATGTTCTATGTGCAAACCGCAGACCGTTTACAACGAACTTCGGTATGGCGCGACAACATGGAAGGTGGTTTAGATTATCTCAAAGATGTGGTTGTGCATGATTCTTTAGGTCTAGCTGCTGAACTCGAACGTCGTATGAGCCATGTGGTGGGGACTTATCAAGATGAATGGCGTACGGCTGTTGAAGACCCAGAAGTACGTAAACGCTTCGTGACTTTCATCAATGCCAAAGCTGAGCAACAACAAGATCCGCATATTCAGTTTGCAGAAGTTCGTGGCCAGATTCGTCCTAAAACTGCGGCTGAACGAGATCGTAGCCGTATTCCAGTGGTTGAAGCTTAACAAATTAGGGTATTCAAACTTCTTTCTTCAGCACTCTCTCAAAAGCAAAGATAGAGGGACTAAATGAATGAATAAGTTTAAAAGGATCAAGATGATGACAATTTTAAAAGAAATGAATGAGCTAGATTGGGTTGATGTCTGTGCGCTAGATGATCTAACGCCAAATACAGGCGTAGGTGCACTTATTGAACATCAGCAAATTGCTATTTTTCGTGTCGGTGCTGAAAAGCGGGTATATGCCTTGAGCAATCAGGATCCATTTAGCCAAGCTTTTGTAATGTCGCGCGGCATTATTGGTGATTTACAAGGTGAGCGTGTGGTGGCATCCCCGATTTACAAACAGCATTTTAGTTTAGCAACAGGACGCTGTTTGGAAGATAAAGACCAAAAACTGTTAGTTTTTCCAAGCAAAATTGAAAATGGCCGAGTGTGGATTAGTCCGACCCCACAAAAAACCTATATCACCAACACAGGTACATCTCAGGAAAAAATGAAGTTGGTGCTGGTTGGCAATGGCCTAGCGGGCATGCGTTGTTTGGAAGATTTACTCGACATGGCACCAGACCGTTATGAAGTGACGGTGATTGGTGAAGAGCCTTGGGGGAACTACAATCGTATTATGTTATCGCCAGTGTTGTCAGGGGATAAAACCATTGACGACATCATGTTGCATCCACATGCGTGGTATAGCGACAAAGGCATTCGTTTCATTGCGGGTGATCCTGCGGTACGTATAGACCGTCCTCGTAAGCAGGTCTATACCAAAAAAGGTGAAGTGGTCGATTATGATCGTTTAATTTTAGCGACAGGTTCGAAACCGTTCATTCCTCCAATTGCTGGAGCGGATTTGGAAGGTGTCATTAGTTTCCGAGATATCTATGACATCAATACCATGCTGGATTACTGCAAGACCAAGAAAAACGCCGTGGTAATCGGCGGCGGTTTGTTGGGACTTGAAGCTGCATATGGTCTCAAACAACGTGGGATGAATGTCACCGTTTTACATCTGATGGATCGCATTATGGAGCGTCAATTAGACAGTAAAGCCAGCCAAATGCTACGCCATAGTATTGAACAAAAGGGTATCTCCATTATCACTGAGGCCAATACTGAAGCATTGGTGGGTGTAGATGGTCATGTCACTCAAATTCGCTTGAAAGACGGTACAGTCTTAGCGGCGGATCTTGTGGTATTTGCAGTCGGTATTCGTCCGAACATGGCACTTGCACAAAGTGCAGGACTGCGCTGTAACCGTGGTGTGTTGGTGAATGACACCATGCAGACTTTTGACCCAAGTATTTACGCCGTGGGAGAGTGTATTGAACATCGTAGCCAGACTTTTGGCTTGGTTGAGCCACTTTGGGGGCAGGCATTCATTTGTGCCTCACATTTGGCGGAGCATGGCAGCTTAACGTTCAAAGCACCAACTGTTCCAACACAGTTAAAGGTAAGTGGCTGTGATGTGTTCTCAGCGGGTAATTTTGAACCGAAGGATGACTTTGAAGACATCATTTTAAATGATGAAAAACGTCAGATTTATAAACGCATTATTATTCAAAAGGATAAGGTCATTGGTGCGGTGTTGTTTGGGGATACCGAAGATGGTGTTTGGTATGCAGAACTTATTTCGGATCAAACCCCAATTTCATCAATTCGAAATAAACTGTTATTTGGTAAAGATTTTGCATTAAAAAAAGCAGGGTAAAAACTTCCTCGTGAAAGGAGGGGGATAGATTTCTGATAGTTAATTTGATACGCGGAAAAGTCATTCACAACTTGTTTGAGGCAGGGTTACTTATGAAAATTAATGTTTCTGCGAATAAGTTGGAGTGAAGATGGTATGGGACGAGTTTTGTGAATGACAATGGTTTTGCCTACTTTTCCCAAAAGAAAAGTAGGTCGAACCGAAGGTTAATCCTAAATCTAAACACAAAAGTAAAGACGCCGTTGTGAGTGATTCAAAATAAATGAAAGGCAAATAGGAGCGAAGCAGAAATGAATAGTATCCCTGTAATGGAACTGCATAGCTCCACAGAAAAAATGATAACAATCACACAAACCACTTGTCCATATTGTGGGGTGGGTTGTGGGGTAACAGCAACTGTTGAAGAAACGGCTTTAGGGCAAAAAGTTTCTGTGGTGGGTGATGCTCAGCATCCATCTAATTTTGGAAAGTTGTGCATTAAAGGCAGTAATTTAGCCGACACGGTAGGTTTAGAAACGCGCGTCTTACATCCCATGTTGGGGCGTAAACCGCAACGTGAGGTAAGTTCATGGGATACCGCAACAGATTTAATCGCCAACAAATTTCAGCATTATATCGATCAATATGGGCCTGAAAGTATTGCTTTTTATGTCTCAGGTCAACTGCTGACTGAAGACTATTATGTGGTCAATAAATTTGTTAAAGGCTACTTGGGTACGGCCAATATCGACACCAATTCACGTTTGTGTATGTCTTCAGCCGTTGCTGCGCATAAACGTGCTTTTGGGGAAGACTTAGTTCCAGCCAGTTATAGTGATTTTGAACATACCGATATGGTGGTTTTAGTCGGTTCAAATACAGCTTGGTGTCATCCTGTGCTGTATCAACGCATCATGAAAGCCAAAGAGGAGCGAGATCTTTTTGTCGTCGTGATTGACCCGCGTTTTACTGCAACCTGTGAGGCGGCTGATTTACACTTACCAATTTTACCGGGGCAGGATGTCGCACTGTTCAATGGTCTATTACAGTATTTAGCAACCAATCATTATACCGATACCGATTTTATTGCAAAGCATACTCAAGGCCTAGAGCAAGCGCTGGCAAGCAGCGCATCTGAAGCATCAATAGCGAGTGTGAGCGAACGGACGGGGATTTCTGTTGAAAAATTAGCACTCTTTTTTGAAAAATTTGCTCAAACAGAAAAAGTGATGAGCTTATTTTCAATGGGTGTGAATCAGTCTTCACGTGGGGTAGACAAAGCCAATAGCATTACCAACTGTCATTTGTTAACGGGCAAAATTGGCAAATTGGGCGCTGCACCTTTTTCGATGACGGGCCAGCCGAATGCAATGGGCGGGCGTGAAGTGGGTGGCCTTGCCAATATGCTGGCTGCCCATATGGATTTGGATAATCCAAAGCATCAACAATTGGTACAGCAGTTTTGGCACAGCCCAACGATTGCAAAGCAAGTGGGTTTAAAAGCCGTCGACCTTTTTGAAGCAGTTGAAAGCGGTAAAATTAAAGCCATTTGGATTATGGCGACCAATCCTGTGGTGAGTTTACCCAATGCCGATCAGGTGAAACGCGCACTAGAGAAATGTGAGTTTGTGGTGGTGTCAGACATTTGTCTAGATACCGATACCACTCAATATGCCGATGTGTTACTGCCTGCATTGGGTTGGGGTGAAAAAGATGGCACAGTCACCAATTCAGAACGCCGTATTTCCAGACAGCGTGCCTTTTTAGACATTCCAGAACAAGCACAAGCGGATTGGTGGTCAGTTTCACAAGTTGCGAAAAAATTAGGATTTCAGGGTTTTGACTTTGAAAGTAGTCATGACATTTTCAAAGAACATGCCCAGCTCTCAGCTTATCAAAATGCAGAAATTGCTTTACGTTCATCGACTGAAACATTCCGCTATTTCAATTTGGCAGGTCTGACGAATCTTTCACTTGACGACTACCAAGAACTTGAACCGACGCAATGGCCTGTACTCGTACCTTTGAAAAATGGCCAAACCAAACCAAACACTTTTGCTCAATTATTTAAAGATGGTCAGTTTAGTCACGCAGATGGTAAAGCCAAGTTTATTGCAACAACGGCAGTTGGTGCGGTGAATCCAATTAGCAGTGAGTATCCATTGGTGCTGAATACAGGACGCATCCGCGATCAATGGCATACCATGACACGTACAGGTTTATCAGCCAATTTAAGTACGCATAAAGCAGAACCTTATTGTGAAATTCACCCAAATGATGCCCTGAAATATGGTCTGAAAGATGGGGAATTGGTGGAGATCAAATCGGCTTGGGGAAATTGTGTGCTGCGTGCCACGGTCAGTGACAATATCCGCCGTGGACAGATTTTTGCTCCGATTCACTGGAGTGATCAATTTGCATCTGATGCACGGATTGGCAAAGTGGTGAATCCTGTGGTGGATGCGATTTCAGGAGAACCTGAGTTCAAACATACCCCTGTGATGATTCATCCGTTTTATACGCAATGGCAGGGTGTCTTTTATGTGCGAACAGGCTTTGAACATTTGGTGCAACAAAGTATTGAACAAAGCATTTGGTGGACCAAAATCAAAACGTCCAAAGCTATTCGTTATGAGCTGGCAGACCGTCGACGTTTTACGGAAACGACCGAACAACTCAAAGCTTTATTGCCTTTTGATGATGAAAGTTTTGAATGGCTCAATGTAGAAGATCAAACCGCTCATATCAGTCATAGTGTGGTGTTACAAGATGGACACCTCATTGCAAGTCTGTATATTGCGCCCAAAGCGTTATTGCCAGATCGAGACTGGGTGGCAAGTCTGTTTAAGCGCGAACGCTTAAGTGCTATGCATCGGAAAGCTTTATTGGCAGGGCAAGCGATGTCAATGACTAATAGTGATGGCCCACTGGTCTGTAGCTGTTTTAAAGTTGGGAAAAATCGTATTATCGATGTCATTAAAGAAAAAAATATCACCCATGAAAAACAAGTCACTGCATGCTTAAAGGCAGGAGGCAATTGCGGTTCTTGCTTACCTGAAATTCGAGGTCTGATCAAAGCGTGTCAAACGGAGGATGTAGAATGAAAAGAAAAATATTCAAACCCGTGAGTTACCCAGAAACTGAAGTTGTTATTTTGGCGGGTGGTCAGGCGCGCCGTATGAATGGTATTAATAAACTCTTGCAAAAATTTGATGATGAAATTCAACTTATCAAAATTCATCAGCAGCTAAAATCGCGAGCAACCAAGGTATGGGTCAACAGCCATCGGGATCATTCCATTTATGAGCGGTTGATTCCGTCGATTGGCTTTTTTGAAGATGAGGCAACAGGCTTTCAAGGACCCTTGATGGGGATGAAAAGTGCATGGGCACATGTGCAATCAGACTATGTGCTGTTCGTACCCTGTGATGTAACTTTTATTCCGAAAAAAGTGTTTTCACGGCTACATCAAGCGATGCAACAAGATCCGAACTGTGGTGTCGTTATTGTAGAAATCAATGACCGTGCATTGTATCCGTTTTGTTTGTTAAAACGGAGCAGTCTACCGACATTGATTCAGCACCTTGAACAAAATCAGCGCAGTTTAAGGCAGTGTTTTGCAGATTTGCACCCACAAGTGGCACGATTTAAAAATCATGCACTGTTTTTTCACAGCATTAACTCGTTGGATGAGTTACAACAGCATCGGCAACTCAATTTTTTATAAATACCTCAGATATTGAAGAGAGGAGGTTTGTGTCGAGAGTAGAAGATGTTGCCATAAACCGATTTGACTGTTTAAATAAAAATCTATAAAAGAACCAAATAAGTATTCATGTTGATATTAAATTTTTTATAAAAACAATCATTTGAAATGGTTTTAGGGAAAGGCATTATCTTATTTAGATATTGAACGTATGTAGCAGTGATCACTCATTACGGCGGTGATCTGAAATACTCAAAATTTAGAAAGTGCACAAAGTTGGAACAGTTATTGCAATTTATACTTTAGAAAATAGGGCGTGAAATATGAACTGCACCCACATCGCTCAAAGGACGCATAGGCAAGACAGATGAACAGCATGACCCATGTATCTGCAGTTAGAGTATTCCAAGATCAGTTTGGACGTGAAAAGCGCAAACTACGAATCTCGGTGACGGATCGTTGTAATTTTAAATGCGTCTATTGCATGCCAGAACATCCCGAATGGATGAAAAAACACGACTTGCTCAGTTTTGAAGAACTCTACCATTTTTGCAAATTTATGGTGCAGCATGGCATTGAGCAAATTCGTATCACGGGTGGTGAACCGTTAATGCGCCAAGGTGTGGTACATTTTATCGAACAGCTACAAAGCCTAAAAAAACAGGGGCTGAAGCGTATTTCCATGACCACCAATGGTCATTATTTAAAACAATATGCCGTTGCTTTAAAGCAAGCAGGGCTAGATGATTTAAACATTAGTCTAGACAGTCTAGATGCCGAGCAATTTCAACACCTCACAAAAAAACAACTACATACAGTGCTGGAAGGAATTCAGGCCGTACAACAGCTTGGTTTTAACATCAAAATCAATACCGTGCTGATGAAAGGTATCAATGACGATCAAATTGTCCCTTTGGTGCAGTGGGCAAAGCAGCAAAAGGTAGAACTGCGTTTTATTGAGTTTATGCCTTTAGATGGCGATCAAAATTGGTCGCAAGCCGATGTTGTCACTGAACAAGAGATTTTGTCCCAACTCAGCTCGCAATTTACGGTGCAAGTGCTTGAAGGACAAGGTGCCAATCCAGCTCGTAGTTATCAGGTAGATGGTGCGAACATTGGGATTATCTCCACCATTAGCAACTCGTTTTGTGGGGAGTGTGACCGACTGCGGTTGAATGCACAGGGTGAGTTTTATAATTGTCTTTTTGCCAAGCAAGGCTTAAATTTAAAGTCAGACATTCAACAACTTGCCCAAACCAATCAGCATGAACCCTTTGTTTTAGAGGGGAAAATTTCAACTTATGTTTGGCATAAAGAGCAAGGCTTTCATGCTATTCAAAAACAGCAATTGCATCAGCCCGTACGAAAAATCAGTATGCATATGATTGGAGGTTAGGATGACTCAGGAATTAAACAATGTGATTAGAGTGAAGATCGAAGCTTTTGGTGCGATTGAACGGCAGTTACCCCCCAATTTAATGCTGCAATGTGAGCCTGATTCATCGGTTACGGTGGTTTTAAAGGATCTCGTTGCTCAATACCCAGCTGTCCACACGTTATTGGAGCGCTGTGCCTGTGCAGTCGGTGAAGACATTATTCCAAGGCAGACCATTTTAAGTCGAGATAGTACTTTGGTGTTGTTGTCCCCTGTGGCAGGAGGTTGATATGGAATTAAAACAATTTCCGCGGATTCAAACAGTGACTTTTACCCAAAATGACTTTGATGGCATCCAGCATTTTCCTGAGTGTGGCGGTATAGGCATATTCATTGGTACGGTGCGGAATCACCATCAAGGCAAAGCTGTAAAAGCGTTAAAATATACCGCTTATGCACCAGTCGCTGAAAAAATGATTCGTCAAATTGAACAAGAAATCCAATTAAAATATGGCGTGTCTTATGTTCGGGTGGTGCATCGCATTGGTGCTTTAGATATTGGCGATACTGCGATTATTGCGATGGCTTACGCTGCGCACCGCCGTGAAGCCTTCCAAGCTTGCGAGGAAGCAGTAGAGCGGGTGAAACATGAAGTTCCTGTCTGGAAAGAGGAGTTTTATGTGGATGGTACCAGTCAGTATGTCGAGGGTTGCTGTATTCGAACAGATCATGAGGTGCCAAAACCTCATAGCCATGAGCATTGCGAGCATGTACATGTTCATCCCTAGTAAATGCATCATGCAATGCCAATATTTACCAATAATCCCTTTAAGACCTGAATGAAGAAAATTTAGTATCAGTTGCGTATGAATGAAAAGTGGAGAGATAATTGAAAGAAAAATCTTCTGAAAACTTTATGAAAAATAATGCTTAGGTTAAGATGATCCATTCTTATATTTGAAGTCTTTTGAATCGCTATGCAACCATTTGTTCTATATAACTCAGAGCAACGCAAAAAAGTAGAATTCGTACCTCGTGTTGAGGGGCATATTGATATGTATGTCTGCGGTATGACGGTATATGACTACTGTCATATTGGACATGCGCGCGTGATGGTTGCATTTGACTATATTATTCGCTTCCTGCGTAGCCAAGGTTGGAGCGTTAAATATGTACGTAACATTACCGACATTGACGACAAAATCATTAAACGTGCCAATGAAAATGGCGAGTCGATTACTCAACTGACAGACCGCTTTATTCAAGCGATGAATGAAGATGCTGAAAATCTAGGTTGTTTACATCCAGATGAAGCACCGCGTGCGACGGATTATATTGATCAAATGCAAAGCATGATTGGTAATCTGGTTGAAAAGGGTACAGCTTATCCGTCTGCCAATGGTGATGTATATTTCCAAGTAGAAAAATTCGCCAAGTATGGTCGTCTTTCAGGTCGTAAACTGGAAGATATGCAAGCGGGTGCATCTGAACGTGTCGATATTGAAGTTGAGAAAAAACATCCTTTTGACTTTGTACTTTGGAAACATGCCAAAGAAAATGAACCTGCATGGGCTTCGCCGTGGGGTAAAGGTCGTCCAGGCTGGCATATTGAATGTTCTGCGATGTCGACTTGCTGCCTAGGGAACCATTTTGACATTCATGGTGGTGGTTCAGACCTCATGTTCCCACACCATGAAAATGAAATTGCACAGTCTGAGGCTTCAACTGGCGAGCAGTATGTCAACTATTGGATGCATGTTGGTTTCATCAATGTTGATGGCGAGAAAATGTCGAAGTCATTGGGCAATTTCTTTACCATTCGTGATGTGATGGATAAGTTCCACCCTGAAGTGATTCGCTACTTCATTGTGTCATCACACTATCGTAGCCCTGTGAACTTCTCTGATGTTGCTTTAAAAGAAGCAAAAACAGCGCTGTCACGTTTCTATCATTCATTCAAAGCTTATCAACAAGCCTATGGCGATACACAAGTCGATACCTTAGATGAAACATTGCTGGAGCGTTTCAATAGTGCCATGCGTGATGACTTCAATACCGCTGAAGCCATTGCGGTATTGTTTGAAGTCAACAAAGAATTGAACCGTGCCGTGAAAGAGCAACAAGCGGAACAAGCGGCGCTTTACTATGCAACTTTGCGTCATTTAACCAATATTCTAGGTTTGGTTCAGCACAATGTTGAAGAGTTCCTGAAGTCTGACATTGGGCAAGAGGCTTTGGCTTTGTCTGAAGAGCAAATTGAAGATTTGATTCAACAACGTCAAGATGCGAAGAAAGCCAAAGAATTTGCCAAAGCGGATGAAATTCGTCAGTCCTTGTTAGATCAGGGCGTTGTTTTGGAAGACACCCGTCAAGGGACAATTTGGCGTCGTGCTGATTAATTCAGCAATTGCATTATAGAGTGTTGACAGTTTGATGAAACTCTCTATAATGCACATCCATATTGCGGGAATAGCTCAGTTGGTAGAGCACAACCTTGCCAAGGTTGGGGTCGCGAGTTCGAGTCTCGTTTCCCGCTCCAAAATTTAAAAACCTCAAGTTCAACTTGGGGTTTTTTTATACCTATAATTTGAGTGTATTGAAAATAATTCATTTAAATGTGAAATTATCTCGGCGTTTCAGCCCATAATTTTGACAAAAATATGCTTAAATTATTCATCCTCATTTGTGAATAAAATTGTGTTTCTTCAACCCCATAGCACTGTCGTACAGACCGAAGCTCGAGACTATCCTGAATGGCATTTGGGACGAGAACGCTATGCACTTTGGTATATTGAAGTGGATGATCCCGTTTTGATCAACTATTTAAAACAGCTTCGTGAGCAGTTTTCAGATCTACTTTATCAACCAAACCAACGGCAGTTCCATATCACTTTATTTGTTGCTGGTTTTTGGGTGGAACAGGTGACACAGTCGGATGACTTTAGTCGAGCGCAACTGACTCAGCAGATTGAACGCCTTAAAAATTTAAAACTAGAATCTTTTCAGTTACAGATGGGTGAATTAAATAGTTTTGAAAGTGCCTTATTTTTAAAAATGGATGATACCGCAGGCGTGTTGGATAAAATTAGAAAAACATTGCTGCATACATCGCAGGAAGTCGCGGCATTAAGTTATTGTCCACATATTACATTAGGTCTATACCGTGAAGCAGTGAGTAGTGATCATGTATTGGCACGGATGGCTGAAATTGAAGATATTAGCTATAGCTTAAATGTCTCACAGCTTACATTTGGCTTTTATCAGGCACATGTCCTACAAGGGCCATTGTTTTCACAGACACAAATTGAGTTGGGGAATGCGCAATGCAGCTGATTTTAGGTGGTGCACGTTCGGGGAAAAGCCGCTTGGCGGAGCAGATTGCACAACAGTTGGCGCAGCCTGTGGTTTATGTGGCAACTGCACAAGCCTTGGATGGAGAAATGCAAGCGCGTATTCAACACCATCAACAGCAACGACCCGAAGATTGGGGGCTGTGTGAGGAACCCATTTATCTTGCAGCGCAGTTGGTCAAATTAGATCGCCCAAACCAAACCATTTTGGTCGATTGCCTGACCTTATGGATGAGTAATTTACTGATGCATACTGACCCAGATTTACAAGTTCAGGAATGTCAGAAGTTGTTAGATGTAGTCGGAAATTTACAGTCCGAGCTGATTTTAGTGAGTAATGAAACAGGCTTAGGTGTGGTTCCTATAGGACAAATTAGCCGACGCTTTGTCGATGAAACAGGGCGATTGCATCAGCAGTTAGGTCAAATCGCTCATAAAGTGGTGTTCTGCGTGGCAGGATTTCCCATGATTTTAAAAGGAGAACAAGTGTGAGTTGGTGGTTAGAAGCATGTCAAAGTCCGAGTGAGTCTGTATTGGCTCAAGCCCTAGCACGCCAGTCACAGTTGACCAAACCGACAGGCTCGTTGTCGGAGCTTGAATCGGTTGCAGTGACTTTAGCCAGTTTGCAAAACACTGTAAAACCCAAGATTGACCGCCCATGGATTACAATTTTTGCAGGTGATCATGGGGTGATGGAGGAAAAGATTTCTGCCTACCCACAAGCGGTGACACGTCAAATGTTGCAGAACTTCGCAACTGGCGGGGCATGTATTAGTGTGATTGCCAAAGAGTATCAAGCCAAGTTACAAGTCATCGACTGTGGTTCGGTCGGTGAAGCGTATGAATATGTCGGGGTTGAACGCCACTGCATCCGCGCGGGGACGGCTAACTTTGCTCAAACCCCAGCCATGACTGAAGCTGAATGTGAAGCTGCTTTTGCTTTGGGGCAAAAAAGTGTGGAAGATGCCATCGCTTATGGGGCAGATATCTATGTCGCGGGTGAGATGGGCATTGGAAATACCTGTTCAGCCTCAGCCGTGGCTTGTTTTTTATTGGCTGAACCCGCTGAAAAGCTCACGGGTGTTGGAACAGGTATCCGTACTGAACAATTGATACATAAAAAACAGGTGATTGATCAAGCACTTGCATTGCATGCACAATATGTCGGGAACGATCCGTTTAAAGCCTTATGTGCCGTGGGTGGACTTGAAATTGCAGCCATGACAGCTGCGTATATTCGCTGTGCACAATTGGGTCTACCGATAGTGGTGGATGGGTTTATCAGTACTGTTTCGGCATTGCTCGCAGTACGTTTAAATCCAGACGTTCGTGCTTGGATGCTCTTTGGGCATCAGTCGGCTGAATATGGTCATGTCCGTTTATTAGAAGAGCTTAAAGCAGTGCCATTATTGAAGCTAAACCTACGTTTGGGTGAAGGCAGCGGTGCAGGAGCTGCACTGGGGTTGATCAAACTAGCGTGTCGCTTACATAATGAAATGGCGACATTTGCTGAAGCAGCCGTGATTGGTGAGAAAGTTTAAGGATGTTGTATTTAGACTTCCTACGCCACGGCGAAACCAGCTTAAGCCATACCTTACGGGGTAGAACGGATGATGCTTTGACTGCGAAAGGATGGGCGCAAATGCGATCTACCATCACACAGTCTGAGCAGACTGGTCAGGCGTGGGATGTCATTTATAGCTCACCATTACAGCGCTGTCGTCTGTTTGCAGAGGAGTGGGCGGAGCAAAAACAGCTCCCTTTGTATATAGAACCGAATTTGCAAGAAATGGATTTTGGAGAATGGGAAGCTCAGCCGACCGAGCGACTCTACCAACTCTTTCCAGATGAATTGGCTCAATTTTGGCAAACGCCGTTAAGTTTTACACCGCCTCAGGCAGAAAGCTTATTGGCATTTAAAAGCCGTGTTCTCGAGTCTGTAGAGACCTTGACCCAGCAAATGCATAAGCAGGGCTGGCAACGGGCGTTGATTATTTCCCATGGTGGAGTGATTAAACTCTTAAAATGCCAAGCGCTGAAGCAAAATGATAACGATCTTTTAAAAATGTCAGCAGAGTTGGGACAATTGAACCGCTTTGTATTCGATCAAGGACAACTTCAGTTTATTCAAAGTGAGGATGTGTAATGACACCTTTTTGGATTGCACTGCAGTTTTTAACGACGTTTCCAGTTCGTTTAAGCACAATGCCAACGCCTCAGCAAAATGCGCAGGCATTGTTGTTTTATCCTGTAGTGGGTTTGCTTATGGGAGGCATTCTATATGGGATCGCCCTGTTATTGCATGCTTTGCCACTTGTGCTGTTAAGCAGTGTGATTCTGGTGTTATGGATTTGGCTGACGGGTGGTTTGCATCTGGATGGTTTGGCAGATACCGCAGATGCTTGGGTCGGTGGTTTTGGCGATAAAGCACGCACACTTGAGATCATGAAAGATCCGAGTTGTGGGCCGATAGGTGTACTCAGCCTTGTCATTGTATGCATATTAAAGTGGTCTGCACTGTATGTGTTATTGCAGCAGCAGTGTTATAGCACACTCATTTTATTTCCTGTCTTAGGGCGTCTCGTACCGCTATTTTTCTTTTTAAGCACAGACTATGTGAGTGCTCAAGGACTCGGCAGCCAGTTGAGCCAACATTTAGCACGACCAATTGCAATGGCACTTTTACTGCTGATACCTTTGGTGGCTTTGTATTGGACATGGATTAGTGTTGTGGTGATTGCCACGTTTTATCTGGTATTGTGGTATTTGCGGTATAAGTTTATACAGCGTATTGGTGGTGTGACGGGAGATACCATTGGTGCCAGTATTGAAATGATTGAATTAGCGACACTCTTTAGTTTTGTGGTGGCTACTTTTTATTCAGTTTAAGTTAGGGAATCAATAAGAGCCTCTCAGCGTGAAAGGTGTGCAGTCATACGTTGCCGAAATAAAAAAAGAAACGAGCTATATGTACTTGAAACAAAGGTCTTCCATCATCAGCAAAACACATTTGTAGATATGTTGTGAAAATCCAAAGATTTCCGCGCTAGTTGTCTACAGAGATATGATAAAATTGCGAAAATTATTTTTTATGTGCTGACGTTTCATTTCGTCACACGGTTCAGGTAAAACAACGTTGAATTCTGAAAATATGTCAAATCCCATTGATTTCCAAAAAGTTGCTTTAGAAACACTAGAGATAGAGCGTCAAGCACTCTCGGTACTTGCTCAGCAAATCGATGATCGTTTTAGCCGTGCTTGTGAAATTATCTTAAAGTGCAAAGGTCGCTTAGTCATTACTGGCATGGGTAAATCAGGGCATATTGGCCGAAAAATGGCAGCCACATTTGCCTCTACAGGTACGCCATCATTCTTTATGCACCCAGGTGAAGCGGGGCATGGTGATTTGGGGATGTTGGTTGCAGGTGATGTGCTGATTGCGATTTCAAACTCGGGCAAGAGTGATGAAATCATGATGCTGATGCCTTTGATCAAATATTTGGGTGTGCCTTTAATTACCATCAGTGGTGATGAGCGTGGGCCGATGCCACAGAATGCTGATGTGGCGCTGACGTTGGGCAATATTCAAGAAGCTTGTCCATTAGGTCTAGCACCAACATCAAGTACAACGGCGACTTTAGCCTTGGGTGATGCATTGGCTGTTGCACTGTTAGATGCACGCGGGTTTACTTCCGATGACTTTGCACGCTCGCATCCTGCGGGTGCTTTGGGTAAACGCTTGTTATTACATGTGAAGCATTTAATGCACACTGGAGACGAACTACCGAAAGTGTCTCCAGATACAGCAATGAACAAAGTTCTGTACGAAATCTCTAACAAACGCCTAGGTTTAACCACAATTGTGGATGATAATGATCATCTATTGGGGATTTTTACCGATGGGGACTTACGCCGTTTGATTGATAAACAGCAAGGTTTTGATGTGAACTTGGCCGTGTCTGATGTGATGATTAAGAGCCCGCTGACGATTTCACCGGAAGCGCGTGCTGTTGAAGCATTAGAGCGAATGAATGAAAAGAAAATTAACCAGTTTGTTGTCGTTGATGAGAGCAATAAAGTCATTGGTGTTTTAAGTATGCATGACCTGATTCAAGCTGGGGTAAATTAAAAAATGGCTTCTTATATTCTGTTAGAACAAGCGCGTTATGTAGAAGCTCTAGTTTTGGATGTTGATGGTATTTTAAGTGATGGTTTTGTGACTTTGACCAACTCGGGGGACGAAATCAAATCTTTCGATATCCGTGATGGCTTAGGTATGAAACTGGTTCAGCAAGCTGGTGTGAAAGTGATTATTATCACAGGACGTAAAAGTCAGATCGTAGAAAAACGGATGTCTGATTTGGGCGTGGACCTTGTTTATCAAGGCCGTGAAGACAAAGGTGTTGCACTGCGCGAGGCTTGTGCAAAATTTGGTATTTCAGCCGAAGATTGTTTATACATGGGTGATGACTGGCCTGACCTATCTGCATTTGCCATTGCAGGCATGAAAGTGACCGTGCCAAATGGTCATTTAGAAGTGCGTCGTCGTGCCGATTTGGTGACTCAAGCGATGGGTGGACGTGGCGCGGTACGTGAAATCTGCGATATGATTTTACAAGCCAAAGGTGTATACGAAACTTTACTTGAAAAGTACACCGCAGTCCCGCATTAATCTGTATGCATGCATGAGAGTTTAGTTAACATTTATGGATACTAAAGTTTTATATATCACTGCTGTAGCCATTGCGGCTATCAGTAGTGGTTATTACTATTACAGCGGAAAAGGGCAAAAGCTCGAGGTCGATGGTGCGCAAAGCATGACCTATTCTGCTGAACAGATCCAACTGACTCAAACAGATGAGCAGGGTCATTTATACGTCCGCGCAAAAGTAGACCGTCTTGAGCAGGATATGCAAAAGAAGACCTCTAAGTTAGAGAACTTAAATGCTGAGATGTATAAAGATGGAAAAGTGGATGCGACGTTCTATGCTAAGCAAGCCAATGGCATCAACGACAACGAAAAAGTCGTTCTGACAAACCAAGTGGTTGCAAAGAAAATGTTGGATCAAGGTCAGATGCAGTTTGAAACCGCAGAACTGACTGCGTTTCCACAGACGCGTGAATTGGAATCTCAGCATCAAGTGGTTGTTACGACACCACAAGCCGAATTTGTTAGTCAGGGCTTAAAAGCGAATTTAAATACGGGTCAATATGACTTTTTCCATATTCGAGGGAAGTATGAACCATAATCCAAAATTTTCTATTTCGAAAACTTTCCTCAAGCAAACACTTGCACTGAGTTTAGGTGTGGCTGTTTCAACTTTTGCTTTGGCATTGCCAAGTGACCGTAGTAAAGCGATTTCGTTGGTGGCAGATCGAGCAACATTTAATGAAAAAATGGGTGTAACGACGTACACGGGCAATGTCATCATTGAACAGGGCACGATGAAACTACAAGCGGATTCGATTGTTGCCAACTTAAATCAAACCCGTCAAATTAGCACCATTACGGCCAATGGTAAGCCTGCACGTTTCCAGCAGCAAGTCAGTACCAATAAAGGTATTGCCAAAGGTCAGGCGCAAAAAATTATTTATAATGCAGAAACAGGTATTATTACCTTATCAGGCAGCGCACTTCTAGAACAAGATGGTGCCAGTATTCGCGGTAATACATTACGTTATAGTATGAACAAAGGTGATATCGAAGCGATTGGTACACCAAACAGCAGTGGTTCGTCGAGTGGTCGTGTTCAAATTGTGATCCCACCTTCAGGTTCTCAATCCTTCCCAGGAGCGCGTGACTAATGGAGCAAACTCTCAATCAGCCACAAACCCTATGTATTAAGCATCTCGCGAAAAACTACAGTAAGCGCTGGGTAGTGAAAGACGTATCTTTTAGCATGCAAAGCGGACAAATTGTAGGTTTGCTCGGTCCTAACGGTGCAGGGAAAACCACCAGTTTCTACATGGTGGTTGGACTGGTGCGTATGGATAAAGGTGAAATTCATCTTGATGACCTAGATATGTCTGATTTGGCCATGCATGAACGTGCGCGTAAAGGCATTGGTTACTTACCTCAAGAAGCATCAATTTTTAGAAAACTCACCATTTCTGAAAATATTATGTCGATTTTGGAAACGCGCAAAGATCTAAATAAAGAACAACGTAAACAGCGTTTGCATGAATTACTGGCAGATTTCAAAATTAGCCATATTAAAGATTCATTGGGTATGAGTGTGTCTGGTGGTGAACGTCGTCGTGCTGAAATCGCACGTGCGCTGGCAGCCGATCCAAAATTTATGTTACTCGATGAGCCTTTTGCTGGGGTTGACCCAATTTCAGTGGGTGATATTAAAGATATTATTCGTACTCTAAAAGACCGTGGTATTGGCGTTCTTATTACGGATCATAACGTTCGTGAGACTTTGGCGATTTGTGAACGTGCTTATATCGTGAGTGAGGGTGCGGTGATTGCTGAAGGTTCTCCAGATGAAATCTTAGCCAATGAAACCGTGCGTCAAGTTTACCTTGGTGATGACTTCACTGTATAAGCCTTTTCTGCGCCAAGAAAATAATTGGCGCAGATATCCCTCTCATATGTTTAATCGATCGCTTTGCATTGAATTAATAATAGGGTATTCCTTTATATATTCAAACTGTGCGCTCTACCATCCTTTTGAAATCGCTTCTTTCAGCATGCTCCACAGTATGCATGTCTGTTTATTTTGTGTGGGCTTAAAGCGAAAAGCCATTTTCATGCGATAGCTGATTGAAAATACGTTATAATTTTTTGTGAAATTTTTAAAAATTACGCTATGCCATTTACCATCTCTAGTTTAGTGAGCTATGAAGAAGACATTAAGAAAAGTCGTTTTCAAGCTTTTGCTGTGCCTGTAGAAAATGAACAAGCCGTTAAAGATTTTCTAGAGCAATATAAAGATATCAGCACCACGCATCAGTGCTGGGCATGGAAAATTGGCCACAATGTTCGTTTTAATGATGACGGTGAACCTTCAGGTACCGCAGGTCGTCCTATTTTAGCGACCATTGAAGGCAATGAACTGACCAATATTTTGGTTTTGGTCAATCGTTGGTATGGTGGTGTCAAGCTAGGCACAGGCGGGCTGGTACGTGCTTATGGTGGAACTGCAGGACAGTGTTTACTGTTGGCTGAAAAAATAGAGCTCATTGAGAAGAAAAAAGTGCATTTTGCCTGCCAATTTAATGAATGGGCAATTTTCCAGTACGAGCTGAATAGCCAGCAGATTGAGTTTAATGAGCAATATACTGCTGATGGCGTACTTGTAGAAGCATTATTACAAGTGCATCAGATTGAAGCGCTCAGACTTAAAATACAAGACGTAACCCGTGGGCGTGAAGCGTTAAAAATTGTGGATGACCATCATGACTGATCCCTTATTAAAATATCGTGAGCAGCATAAGCATCGCTTAAACTATATGCCCTGGTTATATTGGTCACTCAAGCCTAAAAACCGTGTGTGGGCTGAAGCATGGCAGCAAGAATACCAAGCTTATCTAATGGAAATGGAAACCGTTGAAATTGGTCAAAACTGTTTTATTTCTCCATTGGCACACATATTTGCAGAGCCTGGTCGTAAAATTGTCATTGGGGACAACACGTTTATTGCTGCTGATTGTACTTTGCATGGGCCTTTAGAGATTGGCAGTGAAGTCGCGATCAACCATCATTGTATTTTGGATGGTGGTCGTGTGGGGATTAAGTTACATGATCAAGTGCGTATTGCAGCCTATTGTCACTTATATGCCTTTGATCATGGCATGGCACTCAGTGATCCTATTTATCAACAACCTGTACGCTCACAAGGGATAGAAATTGGACGGGATGTTTGGTTGGGTGCACATGTGGGCGTGAAAGATGGAGTGAAAATTGGCGCACATGCTGTGGTGGGGATGAATAGTATGGTCACCAAAGATATCGCCGAGCAATCGATTGTTGCTGGCAATCCCGCACAGTTTATTCGTTTACGTGATTAAGATATCAAAGAATATTGAACATTTATCAATACTTAATTACATAAAAACCTGCCATCAAAAAAAAAGATATGCTAAGTTTAGAACAACAATGAGACCTTATACCAAATGCGGTGTAATGAGAGGCGATAATGAAACGAGTCATTGCATGTATCGATTCTTCCCCTTGTATCAATGCTCTAGCAGAAGCTGCGGCGTGGATTGCAAAACAGACGGGGCGGGAATTGGTCCTTTTACAAGTTTTGGATTATTATCCTGCAAGTTATCACTTAGGTGAAATTAGCGGGGTAATTGGATTTGAAAGCAATGCAATGTTGCTCAAAGAGCTGGCTGAATTAGAGCAAAAACAAAGTGAACTTGCGCTCAGTTATAGCAATAATTTACTCGATCATATTTCTAAACTCATTCTCGAAACGCATGGCCTGCATACGACGCATATTCAAGAAAAGGGTGACTTTCTAGAGCAAAGTTTTAACTTATTGCATGAAGATGACATTGTGGTGATTGGCCGTGTGGGTGAGAAATCGGCTGAACGCAATAAACCGTTGGGCAGTAATGTTGAGAATTTTATCCGTGGCGCAAACTGTACCGTCATGACGGTAGGCGATAGTTTTAAGCCACCTACGCGCTTTATCTTTGCCTACGAGTATTCACCGACGTGTGTGAAGATGATGAAGCGGATTGCGCAAAGTGATTTACTGCGCCTCTTACAATGCCATTTGGTCTATGTCGGTGACCACCCTGAAATTTTAAGAGAGCCTGAACAGTATCTGAAAGATGCAAATTTGGATGTGATTACAGAATATCGTTATGGCGACGTGGCTGAAAATATTCTGGAATACCAAAATGAGCATAGCATACAACTGATTGTGCTCGGTGCGTTCAGCCACAGTAAAATTCATCAGTTCTTCTTGGGCAGTATTGCAACCACCATTTTTAGGAATGCCAAAGTTCCTTTACTGGTTGCCCGTTAATTTAGAGTAATTTATCTAAATTGGAACTGTTTTATCCATAGTTATCCGCATTAATTGTGGATAACTATATGGACAGTAAATGTAAGTTTATAATTTATATAAGCTTAAATTAATCGATTGTTTTTTAATCTAAGTTTTGACTTATTTTACAATGGCTAAGGCAAATCCATCATGTCCTTTGCTACCGACAGTTTGAAGTACGGTGCACGACAAAATTTTCGGATGATTTTGCATTGCTTTGAACATATCTCGAATCCCTTCAATACTTGGTTTATGATTTTCAGGATTGATAATATCGCCTGCACGAATCACGTTATCAAGGAAAATCAAAGTACCTGAATGAGATAGGTTCAGGCTTAATTCCAAATACTCTGGGTAGCTTTGTTTATCGGCATCAATAAAAATAAAGTCGAAAGGTTCAATGTCTGCCGGCAGTGATTTAAGGATATCTGCTGCACGTCCACATTTGAGTTCAATGGTTTGTTTGAGTTGAGCTTTGTCGATATTTTCTTGGCCCATCGCGGCATGCGTATCACGACCTTCAATCGTTAAAATATAACCATCTTCAGGTAAGGCGCGCGCTAACCACATGGTGCTATAGGCAGCAAAAGTGCCAAGCTCTAGCACACGCTTACATTGATTCATTTGAATCAGCATTTGTAAAAGCATGCCTTGGTTCGGTGCAACAGCTAAGTGATCTGGAAAACCATGCTTCTCTGTATTTTCTAAAGTTTGCAGTAGAATGGGGTCTTCAGGAATTAAATGTGCATCGATATAGTTATCAATCTCTGTCCACATTTGTTGCATAGCATGTTCACCTTGGTTGCGATGTGGAGCATTTTAAACTTTTATTTTCAGAGTGCAATTTATCCGACCATATTTGTTGAAATCAATGCTCAAAAAAAGAGGTCATATTGACCTCTTTTTAATTTTTAAAAACTAGTAACTACACATCGAAGAATTGCGACTGAGGTCTGGGCCCCATGTACGATATCCTTGGGTATCAATGTGAATCTGACCAGAAGCATATAAACCTAAGCCCATGTTCAAGCTCTGACCATGTTGGGTCCAAAATTGGCATAGACGATATTTTGTATTTTCAATATAAGCATAATCTTCAGGTTGTGGGTTTTCAGACCCAATTCGAAAATCGATAGCAGAATTGAATAAGTGGCGTGACGAGTTTGCACCGCCAGCACATTGGTTTAAAGGCAGATCACGATAAACTGAAGTGACTTCAAAATCGGTCAGTACTTTGGCTGCAACTAAATATTTGAACACTTTTAAGGTCGCAATTTGGTTTTTCCAAAGTTCACGATTGGGCACCATATATTGTGCTCGACCACATTTTTGCCAGTCACGCGCTGTTCTGAGTAGTTCAAAGCTTGGGATGATATTTCCCACGCCATTACGTTCAAGAAAAACTTCATACTCACGTACGCGTGCTAGCGTGTCACCGACAGACATCCAAGCATTGTAGGTATAAGGAATAATTTTAGGTGGAGCAGGGCGGTCAAAAATAATTTTCTCTTGTGGGATAAAAATACGTTTTCCATCAGGAGTTGTGATGGTCTGGCCTTTGTGGGATGAAGTCATACAGCCAATCATCACCAAGGGGATTATGCTAACCGCAAATAATCCCTTTAAAAATTTCTTCATTATAGAAATCAAATATTTAAAAAATACGCCTATTATTTTAATCCAAATTTGTGAGGAAAAATTGGAAATATTGCAATCAAATGTGTGTTTTAGGTATAAAAAAAGATCAGCTTATGCTGATCTTTTTCTGGCTTACTTTTCTAAGTATTGTAACTTATCTGCTTTACCGTTCCATTCTTCACGGTCAGCAGGTTGGTCACCAATCTGGGTAATGTTCGGCCAAGTTTGTGATAACTCAGCATTTAGTTCAATAAATACTTCTTGACCTTCTGGCAGTTCATCTTCAGAGAAAATTGCATTTGCTGGACATTCAGGTTCACACAGTGCGCAATCGATACACTCATCTGGATTGATCACTAGAAAGTTTGGACCTTCATAGAAACAGTCTACTGGACAAACTTCTACGCAGTCTTGATATTTACATTTAATACAATTTTCAGTGACAACAAAGGTCATGGCGAAGGCTACCTAAAAATATGGTTCTAATAACTAATGTGTATTTTAGGCAAAAACAGCACCAACTAACAATTGCTTTTATTGATATTTGTTATATGCACGGCTGTTAAATTTGATAAAAACTGAACATTCTGCTGAAAACTGCTTTTGACAATAAAAAAGACCGTCATTTTGACGGTCTAGATGGGTTACAAAAATAGAAAACTACTATGAATGTAACTGATCTTTTAATGCATAAAGCTGCTGTAAAGCTTCACGTGGGCTTAAGTTATCGACATCAATGCTCTTGAGTAGTTCAAGTGCGGCAGAAGGTTTCTCAATTTCGACCACACGTTCAATGATTTCAAGTTCAGGCGTTTCTATCGCGGCAAACAAATCATTTTGAACGACTTTAGGTTTTTGCAGTTGTTGCTTCTCTAAAATTTTCAGACGATTTTGTGCTTCTTTGATCACACTGGCAGGAATACCAGCCAATTTTGCTACCTGTAAGCCGTGACTTTGGCTCGCTGGCCCATGTTGGACTTTATGTAACAAAATGAGGTTGCCGTTGAGTTCTTTTGCGGTGACATGGTAGTTATCAATAGCAGTTTCTTTGGCCAGTTCGGTCAGTTCAAAGTAGTGTGTGGCAAATAAACATAAGCATTTAATGCGTTTGGTTAAGTCAAGTACGCAAGCCCATGCCAAGGATAAACCATCATAGGTACTGGTGCCACGACCAACTTCATCCATCAAAACCAGTGACTGATTGGTTGCATGATGTAGGATTTGCGAGGTCTCGGTCATTTCCACCATAAAGGTCGATTTGCCTGTAGATAGGTCATCTGCAGAACCAATACGGGTAAAGATTCGATCAATAGGGCCTAAGACTGCTGATTGGGCTGGTACATATGAGCCACAATAGGCCAATAGGCTAATTAAAGCCGTTTGACGCATAAAGGTTGATTTACCCCCCATGTTAGGACCCGTAATAATGGCCATACGGTGGTTAAAATCAAGTGTCGTGTCATTCGGTGTAAATGAGGCTTTGTTCAAAGCCTCAACCACTGGATGACGTCCCGCAATAATTTTAACCCCAATTTCTGGACTATACTCAGGACGCGACCAATTGCGTAAGCGAGCCTGATGTGCAAAGTTGGCTAAGAGGTCGATCTGCGCAATAGCGCTGCTCATCATTTGTAAATGACCAATATCGGCTCGGAGTTCATCTAAAAGCATTTCGAACAGCATTTTTTCGCGGGCTAATGCACGGGACTCACTCGAAAGTACCTTATCTTCAAAGGTTTTCAGCTCAGGCGTGATATAACGCTCAGCATTTTTTAAGGTCTGACGACGAGTGTAGTGATCAGGTGCTTGCTCGGCTTGCGCACGGGTCAATTCAATGTAATACCCGCTGACACGGTTATAGCCAATTTTTAAGGTCGAAATGCCAGTATTTTGACGTTCTTGAATTTCAAGGTCGATCAAGTACTGTCCTGCATGATCGCGGATTTTACGGAGTTCATCGAGTTCATGATCAAAACCTTCCGCTATCACATTTCCATCTCGTAAAAGCACAGGTGGATGTTCAACGATGGCAGACATTAAACGTTGATGTAAGCCATGGAAATCACCCAATTCCTCATTCAATTGGGTAATGAGTGCGGACTGTTTGCTTTGGATCACGGGTTGAATGGCATGACGTAAATAAGGGACTTGCGCACAGGCTTGGCGCAGTTGCACTAAGTCACGCGGACGGGCGCTACCTAAAGCCACCCGACTGAGGACACGTTCGATGTCTCCAATCTCTTTTAATACTAAACGGACTGGTGATTCATGGTAACCATCCACAAGACTCTTGGTGGCATCTAAACGTGCGTCTAAGAGCTTGGTATCACGTAACGGTTGCATCAGTGTACGACTAAGTAAACGTCCACCCATGGCTGTTTGACAGTCATTGATGAGTTGGAATAATGACGTGCCGTGTTCAAACAGAGGCTCAACTAGCTCTAAGTTTCTACGTGTCACAGGGTCAAGCGCAATGAAATCACTGCTTTGTTCAAGCTGAATAGAGCGAATATGCGGTAAGGCTGTTTTTTGCGTTTCTTTGGCATAATGAATCAGGGATGCTGCTGCTGCTTTGGCAAGTGGCAAATGGTCAATACCGAAACCGGCTAAAGTCGATACTGCAAACTGATCACATAAAGTTTTTTGTGCATTGTTTAGGTTAAAGTCGACATTTGGACGGCGTGTCACAGAGCAGTCGAGCAGTTTTTTAATGTGTTCAATGATATTGGGGTCGACAATATTTTCATCGACCAAAATTTCACTTGGCATGAGGCGAGACAGTTCAATACCGAGTTGTTCAAGTTGGAACTCTTGTTGCTGAACTTTGAATAAACCTGCACTCAAATCTAACAGCGCAATACCAATTTCGTTTTGTTGTACGCAAAGCGCCACAAGGTTTGAACTTTGATGTGCAGTCAGTAAGGCATCGTCAGTCAGTGTACCTGGGGTAATAATCCGGACAACGCCACGTTCAACAGGTGCCTTACCTGTAACTTCACCAATTTGCTCACAGATGACGACGGTTTCTCCTTTTTTCACCAAGCGAGCAAGGTAGCCTTCAGCTGCATGGTAAGGAACACCTGCCATAGGGATGGGTTCACCATTGGCTTTGCCACGATGGGTCAGGGTAATCCCGAGAAGTTTAGCGGCCTTGTGTGCATCTTCAAAGAATAGCTCGTAGAAGTCACCCATACGATAGAACATCAAAGAGTGCGGATGTTGCATTTTGACGCCCATATATTGTTGCATCATGGGAGTGAGGGTGGACAAATCAGTTATGATTCCCGAATTGCTCATGTAGGTGAAATCCTTAAATCTTTGAAAATGCACAATATAAAAATAGACCGAGCGACACCGCTTACCGTGTGTATTTATGCGCTATGAACAGCTATTGTATGAATGGCAATATCTTAGCAAAATTGAAAACGACTAAACAATAAATCATCTATAAAGCGAACAGTTGTTAAACAGCCAAGTGATTATTGCTGTAGGCCTTAGGCGTAAAGCAAAAATAAAAAAGCCTAAACAGATGTTTAGGCTTTTTTATTTTTAAGGCTTATACAGACCGAGTTCAGTCAGGTGCAACCGCAGGATACGACGTAACTCAAGAACGGCTTCAGGCGTTTCTTGAATAGAATGTCCACCTTTAATAAGCTTCTCAGACAATGCACCATCTAGATGGGCACTCGTATAAGGCACGACATCGTCTGTAATGATATTGAGGTCATCACTTTTGGTCGCATTCCCCATGATGCTGTGGAATTTCATGCCTTTGTATGGATCGACGTTTTTAGTTAACCGAGTAAAATTAGAGTTCTTGCTGAGATCACTTGGTCCATTTTGAATGAGTCCATTATCTACATCTTTAATGAAGGCTTGTAGGTCAGGGTCACTACTTTGTATAACATCGGTCAGTGCCCCCAAAAACGCACCAGGTAGACGAATGACTTTACGTGCTGCAAGGGTAAACCAGCGGTCAGCAAACTCTGTCCCACGATGTGGGGCTGCTAAGAAAATGGCCCGACTGAAGTTTGGAATTGGTTGAATGTCGAGGCGTGATTTAAATAGAGGGTCATTTTTAAATTGTTGCGCACGTCGATTGGGTAGCAGTTTCATTGCCGCAGGGGTTAAGTCAGCATCGCTTACCAAAAGCCGCGCAATAATACCGCCCATACTATGACCTACTAGCACGGCATCCTTTTTGGCAGGCGCTTTGCTATCGACCAAATTAAAACTTTGTTGAATGATTGCATAGATTTGGAAACGACTTTCCAAAATTGGCATATTGGTCGAGTAGAACACTTGCCAGACTTGATAGTGTTCACGTAGCACGGGATCGCCCATGACATCATTCGTCAAACGAATCCATGCCTCTGGACTACTGGCTAGTCCGTGAACGAGCACCACCACTTTTTTATTTGGGTTGTACGGCTCAAGCATGTATAGGTGCGGCATAGTGAGGCGTGCATCACGATCAATCAGTGATAAATACGCGGCTTTGCCTAAATTGTTTTGTGCCAACCATAAGCCATAAGGTGCAGAAAAGTTTGCAGCAAGAGGGTAACTTTTGCCTGCAATTTTCGCAGATTCAAACTTATAGGGATCATAAGCTGAGATTTCAAACTCAGGGTTGTTTAAGATCTCATCGGTACTGGATGCAGAGCGTGGCTGTGCAGTAATGGTCGCCGCTAAATAACGGGCATTGTGAATGTTGGGATTACGACCATTGGTATACTGATAATGCAGTGGATCGACAATATATTTGGCTTTTTCGGGGGAGGTGTCGTTGTGCTCGGGTGGGAGGACAATCAGAAACTCTGAACCAAAACCATCGCGACGTGTGATAGAGCGCAGGCCTGAAAAGTTCATATTGTAAGTTGACATTAGTTGTTCAACTTGACGGTTTTTTAAAAGTGGGTAGTTATCGTAATTTATGCGGTAAATACTTTCTCCCACTTTGATTTGATTGCCGACTTCTGCTGGTCCATGGCGTAGTCCATAACTATGTACAAGTTTAGCGATAGCTTGGTTATAAAAGTCACGGAGTTGGACTTGTCGGTTATCAAAAATACGATCTTGGGGGCCACGTTTGGTGTTAAACATGTATGCATAACTGTAGCGAATACTTTTATCCAACATGCCGAGTTGTTGATCTAGGCAGCTTTGGTAGTTTTGTTTTTGTAGCGCTTTTTTTTCTTCAGACTGGGTCTTGGCTAAAATACTCACTTTACAGGCAGATGATTTTTCTAAGGAAATTGCTTTAGCGAGATACAGTTCGCTGGCAGTAGAGAGAAGTTGTTCATCTTGAATTTGTGGAATTTGTCTGAGTTCGCTGACACATTCTTCAGGTTGCTCTGAACAGATTTTGGCTTCTCGACCTGTCATGGACAGCACGTTTAGACTCGCTTCACTGAGCTTATCCCGCGTTAAAATACTTTCACGCTCATTGGTAATCGTGACGTTCAGTGATTGATTTTTCACACTGACCACTTGGCAACCACTCAAGAGCGAAAATAGAGTGGTTACCATCAAGGTGCTACGGATGTATTTAGGCATAAAAAGCGTCGACTACCGTTTATTCTTTTGAATTTTTTAAATCATACGATAATTCTCGGATTTATCAATTCGCCTAAAATAAAAATAGACCGAAAATTCGGTCTATTTTTAAGTACATCAGAAGTGATAGAATTATTTTGCAGTATTTAGAACTTGCCAAACATTCCAACGACCTTGTTTTTCAATTTCATTAATCAAGCGATCTGCAACTTCGGCTTCTTGTGGATATTTCAGTTTGTAGTTTTTCAAGGTTTGCACCGCATTTTTCTTTTGTTCCATAGCGATGTAGTTATTTGCTGTCGCTAAATAAGCTTCTTGAACACCAGATTTCATTGCTTTATCGAGGTATGGCATCGCTTCGCGTTGGCCACCACCTTCAGACAAAGCAAAACCGAACCAGAAGTTTGCTTCAGGGTCTTCTTGGTTAATTTTTAAAATACGCTGTGCATAAGCCAAAGATTTGGTGGTATAGACTGAACCGAGGTCTAAATTACGTGCCATAACGCTAGCTTTGAACGCACGAACCAGTACATCAAATGAGGCATTGTCTTTCGACGCTAACGTATCGAGCTGTTGTGTCACTTCTTTCAGTTTTAACTCAAAACCTTTACGCTCTTGGCGTTCTGTAAAGCGTGGTGGGTAGTGACGTGCTTTGCCTTCAACCAACTGTAAGAAGTCATCAATTTCAGTAATGTCGACTTCATTGTCACCCGCCAGTACGGCAAACTTCAACTGACGGTCTTTGCTGTTTACGGTCGGAATAATCAGTTTATTGGTGTCTAAAACCATTTTTTTAGATGGATCGTCAGAGCGAGTCACTTCCATTTTTGTTACAGGCTGAGCCGCTGCTTTTTTTAAGTTAATTTCAAATGGAGGTGGCGCATCATAATTAAATGGATTGAGTGCATAAAATGGTGCAGTTAATTCAGGCTCTGTAAAAACGATGGTATCGTTGTTATTCTTCGTTGGGTTTGAGCTACACGCTGTTAAAAACGAGACAGCAAGAACAGCAACCGCTAAGGGTTTAAGCATCATAAGGTTCATCCATTCATTATTTTAAGAAGTGGTATAAAAGGCATGTTCGTCAGTCTAAAAAAACTCTGATGAACATGCAAGGTTTGCTATAGGCAGGTTTTCAAAAACTAACACTTTTCATGTTTAGTCGTTGGATGGCAGGCTTTGAGCTTCACATTCGCGGCGTACATCTTCCAAAATTTTCAATTCTTCAGCACTAAAAGGTTGTTCATTTTGTTGTTGCTTTTTAAAAGTTGGATCAAGTAAAGACAAACGTTGGCAAAGGGTGTTCATCCGTTTCTCATTCAGCTGAATGCGGTCAAGTAGAACACGCATACCTTCAAGAATTGGATCAGACTGGTCTTGCGTTGCAGCATAAGGTTGGAAACCAATACTTTCTGCATAATCGCGACGACGTGTTTCTGCTTCATCTTTCGGTTTATCTTTAGAAATAAAGCGTGCAGGGTTACCAACTGCGGTGGTGTCGGCTGGAACAGCTTTGGTGACGACTGCATTTGAGCCGACTTTCGCATTTTTACCGACAGTAAAAGGGCCTAAAATTTTAGCACCAGCACCAACCACCACGCCGTCTTCTAAGGTCGGGTGACGTTTGCCTTTATTCCATGTGGTTCCACCTAAAGTGACACCGTGATATAGGGTCACATCGTCGCCAATTTCAGCGGTTTCACCAATCACGACGCCCATGCCATGGTCAATAAAAAAACGACGACCAATTTTAGCACCCGGGTGAATTTCAATACCTGTTGCAAATCGGCTAAAAGAAGACAATAAACGTGCTGAGCCTTTACATTCTTTTTTCCATAACTCATGCGCCATACGGTGCATAATCAAAGCATGAATACCTGGATATGTGGTCAGAACTTCTAAAGTGTTTCGTGCCGCAGGATCGCGCGCGAATACAGCTTGTATATCTTCTTTGAGCTGTTTAAGCATTATATTGATCCTCTGTTTGATCCGTATTTGACTTTTTCCATGTGCCATTATTTAAAGCTTGTACTCGACTAAAAATACCACGAAGTAAATGATATTCCATACGATCTAATTGTATACGTCCAAAAAGACGACGCAAGCGTAAAGGCAGTAACCGAGGATTTTTTGGATCTAAAAATTCAATCTCGGCCAACATTTTTTCAATGTGCGGGTAGAACTGTTCCATTTGCTCATGGGTGACCAAAGGCTCATCCCATTGCATAGACTCAGTATCTGTGACAGGCATGGTTGCAGCTTCATCTTCAGCGCTTTCTACTGCAGCAAGAGTTGCCATACGCATTTCATAACAAATCACTTGAATCGCTTGAGCCACATTTAGCACGCCATAGTCTGTATTTACAGGAATGGTGACATGATAGTTAGCCATGGCCAGTTCTTCGTTGGTCAGTCCGCGGTCTTCACGACCAAATACAATAGCAACGTCTTGCTGATCATTCACCACTGCTGAAATTGATTTTTCTGCCGCAGGGCGTGCGTCAAGCAAAGGCCAAGGAATGGTACGACTACGCGCACTGGTACCAAACACTAAATGGCAGTCTTTGATGGCATCGGCAAGGGTTTCAACGATTTCAATCTGCTCAATTAAATCAGTTGCACCCGCAGCCAAAGCATCGATATCGGGATGTGGATAGGTTTTTGGCGCAACCAAAACCAGTTTTGAGAGTCCCATCGTTTTCATGGCGCGCAGTGCGCTACCAATGTTCGCAGGGAGTGTGGTATTGACCATGACAATACGCACATGGGAGAGATGCGCTGAAACAGCGGCATTGTCAAATTGGCTCATGATTTTTCCAATGAATCTTTAAAATTTAAATAATTAAGAGAACTGACCGACTTCAGCCTGATATAAGTCCATGGCATCATCCATGCTCATATCCGCAGGTGGCGGTGGTACATCTATCGGTTTGGCTTCTTCATAGCTCACCGCTTTGGCTGCTTTGGATTTGACTTGATATTCCACATGAAGATTTTCTTTACCAAAATAGTCACGGAGTTTAGAAAGTAGTTCATCCTGCGGCGCCACTTTCCAATTAATCCCTAAGTGCAATTCAGCCGTGGCATACGGGTAGCCCAACAGCAATTGCAGCGGAATGTGATTACACATATCGACATTACAAAAGGGTGCAAGAATATTTTTTAAATCTTGGCTCAGTGTTTTTGTGCTATGTGTTGGGTCGAGACGAATTTGAATACAGTTGGCACGTTTTTGGCGAATTTCATTCAGGGTAAATGCTTTGGTTAAGCGTCCCATTGGACGGTCAAAACCTTCACGCTCGTAAATTTCACCTTCAATTACCACCACTTTTTCATTTTGAATGATGTCTTTAAAACGCATAAAGCGTTCATGATTCGCAGAGACTTCAATTCGTGAGGTACCATCATCCAACGTCACCATCATTCGGTTCGGGAAGTTGGCTACATCGACCACGAGACCTGCAAAAACCGTAGTTACCCCACGACGGGTTGGGGTAAGTTCATTAATTTTGTTCGGAATAAACGCTTTCAACTCAGTGCGATAGACATCGATCGGGTGACCTGTTAAATACAACCCTAGGGTGTCTTTTTCACCTTTGAGACGGACTTCATCTGACCATGGCTTAACAGGTTTGGCAGGTTTACGTTGTACTTCTTCAACCTCACCAAATAAGTCCATGATGCCTGTTTCACGGTTTGATCGAGCTTGATCCGCCGCTTGTACCGCTTCAGGAAGCTGCGCCATTAGACTTGAACGTTCAATGCCGAGGCAGTCTAAAGCACCTGAGCGAATCAATGCTTCTAAAGTCCGTTTATTGATTTTTTTCAGATCAATACGATGGCAGAAATCAAATAAGTCACGATAAGGCCCATCTTGAATACGCGAGTCAATGACCGACTGCATCGCTGCTTCGCCGACGCCTTTAATTGCACCGAGTCCATAAACAATCGTTTTGTCGTCCGAAGCATGGAATTGATAGATAGACATATTGACCGAAGGCGGCAATACCTCTATATCATTGTGTCGACAGTCATCAATCAAGAACACCACGTTATCGGTGTTTTGCATTTCCGATGACATCACCGCTGCTAAGAATTCAGCTGGATAATGCGCTTTGAGCCATGCCGTTTGATAGGCCACTAAGGCATAAGCTGCGGCATGTGATTTGTTAAAGCCATAACCTGCGAACTTTTCCATATAGTCAAAGATATGGTTGGCAGTGGCTTCATCAATGTCTTTTTTCGCTGCACCTTCCGTGAAAATTTGGCGCTGTTTGACCATTTCTTCGGGCTTTTTCTTACCCATCGCACGACGTAGTAAGTCCGCACCACCCAAGCTATAGCCCGCACAATACTGTGCTGCCTGCATTACCTGTTCTTGGTAAACCATAATGCCGTAAGTCGGCTCAAGTACACCTTCAAGTAGGGGATGAAGATATTCAAACTCGCCACCATGCATACGGTGGATAAAGTCAGGAATCAGGTCCATCGGACCCGGACGGTAAAGGGATACGAAGGCGATAATTTCTTCAAATTTACTTGGACGTGCTTCCTTGAGCATTTTTTTCATGCCCACGGATTCAAACTGGAATACCGCTGTGGTATTGGCATTGGCAAAGATCAGGTATGCATCTTTGTCATCAAGCGGAATGAACGCAATGTCTAAAGGCACATCTAGCTGAATGCGCTTATTGATATTCTTCACGGCATCTTCAATGACCGTTAAGTTGCGCAGACCCAAGAAGTCGAACTTTACTAGACCTGCAGATTCAACATCGTCTTTATCGTACTGCGCAACACGGCCTGTACCATCTGCATCACACATCACGGCAGAAAAGTCGGTAATTTTAGTCGGGGAAATGACCACGCCACCCGCGTGTTTACCTGTGTTACGGGTAATGCCTTCGAGTTTTAATGCCATTTCCCAAATTTCAGCCGCATCGTCATTGTCTGGGTTGGATGGGTTAGTGACAATATCTTTAAGCTGTGGCTCTGCTTCAATCGACTCTTCGAGGCTAAGACCTAAAGGCTTGGTCGGAATCATTTTTGAGATTCGGTCTGCCAAACCATAGGATTTACCCAAGACACGTGCCACATCACGAATAGCACCTTTGGCTGCCATGGTGCCGAAAGTGGCAATTTGTGATACTGCATCGCGTCCGTATGTACGCGCCACATAGTCAATCACACGATCACGACCAGCAATACAGAAATCGACGTCGAAATCGGGCATTGAAACACGTTCTGGGTTTAAGAAGCGTTCGAAGAGTAGTCCGTATGGGAGAGGATCGAGATCCGTAATTTTTAAGCTGTAAGCAACAAGTGAACCTGCACCTGAACCACGACCCGGACCAACGGGCACGCCATTACCTTTGGACCATTGGATGAAGTCCATGACAATCAAGAAATAGCCCGGAAAACCCATTTTAAGAATGGTCCCGATTTCATACTCTAAACGATCATCATATTCTTTACGTTTTTCAGGCCAGTATTCATCACGCGTTTCAGGTGGATATAAAAAGTCTAAACGCTCTTCTAAACCTTCTTTGGATAAATGTGCAAAGTAGGTGTCAATGGTATGGCCTTCAGGAATAGGGTAGTCAGGCAGGAAGTATTTACCTAATTGCAGCGTGACGTTACAACGTTTAGCAATCTGATAAGTATTTTCAATTGAAGAGGGAATGTCTGCAAATAATTCCGCCATTTGTTGGCCAGACTTAAAATATTGCTCTGGAGAGTAATTTTTTGGTCGGCGGTTATCCCCTAATACATAACCATCGGCAATACAGACTCGGGCTTCGTGTGCTTCAAAGTCTATTTCTTTCATGAAGTGCACATCATTGTGCGCAACTACACCAATATTGTATTTTTTAGCCAGTTTTAAGGCTTCATAGTTGAAGTCATCTTCACCTGAGCGTTCTGTTCGACATAGAGCCAAATAAACACGATTGCCAAATTTTGCAATCCATTCTTCGAGTAAAGGTTCGGCTTTTTGTGGATTTGATGTACAGAGCATTTTGCCGACATCAGATCGCATGCCAAGTAGCGCAATCAGGTCATGGTTTTGTTCTAAAATCCAGTCTTTTGCAACGCAAGGAATATCAAGCTGTTGACCTCGGATAAAACCTTCTGAAACCAGTTCGGTTAGATTACGCCAGCCAACATTGCTCATCGCCAATAATGTCACGCGATGTTCAGCATCGTTCAAGCGAACTTCTGAACCCATAATCGGTTTGATACCATTATCTAAGCATTTACCATAAAATTTTACAGCAGCATGTAAGTTAGATAAGTCAGTAATGGCAAGGGCTGGCATACCTTCTGCCTTAGCAGCTTTGACTAAATCAGGTATACGTACAATTGATTCTGTGATTGAAAATTCTGTATGAATACCAAGATGTACAAAGTGCATAAGTGAGTCCCTGCAAAAACCGCTGGATAGTTTAACATGCTCTGCCTTCATTCTGAGTGCCATTCAAATGAATTGGCAAAATTTAATAGGTCGCAGTGTTTGGACTGTTTATTTTATTGTCAGTAAGTTCTAAACGACTTAGAAAAGTCAATGTTAGTCGCATTGTTTCTTGGCATAAAAGCCTTTAGCAGGCCACTGCTTGCTGAATGGCAAAGCTGCTTAACCGTCCATTTTTAAAACCAAAGTTGAGATAAGCCGTGTAGGGTGGGGCAAAGTCTTGCGGTTCTTTCAGAAAGGCTTTGATTTCATTGGGTTGTAAGAGCAAAACTAGGGCTTCCCCTGATGTTGCCATACCTTGTGCACTGTATTTAAAGTCTTGTTTAAACTGCTGTAAAGTATAATTCGGTGTGATCTGAATATTTTGCACACGTATATTTTCGCTCATCGCTTGAGTGCTTTCCCAGTCAAGCCAAACACGGCCTTTGGTGTGACCGAGTTGTTTTAAACTCGCTTTGTCTTTATAGAATTTTTCAGCCTGAATTTTGGGATTATCTTCGTTAAAAATCTCAAACTTTAGGCTTTTGGGTTGGGCAGTTGTAATACTGTATTCATAGTTGCCTGTACATTCGGCATATTGTTTGCTGGTTTTTCCATTCGGAGGAGCGAGTAATTGACTGACTTGATGTGCTGTCACAGGTGCATTGAGTTCAACCTGATTCACTTTCACACTGGTGACGTAGTTATAGGGATTTGAAGCTGCATGACTGAGCATCGGCAAAAGACTTAGACTGATCAATAGAGTTGTTATTTTCATCGTTATAGCTTTTAAAAGTTTTGTTTGCCAGATTATATAAAATTGAGACCTGAAAAAAAGCTCCCAATATTGAGAGCTTAATTTTGTTAGCGTAGTTTAGACAGCCAATCGCCAACGGATTGTACAATTTGCACCATGATCAACAGCACAATCACTGTGAGTATCACGACACTAGTGTCAAAACGTTGATAACCATAAGATATAGCAAGGTCACCAATACCGCCTGCACCCACTGCACCGGCCATCGCGGTTGCACCAATTAAGCTAATCGTGGCTGTGGTTAAGTTCAAAATCAATGAACTGCGTGCTTCAGGCAGAATAAATTTGAAGATGATTTGTAGTGGCGTTGCACCCATTGCTTGTGCAGATTCGATAATCCCCTCATTCACTTCAAGTAATGAAGTTTCCACCAAACGACCAATGTATGGTCCAACATAAATGGTGAGCGGAACAATCGCAGCCCACGTGCCAATCGATGTGCCGACGATGAGTTTGGTCAAAGGTAAAACCGCAATCAGCAAAATAATAAAGGGCAGAGAGCGTAGAGCATTCACAATCGGGTTCAGGCTGTGATAAATCGCTTTGTTGGGCAAAATACCATCAGGACGTGTGACCAATAAAATGATGGCCTGAATAAAGCCCCAAATACAGCCGAACAGCATTGCAAAAAACACCATATGAAATGTTTCTTGCAAAGCAGTAATAAACTGATCAATCGATAAAGAGCTTTTCCAAAAAGGTGCTGTGATTTGAGTTAACCACTGGACAATTAAATCTCTCATGCCAGCTCTCCTGATTGTTCAACAGCCACACCATGTTGTTTTAAAAACTCAACCACTTCAGCGATCAGGCTTTCATCGCCCAAGAGCTGAACAAACATTTGTCCAATCACATTGCCATCAATTTCAATCATGTTGGCAAACAGGATATTGAGACTAATATCAAACTGTTTAATTAAGTTTTGAATTACGGTTTCGTGGGCAGAGTTACCCAGGAATTGTAAGCGGTAAATACTATGATGATGCTTATGTTCGAGGTTATTCAGAAGCTTAATAGGTAGTTGTTGATGCAAAATCGTTTGAATAAAATTCTGTGTCGTTGCATGTTGTGGACGACTAAACAGGTCCACTGTTTTTCCAGTTTCAACCACTTTACCGAGTTCCATCACGGCTACATGTGAGCAGATGCTTTGGATCACATCCATTTCATGCGTCACCATGACGATGGTAATACCTTGCTCTTGATTGATTTTTTTGAGCAAGTCTAAAACTGACTTGGTGGTTTGTGGGTCTAGTGCAGAAGTCGCTTCGTCACAAAGTAATATTTTAGGATGGTTGGCAAGCGCACGTGCAATACCGACACGTTGTTTTTGACCACCCGAGAGCTCGTCTGGATAAGCTTCTTTTTTGTGTTTGAGATCAATAAACTCAAGTAGCTCATTCAAACGTTTTTCACGTTCAGCTTTGCTATAACCTAAAAGTTTCATTGGCATTTCAATATTGGCTGCAACGGTTTTGGTTTGCAGTAAATTAAAATGCTGGAAAATCATGCCAATATTTGCACGTTCTTGACGTAATGCTTTTGCATCTAATGCAGTAAAGTCTTTCTGATTGATAATTACTTGGCCTTCGGTTGGACGTTCAAGTAAATTGATCAAACGAATGAGGGTACTTTTACCTGCACCACTATAGCCAATAACGCCAAAAATACTACCTTCTGGAATATCCAAATTGATTTGGTCCAGTGCAAGAATGGTTTGGCCTTTCAGCTGATAGTGCTTTGAAATGTTTTTAAATTGAATCATATCGTCAAAAACTACACAAAAATGAAAAAACAGGCAAAGAGACTTTGCCTGTTTCGTTGATTTGATTATATTACTATTTAGCTTGAGTAAGGTAGCTTACTGGCTTGTTCACATCAATTTTTGTGCCGCCAAAATGTTCTTGAACATATTTGCCTACTGCAGCGACATGGTAAAGCTCACCGACTTTTTTCAGTACAGGGTCATTTTGACGCGCTTCAGCCACCGCAAGAACGTTCACATTCATTTTTGTGGTTTGATCGATTGGCTCATAGTAAATCGCATCTTTCAATACGTTTAGACCGCCTTCCATTGCAAGGGTATTACCCAAAACAATTGCATCAACTTCGTCTTTCACACGTACAGCCGTTGCCATTTGAATAGGCTTGATGACGAGAGCTTTGTTGTTTTCAACGATGTCTTTCGAAGTACCTTTCACGAAGTCGAAGTCATTTTTTAACTTCACTAGACCCGCAGATTGTAATAATAACAATGCACGTGATTCGTTCGCACCATCATTTGGAATTGCAATCGTAGCACCATTTTTAAATTCAGCCAGTGTTTTGACTTTGCTTGAATAGATGCCCATTGGCTCTAGGTAGGTCGTTGAAAGAGGGGCAATCTTCGCTGTGTTCGCTTCGTTATATGCTACAAGGTAAGCATAAGATTGGAATGCGTTGACATCGACTTCATTGTTTGCAACAGCAGTGTTCATTGCAACATAGTCAGTGAAGTTTTTAATGTCTAACTTTAAGCCAGCTGCTTTAGTTTCTGGCAAAGTTGCAATGTGGCGCCAAATATCAGCATCAGAGCCAGTCGATGCGATGGTTACTGTTTGCTCAGCTGCTGCAGTATCCGTTTTAGCCGCATCTGTTGCAGGTGCTTCAGGTTTGCTACAACCGGTTAAAACAACAGATAAACCCAGCGCAATTCCTAGAATTTTTTTCATTTTTTCTTCCCGATTAAGCATCCAAACGAGGCTTAACTTAGCTGAACAATAGAGAGATCAATTGATTTTAAATCAGGCATTCCTGATTTGATGCATATGACTGTAATGTGAGTTTTGCAAGTGTGCAATTCGATATCAGTCGAATATAGGCTTTCACTTTGGAAAAGATTAACTTTTTCAACTCACTAGAAACATCTCTGCTCAATCGTTAAATTTTGCACATCATATCAACAAAGTAATATTCGATATAGAGCATAAAAGTTCAATACTTATCTTATTTAAAGATTAGAAATTTGCATTTTGTTTATAATTTTATAATGAAAACAATATATTATTTTTAATTAATCTATTTAAAAATAAGAATTTGCATAAATTTTATGCTTTATAAGATTTTATCTAAACTAAATACAAAAAATAGATATAACGAGTATAAAGTGTAAAACCTAATGTATGCAGAGTAGTCATCCTAATGCTCTTAAAAGAACGGCATGGGCTTAATGCATTTGGTGTATAGGAGAAATAGTTATTACAAGGTGTATGTTCTATTTTTAAAGCAACTTAAAGAGTCTTAGTTATTTTTTGATGCTTGTGAGAACAAACTAAAGCAATCACTAAAAAAGAGTGATGCTTTAGTTTGAGCTGTATGCGAAGAAGTTGAAATATCAAAAAACCAAAGGCTCGGTTGATATTTCAATCAATTATCCCTTTAAAAAGGTTGCAGATTCATATGCAGGATTTGGGTAGCTATAGAAACCTTGTCCTGTTGGAAGACCTAACTTATTTTGATTGATGAATTCGTTTTCAAGGCGTTCCTTAATACGTGCCATGATTGGGTTCACATCAGCATGTAATTTTGCAATATTGTATGCTGTTGTAATACCAATAATATCCAAAATTGCAAATGGACCTTTAGGTGAACCAAATGACTTCATCCATGTTTTATCGATGGTATGAGGGTCAGATACTTCGTTTATCCAAAGCTCTAATGCTGAAACACAGTAAGGTAGTAACATTGAATTTAAGATAAGGCCAGGTTGCTCTTTATAAACAGGTAAAGCCACCATACCAATTGCTTTGGCAAATTGTACTAAATCTTCAAATACTTGTTTGTCAGTGGTGTCATGCCCCATGATTTCAGCCATGTTGTTGACCCAAATTAAATTGGCAAAATGTAGTGCTAGGAATTTCTCTGGGCGACCGGTCAAGTCACGGAACTGGCTTGGCAACAATGTTGAGGTATTGGTTGCGAAAACGGTTTTAGCGGGTGCCACTTGACTCAATTTTTCATAAAAATCGGTTTTGATACCGACATCTTCAGGCACTGCTTCAATGACTAAATCCGCATCTTGCACGGCTTCTGCAAGGTTTGAATAGTAACTGAGATTGTTAAATGTATTGTCGAGTTGTTCTTGGGTCGCATTAATATCGCGTTTATAGCATTCGCTTAATTCAAAGAACTTAGCTTTGGCTTTAGCAAGTACTTCGTCATTAATGTCATATACCGACACTTTAAAACCATGAAAAGCGGTTTGAAACGCAATTTGATAACCGAGTACACCACTGCCAGCAACAGTTACATTCTTAAAATTCATTCTATATTCCTTGTTTTATCCTTGATGAAAAATGTAGTGTTCATATCCATGTGCTACATTTATTCGCGCCAGCGTTTTATGTGTTTGAAGCGCAAAATTGATGAACAAATAAATTGCTCATAGGGCTATTCTGCCGTGGCTTTTTTATGCTAACTTGACGTAATGAGTCAATTTTTTGACGTATTGAGACAGGGATTGTGGAAATGAATCAGGAAGATTCAATCGCAGTTCAGTACCCGAGAAATATCCATGAGGATATGGTGCATAGTTCAGGGCTACGTGGCTATCTAGAGGTAATGCAACACTTGGGCATCGACCCAATGCCGTTGTTGGCCAAGTATGGAATTCAACTTGCACAATTACAAGATGACAATGCATGGATTTCGCATACAGCACTAATCCAACTTCTAGAAGAAAGTGCGCAACAGGCCAACTGTGCCGATTTAGGTTTGCGGATCTCTCAGTATCAAGATATTGGCATTTTGGGTGTACTTGGGCTGATCTTACAAAGTGCATCGACACTTCATGAAGTGATTAAATACAGTTCAGATTTACTGTTTTTACATGGCTCTGCTCTACGTTTATATATCAATGATCGTGTTAGCACAGATGCATTTGAACCCAGCTCGGATATTGTAGAGCTTATTTTTGATATTCAGCTGCATGACGCTACGCATATTTTGAGTAAACGACAAACCATGGATCTGGGGCTTGCTGTGTGTCATCGGGTTCTACGTTATTTGAGTGGTGAGCGTTATCAGCCGCTTCGAGTTGCACTACCGCACAGGCCCTTAAATGTGTATAAACGGTTTTTTCATGCCGAAGTCATGATCGATCAACAGCATGCAGCTTTGTATTTCCACAGAGATATGTTGAATATTACTTTAGATAGTATTGATCATGGCTTACGTGAAATTGTGGACAGTTATCTGGATAGGAGTTTTCGGAGTCATCAAGGTTCATTTAGTGATCGTGTACGACATGCGATACGCATTCATTTATCGGGCCCAAAGGCCAATAAAACAGATATTGCAAATATGCTTGCGATGCATCCTCGAAGCTTACAACGTAAATTAGATGAAGAAGGGACCAGCTTTGAGCAGATTCGAGATAAACTCATACAACAGTTGTTGTTGCAATATTTAGCAGACTCAAAAGCGTCGATGAGTCAAATCGCTTCTGTACTGGGTTTTTCCGAGCAGTCCGCATTAAGCCGTGCTTGTAAAAATTGGTTTGGTGTAACACCGAGACAGCTAAAAAAGCTTCGCAGCGGTTTGCAATAAAAAAACCCGCATTTAGCGGGTTTTTACGGTATGAATGTTTTTAAGCATTTTCACGCGCAATAGCACGATAACCAATGTCTGTACGATATTGCATACCCGTAAATGTCACTTGACCACAAACTTCTAAAGCATTGACTTGCGCTTCAAGTACGGTATCACCAAGAGCTGTGACACATAAAACACGACCACCTGCAGTCAAGATGTGACCGTCGGCACTCATTGTTGTGCCCGCATGGAAGATTTTTGTGTTTTCAGGAGATTGGCCAAGACCAGAGATGACGTCACCTTGACGAACGGTTTCTGGGTAGCCTTCAGCTGCAAGAACAATACCAATTGATTTGCGTTCATCCCATTCAGCTTCTGCTGGAAGATTACCTGCAATACCAGCTTCAACCAGATCGACCAATGATGATTTTAAACGCATCATAATCGGCTGAGTTTCAGGGTCACCAAAACGACAGTTGAACTCGATCACTTTTGGTTGACCTTTGTCATCAATCATCAAGCCTGCGTATAAGAAACCTGTATAAATGTGACCGTCTTTTTTCATACCTTCAACGGTAGGACGCATCACTTCATTCATGGTTTTTTCAAATACATCTGCAGTCACCACAGGAGCAGGAGAGTAAGCACCCATACCACCCGTGTTTGGACCTTGGTCGCCTTCAAAAATACGCTTATGGTCTTGAGATGTTGCCATTGGTAAGATGTTGTCGCCATCAATCATACAAATGAAAGACGCTTCTTCACCAGCAAGGAATTCTTCGATCACAACACGAGAACCAGCATCACCAAACTTGTTGCCCGCCAACATGTCATCAATCGCATCAAAAGCTTCTTGATTAGTCATGGCTACAATTACGCCTTTACCCGCAGCAAGACCATCGGCCTTGATCACGATTGGCGCGCCATTTTTTTCAACAAATGCTTTCGCTGCATCGACTTCAGTAAATACATCGTAGAACGCAGTAGGAATGTTGTGGCGTTTTAAGAAGTGCTTAGCAAAAGCTTTTGAGCCTTCTAGCTGGGCAGCAAATTGAGTTGGGCCCCAAATTTGAAGCTCAGCCGCGCGACAAGCATCAACTACACCATTTACAAGCGGTGCTTCTGGACCCACAATAATCAAATCTACTGCATTATTTTTTGCAAAGTCGATAATTGCAGCATTGTCTAAAATGTTGAGAGCAACATTTTCACATTTGTCTTCTGTTGCAGTTCCTGCATTACCTGGTGCAACAAAAACTTTTGCAACTTTTTCATCTTGCGCGATTTTCCATGCCAACGCATGTTCACGACCGCCATTACCCAAAACTAAAATGTTCATCTAAAAATCCCTCAAAGAAAAGAATCCCTCCCGACCTCCCTTTAAAAAAGGGAGGGGATCACGCATGAAAACCAAGGTTTCTTACGTGAAAAGTCCCCCTTTTTACAAAGGGGGATTTAGGGGGATTAATAAATATGACTTCTAATCAATTAATGACGGAAGTGACGCATGCCAGTGAAGACCATTGCAATACCTGCTTCATCTGCAGCAGCAATGGTTTCTTCGTCACGCATAGAACCGCCCGGTTGGATAATACATTTAATACCTGCTTTTGCTGCATTATCAATACCATCGCGGAATGGGAAGAATGCATCAGACGCCATTACAGCACCTTCAACTACTAGGCCGGCATGTTCCGCTTTAATCGCAGCAATACGCGCTGAGTTAACACGGCTCATTTGACCTGCACCTACACCAATGGTTTGACGACCTTTAGCATAAACAATGGCATTTGATTTTACGTATTTCGCAACTTTCCATGCAAAAATTAAGTCATCAATTTCAGCATCCGTCGGTGCGCGTTTCGTCACGACTTTTAGATCATCTTTGGTGATCATGCCTAAGTCTTGGTCTTGAACCAATAAACCGCCATTGACGCGTTTATAGTCAAGTTGTGGCGCACGCTCATCAAGTGCAGGTAATTCACCACAAACCAGAACACGTACATTTTTCTTCGCACCCGTGATTTCAAGTACGCCTTCAGCAATGCTTGGTGCAATGATCACTTCAACAAACTGACGGTCAACAATCGCTTGTGCAGTTGCAACGTCTAATTCACGGTTGAATGCAATAATGCCGCCAAAAGCTGATTCAGGATCTGTTGCATAAGCCAAGTCATATGCCGCTTGAATACCATCAAAAGACACCGCAACACCACATGGGTTGGCATGTTTAACGATGACACAAGCAGGTTTTGCAAATGATTTCACACATTCAAGTGCGGCATCTGTATCTGCAATGTTGTTATAAGAAAGTTCTTTACCTTGAAGTTGTTTCGCTGTTGAAACAGAGGCTTCAGTTGCTGTGCTTTCTACATAGAATGCTGCTGACTGATGCGGGTTTTCACCATAACGCAAGTCTTGAGCTTTATTTAACTGTGTATTGAAGGTACGTGCAAACTTGTCTGCTTGACCTTCTTCCTTGCCTACGCGAGCGCCTAGGTAAGAAGCAATCATGCCATCATACTGTGCTGTATGTTCAAATGCTTTAACGGCTAAGTCAAAACGAGTTTCGTAAGACAAAGCACCATTTGCTTTTAGCTCAGCAATAACAGTGTCATAGTCTGTAGCATTGACCACAATACCGACAGAAGCATGGTTTTTCGCAGCAGCACGCACCATGGTTGGGCCGCCGATGTCGATATTTTCAATCGCATCCGCAAGTGAGCAGTTTGGTTTAGCGACTGTTGCAGCAAATGGGTAAAGGTTTACAACCACAAGATCGATCGCATCGATATTGTGTTCAGCCATCACAGCTTCGTCTAGACCGCGACGAGCTAAGATACCACCATGAATTTTCGGGTGTAGCGTTTTTACACGACCATCCATCATTTCTGGGAAACCCGTATGCTCTGAAACTTCGACTACAGCGATATTGTTGTCTTTTAACAACTTATATGTACCGCCAGTAGATAAAATTTCTACCCCTAGAGCAACAAGGTTGTGAGCGAACTCAACAATGCCAGTTTTATCGGAAACAGAGATTAAAGCGCGTTTAATGGTCATGATCTTCGTCACAGTTATCAAGAATTAAAACAAAAAGCCAAAAATAGCAGGTAAAAAAAATGCCCGCGGAAGCCGCAAGCATTTTATCATTTATTCACTCATTAAACCGTGAGCTTTTAACTTTTTACGTAAAGTTCCACGGTTAAGTCCTAGAATCTCCGCAGCACGTGTTTGGTTACCGCGGGTATATTCTAAAACTACAGATAGAAGAGGTTTCTCCATTTCTGCCAGCACCATGTCGTAGACCTGAGATGGTTGCTCGCCTTGCAGTTGTGCAAAATAGTGGCGAACTGCGCGATCTACGTGAATACGAAGAGCGACATCAGACTGTGCAGTAAAAATAGGAGATTTGCTATTCATGCGAAGTAATCCGAAAATCTAAATATCACTTGGGTAAAGTGACATATATAAAGTGGTCTAAAATTAAAATGAACTTCGTTTTAGATCCTAAAACGACTAGTTCTAAAACTGTACATTTAGCATGCCACAATATCGCTAAGTTGGTCGAAATATAAGCGTAACAATAGTTAAATATTTGTTACCGACCTTTTTTAAACAAAAAAATCTGCTCAATACGCGATATTTCGATAACGCGCATTTTTGCTGATGTTCTATTTGTATTAAAAGACTGAGGAGATTGCAGCACTAAGCTTTTGTGGCGGGTATCATACCATTGTCTAAGAAAAAGTGAGCAAGAAAACTGCATTTTTTTTCACTTTTTTTACATTTTTTTTAAATTTTAGGGCTGGACTATTTCTAAACTGTAATGATTGAAGCTTTTACGGCTGACTGGCAGGCTAAATTTGAATTTGAACGGACTATTTTTAGGAATTCGTTTGATTCCAACCAGACTATCAATCAAATATTCATTTGCATGTAGTTGATAGGTTGAATCGACTTCACCATCCACTTTTAAAATGACCTTAAGATCTGGTAGGGGAAGACTGGTGTCATGATAGTTGATCAGTTCACCTGAAAATTGAGTTTTCTGTGCGTCTACACGTTTTACTTTTAATTTATTAATGCTGATTAGACTATAACGTTCTTGTAGGCTGCTACAGTTCAGTACAAGACAAATTTTATTATAGGTTGCGCCTAATGCGGGGCTGTTATTCAGGATATGTGGGTTAAACCATAAGTATTGGAAACACAATAAAGCCAATAAGCTGAAGTTAATTACACCCCAAAGCATATAGTACATCGGGCTTTTTTGGGGTTTCGCTGGATTGTTGTCTGCCAAATTCATGGCAGGATAGTTACCAATGGGGTCGGTACTAAAATAGTTTAAATTGTTTAAATAGGTTTTGAGGTCAATGTTGGAGTGCTCAACTTTCAGGTTGAAAATATCAAGCAAATTTGATGTCGACATTGAAAGCGCAGCAGATTGTGATAAATCAAAATGAATGCTGTCTACACGAGGAGAGGAAAATGCTGAATTTGAAGACATGCTCATGTCATTCTGATTCGACGATCTTTCCTCACCTGTGTCAAAAGTATGACCCGTGGTTAAATGCGAGAGCGCATTAAAGGTCATCGAACACTTTGGGCAACAAACCATACCTTGCGCAACAGTGAGTTGTGCAACACTTACTTTGTAGATGGTTAGGCATTTAGGGCAAGAGGTTTGTTTGTCGCTCATAGTGTATTAAGGGTTCATTTAAAGGGTGTGGCGTTTACCCGAGATTCGGCACCAGTTTTCATCACGTTTCTCGACCTCTAATATATCAAAAAACTCAGAATAAACACTAGAAACATCAGAAACTTGCTCTTCAATTACACCTGCAAGTGCGAACTCTCCCTCAGATTTGACCAAAGTTGCGAATTCAGGCGCTAACATCATGAGCGGGCCTGCCAAAATATTTGCAACAAAGACATCTGCTTTTTGGTCAGCCAGCTCTAAATTGAACTCGTCTGGTAAGCCGACATAAAGGTTCTCAGCCACGCCATTGAGCGCCGCATTTTGTTCAGTGGCTAAAATTGCTTGAGGGTCAATGTCTGTGGCATAGACTTTTTTTGCACCTAGAAGTAGAGCAGCAACACCTAAAATACCTGAACCGCAACCATAGTCGATCACGATTTTATCTTTAACATCAGTTTTACCTAACCACTGCAGGCAAAGAAAAGTAGATGCATGGTTCCCCGTACCAAACGCTAAGCCTGGATCAAGTTTAATGTTCACTGCATCTGGTTCTGGTGCTTCCATCCATTCAGGCACAATCCAGTATTTGTCAGCAATTTGAATTGGTTCGTAGGCATCCATCCAGGTGCGTTCCCATTCTTGGTCTTCAAGAAATTCGCTACGCATCGGTGCATCAGGCATTTGAGTGCGAATAAACGTTTCTAATGCATTGACATCAATTTCTTCATCGTCTTCTTGCGCATAAATACCTGTCACAATGACTTTATTCCAAAGTGGCGTTTCACCTGGAAGTGGTTCAAGTAAGTCTTGGTTTTCTGCATCATCTAATGTGACACTGACTGCACCCAAAGATTCTAAAAGGGTTTCAGTAAAATCGACTTGCGCTTGATCAACCGTAATATGAATTTGTAGCCACTTCACAGGAATAACCTAATATTTATGTATAAATAAATATTGTAGCGGAACAGGGGGCAGTTCGACAGCATTCCTCAAAATAAAAAAGGATGCCGAAGCATCCTTAGACCTACATGTGTTCTAGGCTTGTTCTGTACTGGTTTGAACCGATGGGGCAAAACGGTTGAGTAATGTCCCAAAGATGGCAGCAAAGATATACATAAAAATAGAATAGACAGCTGCGGGCATGGCAATCGTAGTACTGGCCATCACGGTGAGTGCAATGGTCATGGCAAGGGTGCTGTTATGAATGCCAATTTCAAAGGCACAGGCTCGTGCTTGAGCACTGTTGATCCCCAGTAGTCTTGGTACAAAATAACCAATCATTAAACTACAAATACAGAAAATGACTGTGGCTAAACCGACCTGAGTCAGATACTCCAGAATATGGGCGCGTTCTTTGGCTATTGCGCCAACAATGATTAAGACCAAAAATACAACAGAAAAAATACGTAAGGGTTTATTCAGCTTCTTGGTAAAAGAGGGTGCATAGTGGCAAATCAACATACCAATACAGACAGGGATAAGAATAATTGAGAAAACCTGTAAGATTTTACTAAACTGCATACTGACGTGTTGTCCATCCTGCATAAAGTACTGAATGGCAAAGTTGACAATTAGCGGTAAGGTAAACGCTGCAATAACGGAGTTAATGGCTGTTAATGTAATATTGAGCGCAATATCACCTTTAAACAAATAGCTAAATAAATTTGCAGTACTGCCACCAGGAGAAGCTGCTAATAGCATTAAGCCAACGGCAAGCAGTGGCGGTAAGTTGAGCACTTTGCAAATCACAAAGGCAATTCCAACAAGAAGTACCAACTGACAAAATAAAGCAACCAATACTGCTTTGGGGTGTTTGCTCACACGTGCAAAATCCTTCGGGGTTAACTCTAAGCCCAAGCCAATCATGATGATGGCAAGAGCTAGAGGTAACATAATAGTGATAATTCCTGAATCCATAGGTGTATATTCTCCTTAAAATTATATAAATCATGACCGTGAAATTATTCAGCTGCGGTCTCTTTCTTAAACAATAGACTGTCATTTCTTCGCGAGATTAATAGGCCCAATAACGCAGCAAATACAAACATGAAAATAGAATAAATACCGGCAGGAATGGCCATGGCGGTGTTGCCTAAGACGGACAGGGCAACCGTAATGGCAAGTGCGGTGTTATGAATGGTGATCTCAAAGGAGCAGGTCAACGCTTGTTTTTCTGGAATATTGGCCAGATGTGGCACAAAAAAACCAATAAACATGCTACAGAAGCAGAATAAGGCTACGGCTGGCCCAATCTCAAACACATATTCAACAAAATTATGTCGCTCTAAGTACAGTGCGAGAAAAAAGATAAAAAGGAGACAGCTCGCAGACAAAATACGCATTGGGCGGTTTAATCTGTCGGCGAGTTTTGGGAAGTAATAACGTAAAAACATGCCCATGCTGACTGGAAGTAAGTGATGAAAAAAACTTTCATCATTTTCATGGCGGGCATGTCAACGGGTTGTGATGTTTGTAGAAAGTACATCAGTGAAAAATTAATAATAAAAGGCAGGGTTAGTGTTGAAATGATGGAGTTTGTAGCCGTGAGAGTAATGTTGAGCGCAACATCACCTTTAAATAAATAGGTCAATAGATTTGACGTTGGTCCGCCCGGTGAGGCTGCAACGAGCATCAAACCAATCGCGAAAATAGGCGCTAAATTTAAAAATTGGCAAATCAGGAACGCAATGCCAACTAGCAGCACTAACTGTGAAAATAACGCGATGAAAATGACTTTGGGGTGCAGTGTGAGGCGATAAAAATCAGCTGGGCGTAGGTGTAAACCAAGCCCCATCATCATCAATGCCAAAGTCAAAGGCAAAAAAACTGTAAACAATTCCGAATCCATGGAATACCTTTTTTTATTCGTTTTTATCTTTTGTGTTTTTGAGTGTATACAGAATTCAATAATTTACAAGGTAGAAAAAAGGGTAAAAAATGGACTATTTTTTACCCTCAATACAGCATGAAATTTAAGTTGTTTTGATTACATTCTTGGTTTAGGTGCTACAAAACCAAGGGCACATTTGCCTTTGATTTCTTTACCTTCGATATTGATTGATGTCGCTTTTGAGTCGCCTTGGCAAATGCTGGCTAACTCAGCTTCATCACCATGAATATTGGCATTTTTTGAGCTTGGGAAAAATTGAGGTTCACAGGTACCATTCCAAATAATGCCTCGATAGGCAAAACTAACCGCTGTTCCTTGTGACTTGCCTTTACAGACTTGTTGATAACGTTGACTATCATAGACTTTTTCAACTTTGTCGTTGGCTGATACAAAAGGCGAAAAAAATAAACCGCAGAGAATGGATGAAAAAAGAATCTTCTTATTCATAATGCTTACCTTTGGTTGTTGTATGATCAACTTATAGGATAAAAAATGATCAAATTAATACAAGGCTTTTCAGGTAACAAAACGCATCCTTTGTTGAGTTTTTGCTATTGCTCTGCAAGTAAAATTACATAAGCCTAGCGCTGGCGCAGTCAGCACAGCGCCGCATATACAATAAATTCCACGGAATCTGTCAACTTACAATCGAAAATTTGCTATAATCTTTCGTTATCATTTTTTAATCTCCTTTACCACTATGCATTATCCTAAAGTTTACGATGTCATTGTTATCGGCGGCGGTCACGCAGGTACAGAAGCAGCATTGGCTGCGGCACGTATGGGGCGACAGACTTTACTCTTAACTCATAATATTGAGACTTTAGGGCAGATGAGCTGTAATCCAGCAATTGGTGGTATTGGTAAATCGCATTTGGTGCGTGAAATTGATGCCTTGGGTGGTGCTATGGCGTTGGCTGCCGATAAAGGTGGTATTCAATTCCGTATCCTAAACTCACGTAAAGGTGCAGCCGTTCGTGCAACACGTGCACAGGCAGACCGTATTCGCTATAAAGCCGCGATTCGTGACACTTTAGAAAACCAAGCAAATCTCGATATTTTCCAACAAGCCGCAGACGACCTGATTGTTGAGGGTGATACTGTCAAGGGCGTTGTAACTCAAACGGGTATTCGCTTTGATGCGAAAACAGTCGTACTCACCGCAGGGACGTTCTTGGGCGGTGTAATCCACGTTGGTCTTGAAAAATCAAGTGGTGGCCGTGCAGGTGATCCACCTTCAATTTCACTGGCACACCGTTTACGTGAATTGAATTTGCCAGTGGGTCGTTTAAAGACAGGTACGCCACCACGTATTGATGCGCGTTCGGTTGATTTTTCTGTGATGATTCCACAGCCGGGTGACTTCCCATCACCGACCATGTCATTCATGGGTGATGCATCTATGCACCCTGAACAAGTGAATTGTTATATTACACATACCAATGAAAAAACCCATGACATCATCCGCGGCGGTTTAGACCGTTCACCTATGTACACTGGAGTCATTGAAGGCGTGGGCCCACGTTACTGCCCATCCATTGAAGACAAAATTCACCGTTTTGCCGATAAAGACTCACATCAAGTATTCTTAGAGCCTGAAGGTCTAGATACACATGAGCTTTATCCAAATGGTATTTCAACTTCACTTCCGTTTGATGTGCAGTTTGAGCTGGTTCGTTCAATTCGTGGGATGGAAAATGCGCACATTTTACGTCCGGGCTATGCTATTGAATACGATTATTTCAACCCGCAAGCGTTGAAGTTTACTTTAGAAACCAAAGCCATCAATAACTTGTACTTTGCCGGTCAAATCAATGGTACGACAGGTTATGAAGAGGCGGGTGCACAAGGTCTACTAGCAGGCTTAAACGCTGCGCGTCGTGCGTGGGATCAAGAGCAATGGACACCAAAACGTGATGAAGCTTATATGGGCGTATTGGTAGATGACTTGATTACGCTAGGCACGAAAGAACCGTACCGTATGTTTACTTCACGTGCCGAATATCGTTTGATGTTGCGTGAAGACAATGCGGATCAACGCTTAACGCCAGTGGGTCGTGAAATGGGCTTGGTGGATGATGTGCGTTGGGCAGCTTACTGTGAAAAAATGGAAGCCGTTGAACAAGAAACTGGTCGTTTACAACACCTTTGGGCTGCACCAAATAACCCGATGGGTAAAAAGTTTGTTGAAATGACAGGTGCGGATTTATCGAAAGAGTGTTCTGCGATTGATTTGTTAAAACGTCCAAATATTTCATTTGCTCAAATTGCAGAACTCACAGGTTCTGAAGTGTCAGCGCAGCTCGGCGATCAAATTGAAATTGCGGTGAAATATGCAGGTTATATTAACCGTCAGCATGAAGACGTCGCGCAAATGAAGCGTTTGGAAGAAACCAAAATTCCGGCCGATTTTAATTATGATGTAGTTTCAGGTTTATCTCGTGAAATTACTTTAAAATTGAAAGATGTACGTCCTGAGACATTGGCTCAAGCCAATCGTATTCCGGGGGTAACACCTGCAGCAGTGCAATTGATCATGATTACGATCCGTAAAAATGCACAAGCGAAAAAATCTGCTTAATCTTTGAAAGTTATTGAAAAAGTCCGCTTTATGCGGGCTTTTTTTTGGGTAAAATCTGTGCAGGGGAAATATACAATAAAAAATAAGGTGAATTATGTCATTACATTATAAAAGTGGAGAAGAGATTTGCGCGGGTGATGTGGTTATCTGGCTCAATCAAAGTAGTGAGTTTTATCAATTTGATCAAGCCATTATGAAAGTTTGGGAGGTTGCTAAAACCAATGATGGTGAGGTGGTTGGGGTGAATTTAATGCCACCACAAGCTGAATCTCCTATGCAGATGCTGAGAGCTTTAGTCCGACCAGATGACCCTGAACCATCTTCTGACATTGTGAAAATGAAAGATGTTCCGGGACTCTATAGCATTACACGATGGTTTTTACCCTTGGAGCAGGTGTCTAAAAGTTTGGGATTGATTGAGCGTATTGAGTATTTCTCTGAGTATAAAACTGGACATGGGGCGTTAATCCTTCAATTAATTAGAGGTAAAGCCGAGCAATATCGGGGTATTTATCAATATTATTTGGCAGATCAAGCCTACCAAGAGCGTGAGTTTCAGCTCTATATTGATTTACTACGTCAATCTGCTCAGTCGGGTTATACCCCTGCGATGTGTCAGTTAGCGCAGCAATTATTCATTGGTGGAATTTTACAAAAAAGTCTGGAAGGAAGTTTTAACTGGTATCGAGAAGCCGCGTCCAAAATGGATAGCATAGCACTATATCAGTTGGCGGGATGCTATGCACGAGGTCATGGCTCCGAACAAGATTTACAAAAAAGTTTGCAGCTCTTGGAGCAGTCCTCTGAACAAGGTTGTTGGGCAGCCACATTGGGGTTGGCGGCTTATTATCGTTTTGGCTGGTTAACGTGTTTCTTGGTCAATTCAGTTTATCCAAATTATGGCGTGGTGAGCGAACATGTGATTCACTCGGCACGAGCATTCTATCTGTATCATCGAATTGCATTACAAGCGCCTGAAACTGAAAAAGGTGTTTTAGCAAATGCTTATTATCATTTAGGCTGGATGTATCAAGATGGTATCGGGACACAACAAGACTACGAGCAGTGTGCATTTTGGTATCAAAAATCTGCTGATCTGGGTAATCCCGTTGCGATCAATAATTTAGCGGATAAGTATGAGCATGGTTTAGGTGTACCACTGGATTTAGATATGGCTATTGGACTGTATCAACAAGTAGCAGGTCAGGTCATAGCGGCAGATTTAAGTTTGGGCCGTATGTATTTAGAGGGACGAGGTGTTGAGCAAGACTTCGAATTGGCTCGAAAACATTTAAATGTGGTACTGGCTGCGCGTATTAGTGGGATAGATGAGATGCAGGCAGAAGCAATGCAATTAATCGCATCCTTTACCGAAGAAAGTCCACTGCAACAGGCTCAACACGTTCTCAAAAATGCACGTAATTATTCGATTGAACAAGTTTCGGAGCAGATTAGAAAAATTGATTCATTTTTACATATGGATGAAGCCAAACAACTATTCTTCAAACTATTTTTACTGAATGCCCAAAAAGGAGAAGCTTCCTCACAGTATCAAGTGGGTTATTGGTATTTAAATGGCTTGTACACTGAGAAAGATTTGGAAGAAGCCGTGTATTGGATTCAAAAAGCGGCTGATCAAAAAGACCAATATGCGGAATGTAAAATTGGCTATTTGTATGAAAAAGGGCTCTATTTTAATGCCGATTTAGACGTTGCACAAAAATGGTATGAGCGCTCATTAAGAAAACCTTGTACATCGTATACGCCTGAATATATCGGAGAGCAGTTGAATCCTGAGTATTTAAAAATGTATGACAGAATCAATAATGAAGCCCTCAAGGGATTGGTGCGTATTGAAGAAAAGCGACCTAAACGTAGCAAGTGGCAATTTTGGAAGAAATAAAAGCGGATGATTTGTAACGATTACTGTCGAAAGGTTCTTGCAATCCACATTGGAAATGCAAGGGCCTAATCATAAGCCTGCTAACCATAAGGCTGGCTTTTTGTTTTGGCAGATAAACAAAGCAAAATAGTTGTTTAAGATAAAAACAGATAAAAATAGCCAATCATGTTATTTCACAAAAGTATCGCCATCCTTTAAATTGATTTTACGTTCTTAACATGAGGTCAACACCATGACGATGAAATCGATCCGTTTTAACAGTGGAGAGCTTGCATGCCAATGCTAGTTTGTATCAATCACCAAAAACAGCGCACTTATCTTGGTTTAGGGAAGGCATTAAACCAAGATGAGCAATGAAAACGACAAACCCAAGCAATTCAAATATCTAATACCAAAAAGACTGTAAAGCCCCTAATACTTGGGGCTTTTTTTATTTTAGTCGGTGATGGTCTGATTAACTGCATCACGAACTTCTTTGGGTTCAATGTGAGTAATTTTATGGCCAAAACTACGTAACCACCACACCAGTTGATTGGTAAAAGGTACGGTCGCATGAACCAAGATTTGCCCATTTCCAAGCGGTTCTAAAACCTGATTGGTGCTGAGCTTGGTTTCTTCCAAATACAGTGCATCTATTTCAGTCATAGTCAGGGTAAGTGCAACGGTTTTTGTAGGTTTTGAAAAGTCTACACGGAAACCTAATGCACCCGATTCGATGTATTCATCGATATCAAAATTGACTGGGTGCAAGGCACGTGTGTTTAAAACCGTCGCTGATTTGAAACGGTGCAGAGCAAAGGTTTGAATATCGGTTTTGTCGTGGCGGGTACAAATCAGATAAATAATTGCACCTTTTTGAACCAGTGCCAGAGGGTTGAGGGTATAGGTTTTTGCTTCAGCCGCTTGGTTTAAGCCTTGATAAACGCATTCCAGCTGTTTGTCTTGGAGCAGTCCTTCATAGATGGCTTGCTGCGCTGTTTTCTCCACAATCGGGGGAATCAGCGGTTGTGTCGCAGGCACAATGCGTACGCGGTTAATCCATTGGCGCACATTGTTTTGGGTAGAGAGGCTACGACGTGCTAAGTCAAACCATGGATTCATTTCTTCAATTAAGCTGGGTGGAAGAAGATGTTTAAGGTGTTCTTCAACCATCATAAATGTCACCGCTTGAGAGCTGGTCATGTGCGGTAAGCTTTGAATCGGAGCATCAGAACGCCAACGCCAGCCTTGAGGCACAGCCCCATTGTTTTCAATCGGAAAGCGTTGAGAGATTTGGTTTAAATCACGTTGAATGGTCCGTAAAGTAATATCGATGCCTTCACGTTGTAAAATCTCTTGCAGCTCTCGAGTGCCCATCCATTTTCCAGAGGAAAGGCGAGACAAAATTTGCCATTGGCGATAGAGACTATTGGACGTTTCTTTTTCTTGTATAGACATAGTTTAATAAAATATAGGAGTCGAAATTACTTACTTGAATGTGAACACAATAAGAAAACTCATTCGTTTAAGCAAGCTTTGCTTGAAATTTTTCAGTTATATTTTTTGACACAACTTAATGCGAAATAGAATTGAAGCAATGCGTTTTTTATCGATTAATTAACAAAGCATCTTTAGAAATCCATGGCATAGATATTGCTACGTATGGGTTACATATCGATAACAATTGAGAGGTTTGTATGTTTAAAGAAGATAAAGATACAAATGTAAATACGATGTTGGACGGATATAAGCTTAACTCTCCTGTATTAAATCCGATTCACTCTCATGATCGTCTATCGAGCCAGTCTGTTGGATTGTTTCATCAAATGACCTCGAATTTCTTTAATGAAATGACAGATGACCAAGCGATGTCGGGTGAGGCTTGTGCACGTATTGAGCACTGGTTGTCACAGCATAGTGTAGAAGAACTCGAAGAACTGAACCAAATTGCCAAACAGCATTTTTTATATGAAGGTATTACGTTTACTGTATATGGTGAATCTGAGGGCATTGAGCGCACCATCCCTTATGATTTAATTCCACGTGTGATCGCTAAACAACAATGGAATAAAATCTCCCTTGGCTCTGCACAACGTGTGCGAGCTTTAAATCTATTTTTACATGATATTTACCATCAACAAGACATTCTTAAAGCGAAAATTATTCCAGAACTGCAAGTTTTGACGCATGAAGCTTATCAACCGCATATGTATGAGCACCATTTAAAAGGTCAGATTTATAGCCAAATTAGTGGAATTGATATTATCCGTGATGGGCAGGGTGAGTTTTATGTACTTGAAGATAATTTAAGAACGCCGTCGGGCGTGTCTTATATGCTTGAAAGTCGTAAGATTAGTGAAAAACTCATGCCAGATTTGATGCAGAAGAACCATATTTTAGGCATAGAACAATACCCACAATTACTTAAACAAATCTTGGCTGAAAATGCTTATGTCGATCAGCCTTTCATCGTGGTGTTGACACCGGGGCGTTTTAATAGTGCCTATTATGAACATGCCTTTTTAGCCCGTGAAATGGATGTGCCTTTGGTGACATCGCGCGATTTGTTTGTAGAGCATGATAAGGTCTATGTCAAAACCATTCGTGGCCGTCAACGGGTAGATGTGATTTACCGCCGTTTGGATGATGCATACCTTGACCCGCTGTGCTTTATGCCGAATAGCACTTTAGGTGTCGCAGGGTTGATGTCGGCTTATCTGAGTCATAACGTGGTTATTGCGAATGCACCAGGCACAGGGGTTGCGGATGATAAGTCGATTTATCCTTATGTCGATAAAATGATTCAGTTCTATTTAGGTGAAAAACCTATCTTAAAAAATGTTCCGACATATCAATGCCGTGACAAGCAAGATTTGGCTTATGTACTGGAGAACCTTGAGCAGTTAGTGGTCAAAGAGGCGCAAGGTTCGGGTGGGTATGGTATGCTGATTGGACCGCAAGCCTGTAAAAGTCAAATTGAGCAATTTAGAGATAAGCTCATGGCGACGCCGCATTTATATATTGCCCAGCCTACTTTAGAGCTTTCTGTCAGTCCAACCATGACTGAATCGGGTGTGTCTGAGCGTCATATTGACCTTAGACCGTTTGTGCTCAGTTCACCGTATCGTACCGAAATTGTCCCTGGCGGTTTAACACGTGTTGCGATGAAAGAAGGTTCGTTGGTGGTCAACTCATCCCAAGGAGGAGGAATTAAAGACACTTGGGTCGTGGAAAACTTACATTCATAAAATAAACAAATATGAGGGTAGAACTATGATTTTATTAAGCACCAATGCTGAAAATATTTTTTGGTTAGGGCGTTATTTAACACGTACTCAATATTTGTGTGCTCAGTTTCCTTTTACCCAAGATCAGCCTGCAATGGATTATGCGCATGCATTTTGTTTGCCTGCTTTTGATGCGTGTTCATTGAATGAGTTGATTTTAAATCCAAACAATCCTGCTTCATTTAACCAGCAATTTCAAAGTGCTAAGAGTAATGTTCAAGACTTGCGTGGAATTTTATCTGCAAAAGCGTATGCAGAACTGAATCAATTTATTAAAAATGCCACAGAAAACACCGCTTACATTTGTGATGTGGTTGGAGAGTGTCAGGATGTACTTGAGTCTGAAGCCAGTGATATCTTTTTATTCTTTAGTTTGGGGCAAATGATTGAGCAGCTCGACCGCCAAATTCGTCTAAAACAAGATGCACAAAATACTTTAGTTGAAATAGAAAACATCGTCATGTTGTTAAAAGAAGTGGGCTGGCTAAATTTGGCACAGGCTTGGCTAGAGCTCAAATCTCAACCTGATGCGATGAATTTTTATCATTTTAGTGATTATATTCAACAATTGTTTGAGGTTGATGTATGAAACTTATGATCAATCACCAAACGCATTATCAATACAGTGAATTGGCCCTGAATAGCATTCAATATATCAAAATGACACCCACGAATAATTCACACCAAAAGGTATGTCACTGGCATGTGAGTGTGCCAGGAGAGCGTGAAGAAAAACGGGATGCCTTCCAAAATATTTGGATTACCAGTTCGCAACGTGAAGCGTATCAACAGCTGACCATAATGGCACAGGGCATTGTTGAAATTAATAGCTTGGCAGAACATGGCATCCAAGATCGTCTGAATCCCAATTTATTTTTACAACCGACGCCCAATACTCAGTGCAATGCCGAAATGAAGGCATTTGCACATCAGTATGTGCCTGAGCTGGATCGGGAAAATTTGATGAAACTGTCAGAAGCAGTTTTAGCGCATATTCCTTATGTACCTGCTGAAACCTCGGTACTCACTTCGGCAATCGATGCATTCAATGGGCAGCAAGGCGTATGTCAGGACCATAGTCATGTTTTTATTGCCATGTGTAAGCATCTTGGCTTACCAGTACGTTATGTATCGGGGTATTTGCATGTGCCTGAAACTTCACACCTCGCCAGTCACGCGTGGGCCGAGGTGTATATTGATGATGCATGGTATTGTTTTGATACCAGTAATCAATTGTTCAAACCACAGTCACATATCTATGTAGCTATTGGGCGCGATTATTGGGATGTGGCTCCCGTTCGTGGCGTACGTGAAAAAGGTGGGGTGGAATCGATGCATTCCATGGTACAAGTTTTAAGTTGTTAAGGTTTAGCTGAAAAAGGATGTTCTATGACCTATTGTTGTGCACTTCGTCTTCAAGATGGTTTGGTTTTTATAAGTGATACACGTACGAACGCAGGTGTAGACCATATATCCGTGTTTAGGAAACTGTATACCTTCGGTGTGGAGGGTGAACGCTTTATTGCGATTCAAACCTCAGGAAATTTAGCAACGACCCAAGCGGTGATTGGACATTTAAAAAATCATCTGGAGTTAAGCCAAGAACCGAATTTATATAGTGTCAATACCATGTTCGAAGCGGCTGAGTTGGTTGGACATACTTTGAAAAAAGTATTGGCGGATATGGCGCCGGACACGCAGGAACAGAGTAATTACTACTGTAGCTTATTGGTCGGTGGACAAATTAAAGGGGCAGAAATGCAACTTTATAATATCTACCCGCAGGGGAATTTTATTTGTGCGACCAAAGATACGCCGTATTTTCAAATTGGTGAAAGTAAATATGGCAAGCCGATTCTAGATCGTGCATTACGGTATGACATGCCTTTAGCCGAAGCGGTGAAGTGTAGTTTGATTTCTTTTGATTCAACCTTACGTTCCAATGTTTCTGTAGGTTTGCCCTTAGATGCTTTGGTGTACACGAGAGATAGTTTACATATTCCAGTGGGTAAGCGGATTGATGAAGAGGATCCGTATTTTTCAAGCATCAGTAAGCAATGGTCTGATACCTTAAGAAAAGGATTGCAAGAATTGGCAAAGCCGACGGATGACTATTTAGTATAAACGTGTTAGATGCTAAAAATAATGAAATCAATCAATTGGGGAAGTCTATGCGGCAAATTTGCTATGCAAGTACTTCAACTTCGGATCATGTACAGCTTCTTCAAGATGTTCGGGACATTTTAAGCGAAGCATGTGATTTTAATACAGTACATAATATTTCAGGCGTTCTTTATTATGCTGATCAGCATTATTTCCAGTGCTTAGAAGGGGATGAAGCTGCTTTAGAATTATTAATGTCGAAATTATTGAAAGACCCTAGACATAAAGATATCAAAGTCTTTGAGGCGAAAACCATTCACGCGGCACATTTTAGAGCTTGGGGCATGAAGTATGTGCAACGTATGAGTCGCGTACATACCAAAATGCGTGAGATGGGTTTTGCAACATTTCAACCGCAGAGTATGAGTCAACAACAAATTGATCAGTTGTTACAAGACCTTTACGATGCCCAGTCTGATGAGAGTTTGTGTTGAAAAAAGCCCAAGTAGAACTTGGGCTTTTTTTGTTAGATTTGCTTACGTATAGGGCGATTACTTAACCGGCAAAGTAGCTCATAACCAATGGTTCCATTGGCTTCCGCAACATCGTCAACTAAGCGGTTTTCACCCCAGAGCTCAACCTTTGTACCGAGTTTGGCGTTTAAACCCGTCACATCGATAGCAATCATGTCCATCGCCACTCGGCCCACAACAGCTACTGCCTGACCATCTATAGCAACATAGTTTTGCTTTGGAAATGCACGTGGATAGCCATCTCCATAACCAATCGAAACAATGGCCAGTTCAGTTTCTTGGTTGGCGACAAAATGTGAACCATAGCCGACACCTTCACCTGCTTGAATGGTATTTAATGCAATAATTTCCGCAGTGAAAGTCATAACTGGCTTTAAGTCCAAGTCGTGTGCATTTTTATTGGCAAAAGGTGATGCACCGTAAAGCATGATACCGGGACGAACAAAATCAAAATTAAGTTCTGGCCATTTAAAAATAGCAGCTGAGTTACAACATGAGGCTAAAATTGGTGAACACGCTTCTTTGATGTGTAGAAATTGCGCACGTTGCTGCTCATTGAGTGGGTGATCCGCATCGGCATTGGCAAAGTGCATTGCTAGGACACATGTAAAGCCTTCTGCTTTTAAAGTGTTGATAACATCAATGATTTCGGCAACTTTAAAGCCTAAACGGTTCATACCGCTATTGAGTTTGACCCATACTTTAAGCTTTTGTGCGATATACGCGGTTTTATGTGCGATTAACCAATCGACTTGCTGTTGCTGATGAACCACACACTCGATATTTTGTTCAATGACGGTTTGCATTTCATCTGCTGAGAAAACACCTTCAATTAGGGTAATCGGCTGTTTAAAGCCGAGTTCACGAATCTCTAATGCTTCTTCTAAACAGGCGACGCCAAAGGCATCGGTTTCACTTAAGGCTGCTAAACAGTCTTTGACTCCGTGTCCATAAGCATTGGCTTTGACCATGCTGACGATTTTCGCGTTTGGGGCAAGTTGTTTGACACGGTTTAAATTATATTGCAGCGCTTGGCTATCAATATAAACTGTTGCTTGACGCACCCTAATTACTCCTACAGGGTCATGGAAGGGCGACGATGAGGTTTTAATTATTCCTCATCATCGTACTGAGCATAAAACTCAGGGGATAAGTTACTAAAGCGGGTATATTGGCCTTCAAAAGCAAGTCGAACGGTACCAATAGGACCGTTACGCTGTTTACCAATAATAATTTCAGCGGTGCCCGCTTCTTTGGACTCTTTGTTATAGACCTCGTCACGGTAAATAAACATGATTAAGTCGGCGTCCTGCTCGATCGCACCGGATTCACGTAAGTCTGACATCACGGGACGTTTGTTGGGACGATTCTCGAGGGAACGGTTAAGCTGCGATAGTGCAATTACAGGGCACATCATTTCTTTGGCAAGAGCTTTTAAGCTTCGTGAAATTTCTGAAATCTCACCGACACGGTTATCACCCATACCTGGTACTTTCATCAGCTGTAAGTAATCGACCATGATGCAGCCGAGTTTACCATCGTGCTGTTTGGCAATACGACGTGCGCGAGCACGAACTTCTGTAGGTGGAAGAGCAGAGGAGTCGTCGATATAGAGCTTTTTCTCTTGCAGTTGCAAAATGGTGCCGGTAACTTTTGACCATTCATCACCATCGAGTTTACCTGAACGTAAATGTCCCTGATGGACTTTCCCGTAAGAGGAGATCAAACGCATGGCGATGGAGTCGGCTGGCATCTCCATGGAGTAAACCAAGGCAGGTAGGTCATTATTAAACAGCACGCTTTCCACCAAATTCATGGCAAAAGTGGTTTTACCCATCGATGGACGAGCTGCAACAATAATCAAATCACCTGCTTGCATGCCCGAGGTTTTATTGTCGAGCTCAAGGAAGCCTGTGGTTAAACCCGTAATGCTGCCTTCCATTTGCGACAGCTCATTCAGCTTATCAAATACATCAGCTACAACTGTATTGATGGCTTTAGGCCCTTGAGCTTTGGCATTGTTATTGTGTTGTTCTGCCAAAGAGAAAATATTGGTTTCGGCCAAATCTAAAATTTCACTCACGTTACGACCTTTGGTGTCATAGGCATTTTGCAAAATTTCAGAGCTAACCTTGATCATGCTACGCAAAGTTGAAAATTCTTTGATCTTGGTGGCATAAGTTTCCATGTTATAGAAACTAGACGGGGAGTCTGCCATCAATTGCATCAGGTACTCTTCACCACCAACCGCATCGAGTAGGTTTTGTGTGGTGAGCCAGTCATGCACTAAAACCGCATCATAGGGTGAACTGTCTTTGGAGAGTTGCGCAATGGCGCGAAAAATATATTTATGGCGCGTCGCATAAAAGTCATTTTCAGTCAGTACATCGCCAACTTGTTCAAAGGATTCAGCAACCGTCATTAAAGCGGCAAGTACAGCTTGTTCCAATGCTAAGTTATGCGGAGGTGTACGGAATTCTTTCAGTTGCCCTGACTCATTCGGTTTATTGTCTTGTTTCGATGAGCTCTTTTGAGCAGTGGCATTCGCCTGTGACATATAACGCCCTGATTTTAATACAGTAAGAGGGATAACTTAAGATAAATTTCACTGTAAATTTGGAAAAAATTACAGCCATTTAACTCTATGCACTTTAACAAAAAATGCAGCTGCTGTGTGCTGAATTCAAGGCTTATGGATAAAACCCATAATATTCAAATTTGGCATTTTACGGGGCAGACTGATAAAGTTTTAAGCTGAGCGAAGAAACTACTTTTTCATAGAGATAAAAAAAGAGCATGCAAAAGCATGCTCTTTTTTTTGCAAGAAATTACTCAGATACGATAGTAACGAGAACTTCAGCAACAACATCATGGTGCAATTGGATTGCGATGTTGAATTCGCCAGTGTGACGAAGTGCACCGTTCGGTAAACGAACTTCTGCACGGTCAACTTCAAGACCAGCATTTGTTAACGCGTCAGCGATATCACGAGTACCGATAGAACCGAATAGTTTACCTTCGTCACCAGCTTTCGCAGTGATTACGATGTTAACTTCGTCTAATTGGCTAGCACGCGCTTGAGCAGCAGCTAAAATATCAGCTTCAGCTTTCTCAAGTTCAGCACGACGAGCTTCAAAAGCAGCAGTGTTAGCTTCAGTAGCTGCTACTGCTTGACCTTGAGGGATAAGGTAGTTGCGGCCGTAACCAGCTTTAACTGAAACTTTATCGCCTAATTTACCAAGGTTTTTAATGCGTTGTAATAAGATAATATCCACAGCTCAACCTCACTTATGATTGTCAGTGTAAGGGATCAAAGACAAATAGCGAGCTTGTTTAATAGCAAGCGCTAATTGACGTTGGTAACGAGCTTTAGTACCTGTAATACGGCTAGGAACAATTTTGCCGTTTTCAGTGATGTACTGTTTTAAAGTGTCGATATCTTTGTAGTCGATGTACGTAACGTTCTCAGCTGTAAAGCGGCAGAACTTGCGACGACGGTAAAAACGTGCCATTGATGTTCTCCTTATGCTTCAGCAGAGTCTTGAGCGTGTTGTGCTTCTTCACGTTGAGCTTTACGCGCACGTTTTTCTTCAGCACTCTTAGCCAATAGTGACTCTTCAGTGATAGCGTTCTCACGACGGATGATAAGGCTACGAATAATTGCATCGTTGTAACGGAACAATTCTTCTAACTCATCAAGAGTAGTTTGACCACACTCAACATTCATAAGAATGTAGTGAGCTTTGTGGATCTTGTTAATTGGGTAAGCCAATTGACGACGGCCCCAGTCTTCAAGACGGTGAATTTGACCTTCAGCTTCTTTGATGTGAGTTAGGTAGCGTTCTACCATACCAACGACTTGATCGCTTTGATCAGGGTGTACTAAAAGTACGATTTCGTAATGACGCATTGTCAGCTCCTTACGGTTTAAACAGCCCCTAACAAAAAAGTTGTTAGAAGCAAGGAGTCACAACCTAGGTTGTGTCGCATTAGATGCGAAGGGGGAATTTTAGAGACTTTGCTCGCCAAATTCAAGAACTTCTCTTAAAAAGCCCTAATTATTTTGAGGTTTTGAGCGTAAAAGGAAGACGACATAGCCTTTAAAGTTCGGATCATTTTCAAGCTTGGGCGGTCTATGCCACTCACCATATTGAACAATGCCAATTTTATAAGGCAGTTTTAGTGCTGAAACTTTTTTTAGATAAGCTGCATAGTTGGGTATGGTGGTTGAACTTTGATAAGTTTGAATGACCAACTCGTCGATGGTGTTATTCAGGAGGTTTAAAGTCTCCTGATTTGTCACATTGGTCCAGTCCATTAAACCCGTGATACTGAGTTGATAGTGCTGCGGCAATTGTTTTCTTAATTGACTTAAGAATAGCGCATATTGGTGAATGTGTTTGGTTTTGGCATCGAAATCAATTTGTATGCCTTGAATATGATTCCCTGCATTTTCCCATTGCTGAACGCGTTTTAAAATTTGTGTAAGTTCTTGGCCCTGCCAGTCTAAATGATAATTACGAAAAACTAGCCACACCTTTTGCTGAGGAATTTTTAAGACGCTTACGCCTTGCGGTATAAGCTTAGAGTGATGTTTTTGGGAGTCTAAACGGATTTCACCTTGTAAAATATAAAGTTCTTTAGCCACTTTTAGGTAAGGGGCAGTTGAAATATTGCCCCAAATCCAAAATGCATCATAGTCTTCGGCATTTACCGAACCAAATGTTGAAGCTGGCTGACTCGGCTGACAAGCCATGATGCTCAGCATACAGATCAACGTTATAACAACTGAAAAAATATGCTTCAACATATACGTTTTACCAATAATACTTTAAAGATTGTGCCCAAGCGGTAGTTGGATAGTCGCGTTTAATGTGGTCGAACCATTGTTTACGGGTAGATTTTTCAACTTCTGCATCCTGACAGTCATTCACCCCGCTTGGTGAATAACACATGATTGAGCGATAAAGTGCATACGCTTTTAAATCGGCTACAGAACTGGATTTGATGATGTCTTTATACACTTGGCCACGGGTAAAAATTGCACCTTGGAAGCTAGCAGTTTCTTTTTCTAAAGTGGTGACATAGCTTATGTTATAACCTTGAGGCGAGCGCGCATATTCACCCAAACAAAGTCGGAGTTTTGAATCTTGAGGTGAATTTTCAAGTTTCTGAGTCAGACTGAATAAGTCAGGGCATTGAATCTGTGGCGTAATTTGCGTTCCTGCCCAAATGAAATCACTAAGGGGCGGTTGATTTTTATAGTTTTGATATGTTTCTGAGTCATATTTATACTTCGCAGCATCTTGTGGTAGTAGTACAAAGGCTTGATTAAACAGTTTAAAGTTTTGATGCACCAATGATTTTTGCAAAGTTTTATATAAAGCTAAATTTTTTTGATCTGTATTTGATGCTTTGCTCTGTACAATTTGCATTAAGCTTTTTTCATTGGCTTCATTTTCAATAAAGCTTTTTTGCAATGAAGCTTGTTTGATTTTAGCATTTGAACCGATAAAGGCGCTGGCATTTTGCTGTTGGGTATAATGTGGATATAACATCAGCTCAAATAAGCCACGTTGTTCAACTCCTTTTGATTGACTAAGTAAACCTTCCCAATACTGCTGTGCATTTTGAGTTTGTCCGAGTTTCTCTAGAATACGACCTTTTAACAAGATTTGACTGAGTTGAAGGTGGCTATCAATTGAATTAGAGGAATGTTCTGGCAAATATTTTAAAGCTTCGGCTGGTTTGTCTTGCACAAAGAATAAGTGATTGGCTTGTAGATATTGGAACAGTTCTGGCTGACTCTTAAATAGTGTTTTTTGGTTGTTGAGTTCAGACCAGCTTAAGACTTTATCTTCTGCCGATGTTGCCTGACGCATTTGCATTAAGTCTGAAATAGCCAGAAAGAACGGATCTTTTAGATTTTTTGGATTGAATGAGCGGCTTTGAAAAACATGGCGATCCATTTCAAAGGCTAGATTATCGAGCTCTAAATTATAGTATTTGGAATCAGGATGATTGATTTGCCATGCGAGTTCGTTGGTCAGGAGTTCGGTATTCCCACTCAGCCAATAACAACGACGCAGTAAACCGCGTGCACTTGCCGCATATTTTCCCTCAGGAAAGCGTTTGAAGTAGGTCGTGATATGCTCATAGGTATTTTTGAGTAAAGTCTGATCTACTTTATCGATTTTTAAGTCACCATATTCACCGACACCCGACTGATAACTTTCATTGAGGCTGCTACGGATCAACATATATTGTGATGTTTCTTTGATCCAAGACTGATCAACCGTAGTTAATACTGAGTAAATTTTAGTAGCTGTGGAAAAGTTACTATTATAAAAGGCAATGGTTGCATTTAAATAAGACGCATACTGACGTGCTTGTATAGACCAGTTCGGATTGACTTGGATGAGGGCAAGATCACGGTCACAGGCCGAGATATTTTGTCTTTCTTGAATCAGTAAATCTTTTTCCACTTTGCTGAGATTTTGGTCGGCTTTCACCTGTTGGGTAAATTGATCCGCACCATTGTCTAGACTACTGCAATGTTCTTGGTAGGGTGTTTTTTCATTGCTTGGTTTTAATCGGGCATTCGGTCGTTTATTGGTTGCGCTTTCAAACAATGTTTTAGCCGCAAATGGTACGTTGCTATATTCAGTTTCCCAAAGCGGACTATTTGGCTGATTAAAATTCAATTTGGCCAAGCCCATGTCGCTCAGGAGTAGGAGCATATTGGTTTGATTGTCATTGGCGGGCGTGAGCGCAGGCAAATTGTCACAGGCTGTATACGCATTGGTTTGAATGTTGGTCGATGGGTAGCAAGAAACATCGAAACCAGAAAAACTGTGCGTGCTATAAGCAAGAGTGATAGGGAATAGACTAATAAAAATAGATTTTTTAAAAAATTGTGATGGCATTTTCATTGCAGAGCATGAGTTATTGTTGTGTCTGCTATGGTAACAATTTAAAGACTAGACTTAAATATTGAATAAGTTGAAATAAAAAAAGATAGAGAGAACTCTATCTTTTTAAAACAGCGGCAAATGTGGCGCAGGTGAGACATAGCTAAAACTAAAACTAAAACTTAATGCAGTAATTAAAATCACTGAATATAAGAAATAGCGTTTTGCCCAAACCTGATCATTTTCAGCTTTAAAACCAATGATTGATAAATATACCCAATAAGCACAGAGTGCGTTAAAGGTGATAAGAAAAAACATATTGGTATAGCCAAAACAATACAAACCATTTAACACCGCAGCAAACAGCAAGACATAAATCAAGCTTTCAACTTTCGTGCGGAAAATTGAACGTGCTACAGGTAAAATTGGAATGCCTGCATTTTTATAGTCGTCAAAGCGGTATACCGCAATTCCCCATGAATGAGGCATTTGCCAAAGTGCATATGCTAAGAAAAGCAACAATGCGGCAACATCAAATTCATTGGTCACAGCTGTATAGCCGATCACTGGTGGACTAGCACCAGAAATACTTCCAATCACGGTTTGGTGAATAGATGTGCGTTTGCTCCATAGACTATAAAAAATCACATAAACCACAAAACCAAGTACAGCAAAGCCAAAGGCATAAGCATTAACAAAGAACCAGAGTAGGGCGAAACCTAATATTCCAAGCGCAGCAGAAAATGCCAAAGCAACGGAAGGACTGATGGTTTTTTTAACTAATGCACGGTTCATCGTCCGTTCCATCTTTTGATCAATATCTTGATCAATGACGTTATTGACGACACAGCCAGAAGCAACAACCAGTGTTGTACCGAGTAGGGTGATGAGAAGAAGGAGGAAATCTACAGACCCCTGAGCGGCTAAAAAGAAGCCGCCCAGAGTGGTAACGAAGTTACCAAAGAGAATTCCTGGTTTAGTCAGGAATAAATACTTTTTCAACATGACGATCAGTTTAGATCATCATGTTGTAGTGTAAGTAGTTCATAATCCATACAGAGCCGACTAGAAGTACAGCAATACAAAGTACTGTATAGATAAATGCAATCACGTTCCAACGTTGCTCTGAAGATGAGTTCATGTGCAAGAAGTAAACTAATTGAACTAGAACCTGAGCAACCGCTGTAATTGCAATAACCGCCATAACAATACCACGGCCAAAACCACCTGCCATTACCATACCAAAAGGAATAATGGTAAGAATAACAGATAGGATAAAGCCAATCATATATTGCTTAGTGTTACCGTGTGATGCACCAGCAGAGTTGTGATCGTGACTCATTAGAGAACTCCCATCAAGTAAACTACGCTGAATACACAGATCCAAACGATGTCAAGGAAGTGCCAGAACAAGCTTAGGCAAGCTAAACGACGCATGTTCGGAAGAGTCAAACCATATTTCTTGATCTGAATCATCAAAATGATCATCCATACCAAACCTGAAGTTACGTGAATACCGTGCGTACCAACCAAAGTAAAGTACGCAGATAAGAACGCACTTGTAGTTGGTCCAGCTCCATGAATAGTTTCACCCAATGAGTTTACATATTCATAATGGAAAGCTAAATGGTTGAACTCATAAAGTTCCATACCAATAAAGATCGCACCGAAAACCCATGTCACGCCTAACCAAGTTAGAACTTTGGCAACATCTTTCTTGTAAGCAGCTAAAACAGCAAAACCGAAAGTTACAGAAGAAATCAACAGGGCAAAAGTTTCTGTAAGAACGAAGCCTAATGACTCGCCAAACAAATCTTGAGCTGTTGGAGTGCCTACTGGAACGTGGCTACTTAATACAGCGAACGCGATGAAGAGTGTACCGAATAGAATCAAGTCACTCATCAAATAAGTCCAAAAACCAAAGACGGTGATGTCAGTATCATCGTGGTGATGATGCTCATCGTGTCCGTGGTTTTCGTGATGAAGTACGTCGGCCATTGTCTTAGTCCTTCTTCAAATGTTTTTCAAGAATCGCGTAACGTTCATTTTCAATACGCTCAACTTCAGCAGCAGGAACATAGTAGTCCACTTTCTTCGTGAACGAAGACGCGATGAAGCTGATAATAGAAGCGATGAACATCACAACAACTAACCACCAGATATGCCAGATTAAACCAAAGCCCATAACAGTAATGAACATGGCAATCACAACACCAGCAGCACGATTCGTTGGCATATGAATGTCTTCGTATGAAGTAGGTTTCGCATATGCTACGCCATTCTCTTTGTCATTCCAGAACGTATCAATACCATTGATTGTTGGAAGGTGAGCAAAGTTGTAGAACGGAGCAGGAGACGAAGTCGCCCATTCAAGTGTACGACCATCCCATGGATCGCCTGTAAGGTCGAGGTTGTCGTTGCGTTGTAAGTAACCAACAACAATCTGCATAACGAAACATGCAATACCAATCGCGACTAACACAGAACCGAAGAATGCAATAGCAATGTACGGATCCCATTCAGGGTTGTCATATGTATTCAAACGACGAGTCATACCCATGAAACCAAGGATATAAAGTGGCATGAACGCAAAGTAGAAACCGAAGAACCAGAACCAGAACGCAGCTTTACCCCATGCTTCATTGAGCTTCCAACCAAACATTTTCGGCCAGTAGAAAATGATGCCGGCAAACATACCAAACACCACACCACCGATAATTACGTTATGGAAGTGAGCAATCAAGAACAATGAGTTGTGTACAAGGAAGTCCGCAGGTGGAACAGCCATTAATACACCAGTTAAACCGCCAATACCGAATGTTACAAGGAAGCCAAGCGTCCATAACATAGGAGTAGTGAAGGTAATACGACCCTTATACATCGTGAATAACCAAGAGAAGATTTTCACACCTGTAGGAATCGCAATAACCATGGTCATGATACCAAAGAACGCATTCACGTTCGCACCAGCACCCATGGTGAAGAAGTGGTGAAGCCATACTACGAACGCAAGTACTGTGATCGCAATTGTTGCATACACCATTGATTTGTAACCGAACAACGTTTTACGAGAGAACGTTGATACAACTTCAGAGTAAATACCAAATGCTGGTAATACTAAGATGTAAACTTCTGGGTGACCCCATGTCCAAATCAAGTTTACATACAACATTGGGCTACCACCCATGTCATTTGTAAAGAAGTGGAAACCGAAGTAACGGTCAAGCGTTAACATCGCAATTGTTGCTGTTAACACTGGGAATGACGCAATGATCAATACAGCTGTACACAAAGATGTCCAAGTAAAGATCGGCATGTCCATAAGTGACATACCAGGCGCGCGCATTTTAATGATGGTAACGAAGAAGTTAACACCTGTTAATAGCGTACCTAAACCTGAAATCTGAAGTGCCCAGATATAGTAGTCCACACCCACGCCTGGAGAATATTCGATACCTGAAAGAGGAGGATAAGCCATCCAACCTGTTGCAGCGAATTCACCAATTGCAAGAGATGCCATCATTAAGCCTGCAGCACCAGCAAATAACCAGAAGCTTAGAGAGTTTAATAATGGGAAGGCAACGTCACGTGCACCAATTTGAAGTGGTACAGAGATGTTCATTAAGCCAACAACTAGACCCATTGCTACGAAGAAGATCATGATTACACCGTGTGCGGTGAAGATCTGATCGTAGTGTTCTGGGTGTAAATAACCTTCACCGCCACCTTTTGCAAGGAACAGTTGAAGACGCATCATAATCGCATCGGCGAAACCACGCAAAAGCATGATGATCGATACGAAAAGATACATGATACCAATTTTTTTATGGTCGACTGATGTGAACCATTCGTTCCACAAGTAGCCCCATTTTTTAAAGTAGGTAATACCAGCAACAACTGCGATACCACCTAAGATCATCATTGCAACTGTGACCAGTACAATTGGATCGTGCGGAATAACGTCCGGACCTAACTTACCTAAGAAGCTCATGTCTTATTCCCCTACAACTGATGAAGCAGGTTCAACAGCGGCATGTGCTTCAGATGAAGCAGCCCCGTGAGCACCCGCAGTCGCTGAGTGATCAGCACCGTGATAGTTGCTCATATATTTGCTGATGACTGACTTAAACAAGCCTTCCTCTACAGAAGAGTAGTAAGTCACAGGGTGTGGCTTAGTTGGATAAGGCTTCATTGCCTCAGCAGCAGCCTTCTCTTCAGGAGTTTTTGCTTTTGAAATCAAAACTTCAATTTGGTGTTTACCACGGTTACCGTCACGTAAAGACTCAAATTCAGCTTGATCTAAAATTGTTTTTTGTACAGCTTTAGGATTAATGCTTGTACCGTTACCTGCTTTAACTGCAGCAACCCATTCAGCGAATTGAGCGTCAGTTACAGAGTGAGCACGGAAGCGCATTTGCGAGAAGCCGTAGCCTGAATAGTTTGAAGAGAAACCGCGGTAGCCTTCAGCTGGGCTAGTTCCATCTGCTAACAAATTCAAGTGCGTTTGCATGCCTGCCATTGCATAAATTTGACCGCCTAACGCAGGGATGAAGAACGAGTTCATCGTGAAGTTAGAGGTAATTTTAAGTGCAACTGGAGTTTTTTCAGGGAAACGAATTTCGTTAACCGTCGCAATGTTAAGATCAGGGTAAATGAAGATCCATTTAAACTGTTCTGCAATGACTTGAATATTTACAGGTGCTTTATCAGATTCGAGTGGGCGGTAAGGGTCATACTTGTGTGAACCCCACCAAGTTAACCAAGCCAGAATACCAATAATAATGACAGGAATACCCCAAACTACAATTTCAATTGCAGTAGAGTGTGCCCATGTAGGTTTATAGTCTGCATCTTTATTCGACGCGCGATATTTCCAACCAAACCATAATGCCATTACGACTGATGGAATAACCACCAATAGCATTAAATAGATCGCAGTCATCATTAAGTCAGATTGACCTTGTGCAACTGGACCTTTTGAGTTTAGAAGTACCATATCACCACCACACCCAGTTAAGAGCGCGGCTATCGCAGATAAAGACAATACAGCTAAAATCGTTTGTCTCATTTTACAACCTCGGTGAAGAGTCCCATTCCCTAATAAAATTGGGATAGCGAATAAAGTGTAGCATGATTGAAAAGTTTCTTTTTAAGTCTAAAAACACTTCTCAATCATAAGACACCGCTACGTTGTAGGGCATTATGCCTCATATCGACAAACTAAGCTATACGTAAAGATGCTTTAAATGACTGTTATAAAAACCGATTTTTCACTCGGAATTTTATAATTTCTTTGTGGATTTATTTTGAATATCAATAAACTGCGGAAAACTGAGGTGCGCCAAACCTCAGCTTAAATATGGTCAAATTACTGCTTAATGACCTTGGTTTTCGCCAGCTTATCGTGCAAAGTTTGACGCTTTGAAGTTAAACCAAAGACGTGATCGATGATGGTAATAAACGGCATGAACAGCATATTGAGCACAATAAAGACAACACTGCGCAATGTGAATACACGCAAAAGGCTGACTTTTTCGTTGGTTTCTACGTCTACAATTTTAATTTTGGTAATTTTTTTGCCAATACTTTGACCACTTTTTGCTAAGAAAAAGGCCTGGATACCGAGCATAATCAGCAGGTAAATTCCCATGGTGGTCCATGCTTCAGTTGGAATCAAACTGAACAGTTGTGCTTGCAGTTCACTGGCCTGAGTGGCTGTAGTAGCCGCTTGCATTTTTTGCTGAATTTCAGTGAGTTCACCAAATTTATCTGCTTGTAAAAAGAACGAGGGAATAGCAGCGGCAGGGAGCCAAAGAAGTAAATCAATGACTTTGGCTAAGACACGTGTGCCTATCGATGCCAGTTCAGGTTGAGCAACTTTTGCCGCTAGGCGGTTTGGTTGTGAAAATTGATTTGGCGCATGCATTGGCTCAGGAATAGGGGGTTGAGGCTGATAACCTACAGGTTCATACGCCAGTTTTCCTTGGGTGAGTTCACCTAAAGCTTTCCATTCAGGCAAACCCTGATGCCAAACTAAATCCGTCAATAAAACTTGTTGGCTTGCGAGCATCTGATTCAACTGCTCTAAGGTATATGGACCGGCTTGTTGATTATTTCGTGCCAAGTAAATCTGCATATAAACTTAATCTCAAAATATAAATTGGGATATTCAAATAATAAATGTATTTGTTTCAGATGAAAAACAAATAAAAATCTATGATAAAACATGCGGATAGTCTAGAGAATTTCAAGCTGAAATTAACCAAAACTACACAAAATGCAGGACAGTGTAGCAAGGATTATGCTGCTTCTTCTAGCTTTATCGCAATGCGATCTCTTCTCAATCAAGATATTGCTGCATGAATGCCAAACTTAGTCTAAATTTTGTATCAATATGCTTGTTTTAATGCGGATGCGTTAAAAGAATAGATATAAAAAAGACCCATGAAAGGGTCTTTTTTTCGCATCAAAGAGTTAAGCTTTTTGAACTTTTTCTTCTGCAAGGAAGAACCAAGTGTCTAATACTGAGTCAGGGTTAAGTGATACAGATTCGATACCTTGTTCCATAAGCCATTGCGCAAGATCTGGGTGATCTGATGGGCCTTGACCACAGATACCGACGTATTTGCCTGCTTTACGGCATGCATGAATTGCCATAGAAAGAAGTGCTTTTACGGCTGGATCACGTTCATCAAATAAGTGAGAAACAATTCCAGAGTCACGGTCTAGACCAAGCGTTAACTGGGTTAAGTCGTTTGAACCGATAGAGAAGCCATCGAAGTGTTCAAGGAACTGTTCAGCTAATAATGCGTTCGTTGGTAACTCACACATCATGATCACTTTCAGACCATTTTCACCACGTTTCAAACCATTTAACGCCAATAATTCAATTACACGTTTCGCTTCATGTACAGTACGTACGAAAGGAATCATGATTTGAATATTGGTTAAGCCCATTTCGTCACGTGCTTTTTTCAACGCGCGGCATTCTAATTCGAAGCAGTCACGGAAGTTGTCAGACACATAACGGCTTGCACCACGGAAGCCCAACATTGGGTTTTCTTCTTCAGGCTCGTATAACTTACCACCGATCAAGTTTGCATATTCATTTGACTTAAAGTCAGACATACGAACAATCACAGGTTTGTCTGCAAATGCTGCAGCAAGGGTAGAAATACCTTCAACCAGTTTTTCAACATAGAATTCGATTGGAGATGCATAACCCGCAGTACGTGCCATGACCGCAGCACGTGTTTCACGTGGCAAGCTGTCAATGTTCAACAATGCTTTAGGGTGAACACCGATCATACGGTTAATGATGAACTCAAGGCGTGCAAGGCCAATCCCTTCATTTGGAATTTGTGCAAAGTCAAATGCGCGGTCAGGGTTACCGACGTTCATCATTACTTTGAACGGAAGTTCTGGCATAGATTCGATTGAGTTGGTTTGAATCTCGAAATCTAAAGAACCTTCGTAGATGAAACCTGTATCACCTTCAGCACATGAAACAGTTACATCTTGGCCGTCTACTAGAACTTCAGTTGCATTACCACAACCGACGATTGCTGGAACACCCAATTCACGCGCAATAATCGCTGCGTGACAAGTACGACCACCACGGTTAGTGACAATTGCAGCGGCACGCTTCATTACTGGTTCCCAGTCTGGGTCAGTCATGTCAGATACAAGCACGTCACCGTCTTGTACTTTGTCCATTTCTTTAATAGACGTAACAATACGTACTTTACCAGAACCGATACGTTGACCGATTGAACGACCTTCACAAATCACAGTGCCTTTTTGTTTTAAAAGGTAGCGTTCCATGGTGCCGACGTTTTCACGGCTCTTCACTGTTTCAGGGCGCGCTTGAACGATATAAATTTGACCGTCATCGCCATCTTTTGCCCACTCGATGTCCATTGGAGAACCATAGTGGTTTTCAATGATCAGCGCTTGTTTTGCAAGTTCTTGTAGTTCGTGGTCGTTTAATGCGAATTGTTGACGCTCTTGTTTTTCAACATCAACCACAACAACTGATTTACCTGCAGATGCTTCTTCGCCATAAATCATTTTTTGGTGTTTAGAACCCAGATTACGACGGAGGACAGCGTGCTTGCCTGCATTTAAAAGGGGTTTAGAGAGGTAGAATTCGTCAGGGTTTACTGCACCTTGAACAACCATTTCCCCCAAACCATAAGATGCAGTGATGAAAACTACGTCACGGAAACCTGATTCAGTGTCGAGTGTAAACATTACACCCGCTGCACCAGTTTCAGAGCGGACCATACGCTGAACACCAGCAGATAAAGCCACAACATCATGCGCAAAATTTTGGTGTACGCGGTAAGAAATTGCACGGTCGTTATACAGTGATGCAAATACTTCTTTGATCGCGATCAATACGTTGTCGATACCGCGAATGTTTAAGAAGGTTTCTTGTTGACCTGCAAAAGAAGCATCTGGTAAATCTTCTGCTGTCGCTGAAGAACGAACGGCAACCGCGATATCTGGGTTGCCGTTTGAAAGCTCTGCAAATGCTTTACGAACTTCTTGTTCGAGTTCTGCCGTAAGTGGGGTATCTACAATCCATTGGCGAATTTTCGCGCCTGTTTCAGCAAGAGCATTTACATCATCAACATTGAGGACTTTTAACTCTGCATTGATTTTAGCGTTTAGGCCACTTTGCTCGAGAAATTCACGATATGCTTGAGCTGTAGTAGCAAAGCCACCTGGTACAGATACACCTGCATTTGATAGGTGGCTGATCATTTCACCTAAAGATGAGTTTTTCCCACCTACAAGTTCAACGTCGTGTTTCCCTAATTTTTCTAGACCAATTACGCGCGCTTCCAAAGTTGTTACTCCACTTTTGCAGTATTTAATCACTATCTTGGCATCAGATTATAACAAATCTACTTAGCTTTTTGATTTTACTAAGCGACAGTCATGTAAGATCGGTTTACTATAAAGATTATATAGCACTAAGACAAATTTTTGAGGAGAATTTTAATGTCAGGAAGTAAACAATTTAAGCGGAGTGTTTTTTTTGTATCAGATGGTACTGCAATTACCGCTGAAACCCTTGGGCACTCGCTATTGGCGCAGTTTCCAAATGTTGACTTTGACATTCATATTATTCCTTATATTAGCTCTGAAGAAGCTGCTACAAATGTGGTTGCTGAGATCAATTTAAGGGCGCAACAAGACGGACAAAAGCCACTGGTTTTTGACACTTTAGTCGACCCGTACGTGCGTGACATTATTAATACTGCAAATGCTATAAATCTTGATGTATTTGAGGGGCTTATTAGTAAATTGTCTGAAGAGTTGGGAACACCGCCTACAACTTTAGTCGGACAGACCCATGCGGTGACCGATTCGGAGTCTTATAAAGCACGTATTGATGCGGTGCATTTTGCTTTGGATAACGATGATGGTGCACGTACACGCCACTATGACAAGGCCGATCTGATTCTGATTGGGGTATCACGTTCGGGTAAAACACCGACTTCAATTTATTTGTCATTACAGTTTGGGATTCGTGTAGCAAACTATCCATTGACAGAAGAAGACTTGGATGACAACCGTTTACCTGCGGTACTTCGCGCACATAAGCAGAAGCTTTTTGGTTTGATGATTGATGCTGAACGTCTGGTTGCTATTCGCTCTGAACGTAAAGCCAATAGCCGTTATGCAAGCTTCAGCCAGTGTCAAATGGAGCTTCGCGCAATTGAAGGGATTTATATCTCTGAAGGGATTAAATACTTAAATGTCTCGGAAATGTCGATTGAAGAAATTTCAACTCGTGTACTCCAAATGACGGGTTTAAAACGTCGCATTGGTTGATATTGTCATTACATTATAAAGCCTCATATTGATGATGCTTTATAATGTTGATCAATATAAAAATACAGATTAGATCAAATGAAAATAATATCAAAATGCCTATTAGGTGTATTTTGTTTTGCTCATTTTAATATGGCTGTATATGCGCAAAATATATCAATTCAGCAGGCTGAGCAGGCCATTGATCAAAAATATGCAGCGCTAGATTTTTATGCAGTGAATCAACAGATCGAAAATGATGTGGTTGATTTAATCCGTGAAAATGCAGAAAGTTATGCTTATTCTTTCCCCAAATTGACTGAAAATCTTAGACTAAAGATTAATGCCTCACCGGACCAACTGCTTAAATTCTATACCTTTGATGTAGGTGGTGGCGGTACCATGGGTGAATTTTCATCCTATGTGCAGATGAAATCGAGCAATTCCACTAAACTTCAGCCTTTAGAAACAGGCTATATTTTAAAGATTGATCAACTGAAATGGGGTGCACAGCCGATTTATCTGATTCAAAGTTATTACAAAGGCGATAGTTGTCACGGTCTCTATCAAATTCAAGCCTTTAAAATGCATGCCCAAGCTTTGACAGCAACACCAGTTTTTCAGACCAAAAAACAGCAGTTAAGTTCAATTGAAGTAGATTATGACTGTCATTATGACGAAGAGCAGCGCGGTTCATATATTCGTGTTTCAAAAGACTTAAACAAGATTGATATCACTTTATTGGATCAAAACAGTCGACCGACTGGAAAGTACTTACGTTATCAGCGTTCAAATACAGGCTATCGGTATACAGGTGTGACGAAATAAACAACGGGTAAGTGGGTATAAACTTACCCTATACGGTTAATGACTATAGGTGGTAATGATCACATCGACGAGATATTCAGCTCCATCTAAACTTTGAATATCATGTTCTCGAATTTTGACGATTGGCCAAGTGATTAGCTTACAGTTGTCGCGCTGTAAGGCGTGATAATAATGATCGGACTTGAAAAATTTAAGTTTATCGGCAGCGGAGTTAGGTTTGAGTTGATGTCTAAGCCATGGGTCTTGAACTTGGGTTTCTAAAAAGCGTAGGGCCAGTAGGCATTTGATGCGTGTATTAAATAGGCGTCGGTTCTTAATAACCAAAGGATGTTGGATTAAACGCTGAATTCCGCTCTCTGTTTTTGGCAAGATGAATTGCGGTGCGTTTTGAAAAACACAGACCGATTGAGCGACCTGACAAATCGATTCGAGGGCAGTTACTGTATGCTGGTTGGTACCAATAATGGCGACACGTTGCTCGGCAAAAGTATGTTGTTTAATTTCTGAAGCAGCAATCAGTTGTCCTTTAAAATGCTGAAAATATTCGGGATGGTTTTGAAATAAACCAGATATGTTTTCTGTTGAATGCAAATTGACCATGTTCTATCCTTAATTGTTTTTTATCGTCTTTCCTTAATTTATGATTTTTAGTGCTTTTGCTCTAAAAGGCAAAGTGATAAATTGTCTGAGCAGTCACGCTAACTTTAGTCTAGGGCTTGTTGAGAATTAACAAATGCTACTGATTAATTTACAATAGTACTATGGATAGATACATACTTACCGATGCCCAATGGGCAAAAATGGAACCTTTTTGCCTAGGTAAAGTGACCGATCGAGGTCGTAGTGGAAAAGATAATCGATTATTTTTAGAAGCAGTCCTATGGATTGCCCGTACAGGCAGTCCATGGCGTGATCTACCTCCTCATTTTGGTAAATGGAATACCGTCTTTAAAAGATACCGTGATTGGGTGAAAGCTGGTGTATTTGAAAATATTTTTGCATCTGTAAATGAAGATGTTGATTTGGAATACGCCATGATTGATGGAACGATTGTTAAAGTTCATCGACATGGGCAAGGTGCAAAAGGGGGACTTTCAAACAGTCTATAGGTAAATCTCGAGGTGGAATGACCTGTAAAATTCTTGCCTTAGTGGATAGTCTAGGCAACCTTATTAAATTTCGATTAATGCCTGGTCAATATCACGATTTAGTAGAAACCAAACCTTTAATTGAAGATGTTGATTTTCAAGCATTACTGGCTGATAAAGCATTTGATGCAGATTGGCTCATCCAAGAACTCAATGAACGTAAAGTGAAAGTGGTGATCCCACCTAAATCTAATCGAAAAGTAATGAGAGCATTTGATACGATTATGTATAAATGGCGTCATCTCATTGAAAACTATTTCTGTAAGTTAAAAGAATTTAAACGTATAGCGATGCGTAGTTGTAAAACAGATACGAGTTTTGAAGCCATGATTCAATTGTGCGCGAGTTTAATTAACTCTCGGTAATTCTCAACAGACCCTAGACATATCAGCAGTTTTTGCAGGGTTTTAAGGATTTTTTAGATATCGGCTGAGATTTTAGTTATTCATTTATGTATGTCGCCTTATGGGTATGCATTAATACGCATAAGGCGATTCACTTCATTTGTACTTAGCTATTTTTGATCTGCATGAGACGTTCAAAGTTTTCTAAACGTTTGTCCGTGTCATAGATGTCACAGGTGAAAATGAACTCATCGACATCATATTCTAAAAGAAGCTGTTTCAAGCCTTCTTTCACCGTGCCATTGGAACCGATTTGGGCCATGGCATAAAAACTATCTACCGACATTTTTTCCGCAGGTGACCATAGACCGTCAATGCTGGCAATTGGTGCTTTTAACTTTAAACTCTGACCGCGCATAAGACCTAAAACTCGTTGGTAGGCACTGGTCGCTAGATATTCAGCTTCAGCATCGGTTTCAGCAACGACCGTCGGGACACCCATAGACACATAAGGTTTCGATAAGTATTCAGAGGGTTCAAAGTTTTCACGATAGAGCTGAATCGCTTGTTTCAGCATACGCGGTGCAAAGTGTGATGCAAAAGAGTAGGGAAGTCCGAGTTTTGCAGCCAGTTGTGCACTAAATAAACTTGAACCGAGTAGCCATACAGGCACATGTGTCCCTTGCCCTGGAGTTGCAATGATGCGCTGATTCGGCTCAGCGTCTTTAAAGTAATGCAAAATTTCTAAGACATCTTGTGGGAACTGATCTTCAGTTTCTTGACGGCCACGGCGAAGTGCGCGCATGGTCACTTGGTCTGTACCCGGTGCTCGACCTAAGCCTAATTCAATCCGGTTTGGATAGAGTGTCGCAAGCGTACCGAATTGCTCCGCTACGATCAGTGGTGCATGGTTTGGGAGCATGATACCGCCAGAACCCACTTTTAAGGTTGAGGTATTTGCGAGTAAATAGCCGAGTAGCACCGCAGTTGCAGAGCTGGCAATACCATCCATATTATGATGTTCCGCAAGCCAGAGTCGGCTATAGCCTAAACGCTCAGCTTGTTGGGCCAATTTTAAGCTATGCTGTAGGGTGAGTTGTACAGTCTGATCTTCGCGGACAGGAGCTAATTCTAAAATAGAAAATTGAGTCTCGGACAACGTGCGCATTCTACTTCTCAGTTTTGCTTTATATATCGAAATAATACGATATAACTGTTATTTTGTATATCGATTTTATTCGATATTCTGGTTGTTTTATATAAGATATTGATTTAAAAATAAAACTAAATATCTATTCAACATCGTTGATCCGCACCAGCCACACATACGTTTAAAGCAAAAAGAAGTAAGCTACTGTATCGCAGAGACGATACAGTGTCTTTTTTGAGTGTCGACTGTGAGATAAATAAAAAGCACCCGAAGGTGCTTTTTATTTGAAAATATTTTATAGGTGCTTAACGTTTCCCGTTTTTGTACCAGCCCAAGTGACGGCCATTGTCACCACGATAGTCGCGACCATTATATTTATAATTGCTGTTACGGTAGCCGCGGCTGTCATAACGACGATCATAACGGTCATCGTAACGGCGGTCATATTCATCATCATAACGACGGTCTTCAGAGACTTTTTTACCTAGAACTGCGCCACCCGCTGAACCGAGACCTGCGCCAATATATCCACCATTGGTACCGCCCATGTTTTTACCTACGGTATAACCACCAGCACCACCGAGTGCTCCACCAATGATTGCACCATTACGGTCACGTTTGTTGGCTGAAGCGGCTGCACCTGCACCACCACCAATGGCAGAACCAATCATCGCGCCTGTTTGTCCACCCATTTGGTTACCAATCGCCGCACCGACAACACCACCTAATGCAGACGTCAGTGCGGTATTGGTTGTATTACCTGCATATGTTGTGGTCATCGTTAATGCAGAAGCTGCAATTACGGTACTCATTAAAATTGATTTAATTTTCATTTTTAAACTCCTAAGAGCATGTTCATTTTGTCTTGATTTCACTTTAGCGAAACAAGTTGGAAGAATAATGAAGAGAAACTTTATCGAAACCGTTGCTTTGGTAAGTGCTGTGTAACGACTCTTCGTATTTTCTACCAGTTTGACTAGAGTGTTATTGCGTCTAAATCTGTGCCATAAAAAAGCACCCGAAGGTGCTTTCAATGACATCTTTACGATGCAGCTAATTAATGGTGTTTATGTTTTTTCTTCCATTTTTTACCATGGTAAGAGTCATACTGTTTATCTTTTGAGATTTTGTTGCCGAGTGCTGCACCGCCCGCTGCACCTAATGCAGAACCCACGTAGCCACCATTGGTGCCGCCCATGCTTTTACCTACGGTATAGCCCGCACCACCACCGATCGCACCGCCAATAGCAGATTCAGTACGATGACGTTTGTCACTTGCAACTGCTGCACCACCTGCACCACCAAGTGCTGCGCCAATAGTTGCACCAGTTGTGCCGCCCATGTTTTTACCAATTGCTGTCCCTGCAACACTACCTAAAGCACTGGCTGCTGCAACGCGAGTTGTGCTGTCTGCATACGCAGTTGCAGTAAACATAGATGCCGTTGCTAATGTTGCTGACATTAAGAGTGTATTAAGTTTCATGTGTTTCTCCATGTCCAACATTGGTTGAACTGTCTTACTTTTTTCGATGTGGCTAATGTAACAAAAAGATTCCAGTTAATTGTGGAGAGTTAAAACTAAATTGAAACCCGTTGGTTTCTTGTTTGTATCAGTTTTATTACAAATGTGAATAAGCAGAATGAAATTTATCCAAAATCATGCAAATGTGGATAAACCTAGGAGTGATGCAGTTCACACTCTGAATTTTGAGCTGAAATGACCTATTTAAAAGATGTATATGAAATAAGCTGTTTTGCATTTTTTAAGCGTTAGTAAGCGCATAAACACGCTTTAAAAGTGTATCAATCTACTGAGGTGTATAAAGTAAACGTCGCTCAGGATTGAATAAAGATGTTCTTTGCGTGATAGAGCCGTTAAACTAAGCGCAAATTTTTTGGTGCTGTGAAACTGTATTGCAGCCTTTATATTGAGATATTTTCCTAATGAAAGAATCGTTACGTTTACGATTAGATCAACTTTCTGACCGTCACGAAGAATTAACAGCATTACTTGCAGATGTAGAAGTCATTTCGGATAACAAACGCTTTCGTCAGTTGTCACGTGAACATAGTGATTTAAGTGAAATCACAGAAGTGTGGACCAAGTACAAACAAGCTGAAGCAGACATTGAAACAGCTGAAGCGATGCTGTCAGATCCTGATTTTAAGGAAATGGCTGTTGAAGAAATTAAAGAAAATAAAGCCATTATTGCGTCTTTAGAAGCTGATTTAAATATCTTAATGATTCCGAAAGATCCAAATGATGCGAACTCTGCATATTTGGAAATTCGAGCGGGAACAGGCGGTGATGAAGCTGCTATTTTCTCGGGTGATTTATACCGCATGTATACCAAGTACGCTGAATCACAAGGCTGGCGTATTGAAGTGTTGTCTGAAAATGAAGGCGAACACGGTGGTTATAAAGAAATTATTTGTTTGGTGAATGGTGAGGGCGTTTACGGCCGCTTGAAGTTTGAAAGTGGCGCGCACCGTGTACAACGAGTACCTGCAACGGAGTCTCAGGGTCGTGTACATACTTCGGCGTGTACCGTTGCGATTTTGCCTGAAATTGATGTCGATACAACGGTCGAGATTAATGCATCAGACTTACGTATTGATACCTACCGTGCCTCAGGTGCGGGTGGTCAGCACATCAACAAAACCGATTCGGCTGTGCGTATTACCCACATTCCAACAGGAACGGTGGTGGAATGTCAGGAAGAGCGTTCGCAGCATAAAAACAAAGCCAAAGCGATGGCTTTACTTGCTTCACGTTTGGAAAATGCAAAACGTGCAGCAGCTGATGCAGCAACTTCTGAAATGCGCCGTGACTTGGTCGGCTCGGGTGATCGTTCAGAACGTATCCGTACCTATAACTACCCACAAGGTCGTATGACCGATCACCGTATTAACTTAACTTTATACAAGTTAGATGCGGTTATGGAAGGCGATTTAACTGAACTATTAGATAGCTTACATCGTGAATATCAAGCAGATCAGCTTGCGATGCTTGCACAGCAGAATGGTGGATAATGAATATTGCCCAAGCTTTGGCTTTACGTGGTGAAGCTGAGAGTTACGAACGTCAAGAGAATGCATGGTTGTTGGAGCACATTACCAAAATTGATTCTTTTGATTTGGTTATGAAAAAAGATCAAGTGCTGACCGATGAACAAGAGCAGGCCTATGTTGCTGCCTTGGCACGAATCGAAGCAGGTGAACCTTTGGCCTATGTGACAGGTTCGCAGCCGTTTTGGACGCTAGATTTGATTGTTACTTCTGACACTTTAGTTCCACGTCCAGATACCGAGGTACTGGTTGAAACTGTACTACGTTTAGACTTACCTGAAGATGCGCGCATTGTCGACTTAGGTACGGGGACAGGTGCGGTTGCGCTTTCATTGGCCAGTGAACGGGACACGTGGGACATTACGGCGACCGATATTTATGAGCCAACTTTAGCTGTTGCGCAGCAAAATGCAGAAAAGCATGACTTAAATGATGTGACTTTTGTGTGTGGCAGTTGGTTTGCACCGCTGAATCGAAAGTTTTTTGATGTGATTGTCTCGAACCCGCCGTACATCGATGCCGATGATGATCACATGCAAGACTTAGCAACTGAGCCTGAACGTGCTCTAGTTGCGGCAGATCATGGTTTGGCTGATTTAAGAGTCATTATCCAGCAAGGTAAAAAGCATTTAACTCTTGATGGCTGGGTGGTACTTGAGCATGGTTATGACCAAGCTGACGCTGTACAGAAAATCTTTAAAGAAGCGGGCTATAAACAAGTCCGTACGGTGAAAGATTATGGTGGTAATGACCGCGTCACTTTAGGGCAGTGGACACAATAATTTCATTGTTCCCTTCAAAATAAAAGCGCAGTTGATGCGCTTTTATTTTTTCTACCTTATGTTCCAAATACGTCACGCCAACGCAGTAGCCAAGTCTCGATGGCTTTCATAATGCCATCGCTGAATTTTCCAAGTACGGCTAAAAGAATAATTGCTAAGATCACAATATCGGGACGTGAAGTTTCTCGGCCATCACTCAGTAAGTAGCCTATGCCTTGTGTCGCTGCAATCAGTTCTGCTGCAATCATAAACATCCATGCCAAACTTAAACTGTTACGCAGTCCCGTTAAAATTCCCGGAGATGCTGCAGGTAAAATAATCTGTTGCACTTGCTGCCAGTACTTCAATCGATAGACTCGTGCGACTTCGATGAGCTTGCGATCAACCCCTTTAATCGCTGCGACAGTGTTGGTATAGGTCGGAAAAAATGCGCCAATCGCTATCAGGGTAATCTTCGATGCTTCATCAATTCCCAACCACAGTAAAAGTAGAGGAATCCACGCTAAGCTTGGGATGGATTTAACCGCTGAAAAACTGGGTTCTAAAAATGCTTCAACCTGTTTGTTAAGCCCGACCAAAATCGCACAAATTAACGCCAGAGCACTCCCAATAAAAAAGCCTAAAAACACCCGCCATGTACTGGTCCAGACATGCATCCATAAATCTGCCTGACATAAATCTAGAAAGGTTTGCCACAGACTACTAGGTGCAGGCAATAAATAAGGTTCAATAAAACCTGCACGAACCAGATATTCACAAGCAATCAGTAAGAGCACTGGAAGGGTGATCGCTTTGAGAACACTCTTCAATTTCAACTGAACTGAGGAACCCTTTTTCACTTCAATAGGGGTGAAAGAGCTCGTGACTGACTTGGTCATTATTTGCTTACAACCTTTTGTGCATATTGTGGTTTAAACAACTGAGTCACGACTTGATTAACATTGGTGCCTTTACGGACTAAGTCTTCTTCATTCAAGATGCCACCAGACTTTTGTAATGCGGTAATCTGTTTGGCTGACGGGATGTTTTGATCAAAATTGGTACGGCTTAATTGTAATTTTGCGACATTCAACGGAAGTTTGGACTCGCGTGCCAATAACTCCGCCAGTTTCTCTGGATTAGCTTTGGCCCATTTGCGTGCTTGCTCATAAGCTTTAATCACGGCTTCAATGGCTTCGGGACTTTGCTGAGTAAAAGACTCTTTGACACTGAGCACACTATAACTATTAAACCCAATATTTCGATACAGTAGTTTTGCGCCAGATTGCACTTGTGCCGAAGCCATCAGTGGATCTAGGCCTGCCCAAGCATCGACTTGACCGCGTTCTAAAGCCGTTTTGCCATCTGGATGTTGTAAATGAACCAGTTGCACGTCGCGTTTATTTAGACCCACTGTATCCAGCGCTTGTAAGGTAAATAGAAAAGGGTCTGTGCCTTTGGTTGCGGCAATTTTCTTTCCTTTTAAGTCTTTTAGGCTTTTAATTTGGGAGTTTTTAGCAACCACCAAAGCAGTCCATTCAGGTTGGCTCTGGATATAAACGGTATTGATTGGACTGCCGTTGGCACGACTGAGTACGGCTGCAAGTCCTGCGGTTGAAGCAAAATCGACACTGCCACTATTTAAATATTCCAATGAGCGGTTACTGCCTTGGCTAAACACCCATTTAATTTCAGTTTTAGGTAAGGCTTTTTCTAACAGTTTTTGTTCTTTCACCACAAGACTGGTTGGTGCGTAGTAGGCATAATCGAGTTTAAGTGTGTTTGGAATAGCGGCATGGGCATAAGAGCCGATCAGACCTAAAATCAGTGAAGTGCTCAGTAGTTTAAAGTTTTCCATGTTGCATCATTTAAATAAGTTTATTTGTGGATTCTTTTAACCTTATGTATGCGAAAAATAAAAAAAGAAAAATGGATAACAAAATATTAAATTGAAATAAGCAGACAACCTTGATTTAAATACTTGAAATTTAATAAATAGATTGAAGTATGTGGCGATTTTGCAATATAGAATAACTTTAAAAAAGCATAGAATAATTTCTTCTTATATGAAGACTGCATAACTAAATCATTCATTTTGAATGTAAAAAAAGCGACTGTAATAGTCGCTTTTTTTAAGGGATTGCAAGCTTACATAGGATAGTCTTGTAAGCTGTCAGAAACTTCAACTTGCTCTAAAGCATCAGTTTCAAGTGCAAGGCAAAGCGTCACAATTTTCTTTAGATCAGCTAGATATTGTTCATCTTTAAACGATGCACCTAACTGCAGGGCTTGAATACGGTCAGCGCTAATATCTAATGCTTGAGCAGCTTCAATCGCATTAACTTCATTAAAAAATGCAGTAACAGCATGATTTAATTCAAGGTCTGATGCATTGAGAATACCTTGATCCAGTTGCTCTTCAAATTGTGGGGTAGGAGACTGCAAAGCTTGAGTAAAGTTTTGCACCAGACGTTGATCGAGAACATCAATCATTTTAAGCATGTCATAACCTTTAAAAGAAATAAGGTGATTAAACAGGGGGAGTACAGCCGAAAATAAGCATTAAAAATGCTTTAAAAGTGAGTAAAAAGTAATCTATTTTGGAATGTTTTGCAAATAGATTCCGATAAATGAAAGATGGATTTGTTAAGTAAATGAAAAGCCTAAATTTATTAAATTGAGTTCCTGTTTACATTTTACACTATTGTTCCAATGGACTCGGATCGATTAAAAAGAAGTATTCAATCTGGAATATTGTGGAATCTCAATTAAAAATTTATTTGAATTTATTTTAAATTATTGAAATATAATGTTTATATTTTCGGTATTGTTGCAATACTCTTTATTTTAAGATTACTGATTCAAACTTAGACATATTGTGGAAGTGAAATTTACAAGGACCAGCTAAAGCAACATGAGGTATATCACCTTGCTTTAGCTGCTTTGTTTAGGGTGGAGAATGATGAACGTTTAAGCCACTAGTTAAAGTGCTTTTGCCTCAGTTGTTCTAGACGGAGTTGATATTGCTGTTGCCATGCACTTTCAGCTAAGTTTTGTTTTTGCTGGTTCATTTCTTGGTTTAGAGCAGCAAGCTCAGATTGATAACTGGCGATCTGTTGTTGTTGTCGAGCGACTTGTTGTTCGCGTTCAGCCAATTGCACTACATCTTTGCCTGAAAAGTAGCTGTTACGAATTTGTTGGGTAATTTCTTGTTGCTGTATTGGGTCGGTGACGCCAATTAAAGCCAATTTAAGGGCTTTATCATAACTACCACTTTGACCATCAATATTTTTGCTCGGGTTTTTATATTGTTGCTGTAGTTGTGAAAGTTCACTCAGTCGTTGTTGTAAGGTCATGTGCGGTGCGCGGCTCAAGAGCTCACCATAAGCAAACTGATAGCTGGCAAAATCTTTTTCTTCAGCAAAGCCGAGTTGTGTTTCTTGCTTACCTAAAGTCTGTTCGCGTAAGTTCCAAATCTCCTGATAACGCTGTTGCGGTGTCATTTGTGTTGACATGGTTTTAGCTTGCATTTCTTTTTCGTACAGTGGTGGGCGTTCTATCAATTGTTTTAAAGTTTGAGCAAACTGTTGATCTGGATATTCGTCCAATACCTGTTTTAATAATGCCTGACAGTTGGTATCAGGGTAGTTTTGCTGTAACTGGTTTAATAATTGTGTGATATTGCCCGGGTTTTTTTGAAAGTGTTGAATCATTTTTTGGATGGATTCTTGTTGCTGTTGTTGCTGCATTCTTGACTCGTCATTGTTTGCAGCGGCAAGCTTCTCTTGCAAACTGCTGGGTTGAGCAGTCTCTGTAAGGGACGGTGAGGATGCCTGAGTTTGACCCGATGTGGCATATGATGAGCCAAGGCCCAACCATATCACCACACCGATCACCAATACACTCAGCACCAAAGCGATAAGCCCAAAGCGCTTCATTATTCTTCCTTATGGGTTGTATTGGAATTGACCCATTACTGGGAAGTGGTCAGATAAGTCCCAAGTCATAAATACGGGGTCGGCAGCCGAGCGAAGAATACGGACATCATTACGTGCTTGCATAGGCTGACGGTGGTTATTGGATGACACTACATAGTCTAAATATTCTACGGTAGAGCCGCCCGTGAGTCCTGCACCTGCGAGTTTATTCACTCGTGGATCGAAGGTCGATTCGGTATATCCTGTGCTGACTGGTACCGTACCATTCAAGTTGATTTGCATTTGCGCATAATCTTGCGGCCACAGTAGTTTATTGACATTAAAGTCACCGCCCATGAGTACCGCATCAAATGACGCGATATTTTGCTTATCGACCAAAGCGCGGATTTGCTTAAATTGTTGCTGGCGCATATCACGTGCCGCGTCGGTATCAAACGATGCGGTATGCGTGGAGGTCACATGATAGGCTTTGCCATTCTTGAGAATTTCAGCATAAATCACGCCTTTATCGGCAAAACAGTCAATGCCTGTACAGCTCGGGTAAATAAAATGATCCGTTTTTACAATTGGATGGCGACTTGCAACCAATATGCCGCTGTCATAGATATTGAAACCTGAACCGATTGGAATATAAGTTTGGTACGGATATTCCTGCGCTAATTTGGCCAACATGGCGGTACGACCAGAAGCAAAGGTTTCTTGGAATAAGATCGCGTCGTAGCCTTTTAGGTTTTGCGGCAGTTGTTCTAAACGCGAATCAATTTTACTTGCCACTAAAGGAAGAGCATAAATATTGTAGGTTAAAACTTTAAACTCATCGGCACTGCTGACAACGGGTTCTGGCACGGTATTTTGATGGATAGTGTAGTGGAAGTCGTCATAACCACCAGTGTATTCAGCTTTAAAAGCAGTCTGCGCTGCTTTTCCTGCATAATTGGTGTTGAAGCGCTGAATGTTACGATCGTTAAACCATGGTGCAGAGAAATCACTGCCAGATGCAGAGTGTTTAATATCACTGCCAGACTAATTGCCAGTCATAGATTGCTTCAGGGTGACACTGGAACCACCGCCTGTAATCACGGTATCAAAATTATAAGTTTGACCTGACTTTACCCCAGTATAACGGTTAAAACGCAGTACACGTTTGGTTTCATAAGGTGCAATTTGGGTGGCTTCTTGAGCCCATTGACTCCCCTGAGTTAAGGTGCGTGTACCATGATGATTAATATTGACGGATACCGTTTCTGGGGTGGTATTGGTCACATAAATGTATGAGTCTGCTATCACTTGCTGACTGCACAGCAATAATGATAACCATCCGATATTTTTCATTAAGTTTTTATTTAATTGGGTGCTCATGTGTTCCCTCCATGATGTTTTTATAGTCAAACTACTTTATTATTCATACAAGATTCGAAAAAAACTCGAAATAACTCATCGACTGAATCGATCAACCATTCTTTACGCTTACGTTTAACCCATGCCCACATCTGTTCTATAGCATTTAAATCAGGGCTGTATGCAGGAAGCCAAAGAATTTTATGCCCTTGTTGTTCCAATAACTCCTGAATATCTGCTCTTTTATGAAATGCTGCATTATCCATAACCACTACACTATTTTCTGGTAATTCTGGTATGAGGAATTGCTCAATCCAAAAATGAAAAACATCTGAATTGATTTTGCAGTCAAATAAACCGACTGAAAATAAATACCCTTTATGGATTGCTCCAATGGCATTGGTCTGATTCTTTAATTGCCAATTATATTGCCCTAGACAGGGTACTCCTTTTCGTGAGTAGCCATGAGGTCTGTAATCATGTGACTTAAAACCACTTTCATCCAGATAAATAATCGGGTGGTTTTTTTCTAATTCATTCACTTGCTGAATAAATTTATCCCTAAGCTTTGTATCTGCTTTAGGATGGCTTAACGTCTTTTTTTAACTGTAATATTTAAGCGCTTTAATGCAGCACCAATAGATGAAACACCACAATTAAAACGTGCCACACGTTCATATTGATAAGCATCAGGATACTTTTCAACATCTTCACGTAAAGCATCATCGTTAATTTTAGAAGGTTTACGTACACGAGTTTTTTTAATCTCTATACGTTTCTTCCATTGAACAATGGTATTTTTATTAATTTCAAATTGTGCAGCTACCGCTCGAATAGAATAACCTTCCTCAAGCTTAGCTAAAATTTTACGTCTAAAATGTTCTGAATAACTCATTGCACCATTGTATTGGTTTTATAATGATTTGACTATATTCAACATTGTGTCAAGAACAATATGACGAGATCACTATGGCAGGTAATTTTTTTAAGTCAGTGACAAAGTGCGACAGTGCCCTAATTTTCCGATGAATGAGCATCAAAAATTCAATTTAATTTATAAGCCCTGTTGACATTTCATTTGGCCAATCAAAACCAAACCCAGAACAATAGAATGTTGAGGTTTACTTTAACGAGAGAGTTTTATGGGTTGGTTATTTGTTATGTAGAAAGAGCAAGAGCGTTTCGTAGTTGCTTATACCAATCGACTGAAATTAAGCATCCTTATTTTGACGATAAGCACCGGGGCTGACCCCAGTCCACTTTTTAAAAGCACGATGGAAAGCACTCGGATCATGAAAATTGAGTTCAGTGCTAATGTCTTGTAATGATACTTGGCTGTTACTGAGCAGCTCAATGGCCATATCGCGGCGTATATCATTTTTGAGCTGTTGATAACTAAAACCTTCACTTTTCAGTCGCCGCTGAATAGTCGCCTCAGACATATTGAAATGATGGGCAATTTCAGACAGTTCAAGCCACTGGGTCGGGGGTTCTTGCATTAAATAGCGACGAATTTGGGCACTGGTTGAATGTGGATTTTTATAACGGGTCAGTAAAATATGTGGGGTTTGCTGAATAAATTGATACCACGATTTACTGTCCTGTTTTATGGGCATTTTTAAATAATTGGCATCGAACTGAATATAGTTTTCAGCCATTTGATATTGGATATTCTCACAAAAACGAACTTTGTAGTCGATGTCATTTGTAGGTGCATTACATCTGAGTTGAATTTGATTCAAAATCACCCGTTGACCCACTAGCCAACACATTAGGGCATGAATCAGCATGATGTAAGTTGCGTAACTAAACATACGCTTGGGCTGTTGTCGTTCATAAATCACAATATAGGCATAATGCTCTTGCACCATGAGTTGACTGCTAAAGTCGTCTAGTACCAGATTCATAAACTGCAAAATATGCTGAATGGCTTGCTCCAACTGGGTGGTGTGTAATAGTGATTTAGATAAAAACTGAAAACTGCCACGGCGCATAGCATGGCGATCCATTCCAAAAAACTCATCATTCATGACATTGGCCAGTTCAGTCCAGAGCTGTGCATATTGATTGACTGAGACTCGTGTTTTTGTCGCACTTAACAATTCGCTATTGATGCCTGCATTTTTCAAAATATCAGCAACTGCATATCCCTGCTTTTCAGCTTCAAACAATGCTTCGTGTACCAAAGCAATTGAAATGGAATCTTTCTGGGCGTTTGCATGTTCCGATGCAGTCATAGTGGCTTCCATATTTTTATTGTGCATTTTGAGCATTGTCCAAAACCATCATGGAAGATGCAATATTTGGAAATTGTACTCAAGTGCTTCTGTGTTTACATTTCTTCTTAAGTCGTAGCATTCAATCATACAAGGAAAAATAAATGAAGATTCAAGGGACGGTTTTTGTCGTCACTGGTGGTGCATCGGGTTTAGGTGCAGCGACAGCACGTCATTTGATTGAGCAAGGCGCGAAAGTCATTTTGGTGGATATGAACCAAGCTTTAGGTGAAGAGCTACAGCGTGAGTTGGGTGAAAATGCTCAGTTTAAAAGCCTCGATGTTACTGATGAGCACGCTGTGCAAAGTTTCTTCCAAGAAGTCGAGGCGGAATATGGCCAATTGAATGGTTTGGTGAACTGTGCAGGTGTAGCGCCTTCAGCCAAAGTGTTGGGTCGTGATGGTATTCATGAGCTGGCGTTATTCCAAAAAGTATTAAACATCAATGTCTCAGGTACTTTTAATATGCTGCGTTTTGCTGCGCAGTTAATCGCGAAATATGAACTTCAAGCTGGTGAAGAAGAACGCGGAGTGATTGTGAATACAGCTTCGGTTGCAGCCTATGACGGACAAATTGGCCAGACCGCTTATGCAGCCTCTAAGGGCGCTGTGGTTTCAATGACTTTACCGCTGGCACGCGAGCTAGCACGTGAAAAAATTCGAGTGATGACCATTGCTCCAGGCATTATGGAAACGCCAATGTTGAAGGCGATGCCGCAAAATGTACAAGATGCGTTGGGTGAAATGGTGCCATTTCCGAAGCGGTTGGCAAAGCCTCAAGAGTTTGCTCAGCTTGTGGGGCATATTTTTGAAAATAGTTATTTGAATGGTGAAGTGATTCGTTTAGATGGCGCGATTCGTATGCAGCCTAAATAATTTATTTTGACTTGTGATCTTTGAGTTTATAACGGAGTCTTTGCCTCGATAAGTAAAGGCTTCTTATAATCTTCGGTTCGACCTACTTTTCTTTCGGGAAAAGTAGGCAAAACCATCTCCATTCGCAAAACCTGTTTTATTAAATTTACAGACTACTTTCTCGCAGAAACATTATCTTTTGAAAGGCTTTCAGGTTGCGAATGGGGCGCCGTGTATCAAATATTTATTAAATTTAATAACCTGAACAGAGAAGGGATACTCCATGCTTTTAAATGAAGAACAAAAAATGATTCAGGACATGCTGCGTAGTTATTCGCAGGAAAAACTGAAGTCAACAGCAGCAGAACGTGACAAAACCGCACAGTTTCCTGCGCAACAACTTAAAGAGCTGGGTGAGTTGGGTGCTTTGGGTATGACTGTTTCACCTGAGTGGGGTGGTGCGGGTTTAGATTATATTTCACTGGTGGTAGCACTTGAGGAAATTGCAGCAGGTGATGGTGCGATTTCGACCATTGTCAGTGTGCAAAACTCACTGCCGTGTGGCATTACCCAACGTTATGGAACTGATGTTCAAAAGCAGAAATATTTAAGCAAGCTTGCCACAGGTGAGTGGTTGGGTTGTTTTTGTCTCACTGAACCACAAGCAGGATCAGATGCAGGTGCGTTGGAATGTAAGGCCGTTCGTTAGGGCGATGAATGGGTGTTGAATGGAACTAAGCAATTCATTACCACAGGTAAGCATGCTCAAGTCGCTTTGGTTTTTGCAGTCACAGACAAAGCCGCGGGTAAGAAAGGTATTTCTTGCTTTTTAGTCCCAACCGATACCGAAGGCTATATCGTCTCTCGTATAGAGGAAAAGATGGGGCAGCATTGTTCGGATACGGCAACCATCGTTTTGGAGAACTGCCGCATTCCGGCTGATCATTTGCTAGGCGAGGAAGGTGAGGGCTACAAAATTGCGCTTTCGAATTTGGAGTCGGGACGTATTGGTATTGCAGCGCAATCAGTGGGTATGGCGCGTGCCGCTTTAGATGCAGCAGTTGAATATGCCAATGAACGCAAAGCCTTCGGTGTTGAAATTGTACATCATCAGGCAGTTGCTTTTCGTTTAGCCGATATTGCGACGCAAATTGAAGCTGCACGTCAGTTAATTTTCCATGCAGCTGCTTTGAAGGATGCAGGTTTGCCATGTTTAAAAGAAGCTTCTATGGCCAAACTGTTTGCCTCAACTATGGCGGAGCGAGTTTGTTCTGATGCGATTCAAATTCATGGTGGCTATGGCTATGTTTCAGATTTTCCTGTTGAACGAATTTATCGGGATGTCCGTGTGAGCCAGATTTATGAAGGGGCGTCTGATATCCAGCGTCTTGTCATTGCACGTGAAGTTACCAAGGTTTAAGTCTACTCAGTTTTAGACCTTGGTCGATGTTCAAAGCCTGCATTTTCATTGAGGGATTTGGAAATTGTAGGTGCATTTAAAACATGGTTATCTAGGTGCAGCAGTTATTTACCATTATTAAGTCGAGCAGCTAAGCTGCTCTAGATTTTCAATAATATAGGACTGACAATGAGGTCAGTTCAACGCTTAAAACGATAAAGAACATGGACGGCCAAAGTGGATTTGGCCTTAAAAAATGGATAATGCGAGGTTGTCGTGATGAAGACATTAGAACAAGCCCATCAAGAATTTAACTATGATCAACTGATTCAAGAACATTTGGTAGGCTAACCCAATGCAGTGAATGCTTATATTGAGTGCTGTCAGCGCTATGTCGGGCAGCAAAAAACAGCACTCATTTGGGAAGGAAAAAATGGCGAGTCTGAGCAATGGAGTTTTGAACAGCTTGATGTTGCCTCAGCTCAGTTGGCAAATTATTTTAAAAGTATTGGCATTCAAGTGGGTGACTGTATCGCAGGGCTGTTACCGCGTACGCCTGAACTGTTGATTACGATTTTAGCAACATGGCGGATCGGTGCGATTTATCAGCCTTTGTTTACTGCTTTTGAGTCGAAGGCGATTGAACATCGAGTTTTAACTGCAAACACTAAATTGATTGTGACCAATGCAGAGCAACGTCCAAAGCTAAATCACGTTGAAGTCAAACATATTCTTACAGTGAATGCGGGAACAAACTTAGCTAGCAATGAAGCTGATTTTTGGCAGGAAGCAAAACAACAGTCCGATCAATGTGAAGCTGTTTTGCGTAGCTTTGATGATGATTTCCTGATGATGTTTACCTCAGGCACCACGGGTTTGGCCAAATCGGTTCCTGTCCCTTTAAAAGCAGTTTTGGCTTTTAAGGGCTATATGCAACATGCAGTCGATTTAAGAGAAGACGATTCTTTTTGGAACTTAGCCGATCCGGGTTGGGCTTATGGGTTGTACTACGGCATTACTGGCCCGCTCAGCTTGGGGCATAGCATCATTATGGATGAGCGCGCATTTAGCGTCGATCATGTGGTTGAAGTCATTAAAAAGTATCGCGTCAGTAACTTAACGGGTTCGCCTACAGCTTTTCGGATGTTCTTTGGTTTTAAAGAAAAGTTTGATCCTTCCATTAAAACCCACCTACGTGCTGTTAGTAGCGCGGGGGAGCCTTTGACCCCAGAAGTGATTCATTGGTTTAATAATGATTTGAACGTCAACATTTATGACCAATATGGACAAACTGAGTTGGGCATGGTGATCGCCAACCATCATGCATTGGATCATGAGAAAAAAGTCGGGTCGGCAGGCTTTGCCAACCCCGGACACCGCTTTGCTGTACTTGATGCGAACCACCAAGAAGTGAAGTGCGGTGAAATTGGAACGCTGGCGATAGACTTTAGCCAGTCACCACTGACATGGTTTAAAGGCTATGGTGGCAATAATCGTAAATCCTTTGTGGGACAGTATTATTTAACAGGTGATACGGTCAAGCTCAATGAAATTGGCGGTATCGACTTTGTTGGACGTGCTGACGATGTCATTACAACGTCAGGCTATCGAGTTGGGCCTTTTGATGTCGAAAGTACTTTGCTTGAGTGTGCGGAAGTACTCGAGTCAGCTGTGATTGGTAAGCCTGATCCAGAGCGCACTGAAGTGGTGAAAGCTTTTGTGGTGCTAAAGCCACAGTACCAAGCCTCTAAAGAGTTGGATAGCAAACTCCAAGCCTATGTGCGTTCACGTTTATCTAAACATGCTTATCCGAAAGAAATTGAGTTTGTTGAAAGCTTGCCAAAAACGTCGAGTGGAAAAATTCAACGTAATTTGCTGAAACAGCAAGAAGTGGCAAAGATGCAAACCCTACAAGCTGCCATTTAATTTAAAAATAAAAGGGTCTTAGGGGTAACTTGAATTCGATGTATTGTTGATTTAACCGATTGAAAAACAATTATTTTGGCGGAGCCTTATCTAATTTTCATTCAATTTCACCATTAGCCTACGGCTCGCCTACTTTTGTTTCGGCAAAAGTAGGCAAAACCATGGTCATCTGCAAAACCTGTTCTTTTTATCTTACTTACACCATGCAGGTTGCAGATGACGTTTTCCGAGTATCATTTTTTGTTGAAATCTAGTTAGAGTTAAAGCGAGTCAGTTCTAAATAGACTGACTTTTTCTTTTAACCATTTATAGTGGTATGTGACTTGTGGAACACCGCTTGAAATATAGTTAGAGGTATAAATAGCCTAAGAAAATTTAACTAGGCAACTAGGGTCTGTTGAGAATTACCGAGAGTTAATTAAACTCGCGCACAATTGAATCATGGCTTCAAAACTCGTATCTGTTTTACAACTACGCATCGCTATACGTTTAAATTCTTTTAACTTACAGAAATAGTTTTCAATGAGATGACGCCATTTATACATAATCGTATCAAATGCTCTCATTACTTTTCGATTAGATTTAGGTGGGATCACCACTTTCACTTTACGTTCATTGAGTTCTTGGATGAGCCAATCTGCATCAAATGCTTTATCAGCCAGTAATGCTTGAAAATCAACATCTTCAATTAAAGGTTTGGTTTCTACTAAATCGTGATATTGACCAGGCATTAATCGAAATTTAATAAGGTTGCCTAGACTATCCACTAAGGCAAGAATTTTACAGGTCATTCCACCTCGAGATTTACCTATAGACTGTTTGAAAGTCCCCCTTTTGCACCTTGCCCATGTCGATGAACTTTAACAATCGTTCCATCAATCATGGCGTATTCCAAATCAACATCTTCATTTACAGATGCAAAAATATTTTCAAATACACCAGCTTTCACCCAATCACGGTATCTTTTAAAGACGGTATTCCATTTACCAAAATGAGGAGGTAGATCACGCCATGGACTGCCTGTACGGGCAATCCATAGGACTGCTTCTAAAAATAATCGATTATCTTTTCCACTACGACCTCGATCGGTCACTTTACCTAGGCAAAAAGGTTCCATTTTTGCCCATTGGGCATCAGTAAGTATGTATCTATCCATAGTACTATTGTAAATTAATCAGTAGCATTTGTTAATTCTCAACAAGCCCTAGTATGATTCAATCTCCGTAATTTAAAAATGAAAAAGTTGAGCTATGTAAAGCACGTAGCATTTATTGAATTTGTGCATAGCCAACCTTGGTTTCATGGTTATAATTCGCCATCAACATTTTCTTTAGCAAAAGGCTGAATCATGGACGAGTTAGATGAAAGTCTAGAACTCAGTAGTGCTGAAATGCATCTTTATAGCCGCCAGATTTTATTGGATGGATGGGATATAGAGGCACAAGAAAAACTAAAGTTGGCCAATGTACTCATCGTAGGCTGCGGTGGTATTGGTTGTATGACTGCGGAATTATTGGCGCGTGCTGGCGTAGGGCAAATCACTCTGATAGATGCTGATACCATCGAAGTAAGCAATCTTCAAAGACAGATTGCCTATGTAGAAAATAATGTCGGTTTTTATAAAGCAGAGGTTTTGGCCCAGCGTTTAAAGCAGATCAATCCCTATATCAAAGTCCATGCGTATGCTGTAAAACTTGATACAGCCAATGCAGCTAGTTTAATTGCAGGTCAAGACTTAGTCCTTGATGGTTGTGATAATTTTACGACACGGTATTTGGTCAATCAGCAGTGTAAAGCGGCCAATGTTCCACTCATCAGTGCATCGGCCATTGGTTTTCAAGGGCAACTGTTTATGGTGGAAGGTGAGTCCGCTTGCTATGAATGTCTGTTCCCTAAAGAAGAACATGCGAATGAAAGCCTACGCTGTGCAGATTCGGGCGTTTTAGCTACCACCCCGAATGTAATGGCCAGCCTTCAAGCGCATCATGCACTTTTATATTTGGGTTTAAATGTGACTGCACTCAAACAACGCTTGTTACTTTGGGATGGCTTAAGTATGAAACAACGTTTGCTTGCTTTCGAAAAAGATACAGATTGTCCAGTTTGTCAGGCAAGATAAGCCTGCAATTTTTTCATTCTTTGATACACTCAATACAATTTATTTTTGACCGATATTATGAAAAACAATATCTTTTTAGATGGACTGCGTTCTGTTGCCCGTGTTGGGGAAACTGCAGTCATTGCAGCACGTGCTGGTATTAAGTACGCAACTGAAAAACCAAGTAATGCCAAATTGATGCGTGAAACCTTTGAGTCTCTGGGTTCAACCTATATCAAGTTGGGGCAATTTATTGCGAGTACACCTTCACTTTTTCCACGTGAATATGTTGAAGAGTTTCAAGGCTGTTTAGACCAAACCCCATCATTACCATTTAGTTATGTACAAGGGGTTTTAGCTTCTGAGTTTGAAGGTCGAAATCTGTCTGAGATTTTTGCATCGATTGATGAAACGCCGTTAGCTTCAGCGTCTATTGCCCAAGTTCATGCCGCGAAGCTGGTGACGGGTGAAAATGTGGTGATTAAAGTACAAAAGCCAGGTGTAGAAACCATTCTCTATACCGACTTAAATGTTCTGCACTGGGCTACCAAGGTTTTAGAAAAAGCAGTGCCTAAAGTCAAATTTGCATCTCTTGCAGATATTGTAGAAGAAATCAAAACCCGCATGGTTCGCGAGGTCGATTTTATTGAAGAAGCCAGTAATCTGGATGACTTTGTGAACTATCTCAATATCACGCAAAACCATAAGGCGATGGCACCTAAGGTCTATCACCAATATTCAACGCGCCGTGTACTCACCATGCAGCGTCTTTACGGCGTACCACTGACTGATTTTGAAGTGGTTAAAAAGCGCTGTAAAGACCCATCCCAAGTCCTGATTACTGCTATGAATACATGGTTTGGTAGTCTAATGATGTGTAACAGTTTCCATGCTGATTTACACGCTGGAAACCTGATGCTGCTTGATGATGGTCGTGTGGGTTTTATTGATTTCGGAATTGTGGGGCAGTTGAAACCTGAAGTATGGACAGCTTGCATCGCGTTTATGGATGCCTTGCAAAAAACAGATTATGCACTCATGGCGGAAAATATGCTGGGAATGGGCATGACCGCAGTGAAGATTGATACTCAGGTGTTGGCCGCAGATCTTGAACGTTTATTTAGTGGTGTGTTGTTGGCAGATCCGCAAGAGTTGCTTAGTTCAAACCCAGCAGATTTGAATGACATCATGATGGATATGGTCGCAGTGGGCGAGCGCCACGGGATTCGCTTCCCGCGTGATTTTGCCTTGTTATTTAAACAGATGCTGTATTTTGATCGTTTCATGCGCATCCTTGCGCCGTATACCGACATCTATGCTGACCAGCGTTTGCAAATGGTGCAAACTATGGACCCAAATGTGTTATTAAAAAACTAAGTTCTTTTGAAACACATTCACCAAAAAATCTCTTTCAGTCCTTCTTTTGAAAAGAGGGACTGAAAACGCTTTCCTGTTTAAAAGGGTGAGAAACTTGGTTTCGCAAGGCAGGGATTAAAAGTCAAAATCGGTTAAAGGTAATAATGTGGACGCAATTATCATTGAAGGCTTAAAAGTTGAAACAGTGGTTGGCTGTTTTAACTGGGAACGTCAGATTATTCAGCCTTTAATGTTGGATATGATTATTCAAACAGATTTGGAACAAGCTTCAAACTCAGATGACTTAGACCATACCTTAAATTATGCTGAAATTTGTGAAATTGCAGCAAAGGTTATTCAAGATGCTAAGCCTGAGCTGATTGAACATGCGGCAAAATTGGTCATCAACGCACTTTTTTCTACCTTTCAGGCGATTGAATCGATTAATATTACCATCCGTAAGCCTGCCATTATCGCGCAAGCAAATTCTGTAGGAATTCGTCTTGAACGCCACCGAAACGATTTTCGCCCTAGCTCTGGCGAGTAATAATAATCCAAAGCAACACTTTTTATATGCCTCTGATGAACTTGCTAAAATTGGGCAACTGCAATTTTCGAATATTTATTTAATTCCATGCCGTGATGGGGTTGGGGCAGATTATTGGAATGCAGCCTGCTTGCTGAAATCATCTTTTTCGGTTACCGATATTTCGGTATTGCTGAAAAATATGGAAGTCGCATCTGGGCGTATCCGCCCATCGCATCAGATTTCATTGGATGTCGATTTGATTGCATGGGGGAGTGACTTAGAACATATGCAGTTCAATCCCAAAAAATTACCTTTAGCTTTAGACGTTAAAATTCCAATGTTTGATGTGTGGAAGGATGCTGCATTTCAGCATCAAACACATGCATTTCCAACGGTGAGCTGCTTGGAAGCCAAGTAACATATCGAAGTGTGATTGACACTTGAACTGGCTTAACATGCTTATAAAATATAATTCGCAGCGAGCTATTTTCATGAAAATACAAATTTTGAGTGCTCTTTCTTTAGCCATGTTTTTAGCGGGCTGTCATTCAACTCCGTCCAAAACGACAGCGACACCTGCTATGGATATAACGAGTGTATCTCAAACGACTGAAAAACAAGGGTTAAAACTAGCTATACAGGCCTATACGCAAGATCAATCGGATTATCAAACTAGCCTATATGATTTAAACCAAGACGGAATCGATGACGCCGTGGTGCTATTAAGTGGGATGGAGTGGTGTGGTTCTGGTGGCTGTACATTGCTGGTCTTTCAAGGTCTTGCAAATGGAAGTTTTCAACCGCATAGCAAAATGACCGTGTCATCTACACCGATTTATGCCTTAAGTACCCAAACCCAAGGTTGGCATGATTTGTCGGTTTATACCCGTGGTTTAGGACAGGTCATACTGAAGTACAATGGGAAAAGCTATCCATCCAATCCATCACTAGCGTCAAAATATACGGCGAATTTAAAGCAAGTAGGTAATACTTTATTACTGCCGATATCAGCGGAATAAGCAAATTAGAGTCAATAAAAAAGCAGTGGCATAACCACTGCTTTTTTATAAGAGTAAGGTCTCTGTACACGACAAAAATAGATAACTCATTGAAATAATGTCATAATAATTGTTTTCTAACGACGAATACTATGACACATCTCAATGAGTTATATCTTATCTTAAACAAATCTCTAAAATGGAACAAGTCACATTTAAAGTGCTTTGCGCTCATCATGCTTGTGATCATTTTAAAGCAAACATGTAATCTTTCTTCTGCATCTAAAGCCTTGCCCATCAAGTGCTTACCACAATCATTTTATCGACGTATGCAGCGCTTCTTTGCAGGTCAGTATTTTGATTATCGTCAAATTTCTCAGTTGATTTTCAATATGTTTTCATTCGACAAAGTGCAACTGACTTTAGATAGAACCAATTGGAAATGGGGAAAACGAAATATTAATATCCTGATGCTTGCGATCGTTTATCGTGGAATAGCGATACCTATCGTTTGGACATTGCTTAATAAACGTGGAAATTCAGATACGAAAGAGCGGATTGCTTTGATTCAACGCTTTATATCCATTTTTGGTAAAGACCGTATTGTGAATGTGTTCGCAGACAGAGAGTTTATCGGTGAGCAGTGGTTTACATGGTTAATTGAACAAGACATCAACTTCTGCATTCGTGTTAAAAAAACTTCATTGTCACCAATCATTTAGGGAAGAATCATAAAATTAGTGATTTATTTCGCCATCTTCAACTTGGTCAAATTGAATGTCGTAAACGACGGATTTTGGTTGGTCGGGTGAAACTATATATGAGTGCACTACAGTTAGAAAATGGAGAGCTTTTACTCGTCGTTTCTCCTCAGTTTAATGCCAATGCTATTCAGGATTATGCATTACGCTGGGAAATTGAAACCTTATTCAGTTGTCTCAAAGGACGAGGATTCAATCTTGAAAATACGCGCTTGACAGACCCTAGACGAGTGAAAAAATTGATTGCGGTCTTAGCTATAAGCTTCTGTTGGTGCTACTTAACGGGTGAATGGCAACATGATCAAAAAAAAGCGATAAAAATAAAGAAGCATGGACGACTCTCAATGAGTTTATTTCGCTATGGTTTAGACTATGTTCAAATGGCGATTCAGCGTTTAATTGGTTTTGGGAAAAAAGAAGAGTTTAAGGAAATTCTGGCAATTTTAAGAAGGCAGATGCCTGATAGGATAAGAGTTCTGTGAAATTTGTCGTGTACAGAGGAGTAAGGTATATTTGTTTAAATAAAATAACTGGTCTTGGTCATGAGTTTTGAAATAGCCGTCATGGTGATTTTGACAGGAATTGGCAAATCGACTCCGCCAGCATTCAGTGCTGTATCACGATGGTGTAATTCATCTTCATTCATTTGCACAAGAATATTGCGTGAACGGTCATCTTGAGCAGGGAGTTGGCTGATGTGATGCTGTAAATGCAGGCTCACTTGGCGTTCAGTTTCTGCAACAAAACCTAAGCTATATTTATCGCCTGCAATGCCTGCGATTGCACCCATGCCAAAGGATAAGCCGTACCAAATTGGATTGAGCAGACTGGTATGGCTATCTAGCTCTTTTAAGCGGTCTTCACACCATGCAAGATGGTCTTGTTCTTCAATCGCCGCTTGTTCCATTTCGCGGCGTACATTCGGCAGTTTTGCCGTTAAAGCTTGCCCATGATAAAGCGCTTGTGCACACACTTCACCACTATGGTTGACCCGCATTAGACCTGCAACATGACGTGCTTCACTCACTGCGAGTTGGGTTTCTACCGCCTTGCCTGGGTTTTCACGTTGAGCAGACGTTGTGCCTGGAACTAAGCTACGCAGGGCTTGATCAAAAGAATTGATAAATTTATCGATGCCAGTGTAATGACGCATAACTTTAGTCCTCTAACTCAGGTTGTACAGTTTTTAGCATGGGTTTGAGTCGATATAACAACCACAGCGTAAAGCCCGCACTTAATACAGCAGTAATGCTGAAAAGTATTTTAATATCAATCTTCAAAACACTTAAAATGATAATCGAAAATATAGCAGAAGACACCATAAACACCGCATTTAATATGTTGTTTGCGGCAACAACACGTGCACGATGTGAACGCGGTGAATAGGCTTGCATCATGGCGTATAGCGGCACAATATAAAAACCACCACTGATGCCGAGCAAGGTCACCGCAAGCATGACATGGTAGTAAATTGCACCGTGGTTAAACATATCCGTGACATTCATCATTGCCCCTGTACGCTCAGGTACAAAGGCTAGACTCAAAGCCAAGTAAAAGGCAAATAGGGTGAGCCCAATCGAACCGATAGGCACCATTTTAATATTCACTTCAGAGCCACCAATTCTACGACACAGCAGGGAACCGACTCCAATCCCGACAGAAAAGAACGTGAGTAAAAGACTGACGACATTTTCTGATGCATGTAGGTTTTGTTGAGTCAACTGTGGAATTTGGGTGAGATAGGTCGCGCCGTAAAACCAATACCATGAATTTCCCAGTAAAATCATAAAGATGAGGGGGATGCTTTTGGCATATTTGAGTGTTTGAAAACTGGTTCTAAAGAAATTCCAGTCAATTTTTAAGTCGGGTGAGCTGACTTTTTGTTTTAAGATAAATCGACTGGAGAAATAACCCAAAACGGCAATGATGACGACAGTCAGGCTGATCCAAATAAGATTGCCTTGAGACATCGAAATGACCGCACCACCTAAAATCATGCCCACCAATATGGCAATAGATGTACCCGACTGAAATAGCGCATTGCCCGACATGAGTTCATTTGGTTTTAGAATCTCAGGTAAAATGGCGTATTTAATGGGGCCAAAGAAGGTGGAGTGTGTGCCCATCATAAATAGAGCCAAGAGCAGTAGCCATAAATTGCCCAATAAGAAACCCGCGGAACCGATGAGCATAATCACAATTTCTAGAACTTTGATGCCACGAATAAGTTGTGAGCGCTCAAACTTATCGGCAATTTGTCCTGCGGTTGCAGAAAAAATGAAGTAAGGCAAAATAAATAACAGCGCGGCTAAATTATTTAAGGTACTGACATCCGCGGCTTGTTGATTAATCCATCCATAAGTAATGACTAAAAGCAAAGCTTGTTTATAGACATTGTCGTTTAAAGCACCAAAAAATTGGGTAATAAACATGGGAAGAAAACGACGGGTACTTAATAGATGTTCATTGTTTTTCATGCTTTTTGCACTGCATTAAGTTTTATTAAGAAATGTGACTAATTGCTCAAACGTTCAATAAAATCATGTAAGATATTTAAAACCTGAAATTGGGTAAAATAATCAATAGATTTCAGTTCTTTTGTGACAATTCATTAGAGCAAATCCATAACGATTAAATAAATTTAGAGTTTTCTATGCTTGCCAAAACACAATTTAAAAAGTCGACTCTTTCATTGAGTATGAATTCTTTCATACCGTGGCATCATAACAATAAATATTTGTGTCTGAGTATCTTTTTAACGCTTTTGTCACAAGCCGCTTTGGCTGAAACGCCCGTTGCGATTGAACCAAGTAACGCACAAGTCGAGCCACAAACTTCTACGCAATTCACTGAAGACATTAAAAAAGAAGCAATTCGCCAAGGTATGGGCAGCGCGGACGAATTAAAAAAAGTTGAAAATTCTGTAGTTCAGCCCACGGTTCCAGACAGTATGCAAATGTTGCAACAGCAGCAGACGGCTTTAAAAAATTTACCTGAATTTGCACCGATTGAGTTTGATGATCTTGAAGATTTTCCAACTGTGCAAGTTGATCAAGGCATGGCCAATGATATTTATCAGGTGGCTGAGCAAGCGAAAGCAGAAGCACAAGCTTATCGTAGTGGCCAAACGAAAGAGCTGGTGGTGAGTGATGCCACTCAACAGGAAATGGCGGAAATTAATCAAGCTCCAGTCAATGTTGATCAACTGATGCAAAGCATCCAAGCAGACAGTAAAATTTCTGTAGAAGCCAACACGGAAGGCAATACCTTAGACTTTGGCATGAGCGCTGAAGAGCAAATTGCCAAAGAACCCAATTTCTTTAAGCGCATGCTTTATAAAATTCGACCACCAAGAGAACTGGATACTGCAAAAGTACCGCGGATCAGTGCGGATGTTGAAATCATCAATGCGAAATATGAAGGCGAAATATCCAATAAAGCGTATCAGGCCGCTTTGGTTAATTTAAAAGAAAATATTGAAGGTAAAGTTTCAAGCTTTACACAAGAGTCTTTTGAAGATTTTCCTTCGGCATTGCCGCAGCTACGCTCAATTTCAAACCAAGCCGCACAAGCCGTCGGGTTTTATAATGCGGAATTTAAGTTTGAAAAAACCAGCAATAACCGTGTGCGCATTCAAGTGGTGCCGAATATACCTGTGCGGATTGAAGAACAAAACATCGAGTTTAGTGGTGCAGGTCAGTACTTACCGCAGTTCCAAGTGATTAAAGTCTTACCTGAACAAGACGTCGGTGATGTATTGCATCATGGTTTGTACGAGTCGACCAAAGCACGAATTAATGAAGCGGCCAGCAATAACGGTTTCTTTGACAGTTACTGGCGCTTACATGATGTGAAAGTGGAACAGCCGCAAAATACGGCAGACATTAACTTACGTTATGAAACAGGTGAACGCTATAAACTCGGCGGTGTTGAGTTTGTGATGAGTGACTCAAGTAAACCACTGCCTATTGATTTAGATGTTTTGCAAAGTTTAGTGACTTGGGAGCCTGGCGCGGACTATACCTTTTGGCGTGTTAATGGTTTGGCCAATAATTTGACCAACTCACGTTACTTTAACTACAGCTTGGTAGATGCTGTTCGACCTGATCCTGTTGAAAGAGTTCGTGAGTTACCACCTGATTTACAGCAGTTGGTCGATGAACAACAACTTTCTCGTCAAGATGCTTTGATCCAAGAGAGGAAAGAAGTTGTTTCAAATCGTGAAGTAACACAGTCTGTGGTGAGCGAAGCACAGTTCGCCGGTGTCAATGATGCCGAGCAGAACAAAGCACAAGCAGCGCTTCGCACCGCACAAGAAACCAAAGAAAGTGAAGAAGAACGTTTAAAACTGGAAGCTCGAGAAACAAAAGTAATTCCTGTTAAAGTTACTTTAAACGCGGACCAGTTAAACAGTGTAGAAGTCGGCGCAGGTTATGGTAGTGACTCTGGTGCGCGTTTACGTGCGCAATACCGTCGTGCCATTGTAAACCGACGTGGTCACTCTTTTGACGCCAACTTTGAGCTTTCAGAAATTCGTCAGTCTATCGACGGTCGTTATAATATTCCTTATAAACATCCACTGAATGATTATATCAGTCTCGTGGGGGGTTATGAGCGTGAAGTGCGTGATGATGTGGGACAGGGCGTAAACTTACTCACAGAATCAGCAGTTGCAGGGGCTGACCGTGTCATTAAAAACCCAATGGGGAACTGGCAACATACTTATGGGGTGCGTTACCGTTTAGACCGCTTAACGCAAAAAGGTACAGCGAGTGCAACAGATATCCCTGATGCATTTATTGCCAATGATGACCCAGAGCAAGAGTCACTTTTATTGGGTTATGAAATTTCTAGAATTGACAGTGATAAACGGGTCAACCCAAGCAAAGGAATTAAACAAACCTATAAAATTCAATTGGGGAGCGAAAGCCTACTTTCAGATGCAGATATGGCCATCGTAAACGCGGGTTGGCGTTTTATCTATTCCTTGGGTGAAAATGACAATCACCAATTTGTCGGACGTGGCGATCTCGGTTATATCTTTACTGAAGACTTTAATAAAGTCCCTTATAACTTACGTTATTTCACGGGTGGAGACCAAGGCATTCGTGGTTTTGACTACAAGAGTCTGTCACCTGTGGTCGATGGTTTTAAAGTGGGTGGTCAAGCCTTAGCTGTCGGCTCCATGGAATACAATTACCAATTTAAAGAAGGCTGGCGTGCGGCAGTATTCAGCGACTTTGGTAATGCTTATGATACAGATTTTAGCAATGACACCGAATACAGTGTAGGTCTTGGTGTGCGCTGGGCATCACCGATAGGCCCCATTCGGATTGATGTAGCTTCAGGTATTTCTGATGATAGTCATCCGATACGTGTGCATTTCTTTATTGGCTCATTATTATAAAATTTAACACTTTTTTGGGAAGACTATGGCTGAAGTAGAACAGCAGCAAGAACCAACACCACCTGCGCCGCTCATCAAGCAGCGACGTATTTTTAGAAGTGTCATTTTGACGCTGTTGTTGACGCTCATCTTGTTGGTGATATCGCTTGCGGTCATGTTTTCTACCGATAAAGGCAGTAAGTTCTTACTTGACCAAGTTTTACAACGTCAGCAGATTATCCAATATGAGTATGAAGGCGGTAATCTGTGGAAAGGCATTATTCTTAAAAATGTGGTGGTCACCTTAAAGCCTGTTGATGTCAAAATTGACCGTGCTGATGTGAGTTTGGGCTGGCGCGCCATCTTAGATAAAGAAATTCATTTACGTGAAGCCGATGTGCGCAATTTGCGCATCATTACCAAAGGTGAACCGAGTGATGAACCGTTTAAGTTCAGCGAAATTAAATTACCCTTTGTTTTACGTTTAGATACCGCAGATGTTGATCATCTAAATATCCGTACCGCATCCGATGCCCAAGTAGATTTTTATGATGTGCATTTAAATAATGCCCTCTGGTCGGGGACGGAACTTGAGTTTGAAGACTCTCGTATGGACATGGGCTATTTAGCAGTTCGTAAAGCAACTGGGAAAATGAAATTCTCAGGGAAATATCCGCTTGAAGCGACCGCCATTGCAAACTTACCGGCACTGCGTGATAGTTTAAATGTGCATGATATTGCTGTACACGCAACGGGGACACTGGACACTATCCAAGCGGGTGTCGCGACACGGACGCCTGACCTGTTGACGGGTTGGGCCATTTTGCACCCTGTACGTAAACATGTACCGATGCAAGGTCAGCTCAAATTTAATCATTACAACTTACCGCTGTTGACCGATTACAAACTCTATGCTGAAAAAGGTGTTGCTAAATTTTCAGGTGATATCGAACGTTTAAATATCGACTTAAATACAGATCTGAGTGGTAAAGACATTCCTAAAGGTCAATATACTGCTTTGATGCATACCGATTTGGTTCATCAACTTGATATTGATAATCTAAATGCTCAGTTGATGAAAGGCTCGGTCAATCTGGGTGGTGTGGTGAGTTGGAAAGATCATGTCACTTGGGATGTACAAGGTCGTTTAGATAAAATCAATCCTAAAGACGATGTACTGCCACAAGTGGTTTCTGACTTTCTACCGCCAAGTTTGGATGCAAAAATTGCATCACAAGGCACGCTTGAAAAAGGTTTACACTTAACCGCAGATCTAGACTTTGATCGTTATGAAGCATGGCATCTCAAACTAGACCAAAACCCAGAGAAAAATAACAAAGTTCAGCCAATGTTGATGGATGTCTCTTGGAAAAATATTGACCGCGCCGTGCCTTATATCGGCTGGTTAAGTAGTGCTTCAGGGGATGTAAAACTGGCGTTGGTTGAAGGTCAGCAAGATATTCATGTTGCCACTGTTGTGAGTCAACACGAAAAAGCGACGTTACCTGCGGGTAATTACCTCGCACAGTTAAATTTTAAAAATAATAATTTAAATGTGCCGAGTTTTAGTTATGTGGCAGGCAAGGGAAGCTTAAGTGGTAATGCGGTGGTTGAGCTACCAGATGAGAAACGTCAACTGAAGTGGAAAGCCGTTTTAAACGCGAAAGATTTTAACCCGCAAATGGTGGCAGAGGCTTCACCGGTTAATCTATTGAACGGAAAGCTACAAGCAAGTGGCTATGCCAAACCGAATCAGCAAATCATTCAGCTACAGGGCATTGATCTGACTGGAAAACTAGTGGGTAATAATGAAACGGTTCACTTAACGGGTAAGTCAACTGCGGCACTCCTGTTCAATGATGAAAAAGCGGGTGGTGCTTTCAAAGGCTATGCAGTGAACTACGATGGTGCTTTAAAAGCCAGCCAGTTTGAAGCCAGTCAGGGCACATTAAACCTAAAACTTTCAGGAACGCCTGAATTTATTAAAGTGACTGAGCTGAAACACAATGGTGTGGCAGGTCAAATTAATGCCAGCGGTTTGGTGCATTTTATTCACGGCATCACTTGGGATGTGAATGCAGCATTCATTCGTTTTAAACCTCAATATTTTGCGTCTAGTGTTAAAGGCGAATTGTCTGGTGTGGTGAAAACCAGAGGCACATGGTCGGATGCTTTAAAACGCATTAACATCGAGAGCTTAAACCTAGCGGGTACGCTGAACAATAAGCCAGTGCGTGGCACAGGTAATTTAGCTTTGGTGCTCAACTCCAGCGAAAAGGGCTTTTTACCGCAACAGTTTGAAGCGAATAACCTACTGTTGGCTTATGCCAAAAACCAAGTGCAAGCGACAGGTAATGCGCAAAATTTAAGACTGAATATTAATGCGCCTGCACTGTATGAAATTTATTCGGGCTTACGTGGTCGTGCCTACGGCTATTTAAATATCCAATCTCAACCACGTTTAAGGGCTACGACAAACTTAGCAGTGGATAATTTTGGCTTTAAAGATCTGATTGATATGCGTAAATTACGCATTGTCGGGCAATTACCGACATCGGAAACAACACCGTCATTATTGACTGCAAAAATGGAAAGTTTAAGAAGTGGTAATCGTGAAATTCAACAAGGTGAAATTTCACTGGCAGGTATTCGCAAAGCCCATTTATTAAAAGTTTCTGCACAAAACGAAAAGTCGAAATTTTATGTGCAATTGGCAGGTGGTTTTAATGCGCAAAATGATTGGTTAGGTCAGATCCAAAAAGGTGATTTTGACTCTTTGCGCGCACGTTTGGTGCAGCGCCAAAGTGCAGCTGTGGTCTATAACAGTGCCAAAGCAGATTTGTTGATTGGCGCGCATTGTTGGATGAGTCAACAAAGTCAGTTGTGTTTTGACCAGCCGATTCGTGTCAGTAAAACGCGTGGCAATATTTCATTCTTGACTCAAAACCTCGACCTAAACGACTTTGCTGCCTTTATGCCTGAAGGATTAGCGATTACAGGTAAGTTAAATGGACATGCTAAAGCGGTTTGGGCACAAGGATCTAAACCAAAAATTGATGCACGTTTAGTCACCCGAGATGGTGTGATTGGCTTGGCGGCGGATGACCCACAAGATATGGGCTCAACCTTAAAATATGAACAAGTGGCTTTGGTTGCCAAAAGCATCGCGGAAGGTTTACAAATCCGTTTGGATGTCAAAACACCTGAAATTGGTGTGGGCTATGCCAATGTGGTTATTGATCCGTATCGGGACAGCATGCCTATGCGCGGTGAAATTGCATTTGATCAGGTGCAACTCAAAGTCTTTAAACCTTTCATTGCTGATGTACGTTCGATGGGCGGAACACTTTCGTATGCAGGTAAGATTAATGGAACGCTAAAAGCACCACTATTGACAGGTGATGTCCGTCTGAAAGATGGTTCGATTAGTATGATTTCATTGCCAGTCAACTTGACCAATATCCAGCTGTATTCGGCTATACGCCAAGACCAAGCCACCATCAATGGTGCTTTTAACAGTGGTCGTGGTGTGGGTACACTTACAGGGACGGTAGATTGGAAGAATGATCCACGCATTCAGCTTCAGTTGAATGGAGAAAATTTACTGATTCGCCAAGCGCCATTAATTACCGCGCTAGTGACACCGAAAATCACACTGGATGTTTTGCCGTTGAGTAGGAAGTTGACCTTAAACGGTGAAATTCAAGTTTCTCGTGCGCTTATTTCGATGCCTGAAGCATCTGTACCTGTGGTGAATGTATCGTCTGATGTACGCGTAGTCAGAGAAGGCCAAAACCAATTGGCGATTTTAAATAGCGCCAAACCTTGGGACATTCGTGCCGATCTGATGGTCGGACTAGGTAATCAAGTTGTCTTCCAAGGGTTTAATAGTCGTATTCCATTGTTAGGTCGTTTATATCTATCGCAGCGCGGTGCTGAAACCGCAATGCGTGCCAATGGTGCAATTGGGGTAAGTCAGAAAGTTAAAATTGAAGCCTATGGGCAGAGTTTGGACTTAAACCGTGCCATTGCGCGTTTTAACGGTGTGTTGAGCAATCCAACACTGGATGTCGATGCAAATAAAAATGTACAAGGCAGCACGGTGGGTTTCCGTGTGACGGGTACGGCAACATCACCCAATATTCAAGTCTATAACGATGCAGGGCTTTCCGAGCAAGAAGCTTTGAATGCATTAATTACAGGCCGCATTAATGAAGGTACAACTGGTTTAAGTCAAACGGAAGGCTTTAAGTCAGATGTCAATAACACCATTGCTGCCGCAGGGATTAGTTTAGGTTTAGGCGGGACACGCGCCTTTACTAACCAAATTGGACGTACTTTTGGTTTAAGCGGTTTAGCGCTGGATGCGCAAGGCACAGGGGATGACACACAAGTCAGCCTGACGGGTTATATTACACCTGACTTATATATCCGTTATGGCGTGGGTGTCTTTACACCAGTTAATAAACTGACCCTGCGTTATCAAATGAACAAACGTATGTACTTAGAGGCGAGTCAGTCATTAGAGCGTGCCATCGACGTCTTCTATAATTGGAAGTTCTAAAGCTGCTCTTCTGCCAAATAAAGCCTACATCATGTAGGCTTTATTTTTAGCTGCTCATTTAAGTTTAATACGACATTTGATAAAACTCTTTATTTGATAGATGAAGAAAACCTATGAATAACAGACACTAGATACTTAAAATCAATTAAACCATAATGAAAGTAGGTGTATAGTAAATGGACTTGCTAAATTTAGAGTGATGATCCCTATGCCGATCAATTTTGTAATACGCTTTGCAGTGATTTTATTTTCAGTTTTAATTTTAGTGGCGCTTGCTATCCAGTTTTTCTTTGATCCGCACTATACCGTGGTCTTTTGGATCTTTGCTATGCCGTTCATTTTAGGTACTCCAATTCTAGCATCTGTAGTTTTAGCAAAAAATGAAGAGCTTGATATTCACTCAGTCAATTAAAATTGACCTGAAAATCTAGCTTTTCAAAATAAAAAGTCCGTCAAATGATGGGCTCTTTATGCAATCTTAAATTTTGCAAAACTCGCACAATTTTTTTCAAACATATTTGCTATGTTGATCTTTTATCTAAAGAAATATTTTTTATGAAAAAAATCGTAATGCTTGGATTAATGGTTGCTGCTATTTCGGGTTGTAGTACTGCGCAAAAAAATGAAACTGAAAAGCCAACTTTAGGTATGGCTAATCCTGCCAGTACATACTGTGTTGAACAGGGTGGTAAATTAGAGATTCGAAAAGAGGCCAATGGTGAAGTAGGCTATTGCCATTTGCCGAATGGTCAAATCATTGAAGAATGGGCGCTTTTCCGTGCTAGTCAAAGCAAATGTGTTGCTGAGCAAGCGACAGCTTTGATTGGTCAGTCAAATTTAACTGAAGCACAGATTAAGCAAAAAACCAGTGCGAAGATGGTACGCTTAGTACAACCAGGGCAGCCTGTGACTATGGATTATCGCGAAGACCGTGTGACAGTAACAGTCGATCCGAAAACCAATAAAGTAGTTCAAGCAAGCTGCGGTTAATTTTTCTAAGTATAAAAGCTCAAATTTGGGCTTTTATACTATTTAAAGTGGGTAATGGTTCTTCATTTGAAAAAGTTTGATTATGATAGGGCGAATAGGAGGGTTGTAATGAAAAAGTTATTCGCTTTGGCTGCTGTGATTGCACTGGTGGGTTGTGCTGAAAAAAAACCGTTAACACCAGAAGAGCAATGGCATGGCTATTGTAAAAGTATTGGTAATGCAGCACGTTCAATTATGTTAGACCGTCAAAATGCCATTGAAAAAGATAAAGCGATTGAGCATGCCAATAAAGTTGAAGACGAAATGACCAAAACATTTGCGTTAGAAATTATTGAAGATGTTTATGCTTTACCTGAGGCTGAAATTAAATCCGATATTGAAGGTGCGCGTGAAAAAATTCGTGTGAAATATACTGAAAAATGTATTGCAACACCGCATACTGAAATGCCAGATTACAAACCGTTCTAAGGAACGGTTTTTTATTTTTTGCATGGAACTTTTTGTGACAAAACTCTAAATCATATATATAGCAAAGCATATAAAAATAAAGAATAATGAACCTAGAATAAAAAAACGAGAGGAGCAGAAAATGGAAGTTGTTGGCTATTTAAATCACGCAGATTTACTCTTGGAAGATGAAAATGGTGTGGCCGTAATTGGCGGTGGTCATTATGTTCTCAGCTTGGGTGACCATGTATACTTCAAACACGCACTTGACCATGAACCTACACGAATTTCAGTACAAATTTCTTTTGCAAGCTCTGCACATCAAAATTTACATGAGGATGAAATTCAGATGAAATTTGAAGGCTGTCGTGAAAGTTTCAAACAATATATTCAAGCCACAACAGTACACTAAGGTTGAATATTTATATTGCGTAAAAAGAGGCAACATAGGTTGCCTTTTTTGTTTTTAAATGGCAGTTCAAAGTTAATGTGAAATAATTCCAAACGATCTGACTATATTGCTGTTTTTATGTGCAATTGATATGAACATCATTTAGTTTGAAAATAATGGGCATCACGAAGAAACACTTGTAGCGCATTAACTTTTAACTGGAATTTTAGTAAAATTAAGCAGTCCATATTATTTACGTAGCTTTATTTAAAGCAGGAATACGTAAATAATTTTTTAAAAAAGAGGAATAACACCGTGCTAGAAGCTTACCGCCAACACGTTGCAGAACGTGCCGCACTCGGAGTCCCACCGAAGCCACTTGACGATGCTCAAACAGCTGCATTAGTTGAATTATTAAAAAACCCACCAGCTGGCGAAGAAGCATTTTTAGTTGATTTACTAGAAAACCGTGTTCCAGCGGGTGTTGACCAAGCTGCATATGTTAAAGCTGCATTCTTAGCTGCTTTGGCTAAAGGCGAGGCGACTTCACCATTAGTTTCTAAAGAACGTGCGGTTTACTTACTAGGTACTATGCTTGGTGGTTATAACGTTGCTCCTTTAGTTGCTCTTCTTGACGATGCTGCACTTGCTGAATTAGCGGCTGAAGCATTGAAGAAAACGCTTCTTGTATTTGATGCGTTCCATGACGTTGCAGACAAAGCAAAAGCGGGTAACGCGAATGCACAAGCGGTTATGCAATCTTGGGCTGATGCTGAATGGTTCACGACTCGTAAAGACGTTCCGACTGAAATCAAACTGACTGTTTTCAAAGTCACTGGCGAAACTAACACTGACGACTTGTCACCTGCACAAGACGCATGGAGCCGCCCAGACATTCCATTGCACGCAAATGCAATGTTGAAAAACGTACGTGACGGTATCAACCCAGAAGTTCCTGGTGAAGTTGGTCCACTTAACCAAATCAAAGACTTGATCGCGAAAGGCAACCAAGTTGCTTACGTAGGTGACGTTGTTGGTACTGGTTCATCTCGTAAATCTGCAACTAACTCTGTACTTTGGTTCTTCGGTGACGAAATTGCTCACATCCCGAACAAAAAAGACGGTGGTTACTGCTTAGGTTCTAAAATCGCTCCGATTTTCTTCAACACAATGGAAGATGCTGGCGCGTTGCCAATCGAGATTGATGTTGCAAACATGAACATGGGCGACGAAATCGTTCTTAACATTGATCATGCTGCTGCAAAAGTAACTGCAACTAAAGACGGTGCAGTCATTGCTGAAGCTGAACTTAAAACTCCAGTGCTTCTAGACGAAGTACGTGCGGGTGGTCGTATCAACTTAATCGTTGGTCGTGGTTTGACCACTAAAGCGCGTGAAGCTTTAGGTCTTGCTCCATCTACTTTATTCCGTACTCCAGTTCAACCTGCTCCTACTGGCAAAGGTTTCACTCAAGCACAGAAAATGGTTGGTCGCGCATGTGGTCTTCCTGAAGGTCAAGGCGTACTTCCAGGTACTTACTGTGAACCTAAGATGACGACTGTTGGTTCGCAAGATACCACTGGTCCAATGACTCGTGACGAATTGAAAGACTTAGCTTGCCTAGGCTTCTCTGCTGACCTAGTTATGCAATCTTTCTGTCACACTGCTGCGTATCCAAAACCAGTTGACGTTCAAATGCAACACTCGCTTCCTGATTTCATCATGAACCGTGGCGGTGTATCTTTACGTCCAGGTGACGGTATTATCCACTCTTGGTTAAACCGTATGCTTCTTCCAGATACCGTTGGTACTGGTGGTGACTCACATACACGTTTCCCAATTGGTATTTCATTCCCAGCGGGTTCTGGTCTTGTAGCATTCGCTGCTGCGACTGGTGTTATGCCACTGGATATGCCTGAATCTGTACTTGTTAAGTTCAAAGGTAAAATGCAACCTGGTATCACACTACGTGACCTTGTACATGCAATTCCTTACGTTGCGATTCAGCAAGGTGACTTAACTGTAGAGAAGAAAGGTAAGAAAAACATCTTCTCTGGTCGTATCCTTGAGATCGACTTAACAGAAATGGAAACTGACCTTACTGTTGAACAAGCATTCGAACTTTCTGATGCTTCTGCTGAACGTTCTGCTGCGGGTTGTTCTATCACGCTTTCTGAAGAGAAAGTTGCTGAATACTTGAAATCAAACATCACAATGTTGAAGTGGATGATTTCTGAAGGTTATGGCGATGCGCGTACGATGGCTCGTCGTGTAGAGAACATGGAAAAATGGTTAGCGAATCCATCACTTCTTAAAGCTGATGCTGACGCTGAATACACGAAAGTGTATGAAATTGACCTTGCGACAATTACTGAACCAGTTCTTTGCTGCCCGAATGACCCAGATGATGCGAAATTGCTTTCTGACGTTCAAGGCGTGAAAATTGACGAAGTATTCGTTGGTTCATGTATGACAAACATCGGTCACTTCCGCGCAACTGGTAAGTTGTTAGAGAAAGTTCCTGGTGGCGTACTTTCAACTCGTTTGTGGATTGCTCCACCTACGCGTATGGACGAACGTCAATTGATGGAAGAAGGTTTCTATAATACTTATGGTAAAGCTGGCGCACGTACTGAAATGCCAGGTTGTTCATTGTGTATGGGTAACCAAGCACGTGTAGCGCCGAACACTACTTGTGTATCGACTTCTACGCGTAACTTCCCGAACCGTTTAGGTCAAGGTGCGAACGTTTACTTAGCGTCTGCTGAACTTGCTTCTGTTGCTGCTGTACTTGGTAAATTACCAACTCCAGAAGAATACCAACAGTATGCAGCTCAAATTGATAGCATGTCTGCTGACATCTACCAATACTTAAGCTTCGACAAGATGACAGACTATACTAAACCTGCATCTGAGATTGATACGAAGAAAATTGCTGCTGCTCAATTAACTTAATTGTTGATTAAAAAGTAGTTTAGAATAAGGGCTGATTTATCAGTCCTTATTTTTTTATGAAAAATTATTACGAAGAAAAATTTGATTCATTATTTACAGAATTTGATCCAAAAAAAGCATTAGAAAAAATAGTCGAAGACTTACTATATAAAAGTTCACAACCAAAATATTTTGATTATAAAAATAAATTTGATATGTTTTGGCAGTCAAATTTTATTAAGCTACTTACAGTTGATGAGGTTAGGAGTGAGAATTATATTTTGGCTCTAAGTCAGTATATTCGATATACAATTACGGATAAAAATATTTGTATAAATTATCTAAAACTTGATATTCAGAGTTTTATTTTAGCGGTACGATATTCTGGCATTATTCTCAATTCTGAGCATGATTCATGGGGTATATTAAAGGAAATTTCACAAGAATTTGATTCTGAAGAATTATGCGGCTTTATTCAGACTGTCACACATTTACAACTACAATATAAACATAGATTAGCTGTTTATGAAGATATACAAAATAAGCTGAATATTGGTCAAATTACTGCTATGAGCTTCAGTAGTTTATATGCTTATGAATACTTAGTGCCCAATAAAGACTTTTTTCAATTGCCATATCAATTTGACCCAGAAGAAAAAAATTCAGCTGAAGTAGTGTGGAGGGCATTTGATGAGATTATTAAGACTTCAAGGAAAAATACAAAGAAATTAACAGAAAAATCTTTAGCGTTAGCTTTAAAATTTAAGATGATTCCTTTCTTACTCGGTGAAGGAATGACGAGTGAGCTGCAACTCCAATATGATTTATTTAAAAAGTTAGTAGCAATTAAAGTTGAACTTATAAATTACAAAAGGAATGTATTAGAGTCTTTTAGTTTCGACTCTACTGTAAAATATATTTTAAAAAATGAATCATTATCATATTTAAATCAACGGAATGTAAAAGATAATTGGCTTGAAAAGCACTCACTTTTATTAAATTACTGGTTGATAGTGGGCAGTCAAAGATTATTTGATTCAGATTATATTTATAGAATTTTACCGACGGGTGATAATTTAGAAGCAAATGCAATTGCTCTGTCGAAAGCTTTTGGTGTGAAAGAACAACTAAAACAAATTTATGGAATTGAGTATTTAAAAGTTGATAATGTACATTTAGATTTATTTGATGTGATGATGACGCTTTCATTATCACAAGCACATTATTTAAAAGATCATATACATAAGTTCGAACAATTTTTAAGTGATTCAAATTTTAATTTAGAAGCACTTAGTAAACTTATGATGCATGGTTTTATAATAGGTGAAAATCGTATGCCAATGACATTTGCTTTAGAGAATGATAAATCTAAAAAAATGTCGTCTTGGATTACAGAAGGTAGTAATAATCAAAAACTCAAACAAATGAAGAAAATTCTAAAGTTTTGGAGTTTTGATTTATATGATGAAAATGATCAATCAACTTATATGCAAAAGCCATTTTATCGAATCGATGATTTTATTTTTCAATTTCCGTGGCTTACTGCATTCCAGAACTTAAATACTGCCATGATTAATTATGTACGTAAATTACATAAGAACCGTCTTGAGTTAAAAAGTGAAACTGATCAAATTGAGCTTAATTTGGCTGAAAAACTTGACAGAATTGGTTTCCAAGTGTTTTGCCAGTATGTCCCTTCAGAGGGTAATGCGGGTGAAATAGATCTCATCGCTATGTATGACAATCATGTGATTGTAGCAGAAGTGAAATCTACATATATAAGAAGTAGTATTCAAGAAATTTATGAATATAAAAAATTCGTTTTGAATAAAGCAAGTTATCAATTAGATAATAAAGTTGAATATATAAAAAGACACTTTCTAAGTAGGCATTTTGAAGACATTAATGATGTAATTATTCACTCTTGGATTATAGATACAACCTTAGAGTTTGATCATGAATATTTTGGTAATCATTTAAAAGTATCTTTAGATGAAGTCATCATTACATCAAATTGTGAATCTGAATTTATGCAAAAACTTGTTGATGAGCAATTTGATATTGAAAAAGATGAAGTGAAAATTGATCCTATCCAATTTTTAGAATCAATTGAAAAAAATACATTTTGGTCAAAGCAATTAGGCAACTATGATCATTACATGGAAAAGATGCTGAGTAAACTTGCTTCTTGATAAGGTCAGAATTGTTCTTGGTTACGCTTTACAGTGTTTTCAATAAATCGTTTAATTACCTCATTATTTAGTAAGATTAAAAGTAGATCTAAGCAAATGCCCAAACAATCCCGATTCCTCTGTATTGGTGGTTTCCTCAACGGAACTCAGGTTAAAGACCAAGGTGACAGCTTTGTCTGTGTAGAAAACGCTAAACAAGTGACCTATCGAAAAATGGAAATTTTCCATCAAGACGCGTGGGATCAAGACTACTATGTGTGTGAAACGACAACAGACCAACAAGCTAGGAATTGGGTCTATGACATCGAAAATTAATTTTGTTTATTAATTTCTTAAATTTTAGACATTAAAAAGCCCCATGGTTAGGGGCTAGTCGTATGCACATCTAAGGTACATACTGTAAGAGGCTCATCTCATACTGCGTGTATTAAACCACATTTACACAATATTTGCAGCAATCACTCAATCATAATGAGGTCTGATTTATTTTCGAGTTTCAAAGGGCGTAAGGCAAAAATTGAGCGTGTATGACGTACACCTTTCATTGAGTATAAGTTTTTACGCAAAAAGCGCTCATAGTGTTCTGCATTTTTCACTGCAACTTTGAGTAAGTAGTCATAATCGCCAGTTACTAAATGGGCTTCAACCACTTCAGGCATGTAAGCCAGTGCTTCACTAAACTGCTCTAAGATTTCATCATCATGGCGCTCAAGCGTAATTTCAATAAAAAACAGCTCATTAATCCCAATAGCTTTTGAATTAATCTTTGCTGTATAGCCTTCAATGATGTTGAGATTTTCTAGGCGTTTTACACGTGTCCAGCAAGGAGAAGAGGACAGCCCAACTTTCTCAGCCAACTGGGTAACGGTCAGACGGCCGTCTTGGCGAAGTTCAGACAAAATACGGCGGTCAATTTTATCTAAAACGTAGTGAGCGTCATTCATAACGTATTCCTGCGTATAATTTTCTTTATAAACTATTTTATGTGAAAATATTTCTCAATAAATACTCAAAATAAGCAAATAAAAGAGAAACACTCTGCATCGGTCATGACTACAATAAAGTGATTCAATCAAAGTCATTTGGGAAATTGGCTTTGATTTGCAACCAGCGCCCTTAAAGGGAAGGGTGCCTTTTATTGGCGCTGTTTGCTGACTTATTTATTGTATTTTTTGCGTTTTTGATCTTTGTTTAAACCAGTAAGTTAGAGTTAAGCAGCCAATCCAAAGTGGAATCAGCATCACTGCAATTCGCATATCAGGTGTGAGCCACATCACCACTAAAATACCAAGCATAAATACAATACAGATATAGTTGCTGATAGGGTAAATCAAAGTTGGAAACAAGGTTGATTTTTGCAATGCCAGCATACGTTGCTTGAATTTTAAATGGGTCAACGCCAACATCATCCAGTTAATCACAATGGCTGAAACTACAAGACTCATTAGTAGTTTAAAGGCTTTTTCTGGGAAGATATAATTCAATACGACACACAGTAAGGTCACCAACGCAGAGCATAAAATGGCTGCATAAGGGATGCCACGCTGGTTAATTTTCTTTAGAAACTGTGGGGCATTGCCTTGTTCTGCCAAACCTAGCAGCATACGACTCGTGCCATAGCTGGTACCGTTATACACCGATATAGCTGCGGTTAAGACCACAAAATTCAGCACAGTTGCAACGCCTTGACTACCTAAGGAGTCAAATATCAAAACAAAAGGACTACCGCCTTCTGCGATTTGATTCCATGGAAACAATGAGAGCAGAACAATGATCGTAAGCACATAAAACAGTAACACACGGTAGACAATTTGATTAACCGCTTTAGGAATTGTTGTGGTCGGGTTTTTAGTTTCCGCAGCTGCAATACCAACGAGTTCAATCCCGCCAAAGGAAAACATAATGATGGCCATCGCCATGATTAAGCCAGAAATACCATTGGGAAAGAAACCACCTAGAGCCCAGAGGTTGGAAATAGAGGCATGTGCACCACCGTGACCACTTGCCAGTAACCAAGCGCCATATCCAATCATGCCAATGATCGCGAGAATTTTAATCATGGAGAATAAAAATTCTGTTTCACCAAACACTTTTACATGCAGCAGGTTGATGGTATTGATCAGTACAAAGAAACCAAGTGCTGAAATCCATGTGGGAATTTCAGGCCACCAATACTGGACATAGAGCCCGATGGCACTCAGTTCCGCCATGCAGACTAAAACATTGAGTACCCAATAGTTCCAACCCGACATAAAGCCCGCAAAAGGACTCCAAAAATTATAGGCAAAATAACTAAAAGAACCACTCACGGGTTCTTCAACCACCATTTCACCCAACTGGCGCATCATGAAAAATGCAATTAAGCCCGCCAGTGCGTAGCCTAAAATAACAGAAGGGCCCGCCAGTTTAATGGTTTGCGAAATGCCTAAAAATAGGCCTGTACCAATAGAGCCGCCTAAAGCAATCAGCTGAATATGGCGGTTGCTCAGCCCATGCTTAAGCTGGGGTTGCTGTTGTGCAGACATTATTCATCCATCTCTAGCACATGCGATAGACATCACATGAACTATGACTTAATAAAAATTCGTGGTGGAAATATAATATTTATTTATCGATTAATGAAATTAAATTTATCAATAGCGTTGGTTTTTATTTTAAAGCTGCAATTTTGCGGTGAAAATAAAGCCAGTCAAGCTAGTGCTGCTTGAACTGGCGATAGGTTTTACTAGATATGTGCAGCCTTAAGATGAAAGCTGTGCTGCAATTTCAGGCCATATGTTTTGATGGGAACGCTTAAACATCGCCATATGACCAATGGCTTTATGGCCATATGCCTGTGGTTTGAGTTCAATTTGATCTGTCTGTGCATTTGGGTAAAGGTTGAGTAGGCCTTTGACATTCACTTGCGTAGCAATTTCATCATCCGATGCCCAAATGGCTGTGATTGGACAGCGAATATCACGGTGGAAGTCATCTTGTACTGTTTTGCCTAGGGCATTAATTACATAACCCGGTTTGCTGCAAAACTGTGCCCAATCACGTGCCACATCTTTGGGTAGGTTTTCGCCCATGCCAATGGCATTGGTCGGCCCATAACCTAAGGTATAACGTGCAATAGGAAAGATTAGTTTAAACATCACAGGAGCCAGCAATTTGGTACGACCTTTCAAATCTTTTACGTGGCCTGTTGATCCTGCAACAGCAACGACTTTTGCGACTTTTTCATAGTTTGGGTTAATGCCTAAAAGTTGCCCACCTGCACTATGACCGAGCAAGATCACTTGTTTTGCTTGGGTCTTATTCAATAATACCTCCATCGCCGCTGGGATATCCAATTGCCCCCATTGCACGATGCTGGCTTTCGACTTTTTAAGTGGTTCATGCAAAGACTCTCCAATGCCGCGAAAGTCAAAAACCAAAACGGCATAGCCTTGTTCTGCAAGCCATGAAGCAAAATGGTGGTAAAACTGTTGAGTAATACCTGTGGCAGGGCAGATTAAAACAGGCAGGGCTTGTTGTATGCCTTGGGCTGCATAAAAGCGTCCACTGAGTGAATAATGGTCAGAGCAGGTAATAGCTAAAGTTTCGTAATTTTGCATAATCGGTTAAGTATTGAATTTTTTCTACTCTACCTAAGTTCCAAAAAGAAACTTGTCTAATCTATGACTTTGAAGTCAAGTAGATCTGTATAGAATAGAGTGAAAATAAAAAAGGAAAACACATGCAGTTTGTTGAATTAGATATGTCGGTAAAATTTGCACTTTTGTTTAGTGGGATTTTTCTGTTTGTTGGGATGCTGACAGGGGTATGGAAATATGCGCAAATTCGCCATTCACCGCAGTTTCGCGCGCACTATTATGTTGATATCGCACACCGCAGCAGTTTGCTATATGCACCTGCAAGTTTAATTATTGCGGTAATGGCCGCCATTTCCGTCTGGACAGAGCCTGTGAACATACTGTTTGTGGGAATCAATTTATTCTTTTTTAGCTTTTCGATACTGAGTTATATTGTGCATGGGCTATTGCAAGACACCAATAACCAGTTCCGTAGTCCGCATGTTTTAGGTAAATGGACTTTACCCAAATCAATCATGCTGATGGCAATGATGGCATTGGTTGTGGGGGAAATTGTAGCGACGTTGGGCCTGTTGTGGGGAATGTTTTTAGGTTTATTTTAAGTTGTTCTTATAGTTTTTTAATTTTTATACTTTTACAAAGGTGGATGACTAATCATCCACCTGTTTGCTAGTCAATTGACTGTGTGGCCTTTCGGAATTTCTGATCGACGACTGCCCATAAATAAAAGGCAAATGATACGACGATAGCGTAAGCAAAATATTCAGCTTTAAGGTTACCTTGAATTAAACCATGCATGATCATAATGACCATCAGGGCAATGGTGGTACTTAAATACGTCACCATATTCTTGTTTGCCTTCAGAGCGTTAATGAAGACTTGCTTGTTGAAATGTAATGATAACATCTCCATCCCTCCTTGAGTTTTTGACTAAAAACCAATGTATTTAGTCGGATTAGTTCTTAATGTTGTACTGCTAAAACTTGTGTTGATCAAGAGCAAAAACAACTATTTTTCAGAGAAATTATGCTATACTAATCAGAAAATATGTATGTAGCATTTTTTTAGTGAATAAATAGTATTTCGTTACGGTATAAGATGACAACTAAATAATGTATGTAAGCTTATACATAGATTGTATAAAGCAATATTGATGCCATGAATAGCTTGATAGGAAAGGCTTTAAAGAGTTTTTTATTTTCTAATATTAAATTTATAAGAGATATGAAGGTGTTGATATACGACTTTAGCGGTGTATATGAAATGTGTCAGTATGTATAAAAACTGATGTAAAAAGAAATGAAACAATATGTGTCCATTTGGATAAAATGTAACAAATATTGATCATGCTTAAAATCAGGTTTGGGTAAAACTAGATTTTAACAACATCAGTTTTTGCTTACTTTTTCACTTTGTCGATTACAACAGCAATTACAAAAACCACCAATGATGGGATAAGCCATGCAAGGTTTTGCTCTGCAAGAGGTAAGTGAGTGAGCGCATAAGGCAGTTCAAAGTTCGCAACTTTTAAACCGTCTAGAAGACCAAAGACCAAAGACACTGCGGTAACAGGTGCGATCACTCGGCGAGGATGATTAAAGAATTTCCAGCCAAAGCTCAGCATAATAACCACAATTGCAGGTGGATAAATTGCACTTAAAACAGGCACAGAAAAGGCGATGAGTTTGGTTAAACCTAAGTTTGAAATAATGAAAGAGAAACCAATCAGAATGAAGACCCAAACTTTATAGCCAATTTTAGTGATTGAACTGAAATATTCAGCACATGCACAGGTCAGGCCAATCGCAGTGACCATACACGCAATAAAAATCATGGCAGACAGGAAGATAGAACCTAAGTCACCAAATGCATGTTGAACATATGCATGCAGGATCACTGCACCATTACTCGCATTTGCTGCGACTTCATGGCTTCCAAGGCCAAGTTTAAATAAGCTGAGATAAACTACAGTTAAACCAATACCAGAAATGATACTCGCAATAACCGCATAACGCGTAATCAGTTTAGGGTTGCTGACACCGCGTGAACGAATGGCTTGAATAATCACAATACCAAAAACCAAAGCACCTAAAGTGTCCATGGTCAAGTAACCATTTACAAAACCTTCAGAAACAGGGCTGTCGATATAATTATTGATGGCCGGCGGAACGAAACCCGTTGGAATCATCATCGCCGCAATGCCAAGGATGGCTAAAGATAAAATCTTCAGTGGCGAGAGTACATAGCCAACCGTGTCTAAAATCTTGTTTGGATACAGTGAAATGAGGGTGACTACACTAAAGTAGATTGCACTGTAGATCAGCAAACTGCTGCTTGATGTTCCAAGATAAGATGAAAAACCAATTTCATAAGAAACGGTTGCAGTACGTGGTGTTGCAAAGAGTGGCCCGACAGTTAGGTAACACGTAATGGTTAAAATGAGGCTGGCTATTTTACCCAAAGGTGAACTTAAAATTTGAATCGAACCTTCGACACGTGACAGCGCAATAATGGTGATTACAGGTAAGCCTACAGCAGTGATTAAGAAACCAAAAGCTGCTAGCCATACATGCTCACCCGCTTGTTGAGCCACAATCGGTGGAAAGATAATGTTGCCCGCACCAATGAAGAGTGCGAAAGTCATAAAACCCAAAGCAACAATATCCCGAGTACGCAGACTTGTCATAAAAGGGAGATCGAGTTGAACAAAGGGGACGATTTTAGTGCATAAGTGTTTTTTTGGCTAATTTATTTCATGGGTGGTATTAAATTTTTTTATAAGATGAAAAGTGAATATATCAACTTGTAAAAAATAGGTTGATATATGTGATTGATTATCCATTTTAAAATATAAAAATTATAAATATGAAAAGCTTGAGTCGCTATTTTTCCTAAATTAAAAGTTGTAGTGCAAATGCTTTAAAATTACACAAATTATTTAGAGGTCAGTTGTTGAAGGCTAGCCTAAGATTTAAGTTTGAACAAAAATATTGAGAAAAGGTCTATACTTGCGGCTTCATAATTGAGGATATTTCAATGCGTGGCTTAAATGTGAGCATAAAAACTGAACAAGATGTAGAAAAACTTCGTATATCTGGTCGTTTGGCTGCCGAAGTTTTAGCGATGATTGGTGAACATGTAAAGCCGGGTGTTACGACTGAATATCTGGATGATATTTGTCATGACTTCATTGTAAATACCTTAAAAGTGACGCCTGCCAATATTGGTTATCATGGCTATACCAAAACCACCTGTATTTCTCCAAATGAAGTGGTCTGTCACGGTATTCCATCGCCGAATGTTGTACTTAAAGATGGCGATATTATTAATATTGATGTGGCGATTATTAAAGATGGCTACTTTGGTGATACCAGTCGTATGTACTATGTGGGTACAGTGAAACCGGAAGCCAAAAAGCTAGTCGATACGACTTATGAGGCGATGGTTGCAGGTATTCATGCTGTGAAGCAAGGTGCGACGCTTGGTGATATTGGTTATGCCATTCAAACTGTTGCGCACCGTGAAGGTTATAGTGTGGTACGCGAGTATTGTGGTCATGGTATTGGCAAAGTTTATCACGAACAGCCAAGCGTATTGCACTATGGTCAACCAGGTAAGGGGATGCAGCTTAAAGCGGGCATGGTGTTCACAATTGAACCGATGATTAATATGGGCAAAGCGCATGTCAAAGAACTTAAGGATGGTTGGACAGTCGTGACTGCCGATAAGTCTTTAACTGCGCAGTGGGAGCATATGGTACTCGTGACTGAAACCGGTTTTGAGTTACTATCACCTTGGCCTGAAGGTACGGGCAGTTATCCAGAAATTTAAGTTGATGTTTTGTCGGTGATTAAATTTTAGACTTTGGTCTAGCTTTGTGGCCTAAAAGCTAAATTAAGTCTTAAAAGCAATCACTGATATTTCTGAAACCCTTTATTTGTCGTGTTTTTGATATTTTTTGATTAAAACTTATACATGTAAGCTATTGGTCTAGACTTTATTTTGTCACTAAAATTGTTTCCAAGATACTCGCTGTAGTTTCTTATTTTGAAAGTTTATGAGCTTATCCACCTCGGTTAAGCTCTTTTTTTTGTCTCATGGATTGGCTCAATGTGATTGAGCATGTGTAGGGTTTAAAGTGATTTATTTGCGCTGAGGTGTTCAATTAAATAGTCAATAAACACACGGACAGCAGGCAGTAAACCACGACGTGAAGGATAGACCGCATGAAAAATACCGTGTGGTGCTTTCCAGTCGGGTAGTACGCGAACCAGTTCACCACTTTTCACCATATCTTGTACGATGCTGTCTGGAAGTAAGGCAATACCGCAGTTTTTACGCACCAGTTGAGCCAACATACTCAAATCAGAGCCCATCACCACAGGGTTTACACGTATTTTCTTTTGTTGCTGCGCATCATTATGCACGATGATATGTTGATCTAAATGCTCATCAACCATACTCAGTATATGATGTTGGCTTAAATCTTCAGGTTGTTTTAGTTCGCCAAATTCATTCAAGTAGGCTTGGCTGGCAAATAAATGCTGCTCGATATTTTCAAATTTACGAATTACCAAACTTGGATCATCGTCTAGATTGGAGCGAACCCGCAGCGCGATATCAAAACCTTCGTTAATAATATCTACACGGCGATTGGTCACCATCATTTGTACTTTAATTTCGGGATAGGTTTTTAAGAAGCTCGGTAAAATACGTGCAATTTCGTTTTGTGCAATCGATACAGGCAGGCTGAGTTTAATGACACCACGCGGTTGTAAACTGAGATGATCGACCAAATCGTGTGCGGCTTGTGCAGCATTCATCATCACTTGCGCATGACGGTAAATGTTCATACCAATATCGGTCACTGCGAAATGGCGAGAGCTGCGTTGAATTAGGCGTACACCTAAGCGCTCTTCGAGGTTATACACGCGTCGACTAAGTTTGGATTTGGGAATATCTGTTGCGCGTTCGGCTGCGCTAAAACCACCATGTTCAACCACTTGAGCAAAACAATAAAAATCATCTAAATCGCTTAACATTCACGATGTCCATTTGTGCAACGATAGACTTAATTAAAAAGTGATCGTTGCAGTTTGTCAATTTTGAAATTGTAGAGATTTAGTGGAAAATACTCAGTTATTCAAAGGGTTTAACGTTTTTTGCCTGTTTAATTATTTCAAGCACCTCTTTATATTCTTCAAGCCGTGCAAAGTCACGTGCTGTTGGGTTGTTTATGCGCGTAAGGTTCATATTATCGGCTACATCAACATATTTCACTTGGGTTGCAAGAGGGTTTAATGCAGTGCGCTTGGCCGCTTCCAAACGTGATTCACCTGTTTGTTTGGTCAGTGCTTGTATGGATTGAATGATCTCGGCACTAAAGCCAAGCGCTTTTAAGTCTTCAGCAGTCGTTGAGGTGTCTTCCAAAATGTCATGCAACACCGCAATGATTTGTAGGGTAGGATTGGAAAATTGCAACATTAGGCGAAGTGGATGCAAGATGTAAGGTTGTCCGCCCTTATCGAGTTGCCCCGCATGTTGGGTTGCAGCCAGTGCAATGGCTTTTTCTAAAGTCGACATGATTATTCTAGGTACTTTATCCTATGCTAAACTTCGCAGCATCTTTGTTTAAAAGCTAAATTATGACTTATCAATTAATCCCACTAGACTGTGAAGCGACAGATCCTGTAGCGTGTCCACACTGCCAACAACAGGTAATTGATTGGTCTCAGGAACAATACGTTCAGCCTTGTGAGCATACCTTATTTATTGCGATGGACATTGGTTTTGAATATATCACAGATGAATTTGAAGCGACCATGCAGCGCAGTGTTGATGATCTCCATGCACATGATGATCAAGTGATTATGTTTGAAGAGTTAACTCAAGCCAGTTACCCAAAATTTATCATGTTAAAAGCACCACTTGGTGTTGAAGGCTATTCACGCTATTTAGGCTTTACGGCTTAATAAATAAAAGCGCCATTGCGGCGCTTTTATTTGAATCTGTCTTAGTTTTCTAAAGCTTCTTCTTCACTTTCATCATCTGCGGTATCCATACCTAGCTCTTTAAGTTTACGCGTAAGGGTGTTGCGCCCCCAACCGAGTAACTCAGCCGCATGCCGTTTACGGCCACGGGTTTGTTGCAGCGCAGCAATGATCAATGTGCGTTCGAACATTGGGGTGGCGATATCGAGAATTTTCATCTCGCCATTTTTTAGTTTCTGCACAGCCCATTGACCTAATAACTCATCCCAATGGTGGACTGCAATACGATCTAAGTTTTGCGCGGCTTGTGCATCTTCAGCTGAGCGGATAATTGGAATTTGCTTCAGCTCTGATGGTAAGTCTTCAGGATAAACTTCACGTCCTGTAATCATGACCGTTAACCAGCGGCAAGTGTTCTCGAGCTGACGTACGTTGCCTTGCCAAGGCAGCTGTTGCATATATTCTTGCGTTTCAGGGCGAAGGATTTTAGGGCTTACACCTAATTCTTTGCCTGCGCGTGCCAAGAAGTGCTGCGCCAACATCGGGATGTCTTCGCTACGATGCGCCAGTTTTGGAATGTGAATGCGAATCACGTTTAGACGGTGATATAAGTCTTCACGGAAGCGACCATCATGTACCAATTTTTCTAAGTCTTGGTGCGTTGCCGCGACAATACGTACATCTACTTTTACCGGGATATGCCCGCCGACGCGATAGAACTCGCCATCAGCCAGCACACGCAGTAAACGTGTTTGCGTTTCAAACGGCATATCGCCAATTTCATCTAAAAACAGCGTTCCACCATTGGCCTGTTCAAAGCGACCTTGGCGCTGTGTATTGGCGCCAGTAAATGCACCTTTCTCATGACCAAAAAGCTCTGTTTCAATTAGGTCTTTGGGAATCGCGGCCATGTTGAGTGCAATAAAAGGTTTGCTGCTCCGTGGTGAGTGGCGGTGTAGCGCATGCGCAACTAACTCTTTACCTGTACCAGATTCACCATTAATTAACACTGTAATGTGTGATTGAGACAAACGACCAATCGCGCGGAAGACTTCCTGCATAGCAGGAGACTCGCCAATGATTTCGGTCGATTGAATCGGTGGTACCGTTTTTGCCGATTCTTGCTGCTGCATTTTGGTGATGTGCAAAATCGCACGATTCACTAAAGCCAAGGCTTCATCAATATCAAAAGGCTTAGGTAAATATTCAAATGCACCTGTTTGATAACTTGAAACAGCAGACTCTAGGTCAGAGTGAGCTGTCATAATAATGACAGGTAGATCAGGATAGTTGGCTTTAACTTTTGCTAAGAAAGTTAAGCCATCTATACCGGGCATACGAATATCGGTCAAGATCACATCGGGTGCATCTAAACTGAGCTGGTCTAAAGCGGATTGAGCTTCTTCAAAACTTGTGACGTCGAAACCTTCTTCTTTGAATGTTTTTTCCAGCACCCAGCGCATGGCGCGATCGTCATCAATTACCCATATTTTATTTCGCGACATGGTTTAACTCCCAAGGTATATATAAGCTAAAAGTTGTTTTTCCGGGAACAGATTGACATTCAATCATTCCGTTATGTTGATGCATAATATTTTGCGCAATACTTAAACCCAGTCCTGTGCCTTTAGCACGACCCGTGACCAGTGGGTAAAATACGGATTCTAAAATTTCTTCTGGAACGCCTGGACCATTGTCTTCGATATCAATCCGCACCACGGAGCGTTGCAGTACACCATTGATGGTCACTAAACGTTGAATACGGGTGCGTAACATTAGTTCAGGTTGGTGGTCGACAAAGAACTCTTTATTTTCAGTCATGGCTTGCACTGCATTGACGCTAATGTTCAACATGACTTGTATCAGTTGATCACGATCGGCCATCACTTCAGGTAATGACAAATCATAATCACGGGTGATCTTAATTTTCTTTTTGGTTTGGTTGGTAATGAGTGAGCGAACACGCTCTAAAGGCTCATGTACATTGACCAACTCATAACTGGGTAGCTGACGAGAACCAAGCATGGTGTCTGCTAAATTACGTAAGCGATCGACTTCACTGATAATAATGTCGGTGAACTCGCTATATTGAGGATCATTGAGGCTACGCGCTAACAGTTGTGTAGCGCCGCGAATTCCGCCCAACGGATTTTTAATTTCATGTGCAACACCACGAATCAGTTGGCGTGCGACCTGATGCTGTTGTAAGAAGTTTTCTTCCTTGGAAATTTTGAGCATCCGATCAATCGGATTGATCTCAATTAAAAGCAAAGGATGATAGGGTTTATTTGAATTTAGCTGTGACACGGTATAGTCAACATGAATATCTTTAAAGTTGACCTTTATAATGGCTTCACGACGGGTGTAGTGTTGTCCCGAGTTTAGAGTATTGAGGAGTGCTTCTTCTGTATTAAACTCATCATTGGGTGCATGGAGTAAATTAAGCGCAGGTTGGCCAGAGGCACGTAAAAGACTGATATCAAATAATGCTTCGCAAGAGGAATTTAAGTAAAAAATATTTAATTTACTGTCGACCAATAAAATCGCAGTGGTCAAATTGTCCACTAAAAGGCGATAGTCGATAGAAATAGGGTGATCCATTAGCGAATGTATCCTGTATTAAAATAGCGCAATGGCATCTTGATAAAGCATTAACCGTTCCAAATAGCGGACTGAATTGATGCAAATAAAGCAAAATGCACGCCAACTTTGATTTTGTATAGTGAAATGAGCACACTTTTTTTGCGGAATGCGCTGTAAATGAACGATTAGCTAAAGATATAGCGGATTCTAAAAATCAAGTAAACTGAAAGTGACTTAAAATGGTGCGTTATACTGATTCTACTACAGTGTTGGTTTTATTTTGGTGCATTAAACAAAGAGTGTGGAATCGATCTGTTTTTATAAACAGAAAAGACATACAATACGCGCATTCTAGTGGAGCGCAGATTCATGAAATCCCCCAAAGTCGGTTTTGTTTCTTTAGGTTGTCCTAAGGCATTGGTTGATTCCGAACGAATTTTAACTCAGTTGAAGACTGAAGGTTATGATGTAGCATCAGATTATGATGGTGCGGATTTAGTTGTTGTAAATACCTGTGGTTTTATTGAATCTGCAGTGCAAGAGTCTTTAGATGCCATTGGCGAAGCCATGAGTGCGAACGGTCGTGTAATCGTTACGGGCTGCCTAGGTAAAGACGAAGACAAAATTCGCCAAATGCACCCAAATGTCTTAAAAGTGACAGGGGCAGCTGCATATCAAGAAGTGATGGAAGCCGTGCACCAATACGTGCCTGAGCCACCAAAACACAACCCATTTATTGACCTTGTTCCAGAACAAGGGATTCGTTTAACGCCGAAGCATTATGCGTACTTAAAAATCTCAGAAGGGTGCAACCACCGTTGTACCTTCTGCATTATTCCAAGTATGCGTGGTGACTTAGTGTCTCGCCCAGTCGGTTCTGTTTTAGAAGAAGCGGCTGCGCTTAAACGTGCCGGTGTAAAAGAAGTACTCGTTATCTCCCAAGATACTTCTGCTTACGGCCTCGATACCAAATACAAATTAGACTTTTGGAATGGTCAACCTGTTAAGACGAAGTTCTATGACATGTGTGAGGCCTTAGGTCAACTGGGTATTTGGGTGCGTTTGCACTATGTCTATCCATATCCACATGTGGATGCAGTGATTGACTTGATGGCACAAGGCAAAATTTTGCCTTATTTGGATATTCCATTCCAACATGCAAGTCCAAAAGTTTTAAAACTGATGAAACGCCCTGCGCATAGTGAAAATACACTTGAGCGTTTAAAGCTGTGGCGTGAAAAATGTCCTGAATTGGTGATTCGTTCAACCTTCGTTGTGGGTTTCCCGGGCGAAACTGAAGAAGATTTTGAGATCTTGCTTGAGTGGTTGAAAGAAGCACAACTTGATCGCGTAGGCTGCTTTACCTATTCACCTGTTGAAGGTGCGACAGCAAACGACTTGCCAGATCACGTGCCAGAAGAGATTAAGCAACAGCGTTATGAGCGCTTTATGGAAGTGCAACAGGCGATTTCTGCTGCAAAACTTCAAAAGCGTGTTGGTCAGAAAATGACGGTGCTGGTCGATGAACTGGATGAAGAATTCCCAGTTGCGATTGCACGTTCATACGCAGATGCTCCTGAAATTGATGGCAATGTCTTTGTGGAAGATATTGATAAAAGCCAGATCAAATCAGGCGATTTGTTAGAAGTCGAAATTACCGATGCAGATGAATATGATCTGTATGCACAATTGATTTCGATTAAATCGAATTAAGACACAAATAAAATTTTAAAATTTAGATATTGGAGTTATTGCGATGTTGGATTCTAAAAAACCACGTTTTGAACGCATCTTACTGAAACTTTCTGGCGAAGCATTGGCTGGAAATAAAGATATGGGCATTGATGCTCAAGTACTTGATCAAATGTCTTTGGCTATTGCGCACTTAGTAGGTTTGGGTGTGCAAGTCGGGATTGTTGTGGGTGGTGGTAACTTATATCGCGGTAGTCAATTACAAAAAGATGGTTTGGTTGGTCGCGTAACGGGTGACCAAATGGGTATGCTTGCAACCGTGATGAATGGTTTGGCATTACGTGATGCTTTGGTACGCCGGAATATCAAAACGCGTTTGATGTCAGCATTGCCAATTGGTGCTGTAGTTGAATCATACTCAAGCCGTGATGCGATTCGTCACCTAACACAAGGTGAAGTTTGTGTGTTTGTCGCAGGTACAGGTAACCCGTTCTTTACCACAGATACAGCAGCATGCTTACGTGGTATCGAGATTGAAGCCAACCTGATCCTAAAAGCAACGAAAGTTGATGGTGTCTACAACAAAGACCCAAGCAAATACGATGATGCTGTTAAATATGACACCTTAACTTTTGACCAAGTGTTAGATGAGAAATTGGGTGTGATGGATTTAACCGCGATTTGTTTGTGTCGTGACCATAATGTGCCGCTTCAAGTCTTTGACATGAATAAAGCAGGTTCATTGCTTTCAGTGGTTATGGGCGAAAAAGAGGGTACTCACGTAACGAACTAATGTACGTGACCTCGAAAGCTCTTTATACTACACGCTATTTTAGAATTTATATCTTTTCGAATTAAGTAAGGAAGATCACATGATTAACGATCTTAAAAAAGACGCAGAAGACCGTATGAACAAGTCACTTGACTCGTTAGAACACGGTTTTGCCAAGGTTCGTACAGGACGTGCGCATCCATCTATCTTAAACGGGGTAATGGTTCCTTACTATGGCTCAGATGTGCCATTAAACCAAGTGGCAAACGTGGGTGTTGAAGACTCGCGTACATTGTTGATTCAGCCATTTGAGCGCACCATGGTTGCGGCAATTGATAAAGCGATTCGTGAATCAGATTTGGGTTTAAATCCGATTACGGCTGATGCGATTCGTGTTCCAATGGCTGCATTGACGGAAGAAACACGTCGTGACATGCAAAAAGTTGCGCGTAACGAAGCTGAAAATGCAAAAGTTGCAGTACGTAATATTCGCCGTGATGTACTGGGCGACATCAAAGCATTGTTGAAAGAAAAAGAAATTTCTGAAGATGATGAGCGTCGTGCATCTGATGAAATTCAAAAAATCACAGATAAGTTTGTTGCTGAAATCGACAAACGTCTTGCGAATAAAGAAGCTGAGTTGTTGAAGGTCTAACTTGTATAATGACCGATTCAGAAGATAAGCTTACTCTTCCAAAACATGTTGCCATCATCATGGATGGCAACAATCGTTTTGCCAAAAAAAATGCAATGCAAAAGGGCGATGGTCACCGTGAAGGAAAAAATGTCCTTGACCCGATTGTAGAGCATTGTCGAAAAAGAAATATTCAAGCATTAACCGTTTTTGCTTTTTCGAGTGAAAATTGGAAGCGCCCTCAAGCTGAAGTTGATTTGCTCATGAAATTGTTGGAAGACACGATTCATGAACAGTTGCCTCGTATGCATCAATACCAAATGTCTTTACGTTTTATTGGTGATCGTTCTAAATTATCTCCGCAATTGCGTGACTTAATGTTGCATGCCGAACAAGACACTGTTAATTTCGACAAGATGACTTTGACCATCGCAATTAGTTACGGTGGAATGTGGGATATGGCTCATGCGGCTAAGCAGATTGCACTTGCTGTTCAATCTCAAGCATTAGATCCTGAGCAAATTAATGAACATGTTTTTGGCCAATACGTTAGTTTGAGCGATTTACCCGCTGTGGATCTATTGATTCGTACTGGTGGGGATTTTCGTTTATCGAACTTTATGTTGTGGCAAGCAGCTTATGCAGAGCTTTACTTCACTCCAACTCTTTGGCCTGAGTTTAGTGTAGAAGAGTTTGATGACGCCTTGGCTGTATTTGGTGGGCGTGAACGTCGTTTCGGGAAAACGACGGAACAAATTCTACAAGATAAAATTGAGAACTAATAAATGTTAGAGCGGATTATAACCGCATTGGTTTTGGTGGCCGTTGTACTGAGTTGTATGTTTGCAACCCAGTCACACTATCCAATGTTTGTGCTGATGATTATTGCGGCAGGGGTTGCAGGCTATGAGTGGTTTAAACTCATGCCCCGTACAACAAAAAATGTTAATAAACCTCTAGCATGGGGTTTTGGTTTATTAAGTGCTGGCCTTGCTACACTTGCCTTATACTTTAACGATATTGCACTTCTACTTTGGGCTGCCTCTATCCTATGTTGGTTGCTAAGTCTGTATTGGGTTAAATCCTATCCGAATTATGATGCTTGGTATAATTCAACCCTTAAGGTGGTTGGGATTGTTCTGATATCTTCAGCTGTGACCGCTATTTTTGCACTCTGGAAGATGTCTCCATGGTGGCTGATGTACCTGTTTTTATTGGTTTGGGGTGCTGACAGCGGGGCATATTTTGTTGGGCGTAAACTGGGTAAGCGTAAACTTGCACCTGAAGTGAGTCCAAATAAATCGTTGGAAGGTCTCTATGGTGGTGTGATTACGGCCATGATCATCGTGGTCGCTGTTGAAATCCTCTATTTAGACCTAACGTACGCACAGCATTTATTATTTCTTATTTTATCTATAGTGACTGTATTTAGCTCGGTGCTCGGTGATTTGTTTGAGTCTATGATTAAACGTCGGGCTGGAATTAAAGACTCGGGTCGTATTTTGCCAGGGCATGGTGGGGTACTGGATCGCATTGACTCGCTACTGGCTGCTGCACCTATCTTTGCTGCGGGTGTATATGTGTTAAAACTTATTGGCGTAGATTTGTAAATGTCTCAATCTGTTTGTATTTTGGGTGTTACGGGTTCGATTGGGCAGAGCACCTTAAAAATATTGCAACAACATGCTGGACGCTACTCTGTGTTTGCTGTTACGGCGCATAGTCGGATGCAAGAACTTGTTGATATCTGTCAGCAGTTTCAACCGAAAATTGCAGTTGTACCTCAAGCAAAAGTAGATGAACTACGCCAGCTACTAGTCGCAGCCAATTTGCAAAGCATTGAAATTTTGGCGGATGAGGTAGGCCTCATCGCAGTTGCTGAGCATCCGGAAGTGGATGTGGTGATGGCGGCTATTGTTGGCGCGGCAGGTTTAATGCCGACGCTAGCAGCGGTAAAAGCAGGAAAGCGTGTCCTTTTGGCAAATAAAGAAGCGTTGGTGATGTCGGGTGACATTATGATGCAGGCTGCTCACGACCATCAGGCTCTTTTGCTTCCTGTGGACTCTGAACATAATGCAATCTTCCAATGCTTACCGCAGACCTATTTACAAGCTGAGCGTCACGGACAGCCGAAACTTGGAGTTTCTGGTATTCTTTTGACTGCATCAGGCGGGCCATTTCTAAAACATAGTTTAGATGAATTACACAATGTAACGCCTGCACAGGCGTGCAAACACCCGAATTGGTCCATGGGACAGAAGATTTCGGTTGATTCGGCGACCCTTATGAACAAAGGGTTAGAGCTAATTGAAGCTTGTCATCTTTTTTCAATCGAAGAACATTTTGTTACAGTAGTTGTGCATCCGCAGAGTATTATTCATTCCATGGTGCAATATGTGGATGGTTCAACATTGGCGCAAATGGGAAATCCTGATATGTGTACGCCGATTGCACATGCTTTGGCATGGCCTGAGCGTATTCAAACCCATGTTCCAGCTTTAGATTTATTTAAAAATCATCAGTTGGATTTTCAAGCGCCAGATACGCATAGATTCCCTGCATTAAGCTTGGCACGTCAAGCGATGAAAACTGGGGGTACAGCCCCTGCGATTTTAAATGCTGCCAATGAAATTGCGGTTGCTGCATTTTTAAATCAACAGGTGGGGTTTATGGATATTCCTGCTATTGTTGAACACACTTTGAATACCATCCCACATCAAGCAGCAACACAACTTGATGTTATTTTAGAAGCCGATCAAAACGCACGTCATGTTGCTCAGCAATATGTGGTGAATATAGGAATTTAAGCATGAGCGCCTTGTTTATGATTGTTGCGGCAATTTTGCTTTTGGGCCCACTTATTGCAATACATGAGTTTGGGCACTATTTTGTTGCGCGTAAATTGGGTGTAAAAGTTTTAGTTTATTCCATTGGTTTTGGACCGACGGTTTTAAAGTGGACCTCTAAAAAGTCAGGTATTCAATATCAGCTTTCGGCATTGCCCTTGGGTGGTTATGTTAAAATGCTGGATGAACGTGAAGGTGATGTTGCTGAAGAGGATGCGCCCAAAGCATTTAATCGTCAGTCACCTTGGAAGCGTATCGCAATTGTTGCAGCTGGCCCATTGATTAACTTGGTATTTGCAATCTTTCTGTTTTGGATTTTGTTTTTGCCTGCACAAGAGCAGTTGAATACTCGTGTGGGTAAAGTGTTACCTAATACACCTGCCGCACAAGTTCAAATGCAAGTGGGCGATAAAATTACCGCTGTTGATGGCTTAACGACACCGACTTGGGAAAAGTTGAATTTCGCCTTGGTTGACCGTGTGGGTGAAACGGGATCAATCCAAATTCAGGCCGAACGTGCGGGGCAAGTTAAGACGTTTAGTTTACCTATTCAAAACTTCTTGAAAGATCAAACACAGTCTCCGCTTGATGTTTTGGGTTTTACGCCTTATCGGCCAAAAATTCCTGCGGTCGTGACTAAGTTGAGCGAAGATGGTGCAGCCATTCGTCAGGGTATGCAACAAGGTGACAAAATTGTCGCGATTGGTGGCATCAAGATGAATGATTGGTTTGATGTGGTACAAGTGGTTCAAGCCTCGCCTGAGAAATTGTTAAAAATTGATGTACTTCGTCAAAATCAATTGGTACAACTTGAGGTGATGCCGCAAGGTAAACGTGACAACATGGGCAAGGTTTCTGGTGTCTTAGGTGTACAAAGTGACCCTGGGAAAATCAGTATTCCTACAGAATATAAACAAACGATACAATATAATCCTGCCGAAGCCTTCATGATGGCGGTGGATAAAACCGGTCAACTGTCGAGTATGATTTTGAACTCGATTGTAAAAATGGTGCGCGGTTTGATTGGTCTAGACAACCTATCAGGACCGATCACGATTGCCAAAGTCGCAGGACAAAGTGCGGAAATGGGTTGGCAAACTTTTATTTCATTTATGGCATTGATGAGTGTAAGTTTAGGGATATTAAATTTATTGCCTATTCCTATGCTTGATGGTGGACATTTGGTCTATTATTTTATAGAACTAATACGTGGTAAACCTGTTTCTGAACAAATACAATTGGTTGGTTTAAAAATTGGTATGGTATTGCTCGGAAGTATGATGCTTTTGGCACTATTCAATGATTTTATGCGTTTGTAAAAAAGCGTAGATACGGAATTAAATTTTACATCGGAAAAAACTGGCATGCAGCACACACATTTATTTATGCCTTTGGCGCTCATCAGTGCTATGGCAACAGTACAACAAGTATATGCAGCAGAAGATTATATAGTACGTGATATTAAGGTTGATGGACTTGTTCGTTTAACGCCAGCAAATGTCTATGGAATGATTCCGTTGAATAGTGGGGATCGTGTGAGCGATGCAGCACTTGCCAATGCCATTCGTAGTTTATATGCAACAGGTTTGTTTGATGACATTAAAACAGAAAAGCAGGGTGATACGCTGGTTTTCAAAGTTGTCGAACGTCCACTAATTTCTAAAGTTGAATTTAAAGGTAATAAACTCATTCCTAAAGAGGCCTTGGAAGAAGGCTTGAAGAAGATGGGGATTACCGAAGGTGAAGTGCTGAAAAAATCAGCGCTACAGACGGTTGAGTCTGAGCTTGAGCAACAGTACATGCAGCAAGGTCGTTATGATGCTGATGTTAAAGTTGTGACAACAGCGAAGCCGAATAACCGTGTAGATCTTACTATTGAATTTGTTGAAGGTAAGGCTGCAAAAGTTGTAGATATTAATATTATTGGTAATACCGTATTTAAAGAAAGCGAAATTGAACAAGCGTTTGCGGTAAAAGAAAGTGGTTGGACGTCCATTATTTCACGTAATGACCGTTATGCACGTGAAAAGATGGCTGCAAGCTTAGAGTCTTTACGTGCACTTTATTTAAACAAAGGCTATATCAACTTTAATATTAATCACTCAAGCTTAAATTTAAGTGAAGATAAAAAGAATATTTTTGTTGAAGTTTCAGTGGATGAAGGCGAACAGTTTAAATTTGGCGAAACCAAATTTTTGGGCGATGCTTTATACACGCCAGCAGAGCTGAAAGCGTTACAAATATATAAAGATGGCGATATCTATTCACAAGAAAAAGTGAATGCGGTTAAACAGTTGCTTCTACGTAAATACGGTAATGCAGGTTATTACTATGCAGAAGTGAACGTCGTGCCTCAGATTGATAAAGAAACTCATCTGGTGGATTTAAATTATTATGTGAATCCAGGTCAGCAAGTAACTGTGCGTCGTATTAACTTTACCGGCAACACGAAAACTGCGGATGAAGTATTACGTCGTGAAATGCGCCAAATGGAAGGTGCACTCGCAAGTAATGAGAAAATTGATTTATCTAAAGTTCGTTTAGAGCGTACAGGCTTCTTTAAGACTGTAGATATCAAGCCTGCACGTGTTCCGAACACAGCCGACCAGGTTGATTTAAACATTAATGTTGAAGAGCAGCACTCAGGTACCAGTACTTTAGCAGTTGGTTTCTCGCAAAGCGGCGGTATAACCTTCCAAGCGGGTCTAAGTCAAACTAATTTCATGGGTACAGGTAACTCTGTTGCTATTGATTTATCACGCTCAGAAACACAAGATTACTACAACCTAAGTGTGACTGATCCGTACTTTACGATTGATGGTGTACGTCGTGGTTATAACATGTACTACCGTAAAACCAAGTTGGATGAAGACTATAACGTCAACAACTATGTGACGGATAGTTTTGGTGGTGGTATCAATTTCGGTTATCCAATTGATGAAAACCAAAGTGTCAGTGCGGGTTTAAACATCGACCAAACTGAAGTCACCACAGGTCCGTATGTATCGACCTATGTACGTGATTACTTGTTGGCGCATGGCGGTAAGGCAACTGGCAAAGCTGAAGATGTTTGTATTGGTACTATAGAAAACTTGTATGAGGATACTGCTAATCCAACAAAAATAACTGGTACGAAATGTAATGGTCAGACTGTTGATTATGATAATGAATTTAACGGTGATTTCCTAACGTATAACTTAAACTTGGGTTGGTCATATAACACCTTAAACCGTCCGGTGTTCCCGACATCTGGTATGTCGCATCGTATTAATGGTGAAATTGCATTACCCGGTAGTGATGTTGAATATCAAAAGCTGACATATGATGCTCAGGCATACTTCCCATTAGGCAAAGACTTCGTACTTCGTGGCTATGGTAAGTTGGGTTATGGTAATGACTTACCATTCTATAAAAACTTCTATGCTGGTGGTTTTGGTTCGGTACGTGGTTATGACAACAGTACCTTAGGTCCGAAATATCCAGGCGTAACTTATAGTGAATCAAGATCTAAAGATAATGACTATGAGGAAGTGGGTGGTAACGCACTGATCCAATTTGGTACAGAATTGGCTTTGCCTTTGCCATTTAAAGGCGATTGGACGCGTCAGGTTCGCCCAGTTATCTTTGCCGAAGGCGCGCAAGTATTTGATACGCAGTGTGATGTTCCATCTGGTCAGTTATATATGACTGGAAGTAAAACTGATGCAGGTATAGATGCGAAACAATACTGTAAAGACAACTTTGGTTTTGATGTTTCAAACATGCGTTATAGCGTGGGTGTAGGCTTTACTTGGATTACGATGATTGGTCCATTGTCTCTCAGCTATGCATATCCATTGAATGATAAAGATGGCGATGAAACAAAGAACATTCAATTTGAAATCGGTCGTACCTTCTAAGGTCGACCGTTTCTCTACATGAAAGATATAAATATGAAAAAATTTCTTACAGCTTTAACACTTACAGCATTAACTTCTACAGTGGTGAATGCTGCTGGCTATGGTGTAGTGGATCTTGAGCGTGTTGTTGAAAATAGTAGCTATTTAAAACAGCAAAATTCGAGTTTTCAACAGAAAATTCAACCGCAAAGTACGAAGCTTGATCAACTTAGTAAAGAGCTTCAAGACTTACAACAGCGTTTACAAACAGGTGATAAGCTGAGCGCTGCGGATAAGCAAAAAATGGTGACTCAGTATCAAACCAAAATGAACGAGTTCAATACTTTACAACAGACCATGCAAAACAGTGTGCAAAGCTCGATTCAGCAAGTACGTACTGTATTTGATGGTCGTGTGAAGCAAGTTGCTGAACAATTGCGTAAAGAAAATCAATTAGATGTTGTTTTGAATAAAAACTCAGCACTTGCCTATGACGCTAAGTATGATTTAACTGATAAAATGATTCAAAAGGTTAACGCAATTAAGTAATCAATGAATCCTCAACAGTACCGCTTAGAAGATCTTGCTCGTCTAGTCCAAGGTGAGTGTGTAGGTCAAGCTGATTTAATCCTTAAGGGATTAGCAAGTCTAGATTCGGCAGAATCTAGACATCTTGCATTTGTAAATGGTGAAAAGTACTTAGAGCAAGCACAGCAGTCTAAAGCTGGAGCATTTATTGTTACAGCTGATCTGAAAGATCGATTGGTTGAACATCAAAACTTTATTGTTGTTGCCAATCCTTATTTAGCCTTTGCTATTTTGACCCATGCTTTTGAGGTTAAACACACTGAGCAGGGCATTGAAAGCACTGCACAGATACATCCATCAGCAATCATCTCAGATACTGCTTATATTGGTCATTATGTGGTCATTGGTGAAAATTGCGTTGTTGGCGATGATACGATTATCCATTCACATGTCAGCATACATGATGGGGTTGAAATTGGCCGCGGTGGTTTAATTGAATCGCATGTAAATCTGATGTCATGCAAAATTGGTGATCGTGTCCGTATTCATGCCAATACTGTGATTGGTAGTGAAGGTTTTGGTTTTGCCCCTTATCAAGGGAAATGGCATCGAATTGCTCAATTGGGTTCGGTCATCATTGGAAATGATGTACGGATTGGTTCAAATTGTAGTATTGATCGCGGTGCATTGGATGACACAATTTTGGAAGATGGTGTCATTATTGATAACCTTGTGCAAATCGCCCATAACGCTAAAATTGGTGCCAATTCGGCTTTTGCTGCCAATACTGCAATAGCCGGTAGTACAACCATTGGCAAAAATTGCATCGTAGGTGGTGGGTCTGCAATTGCAGGGCACTTAAATATTGTTGATAATGTCACTTTAACTGGAATGTCAATGGTCACAAATAATATTTCTGTGGCTGGAACGTATTCTTCAGGAATTGGGCTGTTTGAAAATCAAAAGTGGAAACGCACCGTTGTTCGTTTAAGACAATTAGCAGATGTGCCATTGACCCAATTGGTAAAAAAACTTGATCATATGCAGGCTCAAATCGAGTCCCTTGAATCAACAATTAAATTGCGTAAATAGAAATATGATGACTGAGTCGAATTCTACTAGTTTCACGAAACCTGAATTGCCAATGACGATTCAAACTATTCGTGAGTACTTACCACACCGCTATCCTTTTTTATTGGTCGATCGTGTTGTTGATGTGACTGAAAATGGAATTGTGGCGTATAAAAATGTGTCTATTAATGAAGAGTTTCTTCAAGGCCATTTCCCTAATTATCCAATTATGCCTGGTGTTTTGATTGTCGAAGCATTAGCGCAAGTTTCAGGTATTCTTGGTTTCATCATGAACGATGAGAAACCAAGTGAAGGTTCTTTGTTCTTGTTTGCAGGTGCAGAGAAAGTTCGCTTTAAAAAGCAAGTCGTTGCAGGCGACCAATTGGTGTTAAAATCAGAATTGGTCATGCAGAAACGTGGTATTTACAAATATAATTGTATTGCCACCGTTGACGGTGTAGTAGCAGCATCTGCGGAAATTATGGTTTCGCATCAGAAAATAGAGCAATCATGAGCAATAACGAATTTATTCACCCAACAGCAATCATCGATGCATCTGCCGTGATTGCAGCAGATGCAAAGATTGGACCATATTGTATTATTGGTCCAAATGTCACTATTGGTGCAGGTACGCAGTTACATTCGCATGTGGTGGTCGGTGGTTATACACGTATTGGAGAACACAATGAAATTTTCCAATTCGCAAGCGTGGGTGAGGTCTGCCAAGATCTAAAATACGCAGGTGAAGAAACCTGGTTAGAAATTGGTGACCATAATAAAATTCGTGAACATTGTAGTTTACACCGTGGTACGGTTCAGGATCACGGTATAACCAAGATTGGTAGCCATAATTTATTGATGGTGAATACACATATTGCGCACGACTGTGTGGTCGGTGATCATAATATTTTTGCAAACAATGTCGGCGTAGCTGGTCATGTTCATGTTGGTGACTATGTAATTGTCGGCGGTAACTCGGGTATACACCAATTCTGTAAGATTGACTCTTATAGCATGATTGGTGGTGCATCATTGATTGTGAAAGATGTACCTGCTTATGTGATGGTTTCTGGTAATCCTGCACATGCTTTTGCAATGAATGTTGAAGGCATGCGTCGTAAAGGTTGGTCCAAAAATGTGATTCAAGGTTTACGTACTGCATTTAAACTGATCTATAAAGAAGGTCTGACGACAGAGCAAGCTTTAGAACGTATCCGTGCAGAAATTTTGCCTGAAGTTGCTGAGGCACAGCTGCTCATTGACTCCTTAGAACAGTCAGAGCGCGGCATTGTGCGTTAAGCTTATTCCAAATATAAAAAAAAGACACTTCGCGTGTCTTTTTTTATATCTATAGGAAAATTACTTTTTAAAGAAAGAGGCTTCTTCAGACTTGGGATATTGTTTAAGGAGTTTGGCTTTGTATTGGTTGGCCTGAGCCGTATTTTTATCCACTTCTTTGGCAATATTGTAGAGTTGATAGACGGCTCGAGGCGCACGCGAAGAGTTTGGATATTGGTTTGCCACAATCCCGTAGTTCTTTTTCGCTTCTGCATAGTTGGTGGGTTCAATCGCTAAATTAAATTCAGCTAACCAGAAATATGCATTGCTGATGTAAACACTGTTGGGGTTGTTTTTAATAAAATTTTGCATGGGTGCAATCGCTTTCTTCGCACCACCTTGCTTATAGGCATCCAATGCGACAGTATACGCGGCTTTTTCTAGCCCAGATGGCTCTGATGTGTTTTGCGTACTGACCACTACAGGTGCTTTGTTTACTGCGGCCGCGGTTGTGCTACTGCTGGCGTTGGTGATTGTGGTGTTACTGGGAGGAGTATCCTGTTGGTTATCCTCCGTTGTATTCCTCGCTTCAGGGTCTATTTTTTGCTGAAGTAACTCTAAGCGTTGATCTAGGTCAGCGTAACGGTTTTCCAACTCATGTTTGAGTTGAGCGATCTCGTTGTCTTGCTCTTCAAGTTTACCGCGTAAGCTACGCAAATCATTTTCTAATTGTTGGTTCTTTTGCATGATTTGCCAATTAATATTGGTTGCTGTTGCACTCGCACCTGTGTCTACTGCGACGCTGGTTGGATTGACACTATTGTTCGTTGCTTGGCTTAAGCCGCGAGATTCAATTGGAATATTGGCGAAAACAGGCGTTGTGCAAAGTAGGGTGAGGGCACATAGGCTATGCTTCTTTAGCATCATAAAATATCCGTGTTATAAGGCTTTGATGGGGGACACATCAAACAAAATTCATTTCCCTCATTAAAAACGGCAACGTTATGAATTGCAATAACCTTTTACATTGTTGTCGTATATTTAGGTAAATGAATGTAGCCTAGTCGTTACCAATAATTGAGCGATTTTTCTTAAGTTTGTTTTATAAATAGTCAATTGAATGAAATGCTTATTGAAAAGTCGTTTATAGGCTTGCAACTTAGGGAAAAATCTCTATACTCTGTTCTTGCAATGGTAGCCCTGCCGGTTACTTCGCAATTGTACTCTACGAACCCCGCCAGGACCGGAAGGTAGCAACGGTAGTAGAAATATGATGTGCCGAAGTCTTGCTGGTAGGGTTGCCACCATATTCATTTATTAAAAATATAATAATCAATACACAAATACATTGTATGTAGACCAAATTTAAAAATATCTTGTCCATTGACTGTTATTACATTTGTAATATTTCCTATTATCTTTACCCTTAACTTTTATTTTAAAATTCATTTACTCTATTCCTCACCTCTTTTTGCTCTCTACCATGTGTATTTTTTCTTTTGGGCGTGATGTATTTCAAGCATTAGAAATCATTGCATTATTTTTTATCTTACACGTCTTGTATATATTTAAGCTTTTCTGAGTTTGGTTTGATTTATACTTATTTAAGAGTGCTATAATTTTATAATTCATTAACGATTACATGTAGTTAATGTTGGGTGTGAATATAAGATCAATATTTATAAAGGTGATTTGGGTATAGCTTGGTCAAGAGCGAATGGTGATTAGTCATCAACCCTGCGATTAATCGCTTTCATAATCGCGTCCATTTCAAAGCCACGATACATTAAAAAACGGATTTGTTTGGCTTTTAGTTTTGGATCTGTTGCGACCTCAGTTCCATACTTTCTAACTTTGAGTTGATAGGCTTGTTCGACCCAATCTGTTTCTTTCAGTTCTTCTAAAATTAAACCAGTGTCAATCTTTTTAGTTTTAAGCGCCATTTTAATGCGATTAGGGCCTTTGCCTTTGCGCTTTTGGCTCGATAAAGTGATCTCAGCCACACGTTGATCACTCTGATAGTTTTGTGCTGAAAGCTCTTCAACCAGTTTAATCACTTCTTCGCGGTGCATCGCCCATGTAGCCAGTTTCTCAATCAATTCTGCTTTTGAATATTCCTTACGTGTTAATACAGCAAAGGCATAAGAGCGTAGACGGGAACCTGTTAAACCTGTGGGTTTGGGTTGATTCTCTTCATCAAAATCTAAAGCAGCAGCAGTTTCTTGTGTTACCTGCGTGTGGCAGTATTGAGTAGCAGGGGATTCTTCCTCACCAAATTGTTGTTTGAGAGCATCATAGTCAAGAAGTTTGGGGAATTTTGAATTAGGCATAATCGGCTATGAAATAGATCTGAATAAACAAAACGCCCCGTAGGGCGTTTCTTAGTGTAAGCCTAAATGTCGTGTAAGAACATTTAATCTTTTTAGATACTTTTAATTAAGCATCTAAAAAGTCCGGCTCTTCTTCATTCTCTTCTACAGGCGCAGCGTTTGCAGTCGTCAGTAGTTTTTCTCGAATGATTTTCTCAATGGTTTCAGCCAACTGAGGGTTTTCTTCAAGGTGACGGATCACATTGTTTTTACCTTGACCAATTTTATCACCTTGGTATGAATACCAAGCACCTGCTTTTTGTACGATTTCTTGTTGAACAGCTAAGTCTACGAGTTCGCCCAAGTGGTTGACGCCTTTACCATATAAAATTTGGAAGAGCGCTTCGCGGAATGGAGGTGCCATTTTGTTTTTGACAACTTTCACTTTGGTTTCAGAACCAACGATTTCATCGCCTTCTTTGACCTGACCTACGCGACGAATGTCTAAACGCACAGACGCATAGAATTTCAACGCATTACCACCAGTCGTGGTTTCAGGGCTACCAAACATTACACCAATTTTCATACGAATTTGGTTAATGAAAATTACCATACAGTTTGAACGTTTTGCATTACCTGTAATTTTACGTAATGCTTGGCTCATTAAACGTGCTTGGAGGCCCATGTGTGAGTCGCCCATTTCACCTTCAATTTCTGCACGTGGTGTCAATGCTGCAACAGAGTCGACAACGATGAGGTCAATGGCACCAGAGCGAACCAGCATGTCTGCAATTTCAAGTGCTTGCTCACCATGGTCAGGCTGAGAAACCAGTAGATTGTCAATATCTACGCCAAGTTTACGCGCATACTGTGGGTCTAAAGCGTGTTCTGCATCAATAAATGCACATGTACCACCTGCTTTTTGACATTCGGCAATCGCTTGTAAAGTCATGGTTGTTTTACCTGAAGATTCAGGACCATAAATCTCAACGATACGACCTTTTGGTAAGCCGCCAATGCCTAGAGCAATATCAAGTGTCAAAGAACCCGTTGATACCGCTTCAACAGCTTGTACGGTGTTATCGCCAAGACGCATTACTGTGTTTTTACCAAACTGCTTTTCAATTTGGCTTAGCGCAGCATTGAGCGCCTTGCTTTTATTATCATCCATCTTACAACCTCAAAACGATGTCACGGATATTTACTGAATATGCTCAGTATAGTGACAGATTTAGTCTGTATCTTCTATAAAAGTCAGATCGTGTGCGACACAATATGACGCATGTCATTCATCATCATTATAAGACCAATATTGGTCAAATTGTTGATCATTTTCTTGTCTAAACTTACTGATATCGCGTCGGTCTTTTTTACTTGGACGATGATCAGGTCGAGCTAGATTATGCAACTTTCTTTGGCTTGCAATCAATTCCCGTCGTGTAATACTGACTTCAGTTTCTTCATATAATTTTTGTGCAACAGGAGCGGGGCCACGCACGTCAGAGAGTTCTTTGATCACTACGGTTTTCTTGTCAATACCTTGTTGTATGGTGAGTTCCATTCCAACCCGAACTTCTCTCGACACTTTGACACGTTCGCCATTGTGGTGAACTTTGCCCCCCTCAATTGCATTTTTGGCAATGGAGCGCGTTTTAAAAAAACGTGCTGCCCATAACCATTTGTCAATGCGCATGCCTACAGCATCTTCCGCTAAAGTGGATTTACGCATATTTGGCCGTGACCTCAGCTTGCTCTAAATAAGGAATTAAATCGGTGAGCTGATTTAAGATCGGATAAGGGCTGGATGTCTTGCTTTGACCTAGTGATGAGGGTTGAGCAATGGTAAATAGGTTTTGAATACCATAACTTTCAGCACCTTTTAATACTTTTTCAGTGTCATCGATAAAGTAACACTGTGTGGCTGCAAAAGGATGGCGTTCATGGAGATGTTGCCAAAACTCAGTAAACTCTTTGGCATGACCGAGGGTTTCGCTGCTAATAATGACATCGAAATATGAGGCTAGTTTCGTGTGTTCGAGTTTGAACTTGAGTCCCTCACAGTCCGCATTAGTGGCAAGCCAGCAAGGGTAGCCGTTACTTTTTAAATAGTCGAGAAGTTCAAGACAGCCTTCACGTAGGCTAACTTTATGCTTAAATTCCTGCTGCAAAGCGAGCGTATCTACGCCAACTTTAGCTGTCCAAAAGCGCGTAGAATACCAATTGAGTGTATGATTATGGGTTTGATAAAACTGAAACAGGGCCTGAGTACTTTGTTCTAAAGAGCACTGGTGTTGTTCAGCATAACGGATAGGAAGCTGATGATTCCAAATAAAATCATCATAGGCAAGATCCAGTAATGTACCGTCCATATCAAAAATGATAATTGGCTTTTCCACTCAAAAAATCTCCAATATTTCAAAGTTCAGCAATGGCTATAGAAAACAGTTAGCAACTGATTTAGCAGTTTTGCTTTATGCAAATATGACGTAATTATAGCGTATAGATGCATAAGATGACGGATTTGCATAGCCCATTGTCAAAAATTGAAGAATATGGGATCTCAATTTTTTTAAGTAAGAGCATATAAGATGTGTTAATCGCACATTGATCCACAACAATATTGAACTTCAGCATAAGAAATGATTCACCTTATGGAGAAGGAAGAGTTTTTGTAAACATCCGATGAGAACACTTAGAGCTGTCATTATTATCGAAAACCTCTACTGTTGCTGCTGACCTAAATCAGCCATGGATTACAACGGACAGCATCATTGGTTTTGTCAGCTTTTCAATACTACTTAGCTATTCGGCTCTCATGTCTATCTAATCTGTTTCATCAAATGTTCATTTTAAATCGATAACATTAAAACCACCTGAGGGTGGTTTTAATGTTTGAGGCTAAATTTAAACCCCTTCAGCTGACGGAGAAAGGTTCGTCGTATCCAGCGCAATAACACAATAAAAGTAAGTTTTCTGACAAAAATGAAAATAAAGTGGTTTTGCTGGTTATTTACACGAGAATCGGTTAAAAAAGATGTGGCGAATGACAATAAAATAGAGAGGAATGGATGAGTGAATTAAATTTAGATTTTTTAGATGAAACCTTAGATAAATATGAAGCAAAAGGTAAGAAAAAGGCCATTAAAAAAATCCGTATTGGTTATATGCTCTATGCAAAATTTATGTCGAATAAAAAATTTGCAGAAAATGTAATGAGTTCATCTTTAGATCCAAATAAGCGGACTTATCGTAATACCAAGATTAAAATTACGCACGATGAATATGAGTTAACCTTTTTACGTAATGATGATTAAATATTCAATTGTGTAAAAAACCTAAAGTTTCATTTGTTTGAAATATTTGGGCTGTAAAGTGTGCGACATAAAGCAATGAAAATATAATGATTAGATGATGTTTGTGCAGTTAAGCCTGTTTATTTGGAGAGAGGTAAACAGGTTTTTTATTATAATAACTTTCTGGTCTAAGTGATTACAGACAAAAAGCCCGATTTGTTTTGATACTGATCGGGCTTTCATTTTGCTATTGAAATGAAAATAGTGAGAAAGATGATTTCTGACATCTTTTGATCATATTGTTCATGGATAATCTTTTTTATTTTGAGTTGCTTCGATATGTCAATTGTTACTGCAAATGAACTAGACGATATTCTAAAAGAATTAGTTTCCAAAAATAAAAAGCCTGAAAAGATTATGATTGGTTATAAAGCATATAGCGAGCTTATGAATGATCGTAAATTTTTGCATGAAGTCGCTAGTTCGGCTATGGATCCGAATAAAAGAAAGTATCAAAGGATTAAGATCAAAGTGACGCAGGATGAGTATCAATTAGAAGTGAAGTGTTCAGATAAAAACGAGTAGCTGTAAAGTAATTTAAAAAATTGCAGGTATACCGCATTTTTTAATTGATGTATTTGAAATACAGGTTTATACTATACTTGAAATTAAAGCGCTGTAGCTTTTCTTGTTTTATATCCCACGCTCCCATGCGTGGGATTTTTTTGCGCGATGATTTTTCCTAAAGAAATCACTTGGATGTATAAAGCTGAAAAGAAGTTAAGAGTAAGCACAAATTAGAAACGGTCAGCTTGAGACTTTCTATAGTCTCAATATTTAAGGTGTTGTAAAGGTAAAGTCAGGTTGATTGGACTACTCAACCTAAAGTCAAAAGAAGAATTGGAATTGAGTGATATTTCCTGAGTGTCTTAGGCGTATAATATTTTTAAGGCAGTGTTGAAAAGTGTTCGCGTGTTCTCACTCTGAGGTGACAGCATACCGTTGAATACGAGGCGATCAGCATGCTGCTATCCCAATAGATGAACTTCTCGATCTATAACTTAATGAATAAAAAGGCGGTCTCATGTTTAAGCCCACAACTGCACCTCAAGATGCACTGATATTGCAACTTGTACCGATTGTGACTCAAGCGTGCGAGATTTTACGAGCAGAGTATCAAGCTTATGTTGCAGGTGGTGATTTTACAGTTGAACGAAAATCCGATCATTCACCCGTCACGCAAGCGGACTATCGTGTCAATCAATTTATTACTGATGCTTTGAACAATACCTTTCCTCATTTGCCTGTTCTTTCTGAAGAAGGGCAGCATGCGCATAGACAGCAGTGGCAGTCTTTTTGGATGCTTGATCCTTTAGATGGTACCAAAGAATTTTTGCATCAACGTCCAGAATTCACCATTAATCTCAGTCTTATTGAGGGTGAGCATACAACCTTTGCTGTGTTGGCTATTCCTTGTGAACAGCAAATTTACTTCTGTCCACTACAAGGTCAGCCTTTAAAATACAATATTGAAAAAGACGTATGGTCTGAATATGTTCCAGTTGAAAACCACAGTGCTGTTCAAGTCGGCTTAAGCCAAAGTAGTCAGAATAAGCCGCAGTATCAAGTATATTTAGAGCAGTTAGAAAAACTTACGCCTATTCAAGAGTATCGCGCAGGGAGTGCATATAAGTTCTGCATGGTGTTGGAAGACCGAGTCGATATTTACCCGCGCTTTCACCCAACGAGTGAGTGGGATACCAGTGCTGGACAGTGTTTATTGGAGCGGATAGGTGGTGGTTTAGTTGATTTTCAGGGACGACCATTCGTATATAACCAAAGATTGAGTTTACTGAATGGCGGTTTTATTGCATATCGAAATAACGATATGAAAAAACTGGCATTACAAGCACTTGAACTAATGCCTTCGTCGGCTTGAGCTAAAAACTGAGCGTGCTATAGTGTTTTTTGAATTATTGAGTTGCTAGTGATTATGGCCTTAGAGTTACTCCCGCCTAGTATGTTGAAGGCAATCGATTTATTGCCAGATGCAAAAACACCAGTGACGTTGTTTACACGTCATTCCATTCGTGAAGTTGTTACGGGTCAGGGGCTTGCAGGCTATGATTTACAGTTGACGCATCAAGGGCGCGATTTGGCACAGGCATGGGGTTCCTATCTGATCGATAATACGGATCGAGTGATACAACACTGTATTTCTAGCCCAATTCAACGTTGTATTGATACCGCTGCATTAATGATTCAAGGGGCAGATGGACAAACCCTTGAGCCGAATACCCACCGTATTGAAATTATCGAACAAGGTTTATTGGTTGAGCCAGGCAGTTTTGTTTTGGATATTAAGCAAGCCGGCCCTTATTTTCAGCGTCAAGGCGCTCTAGGATTTATTAATAGCTTTGTTAATAATGCCTTACCCGGTATGAAGCATCCGATTCATGGCGTAGTAGATGTATTGGAACTCATATATAACACGCATCCGAACAATCCTTATGGTTTGAGCCTTGCGGTCAGTCATGACACGATTTTAGCTGCGATTTTGGCGGTTATTTCAGGGCGTACGATTGTGACCAAAGAAGACTGGCCGAAAATGATGGAAGGTCTTTTTGTGTGGTTTGAGGGGGATGTGTTTTTGGAATCAAAATTGAAATGGATTTGGCGCGGGGAAATGAATGAGCTGAATATTCATGAGTTTCAAAATCTGTAAGTGCTTTGTTTATTAATAAAAAATCAGCTATAAATCTCGTTCATTCATTTAGGCGTTCGTTTGAACGAGAAAAAGAATATACGAGATTTATAGATCGATCATTCGTCAACCTTATTAAATGCTATATCGCATAAGTTTAAATTTTGGCTTTGAGTCGATTGGGAAAATCGAGCAAGTCGATACTCAGGCCTTCATCATTTAAAGGCCATAATGAGGTATTCACTGCTACGCTGTGCTGATGAATGCGATTGTATTTATCTGCAGCAATTAACGTGGCAATCTCATGATTCGAAAGAGTATATGCATTGACAACATCGGCTGGATATTGAGTACGGTCATAAAACTCAGCTTCCGTTTCCCCTTGGTGCAGTGCAAAAATACGTTCAATTGCAGGCAAGTAAACGCCATAACCTAACCATGCATCAACGCCCTGAGAGGCCTGAATTTCTGCGGTTCCGCGCATATTTGAGATGACTTTGGCGAGTATGTCTTTTTCACCTTTGGCATGAAAATACTCAATATATTGTTGTTCTGTCGGTTGGAATTTTTCAAGTGTTGGAAGAAATTTATTAATCATGCTATTCCCCAGTAGAACATTCTATGTGGTTTCATTATAAGAAAACAGAATACCATAATTTATTTATGGGATTTTAATCATTTTGGATCTAAAAATTAAAATAAGCTACGTGCTTATAAAGAAAATTAATTGAAATATCTATTTTTTAAAAAATTGACTGACAAATATTGGCACTATATTGGTGCAAATTCAAAAGTATAACTCATCATTATTTTTCATAAATTCAAGCCCTGTCACAGAACTTTTACTTTTCGGACTTTAGTTTTAAGGTTTATAAAAAATATGTTCTGAAGTGACAAATTATGTAAATTGAATATGAATAGAAAATAGTGTTAAATAATTAAGCTTTTGATTTATATAAATTATTAATGATTTTTTAATTTTATTTGTGACTATTTTGGGGGAAGATGTGAAAAGTGTGAATGAGTTCTTGTATTGCAAGCTAAGTCTTTGTGTTGTAACGCTGATGCTTGCTGCGTGTGGAGGTGGAGAGAGTGGAACCGAAAACTCTACAACGCCTGTAGTGAAAACCTATGCGGAGCCTACACAGGATGTGGCTGATGTAAATACATTGGGTTATTTTGATTACGATGCAAATTCCAATAGGCGTGTGATACGAAATGACTTAACTGGTAACTTCGAAGCAATGCTGCAATTTGGTCAGAGTCATGTGGTTGATCCAAATGGTAATGAAAGTAAAAAAATGCCGCGTCTGACGATGGAAAAAGAAGCGCTATTGTTAGTTACGCCAACTGATAGCATGGGGAAAATTGATGGTCTGAGTGCTGATATTTACATGAATAATCAGTTGCTCCGCACAGTTACATTTAACGATCCAACTCAGATTCCTCAGTCTGATCAAACCAATACCGATGAGCGTGCGCGTGTGCAATATAGTCAGCGTGCGTGGAGTGCTCGACTCAATTGGGATGAAATACGTCCAGGTTTGCGTATTCAGCTCAAAGATTTTCTTGGACGTCAGGGACAAATTACGGAAGATAAAATTGATTTTGCCTCTCCGGGAGAGTTGGTCTTAAATAATATTCGTATCAGTATGTTAACGGCTCCTCCTATTTCCAATGGTCACTATATGCTGAATGATCCTGTTCGGGCAGGTTCAGATTACTTTCAAACGATTCCAGCTGCTGAAATGATCGTTGCAAAATATGATGATATTCAGTTAGATCGCGTCATGATTGCCGACGGGACGATTTACGATACGGCAAGTGCCAGCCAAGGCGGGGTTTATGAGGGTGACATGCGTGAAAACGTGGGTAAGTCGACATTTAGCGTGGGCATTAATCTAGCAAACTGGGGCATTACCAGTGCTTCGATGGTAAATCAAGATCAACCACAATTAACCCAAACCGTAGTTGCACACCATAGTCGTGGAAAATATGCCAATGGCGAAAGTAATCATGGCTTAAGTGGTGGTAACGGCATGCTAACTTTGTATGATTCGGTTGGGAATGAATTTAGTCATGAAATTGGACACCACTATGGATTGGGGCATTATCCTGGGCAGGAGAAGGGTAATGATTTCTGGACGTCACATCATGCGGACAGTGGTTGGGGTTATATTCCGTATCGTAATATGATGCGGGGTAATTTGATTTGGAATAATAAGGATTTATGGGCTGCTTCTACAGGAATTGCAAATTTCTTGAGTTTATATCCACATAGCCGAGATGCAATGTCTGGTGGTTATGCATCAAGCTCAGTTTCACGTTATACCCACTATACGGGTTACAGCACCTTCGAAAAAATTCAACCTCAATTTAATAAACTCTTAGTGTGGGACAAGACTTCACCAACGGGTTATAAAAAGTGGAATGCTAAGACTAGGCAAATGGAAGTGTTTCAAGAGAAGATGCCCAATTCTTCAGCACCTGTCTGGTATCTGCCTAATCAAAACTATCTACGCCCACGTGTTTTTGGTGAGCCTGTAGTGACCATTTTAGGTGGCTATGACCCTGTTGCGCAGGTTGGGTTACTCCATCCTGCGGCACGTTCAAACTGGGGCAATGTTTATGATTTACCCGCTGCAAATACGGCGTTAAATCAGGCTGCATGTTGGTTAAATGTACAGTATCCAAATACAGTGACCAATATTGCACTGGCTCCGACACGATTAGGTAGTAATGCCAATAAATTACATGTCAATTTAGCACTTGCAGATCACCCTCAAAAAGTTGATTTATATTGTAAGCAGGCCAATGCTGTTGCCAAATTATTATCAACTACAGTGATTCCCCAATATGCTACGGCTATTACACCTGCCGTTAAGATTGGTAAAGCACAGGGTTATAAAGCCTTACGCTATGTAGAGTTGCCTCTACTTGAGCGAGAGCTACTGAATCAGGCGGCGAACAATCTTATTGTTTTGTCACCAAACGGTTTAATGCTTTATCAGGCTTATAAATCGTATAAAAATGAGATGAGTTTAGCTGCACAGCAGGTACTTGAGCGTTATGAAGAGCAAGAAACTAGGTGGATGCGTTTAAATCGTTGGGTAGATAGTAATTATGATGGTTTAGCTAAAGAGCTTGTAGATGCGAAGCATGAACTCTTTGCTTTGTTAAATGAGTTAGGGTTACAGAGTGATGATCCACTTGCACAAAGTACTTTGTTAAAAAACAACAAAAACTTTGTAAAAACAGAGCTGGCATCTAACCAGAAAATGGATGTTTACATTAGTGGCCCGTCGGCTTGTGCTGCTGATGAGACCGAGCAGTGGGTTTATGACAGTTTAGGACGTATCCATAGCAAAGCGGCTATGGGACAATGTTTAACGGGTAATGGAGGAAGTGCTAAAGTTACCTTGACTGACTGTGTGGCGAATAATGCAGCACAAGTGTGGTCAATGGATGCCACGACGTCTGCTATTAAACAATCGGGACAGTGCTTAGATCTAAACTCGGGTAATTTGGTAAATAACCGTCAGATTGCAATTCGATATAGTTGCTCTGGAAATAACAATCAAAGATGGACAATGCTGAATCAAAATACGAGCTTGATTTTGGCTGGGGCAACCTCAAAAAACATGGGTATTTTAGTGAAAAACTTGAAAGCTCAATCTTTGAATTAAACCACTGCTCATCTGGCAAATGATTCAACATAGAATGAAAAGAGCTCCCTAAAGGGGGCTTTTTTTGTAAGTAGATGTTCTTATGGGTGCTAGAGAGCGCTTGCTAGATTTTATTTGGGTTTTAAACCGTATTGTTAAGTATAGATGTACTGAAAAGGGTGTGCGCCTTGTGAAGGTTCAAAAAATAGATACAAAAAAAGCCCTTTAAAAAGGGCTTTTTTTAATGCATAAATTAGTTAGCTAAAGCTTTAACTTGTGCATTTAAACGGCTCTTATGACGAGCAGCTTTGTTCTTATGGATGATGCCTTTATCAGCCATACGGTCGATTACTGGTACAGCAGTTTTGTATGCTTCAGAAGCAACTGCGTAATCACCAGCAGCGATAGCAGCTACTGTACGTTTGATGTAAGTACGAACCATAGAACGTAAGCTTGCGTTGTGTTTGCGTGCTTTAACGTTTTGACGAGCACGTTTTTTAGCTTGAGCAGAGTTTGCCACTCGTGCACTCCTTGAAATAGATTGGTCTGGGCGGGCTGAAATTCAAACTGAAAACCACATCAGAAGAACAATCACCAGCCCGTAAACAAGTGGCATATTTTGATTAATATACGCAGTGAAGTCAAGTCTTGACATGCTTTGACTATATTTAAGATACATAAAAATTCTAAAGAAAAGGTAAGATTAGCCATCTGCATGGGAGTTTGTATAAAAATGACACAAAATATAGAACAAGCCATTGTGATTGGAGCAACGGGTTTGGTGGGCTTAAACCTGATTCAACAATTACAACAACTGCCAAGTTGTAGCAAAATACTGGCTGTGGTCAGAAAGCATAATGTGCAGCTCGATCGGTATGACAAAGTTCAGCAACTGGAGCTGGATGATTTTTTATTACTTAACCATGAAGATGTTCAGGGCTACAGTCATGCTTTTAGTTGTTTGGGGACGACTTTAAAGAAAGCTGGCTCAAAAGAGCAGTTTTATGCCATCGACTATGTGGTGAATGCACATTTTGCTGAGTTGTTTGTTTTGACCAAAACCCATTATGTGTTGATCAGTGCCTTGGGTGCGCAAGCCAATTCAAAAATTTTCTATAATCGCGTCAAAGGTGAGCTTGAAGAGACTATTCGAGGACTCGATTTATATAAGGTCAGTATTTTGCAGCCATCCTTACTGATCGGACAGCGTAATGAAGGTCGCATGTTGGAAGATATATTCCAAAAGGCTTATACCAAACTATCGCATTTTATACCAAAGCATTTTAAATATAAGCCAGTGACAGCAGAACAAGTGGCTCATACTATGGTCGAGGCTGCCCAAACGCAGACCGAGAAATTTGAAATATATGATAATTTACGCATACAAAAGACAAAATGAGGGGAAGTGTGGTGACGACAGCATTTGTGACATGCGATTTATTGGATGATCATCCTGAACTTGATTTACAAGTGGTCAGTCCATCGATGGATGGTAAGTTTTTTAGGAGCTATGGTGCGCGTAAAACCTTTGGTGGTCAGGTGGTTACGGTTAAATGCTTTGAAGATAACTCTCGGGTGAAAGAGCTGTTAGCAACAGATGGTACGGGTAAAGTATTAGTTGTGGATGGTGGTGCTTCGATGCGCTGTGCCTTGATGGGAGACTTAATTGCAGAGTCAGCAGTCAAAAATCACTGGAATGGTGTGGTGATTTATGGCTGTGTCCGTGATGTAGATGCCATTGCTGAACTGGATTTAGGGGTGCATGCTTTAGCCGCCATTCCACAAAAAAGTAATCGTAAGGGTGTAGGAGAAGTTGATATCAGCCTGCATTTTGGTGGTGTCACCATTCAATCAGGTCATTATCTCTATGCGGATAATAACGGCATTGTCATTGCAAAAGAAAAACTGGTTGATGAATAAGCACCAACCAGACTCATAACAACATCAACAAAAGATATGGACGTGTAATATGGTGAAGCATCAAATTAAAGTGATTCAGGCTCTTTTTTCGGGGCTTGCGCAAGGTGGGCGTGGTGTAACTGGAACGCCGCATCCTAAACAACCTGAGCAACCTTTAAAGCTCTATGAGTTTGAAGGCTCGCCATACTGTCGTCGTGTGCGTGAAGTATTGACTTTGTTGAACTTAGATTATGAAGTGTATCCATGTCCTAAGGGTGGAACTAAATATCGTCCTTTGGTGAAACAGTTGGGTGGGAAAACCCAATTTCCTTTTTTACTCGATGAAAATACAGACACTAGGCTATACGAGTCTGAAGATATTATTCACTACCTGTTTGAACAGTATGGCCGCAGTGGTAAAACACCGAAAAAGTATGCACATTATCCCAAAACACCTTATGTTGCTTATGTCGGGACATTGGTAAATGGTGCGAGTGGAGTGTGGATCAACAAGAGTATTAAAGATCGCGTAGCGCCAGAACAGCTGTTACAACTTTGGGGATTTGAAGCCAGTCCTTATACTCGGATTGTCCGTGGTTTACTTACCGAGTTGGAACTGCCTTTTAAGTTTCATAATGTGCCTAAAGAACGTTGGCAAGATCAAGGCCCAGCAGTACTGCGTTTAAAGCCGGGCAAATATGTACCTTTGGCAGGTGGAAAGCGTGAGCAAGTCATGCAGGTGATGGGGCGCGATATTCAAGTGCCATATTTGGTTGATCCGAACACTGAAACGGCTTTATTTGAGTCGGCGGATATTGTTGCTTATCTCAAGCAGACCTATGCAGCATAAGAAAAAGGCATCTCTTAGAGATGCCTTTTTTAATTCCTAAACATTGGTGTTTTATCGGGTTGCTCTGATTTTTTGTCATTACAATGGAATGATTAAGTGTATATATATTTAGTTTTTATAAAAATATTCATTATTTGATTGATAATACGACACACATTCAAACATCCGTAGCGTTGAGGAAACGTGTAATTTCTTGGGAGAATTTGCGCGGTTCACTCAATAAAGGCGTATGCCCAGATTTTTTAAAGATCACCGTTTTGGCATGCGGTACGCTTGAGGCAATCAGCTTTTGTCCTTGAGCAGGATAAAGTTTTGAATCTTCACCAATAAAAAATGTAGCTGGTCGGTCAATCTGACTGAGCGCACTGCGATAGTCTTCTTGATGGTCAAGATAATTTTGAATATACCAAGCCATATAGTCTAAACGCTGGATTGGGAGCATGAACTTTTGCAAGTATGGCTGTTGAAATGCTTTTTGAAATAAGGCCGCAGTTCGAGATGGTGTGGCTTGCAGTTGAATAAAAGCCAACCATTGCTTAACCAGTTCTGTACGCATAGATGCTGTTAAGTCTGAGACCAAACGGTACTGTGCATTTTGGGCCAATAAGTCTGTAATGTTTTGTAGGATGACTTTGAAGTCAGCATGCTTTTCAGCAAATAAACCATGTAGCCAGTCTGCATCGACGCTAATCTTGGGGGTTTGGTCAATGTGTAAATAGCTGCGGATATGGTCTTTAAAGTGACCATATTGTATACCATGCATGGCTGTCGTGGCGCCCATAGAGTAGGCAATCACATGGAATGCTGTATCAGCATATTGATTTAGAAAGCAGTTTAAATCTTGCCAGTGGCTGGAAATCGCATCCAGTGTAGGAATTTTGCACTGTGCTGAACCACCAAAACCCCGCCAGTCAGGAATGTAAAAGCGGTACTTTTTACGGTGTTGATATAAAAAAGGCAACCATTGCCAACTTTGCATCCCTAAGCCAGATAAAACCAGTACAGGTGTGCCTTGTCCAAATTCTCGAACATAGAGTTTTTCGCCATCTGGCATTAAATAATGTGGCATGATTAATCCTTTGCGTGGTTTTTTATTTTTCGAAGTTTTTAAGTGCTGGAATCATGGTCTCTAGCCACTCAATCCAACCACATTCTAAATTAATTCCAAGTTGTAAAATCATTCTATGAATATATAAGGTACGATCATTTTCTTCAGCATGACCAAAGTCTTTGGCAAAAATGCTTTGGTAAATTTGTAGTTTTTCTTTGTGTAAGATGAGATGTCGTTCAAGTTCAGGCAAAACCGTGTTGCCGCCAAGCTGAGCTTCAACACGCAGTCTCACCATCAGTTCTTCACGGAGCTGGGCAGGTGGGCTTTGTTTTACCAGCCAGTCGGCAAGTTCTGTACGTCCGAGCTGTTCTGCCTGATAGGTTTTTTTACGCGAGGTTGCACCATCGTCTTCTATCGTTGAAATCCAGCCTTTGCTCTGCATAGCGCTGAGTTCTCTATATATCTGTTGATGTGTTGCATTCCAAAAGAAGCCCATTGAACGGTCAAAACGACGCGCTAACTCAATGCCTGTGCTTGGTTTTTCAATCAAACTGGTCAATAAAACATGAGCTAATGACATTTCGGTAATATTTCACAATTAAAATGGACGTAGAGTCATTATGCAACATGTTGCATAAAAAACAAATCTCGATTATAAAGATAAACATTATGCAACTTGTTGCATTAAATAATTTGATCTAACCTTGTATTTAAAATACCAGCCAGCGAAAGCACGCCAAGGAGTACACATGTCTAATTATCCGCATTTACTTGCGCCTTTAGATTTAGGCTTTACCACATTAAAAAACCGCGTATTAATGGGATCTATGCACGTTGGACTTGAAGAAGTTGAAGGTGGTTATGATCGCATGGCGGCATTTTATGCAGAGCGTGCCGCTGGTGGTGTAGGGCTCATTGTAACAGGTGGTATTTCACCGAATGATCATGGTGTGACTTTTCACGGTGGTTCTAAGTTAGATACTTTAGAAGAAGCGGAAAAGCATAAAGTCATCACACAAGCCGTACATAATGCGGGTGGTAAAATCGCATTACAGATTTTGCATACCGGTCGTTATTCGTATCAGGCTGAAAACGTTGCACCTTCTGCAATTCAAGCGCCGATTAACCCTGTAAAACCCCATGCTTTGACTTCTGCTGAAGTGAATCAGACTATTGCGGACTTTGTGAATTGTGCAAAATTGTCGCAAATCGCTGGCTATGATGGCGTTGAAATCATGGGTTCAGAAGGCTACTTAATCAATGAATTTATCGCGGCACGTACCAACCATCGTGATGATGAATGGGGTGGAAGTTATGAAAACCGTATCCGTTTTCCGATTGAAATCGTAAAACGGACTCGTGCAGAAGTGGGTGAAAACTTTATTATTATTTACCGTCTTTCAATGTTGGATTTGGTTGAAGGTGGTTCGACTTTAGAAGAAGTGATTCAGCTTGCCAAAGAAATTGAAAAGGCAGGTGCAACCATTATCAACACAGGTATTGGTTGGCATGAAGCGCGTATTCCAACGATTGCAACCAAAGTGCCACGTGCGGCATTTACATGGGTGACCAAGAAGCTAAAAGGTTCGGTTCAGATACCTTTAGTGACATCTAACCGTATTAATACCCCTGAAATGGCTGAACATGTTTTAGCTCAGGGTGATGCAGATATGGTGTCGATGGCACGCCCAATGCTTGCAGATGCTGAGTTTGTACTCAAAGCAGAACAAGGCCGTAGTGATGAAATCAATACTTGTATTGGTTGTAACCAAGCCTGTTTAGATCAAATTTTCTCCATGCAAATTGCGACGTGTTTAGTCAACCCGCGTGCATGCTATGAAACTGAACTGATTTTTAAAGAAAGTGCAGTTAAGAAAAATATTGCGGTGATTGGTGCTGGGCCTGCAGGTTTGAGTTTTGCGACTTATGCCGCTGACCGAGGACATCAAGTGACTGTTTTTGATGCAGCCAGTCAGATTGGTGGGCAGTTTAATATTGCGAAAACTATTCCTGGTAAAGAAGAGTTTTACGAAACACTGCGTTATTTCAAACGTAAAATTGAATTACAACCGAATATCAAGTTGGTGCTGAATCATACCGCAACTTATGAGGAACTGAGCGCTGAGAACTATGATGACATCGTGGTTGCAACAGGCGTTACTCCACGTGAGCTAACTATAGAAGGGATTGATCACCCGAAAGTGTTGAGTTATATCGAAGTTCTACGTGAGCGTAAGCCTGTCGGTAAAAAAGTCGCGATTATTGGTGCGGGTGGTATTGGTTTCGATACAGCAGAATACTTAAGCCATGAAGGTGAAAGCGGTAGTTTAAACCCACAAAAATTCTATGATGAATGGGGAATTGATACCAGCTATGCGCATGTCGGTGGCTTAAAACAGCCAGTCTTGGAGCAATCGGATCGTGAAATTTACCTTCTACAGCGTAAAGCGAAGGCAGTCGGTGCAAGCTTAGGTAAAACCACGGGCTGGATTCACCGTACAGGGCTAAAACATCGCGATGTAAAAATGATTGCAGGCGCAAGCTACGACAAAATTGATGATCAAGGTCTCCACATTACAGTGAATGATCAGCCAACGGTTTTAGAGGTTGATCACGTGATTATCTGTGCAGGACAAGAGTCTTATACTGCAATGTATGATCAGTTAAAAGCCGATGGTAAAAATGTGCATTTGATTGGTGGTGCGAAAGAAGCAGGTGAGTTGGATGCGAAGCGTGCGATTCGTCAAGGTGCGGAATTGGCTGCGACCATTTAATCGATAACAATCATTTATCAGCTTAAAATTTGTAATAAAGCTCCCTCTCCTACACGGCATAGGTATCTACACATCTTGATGTACCTAATGCAATTGTTGCGATTTCATTCAGTTCATCTATTGAATATTCTGAGAGCAGTTGAAGAGTGTTCAGTAAAATCGAAAGTCCTGCCAATATTGCAGGTGCACTTTCCAACTTACCTCTCTTCTGCTGTCGGCCTGAAAGACGGGCCAGAAATATACGAATTTTCTGATTTTGTTCATCTTCAGAACGCTGTATTCGCCAAGTCAGTACACACGCCATACTGCTGATCAGGAGCCGTCTTAAAATCGCTGCAGGTGTGGTCTGAAGCCATGATTCAACGTTATGGCCTGCCTGCTTCAGAAGCTTGAAATAGCACTCAATTGTCCAGCGCCAGTAATACCAGGTGGTTAATTCTACCGCATCAATCTCTGAAGAAACATTGCTGATCAGCGACCATCTCGCGACTGTTTTACCTTGAGCATCTTTCACCACAGCAACAATTAATCTGGCTGTAACTGCCTTGCCTGGCTGGGGAGCAACCCGTTGGCCTAAATCATCTTTTCTCTTCGGTTTTGCTGCACGCGTTATCCGAATATCGGTTTCTCCAACATGCAGCATATGCCTGTTTCCTTTATAAGCAATCGGCTTAACTTGCTGAGTTACTACTTTTTCTGCGACTTCTGCAACTTTGTAGGTTTCCCCTTGATGCTCAATCCGATGGCTTTCTTTGGCCCGAATCAACCATTTGAAACCATGGCTGCTGATTTCCCTCAAGTGGGCAATCGAGTCTCCTTCACGGTCAATGATATGGACTTTTGTTTTCTCAATCGGATACTGTTCAATCGTTTTGATTTGTTCTGCGAGTGAGTCCAAATGGGACTTGCGCTCGCTGTATTGTTCACTGAATGTGGAATAACAGCCGGATGCATCTGTTAGCGTCTGAGCTAATGGCGCAATTGGGAGCCCTGATGACGCATCGACAAGTAAACTGCTTTGCAATTCATAGCCTGAATTCGCCTCTGTTCTTTGAAGACGCTGAACCTTATGACTGTGCTTCACATACTGCAGTTGAGACCAGTCATGAACGATTAATGCATACTGATGCGGTGATGTCTTGATCTGTTCGCATGCAAGAAGCTTAATCGGCTGGTTTAATTGACTAAAAGAGATTTTATTATTATTCAGGAATCGCCAAACAGCCTGTGTAGTTGAGAAACTCGACTTTTGGGTAGAGGCCAGGTCTTTGATTGCGGGAGCAAGTGAAGCAAGAGGATTCATATAGAGTTTTACAAGGCTGTTATAACGTTTGACAAGACGCTGATCCAGACCAGAGATGTTAAATTGAAGAGCATGCTCTTCAATTTAACGCAAAGCTCGGAAATTGTGTAGATACCTATGCCTACACGGAGAGGGTTTGGGAGAGGTATTTTCTAAAATCTTATCTTTTCCCTCGTGTTGCCTTTTCCATGAAACGTATGTGGTGCAAGAGAAGGTGCCTTTATTGCAGATTTGAGTGGATTCACTTTCATAAGGACATAAGAATGAGTTTAGCAACAACAAAACAAGCCTTGGTACGCTGGCATGATATGGTCACGACACGTGATATGAGCATCTTAAATGAGCTTTTAGCAGAAGATGTCGTGTTCCGTTCACCGGTGGCGTTTAATCCTTATCCGGGTAAGCAAGTGGTTTTTTTTATTTTAAGTAATGTGATTCAGGTTTTTGAAAACTTTACTTACCATCGTGAGTTTTTTACAGAAGATGGTTTAAGTGTTGTCCTTGAGTTTTCTGCCAATGTCGGCGAAAAGAAACTCAAAGGGATTGACATGATTCGTTTTAATGAGCAAGGTCAAATTGTAGATTTTGAAGTGATGATCCGTCCTAAATCTGGGCTAGAGGCCTTAGCTGTACAAATGGGACAGCGAATGGCAGCTTTTGCACCTCAAGTTGGATGATAAACGTGTGACTTGTTATTTATAATTAGGCACGAAAATTGATGCATCACCAAGAAAGATAGGAAAAAGAAGTTACTGATATGAATGCTGTGTTCAGTTTGCTAAACCAATTAAGCCAAACGGCGTGGGATCGAGTGACTGGTGCGGAACAACCGAAGCTCTATATTAACCCACAAGGGCAAATTCAAGAGACTGTTGGGGCGCTTACACAGCTTCAAGAAAAGTACCGACCAACACCGTGGTTATCCAACACGCATGCCCATCTTTTGTATTTTGATGTGATTCGAAAGCGTCGGATTCAATTGGAATACGATCATTTTGATCAATTAGAGATGCAAGACGGTGGGGTCACTGGCATTATGTGGTTCGGTTATGACTTGCCTGAAGCGACGCCAACGGTTGTGGTTATGCATACGATTACGGGCTCTCCTGAAAGTATGCGTGAAGTGGTGCGTGACTTAAATCGTTATACGGGTTGGCGCGTTGCACTGTGCTTACGCCGTGGACATGCAGACCTTCCAATGCCTGTACCCAAAATGAATCTTTTCGGTTCAACCGATGATTTACGTGAGCAAATTGCCTTTATTCAAAGCACATTTCCAAGTTCAACGTTGTATGCGGTTGGCTCTTCTGCAGGAACGGGGCTTTTGGTGCGTTACTTAGGCGAAGAAGGGAGTCAAACCCCTTTTAAGGCGGCTTTTGCGCTGTGTCCGGGCTATAACACTGAGTTGGGTTTTGTAAATGTGCATCCCTTTTATAGTAAGGTCATGACTAAAAAGCTATTTAAGAAATTTATTTTTCCTTACCCGCAAACATGGCAACAAACAGCATCTGTGTCGCAAGTTTTAATGACCAAAACCTTGGCTGAGTTTGAGTCGAGTTATTATGAAATGGGGGGTTATGTGGACTATGACAGTTATAACCAAGCCACAAATCCAATTTATGTATTTGAAAATGTCACCATTCCATTGCTGATTTTAAATGCAGAGGATGATCCCGTTTGTCACATTAAAAATTTTGAACCGTATAAAGACATGATCCGTCAAATGCCGAATATTGCCGTTGTGACCACCAAAAAAGGCAGCCATTGTGGTTTCTATGAAGGGGCGCTCAATACCGAGTCTTGGGCAACTAAGCTGATTGCGAACTTTTTGAAACTGGAACAACAAAAACACTAAGTATAAAAAAGACCTACAGCAGTGTAGGTCTTTTTTTGATTGGTTCAGTAGTGTACGGCTTAAACGGCTTCACAAGCTTTCTTGCTGAGGCCAAATTTCATCTGCAGTAAGACCAAGATCAAGGCCATAAAGCTGAGTGTGGCACCTGCATATGAAACCGCTGCATAGCTGAGTTGCATACTCAGTACCGTTGCACCTGCAAAGGCACCTAAGGCATTGCCTAAGTTAAACGCGCCAATGTTAACGGAAGAGGCGAGACCAGGCGCATCTGCTGCAACTGACATGACGCGCATTTGCAGTGGCGGTACTACCGCAAATGCTGCCGCACCCCAAATCACTAAGCCAATCGCTGCACCAACGGTTGTTTGCGCTAATACTGGGAAAACAAGCATCATCACCATCAAAAGTACAAGGAAGCCTATCAGGGTTTTCTCTAGGGATAGATCGGCAAACTTTCCACCAAAATGGTTACCAATGGAGAAGCCAATCCCGATTAACACCAACATCAAGGTAATGGTTTGCGGTGATGCCTGCATAAATACGTGTAGGCTCGGAGCAATGTAGGTATATAACGCAAACATTGCGCCGCGCTCATGACTGTGGTTAATAAAGCAAGGACGACAGGCGCACGTGTTAAAACGCGCAATCCTTTTGCTACATTCGGTTTAACCACATCGTGATCTTGCGGGAGTGCTTTCCATAGTGCCAACATGGTCATAATGCCTAAGATTGAAATCGCAGCAAAAGCCATGCGCCAACTGGTATTCTGACTGAGCCACGTTGCAAGTGGCACACCGCCAATATTGGCAATGGTGAGACCCATAAACATCATGGCGACCGCACTGGCTTGTTTATCTTTAGGCACAACACTGGCTGCCACCACCGAACCTAAGCCAAAGAATGCACCATGGTTTAAACTGGTAATTAAACGTGCCCCCATGAGACTCATATAATCAGGTGCAACGGTTGCCAACACATTCCCAATCGTGAAAATAGCCATCAATAGGATTAAAGCTGTTTTCTTAGGAAAGCGTGCCAGCCATAAGGTCATGAGCGGAGCTCCAATCATGACGCCTACTGCATAGGCACTAATCAGCAGTCCAGCTTGTGGAATTGAAACGGACAAATCATTGGCAATTTCAGGCAAAAAGCCCATGGGTGAAAACTCGGTGGTTCCAATGGCAAAAGCACCCACCGCAAGCGCCAAAAGTGGAAAATTAATTTTCATAGCGATGCTCAATCCCAAATTGGTGCTAATCCCTCAGGATTAACTTCACGTTGATTTCGGTCTAATTGCGTAATTGCCATCATTTCTTCAGTCGACAATTGAATCTCTTGAGCCTTTAAGTTGGACATCAAGTGTGCACGTTTGGTTGAAGAGGGTATGACTGCAAAACCACGTTGTAATGCCCAAGCCAAACTAATTTGTGCAGTCGATACCTGATGTTGCTGTGCGATGTGCATTAAAACAGGATCATTCAAAACCTTACCGTAAGCCAGTGTCATATATGAAGTGACATCAATGTTTTGAGCTTGGAGGAAATCAACCAGTTGATGGTTTTGTAGGTAAGGACTGAGTTCAATTTGGTTGGTTGCGATGTTTTCCAGCCCAATACTCTCAATTGCCTGTTGAGTCAGCTCAATATTGAAGTTAGAAATACCAATGTGTTCGGTCAAACCTTGTTGTTTTGCCTCCAATAAGTTCTGCATGAGTTCTGTAATGTTCACACCTGTACTTGGGGCAGGCCAGTGGATCAAGGTTAGATTCACGGTATCGGTTTTTAGTTTATGCAAACTTTCTTTTAAGCTTGGAATCAATTTTTCTGCTGAATAATTTTCCGTCCAAATTTTTGTGGTGAGAAAAAGATCGTGACGATTGATACCACTGAGTTCAATGGCTTGACCAACTTCGGTTTCATTACCATAGATTTGAGCAGTATCGACCGCACGATAACCGACTTCTAGTGCAGTTTTCACAGACTCAATGACAGTGTCACCTGTTAAACGGAAAGTACCTAGGCCGAATTGAGGAACGATATTCATTTTTTACTCGATAACTTGTTTTATGGAATGAGGCTATTTTGTAGAAAAAAGACTTGCTTAAAAACTGGGTAATTTGCAAAATATTATTGACTATTAATCAATAATTACACATGAAATCAACCATAGAAGAATTAACGGCTTTTGTGAGCATTGTTGATAGTGGCTCTATCGTCAAAGCTGCGCAGCAGTTGGGTCAAACCACATCGGGTGTCAGCCGTGCCTTGCAACGTTTAGAGTCGAAGTTGAATGTGACTTTGCTGGAGCGAACGACACGGAAGCTCAAGTTGACCTATGAAGGGCAGCAGTTTTTGGCAAAGGCACGTAAAATTTTACTCGACCTGACCGAAGCTGAAGAAAGTCTGCAAAATACTGATGCAGAGTCATCTGGTTTAATTCGGATTGATTCGGCAACGCCTTTTGTACTGCATGTGATAGTGCCGTTGATTGAAGAGTTTATGCAGCGCTACCCAAAAATTGATATAGAAATTACCAATCACGATCAGGTTATAGACTTACTTGAACATAAAACCGATGTCGCGATTCGGTTTGGTGAGTTAGCGGATTCCAGCTTACATGCCAAGCTGCTTTGTAAAAGTCGGTTATATATTGTGGCTAGTCCTGTTTATGCGCAAAAACATGGTCTACCTAAAAATGCAGCAGAATTAAGCTCACATACTTTGCTTGGTTTTAGTCAGCCTGCACATTTAAATACGTGGCCTATTCAGTTGGAGGATGAGCCTTTAATTATTCAGGCCAAAATTAAATGTTCAAATGGAGAAACGGTTCGTCAGTTGGCATTGCAAGGGGCAGGGATTGCGTGTTTGTCACGTTTTATGGTCGAGCAAGATATTCAAGATGGGCAGTTCATTGCTTTGTTGGAAGATCAAATTCAGATCAAAGAGCAGAAAATACATGCGGTTTACTATCAACAAAACTATGTGCCAAAGCGTATTCGCTTATTTATTGACTTTCTTGCCGAAAAATTAAAAGCCTACTTATAAATCAGCAATAAAAAACCCGATATCAATCGGGTTTTTTTTTAATCATTTAAATAGTGATAATTAGTTTTCTAAAGCTGGTGTTGCTGCTGCAATTGCTGCTGCAACGGCATCGTCTTCAGTTTGTGTATTTGGGTTTGTATTACTTGGACGTGCTTGCGTTGGTTTTTCTTCAGCTTTTGGTGCTTCTGCTTTAGGTGCAGGCTGAGCTGCTGGAGCAGGTGCTGGCGTTTCACGGCGGATTTCAGTAGTTGTATTCGGCGTTTCTTCGCGAATCACTTCAACTTGCGCTGGAATCTCAGGCTCAGACGCTGCTAAAGGTTGAAGTTCAACAGTTTGTTGTTGCTCTGTAGTAACGACTTCAACTTGTTCTTGTTCATCTTCTTTAGGTGCTTCTTTCTTTACACATGCTGTTAATAGTAAGCCTGCTGCAATGGCACCACAAATTAAAAGTTTTTTATTCATAATTACATAAAATCGAGTGTTTGAAGGATCGCGCCATTATAACAGCAAAATGCAAGATGAAAATCCTATGAACTTAGCTTAATTTTATCTGCCAAATGCTGATAGAATATCCAATTGTTTATTGTTCTATGAATTGATGCGGATTGACTTTGCTTTATTGGTACAAGGTAAAGTAAAATTGCGCAACATTGCAGGCCGAATTAGGCTCGATTGTACGAGAAACCCAATGACCCATTTTATTTTCGTGACTGGTGGTGTAGTTTCATCACTAGGTAAAGGTATTTCAGCTGCTTCAGTTGCTGCGCTTTTAGAAGCCCGTGGATTAAAAGTAACCATGGTAAAAATGGATCCATACATTAATGTCGATCCAGGGACTATGAGCCCGTTCCAACATGGTGAAGTTTTTGTCACAGAGGATGGTGCAGAAACCGATTTAGACTTGGGTTATTACGAACGTTTCTTGCGTCGTGCGAAAATGACCAAGTTAAATAACTTTACTTCTGGTCGCGTATACCAAGACGTTTTAAATAAAGAACGCCGTGGTGACTACCTTGGTGGAACTGTTCAAGTTATTCCACATATTACAGACAACATCAAAGAACGTGTACTTCGCGCAGGCGAAGGTTATGACGTTGCGATTGTTGAAATTGGCGGTACAGTAGGTGACATCGAATCTCTCCCATTCATGGAATCTGTACGTCAACTTATGGTTGAACTAGGTCATAAGCGCACTATGCTTATGCACTTAACTTTGCTTCCATATATCAAATCTGCGGCAGAGTTGAAAACTAAACCAACTCAGCACTCGGTAAAAGAATTGTTATCGATTGGTATTCAGCCAGACATTTTAATTTGTCGTACTGAATATGATGTTGATGCAGACACGACCCGTAAAATTGCCTTGTTCACAAACGTTGAAGCACGTGCAGTTGTGGTGTGTAAAGATGCACGCAGCATTTACCAAATTCCGCGTACCTTCTATGAACAAAATGTTGACGATTTAATCTGTGAACGTTTTGGTTTCAATGACTTGCCTGAAGCTGATTTAACGGATTGGGACAATGTTGTAGAAGCACTGCTAAACCCTGAATACACGGTTCGTGTTGCAATGGTTGGTAAGTATGTTGAACTTCCAGATGCGTATAAGTCTGTGAATGAAGCGCTTTTACATGCGGGCATTCAGAATCGCGTTAAAGTTCAAATTGATTATGTCAATGCTGAAGAACTTGAAAGCCAAGATGTCAATGAAGTATTGAAAGATATGGATGCAATCTTGGTACCAGGTGGTTTTGGTGAACGTGGTACTGAAGGCAAAATGCAGGCGATTAAATTCGCACGTGAAAACGGTGTTCCATTCTTGGGTATCTGTTTAGGTATGCAGTTGGCTGTAATCGAATATGCACGTAATGTCGTGGGTATTAGTGACGCGAGTTCGACTGAATTCAACCGTTCGACTAAGTCTCCATTGATTGGTCTAATCACTGAATGGTTAGATGAGCGTGGTGAAGTTCAACAGCGTAATGTTGACTCTGATCTTGGCGGTACGATGCGTTTGGGTGCTCAAAAATCAGAATTGGTTGAAGGGACTAAAACACGTGAAGTGTATGGTTCAGCAGATATTATTGAACGTCACCGTCACCGTTATGAGATGAATAACCGTTTTATTCCAGCGCTTGAAGAAGCTGGCATGAAAATTTCAGGTTATTCACCTGTACAGCACTTAGTAGAAACAGTTGAAATTCCTCAACATCCTTGGTTTATTGCTGTACAATTCCACCCGGAATTTACAAGTTCACCACGTGATGGACACCCATTATTTGCTAGTTTTATTGATGCTGCGAAAGCACAGTACAAAAAAGCGAAGTAATTGGGGTTAAGCAATAAACTAGGAAGTTTAAATGTCACAATTAAAACCACAAGAAATTGTACGTTTAGGCGATATACAAATGGCAAACCACTTGCCATTTGTACTATTCGGCGGCATGAACGTACTTGAGTCTAAAGATTTGGCTTTTGAAATTGCAGAGACTTATGTCGATATCTGCAAGCGTTTGGAGATTCCTTACGTATTTAAAGCCAGTTTTGATAAAGCCAACCGTTCAAGCTTGAACTCGTTTCGAGGGCCAGGCCTAGAAAAAGGGATTGAGTGGTTAGCTGACATTAAAAAACATTTTAATGTACCCATCATTACTGATGTACATGAACCTTACCAAGCTGCACCTGTAGCGGAAGTTGCGGATATTATCCAACTTCCCGCTTTCCTAAGTCGTCAGACTGATTTGGTTGAAGCGATGGCAAAAACTGATGCCATCATTAACATCAAAAAAGCACAATTCCTTGCACCACATGAAATGCGCCATATTTTGCATAAGTGTTTAGAGGCCGGGAATGACAAGCTCATTATTTGTGAGCGTGGTTCGGCATTTGGTTACAACAATTTGGTTGTAGATATGTTGGGCTTCGACATCATGAAAGAAATGAATGTTCCTGTGTTTTTTGATGTGACCCATGCGCTTCAAACTCCGGGTGGTCGTGCTGATTCTGCGGGCGGTCGCCGTGCGCAAATCACGACACTTGCTCGCGCGGGAATGGCAACAGGTCTAGCAGGTCTATTCTTAGAAGCGCATCCAGACCCAGAAAAAGCCAAGTGTGATGGGCCATGCGCATTGCGTATGTCTCAACTTGAGCCTTTCTTGGCACAGCTAAAAGAATTGGACACCTTGGTTAAAGGTTTCAAAAAGTTAGATACACACTAAATTATAAACTCATTGATGCCATCTAAAGCATCTCGTTATTAATCAACTGAGGAATTGTTCATGAGCCAAATCGTTGACATTCGTGCACGTGAAATTTTGGACTCTCGTGGTAACCCAACCATCGAAGCAGACGTAATCTTAGCATCTGGCGTAGTTGGCCGTGCATGTGCACCATCTGGTGCTTCAACTGGTTCTCGTGAAGCTTTAGAACTTCGTGATGGTGACAAAGCACGCTATTTGGGTAAAGGTGTTAAAACTGCGGTTAACAACGTAAACACGATTATCCGTGATGCTTTAGTGGGCAAATCAGTATTTGAACAAAAAGACATCGATAACACGATGATCGAACTTGATGGTACTGAAAACAAAGAAAAATTGGGTGCGAATGCAACTTTAGCTGTTTCGCTCGCTGCTGCACGTGCTGCTGCTGATGAAAAGAAAATTCCTCTTTTCCAATACATCGCAGACTTACGTGGTCAAACCATTTTGACTATGCCTGTACCAATGATGAACATCATCAATGGTGGTTCACATGCAGACAACAATGTGGATATTCAAGAGTTTATGATTGAACCTGTAGGCTTCACTTCATTCTCTGAAGCATTACGTGCGGGTGCTGAAATCTTCCATTCTCTAAAATCAGTTTTAAACAAAAAAGGTTTAAACACTGCTGTAGGTGATGAAGGTGGTTTTGCGCCGAACTTACGTTCAAACGAAGAAGCAATCACAGTTATTCTTGAAGCGATTGGTCAAACTGGCTACAAAGCGGGTTCTGACATTATGCTTGCGCTTGACTGTGCATCTTCAGAATTTTACAAAAATGGTCAATACATTCTTGCTGGTGAAGGTAATAAAGAATTCACAAGCAACCAGTTCTCTGACTATTTAGCGGGCCTTGTAAACCAATATCCAATTATCTCAATTGAAGATGGTTTAGATGAGTCGGATTGGGAAGGTTGGTCTTACTTGACATCTATCCTTGGCGACAAAATCCAATTGGTAGGTGATGACTTATTCGTTACAAACCCGAAAATCCTTCAACGTGGTATTAATGAGAAAGTAGGTAACTCTATCTTAATTAAATACAACCAAATTGGTACGTTGACTGAAACTTTAGATGCAATCTATCTTGCGAAAGAAAGTGGTTATTCTACAGTAATTTCACACCGTTCTGGCGAAACTGAAGATTCTACGATTGCGGATCTTGCGGTAGGTACTGCTGCTGGTCAAATTAAGACAGGTTCACTGTGCCGTTCTGACCGCGTAGCGAAATACAACCAATTGCTTCGTATTGAAGAATTGACAAATGCTGCTTACCGCGGTAAAGCTGAGTTTAAAGGTTTAAACTAAGCGACTGATGTCAATGTTCAATGTATTCGACTCGTTGATGAGTAAAGTACTACTAGGCCTTGCGATCATTTTGATCGCAGGGTTTCAGTATTTATACTGGTTTGGTGAGGGTGGTTATCAAGACCATTTACAACTCACACAAAAAATCCAACAACAAACTGAAATTAATAACGACTTAAAAGAACGTAATCGTGTCTTGGCGGCAGAAGTGTATGATTTGAAAAATGGTATTGAAGCCATTGAAGAGCATGCGCGCTTAGACTTGGGTTTAATCAAACCTCGAGAAACGTTTATTCAAATGAGTACTATCAGTACTCAATATAAGCCTGTTTATATTGATCCTAACGCCCAAATTGATTTGCGAACCAATGAAGACGATGAGCCTGAAACCCCTCCAGCTACCCCATAAATTGTGGGCTATTATTCCTGCTGCTGGCTCGGGTAGTCGCTTTTCTCAAACAGAACTAAAACAATATCAAATGATTGGACAAAAGACCGTACTTGAACATACGGTTTTACGTCTTAATCAATTGCCCTTGCAGGGCTATGTTTTGGCGATTGGTTTAGATGATGATGTTGCTCAAAGTTTGCCTTTTACCAACATGGAAAAAGCACATTTCTGTGAAGGTGGTGCTGAGCGTGTAGACTCAGTGCTCAATGCGCTCAATTATCTTTCCATAATCGCTGATGCTGATGACTGGGTCTTTGTGCATGATGCAGCTCGTCCATGTGTCACGCAGGATTGTTTGGTGAGACTGGTTGATACTGCTATTCAGTCCAATACAGGGGCAATTTTAGCTATTCCTGTTAGAGACACTTTAAAGCGTGTAGCCTCAGCACAAGATATTCAAGAAACCGTTGACCGTTCACAGCTTTGGCAGGCACAAACCCCGCAGATTGCTAAACTGGGGGTACTGAAGAAAGCAATTGAGCATGCACTAGAGGCACAAGCTTTAATTACAGATGAAGCCAGTGCTTTAGAGTTTGTAGGTGAAAAGGTTCAAGTCGTACAAGGGCGCTCCGATAATATTAAAATTACCTATCCAGATGACCTTGAGCTTGTACGCCTGATTTTGGCGGCACAATAAAAAATTAGGTGGTGTATCAAAAAGTATGCTAAAAAAAAGCAGGTTGAATTTTGATAAAATAGAGAAATGCAAATAACTCTAGAAATCAAATGTCCAACCTGCCTCAGTGACAGTATAAAGAAAAATGGCATCAAAGTAGATGGGAAACAAAACTACCAATGCAAAGACTGCAAACGTCAGTTTATTGGTGACCATGCTCTGAGCTATCTAGGATGTAATTCTGGCATTACTCGTAAAATATTACAGTTAATGGTCAGAGGCAGCGGTATACGAGATATCGCTGAAGTTGATCGCATTAGTATCGGTAAAGTCTTCCGGACTTTAACTGAATCGGCCTATCAAATTCAGCCTAAACAAAGTCATTATGAATCTCTCGAAGTAGATGAATTCTGGACTTTTGTTGGAAATAAAAATAATAAACAATGGCTTATTTACGCCTACCATCGAGAAACAGGTGAGATTGTTGCTTATGTTTGGGGTAAGAGAGATTTAGCTACAGTCCAAAGGTTGAAGACAAAGCTTAAACAATTAGGTATTCACTACACCCGAATTGCAAGTGATCATTGGGACAGTTTCATCACTGCTTTTAAAAACTGCAAGCAAAGTATTGGTAAGTTGTTTACTGTAGGAATTGAAGGTAATAATTGCAAAATAAGGCATCGAATAAGGCGTGGTTTTAGAAGAAGTTGCAATTTCTCCAAAAAGCTTGAAAACCATTTTAAAGCCTTCGACTTAACCTTCTTTTACATCAATAATGGCTTCATTTAATGTCAGCATACTTTTTAAAACACCACCAAAAATTATTTGGATTTATTGAGCTAAAACTACAGAAATATGGGTTTGAATGATGTTATCTAAAACACTTTGAACTTATAATTTGCCCTGTCTTTAGCTCATTCAATTTACGCAAATGATACCATCACAGCAGTATCGTTTTTTACGTCAGTCTTTACGTGACGGTAGAAGCATTAAACATGACTCATCTCGCTGGGCTAAATTGCATTTAGATCCATGGCTTTTATGCTTTCTGATTTTAAATGCCGTGTTGGGATTGTTGGTCATTTATAGTGCTTCAGCGCAAGATATGGGTATGGTGTTTCGCCAAGCCACAAGCTTTGCTGTGGGCTTCATTGTGATGATTATCTGTGCGCAAATCCCTCCCAAAGTCTATCAGGCCATTAGTCCTTATTTTTTCATCTTTGCTGTGATTTTAATGGTATTGGTCTTGGTGGTGGGCGAAACCCGCATGGGAGCCAGACGTTGGATTAGTCTACCGGGTATTGGGAGTATGCAGCCTTCTGAGTTTATGAAGTTTGCCATGCCTTTGATGATGGCGTGGTACTTTGCAGGCCGCGCATTCCCGCCTAAGTTTATGCATATTGTGATTTCGTTGGGCATTATGATGTTGCCGTTTTTATTGGCAGCTTTACAGCCTGACTTAAACCTAGGTCTCTTGATCCCTGGTGTGTGTGTCATTTTCCTTAGCGGGATCTCTTGGCGGCTCATTGCGTTGGCCTGTGGTGCATTGGCAGTTGTCGCTCCCTTACTTTGGATGTTCTTTTTGCAAGAGTACCAAAAAAAGCGAGTGCTCACTTTATTTGACCCAGAGTCAGATGCATTGGGTGCGGGTTGGAATATTATCCAATCCAAGATTGCCATTGGTTCAGGTGGTTTAATGGGGAAGGGTTTTACAGAGGGCACACAGTCACATTTGGGGTATTTGCCTGAGCACCATACCGACTTCATTATGTCTACGTATGCGGAAGAGTTTGGCTTTATTGGGGTGTTCTTGCTGTTTAGTTTGTTTGCGGCCATTATCATTCGTTGTTTGATTATTGGTATGAACAGCTTTCATAATTTTGGGCGTTTATACGCGGGTGCTGTGGGCTTAACATTCTTCTTCTTTGTGTTGTTAAACTCGGGGATGGTCAGTGGGATTTTACCTGTAACAGGTGATCCATTGCCACTGATGAGTTATGGTGGAACCGCGGTGATTACCATGCTAGCGAGCATGGGCATCGTGATGTCGATTCATACTCATCGCTAAAGTCTAGAAGAATCAAGCCAGCGATATTGCTGGCTTTTTGTGCTTAAAATAAGAAGAAAAGTCTAACGGTTTTTTTGATCTTTATAAAGCACCATATTGCTGCCATGTTTCACCTGTATGCAGGCTATTATAATAGTTTTGTAGAGTATTCAAGTCATGGTATTGCGTATAGGCTAATACTAAAAGCCCAAAAATTAAAGCCGCCTTCAATAGATTTAAACGCGAATGTTGCTGTGAAAAATAGCCTAAGCTAAGTAAGGTGAGTATGACTGAGGGAAGAATGGCAATACTTTCAGTCTGAGAAAGAAACATCCAATGATTGAGATAAACCAGACTTAAAATGAGTCCAATCAATCCCATATAGTTATAGATCTTTTTATTTACAGATGCTTTAAAAACAGTAATTGTTTGAAATATTAAAATCAGACTACTGAAAAGGTATACGCTTTTTCCACCAATAATCACACTATAGATTGCATTGAATAGGCAATAAGCTAATAACACGGATAGTACGAGAGAATAGAGTTTGGCATAGAGTGTGTGTGAAAAGGGGAGTATCTGTTTCATAATTTGCTCTATTGAAAACTCACATCATATTAAAAGAAGATTTGAAGCTTAACATGCTATTCGATTCTTGTGACGGTGGTATGTTTTTGTTGTGTTGGAGGTGGTTTGAATAAATGTCGAGTACGAGTAGAGCTTAGACCGCAGATTATTAAACACAGCGTCCCTCCAATAAGTACTGCTGGCACTACCGAAAAATAGCGCGTCATTAGGCTCATGTGTAGGGCACCGAGCTGATTGCCTGAAGTGACTAAGATGCCATTTAAAGCGGCTACACGTCCTAATAGTGCTTTGGGGGGGATTTGCTGTAATAAAGTTTGTCGAATGATCATACTGATGCTATCAAAGGCGCCAATCAAAACAAGGAAGAACACTGAGAGCCAAATATGGGAGGATAGTGCGAAAGCTAAAGTACACAAAGCAATTGCAAAACTACTATAGAGCATGTTTCTCCATGCATTTTGCATCGGAGAATAACAGGTCAACATCAACATCATGATACAGGCGCCAATGGCTGGAGCCGCTCTGAGTATACCTAAGCCTTCAACACCTAGATGCAGGATCTCGTGTGCAAAAATAGGCAGTAAGATAATGACACTACAAAAAAGCATGGCGCTGAGGTCAAGTAACATACTCCAAAACATCAGTGGATGTTTAAAAATAAACAAATAGGCTTCTTTCAAACTTTTGCTTAAATGCTGTTTATGTGGGCTAGGGAAGTCGCGAGGACTTAATCCGAATAAGCAGATGCTACCCATGCAACATAACAGAAAAACAATAAAGAGGGTTTTTTCAAGCCCAAGTTGGCTGAGTAAAAGTCCTGCGCATAAAGGCGCTAAAATGCCGCCCATTTGCCAAATGAGGGCAGTCCATGTGGCTGCATTGCTATAGGCTGACTCTGGGGTTAGAAAAGGGCGTAATGAATTAAAAGATGGGCTGTAAATACCTCTAAGTACGCCTAAGCAAAAAATGAGGCTATAAATGCCGCATAAAAGTGTATTTTGTTGAATGTGCTGTTGTTGGTACTGAGAAAAAAGAACAATAAATAATAATGGAATTAGAGTGCTACAGCTAAAACTCCACTGCACAATTTTTTGTCGGTTATAGCGGTCAGCCCAATCGCCACTGATCAGGGAGAGGCAAATAAAGGGGAGTAACTCAATTAAGGCAATCATGCCAAGGCTGAGTGGATTCTGAGTGAGTTGGTAGACGCTATAGGCAATGACGACTTCTTGAATCATGATGGCTAGAATTAAGCACAACTGATTGACACTCAGAAGTGAAAAATCACGTGAACGAAAAGCCAAAAAAGCATCGGAATGGAAAAGCGACATACACAGAATAGTTTCAAATATGAATTAAAAAAGGATGGCGAAAAGTCCATCCTTTTTAGTGTTTAAAGCAGATTACTGTGCTTTTGCTACCGCAATAGTTTCGTCATTTGCAGCTTTAGCCATAGGTGTATATTTCAAACCAAGGGTTGTGCTGGTGTATTGGCGAACTTGGTCAAGAAGCACAGGATTAGTGCTGAGTTCTTGTTGGTACGATTTTACAATTTCATGTAATTTCGGATTCCATTTACCTTCTACTTGTTGTGGGAATGCTTTCTCAAGCAAGCTCAACATAATATAAGGAGAGGTCGAAGCACCTGGTGAAGCACCTAATAGGGCAGTCACAGCACCGTCTTGTGATGCAAAAATCTCGGTACCAAATTGCAAGCTTGCAGGTTTTCCTGGTTCTTTCTTAATGATTTGAACACGTTGACCACCTTGATTCATGCGCCAGTCTTCTGGTTTTGCATCAGGGTAGTATTTTTTCAATTCATTAAAACGGTCTTCATCGGTCATCATGACTTGGCTAACTAAGTATTTCACCAAATCAAGATTTTCCATACCAACAGCAGTCATTGGTAAAACGTTGTTCTTCGTGGTTGATTTCAATAAATCAAGCTGAGAACCTTGTTTTAAGAACTTGTTTGAATAAGTCGCAAATGGACCAAATAATACATATTTTTTACCGTCGATATAACGTGTATCAATATGTGGAACAGACATTGGAGGTGCGCCTAATTCAGCACGACCATAAACTTTTGCAGTATGACCTTCAGTGACTTTCGGGTTGTCGGTCATTAAGAATACGCCACCTACAGGGAAGCCAGCATATTGCTTCGCTTCTGGTAAGCCTGTCATTTGTAAAAGCTTAACCGCTGCACCGCCTGCACCAATAAAGACAAAGCGCGTTTTCACGTGATCTGTTTTACCTGTAGTGAGGTTTTTAAATGCAACAGTCCAAGTTTTATCATCGTTTTGGCTAATGCCAGTCACTTCAGTCGATGTTTGTAGTTTGAAGTTAGATTGTTTTTTAAGGTGATCGACCAATTGAGTGGTGATCGAACCATAGTTCACATCCGAACCTACATCCATGCGTGTTGCAGCTACTTTCTGTGCAGCATCACGGCCATTCATTACCAATGGTGCCCATTGTTTAATTTCAGCAGGATTCTCAGAGAATTTCATGCCATAGAACATTGGGTTTTTAACCATTGCAGCATAACGTTTTTCTAGGAAATTCACGTTATCGCCCCAAACGAAGGCAATGTGCGGTACAGGATTGATAAAGCTATTTGGTTGACCCAAAACGCCTTCTTTCACCTGATAAGACCAGAACTGTTTTGCAACTTCAAATTGTTCCGCAACGTTCACAGCTTTAGAAATGTCCATTTTTCCATCTTTTTCAGAGGTATAGTTCATTTCCATAAAGCCAGAGTGGCCTGTACCAGCATTGTTGAAGCCGTTTGAGCTTTCTTGGGCAACATTGTCTAGGCGTTCATACATGCGAATTTGCCAGTTTGGCTCAAGCTCGCTTAGATATGTGCCTAAAGTTGCACTCATGATCCCACCGCCAACTAAGACTGCGTCAACAACAGGCTCATTGCTGGTGGTTTGAATTTTTTTAGACGTGATGGGTCTAAATAAGAAAATTACGACTGCAATAATAAGCAGTACGATTAATACCAAAAGGTATTTTAAAAATTTGTTCATGCGATTATGACCTTGGGGAGCAGGTTTTGGATCGCTTTATAGCGAATAGAATAAAAATAAGAAGAATGATAGAGCTGCTTATAAATGATCAGCTTGGTATAGTTGAAGTAATACTTAAAAGCTGAAAAGCGCACAAAAAATATAAGTTTTGAGCCTATCACACAGTTCTGATTTATGAATATTTTAGACTAAATATGTATTGACTTAGTAATTTTTATTGTAAATGAGTTGAGTTAAACTATAAATATGAGTGATGTGTAATATTAAGCATTGTTTTTATTGATGTTTATTTTTGTTAAGATTTGATAATTAAGATGCTGATGTTGAATATATATACAGGCATTCAATTTTTTAAAAGCTAAAATGTATAAATTGGATGCTAATAGAAATAGCACTGTTTATACAAAACTCAGCATTGTTGTTTAAAAAAAATGAATAATCACCTGACCTTATTATTTTAAAGCTAATTAAAGTCAGGTGTTGAACTATTAAAACTTATTCAGTTTCAGCTTGATAGAAAGGTGCACGAGAACGAGGTAGGGCTGTGCGGCCACGGATTTGATCCGCGATTTTTTCAGCCATCATAATGGTGGTTGCATTTAAGTTACCCGTGATAATCAGCGGCATAATTGATGCATCCACCACACGTAAACTTTGCAGGCCATGCACGCGACCTTGTCCATCAACTACCGCCATATCATCTTCACCCATTTTACAACTACAGGATGGATGATAAGCCGTTTCAGCGTGATTACGCACAAATTCGTCTAATTCAGCATCGCTACTCACATCTTTTCCGGGACTGATTTCTTCGCCACGGTAAGGATCAAGCGCAGGTTGCTGCATAATTTCGCGGGTGATTCGAATCGCGTCACGAAGTTCCTGCCAGTCTTGTTCTGTCGACATGTAGTTAAATAAAATACTTGGATGGTCGAAAGGGTTTTTAGATGTCACCTGTACTCGACCGCGTGAAGGTGAGCGCATCGAACCGACATGGGCTTGGAATCCATGCTCTTTGACGGCATTGCTGCCATTATAGTTAATTGCAACAGGCAAGAAGTGGTATTGAATATTTGGCCAAGCAAACTCTTTAGATGATCGAATAAAGCCGCCTGCTTCAAACTGGTTGCTTGCTCCAACCCCTGTTCCGTTAAATAACCACTCCGCACCAATTGCAGGTTGATTTTGCCATTTTAAAGCAGGGTAGAGAGAAACAGATTGTTTGCACTTATATTGTAAGTACATTTCTAAATGGTCTTGCAGGTTTTCACCGACACCCGCTAAGTCATGCACGACTGGAATGTCGAGAGACTGAAGTAAAGTACTTGAACCAACACCTGAACGTTGCAAAATTTGCGGTGATGCTATCGCCCCTGCACAGAGTAGGACTTCTTTATTGGCATAGACCTGAAGCAAGTTGTTTTGATTAGCACCTTGAATATATTCAACACCAATCGCTTGTTTGCCACTAAACAAAATTTGATTGGTCATGGCATGGGTAATAATGGTTAGATTCGCTCGACCTTTGGCCATATCCAAATAACCACGTGCAGTGCTTGAGCGTCGACCTTTGGGGGTCACGGTTCGATCCATTGGGCCGAAACCTTCTTGTTGATAACCATTTAAGTCATCGGTGCGTGGATAGCCTGCTTGCACACCCGCTTCAACCATGGCGTGGAATAAAACATTATTGTTTGCTTTAGGTGTGGCGACAGAAACAGGACCAGCATCGCCATGATAGTCATTGCCACCAATATCACGGGTTTCAGCCTTTTTGTAGTAAGGCAGACAGTCCGCATAGCTCCAGTCTTCAAGACCTTTAAGGGTTGCCCATTGTTCTAAATCCATGGCATTTCCACGGATATAACACATGCCATTAATGAGGGACGAACCGCCTAAGCCTTTGCCGCGACCACATTCCATACGGCGGTTGTTCATATGGGGTTCTGGGTCGGTTAAATATGCCCAGTTATAACGACGGCCTTGCAGAGGATAAGCCAAAGCCGCAGGCATTTGAGTACGAAAATCGAGACGATAATCAGGTCCACCCGCTTCGAGTAAGAGCACCGAAACATCTGGATCTTCGGTTAAACGAGCAGCCAGTACATTACCTGCTGAACCTGCGCCAATAATAATATAATCGTAGTGTTGAGAATGCATAATGATCCTTTTTCTATGGCAGGGCCACGTTGCATGAGAACGTGGCCACATGTTGAGTTGAGGATGAAAAAGAGAATAATCGATAGGGGGAATTGAATTAGATAGTTAAAATTGAGACTTTAAAAAATACTTTGGTATTCACCCAGTTCAACTTGAACCGATTTGATGCGGGTATAGTGTTCAAGTGTGGTGATGCCATTTTCACGTCCAACGCCCGACTGTTTATAACCACCCACAGGCATTTCAGCAGGGGATTCGCCCCATGTATTGATCCAGCAAATACCTGCCTCAAGCTGATGAATAATGCGATGCGCTTGGGAAATATCTTGTGTTACGACACCCGCAGCTAAACCATAACTGGTCTTGTTGGCACGTTGAACGGCTTCTTCAATACTGTCATAGCTTAAAATGCTCATGACAGGACCAAAGATTTCATCTTGCACAATGTGCATGTCGTCATGACAGTCGGTGAACACGGTTGGTAATACATATGCACCGTGAGCAAGTGCTGCTTCGGTGGCACGTTGTCCACCAATCAATAAGGTCGCACCTTGTTGTTTTCCCGACTCAATATAAGACAAGACTTTTTCCATATGGGGAAAGCTGACTAAAGGTCCAAAGTTGGTTTCAGCCTGCATAGGGTCACCTATGCGGATACGTTTTACACGCTCAATCACTGCTTGTTCAAATGCAGCCTTGAGGGTTTGTGGTACAAACACACGGGTGCCATTGGTACATACTTGACCTGAGCTAAAGAAGTTCGCCATTACTGCGATATCGGCTGCACGGTCAAGGTTGGCATCGGCACAAATAATCAGAGGTGATTTGCCACCGAGCTCCATGGTGACTTCTTTGAGACTAGAAGCCGCAGCACTGGCCATGACCTTTTTACCCGTTGCCACACCACCTGTGAACGAAATTTTTTGGATATCTGGGTGTTCAGTCAACCATTGACCCACTTCAGCACCAAAACCTTGTACTACGTTGAAAACCCCAGCAGGTACGCCTGCTTCAGTGTAGATCTCTGCCAATTTTAAGGCAGTAAGAGGGGTCACTTCGCTGGGTTTAAAAATCATGGCATTCCCAGCAGCGAGGGCTGGAGCTGATTTCCAAAGTGCAATTTGGATGGGATAATTCCAAGCACCAATGCCTGCCACCACACCTAAAGGTTCACGGCGCGTGTAGAAAAAACTACTTTCACGTAGCGGCACTTGTTCACCTTGAATGGCCGTTGCAAGTCCTGCGTAGTACTCTAAAACGTCTGCACCAGTGACAATATCGACGGTAGAGGTTTCACTGAACGCTTTACCTGTATCCAGTGTTTCTAGGCGTGCTAATTCGTCATTACGAGCGCGTAAAATATCGACTGCACGACGTAAAATACGGGCACGTTCGACCGCTGTTTTGGCAGCCCATTCACGTTGCCCTTGTACAGCACTGTGTACGGCTGCATCGACGTCGGCTTTAGAGGCTTGTTGAATGGTAGTAATGACCTGTCCTGTGGCAGGATTGATACTGTCAAAGGTTTGACCACTGGTGGCATTGAAATATTGTCCGTGAATATAAAGCGAGTGAAGCTGTACATTATTCATTTTGTTGTTCCTGCCGTATCTGTTGAATTAAGCGAAGTTGCATATCGACATAGTCGTATGCAATAGAACGTGCCAAATCACGATCAAATGCTTGATGACCACTTAAACTTCCACGTAACCATAATCCATCAATCAGTGCTGCTAGCCCTTTAGCGGCTTGGCTTGCTTGAGACTTTGGCATGAGCTGCAAGAAGTGAAACTTCAAATTTGAATAAAGACGTTGGTCATTGATTCGTTGCAGTCGACCTAAGTCGGGTAGGTGCATACTGGCAGACCAAAAATCCAGCCAAACCCGCATAGCAGTGTTGTTGACCTGACTGATGTCAAAGTTGGCATCAATAATGGCTTTGAGCGAATGTTCCGGACTGGGCTGCACTACCTTTGCCTTATAGCTTGCCGTGGTCTCGGCTAAGACATTGAGCATTTGGCGCATGCAACTGTGAATGAGGCCTTGTTTATCGCCAAAATAATGACTCACAATGCCCGTAGAAAGCTGTGCTTTTTTCGCAATTTGAGCAATGGTGGTGTTGGATAAGCCCACTTCATAAATGACTGCATAGGCAGCATTAATGATTTCTTCACGGCGCTCATGCTCAGGTTTTACTCTACGTTTATTCATGACAATCCAGAACAATTTGCCTTAAATTTAAAGGCGTTAGATTCAATAACTTACATGGAAAGCATCATAGCATTTTTTTATGATACTTTTTATTGATTGAACGTTCAATCAATAAAAAGTACACTTATGGTTAAATTCAAAGCAAAATACTGCTAAATTGCTTTGAGTATTCAACATAACTTTTTATTTATCAAAAGGATGTGCCATAAGGGTTTAATTGCAGAACATCATTCAGAAAAGTGAGCTGATGAGCTATGGGCTTACGGTTTTATACTTTTTTCGAGTTGAGAAAGCTCTTATAGTCATGTTGAAGGGAGATATGTGTAGGATTCCTATCGGAATATCGATGAACAAGGGGGGCTCACATTTTAAGCCTGTGTAGCAAATGCACCTCATAAATGATTTAAACCTTCAGGTTTAAAGAAGATAGCGTTTTTATTTCTGATAAAAATACTGTCGATTTCGTTAGTCGATTTTTAAGCTCTCGACCACGAGAAGTTTAAAAATTGGCTTTTGTCTTTTTTTATTTACTTTCTTGAGGATTGTATGGCAACAGATAATCCAAGAGCAGTTGATGATCAAACATTAGCGCCTAAAGACCGTTTAAATGGTGTGGTCTTTTATATTTCAGCTCTCATTATTTTAATTTTTTCTATTACCACCATTTTGTTTAATGACTTTGCTAATAGGACCTTAAATACAGTCTTGGCGTGGGTGAGTTCAACTTTTAGTTGGTATTACTTACTCGCAGCGACTCTGTATATGGTCTTTGTCATTTTTATTGCCTGTTCTCGCTACGGCAACATTAAATTAGGCCCCAAACATTCCAAGCCAGAATTTAGCCTTTTAAGTTGGTCTGCAATGTTGTTCTCAGCTGGGATAGGCATCGATTTGATGTTTTTCTCGGTAGCGGAACCTTTATCTCACTATATGCATCCACCCGTGGGTGAGGGGCAGACCCTAGAGGCTGCACGTCAAGGCATGGTGTGGACCCTGTTTCACTATGGATTAACGGGATGGTGTATGTATGCCTTGATTGGCATGGCATTGGGATATTTTAGTTATCGCTATAACTTACCACTGACTATTCGCTCTGCTTTATATCCGATCTTTGGCAATAAGATTCATGGGCCGATCGGTCATAGTGTCGATACGGCTGCGGTCATCGGGACTATTTTTGGTATTGCGACAACCTGCGGGATTGGGGTAGTACAGCTGAACTATGGCTTACACGTGTTGTTCGATTTACCCGAAAACCTCTGGATGCAAACCGCATTAATTGTGGTTGCGGTGGCAATGACCATTATTTCAGTGACTTCAGGGGTGAATAAGGGACTGCGAGTTCTCTCTGAGATCAATATTTATGTTTCTGTCGGGTTGATGCTGTTTATTTTGTTTTTAGGCAATACCGAATTTTTACTGAATGCTTTTGTGCAAAATATTGGAGACTACATTAACCGTTTTCCAAGCATGACTTTAGAAAGTTTTGCCTTTCAACAACCGAAAGAATGGATGAACAGTTGGACTTTGTTCTTTTGGGCATGGTGGGTGGCTTGGTCGCCATTTGTAGGTTTGTTTTTAGCACGGATTTCACGAGGTCGAACTATTCGTGAGTTTGTTAGTGGGACCCTTATTATTCCTCTGTTTTTCACACTTACGTGGTTATCAATATTTGGAAATAGTGCACTACATAGTGTGATTTTTGATGGTAATTTAGCCCTTGCACAAAGTGTCATTGCCAACCCAGCGCATGGTTTTTATGACTTACTGGCTCAGTATCCGTGGTTTCCGTTTATTGCAGGTGTAGCCACAATCACAGGTTTACTTTTTTATGTGACCTCGGCGGACTCTGGTGCACTGGTGTTGGGTAATTTCACCACTCAATTTACCAATGTCGATCATGATGCACCGCGATGGTTGAGCGTGTTCTGGGCCGTAGCGATTGGTTTGTTGACCCTTGCAATGTTGATGGCTAACGGGATTACGGCACTACAAAATGCCACGATTATTATGGGGTTGCCGTTTAGTTTTGTGATGTTCTTGGTGATGGCAGGTTTGTATAAATCACTGCGGTTAGAAGACTACCGACAAGCCAGTAGCAGTTTAAATGCCGCACCCGTGGTGGGCAATGTCGACATCCTCAACTGGAAAAAACGGTTGTCCCGAGTCATGCACCATCCAGGAACAACTGATACTCGGCGTATGCTCGATGACATCTGCCGACCTGCGGTAATGGCGGTTGCAGAGGAAATGCAAAAACGAGGTATCGACATCAGTGTTCAAGAGAGTGCGCTAGAAGAAGACCCAAATCTGTATCACTTAGATTTGATGATTCATTTGGAAGAAGAACAAAACTTTGTCTATCAAATTTGGCCAGTTCGCTATATTGCACCGACCTTTAGTGAACGTGGCAAACTGGGTAAACGCTTCTATTACCGTCTTGAAACTTATTTGTATGAAGGTTCTCAAGGCAACGACCTTGTTGGTTATACCAAAGAGCAAGTGATTAATGATGTGCTGGATCGTTATGAACGTCACATGACCTTCTTACATATCAATCGAATCAGTCCGGGGAATCGTCCCTTATTTCCAGACCCTCAAGGATAATTAGGAGGAACCATGTTGACTTCATATTTACATGCTTTTGCTTTGTTTTTCTCATTGCTGAATCCGTTTTTAATGAGTATTTACATGATTGGCATGATTCGGAACTCCGAAGCTAAAGTGTTTAATAAGGCCTTGATTCAGGGCTGTCTCATTGCTTTTATAGTATTTATGCTGTTTGCATGGGGTGGGGAAGCGATTTTTAGTAAATATTTAAATGTACGTTTTGAAGCCTTTCAAATATTTGGTGGTCTGATCTTCTTGGTGATTGGTTATCGTTACGTATTTCAGGGGGCAGATACCATTGGTGAAATGCGTGGTGCGCCTGAGCATTTGGCAGGAACCATTGCGATGCCTTTTATGATTGGTCCAGGAACCATCAGTGCTGCTGTGGTGACAGGTATGGCACTGCCAATCAGTGGCGCGGCCATGATTATTTTCCTGACTTTGGCGTTGACCTGTGGCTTGATGATTTTAATGAAATTTGCACATGATCATTTACGCTATAAGCATGCCAAATATATTGACCGTTATGTTGATATTGTTGGGAGACTGTCGGCCTTACTGATTGGAACCATTGCGGTAGATATGATTATTAATGGCATTATTGGTGTCATGGCTGAAATGTAGAATCCACGAATAGCGGACCATAAAAAAGCCCTCAGTCAATGAGGGCTTTTTCATTTAACTGAAGAACCAAGTGTAATAACCCCAGATCATCAGTGGCCACGATAGAAACGGGCTAAACAGCCATTTCCAAATCCAGTGGCGTGGCACGAACCCGACGCCGTGGATAAAGCCGCCTGAGATACCAATCATGATATACATCAGCGCACTGTGGCTATAGTGACCATTGTCATCCAACATAGCAGCTGGATGCACTAACAACACCGCTGCAAGTGGAAAGGCCAATAGGCAGGAAATTAGCATCGCAAATTTGTTCGGCTTTTTATCTACAGTTTGGTTTTCCATAGCAACGTCTGTCATGGTTTATTCCTCATCAAGGTCTTGATGATGTTCGATATACAAAGCACTGAGTACACCTGCAAAGCAAGCCATCAAAATGCCGAGAATCCATGCAAAATACCACATAATTTGATCTCCTTAGACACAGCCTTAGTAAAGGCTGTGTGAATTCTCTTTAATGTGTGTGTTGGTAATAACACCCCACATTTTGTAGTAACACCAAGTGGTATAGCACAAAATGAGTGGGACAAAGATACATGCCGCAACTGTCATTACAGTTAACGTCGTTTTACTTGAAACGGCATCCCACATAGTCAAGCTTGCAACAGGTTGAATGCTTGATGGCATTAAGAATGGGAACAGCGCAAAACCAGCAGTTAAAATTGCACCCACGACCGCTAAACTCGAACCTAAGAAGCTAAAGCCCGCTTTGTTTTTGCCAGCTGCAAGCACCACAATCAAACCACCTAAGATACCTGCGATAGGCGCAATCATGGTAATTGGGTAAGTCGAGTAGTTGTTCATCCAGCCATGGTTCGCATTGGTCAACACTTCTTTCGCCAATGGGTTAGCAACACCGTTGGTATCAAATGGAGTCACTAAGGTATAACCTTCGATTCCACCAAAGTACAACCAAGCACCAGCACCTAAGAAACAGATGAGATAAATAATGCCCATAAGTTTCGTTGCTTGTGCTGAGCGTCTGCGTAAGTCACCATCGGTACGAAGCATGAGCCATGCACCGCCGTGTGCGCACAGCATCGATAAACTAACTAGGCCGCAGACTAAAGCAAATGGGTTGAGTAGAGCAAAGAAGCTCCCTGTATAAGTTGAACGGACAGTGTCATCTAAGCTAAATGGTACGCCTAAGAACATGTTCCCAAAAGCCACACCGAAGACCAGTGCAGGCACAGCACCACCGACTGCTAAACCCCAGTCCCATGACGTACGCCATTTGGTATTTTGCAGTTTAGAGCGGTAGTCAAAGCCGACAGGTCGTAAGAATAGGGCAAACAGTACCAACAGTAGCGCCCAATACATGCCTGAGAATGCTGTTGCATAAACCATTGGCCATGCGGCAAACAATGCGCCGCCAGCAGTAATGAACCAAACTTGGTTACCGTCCCAGTGCGGAGCGATAGTGTTGATGGCTGCGCGACGTTCTTCGTCCGTTTTACCTACAAATGGCATGATCGCCATAGAGCCCATATCGAAGCCATCAGTGAGGGCAAAGCCAATCAATAAGACCCCGACCAAAACCCACCAGATAATTTTGAGTAATTCATATTCGATCATGCTTGAGTCTCCTCGTTGCGAGCTGCTTCAAGTTTTTCAAAATGGTATTTGCCTGTATGAAGTGAACTTGGGCCAAGGCGTGAGAACTTGATCATCAAATACATTTCAATAATCAAAAGTACGGTATAAAACGCAGCCAATGCAGCGATAGAACCCCAAACATCACCTGTGCTTAAGCTCGATGCTGACAAGTGTGTCGGTAAAACTTCACCAATGGTCCACGGTTGACGACCCACTTCAGCCACATACCAACCTGTTTGCGCTGCAATCCACGGTAGAGGCAGAGCGAAAAGTGCAAATTTCAGTAACCAAGGTTTGTTTTCTGCATTGCGCTTTGCCACCGCAAAGGTTGCTAAAGCGAATAGCAATAACATTAAGAAACCAGATGCAACCATGGCACGGAAGGCCCAGAACAAGCTTGGTACGTGTGGAATGGTGTCTTTAGCTGCAGCTTTAATCTGATCTTCAGAGGCATCGACCACATTTTCTGTGTACTTTTTCAAAAGTAAGCCATAACCTAAGTCTTTTTGAGTTTCAGCAAAAGCAGCTTTGAGCTCTGGAGAGGTATCACCAGCACGGAGTTTTTCCAGTTGTGAATAAGCGACCATACCGTTACGAATACGTGCTTCGTGCTGGACAATCAAATCTTTAATGCCAGTCACTTCTTTGTCTAAAGAACGTGTTGCGATAATCCCCATCAGGTACGGCACTTTCACTGCATAATCTGTGGTCATGGTTTCTTTATTTGGAATACCAAACAAAGTAAAGGGTGCAGGTGCAGGGTGAGTATCCCATTCTGCTTCAATCGCTGCAAGTTTGGTTTTTTGAACATCACCGAGCTCATAGCCTGACTCATCACCAAGTAAAATCACAGAGAGGGTTGAAGCCAAACCGAAGATAGCAGCGATAGCAAACGAACGACGTGCAAACGGTAAGTCACGTTTTTTCAGCAAGTAATAACTTGAAATCGCCAGTACAAAAATAGCACCCGTGACATAACCTGCCGACACAGTGTGTACAAACTTTACCTGAGCAACGGGGTTAAAAATAAGTGCCCCAAAGTCGACCAACTCCATGCGCATGGTTTCATAGTTAAATACAGAACCGACAGGGTTTTGCATCCAACCATTTGCAACCAAAATCCATAAGGCAGACATATTAGAACCGAGTGCAACCAGCCATGTCACACATAAGTGCTGCACTTTGGATAAGCGATCCCATCCAAAGAAGAACAGACCGATGAATGTCGATTCTAAGAAGAATGCCATTAATCCTTCAATGGCTAATGGAGCACCGAAAATATCCCCCACATAGTGTGAGTAATATGCCCAGTTAGTCCCGAACTGGAACTCCATGGTTAAGCCAGTAGTGACCCCTAAAGCGAAGTTAATACCGAAGAGTTTCCCCCAAAACTTGGTCATGTCTTTATAAATTTCTTTACCTGAAATCACATAGGTGGTTTCCATAATGGCAAGAATAAAAGCAAGACCCAGTGTAAGTGGAACAAAAATAAAGTGATACATCGCGGTCATAGCGAACTGGAACCGCGAAAGATCGACCACGCTTTCAGATATCATCAACGTGTCTCCTTGATTGGGGATGGATTGCCTGCAATACGCTCAGCAACTTGATTGTCAAAATTTTTAGGAATAGTCGGGGCGTCAAACCAGATGTTCTTAATGACCATTAAAATAATCACCTTAATGATTAAAATGGCCACAATTTCTCTGGTGACTTTTTGATTGAGATTTTTGGGGACTAAGCTCATTTCACAAAGCCTATTTTTTAACTTGCTTTATATTATTAAACAAAAACATACAAAAGATAAATAGTCTTTAAACTTAAATAAAAAATATATTATTAAGTCATTTAAATACAGATACTTAAAAAAATGGTGTGATGAAAAATAAACTAATATTTTTGTATTTTAAAGTTGACCAAATTACTTATGTTTATATTTAAATACCTGACTAAAATACTTGTATATATTTATTTTAAATCCGACTAAAACGCTTATATTTAACGTTCATCGTTATTTTATTGATAATTCGTCTTAAGATGATAAAAGTGATAGGGCTTTTAAATGATAGATTTTAACGGATATGAATCATGGATGATTTGATCTGTCGCATACATCACAAGGAAATTAGGAGTTGAAAATCGAATTCATATTAAAAAGTCTTTTATTGTGTCATATAAGCTTGAAGGCAGAGGCGGGGAGTAAAATTCTCATTCTGAGCTTATTTTTGCGCAAATATTTTAAATTGTAGAAAGCTGGATTGTGACTGACTGATTCCTTTAAAAAGATTGAGCAAGAAGATGATGCAAGGCTTTGATTTAAACAGCGCGTTGTGAGGCGTTTGTTGGAGACTGACGCAGTAAGTAGGTATGGCAAAGGATAGACATGCTTATATAGACGTGCAACGTTGAAATAGGATTGGATTTGGTGTTTGTTTAGCGCGTACTTTCACCACTAAAAAGTTGATTGGATTTTGAAATTTTCTTTGCTATGTAATGCGACTTTTTTAGACGAATGAGAATAATTTGTGACTGAAATTCAAGTTCACCAAACTCAGGTTCAACTTGGACATAGTGTAGCTGACCATATTCATCGCGAACGCGAGCTTGAGCCGAAAAACCAGGACGTGCATTCCCGCTGGAGATAGTCGCCAGACGACCCAGTAAGTTGGTTTGTTTTTTATCTGGTCTGGGTTTAATAACTTGATCCAAACAGTGGATCATAAAAACGGTAAAGAAAATTGCAATAATCAGCGCAGGCAAAATCAGGTAGTAAGCCGAAGTAAAGGCCTGTTCTTTGGCGTAGATGCAGAACTGAAGGAAATAACCTGCAACACTAAAATTAAGTAAGAGAAAAACTACAATCAGTACTTTAGAAAACTTAACGTCCAGCAGCGGAGATTCAGTCAGTTTTTGTGGCGAGAGCCTTTTAAGGAAATGACTTGGGCGAGATTTAAAAAAGTAGCCTAAGGTTTCCACCATGCTGAGTATGACTAAAGTCAATAAGCTGAAATGAAAGAGCATCAAGTCAGGGTGATGTAGCAACTCATACATGGTGAACGTCCAATTTCATTATTCTTCTGTGAGATAAATCCCGCCGTCAGAATGCACGGTAATCGCTACTTTTTCAAGTGCTTCACCTTGGCATGGGCCAGAAATGCATTCACCTGTTTCCACCATAAACAACGCACCATGGGTCGAACATTCAATAAATTCTTGGTCGCGGTCTAAAAACTGGTTTTCCAAAAATTCAAGTTCAACTTGCAAATGCGGGCAAATGTTTTGGTAAGCAAAGAAGGCACCGTCACGTTGGGTGATAAAAATCGTATCCCCTTTAGGTGTTTCAAAAGAGCGCGCTTCGCGTTCTGGGATGTCTTCCGTCATGCAAATTTTTTGCATCATGCACATTCCTTTTGCAGTTGTTGGAACAATTCAGCGTAATTTGCCACAGCCAAACGAGGGCCAAACTGTGACACCACTTCACTTGAAATCAAAATTGCAAGTTGCGCAGCTGTATGTAAGCCTAAGCCCGCATTCACTGCATAAAGGAAGGCACCAGCAAAGGCATCACCTGCACCATTGGCATCGATAGCGTGTACTTTACGACCCACGACATTAAATGTTTCCTGTGCATTTGAAATAAGTGCACCTTCAGCGGAAAGCGTAATCACCACATGCTGGCTCAGTGTTTTAAGTTTTGCTAAAGCCGCCTCAACTGTTTCAGTTTCAGTGTACATCATGGCTTCTTGCTGATTACAGAACAATAAGTCCACACCATCCGCAATCATTTCATCTAGACCATGACGCGCGTATTGCACCATCGCAGGGTCAGATAGGGTTAGTGCAATTTTAACACCATGAGCTTTGGCAATTTCACGGGCCTGCTTAACAGCCAAACGTGCGCTATCGCTGGTTGAAAGATAACCTTCGATATAGAGCCATTTCGCGGTTTTTAAGGGTTCAAAGTCAATCTGTTGTTCAGTTAACTCGGCCGTGATCCCCAAATAGGTATGCATAGTGCGTTCAGAGTCTTCACTGACTAAAACCATACACGTGCCTGTTACGCCTTCACTGATTGATTTTTCAGTGTTTTTAATGCCTGCTTCGTGTAAACCATTGAGGTAAGTTTGCCCTAGTTCATCATTACCCACGCGGCATGCATAAAATGCTGAACCACCCAAGGCACTAAAAGCAACGGTGGTGTTGGCTGCTGAACCACCTGAAGCTTGACCTTTATAGCTTTGCGTTTCTTTTAATTTTTTATAAAGATCTGCTTGTGTTTCACCATCAGTTAACTGCATAGTGCCTTTTTGCAAATGTTGTTGAATAAGGAAGTCGTCAGAGACTTTAAATTCTTGGTCGATTAGTGCATTACCAATTGCAAAAAGATCAACAGTTGCCATGTCTTTTTTCGTCACGTATTGAAAATAAAGCGACATTTTACACCAATGCTCAAGATTGCTGTAGTTTGTTGAGGAAAATTCATTTTATTTACGCGGCAAATGTAGTGAAATGGCTTTGCTCATATTCAAGGAAGTTTAGATGGAAATTTTAATTCAAGCGGCAGAACAATTACCTCCTCAAATACAAGCTTTAGCACAACTTGCGGCAAAAGAAGGATATGAACCGTTGACCCGCTTGATCGAAGAATATCAAAGTGGAAAAAATCGTTTTGATCAAAAGGGTGAAGTGTTGTTATTGGCCTATGATCAAGACCAATTGATTGCCTGTGGTGGTTTAAATCAACAATGGGGTGAAAATGAAATCGAGGCGCGGATTGGGCGTGTACGTCGTTTTTATGTGCACCCTAAATACCGTAAGAGCGGTGTGGGTCGTCAGTTGTTGGTGCATCTAGAAAAATGTGCGCGTCCAAACTTTTCTGCACTGTGTTTAAATACCGCAGACTTATCCGCAGCCAGTTTTTATCAAAAGCAAAACTATGTTTTTGTGGAAAATCACCCGAACTATAATTATTTTAAATATCTCATCTAGTTTTACTTTTTGAGAACGCTTCCCTCAAAAAGACTGAAATTTGGAAAGCAGTGAGATGCTTTTCAAATTTCCAGCAAATTACTCGGGTTTTCAGCGTGAAATCTTTTGACAACTAAAGCTATAATGCAGGCAGTGTATTAATTATTGTTAGGAGATCACATGACTGTAGATGTCACTGAAACCATTTCTCAAACTGTACATCCTGCGTTTCAGTTGGTACGTCAACACCATGTTGAAGCTTTAGACATTTTAGTGTCTGAATATAAACATAAAGTCACTGGGGCAGTGCATTATCACTTGGCCACCAATCATGATGAAAATGTATTCTTGGTTGCATTTCGCACCCAACCTATGGATTCAAAAGGCGAAGCGCATATTTTAGAGCACACAGCACTGTGTGGTTCGGAAAAATTTCCTGTTCGTGATCCGTTCTTCTTAATGATTCGTCGTTCACTGAATACGTTTATGAACGCCTTTACTGCGGCGGACTGGACAGCGTATCCATTTGCGACTCAGAATAAAAAAGATTTCCAAAACTTACTTGAAGTATATTTAGATGCGGCTTTTGCAGCCAATTTGAATCCGCTGGATTTTGCCCAAGAAGGAATCCGCATTGAGCTTGAAAACGGTGAGCCTGTTTATAAAGGTGTGGTTTTCAACGAAATGAAAGGGGCAATGAGTTCTCCTTCAGACCAGTTGTATCATCAGTTAGCCCATCACTTATTCCCTGAAACCACTTATCACTACAACTCAGGTGGCGACCCTAAAGATATTCCGGACTTGACTTACCCTGAGTTGGTGGATTTCTACAAGTCACATTATCACCCAAGTAACGCAGTTTTCATGACCTTTGGTAATGAACCTGCTTACAATCTACAAGAGCAGTTTGAAACTTTAGCCTTGGCCAAGTTTTCAAAAGGTGAAACGCTATTCTCTAAAGAAGAGCGTCGTTTGACTGCGCCACTAGAAGTGACTGAAACCTATGCGGTAGATGCGGAAGATTTAAAAGACAAAACTTATCACATTATTTCGTGGTTATTGCCTAAAGCCAGCGAGATCAAACTACGCTTAGGTATGCGCCTTGTAGAAGGTGTACTGTTAGAAGATTCAGCTTCTCCATTGCGTCATTATTTAGAGACGTGTGGTTATGCACAGTCTACTGGCCCGATTATGGGGGTAGATGATTCAAACTACGAAATGACCTTCTACTGTGGCGTACAAGGTTCAAACCCTGAACATACAGCTGAGTTTAAAGCAGGTGTGTTTAAGGTTTTAGAAGACGTCGCTTCAAAACCTGTCGATCAAAATATGGTAGATGCGATTTTACATCAAATTGAATTGCACCAACGTGAAATCAATGGTGATGGCATGCCTTATGGTCTAAGCCTGATTTTAAATGGTTTGGGGAGTGCCATTCACCACAGTGACCCAGTCACTGTATGGGATGTAGACTCAGCCATTGCTGCGGTGAAAGAAGAACTGAAAGATCCAATGTGGTTGTCAAACTTAATCAAAACCTATTTGATTGATAACCCGCACCGTGTACAAATGACGTTGGTGCCTGATGCCAATAAATCTGCGGTGGAAGCGGCGGCAGAAAAAGCACGTTTAGCCGAAATTGGTGCGCAGCTAACAGAAGCTGAAAAAGCAGAAATTGAAGCACAAACTGAAGCACTTAAAGTCCGTCAAGATACCCCTGATGACCTTAATCTTTTGCCAAAAGTGGGCTTGGAAGATGTGCCTGCTGAACTGCAAATTGTACAAGGGCAGTTGCGCGAGATTATTTCAAATCGTATCGATTATCCGTTGAATCTTTATCATGCAGGTACCAACGGTATTTACTACAACCAAGTGCTGATCCAGATTCCGCAAGATGTAGTGCAATCGCCATACTTTAACTTGCTGTCCATTTTGATGGGTGAAGTCGGTGCAGGTCAATATGACTATCTTGAACTACAACAACTGCAAACAGCGGTGAGTGGTGGTTTAGGTATGGGCGCCTCTTTGCGCTCTCAAGTGAATGATAAAAATCAAATCAGTGCATGGTTAACGCTGACCACAAAATCGTTGGTGAGTAATTTTGACAGTATCGCTTTGTTGAAACTGGCATTTGAACAACTGCGTTTTGACGAAAAAGATCGCATTGTTGAGTTATTGCAACAACGTAAAACCCGTTGGGCATCACGTCTTTCAGGTTCAGGTCACAGTTATGCCATGCAAATTGCAGGACGTAACCACAGTGCTTTGGCAAAACGTGATTATCACAACACGGGCTTGGGTGCATTAAACTGGTTAGGCGATTTAGTCAGCCGTATTGAAAATGATGCAGCAGCTTATGATGATTTGATCAATGAATTAAAAGCGATTCATTTGAAACTTTTACAAGCACCAAAACAGTTCTTACTAGTGTGTGAAGAACATCAGTCAGACCGTTTGGTTGAAGAAGTTCAAAATGTGTGGGACAAGTTAGCTATTCCTGAGCAAACTGTGACTTTAAAAGCTACTGAGCAGGTTGATACCGATGCCGATGAAGCATGGCTAATTCAAGCCAATGTTCAATTCTGTTCATCGGCTTATCAAGCCGTTGAGGTGTCACATCCAGATGCTGCACCGCTGATGGTGCTGGCAGCGTACTTGCGTAATGGTTTCTTACACAGTGCAATTCGTGAAAAAGGTGGGGCTTATGGTGGTGGCGCAAGCTATGACGGCAATGCATGTTCATTCCGTTTCTATAGCTACCGTGACCCGCGTTTGGCTGAAACCTTCAATGACTTTGAAGCCAGTGTGCAATGGTTGCTAAATACTGAGCAAAAACCACATCAGCTTGAAGAAGCAATTTTAGGTTTGATTGCGGGTATGGACAAACCAGGTTCACCAGCGGGTGAAGCGATTACGGCATGTTATGCACTTTTACATGCACGTACACCAGCCTTCCGTAAGCAGTTACGTAGCCGTCTTTTGGCTGTGGGTTTAGAGGACTTGCAACGTGTGGCGGTACAATACTTGCTTGAACAAAAACCAACGAAAGCCGTAGTTGCACCTATGGCGAAGCGTGATACTTTAATTGAGTTAGGTTTTAGTATTCAACAAGTTCAGTAAAACAATAAGAGGGTCGTATGGCGTTCAAATCATTTGAGCGTTCAACTTTAGTACTGAGCATGACTGTGCTCAGTACTTTGGGTGTCGCTAAAACACATGCACAAATTTCCGAAGTACCTGCAACTCCTGCAACAGCCGAGGCATGTGTTGCATTAGCATCGAATGCAGACCGTTTGGCTTGTTATGATGCATTATTCAAAATTCCTGAAGCAGTAAAGCCGCGCATTGTTTCTGAGCAACGTGCAGCCATGGAAATTGCGCCAGAACCTGAAAATATCACAGGGAAGATTGCTCAAGGTGTGAGCTCTGTTTTCGCTTCTGAAGGTCCTAAAATATCCCCAAATTTATCTTTAATGGGTAGCCGTTGGGAGCTTTCACCCGAAAGCAAACTGGGAACTTGGAATATTCGTGCCTACCAACCAGTGTATTTAATGCCTGGTTTTTGGACGACAGATAAAAATGAACGTCCATCGAGCCCAAATGAAAACAATACTGTAAATGCCGATCGAGAGCAAAACCTGAAGTCGATGGAAGCGAAATTTCAACTGTCTTTAAAAACTAAAGCTGTGGAAAACCTATTTGGGGACAATGGTGATGTTTGGTTGGGTTATACCCAGTCTTCTCGTTGGCAAGTGTATAACAGCGAAGAATCCCGTCCGTTCCGTGAAACCAACTATGAGCCTGAAGCCAGTTTAGTTTTCCGCACCAATTATGAATTGTTAGGTTTAAATGGGCGCTTATTAGGATTAACTTTCAACCACCAGTCTAATGGTCGTTCCGATCCGCTGTCGCGTAGTTGGAACCGTATCATGTTGAATGTGGGTTTTGAAAGAGACAACTTTGCGCTCATGCTGCGCCCTTGGTACCGTCTAGATGAAGATGCAGGTGATGATAATAACCCTGATATTAAGGATTATGTCGGACGGGGTGATTTAACAGCATTCTACCGTTGGAATGAACATGATTTTTCACTCATGCTACGTCATAGCTTAAAAGGTGGCGATGATTCGCGCGGTGCTGCACAGTTTGACTGGGCTTTCCCTATTTCAGGGAAGTTGCGTGGTCATTTCCAGTTGTTTGATGGTTATGGCGAAAGCTTAATAGATTATAACCACCGAGCGACTTATGTGGGCTTGGGCGTGTCCTTAATGAATTGGTACTAATTTAGAAACATAAAAAAACCACGTTTGATACGTGGTTTTTTTATGTTTAAGTGTTAGGTGTTTTAACCAATTTGAATATCGGCAGCTGGGTGTTTTAGGCGGCTCTTTTTCGGCGTCGCTATCAGGTAGGCCAGCGTTAAAGGACCTAAACGACCTGCAAACATCAAGAGCATCAAGATAAATAAACTTGCAGGTTGAAGTTCACCCGTGATGCCGCGTGACAAACCGACAGTACAAGCAGCGGAAATGGCTTCAAATAACAAATCCATAAACTGATGATTAGGTTCGATTAAAGATAAACTAAAGATGCCTAAGAAAATAAGTGCTGCGGTAATAGAGACGACAGCCATTGCCTTAAAAGAGGTTTTTTGAGAAACAGAGTGATTGAACACACGAATTTCATCTTCACGTCTAAGGAAGCTAATCACGCTGAGTAAAACAATAATAAAAGTACCTACTTTAATCCCGCCTGCGGTACTCATCGAGCCGCCTCCAATGAACATCAGTAACATGGTCACGAGGGTCGAGGCATCTTTCATTTGTGCCAAATCAAGACTGTTAAAGCCCGATGAACGAGGTACGGTGGCATGGAACCATGCATTTAAAGCTTGGTCACCTAAGCTCATTGGCGCTAAGGTGAGGGGATTATTCGATTCAATCGCCCATAAAAGAACAAAAGCGATGAGGTTCAAGCCTGCAATGGTGGATAAAATCAGTTTGCTATTGGTACTTAAGCCTTTCCAACGTTTGCTGCGTTTAATATCCATTAACACTACAAAACCTGTCCCACCAATGATGTATAGCATACTGATGGTAAAGGTAATGAGATACTGACCCGAGAAGCTCATTAGACTGTTGGGAAACAGTGAAAAGCCGCCATTGTTAAATGCGGATACACTATAAAAAGCCGCATAGAACAAAGCTTGATTGAAGTTGTAATCCTCTAACCATGCAATGGTCAAAATAACCGTGCCGATCGCTTCAAAAAATAAGGAATACAGCAGTACCCCTTTAATGGTGAAGGATACTTTGGATAAGCTGGTTTGACCAATGGTCTCTTGCGCCATGATTTGTTGCTTTAAACCCAGTTTAGTCGACAGACTTAGTGCTGCTAAAATTGCGAAAGTCATAAAACCTAAGCCACCAATTTGAATCAGTAGCATGATGATGATTTTACCTGTTACGGTAAAAGTTTCACCGACATTCACCACAGACAGTCCCGTAATGGTGACTGCTGAGCTGGCGGTGAACAAAGAGTGAATCCAACTGAGTTCACCGTGGTGCGAAATGGGTAACTTTAATAATAGAGTCCCAATAATAATAAAGCTCAAAAAACCCAAAGCCAGCAGGCTGGGCGGGCTTAAATTAATGGTGCTGTTTTTTGGGGTTTGCCAGTCTTTGACTTTTTTCATGATTTGAACCGTGCTGAAAGACGACGTAATGTTTCAACTAAACCTTCAACAACAAGAATATCACCCACTTGTAAAATTAAATTGGGGTCAATGCTGTACAAAACGTCTTTGCCGCGTTTATGGAGTAATGTTTTCACATCAGGTGCTTGATCCATCAATTGGCGGAAGCGAGTCCCTTGTAGTTTTTCATCAATTTCAATTTTGACAATATAGTGGTTATCTTCAAGCGCCATATAGCGACTGACCATGGGATAGCATAAAGACTGCGCAATCCGCACGCCCATGTCTTCTTCAGGGTGAATAATTTTACTAATCCCTAAATGGCTTAAAATCATATGGTGCGACTTTGATTTGGCTTTGACCCAAATTTTTTCAACCCCAATATTTTTGAGGTGCAGCACACACAAAATACTGGCTTCAATATTTTCACCAATTGCGACCACCACGGCATCGCAGTTTTTAATATTGAGTTCATCGAGAACATGTTCATCTGTTGCGTCGGCGATGACAGCATGGGTCACCTGCTCAGAAATATTTTCAACATATTTTTTTTCACTATCGATACCAATGACATCATGTCCCAGTTCAATGAGTTGAGTTGCAACTGTGGCTCCAAAGCTTCCTAAACCAATCACTGCAAATTGTGCCATGTCATCTTTCCTTTAAATTTTTTTATACGTCGATTGTTAACGAATGTTGTGCCAAATTTCACAAGATGTCATCTTTATACAGACACGCTTTTTTCGATCAACCGCGCTTTGCCTTATACCAATATATCACTCATCCAAAGGAGTATATAAATGCGGAAGACACTGTATGAATCCCTGAGGATCGCGTTTCCAGAATTGAATGATACCGCAATTCCAGAAGAACAAGATGAGTTCGAGCACTTTGTACGTTGGTTGAATAGCTATTATTCAAACATTCAAAAAATAGAACTCGATGATTTTCGACAAAATGGTATTGATGAATGCCATCGACTTCAACAATTAGGTATTGATTTAGACGAGCTGAAAAACCAAATTAATGATGATATGGCGTCTTTTTATCAAATGTATGACAGTGAGGAAGAAGAAACCTCAGACATGCATGGTTATGACTTTGAGTTTAGTTTTGATGTTATTTTTAATCACATTAAAATTTTTATTGAGCCTTATGAACTCAGTTTATTGGTTATTGAGCGGGAAAACCCTTATTGGCTATTGGTACCGCATAATGATGAGCTGATCGATAGAATTATTGTTACGTATAACCACACGTTTGGTGATGAAGAGCCGATGCAGCTCATAGAATAAAACCGCCTCGAAGGGCGGTTTTATGTATGTATTGAATCTTTTATTTTAAGAAACGTTGATAACCTAGGTTATTGGTAATTTCTTCATATGGATACGAAATACTTTCTAAAGTTTCAATCAAACCATCTGGGTTTTGTTTCGCATCACTTGCTTCTAAACCAACGAGGACACGACCTTCAGCCGCGCCGTGGTTACGGTAGTGGAACAGGGTAATGTTATGGGTAGGGCCAAGGCGCTCGAGGAACATTAACAGTGCACCTGGACGTTCAGGGAACTCAACACGGAACAGACGCTCATTTTCAAGGTCTGCATGACCACCAATCAGGTAGCGAATATGCAGTTTTGCCACTTCATCATCAGATAAGTCATCGACATCGAACTGAGTTTTGAGTGCTTCAAAAATATCGTGACGCTCTTTTTCACCGCCTTTTAAGCTAATCCCGACAAAGACTTGCGCTGCACTGGCATCGCTCGCACGATAGTTAAACTCGGTGATATTACGGCCTTGTAGCGCTCGGCAGAAATTCAGGAATGAACCTTTTTTCTCTGGAATGGTCACAGCAAAAATAGCTTCTTTACGTTCACCTAATTCAGTACGTTCTGCAATATAACGTAAACGGTCAAAGTTCATGTTTGCACCACATACAATTGAGACGATGTTTTGCCCAATCAGCTCGTGTTTTTCAATATAATTTTTAATCCCTGCCAAGGCCATTGCACCTGATGGTTCAACGATGCTACGACATTCATCATAGGTGTCTTTAATGGCGGCACAAATTTCATCGGTATTGACTAAAACCACTTCACGCTCAACGATCGGGCCTGAGTTATCCGACTTCTGTAGTTGAATCACTTCAAATGGTTTTTCACCAATTTGTGCTACAGCTGTGCCATCAGCAAATAGACCAACTTGAGGCAGTACTACGCGTTCGCCTGCTTCAAATGCGGCTTTTAAACAAGCAGATTCGTCATATTCAACAGGAATGACTTTGACATGTGGTGCAACATCGCCTAAGTAGGCTGCTACACCAGCAATTAAACCGCCGCCGCCAACAGCGACGAAAACGTAGTCGACATCGCGCCATTGGCGCAAAATTTCATTGCCAATCGTGCCTTGACCTGCCATGACCAGTTCATCGTCATAGGGTGGAATAAAGCTCATACCATCTTCTGCAGCACGTTGAATTGCGTATTTGTTTGCAACATCAAAAGAGTCACCGTGGAGAACCACTTCACCGCCTAAGCGTTTGACTGCCTGAACTTTAATATCTGGGGTGGTTTTTGGCATCACAATAATGGCACGAATCCCTAGTTTTTTACCTGACAGTGCTACGCCTTGGGCATGGTTGCCAGCAGATGCAGTAATCACGCCACGTTCAAGTTGAGCTCTAGGAAGTTGGCTAATGCGGTTATAGGCACCGCGTAGCTTAAATGAAAAGACTGGTTGTAAGTCTTCACGTTTAAAACGAATGTTGTTATTGAGTTTCTCACTAATTCGAGGTGCCGCTTCGAGTGGAGTTTCGATTGCAACATCGTAGACTGTTGCTTGTAATATTTGTCGAACCAAACGAGACAGCATGTTAATTTCCCATTTAACAGTTTAAAATAGAGGATCATTGTAACAAACCCCTGTACATTTGGGCTGTAAAATCAGCAACAAATGTCAAAAAATAGTTGAGCCAAATTATGAGTCTGTATGCTACCCAAGATGAAAAAAAGCAAGCTGCTGCAAAAGCTGCCTTAAAGCACTTACCTAAAGGTGGCATTTTAGGGGTGGGTACAGGCAGCACCGTAAATTTCTTAATTGAACTTTTACCAGAGCTTCAGCTTGAAGCAGCTGTGGCAAGTTCAGAAGCAACGGCTGAGCGTTTAAAGAAATTAGGCATTGAAGTGGTTGATATGAACTCTGTCGGCGGTTTAGATGCCTATGTCGATGGTGCAGACGAAATTGACCGTCATATGCATATGATCAAAGGCGGTGGCGCCGCACTTACTCGCGAGAAAATTGTGGCTTCAATTGCGAGAAAATTTGTTTGTATCGTTGATGATTCTAAGTGGGTTGATCAATTGGGGCGTGACTTCCCACTTCCGATTGAAGTGATTCCAATGGCTCGTTCAGCTGTGGCACGTAAAATTGTAGCGCTCGGTGGTGATCCTGCTTACCGTGAAGGCGTGGTGACGGATAACGGTAACGTGATTTTAGACGTCTATAACCTGAACATCTTAAATGCGCTTGAGCTTGAAAAAACCATTAACGACATTCCAGGTGTGGTGTGTAATGGTATTTTTGCAATCAATAAAGCAGATGTGGCAGTTGTTGCAACAGACAGTGGTATTGAAGAGCGTACCGCTGTTTAATTTTAAATCTTCCCTGAGCTCTTCTTTGAAAAAGAGGGGCTAAAAGCAAAAACATTTTTATCTTATGTTTTTCTCCCTCCTTTCAAAAGGAGGGTCGGGAGGATGATTCAATAAAAGAATAATATTAATGACCTTAGCAGACCTACCTGAAATTCAAATCACCCATCATGCACGTGCGACTCGGTTACGACTTCGTGTTGAACCGACTCAAATTCGTTTAACCGTGCCTAAATTTTGTAGTAAACGGCAAATTCAGGATTTTTTAAATCAATCTGAACAGTGGATGGTTGAAACGTGGCAGAAGCAGCAAGCCAATCTGGTACAGATAGATCAAACCCTTCCCATAGATTTATGGTTGTTTAATCGCCAAAATGCTTTAACGGTGAGCTATAAAACACAAAAAAATGCGTATATTTTGGATGAGGATAATCACCAGCTTTGGATCAGTGACCGTCAGCCCGAAAGTTATTTAAAATCTTTTGTAATTGCATATGCCAAACAGCACTTGCCTGTTTATTTGCAACAGATTAGTCATGAAACTGGTTTAAAATTTGCACAATGCTCAATTCGTCAGCCCAAGACCCGCTGGGGGAGTTGTAGTGCCAAACATGACATCATGCTTAACAGTGCTTTAGTGTTGTTTCCTGAAGTCATTACCCGTTATGTCTGTGTGCATGAACTCGCACATACGCAACATTTTGATCATAGTGCACGTTTCTGGGCGGAAGTTGCTAAATATGATGCCGCTTTTCAGCAGCATCAAAGAACCTTAAAAACAACCGCATTGCCGTATTGGTGGGCAAGCGCTTAAAGTTAATTTTACGTACAAAATTGAAAAATAATTTCTTCTGATTGATTGAGCGTTAGTCAAAAAATGCTCTAAACTTCATGATCTAAGGTAAACATTCCTCAATTTCAGTCCAAAGACCTCAAATGTAAATTTTACAGATATCCACTATTTTATATTAATCGTTCCAGCTTGCCTGATTTTAATGGGAAGCTTGCTTTTAATATGTCATTTTGCTTTTAGAGCTCCCTCATATTTATTGTGGCTCGGGCTTGGATATATTGTGCCTTCGTTTTCTGTGGCGGCACAAAGTTTTATGTCGAATAAGCAGTTGGCTTTGTCGGCACCCATTTTAGGTAGTATGTATTTGTTTGGCGCATGGGCCAGCGCCTACGCCATGGGCTTAAGAAAGAATGCCAATGCACGTCCATATTGGTGTTTGGCCTTGATCATCATGGCTTTATTTTCACTCAGTTATTATTCCTATGTAGATGATCAACTGTGGATCAGGATGCTGATTCTGAACATTTCAATTGCATTGGTTGAGTCTTTGGTTTTGTTTTCAATGTTTAAACATTATCAAGGGATTGATTTGCTCAATAAAATAGTCGACTTTTCCTACTTGTTTATTGTGCTGTATACCTTTGTTCGCGGAATCATTATTTTTCTTTTTTTAAGAAATATCGAAGCAGACATGCTGGCAAATTCAGTTTGGTGGCTGATGATGCTTGCTGCGAGCATTATCTTAAGTATGTGGTTTGCAATAGTGCTGCTCGGAACCTTGGTACGCGATATTATCCATCAACTCAACGATGAGCGGCTAAGAGATCCGCTAACGCATTTATTCAATCGACGTGGCTTTAACGAAGCCGCTAAACGAAAGTTGCATCAGCTCTCTAAACAGTCTTATTTCTTGCTTATGTGTGATATTGACCATTTTAAGAAAATTAATGACACCTATGGGCATTTGGTGGGTGATCAAATTTTACAACAAGTCGGTCAAATTATTGGGCAAAACGTCCGTGATCATGACTTGGTAGGGCGTTTTGGCGGGGAAGAGTTCATTGTCTTATTGCAAATTGATGACCCCACGCTGGCTTATAACATTGCCAATCGTATTCGTTTAGGTATTGCCGATGCACGATTATCCTCAAAAAGTATTGCCGTGACAGCAAGTTTTGGACTGGCTGCAGTACATCAACCCAACTTAAAATATGCCATACATACTGCCGATCAATTGTTATATCAGGCGAAACATTCGGGACGAAATCAGATTGGTTTTGAGCCTGCACAGAGTATATTGGATGTGTCTCATTAGGTGTCGATAGCACTAAAAATGCATAAATTCCAAGTAAAACAGTTTAGAAAGCAGAAACTTCCTGTCATACTAGGCAGTTACGAAATGGACAGTTTAAGTTTGAGGTAATACACGTGATTTCAGTTGGTATTGTCGGCGGTACAGGTTATACAGGCGTTGAATTGTTGCGTCTTTTACTACGACACCCAAATGTGCAAGTAAGCGTATTAACATCGCGTACAGAAGACGGTCGCCGTGTAGATGATATGTTCCCAAGCCTACGTGGACATACCGAACTTAAATATTCAGATTTGAATATTGATGAACTGAAAAAATGTGATGTGGTGTTCTTTGCGACACCGCATGGCGTTGCCATGAAGCATGCCGAAGAGTTGGTGGCTGCAAATACTAAAGTGATTGACCTTGCCGCAGACTTCCGTTTACAAGATTTAGAACAGTTTGAAAAATGGTATGGTATGCAACATGCGTGCCCTGAACTACTGAAAGACTCGGTTTATGGTTTGTCAGAATTAAACCGTGAGCAGATTAAACAAGCCAATGTCATTGGTAACCCTGGTTGTTATCCAACAACAGTACAACTGGGTTTAGCGCCGTTATTTAAGCAAAACGACACATTAGTTAAACCTGAAAGCATTATTATTGATGCAAAATCGGGTGTGTCTGGTGCAGGTCGTAAAGCCAGCCTTGGTATGATCTATTCTGAAAATGCTGATAATTTCAAAGCTTATGGCGTTGCAGGTCACCGTCATCATCCTGAAATTGTGGAAGCATTGGAAAATATTTCAGGCTTAAAAGAGGTGTTTAACCACATTTTGTTTGTTCCGCATTTGGTGCCCATGATTCGTGGCATGCTGAGCACGATTTATGTGGACTTAACCGATGCGGGTGAAGCTGCTGATGTGCAAAGTTTATATGAACAGTTTTATGCCAATGAAGCTTTTGTCGATGTGATGCCTGCTGGAAGCTCACCAGAGACACGTTCTGTGCGGGGTGCAAATCAACTTCGTATTGCGTTGTATAAACCGCAACCGAAAAAGTTGGTGGTCATTTCAGTACAAGACAATTTGGTTAAAGGGGCAGCAGGTCAGGCCGTTCAAAATATGAACTTAATGTTTGGATTTGCTGAAACTGCAGGCCTAGACGGAATTGGTTTATTACCATAAAAAACGTTTTAGAACTTCACACACATTTAGATTTCGATTTAAATGTGTGTTTTGAATTGAATCAAAATAAGAGATGACGATGCCGAACACTGACACAAATATGACGTCACAACAGCCTGAACCTGCAAAGCCGTTTTTACAGACCAATAAGCCCTTGGCAATTGGTGCTGCAATATTGATGGTTGCAAGTGGGGTATTGGGCTATACCGTCGGACATCGTCAAGGTTTAACGGTAGTAGGTTTTGATGCAGATGCTGAGCAACTGGTGGAAGTGGTACAAAAGCAAAAGACCAGTTTGGATGCTTTAAATAAAAATTATAATGCTGCTGTTCAGGAGCGTGACGTTGCTGTAACCAATTCAAATGAGCTGTATTTGTCATTGCAAAAAGCGCTGGATCAACAAGCGCAATCTGAAACCACTGCTGTGATTTACCGTGAGGTTTTGCGTCAACGCGGTGGTATTCCACTGGCTGTGCAGCATATTGCGATTAAACCTTTGCCTGAAAATGCATTTGAATATCAACTTGACTTGGTTCAAGTCAGTCCATCTAAACGTGCAGCTTCAGGTACAGTTGAACTCCGACTCATTCGTGGTACAGAGGTTTTAGTTGTGCCTCTTGAAGACAAAAATTTTAACTTTGAAAACTATGAGCGTTTAACAGGTCGTTGGACAATGCCTAAAGGCTTTACGCCACAGTTTATCGAAGTCCGTTTAACAGGTAGCACACCAGTGACACGACGCTTTAGTTGGTCACGTGGTGAAGCCGTAGAAAGTCAATCAGCATTTGTCTCTGAAATTCCTCAGGCTGAGGCGAATGCACAATAATTGTGAATTGTAAGTTTATGGGTATTTCTAAGCGTTCAACGTGTTTAATTGAAATCAAGCAGTCTTTTCATGAATCTGGCTATGTCGACTGGCATATCAGCCCGCGCTTGAGCAATGATGAACCGCATGAAGAAGAAAATGGGGATGTCGCTGTCCAAACCGCACCACCTGAACTTAAGCGTCCTCCACTCTATGCTGTCGTTTTAATGAACGATGACTATACCCCAATGGACTTTGTTATTGAAATTTTACAACAATACTTTGCTTTGAATCTTGACCAAGCCACTCAAGTAATGCTAACTGTACATTATGAAGGAAAAGGTGTTGCAGGCGTTTACCCGAGAGACATCGCGGAAACAAAAGCAAACCAAGTCAATAATTACGCTCGGTCTCAAGGTCATCCTTTACTTTGTCAGATTGAGCCGAAAGATTAAGGGGGTTCCATGCTCAGTCGTCAATTAGAAGTATCCTTACGTTTGGCTGTTAGTATGGCTCGACAAAAGAGACATGAATTCCTAACCGTTGAACATTTATTATTGGCTTTACTCGATAATGATTCGGCCGTAAATGCATTGAAAGCCTGTGGTGCAGATATTATTGTGCTTCGCAAAGAGCTTGAAGAATATGTAGAGCAGCACACCCCTAAGCTGGGCGAAAACAGTGACCAAGCTCCGCATCCAACCGAAAGTTTTGACCGTATCTTACAACGTGCAATTTTCCATGTGCAATCAAGTGGTGGTGATCGTACAGTTGAAGGTGCAGACATTTTAGTGGCGATGTACTCTGAGCGTGACTCTTTTGCAGTCTACCTCTTGAAACGCCATCAAATTAACCGTTTAACACTGACACAATACTTGGCCCACGGCACACGTAAAGACGAAGTGCAAGTGGAAGAAGAAATTGAAGATCTTGATGGTGAATCTGCTAGTTCAAGCAACGCAGGCCCTTTAGAGCTGTATACAACCAACTTAAATGTTGAGGCACAAAAGGGTAAAACAGATCCTTTAATTGGTCGTGAAAAAGAAATTGAGCGCGCAGCACAAATTCTATGCCGTCGCCGTAAAAATAACCCGTTATTGGTCGGTGATCCTGGCGTCGGTAAAACATCGATTGCTGAAGGTTTAGCTTGGCTCATTGTTAATGGTAAAGCACCGAAACCATTGGCAAATGCTGAAGTGTATAGTTTGGACATTGGGGCTTTGGTGGCAGGAACCAAATATCGTGGTGACTTTGAAAAACGTTTAAAACAGCTTTTGAACGCGTTGAAAAAGAAACCAGAAGCAGTTTTGTTTATTGACGAAATCCACATGATTATTGGTGCTGGCTCAAGTATGGGCAGCACAATGGATGCGTCAAACTTGATTAAACCTGCGTTGGCAAATGGCACTCTACGCTGTATTGGCTCGACTACATTCCAAGAATATCGTCAGGTATTTGAAAAAGATCATGCGCTGTCACGCCGTTTCCAAAAAATTGATGTCAATGAACCTTCAATTTCAGAAACGGTTGATATTTTACGTGGTTTAAAATCGAAATTTGAAGAATTTCACCATGTAAAATATGACGATAAAGCCTTGGTATCTGCGGTAGAGCTATCGGCTAAATTTATCAATGACCGTTTCTTGCCAGACAAAGCCATTGATGTGATTGATGAAGCGGGCGCACAGCGCCGTTTAAGAGCCGAGCAGGATGACACCTTAATCACAGTTGAAAACATTGAAGATATAGTGTCGAAAATTGCACGTATTCCACCAAAAACCGTATCTAAAGATGATAAGACCGTGCTTGAAAATCTTGAACGTGATTTAAAACGTGTGGTCTTTGGTCAAGATGAAGCCATTGAAGCTTTAGGCTCAGCAATTAAACTGTCGCGTGCAGGTTTAAAATCGCCAGATAAACCTGTGGGTAGTTTCGTTTTTGCAGGCCCAACTGGGGTAGGTAAAACAGAAGTCACCAAGCAGCTTGCGAAATTACTGGGTGTTGAGCTGGTTCGCTTCGATATGTCGGAGTACATGGAGCGCCATGCGGTTTCACGTTTGATCGGTGCGCCTCCAGGTTATGTGGGCTTTGACCAAGGTGGTCTGTTGACTGATGCGATTCATAAAAATCCGCACTGTGTATTATTGCTAGATGAGATTGAAAAAGCGCATCCAGACGTGTTCAACTTATTGCTACAAATCATGGATCATGGTTCATTGACCGATAACAATGGTCGTAAATCAGACTTCCGTAATGTGGTGTTGGTCTTGACCACAAATATTGGTGCGGAAAGTATTTCTCGCGTGAGTATTGGCTTCATGGACCAAGACAACAGTAATGATAACCAAGATGCGATGAAAAAAGCGTTTTCTCCAGAGTTCCGTAACCGTTTAGACAGCGTGATTCAGTTTAAAGCTTTACCAACGACAGTAATTGAAAATGTAGTGGATAAGTTCTTAACTGAACTACAAGCGCAACTGGATGAGAAAAAAGTCATTCTAGAAGTGGATCAAAGTGCGCGTGAGTGGATGGCTGAAAATGGCTATGACCGTTTAATGGGCGCTCGCCCAATGCAACGACTCATTCAAGAGCATTTGAAAAAACCACTGGCTGAAATGATTCTATTTGGTGAGCTTGCAGAACATGGTGGCAATGTTGCGGTCTCTGTGAAGAACGAAAATGGTAAAGCGGTGGGTCTAAAACTTGAAGTTTTTGAAGACCAAACGGCTGAACCTGCTTAAATATTGCTACATAATTTAAAACCCGTGTTCACACGGGTTTTTTATTGAAGAAAGTATTTAACAGTTAGAACTAATAAAAGTAGGTTGCATGGATTTTCAATTGACGAAAGTTTTAAGTACATTTGTACTGTTTTTGGTAACCGCTGTGATGGAAATATTAGGCTGTTATTTCCCTTATTTGATTTTAAATCAGGGAAGAAGTCATTGGTTGTGGTTTCCTACAGCTTTAGCACTAGGTGCTTTTGTGTGGTTGTTGACTTTACATCCGGCTGCGTCAGGACGTATTTATGCCGCTTATGGCGGAATTTATATTTTTACCGCATTGCTATGGTTGCGTTATGTCGATCAAGTATATTTGACACGTTGGGACATAATGGGTGGGGCAGTGGTCTTGATTGGTGCGGCCATGATTATCTTACAACCGCAAGGATTTGTTCGCTAAAGTAGAGAACCAATCGCTAGAAAGGTACTATTTGATACCACAATCTTTTTGCTTTAATTCTAAATCGTAGCTATTTTTCTCAGAGCTGAGCTGTAATTTTACAATGTAGGGGTTATGGCGTTGATATTGATGCTCGAAGAAAATATTGCAGTTTTGCACAACATTCTTTTTAATCACTTTTTGAACTTCTTTCGTACCTAAATCCTGTTCAAACTGCGCAAAATCAGGGGTAATGATCAAGCCTTTAAGCTCGGTACGGTCTGCATATAGATTAAATTGTTCAATGATAGTGTTGTTATCAATTTCAATTGGGAGGGTTCGAGAGTCTTCTGCAGTTAATACCGTTAAGATCTCGTTCAACGTTTCTGGTTGTTTAATTTTAAAATTCTGATCAATGATTTGTTTGGACTGTAAGTAGTCATCAAATTCTGAGGCTTGGACCTGAAAAAAAGTAGAGCTTAGGATTGTAGCAAGGCACAGGCCTGTTTTTTTGAAATGCATGGAAAGTGTCGCTTATAAAAATTATGTTCTGATTATAGCTTTGCCCGTATAAAAAAAGCACCCTTAGGTGCTTTTCGTTGGGAAAATTAATCAATCTTTCTTGGTATTTTCATTGATTAAAAACTCAATCAATGCTTTTTGTGCATGTAAGCGGTTTTCAGCTTCATCCCAAACCACGGCATTTTTATGGTCGAGCATCTTTTCAGAAATTTCTTCGCCGCGATGTGCTGGTAAACAATGCATAAATAAACAATCAGGATGAGCAAGATCCATAAGACGTTCATTTACTTGATAGTCTGCAAACGCAGCTTCACGAATTTTTTGCTCTTCTTCTTGGCCCATGCTTGCCCATACATCGGTCACGATAAGGTCTGCATTTACGGCAGCATCTTCAGCTGAGTTAACTAGTTCAGCACAATGCGCAAATTCACTTAAAAATTCTGCTTTGGGTTCATAACCTTTAGGCGCAGCAATTTTTAACTTAAAGCCCCACATATGTGCAGCTTCAATATATGAATTACACATATTGTTGCCATCACCAATCCACGCGACCGTTTTGCCTGCAATGGGTCCACGGTGTTCAACAAAAGTTTGAACATCTGCAAGTAGTTGGCAAGGGTGGTGATCATCAGTCAAGGCATTAATCACAGGAACTTTTGAATAAGAGGCAAAACGTTCAACAATGTCATGTCCAAAAGTACGGATCATCACAATATCCAACATGCTTGAAATCACGCGTGCTGAATCTTCAATCGGTTCACCACGACCCAATTGGGTGTCTCGTGGAGAGAGGAAAATTGCACTGCCACCAAACTGGCTCATGCCTGCTTCGAACGATACACGGGTACGGGTGCTCGATTTTTCAAAAATCATACCCATGACTTTACCAACAAACGGTTGGAATACTTCGCTGTTGTGCTGTTTACGCTTTAGTTCGATACCGCGTTGCACAACTTGGTTCAGTTCTAAAGTAGATAAATCGCGTAAGGTAAGAAAGTGACGTAGAGCCATTGTTACTCCACAATAATTGCTGAAAACCGAAATAGGTACAGAACAACAATTAGTTGTTGGTTGGTGGAAAGAAAAAGAGAGTCGATTAATATACTATATGCAAAGGAAATTGCAAAAAAACTAGACTTTTTGATGACCTGCTAAGAAACGATCTACACAATAATGAACATATTCTAGATTTTCTTTTTCATTTTCTTCAACATAGATGTTCATGAGTACTCGCCACTCTAATTCACGCACAATACCAAAAAAAAGCTGCGCAGAGTAATTTGGATGTTCACATCGAATAATGCCTATTTCATCTGCTTTGCTTAAAACACAAGCCACGGCATCTTCAATATGTTTAGGCCCTTGTTTGTGAATATGAAAGGCTAACTGTGGATTACGTTGTACTTGTTCCATAATGAGTCTTAAAAAAGAAGCATTTTCTGGAAGCACAAGATGCGTTTGAATATTTAAAATGGTTTGTATTAAATAAACGCGCAAATTGTCCTTAGTAAAATCAAAAGGCATACAAATATCTTTAAAAAACAGCTCACGACGGTAGTCACAAATGGCTGTAAAAAGACCGTCTTTATTTCCAAAATATTTGTAAATCGATGCTTTTGAACCACCCGCATGATTGACAATATCATCAAGTGAAACTGCATCGTAGCCATGTTGCAAAAACAACTCGTTTGCACTTAATAAAAATGCAAGACAGCGTTCATGACCTCGTTTTGTGTGAGGTATGTCACGTGTAAGGGGTTCTAGTTGAACTGAGTCGTGCATATAACTAACAACAGCCTAATAAATGTGGATCTCTGGTTGCTATCATAGCAAAAATATGCATACATTGTTGTTTTGGGGCTTATCTGTTTACCACTAAACCCCAATGCATGGAAGAAAATTACACAATAAAAACGTGAACCATGGGACTAAAGTTTTAGAGTGATCATTCTAAAATGTCATAGCCAATTCAGTCATTATGGCTATACTCAAAACTCGAAAATTAAAGCAAATGCCGTGGAAAGGACGATGACAGAACAAAGATCTGCAGGCTTAAGATTTAGACAAGCACTGGAAGTGGAAAAACCATTACAAATTATCGGTACAGTCAATGCTTATGCAGCAATGATGGCGAAACAGGTGGGCTACAAGGCCATCTACCTTTCGGGTGCTGGTGTAGCCAACTACTCTTATGGATTGCCTGACTTAGGCATGACCAGTCTGGATAATGTTTTGGAAGATGTACGCCGCATTACCGAACGTGTAGACACTCCGTTACTGGTCGATATCGACACGGGTTGGGGTGGGGCATTTAACATTGCGCGTAGCGTTAAACAAATGATTGCCGCAGGTGCAGCCGCAGTGCACATCGAAGACCAAGTGGCGCAAAAACGCTGTGGCCACCGCCCCAACAAAGAAATCGTCACCCAACAAGAAATGGTCGACCGCGTCAAAGCAGCTGTTGATGCTAAAACCGATGCAAACTTTGTGGTGATGGCACGTACCGATGCCTTACAAAAAGAAGGCCTACAAGCGGTAATTGATCGTGCCTGTGCTTGTGTCGAAGCGGGTGCCGATGCGATCTTTGCCGAAGCAATGACTGACATTACCATGTACAAAACCGTCTGTGATGCAGTCGGTGTTCCAGTACTGGCCAACATTACCGAATTTGGCGATACCCCATACTACAGCAAAGAACAACTGGCAGAACAAGGCATCTCGATGGTGCTGTATCCACTGTCACCGACCCGTGCCATGCAAAAGGCAGCACTGGAAGTCATGCATGCCATTCGCAATGACGGTACCCAAGTCAACGTCCTCGACAAAATGCAACAGCGCAAAGAACTCTACGAATTTCTGGATTACCACACCTTTGAAAACACATTAGACAAGCTGTTTAAACAGGAGAATTAAAAATGGCTGAAGGAAAAGTCCTCACAGGCGCAGGATTGCGCGGACAAGTCGCAGGAAAGACAGCACTATCAACCGTAGGCAAAAGCGGAGCAGGTCTCACCTACCGTGGTTATGACGTCCAAGACTTAGCAGAAAACTGCCAATTCGAAGAAGTGGCTTACCTGATCTTCTTTGGTGAACTACCAACAGCAGTACAGCTCACCGCTTACAAAGCTAAACTCAAATCACTGCGTCAACTGCCACAAGCACTTAAAGAAGTCCTTGAGCGTATCCCAGCAGATTCACACCCAATGGATGTGATGCGCACAGGCGTATCAATGCTGGGCAACCTAGAAACAGAACAATCTTTTGCAGAACAGCAAGATGTTGCAGACCGCATTCTCGCAACTCTTCCAGCAATCATTTGCTACTGGTACCGTTTTAGCCATGATGGCGTACGTATTGAAGAAAATACCGATGACGACTCAATCGGTGCTCAATTCTTACACCTGCTGCGTGGTGAAAAGCCAAATGAACTGCATGAACAAGTGATGAACGTATCACTGATCCTTTATGCAGAGCATGAATTCAACGCATCGACTTTCACCGCACGTGTATGCGCATCCACCTTATCCGATATGCATTCATGCATTACCGGTGCAATTGGTTCACTGCGTGGTCCATTACACGGTGGAGCAAACGAAGCAGCGATGGAAATGATTGAAAACTGGACGTCACCTGAAGAAGCTGAGCGAGAAATGCTGGGTAAATTGGAACGTAAAGAAAAGATCATGGGCTTTGGTCATGCAATCTACAAAGACAACGACCCACGTAATGGCATCATCAAAATCTGGTCAGAGCGCTTAGCCAAAGATGTCGGTGACACGGTCCTGTACCCAGTATCAGTACGTTGTGAAGAAGTGATGTGGCGTGAGAAGAAACTGTTCTGTAACGCAGACTTCTTCCATGCATCGGCATACCACTTCATGGATATTGCGACTAAGTTATTCACACCAATCTTCGTGATGAGCCGTGTCACGGGTTGGGCAGCGCATGTGATGGAACAACGTGCGGACAACCGTATTATTCGCCCAAGTGCGGATTATACGGGGCCTGAACTGCGTAAAGTGGTGCCAATTGAAGAACGTTCAGCGACTTAATATAAAGCTCTGATACATTATTAAAAAAAGCCTCTTCGGAGGCTTTTTTTATATGCAATTTTTTTGTTGATTTTTCTCAGGGGTTAATTCATATAAATATTTAATTTTAATGAAATAATAGATAATTAAAAGAAAAGAATTGCTATAATCGCGACCGTTTATTTCTTCATTTTTTATTGTAATTTACTTTATGAAACATAAGTTTTTGTGTGCATCAGCACTGTTTTTGGGGTTGTCTCATTCTGCTTTCGCCATGCCATTTGACCCACTTATTGGAACATGGAAAGTGATTGATGATCGGACAGGGTATTATATTTCAGATATTGTGATTCGTAAGAATTCTAAAACATCGCAATATAGCGCAGTGGTGACCAAGTACTATCCTTTGGCTGGAGCGCCTGTGAGTGATGTATGTAGTAAGTGTCAGGGTGGGCTTAAGGATAAACCGATTTTTGGTATGCAAGTGCTGAATGGCTTAATGGGTGATGCAACAGGTCAAAAATTCGCAAAAGGCCAATGGCTGAATCCTCAAGATGGTCGTGTGTATAACATCAATACTGCGCAGTTAAATGCTGGTAAAAATCAGATGAAGGTACAAGCCACAGCAAAAGATGCGAAAGGTTTGAGCAACATGACATGGAAAAAGCTTTAAGTTTTTTGATTGTGTCGATAAAGCCATTGCACTTTCATAGTGCGGTGGCTTTTTTTAGGGATAAAAAAGCTGGAAGGGTATTTGCTAGACTTGTTGAATCCGTATAAAAAGGAAAAATCATCTTTCGGAGTGCTTGGTCAAAGAAAATGTAGTCTTTTAATCGATGAGATGTACGTCATGACAGAGAGATGATTAAGATTTACTTAATTGATAATGATAACTATTATTGTGTGTTAAGCTTCGGTATCTCATGGCTGTATATACGAAAAATGACTCATCTTTATAGAAAGATTTTTACTACTGTGCTTTCGCAAATTTTTGGCTCGTTGTTGATTTTGGGTGCCAGCTTAAGTATTTATGCAAAACCTGAAATGAAACCTTTACCTGCCAATATTGCTGAAATTGGCTCGGCGTATTACAGTTTTAAAGTCAAAAAATTTACAACTACAGATCAAAATAAAACTTATCGCGTTTGGTTAGGTATTCCAAAGACCGTACAGAAGACGCAGAACGCCTATGCATCGGTCTTTATGCTGGATGGGAACGCTGCGATGTCCCATCTGAAGGAAGAAATACTCAAGTCTTTGTATGAAAATGATGCCCCTGTATTGGTTGCCATTGGTTATAAAACCAATTTGCCATTTGCCACAGCTTTTCGTTCACTTGACTATACTCCAGCAGATTTATTAACGGGGAAACCCGCTCAAGACCCAAGAAATCCAGAGCGGATGAGCGGGGGAAGTGCTGATTTTAGAAATGTGATTTTGAAGGATATTGCCCCTTGGGTTGAGCGGAATGTAAAGCTGGATGCGCAAAAAAGAGCGTTATGGGGGCATTCCTATGGAGGGCTTTTTGTGCTTGATAGCTTGCTCGATGGTCGTTATTTCAGCCATTTCTTTGCTGCAAGTCCATCACTTTCTTGGGCAGATGAGCGCATGATGCAAAAAATTAGAACAGTAAAATTAGTCAAAGAGCCACAAAAACATGTATGGCTGATGGAAGGTGATCTTTTAACACATAGTGGAACACAGCAAAGTGCTAATTTTGATGCAAATGGCATCAATAAAAATAGAGAAATTTTGTCTATATTCGATCAGCAGGGCATAGAGTCTAAATTTTGGTGGTGTATCAAAAAGTATGCTAAAAAAAAGCAGGTTGAATTTTGATAAAATAGAGAAATGCAAATAACTCTAGAAATCAAATGTCCAACCTGCCTCAGTGACAGTATAAAGAAAAATGGCATCAAAGTAGATGGGAAACAAAACTACCAATGCAAAGACTGCAAACGTCAGTTTATTGGTGACCATGCTCTGAGCTATCTAGGATGTAATTCTGGCATTACTCGTAAAATATTACAGTTAATGGTCAGAGGCAGCGGTATACGAGATATCGCTGAAGTTGATCGCATTAGTATCGGTAAAGTCTTCCGGACTTTAACTGAATCGGCCTATCAAATTCAGCCTAAACAAAGTCATTATGAATCTCTCGAAGTAGATGAATTCTGGACTTTTGTTGGAAATAAAAATAATAAACAATGGCTTATTTACGCCTACCATCGAGAAACAGGTGAGATTGTTGCTTATGTTTGGGGTAAGAGAGATTTAGCTACAGTCCAAAGGTTGAAGACAAAGCTTAAACAATTAGGTATTCACTACACCCGAATTGCAAGTGATCATTGGGACAGTTTCATCACTGCTTTTAAAAACTGCAAGCAAAGTATTGGTAAGTTGTTTACTGTAGGAATTGAAGGTAATAATTGCAAAATAAGGCATCGAATAAGGCGTGGTTTTAGAAGAAGTTGCAATTTCTCCAAAAAGCTTGAAAACCATTTTAAAGCCTTCGACTTAACCTTCTTTTACATCAATAATGGCTTCATTTAATGTCAGCATACTTTTTAAAACACCACCTAAATTTTTAATCTATCCAAGTCTAAAGCATGGTGAGGTCTTTAAAGCGTCTTTATTGGATGTGCTTTCAAATAAATTGTATTGATGGTATTTACACTATCCGAACATAAATAAAAGCCTGACTATAAGATCAGGCTTTTATTTTACACAACCTTAAACAGGATTTTGTTCCAGTAGTACTTGGCCATATTGAGCACGGAGTTCACGTTTTAGCATTTTACCCGTACCGCTCAGTGGAATACTGTCGACAAAGATCACACGGTCAGGGATCTGCCATTTCGCAATTTTGTCCGTATAGTAGTCTAAGACACCTTGTTCAGTGACCGTGCTATCGGGTTTCTTCACAGCGATGACAATAGGACGCTCATCCCATTTTGGATGTTCAGCTGCAATAACGGCTGCCATAAGAATATCTGAATGTCCCATCGCAAGGTTTTCAAGTTCAACCGATGAAATCCATTCGCCACCAGACTTAATTAAATCTTTAGAGCGGTCACTGATGCATAAGAAGCCGTCTTCATCTAAGGTTGCAATATCACCTGTGTCAAACCAGCCATCGGTCGTGAGTGCAGATTCATCTTTACCAAAGTAACTGTCAATAATCCAGTGCCCTTTAATTTGTAGATTTCCAATCTGCTCACCATCGCGGGCAATTTCATGGTTGCCTTTTTCTTCATCGGTAAGACGTAAATCCACGCCAAAAGGCGGGCGGCCTTGAGAAAGACGTAGCTTGAAACGCTCTTGTTCAGAGAGCTGTTGATGTTTGGCTTTAAGTTGGTTGGCAGAACCGAGTGGACTGGTTTCGGTCATGCCCCATGCATGGATGGTGTCACAGTTATAGTCATTTTTAAAGGCCGCTAACATGGATGGTGGGCAGGCTGAACCACCGACAACGTTACGGTTCATACTTGCTAGCTGGCTGCCTGTTTGTTTGGCTGCTGCCAGTAAACCTTGCCAAATGGTTGGTACACCCAAAGCCACAGTGACTTTATATGTGTCAATCATATTCACTAAACTTGGCCCATCTAAGCCTGGCCCTGGTAATACAACCGTACAACCGACCATAGCTGCTGCATAAGGTGTACCCCAAGCATTAACATGGAACATGGGCACTACAGGCAACATAATGTCATTTGCAGACAGATTGAGAGAATCGGGTAGGCTGATAGCAAAACTATGCAATATGGTAGAGCGGTGGCTATATAGTACACCTTTTGGATTTCCAGTTGTGCCTGAGGTATAGCACAAAGAGCTTGCAGTTTGCTCATCAAAGCTTGGCCAAGTGAACTGTTCAGACTCTTTACTGACCAAGTCATCATAAAATTTCACATCGGCAATTTTTTCTGTAATAGCGTCATCTGCAGCATCTAAACAAATAAAGTGCTCTACATGGGGTAAATGGGCTTTTACTGCAGCAATAAGTGGCGCAAAGGTTTTATCAAATAACACCACGCGGTCTTGGGCATCATTGATAATAAAAATCAGTTGTTCTGGAAATAAACGTGGGTTGATAGTATGGCAAATATAACCACTGCCAGAGATCGCATACCAAGATTCTAGGTGACGATGGTTGTTCCATGCGATGGTCGCCACGCGGTCACTTTGCGAAAGCCCTAAATCTTTGAGTACATTGGCAAATCGCTTGGAATTGGCTGCGACATTGGCCCAGTTGGTTTCAGTGATACTGCCGTCTGTATTTTTAGAAATAATGGCTGTATCCGCATGGTAGCGTTCTGCGTGATCAATAAGATTGCTAATTAATAGCGGTTGAAACATCATACGTCCAAGCATGTATAAATATCCTTATCGTTGCTTTTTTATCAAACTCTTTATTGGTTGCTCGAAACATCTGTTTTGAGCATTGATTGTATTTTTATCCTAGCTTGATCCAAATTTAAATCAAGCATTGTTTCATTCTCAGCCGCATTTTTAAAAGCGATGTGAAGCAGAACAATAAGTAAATAAAAAGCATCATTTAAAAAAGTAAATGACCATTTATCACTTTATGATGTTATTCGACAAAAGGCACTTGAAATTTATAAAAAGTATGTTTAAAACTGTGTATAGCTCATGAGATATGAGTTGTGGGTATTTCAGGAAGATATACCTATTTTAAGAAGTGAATTTTTAAAAAATCATTTACAGGAGTTAAAAATGCTTCAGTTGTTTAAAAAATTATTTTGCATCCACGTTTATGAATATGAACAAATGACTGAAATAGGAGAGCATATGGAATGCCGAAAGTGCGGTGATTCTAAAACTGACTAATCATCTTAAGGAAAAGTGAGCGTAGGCTCACTTTTTAATGCCTGTATTTTTTTATGGCTTAGTTCGACTGAATTGACGCAGAACGGCTTACAATAGCTGAATAACAGTGTTTAGCGTATACAGATAATGACTAAAAATTTTCAAGCACAGACTTATATTGTCGATGATAATCTGACTGATACCTTAACCTGGCTGTGTCAGCATCAAGAGTGTTTTGATTCTTTTCACTATGACGCGATGTGCCAAACCTTAACCGTATGCCATGCCAATGGTGAAGATGAGATCTTCCAAGGCGATTATCTGAATGCCAGTTACGGCATTTTAATTACTGCGCATAATTTTGCTCAGTCGCCTGAAGGTTAAATAGATGTCTTGTCCTGAAATAGATTGACAGTATTCCACTTCAAACCGAGTTAAGCAATTAGCTCGGTTTTAGTTTGCTCATACATCTGATTCGGGGTGTTCATATTTAAACTTAAATGTGGTCTATAGTAATTATAAATCATGATAGATTCCGTAATTAAGTGATCTAACTCCTTCATGGTTTGACATCGTGTAGTTAAAAACTCCTGCTTTAATATTCCATTAATCCGCTCTGCTAATGCATTTTGATATGAGAAACACTGTTTCGCAAGTGCGCCATCTGTCATGGAAGGACATATCCCATAATGGCGCAATGCCGATTGATATAGCTCAGAGCAATACTGAGAGCCTCTGTCTGAATGATGAATCATCCTAGTCGCTCGATCCGTCACATGCTGCATCGCCATATGTAGAGCCTGCATAACATTCTCCGCACGCATATCATTCGATAACTTATAACCTTTAATCTGACGGGTATAAGCATCTGTCACCAATGATAAATAATGTACGCCTTCAGCACTCTCAACATAAGTAATATCACTAACAAAGACTTCGTTGGCTTGCACTGCTGAATAATCCTTTAATAAATTTGGATGCTTCTTCATCCAATGCTTGCTATCCGTAGTTTTTGTATAGCGACGCTTGGGGCGAATCAATAAATTATGCTCTTTCAATATTTTAAATAACTGATCCCGTCCACACTTTAAACCACGCTGCAACAATTTGCCTTTAATAAGCCAATACAACTTACGTGTTCCGATACTTGGCATGAGACAACGATATTCCATAACCAACTCAAGTATTTGTTCAGTTGCTTGTGCAGTCATTTGAGCACGTTTTTCTGCTTGATAATAAGCTTGTCGGGTGATTCCCAACCACTGACAATAACGTGAAACGCTTAGTCCTCTTTGGCTTTGCCAATCTTTGAAACGTGCTCGGTATACTTTTTTCCAAGATCAGTCCCACATTCTTTATCAATGTGATAAATCACATCCTGAATAAATTCAGTTTTAAGCTTTTCTGCGGCTAACTGCTTTTCTAATTGGCGGATTCGTTGTTGGGGTGTTAATTGGCGTTTAGAAGAAGGCGGCATATTCGAAGTCCAGTCCTGTTGTCCGTGCTTGCGTAACCATACCAGCACAGTTGATCTTCCTTGAATACCATATTTTGCCTGAGCTTGTTTATAAGTAATTTGCCCTTTTTCTACTTCATGTACAACCATCATTTTAAAGGCAAAGCTATAATCACCTTGTGTACGTTTAACTCTTTGTTCTCGTTCATGTTCCATAAAATAAGCCTCTTAAAGGTGTAAACTTATTTCAGGACGGGACACGCCATTGATATAAAAAAGCGCCCTGTTTAGGGCGCTTTTTTATTGATCATTCGCTGGGTTGTAATTGCTAACCCGTCGATCATTTTCTGCATAGTAGGTTTTTTTGTGTTCATACATCGCAGTGTCGGCACGTTTAAGCATATCTTCAACCCGCTCATTTGGCTGGCTGGTAGCAGTGCCAACCGACACACTAATAGGTTGATGATTATTAAATTGGTTATCCACCATTAAAAGTTCATGCAAAATTTCAATACAGTGGTTCAATGCGGCTTCATCGGCGGCAGGTAATAGCACCACAAATTCATCTCCACCGATCCTTGAAGCAGAGTATTGGGTATTTTCAATTAACTGATTCAGGGTATTCCCCATACGGCGTAATAAGCTATCGCCTTGATCATGACCAAGGTTGTCATTGATAGCTTTTAAGCCATTCATATCTAGGAAAATACAAGACACAGGGCGTAGGTTATTGCGCTCAAGTCGATTAATTTCGGTGCTGTAGAAAGAGCGGTTATAAAGTTTGGTTAAGACATCATGTTTGCCTAAGTACTCAAGATAATTCTCGGCTTTTTTACGTGCAGTAATATCGGTGAGCGCCAGTTGAACCATACCCCAATCGTCTTCGAAGCCTGGAAACACGGCAAAATGTAACAGCACATGGCGAATACTGCCATCGAGCGCGTAGTTGACCGCTTCGCAGTTATGTTGAATATTGCCATCCCACAGTTCGAGCAACTGATGTCGAAAGGTCTGTTGGGTTTCGTTCTGAAAGACTTTATGCAAATTTTTAAGTAAATGGTCTTTGTCACGTGCAGCAAACAGATCGAGTGTGGCTTGGTTGACATCGGTAACCATGATGTCTCTGAGACATTCATTAATAAAGTCATTGTGGACATCAAGAAAGGTTTTAAAGTCACTGATCCCCAAACGACGTAAATGATCTAAACGTGCTTTGACTCGGCTAAAGTCCTCAACCCAAAGCGAAGTAGGCGAGTATTGAAAACGTGCCTCAGCAATTAAACGACTTTTTTTTCTAAACGTTGTGCATTGGCATAAGGCGTGATGTCTTCTGTGGTGATCAGAACCAACGAAAGATCGTGTTCATGACCAGGAAGTACTGTCCCTCGCAGGCGAATGTCAAGGCGATGACCTGTAAGCGTATAGTTTACAGCAGTATTTTCAAATAAGGTCTCACCATTCCAAAGCGCGACCAGCTCATTTAAATGAGTGCTTGACATATCTGCTTTAAAAATTTGCGCAAGGTTTGCGGTTAAGTCTTCAAAATTTTGGGCTTCAAATTGTTTTAAGGTTTGCGGGTTGACATGCAGGACTTTAATTTTATGCGCACAACTTAAAATACGTGATTTGTCTTCCAACAGAAAAGACGCAATATCTTCAACACCTTCACTCCGCCAAAGATCGAATTGTTTTTGTACTTCGCTAAAGTCTTCTAACCACATGGCAATGGGAGATAATTCAAAAATAGGAGAGTCCAATAATTGCATTTATATCTCGTTTTTATGTTGGAATTTAAAGCAGTATAAGCCTTAAAAAAACTTTTTAAAGTAGGGTCTGTTGACATTTACTGTTCATAATTAACCCTATAAAGGTAGCCATAAAAATATACAGGCTAAAGCAACAGAACTTTGATAATTTCTTTTGAGCTTGTCATATCGAGTAGCTATTCCTCTAAATTGCTTTAATCTACAAAACATATTTTCAACTAAATGCCTGATTTTATATAAATACCAGTCCATATGGTCATTGTTAGATTGGCTATTCGTTTTCTTTGGTATATTCGCTTTAGTCCCTGTTTTCCTGATCTGTTCACGCAGTGGTTCTGAATCATAGCCTTTATCTGCGCATACCACTTTTGTCTCTTTTAAATCTAATGTTGATATTAAATCAGGTGCAACTTTAACATCATGTGTGGTTCCATCGGTAATTATGAAATCAATAGGATTGCCATGTGCATCAACAATCAAATGTATTTTTGAGGAGTTTCCTCCTACACTTTTAGAAATAGATTGATTCGCTATGCCAGCAGAATGTTGATGAGCACGTACATGAGAGCCATCAATAAAAATCCACTCCATATCGGGGCATGAGGCTAGCAATTTGAATAATCTAAGTAACTTACCGCTGCTTGACCAACGATTAAAACGTTTGAAAATAGAGTTTGAATGACCAAAACAACAAGGAATATCTCGCCACGGACAGCCTGTTCTAATTCTATAGAGAATAGCTTCAATAAAATTGCGTAAATTTGAGTTGTGGTGAATGGATAAATTACGCAGAATAGCTTTCAACTTTTGCCAGTGTTGATCTGTCAGCATGGTACGAGGCATAGCGAATAGTAAAATTGGGTTTGGCGATTTGATTTTACTACTTCGCTATTTTTTAAGCTAAAAGTGTCAACACACCCTAATGTGATAAAAAAGTTATTTTAAATTTTTTTGTGATTTTATTGGAGTTCTTTACAGGCTAAAAGTGTTTAAGCCTAATGAATAATATGATTTAACGCCGATATAAAAAGTGTATTGCTTTAAAACCGTTGGTAGATTTGCATGAAATCTTGATTGCTTGTGGTTTAGCAAATAATGTGCAAGATGCACAGCCGAATAGTCTACGAATTTGCTGAGCCTAGAAAGTGCAAAACCATTAATGATGATGAAGGGGGCTCTCATGAATAAAATATTTAAGAGGAGGTTGTTCTTTTTCGGTTGTTCGTTCTTTGCCTTCTCGAAGAAAGATAAGCATACTATGACGACAAAGTAGACTGGGGATAGATTTATAAAATTAAAATACTGAAATTGAGGCAGTTGATAAAATGCAATCAGAATGACAACGGCAATAACCATACTGAAAAGTGCATGCTTGTTTCTTCTGGATTTTAGAGCTTTAAGCTGTCTATTTATTCTCATGATTTATTTAAATTTTTGAAAAGTATGATTATGATTCAGAGTGTAAGTGAACTTTTAAAAGTTAAAAAGGGAAAAGCAGGTACAGTACCGTCACATATTTTTTGTCGTAGTTGGCGATTGGAGGATATGTGAAGTGTTCAACAGCTCTATTATTTTTAACTAAAAAAGCCAATCTGATGGATTGGCTTTTTTGAGAAGATTGGATTTAACGTGAGGCTTTTCGCGCACGATGTTCGGGCTTCGGTGGTGCGATTTCTCGTGTGCCTTGCCAAACCTCAATGAAGTCTTGTTCATTGATATTATAAAGCTCCAACAGCGCTAGAATGGCACCACCAAAAAGCATGCGCCCCTCAGCGTTGGTCTCAAAATCAAATATTTTCCCAGACAGCGCATGTAAAATATCTTCAATTTCAAAAACACGATCGCGACCATTACTGTCGGTTGGATACATGCGTGTGTTGAGAATAATTTTGGCTAAACTTTTTTCATTATCGGTTAAGGCCAAATGCTGAATCAGCATGTCATCATTTTGAGTGCTGAAAATCACAGCATCGTTAAAAATAGTATGCAAAAATTTTTTACTTAGGCGTGGCAGAGTTCTTTCCACAAATGGGCGAAATGATGCGGGGAAAATAACATTATGAGAAATGCCTTTAAACATAGGAGCAATTTCTTCAACTTTATAACCCGCAATACCACAGCCGATAGAGGTTAGAAAGTAAGTCATTTTAGGGTGATTTTTAGTATAGATTTTAAAGTCATCAATATAGTGTTGAATTTGCGAGAGCGGCATTTGTTGTAAGTGTTCGTTCATGGTGGGAATGGCATAACTTTGCCCTGACCATCCACGTCCGACGCCTTTGATTGCGCCAAAGTGCTCAAGTGCAGTTCGGGCAGCGCCATCCGCATGTTGACCTGCCATGTTACTACCAAACACAAATACGGTATGTTCATCTAGGTTTTTGACGATGCTTTCGTCATGATATTGGTATGTCATAGGCTCTGATTTTTCGCTCTTCTTCACTTCATGTTGCCCTTGAAATACGGGGGGGTCAAGTGAAAAATCTTTGTAATATTTTCAGTAAATTACATTAAAAATCTAAAAGCAAGAATTGCTCTGGATTGAATCTGTTAAAATAGACGGTTGAAGAAGCAAATCTTGGGATATGTCTGTGAGTGAGAAACAACCTTTTGATTTAGTCACCAATTACCAACCCGCAGGTGATCAGCCGCAAGCCATCGAAAAGCTTGTTGCTGGAATAGAAAAGGGCTATCACGACCAGTTGTTACTTGGGGTTACCGGTTCTGGTAAAACCTACACCATGGCCAACGTGATTGCACGGACGCAACGTCCGACCATTGTCATGGCACATAATAAAACCTTAGCTGCACAGCTTTATGGTGAGTTCAAATCTTTCTTTCCGAACAATGCCGTCGAATATTTTGTCAGTTATTATGACTATTACCAACCTGAAGCCTACGTGCCATCTTCAGACACATTCATTGAAAAAGATTCTGCGATCAATGATCACATTGACCAAATGCGTTTATCTGCGACGCGTTCGCTCTTAGAGCGTCGCGATGCAATTATTGTTGCTTCAGTTTCTGCTATTTATGGTTTGGGTGACCCTAATGCTTATATGAGCATGTTGCTACATATTGTACAGGGCGATCGTATCGCACGTGATGACATCATTCGTCGTTTGGTGGAAATGCAATATAGCCGTAATGAGCTTGAGTTTTTACGTGGTACCTATCGTATCCGTGGGGAAATTATTGATATTTTCCCTGCTGAATCGGATCAGCATGCGATTCGAATCGAGTTATTTGATGATGAAGTCGATTCGATTCGTTGGTTCGATCCACTGACAGGCAAATTGGTACGTAAAGTTCCGCGTGTAACCATTTATCCAAAAAGTCACTATGTAACACCGAAAGATAATTTAGAGCGCGCCATCGGCACGATTCGTGAAGAGTTAAAAGAGCGTTTAGGTTTCTTTCGTGCACATGACAAATTGCTTGAAGCTCAGCGAATTGAGCAACGTACCCGTTATGATCTAGAAATGATGCAGCAGTTGGGCTATACCAACGGTATTGAAAACTATTCACGTCATTTGTCAGGTCGCCCTGCGGGTGAAGCGCCGCCAACCTTGTTTGATTATGTCCCTGATGATGCCTTGCTGATTATTGATGAGTCACACGTGACTGTGCCGCAAATTGGCGCGATGTATAAAGGTGACCGTTCGCGTAAAGAAAACTTGGTGAATTATGGTTTCCGTCTTCCTAGTGCTCTAGATAACCGCCCAATGCAGTTTGAAGAGTGGGAACGGATTACCCCAGCTACAATTTATGTCAGTGCCACACCAGCCAAATACGAGCTTGAAAAAGCCGAGCAAATAGCTGAGCAGGTGGTTCGTCCTACAGGGTTGATTGACCCCGAAATTGAAGTACGTCCGGTATTGACTCAAGTTGATGATGTCTTGTCTGAGATCAATATCCGTAAAGATCTAGATGAGCGTGTTTTGGTAACCACCTTAACCAAACGTATGGCAGAAGATTTAAGTTCGTACTTAAAAGAATATGGCGTCAAAGTTGCCTATCTGCACTCAGATATTGATACCGTTGAACGGGTGAAAATTATTCATGACTTACGTTCAGGTGTCTACGATGTTCTCGTCGGGATCAACTTACTACGTGAAGGCTTGGACATGCCTGAAGTATCTTTAGTGGCTATCTTGGATGCGGACAAAGAGGGTTTCTTGCGTTCTGAGCGCTCTTTGATTCAAACCATTGGTCGTGCAGCACGTAATGTAAAAGGCAAAGCGATTTTATATGGTGATCGGATTACCGATTCGATGCAAAAAGCCATCGATGAAACAGCCCGTCGTCGTGAAAAACAAATGGCCTTTAATGAACTGCATGGCATTATTCCGCGCAGCACCATCAGACAAAATAAAAAGGATATTGATACAGGCGAAGTGCTGACAGATGATCAAGTTGAAAGTGGTATTGCAGATCAACACCAAACGCTCAGTGCAGATGAGCAGCACTTGCTGTCCGATCCGAAACTTCTTGCCAAGCACTTAACCAAGCTGGAAAAAGAAATGTTAAAAGCTTCTAAAGAGCTACAGTTTGAGCAAGCTGCACGTCTGCGAGATGAAATTTTGCGCTTAAAAGCACAACTTCTAACCTAAGTTGCATTTACATAACGCTACAGTAATTTGGGCAGAAAGCATTATTTTTTAAAGAGATGTTCATTTTTAGATCATAAATTCTGAAATATTAAAGGTACAGTTTATGTCTGCAAATCTTCCAAAGGCGGGTTTTACGCTTGCCAAAATTGCTGTAGGTGGTGCTGTTTTAGTAGGGTTAGGCATGGCAACCATGGCTTATGCCCAGAGCAAACCCTTAGCTGTGGTGGATAAGGTTGAATTAGACCGTTATTTGGGTGTTTGGTACGAAATTGCACGTAAGCCCATGTACTTCCAAAATAAATGCGGAAGTAATGTCTCGGCTACTTATACCCTGAATGAAAATGGCAATGTGACAGTAGATAACCGCTGTTATGCCCAAGATGGTAAGCTGATGCAGTCCATAGGTGAAGCATTTGTACAAAACCCACCTTTTAACAGTAAGTTGAAAGTGAGTTTTTTACCTGAAGTGGTGCGTTGGTTACCTGTGGCACGAGGGAATTATTGGATTTTAAAAATTGATGATGACTATCAAACGGTTTTAATAGGTGAGCCACGACGTAAATATATGTGGGTACTTTCTCGCTCGCCGCAACCAGACCAAAAAGTCATTAATGAATACTTAGAATATGCAAAGTCAGTGGGTTATGACTTGAATGATCTGATTCATACCAAACAATTGCAAAAGTAAAATCTATTAAGCCTTGAAAGCCATGCTGAAGCATGGCTTTTTTAGTTTCATATACGTATTTTAAAACTTGAATAATAAAGCTTTATACAGGCGAACGCTTTATAATCGGCACCTATTAAAATCGCGTAAATCAATGTGGAGTGAAGGATGTATAAAGGTGTTGCACTATCGGTTTTAGCATCCGTCACTTTTGGGGTTTTGTATTTTTATACCTTTTTTTTAAAGCCCTTAGATAGTGAGCAAACTTTTGCTTGGCGTATGCTTTCGACCTTACCCTTTTTAACCGCATTCATGTGGTGGAGTGGCGATTTAAAACTCATTTCGGAGTTGTTTAAGCGTATCTTTAAAGAACCTTGGATGTTTGCTTGGTTATTGTTTAGTTCGGTTTTATGTACCACGCAGTTGTGGCTATTTTTATGGGGACCTATGAATGGTCGCGGCCTACAGGTGTCGCTTGGCTATTTTTTGCTGCCTTTGGTCATGGTGTTGGTTGGTTGCATCCTTTACAAGGAAAAACTATCCCGCTGGCAAATGGCTGCGGTAGCCCTTGCAGTGCTAGGGGTAGGACATGAAATTTGGCGTATTGGTAGCATGGCATGGGAAACAGTCTATATCGCTTTGGCTTATCCTTTGTATTTCTTCCTGCGCCGTGTTTGTAAAACGGATCATTTGGGTGGCTTCTGGTGGGATCTGTTTCTAATTTTACCTGTCGCGTTCTATTTGGGCTTTGTGCATGGCGATAGTTTGGCTTTGATACAACAGTTTCCACACCTGATTTTGGCGGTCATCGGACTGGGTTTCTTAAGTGCGATGGGACTTGGAAGTTATATACTTGCGAGTCGTTATTTACCTTTTGTGATCTTTGGTTTGCTGAGTTATTTGGAGCCTGTTTTATTAGCAGGAGCATCAGTTGCCATGGGGGAGCGTATAGAGGCAGGTGAGTGGTTTACTTATATTCCAATTTGGTTCGCAGTCTTATTGCTTATTATTGAAGGTGTGTTGCATTTATATAAGCAGCAACAAAATAAAAAACAGCTCGAACGAAATATTAAGAATTTTGAAAAACAGCAACATTCAGACTAATTTAATGATGTTCGGAGCTGTCATTGCGCTGGAATTTGGGCAATAAGCATGTTTCTTATTTGTTTCTTGGCCTTTAAGAATAGTTGACTGTTTGATAAAACATCATTTGCGTAACTGTTTATTTTTTATCTAAAAAATAATTTTTTAATTTTTATACTGTAAAATCATAAGACTAAATGCAATCATTTCTTAAATTAATAATGGATATACGACAAAAAACATCATGCATTTACAGCTTTCGATTCAAACTTGGCGCTAAATCCTTTACAATTGTTGGGTTTTAAAATTTACGCTTAGATTAAATTAATTAGAGGACGTATCTGTGAGCAAAGAGACTATCATCGCCCTACACGCAGAACACCAAGGTCGCTGGAAAAACCGTGAAGAAATCGCGGAACAAATGATCGCTTTGATCGGTCAGCTTTACCGTGAAAAAAATATTGTGGTTTCAGTGTTTGGACGTTCTTTAGTTAACCGTTCAGTTATCCAAATTTTAAAAGCGCACCGTTTCACTCGTATGATGGACGTTGAGCTTTCAGTTGTACACACGTTCCCAATTCTTGAAGCGTTGGCTAAAATTGAAAATATCGGTACTGCTGAAATTGATCTAGGCAAATTAGCCGTTGCTTTTAAAGAGCAAGGTGGCGATGTTGACGCATTTGTTGCAGCAGCTGTTAAATGTGTAGAAGGTCGTGCGACTTCAGTGGAAGGTCGTGACGTTGTCCTTTACGGTTTTGGTCGTATCGGCCGTATCCTTGCACGTTTAATGATTGGTCAGTCTGGTCTTGGCCGTGGTTTGAACCTAAAAGCGATTGTGGTTCGTAAGTCATCTGATGGTGATTTGGAAAAACGTGCGTCTTTATTACGCCGTGACTCAATCCATGGTCCATTCTCTGGTACGATTTCTGTTGATGAAGAAAATGAAGCAATCATTGCCAACGGTCAATTCATCAAAGTCATTTATGCGTCGAACCCAACTGAAGTTGATTATACTGATTATGGTATTAGCAATGCATTAGTGATTGACAACACAGGTAAATGGCGTGATGCGGAAGGTCTTGCTCAACACCTTAAGTGCCCAGGCGCTGCACGTGTGATCTTGACTGCACCTGGTAAAGGCGACATGAAGAACGTAGTTTTTGGTGTGAACCAAGCAGACATTCTTGATGAAGATACCATTATCTCTGCTGCAAGCTGTACAACCAACGCAATTACACCAACACTTAAAGTATTACATGACAAATACACAGTGTTGAATGGTCATGTTGAAACAGTTCACTCGTTCACAAACGACCAGAACTTAATCGATAACTACCATAAAGCAGACCGTCGTGGTCGTGCTGCAACGTTAAACATGGTAATTACTGAAACTGGTGCGGCTAAAGCAGTAGCTAAAGCACTTCCAGCACTTCAAGGTAAACTGACAGGTAACTCTGTACGTGTTCCAACACCAAACGTTTCACTTGCGATTTTGAACTTAACTTTAGATAAAGAAGTTGATCGTGATGAAGTGAACGAATACATTCGTAAAATTTCAATCAGCTCTAGCCTTCAAGGTCAGATCGGTTATACCAACTCGACTGAAGTTGTATCATCTGATTTTATCGGTTCGCGTACAGCAGGTGTATTTGATGCGCAAGCAACAATCACTTCGGGCAACCGTTTAACTGCATATGTTTGGTACGATAACGAAGTAGGTTATAGCTGCCAAGTTTTACGTATTGCAGAGCAAATGGGCGGCGTAAGCTATCCAAAAATTCCAGCTGAAACAAATGCATAATTTGTAATAGCGACTAAAAAGAGCCTCAATTGAGGCTCTTTTTTTTTGCGCTGCTGTTGTGGGGTGAGGCTGATCAGGTGCATTGGGGGTGACATAAGTATTCGCTTGAGTCCTAAGAATTGCCAATGTTTAATCCCTACTAATTTACTTAGAATAATCAAAATGTACTGTGTAAAATAGGACGATAAAAATTAAAGAGTCTGGTTGGTATACCGTCCCAAATGACTTTCTAAGCTGACAACCGGATGATATTTGTCAGATAAAAGAAAATAAAACAAAAGGAATTTGAATTTGCAAGTGAAGCATGTGCTAAGTGGATTGGCATTCATTGTGTTAGTATCTGTATGCGGTGTGCTTATCGCTATTTGGATTTTTAAACACTTTAATATTTATATTCCATTAGAAAATCAAAAAGTCAGTATTGATCTGCAAGAGCCTTTACAAGCTGAGGTTAAAATTCATGATGCCTTAGATGTGGATGTCACAGGGCGTGTCAATGCAGAAATTCCGATTCGTGAAAACCTGAATATTCCCCTAACCCAAACGCTGACTCCACGGGTGTATTTTGATAATCAGGTTCCGATTAAAACCACCATTCCAGTGCGTGAAACCTTGAAAATTAATCAGAGCATGTCTGTGGATACCAAGGTACAGGTGAAAGTCATGGGACGAGATGTGACTTTACCTTTAAAAGGAAATATTCCCATTCAGTTGGATGTGCCGATTCATATCGATGTGCCACTTGAGCAGCAAGTAGACCTCAAATTTGATGCGCCTGTGAAAACTGTACTGAAAGAAAATCTACAGATTCCAGTCAATACAGTGGTTAAGAGCAATATTCCCATACAGGGACATTTAAACGTTCCCATTAAAACAGCGTTGAAAGCGTTGGTGGATGTGCAAAATACATTACCAATTGAAATTAAGCAGGGTGAGTTGAAAATTCCACTCAATAGCTTGCAATTACTGCCTGAAAAACCTCTACCTCAAGAACACGTGAAGCCATAGGAGGGAGTATGTGGATATTCCAGTCTGCGAAGCGGTTGATACTGAGTTTTGTGTGCGTTGTAATTTTAGTGGGTGCGCTGTTTTGGTTGTACCTGAATATTCAAGCAGTATGCAAGTGTCTGCGAGTGAAGCCCAAATTCAACTGTCAGACGCCTTACCGACAAAAATCCAAGTGGGTAATTATTTAGAAACCCAATCCGTTGGGACTTTGGATACGCAACTGAAAATCGATCAGAAAATCAACCTACCTTTGACTGGGAAATATTTGGCAAATTTAGAGTTTGAAGTAGAACTACCCGTTTCAGTATCTTTTGATTATCAAACCGAGGTGCTCATTGATCAAAACATGCCGTTGGAGACAACTACGGATTTAATTTATCAAAATAAACTGTTGCCTAAGTTTCCACTCACTTTAGATATTCCGATTAAGCTGGCTGTGCCATTTCATTTAAAGCAAGACTATCACATCCCGATCAAAATTATGTTTAATGGCTTGGTCTATTTTGAGTTTGATGAGCAAGTGCATCTGCATGTGTTGCATCAGTTTGCGCCACAGTTAAATTTGAATGACCCAATGACTATGCGCAAAATAGCAAGCTTCAATGCCACTATGTACAACATAGAGCGAAGTACGACGGCGAACTTGGAGATGAATATGACTCTACCCGTGAAGAACATTCACCCATAAAAAACACCACCAATGATTGGTGGTGTTTGAATGTGAAGATTAAATGATTGGTTTAAAGTGCTGCTTTAATCGCATCTTGAATGCTGGTGGTCTTACGCCCAATCAATTGTTCTAGGTCTTTACTGTCGCAGTACATCGCGCCTTTGGCGGTTTGCACATCGGCATCCACAATCACATCAATCAAGTGTGCTGGGAGGCTGGCTTGAATTAAGCCTTGCGTGTATTCTTCCGCACTTAGGTTCTGATAAATAATGTCTTTATTTACAGCTTGGCCAATGAAAGTTGCAAGGTCTGAGAGGCTAAAACTTTCAGAACCTGCCAATTCATAGGTTTTATTCTCATGACCTGTTGAAGTTAAGACTTTGGCTGCAGCTTCAGCATAATCTATACGTGATGCTGAGCTAATTCGGCCATCTTGAGCTGCGCCAAAAAGCGTCCCAATTTCAATAGTGTGAGCAACACCTGCAAGGTAGTTTTCGCTATACCAGTTATTTCTTAAGAAGGTATAAGTGATTCCACTGTCTTGAATTAGTTTTTCGGTTTCACGGTGTTCTTGGGCTAAGCCGAGTGGGGACGTATCTGCACGAAGTAAGCTGGTATAAGCAAGATAAGGTACGCCTGCCACTTTCGCAGCATCAATCACTGCTTGGTGTTGAGGTGTACGGCGACCAATTTCATTGGCTGAAATCAGTAATAACTTATCTATTCCTAATAGAGCAGGAACTAATGTTTCAGGGCGGTCATAATCAAACTCACGCGGCTCAATACCTTGGACTTTGAAATGTTCAGCTTTATCAATTTTACGAACCAGCGCAACAATATTCTGGGCAGCGGTCAGCTGCAAAAGTTGCTCTATAACGAGGTTACCAAGTTGTCCTGTTGCACCTGTGATTGCAATTTTCATAATTCACCTATGTTGGTTGTTTTCTATACTTGATGATTGTATCTTAATCTGTTAACTTACTAAATGTAAGTACATACCAAAAAGTAAGTAATAAACCAAATGGAGAGAAATGATGCACACCTATGCGACAAGCAAATTGTTAGGTCAAGTTTTATCCACGGAGTGTCCGTCTCGTGAAATTTTGGAGCATCTTACGAGTAAATGGTCGGTACTGGTGTTGCGCTGTTTAAGTGATGGCGTACATCGTTTTAGTGAGCTCAAACAGCGTATAGAAGGAGTGAGTGAGAAAATGCTTTCTCAGACGCTCAAAACGCTTGAGCATGATGGCTTTATTCTACGGACGGTCTATCCTGTGGTGCCGCCCAAAGTAGAGTACCAATTGACGATCTTGGGTTCTCAAGCCGCTGAGAAAACCATGTATTTGATTGGTTGGATTGAAAAAAGTTTGCCTGAAATTCTAGAAAGCAAGGAGCGAGTAGCAGCTTTAAAATAAAAGATGACAAGTATTGTGGATTGGTTGTGAGAATCCTTAATTGCATTTTAAGAGTGAACTCCTCAGGCGTGCGGAAGTGGTTTAGAGCTGATTAGAATTTCAGCCTGTGAAAAAGTCTTGTTATCAAACAAGCTATTCTTTTAGTGCGCTATTTTGATGTGAAAATCCTTTTTGAAAGTAAAAGTTGAGGAGGATTGAATAAAATGAGTCGAAGAGCGATCTAACGACTAAATGGTCAGCACATTTAAATTAAAAAATGAATAAAATCAGGTGAAAAGTGTCGAAAAGTTAGATTTTGGTATTTTTGTGACTAAATTTCATGTTTCGCTGAATAATTCTATTCGAGAAATTTTGTAAAATATGGCAGAATATGCGGTTTTAAAGTATTTAGAGGATTGGCAGCATGCGCTTTGTTGATGAAGCAGTCATTACCGTAGAGGCTGGCGACGGTGGCAATGGCGTAGCCAGTTTTCGCCGTGAAAAATTCGTACCTTTTGGTGGTCCAGACGGTGGTGATGGTGGTCGTGGTGGTAGCGTATTTATCGAAGCTGATGATAATACTAGTACCCTTGTAGACTTCCGTTATACGCGCCGCTTCCGTGCGGAGCGAGCTAAAAATGGTCGTGGCGCGAACTGCGCAGGCCGTGGTGGTGAAGACACAGTATTAAAGGTTCCTGTAGGTACAACCATTGTTGATACTGACTCGGGTGACATTATTGGCGACTTGGTTGAAAGTGGTCAGCGTGTGCTTGTCGCAGCGGGTGGTGATGGCGGTTTGGGTAATACTCACTTCAAATCATCGACGAACCGTTCGCCACGTAAGTGTACCCATGGTTTTAAAGGCGAATTCCGTGAAATTCGCTTAGAGCTAAAAGTACTGGCCGATGTTGGCTTACTGGGTATGCCAAACGCAGGTAAATCGACGTTTATTCGTGCCGTATCAGCAGCAAAACCTAAGGTTGCAGACTATCCGTTTACTACGATGGTTCCAAACCTTGGTGTGGTCGATGCAGACAGTCATCGTTCATTTGTAATGGCGGATATTCCTGGCTTGATTGAAGGGGCTTCTGAAGGTGCGGGTCTGGGTATTCGTTTCTTAAAGCACTTGGCGCGTACGCGTATTTTGCTTCACATTGTGGATGTTCAGCCGATTGATGGTTCTGATCCTGCATACAATGCAAAAGCGATCTTGGGTGAATTAGAAAAATTCTCTCCGACACTTTCAAAGTTACCTATCGTTCTAGTGTTAAACAAAGTTGATCAACTTGAAGACGATACGCGTGATGAATGGTGTCAGCATATCTTAGATGAAATGCAGTGGGATGGCCCTGTATTTAAAACTTCAGGTTTGATGTCTGAAGGGACAAAACCAGTTGTATATTACCTGATGGATCAAATTGAGCAACAACGCGAACGTGAGCTTGAAGATCCTGACTATGCAGCAGAAGTGAAAGCATTCCGTGAGCAGCTTGAAGCTGAAACACGCGAACAAACGATTGCCGCTAAAGAAGCATATCGTGAAATGCGTCGCCAACAACGTCTTGCTGGCCTGTTGGCTGATGATGATGAAGACGATGATGAAGATGACGGCGAAATGGAAGTGTTTTACGTACGTTAAGCTCGTAATGAGTAACTGAGGACAAGATGATAGAAGTGGTAGATGGGCAACGTAAGCTCGAAGCTTGTAAACGAATCGTTGTTAAAATCGGATCATCTTTACTCACAGCAAATGGGCAAGGTTTAGATATAGATGCAATTTCGCATTGGGCGAAACAAATTGCAGATCTACACAATGCAGGACATGAGATTATTCTGGTGTCGTCAGGAGCTGTGGCTGAAGGTATGGTTCGTATGAAGCTAGACAGCCGACCCACCGATCTACCCAGTCTTCAGGCGTGTGCTGCGATTGGTCAAATGGGGCTTATTCATACGTGGTCAAGTGTGCTTGAAAAACATCACATTCAGACTGCGCAAGTGTTATTAACCCATGATGACTTGGCAGACCGTCGTCGTTATTTGAACTCATGTGACGCGTTACAGAACTTGATTGAATGGCATGTCATTCCTGTAATCAACGAGAATGACACGGTTTCGACCGATGAAATTCGCTTTGGTGACAATGACACACTGGCCGCGATGGTTGCAGGTCAAGTCCATGCAGATTTGTTAATTATTTTGACAGACCAGCAGGGGATGTTCGACTCAGACCCACGTTCAAATCCAGATGCAAAACTGTTCCATACCGTGCGTGCTCTAGATGAGAGTTTATTTGATATGGCTGGCGGTGGTGGTAAGTTTGGTCGTGGTGGGATGTTAACTAAAGTCCGTGCTGCACGCTTAGCTGCAAAGTCTGGCTGTCCAACGCTGATTGCCAGTGGTGAAAGCGACAATGTGCTTGCACGTTTGATGGATGGTGAAATGCTTGGGACATTGTTTATTACTGACAATGACCGCATTACTGCTCATCAACAGTGGTTAGCAGCTCACTTACAAACTGCGGGTCGTTTGGTGTTGGATGATGGTGCTGTCAAAGCGATTAAAGACAATCATCGTAGTTTACTTCCGGTTGGCGTGAAAGCTGTGGAAGGGCATTTTGAACGCGGTGACGTGGTTGAATGTGTTGATATACAAGGTGGTCGTGTTGCGGTCGGACGTGTCAACTTTAGTTCGCGCTCTGCGGAGCTGGTAAAGGGCTTGGCGTCAGATAAAGTTCATCAAGTCCTAGGTGAAGCCCGTTCACTTGAGATGATTCATCGAAACCACATGGCGATCTACTGATTTAAACGCATTAAAAAATCCCGCTTTCGAGCGGGATTTTTTGTTTTAAAGCAAAAGTTATTTGATATAGCCTTTTTGAATGAGGGGCTTAAATAAGTAAAAGTGAATGGTGAGTGCCCATTGCATGATTTTATCTTTATAGAGATTCCAAAGCTTTAATCCAAAGAAGTTTAAGGCAAAAGCCAATAGAAAAGCACCGAGCATATCTAAAGGGAAGTGTACACCAAGATAGACACGTGACCATGCAACCAGCCAAGCCATGACCAAGAGAGAAATTCCCAGTTTACGCTGTGCAGAGAAGAGATAAGAAAAAGCGATACTGCTAAAAATCAGCATATGGTCACTCGGGAAAGAGCCATTGGGTGCATGGTAAATGAGAGTGCGTCCGACCTCCATGACGAAAGGCCGTGGGTGATAATACACATGAGAAATACATTGGCTGATCAAAATGGCGATACTAGTAAAGATAAACGCCTTCAATATCTGTTTTTTAGTGTCGTAGTTACCACGTAGCCAAAACCAAGCAAACAGTAAAATCATGCAATAGAGCAGGTCATTGGCGATAAAAATGGCAAAATGAATACTGGTATTACTGGCTTCAGGGGAAGCATTAATCCATGAAAAAAGCGATAAATTAAGTTCTGAAAGAGTCATGAAAGCGGATTGTGTTTATCAAGTACGGAAGAGAGTCATAATTTTGTCATATTGTTAAAATAAAAAAGACCACAAAAATGTAGTCTTTTTTAACAGTTCAATATAGTTGAACGAATTGGCTTTAAGTTTTAGAAATCAAATGACGTTTGAAGGTAGAACGTACGTGGTTGCCCTACATATTTTCCGCCTGTTGAGTCAGTAGAACGTGTGAAATATTGTTTATCAAACACGTTTTTAACGCCACCCGCGATTTTTAAACCGTGGAATTGCTCACCAAAGTCATAGGCTGTACGCACGGCAAAAGTGGAATAACCAGGAATATCACCTAATTTTCCATCAGCCGATTCGTCAGTTTGATAGGTATCACCCGAACCTGGAGAATGCTGCTTAGATTGGGCAAACATATCTGCATTGACGCTCCATTGATTCACTTTATAGCCTAAACCAACATTTGCGGTGTGGCGTGAGTAGAACGGAAGATCTTTGTCTTCAAAGTCGCCTGCTTCAGCCACAGCTTTGGTGAAGGTGTAGTTGCTATAGAGTTTTAAGCCCTCAAGCGCATCGGTTAAATAGGCAAAGTCATAAGCCAGACCAAGTTCTACACCTTTGTGGCTGGTTGCGCCTAAGTCTGTCCAAATGCCATTGTTCTGGGCATCGCGTTCTAAAATTAACTCTTTTTTGAAGTCTAAATAAAACGCGGTTAATTCTGCATTTAGACCATTGCCTAAATATTTCGTCCCAATTTCATAGTTATTGGACTTTTCAGGATGTAAGCCATCAGTTGTGCTTTGCGCAACCCCACCTTCTAAACGTGCCAATTGGTTGTATTGCTGTGGGCCGAATGAAACGCCAGCATTGGCAAAAATGTTCCAATTGTCTGTCGCTTTATACATGACCGATAGGCTGGGTAAAAACTCGGTGGTGTATCAAAAAGTATGCTAAAAAAAAGCAGGTTGAATTTTGATAAAATAGAGAAATGCAAATAACTCTAGAAATCAAATGTCCAACCTGCCTCAGTGACAGTATAAAGAAAAATGGCATCAAAGTAGATGGGAAACAAAACTACCAATGCAAAGACTGCAAACGTCAGTTTATTGGTGACCATGCTCTGAGCTATCTAGGATGTAATTCTGGCATTACTCGTAAAATATTACAGTTAATGGTCAGAGGCAGCGGTATACGAGATATCGCTGAAGTTGATCGCATTAGTATCGGTAAAGTCTTCCGGACTTTAACTGAATCGGCCTATCAAATTCAGCCTAAACAAAGTCATTATGAATCTCTCGAAGTAGATGAATTCTGGACTTTTGTTGGAAATAAAAATAATAAACAATGGCTTATTTACGCCTACCATCGAGAAACAGGTGAGATTGTTGCTTATGTTTGGGGTAAGAGAGATTTAGCTACAGTCCAAAGGTTGAAGACAAAGCTTAAACAATTAGGTATTCACTACACCCGAATTGCAAGTGATCATTGGGACAGTTTCATCACTGCTTTTAAAAACTGCAAGCAAAGTATTGGTAAGTTGTTTACTGTAGGAATTGAAGGTAATAATTGCAAAATAAGGCATCGAATAAGGCGTGGTTTTAGAAGAAGTTGCAATTTCTCCAAAAAGCTTGAAAACCATTTTAAAGCCTTCGACTTAACCTTCTTTTACATCAATAATGGCTTCATTTAATGTCAGCATACTTTTTAAAACACCACCAAAAACTCATCTGAATCAATTTTGGGTGAAACGGTATTAACTGCTACGTCTTGGTTATAGGCAGTAAAATTGTTATGCGTTTCAATTGATTCAAAACGTAGTCCCGGTGTGATGACCCAGTTACCTAAATCGAAGCGGTTATCTGCATAAATTGCATGTGCTTTAGTGCCACCTTCACTCGTGGTACGTGCTTTAATTTCGGTCACAGGTGCATTCAATGCATATGTCGATGAGCGACCTGAGAACTCAGAACTATCTTCATTTAAATAACGATAGCCGATAGTGAATTCGCTATTTGAGTTACCTAATTGGTATGCACGAGACCAGCGCGGTTCAATGGCAAAAACTTTGTAGTCGCGTGGAGAGGTATCCATACGCGAAGTGGTCGCACTAACATCTGTCTCTAAGTCACTCGTGCGAAATGAGTCAATATAATAGGTCAGCAATTCAAAGTTATTTTTTTCATCTTGATGTGTATAACGGAATGACACATCTGAGCGACGACCAGAGAAATAATTACGTGACTTATTTGACTGATAAGGGTTTTGTGCATATTTTTCGGCAGTTAAGCCTTCAGGCATTTCACCATAACCTTCATAGTGATGTAGGTTTAAGGCAATCGCATCCGCATCTGTAATTTGATAGGCCGTTTTTAACATGACATCATCAATGTCAGTTTTATTATTGGCTTCACGGTAGCCATCACCTTTTGTGCCCGAATAAAGCAGAGCAAGGCCTAAACCATTATCTAAGGTACCGCCTACAAATAGGTTCGGGCTGTATTTAACTTGATCTGTACCCGAAGCATATTCGGTTGTTAGGCTGACATTAGCTGCAAACTCTTGAGGAATCGCGCGAGTTGCAAAATTAATGATACCGCCAACGTTCTGCGGCCCAAAACGTACAGAACCTGCTCCACGAACCACATCCACAGATTCAATATTGCCTAATGATACCGGTGCTAGAGAAAGCTGAGGTTGTCCATAAGGCGCAAATGATAGCGGAACACCATCAAGCAGTACAGTAGAACGAGGCGATAAACGAGAGGCTAAACCACGGACACCAATATTGAGTGAAACATCACTGCCACCAGTACCATTATTTTCTTGAACTTGAACACCAGGCACTTGCTTCAGGGCATCTTTAATTGAAGTCGCAGCAACTTCATCTAAGCGATTGCGATTAATAATCGTACGGGCGCCTGCATGCTTTTGCACTTTCTCTGCATTGGCATCTTCTAACCAGTTGCCTTGTGCTTCAAGTTTGATGGTCGGAAGCACATTGTTGCTCGTTGCTTCAGTGAGTTCTTCTGCTTGTGCATAGGTCAAGCAGCTCATAGAAAGCCCAATCGCAATACTGAGTTGTTTGGCTTTGAATAATCTGCGATCCTGCAGATGAAGACGTGATAAAATCATTCTTTTGTGCGCAATCCATAATAAATAGCGCGGCTATCATATGCTGAACTTTGATGAAATCAAATAATAACCATTATCACTTGTTGCAATTAAAACGCTAAAATTAATAGGCGAATTAAAGTTTTTTTGATGGGGCACACAATAAAAAAGCCATGTTTAACATGGCTTTTTAGATGAATTTGAATGAAATCTGTTATTTAAGTTGAACAGTACCATTCGCATTCACAGTGATTTTAGATTCACCGCCTGCAACATCTTGCATTGGCGCATCAGCTGCTGCAAATTTTGCACTTTCTGCACGCATCATGACTGGGCGAGGGTAGTAGTTGCTGGTATTAATGTTTAAGTTAACCAAGTTATAACCTGACTTACTCCATGCTTGTGCTAACGATTGTGCACGCTGTTGAAAGTTTTTCGATGCTTCAATAATCAGCTCATTTTCGACTTTCTTACGTTGTGTGTCGGACACACTAAAGCCAATTGACTGCGTTTGGAAGTTTTGCTGTAGCTCACCAATCAATTGGCTCGCCGCTTTAAAATCGGTACTTTCTAAATTAATTTCAGCACGACCACGCCATTCTTTTAACTTTTGGTTGTCATCGTTGTAAATTGGGTAGGTGGTTTGAGAGCCTGTTTCGACTTTTACGCTTGGATATTTACGAGCTAAAGCTGTGGCTTGATTCATGAGCTGCGTAATTTGTGTTGCGAGTTCAGCAGGTTGTTTGTTACTACGTTCAATGTAAAGCGTTGCATTCATTAAATCGTTGGATACTTGGCGTGTTGCCTCGGCCTGAACATTGACAATATTGTAGTTTAATTGGTTCTCAGACTGAGCAAAAACTGCTGAGCTAAATAAAGCACTAAGCGCGATTGCTGGGATGAAGAATTGACGCATTTTTATTCCTTTTTTATTTAGGAGGAGTTTTGCAACATTTGTAAAAAGCTTAAAGCCAATTTGTGGTGAATTTGCGAAAATATTGTGGTTCGATTGTAAAAAAAAGGTACAAAATATTTTTCAGAAAAACCTAGATAAAGTGATTTATTTCAAAAACTTATTTTTCAACTCAGGTGCGTATTTTGAAATTTTGCGGCGAAGTTGAAAAATAAATAAATTCATCGGCTTTTCTTTACGTTGTCACACTATAAGAGGATAATTTAAGCTATGGTTTGGCATGATATATTTTTTTAGTAAATTTCTGGCAGATAATGTCCAAAAGCTGTTTATTTTATTGAAAATTTCTGTATCATCCGCCTCCTAGTTATGAAGTATCCAAACGCTATCTGACTAGATTTATAAAGCGCCGAGTCAAAGGACCAAAAGTCACCCGACTTATTTCTTTCAACCCATATCAGAGATGGTAATTCGATATGAGCGTTTCTTCTGTAAACCCTGCCACTAATACTACTAACGAATACTATTTGACTCGCCAAAGTCAGATGGAATCCAATGTTCGTAGCTATCCACGGAAATTACCGTTAGCGATAGCCAAAGCATTAGGCTGCTGGGTTACTGATGTTGAAGGTACAGAGTACCTCGATTGTTTAGCTGGGGCAGGAACATTGGCTTTGGGCCATAATCATCCTGCGGTAATTCAAAGTATTCAAGATACACTTGCAAGTGGTCTTCCTTTACATACTTTGGATTTAACGACACCTTTAAAAGATGCATTTACTGAAGCATTACTTGAACAATTACCAGGCGGTAAGGAAGAGTATTGTTTACAGTTCTGTGGTCCATCTGGTGCAGATGGCACGGAAGCAGCAATTAAATTAGCGAAGACGTATACCGGTCGTAGCACAGTGATTAGTTTCTCTGGCGGTTACCATGGTATGACGCACGGCGCTCTTGCAATGACAGGTAACCTGTCTGCGAAAAATGCTGTAAATGGTTTAATGCCAGGCGTTCAATTTATGCCGTATCCGCATGAATACCGTTGCCCACTTGGTTTAGGTGGTGAAGCGGGTGTGGATGCTTTGACGTATTTCTTTGAAAACTTCATTGAAGATGTTGAAAGTGGTGTAACCAAGCCAGCTGCTGTCATTCTTGAAGCAATTCAAGGTGAAGGCGGTGTGGTCACAGCGCCGACCAAATGGTTGAAAAAAATCCGCGAAGTGACTGAAAAACACAACATTGTGTTGATTCTTGACGAAGTTCAAGCAGGCTTTGCACGTTCAGGCAAAATGTTCGCATTTGAACATGCGGGTATTGAACCTGACGTAGTGGTGATGTCTAAAGCCGTTGGTGGTAGCTTACCACTTGCTGTATTAGGTATTAAACGTAAGTTTGATGCTTGGCAGCCAGCAGGTCACACGGGTACTTTCCGTGGTAACCAATTGGCAATGGGTACTGGTCTTGCAACGATCAAAACCATCAAAGAACAAAACCTTGCGCAAAATGCACAAGAACGTGGTGATTTCTTACAAGCTGAATTTAAAAAGCTTGCTCAAGAGTTCCCATGTATCGGTAATGTGCGTGGCCGTGGTTTGATGATTGGTGTTGAAATTGTTGATGAGCGTAAACCAGCGGATCATATGGGGTCTTTACCTGCAGATGGTCAATTGGCAGCAGCGATTCAAGCGGCATGCTTTAACAACAAATTGTTGTTAGAAAAAGGTGGCCGTAACGGTACAGTCATTCGTTTACTTTGCCCACTTATCATCACTCATGATGAATGTGTTGAAGCGGTTTCTCGCTTCAAGAAAGCAATTGCTGAAGCACTTGTTGCAACTCGAGGCGCGTAATCATGGTTGATTTTGCAGAACACCGTAAGGCGTTACTCTGCAATGATGCTGCATCTATTGCTGACTACTCGTCAGCAATGGACCAAGCGACTAAAGCAGTTGCAGCATGGTTGCAAAACGACAAAATGTACACGGGCGGTAGCATTAAAGAGCTCCGCAGTGCGATTGCATTTAATCCTTCTAAAGAAGGTTTGGGTGTACAAAAGTCACTTGAACGTATGGTTGAGCTTTTCTTAAACAAAAGCTTAAAAGTCCATCACCCGCACTCGCTCGCGCACTTGCACTGTCCAACTATGGTGACCAGTCAAATTGCTGAAGTGCTGATTAATGCAACGAATCAATCGATGGATTCGTGGGACCAAAGTCCTGCAGGTTCATTGATGGAAGTTCAGTTGATTGACTGGCTTCGTCAAAAAGTGGGTTATGGTGCAGGTCAAGCTGGTGTGTTCACTTCTGGTGGTACACAGTCAAACTTGATGGGTGTACTGCTTGCACGTGATGCATGTATTGCGAAAAACTGGAAAGACGAAAACGGTAATCCGTGGTCTGTACAGCGTGATGGTGTGCCGGGCGATGCGATGCGCAACGTCAAAGTTATTTGTTCTGAAAATGCACACTTCTCTGTGCAAAAGAACATGGCGATGATGGGCATGGGCTTCCAATCAGTCGTGACCGTTCCTGTGAACGAGAACGCGCAGATGGATGTGGATGCACTTGAAAAAACCATGGCTCACCTTCAAGCTGAAGGTAAAATCGTGGCGTGTGTAGTTGCAACTGCAGGTACGACCGATGCAGGCGCAATTGATCCACTGAAGCAAATTCGTGAAATCACCAACAAATATGGCGCGTGGATGCACATCGATGCGGCGTGGGGTGGTGCTTTAATCTTATCGAACAATCATCGCGATATGTTGGATGGTATTGAGCTTTCTGACTCAATTACGCTGGATTTCCATAAGCATTACTTCCAAACCATCTCTTGTGGTGCGTTCTTACTAAAAGACGAAGCGAATTATCGTTTCATGCACTATGAAGCTGAGTATTTAAACTCTGCTTATGACGAAGAGCATGGCGTGCCTAACCTCGTGTCTAAGTCACTTCAAACCACACGTCGTTTTGACGCGTTGAAGCTTTGGATGACTGTTGAAGCGCTTGGTGAAGAACTGTATGGTTCTATGATTGATCATGGCGTTACTTTAACTCGTGACGTTGCTGATTATATCAATGCAACTGCTGGTTTAGAGATGTTGGTTGATCCACAATTTGCATCTGTATTGTTCCGTGTGGTTCCAGAAGGCTATCCAGTAGAATTGCTTGATACCTTAAACCAAAACGTTGCAGATGAATTGTTTGCACGTGGTGAAGCGAATATTGGCGTAACTAAAGTAGGTCAAAATCAATCTTTGAAAATGACGACTTTAAGTCCAGTTGCGACTTTAGATAACGTGAAGAACCTGCTTGGTCTTGTCCTTGCAGAAGCGGATCGTATCAAAGGTTCAATCGCAGATGGAACCTATACACCTGCAATTGCTTAATCGATTGTTTGTGTTAAAAAAGGAGCTGATATCAGCTCCTTTTTTATGTGTTCTAAATATTAAAGAACATAACATCACTGGCTAAGTTTCTAATTTTAATTATGTTGGAGATGATTTATTTTTCTATGGAGTCGTTTTCGATATCTGCTTGAATTATGATTTTCAGGAAAATGAACTTCAATAGTTAAGACTAAAGCTAAATATTCGGGCTTTTGATTTTCAACAAGCAAATGATTTTCTTCACGAATTTTCAAGTTAAAGGTATGACCTGCACGACAGGAAAATTCTTGTCATAATCACGGGAAATTGGGGTAAATAAACGTGTTTGGCTAGCTGTCATGGGAAATGTCGCACTCATATGACTTGTCACGCTTCTTACGAAAAATGAATGGTTAAGGCGGCAGTAAGGGGAGGAGAAACCCAAAATCTCCTTCTTTGAGCTATCTTTTAGAAAAAAGATAAAGTGGTGTCATCAGAAATACCCATTATTCGGACAAATATTTCTAAAAATAAGAAAGGTACCTGAGTCTAAAAAGTCATAGATTTGCTCTCGTATTCAAGATGAGTATGCTATTTTCTAAGAAATAAATGGGGGATAAAAGGTAAAAATTAAGACCTAAATGACGCTCAATTTTCTAAATATGACACCACTCATTTGTCATTTATAGGTTATGAAATTCTGACAAATGGCGAAAATTTATATGGATTCTGCATATGGGTATACGCAAATTTTTATAGATTAGAAGGGCTATTCAATGTTAAAGAAATCAAAATCTATGGAATTTTTTTTGCTTTATGTACTGATTCTAAATGTGTTTTATTTTTTATAAAAGCGTAAAAGATGTTGATGTAAAATGAATTACGCACTCTCGGTATATCGGAATAAGAAAAATTCTTTAGGTGTTTAAACTGGGTGAAATTGAACAAAGTGTAACGAATCATGGACAAATAAAAATAAACATCATGAAAGTGTCACAATGCTGTAACTTGCTTGTCATATTCTGAAATCAAAATGCAGTTATCCAAAAAAGTACAAGACTGAATAAAAAGTGGCGTACTCCAAAATGTTTAATATGTGAGATAACAAATATGCGCTTAAACCATATCGCACTTGCAGTAGTAGTTTCTGGGGCAGCTGTAGCAACTACGGCAAACGCAGCTCGTGACACAATTCAAATTGCGGGTTCTTCAACAGTTTTACCGTATGCAAGTATTGTTGCTGAAGAGTTTGGCAATACCTTTCCACAATTTAAAGCACCAGTTGTTGGTTCTGGCGGTTCTTCAGGTGGCTTGAAACAGTTCTGTAATGGTGTGGGTGATAACACAATTGATATCGCAAACTCATCTCGTAAAATTAAAGATACAGAATTAGCTGCTTGTAAGAAAGCTGGTGTGAACCAAGTGATCGAAATCAAAATTGGTTATGACGGTATTGTATTTGCTTCAAATGCAAGCAAAGCAGCATACAAATTACGTCCACAGCACGTCTATGCAGCTTTAGCAGCGCAGTTACCATCTAACGGTAAAATGGTTGCAAACCCATATACACGTTGGAACCAAATTGACAAAAGCCTTCCAAACGAACCAATCACTTTAGTGATTCCAGCATCAAACCACGGTACACGTGAAGTGTTCCAAGAAAAAATGGTTGATGCAGGCTGCGAAACTTATGCTGCAATCAAAGCAATGAATAAAGATGCACAAAAGAAAGCATGTTCAACTTTCCGTAAAGACGGCAAAGTGATTGAGATTGCGGGTGACTACACTGAAACTTTAGCGCGCTTAAAAACGTCGCCTAGCGCAGTGGGTGTGTTTGGTTTAGGTTTCTATGACCAAAACCGTGACAAGTTACGTGTAGCGACAGTGAACAATGTTGTACCATCTGAAAAGACTATTTTGAATGGTTCATACCCAGTTTCTCGCCCACTATTCTTCTACGTGAAAGGCGAGCATTTGAAATCAATCAAAGGCTTAAAAGAATTCACTGAATACTTCATCAGCAAGAAAGTATCAGGTAAAGGTTCTAAGCTTGAGCGTGCTGGTTTGATCTCAATGTCAGACAAAGAGCGTGCAGCAGTTCTTGCGAACTTCAAAGCAGGCAAAGCGGTTAAGTAATTAAGCGTAGAAACAGTCAACGGTAGGCAAGTCCTACCTTTGACGTTTTTTACTAGGATTAAGTTTTTTCAAATAATGAAAATTGAAAGAACCGTGGAGAATACATGAATCTGCTACTTATAGGTGTGTTATTGGCACTGATTGCCATAGCCTATCAAATGGGCTTAAGTCAGAGCCGTAACTTAGCAGGTAAGGGAAATAATTCTGCAAAATTACACTCACGTCCGGGGTATTACGGTGCGTTAGTGGCTTTGTGGTGTGGTATCCCTGCTTTTTTAATTTTGATTGTTTGGAATATTGTTGAACCAAATGTTTTGAACCATGTGGTGTTAAATCACGTGCCAGCACAAGTCGCTGCAACCTTAGATGCTGCTAGTACGGATGTGTTGATCAACCGTGTGGAAGCGATTGCTTCAGGTTTTGGTGTAACAGATACACCAGCCGCGTATGAGCTTGCTGCTGCGGAGCAACTGGCGAAGTTTCAAAGCATTGGTACATTTGCCAAAATTGCAGTGGTGATTTGTGCGGCACTGGCAGGTTTAGTCGCTGCAAAAAAACGCATTGCAACTCAGTTCCGCGCTCGTAACCAAGTTGAGAAAACCATTAATGTTGCACTTGCGCTCTGTTCTGGTGTCGCGATTCTAACCACGATTGGTATCGTGATGTCGATGTTCAGCGAAGCGATGCGATTCTTCCAATTTGTGAGTCCACTCGACTTTTTCTTTGGTACAGTTTGGGATCCAGGATTTAGTACTTCAGGCAATGCTGAAGGTAGCTATGGTTTACTGCCACTACTTTGGGGCACCCTAATGGTTAGTGGTATTGCACTCTTGGTTGCGGTCCCAGTGGGTTTAATGATCGCGATCTATCTTGCTGAATATGCATCACCAAGTTTCCGTGCATGGGCGAAACCGACCATTGAAGTGCTCGCAGGGATTCCAACCATTGTTTACGGTGTATTTGCACTGATGATCATTGGTCCATTCTTTAAAATGTTGGGTGAGACGGTTGGTATTGAAATCAATACAACCAGTGCACTCACAGCGGGTTTCGTCATGGGCATCATGATTATTCCCTTTGTATCTTCACTGTCAGATGACATTATCACACAGGTGCCACGTGCATTGCGTGATGGTTCATTGGGCTTAGGTGCGACAAAGTCTGAAACCATCCGTCAAGTGGTATTACCAGCTGCATTGCCTGGTATTACAGGGGCATTTCTACTTGCTGTATCTCGGGCTGTAGGTGAAACCATGATTGTGGTTTTAGCAGCAGGGAACAGTCCTCTACTGCATGGTAATCCTTTCGAAGCGGTTTCAACTGTGACAGTAACGATTGTTAAACAGCTTACGGGTGATACGGACTTTGCGAGCCCACAAGCGCTGGTGGCATTTGCGCTAGGTTTAACTCTGTTTGTCATCACTTTAGGTTTAAACATTATTGCACTGTACATCGTGCGTAAATATCGTGAGCAGTACGACTAATGACGACTTCTAATAGCACAGCAGATCAAGTATTTGATCCACAACATGCGGCAGAATTACGAGAAAAGCGTAAGCAAACGATCAGTAATTCATTGGCAAAGCGCCACCGTAAAGAAAAAACCTTTCGTTTCTTTGGTTTCTCGGCCGTGATTGCAGGTTTATTCTTTGTTGTACTTCTTTTCGGCAGTATTTTAGCGAAAGGTTTGCCTGCATTTTGGCAAAGTAGCATGAGTTTACCAGTATACTTTGACCCTGCCATTATCACGACAGGGCCAAAACCTGTACAGCGCTCAGGAGAGTCTCCAGCGCAGTTTGAAGAGCGTTTTATCGCTTGGCAAACTGAAGTCGGAATGGTGGATTGGGATGCTTTAATCGTGAATGCCATGATTGCAAAAGACCCAGCACTTGCTTCTAAACGCGATGATTTAGCGTCTTTGTATACCAGTTCAGAAGCGTATCGCTTGCGTGATATGGTGATGAATGATCCATTATTGGTCGGTAAAAAAGAAGATATTAAAGTGCTTGCTGATGCAAACGTTGATGTGTGGCTTGCAGGAAATATTGACCGTAGTTTGCCTGACGAACAGCAACAGCTGAGTCCAGAAGTTCGTCAACTTGCCGATGAAATGAAAGCTTCGGGAGTAATGGAAAATACTTTTAATACCAACATTTTTGTCAGTCCAGACTCACGTAGTTCTCCTGCAACTTCAGGTTTAGCAGGGGCATTCATGGGGTCGCTGTTCATGATGCTGATCGTGATTATTATTGCGATCCCAATTGGTGTGGCATCTGCAATTTATCTCGAAGAATTTGCACCTAAAAACTGGATCACTGATGTCATTGAAGTCAACATTAACAACCTTGCAGCAGTTCCATCAATTGTTTTTGGTTTGCTCGGTGCTGCGATCTTTATTGGCTGGATGCATTTACCACTTTCTGCGCCATTGGTTGGTGGTTTGGTACTCAGCCTAATGACTTTACCGACGGTGATTATTACGACACGTGCATCGTTGAAAGCTGTACCACCTTCAATTCGTCAGGCAGCTTTAGGGCTCGGTGCTTCACGTGTACAAACCGTATTCCATCATGTTATACCTTTGGCGTTACCGGGCATCATGACAGGTTCAATTATCGGGATTGCACATGCTTTGGGTGAGACTGCACCGCTGCTTTTAATTGGTATGAGCGCATTCGTTGCAAGCGTGCCTACAACTCCATTTGATCAAGCAACTGCTTTACCTGTACAAGTGTATTTATGGCAAGGTAATGAGCTGCGTAACTTCTTCGAAGGGCGTACAGCGGCCGCGATTATTGTTCTGCTTGCAATGATGATTGGACTCAACAGTATTGCAATTTGGTTACGTAAGAAATTTGAAGTCCGTTGGTAAGTGAGGGCAAAATATGAATACCGTTGTTAAAAATTCCTTAGATCAGGATCAAACAGTGAATCAAGAACACACTCAATTTACAAACCCGAATACGACCTCAGGTCAGCAGGGTACTTCTTTTGTGTCGCAGTTTGATACACAGACTTCTGCTAAGAAAGATCAGGCACAAGGACAAGTCAAACTCAGCACTTCAGATGTACATGTTTACTATGGCGAAGCTGAAGCGATTAAAGGGATTGATCTGAATATCTACGAAAATGAAGTGATTGCATTTATTGGGCCATCAGGCTGCGGTAAATCGACCTTCTTGCGTACTTTGAACCGTATGAACGACACCATTGATAGCTGTCGTGTGACGGGTAAAGTGATGTTGGATAATCAAGATATTTATGACCCAAACCTAGATGTGGTACTGCTTCGCGCTCAAGTAGGTATGGTATTCCAGAAACCAAACCCATTCCCAAAGTCAATTTTTGATAACGTGGCTTATGGCCCTAAACTGCATGGTTTGGCGCGTGATAAGTATGACTTAGAAGAAATTGTAGAAAACAGCTTACGTAAAGCGGGCCTTTGGGACGAAGTCAAAGACCGTTTAAACCAACCGGGCACGGGCTTGTCGGGTGGTCAGCAGCAGCGTTTATGTATTGCACGTACCATTGCGGTAAGTCCAGAAGTGATTCTGATGGATGAGCCATGTTCAGCGCTTGACCCGATTGCAACAGCGAAAGTGGAAGAGCTTATTTCTGAGCTTTCAACGCAGTATACGATTGCAATTGTGACACACTCGATGCAGCAGGCTGCACGTGTATCAGACCGTACCGCTTACTTCCATTTAGGTGACTTGATTGAAGTGAACTCAACCGAGAAAGTCTTCACTCAGCCAGATCATCAGTTAACTGAAGCCTATATTACAGGTCGTTTCGGTTAATACGCACAACTTGAAATATTTGAAAAAACAGAGCCTAAGTGCTCTGTTTTTTTATGAGCGAGTATTTATTTTGGTGATTAAATAGCTATGATGATGGACATTGCGTATTGCAGTCATATTGGACAATAGATGCGAAGATGTGCTGTCTGAGATATTGACTCATCTTGTAAATGATTAAATGTGAAAGATAACGCATTACAGAATAAAACAAAAAATGGCTATTGAAAAAAAATGCCATTGACCTAATCTAGGTCATATATCGACGTATTATTTTAGAGAATATAATTTCTATGTTATTTCATTTACCGAAACTTCCCGCTGAAATTCGAATTACGCATTTAAATGCGCGCATCAATGAACAACGTAAAAAAATTGCGCAAACAACAGCCTCTAAATTAGAGTTATTGCAGCTGACTCAGCAGTTAGCGAAAGAGTCGCGTCACCGTAAAAAGGCCAATCAAAAAGTTTATATTCTAGATTTTAAAGGTGATACTGCGGCAACAGCGGTAGAAAGCTTACGTGAAGAAATCACCTTGATTTTAGCGACAGCCAAAGCAGGGCGTGATCGCGTTGTGGTGCGTTTAGAAAGCCCGGGCGGTATGGTGCATGGTTATGGTTTGGCTGCTGCACAATTGGTACGTTTACGTGATGCAGGTTTCAATCTCACTATCTGTGTCGATAAAGTTGCAGCGAGTGGCGGTTATATGATGGCATGTATCGCCAATCAGATTATTGCTGCACCTTTTGCGGTTGTTGGTTCAATTGGTGTAGTCGCGCAAGTCCCTAACTTTAATCGTCTGCTAAAAGAACACAATATCGATTTTGAATTGTACACAGCAGGACAATATAAACGTACAGTGACGATGTTTGGTGAAAATACAGCAGAAGGTAAGGCGAAGTTTGAAGAAGAGTTACAACAGACGCATGTGCTGTTTAAACACTTTGTTGAAAAATACCGTCCACAACTCAATGTTGAGAAAGTAGCGACAGGTGAGCACTGGTATGGTCAAGATGCTTTAGATTTGAATTTGGTCGATCAGTTACAAACTTCAGATGCTTATTTGCTTAATTTGCTGACCGATCATGATGTTTATGTCATCTCAACGCGTAAGAAACCGACTTTAGGTGAGAAGTTAGGCTTACAAGCTGCGCAAATGGCAGATGCCTTGGTACCAGCAGTCATGAATAAAGTGATAGAAACCTTAACTAAAACCAATGCAAGTTTGGTTCAAATGCGTGATCCAAAACTTTAATATTTAGTTGGCCGATTCAACTTAAAAGTCTGGTTCCGAAATATGCAAAAAGCAATTTTAGAACCAGACTTTTTTGTTTTAAGCTAAGTACGCTTTAATCATTTTCACTAGACGTTCAATCAGTTGATCCGCCTGATCTTTGGTAATATTCAAGGTCGGCAGTAAACGCACCACAGAACCCGCAGTAACGTTAATAATGGTGTGGTATTCATCACGAGCGATGTTGACCAAGTCACCACATGCTTTTGGTAGCTCCACACCAATCATCAAACCAAAGCCACGGACAATCACATTTTGATCGGCAAGTTGCTTACGCAGCTGTTCTACGATGTACGCACCTTGTTCAGCCGCATTTTGAACAATATTTTCTTTTTGCATAATGTCGATGATGGTATATACCACACGTGAACCCAATGCTGAGCCACTATATGTTGAACCGTGGTTACCTGCGGTCAGCACGCCTACACCACGACCTTGAGTCATCACCGCACCAATGGGAAAACCATTGCCTAAACCTTTGGCTGTGGTGAGTACATCAGGAATGATGTTGGTGTGTTGGTAGGCAAAGTATTCGCCTGTACGGCCATTACCAGTTTGAACTTCGTCCAACATCATCAGCCAGTTATGCTGATTACAGATCTGACGAATCTCTTCCAAGTAGCTAAAGCCTTGCGGAGCAGTGTTGACCCCACCTTCGCCCTGAATTGGTTCGACAAAGATTGCGACAATGTCAGGATGATGGATTGCAGCTTCTTCAATGGCTTCAATGTCGCCGAATGGGACACGAATAAAACCTTCAACCAATGGGCCAAAGCCTTCTTGGACTTTTTTGTTGCCTGTTGCCGATAAAGTTGCCATGGTACGCCCATGGAATGAGTGCTCTGCAACAATGATTTTTGGATTGGCAATGCCTTGCATGTAGCCAAATTTACGGGCAATTTTGATTGCACCTTCATTGGATTCTGCACCACTGTTTGAAAAGAACACTTCTTCCATGCCAGCAACTTCAGCAAGTTTTTGTGCTGCAGCCGTTTGCCAAGGCACTTCAAACAAGTTGCTAGTATGAATGAGCGTTGCAGCTTGTTCTGCAATCGCTTCTGCAATGACAGGATGAGCATGGCCTAAACCACAGACTGCAATACCCGTTAGCGCATCAAAGTATTCAGTACCATCTTCTGTGTACAGATAAGAGCCTCGACCTCGGACAAAGCTGATCGGCTGACGGCCAAATACTGGCATCAAATGAGAGGGTTGATCAGTTTGTACAGGAGCAAGGGTAATGTTATTCATGACTAACTCTTATCTGTTAGAGGGTAAGTGAAATCCAATATTAAGCAATTATGCTTGTAGTTTTAAAGCCTAAATCTAAATAAAAGTCGAAATATTGCTTTAGGCATACTGTTTTTCTACGTTTTGGGTATAATGCGGGTTAGATTAGTTGAGGATTGATCAATGACTGAACAAGCACGCGATACCGAAGCGTTAATTCGTGACCAAATTGCAAAACACGCTGTACTTCTTTATATGAAAGGCACCCCACAGTTTCCACAATGTGGTTTCTCTGCACGTGCTGTAGAAGCGCTTAGTCAAATTGGTCGTCCGTTTGCTTATGTGAATATTCTTGAAAATCCAGATATTCGTGCTTTGTTACCACAAATTGCAAACTGGCCTACATTCCCACAGTTATGGATCAACGGTGAGTTGATTGGTGGTAGTGACATTATTCTAGACATGTTCCAAAAAGGTGAATTACAACCTTTAGTTGAGCAGCATAGTCCAGCACCTGAAGCTTAATCTTCAGTTGTAAAAAAAGCGCCATTGAGGCGCTTTTTTTTTGTTTGAGGGAAAGGGTTAATCCGCTGTAGTTACTGTGCTTATGGCTTCAGAAGTGTGTTCCGCTGCATTTTCAGTTGCAACGGTCTTCTTTTCAGCTTTTGCCTTTTTTTTGTCCTTCTTCTTTTTTTTCTTTTTCTTCGGCTCTTCTTCAAACTCAGCACCATCTTCAATGGCTTGCCAATAATCTAGCTGATCCATCACCGCCGCATAAATAGACTTCTTGGTATAGCGTCCTTTCTTGTCTAAAGTGCCGACTGGTCGAGCCATAAGTAGTTCAAGCGCTTGATCAATCGTATCTATAGCATGAATGTGGAACTGGCCATTTGAAACCGCTTCAATCACGTCTTTACGTAACATTAAATGCTGCATATTTTGACGTGGAATAATCACACCTTGCTTACCAGTTAAACCTTGAAGTTTACATGCATCAAAGAAACCTTCAATTTTAGCATTGACACCACCAATTGGTTGAACTTGACCCAATTGGTTCATTGAGCCAGTAATCGCCCAAGACTGATCAATCGGTAGCTGACTAATTGCAGAGATTAAAGCAGACAGCTCTGCAACCGTAGCACTGTCACCATCGACTTGGCCATAGCTTTGTTCAAAGGCAAGTGCGGCAGAGAAGTGTAGCGTTTGCTCACGCCCGAAATGTGCTTTTAAGAACGATGACATCAATAGCACACCTTTCGCATGCAGAGAGCCACCGAGTTCGACGCTACGCTCAATATCCAGAATATCACCACCGCCTTGATACACAGAGGCTGTTAAACGTGATGGTAAGCCAAACTCAACATCTGCATAGTGAATGACCGAAAGTGCATTAATTTGACCGAGACGGTGTCCGCGTGTTTCGATGAGCTGCGTACCACGTGACAAATCCTGCCAATAGAGCTCACGTAAATAGCCTAAGCGATATTTGCGATGATCTAATGCCATATTAATGTGTTGATCCGAGACCATTTTATCGCCTGATTGAAAGGCGTGATGATGCGCCTCACGAATCAAATCACCCAATGTGAGGGCATGTAGAGATAAGGAGCTTTGATCTTCGGCTTGACGGCTAGAATCAGTTAAAAGTGCAGAAAGCGCAGATCGATCGAAAGGAAGTAATTTATCGGCCTGTACATAGTCTGCGATCAGCTGCATATAGGCTTGTTCATTCACCTCATTACGCTGCAACGTATCAGTAAAGTCGGCACGGATTTTAAAGACACTGCCAAGCTCAGGCTCTACTTCGAGTATTTCATAGTAAATTTCAGGCTCAGCCAGTAAAACTACTTTCAAATTCAGCGGGATTGCCTCAGGTTCAATTGAGATACTTCCTGTCAGTGTCAACATATGCTCAAGTGAAGAAAGTTTTAATTGGCCTGATTTTAAAGCACGTTTTAGACCTTGCCATGCATAAGGCTGTTCAAGCAGTTGTTCTGCTTCTAACATTAAAAAACCACCATTGGCTTTATGCAATGTCCCCGGGCGGATTAAGGTAAAGTCTGTAGTAATGGTGCCATGTTGAGTCAGTTGCTCTACATGGCCAAGCAAATTGTAGTGTGTTGGGAAGTCTTCAAAAATAACCGGTGCGCCAGCATTGGGTTTATGTGACACAATGACATTGGCTTGGTAGCGCGAAGGGATACGACTAAACAGGCCAGGCGTAAAGTCATCTTCTTCTTGTTCGAGCACCACTTCGACATTGTTAATAATGTCTTCAGCATAATATTTTAAATAGTCTTTTAAGCCTTCAACCTCAGCAAATTTACTGAGTAACTGTTCGACTTTAGGCAACAAAACTTGCTTGGCAATATCGCGGTTCAACACTTGAACCTTATCGCGGGCATCCTCCTCCAAGTCGCCTAAATGCATGCCTAAACGCTCAAGTTTTTTGTCCATGTGGCGTATATTGGCATTAATTTCAGAACGTTCTTTAGAGCTTAAAGCATTGATGTCGGCCTGCGTCATTTCCAATACTTTATCGTCTACATACTGGACAGGGATAAAGCAGTGTTCATCATTACGGGAGATCAGTTTGAGGTCGAGTTCTTCGCCTTCTTGGGTCAATTCAATCAAGGCTTGTTGCTGAACATCACCTGTTTGTTGGCGAATGGCTTCTATACGGTTGTGGTAGGTTTCAGCAGTAAAGCGGCGTTCGAGCTGCTTTAAAGTGGTTTGCCATGTTTGATGTAACATGGTTTGAAATTTTACCGCCTGACCCGCAGGTAATTCTAAAGCAATCGGTTGACGTGGGCTTTTAAAATTATAAACGTAAACCCAATCGTTCGGTGTCGGCATATTTTTGGCGTGTTGTTGTAGTAAACGCTTGACCATGGTGCGCTTGCCCAAGCCAGCTGTCCCTACGGCAAAGATGTTATAGCCAGAATAAGGTAAGGAAATACCTGCTTCAACTGAAGCACGTGCGCGGTCTTGCCCTAAAAAATTATTGAGCGGTTTAATACGACGGGTTGAGGCTGGAATCTTATCCAGAGCAGGGGTGTGCGTCAGTTGCTCTGCTTGAAGTTGTGTCTTTGCTAAGGTCGTTTGAATTTCGGGTTGGTCAAATGCTGAACTAAGGTTGTTTTCTGGATTTTCTTGACTATTTAATGCAGGTACAGATAAAGAAGAGCTCATTTGATCGTGTTTTTGGGTCACTTTGAAATCCGAAACTAAAGATTGCGTTAGAAACTTAAAGGTATACAGGTTTAATGCAAAAGATCAAGCAAAGTCGCAGTGTTTGTCGACAAAAATAGAACATTGATTTTATAAATCAGGTTGAAACAAATTGTATTAAGGGTTTGAATAGCAGCATTGGTTTTAAGACAACAAAAACGTAATGACAACACAATCTTCAGGATGGAAATCCGCCTTTACTGCATTTTTAGATCGCCGTGCGTTGATCATGCTGTTTTTGGGTTTCTCAGCAGGTATCCCAATCCTGTTAATTTTCTCGAGCTTATCTTTATGGCTAGGTGAAGCAGGTATCGATAAGAGCGCTGTGACTTTTTTTAGTTGGGCTGCTCTGGGTTATTCATTCAAATTTGTTTGGGCCCCTTTGGTAGATGAATTACCTGTACCAGTGTTGACCAAATTATTGGGTCGTCGCCGTGCATGGTTATTGATCGCGCAACTGTTAATTATCTGTGCCATTTCTATCATGGCTTTTTCAGATCCGTCTCTTGGTCAGAGCTATCTTTATCAAATGGCTGCGGGTGCAGTGCTTTTAGGTTTTTCTGCTGCAACACAAGATATTGTGATTGATGCCTATCGTATTGAGCTAGCAGAAACACAAATGCAAACGGTTTTGGCTTCAACTTATAACGCAGGCTACCGCATCGGCATGATCGTTGCGGGTGCAGGTGCGTTATTTTTAGCAGCTTATTTGGGTACAGCCAAGGGCAACTATATTTATGAGGCATGGAAGTGGACGTATTTGGCAATGGCGGCGGTCATGTTGGTCGGGATCGCAACCACTTTATGTATACGTGAGCCACAAGTTGATCGGGTACGTAAAGAATATAAACGCGTAGATTATTATCGTTTAGTGGCGGTTTTCTTTGTATCTGTGGTGAGTTTTGTGCTGAGTTATGTTTACTCAGGCAAGTTAACAGAAATGCTGATCCAGCTCTGGACGATCAAAGATAGTTTTGCATTGTTTTGTTTTGAAGCTTTACGTTTTATTGGCTCTGGTGCGGTTGCATTTATGGTGGGTTCAAGCCTTGTCAAAATGGGCGCTGTGAACAAACAAATGGCCTATGAAACATGGGTAAATCCTGTTGCTGACTTCTTTAAGCGTTATGGCGTGAAATTGGCGTTGGTATTGCTATTGTTGATTGGTTTTTACCGTATTTCCGACATTATTGCAGGTGTGATCTCCAATGTGTTCTATCAAGACTTAAACTTTACCAAAGAACAGATTGCCGAAGCGGTAAAAGTTTATGGGGTGATTTTTAGTTTGGTGGGTGGATTTTTAGGAGGACTACTGGCGCAGCGCATGAACATCATGAAGTTGATGTTTGTCGGAGCAATCTTGGCCAGTTCAACCAATCTCATCTTTATTGGTTTGGTCAAATCAGGACAACCTTTAAATGATGTTGTGATCAATGTTGGTGAGCAAAGTTTTAAAGCTCAAGCAGATGAGACTGGTGCATGGGCAATTAAGGTTCCTGTTGAGCAGCTTCAGGCAAATGAACGTCTAACTGCAACGGCAAGTTTTCAAAATGATACTTCACAGCCTGTCTCGGTCACATTGCCTTATATCAGTCAAACGGGTGCATCTACGGCATTACTGTTGCTTCCGATCACGGCTGATAACGTGATTGATCAACGAGAGTCTGAAGGAAGTATCGTGGTACGAGGTCAATACCTTGCTACACTGGCTGAAAACCAAAGTATTAAATTGAGCTTAGATGGTCAAAGCTTTGATGCAAAGTTAGACAAAGAAGGTGTGTTTAGCGCAGCAATCCCTGCTCAACTGCTTCTTGATTCAAACTCTAAAAAGCTGAATGCCATATTGATGCAAAATGAGCGTGCGCAACAACACACTGCGCTGAATTATCAGGTGGATCCCGCAGCTGCAAAATCTGTAACTTTAGATTTTGATCTTCAACCGATTAATTTGAATAAAGCAGTTGATGGGCAGTTAGAAGTTAAAGGGAAGGTGATTAAGGAATATAGTTCAAACTGGCTGTATTTTGCGATTATTGTCGACAACTTGGCATCAGGTTTAGCTGGTGCTGCATTTATTGCATTTCTATCAAGTTTGACCAGCGTATCTTTCACTGCTGTTCAGTATGCGATTTTTAGTTCATTGATGACGTTGACACCTAAAATACTAGGTGGATATTCAGGGACAATTGTGTCCAATATTGGCTATCCAAATTTCTTCTTGCTGACCACACTCATTGGAATCCCAATTTTAATCTTAGTGGTCTGGGTGGCGAAACTTCTACGTGAGCATGCCGCTGAGCAAAGTTAAAGCATCGATTTGTTTCGAATGAAAAAAGTAGCCCTTGTGGCTGCTTTTTTTGTGGTTGAGGTTTGAAATATAGGACGGCTTTGCCTATATTGGGGGCTGAGAATAAATCATGAGGAAAATTCCAATGCGCATGCTACATACCATGCTACGTGTAGGCAATTTAGAACAATCTTTGGCGTTCTATACTGAAGTGCTTGGTATGACTTTGCTTCGTAAGCGTGATTATGAAGAAGGTCGTTTTACTTTGGCATTTGTGGGTTATGGCGATGAAGAAAATCATACGGTTTTAGAGCTGACACATAACTGGGATACGGACAGTTATGAATTGGGCAATGCTTATGGTCATATTGCCATTGCTGTAGACGATGCATATAAAGCTTGTGAGGAAATCAAAGCACGCGGTGGCAATGTCGTGCGTGAAGCTGGACCAATGAAGGGTGGTGTAACGGTTATTGCCTTTGTAGAAGATCCGGATGGTTATAAAATTGAACTGATTCAACAAGATAATAATGCACGTAATAACTAAGCCGTTATTAGGTCATATGCAGCGCGTATGCACAGTATTAATTAAAAAAATATTGAACATATCCTGTAAAAGCTAGCTTTATTTATATAGCTCAGTAAGATGAATTTACCCAAAGGTAAATTAGTCACTGGGCTTTTTCATTTTTAGAGGAATGACAGGATGTTGGTATGTTGAAATTATTGGCATTTGATCGGTTTACGCTATTACTTTTTGTTATGGTGCTCTTAGCTAGCTTTGCTCCAATTTCTGGTCAGGCTGCAAGTGTGTTTAGCGTACTTACGACGGTTGCGATTGCCATATTATTCTTTTTACATGGTGCTAAGTTATCCCGTGAAGCAGTGATTCAGGGCATGATGCATTGGAAACTGCATGCGTTGGTTTTTGCATTTACCTTCATCCTTTTTCCCGTTTTAGGTTTGCTTGCAAAACCTGTATTGGTGCCGCTACTTGGGCAGGAGTTGTATTGGGGCTTTTTGTTTATGTGCTTTTTGCCATCGACAGTACAGTCTTCAATTGCGTTTACTTCGGTCGCGAAAGGCAATGTGGCTGGGGCGGTATGTAGTGCGTCATTCTCAAATTTGATCGGGATGTTTATTACCCCTGTGATGGTGGCCTTTTTCATTTTGGGGCAATCAGAGCATGGTTTTGATCCAACCTCGTCTATACTTCAAATCACTTTATTGCTGCTGGTTCCGTTTGTCCTTGGACAGTTACTTCGACCATATGTCTTTCCGTATATGCAAAAAATGCCAAGCATCGTCAAAGCATTCGATCAGGGGTCGATATTGATGGTGGTGTACGGTGCTTTCAGCGGTGCTGTGGTAGCGGGTCTATGGCAAGAGGTGAGTGTTGGTACGTTAATCCTATTGATTATTGTGTGTTCAGTCTTATTGACGATTATTATGTTGCTTGGGTTGTTTTTACCACGTTGGTTGGGCTTTAACCGTGCCGATCAGAAAACCATTTTTTTCTGTGGTTCAAAAAAGACCTTAGCCAGTGGTGTTCCAATGGCACAGATTCTTTTTATTGGACAACCTTTGGGGATGATTGTTTTACCGATTATGATTTTTCATCAAATACAGCTGATGGTGTGTGGGATTATTGCTAACTATTGGGCCAAGCAATCTGAAATTGAAACGAAAGAATAATTGGCTATCTGATACTATATCTCGTATAATATTTGCCACTTGTTGTGCTTAGCTCTGACGGTATCCGTCTCGGTGGGCCAAAAGAATGGTCTGTTATGGTGTTGATCTGCTACTTAAAGTAGCCCTTTCCTCAATTTTGAGAGTGATCAATTGCGATGACAGCAAAACCTTCTTTAATTTTTATGGAGTAATCGACGATGCGCGCCGATATTCACCCAAAATACCAAACTTTAGTTGCTACATGTTCTTGCGGTAACGTAATCGAAACTCGTTCAGCACTTGGTAAAGAAACTGTTTACCTAGACGTATGTTCAGCTTGCCACCCATTCTACACTGGTAAGCAAAAGAACGTTGATACTGGCGGTCGTATCGACAAGTTCAAACAACGTTTTGCTGGCATGTCACGTTCTATCAAACGCGACTAATAGCAAAAGTAAGAAACGGGCATTTGCCCGTTTTTTTATGTCTATGATTTGGATACAGAATCATAGGCCCAATAGCTAGATCATAAATAAAAAGACCTCATATAGAGGTCTTGAAATTTAGAGGCTATGATCCAAGGTTTAACCTTTACTGATCCTGAACGTCAATCAGATGATCGAGTTTCTTCTGGAAATAATCGCCTTGAATAAAGCGGGCATCGACATTCCATGCATTGGCAAACGACGTCATATCATTCAGATCACGCAACATAATTTGAATGTTTTTCAATTGATGATATACAGCAACTTTTTCTTGCAATTCTTCCGTGTTGGCGTCGCTACTGAGCATGCGAGTTAAGTTTTCATGTAAGGTGAGATTGTTGATATCGAGCTGACGTAGAATAGATTCACTATAAATGCTATTACCAAAGTCACGAATCGAAACTTCAGCACCATATTGGCGAAGCTGGGCAATGTATTTTTGCGCTTCAGCAATGTTTTGGCTGATATCATCTTCAGAAAACTGTAGGATAATTGGATGACTTAACTTACTGCGTACAATGGTAATCAGTTTGGCGATAAATTCAGGGAAAGAGCGGTCATTCAACAGTACAGCTTTGTTTAAGTTTACAATCAACTTTGCTTCAGGATACTGAGTGATAAAATTGTGTAGCTGTTTACACGACTCAACTAAAATCCAGCGGTCAAGTTTAATAGAAAGTTCGTGATCTTCACTTAACTCTTTGAGGCTCGATATATCTTTCCACGTATTGCCATAAATAAAGCCACTGGTGACCTCATAGGTATATAAATTGGTGTCTTCTTTATCGTAAAGCTGTTGATATTTAAGATGAATCTCACCACGCTCTAAAGCTAGATGTAAAGCTTTAAGTACCGTAGGCTCATTTGCTGTTTTTTGAGTGTCTAAAGTATCGCTGACAGTAGGGTTAATCAACTCAATCACAGGCATGTCAATACTGGCTCTTTGCTCAATTTCGCAATCCTCTTGATTGGTCGGTAAAGCGGTTTTAAAGGCTGAGCATAATAAGTTTTCAAACTGATCTAGATTTGAAATTTCACCTTTCAACAAAGTATAGCCAATGCGTAAATTTACGGGATAGCTATTATTTTCTACCGTAATGAGTTGTGGTTTGGTGAGCGCATTTAACGCAATCAGCTTAGACTCGAGTTTGGCCTGTGTTTCCGCTTGGAATAAACCAACGATGGTTTGCCCACCCGCCTTAAATAGAGGAATATGAGTCTGTTCATTTAAAAAGCTGTAAATATTGTTAAAATAATCACGCGTAGTTGCCCAGGTGGCTTTAAAAATTTCATCTGGACAAGAGCTGAGTGCAAAGCTAACCAAGGCATTCTGATCAGAAGGCTGTTTGGTGATAGCACGGTTAATTTGTTGATACGTATTAGGTTGTATCGCATGATTTTCAGTGTTGACTGATGGAGCAGCAGAGCGTTCAGATTCGGCTTCAATCGTCAGTTGGAGCGCATCATCTTCAGGTGCGGCTAAAAACTCAACTTTTAAAGGGTTTTGAGTTTGGGCATTGCTATTGAGAGTAGCAACTTCAAAAGCACCTAAATCAAACTGACCTTGTGAAATTTTCTTAAAACGGATTTTAAAATCGTTTACATCTTTCGGCTGGAGAATATCAAGCAGGGGTTGACCGATAATATCGTCCTCAGAGCTTAGGCCGAACAGTTGTAAGTATTCAGCATTGGCTGAAACATGAATCCCTTCTTGAATTAAAGCAATGGCTTTATTGCTTTCTTCAACTAAGGCCTGTGCTTGGTTTTGCGCTGTTTCAAGCTCATTCATGAGTTGTTGTTGGCTTTGCAATAAACGACTTAATGACAGTGCACGCAGTAGACCTAAGTAAAAGTTATCCGCTTCTTCTAAGTCCAAAATATCATAGACCCCTTTACGAATAAAACTTGCGTATTGGGTTGATTGATATTCATCGGGCTTTAATAAAATCAGCGGTAAATTGACTTGGTTAGAGTTACGAATCAAAGTCAGTGCTTGTTCATACTTTAGGTCATAAGCCCGACCAAAAATCACCACATCCCAAGGCAGATGAAGCTGTTTTTCAAAGTTTTGTAAGTCATCCAGTAAAGTGGCATGAACTTGATGATCACTAGAAGTTAAAAGGTCACGAATTTGGTTATAACGGATCTGATTATCATCAATAATGAGTAAACGTGTTTCCGTACGTTTTAACTTTTTAGATAATAATGGATTTCTCACTTCAATGCTTCCCATAAATCGTGATTCTTAATAGCATTCATTTGCTTTTGAATAAAACTTTGAACCAATGGTTCTTGTTGGTCATTCAACAATTCATAATCAAAACGAATAAAACTTTGTGTAATTAAATGTGCTTTTACTAAATAAATTTTAAGATCTTCATCACCTAGGCGTAAGTGAATGGTTTGTTTTTCTCGGTACATATTCGAACCCGGGACAATGAGACTAGTCTGTACTTCATCTAGCTGGGACGTTTGTACCAATAACGCAGGTTGATAGTTCTGAGTGGTTCGGTCTGTTTTTACCATAACGGCACATGGGAAAAGATCTTGCGCTAAGATTTCTAACCCTAGTTCCAAGCTTTTTTCACTTGATTGTTTAATCCAGCGAATCACACCACCGCGCCATTGGCTATGCGCATTTTCTTGAACCAAAATAAACTCACCTGTTTTTAAATGCGCAGGTGTTGGTCCAGTCCAGCGGATACGGTAACCATTCACGCTAATATCTAAAACTTCGGCAGGGTAGATTTGTTTCGACTCACGATCAATCATACGAGCAGAACTCGTCTCCACAGGAATATTACTGTTCATGGAGTTGATTACGTGACTTTCATTCTGAAAGTTGTAGTTGCCTTCTAGCTCTAAAGTTTCATTAAAGTTCTTGCCTTTAGACAAATAGAAATGTGCGACTGACAGGCCAAAACAAATTTGTAATTGGGCCGAGTATTCATAACGTTCATGCTTACGTTCAATATTATTAGTCAATAAGTTATGAATGTGAAAATGCAGAGCAGGGGTAAGGAAAATCTTCTCATCGCGCGACAGTGGCTCGGCGCGTTTGGTTTGCATCTCTGAGAGATGATCAAGCAGGGCTTGCGTCGAGATAAAAATATTCGGTTGAATGTGACTGTTTTTTTGAGAATTATAAGTTGGTGGATAATCTTTTGATGCATCGACAATATAGCGAGATAAGGTTGTTTCTTTAGGTAAAATTTGAATCAGTTTCGCCCAATCAAAGCTACACAAAAACAGCCCTTGAATCTCACCTGGACGGATTTGATGGGTATTAAAAATATCCAATAGAATGAGCTGCGCATAGGCTTGACTAATATTGCTCAGTTGATGCTGCGTGCCTTGTATTTGATTAATGTTGGTCAAATAGAAGTTATTTTGAATAGCAGAATCCAAGAGTTGATGAGCTGCTAGCCACTGCCCCGGAATCGGGGAGCTATAGAGCAAGTGTTGTTGGTACAACAACAGGGACAGTTGTTGTAAAGCGTAATAACTCGATACGGTCCGAGCCGTTTGTAGGTTCTTTTTTTGGTTAAAAGCAAATAGAGAAAACTTATTTTGAGTGATTTGCTGAGAAACACGTTTTGCAATGTCGATATAGACTTTGGCAAAATGACTACGCATTAATAAGGCAAGCTCAATAATATGGTCATTTCGATCAGTGGTGATGAGGCCCTGATTAAAAAAATGTTTCTCTAAACTGGTAAGCACATTTTCCAAATTTGGATGCAGCACTTGAACTAAATCAAAGCGAAGTGTTTCGCTGGCTTGAAGTTCGGAGACTTCAAGTAATGCTTGAAATAAGGAACGAGAAGAGTCACCCAATTGTAAAATGGATAAGTTTGCTAACCATTCTTGTAAGCCTTTGACTGTGCTTGGGCAAAAACTAAGCTTATCCAACTTTAATTCAGTTGGTTTTTGGAAGATATCTGAAGTACTCGTCGTCATCATCGTTATTATTTAACTCAAAAAGTTGAAACCCCGAAAAGTGGTGTCTTATTCTTTTCTCCCGCAATTTCCCTGACCAGCTTGGGAACCAGATAGCCGGGTAGATTCGCCAATAATCCTTGATACAGCAAATCAATGTTTTGCGGGTTTAAATCAAAATGGTGAGCCCCTTTTACTTTATCTAAAACATGTAAATAGTATGGCAATACACCTGCATCGAATAAACGGTAGCTCAAATCTGTCAAAATTTGAACGTGATCATTGACCCCTTTCAATAAAACCGCCTGATTGAAAACGGTGATTTTTTCTGCGACTAATTGCTGTAATTGACGGCAGGTAAGATCATCCAATTCCGATGCATGATTTGAGTGTACCACTAGAATAATGCGCAGCCTACTGTTTTTTAAGATGGAAATTAGCTCATCATCGACACGGTTAGGCATTACGATAGGAACTCGTGAGTGAATTCTCAAAAATTTAAGTTGAGGAATACTTTCTAGGCGTTCAATCCATAATTTTATTTTACGATTGGACAGCGTTAAGGGGTCTCCGCCACTCAAAATGACTTCATTAATGTCAGGTTGCGACTGAATATAGTGTTGAATATTGATCCAATCTTCTGACTTTGGCAGGTTCTCTTGATAGGGGAAATGTCGGCGAAAACAGTAACGACAATGAACAGCACATGCCCCAGTTAGCGTAAGTAAGAAACGAGTTTTATATTTGTGCAAAACACCGGGCTGTTGGTTGGCTTGCTCCTCACCCAATGGGTCGGTCACGAAGTCGGGATGTTCTTCAAGCTCAAGATGATGGGGCAGGACTTGAAGGAGTAGAGGATCAAGCGGATTGCCTTTTTGCATTCTTGTCACAAAAGCACGGGGAACACGGAGTTTAAATTGGGTTGATGCAAGCAGTGCGCCTGACAGCAGTTGCTCAGGAGAAAGCTCTAGAATATTAAGTAATTCTAAAGGGTCAGTAATTAAATCACTGAGTTGAGCTTGCCAATTTTGCTCTTGGTACAAATAATGAGTCATGCAATAAGGGGTCAAATACTAGGTCAAAAGAAAGTTAGGTCATCAAATCGGGTGATGTCGAAACGAGTTGTTCGGATGTGTGCGGTCTAAAAAGGCTTTTTCAATACACAAAAACACGCGGAACGGGGCTATTTTATCAAGATCTTCGGCTTATAGGCAGTGGATTTTCATTGCTTCATAACACCTTGCTCATTTACAATACGAGGCATCAAAAAAGATGCCCTATCTTTATGGCCCTGCTTTTCAAAGCTTTGGTGTCTAAGATAAAGACATAAATATTTAAGTTAGTTAGTTTGGAGTGCGCCAGTCATGGCCTATTATTCTACGAATGATTTCAAGTCAGGCCTTAAGGTTATGCTTGATGGTAACCCATGTTCAATCATGGAAAATGAATATGTAAAGCCAGGTAAAGGTCAAGCATTTAACCGCGTAAAATTACGTAATTTACGTTCTGGTAAAGTTTTAGAAAAAACATTTAAGTCTGGTGATTCTTTAGAAGCGGCTGACATTGTAGAAGTAGAAATGGAATACTTGTACAACGACGGTGAAATGTGGAACTTCATGGATCCTGTATCATTTGAACAGATCGCTGCTGACAAAACAGCAATGGGTGATGCTGCAAAATGGTTAAAAGACGATTCAAATGAAAAATGTACCATTATGTTGTTCAATGGCGTGCCATTAACAGTAAACCCACCAAACTTCGTAGTTTTGAAAATTGTTGAAACTGATCCGGGTGTACGTGGTGATACTTCTGGCGGTGGTGGTAAACCTGCAAAATTGGAAACAGGTGCTGTAGTACGTGTTCCATTATTTGTACAGCAAGAAGAAAGCGTTCGTGTAGATACTCGTACTGGCGATTATTTAGAACGTGCATAATGGTTTAAAAATAGACTATTATCTGAAGGGATGATGAAAATCATCCCTTTTTTTATGCCAAAGTATTAGATCAAAACAAGGAGATGCAGAGTAAAGTCGCAAAGGAAAACAGCAGTACCTCGAATAATTAAAGACGCTGATTGAATGCAACAAATATGAGGGATTGAAATGGAATCTGTTCAGCCTAAGTCAACCCTGACTTCAAAAATCATCTGGCTACTGGTAGCCATCGTCGGTGCAGTCTCTTTTGGGATATTGGCACTGAGTCGTGGTGAGCATGTCAATGCCATCTGGCTCGTACTTGCTGCGGGCTGTATTTATAGTATTGCTTATCGCTTCTATAGTTTATTTATTGCAAATAAAGTTTTTGAGCTTGATGAACGGCGCTTAACTCCCGCACATCGTTTGAATGATGGTCTGGACTATGTTCCAACCAACAAAAGCGTTCTATTTGGACATCACTTTGCAGCGATCGCCGGTGCAGGTCCATTAGTAGGGCCTATTTTAGCAGCGCAAATGGGCTATTTACCTGGCACGATTTGGTTACTTGTCGGTGTCGTGCTTGCAGGGGCAGTACAAGACTTTTTGGTGTTGTTTATTTCTACCCGTCGTGATGGACGTTCACTCGGTGAAATGGCAAAGCAAGAGCTTGGAACTTTTGCAGGTATTGTGGTCATGCTTGGTGCATTGGGGGTAATGATTATTATCCTTGCTGTTTTGGCACTGGTCGTGGTCAAAGCACTTGCACACAGCCCATGGGGCGTATTTAGTATTGCAGCAACAATTCCAATTGCGCTCTTTATGGGGATTTACATGCGTTTTATCCGCCCGGGTAAAATTGCAGAAGTATCTATTATTGGTTTCGTTTTGATGATGCTCGGTATTGTCTACGGTGAAAATATTGCACAGCATCCATATTGGGGTGCATTCTTTACACTGTCGGGCACTCAGTTGACATGGGCACTGATTATTTATGGTTTCGTGGCTTCGGCACTGCCTGTGTGGCTATTGCTTGCGCCACGCGATTACTTATCAACCTTCCTAAAGATTGGTGTTATTGCAGGCTTGGCAGTCGGTATTATTTTCGCAATGCCTGAAATGAAGTTGCCAGCATTCACGCAATTTATTGATGGTACTGGCCCTGTGTTTGCAGGTTCAATGTTCCCATTCTTATTTATTACCATTGCTTGTGGCGCAATTTCAGGTTTCCACGCTTTAGTGTCGTCAGGAACCACGCCGAAACTTGTGAACAATGAACGTGATATTCGAATGATCGGATATGGCGGTATGCTCATGGAGTCATTTGTTGCAATCATGGCTCTGATCTGTGCCGCAGTGCTTGATCCGGGTGTGTATTTTGCGATTAACTCACCAGCCGCTTTACTGGGTACAAGTGTAGACACCGCAGCTGAAGCTGTTCGTAACTTAGGTTTTGTTGTTACTCCAGAAACATTAACTTTACTGGCTCAAGAAGTGGGTGAAAGTACCATTCTTTCACGTACTGGCGGTGCGCCAACTTTTGCTATTGGTATGGCTCACATCATTACGGAAATTTTCAATAGCCGTGAAATGATGGCGTTTTGGTATCACTTTGCCATTTTATTCGAAGCACTATTTATTTTAACAGCAGTTGATGCGGGTACGCGTGCGTGTCGTTTCATGGTGCAAGACACAGTTGGGATTGTGATTCCTGCGGTGAAAAACTCACATAACTTTTTCGGAAACTTGTTGGGTACAGCAGTTGCGGTTTCAGGGTGGGGCTTCTTTGTTTACCAAGGTGTCGTCGATCCGCTCGGGGGCATCAATAGCTTATGGCCACTGTTTGGTGTGGGTAACCAGATGCTTGCGGCAATGGCATTGATCTTAGGTACGGTTATCCTCTTCAAAATGAAGAAAGAGAAATATGTATGGGTCACGATTATCCCGACCATATTCTTGTTGGTAACCTGTATGACAGCGGGCTGGCAGAAAATTTTCCACGAAAATCCAAAAATTGGTTTCTTGGCACAAGCTGAACGCTTTAACAATGCAATTGCAAACAATGAAATTTTAGCACCAGCAAAAACGGTTGCTGAAATGCAAACCGTTGCGATGTCGAATCAGATCAATGCTGCACTGTGTGGCTTCTTTATGATTGTGGCGATTGTGATGCTGTTTGCTGCGATTAAAGTGATTCGTCGTGCATTGGCAAGCCCAGTTCCGACTGTGCATGAAGCAGAAGCCATTTATCGTGATCCTGAAGACATTCAGCCATCAAAAGCTGGACATTAAGGAGAGTCAGATGAATCTAAAATTTGCTAAAAGTGGAAAAACGATGATTTATAAAATCATTAAAATGACCGTGATGTCGCAGAAAGATTTGATTCTGAACCCTAAAAATTGGTCTCGAATTGCGACATTGTGGCAACGTTTGCAGCAAAGTTTTCGCTTGATGGTGGGGGTGCCTGATTATCCAAACTATTTGGAGCATATGAAAAAGCACCATCCTGATTTAGAAGCGATGGATGCTAAAACTTTTTATCGTCACTGTGTGGATGCGCGTTATCCATCTGCAACGAATGGCATGAAAAAGTGCCCTTGTTAATATAATGAATCAATTGAAAGACGGCACTTCGGTGCCGTTTTTTTGTTAAAAATCGAGTGAAAATACTCAATTACATGCAGTTGTACGTATTAGATTCTACAGTGTACTTTTTTACATGAAGCAAGTGGTTGCATCGTAGATTAAATCATAACGAACACGGAGTGTGAGAAATAAAAGGTTCATGTCGTATATTTTACAGCTTGTGATTGTTATAGCTCTTAAAATACTGGAATGTTTGCAAAGGGAAATTGAATGAAAATATATATTTATGGTGCTGGAAGCATTGGGTGTTATTTAGGCGGAAGGTTGGTTGCTGCAGGTAGTGATGTTACTTTTATCACGCGTCCACGTATTCATGCAGAGCTTTCCCAATGGGGCTTAGTCTTAACTGATTATTTAGGCAAAAAGATCAAACTTGCACCTCATCAACTCAAACTAACGACCGATCCTACTCAGGTTGTGGATGCCGATGTTATTTTTATTTGTGTGAAATCGGCGGCAACCGAACAAGTTGCGCATGAACTCAAAGAATATTTAGGGGTTAAAACACCGCTGATCATCAGCTTTCAAAATGGTTTAAGTAATGTCCCTATTTTAAAAAGGGTTTTGCAAGGGCCGATGGTTTTAGAGGGGATGGTTCCTTTTAACGTCGCCACGCAAGAAGCTGGGCATTATCATCAAGGTACCTCTGGTGCATTAAGTGTTAAGCAATATCCAAATCAAAAATTGCTTGAAAATGCATTTCAAAAAGCAGGTTTAGAGATTGTTTTTGAAAAAGACATGCTGGCTGTGCAGTGGGCCAAGCTTTTACTTAATTTAAATAATTCAATTAATGCACTGTCAAAAAAACCGTTAAAGGAACAATTGTCGATTCGTAAATATCGCCAATGTGTGGCAATGGCGCAGCAGGAAGCTTTAGAACTGCTTGATTGTGCTCAGATTAAACCTGCAAAGTTAACCGTAGTTCCGACCCATTTGATTCCAAAATTGCTAAGTTTACCCAATCCATTATTTAAATTATTAAGTCGTAAAATGTTGGCAATCGATCCATTGGCTCGGTCATCTATGCAAGATGATTTAATTGCAGGTCGTCCCACAGAGGTCGATTGGATTAATGGTGAGGTTCTAAAACTCGCAGAGCAATCTGGTAGACAGGCGCCAATCAATGCACGACTCATAGCATTGATTAAGCAATCAGAGAAATCATCACCATCATTTTCAATGAGCGCAGATGCTTTAAAAGATCAGTTGAAATCTGCAGCGAAACAATAGCTTGAGGCGAGGGAGGTTATACATACGCAAATCATTGAAGATTTATAAGGATCACCTTTGAGTATGGTTGAAAAACCTGTATGTTAAACCTTGATTTATATTTTGATTGGGGAGAATAAGGTGCTTTGGGGAAAAGAAAAAACGGTAGAAACGCAGCAACATGGCATGCTGGATGAATCACAGTTAAGTGTTTTTTATCCAAAAGTCCAAGAATTCCTCAATCAAGTCAATCAAATCGTTTTAGATAAAGATCAACAAACCCAATTGGCTTTATGCAGCCTGTTAGCTGGTGGGCATATCTTATTTGAAGACTTGCCCGGTTTAGGCAAAACCACTTTGGCCAGTAGCTTGGCGCATTTGGCGGGTCTTCAATTTAAACGGATTCAGTTTACCAATGACATGCTGGCAAGTGATGTGATTGGGGTGAATATGTTTAACCAAAAAGAACATCTGTTTGAGTTTAAGCAAGGGCCAATTTTTACTCAAATTTTACTTGCAGATGAAATTAACCGCTGTAGTCCGAAAACACAGAGTGCACTTTTAGAGGCGATGGAAGAGGGTGTGGTGACAATCGATGCAAATCGTTATGTACTACCGCAGCCTTTTTGGGTAATTGCAACGCAAAACCCACTTTTTCAAAGTGGAACCTATGCACTACCAGAGTCTCAGCTCGACCGTTTTCTTATGCGTTTATCTTTGGGTTATCCATCACGTCAGGCAGAAAAGGCTTTATTGCAGCAACAATCCCGTCATGATTTGATTCAGCAGTTGATGACTGTATTCTCTGAACAAGACATTCTCACCTTACAAGTGTTGGTGCCACAGATTTATTTATCTGAAGAAGTCTTGGATTATATTTTAGATTTGGCGGCTGAGACCCGTAAAGGTCGACATGGTTTATCGACTCGTGGCGTACTGGCTTTGAAGAAAGCAGCACAAGCATATGCTGTGGTTAAAGCCCGTGCATTTGTTACACCGGATGATGTGCAGGCTGTATTTGTCGCAGTGACCGCGCATCGTATTGGGCTGGGTGAAGCTGAAACTGAGCAGCTCATGAAGCAAGTCAAAGTTCACTGATAGGATAAGCTGACGCATGCTGTGGCAAAACTGGATAAATAAACGCTTTCAATTTAAAGCTGAAAAACAACTGACCCAAAAAGATGTACTGGTGTTTATTTATCAGCAAGGATATTTGTATGTGGTGCTGATTTTAATCACCTTTATTGCTGGGGTGAATTATGCCAATAACTTAATTTTAGCTTTTTGTTTTTTAATCAGTGCTGTGCTGTGTATGAGTTTTTATTTGACCTTTAAGCAGCTACATGGGTTAAGTATTGAACTTGTATTACCTGAAATAGGGCAGGTTGAGAGTGCATTGCAATTACAAATGCATTTCAAACAACATCATTCACAGCCTCGATATCTTTGGCTCGCTTATGCTGATCATATAGAACAGTTGTTTATTCAAGATACCCATCAGGTGGTCGATTTAAATTTTTTTCCAAAAGAGCGCGGACAGTTTAGTTTTCCAGAGATTAAAATATATTCGACTTATCCATTTGGTCTCGTTCGCGCTTGGAGTTATTTTTTCATTCAGAAAACCCTGTGGATTGCGCCTAAAGCTAAGTCTTTAGCGGCAGAAAATAAACAGCAACAGCACAGTTTTGAACCGGACATGGATGAATTCCGAGAATTGCGAAATTTTAAAGAGGGTGACTCTTTACAGGCGGTTTCATGGAAACAAGTGGCACAAGGACAAGGGTTATTTATTAAGGTCTTTGAACAACATCAGGATCAACACAGTTTAGAAATCCACTATGCACATATGCCGAGTCCTTCACATGAAGAAAAATTAAGCTTAATGATGGGCTTGGTTGAACAATGTGAGCAGTTGCAGTATGCCTATGCACTGTATTTACCCGATAGTGAATTAGCCAAAGGGATAGGGCGAGAACAATACCTTCAAGCCAAATTACTTTTGGCTCAGGCATAGCGAGAACAGTATGCATTCTTCTATTCGTATTGCCATTGTACTGACACTAAGTCTGATTTGGATCACACAACTAAGTTTTAGTCCTGTGCTATTGAGTGTCATTTTCTCCATTTGTATCGGCTGTCTATGGTATTTCATGAAATCTACGGGAAACTATTTCCCGAAATGGGCAACTTACATTTTGACCTTTGTTGCTCTAGCGGTCACTTTTTGGAGTTATCAAAGCTTTTTAGGGGTGGAAGCGGGCGTAGCCGTTTTAAGTATCTTTCTCTTTGCTAAAGCCTTAGAAACAAAAACGCAGCGTGATGTGATCATTTTGTTTAACTTTGCTTTATTTGTTGCGGCGAGTATGTTTTTACATAGTCAGTCATTTATGACGGCAGTGATGGTTTTACTCTGTTTATTGAGTTGTTTGTTGGGGCTGTATCGAGTGCAAACCCATGCTTTTGCATCTGAAAAATCGAATCGTATGGCATTACGGCAAGATGCAAAACACGTTATTAAATTTGTAGGTCTTGCACTGCCTTTTTTTGTGCTGCTGTTTATCTTTTTTCCGCGCTTACCTCCACTTTGGCATATTCCAATTCCTGAAAATAAAGCAGTGACAGGCATGAGTGACAGTATGTCACCTGGAGATATTGCGCAATTATCCCAGTCCAGTCATTTGGCTTTTCGTATTATTGGTGATGTCACTCAGCTCCCAAATCGTTCAGAGCTTTATTGGCGCGCGATGGTCTTAGATCAATATGATGGGCAAAAGTGGACCAGTAGTTTTATTAATCAACAAAGGATTTCGGATGATACATTAACGCAAATCTCTACATCCAAAAAATGGAACTATCAATATTTAGCCGCTGATGTCGCGATTCCGTGGATTATGGCATTGGAATATTCACAACCTTTAGAGCGACGTTATCAGCTACGTCAGGATTGGAGTATTCAAGCTTATCGTCAAGTGCAGCGGGTGGAACCTATTGCATTGCAATGGATGGGAAATGTTCAATTTTCCCAAAGTGAATTATCTAAAATACAACGAAGCATAAACTTAAAAGCGCCTGAGCACATGGACTTGGAAGCACAGCAATTTGCACAGCAGCTGTTTAGCCAAAGTGAGCAGAACCCGAAACGTTATATCCAAAATGTTTTGCAATGGTATCGCAATAATGGTTTTAGTTATACCTTGCAACCGGGCTTGTTGGGGCAGCATCGTATTGATGAGTTTTTGTTTCAATCCAAACAAGGTTTTTGTGAACATTATGCTTCTAGCTTCGTGATGCTGATGCGTTATGCGGGAATTCCAGCGCGTATTGTGGTTGGGTATCAAGGTGGTCAGCCTTCACCAGATGCAAAAAGTTGGGAAGTTCGACAGTTAGATGCGCATGCATGGACGGAAGTCTTTGTGGATGGACGCTGGAACCGCTATGACCCAACAGCGATGATTGCACCACAGCGTATTGAACAGGGTATGCAAGATTTAATGAGCCAAGATGCCAGTGTTTGGGGTGAGAGTGGTCGATGGCATGTACAGCGCTATGTGGTATTAAACAAAATGCGCATTTGGAGCGATTACGCAAGCTACCAATGGCAAAGTAAGATAGTTGGCTATAATGCAGAGGCTCAACGAGGTTGGTTACAGAAGCTAGGACTCGAATCCAGTTATTCATTGGTATTGCTGATTATGATTAGCATTGGTGGATTAGTTTTACTGTACTGGTGGGGTATATTTTCGCATAAACGTGCTCAAACTTCTGAATATGACATGGTCATTCAGTCTTTTTCTCGAAGCTTAACAACTGATCAGCGTAAACAAGATGCTGAAACGGTAAACAAATGGTTGTTGCGTTTAGCTCAAGACGTTAAATCTGAACAGCAAGTTTTATTTCATCAGGCAGCTGATTATTATCAGCAAATGCGTTATTCCAATAGGTTGAATTCAAAAAATATTCAACAATTTAAACGAGTGCTTAAAACTTGTGCATCTGCTTTAAAAAACAAGAAATAGAACTTGTCATACTTTTTAAAAGTGAATATTATGCTTTTACTTCAGGTGTATAGCTCAGTTGGTTAGAGCGCTACGTTGACATCGTAGAGGTCTCCAGTTCGAGTCTGGATATACCTACCAAGATATTTCAAAGACTTACAGTTAAAATCAATAACTTGTAGGTCTTTTTTTTGCCTGTAATTTGTCGCAATTGGCGCAAATGTTGTGCTTTTTGGCGAAAATGCGCCATAATTTACGCCAAGATTACGCCAAGACCTTTACGATGAAATTACCCAAAGCTCGAAAAAGAGGTGATGCTTACCGAATTGAACTTATGTTTAACGGTAAGCGCTATTCAGCCACCAGAGACACCGCAAAAGAATGTGAGCAATGGGCTGCATTAAAAATATTAGAGCTTAATGCTAATGCTGGCGAATCGGTAGCAGAAGAAGCAAAGCTGATCTTCACCTTTAAGCAATTATTTGATGAGTATTTTGAAAAGGTCGGCAGGCATTCAAAGTCTAAAGACTGGATTCTCGTCCAGCACAAAACCTTTGAAACTAAATTTGGTGATCTGGCCCATAAAAATATTCACGACATCACACCCCAAGATTTAACAGCTTGGCGTAACAGGCGTAGCACCCAAGTAAAAGAAAATACTGTGCTCAAGGAAATATCTCTGTTTTCCGCCATGTTCACCTATGCTCAAAAAGAAATGTTCCTACTGGACGTAAATGCATGGATGCAGATTTCCAAGCCAGTTAAACCTGAATCACGCTACCGCCGAATTTCTCAAGCTGAAATTGATACAATGCTCAAGCTGCTGGAATATGAAATAGGGCAGGTGCCAACATTGCCACAACACTATGTTGCATGGGGATTCTTATTTGCCATCGAGACCGCTATGCGCAAAGGTGAAATCCTTAGCATGAAGCGTTCTGAAATTTATGATGGTTATGTGCATTTACCTAAAACCAAGAACGGCTCAAAACGCAATGTGCCTTTATCTAAATTTGCAAAAGAGTTAATTGCTCTGATCCCACATGAAGATGAGAAAATCATTCCTCAGACAGCGGATGCTTTCCGTAAATTATGGGAAAGAAGAAAACTAGAATCGGGCATTGAAGATTTACACTTCCACGATACACGGCATGAAGCTATTTCAAGAATGGTAAAGGTGCGGAAATTGCCAGTTGAGGTATTAGCTAAAATCACTGGCCATAGGAAAATCGAAGTGCTAGTGAACGTCTATTACAATCCAGACGCTGACGAACTGGTTGAAATGTTTAACTCATAAAAAAGAGAGCCTAATTAGCTCTCTTTCTCCCGCGTTTAGTTTTTGAATCCTTGAGCAGTTGCAAGGCTGCCACAGGATCATATAAAAACTTTCCTTCTGAGCCTTGGTTGATGGTTGCTAGTTTTCTGCGAACTGTAGCAGTTGAAATACCGTGCCTCTGTGCTATCTCAGCAGCAGAAATTAATTCGACTTTTTCCTGTCTCATCTCCACCACAGTTGCACCACCAATGACCGCACCCAAGAAAAGCTGTGGAGGTGCATCCGATTCAACTGTGATTGTGTATTTTAATGCTCCCATCAAGACACCTCCAATCTTTTACCCGCTTTGATTTCTTCATCGGTGGCGTGTCTAAACTCATCCTTATGAGCCATTTCCCCATTTTCCGCATACGCATATCCGATGTACGCACACCCTTCCACCGCACTAGACCACATTGCAAAAACCTTTAATTCACCATCATGGATAATGTAATCATCAGTTTCAAAAATATTGTGCTGGCGGCGGTATTCGATGAGGGCCGCATCAATCTCAGACTCAACAACAACAAAATCACCACAAGTCAGCAAGTCTTTTTTTTCCAATTTAAGACGATGTAACCCATCTTTAGCCCGTTCATACCCGCCCAATTGCTCAATTAGATTCACTGGACACCTCCATACAACTTTCTACATCCGCGATGGCTTGTTTTAATCGATCATTAAATTCTTGCGTATCACCATAGCGATACATACCCCATCGAACGCGAAATCGAATACCACGACCACGCTTGTATTTCTCAACCAACTCATGACTTTCGACAAGGCGTTTTAAGTCGCCAGTCAAAGCATCTTCATAAGCTGCCACATACGACCGAACAGCCTCAATGCCAACCTTTTTAAAAAACTCATTCGCTTTCACGACACCTCTCCCAAAGACTTCACCACACCACTCGGCAACCCAAACACATCCTTAAAAGCCTTATCAAATTCACCGCTTTGGATGAATTGATCGATGTTGTTTGCAGTCTGTTCGTGCTCCGCGATATAACTACTCAGCACGTGATAATACAAATCTGCATTGCAATTAATCTCAAGAATCACGCCAGTGCCGTTGTTTACACGCTGTCTTAAGGTTGCTTCTAGCTTACGAACAAAGCCGCTGTGCAAATGATGCGACTCACTCGTTATGTTGTATAAAGCGCCTGTTTGACCTGCATCTAACACCAAATTAAACGGCTTCTCTTTGTACAACTCGCCAATGATGAAATTAGCTACAGCAATGTTTGTTTGTTGAATTTTACTCACTGGCCTTGTCCTCCACATCAGCTTTTCGATACTCACTGCCCAGAATCTCAATAGCTACTGGCGTAACCTTTAGCGATGTTTCGAACTTAAAATATTCGCCCTTTTTCCAAGACAAGCCATAACCAGAACCCCAAGGCAAAACCTCTTCAGCCAGAATAATCTTGTTCAACTCATCGTAAGTCATAGACTTTGGCTTCATGGCATCATATTCAGCCTTGTGTTCTTTGGCAGTAGCACGAGGCAAAATAGCTAAATGACCACTTTTATGCTTTGATGTTTTCCATTTTGTTTTGTCAATTTCAGCCTTTGGGTCTGCCGACATGTTGAAGAAACGAAGACCATTTTGAATGCTGTCATGCGTTTGATGCATTTCAAAACCATAGTGCTTACAAAGCTTTGTAACTTGCTCATAAAAAGCATCACGCTTATCCATAAAAGCATCAATTTTCGCCAAGGTTTCAGTATCTTCAATTTTGTAAAGGCTCTAGACTAGCAGAATAATTATGTTAGTCTAGAATAATGATAGAAAACAGTAAATTAAGTCACTACAAGATTAAAAAAATTATTCAATGCTTTTGTGTTGATATTCCTGCTTCCAAAACTGTCCATATTTGCCATAAGTTGAGCAAGTTGATGTTTATCAACCAAAATAAAACCTTCAGGCGCCGCTTGGGCTTTGGCTGCCTCTACCATCAATGCCCAGATTTTTTCCTCATCAATATCAGAAAAATGAATCAGCAAATCATCGCCAAATTCTCCAATAGCCTTTTTGCTTAACTCATCAAAAAGGGAATCTGCAAAATCAGGATCAGGACATTGCACAGGCACCAACACGCAACCTTTCAACTTTTCAGCTTCGTGGGCTTTGGCTGCTTGCCATGCTTCCCAAGCAAAGTTCATTGTTTCAGCGGCATCGCTAGGGCAAAAATCCTCATTAGGCCAATATGAATTTGTTTCTTCATTGTAAAAAACAAATTCACTTTCAATTGCTAATTCAGCCAAAGGCAATCTCTCAAACGCCTCTCTTTCTTTTTTAATACCCATCACACTCTCCTGAGCAAACATCTGCGCAAAATCCTAATTTATTGTTTAAACTGCGCAAATAATTGCTCGAAATATTCATTTAACCACTGGCACAATCGTCAATTGACCGCCTGTTGTTGATTCAACCAATTTAGTGAAATAACCAATTGCATTACCTAATGTTGTTTCATCAGCTTGAGCAGGGTGCTTTATCAAAATATCAATCGCTTCTAAAAGTTTTCGCTTTTCATGCACTTCCATCACGCCACCTCAACTTTTAAAACATACTTTTGACCGCCACTGGTGAACTCCACCGATTCGCCCTTTTCAAGCAAGTAGTGCCCGACAGCTTCAATATTTTTAGCACTCATGCCGTTTTTATTTCTAACTCTGCGTCTATCACACTCAAGACAAGCATTTGACTTCACAGATCGTTCGGAGGTGCCGCACGACTTACATGGGGCAACAGGCTTATAACTTTTTAAGCCACTCTTTTCAGCACGTGTACGCAACACATGATTGTGATGACTATTGGGGCGCTCCGCACTTTTAATTGCCGTGTCTGCATTGCAGTAATTAAACTCAGCTTTGTTTGTATTGACAGCTTGTTTAATTTGACCGCCGCTTTTAACAAATTTAGCAACCGCTTCCGAATAATCGGGCTTAATTTTTGTTTCAAACATCACGCCACCTCCTTATTTCCAAGCTCATAAATAGATTTAATGGTCTGCTTATTGGTTTTTAGGCGTTCAGGTTTATATTTCTCTATGTAACAACCCTTGCATGCACCAGTGGCTCTTAATACAAATCCATTTCTTGAAGTGCGCTTTTGGAAAAACCAAAATTCATTAGTTAAAGGCCAGTAATCACCACAATGAATACAAAGTTTTTCTTTACCAAGTTCGGAAACTGAATAACGAGGTAATGCTTTGGAATTGATAACAGCAAACTGATTACCCAGAAGCCATGCAAGCGTGATAACTGCTACTGGATTGATACTGGTGCGGTTCACTGGGGAACAATGACAATTTTAGATTTGAGTTTGATTTGAGGGGATTTGGGATGAATGCAGTTATGGCAGATAAATTTGAACAATTTGAATGGTTGACTCATGGCATTACTGCAAAGTCGCCAAACTTTGAGCCACAAGCTCATGGCACTGGGGAGAAGCCTTTGAATTATGAAGACCGCTTGGGTGCGATTGCGAGTATGGAAACACAGCTCGCAAAGTCAGTTACAGCACTTATTGTCTTTGATGGGAAGTGCGAAAGCGATTATGAATATGTGCGTATGCACCTAGTAAATATCATGCTTCAAAACGCCGTGGCTGATAAGAAGCGAGAGCCTGAGCAAATTACTATGAATCACTTGGCTTACTTAATTGCACGCATGGTAATTGATTTCTCATTAAACCCCGAGTTGGAGGGGAATTTTACAGCGCAAGGTCGATTGTATTATGCGGGGATTAATTCGATGCAGATGCAAGCTGAGCTTTACCGCAAGACGTGGAAGCCATACGAAAACCTAATGTGTTTGGCGCTTGAGTCAGCGATTGATGAGGCATCTCAAACTATTCAAAAGTATAAGAAAAATACATACAAAGAAATGCGAGCTTAGGGATTCCATTATTTCGGAAACAAAGGTATAGTTTCACTATACTGGTCGTATTACGGTTTATCCGAGACCAAGACTTAAAAGCTCATCGAAAGGTGGGCTTTTTTTATAATAAATATTGGTCAATATTTTATTTATATAATAGAATTGTAAACTATTGTAATTAAACTGATTGACATAATTATGTTAAAAATAGTCTTTGCTTTATTAATGATAGTTTTTTTTTCCGTGAAAGCGAATGCAGAATGGGAAAGTGTAGGTTCTACAAATGAGGACATTTACCTCATAGACCCTGATAAAATTCGAACAGCATCGGAATATGGTGGTAAGTCTTATTTAAAAGTTTGGGTTAAAAAAATTAGGGTCTGTTGACACTTACTGTTCATAATTAACCCTATAACGGTAGCCATAAAAATATACAGGCTAAGGCAACAGAACTTTGATAATTTCTTTTGAGCTTGTCATATCGAGTAGCTATTCCTCTAAATTGCTTTAATCTACAAAACATATTTTCAACTAAATGCCTGATTTTATATAAATACCAGTCCATATGGTCATTGTTCGATTGGCTATTCGTTTTCTTTGGTATATTCGCTTTAGTCCCTGTTTTCCTGATCTGTTCACGCAGTGGTTCTGAATCATAGCCTTTATCTGCGCATACCACTTTTGTCTCTTTTAAATCTAATGTTGATATTAAATCAGGCGCAACTTTAACATCATGTGTGGTTCCATCGGTAATCATGAAATCAATAGGATTACCATGTGCATCAACAATCAAATGTATTTTTGAGGAGTTTCCTCCTACACTTTTAGAAATAGATTGATTCGCTATGCCGGCAGAATGTTGATGAGCACGTACATGAGAGCCATCAATAAAAATCCATTCCATATCGGGGCATGAGGCTAGTAATTTGAATAATCTAAGTAACTTACCGCTGCTTGACCAACGATTAAAACGTTTGAAAATAGAGTTTGAATGACCAAAACAAGAAGGAATATCTCGCCACGGACAACCTGTTCTAATTCTATAGAGAATAGCTTCAATAAAATTGCGTAAATTTGAGTTGTGGTGAATGGATAAATTACGCAGAATAACTTTCAACTTTTGCCAGTGTTGATCTGTCAGCATGGTACGAGGCATAGCGAATAGTAAAATTGGGTTTGGTGATTTGATTTTACTACTTCGCTATTTTTTTAAGCTAAAAGTGTCAACACACCCTATTTATAATGATATTACTAAAGACGGATTTTCTGTAGGTGATTACAGGATTGATTTATGGCATATAGATTGTAATGCTTTAACTTCAGGCATGAGGTCTTACGCAGAATATAAAAAGAATGGCAGCTTAGTAGATTCGCACCAATTTTCTTATGTGGAAATGAAAGATGTTATCCCTAGCTCTATTGGAGAAGCTATTCTAGAAAAAGCATGTCAATATCAGTAAATGAAGAAGTAATTGTTAGAAGCTCATCGAAAGGTGGGTTTTTTAATGCCTTGAGAAATTTTCCGTGAAAGCAATATCAAGGCACCCAATGGCGGCTTAACTTTATTCGTAGTGGTTTAAATTTTAATGCCGCCACCCAGATATTTACCAACTTCAAAGCTCGGTCTAATGACTGGGCTTTTTGTTGCCTGAAATTTATAAAGGTGCTTGTGACATGCACAAGTTATTTAGTTGGAGAGTAGCCATGCCAGCATATGCATAAGGGTAGTGCGCCAAGCGTTATCATTCCTGATGTTGATTTGAAGTTACCTAAATAATTCGCCGGACGTATTACGGCAAACAAAGCCCCTCGCATTCTAGATGTTGAGGGGTTTTTCTTTTCTTATTTGAACTATTCGGAAATACCGGAGGGTTGGGGTTTATGGCAGACAAAGCACAAGCTAAAAAGGACTTAGAGTTTTGCAGTGCTGAGCTGTCTAAGTATCAGAATCTCAGTAGATCAGGACTGACACGTAATGAGCTGCTGGCAATTGACGGCATCATGATTAAGTTGAAAGAGCGGATTAAGAACTTGCGTGAAGCGCTGTATACCTGAAGATACAATCAAAATGATGCATTGCGACAAGATATAACGCCTTTTACGAACATCAAGGTTGCCTATCGACTTTACATGTGGTAACCGAAAAACATTGACCGAATATTCTCAATGGAATACTATTCGCATATACCGCTAATAATTAACGGTTCTGCGCGAATCACTCAACCTAATCAACAAAGTGTCTGTATATGTGTTTAACCGAAATTGAAGCTAAGCGTAAGCTTAGAGAAATTGCAAAAGACACTAGAAAGATCAAACTAACAAAACATGTTAGGGAGAGAATGCAGGAGCGCGGTATCTCGCTTAAACAGATTATTTGCTGTTTTGAGCACGGAGATATTACGGAAGGTCCATACCTAACTACCCATGGAGATTGCCAACTGAATATTTCGGTTCGCACTGCGGGTGAGTTTATTACAACAGTGGTTGTGATTAAGGTTCGTGAAAACGGGGACTTTTCCATTGTTGTTACTACATTTAAAGAATAGGCACAGTTATGTATCACTATGAAGAGTGTGGTTTAAGCAATGTTTGGCTTGTTGATGGTTTTGAAATTGAAACCGATGAAGAGTATGGTGAATTGGTGTCTATTGCATCGGTGAACGAACTTCATAAAACAATTGGTCTCTATTTGATTAATGAAAAACCAGAACTAAATGGTGAAGAAATTCGCTTCTTGCGAAAAGAACTAAATCTTTCGCAGAAAAACCTAGCAGGCATTTTAAGCGTCAACGAGTCCACTGTTCGTAACTGGGAGAGTGATCGTGTAGAAATTGGGAAGCCTGCTGAGCTTGTCTTGAGAGCATTATATAAAGAGCAGGCCCATGGGGGTGGTGCTCTTATAGAAATGATTGAGAAGCTTAATCATCAAGAACGGACTCATGAGACTGATAATATGAGTTTTTCGTATTCTCGGAACCGATCATGGAAACACAGAGAGTATGATGCAAGATAACTAAACCACCTTCGGGTGGTTTTTTAATGGGCACAATATATGAAAAGACCACAACCACCAGAACGACTTCTAAATATAGACCCTTTAGATAATGTTGATTTTGAGCCAGCAAAAGAGCTTGAAGAGTGGATTATCGATACTTTCATTTCCAGTGATGGAAAGCTCTACAACTGTGATCACGCTCATATATCGCCGTGGTCTAGCACATTATTTAAAGTTCTATGGGCGTCTTCTGCATTCATCAAAGCTGACCGAGTTGTATTGGGACAAACAGAGAAGTTTGCTCCGATGGCAGGTGGCTGGCGAAAGTTACGGCAAGAAAAACAAATGATTGATTGGTTCAGCTGTGTGCCCGATTTCATTATCACCATTGATGCAAAGTTTGCCTCACAGGCAAGTGATATAGAATTTTGTGCATTGATCGAGCACGAGTTGTATCACTTGGGTGCTAAGCGGGACGAAGATGGGAATTATCTAATTAGTCCCTCAACAGGTGAATATAAATATTATTTACGACCACACGATGTCGAAGAGTTTCATGGTGTAGTTCAACGCTATGGTGCATCAGATGATGTGCAGAAGATGGTAGACCTTGCTAATGATGGGCCAACAATTGGAAAAGCTAAAATTGCACACGCTTGCGGTACCTGTCTTTTAAAATTGGCTTAAATTTTTTTGCCTATTTTGTGATACGTAGTGATACAAAGAGGTGGTTAGCCTTGCAGTTCGACCAATGCAACTGCTCAGTGATGATCAGATAGTGCAGATCGCAGCAAGTAGCGAAAGTATTGAGGATATGCAGAACAAATTATTTTCATTATTTACAAATGCTGAAAGTTCTCAATTTAACGAGGCTTTGGATCGTGCATTATTCACAGCTGATGTTATGGGGTTTGTGGATAGCAAAGAGGGTATGCGGATGGTGTGGCCAAGCTGATGCCGACACTGTTGCCGAATGGTGGTACCACGTTTAATGTATCAGGTCAAAAAGGATCCAAGTCAGCAATTCAAGTGACTGCGGTACCGACCAGTGGCAGCATCTCAATTGAATTGGACAATGGTTCTGCGGCACTCATTCCTAAGTCTGTAAAAGTACGTGTAGGCGCAGCTGAAAAGAAAGCCTATACCGCCTTATCGACCAAAACGGCGACTATGTTGTTAAGTCAAAATGCCAATGAAAACAAGGATGCAAAAAATTTAACCACCTTATCTAATCTACTGCTGTTGGGTGGCGGCCTACCTGTGCGTTATGAAAATCAGGTGGTCGGTGCCATTGGCGTTGCCGGAGCAGGGGGTGCAAAAAATGACCATTACTGCGCTGAAACAGCTGTTAAGTCTATTTTCAATCCTTAAGGAATTCATCATGTTTAAAAAATTATTGCCACTCTCAACACTATTGTTGACCTCAATGACTTTTGCACAAACTAACCCCTTAAGTGTGCGTGTGTTGAATCTAGAAAATGGTCTGCCTTCCGCTCAAGTCGAGGTGGTACTCGAAAAAAGTACCGGGAATAAATGGGTGAACTTAAATCAGCAATATACTGGTCCTAATGGCCGTATTACTGGATTGTTTCCTGAAAATCAGAAGCTTGAAGCTGGTATTTATAAAGTTACCTTTAAAACCGAGGACTGGTTTAAAAAAAATAAGCAAGATACCTTCTTTCCTGAAGTTCCTGTAATTTTTAAGGTAGATGGAAGTGTCAGCCATTATCATATTCCTCTACTTCTAAGTCCTTATGGATATTCGACTTATAGAGGCAACTAAGATTTAAAAGGGCTAGTCTAACTAGCCCTTTTATTCGTGCTGAGTCCGTAAACTAGAGAAAAATCACAAAAAATTCATGATCGTATTATTATGCTTTTAATCAGTTCAAACTTGATAAAGCTTATTGACGCTTCATGATGATTAAAAACGAGAATGGTATGAATCAATTTTCTGAAAAAGACTTATCTAGAATTATAGAAATGGCTTGGGAAGATCGAACCCCTTTTGAAGCTATTTTATGTGAGTATGGTTTAAATGAAGCCGCGGTGATCCGCTTGATGCGGCAAAATATGAAACTCAGTAGCTTTAAAATGTGGCGTGCACGCATGACTGGTCGAAAAACCAAACATCTGCAGCTGCGTTCACCCGAAGTGATACGGGCCTATTGTTCACGCCAATACAAGCGTTTCTAAGCATTTGATTTTGATAACCGTCTGGACTCACGTTTACATCGTTCAGAACAATATTGTACTTCCTCCCAGCAGCGGTGCCATTTCTTGCGCCAAGTAAAAGGGCGCAAACAGTGGATACAGATTTTTTCAGGGAGATGCTGTTTTTTCATGGTTTATAACTCATTGATCTGGCTAAGAAGTTGCTGGGCATGGCTGATAATTTTCTGCCGATCTTTAAGTTTATCTAGCTGTCGATAGATCATGCCCATACGTGGATGAGTACGGAATGTCTCCTCATTCCTGATCATGAAATACCAGTACAGGCTATTGAACGGACAGCTATCTGGTTCGGTGCGAGTTTTGACATTGTAGCTACAGTGCTTACAGTAATCGGACATCTTATGGATGTAATTGCCCGAGGCCGCATAGGATTTGCTGGCCATCAAGCCGCTATCGGCATGCATCACCATACCCAGCGTGTTCGGTAGTTCTACCCATTCATAGGCATCGGCATAGACTGCCAGATACCACTCGCTGATCTGCTGCGGGTCTACACCAGTTAATAAGGCAAAATTTCCAGTCACCATCAAACGCTGGATATGATGTGCATAGGCATGCTGAAAAGTATTACGGAAACACTCAGCCATACAGTTCATCCGAGTACGGCCAGTCCAGTAAAATTGTGGCAATGGTGCTGAGTGCTGCAGTGCATTGCGGCTGGCATATTCTGGCATGTACAGCCAGTAAATTCCGCGAACATATTCGCGCCAGCCGAGAATTTGTCGGATAAAACCTTCCACTGCATTCAGTGGTGCATGACCGGCATGGTATGCAGCTTCTGCCGCATCACAGACTTCTTTAGGTAGTAGCAGACCACAGTTCAGATAAGGTGAGAGCAGGCTGTGAAACAGCATGTCTGAGTCTTGAACCATGGCATCTTGATAATCGCCAAAATGTGGCAAACTGTGGGTAATGAAATGCTCCAGTGCAAGCAGAGCATTGCTACGTGTGGTGCCCCAGCGGAAGTTGTCAAGGCTGCCAGAGTGACGGGAAAATTCACGTTCAACCAATTCAAGCACATCCAGATCAATCTGATCGTGTTCAAAGTGAAGTGGTGCAGGCAAAGGGGGATTGCCAGCCCAGGCCTTACGATTGGCGCTGTCATAGTTCCACTGTTCTCCAAACGGCTGCTGTCCCTGCATCAAGTAACCGGTCTGCTTGCGCATTTCCCGGTAAAAATATTCCATACGCAGTGTCTGGTAGCGGCTGGCCCAGTGCCGGAACTGCTCCGGACTACAGAAAAAACGTTCATCATTTAGGCATTGTACTGGCAATTGCAGCTGCTGGCTCCAATACTGTTCAATCTGCTGCTGTAAACGATATTCCCCGCAGTGCGTAATGACCAGTTCTGTGACTGGTAAGAGTTGCTGTTGTGACTCTACGAAATCCAGCAGGCTACGAATCGGACTATCAGATTTAAAAGCATGGTAACGTACACGCCAGCCTTCTGCTTTGAGTTCTTTGGCAAAATGACGCATGGCGCTAAAAATCAGGGCAATTTTCTGCGGATGATGGGCGACATAAGTGGCTTCCTCAACAACTTCGGCCATCAGGATCACATCCCTGATACGATCTAGCGCTTTGAGCGTAGCAAGCTGATGATGAAGCTGGTCACCCAGAATTAAACCGAAACGCATAGCCATTCCAGACCCTATGAAAGATAGCGCAGTGTAAGTCAAGACAGTTCAATTTTTTGTGAAAATAAAGATCATCCTGCATGTTGAATCAATCCAACTCGACCAGATGACCCGCTGACATCGCACAGAAATCATAAGTACTGCTATAACAAAATATTCATCCCTTCAATGCTAAAGCCAGTTGATGAAACTCGCTTTACATGATTTCTTAATACATGAGTAGTGTGAAAATTATGTGATTTTAATCAAAAAGATACAAATTATTATGGTTGTAATTCAAGTAGCTCACGCCTATTATCTGGCTTGAAGTTACTCCATGTGAGCTTCCTTAGTTTTGTCCCATATACCCCTCTGTATGGGATTTTTTTAATCAGGGAATTGTCATGAGCATGCATTCAAAAGCGTATATTTTTAGACAGCAGCAATTACTAGTGGATGAGCATTTTCAGTTGCCGCAGGTAGAAAAGCTGCAGCACGACCTAAACCTGTCGGAAAATTGCGAGATCATTGCTCGTGACCTGAAAGAAGACGAACCGGTGCCGGAAGGTTATCAGCTGGTTCCAATCCGGCAACTGGTGCAAGTCTGGAGCAGACCGCAGTTTGAACAGGCCAGCCGTGCGGTACAGTTACTGGAATGGCGTCGTAACCACCGCTTCTGCAGCAAATGTGGCCATGCTACCCAGCAGCATGCCAGCCAGTATGCTATGGTCTGTCTCTCTTGCGGTTATAACCAGTATCCACGGGTGAATCCTTGTGTGATTACTATCATCACCCGCGGCGAAGATGAAATTCTGCTGGCAAAAAATGACCGCAATAAAACCCAGATGTACAGCCTAATTGCTGGATTTGTTGAAGTGGGCGAAACCTTGGAGGAGGCAGTACGCCGTGAGACGCTGGAAGAAGTTGGGCTGCAGATCAAGAATATTCAATATCTGGCTAGCCAGCCTTGGCCGTTTCCTAGCAACCTGATGATGGCTTTCAGAGCGGAGTATCACTCGGGTGAGATTCAGATTCAGGAAGATGAGCTCAGCGATGCGCAATTTTTCAAGTTTAATCAGTTACCAGAGATTCCGTTTAAAGGTAGTATCGCTTATGCAATGATTCAGCATGTGATGCAAGGTACTCCTGTAGCAGATGACAGCAAAGAGTGGCTTTGAAATTTTAAAAAGAGCAGGTTTTGAAAGTTTAGATGAGAATTTCTGGCTGAAATAAAGAGCTAGACAATGATAGTGCTGCATGGTTTTTAGTACGGTGTCATCGCCTCGATCATGTGAATGCGCTGTATTTTACAGACCACTATAAACAGACACCATTCTGAATAGGCAGGGAATACTTAGATATACCTTGAATAACAGCAGGAAAGAGAAACCATTACATGGCTTCATCATTCAGAAGTTTTTTTATTTAAATCACTTTATGATTTAGCTTAAATAATTGATTTAAAGACGTATAAAATGTACGACCATCTAAATTTAAATCTACATCAATTCCAGATTCCAGCAGAACTCTTTTACCCACTTCAATTTCTTTAAAACCTTGACGTGTATTCTGCATTTTATTTAAGGGAATTAAAGAAACGATAATTTCAGTACCATTTTTAGATTTTGCAATTAATTTATTAACTTTTAACAATTTATATCCTGTTTTTATGATTTTTTTCCAATATGGAACAACAACTTTTCTTTAAAATTAAAAAAGCACTGAGTAGTGCTTTTTAACTCGTATTTTAGTGCTTATATAGCAACAATATTGACCGCATTTGGTCCTTTTTGACCTTGAGCAATACTAAATTCAACCTGTTGGCCTTCGAATAAGGTTTTAAAACCTGAGTTGGCAATTTCACTGAAGTGCGCAAAAACATCTGGGCCAGATTCTTGTTGAATAAAACCAAAACCTTTAGTTTCATTGAACCACTTAACGGTACCTTTAACAACATTTGAGTTTGACATAATAAATCCTACTGATTTTTAATAATTTTTAGTCATTTTATTGACTGCATTTAACTTTGAAAATAATAAAGAATGAAACTTAAAATCTGAAAAAACGAAGAATTATGAATAAAACGACGATACTTAAGAGAGATTTAATGAAACAAGACTTTTTTCTAGTTACGCTCACTATACCTTAAAAATAAAATTAATCAAGTTTTCTTATATGTATATTTAATTATCTTATAAAAATGACTGGATCAGGAGTTAATATGTTGATCTAGTTGATTTTTTTAAAAAGTCTATCGACAGCATTGATACATTGAAACAGAAAAAAACTAATTTACCGCGTTAAAAGGGGATCCAAGAAAAAATGATTTTCCCCATTTTCTCAGGCTGTAAGATTGAAATTTCGCCTACATTCATCCTGCATTTAATATTCACACTTTGTTCACATGGACTTGGGTTATCTTAATCCTGAGATCCAACAAGGCTAAAAAATGAAGATGCGATTTAAGTCTGCTTTTGCAGCGATAGCACTGTCTATCATCAGCTTAAATACAACGACTCAAGCAGAAACTGCTGCGCCTCAGGCAGTTGATCGGGTAGATATACAGAAGTATGCCGGTAAATGGTATGAAATTGCACATTTACCAATGTATTTTCAGCGTAAATGTATAGCTAATATCACGGCACAATATAGCGTCAATGCCGATCAAACTATCGGGGTATTGAATAGCTGCCGAATTGCTAATGGCGAGATAATTAGCTCTGAAGGTGTTGCGTATTCGCAAAATCAAGGGAACAGCAAACTGAAGGTCAGCTTTTTGCCTAAAGGTTTAAGATGGATCCCCTTTACTAAAGGTCATTACTGGGTATTACGAGTAGACCCGGAATATAAAGTGGCACTTGTGGGTGGGCCAAGTAATAAATACCTATGGATTTTGTCACGTGAACCGCAACTAGATGAAGCAACTTATCAGTCATATATAGACACTGCGAAAGATTATGGCTATGACGTGACAAAACTTATCAAATTGCCTCATTAATCTGCTAACCTTTTGCCGAACTGATAAATCTCTCAACAGTTCGGTTTTTTTTATTTACTTCACATAAAATTCATACCTGACTGATTACACTCATCAAATAGAATAAATACAATCGCTCAAAAGTAGGATGAGTCCATGTTGAAAAGTCTGATGCGATGGATAGACAGCTGGTCTACACCCACAGCGCCCGAAACACTGACGGCTGAAAATAGCAAGATTCAGTGGCAGCGGATTTTACCTTTTATTCTGTTGCATCTGGCTTGTCTAGCAGTGTTCTGGGTGGGGGTGTCGTGGTTTGCAGTGGGCTTTATGCTGCTGTTCTACCTGATTCGTATGTTTTCCATTACGGCTTTTTTTCATCGCTATCTATCGCATAAAACCTTTCAGACCTCGCGTCCAGTGCAGTTCCTATTTGTATTACTAGGCACCATGAGTGCACAGCGTGGCCCCTTATGGTGGGCAGCCCATCATCGTTATCACCACCGCTATACAGATTCTTCACAAGACCCGCATTCATCTACCCATGGTTTTTGGTATAGCCATGTGGGTTGGTTTCTGAATGAATATAACTTTGCCACGCGTAAAGAAGTCATCAAAGACTGGCTGAAATATCCGGAATTAATCTGGCTAGATCGGTTTAGTCTAATTGTGGTGCTGTTGACCGCGGGTGGGATTTATGCACTAGGAGAATGGTTGGCAATAGCTTGGCCGCAACTGGGGACTTCCGGCTTGCAATTACTGGTCTGGGGATTTGTGGTGTCCACTGTATTGCTGATTCATGCGACCTTATGTATCAATTCACTGGCGCATCATTACGGCAGCCGTGATTTTGACACTGATGATCAAAGCCGCAACAATTTATTCTTGTCTATCATTACCTTGGGCGAAGGCTGGCACAACAATCACCATTATTATGCAGGCAGTACGCGACAGGGTTTTTACTGGTGGCAGATTGATGTGACCTATTACCTCCTAAAAATTATGTCTTGGCTCGGGATAGTTTGGGACTTAAAGCCCATTCCTGCACGGATTTATGAAGCCAGTAAAATTGCTCAGGCTCGAAAACATAAAAAAGCTGCTACGGCAGGCGCTCCTACTATTCATTCGAAGGAATCACCATGAAAATTGCAATTATTGGTTCAGGTATTTCTGGTTTGTACGCTGCCTGGAAACTCAGTAAAGTGCATGACGTTACAGTCTTTGAAAAGAATAACTACTTTGGTGGTCATACTGATACTCATCAGTTGAATATAGATGGCGAACAGGTCGCGGTGGACAGTGGCTTTATTGTATTTAATGAGCATAACTATCCACTGTTCTGCTCGATGCTAAAAGAGCTTGGAATTCAATCGCAAAGCAGTGACATGGGCTTTTCGGTGAATAATCAGGTCACTGGCTTGCAATACAATCCTTCAAAAAAATTCTCGCTGTTGTTCCGACCACAAAACTTTTTTAATGCGGATTTTCGCGAGATGTTGTCGGATCTGTTCCGTTTCTATGGTGCCAATAAAGATCTGGATGTGGAACAGGTCGATGCACAGCTCAGTATTGATGCATATCTCAATCGACATGACTATTCCGAAGCCTTTCGTCAGGAACATCTCTATCCGATGTGCGGGGCGCTATGGTCCTGTCCTGTGGAACAAGCTGGACAAATTCCCTATAAATTTGTGGTGAGCTTTTTCCAGCATCATCGCATGTTGCAATTAAAAGACCGGCCGTTATGGCTTACGGTTAAGGGGGGATCAGCTCGTTACGTTCGTGCGATTCAGTCCCAGACGAATATCACTTTCCGCAAAACCGCTGTGCAGCTTGTTTCACGCAGTGCCAATGATGTACTGATTGAAACAACACAGGGCAGCGAGCGTTTTGACTGGGTCGTGTTTGCCAGCCATGCTGATGATAGTCTGAAATTACTGAAAGATCCTTCTGCTCAGGAGTTGGACGTACTCGGTAAGTTTCGCTATCAGGATAACCGCATGGTGGTGCATTCAGATACTAGTATTATGCCCAAATCCAGACACCAATGGGCCAGCTGGCATGTACATGTAACACCTAACTATGCAACTGAATCAACTCCATTCCAGCATAGTAATATGCACTATGGTTTTAGCTATTGGATGAACCAGCTGCAAAACTTGCAATGCAAAACTCAGGTCTTTGCGACCCTTAATCCTAACTTTAACCTCGATCCGAAAAAAATATGGGTAGAACGATATTACCGTCATCCAGTATTTGATGCGGCCGCGATTGAGGCACAACAACGTTGGGCTGAGGTTAATGGTCAGAACCGGACGTCATACTGTGGCGCCTACTGGGGCTGGGGCTTTCATGAAGATGGAGCGCGTAGTGCTTCATGGGTTGTAAATCAGTTGCTGCAACACACTGAGCAAGCGGCTTAGGAGTACAGAATGCAAATGTATCCACTGGCTATCGCTTCTACCGAAATTCGCCATCGTCGCTATTTGCCCAAATCGCATGCTTTTGAGGTGAAGCTTAGCTATTTATGCTTTGATCCGGATCAACTGGCAAATTTTACCCAAAAATCTTGGTTCTGGTCTTCTAGTCGCTGGAATTTATTGACCTTGGATGAACGTGACTTTCTGAACATGGAATATGGCTCGATTCGGCAGAAAGTTGCACGGTTACTGATCAAGCACGAAAACTATCATTTACCACATGCTGCATCTATTCGTGTACTGGCTTTACCACGCACACTGGGTTTTCGTTTTAATTCTGTGGTGTTTTATTTGATCTTTGATACGACCGATCAACTGATTTTTATACTGAGTGAAATCACCAATACACCGTGGAATGAAAGACAGGTCTACATTCACGACTGCCGAAACAATGCAGACGAACATGCGCCGTACCAGAGCCACCAGTTTGACTTTAAAAAGGCCTTTCATGTGTCACCATTCATGCCGATGTCACTGGATTATCGTTGGCGTTTTAGCTTTTCAGAACAGCAAAATGTGATTCACATGCAGCTGTTTGAACAAGAAATATTGCAATTTGATGCCACGATGAAATTTAAGCTGCAAGCCATCACACTTCCTTCACAGCAACATCGATATGCTGTATTAAAAGTTCTTGAGCCCTTTAGGATGGTGAGCGGGATTTATCTACATGCTTTGCGCTTATGGAAAAAGAAAATTCCGTTTTATCGGCATCCTAAAAAAGAAAAAGGAAAGACATGACTATGAAAACACTGTTAATGGGAGAGCATACCGAACTGCCGATAGTCCTACGCCATATGCTGAAATTGCGTCATGGTCAGCTAATATTTAAAGGTATCTGGAATGGTCTAGTCGGGGAAAATTGCAGTGACTTGCATGCAGTAATTCAAGTTCACGACCAACGCCTTATCGATTTGCTGTTCCGTAATGGTGTACTGGGGGCAGCAGAAGGCTTTATTCGTGGTTACTGGAGCAGTGAAGATCTAGTCAACGTAATTCGTATTCTAGCACGTAATCGTGATGTGCTTGATCGGATGAATCAAAATGTAGTGGCCAAAGCTAGCCAGTTGGTACTCAAGGCTTGGTATAAATCCCGCAAGAATTCGATTGATGGCAGCCGTAAAAATATTGCTGAGCATTATGACTTGAGCAATGATTTTTTTAAATTGTTCTTAGATTCCAGTATGATGTATTCCAGTGCGGTGTTTAAAGAACCCTGTATGAGCTTGGAACAAGCTTCAGATTATAAAAAAGAACTGATCTGCCAAAAACTTCAATTGCAACCGATGGACCATTTGGTTGAAATTGGCAGCGGCTGGGGAGGCTTTGCCATTTATGCGGCTCAGCATTATGGCTGCAAGGTCACCACCATTACCATTTCCAAAGCTCAGTACGATGAAGCACTCGCCCGAGTTGCTGAAGCAGGGCTGTCTCATCGGGTGTCTGTACAACTTCAGGACTACCGTTTACTAGAAGGCAAATACGACAAGCTTGTGTCGATTGAAATGATTGAAGCAGTGGGTGAACAATATTTACCAACTTATTTCCAAAAATGCCGCGAGCTCCTTAAGCCGAATGGTCTAGCCTTGATACAGGCGATTACCATTGAAGATGCACGCTATGTTAAAGCTTTAAATACGGTGGATTACATTAAGCGTTATATTTTCCCCGGTAGTTTTATTCCATGTATCAGTGTGATGACGCAAACGGCTTCTGAGCAAAAACTTCGTCTCAAACATCTGGAAGATATTGGTCAAAGCTATGCACAAACCCTGAAGTGTTGGCGCCAGCGTTTTCTGGAGCAACGTGATCAGGTGTCGCAACTTGGTTTTGATGAGCGCTTTATCCGCATGTGGGATTTTTATCTGTGTTATTGCGAAGGTGGTTTTAGGGAAGGTGTGATCAGTGATGTTCATTTGCTGTTTGAAGCCAGTGCTTACTAAGCAGAAATAAAACAGGAGGGCGACATGCTGCTAGATTTATTTTTGCTCAATGTCTTTATCATGCTCTGTAGCTGGGTGTTGGTGACCTATAACCGCAGAGTAGGGTTGGTCGATGTCGCTTGGAGTTTCAGTATTGCTCTTAATGTGATTATTGCCGCTTGGGCGATTGACAGTGCACCACTGTTGGTTCGGTTATTTCTGGGACTGGCGAGTGGGATCTGGTTTTCACGGCTGACTTGGCATCTGTTACGGCGCTATGCCAATGAAACCCAAGAAGACACGCGTTATGCCAACATGCGCCGAGCGATGGCGGATTATCAGCATCTCGGTTTTCTGGCCTTTTTTATGTTTCAGGCCGGTTTGGCGCTACTGTTTTCTTACCCAATGCTCAAGTTGTTAAGTATCTCGACCGAGCAATGGAATGACTGGACTTTGGTCACTGTTATTGTGGCGGGTATGATCATGCTCTTGGCTTTGATAGGTGAAAGCACTGCTGATCAGCAACTTTACCGTTTTAAGCTAGATCCACAGAATCAAGGTAAAACCATGGATCAGGGCTTGTGGAAATATTCGCGCCATCCGAATTATTTTTTTGAATGGCTGCATTGGTTTGCCTATCCAGTGCTCGGTCTGGCAGCAGGCTGCTATGAATTATGGATTTATCCACTGCTGATGTGGCTATTCCTGTACTACTTTACAGGTATTCCCTTTAGTGAAAAACAGGCGCTGGCACATCGCGGCGACAACTATAAAGACTATCAACGACGAACTTCAATGTTTATTCCGTGGCCACCCAAAGAGTAGGTAAATACATGGACTTTATGATTCAAAAAACCTTAGAACTTATCGAAAATGGCAAGGTGCCAGACCCAGTGATTCGTGCAGGCATTCGTACTTTAAGCAAAAAACGTTTGGCACAAGAAGGTCGGTTTGACCCTGCATTGGCAGCGCAGCGCTATATGGATGTGCTGACCATGCTGAAAAACAGCGAAATTGCCATTGAGACAGACAAAGCCAATGAGCAGCACTATGAACTGCCGACCGAATTTTTTCAGGCAGTACTCGGTAAGCGGCTGAAATATAGCGCGAGTCTCTTTGAACATGCCGATACGACGCTAGATCAAGCCGAAGAAGCCGCTCTTGCCTGCTATTGCCAGCGAGCACAACTGAAAGACGGGCAGGATATTTTGGAAATTGGCTGCGGTTGGGGTTCTTTAAGTCTGTATATGGCCGAGCATTATCCAACGGCCCGTATTACAGTCGTGTCAAATTCTTCAACGCAGCGCGAGTATATTCAGGAACAAGCCCGTTTAAAAAAACTGGATAACCTGACGGTGATCACTTGTGATGTCAATGTGTTGCAACTTGAACCTGCCTCTTTTGACCGTGTGGTGTCAGTGGAGATGTTTGAGCACGTGCGTAACTATCAAAAACTATTTGAAAATATCAGTATTTGGCTCAAACCAAATGGCTTATTGTGGTGTCATATTTTCTGTCATCGTTTCTTGCATTATCCTTTTGAAGTCAAAAATGAGTTTGACTGGATGTCGCAATATTTCTTTAGTGGTGGTTTGATGCCAGCAGCCTCAACTTTCCTACATTTTCAGCAGCATTTACAGCTAGAACAGCACTGGCAATGGGCGGGCACGCAGTATGAACGTACCGCAAATGCTTGGCTAGAAAATATGGATGCTAAACAGGCCGAGCTAAAGCCCTTATTTGAACAAACTTATGGCGCGGATGCCGCAATCTGGTGGCAGCGCTGGCGGATTTTCTTTATGGCCTGTGCCGAGCTATTTGGTTATGACCATGGACGTGAGTGGGTGATTGGACACTTTCTGTTGAAGAAGAAAGCCGTATAACTGAACATTGGGATGGGCCAGCGGGGAATGCATCAATGTTAAAGCTGTTTAGGGATAAACGTGATCATCCTCTGGGTGAGGTGTTTAACCGATACTACTGGCTGCAAATCGGATTCATTGCCCTGTCCGTGGTGATTGGGATTGGCTTCAGTGCTTGGGTGATTAAAGGGTCTTTGCTCAGAACAGCGCTAGAACAGGAAATGTCTCACTACTGGCAACGATTAGAACGTAATCCTGCCGCAGAATTGCCCGACACCAAAAATCTGTATGGTTACCGCTGGAACACTGTGCCACCACCCCAATTTAAGACTATGCAGCTTGAGCAAGGAGTGAATCGGCATTTTGTCGATGGCAAGGAACGCATGACCGTTTATGGTGAAAAAGACGGGCAGCATGTGCTGTTGGTTTTTGGCGAAAGCAATGTCAATAAACTGGTCTGGCTGTTTGGTCTGGCACCACTGATGGTCAGCTTGTTTGTACTTTATAGTATGTTATGGTGGTGGAATCGTCGTGCTCGGCGCTATTTTTCTCCCATTACCAGGCTTGCCAACGCACTGGAACATATTGATTGGGAAGACTATAAAAATCAGGCTTCGCCGTTTCAGGACATCCGTACCGATTCCAATCTAGAAGCAGAATATCTGAAGCAGGCGCTAGAAAAATATCATCAAGTATTAAGCGAGTTTATTCAGCGTGAGCGTGAATTTACAGGTGATGTCAGCCATGAACTGCGCACGCCACTGACCATTCTAAAAGGCAATGTGCAGCTGTGTCAGGCACGCTATGGCGACAACAAATCATTTACTCGCTTGAACAACACCATTGAAGACATGCAACTATTAGTGGACACACTACTGGCTATCGCCCGCAATACCACCAATACTTTAACTGCTGAACCGACTATGCTTTCTGAATGTCTGGAAAATCTAGTTCAGGATCTGGATAGTGTTAGCGATAACAAAGGCATGCGGATAAATTTTAAAAAAGATCTAGAAGAACAGCGACGTAAACTTTACCCGTCGATGACCAAAATGGTATTTGGAAATATTTTGCGAAATGCACTGAATTATTCACAAGGCACAGAAATTGATGTCATTTTGCAAAAAAATACAGTATTGATTGCAGATAATGGTGTCGGCATTCCTTTACCGAATAACTCAAAGGTGCAAGAACTGTCGGGGCAGCAATTGCAATTAGAGATCAAAGGTCATGGCATTGGACTGCAATTGGTACAGAAGTTGTGCAAGCAGCTTGGCTGGCGAGTGGAATTGTTTGATCGGCAGTATTATCTCAATACCCATCAGGATGTTCATCTGGCGATGACGACTGGACTGATTGTCGTCGTGTATTTAAATTAAGGCTGGGCTTCTAGAGCTTAAGCTTCTAAAGTGATCTTTAACCCTACACCAGATATGGTATGAATTAGCTTTTGCTCAAAAGGCTTATCGACCATTTTACGCAAATTATAAATATGACTACGCAGGGCATCGCTTTCAGGCTCTTCATCCCCCCAAAGCTCTATCATAATTTCCTGTTTAGTCAGAACTTTAGGCGAATGACGCATCAGTAGTTTGAGCAGTTTGAACTGAATGGGAGGCAGTTCAATGGGTTGTCCTGCACGAGTCAGTTGCTGTGTTGCAGGGTCCAGAATCAGGTCATGAATTTGCAGACGACTGCTGGATACTTCACCCAGAGAGCGTTTGATCAGGGCCTTGACCCGAACCACTAGCTCGTTAAAGTCAAAGGGCTTGACCAGATAATCATCCGTGCCTGAATTGAAACCTTTGAGTTTGTCATTCAACGTATCGCGTGCGGTGAGCATCAGTACAGGGAGGTCCATAGCTTCTTTATTTCGTAGCCATTCACATAGTTCATAACCTGAACCATCAGGTAAGTTAATATCTAAAAGTAAAATATGATAGCGTTGCTGTTTGAGTAATTGACGCGCAGCATTTAGGTTTCGAGCATGATCGACAACAAAACCATGCTCTTCTAGAAACTCGCATAAGGTAGATGCCAGTTCGTAATGATCTTCAACCATCAAAATAAAATGTTTAGACATAACTGTAGAGACTACTTTATTAATTGCTGTTTTAATTTAACACTAAATGGCTGAGGACCTAGCCATATATTAAAATATTGCTGGGACAGTGGGTGCTGCAGTTGACCCAGATTTTGCTGGTTGAGGGATAAGCTTAGAGTTTGCGTGGCATGATTGTATTTCAGACGGTACAGGTCACCGGATCTGACCGGACGATACAGATCGGTGATTGGATTGAAAACAGCCTGAATCTTTTGATCTTTGATATTACGTTGTAGTAGATGTCTGGCTGCACGTTTGAATGCCCATTCTGGAATATTCTGCGTATAGGTAAAATCCATCTGCATGTTTTGGCCTTGCCAAGGCTGATTACAGTTTTGCGCAAAGTAACTGGCCACACCGACCTGTTTTTGTCCCACCATTAGTGGGCCTTGGCCACAAGCGTTTAAGCTTTGGGCCCGCACCCATGGACTGAAGCCACATGCTATTAGTAACGCCGTACTGATTCCTACTTTTTGAAAGGCAGTACCCATGAATAGGTTCCTCCTACATATGGCAAAGAACGATACAGACCATTGGCCGGATCCCAGAAGTCTTGTTGGAAAATAATCTGATGGTTTGGGTTGACCTTTATTTCACTGATTCCAAATGAATCCATTGTTCGTGTCTTGCCGAACATTTTAAAATCATAAACCATATGCCAATGTACATAGGCAGAGTCTTGATGATATGAAGTATTTAATAGACTGACAGTTACATTACTCACTCGCTGGTTCATACCTTGAAAATGTTCAAGCAGTTTTTTACGCGATGAAAATTGCGACAGGGTATCGTTAATAAAAAGCTGATCTGCATACAGTGCTCCAGCATTTTCAACGAATTTAGGTGTGCCCAAGGTATTAAATGCCGAAGTGAAGCGGGTACCGATTTCTAGTGCTTTTGCATCATCTAAGGGTATTCCTTGAATACTCGCTCTGGCATTTGCATAATCAGAGGAATAACGAGGAACACTTTTACATCCTGACAGGAAAAGCACTGGTAAGGATAAAGCAATTGCCATTAACGTTTTGACTTGATTCATATTCACTGTCCATCTTCACCGTTTATCCTCCCACTTTAGAGAGGCTAAAGTGAACAGAATGTGAAGATAGATACTAAAGACAGTACATTGAATAGAATTTTGATGATTAAGGATTAAATTTCACTTTCTTTTTTTTCTTCAGTCATTATCCAATGAATGATATTCATGACATCACGATTTTCGTTATTTTTTCTGACCATTGCATAAAAATTATAGTCACAATAGATAAAACCAAAAGGGGCAATGACCCTTCCATTTAGTATTTCTTTTTCTACTAAAATTTGAGGCGCTATCGCAATTCCTAACCCAGACACAGCAGCTTCTATCATTAAATTGAGACGATCAAAATAGCGATCATTCGCTTTTGGGGAAAAGTGAATTTGGGACTGATTAAACCATGTATGCCATGCACTTTTATTTGAGTGAGTATGAAGTAATGGATAATTTAAAAGATCATTTTTTGTATGAAGCGGATTTATTTCACGATTACAAATAGGCCCCATGTTATCGGGAAATAAAAGATATTTATTCAAAAAGTTAGGAAGTAGATGATTCTCACTGATGCTATTGATCAATATGTCAACTTTCTCTTTTTCTAATAATTTTAACTCATTACATGTCATTAATTTGATATGGATATTGGGATAAATGACTTCGAGCTTTTCTAATCGTGGAATCAGCCAATTTGCCATAAAACTATGAGAAGCGCCTATTACCACCTCTACCTCTGATGTTTTATTTGTTAACTCAAAGACACATTGTTCTAAACGATTAAAAAATTGCGTACAAACGAGCGATAATTCTTCGGCGTCCGCCGTCAGAGAGATGGTCGAGGAATGTCGAATAAACAATTTTTTATCTAACCATTCTTCTAACTGCTTTATTTGATGACTAATCGCACTATGGGTGACACACAATTCTTCCGCAGCTAAGCTAAAACTTTTATTTCTAGCAACTGCTTCAAATGATTTTAAAGCATTAAGGGGAGGGAGTGTTCTGCGTTTCATGTTGTAAAATTTTCTAACATCATCAGCTCAAAATATATCAATTATCAGAAAAATGAAAATATTTTAAGATGAAAAAAATGGATACAGCAAGAGATATGAGATGACAACCCCTTATACAGGTAATGGTCCTGATGACTTGGGATTTTTTGGTAAATTTGGCGGATGTTATATGCCAGAAAGCTTAATGCCTGCACTTCAAGAATTAGAGCAAGCCTTTAATATTGTTCGGCATAAACCTGAATTTTGGGCTGAATATCAGCAAATTTTAACGGATTTTGTTGGTCGCCCTAGTCCTCTTTTCTATGCAAAAAACTTAACAGCTTATGCGGGAGGTGCTCGAATCTATCTCAAGCGGGAAGATTTGAACCATACGGGTGCGCATAAGATCAATAATTGTGTTGGGCAAATCTTATTAGCCAAATTTATGGGGAAAACCAGAATCATTGCAGAAACGGGTGCTGGACAACATGGTGTTGCTACAGCAACGATTTGCGCGCTTTTTAAGATGAAATGTACCATTTTTATGGGAGAAACAGATATTCAGCGCCAACAAATGAATGTTGAACGCATGAAATTACTCGGTGCTGAAGTCAGAAGTGTTCAAAAAGGTCGTGGGACTTTAAAAGATGCGATGAACGAAGCATTACGTGACTGGATTCGTCATGTGGATACAACCTATTACCTGTTGGGTACTGGCGCAGGCCCTCACCCATATCCGACGATGGTCAGAGAATTTCAGAAAATTATTGGTCTAGAAGCCAGAAACCAAATACTGCTCAAAGAAAATAAATTACCGGATGCTTTGGTTGCTTGTGTTGGTGGTGGATCAAATGCATTGGGGTTGATGCATCCCTTTCTAGAAGACCTGAATGTCAAAATGTTTGGCGTTGAGGCAGGGGGAAAAGGAACACATACTGGTGAACATGCCGCCTCTATTTGCAAAGGTCAAGTTGGTGTGCTGCATGGCAATTTAACCTATTTATTACAAGATTTAGATGGGCAGATTTTAGAAGGGCACTCTATATCAGCTGGCTTAGATTATCCAGGTGTTGGCCCTGAACATGGCCTTCTGTTTGAAACTGGACGCGTGACATACACGGCTATAACCGACCAAGAAGCCGTAAATGCATTTCAGCTTTTAAGCCAACAGGAGGGCATTATTCCTGCTCTTGAGAGTTCTCATGCGATTGCATATGCGATTCAACTTGCTCAAGAAATGCAGCCAGAACAGATCATTATTGTCAATTTAAGTGGCAGAGGCGACAAAGACTTAAACACGGTCAAAAAATATCTTGCAGGAGCTACAGCATGAACCGTCTAGATCAAAAATTAGAGCAATTAAAACTGGAAAATCGAAGCGGTCTGGTCTGTTATTTTACTGCTGGAGATCCTAATTTTGCAGAAAGTTGTCGTCTGTTGAGCCAATTAGGTCAAGCTGGAGCTGACATTATTGAAGTTGGCATTCCATTTTCAGATCCAGTGGCAGATGGAGAGATCATTCAGGCAGCGCATCTTAGGGCTTTAGGTGCAGGTCAAACGGTAAAACAGACCATTGAGTTGGTAAAAGCAATCAGGCTACATGATGAAAAAACACCAATAATTTTCATGACTTATTTAAATCCGATGATGCAATATGGTTTTGAGACACTTATCGCCGAAACAGAAAATCTTATAGATGGAATATTGATTTTAGATGCTCCATATGGATATCGAGAAAACTTTGAAGTGCAGTTAAATGAAAAAAATATGCATTTAATTGCAATGACCGCGCCGACGACCCCGGTTGAAAGGTTAGAGCAAATTTCAGCGCGCGCGACAGGTTTTTTATATCATGTTGCAGAAAATGGCTTAACAGGAGGGGACTTAAATTTGTCTAATCTTGAGAAAAAGATTGCTGAAATCAAGCCTATTTTTAATATTCCAGTTGCAATTGGCTTTGGGATCAAAAATGAAAGTCATGTTAAAGCACTAGCCAATAAAGTAGATTTGATTATCATTGGCTCAGCGCTCGTCGATACTTTTTTTAATAAGGGAATGAACGCGACTTTAGAAAAAATCACGGTTTTTTCGCAAATCCTGAGAGAAAATAAAGAATAAGCCAGCTTCTTTGATAGGTTTTCTTTACAACCATAATTAAATATAAAACAGTATTTTATCTTCGCCTTCTCCCGAAAGGGAGATGGAAATTTATACGTGGATTTTTTCTAAAAGTGATCGCTTTTTAAAAATCACTATTATCATATAGATGTGACATGCGTTTTTGCTTTGTTTCTAGATAAGCTTTGTTAAAAATATTTAAGCCAACTTTTAATGGAACCCGCTCAACAACATCAATTCCTAAATCAGTTAAAGATTTAATTTTAAGTGGATTATTTGTAATGAGTTTTACATTCTTTATTTTTAAATAATCTAACATAATGGCGCACATGTCATATTTACGAGCGTCTGCTGGTAAATTTAATAATAAATTGGCGTCAAGAGTATCATGTCCTTGGTCTTGGAGCGCATAGGCTCGAATTTTATTGGTTAGTCCTATGCCACGGCCTTCTTGGCGAAGGTATAAAATGACACCTTGACCAGCATCATTGATCATTTTCATAGTTGAATGTAATTGAGGACCACAGTCACATTTGAGTGATGCGAAAGCATCGCCTGTTAAGCATTCTGAATGAATTCTGACGAGTACAGGTTGATCAGAAATAGTACTCATCCCTTTGACAAGAGCAATATGTTCTTCGCCAGTATTTTGGTCTTGAAACGCTATAATTTCAAAATCGCCAAATGCAGTAGGTAACTTTGATTTGGAAATAAATTCTATAGCCATTTAACGATACCCCTGTATTTTAAGAATTTAGAAACTTGCAACTATTACTTTCCAGCTAAAATAGTTCTCAGATAGTGAAATTTATGTGAAAACACAAGAGTTTTTAGTGTGTGAAGTAAATTTCATTAAAAAAGCAATAAGTTACTTCTAATTTTAGATTTGACAAGTTTTCTAAAATTATTTTTTAGTTGGATGTTAAATATACAATTTTTATATGCACAATAACTAAGATCGAAATTAATAGTCATTAGGAATGATATAGACAATTTTTAAAATGGTAATTTTTTACTCGTAATGGCTTTGTTGCACAAAGCTGTTCTTAAGGGCTTCTTCGGCAATATAATTTCCAAATGAAGAAGCCTACACACAAAATCTACCGCACAACCAATTGGCCTGCATATAACCGAGCTCTCATTAGTCGTGGGAATATTGCCATTTGGTTCGATCCAAAAACACAATGGTATGCTCCATCAAAAGGCAAACAAGGGCGAAATCAAACCTACTCCGACGCAGCTATCCAATGCTGCTTAATGATTAAATCCTTATTCCGTCTATCTTTACGTATGGTCACTGGCTTTGTGCAAAGTCTGATTAAACTTTGCGGATTAAATTGGATAGCTCCAGATTACACCACGCTTTGTAGAAGACAAAAGCATATTGATATTGTAATCAGCTACCAAAAAAGTAGCGATGGGCTGCATCTACTCATGGACTCTACAGGCATGAAGTTTCTAGGTGAGGGCGAATGGAAACGCAAGAAACATGGACCTGAATATCGTCGCCAATGGCGTAAACTACATATTGGTATAGATGCTAAAACCCTGCAAATACGAGCAGTTCAGCTTACAACCAATAATGTCAGTGATTCACAGGTGCTTGGTGATTTACTTAATCAGATTCCACAAGATGAGCGGATTGACTCTGTTTATACCGATGGAGCTTATGACACCAAGCAATGCCGTCAGGTCATTGCAGATCGGCAAGCGCATGCGGTGATTCCGCCAAGAAAAAATGCGAAACCTTGGAAAGATACAAAGATCAGTTCGCTAGAGCGAAATGAATTACTTCGAACAGTTAAACGTTTAGGCAGGACACTATGGAAAAAATGGTCAGGCTATCATCGGCGAAGTTTGGTTGAGACTAAGATGTATTGCATTAAATTGTTGGGGGATAAACTCAGTGCTAGGAATTTTGACAGCCAAGTGAATGAGATCCATGCACGCGTAGCTGTATTAAATAAATTTACAGAATTAGGCCGACCTCACACCCAAGTTGTCACTTAAAATTGAGTTACTTAGGATAACTCTGTCTTTTAAGCCTTTATGCAACAAAGCCCAAATGCAATTAAAAAATACAGCGCAATTAATGACTGCTTTGGGTGGAAATATTTCCTAACCCCTTGCTTTTTTCACATGTCTATTGACTCAAACGGCAAAGCCTTACATCTTGGTTTTCAGATGCAAGGCTTATACTATGTATTTGAAAGTAACAATAAAATAGAAAGTATGTGTTATTGAACACTGACTTTCATGACACACCGTTTATAAAAACAGTGCGCCTGACATTGCTCCAAAGAGCATGACCCACAGTGGATGAATTTTTTTAACTAAACTTAAACCAGTAGCGACGATAACGATTGCAATGAGTAACCAGTTCTGAGCAGATGCAGCGGCAATAATATAGGCACTGACCAAAACCAAGCCGACAGTAATTGGTTTCAGTGCTTTTTCAAACATGCTACGTAGCGGGTGATCCTTAAACTGATTCCAAAACTTGAGTGCAAATATAGTCAGTACAGAAGAGGGCCCAAACTTCGCCAATGAAGTCACGAACAGTCCAGCAGGTCCAGCCACATGCCAGCCGACCAAAGGTACAATCATCATATTGGGGCCCGGTGCCGCTTGAGCCATGGCAAACATGGTACTGAACTCTGTGGCAGTAAGCCAACGATGTACTTCGACTACTTGATGTTGCATTTCAGGCAAAATTGCATTGCCGCCACCAAAGGCCAATATAGAAAGCTGGGTAAAAACGATGGCTAAGGTGATTAAAATCATGCGTTTTTTCCTCTTTTTTTCAAGCTTAAGACTGCGACATTGATGCTGACTAAGATCAGTAACGTTAATGCCAAGGGAATCTTAACAATCAGCATAAAGACAATGGTCAGCGCAATGGTAAAGATCGTGAGGTAACTTTTCAGAATGGGTTTCAACATTTTTAACCCCATCGCAAATAGTAAACCTGCTGCCGCTGCTGCTAGTCCTTGTATCATGTGCTGAATCACGGGGATATTTTGAAATTGTGCATAGAGCTGATACAACAAAATCACAATCACCGTCGGTGCAGAAATCAACCCGAGAACAGCACTAATAGCACCTTTAACTCCCTGAAACTCATAACCAATCGCAACAGCCATATTAATGATGTTTCCTCCAGGGAGGATTTGACAGACACCCAATAAGTGCGTGAACTCTTCCGTGTTGAGCCATTTTTGGTCTTCTACAACCATTTGGTGTGCAAGTGGCAGTACGCCACCAAAGCCCATGAGTCCCAGCTTCATAAAGCCTGCAAATAGTTCCCTAGAAGTCGGGTGGGTTATTTGTTCAGCAGGGAGCACTTCAGTGTTCATGTCTTTCGCCTTTTGTTGAATGAGCTCAGTATGAACCTGTAGAGATATGTTGAAAAATGCTATTTTTGACGTTATATATACTGAAAAAGTATGTTTAATGGGGCAGACATGATTGATATCCATAAACTCAGAGCATTTGTTGCAGTTGTAGAAGAAAGTAATATTTCGCATGCTGCGGTACGTTTGAATATGCAACAACCACCGTTGACACGGATTATCAAAAGTTTGGAAGAAGAGTTGAATACACAACTGCTAAAGCGTTTGCCGCGTGGTGTTGAGGTAACAGAAGCAGGTAAGGTTTTGTACAAAGAAGCCCTTGCGATATTGGCGCATGCACAGTTAATTCCTAAACGTGTGCAGGATATTTCTTTGGGGGTCGAAGGTCAGATTAATATTGGCTTTACCAACTCGGTTGGCTTACATCCATTTTTACCGGCCTTGCTGCGTAACTTTCGGGAAACTTTTCCACGTGTTTCAATTCATCTGGAAGAAGATGGCAGTAGCTCGCTGATAGATTCCATTAGTAATGAAAAAAATGACATTGTGTTCTTACGCAAACCTGCACCGATTGGCCTTGGTTTAACCAGTCTACATGTATTAGATGAACCGCTCATTGTGGCTTTACCCAACAATCATCCTTTGGCTGAACAAGCCGAACCGATTCATTTGCTAGATCTTGAACCGCATGATTTTGTGTTATATCGACGTTTAGCGGGGCAAGATTTATTCGATAATATTTTGGCCAGTTGTTACCAAGCTGGATTTAGTCCCAAAATTGTACAAGAAGCGCCACGTTTAACCTCAAGCTTAAACTTGATTGCTGCGGGGATTGGTTTATCCATCGTGCCTGAGGCCATCCGTGACTTTTGGAATAAGCAGATTGTTTATAAAATGCTCAAGGCGAACAATCCATGTATTGCGCCGATTTATGCAGTGTATAAAGAAAATATAGACAATGTCCGTTTGCAACACATCTTAAAGTTATTGCAATAATCCGTTGAATATTGAGCACCTTATTCTGCCTGACAAGAGCTGGCTTAAAGTGCTAAGGTAGAGTGATGATGTGTTGTATTTAAAGTTTTATACCTATAACGAATGCTCGTATGGAGCAAAATATAATATTTAGCAATATGAGGTGTTTAACCCATGCTTTTTAATAAAGTTTCTTTTGTACTTACGGCTCTACTTTCTTCCTCTGTGGTACTTATGAGTGGTTGTACAACCAGTCCGTCTAGCACCGCTTCAAACACACAACAACAGACGCAAAATGGCTTATTGGTCTATGGTGGCCCCATTTTAACCATGCAAGGCATGCAGCCCAGCTATGTCGATGCCATGTTAATTCAAGATGGAAAGATCCGTTATACAGGCACATTCTCTGAGGCTGAAAAGCTTGCGCCACAGGCGAAACGCTTAAACTTGAATCACAAGACCGTCATCCCTGGCATCATCGATGCCCATAGTCATTTAAACTCTGTCGGTATGCAGCAAACTGTGGCAAATTTATATCCGCCGCCAGATGGCAGGTGGTGAGTATTGCCACACTTATCCAAGAAATGAAGGCGTGGGCGAAGCAAAATCCAACCTTTGTCCAAGCCACTTCTGGTTGGATTATTGGCAATGGTTATGATGATGCCCAGCTACAAGAGAAAGCTCATCCGACAGCCACAGATTTAGATCAGATTTCAACGACTCAACCGGTGCTGATTTTACATCAGTCAGGGCATTTGGCCTCTGTGAATCACAAAGCGCTAGAGTTGTTAGGTCTTAATGAAAAAAGTAGCAACCCCAGTGGTGGTGTGATTCGACGCGTAGTGGGGACCAATATTCCGAATGGTGTACTGGAAGAAAGTGTTGTGATTGAAGCCATGTTACAGGCTTTTCGGTCCCACCTGAAATGATGCAGCAGATGGCGTTGACTGCGGTACAGACCTATATGAAAAATGGTTATACCACGGTACAAGAAGGACGAGCTGATCGTGGTACTTCAGAACTTTGGCGCAGTTTGGCCAATCAAAACAAATTAGCCATCGATGTCGTTTCTTATCCTGATATCAGTTCTGAACAGGCGTATATGCTTGAAAAAGGTGTAAGCAAAAACTATGTCAATCACTTTAGAATTGGTGGCGTGAAAATTAGCTTAGATGGTTCACCCCAAGGTAAAACGGCATGGTTAACCGAACCTTATGTGGTTCCGCCTGAAGGGAAAGATAAGAACTATCGTGGCTATCCTGCATTTCCAGAGCAAAAAACAGTCCAGCAAATGATTGATTTGGCTTTTCAAGAGCAGTGGCCAATTTTGGCACATGCCAATGGTGATGCTGCGATTGATCAATACCTCAATGTGATTGCCAATGCGCAAAAGAAATATGATGCCTCACAGCGAAGAGATGTGATTATTCATGCGCAAACCATGCGAGAGGATCAACTGGATCGGGCGAAACAGCTTCACTTGATCCCCTCATTTTTTTCTTTGCATACCTACTACTGGGGCGACTGGCATGTAGCACAAACCTTAGGTGAAAAGCGTGCTGAACACATCTCTCCGACAGGTTCAGCCTTAAGAAAAGACATGATTTTCACCGAGCATCACGATGCCCCTGTTATCCCACCGAAAAGCATGATGGTGCTGGATGCAACGGTTAATCGCACCACACGAACAGGCAAAGTTTTGGGTGAGGCACAAAAAGTCAGCCCGTATATCGCACTTAAAACGATGACGGACTGGGCTGCATATCAGTATTTTGAAGAAGACATCAAAGGCACATTAAGTACTGGGAAATACGGTGACTTTGTTGTTTTAAGTGACAATCCAATCACAATTGATCCGTCTAAAATCAAAGATATCAAAGTCCTTGCAACCTATAAGCAAGGACAGTTGGTTTATCAAAGATAAAGTTGTTTAGCGGCTTGTAAACCTGCGACTGAAAAGGTCATGAGATGTTTGACTAAAAGTGCAGGTTCAAGCTTGGAGACATTTTTAAGTGGGCTTGGACCATTTGCATCTGCCAAAATTAGCATCATACAAGGCGCGACCGTGCTGAGTACACAAGGCAAAAGTGCAGGGTGGTTTTCATCAATCCCTGAAACTTGGCTAATAATTTTTTTGACCAAAAGAAACTTTCGCGCACCATCATTTTGCATAAACGTGTATAGGTGGGTAGTCGGTGAAAAAAGTTCGCGAACAAACACTTTGCTATGCCAGACATCGGTTTCAACCAGCTTACCGATCAGGCTTTCAAAAAAAGCTTCCAGTTTTTCAGTAGGCGTTTTAGAGCTGTTAAGCAAGGTCAAGAGTTCTTGTTCATCAATATAATGCGTATGTGCTTCGGCAAGTACGGCTCGATATAAGCCATCACGACCATCGAAGTGATAGTTAATGGCAGCCAAATCGACTTCGGCCAGCTTGGCAATGGCTTTACTCGTGGTTTTTGCAAAACCATCCTGAGCAATTAGGCGGCCAGCAGCATCCAAAATTTTCGATTTGGTTAAATCACCATCGCTACGTCCAGCTCTAGACATTATTTACTCTGCATCAAAATTTAGACTTGAAGTATATCTTTCTTAACTGAATTGTTATAGTTTAAATTAAATTTAAACTTGTATTAAAACTAAGCGAAGGTTTGGTGTGCATGAACAAAAGTAAGTTCATACTACTGGTTGGGGTGTTGCTCATTGCTGTAGCGGCTGCATTTTTGTGGTTCAGTCGAGACAGAGCCGATCCCGATCATCTGGTGCTATATGGCAATGTCGATATTCGACAAGTCTCGCTGGCATTTGAAACGGCTGGACGTATTCAAAGCTTGGCTGTTCAAGAAGGTGATCGCGTTCAAAAAGGTCAGGTTCTTGCCGAACTGAATACCGACTCGCTGACTATACAAGCACAGCAAGCCCAAGCACAGTTACAAGTTCAACAGCAAACCTTAAATGAACAAGCTGCGGGCAATCGACCTGAAGAGATTACCCAAGCGAAAGCGAAAGTACAGTCTGCCCAAGCCCAATTTGAAAATGCCGATAAACAATACCAACGTTTAAATGTCTTAAATCGGAGTACTGCGGGTCAAGCGGTGAGTAAGCAAGAGGTTGATGCTGCAAAAAGCAATATGAAAATGGCGGAAGCGGCTGTAGGTGAAACCAAAGCCAACCTAGAGCTACTTTTGAAAGGTGCGCGCACAGAAGATCGTGAAGCGGCTAAAGCACAATATGAATCGACCAAGGCCAATCTTGATTTGATTGATTACCAAATTACTCAAAGTAAGCTGCTGGCACCTGTTAATGGCGTAATTCGTGCACGTTTACAAGAAGTCGGCGACATGACGACTTCAAACAAGTCCGTCTATACCATTGCCCTGATCCATCCTAAATGGGTGCGTGTTTATGCAAGTGAAATGGATCTTGGGCATATCAACATGGGCGCAGAAGCACAAGTCATTCGTGACTCACAACCGAATCAGCCCATCACAGGAAAAATTGGTTATATCTCATCTGTGGCGGAATTTACCCCCAAAACGGTACAGACCGAAGATATTCGCACGACTTTGGTTTATGAAGTCCGAATTTATGTCGATGACCCGAATGACCAGTTGAAGATGGGACAACCTGTGACGGTGCACATAGCCAAATCATCGCGTCCAACTGGCACGAATAATCCTTAAGACAGGGGAGTATGTCGATGTCAGTAGAGAGCATTGTAATTGCCACGGATTTAAACAAAACCTTTAAAGCAGAACAAAAAGGTTTGGATGATATGCAGGCTTTGCAAGGCATAAATATGCAGATCAAGGCAGGACAACTAACGGCTTTGGTTGGGCCTGATGGTGCAGGTAAAACTACATTTTTAAGATTGATCGCAGGTTTATATGAGCCAACTACTGGAAGCTTAAAAGTCTTAGGAATGGATGTCGCCAAAGACCCGCAATCTGTGCAAGACCGTATCAGCTACATGCCGCAAAAGTTTGGTTTGTATGAAGACCTCAGTATTCAAGAAAATTTAGACTTGTATGCGGATTTGCATGGCGTGCCAATGAACATTCGCAATGAGCGTTTTGCACGTTTACTCAAGATTACCGATTTAGCGCGCTTTACAGAGCGTCCCGCAGGAAAACTCTCTGGAGGCATGAAGCAGAAGTTAGGTTTGGCCTGCACTTTAGTCCGTTCACCTGAACTATTGCTGTTGGATGAACCAAGTGTCGGTGTCGATCCACTCTCACGCCGTGATTTGTGGATCATCATTGAACAATTGGTGAGGGAGGAGAACTTAAGTGTCATCCTCAGTACTGCGTATATGGATGAAGCTGAACGCTGTCATCAGGTTTATGTCATGTTGGATGGACAAGTCTTAAAGCAAGGTACACCCGACGAACTGACGGCTCAGGCACAGGGACAAACATGGCAAGTAAAACCCAGTCCCAACATGAAGGCACGGGTATTACAAGCACATTTACTCGATAATCAACATTATATTGCCGATGCAGTTCCCAAAGGAGATGTAGTGCGTTTTATTACGCGAACTGAAAGCCCATCACTCCCAGCAGATCTTTTGCCCAAAGGCGTTGTTGCAGAACCGAGAGCAGCAGATCTAGAAGATGCATTTATGTTGCTTTTACATGAGGCGAAACATATTCAAAAAACGGTATTGGCACAGGAAAATTTAGCTTTAGACCCTTCAATAACTTTGATAGAAAACTCTGATCCACCACAAGTGAAAACAGAGCAGAATGTAAAACAGCAGCTCGAGAAACCTGTGATTGTGGTGAAGGATTTGGTACGCACTTTTGGCGACTTTACCGCCGTAGCCAGTACCTCGTTTGATGTATCTCGAGGCGAAATTTTTGGTTTACTTGGCCCCAATGGTGCAGGTAAGACCACAACGTTTCGTATGCTTTGTGGCTTACTGCCCGCCAGCAGTGGTGTGTTGGAAGTGGCAGGCATGAATTTGCGCACAGCTCGTGCACAGGCAAGGGCAAAAATTGGTTATGTATCGCAGAAGTTTGCCCTGTATGGCAATTTGAGTGTATTGGATAACTTAAAGTTTTTTGGTGGTGCTTATGGCTTATCGGGCAAACAGTTAAAGCAGCAAATTGATAAAGCGTTGCTCCAATTTGAACTTAAGCCACATGCTAAAAGCGGCGATCTACCAAATGGTTTTAAACAGCGTTTGTCGATGGCAGCAGCACTGTTACATCAGCCTGAAATTGTATTTTTGGATGAACCGACCAGTGGTATTGATCCATTAGCAAGGCGCTCTTTTTGGTACACCATTGGAGAGCTGGCGAACCAAGGCATGACCATTATTGTGACTACACACTTTATGGAAGAAGCTGAATATTGTGATCGGATTGCGATTCAAGATGCAGGGAAGTTGCTGGCGATTGGCACACCTCAACAGATTCGTGGGATGGCACAGTTAGAGGGTGTAAACGATATGAATGGCGCTTTTATTGCCATCGTTGAACAGTCCCGTGCGGACATACAGGCTCACTGAGGAGCGTCAGATGAATCATTTCTCAGCTTTCTGGACACGACTGTTTGCCTTGACACGTAAAGAATCCAAACAGCTGCTTCGTGATAAAAGCAGTATGGCGATCGGTTTCATTCTACCGATTATTTTAATTTTACTGTTTGGTTATGGACTGTCTTTCGATTTAGCCAACGGACGAGTCGGGGTGGTGGAGCAACAACCCACGCCACAGAGTCAGCAACTGATGAGTGGCTTAAACGGCTCTAAATACATTACCGTCAAGCACTATCCAAGCTTTAGCCAAGCTAAAGCTGCAATGGGCAAGGCTGAAATTGATGCTATCGTCAATATACCCAGCAACTTTGCGGAGCAATATACAAAGGGAGTGGGTGCTGTTCAGGTCATTACCAATGGCCGTTCGACCAGTATAGCTTCGGCTTTGCAGGGTTATATTACCAGTGCGTTCAATACCGCCAGCTTGATACAAGCAGACCGAACCAATGCAGCTTCGGCGGGTGGCATTATCACGGTTGAACAACGTATGTGGTTTAACGAGTCTGCAAATAGCACATGGTTTTTAGTGCCGGGTTTAATTGTCCTAATTTTGACCTTGGTTGGCGCATTTTTAACAGGTTTACTGATTGCACGTGAGCGCGAGCGTGGCACTTTAGAAGCATTATATGTTACGCCCGTACGTCCTCTAGAAATTGTACTTTCAAAACTAGCGCCCTATATCGTAATTGGCATGATCGATATTGTGATGTGCTTAGTTGCAGCACATGTTTTATTTGATGTACCCATCCGCGCATCGCTGTTCTCTGTTATGAGTGCCTCTTTTTTATATTTAATGGTGTCGTTACTGCTGGGTCTGATGATTTCAGGCCTATCAAAAAGTCAGTTTCAAGCCAGTCAGATGGCACTGCTTGCCAGCTTCATGCCCGCTTTGATGCTTTCAGGTTTTGTGTTTGATACACGAAACTTACCGCTAATTGTGCAAATCATCAGCAATGTTTTACCTGCAACGCACTATATGACTTTGATTAAAACGCTATTACTCGGTGGTGATGATTGGTCTTTATGGTTCAAAGAATGTGGCATTTTATTGATCTATATCGTGCTATTCACGGTAATGACCGCGCGTACGCTGAAAAAGCGTTTGGGCTAGCGAAAGGAAAAATGGTGTTATGGCAACGTTAATACGCTGGTTTCGTTATCTTTGGGTGCTGATCCGAAAAGAGTTTTTAGCCATTTTAGCCGATCCTGCCAATCGAGTGACCTTAATTGCTCCTGTATTTATCCAAGCGGTCTTGTTTGGTTATGCCGCAAGTTATGATGTGAATCATGTTGATTATGCTGTGCTGGATCAAAGCCGAAGCCAAAGCTCACAACAAGTTTTAGCACATTTAGATGGTTCAGGAATTTTTAAACGAACAGCAGATTTGCAAAATAATCAACAAATCCAACAGGTGATTAATGATCGAACAGCCTTGGCGGTCATCACCATTCCTGCTGATTTTGAGGATAAGCTCAATAATCAAGAGTCTTCGCCGATTCAAGTGATTCTAGATGGGAGAAACTCATCGACCGCAAGTATGGCGGGTTCTTATATCAGTAATGTAGTAGGGCTGGTGAATCAAGAACGTTTGGGATCCAACTCCGCAATCACGGTACAAGCGCGAACATGGTATAACCCGAATATCGAGTCGAGATGGGGCATCATGCCATCTCTGATTGCAACTTTAAGTATGATGCAGACACTGTTACTTTCGGCACTTTCAGTAGCACGCGAGCGTGAACAAGGGACTTTTGATCAGCTCTTGGTTACACCTTATACCCCGACGCAGATTATGATTGGGAAGGCCATTCCGCCGATTATTATTGGGGTTGTTCAATCTTCCATCATTTTGGCAATTATTCTGTTCTGGTTCCAGATCCCGATGAATGGCTCCTTGACCTTACTTTATTTTGGATTATTTGCCTTTAACATTGCGGTTGTGGGGGTGGGACTGTCGATTTCAGCGATTGCACTCAATATGCAACAAGCCATGCTGTATACTTTCTTTTTGATCATGCCTTTGACACTTTTATCAGGCTTACTAACTCCTGTGCAAAATATGCCAGAAGTGTTGAATTGGCTGACTTATGCCAACCCGCTACGCTTTGGTATAGACTTGGTACAAAGGGTGTATTTGGAAGGTGCGAGTTTTGCGCAAGTGAAATGGGACTTTGTACCGATGTTGGTATTAGCCATAATTACCTTGCCTTTGGCTGCGTGGTTATTTAGAAATCGTTTGTCATAAGAGAGTGATATCTCTTATGTCTCACTTATCGATACAGACTGTGACTCCGCGTTTGACGTTAAATAATGCAATCAATATCGGTTCATGATTAAAAAAAACGATTTTTGCATTGTATTTCTGGCTTAAGCTTTTTATTATTGCCCGCTTGTTTTCGCGATCAGCTTGGAATGGAACCTTGAGTAATTTTCTAACCGAACACCTGATTCATCGAGATGAAGACTTTATGGTCATCCATAAGCCTGCAGGTATACTCACCGTTCCGGGGAAGACAGAAGACTTACAAGATTGTATGATCAATCGTTTAGTCAAACTAGAACCTAAAACACTACTGATCCACCGTCTTGATCGTGATACCTCGGGTATCTTGGTTTTTGGTCTCAGCCGTTGGGGACAAAAATCCATTTCTCGTCAGTTTCAAGAACGCCAAACCGATAAAACCTATCAAGCGATTGTGGCTGGCCATTTAGAGGGTCAGGGCACTGTTGATGTACCTGTCATTTATGATCCATCCCGTCCACCATTACATATCGCAGAGCCCAGTCATAATAAGCCTGCTGTGACAGAGTGGAAAGCCATTGAACACTTTGAAATACAGGGTCAGCCCGTGACTCGTGTGGTGCTCACCCCCATTACAGGGCGTTCACATCAACTTCGTGTACATATGCAGTTTTTAGGTCATCCTATCGTGGGAGATACGCTCTATGCTGCGCCTGACCAGCAAGATTTGATGCCGCGTTTGTGTTTACACGCAGAGCGTTTGAGTTTTCATCATCCCCAAACCGATGAACGTATCGAATTTATTTGTCCAGTACCATTTTAAGTACGTGGAATCATCAAATTTGCTCACTTTTTTAGTGAGCTTTATGTCAAAATATATTGCTTAAAGGTGTATAATTTTGCTCAAATATCAAACAATGTTTGAGCATTAAATTTGCAGTCCTAACTTGTAGATAAAGGTGGAAAAATTGCAGCAGTTTGCTATTGGTCAACGTTGGTTATCAGATACTGAAACGGAACTAGGTCTAGGAGTTCTTATTGATGTAGATGAGCGATCTGTCAGCATCTTATTCCCTAAAAGTGATGAAACACGTGTATATGCACGGAATAATGCACCTTTATCACGTATCATTTTTAACGTGAACGATGAATTACAAGATCAAGAAGGCACCAAGTGGACGGTTGAATCACATGAAGACCGTCATGGTGTGGTGCGTTATAACGTTGTTCGTCGCTTAGAAGATGGCACGGAAGAACGTAAATCACTGAATGAGACTCGCATTGGTGCTCAAATTCAGCTGTCTAAACCGCTTGATCGCTTATTGGCCAGTCAAATTGACTATAAAGAATGGTATGACTTACGTATTGAAGCGATGCTGATGCAAGCCAATATGAAGTCGAGCCCTTTACGCGGTATGGTCGGTTCACGTGTCGGTTTGATTCCTCATCAGTTGTATATTGCACACGAAGTGGGTCAACGTTTTGCACCCCGTGTCCTTTTAGCCGATGAAGTTGGTTTAGGGAAAACCATTGAAGCTGGATTGATCATCCATCAACAGCTTAAAACGGGCCGTTCAGAACGCATCCTAATTTTGGTACCCGATTCACTGCAATATCAGTGGATGATTGAAATGCGTCGTCGTTTCAATTTGAACTTCTCATTATTTGATTTAACCCGTACGGCTTCAATCAAAGAACATGACCCTGAACTGAATCCATTCCTGACTGAACAATGCATTATTGCGTCAATCGATTTGATGATTGACCATGATGACTTGCGTGAACAAGCCCTAGAAGCTGGTTTCGATCTGTTGGTGGTCGATGAAGCGCATCACTTGATGTGGAATGAAGAAGACGGTGGCAATGACCGCTATGACTTGATCGAAGAGCTAGCAGAAAAAACACCGGGCGTTTTGTTGTTAACGGCAACTCCTGAACAGCTGGGTGTGGAAAGTCACTTTGCGCGTTTACGTTTACTTGACCCACAGCGTTTTAGTTCGCTGGATCGTTTCTTGGATGAAGAAACCCAGTATCAACAAACTGCAAAAATTGCGGAAATACTGATGTCAGATATGCCACTTGAAGAAGGGCATTTGGCTGCATTGGAAGGTTTGCTAGGGCATCGCATTGAAGATGCACCCGAACAACGTTTCCGTGCCATTCATGAGCTTTTAGACCGTCATGGTACAGGGCGTATTTTGTTCCGTAATACTCGTGAGGCCATTCAAGGCTTTCCAGGTCGTGACTGTCAACCTGCACCTTTACCTGCCCCAGAAAACTGGTCTAAAGACGGTAAATTGCGTGAACAAATGTGGCCAGAAGAAGCGCAGCTTGACGGTGCGTGGATGGAAGCTGATCCACGTGTTATGTGGCTCATGGAAAAACTACGTACAGACTTAAAACACAAAAAAGTGTTGCTTATTGCACGTACTGGTCCCGTGGTTGAAGCACTTGAAAACGTACTCCGTTTACATGCAGGTATTCGTACGGCAATGTTCCATGAAGGCATGAGTTTACTTGAGCGTGACCAAGCGTCGGCTTACTTTGCTGAAGAATCTTATGGTGCACAAATTTTACTGTGCTCTGAAATTGGTTCTGAAGGTCGTAACTTCCAGTTTGCATCAGATTTGATTTTATTTGATTTGCCTGCAAACCCTGATGTACTTGAACAACGTATTGGCCGTTTAGACCGTATTGGTCAAGAAAATCGGATTCAAATTCATGTGCCGTATTTGATTGGTACAGCGCAAGAACGTATGTTCCGTTGGTATAACGAAGCATTAAATATTTTCAGTAATATCTCGCCAACTGCGCAAACTTTACAAGAAAACTTTATTGTTGAATTGAAAGATTGTTTACTGACAGATAAAGGTCAGCAGTTTGATGACTTACTCGAAGCGGTCAGCGTACAACGTGAAGCCTTAGAAGCAGAGTTGCAATCAGGTCGTGACCGTTTGCTTGAATACAACTCATGCCGTCCAATTGTGGCGCAAGAAATCGTGCAAGCGCTTGAAGAATATGATGACAATACCACTTTGCCAATGTTTATGAAGCGCTTTATGGCGTCAACAAATATTGATTTTGACGAGCAAAGCAATGGTACTGTGATCATTAAACCAACCGATCAAATGCAAGTTCAAGGTTTAACCTTGGACGAAGAAGGCATGACTGCGACCTTCTACCGCGATCAAGCTCAGATACGTGAAGATGCTCAGTATTTAACTCTTGAGCATCCATTTACTGAAAGCGTAATGGAAATGATCAACACTCAAGGTTTTGGTAGTACCAACGTTGCAGTGTTGAAGTCAGCTGCTTTACCACAAGGTTCGGTATTGTTGGAAGTGTGGTTTAAGGTCGATGTGGTTGCACCGAAAGCATTGAATTTGCCTTCAAGCTTACCGCAGCAGCTGGTTCGCGTTTTGTTAAGTGAAAAGGGTCAAGACCTGTCGCAGAAAATTGCACCTGAAATTTTAAAACCGTACTTGCATCATTTGGATGGTAATAGCTGTCGCCAAGTCGTGAAAGCACGCCGTGAAGTGATTGAACAGCGTTATGTACAAGGATTGGAGCTTGCGCGTGCGGCCTTACCGAGCTTTGTGCAACAAGCGAAAGAAGTTTACGGTAGCAAGTGGCAATACGAAATTGACCGCCTGACTTACTTAAAGCAGTTTAATCCGAGTATTCGTGAAGATGAAATTTCACGCCTACAAAAATTGCAAAAAGAAGGCCTCGGTTTGCTCGATGGCCTATCGGTTACACCAGAAGCAATTCAAGTGATGGTTGTGGTTAAACCATAATTGGAATTGCTGTATGAAAAGCACCTTTGGGTGCTTTTTTAATGGATCCTTAAAAAAGGGATGTCTAAGTTGTATTTGAAAAGTAATTCATTGAAATTTTAAGCGCTTGCTTATGCTAGAATTTTCGCCATTAAAACTCTAATGTATCGAACAATAAATTATGTCTAAAGCTCTAGTAACAATGGGTTCAAAAACAACACATGGTGGCATCGTCACTGAGTGTGAAAACAGTTTTGTGATCAATGGTATTGCTGTGCATTTAAATGGAATGAAGCACTTTTGTCCAAAGTGTCGAATGGTGGTTTCTGCGATTGCAGCAGATCAGAGTACAACGGTCTTGGGGCGTGCTGTGGTGATTGCCGGAGACAAAACCAACTGTGGCGCTACTTTCTTAGGCAATCAAAATCTAACTGTTTCTGCAAAGTGATCTCAGATCTATCACGGAATATTTTTAAAAAGTGGCCGAAGTGATCAAAGTCCATGACTTAGGATTCATCCTGCGCCATTTCGTTTAGATTAAAAAACGATTATGGTAAAGATGCTATAAAAATAGATTTGAATGACATGAGCAAACCAGCCTTACACTTTACCCATGCAAACGGCATTCCCTCGGGCAGCTATCAAAAATTTTTCCAGTTTTTAAATCAAGATTTTGATGTCAAAGCAATTCCGATGATTGGTCTAGATCCGCGCTATCCCGTGGAATACCGTTGGGAAGCGTTGGTGGATCAAGTTATTTCAGATATTGAACAGCAGTTTCCACGGCAACAAGTGATTGGTTTAGGGCATTCTTTTGGCTCTTTACTCACACTTATGGCGGCCTATAAAAAACCACAGTTGTTTTCGCAAGTGATTATCATGGACCCACCGTTTGTGATCGGTTCAAAAGCCTTTTTATTTGAAGCGTTACAAAAGCTGGGATCGAAGTCCATTGAAAAACTCACCCCAGCAGCAGTAACTGTCAAGCGTCGTGATCATTGGGAAAGTATTGAACAGGCCAGTCAGGCGCTTAGACCGAATCGTATTTTTAAAGACTTTGATGAACAGTGTTTTGTAGATTTTATAGCGTGTGGTTTAAAAAGTGATCCGACTCGAAATGGGGTGACGCTAACCATTCCCAAACATACTGAAGCAGAGATCTTCAGGACAGTGCCTGCATGGTGGTGGCGTACCCCACGCAAAGCACCTAATATGCCAATTCATGTGCTGACTGCCAGAGACAGCCATTTCTATAAGCAAGGTTTACCCCAAGGGATGAAAAAAACCTATGCGATCGACTATAGCGTGCTTGAAGGCGGGCATATGTTTCCGTTGGAACAACCGAAACAGACCGCTGAATTTGTGCACCAGCTCATTAAAGAGCAACAGCGAAACAAATAAGCAGATATTTCAGCGAATCATCGCTTCATCTAGATGACGTGAACCTTCCAAAATCATGCGAATCATGATCATGGTTTGTTCAGCCATTTCTTTACGTTCTACACTTGGCATATCAATCACTTTGGCGCCCATATTGAAAACCAATTGGGTGATTGCCATGGACACCAATTCAGGGTGGAAGAGTTTGCTATTATTTAAACGTTCTAAACGAATTAAATCATCTTTGAGCTCTTGCTGGAAATAATTCAATTGTCTTTCGACCGCATTTTTATAAGATGCTGAACCCGTATATGCTTCACGTAATAGCAGGCTTAAGTTACCGTCATCAGCATCGAGTTGTTCAATAAAAACTTCGACTGAGCTACGAATAATACTTTTTTGGCGAATGGCCTTAATCCGTGCTTCATGCAAAATTTGACGTAGCACAATGCCTGCGCGTTCAATCAACTCGATAGCCAGTTCATCGGTATCTTTAAAATGACGATAAAAACTATTCGGCGCAATGCCTGCTTCACGTGCGACTTCACGCAAGCTTAGAGATGCAATACTTTTTTCAGGACCAATCAAATTTAAAGCAGCTTGGAACAGTTCATCTTTTGTAATCGTTGCTTTTCGACCAACACTACGTGCAAGCACTGGTGCATGTTTTTTTGAAGCTTCATGCTCTGTGTTGGTTGTATGGGTTTGAATGGTGGTCGGTGTCATATTTATCAAGCAATTAAATCAATCGGTTCATTATAGCCCCACTGGTCGGTATTGTGAAACGAAACGAAACAATCAGAGTATATATACAAATATATATACATGTGTATAATAATTCAAAATCTATGGCGTGGTCCTTTACTATGCAGATCCTTGAAAAAACTAAATCTCCTTTAACTGAGTATGCTGAGAGTGTTATAGACCGACACACAGCTAACTTTTGGCTTCAAAAAATCAATCCACTTTGGTCGATACACCAAGCTTTGGGTAAAGTGGTAAAAAAAGAGCAAGTTGCACACGATATGGTGAGCTTGACGCTGCAAACCAACCGTCACTTTCAAATGGGTCAAGCGGGACAGCACCATCCTGTGTATATCGTGGTTCAAGGCGTACGTTATGAACGTACCTATAGTTTGACTCAAATTGATGCGCAACATGTCTTGCTAAATGTGAAAAAAGTAGACCAAGGCAAGGCAAGTCATTGGCTATGTGAGCAGGCTCAAATCGGCGACGTTTTGGAGTTCGGTCAGCCTTATGGCGATATGCAATTGACTGTAAATGATCAACAATTAATTTTACTCGCTGCGGGCAGTGGTATTACCCCCATGCTGAGTTTATTGAAACGTTTAGAGAAGACCGCCAAGCTTAAAAAGCAGTCTGTACATTTGATGTATTGGGTGAAAAAACATACTGATGCTGCGTTCAAAGCATACTTTGAGCAGCTGGCAGCACAATACTCAAACTTCACATTCAGCATGTTTTATACCCAAGAGTTAGATGAAGGTGAGCGTTTAAACCAAAACCATATGTCTGGATTGGATCAGATTGAAAATGCAACGGTACATGCATGTGGCCCTTCAGGTTTTGTGGCTACGGTTGAGCAGCTTTTCGCTCATGCTAACACCTTAAAAACTGAAGCGTTTAGCATGAGTCCATTTGCAAATGATGATGTTGGTTTTGTGAATATTACCTTAACAAAGTCGAAAAAGATTTTAACCATTCCCAAAGGTCAATCTATTCTTGCAAGTTTGGAACAGCAAAATGTGAAGCCTCAACATGGCTGCCGTATGGGAATCTGTAACAAATGTGCCTGCAACAAAGTGGAAGGTTCAACCAAAAACTTGGTCAATGGTGCACAAAATTCTGAGCCTGGAAATTTTCTAAAAATTTGTGTCAATACGGCACAAACCGATCTTATTGTTGATTTATAAGGGGAATAAATACAATGAATATGCCTGTTAAAGTTGAATATTTTAAAAACCCGAAGAATCGTGAGTTAACGACATTCGAGTTAGATGAGCTTGCAAGTGAGCTAGATGCCATTAAGCAAGAAGTACTGGATGATATTGGTGAGAAAGATGCGCAATATATTCGTCGTGTCTATGCAGCGGTGCGTTATGCGTCTATCGCAGGTCGTGCATGTTTGTTTGCAGGTTGGTTCCCACCTGCATGGGTGCTGGGCACGGGTTTGCTGAGTTTTGCCAAAATCATGGAAAACATGGAATTAGGTCATAACGTGATGCACGGTCAATATGACTGGATGAACGACCCTAAGTTTAATGGCCAAAACTATGAGTGGGACATCGTAGGTACAGCAGACAATTGGCGTCAGACTCATAACTATAAGCATCATACTTATACTAATATTAAAGGGATGGATGATGACATTGGATATGGTCTGCTTCGATTATTCCCTGAACAACGTTGGAAACCGGGCTTTTTATTACAACCGATTTATAGCATTCCATTTTGTTTGTTGTTCCAATGGGGCGTTGCGATCCAAAATTTGGAGTTAGGCAAATACTTCAAGGGGCGTAAAAGCAAAGCGCAGACTTTAGCTGAATGGAAACCTATGCAGCGCAAAATTGGTAAACAATTGTTTAAAGATTATGTGTTTTTCCCACTTATTGCAGGACCTGCGGCGTTGCCTGTGTTCACAGGTAATTTGGTTGCAAATGGTATCCGTAATATGTGGACATTTAGTGTGATTTTCTGTGGTCACTTCACCAAAGATGTGGAAGTTTTCCCGAAAAAAGTACTGGAAAATGAAAGCCGTGGTCACTGGTACATGCGCCAAATTCGTGGTTCGTCGAATTTAACTGGTTCAGAAGCATTCCATATTTTGACAGGACACTTAAGTCATCAAATTGAGCATCACTTATATCCAGATGTACCTGCGCGTCGTTACCGTAAAATGGCACCGAAAGTACAAGCAGTGTGTGAAAAGTATGGCATTAACTATAACAATGCCAGCTTAGTAAAACAGTATGGTAGCGTCATCAAACGTATTGTGAAATATGCATTTCCCTTTAAAAAGTAAGTAAAAAAGCCACTTCATTTGAAGTGGCTTTTTTTGTTATTTACTAAATTGACGTAAGGTCTTTACTAGGTGATGGTAATCACCTTGTTTGGCGATATTGAGCACATGTTCAATTTCGTGTTTTAACCATTTTTGTTTTGAAGCATTAAAAGCGAACTGCGCCAATAATACAAAGGGGCTTTCACCAAATTTGATTGAAAGACCTTTGACATACTTGGGTGGAGATAACTGTTCCATACTGATGCCTTTTTATAATTTAAGTGGAATGGTTCTCAAAATATTTTTATTAGGCAAAATTTATCATAAAATATTTTTTGGTAAATAAAACACACTGAATTTTAATAATAAATATTTTTAAAAATTTAATATGGCTAATTATTAGACTTCCGTCATAAATCAAAAAACGTACAATTTATTTGATCTTAAATTAATCAGCAAAATTATTTAATTCAAGAGATAATCCTTGGATGAAATTCAAAGATATTCAAAAATTATCAGACGTTAAGTTTCGTAGGCTTACCGGTGTTAGTTGGGCTACATTTAACCTCATGTTGGCCGAGCTAAATAAGCAGTTACCTCGTCATATTGGTAAAGGACGACCGCATAAATTACCGTTGGAAGATCGTTTGCTCTTATGTATAGAATATTGGAGAGAATATCGAACATTTTTCCATCTTGGTATGAGTTACGGTGTATCTGAAACGAGTGCAATTCGTATCACACGTGTTATTGAAGATACCTTAATCCGTTCTGGAAAATTTAACTTGTCAAAACAACTTCCTAATCGAGATGAAGTGGATTGGGAAGTTGTTGTGATTGATGCAACTGAAATATTAGTTCAACGTCCAAAAAAAACAGAAGAAATGGTATAGCGGTAAAAAAAAGCGACATACCTTTAAATTTCAGCTATCTATGCACTATACAACAGGTGAAATACTGAGTGTATGTGGAAGTCATGGAAGCATGCATGATTTTAAAATATTTAAAAAAAGTATGAGGAAATTAAAATTTAAGCCCTTTTTTATCGTTGATAAGGGGTATTTAGGGATAAAGAAATTGGGTTTTGGATGCCTCATGCCATCTAAAGCAAAGAAAACTGAAAAATTAGATTCTGAATTAAAAAAGTTAAATAGAGAGATTGGTCGTAGACGAATTCAAGTAGAGCATGTATTTGGAAGGATGAAATGTTTTAAGATTTTATCTTGTGTATATAGAAATCGTCGTAAAAGATTAAACCTGCGGTTTAATTTACTTGCTGGCATATACAATTTAGATTGGGTGAAAGATAAACAATTAAATTGATTGAAAAATGATTTATGAAGGAAGTCTATTAATCTATTCTTAATAATTAGCTTATTTGGCGATGATTTGATGTTTCTGACAAGTCGGGAAGACTTAGATCTGTCCCTACCAAATAGCTAAAATCAGCCAAAGACAGCATTTGTTTATCTTCAATACTGTTTCCATAAGCATAAACGGCATGGTAACTGTCTAGCTCATATTTTTCTTGGATACGTTGAGCTTTGTACTCACAACTACAGTCCGCAGTCAGATAACGCCCTGTATAGCGTTGCTGGTCTTGTTCAACTTGGGTACAGATCAGATCGATTGAGAGGATTTCACACACATATTTTAAATAGATATCAATCGAGGCAGAGACCAAAACGACATCATCACCTAAACTTTGGTGTTGCTTTAGTTGGCTATAGAGTGCTGGGTTGAGTCCTTTGATTAAAAGTTCTGCATAGCGTTTTGCATAAGCGTCAATTTCGCTCACTTCAGCTTGCTTAAACATCGCATGGAAGAGTTTAGAGCGCATATGATGGGCAGGATAAAAACCTAAATAATAACTTTGAATATAAGGCAGGACTTTGAAGCCTTGTAGGGCAATATGTCGTTTTGAATGTACGTAGAAGATGAACCCCGTAAAACTGTCTTTGTCATACAAGGTGCCATCAAAGTCAAATAAGGCTAGATTTTTATGCGCTTTGCACGTTGCATGCATGTTTGATAACGTCCATTGACACGAGTGGCAAACCAATTGGTATTGTAGTCACGGCTGAGCTTTGGACCAGAAATGACGACTTCTGGCATCATGGCATAGAAAGGTTCTTTTTTAGTGACTTCTTGATAAAGCTTAGCCACAGCGCGATAGGTTGCTGTATCTTCAAATTTCTTCTCTTTCTCTTTTTTCAGGTCAGAGCGAATTTGACGTGGAGTAACCAAAATATTGTGCTGAGCAAAAACGCTGATGAGTTCACGTTCTGATTGACTCTTTGCAGATTTAGGCGAGCCATCTTTGCCATAAAGTAGCAGGTCGCCGTCTAAATCCAGTTCTGCTTCGGTTAAGTCATTTAACATACTTTGGAAGGCGGCATTTCGACTTGAGTACATGCCCGAGTTATAGTCAGCAAAACGGTAAAGCGGTTTGTCATAGTCAGCAGGGTACATCATCAGTCGGTGAATGCCGTAGTACAGACCACCATATTGACTATAAAGGTCGGTACGTAAGTCAGCCATGCTGCCACCTTCACGTTTATTGTCTTTGGCATAACCGATATGCACTTGCATTGAACCCAACGTGGTAATCGGGTTCATTTTTTCGCCTACGTCCTGACCGACAAGTTTGGCTGCACCTGTGAGTGCACTGACGTGATAGTGCTTTGACATATAGTCAAAAATTTCACGGTACAGTTCATCCAGTTCACGCTCTGTTTTAACGCGGCGCATTTGACTTAAATAGTTATCTTCAGGACTTGGCTGCTCTTTTAAAACCTGTTGGAAGTAACCTGCGATGGTGCCACCAATAGCATCGCCGAGCTTATCTTTAAATTTTTCATCTAAGCGATCTTGGACTTCTTTAACCGCTTTTTCACCCAAACCATAAACTTGTGGATCTGCAACAAAGTTAGACTCTTGATCAACCACGGCAATGATCGAACACATATTCTCTTTATTTTGAGGAATACCAAACTGCTCTGAAATATCGTAAATATCTTCAGCCCATGAACGGCGGTCATTTACGCGTCCGGGAATGATGCGTGCGATTTGTTCAGCATTGAGCTTAGGCTCATCATCTGTCCACCATGAACGATCACCGCAAGCAGTTAAGCCTATAGATATGGCCAAGACACTCAGTGTTTTTAAACCAGAAGAAAGAAACAGCTTTTTATTCATAAACAGAGAACACATGATAAAAGGTGAGCCGAAACAGCAGGTGCAGTATACTATGTCGGTCGAAAAAGTGATGAATTTATATGTATATTGGTCGGTATCAACTGTCAAATCATTTGATTGTTGTTCTGATGGTATGTGGGTTCGATTATTAAGAATAATGAATATTATTCAGCCTGTTATCTGTTTTATTATGACGGCTGGCGCAAAATTAGTGTAATAGATTGAGGAGAACTGAACTTATGATTCTTCCATTTTTTGAACTTCTTTTTTTAATAAATCAAACAGAAAATAGTCCAACGAATAGAATAGACTTCCGTCATAAATCAAAAAACGTACAATTTATTTGATCTTAAATTAATCAGCAAAATTATTTAATTCAAGAGATAATCCTTGGATGAAATTCAAAGATATTCAAAAATTATCAGACGTTAAGTTTCGTAGGCTTACCGGTGTTAGTTGGGCTACATTTAACCTCATGTTGGCCGAGCTAAATAAGCATTTACCTCGTCATATTGGTAAAGGACGACCGCATAAATTACCGTTGGAAGATCGTTTGCTCTTATGTATAGAATATTGGAGAGAATATCGAACATTTTTCCATCTTGGTATGAGTTACGGTGTATCTGAAACGAGTGCAATTCGTATCACACGTGTTATTGAAGATACCTTAATCCGTTCTGGAAAATTTAACTTGTCAAAACAACTTCCTAATCGAGATGAAGTGGATTGGGAAGTTGTTGTGATTGATGCAACTGAAATATTAGTTCAACGTCCAAAAAAAACAGAAGAAATGGTATAGCGGTAAAAAAAAGCGACATACCTTTAAATTTCAGCTATCTATGCACTATACAACAGGTGAAATACTGAGTGTATGTGGAAGTCATGGAAGCATGCATGATTTTAAAATATTTAAAAAAAGTATGAGGAAATTAAAATTTAAGCCCTTTTTTATCGTTGATAAGGGGTATTTAGGGATAAAGAAATTGGGTTTTGGATGCCTCATGCCATCTAAAGCAAAGAAAACTGAAAAATTAGATTCTGAATTAAAAAAGTTAAATAGAGAGATTGGTCGTAGACGAATTCAAGTAGAGCATGTATTTGGAAGGATGAAATGTTTTAAGATTTTATCTTGTGTATATAGAAATCGTCGTAAAAGATTAAACCTGCGGTTTAATTTACTTGCTGGCATATACAATTTAGATTGGGTGAAAGATAAACAATTAAATTGATTGAAAAATGATTTATGAAGGAAGTCTAATGTAATGACATTCTAAAAACAAATTTAAATTAATATTTGAAAAATAAAGTAAAAGGGTTAAGATCTAAAATTAGATCAAAAAATGTACTTGTAATAATAATGAGGGGAATATGGAAAATTTTATTAATAGACTAAGAAGCCATATTGAGCATGTGAAAAAAGTAGGGGGCCACTGTACTACAGAAGAAACAACTAAACAGGCTTTAATCCTTCCTTTATTAGATATTTTAGGTTTTAGCCCTTATGACCCGACCAAGGTGCTTGCAGAATTTGCAGCTGATTTTCCAGGTGTGAAATCTACAGAAAGAGTTGATTATGCTCTTTACTGTAATGGGCAACCTGTAATGTTTATTGAAGCAAAACCTTATGTTGCTAATTTAACGAATCATGCTCCGCAGCTATCTAGATATTTTAATAGTAGTTTAGGGGTGACGATTGGCGCGATCACAAATGGTAAAGAATGGAGATTTTTTACTGATTTAATTAATCCAAATGTGATGGATGATAAGCCATTTTTAACAGTTGATTTTACGAAGAATAAAGCCGAGGATTTGACACAGCTAGCTGAGTTTAAACATGATAATTTTCATGTAGAAAAGCTGCGCTTTTTTGCTGAAGAAAATCAATATATCCAGCAGTTTAAAACTGTAATAAAAAGAAGTATTAATGAAGTTGATATTGATTTTGTTCGCTATGTGGCTCAACAAGCAAGTATTCCTCGTCAATTAAACACTAAATTTTTAGAGTCAATTCAGCCTTTTGTAAAACAAGCTGTTGAGCAGTCAATTAGTGATACCGTTGTTAAAGGACTATCTTCACCTACAATTATTACTGCCCAGCCAGTTGAACAAAAAGTAGAGGAGACTATTGAGATTGTGTCCGAAAGCTCAACGCTAGTTGACATTGTTAATTCTGAAAATGAAAGAATTGTGACTACTGTTGATGAACAGGAATTAAGTCGTATTGTGACAGAGCTTTTTCCTGAGGTTGAGTTGGTTGCTAAAGACACAGAAAGCTATTTTAGCGTGCTGTTTCAGAATAAAAATAATCGCTGGTTATTTAGATATGATGTAAATCGTAAGAGACCAACCATTCAGTTTGCAGTAGCAATTGATGACTATCGAAAAAAAGAGTTAGAGCGGGCAGGATTGGAAGTGCAAAATAACGGTCAAGTTTTTTTAGATAAACCTGAACACATATATAGAGCCGTAGGCATTTTAAAAGATTGCTTGGATTACTGTAGTAATGATGACAACTTTAAAAGAGCATCTAATTCCTAATAGAAAAAGCCACTTTATAAGTGGCTTTTTCATAGCACAGTAAAACTTCATACTTGAGAGATAGGATAGATCTTATTTTGTCATTACAAGTCATTCTTGGGCGTGACCGTCGTGCAAAGATATCAAAATGATGTTTCTAATTTTCGATGAACTATGAATAAGAGTTATGGAGTACAGCCAAAGGCTCGATAACAAGCCTCAAAAGCTTATCAAAGAGTAGGCTTTTTTATTTGTGCTATAGTTTAATTGTTACTTAGCAGGCAGAACAATATGAATATCTGTATTGGTGGTGACTTGGATGGTCAAGTAGTGATTTTAAATAAAATGCGATTTAATGCAAAAGAGATAGATCAAAATAAATCATCGAGCTATATCAAGCAAAAGTACGTTAAGGGCGATCAAGTCTTTAATTTTAGGCGACATGCAGAAATGAAAATATGGGATGTTACTCATCAAGTTGAGTTGATTTTAGGAAAGAAAAACTAGCTAGAAGCGGGTAAATAAGCTTTATTCGCCTTTAGTGAAGATTTTCTTATCAATATGGATAAAAATGCATTTTATGTGGAGTTGGTGGGAGCAATAAAATAATATGTTAAGGTCTATCTATTGCACGCTAAAAAGCTTATAGTGATAGTGTATTAGAATTATTTATTTTATTGTATTTACTAAAGTTATTTCGCAATTGATTCAACTCTGCGGTTTATCCGATGTATATGATTTAAAAGATTAATTCTTATATTTTTCAAAATTTAAGAGAATATTTATGTCAAACATTACAACTGGTACCGTTAAGTGGTTTAATGAAACTAAAGGCTTTGGTTTTATTTCTAGCGATACTGGAGAAGACGTTTTTGCACACTTTAGCGAAATCCAATCAAATGGTTTCAAAGTGTTGAATGAAGGTCAACGTGTTCAGTTTACGATTGTAGCTGGCAAAAAAGGCCCTCAAGCAAGCTCTATCACAGTAATCTAAGAATATTGTGAATTAAAAAACCCGCTTCAGTTAGCGGGTTTTTTAATGGCAGCTTATTTACTATTCGTTGTTAAGATCCTGTAATTCCGCTGCCTTTAGGGATTGATAGAATCTTCAGTTAAACAGATAGGGATATGAGTTCATGGAAAAATTGGTTAGAAAAGCACATCAAAATGATTTAACAGACATCGCAGAAATTCATCACAAATCATTTATACGTCAAGCAGATTCTAAGCAATGGATAGCATCAACACTTGCGGCCTATCCTCGGTTTTTTTGTCACGTGATCGTGTCTGATAAAACGGTTGGCTATATTTTTTGGGCTCAAAAGTCTGGCTTTCGAGAGGAAGTGATACTGGAACTAGATCAAATAGCGATCCATCCAGATTTTCAAGGTTTGGGATTAAGCAAAAAACTAATTATAGAGTCGCTTAAGGACGTTGAGAATGAATTATTGCAAAGAAATCAGAAGATAAAAAGCGTACTGGTGACGACAGGAGTGAATAACTTCGCAAGAAAAATTTATGAAGATTTATTAAGTGCTCAAGAAGTTGCAATTATCTCTGATTTATATAGTGCACCTGAAGTTTATTTAAAAGCAGATCGAAAAGATTTAGTTTTTTTAGCCTGAATGGCTAATTTAAAAATCATATCAACAAATTCAATTTTTTTGTAAGAAATGTTGTAAGTGATTCATTAAGAATAGCAGAAAAATCCCTAGATAAAGGGATTTCAATGGGGATGTAATTGAGATGAAAATGGGACTGAGGGTGACATAGTGATATTCGTTATGACACGTTAAAAAGACTCTAGGAACGAGTTTAGTGATGAGAACTTTTAAGCTAACTCGGAAAAATGGAGTGATCTATGAGTATTGTTGACTTACATGAAGTGAAGCGTCACTTACACTATGCCGATGATAGCAATGATGTTTCATTAAAAAGCTTTATTGTTGCTGCTGACGCTATAATTAAAAACTACATTACAGATAATTTTGGATCGGAATACCCATCTGCCATTAAACAAGCTGCTTTATTATTAATTGAGTACTGGGAAAAGCACAGAAAAGATGAGGGAGAGGTTTCTGTGAATGGGAACTACCTGCCGATACCTGTACTCTCTTTGTTAAACCTATATCGCAAGCCTACTGTTGATAGATGATGTAGATAATAATACGTATCAATGTTTACCTTTAAGGATGCTATATTTAAAATTAATATAATTGAGAATCATTTGTATTAATTGGTTTTGTACGTTAGAATCAATTTCAAGAATACAATAAAATTTAACAATGATGTTTCATTAACCCAGCTCTATTGATTCTCCAGAGGCTGGGTTTTTTATCTGCTTTAACAAAAAATAAAATTAGGTTAAATTATACCGATTGTTAAAAAAATATGAGAATAAAAGATCATGAACAAAAAATTTGAATTACATGTACTCAGCCAAATCTATGATTTTCTAATTGAAAGAGAAGGATTTACTGCTCTAAATCTTCATTTTAAAGTTATGGAATTCTTTAGGGAGTTACATGTAGGGGATAAGAGGGATTTTGTTGTTTTGGCACCGAATAAAATTTCAGGTAATTTCGGTGAGGTTACTCATATTCATTTATTAAATATTCCACATTTCCATGAAAAGGAAAAATTCATTCATTGGGCACATAAAGCTCTAAATCGCTAAGCACCTCATCTGTAAGGAGAGAATCATGTTGTTTCATAAATTAAACATTGAAATCTTTAGATTTTGATAAGTTATATTTTTAAATCGTGCTAGGCAAAAATGATGAAAATATTTGCAATAGTAAGTTTAGTTTTAATGCTGGGATTAACGGCATGCCAAAAAAGAGATACAGATACGAAAGAGCAGGATAAAACTACAACGCCACATTCCATGGATAAAGATCAGTAAGAAAATGCTCGCCAAATGGTGGGCTTTTTCAAGAGTTAAAATGGTATAGTAGTGCTGTCATTTAAGTACTTTTTTCTATGTCTGAAACCTATAAATACATTTACACCCAAATTAGTACATTTGGATCATTACCTACACATAAAGTTCTTATAAGTAGTGTGGGAAGGAAGACAAAATTAGTTTTCGCTGATAATACTTTTGTTTATAGTACTGTTTCTGATTGGGCTTTAAGTCATTCGGGTCTTGATTCTAGGAAATCAATATGGTCTGAAGAGCCTAAGTCATTTTTAGACAGTGAAAAAACAAGATTAAGCGTCTATAGAGCCTCACATCCTGCTTTTATCACTGAAGCAAGCATTGGTTAAACACTAGTATTTTGTATGCTGCTTATGTAATAACTGCTTATATTACAAATAAAGTTTGCTTTGCAGGTGTTAAGGGCGTATAAAGCTAACTCGTTGATGCGGGATGGAGCAGTCTGGTAGCTCGTCGGGCTCATAACCCGAAGGTCGTTGGTTCAAATCCAGCTCCCGCTACCAACGAAAAAGATTCAAAGTTTATAGCCTAGTCTTCACAGATTAGGCTTTTTTTATGGCTGGTTAATTTTATACATAGCGGTTTCTAAGAACGTGCTTTTGAACCGTACCGGGTTTGTCGGAGACTTTTTATTTAAGTTAGGCCACCTGACCTAACTGGTTAATCTTATCATAGTACATTGCTTCAAACTCAAAAGGCGATACATAACCCAGTGCACTGTGTACACGCTTTTTATTGAACCAATCTACCCAGTTTAGTGTCGCAAGTTGTACATCTGCTAAACCTTGCCAATCTGCTTTTAAATATTCAATCACCTCTGTTTTGTATAAGCCATTCACCGTTTCAGCCAGTGCATTATCGTATGAGTCACCCGTTGTACCGACTGAAGCTCGTAAATTTGCTGCTTCTAAACGATTGGTATAGCGAATGGAAAGATATTGAACACCTCTATCGGAATGATGAATCACATTCTTTGGCATGCCTCGATCGTGCAATGCTTGCTCAAGTGCATCGAGTACCATATCTGTATTCATCCGTGTAGATACTTTCCATCCAACAATTGCTCGTGAGAACACATCAATAATAAAGGCGGTATAGACCCAGCCTGAATGAGTTTGAATATACGTAAAGTCACCCACCCATAGTTGGTTTGGATGATCAGCATTAAAATTACGTTTCACTAAATCATCTGCCCGTTTTTGGTCATCTCGGCTACGGGTGGTTTTTTTGTTCTTACCACGCCAAACACCTTGTATACCTAGCTTTTGCATTAATCGAGCAACAGTACAGCGCGCAATAATATAGCCTTCACGTTTCAGTTTTTGCCAGACTTTACGTACACCATACCGACCTGAACTTTCCTTCCAAATTCGTTTAATTTGTTCTGCATGATGTAAATCATGCTGAGCACGTTTCGCTCGATGTTCTGGATTGTCAGCGAGATCTAAAGTCCGGTAATAGGTTGAAGCTGCAATCGGTAAAATTCTACAAATCGCTTCAACACCATATCGATCTTTATTGTTATGGATAAAATCCACCATTATTTGTGTGGGCGGTCGAGCTCCGCCTGGGCGAAAAAAGCGGCTGCTTTACGTAGAATTTCATTGGCACGCTTTAATTCTTTAATTTCACGTTCCATTTGCCTCATTTTTTGTTGATCAGATATCTGTTGTACTTTAATAGGATTTTGCTGATCTAAATGCTTTTGATGCCAGGCACGAAGTGTTTCAGGAGTACAACCAATCTTAGGCGCAATTGCTGTGATTGCAGCCCAAGTAGAAGGATAATCTTTTTCAGATTCAATCAATAATTGAACCGCTCTTTCTCTGATTTCAGGGGTATATTTTAATTTTGTCATCGGGGTAGTCTCTCAGAATATTGACTCTCCGACAAACCCGGTACGGTTCATTTCATCTCTAGCCTCAATTTTTTGGTCTAAGCTATTCTAAGGCTCAGCACATGATTAGGGCTTTTTTAGATGCGACGACTTCTATTTTTAAGGACGATTGAATTTTTTGCAGGGAACACCTAATATAATTAAAATTTATGATAGCTATAAATAACTTGAATATTTATTTTTTTCATGTATACTTGGCCTAACTAGAAAAAAGTAATGTTTAGTAAATCTTCTTTAAGTATCGCAGTTTTAGTCATAATCCTCCGTTGTTTCAGATCTTAAGCTCCACTTTTATTATTTTCAAAGTTACATCTAGTCATTTATTTTTGACTAAAATTATTAAAATTCAGCAGGATATATTATGTCTACTACAGTTACCGGTACAGTTAAATGGTTTAATGAAACTAAAGGCTTTGGTTTCATTCAACAAGAATCTGGTCCAGATGTTTTTGCTCACTTTCGCGAAATCGCTAGTTCAGGCTTCAAAACATTGCATGAAGGTCAACAAGTGTCATTTAGCATAGAGCAAGGTCAAAAAGGCCCAAATGCTGTAAATATTGTTGCTTTATAAGAAGCATTAAATATAAAAAAGCACTGAACAGTGCTTTTTTAATGACTAAAAATTATTAATTAAATATTTATTCCTTGTTGGAATATATGAAAAAAAATGGTGAAAATTGAAAAAACTTAATACCTTAATTGCTAAATCTTCAAATGGTACTGAAATTATAGTCTCGTTAATTCCTCTAAATAAAATGCAAAATACCCGTGATGGATTCAAATCTATTGAAGTGGGTAAGCGTGTGTTGCTTCAGTCTGGAATCGAAGTGGACTTAAATTTAGATGGTAGAACATTTTATACCGCTTTAAATCAATTATTTAAATTTAACTATAAAGTTGCCTAACTAAATATTTGATTATATTGTTTTTAAATGAATTAATATTATAGGTATAGAAAAAATGTTAAAGAAAAACGTTACTGTCAAAGATCAATTCGGTACTGAATACTCTATTCAGGCAACTGTAGATAAAAACTCTTGCAGCACAATGTTGCATTCAAATTTAAGATATATAACTATTGATGGCGAAGATATTCGTCCTGGTTTTGAAATGTTCTTCCAAAGTCTCAATAGCGGTAAAATTTTCAAGTTGATCTGAATGTTATTATTTTTAAGTTGGTCGTGATGACTAATATTACATTATCTTAATCACCCCCAATTACTCCTCCTCAAATCTATTTGAATTATAGAACAGTTATTTTAGATAATTTGAAGAGGGCTATGTCAGGCAGAATACTTTTGTTAATAAGTAGTTTAATAGACTTCCGTCATAAATCAAAAAACGTACAATTTATTTGATCTTAAATTAATCAGCAAAATTATTTAATTCAAGAGATAATCCTTGGATGAAATTCAAAGATATTCAAAAATTATCAGACGTTAAGTTTCGTAGGCTTACCGGTGTTAGTTGGGCTACATTTAACCTCATGTTGGCCGAGCTAAATAAGCATTTACCTCGTCATATTGGTAAAGGACGACCGCATAAATTACCGTTGGAAGATCGTTTGCTCTTATGTATAGAATATTGGAGAGAATATCGAACATTTTTCCATCTTGGTATGAGTTACGGTGTATCTGAAACGAGTGCAATTCGTATCACACGTGTTATTGAAGATACCTTAATCCGTTCTGGAAAATTTAACTTGTCAAAACAACTTCCTAATCGAGATGAAGTGGATTGGGAAGTTGTTGTGATTGATGCAACTGAAATATTAGTTCAACGTCCAAAAAAAACAGAAGAAATGGTATAGCGGTAAAAAAAGCGACATACCTTTAAATTTCAGCTATCTATGCACTATACAACAGGTGAAATACTGAGTGTATGTGGAAGTCATGGAAGCATGCATGATTTTAAAATATTTAAAAAAAGCATGAGGAAATTAAAATTTAAGCCCTTTTTTATTGTTGATAAGGGGTATTTAGGGATAAAGAAATTGGGTTTTGGATGCCTCATGCCATCTAAAGCAAAGAAAACTGAAAAACTAGATTCTGAATTAAAAAAGTTAAATAGAGAGATTGGTCGTAGACGAATTCAAGTAGAGCATGTATTTGGAAGGATGAAATGTTTTAAGATTTTATCTTGTGTATATAGAAATCGTCGTAAAAGATTAAACCTGCGGTTTAATTTACTTGCTGGCATATACAATTTAGATTGGGTGAAAGATAAACAATTAAATTGATTGAAAAATGATTTATGAAGGAAGTCTAATGACATAGCTAAAATGTATTCTTAGCAAAGAATATTTTGTAAATATATGGATTTAGGTACTTTTGCTATATGAATGCTATTGATTTATGGATTGTTAGCTTGTTCACGAGGAATTCTTAATCTCTAAATTTCTTCCAATAATTGTTTTTCGAAGCAGCCCTTTGCCTATTATTCGTTATATTTCTAGCTCAATTCGCTCCTAAATGAGTTCACAGAAAGTTTTCCGCAAATGAGTTTTTAAGAATCAAATTCATAATAGGTGTCTGCTGCATGACAATATGACCTATGTCGTATTGGAGCTCATTGAAAGTAAGTATAGAAATGCTAGCGTATGACGATCAACACCTGTTTGAAATGAAGGCTGCTTTTTCGTATTCAAGATAGAATTTACTGCATTAAAAATATAATAAAAAGTTTTACAATAAAGATGATAATAATTTTCATTCTTGAAAATATTTTACAGAAGAGAAATAAAAATGCGCTTGTCACACTTTAGTCTTTGTCTACTTACGGCAGCTATTTGTACCCAACTGTATGCTGAAGACACAGCAACAAATGACTCTACAACACAAAATACTGAAGCTAAACTCCCAACTATCGTGATGACAGCAACACGTACACCGAAAAGCATTTCCGAAATTGCAGGAACTGTCCAAACCATTTCTGCTGATCAAATTGCGCAACAGGCTGGCCCAGGTCGTAAAGTTGCAGATGTTTTGGTGTAACTGGTTCCATCTTTAGCACCAAGCAGTGGAACGAGTAGTAATTATGGTCAAACTATGCGTGGACGTAATGTACTTGTAATGATTGATGGGGTATCACAAACGGGTTCACGTGATGTGTCACGTCAGTTAAATAGTATTAGCCCAAATATGATTGATCATATTGAGGTGGTTTCAGGTGCGACCAGTATCTATGGTTCAGGTGCGACTGGCGGAATTATTAATATTATTACCAAACGTGCTGACAAGTCTGAGCCTGTAAGCTTTCAAACGAAATTAGGTGTGACATCGGCCGATAATTTCCGCGGTGACAGCCTAGCTTATCAAGTGGGCCAAACGGCTTCATTTGCAAATGACAAAGTCGACGGTTTTCTTGGCTTAGACTATACCAATCGTGGCTCACAATTTGATGGTAATGGGGATCGTATTTCATTAAGTCCTTGGCAGGGCAGCACCATGGATACCGACACTATTGATGTGAATGGTCGTATAAACTTTAATTTAACTGACAACCAAAGCTTAAGTTTTGGTGCTCAGTACTATAAAGATAAACAAGATACAGAATATGGGCCTGATTATTCATATTTACTCACAAAAACAGATCCATCTTACAAAGCGGTCAAAGGTTGGAGCTTAGATAATCAGCCTTTTACTGAACGTTATGCTTTTAATACGCAGTACCAAAATCAGGATTTCTTAGGTCAAGTTCTGAATGTTGAGGCATACTATCGAAATGAGAAGTCACGCTTCGTACCTTATGGCTATTCAGCAGATGGTGTGAATGTAAAGCAAAGCCAGTCGAATGTGGACTATGCTGGGATTCGTTCAACTTTGCAGTCCGATATCACTGTTGCAGAGCGAGAATTAAAGCTGACTTATGGGCTGGACTATGATTGGGAAAAGGACCATCAATGGGCTGACTTTTATACACCAAGTAATAATGGCTTAGTTTATACCCCAACTGGAGAAAAACAAGGCTCAGGACCAGATACTGAAATTCAGAATATTGGTACCTTTATACAAGGGGACTATGCCATAACTGATCAGCTTAATATTCAAGCTGGGGTACGTTACCAATATGTTCAGGCAGACACTGATAGCTATTTAACTGCACGTAAGCCATATACATTAATGGCGGCAGACTCTACAGATTCAGACAAATTCCTGTTTAATCTAGGCGCTGTTTATAAGCTAAATGATGTACAACAAATTTATGCTAACTTCTCTCAAGGCTATAGTTATCCTGATGTACAACGTGTATTACGTGATGTCGCAGCATATACTTTAACCACGTCTGGTATCGCTCCAATCACTGTGAATAGCTATGAACTAGGCTGGCGCTTAAATCAAGACACAGGCTTAAATTTGGGCTTAACAGGTTTCTATAATACCTCTGATAAAGTCGTTCAATTTAACTCGGATCGATCTGTAAATGTTGTCGACACAGATCAGCGAGTTTATGGTGCGGAGGCAACAGTAAGTTACCCATTTATGGAAAATTATAAGGTGGGTGGAACTTTGGGGTATACAAGAGGCCAGTATGAACCGTACCGGGTTTGTCGGAGAGTCAATATTCTGAGAGACTACCCCGATGACAAAATTAAAATATACCCCTGAAATCAGAGAAAGAGCGGTTCAATTATTGATTGAATCTGAAAAAGATTATCCTTCTACTTGGGCTGCAATCACAGCAATTGCGCCTAAGATTGGTTGTACTCCTGAAACACTACGTGTTTGGTATCAAAAATATTTAGATAAACAAAATCCAGTTAAAGTACAGCAGCTTTCAGACCAAGAACGTATCAAACAACTCGAACGCGAAAATAAAGAACTGCAACGCGCCAATGAGATTCTACGTAAAGCAGCCGCTTTTTTCGCCCAGGCGGAGCTCGACCGCCCACACAAATAATGGTGGATTTTATCCATAACAATAAAGATCGATATGGTGTTGAAGCGATTTGTAGAATTTTACCGATTGCAGCTTCAACCTATTACCGGACTTTAGATCTCGCTGACAATCCAGAACATCGAGCGAAACGAGATCTACATGATGAGCATCATGCTGAACAAATTAAACGAATTTGGAAGGAAAGTTCAGGTCGGTATGGTGTACGTAAAGTCTGGCAAAAACTGAAACGTGAAGGCTATATTATTGCGCGCTGTACTGTTGCTCGATTAATGCAAAAGCTAGGTATACAAGGTGTTTGGCGTGGTAAGAACAAAAAAACCACCCGTAGCCGAGATGACCAAAAACGGGCAGATGATTTAGTGAAACGTAATTTTAATGCTGATCATCCAAACCAACTATGGGTGGGTGACTTTACGTATATTCAAACTCATTCAGGCTGGGTCTATACCGCATTTGTTATTGATGTGTTCTCACGAGCAATTGTTGGATGGAAAGTATCTACACGGATGAATACAGATATGGTACTCGATGCACTTGAGCAAGCATTGCACGATCGAGGCATGCCAAAGAATGTGATTCATCATTCCGATAGAGGTGTTCAAGGGTTTGGGTTTTAAGACACCAAATCAAATGGCCGAAGACTTTTATAAGTTGGCTGCCTAGAATCTCCCAAGGGAAAGTCTCCTGATAATTCAGCGTATATCAGCTATCTGATGGTTGCCTTTTAGGTTTGTCTGGCTTTTTTATATTATGAGTATTTCATAGCCACAGAGCAGATGATAAAAGATGAGCCGAAAGTGTAGATGCAGTATACTGTGCCAGTCGAAAAAGTGATGAATTCATATGTATATTGGTCCGTATCAACTGTCAAATAATTTGATTGTGGCTCCGATGGCAGGCGTAACTGACCGTCCATTTAGGTCTCTGTGCAAATACTTTGGTGCAGGGCATGCTGTCAGTGAAATGATGACATCAGACCAAACGTTACGGATGAGTAAAAAAAGCTTGTATCGTGCTAATTTTGATGGTGAATTGGCGCCTATTTCAGCGCAAATTGCAGGATCAGATCCCAAAGAGTTAGCGGAAGCTGCACGATATCAGGTCTCAAACGGTGCTCAAATTGTGGACATTAATATGGGGTGCCCTGCCAAGAAAGTCTGTAATAAGCTGGCGGGTTCTGCACTTTTAAAAGACGAAGACTTGGTGGCTCGAGTTTTGGATGAAGTTGTTGCTGCAGTTGATGTGCCTGTCACACTTAAAACTCGTTTGGGTTTTTTGAATGGTTATGAAAATATCTTGCGTGTAGCGAAACGAGCGGAAGAGGCGGGTATTGCTGCGTTAGCATTGCATGGGCGGACCCGTGAAGACATGTATTTGAACACGGCTCGTTATGATTTAATTAAAGAGGTTAAACAGCTCATTCGTATACCAGTGGTTGCCAATGGGGATATTGATAGTCCAGAAAAAGCCAAATATGTACTCGATTATACCGGTGCAGATGCAATTATGATTGGTCGCGCTGCGCAAGGACGTCCATGGATTTTCCGTGAGATCGCACATTATTTGGAGACAGGTGAACATTTGGCAGCACCAAGCATTCAAGAAGTAAAAGAAGTTCTACTTGGACATCTTGCTGAACTGTATGCATTTTATGGAGAATACTCTGGCTGCCGAATTGCACGTAAGCATATTGCTTGGTACACCAAAGGTTTACGTTCAAGTAATGAGTTTCGCCAGAACATGTACAAAGTGGAAAGTACAACTGAACAATTTAAAGTGGTCGCTGACTACTTTGACCAGTTACTCATACATGGTGAAACCATGAATGACGTACAGATTGAACAGGTCAATTTATTGGAAACCAAATAAATAAAGCTCCATTTATGGAGCTTTATGCGAATAATATGACTTAATAACTGACTTGTTGCATTTCAACCAACAGTTGGTTAATTAAGTCCGGTGCTTCCATGGCACGAATTTGCGAAACGTTCGTACCTGCCCAAAATGCGCCAAAACCTTGATCGCCTTGTTTGGTCGCTGCGGCATGTAATTGTTTCCCTAGATCATAACAGTATGGATATGCAGCAACCGCAGGGCGATTCGGTAAATCAATTTGAGTATGCCAGTGACCCAGTAAACCGCGAGCAGGGCGACCTGAAATACTGGCACTTATTTGTGTGATGTGCTCATGGAAAAGTGCATGACGGTAGGCATCATTGGCATTTGATGTTTTACATTGTACGAAAGCTGTTCCCAACTGTACCGCACTCGCACCTAGACTTAACATCTGTTGAGCCTGTGTACCATTCATAATGCCACCTGCTGCAATAATTGGGCACCGACAGTGCTGCGTCAGAAGATGTACGAGGTCGATCGTACGTATTGCACTATCAAAATGTTCATTAAAAATCCCGCGGTGCCCACCTGCTTCTATGCCTTGAGCAATAATAAAATCAATTCCTGCTGCTTCGATAGCCCGTGCTTCCGCTAGGTTGGTTGCAGAAACCATGGTTAAAATGCCAGCGTCTTTTAGCGCCTGTATTTGGTGCGGATGCGGAATACCAAAGTGGAAACTGACGGCTTTAGGGCGAGTTTCAAGCACGACATTTAAAAAGTCATCATTGTCCAAAAAGCTAGGATAAATACAGTGCAGTTGCGTGGATGGTTCTGCATCGTATTGTTCAAAATGAGGTCTTACAAAATCAATCCATGTTTGTGCGATAGTTGGATCAAGTTCGACACTTTGATGACAGAAAAAATTAACTTGAAAAGGTTGTTCGGTCAGTGCTTGAGTTTTTAAAATTTGGCTACGTGTGGTTTCTGCGGTGTTTGCACCTAATCCAAGTGAGCCTAGCCCGCCTTGATTTGAAACCTCCGCCGCAAGCTCTGGTGTGGAAACACCAGCCATCGGTGCAAGGAAGATAGGATGTTTAATTTCAAGGCGTTCTAATAATAAAGACATGTACTTGCTCCTTTTACACATAGACACTTTGCCCAAGCACTGCAAAATTGGCAAATAATATTCAGTATTTTCTCGAAAAATATCTAAAAGCAATCACGTTTATTTTTCGGTTTTTAGCGACAATCCATGTCGTTGGGTATGTGTATTGGTAATGCTTTTAGTCTGAAATTTTTTATACTTTTATTTTTAGATTTTACCGAGGATCGTCATGACCGATCGTATCCGTGAAAAGCTACAGATTTTAGCTGATGCAGCTAAATATGACGTGTCCTGTTCGTCCAGTGGTAGCAATCGTAAAAACAAAGGCAAAGGTTTGGGGAATACAGGAAACGGTATCTGTCATAGTTATACAGAAGATGGTCGCTGTGTTTCATTGCTTAAAATTCTATTTTCAAATGTCTGTATTTTTGATTGTTCCTACTGTGTTTCTAGACGCTCTAACGATGTCAAGCGAGCCGCTTTTACTGTACAAGAAGTGGTGGATTTAACCATCAACTTTTACCGCCGCAATTATATTGAAGGTTTATTTCTCAGTTCAGGTATTTTTAAATCAGCTGATTTCACTATGGAGCGAATGCTACAAGTGGTGAAAAAGCTTCGCCTTGAAGAAAACTTTAATGGTTATATTCACCTAAAAACGATACCTGGTGCTTCCCAAGAAATTATTACCGAGGCGGGCTTATATGTAGACCGCATGAGTATTAACTTGGAAATGCCAACGGAAGTTGGTTTAAAACAGTTTGCACCTGAGAAATCACATGCAGAAGTACAAAAGGACTTGGGCATTGTACGCGATCGCTTAATTCAGTTGACGGATGAGCGGCGTGTGATTCGGCATGTACCGAAGTTTGTACCAGCGGGACAAACCACTCAGATGGTGGTGGGCGCACATCAAGAAACAGACAAAGATATTATTTTAATGGCAGATCATCATTATAAAGTGTATCAGCTCAAACGGGTGTATTTTTCAGGCTATATCCCAATCAATGAACAGGAAAAAATGCTTCCTGTCGTGGGTTCTGCACCGCCATTATTAAGAGAAAATCGGCTGTACCAATCGGATTGGCTCATGCGTTTCTATGGTTTTGATGCGCAGGAAATTGTGAATGATCAGCATCCGAATTTAGATTTGGACATCGACCCGAAGCTAAGCTGGGCACTGCGTAACCCTGAGCATTTCCCTGTTGATATTCAACATGCAGACTATCGTATGATTTTACGTGTTCCGGGTATAGGGGTGCAATCGGCTAAAAAAATTGTGCAAGCTCGCCGTTTTGGGCAGATTCATATCGATCAACTAAAGCGTATGGGCATTGCTTACAATCGGGCACAGCATTTTATTCGCTGTGCAGATACGCCAAAGTTTAAAAAAGAACAACAAGCGAACCAGATTCGGCAGCACATTTTGCAATCGGGGCAATCTAAATATCAAAAACAGCTTTCGCCTCAACTAGGCTTTGGTTTTTAGTATGTCGACATATCACTTTGATCAAAGCATGACTGGACTACTGAGTTGTGTATATAGAAGCTTTCAGTTTAAAGATTTTGACGTCAAGCTTGCATCTAACAATTCACAAGCCAGCTTGTTTGATGAGTGTATTGAGGTTGCTTCAAATGACGAACACGCAGAGCGAGTTTGGCGAGGGTTAAAGCAAAAAATTACGGCTGAAAGTCTACGATCTTTTTATTATTGCTTTCTGTCTGAGCAGGAGGAGGCACATCAACATCTTTTTAATTTCTGTATCTATGTGTTTAAAAATACACATGCGGTAGATCGTAACTATGCGCATGCGGATGTATTGGCTGTTTCGCAGTGGGCCAAACAAGTGGGCAGGGAAAAGCATCGTATGGAAGCTTTTGTCCGCTTTAAAAAATGTCAGGATGAATTGTTTCTAAGTTTGGTACAGCCGGATTTTAATGTTTTACCACTGATAGAACGGCATTTTAGAAACCGATATCAAGATCAAAGATGGTTGATTTATGATGAAAGAAGAAATTTTGGAATTTATTATGATTTGACAGCCGTGCATCAGGTAGAAATGGATGTAGATCAAATTGATCATGCACACAAAGTCGGACATAGTCAGTCCTTTAGTGTTGAATTAGATGATGATGAGCTGCTGTATGACCAGTTATGGAAAGATTATTTTAAAAGTATCAACATCGAGGCAAGAAAAAATATCAAACTACATGTGCAATATGTTCCTAAACGCTACTGGCGTTATATGAATGAAAAAACAATCTAGCGAGATGCAAGTAAGGCGTTGACTCATCATTTTCTATGATGTTTTAGGCTGTTATGGGAAGGAGAACAGACGTTAATTAATTCATGCTAATTAAAAAATAAGCTGTTGCACCTGTAGAATGGAACCTCAATCATCAGTAATAGTGCATCTGAGTAGTGGCTCAGAGAAAAATGTGCAAGCTTAAAGTTGATGATAAATGATGCTGTAAATAGTAAAAAGCCCATTCAATCCATGGACTTTTTACATTTTTAATAGGTAGATTGTTAACGCTTATCGTGTTGTTGACGTTAAACATGCACATTAAATAGGGAACCAATCCAACTGGCAAACAGCATCGCAAAAATCCCCCATAGCGTCACACGAAATGCGCCTGTCCACATAGAAGTCCCAGAAAAGTAGCTCGATAAAGCGCCTAAACCGAACAACGATAGTACCCCTGTAAGAGCAACTGACTGAGTTAGATAACCTTGAGGGCTTAATAGAATGGCCAGCATGGGAAACAGAGCACCCAGTGAAAAGGCGAGGGCAGAAGAACCCGCAGCTTCAAGTGGCTTGGCACTGGTATTTTCATGGATGCCTATTTCATCACGGGCATGTGCAGACAGTGCATCATGTGCGCTGAGTTGTACTGCGACTTCATGTGCTAGTTCGGGTTCTAGTCCACGTTGTATATAAATTTGAGTCAGTTCTTTAAGTTCTAAGTGAGGGTTTTTATCTAATTCCCTAGCTTCATGTTTTAAGTCGGCTTCTTCAATATCCGATTGAGACTTCACCGAAATATACTCGCCCGCAGCCATAGAGCTCGCACCTGAAATGAGCCCTGCAATACACGTGATGAGTAAGGTATGGCTGGTTGCGCCACTGGCCGCCATCCCCATAATCAAACTGGTCACTGAAATGATGCCGTCATTGGCACCCAATACTGCTGCACGTAGCCAACCAGTACGATGAATTAAATGAGGTTCAACATGGTGAGAATAGGACATGACGATAGATCATCCTCAAATTTTAAAGTTATGATTTATTTAATAATGCACGTTTCATCTACTATAGCACAGCCCATAAAAAAGCCTCCGAGTGGGAGGCTTTTTAAGCTTAGAAATATTATTGTGCTTTTTCTTTCACATCAGCAGCGCCTTGTTCTACTGCACCAGCAACATGAGCTGTTGCTTCTTTAGAGGCATTTTTAACATCTTCAGCAGCAGCTTCAGTTTTCGCAGCAGCTTCGTCAGCGGCAGCACCAATTTTTGCAGATGCTTCATCTGCAGCTTTTTGAGTGTCAGATACGGCTTCACTTGCAGCTTTGTTAATGTCATGACCTGCTTGTTCAGCAGCATTTTCAAGGTGTTCACCTGTCGTTGCACCCGTTTCAGGTGCTTTTTCTTTTGAACAACCCACTAAAACAACAGCAGCAGCAAGACCTAAAGCAATAAGTAATTTATTCATTTTCATATCCTTTTCGTTTTATACCCAAAAGTAGGGGTTGGGCAAAATATAATCTACTTTGAATGTAAAACAGACTGTATTATTGTTAAAAAAATGTAAATTTTTATAAAAAACAGCGTGATAAAAAGGCTTATAAGCTGAGTTACCTATAAGCCTTTAGTAGAGAATAGTTTGAGAGGATTACACGCCAGAACGAATAATATAATCAAAAGCAGATAGAGATGCTTTCGCGCCTTCACCTGTGGCAATGATGATTTGCTTGTATGGCACAGTCGTACAGTCACCTGCGGCAAATACACCTTTGACATTGGTTTCGTTGCGATCGTTAATCATAATCTCATTACGGTTTGAAAGCTCAACAGCAGTCTCTTTTAAGAAATCAGTGTTTGGTAATAAACCAATTTGCACAAAGATTCCTGCAAGCTCAACCGTATGTTCTACATCAGTTGCACGGTCTTTATATTTCAATGCCGTCACTTGTGAACCATCACCCACAACTTCGGTCGAGAGTGCATTCAGGATCACCGTAGTGTTAGGCAAGCTATGCAATTTGTCTTGTAACACTTGGTCGGCACGTAGTTTGGTATCAAACTCAACCAAAGTTACATGTTCAACAATCCCAGCAAGATCAATCGCGGCTTCGACACCTGAGTTCCCTCCGCCAATTACGGCAACACGTTTGCCTTTAAACAGGGGACCATCACAGTGTGGGCAGTAAGCAACACCACGAGTACGGTATTCTGCTTCGCCCGGCACATTCATTTCTCTCCAACGTGCCCCTGTAGAAAGAATGACCGTTTTAGATTCAAGCTTTGCACCATTTTCTAAAGTGACTTCAACCAAGCCATTCGCGGTCTCATCTGCACCTTTGATGTTAGAAACACGTTGTAAGTTCATGATGTCCACACCATACTCACGGACATGTGCTTCCATTTCAGCGGCAAACTTCGGCCCTTGGGTCTTTTGAATTGAGGTATAGTTTTCAATGTCCATGGTATCAATGACTTGACCACCCATACGTTCAGCCACAATCCCGGTTTTAATGCCTTTACGCGCAGCATAAATGGCTGAGGTATTTCCCGCAGGACCACCACCAATCACTAAAACATCAAAAGCATCTTTGGCATTGAGTTTTTCAGCTTCTTTGGCTGCGGAATTGGTATCCAGTTTGGCAACAATCTCTTCCAAGGTCATACGGCCTTGACCGATATGGTTATTGTCTTGGAACACCATTGGTACAGCCATGATTTTGCGTTCTTCGACTTCGTCTTGGAAGAATGCACCATCAATCATCGTTGCTGTCGTGCCCGGATTGTAAATAGCAATCAGGTTCAACGCTTGCACCACGTCTGGACAGTTGTGACAGCTTAATGAGACAAAGACGTCAAAGTCAGACTGGATGCCCAAAGCTTTGATTGAAGCCAAAACTTCATCTGATACTTTGGGTGCGTAACCTGAGGTTTGTAACAATGCCAAGATCAAAGAGGTAAACTCATGTCCCATCGGTAAACCCGCAAAGAACACACGTGGCTCTTCACCGGCTTTTGCTACACCAAAGCTAGGTGCACGTGAGTTTTTACCATCAAAACGTGCAGTCACCAGTGGAGACAGTGCTGCAACCTCTTCAACCAATTCTTTGATTTTGTCTGATTTCTCAGAACCGTTCAAAGTCGCAACCAATTCAATCGGACCTTCAAGGCGTTCAAGAAGTGTTTTTAATTGAGCTGAAGTATTTTGATCTAACATGGTTAAGCTCTCCAAAGCAGTCTATAAAATTATTTGATAGAAGAATCATAGAGTAAATCTAAAAATAGATAAAACAGTTTGTATTTATTTTTGTAATCGATTTTATAGATTTAAAGATATTTTCTTCAATCATTTCATAAAGCTATATGGGGGATTTAAATGATTTTTCAAGTGATTTGCAGTTTAAGCCGTATAAATTAGGTATGATCAAGACAATTAAAAAATAGGGAAGCAAGTGATGCAATTACAGCGTGGTATCTATCAGCATTATAAAGGGCAACTGTATCAAGTTTTACATGTAGCGACGCATAGTGAAACCGAAGAAAAACTGGTGGTTTATCAGTGTTTATATGGTGATTATTCGATTTGGGTACGTCCACTTGCCATGTTTACTGAAACGGTAATGCTAGAAGATGACCGTGAGGTTGAGCGCTTTAAACTGATTCAAGAAGTATAAACGAAGCTAAGTAAAGTAGAGGGGGATTTGATGATGCATGCAGAATTTTTGAGTAAAGTATCGGCCTTATATCATCGCTTTCAAGAACATGACAGTACGCAAACAGATCGCATTGCGCGCTTTCGCAATATTGAGCCTGAGTCTGCACAATTTTTGGCGCAATTGGTGCATATTCAACAGCCTCAGCAGATATTAGAAATAGGAACATCAACAGGTTACTCAACCTTATGGTTGGCTTATGCTGCGCAACAAGTGCATGCTCGATTAACCACTTTAGAAATTGATGCTGACAGAAGTCAACAAGCCGCTAGCCATCTTGCGGATTTCAATTTATCCAATGGTGTTGAGTTTTGGGTGGGTGATGCAGCTGAATATTTGAAGCAGTCGCAAGCCATCTTTGATTTTATATTGCTAGATGCTGAACGTGATGCTTATGTCGACTATTGGCCAGATTTGAAACGACTAATGTGTGTTTCACGCGGAGTTTTGGTGGTTGATAATGTTCTATCGCATGCAGATCAAGTCACGGACTTCATCGCGATTATTCAGCAGGACGAGCAGTTTAACCTGTCTACATTAGCGATTGGTGCGGGCTTGTTGGTGGTGACGTGGGATCATGAAAAACAATCAGGATAAATCCTGATTGTTTGAGATTCAAAAATTAATGAATACTTAAGCGCGTAAAGTGCAAATCATATTCTAAATATTTATGAACAAAAGCTGTTTTATTATTACATCGAACTAAGTTGTTATAAATAAATTCAGGCACAGGGTGGTACAGCTCGCCTGAACCATCGGCATAGAAAATTTTTAAATAGCGTGTGGAAGCGTTGTATTTCCAAGATGTTACCGCAATTGTCCCCATAAGCGACTCCCCATCATTTACATGGAATCACAGCAATGTGGCTGCTTAATTTAAACTTATGCCAAACTTAAAAAGTGAAGTATTACAGTTTTGTAAATAAAAAAACCGTACATAAAGTACGGTTTTTTAAGTGATCAATTAACGCATTTTCGCAAGGAAACGGCCTACTCGGGTAATGGCTTCACGTAGTTCATTTTCAGCAGGTAAGAACACTACCCGGAAGTGATCTGGTGTTGGCCAGTTAAAGCCTGTGCCTTGAACCAGAAGTACTTTTTCCGCACGAAGTAGATCAAGCATCAGTTTTTCGTCATCTTGAACTGGATAGATTTCTGGGTCTAATTTCGGGAAGCAATACATTGCACCTTCAGGCTTAACACAAGATACACCTGGAATATCATTCAACATTTGCCAAGCAATATTACGCTGTTCGTATAAACGACCGCCTGGACGAATTAAATCATTGATTGACTGGTAGCCGCCTAAAGCAGTTTGAATGGCATACTGTGCTTGGTGGTTGGCACACAAACGCATAGAAGCGAGCATATCTAAACCTTCAATATAGTCGACTGCACGCGACTTATCGCCTGTGATGGCCATCCAGCCTGAACGGTAACCCGCAATACGGTATGCTTTAGATAAGCCATTGAAAGAGATACAGAGTTGGTCACCCGCTAATGCTGCTACAGAAACATGTTCAATACCGTCATAAACAATTTTGTCGTAAATTTCATCTGCAAACAAAATCAAATCATGCTTTTTAGCCAATGCGACGATTTGCTCAAGTACATGGCGTGGATAAACTGCACCTGTTGGGTTGTTTGGATTGATAATCACGATACCGCGGGTACGTGGTGTGATTTTACTCTCCATATCCGCAATATCGGGATACCAAAAGTTTTCTTCATCACATTTATAATGAATGGCAGTCCCACCTGAAAGGTTCACCGCAGCTGTCCAAAGGGGATAGTCAGGCATTGGCACGAGCATCTCGTCACCATCATCTAACAAGCCTTGCATGGCCATCACGATCAATTCAGAGACACCATTGCCGATATACACGTCATTGACATGCATATCTAAAATGCCTTTTTGCTGATAGTACTGACAGATGGCTTTACGCGCAGGGAAAATCCCTTTTGAGTCAGTATAACCCACTGCATTTGGCAGGTTTAAAGCCACATCATTAATAATTTCTTGAGGAGCTTCAAAACCAAACGGCGCAGGGTTACCAATGTTGAGTTTGATAATCTTATGGCCGGCTTCTTCCATTTCATTGGCCGCTCGTAACACTGGTCCACGGATGTCGTAGCATACATGCTCGAGCTTAGACGATTTTTTTATTTCGCGTGGGGTTTGGAGAGTGTTCGGCATTTTGATGTTCTCGGAAAGAGTGGAGGTCACTTTTGCATAACGGTATAAATAGCTTTTAAATGTTTCAGTTGTCACTAGATCGAGATCATGTTCATCTCTGAGTAAAGCAACAATTTTTTCATGCGTAAAACCCACCTGTTGATATTGTTTAATCACAGGTAGTAGATGTTTAAAAATAACGCTCTTTTTTTGCGACATTTTTTAATCCTGAGCAAGAATGTCAATAAGACTAACATTAAATTTGCTCACAAAAAAGCATTTAAGAAAATAAATTGCTTACCGTTTTTATTAATTGCTTTCTTTTTGCTTTTATTGGAATTATAGGTCTTTTGTAAATTGTGAACTAAACACTAGAAATTTTAAGATGAATCCCGTAAATATAGGATTATCCTATTTTAAATAGCAAGATAGAAAGGGACGTAATCATGGGAAAACTCAATAAAACAGACCGAGAATGGCAAAGAGAGTTATCACCTGACGAATTTCGCATTACGCGACAAAAGGGGACGGAACCAGCCTTTACGGGGAAATATTGGAATACTAAACAAGCCGGCACTTATGTATGTCGCTGCTGTGGTACGCCATTATTTAATTCTGAAAATAAATATGACAGTGGTTGCGGCTGGCCAAGTTTTTATAAGCCACTCAATACGACTGTGATAGAAGAGCATCAAGATACAACACATGGCATGGTGCGTACTGAAATTGTATGTCATCACTGTGATGCTCATTTAGGCCATGTTTTTACAGATGGACCTGAGCCTACAGGTTTACGTTACTGTGTAAACTCGGCTTCATTAGAACTAGAAACACAAGAAAAAAGTGATGAGGATACTTATCCATGACCAACATTTATCAGTTTGAAGCGGAATTGTTAGATGGAAAAAATAAATCCTTTGCTGACTATGAGGGCGAAGTGCTGCTCATCGTCAATACGGCCAGTAAATGTGGTTTTACACCACAATTTGCGGGATTAGAAAAAATTTATGAGCAATATCATGCACAAGGGTTTGAGGTGTTAGGTTTCCCTTGTAATCAGTTTGGGGGGCAAGATCCGGGAAGTAATGAGCAAATAGGAACGTATTGTCAGAAAAACTATGGGGTGACTTTTCCCATGTTTTCCAAAGTTGATGTTAAAGGCCCAGAAGCCCACGCCATATTCCGTTATTTAACCAATAACAGCAAAGGGATTCTCGGCAGCGGTATTAAGTGGAATTTTACAAAATTCTTGATTGGTAAAGATGGCAAAGTAATTAATCGATATGCGCCAACCACCAAGCCTGAAGCGATTCAGGCAGATATTGAAAAAGCATTACAACAATAATCTGTTGATGTGTTGTCAGTGATGAAAGAGCAAGGCGCTTCAGTTGAATTTTGGAGTGATCCGCGCATGCCTTATGTGGAAACACGTCGGGCATGTGCAAGTCGTGCTTGTTATAAAGCTCATAGTCATCCGACATTTTCAATTGGAGCGGTGGATCAAGGCAACAGTATTTTCACTAGCCATTTCGGTGGAACGCAACAAATAGACGCGGGTACTTTGGTACTGGTTCCTGCACATGTAGAACATGCGTGTAATCATATTCCAGACATGCTCATGATATCTGGATGATTAAAAATAAGGGACATATATTAGGCCTCTCATTTTTAGAGTTGATTAAAAGAAAACCTCCGTTATAGGAGGTTTTCTTTTTTAGATGAGCTGATTTATAAAATTGCTTTTAAGCGAGCAATGACTTGTTCACACTGTGCAAGATCGGCCACTAGAGCGAGACGCACATGGTTTTCGCCTGGGTTACCTTGCTCAGTATCGCGTGACAAGTAACGTCCAGGAAGTACTTTAACATGTGCTTTTTCCATGAGCATTTTTGCAAAAGTTTCGTCATTATCTACTTTTAACCAATAGTAAAAACCTGCATCTGGTTTTTGTAGGGGCAGTATATGGCCCAATTCCTTTTGAAATAAATCAAATTTTGCACGATATTGCACACGATTTTCTTCAACATGCGCTTCGTCATCCCATGCTGCAATCGAAGCCAATTGGTGCTGTACAGGCATCGCCGCACCATGATACGTACGGTATTGTAAATAAGGTTTGAGCAATGCTGCATCACCCGCGACAAAGCCAGAGCGCATACCCGGTAAGTTTGAGCGCTTAGACAGTGAGTGGAATACGACACAGTTTTTGTAGTCATCTCGGCCTATTTCAGCACAAACTTCGAGTAGGCCCACAGGTGCAGTATCAAACCAAAGCTCTGAATAGCATTCATCCGATGCAATCACAAAACCATATTGGTCTGAAAGTTCGATTAATTTTTTGAATTGTTCTTTTGATAAAACCGCACCTGTTGGGTTACCAGGTGTGCAAACAAATAACAGGGCTGTTTTCTCCCAGACTTCAGCAGGCACAGCATCAAAGTCACCGAGATAACCATTTTCTTCGGTGCAATTTACAAAATACGGTTTTGCCCCAGCAAGTAAGGCTGCACCTTCATAAATTTGGTAGAACGGGTTAGGCATAACCACATAAGGCGCATCTTCACGATTTACCAATGCCTGCACAAAAGAGAAAATTGCTTCACGTGTGCCCGAAACAGGCAATATATTGTTTTCTGCACTAATCTGATTGAGTTGAAAACGACGGGTCAGCCAATTTGCAATACTGGTGCGTAATTCGGGTATACCTTTACTGTTTGGATAGGTCGATAAATGCTGAAAATTATCGATAATGGCTTGTTTCACAAACTCGGGTGCAGGATGCTTAGGCTCACCAATCGAGAGTGGAATGAGGGGTAAGTCTGCGGGAGTAATATCCTGAAATAGTTTATTCAACTTTTCAAAAGGATAAGGATGTAAAAGGGATAAACTCGAGTTCATGAAACAAAATACCAGTGTGTATTGTTAATGTTGACCACAGACCTGACTAGAGGCTTCATCTAAGGCTGATTTTAGTTGTGCAGCAAAAGTTTCAGCTTCGGTTTCGGTCATGGGTTGACCATCTTTTTTGGTGACAAAGAAAATATCTTCGGCACGCTCACCTAGGGTGGCAATTTTAGCAGAGTGAATATCTAGACCTTGCATCATAAACAACCCGCCTACTTTGGCAAGTAAGCCGGGATGGTCAAGTGTTGCAATTTCGACCATGTTTTGTTGCAGTGCTTCATTCAGCGTAATATCAACGGTGTTTTCAATGTCGAAATGGCGTAGCTGACGTGGGATGCGACGTTGCATGAGCCCAGGGTATTTATCTGAATTGGCTAAGGCATCTTTTAATGCTGATAGCACTTTTGCTTCACGTTCAGGGTCGGTTAGCAGCGTACCAAAACGGTCAAGAACGACATAAGTGTCTAAGCTAAATGCTTTGGTCGCGGTAATAATACGTGCATCTTGTACGTCCAAATTCATACGATCGAGAATAGCAACCGTTGTTGCAAACAGATTGGGCTGATCTTGGGTATAAATAAAGATTTGTACTGCATCTTGAGCAAATTTACGCTGTGCACGCATCAAAACAAGCGGTTCAGGGTTGTCACCGTGCTGTAAAATAGCACGTGTGTGCCAAGCAATTTCATCGGCAGATTCTTTGAGGAAATATTCATCCCCCAGTTCTTGCCAGACTTTTTCGACATCATCTAGTGCAAACTCTTCGACCAGTTGTTCGCTGGCAGAAAACTTGGTGTCCTCGATGAGCATTTGATAGTCCACAGGACGGCCTAAACCTGAGCGAATCACGTCACGTGCATGGGTATAGAGCTGACGCATGAGAGAAGCACGCCACGTATTCCAAAGTGAAGGATTGGTTGCATTGATATCTGAAACAGTCAACGTATATAGATAGTCGAGATGTTCCATATCGCCCATTTTCTCAGCAAACGCTTTAACCACATCGGGGTCAGAAATATCTTTCTTTTGAGAAGTGACAGACATGAGCAAATGGTTTTGAATGAGCCATGCGACAAGGTTGCATTCACGTTCAGTAAAACCATGACTACGACAGAATTCAATCGCATCGGTTGCACCTAGCTCACTGTGGTCACCACCGCGGCCTTTAGCGATATCATGGAAAATGGCAGCCAAATAGACAATGTCCCGACGTGCTAGACGTTGGAACACCGAACTCACGACAGGGAAGTCTTTGGCAAACTCAGGTTCTTTGAAACGGTTTAAGTTGCGCAGTAGCAGTAAGGTATGTGCATCCACGGTATAGATATGGAACAAATCATACTGCATCAACCCCATAATCTGCCCAAACGCAGGAATATAGTTACCCAAAACGCCATAACGTTTCATTGCCACCATGGTTTCATATAAACGATGAGGTGAGCGAATGATGGCCATAAAGAGGGCTTGATGCGCTGGATTATCTCTATATTTTTGGTCAATGCGTTTAGCCGCCAAAATTAACAAACGTAGCGTACGCGCGCGAATGCCTGTAATTTCAGGTCGATTGGCCAATATATAGAAAATTTCTAAAATAGCACTTGGGTTTTCAGAGAAAATCTTATGGTGTTGAACCGCTAGTTTGCCGTCGACTAGTTTAAAATTTTCATTGATTTCTTCAATGTTACGCTCATAGTTCGGTAGGCGTGGGGTAATCACAGATTCATTGAAATAAGCCAACAGCATTTCATTCAGCGTGGTGACTTGTTGAGCGCTTCGATAATAACGTTTCATGAATTGTTCAATTGGGTAATTCGGTGATTTACCTTCTTCACGCACATAGCCAAACTTTGCGGCAATGTCACGTTGATAGTCGAACAGTAAACGGTTTTCATCACGTTTAGTGAGGCGGTGTAGGTGATGACGAATTTCCCAGAGGAAGCTTTCGGCTTCTTCTAATACACCTAACTCAAACTCCGAAATGAAGCCTAAATGCACCAAGTCATAAATACGGTTGACGCGGAAATGACGTTTAGCAATCCAACCAATTTGGTTAATGTCCCGAATACCACCCGGCGCATTTTTAATATCGGGCTCTAGATTACTTTCCGTAAAGTTATGCTGTGCATAACGCTTAGCCTGTTCTTCCATTTTTGCATCATAGAAGGTTTTGTCTGTCCATGTTTGCGAAACAATGCGTCGCGGCCATTTGGCTAAGTGTTCATTGCCTGTAATTAAACGAGATTCGATGAGGGCGGTGGCAACAGTTAAGTCAGAGGTTGCTTGTTCAACACAGTTGGCAATGGTACGTACACTAATGCCGGGCTTGAAATTGCCGACATCCCAAAGTGAGGAAATTAAGACAGAAATGAGTTTTTCTTGTTCTTCGCTAAACTCAACCTCAGACAAGATCATGATGTCTACATCTGAGTAAGGTAGCATCTCTCGGCGACCGTAACCACCGACAGCAAATAAACTTAAGTCTGTCTGATCGAGTTTTGCATATTTCCATAGGAAAATAAGCGCTTCATCGGTCATATTTGAACGCGTTAAAATGACATCGCGGATGGATTGGCCATGATCAAAACTTTCTTGTAATTGATTTTCGACATCACTACGCCATTGATTAATCGCTTTGATGTCGTGATTGCTGCTGACATAGTTAAGCAGTGGAGAAGTATTGATCATGAACCGTATCCGTATATTTTAACAACGCTTAATTTTGATGAACGCTAACCAGTCCAGCAGCTTGTACTGCTAGTTCACGCGCTTGGTCAGTTGTTTCAGCACGTGCTGTCGCAACGCCCATACGGCGACGTGTAAAGCCTTCTGGTTTTCCAAAAATGCGCAAATCAGTATTTGGGTTTGCCAAAGCAAGATTTAAGCCAGAAAAAGATAAGTTATTATCATCTACGCCTGCATAGATCACGGCACTCGCAGCAACGCTATGACGTGCTGTATTGACAGGCAGACCCAAAATCGCACGTGCATGTAGTTCAAATTCACTTTGGAACTGAGAGGCAAGCGTCACAAGACCTGTGTCATGTGGGCGTGGTGATACTTCACTAAACCACACTTTATCGCCTTTGACAAAGAGTTCTACACCGAAAATACCACAGCCACCCAATGCGATGGTGACTTTATTGGCAATACGCTTTGCTTCGTCAAGGGCTGCTGGTGTCATGGCTTGAGGCTGCCAGCTTTCCACATAGTCGCCCGCGTCTTGGCGGTGACCAATTGGGTCGCAGTACGAAGTTTCAATTTCACCTGTTTCTGGGTTTTTTGAACGTACTGTTAATAGCGTAATTTCAAAATCAAAATCAATTTGAGATTCTACAATGACTGTCCCTTGATTTACACGACCACCTGTTTGCGCATATTCCCACGCAGCATCTACTTCTGAAAACTCTTTTACGCGGGATTGGCCTTTGCCAGAAGAGGACATGACTGGTTTAACAAAGTTTGGATAACCAATGTCATCACATGCAGCACGGAAAGATTCTAAAGTATCTGCAAAACGGTAAGCCGATGTCGGTAAGCCCAGTTCTTCCGCAGCTAAACGACGGATGCCTTCACGGTTCATGGTTAAATTGACCGCTTTTGCAGAGGGAATGACTGTTGCAATATTATCTTGTTCGATTTCAATCAATACTTGCGTTCCAATGGCTTCAATTTCGGGAACAATTAAATTCGGCTTAACGTCCTGAATGAGTTGTTTAAGCGCAGTCGCATCTGCCATATTTAAGGTATAGGCATAGTGTGCCACTTGCATTGCAGGAGCATGATCGTAACGGTCAGCAGCATGAACTTCTACACCTAAACGTTGTAAAGAAATCACAACTTCTTTCCCAAGCTCTCCAGAACCCAATAGCAGGACTTTAAATGCTGAAGGCTGAAGTGGAGTACCAATAGTAACGCTCATGTAAATCATCCATGCTTGATTTTATGGGCTTTTAGCATAGCAGAACTCTGAATGGTGTTCAGGGTTCATTCACATAAATTAATGATATTGTCCAACAATTTTTTTTATAAAGCTGTGCATTCCAAAGTCAAATTTTCATGCAAAGGATGCAAAATAAATTTTTCCAATCAAGCTGGAAATGACTTGCACAGCTGAGCGCTTCAAGTTTTGATGGATGCAAGATATGGGTTAAAAAGGCATAGGAATATAGGTATAAACTAAGCCATAGCTAAGCGCTGCGGTGAGTGTAGCGGGGACAATTTGCTTAAACTTGAAATAAAGCCCAGCTAATACAATGAAGCCGACCAACATGGCAAAACTTTTATTGGGTGTATCTAACAGTGGTGGCAAAGTCGCAACCACGAGCATTGAACTGATCGCCGCAATACCAATCGAACCCAATGCAATCTTTAACCATAAAGCACCGCGCTTTTGTGAACCTTGTTGGAACTTTTGAATGACGAAGAATGGGCCAAAGCGTGAAGCAAAATTTGCAATACCCACTACAATGCCGACCAAGATAATTTCGATATTCATGCTTGATCTCCCATATGTTCAGGGTCTGGTTTTTTCAGTACATAGTGTTTAAACAAACCTGCAAATATACCCGAACTGATACCAATAAAAATCGCAGCAGATAAGTCAATAAAATAGCAGGCAATGGCAGATACAAGAATGGTCACAGCCACCACAAAAGTGTGTTTCTTTTCAAAAGCTGCCAATAAGAAACTTAAGAACAGTGCAGGTAATAGAAAGTCTAGAGCGGCTTGTAAAAACTGAGGTAAATGACTGACTTGGTCTGCAAACATTCCACCTAGAAAAGAACCTGTAGCCCATGCGAGCCAACTAAACAGACTTAAACCGAGCATCCAAGACTCAGACCACTCTTGGCGACGCTGCGACAGTTTAATCATGCCTGAGGCAAAGACTTCGTCGGTTAGTCCCCATGACCAAATTGCAGTTGTCTTTAGGTTCAATTTATCTTGAATTAAGTTTTGTAGTGCAGGGCCATAGAGTAAGTGACGAATATCTAAGGCAATCACAGTGAGAGCAGTCATCCAAATAGACGTGCCACTACCCAATAGGGCAACCACTAAAAACTGACTGGCCCCTGCATACATTGAGCAGGATAAAAATAAAGCTTCCCATGCACTAAAGCCAAACTGGGTTGCAGATACACCAAAGGCAAAAGAAACAGGTAGATAGGTAAAGATAATCGCTTGGCTATCCTTAGCCCCTTGCCAAAAGCCAGCAGCTTGTGCAGGAGTGGGATTAAGTTCGGACACAACACACCTTGAAGAAGACTTTATCAATGGGTCAAAATTGATTGTGTATTGTAACTGAATTCACTAGCATAGTGCCCAATTGTTTGTTGAGGCGTTTAACCATGTTGAAGCTCGAATTACGTACTTTAGGGCTGACTGCAATCATTGTAAGCAGTTTACTTTTGCAAGCTTGTGGGCAGTCAGAGCAAGCTCCTGAACAAAAAGTAGAAATTAAGGCTGCGCCAAAAATTACCAATGACGCGACGGAATATGCCCAGCGTGCTTGGGTGTTTATCAATGAAGTAGATGGCTTGGTCTATAACAAGCAACTGGATCAGATTGAAGCTAAAGTCCGTCATCCTGCACGTAAACTCAGTACGGACTGGCGTATTAATGTCAAAATGACAGACTCGGTGACCGAAGGAAAATACGCACTGTGTCGTAAAGCCTTGACCAGCTTAGAAGTGTGGGCACGTGAGACCTTAGACGGTTCTTCGAGTGTTGCACAGAAACAGAGCGATTATGAGCGTGATAAAGCACAATGTCGGGGCGCAATTGATAATCCAAGTTTAGGCAATACAGACCCTAAAAAAGTAGGTGTCTAAGACCGATATAGCATGATTAAAAGCGAGTTTTTAAAACTCGCTTTTTTATGGTTACAGCTTTAATAACATAATAAAAATAGTAAATATTCCTATACAATAAAATATAGGAGTTGAGGCGAATTTTAAGGGTTAATTTAAAAAAATTAGTTGTTGCGTTTTTTACATTGACTGACTGTCAAACACGGTGACAGCAGTTTCAAGCCGGGGAGATAAATAGCCAAGACGTTAGACCGTGTAGCCATATTTTTATACAGTCCTTCTATGTGAGCTGCGCTCTTAAGACGCACACTTGATTGTCTATTCTGAGCTATGTGCCATTTTATGCAGCATTGCAGGATCTAAAATCTTAATCTTTTTAAACGCAATTGCCAGTATTCCTTGTTTTTCTAAGTTTTGAAGTTCTTGGTTAATCGTTTGGCGTGAACACATCAGCATTTGAGCCAGTTGCTCCTGTGACAAATGGATTTCATCATTGGTAATCGACAAATGGTTGCCATAACCACTTAAAATAAACAGTAAGCGTTGAGCCAGTCGTTGACTGATATTTTGACTTTGGATTGCGATCAGTTCTAAAAAGGCGAGACGTAACTTCTGTGAAGCAAGCTGTGCAATATGAAACCAAAATTCTGGGGTGGCTTGGATAAACGCCTCAACATCGCGTTTAGGTAGATGGAGCAGGGTACTTTTTTGTATAGCAATCGCATCGTGCGAACGCGGTTGCTGATCTATTAACGAAATTTCTCCAAACCACATAATCGGTTCAGCAATTGCTGCAACTGCTTCTTTACCTTCGATGTCGACATGACCTAAACGAATTGCGCCGTTCAAGACTGCATAGATACCATCAAATAAATCTCCTGAGCGAAAAACAGCTTGGTCTTTTGCAACGTTAATATATTTGGCATGTTGCACAATATACTGTTGATAGGCTTGTGGTAGTTTGGCAAACCAATTGTTATTGAGTAATTGTTGTTGATGTTGAACTTCCAGCATTCCGCGTCCTTTCGTGATTGATCGAGCAACTTGTCAGGTCGACGACAACTTGATGTGCTGTTTTCCTTTAAAGTTATTCTATATCGTGATCAATATCATGCAATAAGGAAATACAGTATGAGTAAATTAGAAAAATTATTAAGTCAGTATGCAGCTTATCATCTTGATCATAAAAATATCGTGACCCACTTTGTGGGTATTCCGCTGATTGTTTTTTCAATTATGTGCTTAACCGCAAGAGCTGGCATGACTATTGGCAGTTTTGAACTTACCTTGGCAATGGTTTTGATCTTAGCGAGTATTGTTTACTACCTGAGCTTAGATCGAATTTTTGGTGTGATCATGTTAGTGATCTATGCCATGGCTTATCCATTGGCTTATAAAATTGCACAGTTTGATTTGGGACTTTGGTTAGGTCTCAGTATTGGTATTTTTGTCGTTGGCTGGGCGTTCCAGTTTGTCGGGCATTTCTATGAGAAGAAAAAACCGGCCTTTATGGATGATGTGATTGGCCTAGCCATCGGTCCATTATTTGTTTTGTCGGAAATGGTGTTTATGCTTGGCTTTAGAAAAGACATCGAACAACGCATGTTAGATGAAGCGCGCAAACAGCGTGCTGCAATGGATAACAAGCATGTCTCTGTGACATCACATTAACTGAATTATTTTATCGATAAAAAAGCCAGTGAATTTCACTGGCTTTTTTTATGCTGTTTTAATATGTCTTCGCGACTTTATGTGTATCTGGTTGAGCTTTCTGTGTATTCGGGTTTGGAGCATGAGCATCTTTATGGGATTTATTGGCCATTTCATTGGCTTTCATTGAATCATGTTTCACCATTTTATCTTGCTTCATGGTTTGATCGTGTTTGGTTGTTTTGTCTTGTTTCATTGCCTGATCATGTTTCGTCACGTTCATGGTTGCGACACACTTACCGCCTTTATGATTTGCACCTGTACCACCCGACAGTGTTGTTCCTTGTGGGCATGCAAATGCTGTAGCGCTAAGCGTTGTGAATAAACCTGCTGCAATAAATGTGCTGATCTTTTTCATTTTCGTTTGTTCAATGAAGGCATTAGTGCCTGTGATTAAATTAGCGATAATACGAAAGAATAGAAGTTATAATATTGTGTGAGATCCAAACGGATCAGGTATTCATATGTTATTTAATGCTGTTTTTAAGCTTGGTTTAAGCTTATAAAAAAACCCGATGGGTATCGGGTTTTTTATATTCGGAACGACTTATACGTTAAAGCGGAAGTGTAGAACATCACCGTCTTGAACGATGTATGTTTTACCTTCTAAACGCCATTTACCTGCTTCTTTCGCGCCTGCTTCACCGTTGTATTGAACGAAGTCGTTATAAGCAACACATTCAGCACGGATAAAGCCTTTTTCGAAGTCAGTGTGGATCACCCCCGCCGCTTGTGGTGCAGTTGCACCCACTTTAACGGTCCAAGCACGAACTTCTTGTACACCCGCTGTGAAGTAAGTCTGTAAACCTAAAAGACCGTAGCCTGCGCGAATTACCACGTTTAGGCCCGGCTCTTCCATGCCTAAAGCTTCAAGGAACTCAGCACGGTCTTCGTCTTCAAGCAGTGAAATTTCAGCTTCGATTTGGTTGCAAAGCGGAACTACGATTGCATTTTCTTCAGCTGCAAGTTTTTTCACAGCATCTAAATGCGGGTTGTTTTCAAAACCATCTTCTGCAACGTTTGCAATATACATGGTTGGTTTTAAAGTCATTAAGCCAAAACCGCGAACCAATTTACGTTCGTCGTCATCTAGGTCAGCTGCACGAGCAGGTTTGCCTTCATCAAGTAAAGGTAAAATTTTGTCTAAAACCGCTTTGGTTGCAAGTGCTTCTTTGTCGCCACCTTTTGCAGATTTTGCTAAACGAGTCACTGCTTTTGTCACAGTTTCTAGGTCAGCAAGCGCAAGTTCCGTGTTGATGGTTGCGATGTCATCAAGCGGGTCAATTTTACCGTTAACGTGAATGACGTTTTCATCTTCAAAACAACGTACAACGTGAGCAATCGCATCCGTTTCACGGATGTTTGCAAGGAATTGATTTCCCAAGCCTTCACCTTTAGATGCACCAGCAACTAAACCTGCGATGTCTACAAATTCCATCGTTGTTGGAATGACACGTTGAGGTTTTACAATCGCTGTTAATTTGTCTAAACGTGGATCTGGCACAGGAACGATGCCTGTGTTTGGTTCAATGGTACAGAATGGGAAGTTTTCAGCAGCAATAGCAGCTTTAGTCAATGCATTGAAAAGTGTAGATTTACCAACGTTCGGCAAGCCGACAATACCGCAATTAAAACCCATGAAATAACTCACAACGTGTTATATAAAAATTGTCAGTGATTTTACATGAAAGCCATGACAAAGTCAGGTCTCAGGGACGAAGAATCAAAGTTGTAAATCATGTTGTGGGCAGAACTTCCTCATTTAAGCCCTATGTACGAGTCTTTTAAGCCTTTTCTTTTAATAAAGAAACCAGATTTAAAAGGTCAGTTGCATGTAGATCATTGTCTATACACTGGCTTGAGTCTTTCAATTGAGCTGCACCATATTCAAAGGGGCGTTCAATATAAGCTGTCTGTAGTCCACAGCCACGTGCTGCATCAAGGTCATCTTGATGGGTGGCCACCATCATCACTTGACTCGGTGCAACATTGAGTAAGTCTGCGACACCTAAATAGGTTTGGGGAGAGGGTTTGTAGGCTTTGAAATTTTCAGCAGAGAAAATAGTGTCCCAAGGCAATTTTGCGTACTTTGCCAGATCGACCAATAAGCGAATGTTGCCATTTGAAAGGGTGCAAATAATATAATCTTGTTTTAATTGATTGAGTGCAGCGACTGTATCTGGCCAAGGGTTGAGACGATGCCAAATATAGTTTAAATCATTCTTTTGTGCTTCGGACAGTGTAGATATTTGATATTTCACTAAAAGCTCATCCAAAATGAGATGGTGAATATCATCAATGGAGGTCCACGGCTGCTGACCTGACAAAACCTGATCCATTGCAGGTCGATAGCCTGCTCGCCAGTCTAATGTAAATTGGTTAGCATCGATGTTCAAGGCTAGACGTTCCACTTCTTGAACGATTGAAGAATGCCAGTCCACGACAGTTTGAACCGTACCGGGTTTGTCGGAGAGTCAATATTCTGAGAGACTACCCCGATGACAAAATTAAAATATACCCCTGAAATCAGAGAAAGAGCGGTTCAATTATTGATTGAATCCGAGAAAGATTATCCATCGAATTGGGCTGCGATCACCGCTATTGCGCCTAAGATTGGTTGTACTCCTGAAACACTTCGTGCCTGGCATCAAAAGCATTTAGATCAGCAAAATCCTATTAAAGTACAACAGATATCTGATCAAGAAAAAATGAGGCAAATGGAACGTGAAATTAAAGAATTAAAGCGTGCCAATGAAATTCTACGTAAAGCAGCCGCTTTTTTCGCCCAGGCGGAGCTCGACCGCCCACACAAATAATGGTGGATTTTATCCATAACAATAAAGATCGATATGGTGTTGAAGCGATTTGTAGAATTTTACCGATTGCAGCTTCAACCTATTACCGGACTTTAGATCTCGCTGACAATCCAGAACATCGAGCGAAACGAGATCTACATGATGAGCATCATGCTGAACAAATTAAACGAATTTGGAAGGAAAGTTCAGGTCGGTATGGTGTACGTAAAGTCTGGCAAAAACTGAAACGTGAAGGCTATATTATTGCGCGCTGTACTGTTGCTCGATTAATGCAAAAGCTAGGTATACAAGGTGTTTGGCGTGGTAAGAACAAAAAAACCACCCGTAGCCGAGATGACCAAAAACGGGCAGATGATTTAGTGAAACGTAATTTTAATGCTGATCATCCAAACCAACTATGGGTGGGTGACTTTACGTATATTCAAACTCATTCAGGCTGGGTCTATACCGCCTTTATTATTGATGTGTTCTCACGAGCAATTGTTGGATGGAAAGTATCTACACGGATGAATACAGATATGGTACTCGATGCACTTGAGCAAGCATTGCACGATCGAGGCATGCCAAAGAATGTGATTCATCATTCCGATAGAGGTGTTCAATATCTTTCCATTCGCTATACCAATCGTTTAGAAGCAGCAAATTTACGAGCATCAGTCGGTACAACGGGTGACTCATACGATAATGCTTTGGCTGAAACGGTGAATGGCTTATACAAAACAGAGGTGATTGAATATTTAAAAGCAGATTGGCAAGGTTTAGCGGATGTACAACTTGCGACACTAAACTGGGTGGATTGGTTCAATAAAGAACGTGTACATAGTGCGCTAGATTATGTATCACCTTTTGATTTTGAAGCAATGTACTATGATAAAATTAACCAGTTAGGTCAGGTGGCCTAACTTAAATAAAAAGTCTCCGACAAACCCGGTACGGTTCAATGGTGCCTGTCAGTAATAAATCAATGAGTTGGTCGTGCATAGCCCAGTACCTCTACATGTGTCACATGCGCTTTTAGTTTTTGTAGTAGTGATTGAATTTCTAAGTCCTGTATAGGAACAGCAATAACCAATGTTCCAATTAAATGGTTTTGGATGGTGTCGACCTGACTTTGATATAAATGCACAGTTTGTGGAAAGTGCTCCAAAATCTGTTTTAAGTCAGGGGGATGATGCGCATCTGACGTCGAGCTAATTTTGAAAATGGCATGTGTATCGAGCTGCGTAGGTTCAGCATTTAAGCGAAAAGGCAAATCGAGTTGTTCTAGATTCAGTAGTTCTTGGGTAATGCCTTGCTGGGGTTGAGAGAACACCGACCAAACTTCGCCTGATTCCACAATTTCACCAGCATCGATGACCACGACCTGATCGCAGATTTCCCGAATCACTTGCATTTCATGGGTAATCAATACAATGGTAATACCCAGTTTGTGATTAATCTCTTTGAGTAGCGACAACACCACAGAGGTGCTTTCTGGATCAAGTGCAGATGTCGCTTCATCACAGAGTAAAATTTCAGGATGGTGGACCAATGCACGAGCAATGCCGACACGCTGCTTTTGGCCGCCAGACAGTTGTGATGGGTAATGCTGTGCCTTATCACTCAGCCCGACCAACTGTAAAACCTCGTTGACACGTTGTTCGATGTCTTGTTTGGGATAATTGGCCACTTTGAGGGGCAGTGCGACATTTTCATAGACTGTTTTGGCAGACATTAAATTGAAATGCTGGAAAATCATACCAATGCGTTGGCGGAGCTGAATCAGCTCAGTATGGCTTAATGTTGCCAAGTCTTGTTGATGAATATGGATATGACCTTCACTAATACGTTCTAAACCATTTAAGGTGCGGAGTAGGGAAGATTTACCTGCACCACTTTTGCCAATAATGCCAAACACTTTCCCTGTCGGGATGTCGAGGTCAATATTTTTGAGTGCATGCACACGATTCCCTTGTACCGCATAGTGCTTGTTTAAGTTACGAATTTTGATATGTGGGATGGAAAAATCCACATGAGAACCAAAGCTGACCATTCTTTTTCTCCTTATTTCCAGCCTTCAAACCACAGACCTTGGCCAAAATCACGATCTAAAATTTCTTGAACGTGTTTTGAGTTTTGGAATGCTTGTACAAAGGTCGCAAGTTTTTGGTTTTGATCTGGATAGTCTTTACGTGTCACAAATAAGATGGCGTATTTCTTGTCTATCGGATCTAGAAAAAGCGCATGATGCGGATCAGTGACTTTGGCCATTTTTAAATAATGCGGGAAGCCAAAAATTAAATCGGCATCATTAAACGCATGTGCAGTTTGTCGGCCTTCTATAGTCAAACTACTTTATTATTCATACAAGATTCGAAAAAAACTCGAAATAACTCATCGACTGAATCGATCAACCATTCTTTACGCTTACGTTTAACCCATGCCCACATCTGTTCTATAGCATTTAAATCAGGGCTGTATGCAGGAAGCCAAAGAATTTTATGCCCTTGTTGTTCCAATAACTCCTGAATATCTGCTCTTTTATGAAATGCTGCATTATCCATAACCACTACACTATTTTCTGGTAATTCTGGTATGAGGAATTGCTCAATCCAAAAATGAAAAACATCTGAATTGATTTTGCAGTCAAATAAACCGACTGAAAATAAATACCCTTTATGGATTGCTCCAATGGCATTGGTCTGATTCTTTAATTGCCAATTATATTGCCCTAGACAGGGTACTCCTTTTCGTGAGTAGCCATGAGGTCTGTAATCATGTGACTTAAAACCACTTTCATCCAGATAAATAATCGGGTGGTTTTTTTCTAATTCATTCACTTGCTGAATAAATTTATCCCTAAGCTTTGTATCTGCTTTAGGATGGCTTAACGTCTTTTTTTAACTGTAATATTTAAGCGCTTTAATGCAGCACCAATAGATGAAACACCACAATTAAAACGTGCCACACGTTCATATTGATAAGCATCAGGATACTTTTCAACATCTTCACGTAAAGCATCATCGTTAATTTTAGAAGGTTTACGTACACGAGTTTTTTTAATCTCTATACGTTTCTTCCATTGAACAATGGTATTTTTATTAATTTCAAATTGTGCAGCTACCGCTCGAATAGAATAACCTTCCTCAAGCTTAGCTAAAATTTTACGTCTAAAATGTTCTGAATAACTCATTGCACCATTGTATTGGTTTTATAATGATTTGACTATACTTCAATAAACTGAAGCTGTTTAGGATTGCTCACAATATCTTTTACGGTAGACAGTTCATTGTTGAGGTCTTTGAGCTGAATCAAACCCGCACGATGCAGTAAAATCAGTGCACGCGCCGAATTCACAGGGTCATTCGGGATGACCACACGTGCTTGAGCTGGTAGTGCATCTAAGGACTTATATTTTTTAGAATACAGTCCGACATGACTTCCTGTTCCTGTGGCGAATGCATGCAGATCATAATTTGTTTCGCGAATCGCATTGCGTAGAAATACACTTTGCTGAAAAAAATTGGCATCAATGTCACCATTTTGCACAGCAACATTTGGCGCATGCCAGTCCGAGAATTCAACCAGTTTGACTTGAATGCCTTGCTTTTTTACGTCGTCAGCCACGCTTTGCAGCAATTCGGCATAAGGTGGGCTAATACCAATCGTTAAGACATCATCTTGCGCATGGCTTTTGCTATAGCGGTAACCCGCTAGAGCAAAAATTGTCACGATGATGCTTAAGCCAATCATCCATTTTTTTCGATTTTGAGTGAAAGATTGCGTCATGGCTTATACTCACTTCCAACCTGGGAACCAAAGTTTTTCACCAATTTCACTATTCAAAGTCTGTTTAACTTTGTCAGATGTTTGATAAATCTTGATGAATTTTTCAAGTTGCGCGGCTTTCTCTGGATGTTGCTGTTGGTAGTCGTCACGCACCACAAATAAAATCGAATACAGGGTATTGGTGTTGTCATCTAAGATCAGTGCATCATTTGGGTCAATGGTTTTTGCAAGACGTAAATAATGTGGATAGCTAAAGACCAAGTCAGCATCATCAACGGCACGTGCAGTTTGTGGACCTTCAACTTCAATAAACTGCAGCTTTTTAGGATTGCTCACAATATCTTGCAGTTTCGATAGATGATTGTTTGGGTCTTTTAAGCTAATCAATTTAGCCTGCTGAAACAGTAAAAGCGCACGACCTTGATTTACTGGATCATTTGGAATAACTGTACGCGCATTTTCAGGAATCGCAGCAATCAAGTCATACTTTTTTGAATATAAACCGACGTGTGTGGTGACGCCTTTATCCAGTGCTTTGAGTTTAAATTGAGTTTCTTTGATGGCGTTATCTAAGAAGGGTTGGTGCTGAAAATAGTTAGCATCAATATCACCATGATTGAGAGTAATATTGGGGGTATTCCAATCCGAAAACTCCACCAGTTTGACGTTGATACCTTGCTGTTTTGCTTCTTCCACAGCCACCTTTAAGGGATTGGCAAAGGGTGGGCTGATCCCAATCACCAGTTCAGTGTTGCTCGATTTTTTATGATAAGACCAAGCCACCAGTGCAATGACGATGGCAGCTACAATTACCCCAATAACGGTAAATTTTGTTTTTGCAGTTTGAGCCATGATATTTCTCGTATTTTAAAATTTATGCGGTTTGTTTTTGCTGTGTTTTAGAATCAGGGTTCGAGCTTTGACATCGATACTGCTGTACAGGGTGGTTTGCGGTCAGTCGGTCACCTTGAGCGAATAATTTGTGGCGTAAACTACCTGTTTCATAGGCGGTTTTATAACGGCCACGCTCTTGTAATTCTGGGATGACCCAACCAATAAAGTCTTGATGTGACTCGGGGGCAACGGTTCGTGTGAGATTAAAGCCATCTACGCCAGTTTCATCTATGAGCAGAATGAGCTTTTCTGCTACAGTTTTTCCACTCCCGACAATCAGTGGATAGCGTCCACCGAGTACATGTTGGTCTTTCAAATCCGCTCGCGTAACTTTTTGCTCTTTAAATTTGTTATTGACCGAGGCAATGCTATTGGTTTGTTTATAAGGAATCGCTTCATCATCTGTGAACTGTGCCAAGTCAATTCCGACTGAACTGGAAAAATGAGCCAAACCTGCCTCTGGACTGGCATAGCGAATATATTCGGCGAGTTTTTCTTGTGCGAGTTCATCCGTTTCTGCCGTCACTACACTAATGCCGACAAAGAGTTTAATGGCTTGTTCATCACGACCATGGCTTAATGCAAGCGCACGAATCTTATCGACTTGCTGTTTAAGTTTTTCAGGCGTGTCAGCACCAATAAACATGGCTTCAGCATGTTGGGTTGCAAAGGCTAAGCCTTTACTCGAAGCGCCCGCTTGATAAAGTACAGGCGTCCGCTGTATAGATGGAGAAACTTGAAAAACGCCCTGACTTTGGAAAAATTTACCTTGATGCTGTATGGCATGAACTTTTGAAGGGTCGGTAAAGACACGGTTTAATTTATCTTTTTGTACGGCATCGTCTTCCCAAGAACCTTCCCAAAATTTATAGCAAAGTTCGAGAAACTCTTCAGCTTGTTCATAACGTAAGTCGTGATCTTTTAAACCTTTTTGACCAATTAGCCGTTCTGCGCTGTCTAAGTACCCCGTGACAATGTTCCAACCAATACGACCGTGGGTTAAATGGTCAAGGCTCGCAAAGCGCCGTGCAAACTGATAAGGCGACTCATAGCTTAAATTTACAGTGACACCAAAACCTAAGTGCTGTGTAACGGCAGCCATGGCAGAAACGAGGGTACTTGGGTCGTGGCTTGGAAGCTGAATCGACTCTTTCAGGGTTAAATCTAGACCGTTTTGATAAACGTCGTAGACACCCGTAATGTCGGCGATAAATAAACCATCAAATAAACCTTGTTCTAAAGTTTGCGCCAAATCTGTCCAATAGCTAAGCTCATTAAAACGATGTGACTCATCACGTGGGTGTGTCCACAAACCATGATTGATATGACCTACGCTATTCATATCAAAAGCATTTAGGATGATTTGCTTGGACTTTCTATTTTGAGATGATAGTGTCATTACAATGTCCCTCTGCGTGGCGGGAGTACACCATTAAGAAGATAATTGGCAATGAAGTAATATTTCCAACGTGAGGCATCATGTAGCGTGTGAACACGAGCATTACGCCAAAAACGGTCTAGGCCATCTTCACGCTGACTACCACGACTGCCTGCCAGTTCAATCAATTTTTAAGCAGCTTTTAATGCGGTTTCTGTGCTGTGTGCACGAACTTTCGCTACATCGAGTGATGCTTTAGCAATGTTCTCTATGGTTGGATGGGGACGTGCTGCATCGATTGAGCGGGCTGCTTGTTTGAGTAGGACTTCACTGGCACGCACATCGGCAACTACTCGTCCCAGTTCAAACTGTGTTAAAGGGTCATCGGTTGCCTGTTCAACAGCAGAGTCAATCCACGGACGAGCCTGACGCACACGAACCAGTGTTTCCTCAAAAGCAGCACGCGCGATACCCGTTTCAATGGCAGCATGCATAATTTGCGCAAAAGGCCCAACCAGAGTTGGTCTAGAAAAAGCTGTATCGAAAGGAACAATATCTTCAGCATCTACAGCGACATGATTGAATTTGATTGTACCGCTGCCTGTAGTACGTTGACCAAAACCCGACCAATCATCAATCAATTCTAGCCCTGTACTACTACGTGGGATAAAGACCAGAAACTCTTTGTCATCGGCATCTTTGACTAAGGTGGGGATGCGGTCTGCAAACAGACTGCCTGTGCAATAAAACTTTTCACCATTGACCACATAGCCTTGTTCAGTTTGGCTGAGTGCAGTTTGTTTTTGTGTTGCGTTTTTAGTTTTAAACTCTGCCAAGGCATTACCAAAGCGAGCGCCTTTGAGCACTTCTGCATAGAGTTTACGCTTTTGTTGTTCAGTACCGTTGTTACGTAAAACCTCTAAGGCATAAAAATGGTTCTGTGGAATTTGTCCAATCGACCCATCTACACCACTCATAAGTGCGATAATTTGTGCGATCGTATAGCTGGAAACATCTGCACCCCCGAATTCCTTCGGTACAGTAATAGCCCAGAGCCCAGATTGGCTATAGGTCTCGATTTCCTCAAAAGGCAAAATACGTTCCGCATCACGTTGGATAGCCTGTTGTTTAAACTGCTCAGCTAAATTTTTGGCAATCTCTAAGGCTTCGGCATCGCTTTGAATAATATATGCATACGCTGCGTTTCGGGATTGAAATGGAAGAATAGGTTGAAATGAAGTCATGACGTTCTCCTTAAATCCAAGCGTGGCGAGCAGGAAAAGTGTTGTTTAAATAGTAGTTACCCAGTGCATGCAACTTCCAGCGGATCGGGTCGTGTAAGGTATGCACACGTGCATTGCGCCAATGTTGATCTAAGTTATGCTGGCTTAGGCTCGAACGACTGCCGCCAAGCTCTAGAAGTTTTTCAGAAATTTGTAGTGCAGCATCGTTAGCATAGACCTTAGCTTCGGCGACTAGAATGGAAGCTTTAGCTGCTTGTTCGGCACTGACAACGCTCAGTTGGTCGAGCTCATCTAAATATTCAGCAGCTTCATCGAGCAGTAGGATCGCGGCATCCAACAGGACAGCGGACTTGCCGACTTCTTGTAAGGTGTAATGTTCAAAACTGGCTTTCTCAACCTGCGCATCGACAATTGGTCGGGCTTTTTTCACTGCTGACAAAGTGTCTTCAAATGCGGCTTCTGCAATACCGACATCAATTGCAACTTGCATTAACTGCGAGAAAGCACCACGGTAATTGACGTCTTCAACCAGTTTCCGCTCATCAAAAATAAGTAGTGGATCGACTTCAACCCGTTGTAATTTTACTGTGCCACTTGAGGTTGTACGCTGACCAAAACCGTTCCAGTTATCGATGACTTCAACACCTTGTGCTGTGGCATCAACAAGCGTCAGTACCACATATTCTTCAGGGTGAATGGCTTTAATGGCTAACCAATGGGCAAAGCTACTGCCTGTAGAGTAGAACTTTTCACCATCGACATAATAACGACCATTTTCAATGTTTAATGTTGTACTCAGAGTTTTAGTGTCTTTGGTATTTCGTTCAGGGCCGCCATTGGCAAGGCGTTTGCCGTTTAATATTTCATTAAAAATAAACTGTTTTTGTTGTTCGTTGCCCAAGATATCAATCATGTTGAGCAGCGCAATTTGGTTTTGTGGAATTTGACCGACACTTGGGTCGGCTTTATTAATAATGCGAAAAACCTGGGCTAAGGTTTTGTTGGAAACAAATGCGCCTCCAAAAGCTTGAGGAATACGAATACCGCCTAATCCTTTTTGGCTAAATAATTCGACTTCAGCAAAAGGAAGCTGACGGTTCTGATCACGTTGATCCCGACCTTCTAAGGCAAAGTCAGCGACATGATAAGCTGCATTAATTGCGTCCTGATCATTTTGTATCACGTGAATATTTTTAGAGAGTGTATGAGACATAAAAGCACCTTTACTTAATGCCTATACGCTACTTGGGATTGCTTGAATGATTAAATGAAGGATTTTGAATAACTTAGCAGCTAAAAAGTTAAAAATAAAATATGCTAAGTTTAATCATTTAGATGATATGTTAAGTACTTGAGAAATAAATAATAAAAAAATTAACGGTGGGGTAAATAGTATGATTAAAGTCTTACTTATCAAGATTTGAGATATTGTAGAGAAAAAACGTATAAATTTGATAAAGGCTGTTGAACATTTGCTAGGCAGTTTTGAGTAAAAAGTACATTGTAAATCCTAAATACAGTGACTAAAGTATCCAACTGAAATAGATGGCTTTTCTGAAAAGCCAAAATAGAAAAATAAATGTGGAGCATTTATGAGAACTTTATACCAGTTTCCTTTATCTCATTTTTGTGAGAAAGCTCGCTGGTTGCTCGATCATAAAGAGCTAGATTTTGTCGCACAAAATGTGGTGCCTGGGGTTCACCGGGCTTTTGCACAGTTAAAGACAGGGCAAAATAAACTGCCTATTTTGCGTGATCAGGACAAATGGGTCGCTGATACCACCGAGATTGCGTTATATCTTGATGAGCGTTATCCAGAACATCGACTGTTACGTAATGAAGCACAGCTTCGTAAAGAGGCTTTAGATGTTAATGCGTTAGCCAATGATTTGGGATTGCATGTGCGTCGTTGGGGGTTGGCACATGCATTGTCCGATAACGATCAATCGTTACAGATTATGTTGGGCGAAAAGGGGTATTTACGTAAATTTGAAAAATACACCAAACCTTTAATGAAAACTTTGATGTCGAAAGGCTATGAGTTGAATGCAGAAAAAATAGAGCATTCCAAGGCCGAAATGCAGCGTTTAATTGAAGTATTGAATGAGAAGTTAATTGCTAATCATGGACGTTACTTTGTCGGGAATCGTTTAGGTTTGGCGGATATTGCTGTGTGTTCGATGTTGGCGCCTGTACTGGAGATTAAAGGGACACCATGGGAAAAAGACCATGAGGAAAGTCTATCTGAAGAGTTTAGTGCTTATAAAACCTATTTAACCAATTTACCCTTGGGGCAGTATGTTTTAAGAGTCTATCAAACTGAGCGCAATGCTCGAGTCGACTGGCGCGGCGTTTAAGATAAGCTCAAGCCAAACAAGGCAAAGGTGGTGTGTGATACAGATAACCTTTGCCTTTCTTGTATTTTCAATATCATGATTTATAGAAGCTGAATAGAAAGTTTCTCAGTCTATTTATAACTTTGTAAAAGATCATGGCACTCTTTGTCTAAAAAAGCTGATATCTTTTTATTAATCTCAAAATATATGAAAAAAATTGCAAATAAGCTTTATCTTTCATTTGAAATGCTTAATATGAAATAGATACCTATAAACATAAGTTGTCATGAGAGTTAAATAATGGAATTAGATCGTTTTGATAAGCAAATTTTAGAAATTTTAAGTAATGAAGATATCAATCTAAACGAATTATCAGAGCGTATTAATCTATCGGTTAGTTCAGTACATCGTCGTATTAAGCACCTCATTGATAACGATATTATGACCAAAGTTAAGCGTGATATTAACTATCAAAAGCTCGGTTTTAGTCTACATGTTTTGCTACAAGTATCTTTGAGTAAACATGATACCGACACTTTTTCCAAGTTTTTAGAAGAGCTAGAAAATATTCCTGAAGTAACCAATGCCTTTTTAGTGACAGGGCAGTCGGCAGACTTTATTGTTGAAGTTGTTGCAAGAGATATGGAAAACTATAGTGATATTTTACTCAAACGCATTGGTAAAATCGAACATGTGGTGGCACTGCACTCAAGCTTTGTGATTAAAGAATATAACGTTTTTAACTGTAGTGGTTTGTTGAGCAAAGTCTAAGTCACGCTGAACTTGTATGAGTCTAATGAGTAGTAGGCTTCCTACTTTCAAAAGTTTGCATATTATCAGCCATAATTTTAGCCCTAGTACCAGAAGAGCACATGAGCTGTGTATGTTAGAGGTGCTACAGCAGGATGATGTTACTATTCAATTGGTCGTGAAAAACGCTCCATGGCAAAGTTTTCTGATATTTTGGGATCGCTTGTTGGAAAATCAAAAATTAGTGACGGCGTATAACCAATTAAAACAAGACAGCCAATATTTAACGATGGATGAATATCGATTTAAAAAAGCAAAATTTATTGAAAGGGTATTCAATCAGCCATAAAAAATGCGCTCTCAAAGTTATATTTGAGAACGCATTTTTTTAAAGCAGTAGATTAGGCGTCTAATTCTGCCAATACCGCGTCAGAGAATTCAACGTTGGTATATACGTTTTGTACATCATCTAAATCTTCCAGCATATCAATCATTTTCATAATCTTTTTCGCTTGATCGATATCGGTGATTTCGGCTTTAGTTGAAGGGCTCATGACCACTTCAGCATTGTCCGATTTTAAACCTGCAGCAGTCAAAGCATCTTGCACATCACCAAAAGATTCAGGTGTAGTAATGACTAAGATTTCATCTTCATCGACTTCGATATCTTCAGCACCTGCTTCAAGTGCCACGTCCATGATTTGATCTTCTAAAGACACATCTTCAAAAGTGATCTCACCACGTTTTGTGAACAAGAAAGCAACTGAACCGTTTGTGCCTAAGTTACCATCTGTTTTTGAGAAACAGTGACGGACATCCGGTACAGTACGGTTTAAGTTGTCAGTCATGGTTTCTACAATAACTGCAACACCACCAACACCATAACCTTCGTAGGTAATTTCTTTTAAATCATCGTTATCTTCACCACCAGCACCACGTTGGATTGCACGGTTGATGACGTCACGTGTCATATTTACAGAAAGTGCTTTTTCTACAACTGCACGAAGACGTGGGTTGCTTGCAGCATCACCACCGCCAAGCTTTGCAGCAGTTGTTAATTCACGAATAAATTTGGTAAAAAGTTTACCACGGCTAGCATCTTGTTTTGCTTTACGATGCTTAATATTGGCCCACTTGGAATGACCCGCCATGCGAAATATGCTCCTTGTAGATTGGCTTTGTGCCTATCAAATTGTGCAAATTCTACCATAAGCACTTTTTTATGCGAAAGTAGGTGTTTTTCTGAAAATCGCCTGAACAAACAAAAAAAGAATTAAAATTGTTTGAAATAAAGCCAGTTATTTAAAATTTACCCTGTGAGGCAGTTCACTTTAAAAATTAACTGTTGGGAAACTCTCACAGAGACCTAAAAGAATAGCGTCTTCACATTCTTTTAGGTTAATTAAACGATCTTATTGTGCAGCAGTTTTAGGTTCTGGAATCTCAATATCTAAACCAACATGCTCTTTATAAAGTGCTTTAATAAGCGCTAAGTCATGATCTAGGTCTGTTGGGTAGATTTTTCCAAAAATACCACCTTGCTTGGTTTTTGAGTTCGCGTACATCAGCACAATAGGGACATTGGCTGCTTTAGCAATATGCCAAAATCCAGTACGAATAGGTTTACGTACTTCACCTGTTTTGGCACGTGTCGCTTCAGGTGCAATGACTAAATTGAATTTTTTATTTTGGGTAAAGTGCTCAACCATTTGAGACACAATGTCTTTATTTGACTTGCGATCGACTGCGATACCACCAATGGCTTCGAGTATGGGCTTCATTGGCCCTTTGAATAATTCTTTTTTAATCAGGGTATGGATTTTCATATCGTAGATTTGAAAAATCGCCAGTGACAAGACAGCATCCAACATAGAAGTATGTTCAAATCCAATAATGACTTGCTTGTCTTCCAAAACGTTTGGTTCTACATGATATTTCCAGCCTGCGAGTTTAAACGCAGACTCACCAATGAGTTTTTTTAACATGAGCATAAAAATACAAGTGTTTTTTAAAGAGGCTAATTGAACCGTACCGGGTTTGTCGGAGACTTTTTTATTTAAGTTAGGCCACCTGACCTAACGGGTTAATCTTATCATAGTACATTGCTTCAAACTCAAAAGGCGATACATAACCCAGTGCATTGTGTACACGCTTTTTATTGAACCAATCTACCCAGTTTAGTGTCGCAAGTTGTACATCTGCTAAACCTTGCCAATCTGCTTTTAAATATTCAATCACCTCTGTTTTGTATAAGCCATTCACCGTTTCAGCCAAAGCATTATCGTATGAATCACCTGTCGTACCGACTGATGCTCGTAAATTTGCTGCTTCTAAACGATTGGTATAGCGAATAGAAAGATATTGAACACCTCTATCTGAATGATGAATCACATTCTTAGGCATACCTCGATCGTGCAATGCTTGCTCCAATGCATCGAGCACCATATCTGTATTCATCCGTGTAGATACTTTCCATCCAACAATGGCTCGTGAGAACACATCAATAACAAATGCGGTATAGACCCAGCCTGAATGAGTTTGAATATACGTAAAGTCACCCACCCATAGTTGGTTTGGATGATCAGCATTAAAATTACGTTTCACTAAATCATCTGCCCGTTTTTGGTCATCTCGGCTACGGGTGGTTTTTTTGTTCTTACCACGCCAAACACCTTGTATACCTAGCTTTTGCATTAATCGAGCAACAGTACAGCGCGCAATAATATAGCCTTCACGTTTCAGTTTTTGCCAGACTTTACGTACACCATACCGACCTGAACTTTCCTTCCAAATTCGTTTAATTTGTTCAGCATGATGCTCATCATGTAGATCTCGTTTCGCTCGATGTTCTGGATTGTCAGCGAGATCTAAAGTCCGGTAATAGGTTGAAGCTGCAATCGGTAAAATTCTACAAATCGCTTCAACACCATATCGATCTTTATTGTTATGGATAAAATCCACCATTATTTGTGTGGGCGGTCGAGCTCCGCCTGGGCGAAAAAAGCGGCTGCTTTACGTAGAATTTCATTGGCACGCTTTAATTCTTTAATTTCACGTTCCATTTGCCTCATTTTTTCTTGATCAGATATCTGTTGTACTTTAATAGGATTTTGCTGATCTAAATGCTTTTGATGCCAGGCACGAAGTGTTTCAGGAGTACAACCAATCTTAGGCGCAATTGCTGTGATTGCAGCCCAAGTAGAAGGATAATCTTTTTCAGATTCAATCAATAATTGAACCGCTCTTTCTCTGATTTCAGGGGTATATTTTAATTTTGTCATCGGGGTAGTCTCTCAGAATATTGACTCTCCGACAAACCCGGTACGGTTCAAATGTCTGCTTGTTTACGGTTTGAGTCAAGTCCTACTTGATTGCACTTGCCACTTTTATGAATGGGCTTGAATCCTCATCAGTTGAACAAGGAGGGGGCAAGAATTGAACACTAAGATGTTTTAAATCTAATCAAACAGAAAAGAAATATGCTGAAAATGAAAATACCACTATTCATAAACGAAATGACAGATTAGACTTTGGTCTAAGACTAAAGTGTGCACTTTCACACTTTAACTTTGGTTTAACAAAGCTCAGGATTGTTAAAATGACTTATCTTTCGACTTTTGTATGTGCAATAGTTCTCTTTGCTTTGGTTGTTTTATGGTCAATTGTTGAGTTTTTCATTGAGTCACGAAAAAAAGAAAAAGCCGGTATTTAGTTTTATCCAATTTAATTAAATTTTCTCTGTACACGACAAATTTCACAGAACTCTTATCCTATCAGGCATCTGCCTTCTTAAAATTGCCAGAATTTCCTTAAACTCTTCTTTTTTCCCAAAACCAATTAAACGCTGAATCGCCATTTGAACATAGTCTAAACCATAGCGAAATAAACTCATTGAGAGTCGTCCATGCTTCTTTATTTTTATCGCTTTTTTTTGATCATGTTGCCATTCACCCGTTAAGTAGCACCAACAGAAGCTTATAGCTAAGACCGCAATCAATTTTTTCACTCGTCTAGGGTCTGTCAAGCGCGTATTTTCAAGATTGAATCCTCGTCCTTTGAGACAACTGAATAAGGTTTCAATTTCCCAGCGTAATGCATAATCCTGAATAGCATTGGCATTAAACTGAGGAGAAACGACGAGTAAAAGCTCTCCATTTTCTAACTGTAGTGCACTCATATATAGTTTCACCCGACCAACCAAAATCCGTCGTTTACGACATTCAATTTGACCAAGTTGAAGATGGCGAAATAAATCACTAATTTTATGATTCTTCCCTAAATGATTGGTGACAATGAAGTTTTTTTAACACGAATGCAGAAGTTGATGTCTTGTTCAATTAACCATGTAAACCACTGCTCACCGATAAACTCTCTGTCTGCGAACACATTCACAATACGGTCTTTACCAAAAATGGATATAAAGCGTTGAATCAAAGCAATCCGCTCTTTCGTATCTGAATTTCCACGTTTATTAAGCAATGTCCAAACGATAGGTATCGCTATTCCACGATAAACGATCGCAAGCATCAGGATATTAATATTTCGTTTTCCCCATTTCCAATTGGTTCTATCTAAAGTCAGTTGCACTTTGTCGAATGAAAACATATTGAAAATCAACTGAGAAATTTGACGATAATCAAAATACTGACCTGCAAAGAAGCGCTGCATACGTCGATAAAATGATTGTGGTAAGCACTTGATGGGCAAGGCTTTAGATGCAGAAGAAAGATTACATGTTTGCTTTAAAATGATCACAAGCATGATGAGCGCAAAGCACTTTAAATGTGACTTGTTCCATTTTAGAGATTTGTTTAAGATAAGATATAACTCATTGAGATGTGTCATAGTATTCGTCGTTAGAAAACAATTATTGTGACATTATTTCAATGAGTTATCTATTTTTGTCGTGTACAGAGTTAAATTTTATTATTCTAGTATTTATAAGTGCTTTTGAGTCTTAGTATGTAACTCAAAGATCGTGAAAGACCTGATGTGTCAGTTTGATGATCTAAATTTTCTTGATTGTTTGGATAGTGTACAACTATGTATGAAAAAGCTTGTCTTTTGAAAAAATCTTCGCTAGTATTCATTTCGCCTGAACTTGTTGATATATAACAAATTCAGCATATTAGGGCCTATAGCTCAGTTGGTTAGAGCAGCGGACTCATAATCCGTTGGTCGACAGTTCAAGTCTGTCTGGGCCCACCATATAAAACAACCACTTACGTGTACTAATCGTAAGTGGTTTTTTTGTTTTTAGATTCTGGTAAGCAAATGGTAAGCAGCTTAAATCAACATTATTCTTAATTGGTTTTGTTGGATAAAGACTTTAAAGATAGAATTTCCTATAGTTACTCAAATTCAAGTGACGACTTGGGTATGGGGCGATCTAATTCTGGCATGGCTTAATCATAATTTAAGTCAATACTTTGAGATATGAAGTATATGATCGAATTTTAGATCAGTTTATTACAAGTTTCGTAAGCGTGGGCTGAACCCCACACCTATTTTTTAATTTTGGTCGGGTTGCCACCGGTGTGGCAGTAATTCTTCTATTTAGGTCACTTTATGTGTCGGTAACATAGGCATACAGATCCAAGCCATTCAGCTTTGCTGACTGGATTTAAGTCTTGATATTCGCCGCTCGTTGACCACTGCGCAGCGAGCCAACAAACAGCCAGTTCTTACTTCCCAAGGCCTAAGGGCGCATTTGGTTGTCGGGTAGTCAGACGCAGTTGCCTACGTCAACCCCCTAAGAACCGTGCATGCGAGTTTCCCAGCACACGGCTCAAGCCTCTTCTAAGGCGCCATTCGGCACCCGGTTATACCTCGTTGACATTGGCAAACTGAACACTCCTCGGACAATACAGATAGATGGTAAATCTCAAGATGAGCGACCGCATCCATCCTACCATGACTTAGCTTCACAATATGACGGCTGTGCCATGGTGTATCTTTGGTGACTGGTTTAAGACAGGCGCAGCAGGGATGACTTTGTTTTAGCCACACTCTATACAGCTTGGCTCGCCACTTTGGGGATCTGGTGATAGAATTTACCAAGGCAGTAAATGGGTTTTTTACACGGTAAAAATTGGCTGGCAGTGCCGCATTAAGAAATACATTTAAGAGAGCAATGTTGAATTAGCCGGGACAATTTCAGCTGGGATCTCACCTGCTTCAGGTGACGATGTTCAAGGTATTATTGCCAATACAGCATTTGGTGCAGGGGCAGGCAGCATGAGCACATGGAAAAAGGTTTACAAACGATAAAAGGGCAGGCTGCCATACCTGGGTGTTAATTGTGGGTGTCCGCTTTAGTTGGAATACAATATGATGTGGGAAGGAAAAAATTTATTAAGGTTAAGGGTGATTAGATCATTTGGATCAGTAGCAATTTTCGCATGCAATATTAAAGAATCAGAATTGGAAATGTAAATTTCTTTATTTTTAAATTTTTCTGATATAACAGATTTTTTGAACAACTCATATTCGGATACATATGAGTTCATTCGAATATCACTGATCCAATTTTTAGCTCTTAGCAGGCGCCAATTTATATTTGTGACGTCAGCTATAGTCAGGCCTCGATAAGATATTTTTCTAATTTTATCGAAAATTATGTCGAATAAAAATATGTGAGATCTATGCAAATAGCTAATATTTAATAAGAGAGTTTCTAAGTTTTTTTCAAGAGCTATAGCACAATAGTTACATAATTCATAGTTATTAATAATTAATCCCCATTGATATAGAAGATATATAGAATAGATAGCATCAAGATTTTCAAAAGAAATAATTTTTTCAAGTGTTGGATAACATATGGGTTGTGGACAACCTAATCCATCGGATATTACATAGCTGCGAATATCTGAAGATAAGTTATGCATGTCATTTATAATTTTATTTGATGTAAATTTTGTGTTTTCAATATCCCAAATAGGGTGTTGAATAATACAGGTTGCACCGGGTATATTTTTCTCAGTGCTTTCTTTCCATGATTTTTGAGGTGTAGATAAACCAAATTTATATTTTTTAAATAATTTATCTTCAGGTGAATGTTTAGAATTTGAATACATGAATTTATAAAACTTGTAATCATTTGTTATGTTTAAGTGCTTTAATTTTTTAGCTTCATTGAATAAATAGTCAAACCAAGTAATTGTTTTTGCATATTCCAAAATGCCACGAGCATTGCGTCCCATTTTTCCATTCCATACTAAAGTTGGGGTAAAGTTATTTAGTAATTATACCTCTTTTCTTTACCCCTTTAAACGTGCTTTTATAGTTTTAAAGCATTTTAAAGAGAGAAATATGGCACTAAAGCATAAACATAAGCCGATTACAGATGATCGGCTTTTATTGACCACTAGAGAGACAGCTAGGCTTTTAGGGTATGCAGAACAGACTTTACGTAAGTGGGCTTTATATGAAAATGGCCCAATTAATCCTATTAGACATGGACGTACTCTTCGTTGGAGTAAGGCGGAAGTCTACAAATTTGCTTGCTCACAAGAAGACTAAATTTGAAGATGATATGAGCTAGTTGCTCATATCTATTCATTAGACTGCTAGGCGAGTTAGGTAATGTAATAACGAATTATCTACAAGCCAGCAGAAAGTTTATTTGGGTTGTATAAATTTTATTTAAAGAGAACAATTACTTGAAGCTTTTAATTTGTGATTGATTGGGTGGGGTTAGAAGGCTTTAAAGCTTAACTCTGAATAATTTTCACTTTTGAAAAAATTCAATGCTTTCAGACTGTATGAGCACAAACTTCAAAGCTATCATCCTGCAGGTAAAAAAGTTAATCACAAATATACTTATAAATAATTGTCCTACGTTAAAGGATCAATAGTGTTAAAAATGCCAGTAGATGAAAATAAAATAGAATCTAGATTAAGAAGTCTTTCTGAAAGTATTGCTCTTATGCATATCGATTTTGCAGGATTTTTTGAGGAGTATAGCCTTAAAGAATCAATAGACAGTATAATGTTAAATTATGAAAGTGGTTCTTATACTAGTGCGATAAAATCATGTTCAGAACAATCATTTTTAATAAAAAATAATAAATTAATTGATCTATATAAAGCTGAATATGGTAAATCCTATTTTTCAAATTTAATCATTGAAAGCAAAATTGTATTTGAGTTGAATGTTGTTATTTCATATATTGCTCATAATTTACAAAAAAAGGTTATAGTGAAAGCCATATTTCAACACTTTACTATTACTTTTATTTGTTACTAAAATTGATTTCACCGAAAAATTGTGAATATCGTGATGAAGATGGTTTTAGTGAGATTTTGGAATCGATTAATATATTTTTAATAAAATCATGTGAATCAATAGTTGATGATTTAGATGAAAAATTTGTTTCAGATTATAATAAAAAATTTAATAAATTATTTTTCTCGGTTACTAATATTGATAAAATAACTATAGTAAAAAAGATTTTTGAATATTTAAAAATATTCATTGTAAAAATAAAAAATATCGAAAATTTAAAAAACAATAAGAAAAGCACAAAGGCTAAATCAAAATTCAAAAGAATTAAAGTTAGTGACCCTAGTCCACAAGAGGCTATAAGTATTTGTGTTCCAGAAGGATCTTATGATTCTATTGAGGATGAAATATCTGAAGACGATACTCAAACAATCCTTAATGTTAAAGCTGATAGTGTTGCTGGTAGAGTAAGTGGGTATGTACAATCAGATAAAAAAATAGCTGAAATTATAATCAGGAGAAATTATCCTACAGTATCAAATCCTTCGTTTTTAGAACAAATTCTATTACGAAAAGTATTTCAGGTACTGATAGATAAATTTCAAGCTCAGCCAGACTCACAAGAAAGTGCTATTGCTGCAATGTTCTTAATGTCGTTATTTACTGGGGTGTCAGCGACACATTTTCTTAATATAGACCTTCTCTTAGAAGATCAGCGAATTTCTAAAGCTAAGGATGCAGATGGTTATCTTTTTAGATATTACGTTGGTTTAGATAATACTGAAAAAAGTAAGAATAGAACGCTAATCAACCAACTTTGTCTTACTACAGCACAGAATTGGGATATTCATGTTCCAGCTTCGTGGGTAGACACTATTTTAAATCATCAAAATTTGTTAATAGTGGATTTGAATTTGAAAATTAAAGACTGGTTCTCCAGATATTGTTTAGGTGTAATAAATATTGGTTCTATAGCGCAGCAACTACATTTCCATATGGCACGCATTGATCCTAAAGGCCTTTTGAAAGAATTTATTAAAAATAAAAAAATTCATCATGAACCTGAATTAGCCTATGCTGTTTTCAATGCCATTGAAATGAATAAATATTATCAAAAATATCTTGAGAACGTCACTGACGTACAATTCCAGTCTAGTGATGATTCTAGCTCCGATAAAGCAATAGATTATCCTGTCATTTGGGAGCGAAACGAAAGAAAAATTGGGAGTAGGAAACTATGGAATACAAAAGATGCTCGGAATTTTATTCATAGATTAAAAAGTGATTTGGAGTCAACTCTCAATAATGAAAAAAAATCGCTTTATGAAAAGGTGAATAGTTATGCCATATGGATGTGGACAATTTGTTTATTAACTCTTGGTATCCGCCCTAATTCAGGTGCTCCAGGACCATTGAAGTATTACGATGCAACAAATGGCTTTTATTACGTTCATGATAAAAAAAGCGAAAGTCGTCCTTTTGGTCGTTATATACCGATAACCAGTTTTTTGAAAGAAGAAATATCGAAATACCAAAATTTCTTAATGGAACAGGGTTTAGCTAATAAGGTTGAAAAAGATACAGATTTATCCCTCATTTATATCATGGATAAAAGGAAAAAATTGCAGGAAATCACGGCAGATTTCGTCCAATGTAATTTAGAGTCAATGAATTTTTATTTGTATAAAAATTGGGCTAGACATTTTTTAATCAATTCTGTGAAGTTACCGATAGATATTCAAAAGACATTGTATGCACACGATAGTCTAGATCTTGGATTTAGTTATGGGTCTTCACTTAGTTTTTATGCATATAAAACGAAAATTCTCAATGCTGTTGACGGAATGTTGATTGAGCTTGGCTTGGTGATAAAAGTATGAGTAAATTATCATTAGAACTTCAGACTGACTTAAAAAATAAAGCAATAAATTTATGTTGTGATATCACTAAGTTATTTGATGAATTTAATTCTAAAAAGCGAAAAACTGATAAGTCATGGCGTAATCTTAATGTTAATACTCAAAAATTAATTGGAGTTATGCAACATGAACTTAACGCTCAACTTAAGTTAATGAGTGAAATACAGTTAAAAAATGAATATTTAACGTATTGGCGCGAATTGTGGTTTGTAGAAAAAACAAAAATTATTGATAAATATTATGATATTACGAAAGTGGTAGATTTATCGATACCTGATTATTTTATATCTAATAGTGCAAAAAAGGAAATTAATGCTACTCCACACAAATTAATAGAGGGTTCGCAATTAAATAATTTTAAGAATCAATTAGAGAAATTTTGGATAGAAAAAGAAGTTTTTAACTGTGATTCAGAATATTTTAAAGATATAGAAAGTAAAGAAAATTTATCTACTAATCATTGTCTGTTGAGGATTCTATTTGCTCAGTTGACATTAAGTTTAATTTTTCACTCAAATTGTCCATTTGAAAATCATCTAGTTAGTATAGTTAAAACAGTCTTTAAAAACTTTACTGAATATGGTGTATGTGATCTCAGCCCTATTGATGGATTAGAATATATTTATGATGTTAAGGACGCATCAAAATTACAAGCAAATGGTTTTTTATTGAGTTATCTAATTCCAAATAAAAGATATGCAAATTTGTTTTTGGATGGGAATACGTACCAGAGTTGTCAGGTCAGTCTTGAACCTATTACATTGATTATTTTGAATAGATTAGTTGCCGAGATACCTAAAACACATTATTTGAGTTTAGATCAAATTTTAGGATTTGATATAAATGATACTAATAAATTTAAAAATTGGATGTTAAATGAGTTAAGAAAAATTTCTCAGAATAATGAAGTTGTTAAAAAATTTAAAGCTAAAGGGTTTATGGCATTTAACCATATTGATTATATTGCATGGAATAAGAGAAAGGTATCAATAGATGGGTTTTTATCCGCATTAAATGTAGGGAAGTATGCTACGTCAGCAATTTCAATAAATTACTTAAATCAGCTAGAGCAAAGATTAAAAATTCCTTTAGAGGAGTTAAGGATTCAATATGTCCAAAACAAACTAATTAAGAGTGAAAAAGTAAATCAGTTATCTTTTCAAGCCATTAAGTGTACGGATAATTTTTCTAATACTATGCCCAAAGAAGTAAAGAGAATTTTAAGGATAGGATCTAAAAGCAATGATCAAAAACGGTTCAAAAGATCTTTAAAATTTAATTTGGCAAAGGTAAGAAATGAATATGATTTAGAGTTTATTAAGGGCGAAAGTGATCCAGATATAGCATCATTAAGTGTTCAAATTTGTTTGCTAAGTTGGTTTGAAATGAATTTGACAAATGGTATTAAATTATCTTCTCTTCAAACCTACAAGTCGGTGTTTTCAGTAGAGCTTTATTGCTATGCTGTTGAACATTCAATTAATTTATTAGATGCAGATCAAAGTGATTTTGAAGATATGTATGAGTACATATTAAGCGTGAAGATAAAAAATGATAAAAATACCACACTTGAGGAAACTAACTTAGAGAGTTATGAAAAAAAGCATGATACATATTCAGCTGCTTTAAAGCAGCTTAAGGCATTTCATAAACATATTTCTAGTGTGTTCAATGCTCCAAATTTGGATGATTGGTTTTCATATTATAAAACAGAGAATACTCAAGTTTGTCGTAGCGGATATATATCAAAAGATATGTTTAAATACATTATTGATAAATTATTGCCTAACTCAAAAAGACTTTTTAACCTAAAGATGGATTGTCATGACTTACGAATGGTAAGAATGATATGTATTTTGGGATATCGTTGTGGTCTGAGAATAAGTGAAATTTTAGGGCTTAAACTAAGTGACTTAACGACGTTAAGCTTAGAAAAACATGAAAATAATTCTAATAAAATTGAATATTGGTTATTTGATGAAAAAATAGAGTTTTTGAAAATACAAATTAGAAATAATTATGATCGACAGCTTAAAACTAGAAATGCACAACGTGCTTTGTGTTTAAGTGAATTACTGACTGAAGAAGAATTGCTAGAATTTTGTCATCTGCTCAAAATGATAGTTATAAATAAAAAAGAAAATCGTATTTGTTTAGGTGCTAACCGGTTCATCTTTGAAAAAAATGGTGCTGGACTTATTAAAGCAAGTTCAGTTAGACAAGTATTCAAATGTTGTTTGGATTTAATTTTTGGTGATGAACAATATAATTTCTCTTTTCATACATTGAGACACAGTGCAGCGAATAATCTTGCTATTGTGTTGAAGGGTAGTGATCAACTCAGAATAGCTTGGACAGATTATTCAGATAATCATGTTAAAAATATTCGAAACTATATTTTAGCTGAATCGACTTCTTTGGAAGATAGAGCCGATGTTTGGAAACATTTGGCTTATATGTTAGGTCATTCATCGATAGAAATGACAGCAAACCACTATTTGCATGTTGGAATGATTTTGTATGCCGATGCATGTAATCGACAAGAAAATTACATACCTAGAAAGTTGTTACAGCATTTGCTACCTAAGCATACTAAAGCGGGAGTAGGTCGTAGTAAAAAGTTTATTATTGATATTAATATTTTGAATTACAGAAAAATATTATGTGATTATTTGAGAAATAGGGTAGGTTATAAAAATGAATTGACCCCTGATTATAAAATGAATGGTCACCAGTCACACTTTTTGGGAGGGGATCATACATTGAGCTTAGACCAAGATGTTTTTTTAGAAGAGCTAAATACAATACAAAATCCTATAGTTTTTAGTTCAGACTCCGAACTAAGAAAATTTTTTTTAGAATATATAGAATTGATATATAGCAATCGGTATTACACCCAAAAACGTGGGAATCATAAAAGATCCTCTGAAGAATTATTGGAGTTTCTTGCAGAATATGCTCAGCATGATAATTATCAAGCAATGCGTTTGATAAAACAGGCTTATGGTAAAGCTCAAGATCAAATAAGATTTCAGGATCAACTGACTCGGTTATCAAATCTTTTTCTCGATCATGTTTTGATTGTAGATGCTAAAATTAAATTTTATATTAGAGATGAAATAAGTTATGCAAATTATTTGGAGTTTTTAGTAAATCTAAAGGCAATTGTAGGTAATGATTTTTTTCGCAATATCTATTATAGAGAGCATGAATGGGAAGAATTTAGTAAAGTGATGAAGATTCGGAAAAATAAAAAATATGAAGTACTAGTTTTAAAGAATATTAATCCTAAAGCTAAGTATATGCAGATATTGATTTCTATTCTTTTTTATAGTTTGTCTTTGAAGATTGTAAATAAACATTTAGATACAGTTACTTAAGCTGCATATTGAGCAAGTATTTTTATATGTTGTACTTTAAATAAAAATATTTATACGTGCGTTAAATAATTTAACAGGTTTAAGAGTGCGATTTCAAAAAATGGAGGCGGACTAAATGAAGCATACGTATATAGATGTAGATCATTGTATTCAAGAAGCTTTACAAGGGAATATTGTCCACTTAAACGATAATTTATATTTTTTAAGTGCTGAAACAGCCTTACAGCAAGTCCTTATACCTGAGCATGTTTGCTGTACAGCACCATACTGGATCATTGGATATGAGTTGCCTAAACCGATTCAAAATAAACAGGAATTAGAGTCATTATTTGCATGGCATAACTTTTTTGTTAAATTTGCTAGCAATGCTGATGAATTTAAAGAGTTTAACCCTAGGGGCGAGTAATGAAACTTTATAGTGTCAGCCCTTATAGTTTTTAAATTCATCTTCATGAGTACATGATAACTTCAGTATTGACTGAATATTAAAGGATTATTTGTGAGTCGAAGTGTAAAGAGGCAACTCAGTTTCTTTTTAATCGTACTTTGCGGAGTAATTGCCTATAATTATGTGGCTACTCGTCAAATAGAACATACGGTGGTGAATTCTAGCGTTCAAGAGCGAGAGCGAGCATTTATGCAAAAACGAGCTGAATACATAAAAAATCACGGTGAGACCAGTATGGCTGATCAAGAAATTAAGCAAGAATTGGCATTCAGAAGAGCACATTTTTTAATTAATAGTTCGTCTTCGTATCAGAGTGCTAAAGAGCAAGATCTTGAAAAATTTGTAAAGTGAGGTACATATTATGGTAGATCAAATTATTTCTAAAGATAATGCGAAAATATTCGCTGAATCCGCAGCAAAAAATTAGTAAGATGAAATAATAAAGTGTGACGATCTCAGGTCTATACTAAACGCAACTAATCAACCTCCTATGAAAATCGTCAGAACTGGTAAAAATGTCATGGAGTTTTTAGAGGATTGATTTTTAAGACATTGTTTTATTTTTATTTGATCGCTGTGATTTTAATGAAGTATTGCGGGATCATTACTCAATTTTAATTTATGTCATAATTTATTAATCTTAATTTCAGATAAAAATCAAGGAAAAAATTAATGTCGAGAAAGGTAATAATGACTACAAATGAAAGACATCTTCAAGCATTAAATCAAATGCGTGCTAGCTACCGTGGTGTACAGCTTTTAAGGCAAGATAGAACTAGATTTATGCAAGATGGGTCTATTGTTCAATCCAGCTTTTCTTCCACAAGCGATAGTAGGTATCCTGCATGTGATGAACTATCAATGGAAACGGATGAGAGTGATGTGTTGAAAGAAACTGCTGAAGCTATGTACGCATCTACAGGTGATACAATTTGGTTAAGCTTTTAAATATAAAATTCAAGCGCTTTATATCGTTTCAATGAGCAGAGTTCAAAATTGCTTGAGTACGTCGTCAATTGATATTTCCTCTTCCACATAGAAAATACCATTTTGATCTGCTTTCATTTTTTTAATAGTCATACCTTCAAGCTTGGCAATCTCGATTAAATCGTCAAGTATTTGATCTGCAATTTTATTTTTCCAATCATTTTCTGGGTCTAAAGGATTCGACATGAGTTTCTCCTAGTTCATGGTGTAGAAGCTAAATCAACAGTTCTATAGGATGTATGATATTAGAGTTGGTTTAAATTGCTTCAATACGAGTATGACTACTTAAACTTCGATGATCAAATTTTCTCTAAACCCATTTTTACCTTGCTCTGGCGGATAACCCAATGGATTGATCACTAATCTACATCCATCGACTACAGTATCCACTGATGTATGCGTATGTCCTGCAATCCATAATTTAAAGCCTTTTATATCTAAGTCATTAATAAAATAGGGATTGAGTGCTGCTGCAACAGGATGCGTACCCCAATATGGATCAAGACAAGCTGTTCGGCGACAATTAGGATGACCGGTTGACGACAATTATCTTGGCCGGTTGGGTGTCACAATAGGTACCTTGTTTTCTGTTCGGAGTTCAAGGTGCCTGGACAACATATCACCCACCGACAAGAGGAGCTGTATATGCAGCATCGCCAACAAGGCATGACTCAAGAAATCGCTGCTGCGAAGTCTGCCATTTCCCCCCGCACTGCCCGACGTATTGAGCAGTCCAACACCTTACCCCGCGCTAAAGCTGATAGAGATTGGCGCACCCGCTAAGATCCACTGGAAGCCGTATGGGAAACCGATCTAGTTGTTCTTTTAAACGCTAAACCAGAGCTTACGCCTATTACTTTGCTGGAGCATTTGCAGGCGCTCTATCCAAACCAATATGACCAGCGAATTCTGAGAACATTGCAGCGTCGGGTTAAGAAATGGAAAGCACTACATGGCCCGGAGAAAGATGTCATCTTCCGCCAGCAAGCTCAACCCGGTTTACAGGGCTTCTCTGATTTTACTCATCCTGATAGCCCGATCACCATTAAGCAGCAACCCTTTGCTCATTTGCTGTATCAGTTCCGCCTCGCTTATAGCGGCTGGCGTTCCATCACTGTGGTTCAGGGTGGTGAGAGCTATTCTGCCTTATCTACCGGTTTACAGCGTGCGCTGACGCAGGCTGGTGGCTGTCCGGTGGAGCATCGCACCGATAGCCTCAGTGCCGCCAGGAACAATACGCAAAATGTCTGGACAGATGCCTATCAGGACTTGTGCGAGCATTACAACATGACGCCAACGCGCAATAACCTGGGGCAATCGCATGAGAACGGCGTAGTGGAGTGCGCTAATGGCTCATTTAAACGCCGTCTGGCGCAGCACCTGCTACTTCGCGGCCACAGTGACTTTGACAGTATCGAAGCCTACCAGGCCTTTATTGATCAAATCGTCGGCAAGCTAAACCAGCGCTCACGCAGCCGCTTTTTAGAAGAACAGCAAACCCTGCAAGCCTTACCGGAATATGATGCTGTTGATTACACCTTGCTGAGCATTAAAGTCACCCGTAGTGCCACCATTGAAGTGCGCCGGGTGGTGTACAGCGTGCCATCACGACTGATTGGCGAACGCCTGCAAGTACGGCTGTATCATAACAAACTGGTGCTCTATGTGGGCCAGCAAGTGGCGCTGACCTTGCCACGAATTTACCCGGCCCTCGGCCAAAGCCGTGCACGTTGTATCAACTACCGGCATATTATCCGCTCACTGGCCGCTAAACCGCAGGCGTTTCGTTACTCGCAACTGCGGGATGATATCTTACCTGACGACAATTACCGGCAGTTGTGGCAGTTAGTGGATGATGCGTTACCAGCACAGGATGCCTGTAAATGGATAGTCACGGTGTTATGGCTGGCGAGCGAATACGATAGCGAACAAGAGCTGGGAGAGACCTTGTTGCAAGAGGCCAGAGCCGGTCTGTTTGAAAGTGCCAAAACCATTCAGGAGCGCTTTTACACCCCGCAAAGCGCACCAGACATTAAGACAAAGCAACATAACCTGCTAAGTTATGATGCACTGCTAACGTCATTAAAGGCACAGGCGAAACACGATGTGGAGGTGCCATTTTGACTTCCTCCGTTGCATTACTGCTCAAAGAATTAAGGCTGCCGGCGTTCGTCAGGCACTATGAAAAACTCTGGCAAACCGCGGTAGAAAAAGGCTGGTCGCACAGTGACTACCTTGCGGCATTATGCGAATACGAGCTCGCAGAGCGCTTTACACGGCGCACACAAAGCTGGGTACGCGAAGGGAGGCTGGCACCGGGAAAAACCTTAAGCACTCTGGATAACAGCGTGCTCAGCCGGACAAATCAAGCGCTCATCGCCAAGTTGCACCAAGACCTGTCCTGGGCACATCACGCCGATAATATCCTGCTGATTGGCCCCAGTGGCACCGGCAAAACACACATAGCCAATGCATTGGGTTACCGGCTGATTGAGCAAGGCATACGCTGCAAACTGTTTCCAGCCATTGGCTTGGTACAACAGTTACAACAAGCCAAGCGCGAACTGGATCTGATGAGCGAGATGAGCAAGCTGGATAAGTATCAGGTGATCATCATTGATGACATTGGTTATGTGAAAAAAACCGATGCAGAAACCCAGGTACTGTTTGAATTTATCGCGCATCGATATGAAAGCGGTAGCCTGATCATCACAGCCAATCACCCGTTTAGTGCATGGGATCAGATCTTCCCAGACAGCATGATGACGGTAGCGGCCATAGATCGGCTGATCCACCACGCGACAATTATAGAATTAGAAGGAGAAAGCTATCGAAAACAACATCAGTTAAAACAAGCTGGAAGTAGGAAAAATGAGAAAACCTAACCGGCCATCATAATTGACGCGAACCGGCCAAGATAGTTGACGCCGAACAATGATTGACGATCTAACGCTCCAGAACCAAATCAGGGATCTGGCTTTAGCGAGTCGGAGCGAACCGACCGATGGTTGGCGTACCGAAGAGCTTGACCCTAAGTTGTGGAACGGTTGGCGTAAAATGATTCAGGGGGACCGGCTAGAAATCGCTGAATACGATCTGACGGCTAAGGTTAGCCAAGGGGACTCTCCTAGTGACAAGCCCGGAGTGGTTGAAGGTCTAAAACAAAGAATAAGGGCTTACAACTTTAGTAAACAAAGGACGTCATCAATAGCAGTGATATAAAAAGTTATCTTTGCCGCCCCGATAAGGCTTTACGGGGCGACTAAGTCTCACCCAACCGACAATTCCGATAGTTTCAGAATAAGCTTTGAGTTTTCTAAGATTGGAATTACTACACCACAGCACGTACTCGAGATACTACAAATAGCTTTTTGGTAGGACCGATACCGAATAAATATCCATAATACATCAGGAGAAACTTTTTTTAATTTTCTGTAACCGGTCATAAATCAGTGGCGGATAATTTGCATGATATTCACCACACTCTGGGCAATGCTCTTGTTTTAGGTACGCTTGATTGTCGAGATCTTGATAAGGAAAAACGCTGAAGAGAAGTTCGTGCTGCATAAGCGTTTTATAAAAACTCTTATGATAAGGTGCAATCTCGCTGTCTTTGATTTTGTCGAAATATAGGTCAACGCTGTTCAAAATGCTCATAATTTCTTTAACCCCGTCGAACCTTAAAATGTCGTCATCTTTGTGAATATCAACATCTAAGCTCTCTAGATCCTCAATGAAACATTTAATCGCACGTCGAGAATACAGAAGGATCATTTGCGTCTTGCCATCAACGGTCTTTTCTTGATCGTAACTAAAATTTTTGATGTTTCTTTCGACAAACAAATAAAGTTCGTGAAGTTGATCTAACTCGTGCCTTAGTTGCTCCTTCGTGTTTTCTTTTTCGATTTGCTGATGAAGGATTCTATTCGCATCAATCTGGGCTTTCAGCGCTAAAAACAGAACTACTGAACCTAGTATCTGTACGAATGGGTTCGAAATACCTCCAAAAGCATCTCCTATTTCGCCATAATCCTTCAAGTAGTGAAGAGGAAGAAGAGGTAAGAATAAAGGGAGAAGAAGACAGAATACACTGCCGACGACGATGACCCAGAAAGCTATTTTGGTAACAGGAGAGTTATAGATATTCATTTTTACACCTTTTCAGAATTTTCTTTTCTGTACGCGCTAGGAGTTTTGCCAATTTTTTTCTTAAACAACTTTTGAAAGTGTTCATGTGCCGGATACCCAATGGCTTCACTCACTTCGGGAACAGACTTACCGGATTCTTTAAGCAGCTGCTTTGCTTTTTCAAGCCGACAATAGGTTAAATAATCAAGAGGTGTCATGCCTGACAGCTCCTTAAATTTGACGCTGTAGTTCGTACGCGACATCCCCGCAATCCCGGCGAGATCGTCAAGACCCCATTTTTTATCGAGACTATGATGAATAGCTTCCAAGGTTTTGCTGAGTTGCGGATTTTCGATCAGTTTGAAGAATCCAGCATTTTTATTGGATTTGTACATGTGGATTCTTAACGCTTGCACGAAGATAATTTCGGTCAGCTTTCTGACTAACGTGTTGCTTCCAGGAAGCCCTGATTTTGCTTCCTGCTCTATAATACTTAAAAGCATGGCAAGCCAAGGCGAGTGGGAGTTATCAGCACTCTTGATATGCACGACATTTGGCAGCGAATTTAAGAATGGATGATCGGGTCCGCCATTAAAACAAAAATGTCCGTAAACGACGTTGGCTTTGAGCTTGCTCTGATCACCGTATTCCAAAACTTGAGCTTCGGTGAGGTTGGCTTTAGCTCTAAATTCGACCGCAGGCTCGGCCTTGATTTTTGGTGCACTGGCCATGGTGTGCTCCATCCCTTTGAAAAAGATCAAAATATCGCCCTGCTCCGCCAATGCTTTAAGTTTAAGTTTTGGCACCTCATACCAAAACTCGCCATGAGTCACGATGTGAAATCTCGCTAGATTCTCTTCCTGCGGGAGGCTGATGCCCCAGTCTCCCGCAAATGAGGTTCTATACCAGTAGCTGCTAGTAAGCTCTACCTTATCTAAAATTTCACTGAGAACATCCATATATAGCTCCTACGTAAACTGTCCAATAGGTCATGTTATACGAACTATTGAACATATTATATCTATTTTACATGCTGTAAAGTCAGTCTAATCAGTAAGTGGATGAAAACTAAGGAGGCTTTATGAAACTAGATTATGTGATCGTTGCCGGAGGGTGTTTTTGGGGTCTCGAAGACCTCCTTAGGAGTCTGGACGGTGTGACGTCAACGAAGGTGGGCTACTCTGGCGGAGATTTTGATGATCCTACCTACGCCGATATTATAACAGGGAAAACGGGGCACGCCGAAGCGGTTCGCGTGGAATACGACCAAGACGAAATATCTCTCGAAGAGATTCTACATTACTTTTTCAAAATCCATGATCCGACTACGAAGAATCGCCAAGGAAATGATGTTGGCACTTCGTATCGCTCGGCAGCGTTCTATCGTGACGATGCACAGAAAGCGATTATCGAAAACGTGATTGATGAGGTCAATGAGATCGGTCGCTTCGAGAATCCCGTGGTCACGACGGTAGCCTTGGAAAAAGAGTTTTATGACGCTGAGGAGTATCACCAAAACTATTTGAAGAAGAATCCCCACGGGTACACGTGCCATTTTGAGAGAGATTAAACCATGAATCAAACGAAAGAGGAAAAAATGAAAGAACTTAAGAACGTTGTCATCTACACAAAAGACCATTGTCCGTTTAGTAAACGCGTGAAGGAGTACTTAACTTCTGAAAAAGTTGATTTTAAACAAATTCGCGTGGATGACGATCCCAAGACTTATGATGAGTTGAAGAAAAAAACCAACCTTCAAACTGTTCCGCAAGTTTTTGTGGATGGAAAATTCATTGGTAGCGCGACTGACTTCTTCGCGTGGATTGATAGCTAAAGAACAAACCCAAAAATAAAGGAGCAAATTTATGTTCAACTGGGAAAGCATTAACAACTATCTCGATAACGGCACTCCCGCTCCTCCTAGAAAAGTAGAAAAGAGCGAGGAAGAGTGGAAAAAAATTCTGACGCCCGCTCAATTTAATGTCATGCGGAAGAAAGGCACCGAGCGCCCTCACACTGGGGAACTCTGTTCATTTTATGAGGCAGGACGGTATGCCTGCGCGGGCTGCGACACTGAACTGTTTGATTCGAACGTTAAGTTTGATTCGGGAACAGGTTGGCCGAGTTTTTCTGAGCCCGTCGCCGACAACGTAATTCAATATGAACTGGACACGACTTACGGACGAAGAATCGAAGTGCTATGCAATGTGTGCGAAGCCCACTTAGGGCACGTTTTTCCAGATGGTCCTGAGCCCTCTGGGGCTCGATTCTGCATCAACTCGGAGTCGTTGAAGTTTGTAGAGTAATTTTAGAAAATGGAGGGGGTCGTGGGGATTAAGCTGTTCGGTCATAAGGACTGCCACAAAACCAAGATTTACCAGTCGTACTTGAAAGAAAAAGGAATCGAGTTTGATTTTTTAGATGTTCACGAAGACGACGCGGCAGCTGATGAACTGCGATCCCTTTATACTACTGGAAAGTTAAATTTCCCGACAATACTGGTTGGGACAAAGAAGCTGAGAAACCCCAAGTTCAAGGACCTTGACAAGTGGTTGGAAGCTTCGATAAAATAACGAGATCTTTTTTTTGAGGATTGTAATTAGCTTAGTAAGGAGTCAGATCAATGATTATAGCAGTTTTCCGCAGTCGTGTTGCCAAGGAGCACGGTGGGGAGTTTGAAAGAAGATACGCCGAGATGTCCGCGCTTGTCGAAGCCATTCCTGGTTACGGAAGCCATGAGCGGTTTTCTTCTCCTAACGGTGAAGATGTTCTAATTGTCGAGTTCCTTACCAGAGAAGCTTTCGATGCTTGGGATAAGCATCCCGAACACAAAAAAGCCAAGATGCTTGGCAAAGACTACATTTTTGAATCGTACGACGTGAAGGTCGGAGAAGTTTTTGAACGGCACACAAAGCCGGAGGTGAAATTATGAAAACGAGAAACGTTTATATCGTAGGTGGAGCTCGGATTCCATTTATGAAATCTATGACCGCATATCGAGACGTCTCAAGTGAAGAACTAATGACGGCGAGCCTAAAGAGTTTAGTTGATAGATATAACTTGGAAGGAAAAACTGTGGGCGATGTAGCCTTAGGAGCTGTCATGCACAGCTCGGCTAACTGGAATTTGGCTCGTGAAGTCGTTCAATCCTCCGGTTTGCATCCAAACACTCCGGCATATAACGTGCAACGTGCTTGCGGAACGAGCTTGGAAAATACGATTCAGATTGCTCACAAAATTTCTAGCCACCAAATTGAAAGTGGCATTGCGGGCGGTGTTGATAGCAACAGCGATTTGCCCATTATGGTTAGTCGAACTTTCGCAAGAAAATTGATTGCGTTGAATTCTGCCAGAACGCTTGGTGAGAAAGTAAAAATCATTTTAGGAATTAAACCTAGCGATCTAAAGCCAGTGTTGCCCGCAGTGGTTGAGCCACGCACCGGAAAATCAATGGGTGAGCATTGCGAACTCATGGTTAAAGAGTGGAATATTTCTCGCCAAGAGCAAGATGAGTTAGCGCTGGCAAGTCACAGAAATGCAGCTCAAGCATATAAAGATGGGTTTTATGATGATCTCGTCTTTCCATTCCAAGGAAATAAGACCGATGGAATTTTGCGTGCTGATACAACTTTGGAAAAATTGTCGAAGTTAAAACCTGTTTTTGATAAATCAGAAAAAGGGACTTTGACGGCGGGAAATTCAAGCTCGCTCACAGATGGCTCATCCACCGTTCTTTTAGCATCAGAAGAAGAGGCAAAAAAGAATAATTGGCCCCTGTTGGCTAAGATTGTGGATTCTCATACTTCCGCCGTGGATTATGTCGCTGGCGAAGGTTTGCTTATGGCCCCAACTGTGGCGGTCAGTGAATTATTGAAGCGAAACGGCTTAAAGCTTCAGGATTTTGATTTTTACGAAATTCACGAGGCGTTCGCTGGACAAGTGCTCTGCACGATGAAGGCGTGGGAGTCTGCTGAATACTGCAAAACACGTTTGGGACGATCAGAGCCTCTCGGAAAAATTGACCGCTCGAAGCTAAATGTCCGTGGAAGTAGCATTGCCCTTGGGCATCCGTTTGCGGCTACTGGCGCTAAGATCGTCGGAGTTTTAGCAAAGATACTGCACTCAGCTGGTCCTGGAAAACGTGGCCTTATCGTCGTTTGCACGGCGGGAGGAATGGGAGTGGCTACAATTCTTGAAAGTTAGGAGAAAAATATGTCGGATCTAAAAATGAATAAAGAAGACGGTGTTGAAAGCTATGAATTTGCAATCCCTGAAGCAATCGAAGAAGCATTGAAAATCGGGAAGCTTAGTCAAACGGTTTTCGGCATGGGTTGCTTTTGGGGACCGGATTCTAATTTTGGAGGGACGCAGGGAGTAGTGCAAACACGTGTTGGCTACGCTGGAGCATCAACTCTGGATCCGAGTTACCGCAACATCAACGGACACGCCGAAGTCGTCAGAGTGATCTACGATAAAGACCAAATCAGCTACAGGGAACTTCTTGGAAGTTTTGAATCATGGTCTGTTCATGGTAGAAAGCAGGGCCAGTATCGCCAGATACTTTTTGTTTTTGATCTGGAGCAAAAACAAGTAGCTGAAGAACTGATTCAAGCGATTGGAAAGGAGAAATCTCCCGAGGTGATTGAGGCCGGAGAACAAAATGGTTATTTTTGGCCCGCCGAAGATTACCATCAAAAGCATCGTCTTCGCAGAAACAAACAGCTTGTAAGTCTTGCAGAAGTAGATTTCGGTCCTCGCTGGGATGAACATCTGTATTTTACTAAATTAAATAGTACCGATAGAAAAGGCTTCAGTCTCTCAAGCTGGCTAAAAAAGTTGTCTCCGGAAATGCAGAAAGCTTACCGAATCGGTTAATCTGAAATTGCAGCTGGCTAAAGAACTCTATTTTCTATATGTAAAGAATGTGACGATCTCCTTCACATGGAGTCCAAGAGAGCATAAAAAATCTGTGTAAGTCGCATTACCCATGTATTTGAAAGGAATAAATAATGCCAATATCAGACCAGCTTATCGACCGAAGCAAGACCTCAGTTTTTATGAGGTCTTGAGATCAGCGCAGCATGAACAGATCTCTTACAGTGTGGCGAACACACTGGTTTGATTGCGGCCTTGGGTTTTAGCTTTGTATAACATCTGATCGGCGACTTCGAGCAACTGCTTTTTGTCGTCAAATAAATCAGCGCTGGCCAAACCTATGCTGACCGTTAATTGTCGTAATAACCACTCATGGTTAGCCACTACCAGCCTTAACTTTTCCAGTGTTTTATTTGCGGACGCTGTGTCTGTGCCTGGCAGGATCAGCACAAACTCTTCACCACCATAACGGGCGAAAAAGTCATAGTTCCTGCTATGGCGCTGAAACAGAGCCGCGACTTGACTCAGTGCCTCATCTCCTGCGGCATGACCATAGCTGTCGTTAAAACTCTTAAAGTGATCAATATCAATCAATGCCAGTACAAAAGATTGTCCTGTTCTTTGCCAGCGAGCAAATTCAGCTTCAAACTTGAGGTCAAAAGCTCTTCTGTTGTTCACCCCTGTCAGCGCATCCGTCATGCTGGTATTATGTAATTGTTCGCCGACTTTTTTCAGCTCCAGTATGGCGATCACTTGTCTGGACAGAGCCTGCAAAGAGCTTATCTGCCGCTGGTTCAGCTGCTTAGGAACATGATCATAGACACAAATAGTACCAATCACTGCACCTTCGGGATCAATCAGCGGCGAGCCAGCATAAAATCGGTAGCCAGGTCCTGAAATCACCATAGCATTGGTACTGAATCTGTGATCTAAAGTAGCGTCAGGGACCACCATTACCGCATCAGGTGTTTCCATTGCATACACGCAAAAGGACTCTTTAATTAATACAGAGGTACGCGAAATACCAACTTTTGCAATTAGATTCAGCTTTGTGTCATCGGTTCGCGTCACCATAGCCACTGGTGCATCACAGATATAACACGCCAGTTCAGTGATATCCCGCAGGTTCTGATCTGCTTCAGCAGGTGCTTTTAGTGTGGTTTCTGCACTAGCTGTTTGAGCTAAACTAAAGGTCATGTACTTCTCCGTTTTTCTACTGCATTTTTCAAAGATCCTGCATAGAAAAATGAATTAAATCGTTGATTTAACTCTAGCATAGATCTGTCAGACTTGAAGTTATCTCTGTAGCAATGGTATTGTTTTGTACAATATTCGCCTGCTTGATTTGAGTTTTAGCTGTATTTATAAACTTTTGGCTTTTCCGGTCGCAGGCTCTATAATTTGCTCGTTTAAATCCAACTCTTCGTCTAACGTCATCTATTTAGTGTGCATGCGGCCTCCGGAGCATTTTCCGTGGCTTATTTTACCGAAGCATCGGGATTGCTAAATAGAGCTGAACGCTGTAATGCGCTTTCGAACTGAGCTTTCCGTAACTTCGGCATTAGTTCATGTACCTTGCTTACTGGATGTTGGTTGACGCGCAGCAGCACGTCCGTCAGATAATCGTAAACGTTAATAGCAGTGTTGACCTTGCTTTGAATGACGCCAACATGCTTAGCACCAAGCTCCGTTCAGCAGAATCACAGCCAGTTTTTCAGTTATCCCAAGTGTCACTCTCAGATTAAAGGCCGCCATACCGGATGTAGTGCCAACAAGAAAACTAAAACACAACTTCGCTGATCATCGCTGAGTGTTTATAAATCGTCTCCCATCACCGGTATCGATAAGCAGATAAGCCTGGTTATGCCATTAGCAGTTCTTGAAGCATTCCTGCTTTCAATGTCGTCAACGTGATCACGATTTGAGTTGAGATAACGACTCTGTTGCTGAAGACTCTCAGTTAATTGCCACTCACCAGATTCAAGAACAGCACCCGCTAACTCGGCACATACTGTTGCAAAACCATAAAGCGCTTGATTATCGCGGGTAAAACGCAGCGGCATCGTCTGGCCTTTTACAAGAAGGGACCATTCCAAAACTCTGTACTTACCTTTTAATCGGTTACTGACAAAAATAGTTATACTTGTACCGCTGGCGCCAACAACTAAAAAGCTCGTGATAGCTAGTCCTATCAGAGACCATAACTCTGGTTTCCCACTTAGTAACAGTGGATTAGGCAAATGACTCCTCAAAACGAGATCAGCACCAAGGGTCAGCGCTGTTTTATACACTGCTTGTTCTAATAATGGAGTTGCATTGACCAGTGACGCAACAGCATCACAACTATAAGGTTCTAGAACTGCCGTAGCTCTCAACCATTCTGTTTCATGGGCAATCGCCAACAAATTTGACCAAATTCGAACCAGTGCCGCTATATGAATGGAGTTTTCATCAGTCAGGACGGTTTGATTAAGCTGCTTATCCAGTTCCTGATGCCAGTATTGGTATTGGCTTGTCAAAAGTACAAACAACTCAGATTGAAGCAACTTATTATTAGTTACCGGTCTTATCCTATTTGACATCTCATTGAATAGTTGTATAAATTTTTTGTCTGCTTGTTGCTCACGCTTTAGCAGATCTTGCTGTTGTTGAAGCATCTGTAAATCGTATTCAATGGCCTGCTTAAAAAGTGTGAGTAAGGAACAGTGTTGTGATGCCCGATCTGGGCTTGAAAAGTCCAACATACACAAAGTACCGAAAGTTTTTCCGCTAGGCCAAAGCAATGGCAGGCCATAGTAATAACTAAAGCCTGCTGCAAATGTTGGGTTATTGTTTTCATATCGGGTACCGATTGCATTTTCAACTAGTAATGGCTGGTTACTGGAAATGACTTGGGAACAATAAGTGTTAAGTGCCAATGGAACAGGTTCACCGCAATAAAAAGTTGGTACTGACACACTGCCAACAGCCTGACAAATTTCGTTTTTATCTAATCGATTAATCAGCACACAAGGCACTTCCGCGACTTGAGCCATCGAGTTTACAATGCCTTGCCAGCGCTCTAGGAGCAGAGCGGTTTCTATGCTCAAATCTACTGCCATTTGTTCCCTCAGTATTTAAATAGTCCCCTTTTGCATCATTCGATCTTGTTTATCTCAGAGTATCAAACAGGAAACAAAGTGATTGATGTCAATCAGGGAATTAGCAGCATTGATGCATTAAGCGGCGCACATACACTCTAAGTAAAGTGCTTAAGTCTGATTATGGCAAGAAATTGTTACTTTGTCAGGGATAGTCAACACTTTATTAGCGAGAGACTTGCTTGGCTGACATTTAAGACAAATCGCGAGATTCCAAATCTGCCACCAACAGTCGGAACTGAGTAACTCACTTGAGCTTTAAAAAGTAAAGCATTGAAATATTTATGGTATTTATACATCCTACCTAGCTCACAGCAGAGTTTAGCATCGTGCATTAATATGACCTTACACTAAAAATACGTACTAGTTGACGTCTATCAAACTCGTTTACGAGATAGTGTAGTGGTCGACAAATTTTGGCCACATCGTTATTGCCTAATAACCGATGCTCTCTTTAAATGCGAAATGAGTAGTGCACGCATTTTTAGCCTTTTGGCAAAACGTTGATGTCTCGAAATTTTCAAGCGCTGTGCCTTGTTTATTTTCAGAAACGTCTGCTTTCAGTGAGTTCCTGATGCTCGGGCGCTCTAAATTATGGGTATAGACAATCTGATTTGCCCTATATTTGCAGTTTTTCGTGAACCCTTAATTTCACAACTCTTTTAATCTGATATCCAAAGTCTGCATCCATACATAGCCCCTACGTAAACTGTCTAATAAGTCACATTATACGAACTATTGTGTTCGGCGACAATTAGGATGACCGGTTGACGACAATTATCTTGGCCGGTTGGGTGTCACAATAGGTACCTTGTTTTCTGTTCGGAGTTCAAGGTGCCTGGACAACATATCACCCACCGACAAGAGGAGCTGTATATGCAGCATCGCCAACAAGGCATGACTCAAGAAATCGCTGCTGCGAAGTCTGCCATTTCCCCCCGCACTGCCCGACGTATTGAGCAGTCCAACACCTTACCCCGCGCTAAAGCTGATAGAGATTGGCGCACCCGCTAAGATCCACTGGAAGCCGTATGGGAAACCGATCTAGTTGTTCTTTTAAACGCTAAACCAGAGCTTACGCCTATTACTTTGCTGGAGCATTTGCAGGCGCTCTATCCAAACCAATATGACCAGCGAATTCTGAGAACATTGCAGCGTCGGGTTAAGAAATGGAAAGCACTACATGGCCCGGAGAAAGATGTCATCTTCCGCCAGCAAGCTCAACCCGGTTTACAGGGCTTCTCTGATTTTACTCATCCTGATAGCCCGATCACCATTAAGCAGCAACCCTTTGCTCATTTGCTGTATCAGTTCCGCCTCGCTTATAGCGGCTGGCGTTCCATCACTGTGGTTCAGGGTGGTGAGAGCTATTCTGCCTTATCTACCGGTTTACAGCGTGCGCTGACGCAGGCTGGTGGCTGTCCGGTGGAGCATCGCACCGATAGCCTCAGTGCCGCCAGGAACAATACGCAAAATGTCTGGACAGATGCCTATCAGGACTTGTGCGAGCATTACAACATGACGCCAACGCGCAATAACCTGGGGCAATCGCATGAGAACGGCGTAGTGGAGTGCGCTAATGGCTCATTTAAACGCCGTCTGGCGCAGCACCTGCTACTTCGCGGCCACAGTGACTTTGACAGTATCGAAGCCTACCAGGCCTTTATTGATCAAATCGTCGGCAAGCTAAACCAGCGCTCACGCAGCCGCTTTTTAGAAGAACAGCAAACCCTGCAAGCCTTACCGGAATATGATGCTGTTGATTACACCTTGCTGAGCATTAAAGTCACCCGTAGTGCCACCATTGAAGTGCGCCGGGTGGTGTACAGCGTGCCATCACGACTGATTGGCGAACGCCTGCAAGTACGGCTGTATCATAACAAACTGGTGCTCTATGTGGGCCAGCAAGTGGCGCTGACCTTGCCACGAATTTACCCGGCCCTCGGCCAAAGCCGTGCACGTTGTATCAACTACCGGCATATTATCCGCTCACTGGCCGCTAAACCGCAGGCGTTTCGTTACTCGCAACTGCGGGATGATATCTTACCTGACGACAATTACCGGCAGTTGTGGCAGTTAGTGGATGATGCGTTACCAGCACAGGATGCCTGTAAATGGATAGTCACGGTGTTATGGCTGGCGAGCGAATACGATAGCGAACAAGAGCTGGGAGAGACCTTGTTGCAAGAGGCCAGAGCCGGTCTGTTTGAAAGTGCCAAAACCATTCAGGAGCGCTTTTACACCCCGCAAAGCGCACCAGACATTAAGACAAAGCAACATAACCTGCTAAGTTATGATGCACTGCTAACGTCATTAAAGGCACAGGCGAAACACGATGTGGAGGTGCCATTTTGACTTCCTCCGTTGCATTACTGCTCAAAGAATTAAGGCTGCCGGCGTTCGTCAGGCACTATGAAAAACTCTGGCAAACCGCGGTAGAAAAAGGCTGGTCGCACAGTGACTACCTTGCGGCATTATGCGAATACGAGCTCGCAGAGCGCTTTACACGGCGCACACAAAGCTGGGTACGCGAAGGGAGGCTGGCACCGGGAAAAACCTTAAGCACTCTGGATAACAGCGTGCTCAGCCGGACAAATCAAGCGCTCATCGCCAAGTTGCACCAAGACCTGTCCTGGGCACATCACGCCGATAATATCCTGCTGATTGGCCCCAGTGGCACCGGCAAAACACACATAGCCAATGCATTGGGTTACCGGCTGATTGAGCAAGGCATACGCTGCAAACTGTTTCCAGCCATTGGCTTGGTACAACAGTTACAACAAGCCAAGCGCGAACTGGATCTGATGAGCGAGATGAGCAAGCTGGATAAGTATCAGGTGATCATCATTGATGACATTGGTTATGTGAAAAAAACCGATGCAGAAACCCAGGTACTGTTTGAATTTATCGCGCATCGATATGAAAGCGGTAGCCTGATCATCACAGCCAATCACCCGTTTAGTGCATGGGATCAGATCTTCCCAGACAGCATGATGACGGTAGCGGCCATAGATCGGCTGATCCACCACGCGACAATTATAGAATTAGAAGGAGAAAGCTATCGAAAACAACATCAGTTAAAACAAGCTGGAAGTAGGAAAAATGAGAAAACCTAACCGGCCATCATAATTGACGCGAACCGGCCAAGATAGTTGACGCCGAACAACAAGCTAAATGAGGCGGGAAGTGAGTAATGACAATCACATTATCTTGATCCTTAAATTTCATAATATTTTCATGATATTTTTTAAATAATTCTATGTAGTCATTAGCAGTTATCGTTCGATGATCACTGTCAATCATGATTTGATCGAAATCATAAATCGATTGTTCAGCATCTTTTTGGGACTGTAAAAGTACCTCAGGAGATGTAAGTGGTGAATTGGAGCGAAAGTTCGTAAACAGCGTGCCACCTACAAATATTTTATCTTGAATTTTGATATGGTTGTCATCAAGTAGTGCATTTTTTGGGTAGTTTTCTTTCAAGAAATTCACGACTGAACTGTAGTTAGAGCTGTAGTAATCATGATTACCTAAAACAAAGATAAATTTTTTATTCAGAGATTTACATTTTTCGGCAAACTCAATTGCACCACTTAAGCGATTAGAAAAATCGCCAGCGTGAATAATGACATCAGCTTGCTCTGATATTGAATATTTAGAATTGTGAGTATCCGATAAAATTTGCAGTTTCAATCTACTTCCTTTATTAAATCACGCTGCTTAAATATATAGAGTTTCATTGCGATCAGTTTACATCAACTAAATATTAGAAATTATAAGATACTCATCTGTATCTTTAAGCCTATAAAAATATAGGTAATTATTTTTGAATCAATTGATTAAATATTAATCATAAAATTTGACCAATTGAATTTATGCACATAAGATAAAGATGTTACAGCAAATTCTGTGACCAGGCGTGGAAACCTGTTACTCAACGAACTAGAGAGTCGCTTTTAGTGGCTCTTTTGTGTCTACATGGCGCTTTTATGGTAAGCCAGGTAGGGCAGTCTTTGACTGGCCGTTTCGTTGAGCGGTATTTCCACACCCTATTTGGTTTGCCTCCATCTCGTGGAAAGGATGTTGGCAAACGACAATCTATCAACGAGGTTTAAAATGCGTCTTTATACTATTTCTATCTGTTTTTTCTCTAGCAAAAAGATACTTCTGAATTAATGAATATTTAATTCATTAATCGCTAACTTTAATTTTAATTACTTCTAATTTCGTAATCTTACGAGATATAGAGAAGTATTGCCTAGAGAAAATAAAATGGCCCGTACTAAGCTTTTAACCAATATTATTCAAAGAAAAATGATGGTGCCTGACGAAATGTCGCACTCAAATCTGCACCATAACTTTGAAATATCACTTTATGACTTCGCCAACCATGAGATTCTAGAAAAACTATATAAAGCAGACAATCAACGCTCCACAGAGTGCTGGAGCCCTGCTGAAATTCAGGAGTTTATTCTAAACTGTTTGAATGATCGTAATGTCAATTTATGCGTTCGCTATTGGAAAGATGCTGCTGGTAATATTTATATCATCGATGGTGGGCACAGGATTTCAATTATCTATGCTTGGATCAAAAGATACTTTATTGATGAGCAAGTAATAGGAGCCCCAAAATTCACGGCACCACAAAAACGAGATATTCGTCAGATTCGTAATCGATTAGGTGGATTAGCTGATTTTCAAGAGTTATGTAGCGATTCTGATTTTCAGCAAAAATTAAAATCAACCAAAATTAATTTTATTGAAGTGATTGGGACACCTGAGGAAGCTCGAAAAGCCTTTTGTTCAATCAATTCGGATACGAAACGATTAGATCCAGATGAAGAATATCATTTACAAAATAGGGGAAGTGATGCTTTTTATGTGATTTATGCGTGTTGTTATATAAACGATAATAAATCCAACTTGGCTGAACTGAATTACGAGCGGATAAATGAAGTGATCACTTTGGGTGAGCAAATTCATGATCATCTTTTTAAGATAATACTTTTAGAGCCAGATTTAACACACGGTAAAAAAATCGGCTTGGTCAATGAACTCCTGAATATCATGTTTGGTGATACTAGCCAGAATACTGTGAATATAGACCAAGGTCAGCGTGTAGAAAATTTAATGCTAAAACTTAGAGTTGTGCTGTGTCGTATCGCAACACCACCAATTAGTATTCGGATTCCAAGTTTGGGCTTACACCCAAAACTATATTTTTATAAAGATAATCGTTTTCAAGTGACATCCTTTTTGGCCTGGTTCTCTATCGTCTGTGAAATTGAACAAGACTGTTTTGAAATACAGAATAAAAAGTTAGATTTTATTGGATTTACTCGAGCACGCCGTGGTGTTGAAAGTTTAATTGAAAAAATTCCTGTGGCCATCAAAGAAACTGTCGGTAAGTTTGGTAGCGGGATCAGATCACATGAGCGATTGAAGAACGTGTATCAAGCCTTTATCTGTATTGGACTCAATATGGATTTAGATTTTGAAGATGAAGTTTGTTTGAACACCGTCATTCTTTCGATGAGTCAATCATTTGATTATATTAATTTTAATGATTTTTACCTTGAACGTTTTGATGGTGATTATGATGAGAGCGTTGTGGATGATGTTGTGAGCTTTGTGAAATCAGTAAGACTAACAAAGAAGAAAAAACCTCTAAATTTTTCACTCGCGACCAAAAGAAATCTTTATCAACGTGAGGAAAGGAAAACATGGAGCTATTGCGAAGTATGTGATAGCGCTTTATACCTTGAATCGACTGAAGTAGATCATCGAGAATCGAAAGCAGAAGGTGGTTACGGTGTTTTAGAAAATGGAGCAATTATTCATCCGATATGTAATCGTTTTAAGTCAGATCGTGCTTTGGAAGAAGTAAGAGCAGATTTATTTGACTAAAAAGATAAGGGAGCAAATGCTCCCTTATTTTTTTGTTTTTTAGTAGACTGGGGTTAGTATTTAGCCTAAGCAACCAATATGAAAACAATAGACTATTACAACCAATACGCAGATCAATTTTTACAAGCCACGTTGTATGTGGATATGGAAAGCCTATACCAACCATTTTTAGCTGAGTTGCCAGATTCAGCACGCATCCTGGATTTAGGCTGTGGCTCAGGGCGTGACACTTTGGCTTTTAAAAATAAAGGCTATCAAGTTGATGCTATCGACTATTCTGAAGTATTGGTCGAACGAGCGAGCCAACTGACTGGTATCGCTGTTCAGCAGCTAAGTTTTTATGAGCTTGATATGCACGATGTTTATGATGGGGTATGGGCATGTGCCTCTTTACTACATTGTGCTCGTAACAGTCTCCCTGATGTTTTAAAACGTATTCATGCTGCATTACGCCGTGGCGGTGTGTGCTATATGTCTTTTAAATATGGAACAGCAGATAGAGTAAAAGGCGGTAGGGCGTTTACTGACTTAAATGAAGAGCAGGCTCAGGAATTGTTAGACCAGTTGAATGGGGTTAGGGTATTAAAACAGTGGATTACAGTAGATCAGCGACCTGATCGACAAGAAAAATGGCTGAATGTACTTTGGAAAAAACATGCCTGATTTTATTCTTACAGCTCAAAAAAATTGAAATTCCTAAAAAATATCAAACTGGTTCTATAGTCGGAGAGTTTTAGTGGTCATTATAAATTTGCACTATTGATTATTCTCAAACGATTAGCTATTGAAAAATGGCAGGACACAAGGATTACATAACTGATTGGGTGTGGCATTCGAATCATGAAAGACCACACCAAGCTAACAAAGGAAGATCACCTTTAATGGCTGCTTAACCTCTACTTATAACCTCGGTTATTTATAGGCTACCGAGGATTCCATGGTTTTTAATCCGCGTCTGTTTATGAAGTCATTTTACTGTACAAGTTTCCAAGTTATATAGAAAATTATGGTTATCAATATGATTTAATTACCCCCATAATATCAAGATATGTGTGGCGATTTAAGAAATCTCTAAATAACTTATATTTACATTCTTAATTAAAAAAAATATGATCAAAGTTCAGACAGAGGATTTTGATATTTAATAAATATAAAAATATCTCTTAGTGCCAACTTTGTCATGGATAAAACTTAATGCAATTAAATAACAACGGTTCTAGTACTGAACTCAGTACACTCGCACCTAAAATAATTCTTTCCCCTTTATTAAAAGCTATGGTGGGGACTCTGAAAAACCATCAATCAGATCATTTCTTCAATTATTATGGGCCTTCTCATAATTTGCATTTTGATGCCACCGCTTTTGTGTCTGCAGTATTTAAGCAGATCGGGACTAAAAACGATTCAAAGCCAATTTATAACATCATCAAAGATATTCAATTATTACCTGAAGATTCAAAACTCAGAATAAGCACTTTATTTGATAAGGAATCTGAAGCTAAAACTGCCCAGACCTATCGTGATTTAGACCAAGTGATGTCTGAAATTGTTCAGCAAGTACTTCAAAATGCTCCGACAGGTATGGCACTGAATTCTCTCAACCAATTCTTAGGCGATCTCAAATATTCTGATCCAGTGATTGCCAAAAATTCTCAGTATCCTATGCAAGTCAAAGGACAATCCAAAGTAGCTTCTTTGCAATATACAAACGACTTAAAAGCAAAAGATGGCGAATTACGACTTTTCACTGTCACTGAAGAAATCAGCAAACCTCAATGGGTGAAAGAGGTTTGTGAGGCAATCAAAGCCATTGTGAAGCAGTCCTACTCAGCTAGTGAAAAGATGCCATTAGAGGTTGCTGAACGTATGCAGGAAATTCTTGATGATGAATGTTCTGCTGAAAATAATGATATCCAAAATCTACTTCATTTCGTAGAAATCAAAGCACTATCACGAGCTCGTATCCGAAATTGCTTCAAAATTATGGAGATCATTGCGGATCACATTGAGAAGACTGAGCGTAACGATTTCAAGCGTGAGTCCGCTGTTTCTTATATCCGTAAAGCGATTGCTTTCTTTGAGATTTTTGGTAATCGAATTGCTCCATGGAATGAGGAAACAACGGAAAGCATTAAGGACTATAGTATTGACTTTAGTGCTATCTATGGCGCTGTAGGTAAAGTTGATTTTAATGGTTTGCTGGCCTATGTTGGAGCAACAGATGCTTTGCCAATCTGGGTAAAACCAAAAATTGAAATGAATGATATTCGTCATGAGGATAAGGACGGGCTATCTCTAAAACGTGAAGTCACTTATGCCTTTCGGGTGAATGGGGAGTTTGTTAAAGAGGAAAAAGTAAGTTCATTTAATTCTAAGTTGCAGATCAATTATAAGACAAGCAAAGGCAACCGTTCGGGTACAGATACCATGCTGACTGCTTATGAAGCTCGTCTGCATACTATCAATAAAGCATTGCTGCTGAAGGATATTGTGGATGATAAAGGTCAGCCGATTTCTGAAGAGCGATTAAGCAAAGAGTGCTCAGATCGCGTTGCTCAAGTAGAGATGTTCCAGCTCATTATGATGTACTTCGTCCTATCCGGGGCAGATATGAAGATTTCAGATTTTGAAGGGGCATTCAATAAACTGGTTGATGCATTCAAGAATCCTCAAAAAATCCGACTTAACCTTACTCGTATCTTAGACGAAAAGCTCAATACCGAAAAAATGCATGAGCGAATGGAGGCGATCACGTCTACGATCACTACAGCGCTCAAAGCGAATCTGGATTCCATCATTAGTGAGATGGAAAAGGATAGTAGTCTTAAAACTGTACTCTACATCCTTCCAAGTATTGTGAATCTAGATGTATTCAAGAGTTCAATTGGTGAAGATGCTGAACAGTTCTTTAGTATATTTAAGGGTAAAGAATCGAACTTTTACAGCTACATCTCGATGGTGGATGCTAGCCGTAAAAAGTTGGCGAAAATGAGCCAAGACGAAATCATTCGAAAGAATGATTATGCTCGTAAAGCCCTAAGCGAGATTGAGTTTAATTCCACACTGAAAATTCGAACGTTGGTACCGATTGAGAATCCTAATACCGACCTAGATCAATTTGATGTCGCTCGTAATCTGAATATTCCTTGTTTACCAGTATTGATGGTGCCGACCAACAAGAAGGTCAGCGACAATGGGCTGCCACATTTTTATCATCCTGAGAGCTTAAGTTATGACAACTTGTTATCTAAATACAAGGTCATGATTCATTATTCATCTAAGCTATTTCGATTGAGTGACCTAAAAGGCGGCCATGCTCAATTATGTTTGGATGAAAAAGAAAATGCTTTGATCATCAGTACGTCATGTTTTTCGATTGCGATTCATCTATTCCTTAAACATCTGGTTAAAGAAGTAAAAAATCAACTGGGTATTGAAGAGCGCTTATATGTACCTCTAATGCGAATTGACTCAGTTGATGAACATGAGAATGAAGAAAAAGCCCAATTTCAAAGGAAATCAAAAAAGATCCAAAAAGGTGGGTTTAATCCTGAGTGTAAACGAGCGTATGCCACCGCTTATACCCTTGAGAAGTTGCTGAACAATGATGATGCTATTGTGAAGGTACAGGGCCTTAAGTATCAACCAGATCCTATGCCTTATGATAATCAAAATGGTGAGCGAGTTTGTGCCCCGGTGAACCTCGCAATGGATAAAACCGTGACTTACCGTATTCAGGCTGCAATTGAAGCACTGTCAGGATATTCAGAAATCATCATCCCATTTGAGGGCACTAAGGATAAAATTGCCTGTATTAGCTATAACTCTCGACCTGAGAATGATGTGGAATTTAAGTATCAGCATCAGAAGGATTTGCTACTGCTTAAACCAGATTATGGCTACATCTGCTACGTCTATACACTTGAGCGTATCAACGATAAACAGGGGCGCTTATCACTACAGAAGGTCAGTCATGCCCCAGTTGCTGAAGACCATCTGAGAACAAGTAAGGCGATGCACCGTATCATCGAAAAACTGCGGTCAGATGGTTTTGAAGATGTTGTATTGCTTTCACACCATTTTGCACAGCGTAAGATCGGTAAGACTGAAACCAGCAACTTGATTCATGAAAGTGAAAGCGCTTTGGATCAACTTGATCAATTGTTCCCGGATATGAATTTCTATCCATTCCAGTCTGATACGATCCCAGCACTGAGCTTAAAAACCAGTGATAACAGTCGTGTCTATGAGGTACCGCACCATCAGTACCATACGGCGATTATCAATCAAAAAGAATATAAACAATCCTTGTCCGTATATAGCTTTGCGACTAAACGTACTGTGGGTGTTCGTACTCAGAATGGTATTTGTTCGTATTTCTATATGCTAACCAGTCAGGAGCATTCGATTCATAACGATAAGCGAATCAGATTGCACAGTAAAATTATTGATGTGAATGATTCCAATGAAATGAAATCAATTCGCTCTGTATTGCGTGGTCTGCATTACTTTGAGTCTGAACGTCCTACAGCTGGCAAAAACTTCACTCCGGTACTTGAGCCTTCCCATATTCGTGGCACCACTGGCATTCAAGAGCTTGGTGAAGTCATCGTGTCGAGTCGTCTAAATAAAGGCGAAGTCGTCATGAGTCTGCCAGCCTTAATCGGCAAGCTCGAAGAATACGTTATTCTGAAGAATGAAGACTTGATTGATCCAATCGAGCCGATTCCAGAGGGAGCTGAAGAAATTTTAGCGACTGATGTGGAGTAAGCGTCGTGGTGAACAATGAAGCCAAAGTTTGGGGCGAGGTTTATGAGATCGCTGTTAAACGTGGTTCGATTATGGCTTTGCTTGATGCAAAGCTATTATCAGCCAGCCATCCTGTAGTAGCAGAATGGAATAGTAAACAGATTGCTGATGTCTTTCAGGAAATGAAGGAAGCGCTATATAGCGATGTCATTAATGCCGCTATCCATGAAAATATCGAAAGCTATTTTCAGCAATTGATAAAAACTGGATTCGGGCATGGTTATACCAATACTCGTGAGTTTCTAAGAAAGATCAAGCCAAAAGGTATTGCAAGGGCTAAAACGGCGAATGCAAGACCAAATTGGAGCTTATCTGGCATTTGGTGTCCACTGACAATGCCAAATGATATAACCCAGACCATTGTAGATGACTACACAACTGAGGAAGAACATATTGCTATTAAAGCCTTCAAGGAGAAGGCGTTGGAAACATGGAATCAACAATTCAGTCTTACCCACGCTAAAATGTTTGGTAAGGGTATGTTTGGTCGTGCTGATTTCCTGGCGGTAATCAAAGTCAAATCCAACTATCATGTGCTGGTTCAGGAATATTCATTATTTTACGTTTTAGGTGAACCAGAACAATTCAACGCCAAGGATTCTTGTACCTATTTGCAAGAGTACAAGCGTTACATCAAACATTTTGAATCCCAAAGTGTTTTCTCATACGTGAATGCAGAAGCTCAAGAGATCCCATTTAAGTTCTCAAAAAAACTACGTGAATACTTGAGAGCCTATGTTCGTAAGGAAAAAGTCCTATTTAAGATGGCGCAAGGCTGCTCGTATGCAACCACTTTTGTTGATTCTTTTAAATGGAAGTTTGAACAAGATGACATGCCAAATATTCGTCTGAGTGTGATGGCGATTACCAGCCGGGGAAGTGAATACATTTCTGCTGAATTTGCGGATAAAGATAAATCCCCAGAGCTGGAAATTATGTATCAGCTGGGCAAGGAGTATCAGGATAACGTTCTGAGTCTGGACGATATGGATGAACGTACGAAACTGCAAGTTGAGATTCTGAATTATCTGGTGAATGAACCTGTCAAAAACATCTCGGAAATCGTGTCCAAAAATATTAGCGATATTTCCTACGGTCAGGATCTTACTTTCACTATTACCGAAAGGCTTAAGGATTTTGTGAATCCTAACCAGCCACTGGCTTTAGAGTGGGTTTTTGACTTGATAGATCGGCAAGTCGATGACGAAGACCATAACCAAAAACTTAAAGAGATGGTGCTGGCTGAGTTTAAAACAATTCGTAAGGGAAGAATTGAGAATAAAACTTCATTCACCTTACGTGATTTGCATAAATGCGCCGTAGTACTGGCACTGAAGGAAAGTAAACAAGGTCGGGTGAATTTCATCTGTTTGACTGGTACGCCGGGGATTGGGAAAACATCGAGCGTTAAGACTTTGCTGGCAGATTTGGAAGGCTTTTTTTTCTTTTATACCAGTCCGCGAGTGTTGATTAACGATGATGTGGTGGGTGATTTATCTAAAATCTCAGCCACGATTACCAGTAACAGTGATGTGGTGACACAGGCACAGCAAATCTATTCGAAGATTCACAACAAGGATTGTAAGGTGAATGCTCGTGGTGCCGCTATTGTGGGTGGTGTTGAAAATCTGAAGATAGATCATGGCTCAAGTGTTCTATTGTTCAAACAAGATGAATACCGGAAGCTCAAAGACCTGGAACAGAATGCAAATGCCAATAGACGCTATGCCAATACCTCAGAATCTAAAATTACGGCAACCAATAAGAAGTTTGCTAGAGTGTTTGATTCATTAGGGGAAGCGACCCAGCAATTGCTTGGGTTCCATCCAGAGCTCAATAAGCTGACGATGACTGTAGCAAGTCAGGCATTCATGCCATATAACACCACCCCAGCTGGACCACGAAACCCAAGGGAAACCCAAAATAAAATTGTGGCAGCTTCCAGTTTGGATGGGTTGGAAAAAATGTTCCAATACAAAATCGATAAGAAGCCGACAGAGGCCAAAATCGAACGTAGAGAGTTTGCCAAAAAGTTCCCTAACATTGTGGTGATGTTTGATGAAATTACAGGGGATTCAGGCACACGTACTTTTATCAATGAGATGCTGAAATTCCTTTCCAAAAACTTCATTGAACCGTTTCAAGGTAATTCACCATTTACGGTGACTGTGATTCTTGCTGATGCATCCCTCAGTAATGTGAATGCAATCCAGAACTACATGAAGAAACAGGATCAGTTACCAGCAAAAATGTTCATCTCTCCATCTTTGGGTAATTTCCCATTCAAGATGCAGACTGCAGATCTGGATGATGGTAACTGTGTTCGCTCTAGTATCCATATCATGGCGAACTGTTACCCGGCAAGTGATCTTAAAATCCAATATATGCTCAAGCAATACGCCGTAGTCCCTGAAACAGATGATTTTGGCTTGGATAAGAACCTGACTCATTTATTTCGCCAGAAAGCTGGGGAAAGGACTCAACAGACTGCTATCGAGCTTATCCAAAAGAATCTTGAAGATGGTAAAAAGCAAGTTATCTACTTTGCTCAGGATAAAAATGCATTGGCCGCACTCAGAGATGCATTAGTCGATGAAGGAGTGGTTGAACGCTCCAAGATTGGCATTTTTGATAGCCAGTTAATGGGATACCACCGTTCAGAGTTGCTGGATCGCAAAGAGAAATTGCAAGTCGTACTGATTACTTCGACTGCGGCTAGGGGGATTTCATTCCCAAACTGTGATTCAATCATTGCTGCCATGCCTCGTTTCGCAATTGAAGCCTCTTTAATGGAAATCGCCCAGCTTGTTTACCGGGGACGTGGTGGATATTTGGATAAAGAGAAAAATGAGTGGGTCAACGGCGATGAACGTGATCGTCTGCTGACGATTCTGGTAGAAGATTTCTACTTGGTATCTAATGATGAAACTCAGACAGAGCTTGAATATAAAGTTAAGAGCTCACTGGATATGCTCTCAATTTTCATGCTTATTCGTGGGACTTTATACACTCGTATCACTGGGGATGCTGGCTTCAAAAAAACTCAAATTGCCATGATCCCAATTGGTGAGGTGAAGAATAAGGCCAGTGATAAACCGGGGCTGGCTTCTTTGATCAGGGATTTTATGAAGGACGTGAATAGTGTTCTTTATAAGATTGCTGCAACCGAGGGTGAATTGGTTGGAAGGCTTAAGGCTGTAGTAGAGAAGGCCCAAACGGTTTACTCAGCAAATAAGCTCAGTTCTACCTATAGCACTAAGACCAACAAATACCGAAGTTTTTACACGCCGACATTAACGCCTGAGTTAAAAGAACTTCAGTTCTACGAGAAATGGTGCCGGGACCATCATTCGCTTAAGTCTAGACTACTCACCATTAGCGATCAGGAAGATGCTTTGACCATTCCTGAAAATATCTATATCTGTGGTCCTGTGATTATGGAAGATCGCTCGAACTTCGGTAACAAGGAGTCGTTTGATATTGCCAATGACAATTTCTCACAGGATTCATTAAGGACATTCCTGAATGAGTTGATCGCCGTGCAGATGAGATTCCCTCAGTTGAATGCCTATAAGAACATTCAAAAGCATATCAGAGAGATCACAAATATGATTTCTGCTGTTCTTGAATCAGAAACAGATAGCTACACGAAAGAAGTTGAACAACAGGGCATGATGCGTAAGCTCTGGGTGACGTACCCGATAGCAGCAAATGAGCTGGTTAAACTTCAAGACAAGAGCTTTGATAAAGACTGGTTTGATGCATTGAGCTTTGAGCTGAGAGTGAGGAATGCAGAGTTTCCGGTAATGCCAGAATATCGGGATCATCCATTTCGGGGTACTCAGCAATTATCGGGACATCCTGTGTTTGAAAGGTTATTCGAGCAGACGAATTTCATGCTTTGTCGGGAATTAAACTTGGTGAATACTTTGACTATGTTTAATGAATGATCCAAATTATATTATCTATTTAGTAGAGGATTAATGTGCATATACCTACTGCACAAGAACAACTTAAATTTCTAAAAAATATTCAGCTGATTTTACAGTCGGGTAGTTTTAGTAGCACCTATAAATTTGCATTGCTGATTAGCCTAAGCCGATTAGCTATTGAAAAAGGTGAAGATTCAGGTGAGAGTCTATTACTCGAATATACGGATATCGCTGAGAAGTTTATCGAGCTGTATTGGAAGCAAGCAGTACCCTATACCTTTAATGATGAAGGGCAGCTGATTTTAAATCAGAATAATGGTAAGCAAGCAGCGATTGTAAATCGAATCATTGGGCTTCGTCAGAGTTACTCATCCCTTGGACTGTTAAGACGAGATTCATTTGTGTGGTTAAAGCTCGTTAAAGATGTGGCTCGTACTGTAAAAGACATGCCAGTCCGTTATCTACAAAACATAAATGGTCAAAATTTTGAGTTTTTATATCAGCTTGATCGGTGTGGAAAGCAACTTATTCTTCTACCGCAAGTCATGTTTTGCTTACGACAGTTCAGTGAAATCATCGAAGAGCTTTGCCAGAAACGTTGGATTGACTATATCCGTAAGAACAGCAGCAATGCATCTATTTTGAATCAGTTGCCGAATCTTGAACAATTCATGTTTGAGCCGAGTAGAAACCAGTTGAATGCGGTAGCAAATGTATTGGTCGACCTACAAGACTATAAATGCTTCTACTGCAATAAACCGATGCGCAATGGCAATTACGCCGTTGATCATTTCATTCCATGGTCTATGTATCCATCTGACACAGGGCACAACTTTGTACTTGCTGATTCAAGTTGTAATTCTAAGAAAAGTAATTTACTGGCATCAGATGAGTTTTTGCATAAGTGGCAAGAGCGTAATGAAGAACAGGATTTGATTATTGTGGATCGAATTTCTGTGTTGGGATTTCTGACCGATAAAGAACGCTCACATAAGGTGGCTGAGTGGGCGTACGTTCAAGCAAAAAATAATGGATATATTTACTTCAGCTCATAATTGAAGTTGTTAAGTTAAGGTTACTGCTTACTCGACATTTCAATATTTAAGCTATCGATTAAGAAGTTTTCTTGCTTTAATTAAAAAAAGTTTTAATAAAACTATTTACAAAGTGGTTTGCGAGAGCTACTATTTGCTTAAGGAAATTTAAAAATAGTTTTGTTAAAACTATATTTGGAGTAATTGTGAAACTAAATGAAATATGTTCAAGTATTACAGTTGGAATCAATAAATTCAATGATACTCATGAAGAGAATTTAATCCAAGTCAGTTTATTGACAGGTCAAAGCCTAAACGATAAAGGTTCTCTGGATGTAAATACTCGTACAACGAAAACAGTATTTGTCGATGAGGAGCTTATTGAAAAAAAGAAATTAAAAGAAGGTGACATTGTTTTTTTATCAAAGGGCACAAATCTACGAGCTTCAATTGTGACTGCGGAACAGGAAAAATTAAATTTATTTGCTCCTGCAACATGTCTAGTCATCAAGGTAGATTCGGAAGTTGCTTTACCAGAATTTTTAACTGTTTTCTTAAACAGTGAATATGGTCAAGCAGTACTCAATAGTCTGAATAAAGGTACGACGATTATGAATATTCCTGTGAGTAGTCTAAAGGATATTGAAATTTCAGTACCAGACTTAGGCATACAGCATAAATTGGCAGAAGTATTTCACAAAAATAATCAAGTCTTGCATGCAATAGAGCAACTGAAAGTTCAACAAATTAAAGCAACCAATGCCGCTTTTCAAAAGTTGATGGCCTAAATAGGAAATTAAAAATGAAAAATACAGTCGAATATTTAGATGCCTTATCGACTATGACAGGCACGATGACACGTAGTGATGCATTAGAGCTATTTACTTTGATTGCTTATCTTGTAAAACAGCATAAAGATGAAAGTGAAAATATTCTGTTATCCACACAAGATAACATCTCAACTTTTATTTCTGATTTTGTAGCGGAAAAAGAATTACACTGGTTTTCAAAGGATGTAATTCGTTGGAACGCCAATCAGCTTGTGAATATTGTTCAGGTGTTTTTAAGCCTGCGGGAAGAGTGTCCGAATAATCAAAATTATGGTGAAAAAGCTTTTGAAGTATTAAAAGCTTTTGCACTTAATTCAAATAAAAATTGGGACATGTTTAATATTGATTCACAAAATATCCTCAATGTTTTTAAAGTGGTCGTTGGCTCAGTAGAGGATAAAAAACTTTACGATGGGGCATGTGGTCTAGGATTATTAGCACACGAGCTTAATACTCAAAAGCCCATATTACGTGATATCAATGAAGCAACGGTAGGGATGGCAAAACTGCTTTATGCGTTAAGTGAGAAAGAGGCAGATATTCAGCAGTCAGATTCATTAAGTGATGGTACTTCAAGCCTTGGGGTCGATGTGGTAGTTAGTACGCCACCGATTAACATGAGGGTGTCTGAATCCTTTGTAGCTGGACAAAATTATTTAAAAGAATTGTTTATTGCTGCTCGTATTCCTAGTAGTGCATCTGAAAGTTTATGGATTCAGCAAGCTCTGTACAACCTAAATGCACATGGTAAAGCATATCTTCAGATTATCCCTGGCTGGCTATTCAGAGGTGGGTATGATGCAGAACTTCGAGAAAAATTGGTTCAATTGAACTGGGTGGAGGCTGTTGTTTTACTACCGGCTGGTATGTTGGCTGATTCAAATATTGAAATGAGTTTACTTATTTTGAATAAAGCCAAAGTTAAAGAGACCATTCGTTTAGTCGATGCTCGAAGTTTTGGTGAGCGTCAGCGTAGAAAGCTTCATTTAAGCCTGAATGATGCAGAGAAAATAAAGGAACTGCTCTCGGTTGATCAAGAGACTGAGTGGTCAAAAGATGTCAGTATCCAACAGGTCAAAGCCAATAAATATAGCTTACACTGTGCCGAATATTTTGATGTCCATATTGAAGTTGAGCAGTTAGATCTTGAGCGTGAGCTCGCATTACTGCAAGAAAAGCAAATGCAATATTTGAAAGTTAAAGATGAATTTAATCAGCTCTTAAACAACATTTGAATGAGTAATCTTACTTAAATAAATGTTACTCATATGTGTGATTCATAGACATCATTTCAATATAATAGGTGTCTATGAATCACACAACTTCCGGGAGGTTAAATCACCTATTACATCCGACAGCTGTTCCCCTTTAACACGTTGAATCAAGCGTGCATTCATTCCTAATGAAATCGGTTTTTCCACATCTAAAACTGGGTGATCTCCAATAAATAACATTTCTGACATTACACAGTCGAAATGTGCCTTAATCACCTCGTAAATTTGCTGCTCAGGCTTTATCGCTGCGACTTCATAACTAAAAACAACGACATCAAATAGGCTAGGCAAAAGTGTTTTAAGTCGTTCACCGTAAGGCAGTGCTAAATTGGAACAAAGCGCAATTTTAAAACCATGTTTTTTTTAAATTTGTAGCGTAGGTATCGTATCTTCAAAGAGTTCAATCGTATTTAACTTAAATTGAAGATCATCATTGATCTCATTTAAAAGATGTTTAGGAATTACTTGTCCAAAATGCAGAGCTAATTGTGCAATATCGACAGCTTTTGACATGATGATACTTGCATCGTTAGGGCTTGGTTTTCTCCCATTAGTTTTTAGCCATTTCATTAATTTACGATATGGTGATCGGCTTGTACCAATTTTTACAAGCGTACCAAAAGCATCAAATATTATTATCTTAGGTTCAATCTTCATACTAGACCTCTTTCATAAATCATTTTTTGCTCAGTTCCAAGTTGTAAATTCCAGCGATTAAATTGAATCTCAAACCAAGCCTTTTACCTCTATTTCGATAACGCTCAGCAAGGATTTTGAAGGTTTTCAGGCTGCCAAATACATTCTCAATTCCGATTCTTCTTTTATTGATTTCTTGATTATAGATTTTCAATTCAGGATCCAATTTACAGTGTCTTTTGGCTTTTAATGGCAACAGGCTATTCGGATACAACACATAAATCCCCTGATAGCCTTTATCTGCAAGGATAAAAGCCCCAAAAGGAATCTGGTTTAAATTGCGTTTGAACAACTCGAAATCATGCACTGCACCGCGACTGGTACATAAACTCAGAATTTGCTGAGTTTTGTAGTGAATCATGGCCTGTACTTTAAAGGTATGGGTCTTTTTCTTGCCGCTATAGCTTTTCTTCTGTTTTTTTAGGCCTTTGGATTGGAATTTCCGTGGCATCCACGATCACAACATTCCAGTCGATGCCTTCGCCCTCGGGTAAATCTTTGGGTAAATTAAACAGATTGGACCGAATCAGGCAGTCTTCAACATGACGGACAATTCTTGAGGCTGTGGGCTCTGAAACCCCGTAACTCGTCGCAACGTGAAATAAGGTTCGGTATTCCCGCCAATAGCTCAGACAGAGCAGAACCTGATCCTCCAGGCTTAACTTGGGCGGTCTGCCTTTGGCAGGGACATGCTTTTGCAATTGCTCAACCATCAAATAGAAAGTTGACCATGAGATGCCTGTGTATCGCTTGAACTGAGGATCAGAAAGCTTGTTTGAATCGATGTATTTCATCCGCAGATTATGCACGAATGCTAAGAAATCTGGAGTGCAAATATTAACCAAAAAGAAGATCGTTTTTTGATTTATGAAAGAGATCTACTATTTCAAAATCAACTTTTTAGATTATTCAGTTTAATATTTTTTACCTAAGAATAAACATCTGCGAAGGTCAAATGATGTCGTATCCCATTATTTCCCCATAGCATTTCTCATTCAAATCCAACACAATAGATATCAAAGAGATTCGGGAGTCTTCTAAGTGATTACAGGCGAAATTAAAAGCAAAATTGACCAAGTTTGGAATGCATTTATGAATGGTGGTATTTCCAATCTCGTAGCTACTCAACACTTTAATTGATATAAATTTTTTTACTAATTTATGGTACTTAAAATTTTAATCCATGAACAAAATTTTTAGTGAATTGACAAAATTATAAGTATTTTTTTTGCAAAATATTATTGGGTAAAATAGGTAAAATAATGGGAAATGCAGATTTAGTTAGAGCAAGTAGAGATGGTGATTATTTTCATTATTTATGGGCTGCTAGAAAAGCTCTTCTTCTTTTAAATCCACTATCAGGATTAGACGTTCTAACTATTGAAGGTCCCAGTAAGTCTGAGTTTCAAAAAGAAATTGAGGAGGGTGAAGAAATTGTAGATGTAGGTGAATACTATGGATCAAACAAGTTTTCAGAAGCCTCTAAGATTATTTACTCTCAACTCAAACACACTACTGTACATGAGGAAGATAGATTTCAACCAAGTGACTTAGAGAAAACTCTAAAAGGTTTTGCAAAAAGATATCAAAAATTTTTAACTATTGAAAATAAACAGGAGGTTTTAAAAAAATTAGAATTCCATTTCATTTCTAATAGAGCAATAAGTAAAGACTTTTACAAGTCAATTTGCGAACTACAAGAAATTGGAAAAGTTACTAAACCAACTAATTTGGAAAAATTAGAGCTGTACACTAATTTAAAGGGCAAAGATTTAGAAGATTTTATTAAGCTAGTAAAATTTCCATCACAAGAGCCCAACTATATAGCTCAGAGGGAGATTCTTGCTCAAGATATTGCCTACTATCTACCTGGAGATGATGTTAATGCTCCTAATGAATTAAAAGAACTAATCCATCGCAAAGCACTTAGTGAAAACAAAGACACACCTGAAATTACACGATACGATGTACTCCGGGCACTTAAAACAAATCCAGATGATTTATTCCCTGTAAAAAACTTAATCAAACAGTTAGAAAATATCGTAGATAGACCTATCGTAAGAACACTAATAGATACTATTAATGAATCACATAGTCAAAAATTTATTATTCAGGCTGAAGGTGGTGTAGGTAAATCAATATTAAGTACACAAATACACAACTATATCCCTTCTGGATCATTGTCGATTGTCTATGACTGCTTTGGTAATGGTGACTACAGACAATCTTCATCAGCGAGACATACACATAAAATCGCGTTAGTTCAAATTGCAAATGAATTAGCTGGATTAGGCTTATGTCATCCACTAATACCAACAACCAGTGCTGGTCCTAGCGAGTATATAAAGGCATTTTTGTTTAGATTAAAGCAGGTTTCTGAAAGGTTCTCTAATGAAAATAAGCAGCTATTCATTGTTATTGATGCTGCAGAAGAGGTGGTCCCACATGTTTGAACAACTAAAAGCTTATTTATAAGTGATACTCTGCTCTAGTTAAGCTACCTTATTTTGTTGTGGTAGCTGGTCATAGTAAAACTCATCTGGAGTCATTTTGTCCAGACTCGAATGAGGTCGTTTCAAATTATAAAATTCAAAATATGCGTTTAGGGTGTGTTGACACTTTTAGCTTAAAAAAATAGCGAAGTAGTAAAATCAAATCACCAAACCCAATTTTACTATTCGCTATGCCTCGTACCATGCTGACAGATCAACACTGGCAAAAGTTGAAAGTTATTCTGCGTAATTTATCCATTCACCACAACTCAAATTTACGCAATTTTATTGAAGCTATTCTCTATAGAATTAGAACAGGTTGTCCGTGGCGAGATATTCCTTCTTGTTTTGGTCATTCAAACTCTATTTTCAAACGTTTTAATCGTTGGTCAAGCAGCGGTAAGTTACTTAGATTATTCAAATTACTAGCCTCATGCCCCGATATGGAATGGATTTTTATTGATGGCTCTCATGTACGTGCTCATCAACATTCTGCCGGCATAGCGAATCAATCTATTTCTAAAAGTGTAGGAGGAAACTCCTCAAAAATACATTTGATTGTTGATGCACATGGTAATCCTATTGATTTCATGATTACCGATGGAACCACACATGATGTTAAAGTTGCGCCTGATTTAATATCAACATTAGATTTAAAAGAGACAAAAGTGGTATGCGCAGATAAAGGCTATGATTCAGAACCACTGCGTGAACAGATCAGGAAAACAGGGACTAAAGCGAATATACCAAAGAAAACGAATAGCCAATCGAACAATGACCATATGGACTGGTATTTATATAAAATCAGGCATTTAGTTGAAAATATGTTTTGTAGATTAAAGCAATTTAGAGGAATAGCTACTCGATATGACAAGCTCAAAAGAAATTATCAAAGTTCTGTTGCCTTAGCCTGTATATTTTTATGGCTACCGTTATAGGGTTAATTATGAACAGTAAGTGTCAACAGACCCTAATTGCTTCTTCGCATCCAAAACATTGCTGTAGGCTTTGAGATACACCTCTTCATATTTAACGCTCCGCCATAATCGTTCAACCATCACATTATCAACCCATCGACCTTTACCATCCATACTGATTTGAATGCCATTTGATTTCAATACATCAATAAATGCATCACTGGTAAACTGACTGCCTTGGTCTGTATTAAATATTTCAGGTCGACCATATTTTTCAATAGCTTCATTTAATGTTTCTATGCAAAATGTAACCTCCATACTAATCGATACTCTATGCGCAAGTACCTTGCGGCTATGCCAATCAATCACAGCACATAAATAAACAAAGCCTTTTGCCATAGGGATATACGTTATATCCGTAGACCACACTTGATTACTGCGCTGAATAGCCAATCCTTTGAGCAGATATGGATATTTGCGGTGAGCTTGATTAGCCTGGCTTAAATTTGGTTTGCAATATAACGCATTAATGCCCATTTTCTTCATTAAAGTACGTGTATGACGTCGTCCTATATGATGTCCTTGACGATTCAACAAATCACGCATCATCCGGCTACCTGCAAAAGGGTATTGCATATGTAACTCATCCATACACCGCATCAGCTTCAGATCTGATGCACTCACAGGTTTTGGGCGATAGTAATAACAACCACGGGAGACTTTCAGCAGCTGAGCTTGCTTAGATACTGAAATCTGAAGTGAGTCATCGATTAACTTTTGTGGTTGAAGCGGCCCAGTTTCTTCAACACACCTTCTAAAAAATCAATTTCTAATGCCTGCTCACCGATTTTTGCATGTAGTTTTTTTAGATCGATGGGTGGTTCTGTTGGAGCTTTTGATTGATCGAAAGCTTGCGAGGAAGCTGAAATCAGTTGATTTTTCCAGTCGATAATTTGGTTTTGATGAACATCAAATTCAGCACTCAATTCAGCAAGTGTTTTTTCTGCTTTAATCGCAGCAAGTGCTACCTTAGCTTTAAAATCATTTGAATGATTTCTTCTTGGTCTACGTGCCATAAAATACTCCATATATTGATGTTTATAACATCATTTGGGGAGCAAAATATCACTTATAAGTGTTGTTCAAATTTCCTGATCCACCTCTTCTGATCAGGTTCACAAGCCCCCCGATATCCCCAAACTACTATGAGCCAAATCGAGGTGACCATGACAGAAAATGAGATGAGAGGCCAAAGATCCAGTTTGAGAAAAACGCCAGCGTAGAGTGAAATGATCATTTAGCGATACAGGTTTATCAACTATTAAAAAAATGCTAAATTATTATCATAAAAGAGCAATGTAAAAATATTTTTTTGAATTTTAGAGGTTTTTAGACTAAATGACCGAGGGTACAGCAACATTTGCATATGATTCATTGGAGTCGATTCGTAAGAGACTATTGGATTTAAGTTCAAGAAATTCGCTGTTAAATTATAAGTTTCCACGTGGTAAGTGCCTTCAGTTCATTGAAACTACACCAAACTCTATATTCAAAGCATTAAATGACAGAAAAATAATAGATCTACTACCAATTCCTAAACCATTAGATGCAGAGCTCAAGAGCTACTATGGGGTGGAGGAAAAGAATGGTAGTGGTATTAAAGATCACGGACCAAGTGTTGAATCTTGGGCAAAGCATTTAGGTTATGAGATTAGTTTTGAATTGAGTCACAATTATACGAGTAATTCATCAAAACCTGAAAATACACATGTTTTACAGAGTTTACTTTATCCAAAGGACTTAGAAACTCGAGTTAAATATATTAGACAACAAGCCGAATCATTCATAAATGAAACAGGTTCGAATGTTTTATATATTGCGATTGGTTTTTTAGAATGGACTGAAAGTAAAGATTCAAATCTGAAACGGTTAGCTCCACTTTTCACTCTACCTGTAAAAATTGAAAAAAAGCCAAAAACAAAACATGGGGGCTATGATAATTTTGAATTATCTATGTCAGATGAAGGATTATTAAGTAACGTTACATTACATGAAAAGTTAAAAAATGAATTTGGCTTAGAATTGCCTTTATTGGATGAAGAAAGTACGCCAGAAGATTATTTTGACTTAATTGAAAAAAATATTTTGTCTCATGAAGTAGGTTGGAGTATTAAACGCAAGGTCTGTATGTGCTTGCTAAATTTTTCTAAGCAAGCAATGTATCAGGATCTTGATCCTACGAATTGGCCTAAAGGGTATTCAATAGAAGATCATCCAGTTATTCAACAATTATTTAGTAAGGTGGCCAAAGAAAGTCAGTCTCATAGTTTCGACTCTGAATATGAAATTGATGATATAGAAGATATCCATGAAAAATTCCCAATCATTTACGATGCTGATAGTTCTCAACATAGTGCTTTAATCGATGCCGTAAAGGGGGAAAACTTAGTTATTGAAGGTCCTCCAGGATCTGGTAAATCTCAAACAATTACAAATTTAATTGCTGCAGCAATCAATGATGGCAAGAAAGTACTTTTTGTTGCTGAAAAAATGGCTGCATTAAATGTAGTAAAAGATAGACTAGATAAAGCTGGATTAGGTGGATTCTGTTTAGAATTACATAGTCATAAGTCTAATAAGTTAAAAATATTACATGACTTAAATGAACAATATAAGCAATTGGAGCACAATGCTAAAATACATGAAATACAAATCACAAAAAACAAACTTGAGTTAAGTAAAAATTATTTAAATCAATATGTAAAAAGAATTAATAAAGAGTGGGGAGAGACGAAATATACAGCACATGAAATTTTAACAAAAGCAACTTACTTCAAGAATTTATTGGATATAAATCCTGAAGATGTATTAATCGATAATTTAAATTTGATTACATTAAATCAGGATGATATCCAAAGCTATATTGATTGGGGGAAGTTGTTAGAAAATTCATTTATACAAACTCGAGATCAATGCCCTGACAAGGAGATATATAAACACTATTGGTTTGGGGTTAATAAGGTAAACTTAATTGATTCTGAAAAAGCAGAAATTGTGAAATTTCTTAAAGAGTGGAACTATGAATTAACAGTAATACAACGTTTATTTTCTGAGCTTTTTTTTTGTGATGATGTGAATTTAGAATTAGTTGAAAGAGTAACTAATAATGCAAAAGAATTACCAAATTTTGATGAGGAAATATCTTATCATTTAATTAATGATCAAATCGATAATATTAGTTTGCTATCTGAATACATTAATTTGTATGATGAAATTAATAAAAACTACAGAGTAATTGTTGCGGTAATTAACAAAGAATATCTTGGAGAGTCAAATTCTCGTGAAGTTGAAATCATTAGGAATTTGATAAATGAAAGCAAAGCATTTGATAAAAGTATCACTTTAGAAGATATAGATGAAGCGATACACCAACTAGAAAAAATTAAGACTGCTTTGTTGGATTTAAAGCCTGATATTGAACTAATTGAAAAGAATATACCTTCTGAACTTAAGAAGGTGTTTGGATATTCAGAAGAAAATTTTAAAGCTATGGAGATACTGGTAGGACATTTAAAAGGGTTGCCATTTGATCTTCTAAAACATAGAAATGAAATATTTGATGAATCTAGTATTGATCAGTTTATAGTTGATTTTGAACCAATATTTAAACAGTTGCATCAAAACTATCAAGATTGTCAAAGACTGTACAAATTAGAGATCTTGCCTAGTGTGGAAGACTTAGAGATAAATTACAAAAATATATGTATAGGTGGATTTTTTAAATATTTTACGATGCGTTGGTGGAGCGCTCGAAAATTTATATTAGGTATCAGTAAAAATGAAGGTACTCCACTTATTGAAATACAAAATAATTTTTCTAAATTAATAGATTTTAAGAAAGGTATTGATTCTGCAAATAAATTGAATGATAAATATAAAATATTAAATCATATGTATGATGGAGTTAATACGCCATTAAATGATATTAAAACATTGCGTGATTGGTACAAAGGCGTTCGTCATGAATATGGTATTGGTTTTGATGAGAAGGTGAAGATAGGTTCTGCTATCTTAAGATTAGAGAGCCACTTAGTAAAATCTATCATTGAAGAATATGATCGTAAAGTTGCACCTAAGATTAAAGATTTATTGAATTTACTGCAGGGCTTTTCTACTTTATATGCAAGTAAAATTAGTTATTTGAGAAACGTCCACGAAATTATTGATGATGAAAGTGAGATTTCTCGTACATTAATTTCTCTTAAAGAATTAAAGTTAAAACTTGGGCCCTTTATTATTGATAAAAAATCTTCATTAGCTCGTATTGAAAATGAATTAATTTTATTTGATGCTAATGTAGTAAAAGTAACTCGATTTAATGAAATTAGAAAAAATTATCCTCAATTGTCTAAAGAATGGAACTTTGATGATTTAAAAGGGGAAATTAATGTTGCTGAACTAAATCGCGCTCAAAAGACTCTTAAGCTTTTAAATATAATTTCTGATTCATTCGGAATTTTAAGAGAGAAACTATCTAAGATATCAGATAAGGAAAGTTATCAAAGATTAAAAAAATCTTTAGATGAAATCTCTCATCATTTCAAAAATGAAGGAATAAGAAGAAAACAATTTGAAGAGCATTCTAATGTTGAAGCAAATTGGACCAATCAGCTTAAAAATTCTTTTATTGAAACGATAAAAAGAAATAATTTAGCTTTAGAGAATGAAGACTGGTTATTTACATGGAGTAATTACCATACTATTAAGAATAAAGCTGAAAATTCTGGTTTAAGATGCATTAGACTTCCGTCATAAATCAAAAAACGTACAATTTATTTGATCTTAAATTAATCAGCAAAATTATTTAATTCAAGAGATAATCCTTGGATGAAATTCAAAGATATTCAAAAATTATCAGACGTTAAGTTTCGTAGGCTTACCGGTGTTAGTTGGGCTACATTTAACCTCATGTTGGCCGAGCTAAATAAGCATTTACCTCGTCATATTGGTAAAGGACGACCGCATAAATTACCGTTGGAAGATCGTTTGCTCTTATGTATAGAATATTGGAGAGAATATCGAACATTTTTCCATCTTGGTATGAGTTACGGTGTATCTGAAACGAGTGCAATTCGTATCACACGTGTTATTGAAGATACCTTAATCCGTTCTGGAAAATTTAACTTGTCAAAACAACTTCCTAATCGAGATGAAGTGGATTGGGAAGTTGTTGTGATTGATGCAACTGAAATATTAGTTCAACGTCCAAAAAAAACAGAAGAAATGGTATAGCGGTAAAAAAAGCGACATACCTTTAAATTTCAGCTATCTATGCACTATACAACAGGTGAAATACTGAGTGTATGTGGAAGTCATGGAAGCATGCATGATTTTAAAATATTTAAAAAAAGCATGAGGAAATTAAAATTTAAGCCCTTTTTTATTGTTGATAAGGGGTATTTAGGGATAAAGAAATTGGGTTTTGGATGCCTCATGCCATCTAAAGCAAAGAAAACTGAAAAACTAGATTCTGAATTAAAAAAGTTAAATAGAGAGATTGGTCGTAGACGAATTCAAGTAGAGCATGTATTTGGAAGGATGAAATGTTTTAAGATTTTATCTTGTGTATATAGAAATCGTCGTAAAAGATTAAACCTGCGGTTTAATTTACTTGCTGGCATATACAATTTAGATTGGGTGAAAGATAAACAATTAAATTGATTGAAAAATGATTTATGAAGGAAGTCTATTATTAAAAAGTTGGAAAATGCCGAATTAGAGAGGTATTCAGTTGCTGACGTGGTGCAACTATCTTTATATAGTTCTTTAGCAAAGCATATTATTAATACAGATACACTGATTCAAAAATATAACGGTATAGAATTATCGACTATGGTTAGTAATTTTCAGAATTATGATAATGAATTACTAGTATTACAAAGAAAGCAGATTGCTTGTAATGCCTCATCAGTCGATGTTCCTGTAGGGATTGCTTATGGTAGAGTATCTGATTTAACAGAATATTCATTAATTGCAAAAGAGGTTTCAAAAAAAACAAGACATATTCCAATTCGGTCTTTGCTAGAAAGAGCACCTAAATCAATTCAAGCATTAAAACCATGTTTCATGATGAGTCCTATGTCTGTTGCTCAGTACTTAAAGCCAGGACTTTTTGATTTTGATTTGGTTGTGATGGATGAAGCATCTCAAATTTTGCCAGAAGATGCGATTGGAGCATTAGCTAGAGGCAAAAGTGCAATTATTGTCGGTGATCCAAAACAATTACCACCTACAAGCTTTTTCAGCACATCAGTTAACTTTGACGATGCAAATGAAGATGAACTTGTTGGAGTAGAGGATGCTGAAAGTATCTTAGATTCAGTCTCAATGTTTAAGAAGAGGCGTTTACGTTGGCATTATCGCTCGCGTCATCAATCATTAATTGCCTTCTCTAATAAATACTTTTATGACTCTGACCTTGTTTTGTTCCCATCACCTATTCAAAGTTCTCCAGAACTTGGTATCCGATATAAGAAGGCATCTGGCATATTTGATTCAGGGCGAAACTATAAAGAAGCACAAAGTGTTGTAGATGAAGTATGTGAATTAATTCTTCAAGATAAAGAAGAGTCAATTGGTATAGTTGCGATGAATAGTCAGCAACGGGATGAAATCGAAAGTCAATTAGAACTCAGACTATCAAAAGATTCTAGGTTGCAGGATCTTTATGATAAAAAAATGAAATCTCATGAACCTGTATTTGTTAAGAATCTTGAAAATGTCCAAGGTGATGAAAGAGATGTTATTGTCATATCCATGACTTATGGGCCGTCACAGGTTGGGGGTAAAGTATTTCAAAGATTTGGTCCGATTAACCAAAGTTCAGGTTGGAGACGACTCAATGTACTGTTTACCCGTTCAAAGAAGAGAATGCATGTAATTTCATCTATGAATTCATCTGATATTTTATCATCTGAATCAAGTAGTAAAGGTGTAACTGCATTAAAGGCATTCTTAAGATACTGCGAAACTGGTTTTTTACATGAAGAAAAAGTAACTGGTAAAGCACCTGATAGTGACTTTGAAATAGCAGTCATTAAAGCGCTTGAGAAGCATGGATATGAATGTGAACCTCAACTTGGTGTTGCAGGATACTTTTTAGATCTTGCTGTCAAAAATCCAGCTAATCCAGGAGAATATTTGTTAGCAGTTGAGTGCGATGGTGCAACTTATCATTCTGCAAAATCTAGTAGAGATCGTGATCGTTTACGCCAACAAATTCTAGAAAGTTTGGGTTGGAATATACATCGGATTTGGTCAACAGACTGGTTTAAAAATTCGCAAGAACAAATGCAAATTTTGTTGGAAAAATTGAGAGTATTAAAACCGGCTGTTGATATACAAGATACTATTAATACCCAAATAACACGGCCAACAAGCATTAATATTGAGAAGCAATATTTACTTGAATTTGAAACAGAAAATGAATCACACGATAATATTATTGAAATAATAGAGGCGGGTGATCTGGTGAGATATTTGGATAGTAGGCATCCTGAAAAAATAATGAATGTTAAGATTTCTAATAATCTTAACAATTTCCAGGAAGGTATTACACATGTTAATAGTCCCTTAGGTCAAGCATTAATGGGACTAACGATAGATGACAGTACAACCTTATCTTTGCCAAGTGGTGATGTGAAAATCACAGTGAAAGAGATCATTAAGTCTTAAGTAAATTTTAACAATGGTGGTAAATATGAATTTTGAAATAGAAAAGTTAATGAGAGCTGAGGAAATTGCGGCATCTGGTATTTATAGTCTTTCTGAATCTGAACAGCAGGCTATATTACAGTGGGGCTTACGTTTATTTGGGATGGGACAGCACAAAGTCGGTGATATACACGAGATTAAATACGAGGGCAGAGTGGTTGTTTTAGATGACGGTTCTAGATGGGAAGTCGAGTCATACGATGCATCAACTGTAGATTTTTGGGGGGAGTTTACAAAAGTAGCTATTATAGATGATGAAATGTATCGTTTAGACGAGAGTGTTTCTGTAAGCGAGGATTTGGTTTAAAGATCCTATACATTAGATCTCTTGTAAAAGTATGCTTATACCTAATTTTTGAATCAGCTAAACCTTCTAAAATATAGCTTGCTGCTGTTTAAATTTTGACTAACGCAAGAAGTCTAATGTAAATGTTATTTAATTAACTAGCCTGAAAAAATGTAATTCGGTTTGCGGGGAAATTAAATGAAAATAATTACAAAAAAATAACATAAATAATGTATGTATCCGAGTTTGTATCATATTTCATTCAATAATAATAAATATATATGAAACATATACTTAAAATTGAGTATGGTAACGTCTGGGCCCACCATATATATCAAACACTTAGGTGTATTAATCCTAAGTGGTTTTTTTATAGTTAATTTCTTGTAAGCACTATGTAAGCAATTAAAAAATCAGAAAGCTTACATACTTATAATGTTGTCTTGTCATTGAATTTCATTTTGAAGGTTTTAATTCTGACTTATGACCATCTGAATCAATCTCATATTTCCTAAATGTCTTTTTAATATAGAGATTGGCTAAGGTAAGTTTGGTCTCTATGAGGGCTTATTCGGTGAATCCGTTACTCATTTTTTTCTCGTTTATAATTGGCGGGCTTGTAATATTAGTGTTCTGGAAAATATTATTAAAAGATATTTACTATAAGATCTGTAGATCTATAAGAGGCAAAGAGACAGAGGCTGAAATTGTTTATTACTTAGATTCTCTTATTAAATTTCAATATCAACCGCTATTTTTTATGCAGTTGCGTCTCAACATCGATGGAAATGAAATTCTCACTGATAAATTTAAAGTGATCATGAGAAAAAGTGATACTGCAAAATATGCCGTTGGAAAAAGCGTAAAAATCAAATACGACCCTAAAAATATTGAAAATGTCATAATACTAAATGTAATTGAAAATCTATAAATAACTCATGTCTAAAACTTTAGAGACTATTCATCATTTAAAATTTTAAGTTATCAAGCCGTGCTGATAAGTTAAATGAAGCTTTATGCAATCTATTGCATAAAGCTCCGTTATTCTTAACTATAAATTATTGAATATTATATATAATTTAGGAATCAGTAGATTTCACTTTATCTGGTAAAGCTCGCCAAACAAAGATAGAGAGAATTAAAAACATCACACCTGAAATAGTGAGCACTTTACTATGTGAATGAATAAAAGCGTCTGAAGCTGCTTGTTTAAGCTCTTGCATCAACGCTGGGTCCAAATGTCGAAGCAGTGAGATCGCTTCACCAATTGAAGAGCTTGCCTCAGTAAGCATATTTGCAGGTAGCATCTCTGGTAAAACAATAGCTTGGGCATAGAATAATGAAAGTAACAATCCAAAAATAGCAACTCCCAAACCAGCCCCGAGCTCATAAGCCATACCCTCAATAGCTCCAGCTGCGGTTGCTTTTTCAGGGGAAACGGCAGACATAATAGCTGCTGTAGAAGACAGTAATGCAATTTCAACACTGATATGCGCATCCACCTTATCCGATATGCATTCATGTATTACTGGTGCAATTGGTTCACTGCGTGGTCCATTACACGGTGGAGCAAACGAAGCTGCGATGGAAATGATTGAGAACTGGACGTCCCCTGAAGAAGCTGAGCGAGAAATGCTGGGCAAATTAGAACGTAAAGAAAAGATCATGGGCTTTGGACATGCAATCTACAAAGACAACGACCCACGTAATGGCATCATCAAAATTTGGTCAGAGCGCTTAGCGAAAGATGTCGGTGACACGGTCCTGTACCCAGTATCAGTACGTTGTGAAGAAGTGATGTGGCGTGAAAAGAAATTATTCTTTAACGCAGACTTCTTCCATGCATCGGCTTACCACTTCATGGATATTGCGACCAAATTATTCACACCAATCTTCGTGATGAGCCGTGTCACAGGTTGGGCAGCGCATGTGATGGAACAACGCGCAGACAACCGTATTATTCGCCCAAGTGCGGACTATACTGGGCCTGAGCTGCGTAAAGTTGTACCGATTGAGGAGCGTGCTGCCGCATAACGCGATAACACATGATCTAAATAAGGTCTCATTTTTATAATTTGAGACCTTATTTTTTATCGGGTGAGAAGTATAGGATCTTCAATGTTATAACCTGTTTCAAAAGGAATTCCGAGATATTGAACAGTTACCAACGCTTTTTGTTGATTAGGAACTTTATAACTTTGCGAAATGCGCAGCCCATTTTTATAGTCTACCGCTTTGTGAGCTGGACTTTTCAAATTGCTGTATTTCACTTGATATTGATAGCTAAACTTCAGGATGGAGACTTTAGGGTCATACCAAGAGGGTTCTTTTGAAGTCTTTTTACTAATGACTTGAATTTTAACCTGTTTGGGTGGAACCGGCGTTAAAGCTTTGAGTCGTTTTTTTATTTTTGCAATGTCACGGTCAAACTTTTGACTGTCTTGATCATAGTCAATTTTTTGAGTTTTTGGATTGATATATAAAGACTTTACTTCAATCAGTTTGGAGGGTGTTTTGCTGTTGAGTTGATAATAATACAATTGTGGCAAACGACCACGACCATCTAAATAATGTCGCATCACATAAATTTTTTGATCAGCTTGGTCAAGACCTAAAACTTCAATATTTTGTGGTCCCCCTACAGTTGCAAAACTGTGGCTTGAAAAAAATAAGGTGCTGAAAAGTAGAGGATGGATTATTTTCATCATCATGAAGCGCTTCACATTTTTATTGATTATGGTTCAGTTTAAGGGTTTTAAATGTAGAAAAATTAAATTTAGTGTAAAGATTTAAGCATTTTGAATACGTTGAATGACCATTTGAGCTACGTTTTTCGTAAGCTGATCAAGTCGCTCGAGCGCACTGCCTAGTAGTAAATAATGGTAAGTGCTTAAACTGTTTTGATAATGAATGGCAATGTAAAAGGTGCCTTCAGGTTTCTCAGGTGTGGCACTTCCACCAGGTTTGAGCAAACCTGTACAGGAGACAATAATATCGGCATGACCAAACAGTCGATGACCTTGAAGTGCCATAGCTTCAGTGACTTCAATTGACTCCGCTGTATATTGCTGAATAAGTGCAGGATCAATCTTTAAAATTTCACATTTGATACTGGGGTCATAACTCACCAGTCCACCGAGTAAAATGTCTGCTCCGCTATGTTTATAAATCGAAAACTGACTGGATAGATAACCTGAACTGGCACTTTCGATAAAAGCAATGGTCAATTTTTTCTGTTCTAGGAGGTTGCAGCATTGCTTGAGTACTTGCACGACTTTAGCCTCCCGATGTCCATTATTTTGATTTGTTTGCCGGCTTAGTCATAAACACGGTACACGCCAACAAAACGATTACATGCTTTACTTTCACTTTTTACAGAAAGAATGGCTTTTTGAAAGTTGAACTGGTAGTGGCAGTTGTTTTCATTATCGGTAATATTTTGCTTTTGATCGGGTGTAGTGTAGGCCAAAAACGAAATGGTTTGGGTTTCTATGCGGTTATTGGGGCTACGATATGCAATACCTTCAATCTTAATTTTATCTTTAGACAGCTGATGCACTTGTAGGTGCACAGGTTGTTTAGCAATGGCCCCATGTTCAAACTTTAAATAGTGTTGCGTCAAACTTTGATTTAATGATGTGTAGAAGTTCAGATCATCAATTCGGAAGTCCATCTGCTGCTGATAGCATGCTAAGGATTTACACTGCTGTAGGCGGTTTAGCCATAGCTGATGGGTATCGACCAATAAACGCTGCGGCGCATCACTGATTAAAAAAGCAGTCATGGATTGCGTGTCTAATTTTTGTCGAATGTCTTTAAATTGATCGCTACAGATCTTTTTAAGGCTAGATGAAGTCGGATCATCACAGTCAATGACTTGAGCATAACTAAAGCTGGTACAAAGACAACTTAGACACACTAAAATACTAAATTTTTTCATAAGTTTTATGTCGGTTTTCAACAGCATGATCGCTTATACTTTCACTATGTTGCGCTGCTTGTAACTATAGCGAAAGAGAAAGCGTGAATACAAGATTTCAATCATTTATTTCTTAAAGGAAACTGAGCATGGTTGCACATATTCGAATTGGACAGGGACTTGATGTACATGCTTTTGAAGAGGGTGAATTTGTCACACTGGCAGGTATTCAAATTCCACATACACACGGCTTAAAAGCACATTCAGATGGTGATGTGGTTTTGCATGCTTTAACAGATGCATTATTGGGTGCGTTGGCTTTAGGGGATATTGGTCAGCATTTTCCCGATACCGATCCTCGCTTTAAAGGAGCAGACAGTCGTGTATTACTCAAACATGTCTATCAACTCATATTAGATCGTGGTTATCAGTTAAATAATGCAGACATTACTGTGGCATGTGAACGTCCGAAGTTGGCACCGCATAATTTAGCGATGCGCCAAAGCATTGCGGACGTTCTTGATGTTGAAATCACGCAGATTAGCATTAAAGCAACGACCACGGAAAAACTGGGCTTTACGGGTCGTCAGGAAGGTATTTTATCTACAGCAACAGTGCTGATTTCTCATGCAAAATGATCAGGATTGATCATAGCCAGCTTTAATTCTTGTGTTGCTTTACGACCTTGAAGTTGTAAGGCAACAGCATGCGTCAAACCTGTCCATGTGTCATTGGGTTCCCAAATTTGATGCATGGCTTCATGTGCGGTTGGCATATCGATATTCATATAATATTGACGATATAAATACATTAAACTACTGACTCGATAATTTTCTGAACAATGGACCCAAATGGTTTGTTCTTGAACCAAATGATCAATCATATCTAAGACCAATAAGCATTGATCATCAGACGGTGTATCCCATGAAATCGGCACATGTATATAGTTCAAACCGAGCTCTAAACAGATTTGATCTTCATTGGCTAAATAGTTATTGCTATTACTGAGCGCAAGATTGATGACCGTGTTTACGCCATACTCTTTAATTTGCTGTAATTGCTCAGCAGTCGGTTGTCCAGAAGTAAACAAATGCTCGTGGATAAATTGAAAGTTAAGTGTTTGGCTTAAGTGTGTTTCAATAGCGTTCATAATTATTTCTTAATCTTAGAATGAAAAACGCCATCCGAAGATGGCGTTTTAAAAACTTAACGGTTCGGTAAAACGTCTTTGAGTGCTTCGTACATCTCTAGTAATACCTTTTCTGTGGTATCCCAGTCAATACAACCATCGGTTACTGACTTGCCGTATTCAAGATCGCATAGGTTTTCAGGAATTTCCTGACGACCACCTTTAAGGTGACTTTCAACCATAATGCCGATAATAGATTTATTTCCATCAATAATTTGTTCGGTAATATTTTTAAGAACAAGTGGTTGAAGGAACGGGTCTTTGTTCGAGTTTGCATGACTGGTGTCAATCATGATTTTGGTGCTGACTTTTGCCTTAGCCAATGCTGCTTCTGCTTCTGCTACAGAACCAGCATCGTAGTTTGGCTTGCCATTACCACCACGAAGTACCACGTGTGCGTATGGGTTACCTGAAGTACGAATCACAGAGACTTGACCTTGGTTGTTTAGACCCAAGAAGTGGTGACCATGTTTCACCGACTGCATGGCATTAGTTGCAACAGTTAAGCCACCGTCTGTACCGTTTTTGAAACCTACGGGTGAAGAAAGACCAGAAGACATTTCACGGTGTGTTTGGCTTTCAGTGGTACGTGCACCAATCGCTGACCAAGTGATTAAGTCTTGGTAGTACTGTGGTGAGTTTGGATCGAGTGCTTCAGTCGCACATGGCAAGCCTTTTTCATTTAACTCAACCAAAAGTTTACGACCAATGCGTAAACCTTTTTCAATGTTGAATGAGTCATTCATGTCAGGGTCATTGATCAGACCTTTCCAACCCACTGTGGTACGTGGTTTTTCAAAATAAACACGCATTACGATATAGATTGAGTCTTTAATTTTATCGCTTAAAACTTTTAAACGGTCTGCGTATTCGTGAGCAGCAACTGGGTCATGAATTGAACATGGGCCAATCACCACAAAAATGCGTTTGTCTTTACCATCTAAAATATTGCGAATCGTTTCACGACCGTGAAGTACAGTTTGATATGCAGACTCAGTGAGAGGCAATTCAGTTTTTAATTCCGCAGGGGTAACTAGCGGATGAATGCTTTGTAAATTCACGTCATCGATGTCGTTTTGGGTAATAGAGTTTGACTGTAGAGTATTCATTGCCGTCACTGGTTCGATCGTATTAAGTTGCTTTATAAGCTGAATATAACACGGTTTAGCTGATAAAAGGTTATAAAAAAGTCGAATGAATCTTTGAAAAAAAAGTGATGAATCTTAGGTTTATTTTAAATCAGAATGCCTACACTGAGGCATTCTTAACTGTTGAAATTTGAATGACTTGAGAGGTTTCGGCTGGCTTCACTGGTTTGGCTTTGATCGGATTCAACATGAAGTTGACACCCAGCGCAAACAGAGTAATACCTAACACTTTACGGATGATTTTTTCAGGAAGGCGTGAACTAATCAGTGTTCCAATAATAATTGCTGGAATTGAACCGACCAATAACCACATAAGAAGATGGAAGTCCACGTTGCCTGAAGTCATGTGACCCATACCTGCAACGAACGTAAGTAACACCGCATGTACAACGTCAGAACCAATAATACGAATCATCGGTAGGTTGGGGAACATAATGACCAAAGCCATGATTCCGAAAGCACCTGCACCAACTGATGATAGTGTCACGAAGACCCCAAGAACCACACCCATCATCACAATGTACTTACGTTTATTGCTGGTTTGAAGCTGAACTTTTTCTAAGTCTTCGGTCATATCTGGGAGATCATCTTTACGTAGTTTGTTGAAAAATTTTTCAATTTGATTACGAAAGACAATCGATAAACCTGTAATGGTCAACATGAAGCCTAAAACCATGGTGAGCACGGCTTTGTAGTGGGTAGACTGGCTCAAATAGTTGTCGAGTACCCAGTGCGTTGCAAAGGAAGCAGGAATACTGCCAATTGCAAGCCAAAGCACAATTGGCCACACAATATTTAGCTTTTTGGCATGTACAAATGAACCACAGAATTTTGAAATTGCGGCATAGAGCAAGTCTGTACCAATGGCAATGTGAGGTTCAATTCTGAAAAGGCTAATGAGGATCGGTGTCATTAATGAACCACCACCTACACCAGTAATTCCCACACAAAAACCGACTAAAACACCTGCGAGAATAAATTCGAGTGGACCAAACATTGTTATATGCCAAAATATCAAAAAACGTGCATATCTTATGACGTTTTCATATAAGTCGTTGTCTTGATTGTTGATTTACTTATTCTAAAAAGAGATATAGAAAAGATTATTTGAGCTGTAGCCGCGTTTTTATTTTTATGTCTACAATTATCAGTAACCATAATAGATTAAAACTTATGAGTGTTCGTATAACATAAAGAGGGGCTAGCTGATGCTTTTTCTATTGCTCAAAATTCGCTGCGGTCGTGCTATAGGTCATATCTAAGTGTTGCAGACGTGAATCAGCTAATGTGATCTGATGAATAAATGCCTCCTTTTTTGCATTTTTTAGGTTCCAAAAAATACGCTCCAAATAGTAAACCTCGACCTGCTTTGCCGTAAATTGGTGACGATGTGATGACTGGTCACATAGTGTTTGAACAGGTTCTCCCATCAATGCGCAGTTTGCGATCCATAAATGATGCTGTTGTTTAAATTTCAACGGTGAGTTCATCAAAGGTTTTACTGTGAACCTGAGTGGGGATCCAGCTGCTTGGGAAACAAATAAACACAAGTAAATTGAAAATGAGGGAAATAAAAAGTGTCCAGCCAAAATGATGCTTCAACTTAAATGATTTTGATTAGGGTCTGTTGACATTTCAAGTATAGAATTTACCCGATAAAGGTAGCCAAATAAATATACAAGCTAATGCAACTGCCCCCTCATAGCTACACTTTAGCTTATCATATCTTGTTGCTATTCCTCTGAACTGCTTTAACCTACAAAATGCATTCTCAACTAAGTGTCTGATTTTATATAAATACCAATCCATATGATCATTATTTGACTGAGTATTTGATTTTCTTGGAATATTCGCTTTAGTTTTTTTCACAGATATTTGTTCTCTTAATGATTCAGAGTCATATCCTTTGTCTGCACAACATACTTCCGTTTCACTCAAATCAAGTTTTTCAATCATTTTGGGAGCAATCTTGACATCATGTATCGTTCCATCGGAGATAATAATTTCGATTGGATTGCCATCCGCATCAACAGCTAAGTGTATTTTAGAACTATTTCCACCAATGCTTTTAGAAATATCCTGATCTTTTATTCCAGCAGAATGTTGGTGTGCCCGAACATGACTAGCATCAATAAAAACCCATTCCATATCAGCATTTGAAGAAATTAATTTAAATATTTTCATTAACTTATCATTTTTACACCAACGATTATATTTTTTAAAGATTGAGTTATACGAACCAAATTCTTTAGGCAAATCACGCCATGGGCAGCCTGTTCTTATTCTATAAAGTATTGCTTCGACAAAATTTCTCAAATTAGATTTGAAATAGATATCAAAATTTCGGAAAATAGAAAGTAACTTAGACCAGTGTTGATCATTCAGCATTGTACGAGGCATAGCGAGAAGTAAATTTGGTTTGGCGATTAAATTTTACTTTCTCGCTATTTTTTTGAACAGAAAATGTCAACAGGCCCTAGTCTCTAAAATTCCGTTGAGATAGTTCTGGCTCATATATTTGCACACACCTTTTTATTTGGCTCATGATCGAAATAAAAAAGTGTGTGAGTTGTAGAGTAAATACTTACTTAGATTGAGCTGTTTTTTGGGTTTTAAGTCATTGATGCTCAGAATCAGTATAAAAAGTATAGGGGTTGCAAATACAAATAAACTGACACTTCCCACACCGCGACCCGTGTATTGAATCAATAAAGTTAATGCCGTGGACAGTACACCAAAAGCCAGATATCGGCAGATTTGATAATGTTCCGCACACTTGGCCCAACGTGACTTTTGAGTTTTAGGGCGCTGCTTATCGCTCACCAGAAATAACACATAGCACGCGAAAGTGATGAGAAGTCCTACAATCAGGTAGATCATGAGTTGGACTCCTGAATCGTAGGGTTGACATATTTTTTCTGAATTTTTTGTACAGCTTTTTGTTGAATGGGCTGAACTTTTTGATGTAAGAAAATAGCCAATATCGCAAGGATGACGATCATAAGATCAACTCGCAAAAATAACCAATATTCATTCAAGTCATGCACATACTGGTGGCTGATTAAATAGTAAAGATTGAAAATAGGCAAAGATACAGTCAGGAAAATGAAGACTTCCAGTTGAGTTTTCCAAAGGTGTTGCTGTGGAGTGAGCAATGCAATGACTAAACTGAGTAACCAAGTGCCGAAAAATGCGTAGATTTCGTAGTTGAGTTGACCTGCTTCTAACTGAAGGAAACGGTTTGCACAAAGATAACTGAGCATGGCAACTGGCAAGCCAATGATGGCAGCCGTATTTAAGCGGTTAACCATATAGTGTCCAAAGTGGAAACTTTGTTTTTTATTTTGTAGCTGACGTTTTAAGCTCCAGAGTAAAAGCCCAGATGCAATCATGGCACAGCCTAAAAGCCCTGAGAAGAATAACGCAAAGCGTAATAAGGGCTGCGCAAAGTGTGCCATATGTAAACCATAGACTCCATTATTGAGCGTGGCAATTGCACTATTATTCTGAGTGTCACCGAGCAGGGCACCAGATTCGCCGTTAAAGCTGAGTTGGGCTTGGTTTCGCGTGATGCTTCGGTCAGTTGACTCAACCAAGTTCACTTGAGCGATATTGGTATTGGGGTGTTTGACTGTAATATTGCCAATTTCTGTTTTACCCCAACGCTGCTCAGATTGTTGTATGAAGTATTCAATTGGATGCATCGTAGCAGGTGTCGGTTTAGCCTCAGAGCTGATGCTCATATTTCTAATTTCATCAAAATATTGGAACGGTTGCTCTGGGTAAAGTTTCTTCATGCCATTGGGAAGAATGAGATAAAAGAAAATGGCTAAACCAGTGAATGTAATGGTCAGGAAAAAGGGTAAAGCAATGACAGAGGTAACATTGTGAAAGTCTAGATACGAACGTTGCCCTTTGAAGGCTCTTAGGGTAAAGAATTCGGTGAATATCTTTTTGTGTGTGATGATGCCTGAAATGAGGATGATCAACATTAAGAAGGCAGCAATCGTGACTAAAAGCCTACCGATAAAATAGGGCACACCGTACAGCTGATAGTGAAAGCCATAGAAAAACTCACCGCCTTGGGTTGCAGACAAGGTGACTTCTTTACCTGTGTTCGCATCCAAAGTCTTATTTTCGTAGCCACCATCGGCCTTTTGCCAGTAGATTTTATTAACAGGTGAACTCGGACTAGCTACGCCGATATACCAACTTTGCGCATCTGCAGCATTTTTTGTAAGTATTGATATGCCGACTTCATCGCAGTGTCTTGTTTGACTTGTATGGTGGCAAATTGCGGTTGCATCCACAAATTTATTTCATGACGATAATAGGTCGTAGCACCTGTTAAAAAAATGGCAAATAATAACCATCCCAGTGTTAGTCCAAGCCAAGAGTGTAGCCATGCCATTGATTGGCGAACAGATTTTTGCATGGTTTAACCTACGAACTTCAGCAATAGAAAAAAGCAAAGGGAAAGAGAAATAGTTGAAGCGCTTAACTTTTTCAGGGATTGAACACAAAAGCTCAAAATGACAAAAATGATAAAGAAAATAAGAGATAGAAAAGCTGCCAAATAAATGGATTCTGCTTTAGCTAAGTGAGGGTAAAAACTAAGGGTTAGTAGTTCTGATAACATGGATGTACATAAATAGCCTAAGCCAAATGCGATCAAAAACCGGGACATAACGGTTATAGGGTATTTAAGCTGACTTAGGGACATAAAGATCACATGAATGAAGTCATAAAGGGGGGCTTAACGTTGTACTCACTAAGCATTGAACCTAAATTTATTAAGCAAAACACAATTATCTCTATTATGCGTATAAGCAATCTACGTAGCCAAAATACTAGGATTGAGCAGCGTAAATAGAGCAACCAAGCACAGATGAAATTAACGATAATGATTCTCAGTAATTCTATGTTCTAATAGGCATCTTATGCAATATTTAAATGATCGAAAATTGAAATTAACTCAACTATTTTTGTGCTCTTCATATAAATCAAATAAGTCACTCATTTTATATCTGCAGCATAAATAGAAAGAGCCGATCAATACCCATCCCAAAAGACGCTATGTTATGATGCATGGGTTGAAAAATAAGGAATAATGCTTTGCAAATTCGGAAACTTAAAATTGGAATCGTAGTGGGTGAAGTATCAGGTGATACTTTAGGTGCTAAACTTATTCGCAGTTTTCGTGAGCAAGGAATTGATGCAGAATTTGAGGGTATTGGTGGCCCGCAAATGATTGCAGAGGGTTTCAAGAGCTTTTATCCGATGGATATTTTATCGGTCATGGGGTTGGTTGAGGTTCTGAAAGACATTAAAAAGCTTTTTGCGGTGCGTGATGGACTGGTAGAGAAGTGGGCTACCAATCCTGTCGATGTATTTATTGGTATCGATGCGCCAGATTTTAATTTGCGTCTTTCAAAAAGTTTAAAACAAAAACAATTGCCCATAAAAACTGTGCAGTATGTTAGTCCTTCCGTTTGGGCATGGCGTCAGGGACGGGTTCATGGCATCAAAGCTTCTATTGATTTGGTACTGTGTTTATTTCCGTTTGAAAAAGCATTTTATAAAAAATGGGATGTTCCTGCTGCGTTTGTAGGACACCCCTTGGCGAGCCAATTGCCTTTGGAAAACCCAATTTTACAAGCCAAAGAAGAACTGTGTTTAGATGTGATCCAAAAGCATATTGCCTTATTGCCGGGAAGTCGACGTGGTGAAATTGAAAAGCTCGGTCCACTGGTTTTAGATGCTGCAAAATTGCTCTACGCCAAATATCCAAACTATCGCTTTGTGATACCAGCAATCAATGATGCACGTAAGCAACAAATCGAAGCTTTGCTTACTCAGTATCCAAAAGCACTGGTCGATCAAATTGACTTGCTTGAAAACTCAGGCACCGAGTCGAAGATTGGGCGCCAAGTTATGAATGCAGCCAATATTGTGGCTTTAGCATCGGGTACAGCAACTTTAGAAGCTATGCTGTTACACCGACCAATGGTGACCTTCTATAAGTTGAATTGGCTCACCTATCATGTGGTGAAATTCTTGATCAAGATTCAATATTATTCATTGCCGAATATTATTGCGGGCAAGAAAGTAATACAAGAATTAATTCAAAAAGATGCAACACCTGAGAAATTGGCGGCTGAAATTGAAAAATTAATGAATATTGAAACCGCACAGATTCAGGCTATGCAGCACATTACCATGCATAAACAGTTACTTGCAGGTAATAGTGAAAATCCTGTTGAGGCGATTTTAAATATTTTAGATTAATTTTTTTTAAAACATCGTAATAGTGCAGTGAGAAACAACCCAAACGTATTTGGGTTGTTTCTTTTTATTTTAAGGTTTTAGTCCAACAGCCTTGGCACGTGCAGCGTGTAACTTTTTATAACTGTCGATTAAACGTAAGTGACGGTCTAAGCCTTCAAGTTTCATGCTGGTTTCGGTTAAACCATAGAAACGAATACGACCTTCAACTGTGCCTATTACTGCATCCATACGTTCATCACCGAACATACGGCGGAAGTTGGCTTCATATTCTTCCAGTTCCATGTCGTCATCCAACATCACTTCGAGTACGACATTCATGCATTGGTAGAACAGACCACGTTCAACGGTATTGGTGTTGTATTGTAAGAATGCTTCAACCAAGTCTTTCGCTTCCTCAAACTGCTCTAATGCAAGATAGATGAGTAGTTTAAGTTCAAGTAGAGTCAATTGACCCCATTCGGTATTGTCATCAAACTCAATCCCGATCAAAGTCTTGATTTCAGTATAGTCGTCTAGCTCACATTCTTCTAAACGTTCAACCAGAGCTTCAAGCTGTTCGTCGCCTAAACGATGTAAGTTGAGGATGTCTTCACGGTAAAGTAGTGCTTTGTTGGTGTTATCCCAAACCAAGTCTTCAACCAAGTAAATTTCTGAGTAACCGGGCACCAAGATACGGCAGGCTGTTGCACCTAAATGTTGGTAAATGGCCATATAGACTTCTTTGCCCATATTTTCCAAAATACCGAACAGTTCATCAGCTTCATCAGCATTTGAGTTTTGGCCTTGATTGGTAAAGTCCCACTCGACAAAGTCATAGTCCGATTTGGTACTAAAGAAACGCCATGACACCACACCACTTGAGTCAATGAAGTGCTCAACAAAGTTATTGGGTTCAGTGACCGCATTTGACCTAAATGTTGGGCGAGGTAAGTCGTTCAGACCTTCAAAGCTACGACCTTGTAATAGCTCGGTTAAGCTACGCTCAAGCGCAACTTCAAAGCTTGGGTGTGCACCGAAAGAGGCGAATACACCACCTGTACGTGGGTTCATTAACGTCACACACATTACAGGGTATTGACCGCCTAGAGAGGCATCTTTCACCAGTACAGGGAAACCTTGCTCTTCTAAACCTTGAATACCTGCTAAAATGCTAGGATATTTCGCTAAAACCTCTTGCGGTACATCTGGCAGGGTCAGTTCACCTTCCAAAATTTCACGTTTTACCGCACGCTCAAAAATTTCAGACAAACACTGTACTTGTGCTTCAGCTAAGGTGTTTCCTGCACTCATCCCGTTACTAAGGTATAAGTTTTCAATCAAGTTTGATGGGAAGTAAACTACCTCAGCATCAGACTGGCGAACAAAAGGTAAAGAGCAAATACCGCGCTCAGTTTTCCCCGAATTGGTGTCGTATAAATGCGTACCTAACAGTTCTTCTTCAGGGTCATAAATTTCAAGGGTGTACTCATCCAGTACACCTTCTGGCATTTCACCATTTGGACCTGGCATGAACCATTTTTCATCTGGATAATGCACAAACTCTGCATTGGCAATGTCTTCACCCCAGAACTGGTCATTATAGAAGAAGTTACAGTTCAGACGTTCAATGAACTCACCCAGCGCAGAAGCTAAAGCGCTTTCTTTGCTTGACCCTTTACCGTTGGTAAAACACATGGGCGATTGAGCATCACGAATATGTAAAGACCACACATTTGGCACAATATTACGCCAAGAAGCGATTTCAATTTTCATGCCTAGACCAGCCAAAATACCTGACATATTGGCAATGGTTTCTTCTAAAGGCAGGTCTTTACCCGCAATGATGGTACTGGTTTCGGATGCAAGGCTTGGAATAAGCAGGGCTTGAGCGTCAGCATCAATGCTTTCTACTTCTTCAATAATAAACTCAGGGCCTGTTTGAATTACTTTCTTAACCGTACAACGGTCGATAGAGCGCAAAATACCTTGGCGATCTTTTTCTGAAATGTCTGCAGGGAGTTCAACTTGAATTTTGAAAATTTGTTTATAGCGGTTTTCAGGGTCAACAATGTTGTTTTGAGACAAGCGAATGTTGTCGGTTGGAATGTCGCGTGCTAAACAATACACTTTGACAAAATAAGCTGCACAAAGCGCAGAAGATGCTAAAAAGTAGTCAAATGGACCGGGTGCAGAGCCATCACCTTTGTAGCGAATCGGTTGATCGGCAATGACTGTAAAATCATCGAACTTCGCTTCTTGGCGAAGATTATCGAGATAATTAACCTTGATTTCCATGCTGGCACCTAAATTTTCTTATATGTCAGCATGGACACACAAGAGATAAAATATTGAAAAATAAGCCGAATCACGGATGAAAATTGGACTTAAAAAAGTGTGGCTAGAGCGAAAAAGAACAAACAAGCAGTGGTTTGAAGCCATCTCTAGCAAGGATGCGGGATATTATAGTGTGATTTTCACAAGATGCTAATCTTTGTCTGCAAGTTCAGGGTATTTATCTTGATGGACAAAGACATAAGCTGAGAGAAGATTGCTATTAAACCATTAAGGACGGGCACTTTAAGTTGGGTTTGGATTATTTCTATATTGGCTTGGGCTCATTTGATACTGTCGTTTAAAGCTTTGGCTAAAAGCCGTTTCTGAGTTGTATCCGACCCGATGTGCAATTTGCTGAATGGTTCCTTGTCCATTACGCAGGTATTGGGCGGCTAAACGCAGACGGTGTTGTTGCAAATAAGCCAAAGGGCTGGTGCCTAAAATTTGGCTAAACAATGTGGCAAATTTAGACCGTGACATACAACACTGTTCTGCAAGGGACTCAACTGTCCAAGGCTGTGCAGGTTCCGCATGAATTTTTGCAAGAGCATTGGAGAGTTCAGGATGAGATAAAGCACTCAGCCAATTGTTCGAGTCTTGCAGCGCGTCAATATAATCACGTACACATTCAATTAATAAAATACTCACCAAATGATCCAAAATTTTGTCGCGACCTGGGCGTATACGTTGGACTTCTAGAGCGAGAAACTGCAGCCCAATTTGCAACCATTCAGGAACCGTGCTGAGATCTTTGTGTTGAAGGTGAATAAACGCGGGTAAGGCCTGTACTAAAGGACGCGCCATAATGGGGTCCATATGTGCATGTAAGGCCAAGATCACAGTTTTTTGTTGTGTCGCATCACTGCCAAAAGAGACTTCTTTGTGTTGGTTTTGGGCAAATGAGTCAGAAATATCGAATACTTCTAACAGTTGGTCGGTAGTTGAGGCGCGACACTCATGACTTGGCCCCGAAGGGAGTAAGATCAAGTCTCCGACTTCAGCAACAATAATTTGTTTAGCATCTAAACAAATAGTGAGTTGTCCTTGAAGTACCGCATAGGCCATCATGGTTGATTGTTCGGTATAGCGAAAAACCCACTCACCATGCGGTTTAAGGTAGAGGTACTCAGATTGGTTGAGGTGTATATCTTCAAAAATTTTACTTAAAGCATCCATACTTTACGATTTCTAGTCTTTATATCTTAGGCTTAATATTTGATTTAGGGTCAATTTAAGTCATTTCAGGCCAAGGACGATTACGCTGTTTTCTTGGACGTTAGCAACTGTTCTTTATGTCCCATTTCTAGAAATATAAAGGCATAACAAGAAAATTGGAAGAATGGTAATGAATGCATCAGTGAAAATGACGAATGCTAGCGTGGTCGTCAAAAATGCAGCAGGGATCGATAAAAAGCGTTTTGGCTGGTTATTGAGTCCTGGGCTTCCTGTGATTGGCATGGGCATTTTAGCGGGCTATCATTTTGGCCCGAAACCCACCAAGAAAATCTTCGCTTTGGGTGGGCCGTTGCTACTGCATGTCATTATTCCTGCGGTAGATGGCCTGGTCGGTGCAGATGAAAATAATCCTTCGGATGATGAAATTAAGGTCTTGGTAAATGACCCGTACTATGACCGTATTGTGAAATTGTTCATTCCGCTACAAATGGCAGCCAATTTGTTTGCAGGTTATGTGGTGACTCGCCAAAATGTATCAATGCTCGACCAAATATTATTGGGCGTTTCCATGGGGGCAATTAATGGAGTAGCGGTAAATACAGCACATGAGTTGTGCCACCGTCCTAAAAAATCAGATCATTATTGGTCACATATGACTTTAGCACCGTTGGTCTACAACCATTTCCGCATTGAGCATCCTTATGGGCACCATAAACGTGCTGCGACGCCAGAAGATCCTGCTTCATCGAAAATGGGCGAGACTTTTTATGAGTTTTGGCCACGCACCGTTTTCGGTGGGCTGAAGTCGGCTGTTGAAATTGAACATAAACGCCTAAAACGAAAATGTCTGTCTTTCTTCTCCAAAGAAAATGAACTGTTTCATGGATGGGCGATGAGTGCTGGTTTTCATGCAGCCATGTTGAAATTGTTTGGTAAAAAAGTGACGCCATATCTGGTGACACAAGCATTTTATGGTGTGAGTCTGTTTGAAATTATTAATTATATTGAACACTATGGTTTAAAGCGTAGCCAAAAAGAAGATGGCAGCTATGCGCGAACCATGCCAGAACACAGTTGGAATAATAACAACATTGTGACCAATTTATTCTTGTACCAGTTACAACGCCATTCAGATCATCATGCCTATCCAAACCGCCCATTTCAGGCCTTAAGACATTTTGATGAAGCCCCAGAACTACCGAGTGGTTATGCCACCATGTTAATTCCAGCGTTAATTCCAAAGCTGTGGTTCAAAATGATGGATCAACGAGTGTTTGATCACTACGAAGGTGATTTGACCAAAGCCAATATTTTGCCAAAGCGCCGTGCTCAAATCTTTAAGAAATTTGGATTAAGTGCTGACTAAACTGGGATATTTCAGAGATAACAAGCTGCATACATAGTTGACATCGGACTTACAGTCATTGATTCGTTGAGTGCCTGTAAGTTCGATGCTCATGATAGGCGTACCGCTAAACTTTCTTTTTGAATAGGCATATAATACCGAGTATGTAGTGAAAATATTGAACAGAAATGACACCTGCAACCAAACTTTTAAAAGCCAATAAAATCGATTTTTCTATTCATGAATATGAACATGATGCCAATGCAAAAAGCTTCGGGCTTGAAGCCGCAGAAAAATTAAATCTACGTGTCGAAGAGGTGTTTAAAACACTGTTGGTGACCGACGAAAAAAACTATTTTGTTGCGATTCTTCCTGTACACCATCAGTTAAATTTGAAAAAAGTTGCACAGGCAGTGGGGGCAAAAAAACTAAAAATGTCCGACCCTAAAGATGCAGAACGACTGACCGGTTATTTGGTCGGTGGGATTAGTCCTGTTGGACAGAAAAAAAGGTTAAAAACCGTGATTGACCAAAGCGCAGTACAGTTGGAAAAATTATATGTCAGTGGGGGGAAGCGCGGCTTAGATATCGGTTTAAAACCTCAGGATTTAGCAAAAGTGCTTTCAGCCACTTTTGCTGATGTACTCGATGAATAAAGAGCAGTGGCGTCTTCGCTGCTTCACCCCTATTTGATTTAAGCCTTGAACTCTTTTGAGTATTAATTTGAGCACAAATGAAAGCCCATTCAGTCACCTGAATGGGCTTTTCCTTATGAAATATAGGGAAATTTTATAGTTCGAATCAATTATAAATTCATAAACTATCATTTAAAGCTATGGTGTAATTTCGTATAGGCTTTATTAGAAAAACTGATTAAACTTTTAAAAGTATTAAAAAACAATAATATATGTTGGTGTAGTGCGTATATTTCCAAAAATAAACAAAATTGCAAAGATAAATGATAATAATTACCATTAACATGCTTTTTGCAGCGTTGGCCAACGTGAACACCTTTAAGAAACATAATTACATGAAATGAGCTTGGAATAAGCTTTAAAAAGAGGAAATGGTCAGATGAAAGAGCTAGCCAATCGCTTGGCGATGCAGCATCTTGTCAATGCATACTCACAAGAAACAGGCAAGGCGAGCTTGTTTGAGAAGTATCAACAAAATTCAACTCAACTCGCGTTTAGCCAAGGTTTGACGCTGTTATCTTTGCCGCTTAGTTTAATCCAAGCACAGCTTTTTGTTCCATTAAGCTATGTCAGTCGTGTTGGGCGACATCGTATTGCGGCTTTACCGCAAATTTTTCAAAAAGGCCAAAAGCTTAACTTTAGCGCAGTAGCCATGGTTAGTTTGCTACTAGAAGAGTTAGTGCAACAATCCGAAGGCCATGTCGATGCAGCATCCTTGGTTGAACGTTGGATTCAAAGTCGTGACGCATTACAACAGTTTTTAAATATTCGGGCAGAAGATTTTGATGCGCTCGTACAGGTTGAGCAAGGTTTCATAGAGTCTGAACAGGCTTTGATTTTAGGTCATAGCATGCATCCTGCACCGAAAAGCCGAACAGGTTTTGTCCATGAGGACTGGCAAAAATATTCACCAAAAGCTTGTGGTCAGACCCAGCTGTATTATTGGCTGGTGGCACCGGAATATATTGCAGAAGGAACAGCGCTTGAGCAGGATTTTTCAATACAACTTAAACAAGAAATCAAATGGCATTTGTCTGAATCGGAACTTGAGACTTTAGCTACATATGCACATTACAAGCTGCTACCACTGCATCCCTGGCAAGCCCGCTATTTACAAAGCAAAGCGTGGTTTAAAAGTTTAAGAGCTAAACTGAAAATCATTGATTTGGGTGAAAAAGCATGGATATTTTCTCCAACCACTTCTGTACGTACTTTGGCGAGCTTTAACGCGCCGTGGATGTTAAAACCATCGCTTTCAGTGATGATTACCAACTCTATCCGCGTCAATTTAGCAAAAGAATGTCACCGCGGTGAAATGACGCATCGGCTTTGGCACAGTGAGTTAGGGCAAAGTATTTTAAAACAATGTCCAAGCCTAAAAGCGGTGAATGATCCGGCGTGGATTGCTCTTCAGTTGGATGGTGAAATCATCGATGAAACGATTTGTATTGTGCGTGATCAGCCTTTTATTCCCGAACAGCAAGTCACGTGTATTGCTTCATTGTGTCAGGATCATCCCGTAGAAGAACGTAATCGTTTTAATGCATTATTTGATCAAATTGCTTCTCAACAAAAGTTAAATGATAAAGCACAAATCGCTCATGATTGGTTTAAGACCTTTTTAAACATCAGTCTGAGGCCACTCATGTACGTCTACCATCGTTATGGTATGGCCTTTGAGTCACATCAGCAAAATGTCTTGGTTGAATTGAAAGATGGCTGGCCACAGTGGCTATGGCTACGGGACAACCAAGGTTTTTATTATATCGAAGAACTCGCAGATGAAATTTTACAACAATTTCCAGAACTGCATGATAAGGCCCATGCGGTAGGTTCAAAGACTTTTGTCGATGAGCGCTTTAGTTATTATTTCTTTGGCAATACCTTGTTTGGCATCATCAATGCCATCGGTGCAACAGGTTTTGTTAGTGAGCAAGATTTACTGTCTGTTTTACAGCAACACCTCTTTGACCTGTTGAAGCAATATCCAGAGAGTAGTTTGATTCAAAGTCTGTTGTATCAACCGACGCTGCCTTATAAGGGTAACTTACTGACTCGCTTATATGAACTGGATGAATTGATTGCACCCGTTGAAAATCAGTCTGTCTATATTCAGTTAGCCAATCCGCTATATATCAAACAAGAGGATGCTCTCTATGCTTGATTTTATTGCGATTGGCCTTGGGCCATTTAACTTAAGCCTAGCCAGTTTGTTGCATGAAAAGACAGAATTGCACTATCTGTTTTTTGAAAAAAAAGCGCAGTTCGACTGGCATGCAGGTATGCAACTTCCCAATACGGTCTTGCAAGTTCCATTCATGGCTGATTTGGTGTCGATGGTCGATCCGACCAGTCCGTTGAGTTTTTTGAATTACCTAAAATCACAGCAGCGCTTATATAAGTTCTACTTCCTTGAGCAGCCTCATATTCCGCGCCGTGAATATAACCATTATTGCCAATGGGTGGCAGATCAACTGGGTCATATACAGTACCAATCGACGGTGAAGGCCATTTATGCCAAAAGCGAAGGTTTTGAGGTGGTGGTTGAGCAAGGTGGCCGTTTTGTTCGTTACTTGTGTCGAAACTTGGTGATTGGTTCGGGCAACCAGCCTTATTTGCCTGAATGTCTGCGTAAGTTACAACAACAAGTGCCTGAAAAGTGCATTCATTCAGCAGAGTACTTAACCCATAAAAAAAGAAAGCTCAAAGGCAATGTCATAGTTTTAGGCTCAGGACAGTCTTCTGCTGAAGTCTTTTTAGATTTGTTTGATCAGCAGTATCAACATGACTGTGTACCAACGGCTAACTTTAAGCTGCATTGGCTGACGCGTTCCAATGGCTTTTTCCCAATGGAATATGCACCTTTGGGCTTGGAACATTTTAGTCCGAACTATACCCAACATTTTTATAGACTTTCAGAAACACAAAAAGCAGCGCAGTTGAAAGATCAAAGCTTGCTGTACAAAGGCATTAGTGCCAAAACCATACGTGAGATTTACCAAAAACTTTACCACCGTAGTATTGCCTCGGCTACACAAGCAACACATTTGCATGCACAAATTCAGTTGCTTGATGCTGAGTTACGGGAAAGTCAGCAGATTCGCTTGAGCCTTGAACATACCGTAACCGAGCAACGTTTTTATATAGATGCTGATTTTGTAGTGGCATCTACAGGTTATTACAGCCCTGAGTTTTCATTTTTAAAATACTTAAAGCCCTTGATTGCAACAGATCAAGCGGGGCGTTGGAAGGTGAGCCAAGACTATCGTTTGCAGCATACAGCAATGGGTGAAATTTATGTGCAAAACCAAGAAATGCATAGTCATGGCGTAGGTACACCAGATTTAGGCCTAGGCGCATTTCGTGCTGCGACCATCGCCAATCAACTACTGGGTTATCAGCTTTATGAGCTGGACAGTAATGAACAGACCTTTCAGCATTTCAACGCTGAGCAGAACCCTGAAATGTATGTGCAGAATGACACATCTATTACACGAACAGCTGCTTTAGCACCATCGATTCCTAAATCAAAAAATATTGAGCAGCGCAAAATACAAACAGGGGCACATCCCTCTATGCAGCCTTATACATTCGAGAAAATCATATGAGCTTTGCACAACTTCAAGTGAATCAGAAACAGTGGCGTTTGGCAGGACAGCGCTTAATTGAAATGGCGATTGCTGAATTTTTATATGAAGAAATTATTCAAGTGACCGATTTAAAGAACAATCGTTACCAGCTGATGTTGGATGATCAAACCTATACTTTTAAAGCACAAAACTATTTATTGGGACATTGGCAGATTGAGGAGGGTTCAGTACGTGAGTTGAGCGTGGCTGAAGACCTGCCTGCATGGAACTTACATACTTTTATTCGCGCGTTTTCAAATCAAACCGAAGTGAAGCCTTTTACCAAGGCATATCTCATCAAAGAAATGAACAATACGTGGTTAGCCGAGGCGCATTTATTTGATGAAAGTCGTTTAAGCAGTGAAGCAGTATTGACCGCATCGCATCATGAAATTGAAGGCATGCTCCGTGGTCATCCGTGGTTGATTATGAGCAAGGGTCGTATGGGTTTTGGTTATGACGACTACTTAAGTGCCGCTCCTGAACTTTCGCCAACAGTCAAAGTACTGTGGCTTGCGGTGCATCGTGATTTGGCAGAGTTCCGTTCTACCGAGGAGTGGCAAGCGGGGACACTTTATCAATATGAGTTGGATGCAGAAGAGTTAGATAGCTTTGAACAACAGTTACATGAAAGAGGCTGCTCTTGTCGTGATTATTTCCTCATTCCAGTACATGCATGGCAGTGGCATCAATGGTTAGTGCCAACTTATGCCAATGAAATCGTGGATCAGCGCATTATTGAACTAGGCGTTGGGCAAGATGACTATGTACCTATGCAGTCGATTCGCACACTTTGCAATATCAGTCAGCCTGAGCGTCATTATGTCAAATTGCCTGTCAGTATCTTCAATACTGCGGTGTATCGTGGGTTGCCGTCTAAACGAAACTTAGCAGCTCCAGCCGTCACAGCTTGGTTAAAGCAGATTCAATCTCAAGATCCAGACTTAAAACAGTCAGGTGTTGCATTCTTAGGTGAAGTGGCAACTTTGACTATTCATCAGCCATGTTTTGATCAGATTGAAGGTGCGCCGTATCAGTTTAAAGAACTGTTTGGCTGTTTGTGGCGTGAAAGTGTAGACCCAATGATTGGAACAGGCGAACAGGCACTTTCTCAAGCGGCTTTATTACATCGAGATATCAATGGCCAGTCAATATTAGCCGTGTTGATTCAGGCGTCGGGTTTGAGTCCATTACATTGGTTAAAACGCTTTGCCGAATTCTCTGTTACTCCACTCTTAATCTGCTTGTACAAATATGGCTTGGCTTTTTCTCCACATGGGGAAAATACCATGCTTATTCATGCCAATGGCGTACCGCAGAAAATGGTGCTGAAAGACTTTATTGATGATGTCAATTTGGTTGATGAAGACTTTCCAGAATTGGCAAGTTTACCTATTGAAGGGCAAATTTTACTGCGTCATCCTGCGCATGAACTCAGCCATTTTATTTTCACTGGGCTGTTTATGGTGCATTACCGCTATATCTGTAATGTATTTCTACAAGACTACCCTGAGCATAGCGAAGTTGAATTTTGGCAGACCATTTCATTGGTCATTGATACTTTCCATCAGGCGCATCCAGAGTTGGCAGAACGCATTGAAAAATTTGCCATGTTTAGAGCCGAATTTGAAAAAATTTGTTTAAACCGAGTGCGTCTATTTACCACCAGTTATAACGATGAAGCAGAACGTCCTGTCCCTGTGTTTTAAGATCCAATTGCCAATCCTGTCAGCCCTGAAACCTTAAAACGATGGTCAGAGCAGGTGTCCAAGTCAACTGACGATACAACGACAAAGCGTATCGCATCATAAAACACTCAAAAATAGCAGGCTTCCACATGAAAACACTTTCACAGCAACTTCCCGATTTTTACGAATATTATGAGAATGAGACGCAATTTTACTTGCGCCAAGTACAATATCCGCAGGACTTAGCACTGTTACATAAATGGATGCATGAGCCTCATGTTATTCCACAGTGGCAGCTGAATAAGTCTGAAGTTGATCTCGCGGTGTATTTTGAAAAAATGCTGGCCGATGACCATCACCGTTTGTTGATCGTTGGGGTGGATGGGCAGGATGTGGGCTATACCGAAATCTATGAAGGCAAGCGTGACCGTCTAGGACGCTATTACGATGGTGATGATTTAGACCTCGGGTGGCACTTACTGTTCGGTGAAAAGTCGGCTTTTGGCAAAGGCTACTTGCGTCCAGTAATGCGGCTATTAGGTTTTTATATTTTTGAAAATGCACCTTCCGACAAAATTGTCGGGGAGCCTGACCACACCGTTAAACCCTATGCAGCAGTGGTCGAAGAAATGTGCTATGAGGCACAGCGCTTGATCCCGATGCCTGAAAAAACGGCCATGTTGTATTACTGCTTTAAACAAAAATTCTATGGAAAATTTGGGAGGTATTTAACTGATTCAAATGCATTTATGCAAAACCATAACCCACTCAATAGGACTGAGGAACTTACATGAGCTATAGCTCAGAGCATATACAAATCATGGACATGCGCTTTTCGGCGCATGTCACTGTCGCCGAATTTGAACAATGGCTTAGCCAAGTCGAACGTTTTTTCTTAAAGAAACAGCACTTTGTTTTGGTCATGCAAACCGATATCGGTACGGAATTTCCTGAGGAATACCGTCAACTGCAAGCGGTTTGGTACAAAAAATACAAACAACTTTTCTTTCAATACTGCTTGGGTTTGGTTCGAATTGCACAAGACCCAACCGATCAACAACGACTGAATACACCTTCACTGCATGCTGCATGGCGGGTGCCTTACTACGTCACACTTGATCATTCTGATGCACTGCAATGGGCAGTGCAGAGGTGGATATGCAAAACCTAAATACACAAAGAGCAACAAGCCAAATCTCAGCTTTGAGCTTAGCCGTTGTCATTGTTTTATATCTGGCACATGCCTTGCCTTTGTATTTTTACAATGTGGCATTGCCCGCTATTTTGCGACATCAGGGGGTAGATTTACGTTGGATTGGAATGCTGTCGCTGCTTTATATTCCATGGGCGTTTAAGTTTTTATGGGCACCACTCATCGACCGGCTTTATATCAAAAAGTTAGGGAAACGAAAAACATGGTTGCTCTTTACACAAGTAGCACTGGTACTTGGAGTATTGGCCTTGGCCTTTACCCAGTTCTCTTACGGGCTGGTGGTGTTTGTTGTGATTGGTTTGTGGATTTCAAGCTTTGCGGCGACCCAAGACATTGCCATAGATGGTTATACCGTAGAAACCTTTTCAGCGTCTGAATATCGTCTAGGCAGTATGGCTCAGAGTATAGGAGTCGCTTTGGGGAGTATGTTGGGTGGTGCAGCGACATTATGGCTATACCAGTACTATGGCTGGGAAAGTGCATTGGTATGTTTAGCACTTATGACCGCTTTAACGATGTTTGCTGTTTTTTATATTCAAGAACATACAAACGAACAGACAAATATTGCCAAACAAGCTCCAAGCTTAGTCCGTGCTTTTAAACGCCCTGAAATTTTATCTGCCTTGGCCCTGATCCTATGTTATCGCGTTGTAGAAGCACCGGCAATGGCGATGCTCAATCCAATGCTGATTGACCAAAAATGGACGCTTGCCCAAATTGGGGTGTTGATGTCTGTGATTGGCGCAAGTGTGGGGTTGCTTGCTGCTGTGAGTGCTGCATTTTTATTGAAAAAAATTCAGGCTACACAGTTGCTCATTTGGGCGGGGTGGTGTCGAACAGCATTGTATGGGGTGATTGGTGTAGCCATTATTTTGGGTTGGTTAAACCAGTGGCATTTGCTCTTGGGGGGATTTGTCATTGTCATGCTTGCGATTCGTTATGTCGCGATGACTTCGTTATATGCCTATTTCATGCAAAGCAGTTCCAAAGAACAGGCAGGCACTGATTTCACCATTTTAGTGTGCTTTGAGCTACTGGTTTATTTCATCGGGGGAGCCGCATCGGGCTTTTTAGCCAAAGCACTTGGCTATGGCAATTTTTATGTGGTGTTGGCGGTTGCGTCTGTAGTCAGTGTACTACTGAGCCAATACATCATTACACGTCATCAAAAAACTCAACAAAAACTGTTGAATCAAGAAATTTAATAAAAGGAAAAAGATATGAGCCGTTTTATGTTACCAATGCAGTTGACTTGTTTAACACTGGCTGTATGTACACAGTTATATGCTCAAGATAACGTTGTAACAAATTCAGCAAGTCAGACAAGTAGTGTTGGGGTCCAACAAAAAGAAACCACACAACTTGCACCGATTGTGGTGACAGCAACCCGATCCGCAAAGAGTATTGCGGACATTGCGGGCACCGTTTATAGCATTGATCAAGCTGAAATCGAAAAACAGGCCAATGCAGGTCGTTCAACTGCTGACATTATTGGCTTTTTAATTCCTTCATTAACACCAAGTTCAGGCACAACCAGTAACTACGGGATGACCATGCGTGGTCGTGCGGTGCAATACATGATTGATGGCGTGCCTCAGACAGGTTCTCGTGATAGTTCACGTCAGTTGAATAGTATCAGCCCAAATTCGATTGAACGTATCGAAGTGGTATCTGGTGCAAGTAGTATCTATGGTGCAGGTGCGACAGGCGGTATTATCAATATCATTACCAAAAAAGGTAGTGATGATGCACTGAGCTTTGAATCTAAACTCGGTGTGACGTCGGGTGATAATATCCGTAGCGATGCTATGGCATATGAAGCATTCCAATCGGTTGCCTTTAATCAAGGTGATGTGAGTGGTTATTTGGGTGCGAGTTATAACAAACGTGGCGAATTTCAAGATAGTCACGGTGAGCGTATAGGACCTGAAGTTGCACAGACTGATCGTCAAGACACAGAAACTGTCGATGTGAATGGTCGCCTAAGTTGGCAATTTACTGACAATCAAAAGCTAAGCTTTGGTGCGCAATATTATAATGATGAGCAAGATAGTGAGTATGGTCCTGATTATGGTACAGGCTTAGCCGTACTATTTGGTGCGGAGCCGACTTTAGATGCTGTAAAAGGTTTAGATCTCGATACTCAGCCAAGAACCAAACGTTCGAACTTCAATCTGCAATATGAGCATCAAGATTTATTAGGGCAGATATTAAATGCGGAAGCTTATTATCGTTCAGAAACAGGGCGTTTTTACCCAAGTGCAAATTATTTAGCACATTCTGCAATTCCAAGTGGTGGCACATATATCGTAACGCAATCTGAAACTGATATTGATGTATGGGGCGCTCGACTAGCTTTACAAAAAGCCTTTGATCTTGGTAGCCGTAGTCTGAACCTAACTTATGGTATGGATTATGATTTTGAGCAAGGTTCTCAGACTGCACAGCAATATAATCTTGCAACCTTTATGGCGAGTAATGGTTTGACACTCGATCCACAAAATGAATATGTCTTCGGTCCAGATGTTGATACGTCGAAATTTGGTCTTTTCTTACAAACTCAATTCGATGTTACGGATGGCTTAAATCTACAAGCTGGCATTCGTCATGAGCGTATTGATAGTGAAGTTCAGGACTCGATTCCTTATAGTGAAGCGATGGTTGCAGATGCTATTCCAACATATACACCAGTTGTTTTAAATGGTGGTACGATCAAACATGATGCAACATTATTTAATCTTGGTGCTGTATATCATTTAACGGATGCTCAACAAGTTTTCGCAAACTTTTCTCAGGGCTCAAGTCTCCCAGACATTCAACGTATGCTTCGTGATGTACCAGCAAGTTTTACTGTGAATAGTCAAACTATTGATCCAATTAAAGTCAATAACTATGAGCTAGGCTGGCGTGTACAAGCTGCAAATGGTTTAAATACGAGTGTCACCACTTTCTATAATGACTCAGATAAAAGTCTAAAATTTGGACGTCCCAACTACACGATTGAAGTTCTAGATACCGATGAACGCGTTTATGGTATTGAAGGAAATCTGTCATATCGACTACAGCCCAATTGGACAGTGGGTGGAACCATGGCTTATACCCGCGGACAATTTAAAAATACCGCAGGGAAGTGGCAAGAGCTAGATGCAATCCGTGTTGCACCACTGAAAGGTACAGCATTCTCTGAGTGGCAGTTTAACAACGATATGAGCCTGCGTGTTCAAGCTCTTGCTATTGGTGGTACTGATAAAGCCAAAAAAGATGCGGTAAAGTATGGTTCAACGGTTCCTGCTGAAATCAATGGTTTCGCAACAATGGACGTCATAGCCAATGCCAAAGCAGGTCCGGGTACGGTCGGATTTGGTGTATATAACGTTTGGAATACGGACTACAAATCAGTCTATAGTCAATCGGTGGAGTCAGTTTATGGTGCTATTTCAAGCTTAGCTGCTCAAGGTCGAACCTATGGTTTGAGCTACACATTAAAATACTAATTGCACAATCAGAGGTAGCTTTCAGCTACCTCTTTGCTTTGTAATCTCGCTTTAAGAAATGGTTTAAATAATAAAATGAATAGCAATAACAAAATCTTTATTGCAGGCAGCCTTGCCAATGGTGCCTGTTTTTCAATGATTTTACCTTTACTGGCACCGTTTATTCGGCAACTGGGGCTGACGGAACTGCAAGGTGGAGCGTTGGTTTCGGCTGGTGCTTTGGTGATGGCCATCTCAGCTATTTATATTTCTAAACAAACTCAAAAATTCAGCATTTATCAATTGTTAAGTATCGGTTTTATCGGTATGGCAATCACTTGGGGCTTATTTGCGGCGGTACTCAGTTATGGGCTGAGTTATGCCATTTCATTTGCGGCTCTGTTTAGTTTATTGATATTGACCCGTGCCAGTACTGGCTTTTTTATGGCGATGCCACAAATTGCGCTGCAAAGTTATGTCATGACGGCTTTTCACAGTGAACAGGAACGTAGCCAAAGCATGGCCAAGTTTGGTGCACTGAACAGCTTAGGCGTGGTGATAGGTCCTTTAGCGACGACATTATTGCTGACATGGAGTATGTTGACACCGTTGTGGGGTGCAGTGGCTATTTTAACGGCTATGGCGGCTTGGATTGTACTGGGCTTTCAAGGGAAGCAAGCATCACAGACTCAAGAACGGGAGGATACCACGGCTAAATTACAAGACTATCCTACAGAAAAGCTGCAATGGTCAAAGTTAGGGATTTGGTTATTGTTGGGTTTTAGCTTATATGGCGCTATTGTTACCCTGAATTTAACTGCTGGTTTTTATATCCAAGATCGATTCCATTTCGACACGCATCAGAGTGCAGTGTATTTTTCTCAGTGTTCATTGATTGTGGGGATAGCACTGGTTTTGATGCAATTGATGATTTCAAAATGTTTTAAATGGTCAATTAAACAATTGCTTTGGGTCGGTCTTGTGACGATGGTTTTGGGTTTAATACTTTCACTGAGTGCCAGTCAGATTTGGACTTTCCAAGCGGCTTATATTTTTTATGGTATCGCCGTGGCCTGTTTAATTCCAGCTTTTACCACAGGGGCAGCCCAAACCGCACCAACCACGCTACAAACTAAAATTGCCAGTTTATGCACAGCTACGCAAGCACTGAGTTTCGTTTTTGCACCGTTGTTAAGTACAGGCTTATATCAGTGGAATCAGCATTTACCCTATTATTTTTTATTGGCGTTGATGACGGGGCTGATGCTGTACTTTAGCTTTAAACACATACAAGCCAACAAGGATCTCAGTAGTGTGGCATGAGATCCTTTATTGATGGTGTTTAACCAAGAAGATAAACGACAGCGTGAATTAAACTTGGGCCAAACAGCACCATGAAAATACCGGCTAAAACCATACTAAGACAGGCTGCGACACCTTCTTCTTTATGGCGTCTGAAAGCAGTACTGGTCCCAAAACCATGTGCGGCACTACCCAATGATGCACCTTGAGCAAATTTAGAATCCAATTTTAGAACAAGTAATACGGTGTTGGCCAAGAGTCCACCAACGATACCCGTAATCACGGTGAATAAAATAACCAGCTCGACTGAGCCTCCGACGGCTTGCGTGACTTCCATGGCAAAAGGGGTAGAGATAGAGCGGCTCATCAGACTGTAACTGGTCACAGCATCAAAATGGAATAAACGTGCCAAGTAAAAAGAGCTGACTACACCAACCAACATACCCACGATAATGCCCAAAGCAATCGAAAAAGCATGCTGTTGAATGACTTTGCGATATTCATAGATCGGGATGGCAAACGTGACCGTTGCAGGGCCTAACATCCAGACTAACCATTTGCTGTAGTACATATAGTTGTCATACTGAATGTTGAAAAACACCAGACACAAAATAATCAGACAGGGAATAAAAACCGCTGGTGAGAGCAATACATATGGGTGTTTCTGATAAAACTTTTTACCCCAAAGATAGGCCAGTACCGTTCCGATAAAACAGATCAAGGCAACGAAATGAATATGCATGATCGTACCTTAAATGTGACTTTTCAACTGATGTGACTGCTTGGGCTTTTTTTGAAACTTGGCTTCAAGCTTAAAGCCCAAGAAAACACAGTAGGCAGTGCAGGTCATCACGCAAATGGTTACAAGGACAATAGATAAAACCAGTTGCCAACCTTGGGTAAGAAAAAGATGTTTATAATTAATTAACCCAATAATACAAGGAATAAAAAACAACAACAGTTCAGCTAAAAGTAAATCCGAACCTGACTTAATCCAGTCCAGCTTAAATAGACCCGCTAACAGAGAAATAAGTAAAAGCGTTAGACCCACAACCCCACCTGATATCGGTAAAGACAGGGCGACTTGTATCAGCGTTCCGATATACCAAATCCCAATCAGCAAACCTACCTGAAGAGTAGAACGATAAGGCAATTTGAACGGACGCATTTGAAGACCATAGGCTATAAGTTGTTGGTGTTATTTTAAGTTTGACCTGATCTTATAATTATGAATAATAAAATAATAATTATGCTTAATTGGAATAATTTTGGATTTTAAAGCGCTAAAAATATTTGTGCAGCTGGTGAAAAGTCACAGTTTTAGTCTTGCTGCGGAGGAGCTATCTGTAACTCAACCCACTATTAGTAAATCTTTAAAACAGTTAGAAGACGAGATAGGGCTGCCTCTATTTCATAAAGGTGAAGCAGGGCGAAAGCGAGAAGTCAAACTGACCTATATGGGAGAACAAGTCTATCTGCATGCCCTGCAGATTTTGCAGCAGGAGCAACAGATCTTTGAAGCAGCAGATCAAATTCGTGGGCTGAAACAAGGTGTGCTGAGGTTGGGTTTGCCACCTTTAGGTTCAGTACTGCTGAGTTCCTTAATCGTTAAATTCCATAAATTGTATCCCAACATTGAATTGAACTTTTTAGAAGTCGGCGCGACAGGCATTGAAGAAGCCATTTTAGCCAAAAAAATTGACGTTGGGATTTTATTGGGCGAGTTAAAACCCAGTATTCAAGGTATTCAAATTATCGATTCACCGTTGTGTTTGCTTTCCAACTACGATTCACAGTGGAGAATGCGCGATGTGGTGCAGTTTGCTGAACTTAAAGAAGAGTCATTTTTACTGTATGCAGACACCTTTACTTTAAACCATGTAATTCTAGATGCGGCGATGGCGGCTGGTTTTGAACCCAAAGTGTTATGCAAAAGTAGCCAGTGGGACTTTATTGCCAAAATGGTCGAGTCAGGTGTCGGTATTGCTTTATTGCCGCAAATTTATTGTGAGCAGTTAGATCACGCAAAATTCAGTGTCAGTTTAGTGGAACAACCCAGTTTGCGGTGGAACTTAAATATGGCATGGAATTCAACCGTAGTGATGAATCCTGCAACTCGTGCATGGTTATCGATCATTGATGAATATAAAGATCAAATTCATTTTTAGATATTTTCATCTTCAGACACGCCTTATTAAAAAATAAGCAATATGGTTACGTTTTGATTACCTAGTGTTACCTTATACTTACAAAAAAATGTCTAAATACCAATTTATTGGTTAATAAGTAAACAAAAATGTTTCATAAAATCAGATCAAAGTCTCTGTGCCCGATTTTTGTATAGTCTAAGTGCAAACATAAAAACGGAGGCTAAATGTTTAAATTTAAGAATGATATTGTGCACGGTGCGCTTTTTGACATGGATGGAACAATGTTTGATACCGAGCGTTTACGGTTTCAAACCTTGAAACAGGCATCCAAAGAGCTAATTGGGGTCGAGTTTTCAGATGCCTACCTTATGGCATGTTTAGGCTTAAGCGCCCGAAGTGCGGAAGCCTTGGCGCAAAAGCAATATGGACAGGAAGTTCCCTATGCAGAGATTCGTAAACGGGCAGATGAATTAGAATTAGAAACAGTGCGCCAATATGGTGTGCCGATTAAAAAAGGTTTGGTACAAGTTCTAGAACGCTTACGTAAAGCAGGATTACGTATGGCTGTGGCGACTTCTAGTCGAAGAGCGATTGCTGAAGAGTATTTAATCAATGCCAATGTTTATAAGTTTTTTGACGTCTTGGTGTGTGGTGATGAGGTTGAAAAGGGAAAACCACATCCTGAAATTTTTTTAAGTGCAGCGCAAAAACTAAACCTTGAACCTGCGCAGTGTTTTATGTTTGAAGACTCTGAAAATGGTATCCGTTCGGCACATGATGCTGGGGGTATCTGTGTACTGTTCAAAGATATTAAGGAACCCAATGCAAGCATGTTGGCACATGCCAATTATTATTTTGAAAATATGTATGATTATCTAACGGAATTAGATATCTATAGCTCGCATCTGGAAATGCCTAATTTACAAGAAAGCTTTCCTCAAACTTTAAATCAATTAACTGTGGGGATTCATGGATTTGGCGCCATTGGCGGAGGCTATATTGCACAAATCCTGTCGCATTGGGATGGTTATACGCGTCCTAAGAAAATCTATGCGTCTACACGTAACAGTTTATACCGTTCAGCCGTAAATGCTTTTGGCGCATATTGCATACGTTATGGACAAGTGTCTTATGATGAACGTATTGAAAATATGCATATTATCGATGCTGAAGATTTACAGCAAATGCATGCCATGTACGTCGAGTCGAGTTTAATTGCGATTTGTTTAGCTGAAAATGCATTAGCCAGTGAAGCTGCAACCATTGCACAGGGCCTCTATGCACGCTATCTGGCGCAAGACGAGCAAGTTAAAACTCCACTGACGCTGTTAATTATCTTAAATAAAATTGGTGCTAAGCAGTTGGTTCTAGAGCAAGTGCGTAAAGCATTGGTAGAGTTAACAGACCATGCTGTTGCTGACTTTATTTTAGAGCAGCACTATTTCTGCGATACGGTAGTCAACCGTATGGTGTCTAAGCTGAGCGATAAAAATCTATATCGTCAACTGTGCATTAAATACAATATTTTTAAGCAATATCAACTTGATGACGAGAGTAATCAAATTGAAGTTGAAGATGTCAGTAAACTGAGTGCAGAACAAGAGCGCCGTGCCAGTGAATATGTAGAAGATTTAAGACAAAATTTTCAACCGAGTCATATTTTACAGCATATGGATTTAATTCTTTTCAATGCTGAAATGGATATGCCGATCTATGTGGAAAACAAAAGTCCCTTACTCAGTAAAATGCGTCAAATGATCTTGGTAGATCAAATTTCAGATATTCAGCTCATTAAAAACCGCTTATGGAATGGCGTACATGCAATGACTGCATGGTATGCCAGCCTACTCGGGCATCAGACCATTGGAGTAGCGATGGGCGATCCGCGAGTGCAGTATTATGTTGAAAAACTGCTTGCAGAAGTGACGCAAGGTCTGGCGCATTATCTGTCAAAACGCAAAAATGATTTAACGCGCTTAGCACGAAGTTTTGATCAATCTTGTCAGTATGCCTATAAAGACCCATGTCGTCGAGTTGGGCGTGATCCACTGCGTAAGTTGAGTGCTTTTGAACGTGTATTTTCATCGGTAGCGTACAATGTTTCGAATGGGTTTTCTTTTGAAGCGCTATTAAGTGGTGCGATCTTTGGCTATCTCTATTTGATGGAAGAAGAGAACCAGCCAACAGATGTGTTGTTAGGGCATCTGAAGCAGCAACTTCAACAAATGAACCTGTCAAAAGCGCACAAAAAAGCGCTGTTTTATGTCATTCAAAAACGTCTCAATGAATATCAAAAAGGTGAGCTAGGAATGGAAGATTTTATGATCCCTGACCAACCTCAAAATACTGAAATGAGCTGTGCTTAAGACTTCATGACGTTCAAATGTCTTTGAGCCGTCTAAAATGTTAAATCAACATAAGAAAAGCTGGATAAAAAGAGCTTTTCTTATGGTCTTAAATCTTTTAACGTTAGACCTAAGAGAGACTTGGTTTTTTACAATGAAATGGGATGAGATCGGGGAACAACCGTGTTCAATTGCACGAACGCTGTCGGTGATTGGCGATCGCTGGACGATGTTGATTTTACGAAATGCGTTCTTGGGTGCACGCCGTTTTGAAAGTTTTCAACAAAACTTAGGTGTCACTCGCCATGTGCTTTCTGAGCGTTTAAAGCGCTTGGTTGAACATGATATTTTGGAGAAAAGACCCTATACAGATCGCCAAGAGCGCTTTGAATATTGTCTGACTGAAAAAGGCCTAGCTTTATACCCAGTGCTGATGTCCATGGCAACATGGGCCGATCAATGGATGGACGAGGGCTTAGGTCGTCCCGTGCAATTTATTCATAAAACCTGCGGGCATAGCATTCAGCCACATTTGGTTTGTAACGAATGTGGTGATGCCATACATGCCAAAGACATCAAAGCGATACCGACACAGGTTTATGTCGATGCTTTAGCTGTTCAATCAGACGTTAAACAAGCTTAAGTTTATAAACAGTTTGCAGGTTTTGGCACGCCTGCCAAACGACTCAGATGGCGCGCTACAAGCCCAGTATTAAACTTTTCTTGCAGTATGGCATTATTGATGTCTGCACTGACTGTTTTCATTAAAAACTTAATCAGCGGACGTGTTGCAGGTGAGTGTCCAAACTGTTGGTAAAACTGACGTACTGCCATGAGGATTTCAAAGTGCCAATCGGTCAATTCAAGCTCTAAAGATTTTGCTAACTCTTTTGCAACCTCTTGATTCCAAATGGTGTAATCAACCAAATGACCATCTTGGTCTAATTCTAAATTCATCTAAACACTCAAAATTATTTTAAACTGATACAACGACTATGGTTTAAGCATAGCTCAGCAAACCTAGCATAGCTGATGGTTTCTAGGTTACTCGAAAGGATAGCAGCAATATTTTCAGCATCTTGTTCAAGCACAAATACACAAGCTAGCTGCTGAATAAAAGTATGCTGTATATACAGGGCTGCATCACCCATTAAAACCACATCATCCCCTGATTGATAGAAGTTTTGTAATTTACTCAGCGCTTGTTCCGTCGCGGAAAAGGGGGACTGCACGAGATAAAGTGTTTTGCTCATAGCTGGCTCCTTACCAATACAATACATGGTCAAACTGTTGTATTAAATTGGCATTGAGTTCAACACATTCAATTTCTTGCTCTGTTTGTTGAACAAAGGCAGAAGCTTGATTTTTGGTTTCAATCCAAATCGGGCTTAAGTCATAAAACTCAAAGCTATCCACCATGTTTGAAGCCAGTTTAAACGCATGCTTTAAGGGTTCAAATGACTGAGCATTGTTTAATAAGCTGAGTGCAGCATCTTGTAATAAGACTTTGACTTCACAGCCAAAAGTTGCAAGAACCATCGTTGCAGAGAGGCTTTCATGCACCTGCAAAGAGTTCAAATTGGCTTGGGTTAAAATAACCAGTACAGATTTCACACAATATACCTTTTAAAAGCAACAAATTCTTGAAAACTTAGCACTTAGAATTGAATTAAGCGCTCTGCAGACTGAACGGCATCGGCCAGTTCCCCTAGGCCCACTAAGTCAAAACCCGTAGCAAGATTATGCTGTGCTAACTGATGACGCTGTGCATTTTCGGCATCGGTGATTCCTCGGGCCAAAGCTGCACTTACACAAACGGGTAGGCGAATGGCGAGTTTTTGCCACTCAGAACATAGATTCCGTTGGTCGTCAGGTACCCATTGCAGGGCATTGGCAACTTGAACAGCATCTTGGTAGAAAAACACTCGAAAGGGTTCATTTTTCGCTTGAAATGCTTGTGCTAAACCTAAAGCATGCCATGCATGAATCGAACTCGGTGCGGAGGTAATTAGTAATAAAGTACTCATCAAACTTCACTAGAGGAATGTCCAAACTTTGCTTGGTACATTCGGACTTCATAATAAAAAGGTAGTATACAATGATTTTAGTGACTGGTGGTTTAGGCTTTATAGGCTCTCATATTGCTTTGAGCTTTATGGCGCATGGGCAAGAGGTCATTATTGTAGACAATTTATCCAATGCGAACTTACAAACTCTTGAACGATTAGAATTTATTAGTGGCATGTACGTGCCTTTTGTCAAAATTGATATACGAAATACGCCTGCTTTAAACAAAGTTTTTGAGCAGTATTCCATCGATGCGGTGGTGCATGCAGCAAGTTTTAAATCGCTTGAAGAATCAGTACTGAAGCCTTTGGAATACTATAATGACAACGTCAGTTGTATCATGAGTTTACTGCGTGCCATGCAGCGCACAGGTGTCCGAACTTTGGTTCATCTTTCCAGTCTTGCGGTCTATGGTGAATCCAGCCTACATTTAGAAGAAGATTTAGAACTGAATTACGGTTATCCAAACCCGTATATCAAATCGCAGCAAATGGTCGAAGAAATTATTCGAGATACAGCAAAAACGGATAATGAATGGAAAATTGCAATTTTAAGAATGGGCAATGTCGCAGGCGCATTTGAAAATGCGATGCTCGGAGAATTGTTTCCGCCTTTACCGAAAAATATTATTCCACTGTTGATGCAAGTCGCTGCAAAACAGCGTGATCATATTGAACTTAGAAAAAGTGCACAAACCACAGATCATACCGTAGAGCGTAGTTTTTTACATATCCTCGATGCCTGTGATGCGATTGCTGCTTCGTTACAATGGTTAAGCACTCAACAGTTTGCTTGTGAAGCTTTTAATATCGCAGGTCAAAGTGTGTCGATACAGCAGTTGGTTGAAAAAGTTGAAAGCGTGACGCAAAGTGACATTGCTACAGTCGATGTAGTTGATTCGAACATTGTGGAATTAGATCAGGTCGCAGCAGAGTGTAGTAAAGCGAAAAACGTTTTACACTGGGAAGCGAAGCGCAGTTTAGAACAGACCCTTGAAGATGGATGGCGTTTCTACCGACAAAGTTTAGATGGCCGTTAATTAAATTACTGATAACAATTATCATTTATATATTTTTGCTTAATCATTAAGATAAGGAAAACAAGCGCAAAATAATCATTTTGCAATTCACTTAAAAAGGAAGAGGTTAAAATGCAAACACGTATTGAACATGACACGATGGGCGAAGTTGAAGTACCGAGTGAAGCACTTTGGGGTGCTCAAACTCAGCGTAGTTTGCAAAACTTTAAAATTGGCAGTGAACGTCTACCACGTCCAATGATTCGTGCCATGGGCTTAGTGAAAAAAGCAGCAGCATTGACCAATGCTGAGCTCAACCAAATTCCACAAGAATTGGCGCAATACATCGTCGGTGCTGCGGATGAAGTGATTGCAGGGCAGTGGGATAGTCAGTTTCCATTGGTGGTATGGCAAACTGGTTCAGGCACACAAAGCAACATGAACTGTAATGAAGTGATTGCCAATATCGCCAATCAGAAACTTGGCAATCCCTTAGGTGCACAAAAACCTGTACACCCGAACGATCACGTGAACCGTGCTCAGTCGACCAATGACTCCTTCCCAACGGCGATTCATGTCGCAGCAAGTATTCAGATCAATGAATTACTGATTCCTGCGGTGACACAGCTTCGAGATACTTTAGAGGCAAAGTCTCAAGCATTTGCTGACATCGTCAAAATTGGCCGAACTCATTTACAAGATGCGACACCCTTAACCTTAGGCCAAGAATTTAGCGGGTATGTTTCTCAGCTCGATCACGGCTTAAAGCGTTTACAACAAGCACTTTCAGGCTTGTATGAGCTGCCTTTAGGTGGAACCGCTGTAGGTACAGGATTGAATGCTCATCCTGATTATGCAGAAAAATCAGCGGAGCAACTGGCACAGTTGACAGGGCTACCTTTTGTGACTGCACCAAATAAATTTGAAGCATTGGCTGGGCGCGATGCAGCAGTGTTTGCCTCAGGTGCATTAAAAACGCTTGCGGTAAGCTTGAACAAAATTGCCAATGACATTCGCTGGTTGGCAAGTGGCCCACGTTGTGGTTTTGGCGAGTTACGTATTCCAGAAAATGAGCCAGGCTCAAGTATTATGCCGGGGAAAGTGAATCCGACTCAAAGTGAAGCGATGACCATGGTGGTGGCTCAAGTCTTGGGCAATGACACCACGATTAATGTTGCGGGCGCATCGGGTAACTTTGAGTTGAATGTATTCATGCCAGTGATTGCGTTTAATTTATTGCAGTCGATTCAGCTTTTGGGTGACGCATGTAATAGTTTTAATGATCACTGTGCAGTGGGTATTGAACCAAACCGTGAAAAAATTGATCACTTCTTACATGACTCATTGATGTTAGTTACGGCTTTAAACCCAGTGATTGGCTATGAAAATGCAGCGAAAGTTGCCAAAACAGCCTACAAAGAAGGGAAAACGTTAAAACAGGTGGCCGTAGAGTTGAACTTAGTCACGGCTGAGCAGTTTGATGAAGTAGTACGTCCAGAGCAAATGATTTCACCAAATGTAAAATAGCCCTTGGTCCAGATGCTCAACTAAAGAGCAAATAAACATCAGCGGTTTTTATCTTTGGGCGAAGTCGGTACAATGGTCGACTAAAGATAAACTGCTGATGAGTTACCATGCTTGATATTTATTTGACAGATGTTCAGAAAAACGTGCAATTTAACGATTATCCGGGTGAACATCCTGTTAAATTTGTTTTAAATTTTAAAAAGATTTTCCCAAGTGTAATGGAGTTATTGCTTCCTGTACTACCTGAAAATGAAAATCTTGAAGAAATGACATGGGAATCAACCACGACTGACTTTGAACTTTTTAAACTGTTATTGAGTGGCTGGGGTGTGATTGAATTACGCTTAAACGCGATCAAACAGTTTAAAGATAAAGATTTTGCAGATGCTCTAGTAAAACGTGCACAACAAAAGCGCAAAGACTTTGCAAAAGCACAGCAACAGTTGAAAACAGTTGAACTTGATTATTTATTTATGCATGAGATTCATGCATTGATCGATGCAGAATTGGTTGAACTGGGTGAAAAGTTCTATTTACCCGTTCTTCGTGACTTATGGAAAAATAAAATTCCAACTCAAGTCTTAGAAGCCAAATTTTAAGTCATTTAAAAAATCCTCCAAATGGAGGATTTTTTATATCGATAGCAAAACTATGTATTTGCGAGCACAAGAAAGTATTTAAACTGCATCTAAAGCACTAAATTTTATTATTTGGTCAAATGTTGGAATTAATATTGCTTGATACATTGCGTCATCATTCACACTATAGCCGTAAGGATTTTATAATATGTCAAATCAGTTCATCGACTTAATCACAAAGCGTCGTACCATTTATGCCATTGGTAAAAAGGTCGAACACAGCCCTGAATTTTTAACTGATTTGATTCAAACAGCCATTAAACAAAGCCCATCATCATTCAATTCACAGTCATCTCGGGCGGTAATTTTATTTAATGCGGAACATGAAAAGTTTTGGACTTTTGTGGCTGAAAAACTGAAGTCTTACGCTAAAGATGAAAAAAGTGCGGCTAAAACAACGGCAAAAATGGCCAGTTTTGCAGCAGGTGTGGGAACAGTTTTATTTTTTGAAGATTTAGAGGTAATTCAGAACCTACAAGAGCAATTTCCATCTTATGCTGAAAATTTCCCAGTATGGGCAGAGCATTCAACTGCAATAGCGCAGTTTGCAACTTGGACTGCATTACATACTTTAGGTTTAGGTGCATCTTTACAGCATTACAATCCAATTGTAGATGAAGAAGTCTATGCTGAGTGGAATGTGCCTGCAAGTTGGAAACTGCGTGCACAACTGGTCTTCGGCTCGGTTGAGGGGGAAGCTAAAGAAAAAGGCTTTGTGGATGATGCTGTACGCTTTAAAGTCTTCAAATAATCAATCAAAAAGCTGCTTCATATGGAGCGGCTTTTTAGACTTAGTTTTTACAGATCGGCTACTTCTTCATTTTTCGGTAGTCACTCGGGCGAATAGGGCGAGTGCCGCGCCATAAACCTTTCTTATGTTTTTTCGCATGACTTTGTAAAGCATTCATATGTTTCAAATGCTTTTTATCCTTAATATAGTCCTCATAGACCCATGCTGCACCACGTTTGACCATTTCTTCATTCATACTTCTCCGAAAACGGTAGATTTCACCTACACAGCGACCATAACGGTCAATGTCTGTAATGCGAACACGAACCACTTACCGATAAACCATTTTTTTGATTAAGCGTTTTGATTCAGGCCCATAGCTTTGAGTCGACTCAGGCGCATCAATATAGGCAAAGCGTAATTTGGTTTCAGAGCGTCGAAAGTTAAAGCGATAACATGTCAGTGTATCACCATCACTTATAGCCGTAATTCGACACCAATAGGTTTTACCTTTTTTAAAAGGATGGAGAAATTGGCTGAGAGCATTTTGTATTTTATAAAAAGTAAATACCAGTATCAGGCAAAGGACGAAGCCAATACCGATGAGCCAGCTATTGGACAGGTGATCAAACATAGAGGAGAGCAATGGACAATAAAATTATCAAAAAGACATTGTATGGCAGATACACTATTTAAAATGCTTTAAGTGGTCTCAAGTGTTTATTTTTCATAAGAAAATAGATGTTTAATTAAACAAGTAAACAGGAACAAATTTTTAACGAAGTAAAATAGCCATTAGTCGGTTTAACTGAGTGAATTTGTAGATTCCTTTAAATCATTTGAATGCTATTTAATCTGATGTTTTCATAAGACAAATAATCATTTATTTCTGATAACAAAAAATATACCGAATAGTTTTGAGAACAATACATTGTTTTGTTAGCATATTTTTGTAAAATTAAGGTCATAATAATGATAAATAATATTTCCAGTATTTTGGATAAGCTTGGTTTTGGACTACAAAAACGAGCAATTAGTATTCAACTTTCAAATGCAGCTGTTAATTCTCAAATCATGCTGCAACGCCTCGAAGGTTATCATGGTATTAATGATGGGTTATCCTTAGAACTGATCTGCTTATCTACAAATCCATATATCGAATTAAAACAATTTATTGGATGCCAAGTTGCCGTTGATCAGGTGACAGATTCAGGTCAACTATATAGAACTACAGGAATTATTACAGGTGCAAGCCAAGGGCAAAGTGATGGTGCTTTGAGTCTCTATCGGCTCACCATGCAGGATACCACTAGTTTATTGCACAAACGGTGTAATAGCCGTGTCTTTATGAATAAAAGTGTGGTGGAAATTTGTGAAATTCTTTTCAAAGAATGGCAAAGTAAGAGCCCTTTGTTTGCTGCAAGTCTAAGATTAGATACCAGTGGTTTAAGCAGGAATTACGATATACGCCCTTTCTCCATGCAGTCGAACGAAAGCGATTATGCTTATTTAACTCGACTGTTACGTGAAGAGGCGATTAATTGGTTGGTTGATGAGTCTTATCTTTATGTTTCAAGTAACGGTGACAGTATTGAGCCACAAATACTTAAGTTAATAGATAATAATGCTCAATTTGAAGCAATTGAGCGAAGAAGCATTCGCTATCATCGTTCAAATGCCACAGAACAATCAGATAGCATTACAAGCTTTATTGCACAACGTCAATTGCAACCGACAGCCATTCACGTACAACGTTGGCAAGCTGATCGTTTGAGGCAAGAAGACGCAAGTGGTTCAGTGATCAGTTCACATCAGCACAGTGCCCAGCAAGATAATGAAAGTTTAACTTTGGAGCAAGCTTGGAATATCTCACCTGCTTGGATTGGGGATCTAAAAGGGGAAGATCAGGCTACTGCTTCAGGAAATGGCCAATTAGATAAACTCAATAAACAGCTGAATCAATATCAGGCTTTGCAGGCAAAATATTTTATAGCAAATAGTAGTGTACGTGATACTCAAGTTGGCTATTGGTTTCAGTTGAATGATCATCCAGAGCTAGAGAAGAACCATAGTCCAAAGGATAAAGAATTCTTAATCTTAACGAAGCATTTTTATAACCAAAACAACCTGCCTAAAGATATCAAAGATCAAATTGAAAAGTTGTTAAGTTTAAGTCATTGGGCAACCAGTAAAGACAGTGATCAAGAACGTCAAGCAAATGAGCTAACTGTCGTACGTCGTACGATTGAGGTTGTTCCTGAATATGATCCATTGACTCATCGTCCTGCTGCACATGTACAACGCGCTAAAGTCGTGAGTGATGGTGAAGAAATCCATGTTGATGAATGGGGGCGAATCAAGGTCCGCTTCTTATTCACACGTACAGAAGACCATGCACACGATGGTGGTGCAGGATCAAATGATACTGATACCGATTCAGCATGGGTAGATGTTCTTACCCCTTGGGCAGGCGAAGGTTATGGTGCACGTTTTTTACCACGTAAGGATGAAATGGTTGTTATCGACTTCTTTGATGGCAATATTGATCGTCCATTTGTGACTGGCCGTATTCACGAAGCGCAGCGTTTGCCAACCAAATTTGATATTAAAGGACAACTCCCTGATACCAAAAAACTTAGTGGAATCCGTTCAAAAGAAGTCGGAGGTGAAGGTTACAACCAACTGCGTTTTGATGATACAACAGGGCAAATCAGTGCCCAGTTACATAGTAGTCACGGTGCAACCCAACTGAACTTAGGGAATTTAAGTCATCCAAAAGACAAAGCTGAAAGTGATGGTCGTGGAGAAGGCTTTGAACTCAGAACTGATCATGCAGGTGCTATCCGAAGTAAAGGGCTATATCTTTCAACGTTTGTTCAAGACAAAGCAACCGATACACACTTAGAGACAAAAGAAGCCATCCAAAATTTCACAGAAAGTTTGGAAAGTATGAAGGCACTATCTGAATATGCAGTTAAGCAAAAAGCTGAAGCTGCAGATATGCTCGAAAATATTGATCAATATATTAAAACGATTGAATCACAATGGTCTGACTTAAAAGCAACGAAAGATGCTCTGATGCTCTTGGCATCACCAGAAAGTATTTCTCTGGTTTCAGGGAAAGACATTCATATGAATGCTTTGGATAGTATTACCGTTGGCGGTGGTCAATCTATCAATGTTAGTACAGATGAACAGCTCATATTGAATGCCAAGAAAAAAGTCAGTGTTTTTGCAGGCGAAGACGATCTAAAAATTTATGCAGCAAAAGGCAAATTTGATCTGCAATCACAAGACAATGTCTTAGATGTTTCAGCACGACTAGACGTCAAAATAACCTCATCTGAAGGCAAAGTAGAAATTCACAGCCCGACCGAAATTGTATTTAAAGCAAAAAACAGTGCCTTAAAAATTAATGGTGATGGGGTTACCGTCATTACACCAAATAAATTTACTGCCAAAGCCAGTCAACATCTCTTTACAGCAGGTGCGAGTGAAAGTCCTACACTTCCTCTTTTCCCTAACAATATTTGTTGGGAATGTCTCGCTCGACGAGCAGCACAACGTGGTGCTTTTATTAACAAAGGAGATGGAATGTAAATGATAGGCAACCAAAGTCTCCAAATTTTCTTTAAAACATTTGAAAAGTATCCGCTTGATCAAGTTGGATTAAACGTTTATGCATTAGCCGATGCAGCCCAAGATAAAACATTCTTAAAAGTTTTAGAGCACTTAAGGCAAAAATGCCTCTTGACAGAAGCAGGTGGCGAAAAGGCTAGAGAAATCTCTCCACATTTACTGCAATTACCAAAAGACTTTACTGCACTCGAATGGGAGTGGATAGAAAAAAATATCGCTGGCACGACCAAAATGACGATTATTATTTCACCCTTGTCATTTGATTACTTATATAAACACTTACGCCAATTCTTAGATGTCGAATTCGATGGTGGTCTAGAAATGATGTTAGCATTTTGGGATCCTGCTATCTTAGCAACATTGGTTGGTCACAAAGCCGATAAAACATTATATGTACAAGGACCTGTATTCAATCCACAACAAATTGAAACCTTGCTTAAACCGATTCAAAGTTGGTGGTACTGGGATCGTTCAGGTAATTTGCAGGGCATATTTGGCTTGAATGAGCGTGTTGAATTACTTCCATCCATAGAAACACCATTACACTTTTCTAGTGAACAAGAAGAAATAATGGTCGAGGCAACCTTTCCCGATAATTTGATGTATTATCTTAAACTCAATAACTCATTTTTAGTCGATAAAATTGATGATGATACTCTGTATCAGTTGGTGGTTAAGAGTATCCCTAAAGCAAGAGCTTATGACTTGTCAGGTACACGTGATATTTTAAATTTCATCTGTTTAAAGCTGATTTACAAAGATCAATTTGAGTCAGATCATAATTTACAGTACCTGTTGATTCATTTGAAAGATAAAAAATTCACAATGGATCAAGTGATGAATAATGTAATGGCTAAAGCTGAATAATATAATTTTAGTTTTTTATATACCTTATTAAAATGAATCAGCATACATTCTCAAGAAAGAGTAAATATGAATTACAAAGTATTATTTTTTTTACTTATCATTATACCAGTGACATTATCTGGCTGTATCGGAAACTGGGCATATGGACAGATTTAAGCAATGATATTGATTCATCCTAAAAAATTAATTTTAATATCAGTAATTATTTTTGAATTAATTGGATGTACCAGTATTGGACAAAATACAACATATTACATGGGAGAAGTATCCTTTAATTATAATCCAGCGTATGCAAGCTATATGGTGAAATTAAATGGTACAGAAATAGGTGGAGGATATGGAAGATCTATGAATACTTCTCCAGTAAAAGCTGGAACTTAAATTGTCACATGGATGGATGAAAAAACAGGGCAAGTTCATAATGCTACAAATGAAGTCAGCCTAACAAAAGAAGACATTAACGGAATGAAGTACTTGGCGGTACACTTATATCCAGATGATAGTATTGAAATTTCAACATCCAATAATTGGCCAAATCCGACTGTAAAAGGTAATGCTTGGTATGATAGGTTAACTAAATAGATCTAAATAATGTTTACGAAAACGATTAAAGCTATTTAATCTATATAAATTAGATATGTTTACATAGATTAAATATTTTAAAGAAAACAAGGAACTACTATGAATATAAAGAAGTTAATCCTACTACCTATCAGCTTAGTTTTTAGTGCTGCAGGTTGTGCAGGTATTGGACCAAATGCTACATATTATATGGGTACAACATCAGCTAATTATAATCCAACTTATAATACTTATGACGTCAAATTAAATAATCATATTATTGGCGGAGCCATTGGATCCATGAATACATCTGCCGTAAAAATTGGTTTACAAGACGTTACGTGGAAAGATGCAAAAACTGGTGAATTACATAAATCAAAGAATCAAGTTATTTTAAATAAAAATGATGTTAAGGATAAAAAATACCTTGTTGTTCATTTATATCCTGATGATACAATTGAAATTATAACTTCTCTTAATTGGCCAGTCCCAACGGAGAAAGGATTAAAGTGGCGAGAAAAAATTAAAAATAATGGAGCTAAATAATGTTTACAAAAACAATAATAAAACGAACAACAGAAACCAATAGTGATGTTTCCAATACACCGCCTACTGCAAAACAGGATTGTTCAGATGTAGTCCATATTTCAGTTTTTTTTGATGGTACAGGTAATAACAAAGATGCTGATGAAGAAAAAAAGAAATGGTCAAATCCATCTAGGTTGTGGAAATCTGCTGATCAGCATGCACAAGAAAGTGAGAGTAATGGGTGTAAGTCAAATTATGCAATCTATGTATCAGGCGTAGGCACACGTTTTAATGGTGAGTTAAATATATTTCAACGTGCACTCGCTATGATGCAAGACCATAGTGGTTTTGGCCTTGGTGTGGGGACAGGTGGAACCCGACGCTTAGATTATGGCGAAGATCAACTTAATGATGCCTTAAAGCAAGTCATGATTTTAAATGCAAAAAAATCAGAAATAGACACAGGTAAGTATGCCAATGAAAAAAAAGTGTATAGTTTTGCAGAGGTCGATAATAGTTTAAAGCAACATCGCCTCATTAAAAAAATTAATATTTCTACATTCGGCTTCTCTCGTGGAGCAGCTCTAGCCCGTGCATTTACGAATCAATTTATGTGGCAATGCGAATCTGATTGCAACGGTTTAAGTTACGGCACTGGAAAATACCCTATTGAATTTAAATTTATGGGGATCTTTGATACCGTTGCTTCATTTGGCCTACCCGCGACTAACTTAAATAATAATTTAACCTTTGATGGTCGGGATATGGTCATTGATGAACGCATCAAAATGTGTGTGCACCATGTGGCAGGAAATGAGCTGCGCTTTGCTTTCCCCGTGGATTTAATTCATAAAGAAAATGGTCAAATTTCCAATCCAAATTGGAAAGAACTTGTTTATCCAGGCATGCATTCCGATGTAGGTGGTGGTTATACACCTGGCAGCCAGAATGTAAATGATAACTTTGCCCGTATCCCATTGAAAGATATGTTGGAAGATGCTGTCAGTGCAGGTGTTCGAATGTTTGACTATAACCAATTAAAAGAAAAATATGGGGCATTATTTACTGAACAGTTTGAAATTCAAAACGAAACACAGCGTTTGTATGATGCGGTAAAAGCACTAATACCATCTACAGGAAAAGTTCAAGATCAAATTACTGCTGCTATGAAAGTTTATTATAGTGCGTATGGAACATTGGCGAGAAGCAAGACAGCCTCTGTCAGTCAAAATGTACGTAAAGATAATAAATTTCGTGAAATATTACCGATCGGCCCATCAGATATGGCAACTGAAATCAGCCGCTTAGAAAAATTACAAAACCTAACAGCACCTAATAAATCTGGTGGAATAAATATTTTTAGAATATTGTCACCTGTTTCAAAAGCATATGAGTTTTTCTTAGACGTAGATGATTGGGAGTTCGCGAGTTGGCATAAAGAATCAACACCAGAAATTATGAGCTTTTATCAAAACTATATTCATGACTCTAAGTACGGTTTTATGAGTAATGCTGAACCTTTTAGTTATTTCCGTCAAAGAACGGTATATGAGTCCCGTCGTAGTGGAAAGGGCGAAGAGGTAGATCAAAAAACTGCAGAAGATAAAGCAGTATGCGCTGTGGTAAATAGGGAAGTACAACACGAAGAATTTTTTGATGCATTTGAACGAGCTAAACAAGAAGATTTACCGTTAGCTATGTAAAAAGAATAAACTCTTGGTACGGTCGCTAAGTTCTAAACGGCTTTAATTCCTTATAAATGCTATTAAGAAATTAACATTTATTCCATATTTTAAGCATCTTAAGATGAGATGCTTATTGTTTACTTTCAAATTGAGTGTTCCTACAAATGGTTATGGTGTATATAACAAAGATACAGAATTAGAAAAAAACAAGGTGTAATTTGTAAGACTGGTGCGTTGGTTGTTTAGAGGTTCCAAATGACAGTCAATACAGGAACTAACTTAGAACTTCGATTTTTTTTAAATTTCATAAAATAGCCTAAGCAAAAATTTTATAAATTTCGTTCCTAAAAAAAAGGTGTCTTTTATTTTCCATTAAATTTTTATGCCAATAAATTCCAATATTCATTTGCGGCAGTTTCACAGGAACATCAAAAATATTGAGTAGAGGGGAAACATGCAAATGGCTCAAAATATTTTGAGGAATCGTTAAAATTGCATTTGGATATTGCTCTAAAATTTGTAGCGCAGTGGAATAGTGCTGACAACGCAAAAAAACCTGCCTAGACAGTTGCTTACGATTTAAATGAACATCTTCAACCAAAACACCAGTACGCCGTGAAGATACACCAATATGCGGTGCAGCCAAATATAACTCAGCATTGATTTGCTGGAGTTGAGTACAAGCCACAAACTGGTCCTTGACTAGGCTCTCAAATTGAATTTTATCGCCAAAATTTTGTTCCAAATCAATCACAAAATCAATTTGTTGAGAAACTAAATCGGCATCTACCGTTTTACGGTCCAGCTTACTACTCATGAACTGAATACTTAGTCCAAGTTTCTGAAAGTGAGCGACTAACTTTGGGAAAACAATTGGTTCGATTTCATCATGAATCGCAATTTTTAGACTTTGAACCATATTAGGGTCGAAGCTTTGCTGCTGCATGGAAATACTTTGAATTGCAATTAAAGCATTTTTAATAATCAGGTAATTTTGTTCTGCAAAAGGTGTTGGAAGCATTTGGCTGCCAGAGCGAACAAATAAATCATCCTTTAAATGGCTACGTAGACGCTGCAAAGCATGACTGGCAGCAGACTGCGTAATCGACAAGATTTGAGCTGCTTTTGAAATACTTTTTTGCTCATAAATCGCAATAAAAAGCGGGTATAAATTGATATCGATGCGATGAAAAAGCCCCATATCAATGGGTGACTTACTATGAATATCGTTCATGCTGATCTATAAAATAAAATCATTTTGTTCATATTAGTTTTCAGGTTATGTTGATGTAAAGCGAAAATATCAAAATAGATCGAAGGAAGTAGCCATGTTTGAACTCTCAGCACGTGCTCAAGATTATGTAGAACGTACCAAACAATTTATTCAAAACGAAATTGAGCCTATCGAAACTGACTTTTGGCATGAGGTACATGAACTAAACCAAGGTGGTGACTGGACCAAATGGCAGTGGCCCGCACAACTAGAAACGCTCAAAGCCAAAGCAAAAGCTGCGGGTTTATGGAATATGTTTTTGCCTTGTCCTGAATTGGGCCAAGGTCTATCGGTTCAAGAGTATGCTCATATTGCAGAACTTACAGGTCGTAGTCTTCTTGGGCCGACCGTATTTAACTGTAATGCGCCTGACAGTGGCAACATGGAAGTATTGTGGCGTTATGGCTCTGAAGCTCAAAAGCAAGAGTGGCTTACGCAGCTTTTAGATGGGAAAATTCGCTCTGTTTTCTGCATGACAGAACCAGCTGTTGCTTCATCCGATGCGACCAATATGCAAGCAACAGCCGTGATCGAAGGCGATGAAATTGTGCTAAATGGCCGTAAATGGTGGTCTTCAGGCTTAGGCGACCCCAATGCCAAAATTATTATTTTTATGGCACATACACCAGATGAAACCAAAGATCGCCACCATCAACACTCGATGGTTTTAGTGCCTGTTGAAACGGCTGGAGTCAAAATAGAACGAATGTTACCAGTCTTTGGTGACTACGATGCACCCCATGGTCACGGTGAAATTAGCTTTAGTAATGTTCGTGTTCCTGTTTCCAACTTTATTGGTGGTGCAGGTCAAGGTTTTGAAATTGCCCAAGGTCGTTTAGGCCCGGGTCGTATTCATCACTGTATGCGCTGTATTGGTGCTGCGGAAAAATCTTTAGAGTTGATGATCGATCGTGGTATGAGTCGTACTGCATTTGGCAAAGAAATTTTAAAATTAGGTGGGAACCTAGAGCGCGTGGCTGATGCACGTGTTGCAATTGATCAAGCACGTTTATTAACCTTGTATGCTGCGTATAAAATGGATACTTTAGGGAATATGGCAGCGTTAACTGAAATCTCTGCCATTAAAGTCGTTGCGCCAAGTGTGCTTGAAAAAGTGGTCGATATGGCGATTCAAATTCACGGCGGAGCAGGCGTGTCTAGAGATACACCGCTCACAGGTTTCTTTGCCCAAGCCCGTAGTTTACGTCTTGCCGATGGGCCTGATGAAGTACATAAAGGCATGATTGCTAAACTCGAGTTGGCAAAACGTGGCTACCGTAGCAGTCGTAAAAAATAAGGCATTAGCGCACACTTTTTCCTGTCTCTCTTGCATGGTATTTGGCAATATTGTTGATATTGCCAATACATCTTAAGAGAACGCAGAAAATTTATGCTAGATTTAAAAAGATAGAAAATTAGGGAAAAATAATGTCAGTTATTGATGTAGGCGGCACAGTACGCGATGGCGAAGAGCTCGATATTCAGGCGGTCACGGTATGGTTAAAACAACAAAATGTAGAAGTCGTTGAACCCGTAGAAGTCACACAATATTCAGGTGGTGCATCAAACTGGACCTATCGCCTCAAGTATAGTAATACCGATTTAATTTTACGTCGTCCACCTAAAGGTACTAAGGCCAAATCTGCCCACGACATGGCACGTGAATATCATGTGCAAAAGAATTTAGCACCATTTTATCCTGTATTACCCGAAATGGTGGCTTTGTGTCAGGATGAATCTGTAATTGGCTGTGATTTTTACGTGATGCAACGCATTGAAGGTATTATTCCACGAGCTAAATTGCCGCCTGAACTTGAGTTTAACGAAACGCAAGTGCATGAACTTTGTGTGAATGTCATTGATAAACTCATTGAATTGCATCAAGTGCCTTATCAGGGGACAGAGCTTGAAAAATTAGGCAAGGGCGATGGCTATTGTCGTCGTCAGGTAGAAGGTTGGGATGCTCGCTATGCAAAAGCACACACCATTAACGTGCCATCTTTTAAGTATGTGCGTAAATGGTTGTTAGACCATATTCCTGCCGATTCAAAAACTTGTATTATTCATAATGACTGGCGTTTTGATAATGTCATTTTAGACCCCAAAAATCCGACGCAAGTTATTGGCGTGCTGGACTGGGAAATGGCGACATTGGGTGATCCACTTATGGATTTAGGCTCGGCTTTGGCGTATTGGGTAGAAGATACGGACAACCAAATTTTTAAAGCCACTCGTCGTCAACCAACGCATTTAAAAGGCATGTTCACGCGTCAGCAAGTGGTAGACTACTATTTGCAAAAAACTGGATTAAGCACTGACAACTGGACTTTCTATGAAGTATTTGGAATTTTCCGTTTAGCCGTGATTGCTCAGCAAATTTATTATCGCTATTACCACAAACAAACCAATAATCCTGCGTTTAAAGACTTCTGGATTGTGATTCATGCCTTGCATATTCGTGCGTTGAAGCTTATTGGTTTACAAAAGATTGAAGCCAATGAACTGGCGCAAAAATACATCGCTAAATTTAAGGAACTCATGCCGAAATGACCACTATTTATTTAATTCGTCATGGGCAAGCTTCGTTTGGTGCAGAAAGTTATGACCAACTTTCGCCTAATGGTGAGTTACAGGCCAAATTACTCGGCCGCTACTTTGAACGTATTTTAAAAGAAGCGCCTTATGTGGTTGCAGGTTCAATGCAGCGTCATCAGCAAACGGCGCAATTGGCTTTAGCAGAGTGTTTTCCTGAAGTTGAAATTCAAACTGACAGTGCTTGGAATGAGTTTAATCATCAACAAGTCTTTGCGCAGTATGAGCCGCGTTTTAATCACCCTGAACTAATGAAGCAGGATGTGGCTAAAGAGGTGAATCCTCGTGCGTATTTGGCAAAGATTTTTGAAGGTGCAATTGAGCGCTGGACAGGTGGTGAATATCACCATGAATATGAAGAATCTTGGCCGCATTTCAAACAACGTGTGGAAGATGCCTTACAAAATTTATGTACCGACTTGGCACAAAAGCAGCCACGTTATGCAGTTGTGTTTACTTCGGGTGGTGTCATTTCTGTCGCGGCAGGTAAAATTTTGGGCTTAACGCCTAATAAAACCTTTGCATTGAACTGGGCGATTACCAACTCAAGCATCACCACTTTACGCTTGGTGGGCAGCGAACCACAACTCTTAAGCTTAAATGAACATCATTTTATTAAAGCTGAAAACTCAAATTTATTGACTTGGATTTAACAAGGATCGAACCATGACAAAAACAATTCTAATTACAGGTGCAAGTTCAGGAATTGGCGCAGGTATGGCACGTGAATTCGCTCAAATGGGCTATAACCTTGCCATTTGTGCACGACGTTTAGAGCGTTTAGAAACACTGAAACAGGAACTTGAGCAGCAATATGGTATTCGTGTGATTGCTAAAAGTTTAGACGTCACCAATTACGATCAAGTATTTCAGGTATTCCGTGAGTTTAAACAAGACTTTGGACAGTTGGATCGCATTATTGTCAATGCAGGTGTGGGCGAAGGACGTCGTATTGGTAAAGGCAACTTTGCCATCAACAAAGCCACGGTAGAAACCAACTTTATTTCGGCTTTGGCACAGTGTGAAGCAGCAGTTGAAATTTTCCGTGAGCAAAATTCAGGGCATTTGGTGATGATTTCATCTATGAGTGCCATTCGTGGTATGCCAAAACATCTGACTGCTTACGGCGCAAGTAAAGCTGCAGTGGCACATTTAGCAGAAGGTATTCGTGCAGAACTAATTGATACGCCTATTCAAGTCACCACAATTTTCCCAGGTTATATACGTACCGAGATTAACGAAGGTGCAAAAAAATTACCGTTTGAGGTGGATGAAAAAACAGGTTCACGTTTACTTGCCGCAGAAATTGAAAAAGCACCTATTAAGGCTTATGTACCTAAATGGCCATGGTTGCCACTTGGTTTAGCCATGAAAGTCTTACCATTAAAACTGGTGAATAAACTGGGTTAATGATTGAAATAAAAAGGCTGTAAATCAGCCTTTTTATTTTTAACTATGCGAGTACCTTCTAAACATATGTTGCTATTTCCAAATGATCATTTGAGTGCATTCATGAGTTGGTCATAAAATCGAGGTAGCATTGAAGAAAAAGGTGATCAAGATGTCCACACAATTCGACTTTGTTTCAGTCAGAAAAAAGCCCAATGTTCATTTTGGTGGGCGCTCAATCAGTCATGTCATTCAATGTGAAGATGGTTCACAAAAGACCCTTGGGGTTATTTTGCCTACAGATCAACCGCTGACGTTTGAAACGCATGTTGCGGAGCATATTGAAATTGTTTCAGGTCAATGCCAAGTTAAAATTGGGCTACAGACTGAAATGACTCTGTATTGTGCAGGTGAAAGTTTTGATGTTCCTGCCAACAGCCGCTTTAGTATGATGGCAAGTGAAGTTGTAGATTATATTTGTCACTTAGAAAAATAGCCGAAGACAAAGACTTAAAATGGATAGAACAACGTTAATTCTTTATTTCTGAAGAATATTTAAGTCTGTGTATCGGTGCAATTCAACGTATACTATTTTCATCTTTCAGCTAGCTTAGACCCAGTCACTGAATATGCGATTAAAAATTTATACGCTGGCTTTGATTCCAGTCATTCTATTTCAAGGTTATGCCGTCAAAAAAAATACACCAAGATTGGCTGAACCCGAAGGAGAGCGCATTGGACAAAAAGGCGTGGGTAAGTCGCTTTCCTTGCTCATTTTGGGGGATTCAGCGGCGGCTGGTGTTGGTGTAAATGTTCAAGATGATGCCTTATTGGGTTCAATTTTAAAAGAACTGTCATCTGAGTTTAGTATTCAATTTTATTTACACGCAACGACGGGATTCACCACAGATCAGGTCATTCAGTCCATCCAAACGCTTGAGACACAGCATTTTGATGTAATCATTACTTCTGTGGGCGTAAATGACATTACAAAATTCACATCGCCGCAGGCTTGGATCGCAAAACAGAAGCAGCTTTATCAAATACTCAAACATAAGTTTAGTCCACAACTAACAATTGCATCTGGTGTTCCCCCGATGGATCAGTTTCCTGCACTTCCAAACCCACTTGCATGGTTGTTCGGTCAATATGCCAAAGCGATGAACTTAGAATTAGGCCAATTTGTCGCACAGCAAAAACAGATGGAGTGGATAGAGTACGATCTAAAGAAGTTTTTGACTTTAAACTTAGCTATGGCCAAAGACGGTTTCCACCCCAGCAAAGAAATTTATCAGTATTGGGGCAAACAAGTGGCTGAAAAAATACGCCAATCTTTTTAAAATGCAATAAAGACAAATTTTTATAGCTTATGACACATTCAGTTGAAATTGAAAAACATCCACTTAAACCTTTCCTTCCAGCTAATGCCAAATTATTAATGCTGGGCAGCTTTCCGCCGCCCAAGACTCGCTGGAAAATGGACTTTTACTATCCAAATTTTCAAAATGATATGTGGAAAATATTTGGTCTGTGTTTTTTCCAAGATAAAAATTATTTTCTCAATATCGAGCAGAAGACATTTAAAGAACAAAAGATCCGTACATTTTTAAATGAACGGGGCATTGCGATTTTTGATACGGCCTATGAAGTGATTCGCCAAAAAGGCAATGCTTCAGATAAGTTTTTGCATATTGTTACCCCAACCAATATACAACATTTACTTGAAAAAATGCCCGAATGTCATAGTGTGATGACGACTGGCGATAAAGCTACTGATACGCTCATGCTGTCTATGCCTACGGGTACGTTAAAACCACAAATTGGTATGAAGTCCGAGACACATTTTGCTGGGCGAGAGCTGAGGCTTTATCGGATGCCATCTTCTTCTCGTGCCTATCCTTTGGCTTTAGAGAAAAAAGCCGAGGCTTATTACAACTTATTTTCTGAAATAGGCTTACTTTAGGTCACTATTTGGATTATCCACATAACTGAATGTTCCAGCATTCGTAAATGGTTGGTCTACTTTAGTCTTCGTACTCAACATAGTCCCAGAGATTAAGCCGCGCTTTAATCTGTTTACGTAGTTGTGGCAGCATAGGAAATAATGTTCCATCAATCCATAGGCTGAGTGCACCTGCCGAAAGTGGTTGTTGCGATTCATCGATCAATTGTGCACCTTTCACCAAAACAAAAGTCTCTTCGCTTGCAGCTGTTTCGATCCCTTTAAACTGAACCAAAAGTTCATGGCCTGTATCTTGGATAAGCCACTCCAGTTCGATTTGGATATTTTGATTGGATTTTAAAACAACTTGTCCTTCAACCATGTCATTGTCACTCAAGCAGTCATGTTCAACACGCACTTTACTTAGAAACCATTCTTGTCGAGCAAGATCTTCTAGTGTTTTGTAGGGGGTTAAAATATTGCTGAGATTAAACTGACGACTTAAATCAAAAAATTGCATTACTAAACTTTGTAAAGGAGAGATAAAAAGAAGGGCTGCATGTTAAATCAAAGTGTGTACTGAGTAAAACCTTTCAAGCCCTTGAATGAATTTAGGTATGAAATCCAATTATTTTGTTCGAGTCTTATATTCAATGGCGTTTATTAAGAGTAGTAATAGCTAAAGCATTTTTAAGCTGAGCCTAAAAACAAACCAACTCAGCCTAAACAGAAAGCTATCTTGCATTAGAGAACATGGATAATGTCATTCACCTGTAATTACATCATCCATTCAATGGGGAGGTATGACACGGCTTTCATCATAAAACGCTGAAATTTTGTAGTTTCGGGTTCTTTTTGATGTTCAATGACAGTTCCATCTTTTTGATGTTCAAGCCAAATGATATCGCCTTGAGAGTTGAGTTTTAACTCATATGCAATATGCGGGAGAAATTCATCTAACTTGTGTGAGATTGCATTTTGCAATTGATCTGACTCCACCACTAAGCCCACTTCTGTATTTAAATGGGCTGAGCGCGGGTCAAAGTTAAACGAACCGACAAAGACCTTTCCATCTATATCAAAAAATTTGGCATGGAGCCGTGAGGAACTTCGACCTTTAGCTGGAATCACATGACCAGTTGCCACTTCATACCATGTGTATTTCTCTCGTTCGATATAGGGTTTAAACTCATATAATTTGACACCATTTTCGAGCAAGCCACGGCGATATTTTTTATAAAATGCATGCACAATGGCAACATCATTAGCCAATAACGAATTGGTTAAGACCCGAACTCGAGTTCCATTTTTTGCCAAATTGGAAAGGTAGTCAGCACCTGCTGTGGTTGGAACAAAATATGCGGAGACCAACTCCATATGCTTTTCAGGCTTGCCCATCAAATCGAACATTTGTTTGACAATGATTTCATCAGGCTTTGCTTCGCCGCGAATTTTATTGGGAGAATCGGCAATAAAATGAGCCTTTGCCCAGTTAACAGGATGTTTAGTTAGTTCTGAATCGACTTGTATCCGAGCCAAATCAATTTTCCGTTCAATCACATTTTTATCTAAGGCATCCGCTTCATAGTGCTGTTTTAATTGAGCCAGTTCTTCTTTTGTTCCACGACCGACTAATTGGGGAATTGTATAACTGAGATCATCATTCCAGAAACTTAGAAATACACTATTCGCATTTTCTACAGCTTGTCCATAAAACAAAATGTCCAAATCGGTAAATTGGAACTTTTCACTGGCATCAAAGTATTCACTGCTGATGTTACGACCACCAGTTACCGCAATTGCACCATCAGCAATGATCAGTTTGTTATGCATACGATGGTTAATGTGATTGAAGCGGAAAGCGTAATCAATCACACGTAAATGACGGTATTTGTAAGGATTAAATAATTTTATTTCAAAGTTGGGATGAGCGGTCAGCTTCTTGAAAGTTTCATCAAGTGCAGTACCGTTTTGGTCATCAATCAATAAACGTACTTTCACCCCACGATCCGCAGCATTCAGCAGTTCATGCAACATCATATGGCCTATAAAGTCATCTCCCCAAATATAGTATTGGACATCTAGACTGTGCTTGGCCTCCCGTATCAAGTGTAGGCGTGAGGCAATGCTCATAAATGCTTCGTCCAACGCCAAATAAGCCGTAAGCCCCTGTTTTTGCTGTGCAGATGCATCTTGACCCTTGAGCCAATGCTCTGCATATACCTCTACAGGGGCTGAAGGCTTAGCCTGATTAGGGGCGAGCTGGCATCCCGCGAGTGTTAAAACGGTGCTCAGCAAAATCAGCGGTCGACAATGAGTTGGTATCGCCATATTTCTTTTAAAGACCTAATTTTTATAAGTTATATATTTCACATGTTATAGGTTGAAACAGAGAATAAAAAGCGGTTACTGTAGCGCATCTGTTAAAGACCTGTTAAGTAAGGATAGCGAAAATGAAATCACGTGCAGCTGTTGCCTTTGGACCTGGACAACCTCTGGAAATTGTAGAAATTGATGTTGCTCCACCGCAAAAAGGTGAAGTTTTAGTCAAGATTACCCATACAGGTGTATGCCATACCGACGCATTTACTTTATCTGGTGATGATCCTGAAGGTGTTTTTCCAGCAGTTTTAGGTCATGAAGGTGCGGGTATCGTAGTTCAGGTCGGTGAAGGTGTAACCAGCGTTCAGCCGGGTGATCATGTTATTCCACTGTATACGGCTGAGTGTGGCGAGTGTTTATTCTGCCAGTCAGGCAAGACCAATCTATGTGTTGCAGTTCGAGCTACACAAGGTAAAGGTCTGATGCCAGATGGTACAACGCGTTTTTCTTATAATGGACAACCGATTTATCACTACATGGGCTGTTCAACCTTTTCTGAATATACCGTTGTCGCAGAAGTGTCTTTGGCTAAAATCAATCCAGATGCTAACCCTGAACACGTCTGTCTATTGGGTTGCGGCGTGACCACTGGTTTAGGTGCAGTCAAAAATACAGCTAAAGTACAAGAGGGTGATACCGTTGCAGTCTTTGGTTTAGGTGGTATTGGTCTAGCAGTTGTACAAGGTGCAAAAAAAGCCAAAGCCAGCCGTATTATTGCGGTTGATACGAACCCTGACAAATATAAATTAGCAGCAGAATTCGGAGCAACTGATTTTGTAAACCCAAAAGATCATGACCGTCCTGTACAAGAAGTCATTGTTGAAATGACTGGTTGGGGCGTTGATCACTCATTTGAATGTATTGGTAATACTAATGTCATGCGCTCAGCACTTGAATGTGCACACCGTGGTTGGGGACAGTCTGTGATTATTGGCGTGGCGGGTGCAGGCCAAGAGATTTCAACACGTCCATTCCAACTGGTCACTGGCCGTACTTGGAAAGGGACGGCTTTTGGTGGTGTAAAAGGTCGTTCACAACTGCCAGGTATGGTTGAAGAAGCAATGACTGGCGACATTCGTTTAGCTCCATTTGTTACGCATACCATGGGTCTCGACAAAATCAATGAAGCCTTTGACTTAATGCATGATGGAAAATCAATCCGTACTGTGATTCATTTTGAAGACTAATTCGCTGTAAGATGTTTAAAAAACCAAGCTGCGGCTTGGTTTTTTTGTTTTTGATTAGAAGAAAAGTGAATTGGCAGAACTGTTCATGTTGTTAGACAAAAATGATAAAAAATGTCAATTCGTTAGATTTTGTCCTTTTATGACATAGTCGAAAATAGGTTCTCACCTTATCTTGATGTCTCAATAATGCACACTTGTATAAAAATAAACTAAAGCAGAGGGTGACTATGGGAAAGCATGTTGAATACCGTCCTGAATGGGTACGTGAAGATTTCATTGATTTTCTGGCTGAAAAAGTAAATCCGCTATGGGCATGGAAAAAATCCAAAGCGCGGATTGTTGCAAAGCATCATTTGTCAGATGACTTTGTGCACATGCAGTTACAGCCAAATCATCATTTTAAAGCAACTGACTATCAAGCTGGGCAAAGCATTTTAGTGACGGTGCTCATTGGTGGTGTACGTTGGCAGCGCAGCTATTCGATTGTCGAGATTATAGAAAATGGCAATCTTGTGATTGCTGTCAAACAACAGGGCAAAGTCTCAAATGCGCTCACTCAACAGCCTGTAAAAAGTGTAGTTGAAATTTCCCAAACGCAGGGCGAATTTGTTTTGAAAACTCAGCCTCACTCTGCACTGATGATTGCCTCGGGAAGTGGTATTACCGCAATTTACGCATTGATTAAGGCTGCATTAAAACGCCCACAAACAGTTTCCAATATCGATTTAATTTACTTTACGCGGGATGATAGCTTTCATGCAGAACTGCAACAACTTACTGAACATTATCCGCAGTTTAAATACCATCATGTCAATACACGGACTCATAAACAACATCTGAGCCAAGAGTTGCTTAGCCAAAAGATTGAAGGTTTTGAACAACGTGAATGCTATGCTTGTGGTGCTACCAATATGATGCAAAGCCTGACAGAAATTTATCAGGCTTTAGACCTAGTTGACCATCTCCATACCGAATACTTTCAAATTGTTGTCGATCATACTCAGAGCGCTCAACTGGTCACGTTTCAACGTTCGCAGCAACAGTTTCAAGCTCAAAGTAATTTATTAGACAGTGCAGAACAGGCGGGTTTACGTCCCGCGCATGGCTGCCGTATGGGCATTTGTAATACTTGTTCATGTACCAAAGTTCAGGGTGTGGTGCGGAATCTGCTCACAGACGAGCTTGATCAAAACAATAACACACAAATTAAATTATGCATTTCACAGGCGGTTAGTCCTGTTGTGATCAACCTTTAAGAAGGTATAGATATGAATCTTCCCGTTTATTTTAGTGAAAGCAGTAAATCCAAATATTTAAGTGCTGCACAAATTGAAGAGTTTGGTGCGAAAGTTGAAGCGATCCGTCGTGAAGTGATGGAAAACCTCAATGAAAAAGATGCTCAGTATATTTACAAAATCCGAAATTTTGTGCGTTATAGCGAAATAAGCGCACGTGCAATGCTGATGTTTGCAGGATGGCTGCCTCCAGTATGGCTTTTGGGCACAGGTTTATTAGGGGTATCTAAAATCGTAGAAAATATGGAGCTTGGGCATAATGTCATGCATGGTCAGTTTGACTGGTTAAATGACCCGAGTCTCAATGGGACAAATTATGACTGGGATACTATGGCCACAGGCCCCGACTGGAAACATACGCATAATTATATCCACCATACCTACACCAATATTGTTGGTATGGATCATGATGTCGGCTATGGCTTAGTCCGTGTGAGCAATGCACAGGTCTGGGAACCTCGCTTTTTGTTGAATCTACCTTTAGCTGCACAATTGATGGTGTTTTTTGAGTGGTATGTTGGTATACAAAATCTGCATATAGAGGATGTGGTCGCCTATAAAACAAAAACTTGGCGCGAAGTTTGGGCAGAGTCATATGATTTTAGGCAGAAAATGAAACGCCAAGTGATTAAGGACTATGTCTTTTTCCCAATCATTGCTGGGCCAAATGCACTGCCAGTTTTTGCAGGAAATACGGTAGCCAATGTTATTCGTAGTTTATGGGCATCCGCGGTGATTTTTAATGGTCACTTTACCGAAGACGCTGAAAACTTTGAAATGGACAATATCGACAATGAAACACGGGCTGAGTGGTATCTGCGCCAAATTCGAGGCTCAAGTAATTTTAGTGGGACACAGGGCTTGCATATTTTAAGCGGGAACTTGAGTCATCAAATCGAACATCATCTTTTCCCTGACATGCCAGCCAATCGCTACGCACAAGTCGCGCCCAAAATTAAAGCACTGTGCGCAGAGTATGGAATTCATTACAATGAAGCGAGTTTTATCAAACAGTTTTCATCTGTTTGGGTGAAATTGGCTAAATACTCACTGCCAAATGAGTGTTATGAAAAAAGTGACCCTACACAGTCTTTTCTGAAACACAATCTGAGTTTATTGAAGAAAAAAATCTTTAAATCATAGCTCACAAGTATGTACCAAAGCAGAAGCCTTATTGGATAATATTGACCAATCAGGCTTCTGCTTTTTTTGCACAAAAGTAGGGCGTAAAATCCCTCTATATGATGTCTTTGTGTAAGTCGGATTAAATTTAATCATTATGTGAATAGTCGGCATTTACTTAAAATAAATTATTGTTAATATTGGTTTTTCAGTGAAAGTTGTTTAGCTTTGCTATGTCGCTCAAATACATGCTCATTTGCTATTGAAAACGGCTCTCAGTTATTTGTGTAATAGTTGCAATTTTTCATTGGTATACGCTTATATAAGTTGTATATGATGCATATTGTGATGGTAATCACGCAGCGTCATTATACTTATATTTACTTTTTTGTTTTTTCATTGTTTTTCATGACTTTGCTTGATTTCTTTTTTAAACAATATGTCTGGTTATGGACTAAACCAGCAAGTTTAAGTTGCAGATAATTATTATGTCTCGAACCCATTCACAGCCTAAGAATAAATCTAAAAATATTGCTTATGATCAACAGGCAGGAATGCGTTCTACTTCAAAAAAAACCACCATCTGATTGATACTATTCCTCAGCTTTTTTGGATTCATAATGAAGTCTGTAAATATATAAATTTACCCTTACGCAAGTATGTGGGAGGAATGGATTTATCTGCAGATAGCTTCAATTTGGTCGAATATATTCATCCAGAAGATGTGCCAGCATTAGATGAATTTTTGCATCAACCGATAATTGCCGAGCTCACATTTGAAAAAACCTGCCGTATTCGTAATCATCAGGGCCAGTATCATTGGTTCTTAGTCCAAGGTGAAATGGATCACTCGACGGCTGGATTTCAACTGAGTTGCACTGATATTCATCAGGGCATGAAAATTTATATCGAGTCTTTGGCGCTGTTACGTGCGCATTCGGATATGTTAAATGCCAGCGTAGACTGCATTATTGTGGTTGAGCCAGATGGCACGGTCACACATATGAATAAGTCGGCATGTGTCATGTTATTGGGAAGTGCAGATGTTAAGGACTTTGGTATGTCTTGGGTCGAACTTTTGCCTCCTGCGGTGCGTAAAAAAGCCAAAAAAGCATTGCATGATGCAGGCTAAGGCCAAATTTCCCGTTTTAACGGCATGAGTTTATCGGATGGTAAAGTTTATTATTGGGATAATGTTCTGACACCTATACTTGATGTTGACGGAAAGACCCAGAGTATTTTATGTGTTTCACGTGATATCACGCTGCAATATCTCACCGAACAAAAATTAAAACAAGGCAGTGAACGTGATGAGTTAACCGGTTTAAATAACCGACGTGCGTTTAAAGAAAAAATCAGAAAACTGTATAGCAGTGCACGTGATAAAAAACAAAAGTTAGCCGTCATGTTGATGGACTTAGATCACTTTAAAACCATCAATGACACACTGGGTTATGCGGCAGGTGACCACCTTTTAAGAATTTTATCGAAACGTTTAAAACAAATTTTAGAAGAGCGTGCTTTCTTGGCACGTCTTGGTGGGGATGAGTTTGGTGTGATTATTCCGAATGTGCAGGATATCGGTGAGCTCAATCAAATTGCCCAGCAGATTTTGCAACAACTAGAGATTCCCATCACATTTTCGGGTAACTACATCAATGGTGGTATGAGCATTGGATGTGGCCTCTATCCAGATGATGCCAATGACCTCAGTGAGTTACTCAAATGTGCCGACACAGCACTTAATGATGTTAAAGCACAAGGCCGTGGCGGTATGCGCATGTTTGATCAGGATATGTTTAATGCAGTACGGGAACAATCTGAACAACTGAATTGTGCGCACCAAATTATTCGTAATGTTGCCATCGAGGCTTTCTTTCAACCGAAAGTCTGTTTAGATTCAGAAAGAATTATCGGCTATGAAGCTCTCTTACGCTGGCGTGATGATCAGAATAACATTCAAAGTCCTGCACGAATTGCAGCAGCCTTTAATGATTATGAGTTATCCAGCCGTATTGGTGAGATTATGCAGCATCAGGTTTTTAAAAAAATTACTGAATGGCGTGCAAAAGGCTTACAAGTTGTGCCTATTTCAATTAATGCAGCACCTGTTGAGTTTATGCGTGATAATTTTGCAGAGATTTTTTTAAAACGTCTCAAAGCCTACCGCATCCCCTCGAAATTTGTTGAAATCGAAGTTACTGAATATCATTTGGCTGGACGCGGCTATGAATATGTGGTTCGTGCCTTAAAAAAACTCAAAGCAAATGGTGTGCGAATAGCGCTGGATGATTTTGGTACTGGGCATTCCTCTCTTACTCATTTACGTGAATATCCTGTTGATATTATTAAAGTTGATTGCTCTTTTGTGCAGCGTTTAAGTGATGATAAATCGATTTACGCCATTGTCGAAGGGTTAGCCAAACTTGGCCCGCTTTTATCAATGGATATCGTTGCTGAAGGGATTGAAACTGAAATGCAATTGCAGCTTTTAAGAGATATGGGCTGTCATATTGGGCAAGGTTATCTGTTTAGTCCACCTGTTTGTGCTCAGCAGGCAGAAATGCAGTTGCTAAAACTACACTAGGCATGGCTCTATATAGCGCCTGTTCTTATGAACTCAAACATGATTAGACCATTGAGTTAAAGGCGAAGGCAGTGGCTTAAACGGGATAGAACTGAATTTTTTGTATAAAAAAGTGTTGTAAAAGCAAAAAAATCAGCGTATTTTAAATTTCAGATAACATATTTTTGAAGATATAAAAATGTTAAAGCAACCTGTAATCTCTAACGCAAATTATTACTTTTGGCAATTTAGATAATTGCCTGAACGCGTTCGGGCATCAAAAGGTTGCCCACCTAGTTAATACCTGATCGGCAACCCTGATCAGGTTTTTTTATATCTCTGTTTTAATAAATTTTGGAGTACTTCATGAAAACAACTAGCTATTCATACTTTAGCAACTTTTATTGGTTTTACTTTAGTCAATTTATGACTTTAGCCCAGCAATCCATTAGACCCATAACGCTCAAATAAAAGATCGGACTGAGGACCACAGTCCAAAGGATACAAACCAATGAATGCTCTAAATACTGCATTACAAAGTACACAAACAACAGTTCAAGAAACACTTTTAAGTTTGCCGCAGCAACTCAAAGCGCAGTTGCCACTTTCAACGCCATTAAAACTACAAATTGCTGAACAGCGTCAAACCATTCAAAATATATTAGAAGGCAAAGACCATCGTTTAATGGTCATTACTGGCCCATGTTCCATCCATGACCCTATTGCGGTTTTAGAATACGCTGAAAAGTTAAAACAATTACAAACCAAAGTTTCAGATCAGATTTTCTTCGTAATGCGTGCTTATATTGAAAAACCACGGACTACAGTGGGTTGGAAAGGGTTTTTATACGATCCTCTACTCGATGGATCTTCCAATATGCAGTTGGGACTAGAACAGTCTCGAGCATTGTATTTAGCGATTATTGAAATGGGTTTGCCGATTGCTACAGAAATTTTAAGCCCGATGGCGACTGCTTATTTCGACGATCTGTTGGCGTGGGGAGCCATTGGTGCGCGTACCAGCGAGTCGCAGATTCACCGTGAAATTTCGAGTCATATGCCGTTCAGCATTGGTTTCAAAAATGGCACAGATGGCTCAATTCAAATTGCTCTGGATGCGATTCAGTCTGCATCAAACCCTCACCAGTTCATGGGAATTGGGCAGCAAGGCATGGCTTGTATGCTTCAGTCCCAAGGAAATCCGAAGCCACACTTGATTTTACGTGGTGCAAACTCGGGGCCTAACTATGCTTTAAACGATATTCGTCATATGCAAGATAAAGTCAAAGGTGAATTACCTGCTTTGGTTATAGACTGTAGTCATGGGAACAGTAGTAAAAATCCACTCAATCAACCTAATGTATTGCGTAGCATTGTTGCGGAACGTACGCAAAGCAATGTGTGTGGTGTCATGCTTGAAAGTCATTTGGTTGATGGTAATCAGAAAATTTCAGATGACATGGTCTATGGTCAGTCTGTTACCGATGGCTGTTTAGGCTGGGAAAAAACTGAGCAAGTACTCTTAGAGGTTGCCGACACATTACGCAGCCATGCCGTTCAACGGAGTGCTTAATCAACGCAACCAAAAAGACCTTTCAATGAAAGGTCTTTTTTTTGTGATGTAGTTCAATAAATAAAGATAATAAATTGAAAAATAAGCTAAAAGTCATTTATCAAACGATAAATTAGGTTGAGCTAGAGCAAAAACTTATGCAAAATCAGAAGCTTGAAAGAACACGATAAAAAATTGTATTTTGAATAAAAGAAATGCTTTTTAAAGTCAGCTATTTGCACGGCTTTGTTGCACAAACCTATCTGTAAAGGGTTTTTCAGCGATATAATTTTCAAATGAAGAAGCCTACACACAAAATCTACCGCACAACCAATTGGCCCGCATATAACCGAGCACTCATGAGTCGCGGAAATATTGCCATTTGGTTTGATCCTGCTACGCAATGGTATGCGCCATCAAAAGGCAAACAAGGGCGAAATCAAACCTACTCCGACGCAGCCATCCAATGCTGCTTAATGATTAAATCCTTATTCCGTCTGTCTTTACGTATGGTCACTGGCTTTGTGCAAAGTCTGATTAAACTTTGCGGATTAAATTGGATAGCTCCAGATTACACCACGCTTTGTAGAAGACAAAAGCATATTGATATTGTAATCAGCTACCAAAAAAGTAGCGATGGGCTGCATCTACTCGTAGACTCTACAGGCATGAAGTTTCTAGGTGAGGGCGAATGGAAACGCAAGAAACATGGATCTGAATATCGTCGCCAATGGCGTAAACTTCATATTGGTATAGATGCTAAAACCCTGCAAATACGAGCAGTTCAGCTTACAACCAATAATGTCAGTGATTCACAGGTGCTTGGTGATTTACTTAATCAGATTCCACAAGATGAGCGGATTGACTCTGTTTATACCGATGGAGCTTATGACACCAAGCAATGCCGTCAGGTCATTGCAGATCGGCAAGCGCATGCGGTGATTCCACCTAGAAAAAATGCGAAACCATGGAAAGATACAAAGAGTAGCTCGCTAGAGCGAAATGAATTACTTCGAATAATTAAACGTTTAGGCAGGACACTATGGAAAAAATGGTCAGGCTATCATCGGCGAAGTTTGGTTGAAACTAAGATGCATTGCATCAAATTATTAGGAGATAAACTCAGTGCAAGGAGTTTTGATAGCCAAGTGAATGAGATCCATGCACGTGTAGCAGTCCTTAACAGATTTACGGAATTAGGTCGACCACTTACCCAAGTTACGCCTTAAATTTGGCTCAATTAGGGGCGCTTTGCATTTCAAATCTTTGTGCAACAAAGCCCAATCAAGGTGCAATTGCTTATGAAGAGGCGCTACGAAATGCAGACTCGGTCAATGAATTACGTCTACAGATTAAATTAAAGAGTAGTCGTGCCAACCCGCAGTTAAGCTCAAATAGTGCTTTGTCTTTTGATCAAGCGATTGCTGAAAAAGCCAAAGACGCTGAAGAAGAGAAGGCCGACGCCTAATTTTCTGAGTCCGTATGTTCATTGCTATGCGCATACGGACTGATATTTTAAGCGGTTTTCTTTCTATTCGTGATAAAGGCATAGAACAATAAACTTAAAATGGTTGTCAGTGCACAGAATAAATAGGTGAAACTATAACCTTGCTTAGAAATGAGTAGACCCAACAATACAGAGCCAAGAGCAATACCTAAGTCATACATGGTAAAGAACGTGGAGGTCGCATGGCCAATCCGATGCTTTTCCGCACCTTGAATGGCTAAAGTTTGTAGACAAGGCTGTGCAGAACCAAAGCCCATGCCAACGCATACTGCCGCAACCAATAAACCCGTCAAAGATTGAATCTGACTGAGAATTACAAGTCCTAAGCTAAATAATATAATCGCTGGGTAAATCACATAACTTGCCCCACGACGGTCATAAACTTTGCCTGTAATCGGACGTAGGCTCATCATGGAAATCGCAAAGACGATAAAAAAACAAGCTCGCGTAGTTCAGCAGATGTTTAGACTCTGCATAAGTTGAAATGAACGACATGATACTGGCATAGGAAAAAGAAATGATCATGCCCATAATTGAAATATTCAAGGCTTTAGTTTCAACAAAGTCATGGATACTGAGCTTGCGCTTCACGGGTGGTGTCAATTTTTTGGTGGTCTGCTGAATGGGATAAAGAAACAAAACAAGAAACCGAGACAGACACTAAACGCTAAAATCCCTGCGACCATTGGATAGGATGCAGACTGGATCAGGGTTAAACCGAGGAATGGCCCAAGTACAATCCCCAGATTAATGGACATGACAAAATAGCCCATGCCTTCGCCTTTACGTTTTTCTGGAATAAACTCATTGACGATAGGTACGGCAACTGTGGTGACGATGCTGAACCAAATGCCATGTAGAAAACGAATCAGTAGTAACAGTTGTAAATTATCAGCAAACAAATAGGCCAAGGAAAACAAACAAAATAGGGCCTCTGCGATAAAAAGCGTTTTCTTATTGCCCAATTTTTCAATAATGAGTCCGCTAAAAGGGCGAACTGCGATAGACGATGCCATGAACAAAGTCATGGCTAAGCCTGCTTGTGCAAGGTTTCCTCCCAAATCATTCAAAATATAGATTGGGAGGATTGAAGTCTGTGCAAAGTAAAAGATGAACAAAAACAAATTGTTCGCTAAGCAAAGAATAAAAGACTTATTCCATAGTGATGATGTATTGAGAGCAGACATGCAGAACCCTTGGCTCGAAGATGAGGCCACAGAACGTGAACTGTTGTTATTATTTTATGCAAAAGCTAGGTCACGGCTGTGAAATTAGAACAACTAAATTATAGGATAATGCACGTGAAAAGTGTAATTATAGCGATAAATTCTTGTGTTTAATCGAGATTAATATATAAATATAGAGTGAATTTATCAAAATAAGAGTATATATGTAAAAAATCAGTCCGTAGACTGATTTTTTTGAGCCGTAAATATGAATACTAGGCTTATAGACCCGCTTCATAGGCTGTGCTTGAAAGGAGTTGTTCTACATCTGCGATATTGTCTGGTTTGATTTTATAAATCCAACCTTTACCATAAGGGTCATCATTGACGAAATCAGGATCATCTTCCAGATTGGCATTGATTTCTATTACGGTGCCAGAAACTGGTGCATGAATATCAGAAGCTGTTTTTACAGATTCAACCACACCCGCTTGTTCGCCCGCAGTGATTTGTTGACCAACTTCTGGTGTTTCAACATAGACTAAATCGCCTAAAGCATCCTGTGCATGGTCTGAAATACCAGTTACAACAAGATCACCTTCAATACGCACCCATTCATGTGTACTTGCATACTTCAATTCTGAAGGATGATTCATGAATAACTCCTTAAAATACAAAAATCATTTTTCGCATGATTTATACATGCTTTTCTATCAAAACAAAAGATCTATAAATACGGATCTTTACGCCAATTACTCGGGCTGCGTCCACTCCAACGCTTAAAGGCTCGGCTGAAATTTGCCACATCACTATATCCCAGTTCATCCGCAATTTGCTCTAAGCTATAGTCTGTACGTGACAAAAGTGACGTGGCATGACGGTAACGCACTTCATCCACAATGGTGGAAAAAGATGTGCTTTCAGCAGCCAGTTGGCGTTTCAGTGTTCGATCAGACATGTGTAAGAGGTCAGCCACATGCTCGATGCTTAAATAGTGTTGTTCTGAGCGCGTTAAAATGTCACGAACACGCATCGATAATCTTCGGCGTTCGCCCATGGCTGAGAGCTCAGCTTCACATTGATTAATGGCTATTTGGCTTGCAAGTGGGTCAGCATTGACCATTTTAAAGCCTAGATAATGCTTATCAAAACTCAAAAGTAAATGTGGTTGATCAAAGCGAACACTATGGTTAGGCAGCTTTGCACGATAGCGATCAAAGCCTTCAGGTTCTGGAAAATCAAAATCAATTTCCCCAGCCAGATTTTCAATGCCAGTGAGCGCTTTACTCATAGAAACAATGCCAAAAATAATACTGATCGCAATATCGGTACGCAACGGTTCTATATCGACATCACAGCGTAATTGTAAAGTCGCTTTTTCGCCAAAGGTGGAAAAGAAAAGCTGCAAAAAAGGCATGCGCAGTTGAATAAAGCGGTTAGCAAGTACCAAGGCTTCGCCAATATCATGAGTTGTCATAATGGCATAGCCAATGAAGCCATGAATTGAAATACGCATTTGTGTGCCCAGATGATAGCCAAGCGTGGGCTCACCAGTGAGACGGCTGGCCAACTTCACAAGTTCATTGGCGGTATGAACGGGTATGCGAAAGTCAGGCTCTGCGAGTTGTTCGCTTGTCAGTTGAAAAGGGGAAAATAGGGTCTCTGCGTTATAGCCCCAACGAGACACAACATCTAACAACAATAAGCCATAAACACCAGGAATTCCTTGATCTTGGCGAAGTGAAACTGTTTTCATGCGCGATCCATTGCATTTTTCTTTCTTTTCTGACTGAAGTTATATTGGCATGAATATTTCAAATTCATGGAGCATATTGTTGGACAATATGTTCCGAGCCTATAGCAATTCAGTATCCTTTTCATTTTTGATTTAGTGGAACGATATTATAAATATCATAAATTTCTGAGCAAAAATATAAGGCTCTCGATAAAAATCAGCACTTAGTAAATGATGCTAAAAATTAAGTAAAATCTTTTCAAAATCAGCACGCTAAAATCATTGATGATAATGATCTATGCGTGCTGAAAATGGAAAGTAAAATTAGGCTTCTTTCTTTTTAATCGGATGTTGTTCCGTTAAAAATCCGCCTGTTTGACGCTGCCAAAGGTGCGCATAGATACCATTTTTTTGAATCAGTTCTTCATGTGTCCCTTGTTCTGCAATACGACCTTCATCAAGCACGATCAAACGATCCATTTGAGCAATGGTTGAAAGACGGTGAGCAATCGCAATCACCGTTTTATCTTGCATTAAGTCATCAAGGCTAGATTGAATTGCAGCTTCAACTTCTGAGTCTAGGGCACTGGTGGCTTCATCTAAAATTAAGATTGGTGCATCTTTCAAGAACACACGAGCAATGGCGATTCGCTGGCGTTGGCCACCTGAAAGTTTCACCCCACGTTCACCAACATAGGCTTCATAACCTGATTTACCACGTAAGTCAGTCAGCTGAGGAATAAACTCTTCGGCTTTGGCTTTACGTACAGCAGCATACATTTCTTCATCACTGGCATTGGGACGGCCATATTTGATATTTTCTGCGACACTACGGTGTAGCAGGGAGGTGTCTTGAGTCACTAATGCAATATTACGACGTAAACTGTCTTGGGTGACATCTTCGATATTCTGTCCATCAATTAAAATTTCACCTTGTTTCAATTGATAAAAATGTAGCAATAGTTGAATCAGTGTTGATTTTCCTGCACCAGAGCGACCCACGATCCCAATTTTTTCACCAGCTCGGATGCGTAGGTTTAAATTGTCGATGACATTTTTACTGTTATACGCAAAAGTTACGTCTTTAAATTCGATCATGCCTTGTTTAACTTCAAGGTCTTTGGCATCAGGTTTGTCTTGAATCGTGATCGAACGACCGAGGGTTTTCATGCCATCTTGAATGGTGCCGACACTTTCAAAAAGTGCTGAGGTTTGCCACATTATAAATTCAGCAATACTGCTCAGTTTTAAAATCATAGCCGTTGCAGCAGCAATAACACCAAGTTCAACTCGCCCATTCATCCATAGCCAAACTGCAGTGCCCAATACGCCCGCGTACAGCACTATATTTAAAAACAGGATGCTGATTTCATACTTAGCACCTAAACGCATTTGTTTATAAACGGTGACCATGAACTCTTGCATCGAGGCTTTGGCATATAAGCTTTCTCGTCCTGCATGGGCAAAAAGCTTTACTGTTTGAATATTGGTATAGGCATCGGTAACACGGCCAGTCATCACAGCTCGGGCATCAGCCTGTTCATTTGAAACTTTGCTCAAACGTGGGATGAAGTAATACGCTGCACAGATAAACAAAGCTAACCAGACCAATAAAGGTAATATTAGGAGCGGGGAGATAGCGGCAAGCACCAGATTGACCGTGACAAAATAAATCAGCACATAAGCCAACATGTCACCCAAAATAACCCAAAACTCACGTATTGCCAGTGCAGTTTGCATGACTTTTGCGGAGAGTCTTCCTGCAAAATCATTATGAAAAAAGTCGAGACTTTGCTTCAACAGTAAATTATGAAAGCGCCAGCGCAGACGCATGGGAAAAGTGCTAAATAATATTTGGTGTTTAATAATCGACTGTAAACTGGCAAATAAAATATTGGCCAATAAAATACAGGGCTCTAGACTAGCAGATTTACACTTAATTTTACCTAATGAGGTTCCACAGCTCAGTTGCTAACTCATTAGGTTCCCTCATCCAACGCCATTCAGTTTCTTTAAGATGATAATCAAAGTACTCTTTTGATATGCCGTTAAACTTTGCTAGCCTTCTTTTACAAAAGCTCCAGAATGATTCTATTCCATTTATATGGCATTGTCCTCTAGCAAACTCATTTGCTCCGTGATTTACCCTAAAATGCTTTGAATAACCCACATCAACAAGACCATTATAGCCACGCCATCCATCACTATAAATCACACTCTCAAGTGAAACTTTACCAATGATAACCTCTTGTAAAGTCTTCATTTTACAGTCAGGTACGATTTCAGTATAGACGCGCCCATTACGTTCGAATATTCCAAACACTGGCTGTTTTAGAGTCCCACGACCACGCTTTAACTTTCCATGAAACCCACGTTGCCTTTTCGCTCCAAAATAGCTTTCATCTACTTCTATTGAACCAACAAACTTAGCTCTTAAATCTGTTTGATGATCATAGATAGTTTCTCTAAAAACCATGTACCAATAATTAATCGTATTACGATTTAAATTGAGTAATAAAGCTGTTTTGGAAGCAGGAATATCAACACAAAAGCATTGAATAATTTTTTTAATCTTGTAGTGACTTAATTTACTGTTTTCTATCATTATTCTAGACTAACATAATTATTCTGCTAGTCTAGAGCCAATACAGAATAACAGGACTAAATTTGAACCATGTTCTGCTAAAAATGTTTCTGGCTGGCTTTTACTGAGCCAGTTTACTAAGTCACCAATTTTGGCATAAAACAAGGCTTCAAAGCTGGCAGCACCAGCCGTGAATAAAATCAAAATCAGCAAATAGCCACGCACACCTTTAGCGGCCTGCCATACAAACGGAAAGAACGTGGTCGGTAAAGGTTGGTTTAAACCTTCTTCTGGATAGGGATCAACACGTTTTTCAAACCATTTGAACATGAATAAAACCTTCGGTGGTGTTTCAAAAAGTATGCTGAAAAAAACAATATGGCTTTTGATAAAATAGAGGTATGAAAATAACGCTACAAATCAAATGTCCTAACTGTCTAAGTAACAATATAAAGAGAAATGGCATCAAAGTAGATGGGAAACAAAACCATCAATGCAAAGATTGCAAACGTCAGTTTATTGGTGATCATGCATTAAGCTATCAAGGATGTAACTCAGGTATTACCGGCAAGATATTACATTTAATGGTCAGAGGAAGCGGTGTAAGAGATATTGCTGAAGTCGAGCGTATCAGCATTGGCAAGGTATTACGAACCTTAAGTGAATCGATCTATCAGATTCAGCCTAAACAAAGCCACTACGAATGTCTTGAAGTCGATGAACTTTGGACTTTTGTAGGGAATAAGAAAAATAAACAATGGCTTATTTATGCCTACCATCGAGAATCTGGAGAAATTGTTGCTTATGTTTGGGGTAAGCGGGATTTAGCAACGGTTCAACGTCTTAAAGCTAGACTTAAAAAGCTTGGGGTTCAATATGCTCGAATTGCGAGTGATCATTGGGATAGTTTTATTACAGCATTTCAATGTTGCAAGCAAGTGATCGGTAAGTTTTTTACCGTCGGTATTGAAGGTAACAATTGTAGAATTCGTCATCGAATCAGGCGTGGATTTAGGAGAAGTTGCAACTTTTCTAAAAAGCTCGAAAATCATTTTAAAGCCTTTGATTTGACTTTCTTTTACCTTAATAACGGATTTGTTTAACGCCAGCATACTTTTTGAAACACCACCAAACCTTCTAAAAATAAGCCATTTATGAGGTAATGACTTGTTTTATAAATAAGTAGAATTTGAAAATTTTAGCATGAAAAGACCTCAGTGGTCTGTGTAAATTGCGAGAGACTAAACGATGTTGTAGCAGTATTGATAGCAAGAAATGTAGATGAATAGATATAAAAGTCTGATATAGAGAAGAGTGATAAAAGGGAACCCAACCAAATGAATCCCCAAAGATGCTTTAAGCATTAGTTTGCTTGAGCTTCTGATGTCGCAACCGCATCAGATGCAGCGGCTTCTGAAGCAGGTGCTGCATTTTCAGTTGCAACAGCAGCTTGAGTGGTTTCTACAACTTGAGTTTCTGCTGCAAAAGAAGATGTCGCTACTACAGCTAAAAGGGCAGCACATAAAGATTTATTTAAAGTATTCATTTTAGAAAGTCTTACAAAGTGAAAAGGAGTGGCTAATTTAATGAAGAGAAAAGGTTGATATTGTGATATTGCGGTATTTTTCATGTAAATAATCACATAATTAACTTACATAATACACAACGTAAATAACACAGTTGTTGAGAAACTAATGTTATGTATTTTTATAATTTTTATTCTAGAGTTGGTAATTTAGAACGTATATTAAAATGCCTATTCTGCGTTTTTAAGACCTTAGTATGCTAAAACTGGAGTAGTTTTAGCATACCAAAGTGAAAAAATTACGGGTTTGATAGTGCGATTTGCATGTCATACCCCGATGGTGCTTGGTAAACTTTGAGACCAAATTCGGGAAGAATGGCGATTAAATGATCGAAAATATCTGATTGGATCGCTTCATAGTCTTTCCATGCAATTTGATTGCTAAATGCATAAATTTCCAGCGGCAAACCTTTTTCAGTCGGTTGTAGCTGACGCACGATTAAAGACTGATGTTTTGAAATGTTTGGATGCTGATTAAGGTACAGCTCAACATACGCACGGAAGGTCCCAATATTGGTTAAACGTCGCTGATTGCAAGGAGATGTATTGCTCAGTTTTTGATTAAACTCAACCAGCTCTGTACTTTTGTGATCCAGATATTGGTCTAATAATAAAAACTCTTTAAGTTTGCTTTGTTCTGCTTCAGACATAAAGTGAACGCTACTTTGGTCAATATAAAGTGAGCGTTTGATACGACGTACGCCTGCCTGTGACATACCACGCCAGTTTTTAAAAGTATCAGTGACCAATTTGTTGGTTGGAATCGTGGTAAAGGTTTTATCAAAGTTTTGTACGGTGATGGTATGTAATGACATATCAATGACATCACCGTCTGCATTCAGAGATGGCATTTCAATCCAATCCCCAATGCGAACCATGTCGTAGGATGAAATCTGAACAGAAGCCACCAAAGACAAAATGGTGTTTTGGAAGACCAACATCAGCACTGCCGCCATTGCACCAAAGCCCGCTAGCAAGGTGAAGACATCTTTTTTCAGGAAAGTTCCTAAGATCATCAAGCCACAAACGATGAAAATAATCAGTTTGATTAGCTGTAAATAGCCTTTGATGGGTTTATTTCTAGACTTTGGATTACGTTGATAAACCAAATTGAATATATTCAGTAATTCACCAATCGCAAGCGCAATGGTTAAGAAAATAAAGGCCTGTGCCGCCATTTGGACAAAGCTGACCATTTTCGCCGACAGGTGAGGAACGGTGACGATACCATTCATAATGACGATTGCTGGGACAATGTTCGCAATTCGGCGAATCACACTATGCTGCGACATGATGTCGTGATTGGCAAATTTTAGCTTAGTGATGAGATGCCGGATACCGCGAACAACAACATGCTTGGCAATAATATACGCCAGTATAGCCACTAGAATGAGTATGCAGAATCCTGTCAGCATTTCGATCCAAGGATACTGATCCGACCAGTCTTTTAAACTCTGTGTAAAATGAAAATTATCCAAAATGCGATCTTCTTTTGATTAAAACACTGCAAATAGTGTAATCAGCTCTACGAATTAAGCAAATTGTGTCACTAAGTTTATACATGTTTTCAACGACTTGTTTATTTACTCTCGTAGATTTATTTTTTAAATCGATATTTGAATGTCATGAAGCATAAATTGTTGATGGTCGGGATATGTCAGAGCAGTGGAATGGTAAATTAGTTTTATAATGAACTAGGAAACAACGAAGCTTCCAATATGGAAGCTTCTGATGGTTCAAATTACCACATGAGATCATCAGGGATCACGTACGCAGCGTATGGATCTTCCTCATCGGTGACAGCCTCATTTTTCTCTGAGGTATTTACAATAATAAAGCCTTCAAGTTTGGCATTAATACGATCAGCTAAAGCTTTAGGTAAGAAGGCATAACTTTCATGATCACGTGCAATCACGAGGCTACCAGCAACCAAGGCATTATAAATTTGTTGATTGATATATTGTTTTTTGATTTTGCCATCGTCAATAAACTGATAGGCCACGTCACCATCGGTATCCCGGATTTTATGCTGCGTGATCATTTGAATGATCGTCGCTTTGAGCTCTTTTTCTTGCAATATCGCTTTCTTCTCAAGTTCGATGGCTTGATCTTTGGCCTGTTTTTGCTGTTTGTCTTGTGCAATTTTTGCCTTGATCTCAGCTTCACTGCTTTGACCTGTTTTTTGCTCATGCACTGCTTGTTTAGAAAGTTTTTTGGCCTTTTTGTTGTCAACTAAACCGGCTTTGAGTAACTGAGCCTGTAATGCATTTTTTACCATAGCGAATTCCACAACTGCGTTTAAAAACGACGATAACGAAAGTAAATGATCCAATATACAACACTAAGGATCAAGCTTAATGCTGTTGGAACTAAAAAAGAATTGAGTTTTAAATAGGGATACATCCAACTTGCACAGAGTCCGCCGATCAAAAAGCCACTTAAAATCAAAAGATGTAAAACTACGCGCCGACGTTCAACCACGAGTCCGCGCACACGATAACCAAGCGCTAAGCCGAGGTCGGTAAGAACACCCGATAAATGTGTGGTGCGGATGATAGTGCCTTTATAATGGCTCACCATGGCATTTTGCACACCCATTGCGACGCAGGCCCACAGTAAAGCATAGCGTGGAAAATAAGGCAGAAAAAACCAGCACAGAAAAATAAAAAAAGCCACTAACGTGAGTGGTACACCATAGCGGCGTCCCAATCGAAAGTGACTATTTCCTAAAATTACACCGCTATAAAATGAACCGATGACATAGCAGACAGTTACTAATAGCAAATATAAAATGCTTTCGGGTTGCCAATGTACAAGCGACATCGCCAAAACACTTACATTACCAGTCATATGGGAAACAGACTGGTGTACAACAGTCACCAGTCCTAAGACATTAATCATTCCTGCATTGACTGCAAGAAAGAATGCCCCCAGTTGAATCCAAAGTGGTAAGTGTTGAAATGGCATAACTTCAAAAAAGAAATAATATACTGATTCTACAATATATTATTTTGAAGCGCGGTCAACTGCTGCAGTAAATAATACGTCAGTTGATGAGTTCAATGCGGTTTCAGTAGAGTCTTGTAGTACGCTAATCACCATACCAATTGCAACCACTTGCATTGAAATATCAGATGAAATACCAAACAGTCCACACGCAACAGGGATCAACAACAAAGAACCACCTGCAACACCAGAAGCACCACAAGCTGAAACTGTTGCAAGCACAGATAAAATCATCATGGTGGTAAAGTCAACATTAAGACCTAGCGTATTGACTGCTGCCAGTGTAAGCACAGTAATAGTCACTGAGGCGCCGGCCATGTTAATGGTCGCACCCAGTGGAATGGCAACGCTCGCTGTAGATTCAGGAACACCCAAACGTTTTGCAAGATCTAAGTTCACAGGAATGTTCGCAGCAGAACTACGTGTGAAGAAAGCGGTGATACCACTTTCACGTAAACATTGAAATACCAATGGATACGGATTGCTACGTGTTACCACAGCAACCATAAGCGGGTTGATGACTAAGGCAACGAAAGCCATTGTGCCGAGTAAGACAGCCAATAAGTGTGCATAGCTTGCTAATGTGCTTAAACCTGTTTCTGCAAACGTTACAGCCACCAGACCGAAAATACCGATAGGCGCAAAGTTAATCACCAAACGAATCACGCTATTTACTGCGTGTGCAGTATCATTGAGTAAGTCTTTGGTGGAGTCTTTGGCATGACGGAACGCAGCACCCAAGGCTACAGCCCACGCCAAAATACCAATGAAGTTTGCTTCACTAATAGCAGTCACAGGGTTAGCAATAAAGCTCAGCAGTAGGTTCTTAAAGATTTCAATCAAGCTACTAGGTGCTTGTAAGTCAGTATTTGCAGGCAAGTTTAAGAACAAAGTACTTGGGAAAATAATGCTGACCGCAACTGCTGCAAAAGCTGCCAGTAACATACCCACTGCATACATGATGATGATGGGACGCAGATTCGCACTATGACCCACTTTAAAATTTGCAATAGAAGCAAGAACCAAGACAAATACAAGTACAGGCGCGACAGATTTTAACGCTTTAATAAATAAGTCGCCTAGCAGGCTCAAATAAGGTGCAACGCCCGGGAAAACGAGGGCCACACTAATACCCAAAATAATGGCAATGATAATTCGAGTAACTAGACTCATTCGCGCTAAAACAGAAAACATAGAGGCGCCTTGTTGAAATTACGAGGACAAAATACGGATTTTAAGTGCGCCATTTTATACCTAATTTGCTAACTGACTGAAAAATATTTAAATATAAAAATTAAGTTATTGTAATTTCAGTTTTTATTATTTATTTTAATTCATAAAAATGACATATTTAATGGATTTTTATCATAAATGCCTGCTTGATATTTCTCACTATATTAAAAAAGTACAAGCAAGCACTCTGTCTCTTATGAGGTTTTAAGCAGCTGAGGGGAAAGGGTTTGAATGGCTTGATAGTGAGTTAAAAAGACATTCCCACTCAAATGTTTCAATAGTTTTGAGCTTTGCAGTCGATCCATCACAGGGCCTTTAACTTCGGACAAATGCAGTTGAATATTTTGCTTGGCCAATTCTAGATTAATATCTTCCAGCATTTCTAAAGCACTCAAGTCGATACTACTCACACTGGAGCAATTAATCACCACATGGGCTAACTCAGGTTGTTGGCTCACGGCATTGATCAGCTCGCCTTTGAATATATTGGCATTTAAGAAGGTTAGGCTTTCATCTATACGCATTGACAGTACTTGTGCCGTCGTCTGAACTTGATGGCGTTCAACATTGCGAAAATGTTGCGTCCCCTCGACCAAGCCAATCACAGCAATATGTGGTCGGCTAATCCGCCAAAGCAACAAAATAAAGGTTGAGATCATGCCAATGATCAGGCCAGTTGAAATATCGATACAGACAACACCAAAAAAGGTAATCCACATCGCGATACCATCTGCTTTGGAATACTTCCATGCTTCGATGAAGGGTTTAAAGTCCACAAGTTTCCATATGGAGACGATGATCGTTGCAGCCAAAATAGCTAAAGGAAGGTCCTGAAAGAAACCTGTAAAGTATAAGCTCACTACAATAATCAACAGCGAAGAGAGCACACCCGCCATAGGGGTCTGAGCGCCTGCATCTGCATTTACAACAGTACGAGAAAGGCTGCCTGTTACAGGAAAGGCCGAACTGAAACCTGCACTGATATTGGCTAACCCCAAAGCAATAAGTTCTTGGTTGCTGTTGAGTTGGCTTCGGTTTTGTAAAGCCGTGGCTTGAGCAATGGAAAGTGATTCAACAAAACTGATCATCGCGATCATGGTTGCGCCTGGCAAAAGTTGCAGAACTAAAGTCCAGTTCCAATATGGCATATCGAGTGGAGGCATACCAGATGGAATGATTCCGACGGTTTTGATTCCAAGCGTTTGCAGTTGGAAAAAATAGACCAAGGCAATCGAGGCAACCACTAAAAATAAAGGAATAGTACGCGAAAGCAATATGGTCGATCCGAACCAACCCTTTAAGGTCTTAGTATTCAGCAGCTTTGGTACATAAATTAAAAATGCGATTGCACACAGTCCAAACAACAGCGTACCTATGTGAGTTAAACTGATGTATTGCCAAACACTTACCACAAACTCGGGGATATTATTGGCTTTTAAAGGCAGATCGACAATAAACTTCAACTGACCCAACGCAATCAGCAAAGCAGATGCAATAATGAAACTTTGGATGACGGGGTGGCTAATCAGTTGGATGAGGAAACCAAAGCGAAATAAACCCAACAGCAGGGAAATGACACCGACCATCAGGGCTAATAAACATGCCGCTTGTATATAAACTGGTGAACCAACTTCAAACATCGAGTTCAAAGTCGCAAAGGTCATCATCGAAATGATGGCAACAGGGCCAATAGAAAGTGTGGGACTACCACCAACGATGGCATAAATAATCATTGGGATAATGCTGGCATAGAGCCCAGTGATTGGCGGTAAGCCTGCCAACATGGCATAGGCCATGCCTTGAGGAACCAACATGGCAATGACGATAAAAGATGCAAGTAAATCTGACTTAAACGTAGGCGTGTCATAGTTCTTGAGCCATTGCCATGCGGGTAGATAATGGCTTAGACGACGATTCCAATCAGACATAAAAAAATCTAAATCACAAATTTAGATATATTATGCATAAAAAATGCTAAGAAGTCTTAGCATTCGTTTTCAGAGCACAGAAAATATAGCAGTGATTTGGTTTAGAGACGTGGTTTTGGGCAGTACAAGCTATACAAAGTATTTAAAACTTCAATCATGCGTTCATCTTTAATGGAGTAATAAATTTGCTTACCATCACGACGCGTATTTACCACATCACTTTTACGTAACATCATTAATTGTTGAGAAAGAGTCGGTTGTTTGATGTCGGTAATTTCTTCAATTTGAGAAACATTAAGTTCTTGTTGCGACAAATGACACAAAATTAATAAACGATCAGTATTGGCTAGAGATTTTAAAATACTCACAACAACTTCAGCAGAGTCGCGCATAGACGTTATTTCAAGTCCTGTGTTCATTTAAAACCTACTCATAAAACAAAACAACTGTGCGCTTAGTATAAAACCAAGCCGTTCATAATGCTGTCTTTTCAAGTCCAATATGCATGGCTTTTAGTGAAATAAAATATTAGCTAAAGTTATATATACTTAATATTTACATCAAAATTAGTTATTCGAAATGTCACTTAAGTTCTCGATATTTATATAATTTAAGCCGATTTTTTAAATCAAAAAACTCATTAGACTTCCGTCATAAATCAAAAAACGTACAATTTATTTGATCTTAAATTAATCAGCAAAATTATTTAATTCAAGAGATAATCCTTGGATGAAATTCAAAGATATTCAAAAATTATCAGACGTTAAGTTTCGTAGGCTTAGCGGTGTTAGTTGGGCTACATTTAACCTCATGTTGGCCGAGCTAAATAAGCATTTACCTCGTCATATTGGTAAAGGACGACCGCATAAATTACCGTTGGAAGATCGTTTGCTCTTATGTATAGAATATTGGAGAGAATATCGAACATTTTTCCATCTTGGTATGAGTTACGGTGTATCTGAAACGAGTGCAATTCGTATCACACGTGTTATTGAAGATACCTTAATCGGTTCTGGAAAATTTAACTTGCCAAAACAACTTCCTAATCGAGATGAAGTGGATTGGGAAGTTGTTGTGATTGATGCAACTGAAATATTAGTTCAACGTCCAAAAAAAACAGAAGAAATGGTATAGCGGTAAAAAAAAGCGACATACCTTTAAATTTCAGCTATCTATGCACTATACAACAGGTGAAATACTGAGTGTATGTGGAAGTCATGGAAGCATGCATGATTTTAAAATATTTAAAAAAAGCATGAGGAAATTAAAATTTAAGCCCTTTTTTATTGTTGATAAGGGGTATTTAGGGATAAAGAAATTGGGTTTTGGATGCCTCATGCCATCTAAAGCAAAGAAAACTGAAAAACTAGATTCTGAATTAAAAAAGTTAAATAGAGAGATTGGTCGTAGACGAATTCAAGTAGAGCATGTATTTGGAAGGATGAAATGTTTTAAGATTTTATCTTGTGTATATAGAAATCGTCGTAAAAGATTAAACCTGCGGTTTAATTTACTTGCTGGCATATACAATTTAGATTGGGTGAAAGATAAACAATTAAATTGATTGAAAAATGATTTATGAAGGAAGTCTATTCTTTATGATTATTTATAATAAGCTTTGAATATTTTATCATATAGATACTATTAAAATCTTAATTACAGATTTTTTTTAAAAATATCATTATAAATTTAAAAAATACAAACATTTATTAAAAGGCATAATTATTGCTAGATAATATTTTTGACCAAAAAGTAAACATTGAGATGAATGTACAAATTTTTCTATCCCATATAGAAGATGCTGATTATGTGGTTTTGTCGTCGGGTTTAGGTGGACATGCGCAGTTTTGGCAGCCACAAATTCAAGACCTACAAACCAAATTTCATGTCCTAACTTACGATCAAGAAGGTTGCCATGAAAGCAGTACATTATTAAAACCAGATTATTGCATACGCGATTTGGGACAGCAGCTTTTGCTGATTTTAAAGCAACAACATATTCAACGCTTTCATTTTATCGGTCATGCACTAGGTGGTTTTATTGGTGCGGAGTTAGCCTACTTGTGTCAATCGACCGAGTATCAGATGTTGTCAATCACGATTTTAAATGGTTGGGACACGTTAGATGCGCATACCTATAAATGCTTTGAAACCCGAATTAACCTTTTAACATGCACTGGCACTGAGGCTTATGTCAAAGCACAGGCTTTGTTTTTATATCCACCAGCTTGGATTTCAGCAAATATAGAAAGTATTCAAAAACAAGAACAGTTGCAAATTCAAAACTTTCCACCGCATGAAAATGTATTGCGACGGCTAAGTGCTTTAATGGACTTTGAACTGAGCGAGGAGATACGAGCCACTTTACAGAATATACCGATGCATTTGATTGCAAACCAAGATGATTTCCTTGTGCCTTACCAACGCTCACAAAACCTAAAACGGTTGTTTCCGCATGCACAGTTGACTCTTTTAAAGCAGGGCGCTCATGCAGCGACTGTAACCGAAACAGTACTGATGAATAAGGAAATGATGAGCTTTTTAACAGGGTAGGAAAGTTTAGTTTAGATTATCGATTGTTTAATTTTGCTTTATAAAGTGAAGGTGTATATGTTTTAAAATCTATACACCTTTTTTATTTAGGCTAAAAATATAAAAACTCTAGTTTGGATCATTTACCGCACAATCATTGATCACCCCTCACAGAGATAGTGCATAAAATAAAAATTAATTTTACTTTTTGGTAAAAAAATAAAATCAAGTAAAAACATTTAATATATTGAAAAATAATAATAAATAATAGCTGGCATGGCTTGTGCAAAAATATTTTTATCAAACTAAAGGTTAAAAGTCTTGCTGTATTTAGCCTTTGATGTTCTGCAAATAATGAAATAAGTGTAGAGGATGAACGAGATGAAAATAGGTGTATTTTGCCCGATTGGAAATAATGGCTGGCTGCTTTCTGAAACCGCGCCACAGTACATGCCTTCATTTGAACTAAATAAAAAAATTGTTCAACGTGCTGAGTATTATGGTTTTGACTTTGCTTTGTCGATGATCAAACTGCGTGGCTTTGGCGGGAAAACAGAGTTTTGGGATCATAACCTAGAAACATTTACCTTGATGGCTGGGCTCGCTGCGGTGACCAGTAAAATCCAAATCTATGCAACAGCAGCGACGTTGGTGATGCCGCCTGCAATTGTGGCACGTATGGCATCAACCATTGATTCTATTTCAAATGGTCGTTTTGGTTTAAATGTCGTGACAGGCTGGCAAGCACCCGAATATACGCAAATGGGGATGTGGCCGGGAGATGAATATTTTGCACAGCGCTATGAATATCTTTCTGAATATGTGGAAATTTTGCGTGAACTCTGGGCGACAGGTCGTTCAGATTTTAAAGGAGAGCATTTTACTATGCAGGACTGCCGTGTGAGCCCACGTCCGCAAGCAGACATGAAAATTATTTGTGCGGGTCAGTCTGATACAGGGCTTGAGTTTTCTGCCAAATATGCCGATTACAACTTTGTTTTCGGTAAAGGGCTGAATACACCGACAGCCTATGCAGAAATCAATGCGCGTTTAAAACAGCAAACCGATAAAACAGGGCGTGATGTACAAACCTATGTGTTGTTTATGGTGATTGCTGCAGAAACAGATGAAGAGGCGCATGCGAAATGGCAAACATATAACGCTGGTGCGGATATGGAGGCGATTAATTGGTTAATGAACCAAGGTGGTAAAGATACCAAATCTGGAACAGATACCAATATTCACCAAATGGCATCTTCGGTTTCGCCTGTGAATATCAATATGGGAACGTTAGTCGGTTCTTTTGAACATGTTGCACACATGTTAGATGAAATTGGTGAAATTCAGGGGACTGAAGGTATTTTGCTTACCTTTGATGACTTTGTTCAAGGGGGCGAAGACTTTGGTCAGCGTATACAACCTTTGATGAAATGCCGTGAACATATCGTGGTTGAAGCGGATGCGCCACGCGTTGTTTTGGAGAAAAGCGCATGAATGAATCTATAGTCTGTGCAGAATTTACTAAACAAAGCCTGTACGCAAAAACATTAAAAGCAGAACCCGAACAGATTGCTTTAGCACCTGAACACACTGCATTGATTGTGATTGATATGCAAAATGCCTATACCTCAGAAGGTGGCTATTTGGACTTGGCTGGGTTTGATGTATCTAAAACCAAACCTGTGGTTGAAAACATTCAAAAAACCATTACTGCTGCACATGCAGCTGGTATTCAGTTGATTTACTTTAAAAATGGTTGGGATGACCAGTACCGTGAAGCAGGAGGGAGTGATTCACCAAACTTCCATAAGTCGAATGCTTTAAAAACCATGCGCAAAAATCCAGAGCTGCTGGGAAAGCTACTGGCAAAAGGTGGTTGGGATTTTGAGTTGATTGATGCACTCAAGCCTGAGCCACAAGATTTAGTCATAGAAAAGCCTCGCTATAGTGGATTCTTTAATACTGCGTTGGACAGTATGTTGCGGGTGCGAGGAATCCGAAATTTAGTTTTTGTCGGTATTGCGACCAATGTCTGTGTCGAGTCGACTTTAAGGGATGGTTTTTTCTTAGAGTATTTTGGGGTCGCTCTTAAGGATGCGTGCTATCAAGCTGGGCCTATCGAGGCGCAAGAAGCAAGCCTCTATAACATCAAAACCTTTTTTGGTTGGGTGTCTAATACACAAAGTTTTGTGAACACCTTTGAAACATCAAGCAGTCAAACACTGGCAAAAACTGCATAAGTCATACATACGAAAGATAGAGGAAACCTCATGCCTAAAGAAATTATTGTGCCAGAAGGCACAGCGAAACCACTTGCACCATTTGTACCTGCAACTAAGGCTGACAATATCGTTTATGTATCAGGCACCTTGGCCTTTGATGAACATAACAACGTCGTTCACGTTGGTGATGCTGCAGCACAGGCTCGACATATTTTAGAAACCATTAAACGAGTTCTTGCAACGGCAGGTGGCACAATGGATGACGTCACTTTTAATCATGTCTTTGTGAAAGATTGGGCCGATTATGGCGCGATTAATGCTGTATATGCCGAGTATTTTCCAAACGATAAACCTGCACGCTATTGCGTACAGACTGGACTGGTCAAGCCAGAGGCTTTGGTTGAAATCGCTTCGGTTGCACATGTGGCTTAAGTGGAATAATCAAATTTTAATGCCCTGATATACGATTTTTTTTTAGGGCATGGAGAATACGATGAATGCAAAACTGATGAATCAAGATCAAGTTGAAACCATGCTGAATCATAAAGCACCAGAGGCAATCTTGGATCAACACACGTTTCGTCAAGGTATGGCGAATCTAGGGGCTGCGGTCAATGTGATTACAACAAGATGGGAGGGCTGGTCAGGCAGGCTTTACGGCATCGGCAGTATGTAGTGTGACCGATACACCGCCAACGTTGTTGGTGTGTTTAAACCGTGCATCCTCTGTGTTTGAGACATTTAAAAGCAATCAAGTGTTATGTGTGAATACGTTGTCGAGTCAGCAACAACACTTATCTAATCTGTTTGGAGGTAAAACTCCAATGCTTGAACGTTTTGCTCAGGGCACATGGTCCACACTGTTAACCAATGCACCGGTCTTGGAGGATGCATTGGTGAGCTTTGATTGTGAAGTGGTACAGACCATGTCTGTGGGTAGCCATGACGTGCTGTTTTGCCAAGTCAAAGCCATGAAGCAAAGTTATGGACTAAATGCGCTGATGTATTTTAACCGTGGTTATTGTGAGCCATTACCAATGTGCTAATTCAAAAATTCCTACTTTTACAAGGAGGGGAAACCCATGCAAACAAAAGAATCGTGGTTTCCAAAATTTAAGCCTTATCAAGGCGATTTAGATACAACGCCTGTGCAAACAGATGAATACTTACCCGCAGGCAAAAGCATTATTTTGGGGTTACAACATGCTTTTGCCATGTTCGGTGCAACCGTACTTGCCCCATTGCTGATGGGCTTTGATCCGAATCTAACGATCTTCATTACAGGCATTGGTACGATACTCTTCTTCCTCATGACTGGTGGACGTATGCCAAGTTAGTTGGGGTCAAGCTTTGCCTTCATTGGTGCAGTGGTTGCAGTTACGGGTTATACAGGTGTTGGAGCAAACCCAAATCTTTCTTTAGCACTGGGTGGAACCATTGCGTGTGGAGTGTTGTACGCGTTAATTGGCTTAGTTGTGATACGCACTGGTACGGCATGGATTGAAAAGTTGATGCCACCTATTGTGACAGGCACCATCGTAATGATTATTGGCCTACACCTCGCACCAGTTGCGATCAAAAGTGTGTCAGCCAATCAGTTTGACTCTTGGATGGCGTTAATCACGATTATTTGTATTAGTGTCATTGCGGTATTTACCAAAGGTATGGTGCGCCGTTTACTGCTACTTTTAGGTTTAGTTGCATCTTATTTTATTTACTTCTTACTCACTAATGTCATGGGTTTTGGCACTGCAATTGACTTTGCAAAAGTCGGTCAAGCAGCATGGTTTGGTTTGCCAACTTTTCACAGCCCAACCTTTGATGTAAACGCTATGATGTTGATTGCACCCGTTGCGATTATTTTGGTGGCTGAAAACTTAGGACATTTCAAAGCTGTGTCGGCGATGACGGGGAAAAATTTGTCTCCTTATATGGGACGCGGTTTCTTTGCAGATGGGGTATGTACCACACTGTCTGCTTCAGTTGGTGGCACAGGGATGACCACCTATGCTGAAAACATTGGAGTGATGGCAGTCACTAAAGTTTATTCAACCACAATCTTTGTTTTTGCAGGTGTATTTGCGATTTTACTGGGGCTTTCGCCTAAGTTTGGCGCAGTGATTAGCACAATTCCCGTTGCACTCTTGGGTGGTGCATCCATTGTGGTTTTTGGTTTGATTACCGTTGCTGGCGCAAAAATTTGGGTCGATAACAAAATTGATTTCACCAAGAGTAGTACTTTAATGATTGGGGCCGTGTGTCTGATTATGGGAACTGGTAATTACAGCTTACAAATAGGGAGTTTTGACCTAGGTGGTATTGGCACTGCAACACTAGCAGCCATTCTGCTTAATCTTTTCTTGAACCGAGGCAGTGAAAAAGAGCAAGTCGTAGAAAAGTCGGAAGATCAAATCAATAGCACTATTGCTCAAAGTTAGGAGTACGTTTTGAGTCTGAATATTGCATTTATAGGACTTGGGGCAATGGGTTGGCACATGGCCTCCCATTTGCCAAAACTGGGGCATCCTGTTTGGGTGTGGAATCGCACAGCGGAAAAAGCGTCTTCACATGCGCAAACCTTTGGTACTTTGCAGGTTGAACTTCAACAAGCGATGCAAGCCGATATTATATTTTCATGCTTACCGACCAGCGCAGATGTTGAAACTTTAATTGCGTTACATCCACCCAAATCTGGAAGTTTATGGGTGGATTGTACCAGTGGCGTGCCTGAATCTGCGCAGCGCATTTCCACTGATTTGGCAGCACGTGGAGTGACTTACTTAGATGCACCTGTTTCGGGTCAAACCATTGGTGCTGAACGCGGTACTTTGACGGTTATGGTGGGTGGTAATATCGCTGGATTTGAAAGGGCAAAGCCTATTATTCAGGCATTTGCAGGACTGATTGAATACGTTGGGGAAAGTGGTGCAGGCTTTGCGGTTAAGGCGGTGAACAATACGCTCATGGCAACGCATTTATGGGCACTGTGTGAAGGGTTGTCTATTTTGAAGAATCGAGGCGTTGACTTGGCTGGAGCGTTGAGTTGTATCAATCACTCTAGCGGTAAAAGTACGATGTCTGAAACGGTGATGGCGCAAAAAGTCTTGAGCCGTACTTTTCAAAAAACATTTGCTTTAAACCTGTTGCAAAAAGACATTGGTATTGCGATGGATCTGGTCAAAGAAGGACAGATGAAAACACCTGTTTTTCAAGTGACACAAGAACTGTTCTTAAAAACAAATCGAGAACAGGCTATGCAAGTGGATTTTAGCGTGGCCGTTACACAGTTAGAAAAGTGGAATAGTGTAAGGCTCGTTTAAGCTGGTCGCGCGGGAGAAAAGCATGGGAAAACTCATGCTTTTTCTGTTTAAGTGATTTATTTATCAAATAAAAACATAAGCCCGACCAAATGTCAGTTTGCATTTAAAAATCAGGGTATGATAATGAGTGGATCATTAAAAACAACATAGGAAACATTGGTATGAGTACTGACTCAGCTTTTCCAACGCCTAATAATTTAGGGATAGCGGTTTATAGTAATAATGCAGAAGCGATTGGTAACACACCATTGGTTCGTATTAACCGAATTATACAAAGTCCAGCCACCGTTTTAGCCAAAGTTGAAAGCCGTAACCCTGCATTTTCAGTAAAATGTCGTATTGGGGCTGCGCTGATTGCGGATGCGGAAGCACGCGGTGTGCTGAAAGCGGGAATGCACATTGTCGAACCAACCAGTGGCAATACAGGCATTGCTTTGGCATTTGTTGCTGCTGCAAAAGGTTATGCGTTAACCCTGACTATGCCATCAAGCATGAGTATCGAACGTCGTAAAGTGATGAAAGCTTTGGGCGCGAACTTGGTTCTCACCGACCCTGCAAAAGGGATGCGCGGTGCGGTAGAAGAAGCACAGCGTTTGTTGGATGAAAATCCAGAAACCTATTTTTTGCCACAACAGTTTGAAAACCCAGCAAACCCAGCTATTCATGAAGCAACGACTGGCCCAGAAATTTGGGACGCAACAGGTGGTAAAGTTGATATTTTAGTTGCAGGTGTAGGGACGGGCGGTACGATCTCAGGGATTTCAAGTTATTTTGAAAAAGTAAAAAAACAAGCCCTGTATTCAGTTGCGGTAGAACCTGCTGAATCGCCGATTATTGGTCAAACCAAACGTGGCGAAGCTTTGACGCCTGGACCACATAAGATTCAGGGCATTGGCGCTAACTTTATTCCTAAAAACTTAGACCTTGATTTGGTCGATGAAGTGATGCCAATTGATGCAGCAACAGCAATTGATTGGGCGCGTAAAACAGCAAGTCAAGAAGGTATTTTGGTGGGTATTTCAAGTGGTGCCGCGATGGCAGCAGCAGCTGAACTTGCAGCACGCCCTGAAAATGCAGGTAAAACCATTGTAGTGATTTTACCTGACGGTGGTGAACGTTATTTATCTTCAGTTTTGTTTGAAGATATTTACGTAGACTAATTTTCTGGATGAAAAAAAGCTAAACATTTCATGTTTAGCTTTTTTTATGCCGTTTAGAAGTTTAAAGGGCTGCGTGTGAAATTTTATCGGGTGTCATGAGGGCTTGGTTGACATATAGTTTAATCAGACGCTCACGTGAACCGATTGATTTTTGATAATGCGTTGAATTGAGTAACAATGACGCACCGTAGGTCACTGTCCATACATAAGATAAATAATCACGAATAGACATAGCACTGTCTAAAGACTTTAAGTAGTCAGAGGTCATGTCTTTAATTTCGATAATGCGTTGTTCACGTATTTGGTAGAGCTTCTCAAAAAGTTCTTTGAGTTTACGTTCATTATTGGTTAAACGTTCTTCAATAACGTGCAGTAAAATCGTACGGTTCGAGTTCAACATATTATAAAGCATGTATTCGGATACATACGTTTTAATATCATTGTTATGCTTTTGAGAAATTTCTAACAGGCGAGTTTCATTCAAGATAATCAACTCTAGATAAAGTTGATTTTTACTTTTGAAATGCTTGTAGATTGTACCCTTCGCAATATCGAGTTCCGTTGCTAATTCGCTTAAGGTGATGTCTTGATTATTGTCTAATAATAAAGTCTCAGCCATGGCTAAAATTTTCTCTTTGCGTAATAGAAAATTTTGTTGGCGTACTGAAGTCATTGGCTTATTCCAGTGTATTTCATGAGAACTATAGAGAGGCTATTGAACTTGGTTGAAAATGAAAATGCAACTAAGGTCTTGGATATTACTACAATCGTTTTAAAAATATCCACTTGTTCAACAATAGAAATAAATACAGGTGCATTTTCTCATTTCGTTGTCAATAAATTTGATCTCTAGAGATCAAATTTGGGCCATTGCATTCCTTTTTCGTGATTTTTACACTATTGTCAGTAGAGCCACTGTGTTCTTAGAGACGAGAACCTTTAGTGCTAAAGCCTCGAATGCAGTGCGGGTTGATAAATGAATCATTTATCATATGGATAGATGTCTTATTATTCATGTGTGTTTATTTTAATGTCTTTATAGATGACTCGCTTTAAGACGGTAGCACTATGAAAAACATTAAAATAAGATCTGAAACAATTAACCCCTTTGTAATATGAAAAAATAGATAGGGAATGTCTTTAAGCCTTTTAATTGGGCTTAAAGCAAGTAAACCGCGAAAAAGGATGAAATAGAAAATGATTGTTATTGTAGACGGTGTACGTACAGCAATGGGTGGTTTTCAAGGTTCACTGTCGAGCTGTACCGCGCCTGAACTTGGTGCGGTGACAATTAAAGAAGTGTTAAACCGTTCTGGCTTACAACCGACCGATGTGGATGAAGTGATCTTTGGTTGTGTACTTCCAGCAGGTTTAAAACAAGGCCCTGCACGTCAAGCAATGCGTATGGCGGGTCTACCTGACTCAACGGGTGCAACAACCATCAATAAAATTTGTGGTTCTGGTATGAAAGCCGTCATGCAAGCAGCTGACGCGATTAAAGCGGGTTCAGCTGAAATTGTGGTGGCCGGTGGTATGGAGTCGATGTCAAATGCGCCGTACTTACTTGAAAAAGCACGCGCGGGTTACCGTATGGGGCATGGTAAAACCACCGATCACATGTTCCAAGAAGGTTTAGAGGATGCTGAAACAGGTCTGTCGATGGGTGTACTTGCTCAAGAAATGGCAGATAAAAAAGGCTATACTCGTGAGCAGCAGGATCAGTATGCCATTGGTTCTTTAAATAAAGCCGTTGCTGCGATTCAAGGTGGTTTCTTTAAAGATGAAATCGTGCCTGTGACGGTGAATAGCCGTAAAGGCGATGTTGTGGTTGATCAAGATGAACAACCGCTCAATGCCAAAGTGGATAAAATTCCAACTTTACGTCCGGCATTTAAAAAAGACGGCACGATTACCGCGGCAAATTCGAGTTCTATTTCGGATGGTGCTTCGGCATTGGTTGTAACTTCATCTGAAGTGGCTGACGCACGTGGTCTTAAGCCATTGGCAAAAGTTGTGGCTTATGCAAGTAATTCCCAGCATCCATCTGAGTTCACCATTGCCCCTGTAGGTGCCATTGAGAAAGTTTTAGCCAAAGCAGGCTGGTCTGCGAGTGATGTAGATCTGTGGGAAGTCAATGAAGCATTTGCGATGGTCACAATGCTTGCAATTGATGGTTTTCATTTAGACCCTGCAAAAGTCAATGTAAATGGTGGCGCTTGTGCACTTGGTCATCCATTGGGTTCGTCTGGTTCACGTATTATCGTGACTTTACTGCATGCTTTGAAACGTACTGGTGGGAAAAAGGGTGTAGCTGCTTTATGTATTGGTGGTGGTGAGGCGACTGCTATTGCCGTAGAGTTGCTGGACTAAAACTGTAATATTCTTAGCTATGCCTGTGAAGAAAATGATTTAAATAGCTATATTCGGCATGGTTGATTTCATCAAAGGTTCGATTGATTCGGGCCTTTTTTGTTATGTAAAATACATGCAGATTAAGCGACATAAATTTTCAGGAAAAGCATCGATTGTTCAGTACAGCTAAAGGTATAATTAATGTACTTTTATTGCTGAAACGTCTGATATTAGACCTAGATGCCTGTAAAAGTAAGTTTTGAGCATTGGATCATCGCTATAATGGGTAGATGATGGATCGTCTACCATCACATGCATATAAGGAACATTTTTTTCGTGTTTGAACTGGACTGTAAATTACTCAGTATCTTTTTTTACGTTTATAAGTTTAAAAGTGTGTCACTGGCGGCTGATCATTTAGAAATGAGTCAACCGACGGTGAGTAACATTCTGAATAAAATTCGCCAACATTATAATGATCCGCTGTTTTTACGGATTGGCAATGAAATGGTGCCGACTGAGCTGTCGAAACAGCTGTTTCCATTGGTCAGTGAGGCTTTAAACAAGGTTGAAATCATCAATAACTTTACGATTGATTTTGACCAAGCCACTTCGCAGCAACAGTTTAGTTTGGCCATGACCGATGTTTCGCATTTGGTGTTATTGCCGAAAATTTCGCAATACTTAAAAAAACATGCGCCGCATATTCGTCTGAATATCCGCCCGATCACCTCTGAAACCAGTTATCAGATGGCAAATGGTGAGATTGATTTGGCGCTGGGTTTTTTACCACAATTGGAAAATGGCTTTTATCAACAGCAACTGTTCGAGCAGTATTATGTGGTGATTGCCGCCAAAGATCATCCGCGTTTGACAGGTGACAGTATCAGCACAGCGCAGTACTTGGCTGAGTCACATATCGATATTGATGCGGGCATGGGGCATTACCATATTGAAAACGAACTGCTTAATTTAGAACTAAAACGTGATATTTTGATGCGTTTACCGAGCTATTTAGGCGTCGGCTTGGTGGTACAAGAAACCGATGCGATTGCGACAGTGCCGTATTATTTGAGTGAAGTACTGCTTTCACGTGGCAATTTAAAAATCTTCAATGCGCCAATTGCCTTCCCAAGTTATGGGGTGAAACAGTATTGGCATATGTCTTGTCATCACAAAACCAGTCATCAGTGGCTGCGTCACATGTTCCATGAAATTTTAATGAAGTAATTCTTAAAATTTGATGCTTTTTAGTGCGCATAGCGAAAATATGCGTGCTTGAAATCTAAAGTGCCCATTTATTGCTCATAAATAGTATTACGAAGTTTAAAAATCGTAATACTAAATTGGCACAGCCTTTGCATCGTCTAATCTGAAAGAGTGATCTAGGGTTCCGATACATATCTATTTTATGTATGTCTGCGACCGAGAGTTCACGGTTCGAAAGAACTACACGGAGGGATAAAAGCCCGGGAGGTAAACAGTTACGATTTAGGCAGAAGCGCATGAGCACAATAACTTATCACGACGATAACGCACTATGGACTGAACTTTTACCGGGTGGGCATCACTGGTCTGGACGTATTCAACGCGGCACAGTCTTACAGTTTAAAGCCTTGGGGGCACAAGCCAACGTTTCTCTTTTCTGTGTCAACAGCGAAGATAAGCTCGAACGTTTTAATATGCCAGATAGCCTAAAGGCACAGCATACGGCATTTCTAAGTACAGGACATGTGTTGTATTCAGACTTAGGTCGGGTTATGGCTTCAATTGTTCACGATGATCATGGTTGGAATGATGCCTTATGTGGTCCGAGTCGCACAGAACAGATCCAAAAACAATTCGGCACTCAAACTTTTCAAGATGCACGAAATGAGATGTATCGGAGTGGACGCGACAGCCTGTTACTTGAAATGACCAAGTTCTCATTAGGTCAAGCCGACCTGTCAGCTACGGTCAACCTATTCTCTAAAGTTAGCCCTAATGATGCAGGCAACTTATCTTATATCGATGTCGATAATACCCATCAAACTATTGAACTGCGTTTTGAGATGGACTGTCTGGTGTTCTTATCTGCCGCGCCACATAGTTTGAGTCAAGCAACAAAGTATCAGCCTGCCGATATTCAAATGCGTTTATTCAAAGCATCTGCTTTAGCAATACACGATGTCTGTCGTGATTCATGCCCACAAAACCAACGCGGTTTTCAAAACAACGCACGTTATTACGCATTTGATGCTGCTTAAGCCCGAGGAGAATACGCATGACCAGTTTACAAGCATTTGATCAAACCGTTTTAAATGAAGTCTGTCCAGCGGGTGAGACATGGATGTGTGAAGTCCAGAAAGGGCAATATTTCCGCATTATTGACCTCGAAGGCAACCAAGCAGTCGATACTTTATTTATTTCTGCGAGCAATCCTGAAGAACGTTACAGCGCAACCGATACTCTAGCCATTAATCAGCAGATTTATCTAGAAAAAGGCACAGCTCTATATACCAACTATGGCAACAAAATCGCCACGATCCATGATGATAACTGTGGTCGCCATGACACTTTAGGCGGTGCTTGTTCATGTGAGAGTAACACCGTACGTTATGCACATGACACCTTTCCGATGCACAGTTGCCGTAATAACTTTATGACAGCTTTAGCTTTGCACCCTATCGCAAAAAAGCATGGACTAAATGTCCGTCATATTGGGCCGAATATTAACTTCTTTATGAATGTACCCGTGAGTAGTGATGGGCATCTCAAGTTTGACGATGGAATATCGGCGCCGGGTAAATATGTTGAAATTCAAGCAGAGATGGATCTCATCGTGCTGATTTCTAACTGCCCACAACTGAACAACCCCTGTAATGCCTACAACCCGACTAAAATTCAACTGATTGTACGTGACGGCAAGGAGTAATCAGCATGTTTAAAAAAGTTCTCATTGCCAACCGTGGTGCAATTGCCTGCCGAGTAATTCGTACATTAAAGAATTTAGGCATTCAGTCTGTTGTGGTGTATTCAGAAGCAGATCGTGATTCCTTACATGTGACTTTGGCTGATGAAGCGGTATTTATTGGTGATAGCCCAGCCAGTCAAAGTTATTTAAATATTGAAAAAATTTTACAGGTCGCGAAAGAAGCAGGTGCTGAAGCCATTCATCCAGGCTATGGTTTCCTGTCTGAAAATGCAGAGTTTTGTGATTTGTGTGAGTCACAGGGCATTGTGTTTCTAGGGCCGAATTCTGCACAAATGCGTAGTTTTGGCTTAAAGCATACTGCGCGTGAACTTGCCATTCAGGCGAATGTGCCATTGTTACCGGGTAGCCAACTTTTAGCAGACGAAGCGGAAGCACTGATCGAAGCAAAGCGTATCGGTTATCCCGTGATGCTGAAAAGTACCGCAGGTGGCGGTGGTATTGGTATGCGTTTGGTGTGGAACGAAACAGAGCTTAAAGATGCTTATGCAACGGTATCTTATTTGGCCCAAGCTAACTTTAAAGATGCAGGCTTGTATTTAGAAAAGTTTGTGGAAAATGCGCGTCATATTGAAGTCCAAATTTTTGGTGATGGTCAAGGTTTGGTTCTGGCTTTGGGAGAGCGGGACTGTTCAGTACAGCGCCGTAACCAAAAGGTAATCGAGGAAACTCCTGCACCACATTTAAATGATGAACAACGTGCTTATATTCAAGCTGTTGCCGTTGAATTGATGCAGTCAGTGAATTACCGTTCGGCAGGTACGGTTGAATTTGTGATGGATACAGACACCCAGCAATTCTACTTCTTAGAAGTGAATACACGGTTGCAAGTTGAACATGGCGTGACCGAGCAAGTGTTTGCTGTAGACCTTGTTGAATGGATGGTTACTTTAGGTAGTGATGACTGGACTGCACCAACAGAGCCGCTTAGATCTAAAGGCCATTCGATCCAAGTTCGTTTATATGCCGAAGATCCAATTAAAAACTTTCAACCCAGTGCTGGCTTACTGACCTATGTCGAGTTTGACCCGCAGGCCCGTAATGAAACATGGGTGGAAACAGGTTCAAATGTGTCTTCCTTTTATGATCCAATGATTGCCAAAATCATTGTGACTCACGAAAACCGTGAAAGTGCAATTCAGGCCATGAGCGATACTTTGGCAAAAACCTCAGTGGCAGGAATTGAAACTAATCTTGAGTATTTACAGAATATTATTGACTGTGAAGTGTTTAAAGCAGGGACACAGACTACACGTTTCTTAAATACTTTTGAGTGGAAAACCCAAAAAATTGAGATATTACAGTCAGGTATCCAAACGTCAATACAAGATGTCAATGGTCGTTTGGGTTACTGGGATGTTGGAGTGCCACCATCGGGTGCGATTGATCCACTATCGTTAAATGTAGCCAATCAACTATTGGGGAATCCATTTAATACCGCAGGGCTCGAATGTACATTGCAAGGCCCAACTTTAAAGTTTCATTGTGACAGCCAAATCGTGATTACGGGTGGCGACATGCTTGCGACATTGGATGGTGTCGACGTTGCTATGTGGCAGACCCTTAATGTTAAAAAAGGGCAAATTCTTAAAACAGGTAAAATCACCACAGGTTGTCGCAGTTATATTGGCATTAAAGGCGGGTTCAATGTACCTACCTACTTAGGCTCACAAGCGACTTTTACTTTAGGTCAGTTTGGTGGTCATGCTGGGCGCAATTTACTCATAGGAGATATGTTGCCCATTACGGCTTATAGCTCGGTAGAAACTGTTGCACTCAGTGCAGCACAGGTGCCAAGCTTTAGCCAGACTTGGAACATTGCAGTGATGTATGGACCACATGGTGCGCCTGACTTTTTCACCAAACGAGATATTGAGCGCTTCTTTGAGCAAGACTTTGAAATTCACTTTAACTCAAGTCGTACAGGCATTCGTTTAGTCGGTGAAAAACCTGAATGGGCACGTACCGATGGTGGTGAGGCAGGGCTGCATCCTTCGAATATTCATGATAATGCTTATGCCATTGGTGCGATTGACTTCACTGGAGATATGCCAATTATTTTAGGACCCGATGGTCCAAGCTTGGGCGGTTTCGTTTGCCCAGCGGTGGTGGTTAGCTCAGAACTATGGAAAATTGGTCAGCTTAAAGCGGGCGATAAAGTTAAATTTATCCCAATTCCTTATGATCAAGCACAAGTATTAAATCAAAAATATAGCGCAGCGTTAACCGCAGATACGACTGAAAATGTAGATTTTGCCCCAAGTTTTCATGCTGAAATGGAGACACTATCAGATGCCGTTTTAGCGACATTAAAAGGTGTGAACGCTAGACCTGATGTGACTTATCGCCCCGCAGGGAACAGTTATTTATTGGTTGAATATGGAGAGTTGGTTTTAGACCTCAATTTACGCTTCCGTATTCATGCTTTAATGCAATGGGTTAAAGACCAAAGTATCGAAGGGATTATAAACTTAACACCGGGTATTCGTTCGCTGCAAATTCATTTTGATTCATTGGTGCTAGATCAAAAACATTTATTAAGCCTTTTACAGCAAGCAGAAAGTGAATTGCCTGATGTGACAGCAATGGAAGTGCCTTCGCGCACAGTCTATTTGCCTTTGGCTTGGGAGGACTCACAAACTCAGTTGGCGACTGAACGTTATATGCAAACAGTCCGTCCAGATGCGCCGTGGTGTCCTGACAATGTAGAGTTTATTCGTCGTATCAATGGTTTAGACTCAAAGCAAGCAGTGAAGGATATCGTATTCAGCACCAATTATTTGGTGATGGGTTTGGGAGATGTGTATTTGGGTGCACCTGTGGCAACGCCGCTGGACCCACGTCATCGTTTAGTGACCACCAAATATAATCCTGCACGCACTTGGACGCCTGAAAATGCAGTCGGCATTGGTGGAGCGTATATGTGTGTCTATGGCATGGAAGGCCCAGGTGGTTATCAGTTTGTTGGGCGTACAACACAAATGTGGAGTCGTTACCGCAAAAATCCAGACTTTGAACAAGGAAAACCATGGCTACTGCGCTTCTTTGATCAAATTAAATTTTATGAAGTGTCTGAAACAGAACTGATGCAAATACGGGAAGACTTTAAAGCGGGGCGCTTAAAGCTTCGTGTAGAAGATGGGGTTTTAAATCTAAAAGAATATAATGACTTCCTCATTGAAAATGCAGCATCCATTTCGAGTTTTAAAGCGGTACAGCAAGCGAACTTTGAGGATGAACGCCGTCGCTGGCATGAAGCTGGTTTGGCTGAATATGTTTCTGAAAGCCTAGATACAGTGTTAGATGACAGTGAAATTCAAATTCCTGAAGGTGGTTGTGCAGTAGAGTCGCATATGCCGGGTTCTATTTGGAAAATTGAATGTACCTCTGGAGACATTGTGGAAGAAGGGGCAACTTTGGCCGTGATTGAAGCCATGAAAATTGAAATTCCCATTATTGCACCTGAGCGGATGAAGGTTGAAACCATTACCATTGAAAAAGGGCAAACGGTAAAAACAGGTCAGGTGCTGTTTACACTGGCACCTGTAGCCTAAATTCAAATATCACGACATACAAAAAAGACTGCTTAAGCGGTCTTTTTTCGATTCTGAAAGTAGGATTTATCTAGTGCTGACAATAAATCGTTTTGTTAAATCGAGATTGCAACCCATAACAAAAAATAGATTGTTATGAAATGGTTATAAAATGATGTTTTGAATCAAAATATGCTAATTTAGTGAGACGCTTAAAAACATTATGGCTTGTATGAAAAAAACATTACTCGGCATGTTATTCATGTTAACTTCATCAGTGCTTATGGCAAATACGCCAAGTCAGGCTGAGGATACTCAAGCATCAAATCAAAATAATATTCGTGTAACGACTCGCCCTGAAATTGTGGGCTTATGGGGAATGGAAATTCCAAATAATCGTAAATGCGTTGAATACTATAATTTTAAAAGTAATAGTGATGTTGTGATTAAAAGTGGGGAAGAATGGTCTACGGGAATTTATGATTACCAGCCATCAACCGACAAAAATGTGCAATTACCTGCTTTAATTTTACAGGTCAAATTTGACAATAACCAAGTGGATTGTTCTGGGTCTCAAGAAGATCAGACTGGTGAAATGTCTCAGTATTTTGTGAAATGGCAAAGTCCATCGACCATTAATTTTTGTGCCAATGATAAAGCACAACAATGCTTTGCAACGCTACGTCGTGTATTGCCTTAATTAATTCTTTTATAAATAAAAAACCGCGATGAATCGCGGTTTTTTATTTAAGGATCAAGACAATTATTTATCTTGATTTCCTTCAATTTGCTTTAATAAATGCTTTTCAAGGTAGTGAATATCCATCGCTTGTTCACAGAATTTTTCATCTTGAAGAATCAAATCTTTATGCAATGGAATATTGGTTTTAATACCGGTCAGAATCATTTCATCAAGCGCTTGGCGCATTCGAGCAAGTGATGTTTTACGATCCTTACCGTGTGCGATCAGCTTTGCAATCATCGAGTCATAGTATGGCGGAATGCTATAGCCTTGATAGATATGCGAATCAAGACGAATACCTGCACCACCTGGCACATAAAAATTCTCAATTTTACCTGGTGAAGGCAAGAAGGTCGTTGGATCTTCAGCATTGATACGGCATTCAATCGCATGTCCTTTGACTTCAACTTGATCTTGTTCAATTTCAAGACCTAAGCCACCAGCAATGCGGAGCTGTTGTTCAATAATGTCGATACCTGTCACCATTTCAGTTACAGGGTGCTCAACTTGAACACGTGTATTCATCTCAATAAAGAAGAATTCACCATCTTCAAACAAGAACTCGAATGTACCTGCACCACGGTACTGCATTAATTTACAAGCATTTACGCAAGCTTCTAAAATGTCAGCACGTGCTTGTTCAGGTAAATTTGGCGCTGGCGCTTCTTCTAACACTTTCTGATGGCGACGCTGTAAAGAGCAGTCGCGGTCATAGAGGTGAATCGCGTGGCCATTACCGTCGGCAAGAACTTGGACTTCAACGTGACGAGGTGTTTGTAGGAAACGTTCCATATACACCGTGTCATCACCAAACCACATTTCAGCATCACGCTGTGCGGCTTGAACGGATTCAAGCAGGGTATCGACGCGTTCTACAATACGCATACCACGACCACCACCACCAGAAGCAGCTTTCACGATCAATGGGAAACCAATTTCTTTAGCTTCAGCCAGCGCATTTTGCGGTGTAACCGCATTTGCAGAACCCGGTACGGTTGGAACACCTGCTTTACGCATTGCTGTAATCGCAGAAACTTTGTTACCCATCAAACGGATGTGTTCAGGGCGTGGTCCAATAAAAATGAAACCTGAGTTTTCTACAATTTCAGCAAATTCAGCATTTTCTGATAAGAAGCCATAACCTGGGTGAATGGCATCTGCACCTGAAATTTCAGCTGCTGTAATAATGGCAGGAATATTCAAGTAGCTTTCGCTGCTCGCACCTGGTCCAATACATACTGCTTCGTCTACAAAACGTAGGTGCATTAAGTCTTTGTCGGCATCTGAATAGATCCCTACAGTCTTAATCCCTAAAGTTTTGCAGGCACGGGTGATGCGAAGGGCAATTTCACCACGGTTTGCAATTAAAACTTTTTGCAACATTATAAGTCCCCGTCTATTACGCGCGGTAGCGGAATAATGGTTGACCGAATTGGATCACTTCGCCGTTTTTCACTAAAATTTCTTCAACCACGCCGCTTTGCGTTGCTTCAATCGGGTTCATGATTTTCATTGCTTCGATAATACCAAGTGTTTCACCAGCAGTGATGGTTTGACCGACTTTAACAAATGGCGCTTCACCTGGGCTTGGAGCCGCGTAAAACACACCAACCATTGGAGATGTTTCTACAGCACCACGTGGTGTTTTAGCCGCTGGAGCTTGAGCAATAGGAGCCGCCATAGCAACAGGAGCACCAGCTGCAACAACTGGACTACGACGAGTCAGCGCAATCGATTGATCGCCTTCTTTAACTTCAATCGCTTGTAAGTCAGATTCAATCATCAGGTCGATGAGTTTCTTGATTTTACGAATATCCATGTGACAGTATTCCTAATTATGATTGCGTAGAGGGTTGAATTTTAGTGAGAGCGTAATTGAGCGCAGCGCTATAACCTTGAGCACCTAAGCCACAAATAACGCCAACGGCTTTATCTGATAAATATGAATGATGTCTAAACGCTTCGCGCGCATGAACATTTGATAAATGAACTTCAATAAATGGGATGGCTACACCAAGCAAGGCATCACGAAGAGCAACAGAGGTGTGCGTGAGTGCAGCAGGGTTAATAATAATAAATTGGACGCCATCCGCTTGGGCTTGATGAATACGGTCGACAATGGCGCCTTCCCAATTACTTTGGAAAGTATCGAGAGAAATTGAAGCATTTTCAGCTTGTGCAATGAGTTGCTGATTTATGTCGTTCAGCGTTAGAGAACCATATACTTCTGGTTCGCGCATTCCTAGCAAATTTAGATTCGGTCCATGAATAACCAAAATGGTCGAACTCATTTAGCTTGCTCCATTTATAAATTGCAATAAATCTTTGCAAGATGGCTGCAAAGTTTGCGTATTATGGCATAAAGTTCTACATTTTTTTTATAGTTTGTTTGAATTGACGTAGATGCTTAGTGCCAAACTTCGGCAATATAATGTAAATTTTGCAAGGAATTGGCAATGTTAAAAGATTACAAATTTTCGGATTATTACTCTTTTTTACATTGTAAGCCAAATTGACCAAAAGCAGCAGATTTGTTTCCGTTTTGTGCCACAGGTGCAACTCGAGTCCTGAAAAGAGGTCAACTCAGACTTCTTAGTCGGTAGCTCACTCTACATGAGATCTAGATCATTTCTTATGTAACTAAACTGTATATCAAAATAAAGCTGAAGTTTGATATGGTTTGTATCTGTACATGATCTGATCAATTTATTCCAGCTCTTTTGGTTGGCTTGACGACCATGATCAATTCAGTTGCTAAGCTTTATTGGATCAATACTGAACTTGAAAAATATCACTTTCATTAATTAAAACATCAACTTGTTACGTTAAAATGTAGATGGACGTTTTTGTCTGTTGTTAACGTCTATCTAGCTGATGCCATGATCTTTTAGAAAAAAACTGAAAAACTTGAAACAGTAAGAGGAAAATTCAGGTTTCTAACGGTGCTTTTCAGCATCCTTTTGGTTGAGAAACTTTGCCGTTAAATAAGCATAAGACTGTAGAAAAATTGCTGAGTAGCAGAATGTATTGAAAAAATATCCTCCTATTGCGTCAGGGCTTTTGCTGTGCGAGAAAATTTATAAAAGAAAAGAATTGGCTATTTTGCTCATTTTAACTGGGTAGATTCGGCTATACATGATGGGATCTGGTGAGTTTAGGATTGGCAATAAGTGAAATTCTGAAGATATGATTTTGAAACCATAATAATTTCAGTTTGTTTTATATACAATTTTTGAGTTTTGATGATTTTAAGAGGAAAAATAGAATGAACCAAAGCCAGCATATTTTTAATAATGAGTTTTAAGCATTCCTATCGCTTTCTTTAGATAGGTACGAAAAAAACAGCCCATGTAGGGCTGTTTTGAGTTCAGACCTAGATCATTAAGCAATAAAGTCTAAGATGGCCTGATTGAAGGCTTTGGGCTGTTCGATATTTGAAATATGAGAGGCATCGATTTCAAATAGGGCACTACTTCGGATGTGATTCACCATGTACTGTGCATCTGAGACTGTTGTTACGGGGTCTTTACGCCCTGCAATCACAAGTAAAGGCACTTGAATGCTTTCGAGTTTTTCACGTAAATCCGCTTTAGCCAAAGCTTCACAACAACTCGCATAACCTTCTGGGCTGCCAGCACCTAAGTCGTTTGAAAGCGCTGCTACAGTTGCTGCGTTGCTTTGGATAAAGGGTTCGGTAAACCAACGGCTCGCAGCCGTTGATGCAATGGGTTCTAAACCTTGGGTGCGTACAAGTGATGCGCGATCACTCCATGCCTGTTCATTGCCAATTTTGGCAGAGGTATTACATACAATGGCACGGTGAAAACGTTCAGGTTTATGAATGACTAACCACTGACCTGTAAGTCCGCCCATTGAGATACCGCAAAAAATGGCTTTCTCAATGTTTAAATGATCCAATAAATGTATCAGGTCTAGACCAAGTTGTTCAATATCATAAGGCCCTTTAGGCGAAGAAGACTGGCCATGCCCGCGAGTGTCATAGCAAATCACAAAATAATTTTTCTGGAAAAAAGTAATTTGTGGTTTCCACATGTTGAAGTTTGTGCCCAGCGAGTTTGAAAAAACGATCGCGGAATTTTTGGGGTCACCAAAGGTCTGATAGTGAATTTCGGCATTATTTGAAGTAAAACTTGGCATATGCTTTTCCTTAATTCATTAAAAATTTTGAGTGTTTCCACTGTTGTTATCAGCAGAAATACCATGTCAGATCAGAAGAAGGGTTAAACGCGCTGAATAATCATTGCAATGCCTTGACCGACCCCAATACACATTGAACACAAGGCATAGGTTCCACCCGTTTGTTCTAATTGATTGAGTGCAGTTGTCACCAAACGTGCGCCCGATGCACCCAGTGGATGACCAATTGCAATTGCGCCGCCATTCGGATTCACTTGGGTCGTATCGTCTGCCAGACCTAAATCACGGGTAACGGCCAATGCCTGTGCCGCAAAGGCTTCATTCAGTTCAATCACATCCATCTGCTCGATGCTGAGATTGGCTTGTTTGAGGAGCTTCTTAATCGCAGGTGCAGGTGCAAAGCCCATAATGCGAGGGTCTATACCCACTGCTGTTGAAGCAATAATTTTGGCACGCGGTTTAAGTTGGTACTCTTCAATCGCTTGTTCCGAAGCAATCAGTACAGCAGCCGCACCGTCATTGATGCCTGATGCATTCCCCGCTGTGACGGTGCCTTCTGCTGTCACGACTGGCTTGAGTTTCGCCAAAGCTTCTAATGTGGTCGATGCACGAGGATGTTCATCGGTATCCACCACAATCGGATCATCCTTACGCTGGGGAATATTCACAGGGATGATCTCATGTGTAAAAAAGCCTTGAGCTTGCGCGGTTGCGGTGCGCTGTTGACTCGCCAAGGCAAACTGGTCTTGATCTGCGCGATCAATATTAAATTGTTGTGCTACGTTCTCCGCGGTTTGCGGCATGGTGTCTACACCATACATTGCTTTGAGCTTAGGATTAATGAAACGCCAGCCCATGGTGGTGTCTTCAATCTTCTGGCTACGGCCATAAGCTGTTTCTGATTTGCCCATGACAAAAGGTGCACGCGACATACTTTCGACGCCACCTGCAATGATTAAATCCGCTTCGCCGGCTTTAATCGCACGCGCTGCCATCGCAATCGCATCGAGTGATGAGCCACATAAGCGATTCACAGTCGTGGCAGGAACTTCAATGGGTAAACCTGCAAGCAGTGCAGACATACGACCGACATTCCGGTTGTCTTCACCGGCTTGGTTGGCGCAGCCATAGATCACGTCATCGACTTGGGTCCAATCTACACTGGGATTACGTTGCATTAAGGCTTGAATCGGCACTGCACCCAAGTCATCGGCACGGATCGGAGCGAGTCCACCTGCATAACGTCCGAATGGGGTACGAATAGCGTCAATAATGTAAGCGTTTTTCATGTTTAATCTTGTCCTTTGAAACGGGACTCTGCTGATAGATAACCTGTATCTAGTCACGACGGAGTCTTACCGTGTTCAGTCAAATACCAGTAGCTCGTTCTCGTCACTTTTTTAAAAAAGTGACCAAAAACTTTGTCATCAACAAAACCTGTTCACTCACAGCAATTTTCTACTGCTGTTGCAAAAACAATATTTTTAAAGCGCTCGACAGGTTGTTGATGACTATAAGCTCTAGCAAATTTTTCTGAAATTTACTGTGTCGCATCCACTAAAGTTGCACCTGTCATTGCCTGCAATTCTGCAAAGCTTAGACCGTCGACTTTCTCAATCACTTTTAAGCCGTCTGCGGTGACATCAATCACGCACAGGTCGGTGTAAATACGATCGACACACTTCAAACCTGTCGCTGGGTAGCTCAATTCAGCTACGATCTTCGGTTCACCTTGTTTGGTCACATGGTCGGTGGTGATAAAGACTTTTTTAGCACCAACAGCTAAGTCCATTGCACCACCAACAGCAGGAATCGCATCAGGTGCACCGGTATGCCAATTGGCCAAGTCACCATTGGCTGCCACTTGAAAAGCACCGAGGACTGCAATATCTAAATGACCACCACGCATCATGGCAAAAGAGTCTCCGTGATGGAAAAAGCTACCGCCTTCGAGCATAGTCACATATTCTTTACCTGCGTTGATCAGCTCAGGGTCTTCTTGACCTTTTTCAGGTGGTGGACCAAAAGCCAATAAGCCATTTTCAGAATGTAAGAACACGTCTTTATCTGAAGGAAGATAGCTGGCAATCTTGGTCGGCAAGCCAATCCCAAGATTGACATAAGCGCCATCCGGAATATCTTGTGCCACACGTTCTGCAATTTGGTTACGGCTGAGTTTTTGATAGCTCATGATGTTCTCCCGATTACACAGCAACAGGTTCAGGTTGAACCTGTACCACGTGTTGAACAAAAATACCTGCGGTGATGATGTGTTCAGGGTCTAATTCACCCAAGTCCACCACTTCAGACACTTGTGCAATAGTCACGCCTGCGGCCATGGCCATAATCGGGCCGAAGTTACGTGCTGATTTGCGGTAGACCAAGTTACCCCAACGGTCGCCTTTCTGTGCTTTAATCAGAGCAAAGTCAGCTTTGATTGGATATTCCAGTACATAATCTTTCCCGTCGATGTGACGGGTTTCTTTGCCTTCGGCCAATAAGGTACCGTAACCAGTTGGGGTGAAAACTGCACCGAGTCCCATGCCTGCGGCTTGAATACGACAGGCCAAGTTGCCTTGAGGCACCAGTTCCAATTCGATTTTGCCTGCACGATAGAGTTCATCGAAGACCCAAGAGTCGGACTGACGCGGAAACGAACAGATGACTTTTTTCACGGCACCCGCTTTGAGTAATTTCGCCAGACCATAGTCGCCATTGCCTGCATTGTTACTGACGATGGTAAGGTCTTTAATGCCGAGTTGAATTAAACCATCGATCAGTTCAGCAGGCTGTCCTGCTGTACCAAAACCACCAATCATGATGGTTGAGCCATCCTTTATTTGCGAAAGTGCTTCTGTTAAAGAAGCTGAACTTTTATCAATCATAATGTTGTCCTAGGCACAGCGTACCTATTAACTTTTAGAACTTGGATTGGAGCTTGGAGTTGAAGCTAAAGCCGAAACTTCAGGACTACGTTTGGTTAAAATCAAGTGCGCAGTTAAACCAATAACGATGCCCCAAAAAACGGAACTTAGACCTAAAAAATGCATACCTGATGCTGTAGCTAAAAAGGTAATGAGTGCGGAATCTCGTTGATATTCATCTTTCATGGCTACAGCAATATTGGTTGAAATCGCGCCCAATAAGGCCAAGCCAGCCAATGCGGCAACAAGCTCTTTTGGCAGTAAGCTGAAGAGCAGAACGATACTACCTGCAAACAAACCACCTAAAATATAGAAAATGCCGTTAGCAACGCCTGCGATATAACGCTTTTCTTTTAACTCATGCGCATCTTTGCCCATACACAGTGCAGCGGTAATGGACGCCAAAACAATGGTGATACCGCCGACACATGCAACAGCTAAAGACACAATACTGGTGGTCGTAATAATTGGCTTGGCAGGCATGTCATAACCACTCAGTTTCATGATGGCCATGCCTGGTAGAAACTGTCCTGTCAGGCTGACTAAGATCAAAGGCAGGGCAAGGTTTAAGGTTGAGTGCCAAGTCCATTCAGGGCTAATGAACTGAGGAATAGCAAGTTGGAAATCTAAGCTCACCGCATTCATTTCACCAAGCCCAAAGCTCAAGGCCACACCTGAAAGCAGTACCCAAAGCATGCTATAACGTGGTGAAATTCGTTTTGCGACTAAAAAGACAAACAGCATGCTAAACACAATAATCGGCATACTGTTAGTTACGCTAAACAGACCTAAACCAAACTGAAATAGAATACCTGCCATCATCCCAGCAGCCACCGACTGCGGAATCCATTTCAACAATTTATCGAAGTAACCACTGATTCCGATCAGGAAAATCACCAAGGCTGAGGTAATATAAGCGGCTACAGCTTCATTCAGGCTAATATTCGGGAACAGCGTGACCAACAAAGCCGTACCTGGCGCAGACCATGCTGTAATCACAGGGACTTTAAACTTAATGGAAAGAAAGATCCCTGCCACGGCTGCTCCAATAGAAATACCCCAAATCCATGAAATCATCATGGTCGGGGAAACCTGAGCTTGTTGCGCAGCCTGAAAAAAGATAATGAGTGGCCCTGAATAGGAAATCAGCACGGCCAAAAATCCTGCAACAGTGGCTGAAATAGACCAATCTTCTTTCAAAGTTTTAAACAGGGTAGCCATTCATTTGCCTCCATGCAGACATGATCCTGTATATAAAAGTAATGTAACGATCAATTAGCCTTGATCGCCACCGCCGACAGGAACAACTGTACCTGTCATATATGACGAATCATCTGAAGCAAGGAATACAATCGCATTCACTTGTTCCTGAATCGTGCCATAACGGTTCATAAAACTACGATCAATGGTTTGATCGACCACTTGTTGCATCCACGACTTTTCATTTTCAGATAGTGGATTTGCATTACGCGGCACTTTACGCGGCGGTGCTTCGGTTCCACCCGTAGCAACTGCATTCACTCGGATCCCATCTTTAGCATGCTCAAAAGCAAGTGATGCAGTAAGGGCATTGACCCCACCTTTGGAAGCCGAATAGGGCACACGGTTGATACCACGAGTCGCTATAGAAGACACATTTACAATCGTACCTTTCTGATTTTTAATCATTTCAGGTAAAACAGCGCGACAACACCACAGCGTTGGGAATAATGAGCGATTGACTTCTTTGATAATTTCTTCTTCAGAAAACTCTTCAAAAGGTTTCATCCAAATTGCACCGCCGACGTTATTGATGAGCACATCGACACGGCCATAGACTTCAAGTGCTTTGTCTACAGCACTTTGAGCACCTGCGAAGGTTTCAAGGTTGGCTTTGACTGTTATTGCATCACCTTCTTTTGCTTCAATTTCTGCTAATGTTTCATCGACATAGTCAGATAAGTCAGCTAAAACAACTTGCGCACCTTCATTAGCCACTTGGAGGGCAACACCGCGACCAATGCCTTGAGCGGCACCAGTCACAATCACGACTTTGTTTAAAAATCTTTGACGATCAGACATGATAAGTGGCCCCAATCAGTTTGCAGAGAATTTTTCAAACAGGAAGTTTGCAGGTTTTACACCTTCGCTATCTAACCAACCACGAACGGCATCAACCATAGGGACAGGACCACAAAGGTAGACATCAACATCACCGCCATTGAGCCATTCATTGTCGATGTGACCCGTCACATAACCTTTACGCGCATGTGCAGAGTCTGGACTTGCAACCACAGTACGGTATTCAAACCATGGCAGTTTAGCTTGGAGGGCATTGAGCTGTTCTAAAGCAACTAAGTCGAAGTCATTGGTCACGCCAAAGACTAAACGGACAGGGTGTTCAGCGCCTTTTTCTTCTAAAATCTGTAGCATAGACATAAAAGGGGCAATACCTGTACCGCCCGCAAGCATAACAACAGGACGAACCACATTACGCAGGTAAAAGCTACCAAATGGACCAGTAAAAGTCATTTTGTCGCCCGCTTTGGCAGTACCACTTAAAAAGCTACTCATTTTGCCATTCGGCACATTACGTACCACAAAGCCCGTTAAACGGTTGCCCGGTTTCGAGCTAAATGAATAGGAACGAGTTTCTGCTGTCTCTGGAATGCCGACGTTGACATATTGACCAGCAAGGAAGTGAATATCAGGTTGACCTTCATCGAGTTGAATATCAAAAGTAATGGTCGACTCTGATAGGTTTTCAACAGCGACTAAAGTGCCTTGGTACTGGTGAATTTCGGTTTTGCAGACTTCAGATGAAGCTTGAATTTGGAACACTGCATCCGAGCTTGGACGGCATTGGCAAGCCAAAATATAGCCTTGTTCCGCTTCTTCTGGTGTTAACGCATCTTCAATATACGTCTCTTCAGGCATGTCATAACTACCAGATTCGCAAAAAGCGCGGCAAGTCCCACATGCACCATCACGGCAATCTAGCGGAATGTTAATTTTTTGGCGGTAAGCGGCATCTGATAAGGACTCACCTTGAGTCACTGTAATAAAACGCGTTACGCCATCTTCAAATTGAAGTGCAACATTGTGGTTTGACATGGCTGAATATCCTTTAAAAACGTTGAAACTTGGAACTCTCAGCCAAAACTCCATTTGGCTGAAAGCATACTAAGGATGTGTGGCTAATTTAGAGGTGATAAACATCAATCACTTGGTTGATGTAATCGTTTTTCAGAACCACGTATTTACTTAAAATTTGTGGTTTTTCACCTGAAAAATCAATTTCATAACGTGACATCCCAAAGTAGCTATAACTGGTTTTGTAGCGGAAGCTCAGCGTATTCCAGTTAAAACGGACGGTAACTTTATCGCCATCACGCTCAATCACTTCGATATTGTTCACATTGTGACAAGTACGTGTGTCTGGCATGGTCGCAGAAGAGCGTTCAGTTTTAATGCGGAACACACGGTCTTCTAAACCTTGGCGGTCTGGGTAGTAAATCAGTGAAATTTCAGACTGCGGATCTGTAGTCAAGGTATCGTCGTCATCCCATGCAGGCATCCAAAATGATGCAGAAGGGGCATAACATGCAAGCCAATCATCCCATTGCTCATCATCTAAAAAGCGCGCTTCTTGATATAGAAACTGACTGATTTGTTCGATGCTAACGGTATTTAGTGTTGTAGGAGCATTCATGCCACTTCTCCTTGTTCATTTGCGGTTTCAACAGCCAGTGCTTTTTCATTGGCTATTGCAATTTTCATCATGTCTAACCAGTGTTGGTGCTGTGCAAGGTAGAGGCCCTCATCTTCAGTTTTTACACCTGAAAGTTTTGGTTTTAGACCAATTTCATTAGCAGCATCATCTGGGCCATGAATCCAATGTTTTGAACCGCGGCACATATCATTCCATTCCAGTTCAATGCCTGCGTAGCCCGCTTGGCATGCACGGAATTCTTCTAAATCATCGGGTGTAGCCATACCTGAGGCATTGAAGAAGTCTTCATATTGGCGAATACGGCGCGTACGTGCTTCCGCGTTTTCACCTACAGGCGCGATACAATAAATGGTGACTTCAGTTTTATTGACTGAAATTGGGCGAAGTACGCGAATTTGTGAGCCGAATTGATCCATCAAATAAACGTTTGGATAAAGACATAAGTTGCGTGAGCGCTCAATCATCCACTTCGACATTGCTTCACCAAATTTTTCAGAGTATTCGTCGGCTTTCGGAAAGTTTGGACGGTCTTCTGGATTCGCCCACTGTGTCCAAAGCAGCATGTGACCATTGTCAAAACCGTATGAACCACCGCCTTGTTTGCCCCAACCGCCTGCACTCATGGCACGGATGTTGTCACCCGCTTGTTTTTCTTTACGTTGTTGAGTGGTCGCTGCATAGTTCCAGTGCACCGCAGAAACGTGATAACCATCTGCACCATTTTCTGCAGTGAGTTTCCAGTTGCCTTCATAAGTGTAGGTAGATGCGCCACGTAAAACTTCAAGACCTTGTTCAGACTGATCCACAATCATGTCAATGATTTTGCTGGTTTCGCCTAAGTATTCCTCTAAAGAGGGAACATCTGGATTTAAGCTACCAAACAAGAAACCTTTATAGTTGCCAAAACGTGCAACTTTTTTCAGATCATGTGAACCTTCATGGTTAAAACAGTCTGAATAACCTGCATCTGCTGGATCTTTAACTTTTAAAAGCTTGCCTGAGTTGTTAAATGTCCAACCATGGAAAGGGCATGTATAAGTTGCTTTATTGCCACGTTTATTACGACAAAGCTGTGCACCACGGTGTGAACAGGCATTGATCATGGCATTGAGTTCACCATTACGGTTACGTGCAATCAGAATAGGCTGACGGCCAATATACGTCGTGTAATAGTCATTGTTATTTGGAATTTGGCTTTCGTGTGCCAAGTAAACCCAGTTACCCTCGAAGATATACTTCATTTCTAGGTCAAAAAGGGCTTGATCAGTAAAAACTGAACGATGAAGTTTGAATTCGCCTGTTTCAAAGTTGTCGACAAGTAATTCGTCGATACGATCGAGATGGCTAGTATTAATAACTGGGATACGTGGCATGTCCGTTCTCCGACTTTCCAAAAGTGAGGAAGTCCCCGAAATGCGACTTTGCAGTGGCTATTTCGGTTCCAAGGGTAATTAAGCGCTAGCGCGACGACGTTCAACTTCAGTTGATGGTGCAGCCGCTTGGTCTTTCACCAGTTCAACATTGAATTGAATGTGTTTGAATGGACCAGTTAAACCACGGCGCGCAATTTCGGCTTCATCGGTAATGTCGACAGCGGTAGCCACTAAGCCTTCACGTGTTGCAAATGCAAAGTCATCCCACAGGTATTGGTCACCCTCAATGTTAAATTGGGTGGTTAACTTACGGTAGCCTGGTGCAGATACGAAGTAATGCACGTGCGAAGGGCGGTTACCGTGACGGCCTAACTTGTTCAATACAAATTGAGTTGTCCCTTCTGGTGGGCAACCATAACCGACAGGCATCGTGGTGAGAGCAACGTATTTGCCATCTTGGTCGCTAATGATTGAACGACGTAGATTGAAGTCTGATTGTGACTTATCGAAGAAAGAGTAGTTGCCTAAGCTATTGGCATGCCACACTTCAACTTTTGCACCTTCAATAATCTGACCATCAGTGTCAGTCACTGTCCCTTCAATAATTAAAGTCGGAATTTTGCCTTCTTCAGAACCATCATCCATACGCGCAAAACCAACCGATTCAGGTGCGCCAGCTACATATAAAGGACCTTCGATGGTACGTGGTGTTCCGCCTGTAATGCCTGCTTTGGCATCGGCTTCGTCTGCACGTAAGTCGAGGTAGTGCTCAAGACCAAGTCCGGCCGCAAGTAAACCGAGTTCATTGGCTTGGCCTGCATCCGTAAAGTATTCAAGACCTTTCCAAACTTCAGTTTGGCTCAAATCTAAGTCTTCAATCGCTTGGAATAAGTCACCCAATAGGCGAACCACAATTTGTTGAGTACGCGCGTCTACAGAACCTGTTGCTGTATCCACATTCATTGCTTTGACTAATGCATCAATCTGTTGACGATTCATACTATTGCTCCTTAAGTATGTTTGCTGTGTGGTGGCTAGCTTTATGAATAGGTTGAAAAGCTTAGCTGCCACGTTCCTTGTTAATTTCTTTCACTGGAATATTCACTACGTTCCAGTGATTAAATTGCATTACCTTGTTTTTTCAATTAACGATCATCTTCGTGAATAGAAGAGGGATGTCGGTTTAACGGCATCACTTCAATGTTCATATACGGATACAGGGGTAAACCTTGCAAAATGATGTGTAGCTCTTCATTGCTGTCTACATCAAAAATGCTGATGTTTGAGTACTGACCTGTAATACGCCAAATATGTCGCCATTTGCCTTGAGCTTGTAGCTCTTGCGAATATGCTTTTTCGACTGCTTTAATTTCACTGGCAGTTTCAGCAGGCATATCCAGTGGAATGTTTACATCCATACGTACGTGAAAAAGCATGTGTAACTCCTAAACGGTTAAGACGTCGCTTAAGCGCGGCGTAGCTGATCAATCTTGTTTTCGTCCAATTCAATACCGAGTCCTTTTCCTTGGGGTAGATGCAAAGCGAAGTCAGTATATTGAAGTGGGGTTTTTAAAATATCTTGGGTTAAAAGCAGTGGGCCGAATAGCTCGGTACCATAAGCTAAATTTTCAAAAGTCGAGAACAAATGTGCCGAAGCAATCGTGCCGACTGCACCTTCAAGCATGGTTCCGCCATACAAATCTATGCCTGCTAAGTTGGCAATCTTCGCCACTTCATGACCTTCAATTAGTCCACCAGACTGAGCCACTTTGACTGCAAAAACAGAGGCAGCATTGGTTTTGGCTAAACGGTAGGCTGAGCTTGGTCCCATGAGCGATTCATCCGCCATAATGGCAAGATCAAAACGTCGTGTTAAACGCTGCATCGCATCAATGTTATCGATCGCACACGGCTGTTCAATCAGGTCAACACCACCATTTTGTAGGAGTTGAATACCCTTAATCGCATCTAGCTCAGACCATGCACGGTTCACATCGACACGGATGGAAATGTTTGAACCCAGTGCTTGTTTAATCGCAAGAACATGTTCAACATCTTCTTCTACACGGCGTGAACCGATTTTAAGTTTGAAAATATTGTGGCGTTTTGCCTCAATCATTTTTCGGCCTTCAGCAATATCTTTTTCAGTGTCACCAGATGCCAACACCCAAAGTACAGGTAAGCTGTCACGTAAGCGGCCGCCTAACACTTCAGAAAGGGGTAAATCTAAACGTTGCGCTTGGATGTCGAGTAGAGCCGTTTGAATTGCACATTTGGCAAAACGGTTGCCATTAATATTCTTTTTCAAAGCACGCATAGTTTGTGCGATGTTTTGAGCTTTAAGGGACTTCAATAAAGGTGCAAAATAAGTTTCAATATTGGTCTTAATACTTTCTGGGCTTTCTTCACCGTAGCCCAGTCCGCCAATTGTTGTCGCTTCACCCCAACCGACAAAGCCATCTTCAGTGCTAATTTTCACCAAGACAAGCGTTTGCGTTTGCATAGTCGCTACCGCCATTTTATGTGGGCGAATAGTGGGGATTTCGACGAGTAAGGTTTCTATAGATTTATACATCTTAACTCTGCGCAGCCTTGCGTTGTGCACCTAATGTGATATACCTTAAAAGAATAAATATGAACTGTCTAAGATCAAATTAGCATTTTAATATATCTTAAAGGTATGAATAGTCATGGAATTGAGACACCTTCGCTACTACGTAGCTGTTGTAGAAGAGCAGAGTTTTACCAAAGCTGCTGAAAAATTATTCATTGCGCAGCCTCCTTTGAGCCGCCAGATACAAAATCTGGAGGCCGAATTAGGAGTGCAATTATTTGAACGTGGCAGTCGTCCACTCAAGACCACGGAGGCAGGCCAATTCTTCTATCAGCACGCTGTTAAACTTTTGTCTAATGCCGAAGAAATAAAAGCTATGACTCAGCGAGTGGGATTGGTGGAAAAAACGGTGACTATGGGCTTTGTGGGGTCATTGCTATATGGCTTATTGCCTAAAATTGTGTATTTATTTCGCCAGCAACAGCCACATTTAAAAATTGAATTGATTGAAATGAGTACCAAAGACCAAATTCAGGCCTTAAAAGAAGGGCGCATTGATGTTGGTTTTGGACGATTACGAATTTCAGATCCTGCTGTGCGTCGGGTTTTACTGCGTGAAGAACCGTTGATGTTAGCGGCACATTCGAGTCATCCTTTGACGGCGCAAAAACAAGGTGTGTACCTGTCGGACTTGATCGATCAGAACTTATTTCTTTATCCGAGTCATCCCAAGCCAAACTTTTCTACCCAAGTCCAAGGGCTGTTTTCCGAATATGGGCTGGAACCTAAACACTTAAAAGAAGTTCGTGAAATACAGTTGGCACTGGGGTTAGTTGCTGCTGGAGAAGGAATTTGTGTGGTTCCTGAAAGTGCACGAACCATTCAACTCCCGCATTTGAACTATATTCCAATCTTAGATGATGCAGCGACTAGCCCCATTTTTCTGGCGATTCGTTCTATGGATGAAAGTGAAGATATTCGTTCGTTATTTGATTGTATTTATCAGGTCTATGACCTTGAAGCGATCAAATATGACCGCGCATTTATCTAAACTTGGGGATTTAAATTCCACGATACTTTGAAAGTCTACATTTTAAAACGAGCCATTTCAGCCATCCTTGGAGATGGCTTTTTTTATAGTCATAATCGCTTGGTTTTGCTTATTTTCTGTCTCTCACTGCAATCATGGGTTATATAAGCTATTTATTTAAAACAATAAAAACCTTAACCGACCTTAAAGGTATAAATATAGAGTTATTCGGTTTTGGACAAGAAGGCTACTTTTGCTGCAATGTGCACAGCAACAAACATTCGCAAGCAGGAGGCTTAAAGTGAATACAAATCCAGTTAACATCAACACGGTGGTCGATGAAGCCAAATTTACGCCCTTTCATTGGAGTGTACTCATTTGGTGTCTACTGATTATTATTTTTGACGGTTATGATTTAGTCATCTATGGCGTGGCATTGCCACTTCTGATGCAAGAGTGGGGACTCAGTGCAGTACAAGCAGGTTTACTTGCGAGTACAGCCTTGTTTGGCATGATGTTCGGTGCAATGAGCTTTGGGACGTTGTCTGACAAATTGGGCCGTAAAAAGACCATTATGATTTGTGTGGCTATTTTTAGTGGTTTCACCTTTCTCGGCGCATTTGCAAGCAATCCTATCGAGTTTGGTATTTTACGTTTTCTTGCGGGACTTGGTATTGGTGGGGTGATGCCAAACGTGGTCGCACTCATGACTGAATATGCTCCGAAGCGTATTCGTAGCACACTCGTGGCGGTTATGTTCAGTGGTTACGCTATTGGTGGCATGACCTCAGCTTTACTGGGTGCATGGTTAGTAACAGACTATGGTTGGAAAATCATGTTCTATATCGCCATCATTCCATTTTTGGCTTTGCCGATTCTTTGGAAGTTTTTACCTGAGTCTTTAATGTTCCTGACTAAAAAGGGTGAAACTGAAAAAGTCCGTGAAATTGTGCAAAAAATTGCACCTGAGCAATCCATTCAGCCAGAAACGACATTTAAACTTAATGAACCTGTTGCTGGTGATGATGCTCCATTAAAAGCATTATTCCAACAAGGACGTACCTTTAGCACCATGATGTTTTGGGTGGCATTCTTTATGTGCCTGCTCATGGTCTATGCGCTTGGAAGCTGGTTACCAAAACTAATGATTCAAGCAGGCTATTCGCTTGGTGCAAGTATGATTTTCTTATTTGCTTTAAATATTGGCGGTATGGTTGGAGCGATTGGCGGTGGTGCGCTCGCAGACCGTTTCCACTTAAAACCAGTTTTGACAACCATGTTCACCTTGGGTGCTATTGCGCTGATTCTACTCGGTTTCAACAGTCCACAAATGGTGCTGTACGGTTTAATTGCGATTGCAGGCGCAGCAACCATTGGTTCACAAATTCTACTGTATACCTTTGTCGCACAGTTCTATCCAACTGCAGTACGCTCTACAGGTATGGGCTGGGCTTCAGGCATAGGACGCATTGGCGCAATTGTTGGACCTGTACTGACAGGTGCATTGTTAACTTTTGAGTTGCCACATCAAATGAATTTTCTCGTGATTGCGATACCTGGTGTGATTGCAGCTTTGGCAGTGTTTATGGTCAACTTGAAAGTGTCTGTAGATGGTGAAAAAACCAAATCAAAACAAGTGTTTGATGCAGTTAAATCGACAGCCAATTAAATAATATTGAACCCATGAGTCTAGTGCATTAGTAGTAGGCTCATTTCAAAAACTGTATGAACTGTTAAAATCAATTTGCTTTTTAGAAGTTGTTTTTTAACGCGATTTTTAATGCGATAAAAAGTTTCATTTTAAAGTATTAAAAGAAATGCATTGCGTTAGAAAACAGCGATGAAAAAGAGAGCTAAATATTAAAGAGTAAAAGTCAGGACAGACTTAAATACACAGGACCCGTGTTAAATGAAACAATTTAAGAAGAACGCTTTAGTTGTCACTTTATCTATGTTAAGTAGTGCAGCATTACATGCACAAACCAATACAACGGCAGAGATTGAGCAACTTAGAAATGAAATTAATGCGTTAAAACAAATGCTTCAACAGAATACGCAGCAACAACAGCAGCAAGCTGTTCAATTGAGCGCTGTTGAACGCCAAGTGTTGACGACGCCAAAAACGGTTGAAAAAACGGGTTTAGGTTTGACCAAAGGTGGGGCAGAGTTCAACTTATACGGTAATGTTCGAATGGACGCATCGTATCAAGCTGAAGGCGGTAGCAAAGACATGCCTTATAACCAAATCAATAGTGTACCTTTAGAAGGAAATGCTGAAAATAGCGATCGTTTAAGATCAACCCTTTCAGCAACGCGATTAGGTTTGGACTTTAAAGCGCCTGTAGCCGATCAGAACTTAAATGCTAAAATTGAGGTCGACTTTTTAGGCGGTGCAAACCTTGATAATTTACGTATTCGTCATGCGTATTTAAACTATGGTAACTGGTTAATTGGTCAAACGTGGTCAAACTTTGCGACTCCAGACTATATCCCTGAAACGATTGACGCTTTGGCTTATGTGGGTGCTTCAATTAAACGTACTCCTCAAGTGCGTTATACCTATAAATTCACGCCAAATACTAACTTAGTCGCGGCAGTGGAAGACCCGAAAGATGCCAGCATGAGCCAACGTATGCCTGCATTTACAGGACGACTGAATCATAAGTTCAATGATGCACTTTCAGTCAGTGGGCGTGCAATGGCACATGAAAAACGCATTCAAAATCAAGAAGAGTGGGCGTATGGCGTAGGCGTTGGTGCCAAATTTGATATCACCCCAGTAACTTCTGTAAAAGCCGACTACTACCATGTCAAAGGTGATAGCAGCTTTGTATCCTTTACTAACCCTGGCGTAGTTGCAACAGGCACAAGTATTGAACAAAGTGAGTTTGACTCCATTACTGTCGGTTTAACACAGAAGTTTAATGACAAATTACGTGGTACTTTGGCTTATGGTTATATGACTTTTGATAAAAATCAGGACTACCTTGATGCTGTAGCTGATGATACCAAAATCAATAAAAACTTATGGCAGGCAGGGGGTAATTTATTCTATAGCCCAGTGCAGCCTGTTAGCCTTGGCGTAGAGTATGTCTACGGTGAGCGTGAAGCGTTTGCACCTGCGGCAAATGGTAGTAAAAAAGGTCAAGACAACCGTGTGAACTTGGTTGCGATTTATAACTTCTAATACTTGAAGTGAAATTTCACATAGAAGCCGAAGGATAACTCCTTCGGCTTTTTATGTATTGCCGTTTAATTTACTCGATACTCAGTTTTGAAAAGATGTTGCACATGTAATGCAATAGTCGAAGTTTCATCAGAACTTAAGTTATTTGTCACATAAGAATAAGTCATGAAAATAAAGCACATGTGTTGCCATCAACGGGTTACATTAGGTGAGGTAAGTAACTGTATATAGAGTACTTGATGACAATAACATGGATTCTTTTTACGCTTATGGCCGCTTTTATGCAGGCTTGGCGCAACGCTTTTCAAAAGCAACTCAGTACCACTGTAGATGTTTATGGAGTGACTCTAGCGCGGTTCATCTTTGCTTTACCTCTAGCACTAATTTACATCAGTTGTCTTTACCATTTCCAACCTGTGACAGGTTCCGTCCATTTCAATCTCCGTTTTGCTATCTATGTGCTTATTGCGGCGTTGAGCCAAATTGCAGCAACAGCCTTGATGGTTCAGCTTTTTAAGCAAAAAAATTATGCAATTGGAGTGGGTCTTGCTAAAAGTGAGGCAGTACTTGCCGCGATTATCGCCGTAGTCTTTTTATCCGATCATTTAAACCTTTTAGGCTGGTTTGGGGTTGCTGTGGGAGGCTTTGCGGTATTTTTAATGTCTAAAGGGCGGGACTTTTCTGATTTTTCCGTACCAACCTTATGTATAGGTATCGGTAGTGGTTTATGTTTTGCCATTACCTCGCTCTTGGTACGTGAGGCCAGTTTAGAACTAACAAATTTACCGTTTATTCACCGTGCAGCTTGGGTGCTCTTAATGGTGATTGGGACACAGTGTTGTTTACTTTTAATGTATTTGGGGATATTTCGCCGTGCAACATTATGGGCTATGTGGCAGCGTATTGGACTTACATTTCGTGTCAGCTTATGTAGTTTTCTGGCGTCACTGGGTTGGTTTAGTGCCATGAGTATGCAGTCAGTGCCCATTGTAAAAACTTTGGGGCAGGTTGAGATTATTTTTAGTATGTTGATTTCAGCCTACTTCTTTAAAGAAAAGCTGGCACGTGCTGAACATCTTGGTATTGTATTGGTGGTGATTGCTGCATTTTTAGTGATTTGGGCTTGAAGTCTGATCTTTACACAGCCCCCTGTCATTCATTTGTAATGACATTAACCATTCAAAATGTAATGTAACTGCCGTGTTACTAGACTTCAACTCAAAAAAAATAGAGATTAAACCCATGTCTAGGTTTAATCTCCAAAGTGTGTTTTTCTCGTGAGATTTAATTCTGTGGCCAAAATTTAGATGTTGATATTAGTGCAACAAGTTTCAGATTTTTACTGAAGAAGGTAGTTTTGATCTGCACCGACAAAGAAAATAACACCTATACAAAAAAGCCCACAGTAAATCGCGAACCAGATAATCATGTTTTTAAATGCTTTATCTGAAATTGAACTATCTGCATATTTTGCCGGTTTTTTTGAGTCTAGATCTTTCATGGTTACTGCACTCAACTGAGGTGATGAGTACATTATGCAAAGCAAACGACTGATGAAACAGGTACAAAAACAAGATTAAAAAAATATAACAGATGAAGCAGAATTGCTCAGGGCTGTTATAGTCTAAAGCCTGTGTGACACACTATGTAGATATCAGTAACTTGTTTTCAGAGTTCTATCACTTGAAAATACAAGAAAATTAAAAATGATCTTATATTTAAAATACCACCCATGAATTTTATACATACTGAATCATTAGAAATGATCATTTCATTCATGGTTCTAATTTTTGTACATTAACTAAAATAGCACCTTGGCTGCGTAGAACTAGAGTACTTGAACCTTCAGCATGACGTTTAAGTGTAAAACGATATTTAGAACACTATATTTAGAGAGCATTATGAAAAGTTTTGAAAATAAAGTGGCTGCGATCACAGGCGCAGGTTCAGGCATTGGGCAGCAGTTGGCGATTCAACTGGCTAAACAAGGTACACATTTGGCACTCAGTGATCTCAATGAACAAGGTTTGGCGGAAACATTAAACCACGTCAAAGATTATCCTGTTTCAGTCACGCTCACAAAACTAGATGTTTCAGACCGTAAGGCAGTAGAGGACTGGGCAAAGCAGTGTGAGCAGGATTTCGGACAGGTCAATTTAGTTTTTAATAATGCAGGGGTCGCGTTAGCGAGTACTGTTGAAGGCTTAAGTTATGAAGATGCCGAGTGGATTTTCAACATCAACTTTTGGGGTGTGGTGTATGGAACCAAAGCTTTTTTACCCTACTTGAAACAAAGTGGCTCTGGGCATATTGTGAATATTTCAAGTTTATTTGGGCTCACTGCTCAGCCTACTCAGAGTGCCTATAATGCGACAAAGTTTGCTGTCCGTGGTTTTACCGAGGCACTACGTCAAGAGTTAGATTTGCAAGACTGTGGTGTCAGTGCAACTTGTGTTCACCCGGGTGGGATACGTACCAATATTGCCAATAGTGCTCGAATGAGTGACAGTATTCGTGCGCTGGGTATGAACCCAGAGCGTGCTAGCCGTTCTTTCAATAAAATGCTTAAAACCCCGCCAGATGTGGCAGCACAGGCCATTTTAAAGGCTGTAAAAAAAGATGAGCGCCGTGTCTTAATTGGAACAGATGCCAAAATTATCGATCTGGTACAGCGTATTACACCAACAGGCTATACGCAGGCCATGAGCTTTTTGACAGGGAAAAAACGCCGTAAATAAAGACGTATTCACATGAAAGATGATTTTATTGTTTTAACCGAGTATACTAAATCGAGTAATTTTTAAATTAAAAAAAGCTTCGATTTCAATGCTAAAGCATTCCGTTAAATAAAATGATAAGGAGTCCTACATGAGTGGTTCTCATAACCATGATCACAGTCATGTTGAAGTGACTGCAAAAAATGCCAAGAAATTAACCATCGCACTTGCCCTGACGTTTACCTTCTTAATTGTAGAAGTGGTCGCAGGATTTATCACGCAAAGCTTGGCCTTACTGTCCGATGCAGCGCATATGTTTACCGATGCCGCTGCTTTAGCGATTGCTTTAGCAGCCATCAAAATTGGGCAAAAACCTGCCGATGATAAACGTACTTTTGGCTATCAACGGTTTGAAATCTTGGCAGCTTTGTTTAATGCCATGATGTTGTTTGTGGTAGCCATTTACATTTTATATGAAGCCTATCAGCGTTTTAGTCAGCCACCTGAAATTCAAAGCTTGGGTATGTTGGTTGTTGCGGTTCTGGGTTTAATCATTAACCTGATTTCAATGAAGATTTTGGTGTCGAGCAGTCAAGACAGCTTAAATGTGAAAGGGGCTTATCTTGAAGTGCTCAGTGATGCCTTGGGCTCTGTGGGTGTGATCATTGGCGCACTGGTGATTTATTTCACAGGTTGGATGTGGGTAGATACCGTTATTGCGGTGTTGATTGGCTTTTGGGTCTTACCTAGAACTTGGGTGCTACTGAAACAAAGTATCAATATTTTGCTCGAAGGTGTACCAAGTGAAATTGATATCGAATCTTTACGCAATGATTTGCTGGCTTTAGAGGGTGTACAAGGTATTCACCAGCTTAAAGTTTGGGCCATTACCTCTAAGAATGTGCATTTAACAGCGCATTTGATTGCACCTGATGTAGATCAGAGAGCTTTATACCACCAAGCTGTGGAGTTATTGGGGCATGAGCATGGGATTACGCAAGTGACTTTGCAGATTGAAGAAGATGAATGCCATCCACACCAACATGAACATAGTCATTAAAAAAGACTTGACCTTAGACTTAGTCTAGGCTTTACAATAGCGTCACTTTATTTCAGTACGACATTATGCGTTCTACCACGTGGATTAGCGTCTTAGTTGCTTTATTCATGTTCCAAAGTCTTTGGAACGTGGCGGCAGCTTTTTGCGTCCATGAAGAACAAAAAACTCAAGTCGTGACGCAACAAAATTTTCATTTTGGGCATCATCAAACCACCTTGTGTGTGTCTGATGATAAGGCACACCAGCAAAGCAGTGCCGATAGCCATACTCAAACGGCAAATGATCAGTTTGAATTGGGTGAAGACCATCAAGACCATCAAGATCATTTGCCTTCAATGGCACATTTGATTATTCCGAAAGAAATAAACTATCAAATGCCGCTCGCGTTTGAAGTTCGTGAGCGTCCGCAGTTTTTTTGGCACAATGCCTATCAAGCCCCTGATTTATTGGGGCAACATCCTCCTCCTGAACTTTCCCCGCTAATGGTGGGGTAGCCTAAAACATTTCCCACCACTTCTTCTAAAAATTAGTGGGAAAAAACATGTCGAATCAATTTAAGGCGTTTATACGCCAAGCCCTTGCTGTGGGCATAACAACAGCCGCGATGCAATGGAGTTTTGCCGAACCGATCAAGACTTTGGATGAAGCTTTAGCAAAAGTAGAGCGCTATCAAAACCAAAGCGACATTGGGCAACAGCGTCAAAGCATTTCAGAGCTGAACATCAAAAACAGTGGCCTATGGCAAAATCCTAGCTTAAATATCAATCAAGATGGTTTGGGTTCAAATACCAATCAAGAGCTCAGTATTGCCATCAGTCAGCCCTTAGATGTTTTTGGACAGCGTAAGCTTAATCAAAAACTCGCAGAAACAGCGCAGCAACAAGGACAGTTACAACAACAACTGTGGACAGCACAAAGCCAATTGGTGGTGAAATTTGCATGGTCTCAGTTGGCTTTGGCACAAGTTGAAAAATCGCTGTACGCAGCACAACTCAAAGTGAGTCAAAACAATTTAGACAGTGCCAAAAAACGTTATCAGGCGGGCAGTATTGCTTTGGTTGACTATGAACGTGCGCAAATCGAAAGTTTGGATATGCAGCGCTTATACCAACAAGCGGTACTGGCAGAACAAGTCGCACAGCGTCAACTCTCAAACCTTTGGGGCGAAACCAAAGCCGATATTCAACTCAATGCGACCTCAATGCCATGGCCAGATCAAAGCGATGCCACAGTACAGCGCTATATTGCTGAAGGTTGGTTGGAAAAGCTATATGCACTGAACATTCAACAGTCCAATTTAAACATTGAAAGTTTAAAAGTGCAGGCACGTCCCAATCCGACCTTAAATGTCGGCATGAAACGGAGCCAAGCACCGAATGAAAGTAGCGATACCACATTAGGTGTCGGCGTGGATATTCCGCTGAATATTTTTAACCGTCAGCAATACAGCATTCCGATGGCCCAGCGTCAGCAAAGCCTGTTGAATCAGCAGCAACAGCGTGAGTTAAAACAGCAGATTTTAGATATCGCCAATGCCATGCATGAACTCAAAGGACTAAATAAACAGTTTAGTTCGATGAGTCAACAAACGTCTTTGGCAGAACAAGTGCAAGTCCGCACGCTGCAAGGTTTTAAAGCGGGAAAGCTGTCCATTACCGACATTCAACAAGCCAACTTACAGCTGCAAAGCATACGCCTTGGGCAGTTGCAGTTATTACGTCAAGCTTGGCAGACTGCATTGAGCGCAGAAGCACTCAGCCTCGGTACCAGCTATGAACAGATCAGTAGTTCAGATGCTTATAGCCAAATCAATAAAAATTCAATCGCACAAATACAAGACCTCATCCTTGGCGGAGCACAATAATATGCAACTAAAAAACCAATTTGGAAAAATATCACAGCCATTGATGATTGGGCTTTTGCTTCTAGTAACACTCCTTATTGCTATAGTAATTTGGTTTAGCTCGAAAGATAAAACCACTGATGAACATGCGCATGCCGAACATGAAGAATCTGAACATGCGGATGAGCCCGAGGCTGAAAAAGGACATGCCGAGGAAGGTGAAATTCAACTGACAGCGCAGCAACTGACAGAGCAAGGCATTCAAATCGCTTCAGCTCAACAAGGTGTGGTGTCTCAAGTCACCGTTCTACCCGGAAAGCTTGTGGTTAATACCGATCAGCAAGCTCATATTTCGCCAAACTTTGGTGGGCATGTGGAACAGGTGAATGTTGAGCTTGGTCAAAACGTACAAAAAGGACAAACCTTAGCGGTATTGTCTGTCCCTGAACTGATCGATCAACAGGCCAATTTGCGGATGGCACAAGCCAGTTTGGATTTGGCACGTCAAGATTATCAACGTGAACAGCAGTTATGGTCACAGGGCATTTCTGCCAAGCAAGATTACCAACGAGCAGAAAATGCTTACCGACAAGCACAGATTACTGTGCAGTCCGTGCAAAGCCGCTTAAACGCCCTAGGGGCAACAGGTGGAGTAAATGGTCGTTTTGCCATTAAAGCGCCCATTGCAGGTGTGATTAGCCAAAAAGATATTGTAGTGGGTGAAAACGTACAATTGGCCGATCAACTTTTTGTGATTGAACAATTTAAAGAGTTATGGCTTGAGTTTAATCTGCCTGCTCAGTACTCAGGTCAGTTACAAGCCAATCAGAGTCTGACATTTAAGCCGAATGCTTCTGAGCAAAAATATGAAGCCGTCATTCAAAGCTTAACTTCTCAAGCCGATGCACAAACAGGACGCTTGGTGGTACGTGCTAAATTAAAAAGCCAAGCGGCTGAACTACGTCCAAATGTTTTAGTGAATATCTTTTTAGACAATACCAGTTCAAAAACAGCACTTCGCGTCCATAAAAGTGCCATTCAAAACATTGAAGGTCAAACTTCGGTATTTGTGGTCGACGCTGAGGAAAAAGGGCAAGTGCATTTGAAAGCGCAACCCATTCAACTTGGACAAGCTTCAAATGACGCTCAATGGGTGGAAGTGATTTCAGGCCTAACAGCAGGACAACGCTATGTCAGTCAAGGCAGCTTTGTGCTTAAGTCTGAACTAGAAAAAGGTGAGGCTGATCATGCACACTAATCATGATTTACCCAAGCCTGAGGGTTTGTTTGAACGAATTATTCAGTTCTCTATTCAAAATGCAATTTGGGTCATGCTCTTTGTCTGTACATGGATTGCGGTCGGAGTTTATAGCTATCAAAAACTGCCTATCGATGCAGTGCCCGATATTACCAATACGCAAGTACAAATTAATACCCAAGCCAATGGCTTTACCGCACTGGAGGTTGAGCAGCGGATTACCTATCCAATTGAAACGGCTATGGCGGGTATTCCCGATTTACAGTTGACTCGCTCGATTTCACGTTATGGTTTGTCCCAAGTCACCATTGTATTTGAGGATGGTACAGACATCTATTGGGCACGTCAGCAGATTAATCAACGGGTACAAGAGGTCAAAGCGGACTTACCTAGCGATGTTTCCCCAACCATGTCACCAGTTTCGACGGGTTTAGGTGAAATTTATCAGTGGGTCATTAAAGCCGAACCGAGTGCAAAAAAGGCCGATGGTACGCCTTATAGCGCGATGGACTTGCGGGAGATCCAAGATTGGATCGTTCGTCCACAACTTCAACGTGTTGCGGGGGTTGCCGAGGTCAACAGTATTGGCGGGTTTAATAAAACCTATGTGGTTGCTCCCAACTTAAACCGTATGCAGCAGTTGAATATTTCCTTAAGCCAACTACAAACTGCTTTACAGGAAAATAATGAAAACCGTGGCGCTGGTTATATTGAGGAAAATGGTCAGCAGCTCACAGTCCGTGTTCCGGGGACACTCAACAGTCTTGCAGATATTCAAAATACAACGGTTGCCAGCCCAAATGGGAACCCCATTCGTGTCGCGGATATTGCGCAAGTTTCAATTGACCATGACCTCCGAACAGGAGGCGCCACCTATAACGGCGAAGAAACTGTACTCGGCATCGCTATGATGATGATGGGGGAAAACAGTCGAACGGTGTCTAAAGCTGTAGATGCCAAAATTCAAGAGGTGCAAAGTAGTTTACCGCAAGGCGTTAGAATAGAAACGGTTTATGACCGAACCACTTTGGTGGAAAAAGCCATTAAAACGGTGCAGAAGAACTTGGTTGAAGGCGCAATCTTGGTGATTGTGATCCTCTTTTTATTCTTAGGTAATATTCGTGCGGCGTTAATTACAGCCTGTGTTATTCCACTGTCTATGCTATTTACTTTAACGGGTATGGCACAGCAGAACATCAGTGCCAACCTAATGAGTTTAGGGGCATTGGATTTCGGTATTATTGTCGATGGCGCAGTGGTGATTGTTGAAAACTGTATTCGCCGTTTAGCCCATGCGCAGCAATTACTCAAACGACCATTGACCCAGTCGGAACGCTTTAAAGAAGTGTTTTTGGCAGCACGCCAAGCCCGTCGCCCGCTCATTTTTGGTCAACTGATTATTTTAGTGGTGTACTTACCGATTTTTGCACTGACTGGTGTAGAAGCAAAAATGTTCCACCCAATGGCTTTGACTGTTGTACTTGCACTCGTTGCAGCCATTATTTTGTCGATCAGCTTTGTGCCTGCGGCTGTCGCACTTTTTGTTAAAGGTGACATCAAAGAAACCGAAAGCCGTTGGATGTTGTGGTTAAAAGAGCATTATCAACGGGTATTGGACTGTGCCTATCAGTATAAAGCGGTGGTTTTAACCTTTGCACTGTGCTTGTTGATGTTGACAGGATTACTTGCAACGCGTATCGGCAGTGAGTTTGCACCGCAACTGAGTGAAGGGGACTTTGCTGTACAGCAACTGCGCTCTCCAAGCACAGGCTTAGAAGAATCACTTCGTATTCAGGAAAATACAGAAAAGCTACTTTTGAAAAAATTCCCTGAAATACACGCTATTTTTGCGCGGACAGGCACGGCTGAAGTGGCGACCGATGTGATGCCACCGAATATTTCAGATGGTTACGTCATGCTGAAACCCCGTGATGCATGGCCAAATCCAAAAGAAACACTCGATGAACTGCGTAGCCGTATGCAGGCCTATTTAGCAACATTGCCCGGTAACAACAGTGAGTTTTCTCAGCCAATTGAACTGCGTTTCAATGAGTTAATATCGGGTGTGCGTAGTGATATCGGTGTCAAAATCTTTGGCGATGACATGCAAGTATTAAATGCGGAAGCTGAAAAAATCAGTAAATTGATTCAGCAAGTTTCAGGCAGTACCGCCGTTAAAGTTGAACAAACGTCGGGTTTACCTTTGCTCAATGTGGAAATTGATAAAAGCTTGGCAGCGCAATATGGCCTAAGTGTCAAAACCGTACAAGACTATGTGGCAGCAAGCATTGGCGGACAAAATGTTGGTGAAATTTTACAGGGTGATCGCCGTTTTGACTTTGTCATTCGACTTAGTGAACAAGACCGTAGTGTCAGTGGGATCGCGCAACTGCCAATACATCTTCCAAATGGTGGCAGTATTTTACTCACAGATATTGCCACTGTAAAAATGATGGATGGCATCAACCAAGTCAGTCGTGAAAATGGCAAACGTCGTATGATTGTCACGGCGAATGTGGAAGGGCGCGATTTGGGTTCTTTTGTCACAGAAGTACAAAATCAGCTTAAGCAGTATCCGTTACCAAGTGGTTACTGGATTGAATATGGTGGTCAGTTTGAAAATCTGGCCTCGGCACAGGCTCGAATGCAGATTGTGATTCCACTGGCATTATTGACGATCTTTATTTTGCTGATGGCTGTTTTCCATAACATCAAAGAAAGCTTGCTGGTGTTCACGGGTGTTCCATTTGCCCTAACTGGTGGTGTGCTTTTCTTGTGGTTAAGAGACATTCCTTTGTCAATGTCGGCGGGCATTGGTTTCATTGCCTTGTCTGGCGTTGCCGTTTTAAATGGTTTGGTCATGCTGACCTTCATTAAAGAGTTAAGAGGGCAATACCGCTTACATGAAGCCGTTTGGCAGGGAGCGATTTTGCGATTAAGGCCTGTTTTAATGACCGCTTGTGTGGCGTCCTTAGGTTTTGTGCCGATGGCGCTTGCCACAGGCACAGGAGCAGAGGTTCAACGTCCACTGGCGACCGTGGTGATTGGTGGAATTATTTCTTCGACGTTATTGACCTTGGTGCTATTGCCAGTGTTGTATCGTTGGATGAATGCAAAAAAAGAAACGAAAGTTTAATCCCTTAATCAGTTGAAGCATGGGGAGGCAAAATAGTCTCCTCATACTTTTTTATAATACTTGATATCAGTCTGATCGCTTTGGAGAGTTAAAAATGGCAAATCTGTTATAGTCTGTTATATTTTATTCGCAAAGAACTGTATCTGTCCTTTCGTATAGGAAACCTTAGAATAATGAATATAGATAGAGCGTTGAGGTATTGAAAATGAACTTTTTACTGAAAAAAAATAGAGCTTGGTTTGTATTCTTTATCATTACTTTATATTCGTTTCTTGGATTTTTTCTTGGATTTATCATTTGGGAATATTTTTTGAAGTAAGTACGTAGTAACGCTAAAGAAAACTAAGGCAGCTAATACTTCAAAAAGTGATCTGAATCTTACTTTTCTGACTACCAGACTCAACTCATAGCGAGACAAGTCTGGTGTTTAGAACCTTAAAACTTCCATTGCACCGAGATAGATGCATTTAAAGGGTCGCCAGGTTGAATCCACATATCGCTATAGCTTGCAACATAGTACGTTTCGTCTAAGAGATTGTGCACATTGAACTGATAACGTAGCTGATCTGTTGGCGCATAATAAGCATTTAGATTCAACAACGTGTACTCAGGTAAGTTGAAGCCATTATCTGTACTGTGTCCACTACGTTTGCCCACATAGATTGCCGTTGCACCGAGTCCAACTTTGTCTGCATTGGCAAGGGTCCATTCATAGTTGCTACTGATAGAGCCGCTGTGCTTCGGCACATTGCTGAGTCGTGAACCTTTAGCAAGAATTTGGTCTTTTTCAACTTGGGCGTCTGTGTAGCTATAATTGGCACGTATAGAGAATTGATCATTGAGCTGTGTCTCTAGATCGAGCTCTAGCCCCTTACTTGAGACTTCTCCAGCGGTAATTTGATAGTTACTATCTGCTGGATCTGTGGTTAAGACATTCTCTTTATCCATTTTAAAGAGGGCTAAGCTCAACAAACTCTGTGGGGTAATCCGATATTTCCCACCAATCTCATAGCTTTTTCCTTTTTCAGGGTTAAACATATCGCCATTTCGGTCCATGCCACTGTTGAGCGCAAAGGATTCTCCATAGTTGGCATACCATGACCAACGATCATTCAGTCGATAGTTTAAACCCAAGCGTGGACTGGTTTGTTGTAAATCCTTTTTACTGGATGTACCTGCAAGTTTATTTTGAAAGTCTTGGGTGACGTGATCAAAGCGCGCACCAAACAGCACACTCCATTGATCATTGAGGAAAATTTGATCTTGTAGATTCAGTGCAAAATAGCGTTGCTGTTCTTCGGTGTTAATGAAAAGTGGAAGCTCGGGTAAGTATTGTCCATAAATAGGATCATAGATATCAATGCTATTTGGCACGCTACTACTGTGGTTTCGACGCAGTTGTAATTGATGATACTTCATCTGCCCAAGTTCTGTGCTCAAAAGTACTTCATGACGGGCCCAGTCTTGTTGGATCGTCCCAAGAACTTCTGTTTGAAAGAGAAAGTCATCACTTTTATTGTCACGGTAGCGACGCTGGCGCTCTAATGTCTGCCCATCACTTTGAATACGACGAGGTTCACTGGAAAAGCCTTTGAGCTGAGTATCTTTCACACTAAGAGCATTATTCATTTTCCAGTCATCATTAAACTGATGTGCAAGTCGAAGCTGATAGAAATGATCTTTTTGAATATGATCACCATCATCAGGTTCGCCTGTAAATGTTTTAGGATCCATCACAAATTGTTTTTGATAACTACTTACACCACGGTCGAAGGTTCCATCTTGTCGAGTAAATTCACTGTCAAAATCTAACTGGGTTGAATCTGAAATTTTCCATGTGAGTTGAGGGGAGAAAAACCAACGCTCACTCTGCACATGATCACGAAAACTTTGGTTATCTTCATGTGCGACCGCAATACGATAAGCCACAGCATCACTGATTGGGGCAGTATGTTCAAAACTAGCACGGTATTTTTCTAAACTATTGGCACGTAAATTCACTTCTGAAGAACTTTTCCATTCAGGCTTTTTAGTGTTGATATTCAGTAGACCGCCAACTTCCCCGCGGCCATAGAGCGCAGCCATTGGGCCTTTTAAAAAGTCGAGAGATTCAATATTCACCATATCTCGCGGAGCACTGAGTCCACGATTAACACTCAGGCCATTTCTTATGATTTGTGTCCCAATATTGGGGTCTGTACTAAAGCCTCTAAATGAATAGTTATCCCAAAAGCCGCCACCATAATTGGTTTGATTATAGACCCCGCTCACTTGCGTGAGTGCATCGTCAATACGTTGCACATCTTGTTGCTGAATTAACGCTTTAGACAACACACTTCGACTAAATGGCACGTCTAAAATGTCATGTGAAAACTTAGTCATTGCGGTGCTTTGTTGAAGGCTTTCATCCTCAGTTTCGGCTTGCAATTGGATGGTCTGGAGTACTTCTGTTGAAGTTTCGGCCCAAGTGAAAGAACTCAGCAGACTTAAATATATGCTTGAGGAAAAAAGAGAGAATTTATTCATCATGAAGGAGAGTAGTTTAGATTTTGTATTGTTATGTTATAACATTTTAATGAGTTTGTAGTTAAAAAATCACTCTAAAGTTGAAAAAATGGCTTAAAAAAATGAAATAAATCAACCTAAGCTTTTAGGTTCCAATCTACAATACACTGCTTCAAGTCAGCTAAAGTCCCAATACCATATGCTGTATCAAATACGAATGAAGATATGGAACGCAGATCAAAGTTATAATTTAAAAGCAAGCGGTTAAACTATAAACTCAATTTCTAAACCTACACACTCAAAGCTATCTCCCAATAATTTAAAAAAAGCTGAGATATGTTGAATAATGTGCTTGTTCATTCTAAGAAAATTGTGAATACTCAAGCCGAAAAACTTGGGCTGTAATATTATTTTTTGGGGGTTAGCAACTACTGTGAAAACGTATCCATTTTCTCGTTTACAAAAAGCATTACTGGCGGTTGGTTCATTTTCATGTCTAGGGCTGAACTCGGTATGGGTACATGCGGCAGAAGACAGTGATGTGGCACAACTCGCAACCATCACAGCGACTGCTCAAGCTGAATCAGCTGCGTATTATCAACCCAAAGTTAATTTGTCTGGCTTTGCCCAGCAAAACCTTGCAGTAATTCCTGCATCTATTAACACCGTTACTGCTGAACTGATCGCAGATCAACATGCGAAAACACTGGGCGATGTGGTAAAGAACGATGCGTCCGTTGGGGATGGCTATGCACCCATTGGTTACTATGCCAACTTTGTGATGCGTGGATTTAGCTTAAATGCGGGATCAAGTTATTTACTGAACGGTAATTTGCTTCGTGGTGAGCAAAATGTAGCGCTTGAAAATAAAGAGCAAGTCGAAATACTCAAAGGCATGAGCGCGATTCAAAGTGGGATGTCGACCCCAGGTGGAGTCGTGAATTATGTAAGTAAACGCCCCAAAGATGTCCAATCTTTAACTCTTGAAGCAGATAGTCATGGCGGTAGTCGTGTGGCAACAGACTTTGGTGGATTGCTTGGAGACAATCAACAGTTTGGTTATCGTGTGAATGCAGCGTATGAAGACATTCATCCCTATGTTGAACATGCTGACGGTATACGTTTGTTTGGTTCCTTGGCTTTAGACTGGAAAATTTCAGATCGTTCAAAACTTGAATTTGATCTTGAATCACAGCGTCAAAAACAGCGTTCGGTACCGGGCTATCAGCTATTGGGCGGTGAAACTATACCGACAGGAGTGGAATGGGATCGTTTGCTAGGCTATCAAAGCTGGAGTAAACCTGTCACTAATGAAAATCTAAATACGAGTCTTAAATATAGTTATCAAATCAATGATAACTGGAGTAGCAATCTGTCGGCTTCACAAAGCCGTGTGGTCGTAGATGATTACTCAGCTTTTGCCTATACCTTTGATACTGATGGTAACTATGACATTTATGATTTCCGCAGCCCAGATGATAGCTATCTGACCAATCAATTTAAAACGGGCTTAAACGGAGCATTCAACACTGGAGCATGGCAACATAGCCTGAGTTTAGAGTTATCACATGCTTACAAACGTCATACTCAGTATGAATCTACTTATAGTATGGTGAATGTTGGCGCTGGAAATATTTATAATGATCCTATTACTCACACACCGAATGACAGAGATTTAGGTAATCATTACAAATCATTGGATAGTCAACAAACAGCTCTCAATGTGTTGGATCAAATCGAATTTAATGATACTTGGTCAGTTTTGCTAGGCGGTAAGCTTTTACATTTAAATGAAAGTGCCTATGCTGCAGATGGCAACAGTATTCGTGATACCGACTTCAATCGCTTCTTGCCACAGCTTGCGTTGATGTATCAGCCTTGGCAGAACACTCATCTGTATGCTTCTTATGCCAAAGGAATCAGCGACGGCAGTCAAGCGCCATGGTCTGCCTATGGTAATCCGGATAAAGGCATCGTAGGAAATGCCTTTGAAACTTTAGCACCAAGACGCTCAACTCAATATGAGTTAGGTCTTAAACAGCAATGGCAAGAGCTACTGTTTACTGCCGCATTGTTTGACTTAACACAAGACCACCAATATACCAACTTAGACAATTACTATGTCACCGATGGTGAACAGCATAATCTAGGTTTGGAATTGGGCTTGCAAGGTCGCGTTGCTGAAAATCTAGATATGACATCGACTTTGGCACTGACCCGTTCACGTTTGGAAGATATACAGGTCGATGCTTATAAAGGGCATCAAACTCAAAACGTACCGACAGTTCGTTTTGCCAGTCATGTGTCTTATCAAATGCCTCAAGTAGAAGGGTTACGTTTACTCGCAGGTATGCAATACAGCAGCAGTAAATACGCCAACAAAACGGGTACGGTTAAAGTTTCAGGCTATACCGTATTCGATGCGGGTGCAGCTTATAACTTCCGTGCTTATGGTTATGACAATATGCTTCGCCTGAATGTGGACAACCTGTTCAATAAAAAATACTGGCGAGATGCAGGAAGCTTTTTCGGGGATGACTATTTATTTCTGGGTACACCACGTACAGCACAATTTTCATGGACTGTGAACTTCTAGACAGAAATCGCTAGGTTTTAGGTTTTCTAAATTCTCCAATTTTGGGTCGTAGGAAAACCTATTGCTGGTAAGACTCATGTGTTAGTTGTGGGCTTATTCATTGAATGAATGATGAAGGTTGAACAAGTCTACAGAAATAGGTTTGTATAAAAAATTCTTACTGCACTATGATCAAAGCGAATTCTTAAGCTTGTGAATCAATATCCCAAAGCAAACTGTGAAGGTTTGAGCTCAAGCGTTTTTAACACCTTGAATTATCGTGATAGAGGAACATTTTATGTTTGATAAGAAGAAACGGGCAATCGTGGTTGGAGCTTCTAGAGGGATTGGCCTAGGTCTGGTTCGTGAGCTGCTTAATCAGCACTGGCATGTTATTGCGACCATCCGAGACATAGACCAAGTCTCTACAGGATTGAATCAACTGCTTTCTGAGTATCCCGACCGACTTGAATTAACCGAATTAGATTTAAATGATGTGCAAACGGCAGACCGTTTACTCAGTAAATATCATGAAAAATCAATCGATCTACTGTTGGTTTCTGCGGGTATTCTTGGGCCAGAACACCAACGCGTTGAGCAGTGCACGCCCAATGAGATTGCCAATCTGTTTTGGGTAAATAGCATTGCACCCGTGACGATTGCGAGAAAACTTCTTCCTTTGATGAAAGAAAAGAGTGTCATTGCATTTATGAGTTCTCGCATGGGAAGCGTTGCTTTAAACGATGATGGAAGTATGGAGCTGTATCGCGCAAGCAAGGCTGCTCTCAATAGTATTACACGTGGCTTTGCGATAAATGAGGCAATTCCTGCCCAAATAGGCGTGCTGAACTTACATCCAGGCTGGGTGCAAACTGAAATGGGCGGAAGCCATGCACCCATCAACGTAAAAGAAAGCACAACGGGCATTGTACGTGTGGTTGAAGATTTTATTGGTAAAAATGAACAACAGTTTGTCGACTTTCAAGGTCATGAAATAACGTGGTAATAAATAGCCACCGCCTAAATAATACGGTGCAGTTTTTCATTCTTGGAGGGACTGCATATTGCTTTCATCCTAAATAAAATAACAACTTGCTAAAAAGTGCGATAACCATTTAAAAATAGTCGTACCGTATTTTGAATATTTTCTTGCAACTGTTCTGTATTGGGTAAATAGGACTCATCTCAAAACTACAAGAGATGAACCATGATTAATCGTATTTAAGAAATGTGATCGACATAAAACACAATTTCTACATCTATACAATCCTATCTTTTTCCAGTAATTTTACTATGGTATGAAAAATGCTAAGAATAAAATGACTCAAAAAGGATGACCTATGAAAAAAACGATTTCAGCTTTGACATTAAGTTTAAGCCTATTACTCCCATGTGCAGCATTTGCCAAAAATAATGTTGTTGTTGTCGCTACTGGTGGAACGATTGCAGGTGCTGGAGCAAGTTCTACCAATAGTGCAACCTATACTGCGGCAAAAGTTCCTGTAGATGCATTATTAAATGCGGTTCCCCAGATTCAAAACCTTGCCAATGTGACTGGTGTGCAGGCAATGCAAGTTGCATCAGAAAGTATTACGGATAAAGAATTATTATCCCTTGCACGTCAAGTCAATGACTTACTTAAAAAGCCTGATGTTAATGGTGTCGTGATTACACATGGAACAGACACACTAGAAGAAACAGCTTTCTTTTTAAATTTAGTGATTCATTCAGACAAGCCGATTGTATTGGTCGGGTCAATGCGTCCAAGTACTGCACTTTCTGCTGATGGCACGTTGAACCTTTATAGTGCGGTTGCACTTGCTGCCGATGATAGTGCAAAAGGTAAAGGAACTTTTGTGCTCATGAATGACGACATTTTTGCAGCACGAGATGTTTCAAAAACAATTAATATCCATACCAATGCATTTATGAGCCAATGGGGAGCGCTCGGAACCTTAGTCGAAGGAAAACCATATTGGTTTAGAAATACAGCGAAACGTCATAATAAGAGCTCAGAATTTAATATTGAAAATATTAAAGGCGATAGCTTACCGCTGGTACAAATTGTTTATGGTTCAGGCAATATGTTGCCGGATGCATACACGGCTTATGCTAAAGCAGGGGCAAAAGCTATTATTCATGCAGGTACAGGCAATGGTTCTGTAGCCAATTATATTGTCCCAACTTTAACTGACTTACAAAAACAAGGTGTGCAAATTATTCGTTCATCTCGCGTACCCCAAGGTTTTGTTCTTAGAAATGCAGAACAACCAGATGACAAATATGGTTGGGTCGTCGCACATGACCTTAACCCGCAAAAAGCTAAATTACTTGCTGCACTTGCTTTAACAAAAACAAAAGATGCCAAGGAAATTCAGCGCATTTTTTGGGATTACTAAACTCAATAACTGTGAACTCGCATAGTAATGCTTTTCAGCTAAGCACCTTAAAAATTTAAGGTGCTTTTTTACCGTCTATAAATAGATTAAATCCATCGACTCTATATCGAAATCGAATAAATATTTAACAAATCAATAGCAATCTATACTCACCATCCTTTTCAGTAGGCGCTCTATGCACACAAGGTAAGACCTTTTGAGTAGGATGATCTACCGCCAAGCGCCAAAGATGTCCTAAGCCTAAATTCACAGGTTTAGCATTCGGTTTAGGCTGATAATGCAGATCAAAGAAATACTCTTCTAGGAAAGTTTCAAATTCAGTTTCTGGGCCATCATGTAGTTCTTTGAGTTTTTCTCTGATTTCAGGAATCAAAATCTTTTGCTCTACCTGATCATTGGCCACGATATCACTTGCAGCGCCGTGGTAGGTGCATAAGAAAGTATCTGTTTCAATCGGTGAGCGGTCAATATGAAACGAATATACATCTGTTGAAATAAAATCTAGCTCGTCATCACGCTCATAATATTTTAGTAAATTAAGCGAAGGGGATGCGCCAAAATCAGTTAAAAGCAGTATATCGCTTAAAATAATTTCCCGTGCAAAATCACCATGTTCTGAAAGTTGCAATGCTAAAAGATCTTCAACGGAAACTTCTGTAATATTTTCTTTTAACTCTAGTTTAGCCACAATTTCTTTAAAATCTCCAACCAAATTTCTATGCCAGCAAAGGGCATTCATATCGCCGTGAAAATTTGAATTGATAAGTTCAGAGAAAGAGGAAACTACACTAATTTGGGCGTTGTCAGAAAACGGATTTTTCATAGCAGATGTAAGTATTAAAGCATGTTCAATATTATACGTTTAGTTTGATCATAGGAATGCTGAATAATTCATGACATAGATTGGTTTTTTAAAATTTAAAGTTAGCGAGAGTTAGCAATTATTAAGCATTTCATCAGGAATTGATGATTAGGATAATCGGCACCGTGAATTATAATTTTTAAATTTACGGTGCTGATTTGTGGCAACAACGGCGTTGTGTTAGCTACCGTCTTTAGATATTCTATTTAAGAAGAATGACTTAATACTTGAGAAAAATATGGCCCAAAAAATACTAGATCGCTTTTCTTCATTAGTAAATGAAGGTAATTCAATTTATCAAAAATTTGAGAGTAGTGGATCTGGTTATAATGCAGAACTAAATTCAGATTTTATTGAATGGCAAATGAAATCTAAAAATATTTTAAGTATTACTTGTGGTGAAGAATCACATTATTTATCTCAGTTTAAAACAAATCTTAAAGCAGGAATGGCTGATACCAATAAATCAATATTAAATCGTGTAATTCCAATTTTAAGAGCTGCTGAAGACGATTTAAAAAATGGTTTTTTAATTACTATCAAACAGCTAGTTCAATCTGAAGTATTTGATAGTGAGTTAGATCAAGCTAAACACTTTTTTGATTCTGGCTATTTGGTAGCTGCTGCGGTTACGGCAGGTGTGGTATTAGAAACGTCAATTAAAGAACTTTGTAAAAACAATGGTATAGATATTTATCTACCTGATTCGACTAAGTCTAAAAAATTGGATGTGCTTAATGCTGCATTAAAAAATGCAGATGTTTATAATATTCTTCAACAAAAAAAGATTACAGCATTAGCAGATGTGAGAAATAATGCTGCTCATGGAAATGTTGATCAATTTTCAAAAGAAGATGTAATAGATATGATTAGAGATATTGAAAGATTCTTACTAACGTATTCATCATAAAAAGAACCTCCGCTATCTAATTGTGAATTCTAATTTCAAATCAGAAAATAAATATTAAGTAGCTGAACATGATTAATACAACCCCAGTTTGATCCTGCATCAGCTACTTAATTAGATAAAGCTCTTTCCTTTATTCATGATCTTTACCAAGACTCAATGCAAGCTCATCCCAACGTTGAATCGCTGTGTCCATTGCTTGCATTTTGACATGACCAAAACCACGTACATCTGCTGGTAATTGAGCGATTTGTTCAGCAACAGATAAGTCATAATTTTCAGGTTCAGAACTGATGGCTTTGACAAATGCGATATAACGATCACGCCAAGCCTGTTCTTTTTGACGTTCTTGCTGTAAAGCAAATGGATCAAGGAACGTTTCTCGAAGCCATTGTAGGCGAGCAAGAATCATCATCGGAATACGCATCCAATATCCGAAAGCACGTTTGCGTATGCTGCCATGAGCACCCAAAGCTGGTGGTGCTAAGTGATAGGTTAAACGTAAACCTTGACCAAACTGGGTTTCAATCGATTGTTTAAAGCTTTTTCCTGTGAGTAAGCGTGCAACTTCATATTCATCTTTATACGCCATGACTCTATATAATTGTGTCGCAATGGTTCCAGTTAATTCTTCGGGTAAAACTTTGGTAGCTTGTTCCATCAGAGTTCGATACTGAGCTGCATAATCTTGATTCCAATACTCAACCAAACGAGCAGAGCGATCTTGAATGAGTTCAGCCAGCGTGGTTGGTTTATTCGTCGTTGGTATCGTTGCAATAATGCGTTTGGCTAAGTCAGGATCACTCATCAGATGACAACCGATACGGAAAGCTTCAAGGTTTTTTTCAGTAGCCGTATCATTTAAATGGATTGCCTTTTCAAGACTTTCACGTTTCAACGGAATTTGACCTGCTTGCCAAGCCATGCCAAGTAAGATTTGATTTGCAAAGATTGCATCACCTAAAACCTGTGTGGCAATACGTGTTACAGGTAAAGAAGTGAGTTTTCCTTGAGTCGTTCGACCACGAAGTCGGTGAATCAAATCTGTAATTGGCGCATACCAAACACGAGATTGAAGGAAATCAGAAGTAGGGGAACTATCTTCATTGACGATGATAACAGCATCAGATTTTAGACGAGAAAGTGCCGCATTACTGCCTGCAACAATCGCATCTGCACCGATTAAAACATCACATTGTCCCGCAGGGATTTTAGTTGCGGAGATTTGCTCATCACAAGAAAAGTCTTTGTTACAACTGCTTTGATTAATTTGACGTTTGGTTCCTAATACCGTTTCAACGGGTTCAATCGATAAACAGTTCGATTGTTTAGAACAGTCGCCGCAACCTTCACAAATCTTGCTATTGATAAAAACTCGCTCTGCAATATCTGGATAAGCATTGCGTTTACGGCGACGGCGTTTTTCACTGGCACAGGTTTGAACATAAATTAACGCCGTAACCCCAGAAATCTCACGTAATTTGCGTTGCACATCATCTAGTTCATTTCTATGGTAAATCTCGACGTGAGCAGCAATACCTTCCTCAGCATGAATCAACTCTGGTTCATCAGTAACGATGACTTGTTTTGTGATGCCTTCAGCATCAAGTTGGCGTGTTAACTGTGCCACGCTGAGATGACCATCGACATGTTGTCCACCCGTCATTGCCACTGCATCGTTATAGAGAATTTTGTAGGTCATATTGAGTTTTGCAGCAATCGCTTGGCGGATAGCCAGATAACCTGAATGGAAATAGGTTCCATCGCCAAGATTGGCAAAAATATGCTTTTCATTGGTGAAATGTGAAGCGCCAGCCCAACTTACGCCTTCGCCACCCATTTGCGTGAACGTTTCTGTTTCATGATTCTGTAACACGGCAATATAATGACAACCGATCCCGCCCAGTGCACGACTGCCTTCGGGTAACTTAGTTGATGAGTTGTGAGGGCAGCCGCTACAAAAGAAAGGTTTACGTTCTGCAATATCCAGAACTCGCCGTGATTCATGTTCTGCTTTTTGTAGCAACTCAACTCTATTTTCAATCTGTGTTTTTAAACTTTCTGGAAGATTTAATTTTAAGAATCGAGCTGCCAACATTTTTGCAATCGGTTCAGGTTGGAACTCATAGTGACCAATCAAAGGCGCTTCATTAATCGATGTACTCCATTCACCTTTTCCATCACTCGCCTTACCAATGATACGAGGTCGTTTGCCATCTGGAAGCGCATAGAGTTCATCTTTAATTTGAGCTTCAAGGATCGGACGTTTTTCTTCTACAACAATCAGTTCTTCTAAACCTTCGGCAAATTCACGCAGACCTTGCGGTTCTAAGGGCCAAATTAAAGCAACTTGATACACTCTCAACCCGAGCTGTTGGGCCGTTTCACCTTCAATTCCGAGAATACGTAAGGCTTCAATCGTATCTAAATAACCTTTACCACTTGCTGCAATACCAATACGGGCATCAGCACAATGCCATGTCACCTGATTCAGTTCATTTTCACGTGCATAAGCCAACACAGCGGGTAAGCGATATTGATAAAGGCGTTCTTCTTGTTGAATGCCGTGATCAGGCCAACGAATATTGACACCATCTTCAGGCATTTGAATATTTTGGGGTAAAACAGGAGTAACTCGATCTAAATCAACATGAACAGAAGCCGAAGTTTCGACGATTTCACTGACTAACTTCATCGAAGTCCATACACCCGCAAAGCGTGACATGGCAACCGCATGTGCACCTAAATCAAGAATTTGCTGTATTGAAGTTGGATAAAAAATTGGAATGCCACAACCAATCATCACGTGTTCTGACTGGTGTGGAATACTTGACGATTTACAAGAGTGGTCATCACCAAAGAAGGCAACCACACCACCTCGTTCTGATGTTCCTGCAAGATTGGCATGACGCAGAACATCTCCAGAACGATCTACCCCCGGGCCTTTGCCATACCACCAAGACGTTACACCATCATATTTACCTTGACCTGCGAGATTGGCTTGTTGGGTACCCCAAATTGCTGTAGCAGCGAGATCTTCATTTACGCCAGATTGAAAAACAACATGATGGTCTTTGAGTATGCCTTCAACTTGCCAGAGAAAATTATCATAATTTCCTACAGGAGAACCACGATAACCAGAAATAAAGCCAGCAGTATGATAACCGTTTAAAGTATCCCGCCGTGTTTGTGCGAGTGGTAAACGCACCATAGCCTGAATACCTGTCATGTAAGCAGTACCGTCATCACTGAGATATTTATCTTCAAGTGATACATCCTTGGTTGGAATCTTATTTGGAGTAAATTTTGTCGCTATATTCATTTATATCTCCTTTTGAATTTTGTAGATCGAGCTACTTTCTTTTCTCAACATCCCGTTGAATATTTGGAGTAAATGACATACTCGGAAAAAGATTGATCAGTTCAACTTAGGACAATGAAACTGTTCAATGTATGTACATTAATGTCATTGTGGGTGATCCAGACTGGTGCAACAATGCGTAATTTAGAAAAACATATTTACGTTATGCGCAAAAATCTTGAGGGTGGATTACTGCATGCAATGCATGCTTTTCTAAAAGTCATTGATAGTGGAAGCTTTACGGCTGCCGCAGAGCAGATGGAACTGACAACAGCGCAAGTGTCTCGACTCATTAGCGAGTTAGAAGGACGTTTAGGTACAAAATTACTACAACGATCGACCAGACAGCATGCGTTGACCGATATTGGTGCAGCTTATGCAGAGCAATGTCGTCAAGTACTCGCAATGGTGGAAGAAGCAGAAGCTCAAGCCATGGGAATGGCAAGCAAACCGCAGGGCAAGTTACGTGTTTTGAGTATGGCCAGTTTTGGTCATCATTATGTGTCTCCGATGCTGGCCGAGTTCTGTCAAACCTATCCAGAGCTTACGGTTGAATACCGTACTTCGCAGAATGTACCAGACCTTTTAGCCAAAGGAATTGATGTCAGTTTATATCTCACTGAATCTTTGGCCGACTCAAGATTTGTTGCTCGCCGAATTGGAACAATATTTTCATTACTCTGCGCATCGCCAGCCTATTTAGAAAAATATGGCGAACCAGAATCATTAGATGATCTACAAAAACACGCATGTTTAAGATTGGTGAATCCATCTATTACACCGCAATGGCATCTAGTCCGTGAAAACAGTTGTTCATATCAAATCGATATTACAGGGCAGTTGATTGCTGACACACCAGAACTATTATTAGACATGGTGCAACAAGATATGGGTATCGCATTACTTCCAACTTTTGCTGTGATATACGTACTGGGCGATTGCGCCGTGTTTTAGCAGATTGGAGATCACCTGATATTGGTGTTTATACTTTACTGCCATCGCGTCATTTTATTGATGCTAAGACAAGAGCATGGTTAACCTGGGTTGAACAGCATATTTCGCCTAAAATTCAGAGTGATACAGACTATTTTTTATAATTCCAATTCACGATTCAGATCATTAAGGAAAACATTAAATATAAAGTAGATTTACCGCGAACCACAGTCCATAGATAAGATGCCAATAAAGATTGATAAACAGAGACATTACAAAACTGTCAGCTATGACAGATCAAAGAGCACTTTAACCAAGGCTGGTTATGTGTACATGCGTGATCTACTGGAGACTGTGCTAGAACAACTGAAAAATTCAGAATTAGACAACGATAGAGAAATAGATCAGCTCAAACAGTTTTTTATAAAGTTAGATCATCACATTGATAGGCTGCGCGCGTAGATTTCGGCATAACGTATATTATGTTCATTAGCGTACTCGGCATTGTGAATATAATTTTACTGAGATTCACAATGTCGAGCTGTAGCACCAACTGAGGTTGCGTAGGCTACAGTCTTGGATATGCTATTTAACATAAAATTACGTTATGCGACATCGAGTGCAAAAGAGAAGGGCGATAAATTCGCCCTTTTTTATTTATAAATCTAATAGTCTGGATCGACATAGATTATCAGTCTTTTTTTAGTACTTCTTCCCGATATTTCATTACATCGGAAGTTTTAATATCTTTTAGATGTTTTCTTATAAGTGTATGAAGAACATCAGATTCTTTTATGCGTGACTTCGTTTCAATCATCATATTTAAAGTAAGTTCCTGAAGCATTTCTTCCTCTTCATCTCGAATTCTAACTGTAGTGGACATTTAGTTGCTCCATGTGATTTGTAATTTATATCGTATTACATGTTGTTTTGTAACATCTGACATGTTATTTTTCAGTCAAATGTAACTTGTGACAAATTACAAATGACTAAAGAACAAGCTTTTGAAGACGTATCTAAGATTATTTTCGACCGTGCATGTCAATTAATTGTCGGGGGAAATCCTGCTTATGAATCTGAGCAGGTTCTTTTTCACATTGAAATGGTCATGACAGAGTGGGGCTATCGTTCTGCAAAAGTTGCTGAGTACTGCGATTCACTAAAACAAGAAAACGACATCATGCGTGATATGGGGATTGAATAATGTCTGGTTTCTTAGCTCCTTATTATTTTGGTGTTGTTCTCGGTTTTATTGTTGGTTATGCAGCTTGTTATTACGGGTGGTTTATATGAATAATAATTCGATCAAAAAACAATCAATACCACAAGTTTGTACGTGGGGAATGGGATTTTTAGATACCCCCATTAATAAGATGCCGGTAAAGATTTATGCGTGTAAACCAAAATTTGTATAAAACAGTCAGCTATGACAGAAACAAGGGCACACTCACCAGAGCCGACTATGAGTACATGCGCGATCTACTGGAGAACGTGCTGGAACAACTGCAAAATTCAGAATTAGACAACGATAAAGAAATAGATCAGCTCAAACAGTTTTTTATAAAGTTAGATCATCACATTGATAGGCTGCGCGCGTAGATTTCGGCATAACGTATATTATGTTCATTAGCGTACTCGGCATTGTGAATATAATTTTACTGAGATTCACAATGTCGAGCTGTAGCACCAACTGAGGTTGCGTAGGCTACAGTCTTGGATATGCTATTTAACATAAAATTACGTTATGCGACATCGAGTGCAAAAGAGAAGGGCGATAAATTCGCCCTTTTTTATTTATAAATCTAATAGTCTGGATCGACATAGATTATCAGTCTTTTTTTAGTACTTCTTCCCGATATTTCATTACATCGGAAGTTTTAATATCTTTTAGATGTTTTCTTATAAGTGTATGAAGAACATCAGATTCTTTTATGCGTGACTTCGTTTCAATCATCATATTTAAAGTAAGTTCCTGAAGCATTTCTTCCTCTTCATCTCGAATTCTAACTGTAGTGGACATTTAGTTGCTCCATGTGATTTGTAATTTATATCGTATTACATGTTGTTTTGTAACATCTGACATGTTATTTTTCAGTCAAATGTAACTTGTGACAAATTACAAATGACTAAAGAACAAGCTTTTGAAGACGTATCTAAGATTATTTTCGACCGTGCATGTCAATTAATTGTCGGGGGAAATCCTGCTTATGAATCTGAGCAGGTTCTTTTTCACATTGAAATGGTCATGACAGAGTGGGGCTATCGTTCTGCAAAAGTTGCTGAGTACTGCGATTCACTAAAACAAGAAAACGACATCATGCGTGATATGGGGATTGAATAATGTCTGGTTTCTTAGCTCCTTATTATTTTGGTGTTGTTCTCGGTTTTATTGTTGGTTATGCAGCTTGTTATTACGGGTGGTTTATATGAATAATAATTCGATCAAAAAACAATCAATACCACAAGTTTGTACGTGGGGAATGGGATTTTTAGATACCCCCATTAATAAGATGCCGGTAAAGATTTATGCGTGTAAACCCACATTTGTACAAAACTGGAAGCTATGACAGATCAAAGGGCGTTTTAACCAAGGCTGACTATGTGTATATGCGCGATCTACTGGAGAACGTGCTGGAACAACTGCAAAATTCAGAATTAGACAACGATAAAGAAATAGATCAGCTCAAACAGTTTTTTATCAAGTTAGATCATCACATCGATAGGCTGCGCGCGTAGATTTCGGCATAACGTATATTATGTTCATTAGCGTACTCGGCATCGTGAATATAATTTTACTGAGATTCACGATGTCGAGCTGTAGCACCAACTGAGGTTGCGTAGGCTACAGTCTTGGATATGCTATTTAACATAATATACATTATACGCAATCTAAGTGTAACTCCAAAATAGAAATGTCCGCTTTTAGAATATGCGCTGTTGCAATTTTCTTAGCGGACGGTTTGATATGTTGGTGTCTATGTCGGATAAAGAACTTAAACGATTGTCGGTCTTGCAAGAAATCTGTGATCAACGCATAACCCAGCCCCAGGCTGCTCAGCTACTTCATATTTCAGAACGTCAGATCAGACGTTTATTGCAAAAATACAAAACTCAAGGTCCAACTGCATTAGCCCATGCTGCACGTGGCCAAATCAGCAATTCCAGGCTTCCTGAAGAGCTCAGACTCAAGTGCCTCAATCTGGTCGCTGAACAATTCCATGGTTTCGGACCCACTTTAGCGCATGAAAAGCTCACCACCGTTCATGGCTTTGATATTTCAGTTGAAACACTGCGTTCCTGGATGATTGCAGCAGATCTGTGGATTCCTCGCGCCAAGCGCCTGAAACGCCCGTATCAGCCTCGTTACAACCGGGATTGCTTTGGTGAACTGATCCAAATTGATGGCTCACACCATGACTGGTTTGAAGGACGCGCTGCTAAGTGCTGTTTGCTGGTGTTTATCGATGATGCGACAGGAAAATTGCAGCATTTACGCTTCTGTGAATCAGAATCAACCTTTGACTATATGATTTCAACACGTTTATATGTCGAACAGCACGGTAAGCCTTTAGCGTTTTACAGCGACAAACATTCAGTCTTTAGAGTGAATCAAAGCAGCAAGAAAGACACCAAGATTACCCAGTTTGGACGTGTACTCAGCACCCTCAATATCGATATCATCTTCGCCAATTCACCACAGGCCAAAGGCCGTGTAGAACGGGCGAATAGAACGCTTCAGGACCGTCTGATCAAAGAAATGCGCTTGGAAGGCATCTGTTCGATTGAGCAAGCTAATGCCTGGCTACCCTGCTTCATTGAGCAGTTCAATCAGAAGTTCGCCAAGATGGCTTTTAATCCTAAGAATCTACATCGGCCTATCACTGAAACAGCCGAAGAATTAGATGATATTTTTACTTGGCGTGAACCCCGCAGAGTCACCAATAGCCTGACGATTACTTATGATAAATGCGTATATCTCCTGGAAAACACCGAAGAAAATCAAAGGTTGATCGGTAAGTATCTTGAGTTCCTGGAATACCCGGATGGTACTGTAGCCCTCATGCATGATGGCCGAAAGATCAATTACAGCCTCTTCGATAAATTAAGTCAGCTGAATCAGCGAGAGATTGTTGAGAATAAACGGTTGAGTGCTGTTCTGAATCATATCCAACAACAGCATGAAGAACTGGAACAGCAAAACAAACGTAATCGTTCTCAAAAGATGCCAAGCAGACGTGCACAGAAAACAGCGATTGAACAACGAAATCTAAATCCTGTGCTTGACTTGGAAATGTCCATATAGGACATTTCTATTTGGTTATTAGGTAGGACATTTCTACTTGGGAATAACAATAAATTATTTATATCACATCAAATTCAATTCGACGGTTTTTCTTACGGCCATCTGCAGTCGCATTATCAGCAACAGGTTTGTTTGAGCCCAATCCTTCAACACTTAAGCGTTCTGCTGCAATACTTTTATTGATCAAATAATTTTTCACAGCTACAGCACGTTCTTTACTTAAAGCAAGATTCTTTGCGACGTCACCTGAACTATCTGTATGTCCGATAATTTTGACCTTTTTCCCTCCAACCTTATTTAGCGCCACCGCCATTTCATCTAAGATCTGAGTCCCACTCACAGCCAAAACTGCACTGCCAGATTCAAATTCTATAATTCTGTTTTTAAGCGCTTCATCTATGATTTGCTGTTCAGCCTGATTGACAGAAAGCTGCGCATTCAAGCGATATGGTGGCGTTACTAAACTTTGGAATAAGTTTGTTGTTGGCTGAACTTCATTTGAACTCGATATTTTTCCATTAAGTTCCATTTGCGTACCACGTACAGAAAGTTTACCTTGGTAAACTTTTTTTAACTCTGGAACCACCATATTCGCAACAGATTCACTCCAACCATTCGGAGCGCTAACTGCTTTAACCTTTATTTTATCAATCACTTGGTCAGCGCCATAGACACTGTACATCTTGTTTAAAATGATTTGCTTACTGGCATCATTTGGAACAACACCTTCAACAATAATCGGTTCAGCCCAGACATTCACGCTCAAAACCAACGTTAAAGTCAGCAGCCATTTATTTGACTTAAATCTATGATTTATTTTCATATTTTACTAATCTATAAAAGTTTTTTTAAAAATTTTCACAGCTTGTATTAAGCTCAATTGCCGCTCACACAAAGCTTGCTCCAGCGTTGCCAAACCGGCATTTTGCTCTAAATATGCATCAATCCAATTGGCTTGGACCAATGAAACCCAGTGATCTGAATCTAACTTTTGCGTGAAAATTTCACTTAAGGTCATAATATCTGCCCCTTGAAAGCCAAAAAGAAGTACTGGTTTTTCGCTATGTAAAATCCCTATCAGAAGCTCAGCATTTTGATTTTGAATAAAAAAACTGATTAGATTGACCCAAAAAGCTGCAATTTCATAGCAGTAGCTAGAGTTATTAATAGGTAAAATCAACACTTTAGTTAAGCGACTAGTACCATGTTGAATGACGGGCTGTAACAATAATCCGAGTCCAATCATGCTTTGTGCAAGCTCGTAACTGCTCATTCTTAGTAATTGAGCAAATGAATGTATCGTATGGTGTTCATAAAATGCCGAAACTTCGCTGTTATTAAAAACCTGTATCTCATTATTTAATTTAGATAATTTATCAAGCACGATATTGGGGTCACGTATCGAACGTATCACACGATTCTTTTGGAATAAATCGATTAAAGTTTGCTTATAGCGATATGGCGCATAAATAAGATTATCAAAACTATTTTCAACCTCTAATAAGTGGCTCAAAACCATTGGAAATTGACGACCAGAACTATCGTGACTGGCTATCAAATTTGCCACAAGAAAATTATTTTCTTGTGGATTGGCAATAAAAAAGTCTAATGAAGGTAGCTTTTCATACGCTTGACTAAATCCCTCTGATTGCATGGCATGTTCTAATGCTTCAGTAATCCACTGATCAATCAGTTGAATTAAGGCATACTGACCGCGTGTTTTTAAGAAATCACCACGTGCAGGACATTTTCCGTAATATAATGCTAAGGTCCGCAGTTCATCCATCACAATACTCCTTACAACCTAGCCACTTTCGAGAAATCATAAACGAGACTCCTGTATACCCGGTGTTGGAGCTTTAGGACTTGCAACAGTTGCTGAAGGTGTGGTTTGCGCTGCCACCACACGTACGGATTTAGTGGTGACAATTTGATCGACCAGTTGCATCCCATTGTAACTGCGCTGCCCGCCTACTCCACCATTTGCATCGCCGCTGATTAAACGGAAATTGACTTTTACTGCAAGTTCTGGATTTTGCTGATTTCTCCAAATCATTTCATAGCTTCCGCCACGTTGCGTTCGCTCAGCACCATCAATTAAACGATTAATGCCATATTCACTGGGCGCCTCAAAAATCGTATGCGTTTTCCCATCTAAATCAATGGCTGTAATACGCGCGCCTGGAATTGCTCCAGCATTGGGCCATACAAAATTCACCCATTGTTGAATGCCGTTTTCATAAAGCATTCTTTGTCCATCAATATCAATGGTATAAGATAAAAACTTAGGATTTTCAATTGGGTAAAATTGAAAATTAGATTGCGCTGTAGCAGCAGGTGCAGATGAAGCTTGATTTAACGCTCCTGTTGCCATGCCATTACTTGGCGCAACATAGCTTTGAAAATTCATCACAAACTGTGGATTCAAGCTAATCCCTAAATCTTTCCACGTCTTAGAAGTCAAGGTATAACCACGACGAATAACCAGTGGATCAAGATACTCTTTGATATAACGCGCAATACTGCCATTTTCGCCAAGAATCTGACTAATTTCATTGCTGGTTGCTTGCAATGTCGCTGAAGAGTTGAATGGATACTTTTTACTCAGGTTCGTGTTAAAAGGTTGATGGACTTGCATAACCCATAGCTTATTCATCTCATCTTGTGCGGGGAGAATTAAACTTTCAAATGATTGTGTCAGTGGCGACATCAACAGCTTTTGGAGCAGTTTCTGATCAACCTCAGACAGGCCCACAGACATTTTTTCATCGACCAGCTTCTGTGTTGTATTAAAGACAGAATTTTGCTCATTAATGGTCGACTTAACCAAACTCATTGCAGATGGTCCAATATCCCCTGAGCTTTTCAAGTCATTGAATTTACTTCGGACTTGAGCTAAAGATTGCATGTATTCATCAAGCAAAGACTTATTTTGTTGGTCGTCACGCTTACGCACCAACTGATAAAACATCTGGAATTCTTTAGAAATCGGGCCTTGCGCTTGATTCATGACTTTAGCATCAAGCTGAGTTTCATCTCGTCTTAATACTTTGCGCTTAAACCAAGCCACAAAACCTGTTTGCGGCGCTGCCAGCTCCGCCATTACGACTGGATTGTCCCAACTGGTTTCTTTCGCAACGCGATCAAAAACACTTCGAATGGGTGAGTTTTCAGGCTCGCCTAAAACTTGAACGAAACTCGCCTGTTGTCCGTAATCCTTAGCTTTTGCATAATGTATCGCACCTAAAAATTTCCGCCACTCTGCAATATATTCTTTTTTATAGAGTTCTGTGAGCTGTTTACGAATTTGATCTGGACTACCACTAAATGATAAGTCATCTGATTGTGTGCTGTTAAGTACCCAGTCTTTGGTATCCGTAGGACGTTTTGCAACTTCATCGATGGCTTGTTCAACATATTCTGACCATGCAGCATGTGTAAACATACCTGGTAAGGCATAACTGCCTAAAATTGCATTTTGATTGGCATCGCCAAGCATTTGTTTTATGGTTAATGCTGGATAACGGACAGCCGCACGCATTTTTAATTCATTATAAACACGGTCTCGTGCAGGCATTCCACGAACAACAGACAGAAGAACTTGACGTGTTTGATCCACCACTAAGCTATCTGAGCTGAGTACTGGAAATTTAGGGTCACCAGCTAAAGTCATGCTATATGACAAAATTTGCTCTGCCTTTTGGATCATTTCGCCGCGCGGCATTTGCCCACGATTATTATCCAACCATGAACGCCAGAAACGTGTGACTTGGTCACTTAAATGACTTGCATCCATATATTGAGTATTGCCCATCATTAAATAGGCTTTTAAAGCATTGTATGCATCTTGTGGATTTGCATCATTAGGCTCTAAATATTGCTGTGTTTTTGCAACAGGCGTCAGCTCTACGTTTGCATGGTTTGTGCGCAATTTTTCTTCATTGCTTTTCACCCGCTGTAAATATTGGGCAATATTTTGTTGTGTTGGAATCAAGACAATTTGCTCAACACCCTTTAAATATTCAGTTTTTAGCTTCTCCCGCAGCTCATCTCCCTGATATAGACCAAAACCCAGCTTTAAAGGACGATCTTCTTCAAATTGGTCCAACTGCTGCATGCGTTCCTGTAAAATCAAGAGTGCACTCAGTTGTGTAGACAACTCTTGACCCGATTGCTTTTCAAGTAAAACGACTTTGTCTAAATCGGCTTGTACGTCTGCAATCAATTGTTGATTATTCCGATAAGACCACACCCATAGACTTAGAATAATAGCTACACCAAATAAAGCGGCAACAAAGGCAATATAACGCTGACGCTTTCGGCTAGGGTTAATATGTTGTTTAACGAGGTTCTTGTCTTTCAGAATAATGTCTGAAAATAAACCTTTTAAAAAATAGCCATGGTTTTGCGAAACAGAGCGCGTTGGAATGCCATTTTCATTGTCTAAACCTTTTTGCAATAAAAAGTCTTGAGCAATTTGCTCAGTCATTGGACTTTCAATAATGCCTTCTTGAAGTGCGCTGGTGAAATAAAAGCCACGGAAAACAGGTTTAAATTGATAAGGGTTATCTTCAAACAGCGTGCCAATAAATGTCTTTAATGCAGGCTTTAAGCTTTTAAACTCTAAAGGAAATGTCATGACACTTGGAGAAATATTCTGCGAGTGTCGGCGGCTAAGATGTGTCGTACTAACGCCTTTTAAACCGTCATATAAGATGGAATAGTGTTTTTCAAACAGTTCAACAGCATTATTGGCCCCATCGGTTGTATAAGGCAGTGTTGCCCCCCAAACCTGATCAAACTCACCGACTTCATAGCATTCAAAAAACTCAGTAAAGCCTGCTATCAAATCCATTTTAGAGAAGACCAAATAAACAGGTGAAAAAACTTCTAAGCGCTCAGTAAGATCTTGAATCCGTGCACGTAAATTCTTTGCCAATTTGATCGACTTTTCTGGGCTGTTACTGACCAACTCAGCAATACTAACAATCACGATCAAGCCATTGATTGGTGCTTTTGAGCGGTTTTTTTTCAAAATATTTAAAAAACCTAGCCACTCAAAATGATCTTCCGCATAGACGGAATAACGACCTGCAGTATCTAATAACACGCCTTCTGTTGAAAAAAACCAGTCGCAATGACGCGTTCCGCTTAATCCAGCAGAAACTGATTTTTGATGGGTTTCTTCAAAAGGAAATTTTAAACCTGAGTTATAAATGGCCGAACTTTTACCCGCAGCAGGATTACCAATTACCATATACCATGGCAACTCGTAGAGTGCAGCATTGCCCTTTTTATCTCCCAGTTTTGATTTTCGAATCAACTGAATAGATTCTTTCATTTGTTGCTGAATCAAATGAAGTTCATCTTTGTTTTTTTGTTTGCCATATTCCGCATGCGTATCATGTGCAATGGCATCGGCAAGAGCTTCACCTTGTGCAGCATGTCGACGACGTACAATGAGTAAATAAATCCCCCACAGCATCAACCCGAATACATAACAAATCATTAAAGGCCAAAAGATTTTGGCTGGAATGACGTTATACATGGCCATTAGTGCGACAAAACCTGATATAGCCATAATAGCTTTAGGGTTGCTCACATACTGCCAAACATAACCTAAGACGTTGTAAAATAAAGAATTCACAATACTCTCTTATTCTTTTTTAATTTAAATGGTTGGTTCTACAGGGATATTACTGTCTTCACACGCATGTAGAAAACAATGTGTAGACATTTGATCAATGCTATAAATCATCGCCATCAACTCATCAGGCAAATGCATACTCAACATAAATCCAAATACTTTGGCCAAATGCTGCGTATGTCCAAAGCTTTGTTTGGTATGAATGAAGTGATGCGATTCAATCCCACTTCGATCGAAAATTTGGTTAAGTTTTTTCATGGTTTGAATGTCTGTAATATCATCGAGCATCAGCACAAAAGGCTGAATATCTTTAAATTGTTCTAATTGCTTCATCGCTGGGGATGCAAAATGATTGGCAAGATTGGCCTCGTTTAGTGCAATCTTGAGTTGTTTTAAGGGTTTGATATCAAGTAATGGTAAAGAAGATGATGCTAAGCACCAACTAGAGGCATATTCAGCAGGCAAGTAATGGTCGGTTAACCATGTTTTTTCATCGAGCAGTTCTTGGTCAATTTCAGAATCTACATTCAGGATGAACGTAATTTCCTCTGACTGCTGAGAAATTTGCTCCAATAACAGCATCCAATCTTTATAGGCTGTTTCTTGACTGAAATAATGGTGCTCAAGATGAATTTGCTGCGTAATCACGCCCAGTGAACTTAAATAATCCTGTACCACACCACTGCTTTGTTCTTCATTCCAAACATGTAACATCGATTCAGGCAGCAGCATATGTATATTGATACGGTTTAATTTAGCAACCTGCTGCACATCAGGTTGTTCCTCTGGTTCATTGCTATCATATTCACTCGTAGGATCAATCCATGCCGGATGCATACGATATTCATAAGCCAATTCACTGTCATAAAATAAGGCCGATTGCTTTAAATGCTGTGAGATTTGCCACAATGTTTCTGCATGTTGCTCTAGTTGATGCTCGATCAGGGCTTGAATTCGCAGATGGCGCGGATGATCAACGGCCTCATCATCATCCTGATTTGTAATGACATGGTCGAGTGCATGTATGCGATAAGACAGCATTGGTAAGCCATAGGCGTTTTGTAATTGTGTATCTAACTCTGGGCTTTTAAATTTTTTAATCTCGTCAAGAATCTCGTCATTTTCCCCAAAGGCACTATATGCAGACGAGGAATAAATATTCAGGTTTAACCACTGAACTTCAACAGCTTCAGCCTGTTGGTTCTCATCATCCTGATGCTGCTCTACTTGCGCTTGTTTTTGTTGCTCTTTGCGCTTTTGGTGAGCTTTAATGGCATGATAAATAAATACTGGAGACCATAAAACTACGCACAGAATCAATGGAAATAGAAGTAAATAATTAAGCAGGTCTGCCCCAGTTGGGTCATACTGAATGTCACGCCAGTAAAAAATGACGATTCCTGCGACAAGCAACAATAAGCTGCTCAAAGTACCAATAAAGAGCTTAAGCATGCCCCATCCCCATCAATGTATAACAGGTTTCGTGATTGTGTTCGGTCTGCATCGGCATTAAAAAAGCGCCTTGTGATAAACCAATGGTCATCGTTGAACCCAGGCGAATCGGTTGAATATCTTCTTTCCTCAAGATGATTCTTAAATCCACCCCAAGCGTTGGACTGAGCCAGCTTGCGAGTAATCGTTTGAGTTTTATACTCTCAGCTTGATCGGGTAAAAATTTTAAGTATTCGGCGTATGGGACGGGGCCAACTTCTATTTCAATTTTTCCATCTATTTGACGGATATTTTCTCCACAAAAGGTATTAATGCCCAATTGATTATTGCCTCCCAGTGTGCTTCTTTGTTCGGGGGACAAATGAAAGACCTCTTCAACAAATTCTTTAATCTTAAAATGTTGCTTAAACACGCAACTCAGCATGGTTTTTAGCGCATGTGATGTATTATTTTGCCCCTGCATTAACCCAGCGAATTCGGCAAAATAATCATCTAAATCCTGTTGTTCATGTTGAGTACTCACATAGCCATTTAGTGCATGCAAAATATCGAGGTAATGGTTTTCTTGCTCAATCTCATAGCGAATCGGTAAATGGTAAGCTAAAGATGCATCCACATATTGCGCCGTGAGCTTATGATTAAATAAACCTAAAAAATGAAGTGTTTCATTCCGTTGTATACGTGCACTTTGTCTAATCTTATTGGTATAGCTATACGGTAAGGTGCCCTGAATCCCAGTTAAACCAATCATTAAATTGGTTAAGTGAATTTTTTCTTCGTCAAGGGTCAAACTCTCAATTTCTGCATTCGGAAAATTGAGATTCAGTGAACTATGAAACTTAAATTGCTTTGCCCAATCCCCTTCTTTTTGAGCATGGGGAGCTTCCGCATGTCGTAGTAATCGCGTGGCCTGAATAAATTCAAAAGCGTTCGGTTGTTCAACCAGCACGTCAACTATAGAAGTGTCTTGCCACCAACGTTCTGCACGCATTGGTATAACTCCTGTTGAGATTGAGCATCTGAAATAACAACATCGACAAAACTGTTCATCTGGACTTTTAGATTAAAGACATGCGACAACAACTGACTAAAAATATACAGGCTATGTCCTCGAAACACTTTCGAATCAATCCCTAAATTTACTTTCAACCCTCGTATAAAGAGCGGGAATGGTTTTGCATCTACCATCTTTTGCTTTAATTCAAAATTAACCGACTGAATCGCATTAATAATAAGGTGGTTTTCTTTGAGCTGAGGCAGGTTATACAGTTCAAGCAATTCCTGAATATGGCTTAAAGCATCGCCCTTGGTGAGAGATAAAGTATTTAATGATAAATGCGAAATGATCCGCCATTGCTCTTTTTTATTTTGTTCAAAGTAATAGGGTTTATTCGGTCTTTTTAAAACCACAGCTCGCCGTGCCAGACTACTGTCATTCAAATTTAATATATTGTTGGCTTGGCTCAATGCCTCATGGGGTAAATCACGATTGGAGCATAATAATTGCGTACTGATAAAATCAGATTTGGTTGTTTCAGGTGATAAATGTTTTGAAATAATACTATAACCTGTTTCAACATATTTATTTTGTAGCTGTGCCGAATTCAAACTATAAAAAAACTGAGTCTCATCCTTTTGATAATGACTCATCGCAAAGAATGGATAAATGTCAAAAGTAGTTTGATCTTTATTCGACTTTTCACGAATCATTTGCATTTTAGTAATCGAATAAGTTTGATAAAACTCAGGATGATGAGCATCGGTAATTAAAGGATATTCGAGTTGTTGATGATTAATTTTTTGAGGTTCAGCCTGTTTTTTAAATAAATTGATAACTGGTACTACATATAATTTAAAGTTTGCGATATTCAACTCAGAATAATTTCGAATATTGACCTGATCATTTAAATTCAGTTTAAGATGAATCAAAATTTCAAACTGATTTTGCTCTTTTTCTAAATATTTTAACAAACCTAAGTTCATATTGAGGAAATTAAATTTTTCAGAAAAACAGAAATATTCCATCAACAGCCGGTATGCATGATGTGTATGTTGATCCAAGGGCAACAGACTTTCAGTTTCAGCAAAACCCATGATACTAAACGGATTTGGGATGTCGATGACGCGATGACCAACCTTTAATGAAAATCCTGTACTCGACTGGAACACAGCATCCAAAACTTGTAGTGGAAAATTGGATATCGCATCCAAATAAATAGGCAAATTTTCTTTTTCTAAAATTCGATGTGCCTGATTAAAAATATTAAATCCTAAGCTAAGAGTTGCATTTTGATTTAAATGCATATGCGCACTAGGATTCGTTTTAAAATTGAGATGACTCAGCTCAATGGGTAATAACTTTAGTTCTTGTGTGGTGCTAAATTCACACTGCACACCTTTAAAACCTCTTGATTTTATTGCAGTATTTTTAGGAATAAGATGAGCTTCAGTTAATTGTTTACACTTATTTAGGTCTTCAAAACTGACCACAGTACATGCAGGAAATGGTTTGAGGTATTGAGGGAACATCACCTCAAACAAAGACCGAGTAAAGATGTCGTAACTGTCCGCCAGTTTCTTATCGATTCTTGCTGCAATTAAAGAAAAAGACTGAATTAAGCGTTCAATATGTGGATCATCTACTTGTTCTTGGTTTAAGGATAAACGCTGAGCGATTTTTGGGTATTTTTGCGAAAACTCACGGGACTGCTGCCCAAATTCTTGTAATTGTTTTTCGTAGTACGGTAATAATTCTTCAATCACAAATCAGCCCCATTAAGCTCTTGCAGAAATAACATATTGTTGTGTTGTCGGTTTGAGCAAAGCATCAAAAATCACGGGTTCATATAAAGGATGAATATTTAAATAGGCTTGAATACTTAAACACAAAGCCCCCATATTCTGTCCATCGAGCAACATTTCAACTTTGATTTGTTTCAGTCTCGGCTCATGCGCTGTAATAGACGCTGCAATCGACTGGCAAATTTTATCGCGATCGGTCGGATTTGCAGTCGATAATCCAACAAAATCAATGATTCCAAACTGAACAATGGACTTTTTTACCAACGGAAAAGCATCAATTGAATCATTAAAATTGGCCATACGACTGTTCAACAAATCTTCTAAGTCGGTCGCGACGGATTCACGTAGCTCCTGAAGAGACATCCCCAATCGATCCTGTTCAGTGGTCGGTAGTAATCGGTCAAATAACGTTTTTCTAAACCCATAGGGATAAAGCTGATCTAGATTCATGTTGATTAAAATCATCTCGCATGAATAAAGGCCAACGTTGGTTAGCCTTTATTTTTTCAGTTATTTTTATGCAGCGTATGATGCAGTATTGTTTGATAGAGACCATTTCTTGGTCACAGCACCTTTTTGTGTGCCATTAATATCTTGCTGGTTATACGTCCATTCCACAGCAGCATATTTCAAACCAAATCCTTCAAGTGGAACACCTTCTTCACTTACTGTTGGTGTAACACTTGAAACCAAAACATGCTTCAATTTAATTTGTAGATACTTGATACGCTTATCGCCATTTGCGCGATAAAAATCAATTTGTACTTCATCAAAGGTATAACCCGCTGAACATGCTTCCCAGAGTTTTGGACTGGTTGCATCCAAATCTTTAACAAACAGCATATCAGAATGTTCAACACGTTCCGCCGTATGACCGCCAACACTTGATGATGTTGCAGACTTTGGCTGACGAATATTGTGTGACCAAGAGTTCACCTCTAACCAGCCTTGATGCTCTGTATCACGCGACTCGCCATCGACCTTATATTTACCTCTGAACTGTACGTATATGTCTTTCATTTGTAATCTTTTCCTATTCTAAAGTTATTATGTGTTGGCACTCAAATTAGTTTGAGGACTGAGGTAACTCAGTAACAAGTCGCAGTGATACTGACAACTCATCCAACTGGAAATGTGGTCTTAAGAAAACCACAGATTTGTAGTGCCCCGGTTGTGCTGGGTTCTCTACAACTTTGACAGATGCTTCACGCAGCGGATATTGCGCTTTCGCCTCTTGTGAAGCCCCGTCATCAAGCAAAATATATTGAGCCAACCACTCATTTAAAAATGTTTCAATGTTTCCAGCCGAAGCAAAGCTTCCAACTTTGTCTCGCATCATGGCTTTTAAATAATGTGCAATACGTGAAACGGCCATAATGTACTGAATTTGGCTAGATAAAGCAGAGTTTGCATTGGCAGAATCGCTATTATACTTTTTAGGTTTCTGCGTCGATTGCGCACCAAAAAATGCAGCATAATCCGTATTTTTACAATGGACTAAAGGAATAAAGCCAAGATCACTGAGCTCTTTTTCACGACGATCAGTGATGGCAATTTCAGTTGGACATTTAAAGACAACTTCACCATCACTGGTTTTAAAGGTATGAACAGGTAACCCTTCAACCAAGCCACCACCTTCAACACCACGAATGGCAGCACACCAACCATGCATATCAAAAGCATTGGTCAAACGCGTGCCAAAAGCGTAGGCTGCGTTCATCCATAAATATTCATCGTGATTTTGCCCAGAGACTTCTTCAACAAAATTAAAGCCTTCTGTCGCTGTACCTTCCTTAGGGTGATAAGGTAGACGGCCTAATACACGCGGCATCGTTAATGCAACATAACGCGCATCATCACTTTCACGGAAAGAGCGCCACTGGACATATTCAGCAGTTTCAAAAATTTTAGATACTTCACGCGGACGGTCAATATCCGTAAAGGATTCCAAACCGAGGATATTGGCATCTGCTGCAGAAATAAAGGGTGCATGTGCAGCTGCGGCAACATGTGAAATTTGTTCAAGCAAATACATGTCTGAAGGTGTACGATCAAACTCGAAATCGCCAATTAATGTGGCATATGGTGCACCACCAAATGACCCATATTCTTCTTCATAGATCTTTTTAAACAATGTACTTTGATCAAAGTCCGTTGCGCCTTGAAAATCCTTGATTAACTCTTTTTTCGTTGTATTTAACATACGAATCTTAATCAATGGGTTAGAGGGTGTTTCTTGGCAAAAGTAATATAAACCGCGCCATGTCGATTCAATTTTTTGAAACTGCACATTATGGATAATTTTACTGAGCTGCGTCGAAATGAGCGCATCAATTTCAGCAATACGCTTATCAATCGATAATGTCATATTTTCTGAAACAGTAATCGTCCCCGCCATCACTTCTTTAGCAAGTTCGCCAATTAAACTTTTCGCTCGATCATGCTCTTCTTCATTTCGAGCAATTCGACTACGTTCAACAATTGAATCTAATAGCGTAAATTCTTCAGTAATATCTTGAGCAACTGCAGCGGATTGGGCATTATTCATTTTCAGCCTCCACACTCATTTTGCGTACTTGATCTGTATTTTGCAGAACTTGATCAAGTAGATCTTCTAAGCGCTCATTATTCGAAATTTTGTTGCGCAAATCAGTCAAACGTTCGCGAGCTTCTACCAACTTTTTCAAAGGATCCACTTGCTGAACCACATTTTCAGGACGAAAATCTTCCATCGACTTAAACGTCAAATCAACAGACATACGTCCACCATCTTCAGTCAATGTATTTTCAACTTGATAGGCAGCACGCGGTGCTAAGGACTCCATGACTTCATCAATGTTTTCTAAATCAACATTAATAAATTTTTTGTCTTTGAGCTTGTTTTTTTCTATTTCAGATGCCGCGGAAAAATCACCTAAGACACCAACAACAAAAGGTAACTCTTTGATTTCTTTAGCATCACCAACTTCAACATCATAAGTCAGTTGCACCCGAGGTGGTCGAATACGCTGTAACTTTTTTTGGACGCTTTCACGTTTAGCCATATGAAAATCCTGTTTTTTATTATTTCAAAAATGAAAGTTTTTAAAGTGAATTGAAGGGATTTGTATTCGGTTTGCTCGCCACTTCTGTTGATTGTACTTTCTCAACTTTTTTGGGTTTTGCCACCTGAGCCGTTGTTTTCTTTGTGGTTTGTTTGGTTGAATTCGCAGTCTTACGTGTGGTTTTCTTTGGTGCTTTGATCACCACAGCCTTTGCATCACTCGTATCTGGCGCTGGCAAAGAATTACGAACAAGATTAGACAGCTCTTTAGCAGGTGGATAAGTTAAATCTGCAGATAAATAGCGCATTTCTTCTTGACGCATATGGTTTAACGCCATATTTGCAATCGAAACGCCAGCTAAAAACCGAGTATCTGTTAATGATGTATGATTAATATTTCGCGCATTTAACTCTTCAACCAGTTGAAGTGCTTTATAACTTTTCCCAAGTTCTTGATATCGACTAGCAGCTTGAACCAATAATTTATTTTTTAGCTCATCATTTTTTTTATTATTGCTATCGCAAATCTGTGCATATAAACTTAGTAAATCGTGATCAGTTTCACCATTTACCAATGGGTAATTTTTAATACACTTATTTTTTAAACTAATACCCTCTTCTACCGCTGCAAAAGCAAATGGTGTCACCGTTAATAAAACGAATGTAGGTAAAATTAAATAATATTTTTTCAAAACTTGCCTCGAACCTTTATGAATAAAAAATTAAAATTATTATCAGTAACTTCGATTTAAAATATACACACCCTAGGTAAATATTTCTGCTTATATAATGCGCTTGGATTTAACAAAAATATACCCCCTAAAGTCAAGGAAAGAAATGTTACTCAAAAGTAACTATGTTTGCTTTTTGTAATATATCTCCTTTTTTATCTAAATTTCATTTGTGTATTATGATGGCATATATATAAAATACCCGCCAAATAGCATTTATAATGGCTTGTAAAATGCTAATTTATAAATAATTTTATATTTACACTAAAAACACAGATAGCCATTGGCATATTTGTCTTGTAAAAACTTTGCTATAAAGCATGACTGAGTTACATATGAATAACCTTAAAATATTAATTAAGAAGCTATCTAATCATGCGCGTGTTGCTCTAGAGAAGTCTGCAAATAGTTGTATTAATCAACAAAATTATGAAATCGAAATTGAGCATTTTTTTCTTGAATTATTAGAACAACAAGAAACAAATGATCTCCACTTATTAGTTGAAAAATATAAAATTTCCCATGATTTTTTAGTTAAGGATTTACAACTCAGTCTTTCCCAATTGCCTAAAGGAAATACTCGCACCCCAATATTTGCTCAATCCATTATTCGTTTATTGGAGCAAGCGTGGCTACTTGCTTCAGCCGAACAAAATCCTGTCATTCGAACAGGTCATATTTTGGTAGCACTTTTAACAGCACCAGATTTGCATCAAATGGCATTACGCGCTTCGAGCCAATTTGAACTGTTTCCGATCGATACAATGAAGCATAAATTTTTGGACCTATGCTCAAACAGTATTGAACAAGACGTTTTACAGGAAACAGCGCCAAGCGAAAGCACTGAGCCTGCACAGCATTTGGCTAAAAACAAAACGCCAGCACTTGATCAATATACAATTAACCTGACCCAAAAGGCACAAAGTGGCCTTATCGACCCCGTTATTGGTCGTGAGTTTGAAATACGTTTAATGCTCGATATCCTGATGCGTCGACGCCAAAATAACCCCATTTTAACTGGTGAACCGGGTGTAGGAAAAACGGCTGTCGTTGAAGGTTTGGCATTAAAAATTGTGAACAACCAAGTGCCTGATGCTTTAAAAAATGTTCAGCTGCATACGCTTGATATGGGACTATTACAAGCAGGTGCCAGCGTAAAAGGTGAATTTGAAAATCGCTTGAAACAAGTGATTCAAGAAGTTCAGTCTGCCACGCATCCTATAATTTTATTTATTGATGAAGCACATACTTTGATTGGTGCAGGAGGTCAAGCAGGCCAAAATGATGCTGCCAATCTATTAAAACCCGCACTGGCTCGTGGTGAGTTACGTACCATTGCAGCAACCACATGGGCTGAATATAAACAATATTTTGAAAAAGATGCAGCGCTCAGTCGACGCTTTCAAGTCGTTAAAGTTGAAGAACCAACCGAAGATGTCGCCATCGATATGTTACGTGCCATGCTACCAGTCATGGCCAATCATTTTAATTTAAATATTGATGATGAAGCCATCGTCACAGCCGTACACTCTTCACATCGCTATATTAGTGGTCGTCAACTCCCAGACAAAGCAATTAGTGTACTGGATACAGCCGCAGCGCGTGTAGCACTCACTCAGAATGCACAACCTGTAAAGTTAGATCAGATACTTGCTCAACAACATAATCTCAAACTTGAATATGAAATTTTAGAAAATGAGCATAAAAATTTACCGATTCATCATGAGCGATTGCACGATTTGAAGCAAAAACTGGCTCAGCTTGAGTGTGAAATTGAGCACACTCAAACGCAGTGGCAAAAAGAAAGAGCACTAGTTGAACAGATAAAACAACGCCAACAAGATACAACGGCTCATAATGCTCAAGAAGACATTGCTGCGCTTCGTGAAGAATTAAGCAATGTACAAGGTCAGAATCCCTTAGTGTTTGAGCGTGTTAATGCACAAATCATTAATGAAATTATTTCAGACTGGACCGGTATTCCTGTGGGCAATATGGTCAACGATGAAATAAAACAAATTCTCAGCCTAGAAAGCAAACTGGCTGAGCGTGTTATGGGACAAGACTCTGCCCTACATCAACTGGTTCAGGGAATTAAAACATCTAAAGCAAAATTGGATGATCCTAATAAACCGCAAGGCGTGTTCATGTTGGTGGGGCCAAGTGGTGTCGGTAAAACCGAAACCGCACTTGCGCTGGCGAGTGAGCTTTATGGTGGAGAATCCCACCTAATCACTATTAATATGTCTGAATATCAAGAAGCACATACCGTTTCTTCTTTAAAAGGTGCTCCACCTGGATATGTGGGATATGGTCAAGGCGGTGTGCTGACTGAAGCCGTTCGCCGAAATCCTTATAGTGTGGTTTTACTGGATGAAATTGAAAAAGCACACAACGATGTTCAAGAACTCTTTTATCAAGTTTTTGACAAAGGTACACTTGAGGATGGTGAAGGCCGAATCATCGACTTTAAGAATACCACCATTATTTTGACCTCGAATGTAGGTTCGAATGCCATTATGCAGGCCTGTTTGAATCAACCGATTGAGACATGGCCAACCGCGGAAAGCTTAGCAGAGCAGTTAAAACCAAGTTTATATAAACAATTTAAACCTGCTTTTTTAGGGCGCATGCGTATCGTTCCCTATTTCCCACTGCATGATGATTTACTGGTTCAAATTATCCATCATAAAATCAAGAAAATAACCTCTCGCCTTGAGAAGCAGTACCAAACCAAAGTTCAATATTCAGAGGAACTGGTAGAACTGTTATTAAGTCGCTGTACGGAAGTCGATAGCGGCGCACGAAATGTTGATCACATTTTGAATGCCAGTATATTGCCTGCTTTAGCCACAGAAATATTGATGGCTTTGGCAGCAGATCATTTGCCTAAAGTTATTCAGATTGATATCAAAGATGATGAAATTACTTATATTTTAGATCCTGTCGAAAAAACCACGGCTAAAAAGAAACAACATCCTGCTAAAAAGAAAGCGAATCAAATTTAATAGAATATAGAGTGTAAAATTATGAGCTTAGAAATCGAGCCTTTATTGTCTCCTATCTCAAGCGATCAACTATGTGGACAAGACTTGTCTTTTTCCAATGAATTCCACGCTATCAAAATTGCAAAAACTCAGGATGATCCACTACTCGATCAAGGCGATTGGGTCGCTGAACCCAAGCAAGCAGACTGGCATTTCGTTGAACAAAAATCTATCGAGCTCCTCACGGGAAAATCGAAGGATTTACGCTTATTGGGCTGGTTACTTGAAGCGTGGTCAAATTTATACGGATTCGAAGGCACCGCAAAAGCCCTAGAGCTTATGCACCGGACGCTAAATGAGTATTGGACACAACTTCATCCTGAAATTGAAGAAGAAGATTTAGATCAACGTCTAGGTTTATTACAAGGTTCAATTAATCATTTGATTCCACTGATTAAACAAGTCGCTATCGTGAATGTTCCTTCATTTTCACTCAGTGATTATGAAGCCTTATTGAGACAAAAAAACCATTTGTTGAAACAAGTCGAAAGTTATACGGATGATGCCAATAGCTCTCAGATTTTGGAACAATTTGAGCAGAGCTTGTTCAATACATCAAAATCATTTCAATATCAGAACTATCAACATTTTTCGGCAATTCTGGCTGAATGGTCAGTTTTGAAAAGTGTGTTAGATACCTTAATGGGTTTAGACGCACCAAGCTTTGCTGCGATTGATACTCAGCTTGAAAACATCCACACCAGTTTAAAAAAGCTCTACAAAACCGATGTTTTTACTCAGCCTGTAATGGCGACACAAACGTCTGAGTATTCTGCTGCCGCAACGATAACAACACAGGCACTTTCATTTACCCAGCACAAAGAACAAGAGATTGACATGAACACCGTCCATCCATCCAAAGGCTTTCAGGTTCAACCACAAAATCACTTAGCAAACCGTGAACAAGCCATGCGGGTATTACAAGAAATTTCTGACTATTTCCAAGCCAATGAACCGCATAGTCCCGTAAGCTATATGTTACAAAAAACCATCAAGTGGAGTCAGATGCCACTACATGAATGGTTAAATCAAGTCATTAAAAACGAAAATCCACTGCATAACGTCCAAGAACTACTGGGCGTGCAACAAGCAAATGAATCAAACGATTGGTAATCTAAATGTTTAAAGCAGAAAAAATACTTTGGGGTGAAGGTCTATTTTTACGTCCTCAACATTTTCAATTACAAGATGCGTATCATGAACAACGTCTGAATCATACCATTCGTTCCACAATTCCATTTGCCTATGGCATTCAAAATATTCAATTTGATGAGGCTCAGTTACACACACATATCTTGGCCCTCGAAAGTATTAGTATGATTTGGCAAGATGGCGAAATTTATCAAGCGCCGACACGTGATTTACTGCCAGAGCCAGTGTTATTAGATGAACTGAATTTACGTGGCGAAATCCTAGTTTATTTAGCCTTGCCGATTGTACAAGCCAATAAGAAAAATGTGAGCGCTGAAAATAGTGCACAGTTTGGTCGCTACCACTCTTATCTGACCTCAACCCACGATTTATTTACAGATGCAACTGCAGCAGATATCACCTTATTGCGCCGCCGTGCAGAGTTTCGCTTGTTAGAGGCGAACGTAGAACCGAATCAAGAACTGGATGGTTTTTTGTATTTAGCTTTAGCAAAAATTAAACGTCAAAGCTCAGGTCAATTTGAATTTGATCGTCATTTTATTCCGCCTATCTTGCATATCGAATCTTCTGAAAATCTTATCTTGAGTTTGAAACGCAGTTTAAATGTCATCAAAGCGAAAATTAAGACCATTCAAAGTAATAATCGAGAAAATGAGCAAAAGCTAATTGAGTTTCGCTCTGGCGACATTGTGTCATTTTGGTTGGTCAATGCACTCAACACAGCACACGCGACGTTGAATCATTTATTGCAATATCCGCATATCCATCCAGAGCGACTATTTTTTGAATTATTACGTTTAACAGGCTCATTACTGACCTTTTCAACGGCTCATGAGGTTGATCATTTACCTCGCTATCAACACCATAATTTACAAGAAAGTTTTAGTCAGCTCGATGTCATTCTACGTGAGTTATTAGATACGATTATTTCAAACCGCTATATCAGTATCCAATTGAAAGAAACACGACCATCCTATTGGTTAGGCAGTTTAGAGTCAGACAAAATTACTCGAGATTCAAGGCTTTACTTGGCTGTTTCTAGCAGCATGATGCAAAGTCACGAACTAATTCAATTGGTTCCGTTACGATTTAAAGTCGGCAATACCGTAGATGTGGAACAACGCGTCATCGCCGCACTCCCTGCAGTTCCTTTACATCATTTAATGCAAGTTCCAACCGCTATTCCAGTGCGATCTGGTGTGAGTTACTTTGAAATTGAACCGAATAATGACTTATACCAACGCATGTTGGATGCCGAGTCAATTTGTATTTATATTCCAGCAGGTTTCCAAGATATTGCTGTTGAATTGATTGCTGTGATGAATGGCTAAGGAAATGAATCATGAATAATGCCCCTTCACTTTTTGATGATGGACAAATTGGAACTGGTTCAATTTCTCAGCCCATGACCGCCAAAGTCACCAGCACAACCAACTTGGTCGACTTACTCCATGACGGGTTTTATATTGTATTTTTATTGAAAAACAAATACATACCGAGTAGTGCAACGGAATTCCGCGAAAAAATCATTGTCCTACTCAACCGTTTTGAAAACCAAGCCAGAAAATTACAATTTTCATCAGATGATATTCAAGATGCTAAATATGCTTACTGTGCATTATTAGATGAAACCATTGTGACTCAGCAAGATGCACAATTTTTCGAGCTACAAAATAGTTGGTTGATCAGTCCCTTACAGCTTAGTTTATTTGGCTCGCAACTTGCGGGTTATCGTTTTTTCGAAATTTTAGAAGAGTTACGCCGTAAAGGAAATAGTCGATTAGCCGCACTTGAAGTTTATCATTACTGCATGCTTCTGGGTTTTCATGGTAGATACCGTATTGAGTCTATAGAAAATTTAAACCATTTGGTCGCACGTGTGGGTGATGAAATTGACTATTTGAAGGGGAAAAAGGCAGCCTTTTCTCCCTTTGCATCGCTCCCCGATCAAATTAAACATATGATTCACCGTGAGCTTCCTTTTTACTGGATTTTACTTTTTCTAATCGTATTCGCACTCTTATCCTTTGCGGGCTTGCGCTATATGTTATCAAAGCAAAGTACGAATTCTTTAGCCACATATGAAAATGTCATTTCTACGCCAACAGAACAGGCACATATTACTATTCATTTACCCTAAGAACTAACTCCATGGCTCATGAAAAACGGACTTCAGTCAAAATTTTGACGTCTACAAAAAAGAAAAATATTTCGCCTATGCTCTATGCGTTTGGTGGTTTTTTGGGTGGTGTCGTATTGATGGCCACTCTTGGTTTTACTTATTTTTTTGCACAACAAAAAAATGATTCAAGACAGGTTAATCAAAGTTCTAGCGTGGATGTCACTGAACCCTCAGTCGATAATGAAGCCCCGACGCGGGAACCCGAAGCTATTTTTGAAGCGACTAAAGCCATCCCTTCTAAAAGTGTTCAACCTTCAAATGTAACTGAGCCGCCTTCTGATTTTCCTCAACCCAAAGAAGATGAATTAAGCAAAGCTTTTCTTCGTCCAACCGAAACAGTTGCTGCACCATCGATGAAGAGTGCTAGTCCGCAGCCCTTACCAAAAGAAAATAAGAAACAAAACTCGTCAACGCAAAGTTCGGCCGCACCGAAAGATAAAAATCACGACAAAGTAACCAAAGCAGAACAGGCTGTGGAAAAATCCGAAGAATCTCCCACAGGTAGTGTACAAACCAAAATTACAACTCGTACCGTCGAAGCCCCAATGCCAGCTACTATCAGACTATGATTTATGCTCTTTTTTCGCTTTTTCTAATCCTGGCACTAGGACTAGGTTTGGCACTGTCCTACGAACTCAGAGCAAAATTTGTTGGCTTTTTTGTCGGGTTAATTCCTCAAGGAAAAAAAAGATTTCAATCCGCTCGTCATTTTGCACAGCATATAAATCATGCTGCTGCGCCCGAGCAATTGCAATCGCATTGGCATATTCAACAGTGGTGGATATTGGTTGCGGGTCTATTCTTATTTGCTAGCATCTTAATGTTTGCTTTTACCAGTCCAATCACGCCCACTAAAATTGAAGCGGATTATTTAAGACAATCGGATCCACAAATTTATGCCCTACTTGATGGACAAATTTTGTCTCCGCCACCAGAGATCGAAGAATCCTTAGTTGCTGCGGCCATAGTTGAAGCAAGTCTGCTTGAGCAAGCGGATCTTAATAATAATTCTATTCAAGCCAGTGCTTTGAACTACGATCCAAGTATTCAGGATGTTCATTCAACTCATTCACATGACAATTTAGCAACAGCTGATCGTAAGTGGCACAAAATGAACCCACGCTATAAACAACGTCTACTGATGGTATTTAAAATAATGCGTGAGCAGCATGGATACGAACTGGTTTTACTGGAAGGCTATCGTAGTCCGCAGCGTCAGAATTCTTTAGCCAGCAATAAAAATACGACTTTGGCACGTGGTTATCAGAGTTACCATCAATTTGGCTTGGCGGCGGATGTCGCATTTAAGCGGGATGGAAAAGTCGTTATTTCTGAACGAGATCCATGGGCGATGCGTGGCTATCAGCTCTATGGTGAAGTTGCAGAATCTGTAGGTTTAACTTGGGGCGGACGTTGGAAGTCGATCCAAGACTATGGCCATACTGAATATCGAATGCCGAACTTAAAGAAAACTGCGGAAATGGCTGAAAAGCTGACCTCTGAAGGACAACTTTCAGCTGCGAATTTGAGTTAATCAGGTTGAAGGCTGACTCAAATATTGAGTGATGATTTGCAGAACTTGCGCAGTTTTCTCTGCATGTAACCAGTGTCCAGCATCTACCACCGTCTGAATCTGGGCTTGAGAAAACTGCGATTGGATAGCTTCTATATATTCTGGCTTTTCTACATAAGGTGAGTTTCCACCACGTATAAACAATGCAGACTTATGCCATGTTTCTATATTTTCCCATGACAAAATTTGGGCATAGTTCTGATACAGTGCATCCACATTAAACAACCACTTCCCTTTACTAAAAGATTTCAAGAGAAACTGAATCACCATTTCTTCTTTGAGATATTCACGCATGATTTCTATAGCTTGCTGACGTGTTTCAATATCTGCTTTTTGTACTGCAAAGAGCGCTTTAAAAATCTGCTCATGATGATTTTCTTTATAAGCAATAGGCGTAATATCCAATACCACCAGTTGATCTAGTCGATCTCCTGCGAGTTCGGTCACTTTCATCACCAGCTTTCCCCCCATCGAATGCCCGATCAAAGAAAAGTGCTCGATATTGAGTTCATCTAAAGTTTCAATTAGATCAGCTGCCATTACCTCATAATTCATAACATTTGAATGTGAGGATAAGCCATGATTACGCACATCTACCTGTAATACATGGTGGCTTGAATAAAATTCCCGAGCCAACATACCTAAATTACTTAAACTGCCAAATAAACCATGAACAAAGACCAATGTTTTTGCAGCTGACTGCTCATTTTGATGAAATTGATGATTTAGGATCATATGAAACTTACTTTATTTGATTGCTATAGATATTGAATTTTTAATAGAAATAAATCAAATGACTTTTTGCGTTTCATCAAAAATTTGCTTAGGCTATTTTGAATAGGGATTTGCTTAGGCTAAATTTAAAAACATCGTGTACATGTATTGTTCCTAATATCAGCTTAAATTTTTGAATCAAATTTTAGGCAGATGAGAAAATGCTCAAGACCTTAAGTCTTGCTACCTTTTTATTTTAAAAATAATTCAGCGGAATTTTTAAGTAAGAAATACCATTGTCTTCTGGTTGAGGGAACTTGCCTGCAAACATATTGATTTGAATTGCTGGTAATATCAATTTGGGCATGCTTAACGTTGTATCACGGCGGTTTCGCATCTCGACAAAATCGGCCTTTTCCGTTGTAGTATTGATATGAAGGTTTTTATGCTTTTGCGAATAAACCGATGTTTCATATTGGTATTGATCACGACTTTCGGGTAAATAGTCATGGCATAAGAACATCCGCATTTGATCTGGCAATGTGTACAAAGTCTTCACTGAGTCAAATAAAGCCGCCGCACTCCCCTTTGGGAAATCACAACGTGCTGTTCCATAGTCAGGCATAAACAAAGTATCCCCCACAAAAACAGTATCACCAATGACATAACTGAGACACGCAGGTGTATGCCCTGGTGTCGGAATATTATATGCTTTTATGTTGCCTATCAAAAAAGTCTCGTGATCTGCAAAAAGATAATCAAAGGACTGCGTAGCGTTTAAACTTTTAATATCTAAGTGATAAATCTCACCAAAAGTTTGTTGTACGATCTCAATCTTATGACTAATCGCAATTTTTCCACCTAGCTTTTGCTTTAAATACTGTGCAGCACTTAGATGATCTGCATGAACATGCGTTTCTAAAATCCAGTCTACGCTTAGGCTATTTTCCTGAATATAAGCAATGATTAAATCAGCCTGCTCTGTTTTAGTCGTTGCCGATGCTGCATCATAGTCCAACACACTATCAATCACGGCGCAGCGCTGAGTGTCGGGATCACTCACCACATAACTAAACGTGTTGCTCACCGAATCAAAGAATGCTTTTACTTGAGCAATTTGCATCATGGCATTTTCTCCATTACTTTACGATGTAGCAGTACACCGACAAACATCGCAATTATAAAATAGATCGCTTGATAATAACCCAGTCCAATCAAAGTAAAGCTCGGCGCAGGACAAATTCCCGCAATTCCCCAGCCTATACCAAATAGCAGACTTCCGAAGATCAGTTTTCTGTCGATTTTCGTATTTTTAGGAAGTTGTATGGCTTCACCATAAACCGTTTTTGGATCTGGCTGACGTACAGCTTTTTGAAAAGGAATAAATGCAACCGCAATTGCACCCATCATCACAAAAGCTAAACTGGCATCCCAGTGCCCAAAAATATCTAAAAAGCCAATCACCTTCGCAGGATTCGACATTCCTGAAAGCATGAGACCAATTGAAAATAATCCACCCCAAATGAATGCCCAAACATTTTTCATTTTTAGATTGCTCCAAGCATATGACGGACAACATACACAGTGATAAAGCCTGCAAACATAAAACTCATTGTAGCGATGATTGAACGTTTGGATAAGCGACTGATACCACAAATACCATGCCCGCTGGTACAACCAGAGCCTAAGCGAGTTCCAAAACCTACCAATACGCCCGCAATAATTAACATGAAAGGTGTAGCTTCAATATAGATCTCTGGCTGAACAAAAGCGGCATATATAAACGGAACAATGAACAGGCCCAATAAAAACCACAGTGCAGGCGTATTTATAATCCCTTTTAAGTTTAAAACTTGAGAGACCAGACCACTGATTCCCGCAATCCGCCCATTGGTATATAAATATCCAACGGCGGAGATGCCGAGTAATATTCCACCTATAAAAGACCACGCAAAATCATGCATTGGTAAGCACCCTAAAACAATATATGTTTTTATAATATATTTAATTAAAAAATAATCAAGTACCCTTTGTATCTATCGATGCTATGCACGTCTATGACCACTGTTTACGGGCCCTTGCATCTAGATTTAGATATTTGAATGGTTACTATCTGTTCGTTATCGAAGCTTTTAGTCTTTTAGATAACACCTTAAAGCATTTCTTTTACATAGTTATTCTTCACAATAACGTAAAAAGCTTGAATATATCCCCATAGGTATCTACACAATTTCCGAGCTTTGCGTTAAATTGAAGAGCATGCTCTTCAATTTAACATCTCTGGTCTGGATCAGCGTCTTGTCAAACGTTATAACAGCCTTGTAAAACTCTATATGAATCCTCTTGCTTCACTTGCTCCCGCAATCAAAGACCTGGCCTCTACCCAAAAGTCGAGTTTCTCAACTACACAGGCTGTTTGGCGATTCCTGAATAATAATAAAATCTCTTTTAGTCAATTAAACCAGCCGATTAAGCTTCTTGCATGCGAACAGATCAAGACATCACCGCATCAGTATGCATTAATCGTTCATGACTGGTCTCAACTGCAGTATGTGAAGCACAGTCATAAGGTTCAGCGTCTTCAAAGAACAGAGGCGAATTCAGGCTATGAATTGCAAAGCAGTTTACTTGTCGATGCGTCATCAGGGCTCCCAATTGCGCCATTAGCTCAGACGCTAACAGATGCATCCGGCTGTTATTCCACATTCAGTGAACAATACAGCGAGCGCAAGTCCCATTTGGACTCACTCGCAGAACAAATCAAAACGATTGAACAGTATCCGATTGAGAAAACAAAAGTCCATATCATTGACCGTGAAGGAGACTCGATTGCCCACTTGAGGGAAATCAGCAGCCATGGTTTCAAATGGTTGATTCGGGCCAAAGAAAGCCATCGGATTGAGCATCAAGGGGAAACCTACAAAGTTGCAGAAGTCGCAGAAAAAGTAGTAACTCAGCAAGTTAAGCCGATTGCTTATAAAGGAAACAGGCATATGCTGCATGTTGGAGAAACCGATATTCGGATAACGCGTGCAGCAAAACCGAAGAGAAAAGATGATTTAGGCCAACGGGTTGCTCCCCAGCCAGGCAAGGCAGTTACAGCCAGATTAATTGTTGCTGTGGTGAAAGATGCTCAAGGTAAAACAGTCGCGAGATGGTCGCTGATCAGCAATGTTTCTTCAGAGATTGATGCGGTAGAATTAACCACCTGGTATTACTGGCGCTGGACAATTGAGTGCTATTTCAAGCTTCTGAAGCAGGCAGGCCATGACGTTGAATCATGGCTTCAGACCACACCTGCAGCGATTTTAAGACGGCTCCTGATCAGCAGTATGGCGTGTGTACTGACTTGGCGAATACAGCGTTCTGAAGATGAACAAAATCAGAAAATTCGTATATTTCTGGCCCGTCTTTCAGGCCGACAGCAGAAGAGAGGTAAGTTGGAAAGTGCACCTGCAATATTGGCAGGACTTTCGATTTTACTGAACACTCTTCAACTGCTCTCAGAATATTCAATAGATGAACTGAATGAAATCGCAACAATTGCATTAGGTACATCAAGATGTGTAGATACCTATGATATATCCCCGAGGGATTTTGTATTCAGCTCTTTTTTAGATTAGAAATACTTAACTTATCTCGTATTATTTCATAATAGTTTTCATTTAAAGAAACTGAATAGAGTTAGAGGTACATCTCTACATCATGAGTATTATTCTGGGTTTATAAAACACATTTACGACTTTTGAATATATTTTTATGTAGGTATACACATGAAAAGTGATGAAATAGCCCGATCTTTTTCTGAGCCGTTTATTGGAATTCTGATAGTACGCGTTCTGCAAACCATCTTGGGAGCTTAGACACGGCGGCATTCATTTTTAAGGTTTCAGCTGCTTCAATTTCAGCAAGAAAAGACGCTTGTATACCGTCAGAAGAGTTATCAAACAAGTAGGCTCGATCACAGCACTCTACTGCTTGCATGAGCAGATCCATACTACGGTAGTAACGTTCAATAATTTTCTGCTCAGGAACAGGATGGCCACCCACACTGACGCGATACTTGACTCGGGCAATATTGATTTGTGAGAGGTGGTCCCACATGTTTGAACAACTAAAAGCTTATTTATAAGTGATACTCTGCTCTAGTTAAGCTACCTTATTTTGTTGTGGTAGCTGGTCATAGTAAAACTCATCTGGAGTCATTTTGTCCAGACTCGAATGAGGTCGTTTCAAATTATAAAATTCAAAATATGCGTTTAATTGCTTCTTCGCATCCAAAACATTGCTGTAGGCTTTGAGATACACCTCTTCATATTTAACGCTCCGCCATAATCGTTCAACCATCACATTATCAACCCATCGACCTTTACCATCCATACTGATTTGAATGCCATTTGATTTCAATACATCAATAAATGCATCACTGGTAAACTGACTGCCTTGGTCTGTATTAAATATTTCAGGTCGACCATATTTTTCAATAGCTTCATTTAATGTTTCTATGCAAAATGTAACCTCCATACTAATCGATACTCTATGCGCAAGTACCTTGCGGCTATGCCAATCAATCACAGCACATAAATAAACAAAGCCTTTTGCCATAGGGATATACGTTATATCCGTAGACCACACTTGATTACTGCGCTGAATAGCCAATCCTTTGAGCAGATATGGATATTTGCGGTGAGCTTGATTAGCCTGGCTTAAATTTGGTTTGCAATATAACGCATTAATGCCCATTTTCTTCATTAAAGTACGTGTATGACGTCGTCCTATATGATGTCCTTGACGATTCAACAAATCACGCATCATCCGGCTACCTGCAAAAGGGTATTGCATATGTAACTCATCCATACACCGCATTAGCTTCAGATCTGATGCACTCACAGGTTTTGGGCGATAGTAATAACAACCACGGGAGACTTTCAGCAGCTGAGCTTGCTTAGATACTGAAATCTGAAGTGAGTCATCGATTAACTTTTGTGGTTGAAGCGGCCCAGTTTCTTCAACACACCTTCTAAAAAATCAATTTCTAATGCCTGCTCACCGATTTTTGCATGTAGTTTTTTTAGATCGATGGGTGGTTCTGTTGGAGCTTTTGATTGATCGAAAGCTTGCGAGGAAGCTGAAATCAGTTGATTTTTCCAGTCGATAATTTGGTTTTGATGAACATCAAATTCAGCACTCAATTCAGCAAGTGTTTTTTCTGCTTTAATCGCAGCAAGTGCTACCTTAGCTTTAAAATCATTTGAATGATTTCTTCTTGGTCTACGTGCCATAAAATACTCCATATATTGATGTTTATAACATCATTTGGGGAGCAAAATATCACTTATAAGTGTTGTTCAAATTTCCTGATCCACCTCTGTGGGTCTACTGTTGAGACATAATATAGATAGGTTTTATAACCCTGACGTTTCGCTTCTCGGAGAAACTCAACTTTAGAGATATGTGACATGACTGTCTCAAAAGTAAAACTGACTTTTAAGCGCAGAAACTCAAGCCGGATATAGTCAATAATGCGTGCACAGAGATAAGAATCAATTTCATTGGTTTTAAACTCGATCTTCCATTCATCTAGCACAATTGGTTCATGCGCAAGTAAGGCCACGAACTGTCCCGTCTGGGGACGCTTCTTACTTTTTAGAAAAGTGACCAACTCTGAAGCTTTTAAGGAAGGATGATAATGCAATAAATCAATGCGTTGACTCTGTCTTAAGTTTTGTTCCAGTTCATCTGCATTTAAATATGCCCCAATATGTTGGGGCAAGAGGTAATCTTTAACAGTGCTTTTACCAGAACCATTCGGTCCTGCAAACATTCTTATTCTAGGTTGTCGAGGTGGCATATCAATCTATACGGTTGCGTGTTTCTTTTTACGTGTCAAGGTCGGTAAAACGCCTACATCGACATAAGCATTACTTAAGTCTTGTAAAACAGTTTCATTGCCATGAATATCGCGTTCAACCAACTGTTCAGCTTTTGCATAAACCACAGACGAACGAGTGGTTGCTTTTTGAAAAGCATCATGAAAAGCATGAATGGCAAGTTTAGGAATCATATCATCCTCATATTTGCCTACTTTAATGTCGGTATAAGCTGCCATACACCAACTCCTACTCAAACGATGGTTGATTTTTATTTATCTTAACACAATCGAGAACATTGTCTATTTATACAGCATCCTGAAACAATAAATTAGATCTTAATATCTACACTAATTTCATGCTGTCTTATTCGGTTACTTTACTTTTTAATCGTTTCGTATCTTCAACTTTTAAAGCTTTCGCCGTTGGGCAGAAGGCACTTTCATTCATCCCTGCATCGGTCAGGCTTTTTTCTTGCTGATCAAGATAACGGTTGGCCACCATCAGCATCACTGAAGCGGTACTTAACTCAATATTGGCTTTAGATAGCGCAGCAATTTGATGATATGCATCCATACGCTGACAAAATGCGGTTTTCATTTCTGTTGCTGTCGCTGGATTATCTTTTGCATCTAAAACGGTTTTAGTTGAATTCACAGTTGCTGTATATTCAGCCATCTTCTGATCATACTGTGCCTGAGTTAGCTTCGTTGTTTCTGCATAACTCAGGGCTGATAGAAATAACGAAAGGCTAAGCAACGTCCATGTCTGTTTTTTCATGTATTAAGACTCATCGCCTTCTTTCCATACGTCTTCATAATCATCGCCATCAATCATAAAACGATAACCTTCACTTAAAGCCAAGTATGGAAGTACATCGGGCAAGATATCTTGTAATTCACGTACAGTCATGGTTGTAAAAAAGTCTTGGCCTTCACCCAACTCACCACCATAGATAAACCAAGCGACATTCTCTTCAGTTTCTGGCTTTTTACGTAAACCGACAATGGGTTCTTGATTCAAAGTATGCACAGCAACAGCAACGACATCATCACCTTTTACTTCAACATAAGCCGAGTCAAATTCTTCACACAGTAGTTTTTGTTCTGCAATCAATTCATTCAATGCAGATTGTTGTGACTTTTGTGCCATGCGATGCTGCCCCTTTTGAGCGTCAATCTATCGATAGCGCATTTTAAAACATATTTAGGTCAAAGGCTGTTTTTATTTAAACAATTAGCACACAGGTGAACACTCAATATCACTACAAATGTGGCATTCATTTTGCTTAACAGTATTACGTTTTATAAAAAAAGTAATATCGGGGCTAAGCAAATATGGGTTATGTCGTACGAGAACTCAGTCCTCAAAGCAAAATATTGCTGGGCTTTGGATCATTTCTAATACCAATCCTCATTTGGTGTGCTGTGAGTTATTTGCCCTTTATTTGGCATCCACAGGTACAAATCACCAACTCTGGCAGTATCTCTTTTTTACAAGTCGGTAGCCGTGTAGACAAAAGTGTGTTCTATGCCGAAGCGCAAAATGCCATCAATACAGGCACTGAACCGCCACAAGGTAATTTGGTCAATCCCATTTATTTACCAGCACCTCATCAAGTTGCGACAGCCTTAGTGACAGCATTTACGACACCACCAGCTCAAGCCGATGCACCATGGTTTCATCAAAGTCTTTGGCACAGTATCAAAATTGTATTCAGTGCTTTCTTTATTGCATCACTCGTTGGTATTCCATTGGGGATTTTATGTGGTTTTTCCAACAAAATTTCCCAGCTCACTGAACCCTTTGTTGAGTTCTTTCGCTACTTACCTGCGCCTGCCTTTGGTGCACTGGCTGTTGCCATATTAGGCATTAATGATGCACCAAAAATTGCCATCATCGTGATTGGGACGCTGTTTCAGCAAATTCTGATTATTGCCAATACTACGCGTATGGTGGACCGCGGGCTGATTGAAGCGGGTTATACCCTAGGGACGAATAAAGCAAAAAGTCTGTTTCATGTGGTCATTCCAGCAGCGTTACCCGATATTTACCGTGATTTACGTGTTTTGCTGGGCTGGGCTTGGACCTACTTAATTGTCTCTGAACTAATTGGCACCACCACAGGGATCACTTGGTTTATTACCCAGCAAGCACGCTATCAGAACTTTGACAATGTCTATGCTGCGATTTTAATTATTGGCGTGATTGGCTTGGTCTGTGATGTGATTTTAATGAAGCTCGGACAACATCTGTTTAAATGGAAAGCGGGAGCAAAATAATGAAAACCACAGATATAAGAATGACGGAATTCAATGCTCGTCAGTATTTTGATCACATTTATCAACGTCCTGTCATTTTAGAGGCCAAACAACTTAGTCAAGTTTTTCAGCATGGTAAAAACTCACGCACGATTTTAAATCAGCTCGATTTGAAAATTCATAAGCGGGAGTTTATTTGTGTGATTGGGCCATCTGGTTGTGGAAAATCAACCTTTAGTCGGGTTGTTGCGGGTCTAGACCCATATAGCTCTGGTGAATTGCTAGTAGATGGACAGCCCATTTCAGGCCCTAGTCCAGAGCGAGGCATGGTGTTTCAAGGCTATACCTTATTTCCTTGGAAATCGGTTAAAGAAAATGTGATGTTTGGTCCACTCATGAAAGGTGCAAGTCATGCCTCAGCCGAAGCGGCTGCAAGAGAATGGATCAATATTATTGGCTTAGAGAAATATGAAAACCAATATCCACATCAACTATCTGGCGGGATGAAGCAACGTGTTGCGATTGCCCGTGCTTTAGTCAATGAACCGAAAATTTTACTGATGGATGAACCTTTCGGTGCGCTTGACCCGCATACCCGTCAGAAAATGCAAAAACACCTAATGGACCTATGGCAAAACATTGATATCACCATTATTTTTGTAACCCATGATATGGATGAGGCTATTTTACTGGCTGATCGTATCGTAGCGCTTAAAGCCAATCCTGGGGAAATTAAAGAAATTATTGAAGTAGATTTACCCCGTCCACGAAACACTGAACTGATGTCCAGCCCTGCCTTTAAGCAACTTCGAGAGCGAGTCGATTTCTTAGTACATACACAAGAAGAAGAACTTGATCCAGCACTGGAAGATTTACCCAAAATTCCACGTATGACCCAAGTTAGTACGCACAAGTAACTCATTGATCTAGCCTGAGGGACGACCCTTAGGTTTTATGCACTGTTGGACGGCCAACGCGAGGATTTTACTATGCAAGATAAATATGTCCTTCCACTGGTGGATATCAGCCTTTTAAATAGCCCAAATCTAGATGAGCGTATGCAAGTTGCTCAAGCGCTTGATCAGGCCTGCAAAGAAGTTGGTTTTCTCTACCTCAAAGGTGATCAATTTCAACCTACATTATTTGCACAGTTATGTGACATCGCAGAACACTATTTTGCCCAAGATGAAGCACTGAAAATGCAAAATTATATTGGCAAATCGGTGAACCATAGTGGCTATGTACCTATAGGTGAAGAACAGTTTTCGAGTAACAGCTATGATTTAAAAGAATCTTATGATGTGAATTATGACTATCAAGGGCCTGCATTAAATTATCCCTTACTAGGCCCGACGCAATGGCCGGATGATCCTGCATTTAAACGCCATATCTCACAGTACTATCAGCACTTAAAAGCCATTGGTCATCAACTATTTCGCTGTTTTGCACTGGCTTTAGAGCAAAAAGAAGACTTTTTTGATGTGCATATTCAACATGCACCCAGTCAATTACGCCTCATTCACTATCCATTTAACCCTCAAGCGACAGATGCAGAAGGCATCGGGGCACATACCGACTATGAGTGCTTTACTTTATTATTGCCGACAGCACCCGGTTTACAAGTTCTCACTAAGCAAGGTGAATGGATTGATATTCCCCTACTTGAAAATACCTTGGTGATGAACATTGGTGACATGATGGAGATATTGTCCAATGGCAAATATTTAGCCACCAAGCATCGGGTCAAAAAAGTCCAACAAGAACGCTACTCCTTTCCTTTATTTTTTTCTTGTGACTATGACTATGTCATCCAACCGATTAATACAAATGAGCCACCTAAATATGCGCCACTGGCAGGTGGAGAACATTTGTTTAATCAAACAGCTCAAACCTTTCATTATTTAAAACAGCGTGTAGCCAGTGGTGAGTTGGCCTTAAAGAATGCCGTTCCACTTTATTCTTTTGGTCTGACTGAGTCAAACATGGAGTACACACCATGAATTTATTTGAAACTTTAAGTCAACTAAAACCCATCACAGCTGCTTCAGGTAGTGTGCCAACCTATTTAATGGGCGCATTTCGACGTAAAAGTATTAGCTTTTACAATGGCCTGACCGATGAAAATACGATTGTGTATTGGTTTCAGTCCAAGAGCTTCACCATTGACCTACGTCTTAAATCAGTAACAGATACACCTATCGTAGAGCGTCAAGCATGGGTCGGTTATACGCATTGGGATACACAAAATGCATCACTGTCATGGGTGCTAAGTAGTAATTATCAGAACCATACCCAGTGGCCTGAGCCTGCAACCCTACATAGCATTGGCAATTGTATTTTGGAGTTTTCACCCAGTAATGCGTATGTTGAAGACTGGCGTCAACAAGCCAGTATGGGTTTATTTTTAGGACTACGCTTAGTCAAAGCTGTACATGTATCGACACAGCAAGAAATTTCGCTCGATGGCGGTCTCATCATCTGCGGTGAGCATATGGCATATGCACAGTCACGTTTACCCCATATTCAACAGAATATAGACACGTTAGGGATTCTTTCTTATGTGGAGCAAAGTCCTTCTGACTTAAATCAAATTGAAAACTATGAAGTATCAGTTTCAACTCAGGATCAGCTCATTCAATATTCAAGCTGCACTCAAGCGACTCAACAACAACTCATTCTAGACGGTTTTGAAGTCTTTGATACTGAAACCCTCATACAGCGTAAATTGATCGGTGGCGAAGCATATCAGCTGGTGTTCGTCGTGGATGTGTATGAACCTGAATACACTTTTCAAAATGTAACATCGACCACGGCGGACAGTCAGCATTGGCTGAAACAAGAACAACATCACCTCATGCATCATGCAACTGTGGTTGCGTAAGGGAACTTTAATAAGCTATGGCTTTTCTCTATTTATTGATTGCCGTGATTGCAGAAGTACTCGCGACTTCTGCATTAAAAGCGACCAATGGTTTCACTGCACCTTTACCTATCGTTTTAACCATTATCGGTTATGCAATTGCACTCTTTTTCTTAGGTCTAACGTTTAAATCCATCCCTATGGGGCTAGCTTACGCACTGTGGTCAGGTGCTGGCATTATTCTTATTTCTACAGTCGGTTGGATTTACTTTAAGCAGCAGCTCGACTTTGCGGCGGTTGTTGGTTTAAGTTTTATGATTATCGGCATCGTGATTATTCATGTGTTTTCTAAAAGTACGCATTTATAAATACATGCCTTAAAATCCACTCTTTATTTAACATTAGATCTTTCTTTGCTTTTTAAACACACTCATACAAAAAAAGCCCAAGTTAACTTGGGCTTTTAGTTTCTACGAAGTCTTACTTTAACTCTTCAACTAAAGCTGGGTAAATTGCGCCATCAACATCCATTTCTGTTTTATAAATGCCATTTTCAACATTGAATTTGTTTACGTGGTAGCTTGAGCCATAAATCGAGTCAAAACCTGAACCTTTCTTAAAGACGGTTTTATTGGCTGCCAAATCGAGTAAATGCGTCCCGCCAATAAATTGTTCATATTGTTTCGGATCAACGCCAACACGGTTAGACATAATTTTCACGGCGTCTTCATGTGTTGCAGGGTCATTAATATATTTGACTGTTTTATCCCACACTTGGATCATCTTTTTCCAATCTTCTTTATTGGCAGAAAGATGGCTCATATTTACAGTCAGCGTGTCATAAATTAAACCTGGCTTATCTTTAGAACTATAAATAATTTTAGACCCTGCAACAGACTTCAACGCTTGATTGGCTACAGGTTGCCAGACCGCAATTGCAGCAATGTCTGGACTTGCAAAAACTTGTGGAAGCTCATTGGTCATAGAATTGACCAATTTAATGTCACTGGTCTTAATTTTTGCATCTGTCAGTGCTGTACTTAGCAATAGATGGTCAACCAAGCCTTTTTCAGTAGCAATACTTTTGCCTTTTAAATCGGCAATGCTGTTAATTCCATCTTTTGCAATGATCACATCATTACCTGCGGAGTAGTCCGTCGCCATAATCATGACACCTTGAATTCCACCAGAAGCTGTGACTAGATTATCTCCATTGGTCACCAGTACTGCATCTAGCTGATTGGCTGCAAAAGCAGAAAGCGATGATGAATAATCAAACCATTTAAACTCAACATTCACCCCCGCCTCTTTGAGCCAACCTTTTTCAATTGCCACTTGCCATGCAACAAAACCCGGCCAATCACTGTAGCCAATCGTGATGGTTTTTGTGGCTGTGCTCTCAGATGCACTGTTCTTTGTTTCAGGAATTTTGGCGGTGTTATCACAACCTGCCAATAAAATAGTCGAAACAATAGAGACTGATAAGAACGCTTTTTTAATCATGATGCAGTTTTCCCGATGCTGTAAATGTTTAAACTTGCTATGTATGGAGTGAGTCATTGAGGGCCGTGAACATGGTCACGATTTCAACGCTCTCTGTTTTTCATTTTGTGGAATCGGCGGCATCACCGCATCCATTAGTTCCAAATGCCCTTTGATCACACCTTTCAAAGCAATGAATTGTTGGCTTAATGCTTTCAATTCAGCACTTAAACCCTGCAAAATCATCACTTCTAGAATTTTTTGCTCATCTAACTGAATATGCAGTGAACTGACCACTTGCTCTAAAAATTGTTGCTGCAAGTCCAGCAATTGGACTCTAAGTGGCGTAACACTGGCGTCATAGAGCAAGGTAAACGTCCCCACCATCACGGCGTTACGTTGCTCCTGATCCGCAATCAAATGTTTATTGATCATGTCGACAATCGCTTGAGAACGGCTTTCATAGTGCTGATCAACAATTTTCTGATCCAATGCATCGACAGTTAATTCAGGCACAGTGATGCTGATCCGTGCCAATTTATGTTTCGGCACGCGCTTATCCTTTTTCGGATGAATCTTGTTTGATATAAATGCCCGCTCTAGCGCTTAAGATGGCGACCACGAACTGTTTAAATACAGTAAAGAATGCATTTAAGTCATCTTTAAATTGTTTAGACATTTGCTGCTCCTTTCGGTATTACCAAAAAAGGTTTTTGTAATACCTAGAACTAAGCAGAATACATGCCAATTTTTTTGATTAGATTGACAGCAACAGCGCATGGGAAAGTTTATTTTTTGTGCAAAATATATTTCTATTCTTTGTACACGACAAAAAAAGATAACTCATTGAAATAATGGCATAATACTTGTTTTCTGACGACGAATATGATGACACATTTCAATGAGTTACATCTCATCTTAAACAAATATCTAAAGTGGAACAAGTCACATGCAAAATGTTTTACACTGATTATGCTTGCATTAATTGTAAAACAGACATGTAATCTTTCTTCTGCATCTAAAGCCTTACCCATCAAGTGCTTACCACAATCATTTTATCGACGTATACAACGCTTCTTTGCAGATCAGTATTTCGATTATCGTCAAATTTCTCAGTTAATTTTCAATATATTTTCATTCGATAAAGTCCAATTAACTTTGGATAGAACTAATTGGAAATGGGGAAAACGAGATATTAATATCTTGATGTTAGCCATCGTCTATCGTGGAATAGCGATACCTATTGTTTGGACATTGCTCAATAAACGTGGAAATTCAGATACAAAAGAGCGTATTGCTTTGATTCAACGCTTTATCTCCATTTTTGGTAAAGATCGTATTGTGAATGTGTTTGCAGACAGAGAATTTATCGGTGAGAAATGGTTTACATGGTTAATTGAAAATGACATTAACTTCTGTATACGTGTTAAAAAAACTTTATTGTGACCAATCACTTAGCCAAGAATCATAAAATTAGTGATTTATTTCGTCATCTTCAAGTTGGTCAAACTGAATGTCGTAAACGACGTATTTGGGTTGGTCGAGTGAAACTGTATATTAGTGCGCTACGATTAGAAGATGGAGAGCTTTTACTTGTTGTTTCTCCTATGTTTAATGCTTCTGCTATTCGTGATTATGCATTACGCTGGGAAATCGAAACGTTATTTAGTTGTCTCAAAGGACGTGGATTCAATCTTGAAAATACTCGTTTAACAGACCCTAGACGAGTCAAGAAATTGATAGCAGTGCTAGCTATCGGTTTCTGTTGGTGCTATTTAACAGGTGAATGGCAACATGATCGGAAAAAAGCGATAAAAATAAAGAAGCATGGACGACTTTCAGTAAGTTTATTTCGCTACGGTTTGGACTATGTTCAAATGGCTATTCTACGTTTGATTGGTTTTGGAAAAAAAGAAGAATTTAAGAAAGTGCTAGCAATTTTAAGAAAGAAAAAGCCTGATAGGACAAGGATCCTATGAAATTTGTCGTGTACAGAGATTTCTATTTTTAAAATTGATACATCAAAGTGCATTTCGGGACTATTCAGCTTGACTTTTCATCCGCCAAAAGCCGAACGTTTACATCCCTATAGGTAAAACACCTTATGGACATGAGCTCTTATGTCCTCGCAACTTTTAGTTTTCTCTCACTTATACGCAAAAAAAAATCGCCAGATGGCGATTTTTCTTTTATTGATAAGCTTTTTGGAACTCACCCAAAATTGGAGCGGAGACGCCATCTTTATACACATATCGAGAGATAATACCTTGATCTGTATAAATATTCATTTTGATCGAATCCGTTCCTTTTAACTTACTCATCAAATTTACAGGCGCTAAAATATAATTGGTCGAACGGTCGGTGCCTAACACATGATCATGCTCGGTTGGTCCAGTGACAGGAAAAGTTTGGCTTTTTTGTCCATTGGTAAACACGACCTTTTGAATGTCGTATTTATTGTAAGTACTGCTCAAATGCATTTTTAACTTAAGCAGTTCTTTGTTGGATTCATTCCAGCTCACAGTGACCACTGGACAAAGCTCATTCTGCGCACAGATGAGTAACCCTGTGGTCCCCACATTTTGACGACTTGGGTCTGTAGAGGTTGTCGCACAACCTGAAAGCAACATCGCCCCCAAACTCATGAGTAGCCATTTTTTTGGCGATACGTTCGTTATCATTATATTTACTCCCAGAAACTTAAAAGGCTTTGAAATTCTAAAATGAAGCTTTGATTTTTCCCAGTCCCTATTTTTGACGAATCTGCACCTAAATCAAGCTTTTTCGTTCATTCAGGTTATAAATTTTAAAATTTATATCTCTTTATACAAATATGAAAGAAAAGAACCCACTGAAAAGCTCGCTGCTAACCAAGCACATGTATTCTTTTCTAATATGCACTCTAGGCAAGCACTACCGCGCTTATACCTGTATATCAAACAAATGACTAAAAGTTTTTCAAATTATATGCAAATGAATACTCAACTTTGCAAGCCTATCAAAACAGATGACAGAACATGACGAAGGGAACCGACATCCTTTATACTGGTTCTAAAAACTCACCAAAGACATAGCCGCCGATGAAATTCTTTAGTTGCGCATCCTGTCAAAACCAAGTCTTTTTTGCCAACTCGCAATGTGTGAGCTGCCAAACTACACTCGGTTATATTGCATCAGAAAAAGATATGGGAAGCTTTGAACAACACAGCCCTGTTCTTTGGTTAGCGTTAAATGAAAAATACCAGACGAAGCGCTATAAGCCTTGTTATAACTATCAGCATCATCAGGTCTGTAATTGGGTCATTCCCGCAGAGAGTAGCGACATCTACTGTGAGTCTTGTGTACTCACATATACCATTCCTACTCTCGATAACCCTGATCATATCGTCTATTGGTCACGGCTCGAACATGCTAAACGGCGTTTTCTGTATTTAATGCAACGCCTGAATATTATGCCAAGGCCCAAATATAACGATGATGATCGCTACGGACTCCGTTTTAATTTTCTCATGCCTGAACCAGAGCACCCTGTGCTGACAGGACATGCTAACGGCGTTATCACACTCAATGCCAGTGAAGCAGATGTCATCTATAGGGAAACGACCCGTATTAAAATGGGTGAAAACTACCGTACACTTTTGGGACATTTCCGACATGAAAGTGGGCATTATTATTTTGACCTCATTAAATCGCTACATCCTGAGCTGGTCGACGAGTTCCGTCAGTATTTTGGAGATGAACGTCAAGATTATAGCGCAGCACTAAAACGTCACTATGAAGATGGCGCACCACAAAACTGGGACCAGTTTTATGTCAGCTCTTATGCCAGTACACATCCTTAGGAAGACTGGGCAGAAACATGGGCACACTATTTACACATGATGGACACATTGGAAACCGCTTACTATGCAGGATTAATTGTGCGTAACAATCGAAAAGATACGCATGACTTAAGCTTTTATGAAAATCCAATCGGCGCTCAAGATTTTGATTTACTCCTCAAACAGTGGATGACACTGACTTTTAACTTAAATGCGTTAAATCGCAGTATGGGTTTAGAAGATGCTTATCCATTTACGCTATCAGGACCAATCCTCGATAAATTAAGATTTATACATAAACATGTTTTGGGCAAAGCCTTTGCTCGCCAAATCGCTTGAGCCTAAATATAAGCGTTCTCAGGTTATGTGTAGGGACACAAAAGATTGGACCAAATCTGGATGTAACTCGGTAAAAATTATCTTAAAATGAAAGACATCTTTAGCCTATATAGATAATGTCCGTGCTAAAAAATATGCTTTTAACGAAACATCATGCTTTCACGCGACCAATCATTTTAGGGCTAACGATTGTTTTACTGCCTGCCTGCCAGTTGGTCAAAGTTAAAGAAAATAATATCCATCAAGCTATTCGTAGTAAGTCTGAAAATATCTTAACCCACGACCAATTTAGTGCGGAAACCACCAGCTTACTCAAACTACTCAGCCTGACGCCACAGCAATGCACCACTGAATTTGAAACATGTTTGCAACGCGTAAACACACAAACGGATATTGCAGCAGATGAGCGCTATGCCACTTTAAGTGAACTGTATTTGGCCCAAGCTTTAGAGCTCTCAAAACAACGCAACTGTGTCCAAGAACAGCCTCACAGTAAAAATAATCACTGCTTAGAACAGAGCCTTGGGGCCTTCGACCAGAGTTTACGTTATAGCTATGTGTATTTATTTAAAATGCAAGAAAGCCCAAGTACCCGTGTTTTTGATCAAAGACAAATGCATGTCCGCACTTTTTACAATGTCGCTTTGTCACGTTTAATTACCACGGCGTACCGTACACAACCTTTTTATCAAGTTCCCACGCAACTCAACGTCCAACAACGTCAATATATTGTAAATTTAGAACACTATCCTGAACTGAAAAGTAAAACCATTAACCGAGTTCAATCCAGCTATAACTTAAATTTTTCAGGTTTTTATCAAGTCAATCGTCAAGATGGTTTGGGCGCAGAGTTTGTGGTTGTGACTGAAGCGGACCCTATTCATAAAAATGATTTTATTCTTGACCCGATATCGTTTTATCAAAATCAAACCAATCCCAATATCCATCCTGCACGCTATTTGTCCGTAACCGCAGCGGCGCAGCCATTAGACCCGGAAAGCACTATTGAAGATGTGCTTAATGGCAAAGCTGTTTTTGAGATTGAGCTGTTTAATCCTTATACGCAAAAGTATGTAGAGATTCATCAGCAAAAATACATTCTCACGGCGAATTATTCTGTGCCTTTTGCCTACTGGCTGGCAGAAAATAAACTGGGCTCTACAGGCTACTTAACCTTGCTCGATAAAACTGAGCGATTGCGTATGCCACATGTCTATATGCTTGAACCTTACCAGCCGAATAAAAAAGTGATTGTACTTATTCATGGTCTTGCCAGCAGCCCTGAAACTTGGGTCAATCTGACCAATAACATTTTGGGGGATAAAGTTTTACGGGAAAACTTTCAGGTATGGCAGGTATTCTATCCAACCAATATGCCGATTGTTGAAAGCCGCTATCAGGTTCATGCACTACTTAAACAAGCCTTTACACAAGTTCAACCCAACTCTCGCTCAGCCAGTGACGCCGTGCTGATTGGACATAGTATGGGGGGCGTCATTAGTCGCTTACTGATTAGTGAGCACGATATTTCTGAACAAGTGATTCCACTATTAAACTATGAGCAATACACCCGATTACAACAATACCCCGTAATTAAAGAACGTTTTCAATTTCATTCTGATTTACCCATTGGACGTGCAATTTTTATTGCCGCGCCTCACCTTGGCAGTGAACTATCTGACCGCTGGTACATAGAATTGGTGAAGAAAATGGTCAAGTTACCGATCACTTTCTTTAACCAAGTGGATATACAACTCAATGGTAGCTCTAGCACCAAAGGCATGGTGCAATCTGGCCCTGACGACTTAAGCCCCAAGTCACGCTTTATGGCTTTAACCAGTAACATCATGCCTGTATCCACAGTTCCTTATCATTCTATTATTGGTAATCACCGCAAGACCCATGACACACATGACATGAGTGATGGTATTGTGCCCTATTCAAGTTCACATTTAGAAAAAGCAGTCTCTGAAAAAATCATTAAAGGCAATCATTCTGTGCATGAGGAAGCAGAAACATTATTAGAGTTGCGCCGTATTTTGAGGCTACACCTTCAGCAAACTCAGGATCAATGATCAACAGTACTAAAAATGTTCTACTGCTAGGCGGCTTTTATCCAAATACTCTAACCCAGCTAAATGAGCATCGAAAACTTGAAAAGCAGCTGTCTTAAAACATGACGTACGGAAAGGTTTTGATATACTTGCTTTATCTAAAAAATACATGCATTTATCTGCTCGGAAACATCATGCACATTAAAAATCAAGTTGTACTGGTCACAGGTGGCGCACGCGGTTTAGGTCTTGCAATTACACACGTCTTAATCAATGAGGGTGCTCGTGTAGTCGTGAACTATTTGAACAGCCATGTTGCAGCTCAAGCCTTAGTCCAGCAGTATCCAAAGCAGGTTTTTATCTACCAAGCTGATGTTACAGACAGTGCACAAGTCAAAAGTATGTTTGATGCAAGCTTTCAGCATTTTGGACAGCATATCAACACCGTGATTAATAATGCGCTGATTCAATTCGAGTTTAATGGTGAGGCCCGCCCAAAAGTTCATGAGCTACGCTGGGAAACTATGCAACAACAATTTGAGGGTGCAGTTAAAGCCGCTTTGAATACTACCCAAGCGGCGCTTGAAGGTATGAAACAAGGCCAGTTTGGGCGCATTGTAAACATCGGAACCAATCTGGTACAGAACCCTGTAGTGCCTTATCATGACTACACCACGGCGAAGGCTGCACTTTTGGCATTTACCCGTACCTCAGCGCATGAACTTGGCCAATATGGCATTAATATCAATATGCTCTCTGGCGGTTTACTGCAAACCACCGATGCCAGTAAAAGTACACCCAATGAAGTTTTTGATTACATCGCGAGTGCAACACCACTGCGTCGTGTAGTTACACCTGAGGAATTTGCTTCAGCCATTTTAATGTTCTTATCGCCATATTCTCGTGCTGTGACAGGTCAAAACTTGATTGTGGATGGTGGTTTAGTCAAAGGCTAATGAGCTTTAATCCCTAAACTCTGAATAAGCATGATTTAAACAATCCATTTTAAAATTCTTGAAGCTTCATCGACTTGAAGCTTTGTTTTAGGTTCAAGTCTTCTTCAGAATCTGCTCACCCTAGCAAGGAATACAGTACGATGCTTTCTTTTCCCATTCGGCACCGACTGGCTGGCTTTTACTTTTTTTATTATTCCATTGTGGGAACCTTCATGCCGTTTTGGAGCCTATATCTCGAAGATCAAGGCTTTAACTACAGTGAAATCGGTATCCTTTCCTCAATTGCGATCATTACCCGTTTTTTTGCTCCTTTTATTTGGGGCTGGATTGCAGATAAATCAGGGAAACGGATGCTCTTGGTCAGAGTTGCAACGTGGATGGAAGCCTGTATTTGGTTCATGATTTTTATCATTCCAAACTCATTTCAGGCGATCGCCCTGCTCATGCTGATCTTTAGCTTCTTCCAAAATGCCATTCTGGCTCAGTTTGAAGGCGTTACTCTATTTTGGCTCGCGGAACAGCGCAGTGCTTTGTATGGAAAAGTTCGAAAGTGGGGCTCTGTCGGTTTTATTGTCGGGGTTTTTGGTATCGGTGCCTTATTAGAAGTTTTACCCATCTCTATGCTGCCAGTTTTATTGCTGTGTATTTCATTTTTGGCCTTTATTTGGTCATTTAGCATCAAAGAACCGACCACTGCACCCCATTCACAAGGGCAGCTTGAGCCATTGTTACCTATCTTAAAAAAACCCGTTGTAGCGGCATTTTTCGGTATCGAGTTTATTCTGCTTTTTTCACATGCGCCGTTTTATAGTTTTTATAGTAACTTCTTAAAACAAGCTGGTTACTCAACCACAGAAATTGGTTTTTTGTGGGCTGTCGGTGTCATGGCCGAAATTATTATGTTTGCCATTGCTCACATTTTTTTCAAACGTTTTTCATGGCGACTCATGGTGTCTATTTGTCTAATCCTCACGGCGCTACGCTGGTTTATGGTCGGTTCTTTTCCACAAATCTTTGCGATCCAATTCTTCGCACAAACCATTCATGCCTTTAGCTTTGGTTTATTTCATCTCATCGCCATGCGTATCATTTTCCAAAACTTTAGTTTAGGACAACAAGGACGCGGTCAAGCCCTGTATAGCACCATGTGGGGACTGGGTGTAGCGTCTGGAAGTATTCTTGCAGGACATTTTTGGCACAGCCTGTCAGGCGAACATATTTTTATTCTGGCAGGCTGTGCTGTGTTACTGGGTTTGGGTTTTGTTCGGTACTTACCCAAAGAAGTTCAAGCTTAAAAAGTTCTCTTCTGATCTGTACACATAAATTGCAGCAGTTTCATTAATCAGCTTTCTAAATTTTGATTTCACTGTATTTATGAAACCATGGTTGGGCCTGTTCAAGCTGACTAGCCAGCTGTAATAGCAGATCTTCACGGGCAAAAGGTGCAATAAACTGCGAACCAAGCGGAAGATTGTCAGCATTCCAATACAAAGGTACAGACATCGCGGGTAAACCTGTGATGTTAGCTAACTGCGTAAAAGGCACCCAACGCAAATTATCTTTCACAATTTTATCGACCAGTTTTCCTTGTGCCAGCAAATGTGCTTTGCCGACTTTTAGTAAGCTTTTTAAAATTGGTTTTTGCCATAATGGGGTAGAAATTTGCCCATTTTTGGGTGCGACTGAAGCTGTAGCAGGAGTCAAATAAAGATCATAATGATCAAAAAATTGGTTCATTTGGGTGACATATACTCCCCAATTATTCAGATTATGAATATATTCTAACGCAGTCGTTTTCGCACCAAAGGCAGCCAAAGCTAAAGAATCCAGCTCAAAATCTCCTGCTGTGGTCGGAACGTGTTGCTTGATCTGCTCTAACATATAAGAAAATTGACTAAACCACGTCGTGATAAAGTCTCTGGCCAAAGACATACCATCTATCTCAGGTTGCGCTTCAACCACTGTATGCCCTAAAGACTCCAACAAACGTGCAGTATGCTGTACAGCATCAATTGCATCTTTAGACACTGGGGTTCCGATAGGCGATTGAGTACTAAATGCAATTTTAAGTTTTTTTACAGGCTGCTGTAGACAGGCCAAATAGCTTTGGCTAGGTAGTTCAATTTTAAACAATGAACTATGCTCCGCACCCTGCGTTGCATCTAACATGGCTGCACTATCTCTTACACTTTTACTCAATACATGCTGTATCGCAGCCCCATGCATTGCTTCACTCATATCTGGGCCCCACGGCGTACGTCCACGACTTGGTTTTAAACCAAATAAACCGCAATACGATGCAGGAATTCGAATCGATCCGCCGCCGTCGCCCGCACCCGCAATAGGAACAATCCCAGCGGCCACTGCAGAAGCGGAACCACCCGATGAGCCACCACTGTTATGTTTTAAATTCCAAGGATTATGACAGGCTCCCCAAGCATCTGATTCTGTAATACCTTTGATACCAAACTCAGGAGTATTGGTACGCCCAAAGGTTAAAATTCCTGTGTTTTCCCAACGGTTTACAATTTCTGCATTATGTTCTGCAATATGGCCTGTGCGTTTAAATGCTTGGCATCCATAAGAGGTTGGATAACCTGCATATTCTTGAAATAAATCCTTTACTAAAAAAGGCACCCCTGCAAATGGACCAAACAATGCATTTTGCGCTCTGTTCTTGGCATAATCATGCATCGGAATAATAATCGCATTTAAAACAGAATGGGTTTGCTGACTACGCTCAATTGCAATTTGTAATAATTCAGCGGGATGGATGTGTTTTTGTGCAACCAACTCAGCCAAACCCAGCCCATCATAACGAAGGTATTCAGAAAAATTCATTTTTATCCAAGTATATAGTTTTTATTGTTTTATACTTTTACTAAATTTTAACCTATGAGGCAAGTTGTACTTGATTACGTCCTAAAGTTTTGGCTTGATATAACGCCCGATCAGCACGATTTAACAAGCTCTGTAGGCTATTTTGCGTTGGTAAAACTTGATGCACCATACCAAGACTCACCGTCATACTCAAAACCGCATGCGCCACTTGGGTTTTTGAAGTAGCGACAGCACGACAGATACGTTCTGCAATGATTTGTGATTCAATTTCAGTGGTATTATTTAGCACCACCACAAATTCTTCACCGCCCATACGCGCAAATAAATCCTGTTCACGCAAATTACTTTTCACGGTCGTGGCAAAGCTTTGTAGCAATACATCACCCATATAATGACCATATTGATCGTTCATTTTCTTAAAGTGATCAATATCTAGCACAATAATACTCATCGATTAAACCAGATTTTCCTTCAATAAGTTTTCAGTTTGAGTGAAGAAAAAACGGCGATTTCCCACATGAGTTAAGGGATCATGGTTGGCCAGATAGAGCACTTCTTTATACAGATCATGACGATTACGACTCACAATACATAAAAGCAAAGGTGCAATCATCAACATGCACAGCCCTATACGCACCGAAATAGAAGTGGCCAAGAAGTTATCTGCTGTACGTGAAATATAATAGGTCGTTAAACTATGATACGTCACAAAACAAACCAAACTGTTAATGATACTCACATAAAATAAGTTGTAACTTAAAGCCGCCCAAATGAGCCCTGCTAGAGGGAAAAGTAAGGCACCAGGACCAAAGAACAGATGAGTACATGCCACAGAAATTAAAACTGAGAGTAAGGGTAAAACATCGACAAACTGGGTTTCACACTGTCTACGGTTATTCCAAAGATACTTTAATTTCTTCGCTGCAGGAAAGGTCAACATGAGGGGTAAAAGTGAAATACAATTGAGAACTTCCCCCGTCCACCAAATATAAAACTCAGCCCAAAGGTCTTGCGTGCTCATAAAGGTGTGTGGCATATACGGAACGACCGCAACGGCAAATATCGCGCTGGAAAAGCACCCAAGAAAAACACAAACCAAGAAAAGATAAAGAAAATTTAAGCCTTTGTTATATGCACGATAGTCAATTTGTAAATAATGGCTCTGTACACGACAAAAATAGATAACTCATTGAAATAATGTCATAATAATTGTTTTCTAACGACGAATACTATGACACATCTCAATGAGTTATATCTTATCTTAAACAAATATCTAAAATGGAACAAGTCACATTTAAAGTGCTTTGCGCTCATCATGCTTGTGATTATTTTAAAGCAAACATGTAATCTTTCTTCTGCATCTAAAGCCTTGCCCATCAAGTGCTTACCACAATCATTTTATCGACGTATGCAGCGCTTCTTTGCAGGTCAGTATTTTGATTATCGTCAAATTTCTCAGTTGATTTTCAATATGTTTTCATTCGACCAAGTGCAACTGACTTTAGATAGAACCAATTGGAAATGGGGAAAACGAAATATTAATATCCTGATGCTCGCAATCGTTTATCGTGGAATAGCGATACCTATCCTTTGGACATTGCTTAATAAACGTGGAAATTCAGATACGAAAGAGCGTATTGCTTTGATTCAACGCTTTATAGCCATTTTTGGTAAAGACCGTATTGTGAATGTGTTCGCAGACAGAGAGTTTATCGGTGAGCAGTGGTTTACATGGTTAATTGAACAAGACATCAACTTCTGCATTCGTGTTAAAAAAACTTCATTGTCACCAATCATTTAGGAAAGAATCATAAAATTAGTGATTTATTTCGCCATCTTAAAGTTGGTCAAATTGAATGTCGTAAACGACGGATTTTGGTTGGTCGGGTGAAACTATATATAAGTGCACTACAGTTAGAAAATGGAGAGCTTTTACTCGTCGTTTCTCCTCAGTTTAATGCCAATGCTATTCAGGATTATGCATTACGCTGGGAAATTGAAACCTTATTCAGTTGTCTCAAAGGACGCGGGTTTAATCTTGAAAATACGCGCTTGACAGACGCTAGACGAGTGAAAAAATTGATTGCGGTGTTAGCTATAAGCTTCTGTTGGTGTTACTTAACGGGTGAATGGCAACATGATCAAAAAAAAGCGATAAAAATAAAGAAGCATGGACGACTCTCAATGAGTTTATTTCGCTATGGTTTAGACTATGTTCAAATGGCGATTCAGCGTTTAATTGGTTTTGGGAAAAAAGAAGAGTTTAAGGAAATTTTGGCAATTTTAAGAAGGCAGAATCCTGATAGGATAAGGGTTCTGTGAAATTTGTCGTGTACAGAGAAATAATGGATAAAAAATAACGAAACGCCTACAGTCATAAAATTGGCGATCGTTAAAGCCAACGTCAGCTCAAGATGACTCCCTGTGACTAAGTCTGCCGACATATAACCAATAAATGCGCCCAACCAGCCACCAACATTTCTGAGTCGCTTAAACCTTAAAAATAAGCCGATCAGTACGGCATTAGCTGGCCAAAAATAAGCGAAATATGCAATCGGTCGAGTGAATATCCCAAGCAAACAGCAGACAAAAATCACCGCAGCAACAATCAAACATGCTCGGCCACGCTGTTTAAAATTCAACGATACTTCTGTGAGCTTAACTGCGTACAAAATATTCCCTCATTTTTACATGAGTTATGATTAAACATCATGTTTTCTACTGTCACCTTGCTTGCAAACGATGCATTGATGAAAACCATCACAGATTGACAATATTTACTAAATAAACTCTATCGATTGTTCGTTATGGTTTCAATATAATTTTTTGATTTATATCCTGAATCTAAATATTTACGATTAAACGCTGATATCACTCTCACCCATAAAAAAAGCCTCCACATTGGGAGGCTTTTATTATTTTTGGACTTATTTCGCTTCAGAAGCTGCCGCTGGTGCTGATGCACCTGCTTCTTCAGACTCTAAAGGTGCAGCATCAATCATCTCTGGACTAACTTCAATATTGGTCACTGGTGTTTCAGTTGCTGAACTTTCCACTGGCGTTTGTTCAGTCTCTTGTTTTTTGTCACTACACGCAGCAAGCGACAGCATCGTTGCAGAAGCTAAAACCACCAAAGCCATTTTCATGTTAATCATTATTCACCTTCACATTAGTCATCAATTGCTTGAAACAATACTACTTATTTTTGCTCAAGTTTAAAGTATTCGTTTGTGAGCAATCTTTTGAAATTAAGGCAGAATTATAACATCATTGCACAAAAATGATAAAAACAAGCTCGAAGCAAACTTGTTTTTATCTATCCAAGAATGCACTCGAATTAAACAGGATACGCTGTCGCGACTTCCTGACTAATCATTGCCGCAGTTGCCGCAGATAGCGTCCAACCTAAGTGCCCATGTCCTGTATTAAAGAACACACGTTCTAGCTTTCCACGGCGAACTACAGGCATCATATTCGGCATCATGGGGCGAAGACCTGCCCAAGGGACCGCATGCTCTGTCGAAACTTTAAAGTTACGATTGGTCCAGTCAACAAGAGGTTGAATCCGATCTGCCCGGATATCACGGTTATAGCCATTAAACTCAGCAGTGCCCGCGACACGGAAACGATCTTTACCTAAACGTGAAGTTACAATTTTCGCGCTTTCGTCCAGCAAACTCACCCACGGCGCATTTTGCTGGCTTTCTTCGTCATTTAACATCACCGTAATCGAATATCCCTTTACAGGATAAACATTGACCCGCTCTTGGACCAATTCAGCCAATTGATAGCTACCCACCCCAGCACAAACCACAACAGCATCGGCAGCGAGCATTTCAACTTCCGCTGGTGCAAGCTCTACATTCTCAGAACTAGGTTGTAACTTCACTTCAACACCTGATGTTAAATGCTGAATATCTGTCACATCCATACCAAAACGATACTTCACACCTAACTTTTTGGTGACTTCAGCCAAACCCGTCGTGTACTTATGAATATCACCGGTCGCATCACCTTCACAATAAAATCCAGCATAATAGTCACCGGTCAATGTCGGCTCAATTTGCTTAATTTCTTCATTGCTTACTCCACAACGTTCAAGTCCACCTTTATTGAGTAAATCATTAACTCGAATGGCAACGTCATAATCTTGTTTATTATGATAAAAATGCAAAATACCACGTTTTTCTAAATTGAAGTCGATTGACTCTTTATCCGCAATTTCGAACAAGCGTTGTCGAGCCAATAAAGCCAAACGTACTGTTTCGCGGGTATTGGCCTCATAATGTTTAATATTGCCTAGAAATTCCATCAGCCATGCATATTTATGCACACTAAACGCAGGATTGAGCAATAAAGGGGCAGATTTTTGAGACATCCATTTCATGCCTTTCAGCACTGTCGATTTTTGGTTCCAAACTTCCGCATTGCATGCAGACAGTTGTCCACCATTTGCAAAAGAAGTTTCCATGGCTGGAAATAAATGCCGATCCACAACGGTGACTTGATAACCCAGTTGACTTAATTCATAAGCAGTTGTGACGCCCGTAATTCCAGCACCAATGACAACGACATGACACATAGACACCTCCTTTTTATTGTTTGATGTCAACCCCATCTGTCATGTGTACCTGAGAGCTTCGACCTAAAACATCCCTTGACGTTTTAAACCATCCCCTTCGGTGAGTGATTGAACACTTCTCTCCAGAGTTTTTTCATTATTACAGTCCTTTTGCCTGAGAGTTTCCGGGGTCGTTGCTCCTTCGGCGAATGCAGAACATTTCTCTCCTGCAATAATGCTTATTATTCTATGAGCAATTTATATACCATGTAATCACCCAATTGGAAACTGCTCTTAAAGTATTATCTTTCGTTTATTTTTATAGAGCATAACCTCAGCTTAGGGCAAGCGTTGCACTATACTGGCTAACATGACTATCTTTTGCTTCAAAAGAGGACGCATGCCGTCGGACATTAGCGCTATCCTAAGGTCATCTAAACATTTTTAATAGTGATGATTTATAGATCTTAAGATGCTTCATTCTGTTTCTCTCCTGTATTAAAAGAATGAATGAGTTGTTCTGCATCTTGATAAATTTCTTGCCAATGTGGCAACAATTCGCTATGAAAATCGATCTTTATATAACTCGTATTAAACCCATAATTGGGTTGATGTGTATTAAATTCACAACTTGTTGCACCAGTCTTAAAATAAAGACACTTAATGGTTAGGCTTACCCCTTTACCTTTACGCTCCTGCCAATACACCTTTTTTCCAACACCATCATCACTTTTTACCTCTATTTCATAGAGTCCCAAATCTGAATTAAATGTTTTTGTTTCATCTATCCATACTTCACTCACCTCTTCTCCACCAGAAGACATTCCTTTCCTTAAGTATTGTTTTAAAATCAAAAACTCATTAAAAAAGTCTTTACTTCCCCACTCCTCTTTCCAAACTGAGCGTTGGCTTAATGCTATTTTGATATCATTTTTATACTCAGAACCTAGTCTAAAGCCTTCACTCGACGTTGTCATTTCAGGCCATCTCACTTTCAAAGCAATATGTTGAATTTGATCATCACAACCTTTAGCCTCGTGTTCTTTTTTAATATTTTTCCCCCAATAATTCACACCTTGATAAGTCACTCTGCCATAATATAAATACTGCTTATCAATGAGCATGTGCTGATCACCAAATTTTCCACAAGCATATAAGCGCGCTTTAACTTTTTCAGGGTCATGCATACTGTCGTAGCCGTATATCAACAATGAAATAACCAAAACTGTGAGTAGTGATAAAAATATAATGGTGCCTCGTCTGACTGTGCTAATTTTTTTATTCATATGCCCCTTCTTTTTTCTTTTAAAAATGAACTCTCTAAATGACTTAACCCGAATCACGGATAAGAAATTGACTTGAAAAAGAGAAGAACTAAAGCCCTTCACTGTGTGACCACACTAAACTTACGACTCTAGCCTTTGTATTCCTTGTGCTGTATATGCTCATACCCAATTATTCTGTGTTATTGATGCTTGCTTTCAATAGCTAGGAAGACTCCAACTCTAAATTTGCTTAATCATTAGGACCAAATGAAGATGAATCAACGTTTGGCCAACTATAATATGCCAACAACTCTTTTCTTACATTTAAGATTAGCTTCCATACGCAAATAAAAAAAGTCAGACCGAAGTCTGACTTTAATATGTACTCTCTTAAATATAAAGAGAATTTTCTAGTATTCAATCGGTGCAAATGGTGCAACGACATCAGCATTTTGTGCACGATGGCGCATAAAGTGATCCATTAAAACAATCGCAAGCATTGCTTCTGCAATCGGAGCCGCACGCACACCCACGCAAGGGTCATGACGACCTTTGGTTAATACATCCGTGTCTTCACGATTAATATTGATCGTTTTACCCGATGTGGTAATAGATGCTGTTGGTTTAAGAGCAATGGCCACACGAATGGTTTGACCACTCGAAATACCGCCCAAGATACCCCCTGCATGGTTGGCAAGGAAGCCATCAGTGGTTAACTCATCTCGGCTTTCATGCCCAAACTGACCAGCAACGGCAAAACCATCACCAACTTCAACGCCTTTGACCGCGTTAATCGACATCATAGCATGGGCAATGTCAGCATCTAGACGGTCAAAAACAGGCTCACCCCAACCTACAGGCACTTTTTCAGCCAAAATTTCAAGCTTTGCACCGCAACTGGTACCTTGTTCACGTAATGAAGTCACAAGGGCTTCAAAACGCGGTACGGCATCGACATCACCGCAGAAGAATGGATTATTAGGTACTTCATTCCAATCCAATTTTTCCGCAATTTCAGTCCCAATTTGGGTCACATGACCACGAATTAAAATACCAAACTTTTCAGCCAAGTATTTTTTCGCAATTGCACCCGCAGCCACACGCATAGCCGTTTCACGCGCACTTGAACGGCCACCACCACGGTAATCACGGAAACCATACTTTTGTGTATAAGTATAATCTGCATGTCCCGGACGAAAGCTTTGTGCAATATTGCCGTAATCTTTGGATTTTTGATCGGTGTTACGAATGAGTAAACCAATTGAAGTTCCAGTCGTTTTACCTTCAAACACACCTGAAATGATTTCAACTTCATCAGGTTCTTTGCGCTGTGTCGCAAATTTAGATGTGCCTGGCTTACGACGGTCTAAATCTTTTTGTAAATCGTCTGCTGTAAGCTCGAGGCCCGGTGGAACACCATCCACAATCGCCATTAAGCCTACACCATGAGATTCACCACAAGTCGTTACACGGAAGAGTTCCCCTATACTATTACCTGCCATGTCTAACGACTCCTTTTATGCTTGAACAGATTGAATGAATAAATCACGGAATTGACGGCATTGAGCCGCAGTCAATGCAAAGATTCCTGTACCGCCTTTTTGGAACTGTAACCAGTAAAAATCAACAGTATTAAAGTTTTGGCGCATTGCCCATTCAGAATTACCCACTTCAATCACGATGAGACCGTCTTCAGTTAAGTAATCTGGCGCTTGAGCTAACATTTTACGAACCAAATCTAAGCCATCTTGACCTGCTGCCAGAGCCAATTCTGGTTCATGGTGGAATTCTTCAGGTAAGTCTGCCATGTCTTCAGCATCCACATAAGGTGGATTCGACACGATGAGATCATATTGATTTTCAGCAGGAATTTTGGAGAACAAGTCAGACTCAAGTAAAGCCACTTGATACTGTTTGTCGTGGTGTTCTGAGTTAATTTGAGCTACTTCTAAAGCTTCTTTAGAAATATCTGTTGCATCTACTTCGGCATCTGGGTACGCATAAGCCAAAGCAATCGCGATACAACCTGAACCCGTGCACATATCTAAAATACGTTGTGGCGTTTTCGGATTTGGGTTTTCTGGCAAGTTATTGACTGCCTCACCCATTTGACCATTTTCACCTAAGCAATAAGGCGCGAAACGGTTTTGAATCAATTCTGCAATCGGTGAACGCGGAATCAGTACTCTTTCGTCGACATAATATGGTTTGCCATCAAAATATGCCAAATTAAGCAAATACGAAGTCGGTACTTTTTCATTAATACGACGTTCTAATAAGCTTAAAACTTCTGTCTTTTCGCTTGGTAGTAGCTTCGACTCTAAGATTTCAGCATCCGCATTCCAATCTAAAGATAAAGTTTGTAAAACCAAAGCTGAACTTTCAGCAAAATAGTCTTCTGTACCTTGACCTAAATGTGCATCGTATTGACGTAATGCTGTCACTCCAAAACGGATAAAATCACGAATTGTGCTTAAGTTTTCAGCGGCTTCCTGTATATGTTCAGGGCTAATAGTCGGGCGATCCACTAAAGGCGTCTCCAAGGTCATAATAAAAACGCCTTATGATACCCTGTTTTTCTATGATTTATAATGTTTTGATGCACAGCAAACACATTTTCATACGCTTTGCTCTTATTTGCTTATTTGCTTATACGGCCTGTACGTGCTTCGTACATATCTGCACGGGTTTGCGTCATTTGCATCAGACACGAAATACGCTGTAATTCAGTCTTTTCATTTTTCACGATAGGTTTGTTATTACAAATCTGATCACGCTGCGCCAGCCATTGCTGATGAGACTGTTTAACCAATCCTTGCTCATCTACAGGAGCCTGCGCCAAATACGGCTTAAATACTTTCTTTAAGCGTTTCTTTTGTGCTTTATATTCTTTACTCATACATGCATCAATTTCACTCAACACATTGCCAGTTTGCTTCATGCATGCTTCATATTTTTTAGTTGGGCCCATTGCATAGGCTGAACCACTGAACAATCCCACAACAAGCAATGCACTAAATATTTGTTTCAATTCCTTTCCCCAAAGCAAATTTTCTTCATTCATTTTTTAATCTAGTCATTCACAACATCTACGTGCTGCAGCGCTTTAATATAACATCCTATTTTGTATGAACATACTAGCCCTCTATAAAATTTCCACCACACAGCTTTTTACATGAACTCACAGGCTTTGCATTGAAACCTGATCAAACAGCCTTATTATAAAGTGAGTTCTTCTGCCAATATTCCCCAAATTTATGAGTTATAAACACAACAATTTAATGGCGATGCGTGAACGCTATTGGAATGACACCGAAAACAATCATGTCGACACTGAAAAAGCCTTTTTCCAGAAGCTGTTACAGCAGCAAGGGATCTATGAATGTGCAACCATTGAAGATGCTCGATACTTCTTTTTTAGCCTACCGAGCATCATCATTGTTAAAGGTTATGCACATGGATTTATGCACCAACCGGTACAAGAAATGATCCTCCAACACATACAAATGCATAAAGATGAATTGATTCAGAAAAATACGCTTAAAGTAAAATTTCGCATGTAACAATCCCGATTAGGCTATATTTAGATGGTTGCTTATCACTTATGGCCTTTTTTAACTCGAGATTCAGCAAGTTGAACTTTTTTAATACGTGAATACACGATATTATCCGTTACAATCTAAAATGCTGCCCTTGCTGATGAAAGGATTTTACTGAATTATGTCAGATCACAACGATAAGCTTAAACAACTGAAAACCTCCTCTATGGATCGTCGTTTATCGATTGCCAAAGCTTCGTTGCTTGCTGGAACACGTTGGGCTGCTTCTAATGCGACAACTATGTTTTCTAGCGAAGAAGAAAAAGAAAAGAAACGCAAAAAAGCAATGAAAGAACAGGCCGATTATCTTGTTTCTGAAATAGGCAAACTTAAAGGTTCTATCGTTAAAATTGGCCAAATGATGGCGCTTTATGGTGAACACTTTCTACCTGAAGAAATCACGCAAGCCTTAAATACTTTAAATAATCAAACAGTCGCTTTAGCGTGGCCTGCGATAAAACAGCAACTGCACAGCCAGTTGGGTTCTAAACTAGATGATTTAACCATCGATCATGAGCCACTGGGCACTGCATCACTGGCACAAGTCCACCGTGCAACGCGTAAGTCTGATGGTTTAGAGATGGTATTGAAAATTCAATATCCAGGCGTTGCTGAAGCCATTGATTCAGACATGAGCCTGTTCAAAAACATGCTTAAACTGACACGTATGGTGCCGCAAACACGCGAGTTCGACCAATGGTTCGATGAAGTTCGTGAGATGATGCACCGTGAAGTGAATTATAAAATTGAGGCTGCAACCACACGCCGCTTTGCTGCTCGCTTAAAAGAAGACCCTCGCTACATCGTGCCGCAAATTATAGATGGCTACTGCACAGACCAAGTATTGTGTATGACATTTGAACGTGGCGTTCCGATTAACAGCCCTGTCATGCTGTCTCTGCCGCAAGAACGTCGCAACAAACTTGGCGAAGCATCGCTTGAAATTGCGGTACGCGAGATTTTTGAATGGGGTGAAATGCAGACCGATCCGAACTTTGGTAATTACCTCGTTCGCTTAGGTAATGGCAATGATATCTTGGATAAAATCGTTCTACTTGACTTTGGTGCAATCCGACAGTTTGATGAACACTTACTTGGTGTTGCACGCAAGCTCATTCATGCTGGGTTTAATCATAGTAGTGAAGAAATGGTTCAAGCAATGACAGGCTATGAGTTTTTCGACTCTATCCCTCAAAGCATTAAACCGGATATGGCTAAAGTCTTCTTACTTGCAACTGAAGCATTCAGCAGCCCAAGCAACAACCCAGACTTACCTGCTGGTGTTATGGATGAACACTTTGCTTATGACTGGAAAGCAAGCCAACTTCATAGCCGTGTAATGCAGCAAGCTTCAAAGTCGATGGCGTCTCGTTATTTCAGTGTTCCACCCAAAGAGTTTATGTTTATCAGCCGTAAATTCATTGGTGCTTATACCTTTATGACTGTGATTGAAGCGAAAACCAATGTTCGTGCAATGGTCAAAAAATTTATCTAAAGGCTCATTGACCAAAATGACATTGCGTCATTTTGGTCAATTGATCAATCATTTCAATTCCAAACGATTCAATAAAAAACTTAAAAAACAAAATATTAGAATAATTTAAAATACACCCCATACCGTTTATCTTTGACAATACATCATGTCAGTCATGACATAGTTATTCGTGTGCCGCTATGTCAGCATAAAACCACAGAATAATTCTGCTGGATGAAAATAATGACAAATATGGTAAATAAAGCGCAGGGATTTGGCTTATCACTGATCACAAAAATGGCAAGTAGCGACGTACTTGACCAATTAAAACTTAGAAAATTTATCGAGAAATCGCTATATCAAGGCTCAAAAGCGGGCTACAAGACTCTATCAAAAACACAAAAAACCTTTAAAACAAATAAAGATCTACATAAACAACGACTCAATAATCAAGAAAAATCATTATTTGATCTGAGCTAGGACTTACGCACTATTATTTATAGATTCTCTGTGGTAGCAGATGATTTTTATCGAGAATAAAGTCATCAATGAAGTTTTTGATAACTGGTCTAAATAATTTCTTCTGCCAACGATATACATTTTCAAAGATCCGCTCAAACTGGTTCTTTTGTATCTCGACGTAGGCCATCAAGGCTGAAAAAATATGATTCGAAATCAGTTTAGATCGTCTTACTTGAAACTTTTCAATATGACAAACCTGTTTAATCACCCGGTGATATTGCTCTATTTTCCAATGACTTGAATGTAATTCATGAAAACCCTCAAAGGACAATAAATCATCTTCATCTTGATGCACAATATAAAACCTCTGCTGTTCTTTTAACTGAGTCTTAAATAATTGTACAAAGCCAAAATCTTTGAGCCAGACCACTTGACCCTGATGGAAATTTGGCAATAAACGCAGTTGAAACCATTGTCCTTTTTCTGGGGAAACCTTACGGTTACAGTCGATACCAAACATAAATCGAATACCATATTTTCTTATGGTTTTTAGATTTCCAGTCGATGAATACCAACTATCACCTGTAATAAATTGAATCTTTGCACCCCAACTGAGTACTTCACTTAACATATCCATAAAGTAATCATTCTTGGTTTTACTTTCAGATTTGTCATAAATTCGGAAATTAATTGGAATATTTTGACCATTCTGATCTGTCGCATACAAGGTAATGAGATTAATACCCTTGACGGATCGGTGGTGTTTGCCTGACCAAAAATAGCTAACCAAGTCCATATGTTGACTATAGGGTTTATCTAAAACAGTATCATCAATACTGACTATAAGTTTATTATTATCAATATGTTGAATTGCTTCTTGATATAGGTCGTGAGGTGTGTAGTCTTCACGTTCTAGAAAGCGATTTACACTATCATGCGAGATGTTATAAGTCTCGGCAAGTTGTGTGCAGCTAATAGAGTTCGGTTCTGTCATGAGAAAGCCCATATAAATGGGTAATGTACAAGTTGCTGTAGAAGCATGTTTAATTCGTCTGATCACAGATACTTTATAAAGTATTTTAATACTTTTTTGAATCCGTCAATGCGTAAGTCCTATGAGCTATTCAGAAGATCAGCAAATGACCATCGACACCATGTCACAGTTTGCCGCCGATATACTTTACCCATTAGCCGCAAGTGCCGATCAAAATGAAACTTTTCCAACAGAGCTTTGGCAATATATCGAAGACCTAGGTTTAAATTTTTATGCTTTGCCTGAGGCACTCGGTGGTGTCGCTGCTGAGAAAAATATTTTGAGCAATGTACTTATTGCAGAGCATCTGGCCAAAGGTGATTTTAGTTTAGCCGCGGGTATACTCTCTACCTTTAGTGTGATTAATGCCATTACACAATGGGGTGCTGAGCAAGTACAAACTTTATATTTAAACAGTTTTGCACAAGACAGTAGCATTCGCGCTAGCTTTGCAATTCAAGAAGTTACGCCTGCTTTTAATCCTTACCAGTTAAAAACCAAAGCTATTTCACGTGATGGTCAATATTTTATTCAAGGTGAAAAAACACTGGTACTATTGGCTGAAAGTGCAGATATTTTTCTTGTCAGTGCTGAACTTAATGGCCAAGCTGAAGTTTTTATTCTCAGACGGGATGAAAGTATTCAGTTTAAAAAATCTCCCGCTATGGGACTCAAAGCAACCGAAACAGCAACTTTAATTTTTAATCAAACCCCTGCTTTACGCTTAGGTGATGAAGATTTCAACTACACGGCATTTTTAGACCTCGGCAATTTAATGTGGTGTGCAATGGCGGTCGGCACATGTGAAGCGGTCAAAAAATATTGTATTGAATATGCCAATGAACGTACCGCCTTTGGTGAACCAATTTCTCACCGTCAAAGTGTTGCTTTTATGATTGCCGATATGGCCATCGAAATTGATGCCATGCGTATGCTCATTCTAAATGCCGCAAGTCTAGCTGAATCTGGGCAGACATTTCACCGTGAAGCCTATTTAGCATGTTTACTTTGTGCCGAAAAAGCCATGAAAATTGGCACCGATGGTGTACAGATTTTAGGTGGGCACGGATTCACCAAAGAACATCCTGTTGAGCGTTGGTATCGTGATTTACGTGCAACAGCGCTTGTTCACTCTGGTCTACATGCATAATAAAAAGGAAAACTGGCATGAATTTACAAAACCCTAAAAAATTTAAATTACTGATTGATCAAGCCCACCAAGTGGCCATCAATGTACTTCGTCCTATCTCTAGAAAATACGATAAAGCTGAACACAGCTACCCTAAAGAACTGGATATGCTGGCATCTTTAGTCGATGGTATGAATGCGGGGGCTGCTGTCGGCAAGCGAGGTACAAATGAACAAGGCAATAAAAATGGAGTGAATCTCTCTACCGCTTTAAGTGTAATTGAAATGTGTTATGGAGATACCGCTTTACTTCTATCAATGCCCCGCCAAGGGCTTGGAAACTCAGCAATTGCAGCTGTTGCCAATGAAGAGCAGTTAGAGCGTTTCAAAAACACATGGGCAGCCATGGCAATCACTGAACCAAACTGTGGCTCGGACTCTGCTGCTATTCGCACCACAGCAACAAAAGATGGTGAAGATTACATCTTAAATGGTGAAAAGATTTTCGTGACTTCAGGTGACCGTGCCGACGCTATCGTCGTTTGGGCAACTCTGGATAAAAAATTAGGTCGTTCAGCGATCAAATCTTTTGTGATTCCTAAAGGAACTGCTGGCATGACGGTAGAACGTTTAGAACATAAACTAGGAATCAAAGCCTCTGACACCGCAGTTATTCGTTTAATCGACTGCGGAGTGCCTGCCAATAACCTACTGGGAAATGCGGAAATTGACATCGCTAAAGGCTTTGCTGGCGTGATGGAAACTTTTGATAATACCCGTCCGCTCGTTGCAGCCATGGCTATAGGCTGTGCCAAGGCCTCACTAGAACGCATTAAAGAGATCTTCAGTGATTATTTAGATCCTCAATATATAACGCCATACTTACAAACGACTCATATTGCGAGCCAAATTTATCGTATGGAAGCCGAATGGGAAGCGGCTCGTTTACTGACCTTAAAAGCCGCCTGGATGGCAGATAACAAAAAGCCAAACTCAAAAGAAGCCTCCATCTCCAAAGCCAAAGCTGGTCGAATTTGTAATGAAATTACCCTTAAGTGCGTCGAACTTGCGTCAACGATCGGCTACAACGAAGATGAGCTTTTAGAAAAATGGGCAAGAGATTCTAAAATTCTAGATATTTTTGAAGGTACTCAACAAATTCAGCAACTCATCATTGCACGCCGTGAACTCGGAAAGTCATCAAGCGAATTGAAATAATATAAAACGTCCCATTCGGATATGTTGAAGCCATGGTTTCTCTAAATAAAGAATCATGGCTTCACATTGAAAGTACTATGAAATAAGAAAGCGTTGGACTTAGATTCATGCTATCTAACAGCGGCTGAACATATTTGTTGGGCTTAAAAAGCGTACCACAATCACAGAGTTTAACTTTCTTAAGCATGCTTCATATTAAATAAATGCTTATAATTTTTTATGTAGCCTCACTCTATTTTTAAATAGTATTTGATGAATATCATCATAAAACAAATAGCCGATGCTGTTTTCTGTTGCGTGTAAATCACTCTTTTTTGAAATTTAAAAGTTTTTTCTCTGTACACGACAAATTTCACAGAACCCTTATCCTATCAGGGTTCTGCCTTCTTAAAATTGCCAAAATTTCCTTAAACTCTTCTTTTTTCCCAAAACCAATTAAACGCTGAATCGCCATTTGAACATAGTCTAAACCATAGCGAAATAAACTCATTGAGAGTCGTCCATGCTTCTTTATTTTTATCACTTTTTTTTGATCATGTTGCCATTCACCCGTTAAGTAACACCAACAGAAGCTTATAGCTAACACCGCAATCAATTTTTTCACTCGTCTAGGGTCTGTCAAGCGCGTATTTTCAAGATTAAACCCGCGTCCTTTGAGACAACTGAATAAGGTTTCAATTTCCCAGCGTAATGCATAATCCTGAATAGCATTGGCATTAAACTGAGGAGAAACGACGAGTAAAAGCTCTCCATTTTCTAACTGTAGTGCACTTATATATAGTTTCACCCGACCAACCAAAATCCGTCGTTTACGACATTCAATTTGACCAACTTTAAGATGGCGAAATAAATCACTAATTTTATGATTCTTTCCTAAATGATTGGTGACAATGAAGTTTTTTTAACACGAATGCAGAAGTTGATGTCTTGTTCAATTAACCATGTAAACCACTGCTCACCGATAAACTCTCTGTCTGCGAACACATTCACAATACGGTCTTTACCAAAAATGGCTATAAAGCGTTGAATCAAAGCAATACGCTCTTTCGTATCTGAATTTCCACGTTTATTAAGCAATGTCCAAAGGATAGGTATCGCTATTCCACGATAAACGATTGCGAGCATCAGGATATTAATATTTCGTTTTCCCCATTTCCAATTGGTTCTATCTAAAGTCAGTTGCACTTGGTCGAATGAAAACATATTGAAAATCAACTGAGAAATTTGACGATAATCAAAATACTGACCTGCAAAGAAGCGCTGCATACGTCGATAAAATGATTGTGGTAAGCACTTGATGGGCAAGGCTTTAGATGCAGAAGAAAGATTACATGTTTGCTTTAAAATAATCACAAGCATGATGAGCGCAAAGCACTTTAAATGTGACTTGTTCCATTTTAGAGATTTGTTTAAGATAAGATATAACTCATTGAGATGTGTCATAGTATTCGTCGTTAGAAAACAATTATTATGACATTATTTCAATGAGTTATCTATTTTTGTCGTGTACAGAGAAGTTTTTTATCAGTCGTCAGTCATGTCTTTACATTAGGCCTTACATTCTCCTAATTTCCACCCTAATATTTGGAGAATAGCCAGTCTTACCAACTTAGATGCTACTTAGGCTATTTGCTATAAGCAAGAGGAATTTCTTTGATTTGTCCATGCAATCACCTATAAAAAAGCTAAATACGATGGGTTTATATGACAAAACTATCTTTGCAAGTGGCTCTACTCACAGCATAAAATCTAGACTTTCGATTAATCGCCTCTATTTCGCTTAAATAAAGTACGGATTTAACAAAACCATAAAATAGTCCCTTCTGTCTCAACTTGACTGTGATTGCACAGCTCAATATGATCTTCTCAGACATTATACCAATGGATATACAGTTTGCTGAATTATCAACGATACTTGCCAACATCTCATATTAAAGCTAAATCTGTTTTAATGTTAACAACAACTTTAATATTTACTGGTTGTACATCACTTGGTGGTGGTTCCGTTGAAAAGCGTTCAGCAAAATTAGCCAATGGCATTCAAAAGGCATATGCTGTTGAACCAACTACCGCACTACGTATTGCACCTATGATTGTACAAAGTGCCGATCGCTATAATGTCGATCCATTACTAGTTGCAGCGGTTATAAGACAAGAGTCCAGCTATCGAAATTATGCTGTTTCCCCTGCTGGTGCTATTGGACTTACTCAAGTCATCCCACGCTATTGGCAACAAACCTGCCCTGGCGATTTATTTGAAGAAATTAATAATATTAATTGTGGCACTTATATTCTCGCTAACTATAACCAAAAAGCAGAAAGTTGGCCCAAAGCTTTGGCTTATTATAATGTCGGTCCAACAGGATACCATTCGAGCTGGAAAATGAAACGTCAAGGAAAGAAATATGCCAAACAGGTTAAAGTACATCAAGAAACGTTAAAAGGTGCTCTGTGACCTTGTTAAATATGACATAAAAGCCAGCAAATGCTGGCTTTTTACCATTTATATAGATGCATATTCTCCACTCTACTCTTTTTAGTTTTAATATTTTCAGCTATAAAAAAATCCCCCTAACCGTTAAGTTAGGGGGATTTAGAATGAATGAGCTGGCGATGACTTACTCTCACATGGATAACTCCACACTACCATCAGCGCTAAGAGGTTTCACTTCTGAGTTCGGGAAGGGATCAGGTGGTTCACTCTTGCTATTGTCGCCAGCACAACTGGTATGATTACTTACTAAGGTCTTATGGTTGCCTTAGCTTTCTTCAAATCTTGCACTCTGTTCAAAGCAGTGCTTTGAACATCGTTCATTAACAGGTATATTTGAGTTGGATATTTTATCTAGCTTTATAACTAAATCAAGTTGTTTGCAGTGATTTGAACCACAACACCAACTGTTTGGGTGTTGTATAGTCAAGCCTCACGAGCAATTAGTATTGGTCAGCTTCACATATCACTATGCTTCCACATCCAACCTATCAACGTCGTAGTCTTCAACGGCTCTTTAGAGGACATAAAGTCCTAGGGAAATCTTATCTTGAGGTAGGCTTCCCGCTTAGATGCTTTCAGCGGTTATCCCTTCCGAACATAGCTACCCGGCGATGCGACTGGCGTCACAACCGGTACACCAGAGGTTCGTCCACTCTGGTCCTCTCGTACTAGGAGCAGATCCTCTCAAATTTCCAACGCCCACGGTAGATAGGGACCGAACTGTCTCACGACGTTCTAAACCCAGCTCGCGTACCTCTTTAAATGGCGAACAGCCATACCCTTGGGACCTGCTTCAGCCCCAGGATGAGATGAGCCGACATCGAGGTGCCAAACACCGCCGTCGATATGAACTCTTGGGCGGTATCAGCCTGTTATCCCCAGAGTACCTTTTATCCGTTGAGCGATGGCCCTTCCATACAGAACCACCGGATCACTAAGACCTACTTTCGTACCTGCTCGACTTGTGGGTCTCGCAGTTAAGCGCGCTTTTGCCTTTATACTCTACGCGTGATTTCCGACCACGCTGAGCGCACCTTCGTACTCCTCCGTTACTCTTTAGGAGGAGACCGCCCCAGTCAAACTACCCACCAGACATGGTCCTCGTCCCGGATAACGGGACAGAGTTAGAACCTCAATATTACCAGGGTGGTATTTCAAGATTGGCTCCACCGAAACTAGCGTCTCGGTTTCAAAGCCTCCCACCTATCCTACACAAGTAAGATCAAAGTTCAATGTCAAGCTGCAGTAAAGGTTCACGGGGTCTTTCCGTCTAGCCGCGGGTACACCGCATCTTCACGGCGAATTCGATTTCACTGAGTCTCTGCTGGAGACAGCGCCCCCATCATTATGCCATTCGTGCAGGTCGGAACTTACCCGACAAGGAATTTCGCTACCTTAGGACCGTTATAGTTACGGCCGCCGTTTACTGGGGCTTCGATCAAGAGCTTCGCTTACGCTAACCCCATCAATTAACCTTCCAGCACCGGGCAGGCATCACACCCTATACGTCCACTTTCGTGTTTGCAGAGTGCTATGTTTTTAATAAACAGTTGCAGGGGCCTGGTTTCTGTGGCTGCCAATAGCTCAAGGAGTAAATCCTATCACCGTCGGCAGCGTACCTTCTCCCGAAGTTACGGTACCATTTTGCCTAGTTCCTTCAGCAGAGTTCTCTCAAGCGCTTTGGTCTACTCGACCTGACCACCTGTGTCGGTTTCGGGTACGATTCCTATGTAACTGAAGCTTAGAGACTTTTCCTGGAAGCATGGTATCAGCCACTTCACTGTACAAGTACAGCTTGCTATCAGTTCTCAGCATAGAGTACCCCGGATTTGCCTAAGATACATGCCTACAACCTTCCACCTGGACAACCAACGCCAGGCTGACTTAACCTTCTCCGTCCTCTCATCGCATTACATAGAAGTATTGGAATATTAACCAATTTCCCATCGACTACGCCTCTCGGCCTCGCCTTAGGGGTCGACTCACCCAGCCCCGATTAACGTTGGACTGGAACCCTTGGTCTTTCAGCGTGCGAGTTTTTCACTCGCATTGTCGTTACTCACGTCAGCATTCGCACTTCTGATACCTCCAGCATACTTCTCAATACACCTTCATCGGCTTACAGAACGCTCCCCTACCACTTGCAATAAATTGCAAATCCGCAGCTTCGGCATATAGTTTTAGCCCCGTTACATCTTCCGCGCAGGCCGACTCGACTAGTGAGCTATTACGCTTTCTTTAAAGGGTGGCTGCTTCTAAGCCAACCTCCTAGCTGTCTATGCCTTCCCACATCGTTTCCCACTTAACTATAATTTTGGGGCCTTAGCTGGCGGTCTGGATTGTTTTCCTCTTGACTACGGACGTTAGCACCCGCAGTCTGTCTCCCGGATAGTACTCATTGGTATTCGGAGTTTGCATCGGTTTGGTAAGTCGGGATGACCCCCTAGCCGAAACAGTGCTCTACCCCCAATGGTATTCGTCCGAGGCGCTACCTAAATAGCTTTCGGGGAGAACCAGCTATCACCGAGTTTGATTAGCCTTTCACCCCTATCCACAAGTCATCCCCTGGCTTTTCAACGACAGTGGGTTCGGTCCTCCAGTTAGTGTTACCCAACCTTCAACCTGCTCATGGATAGATCACCCGGTTTCGGGTCTACACCCAGCAACTAAACGCCCTATTAAGACTCGATTTCTCTACGGCTCCCCTATGCGGTTAACCTCGCTACTGAATGTAAGTCGCTGACCCATTATACAAAAGGTACGCAGTCACCGAACAAGTCGGCTCCCACTGCTTGTATGCATGCGGTTTCAGGATCTATTTCACTCCCCTCACAGGGGTTCTTTTCGCCTTTCCCTCACGGTACTGGTTCACTATCGGTCAGTCAGGAGTATTTAGCCTTGGAGGATGGTCCCCCCATATTCAGACAAGGTTTCACGTGCCCCGCCCTACTCGACATCATCATATCAGCCCTTTCGTGTACAGGACTATCACCCACTATGGTTGCACTTCCCAGAGCATTCCACTAAAACTGATATGACTTAATGGGCTTTTCCCCGTTCGCTCGCCGCTACTGAGGGAATCTCAATTGATTTCTTTTCCTAAGGGTACTGAGATGTTTCACTTCCCCTCGTTCGCCTCGTATGACTATGTATTCATCATACGATACCTGCCTTATGACAGGTGGGTTTCCCCATTCAGAAATCTCCGGATCACAGGATATTTGCCGCCTCCCCGGAGCTTATCGCAGGCTATTACGTCTTTCATCGCCTCTGACTGCCAAGGCATCCACCACATGCACTTAATTACTTGACTATACAACCCCAAACAGTCGTTAATCCCTACAAGTAGGATTAAGACAGTCTATGATGATTTCTCATCACTTCCTTACAGTTTGTTGTTCTGTGTACTTAAACACTGTACAGCTTCAATTCAATTCACATACCAAAACGCTTGATTCAGTTAATTTCGCTAGTAACTCATTTCTTCAACCTTCATCAATCAGTAATAAATCACTGTTAATGTCGATCTTAAAAACGAGTATGAACAAATTATTTCAACTCAAATATATTCTGTTAATGATTTTTCCAGCCTTCGTCAGGTCAGGAAACTGTGATAAATCACAGAAGTTAATAAGCTTCAACTTACTAAATTCTATAATCCAACCTATCTGCGCGAAGCATAGCTTCTTGCTTAAATTTCAAGGAAAAGCCTTAAAGCAGTGCTTTAAGTTTTCTATTCTTAAAATTTGGTGGAGACTAGGAGAGTCGAACTCCTGACCTCCTGCGTGCAAAGCAGGCGCTCTACCAACTAAGCTAAGTCCCCAGCTTATCATCTGTGATTCGATGTATCGTAAACTGTGTTAAGGCGAATGCTTAACTCGAGCATAGCTCTCGTCTTGCGCTCGGGCGAAACATGTTTCGCCGACCCTCGCTCATGGTGGGTCTGACAAGACTTGAACTTGTGACCCCACGCTTATCAAGCGTGTGCTCTAACCAACTGAGCTACAGACCCTCAGATACATCGTCATGAAGAACAACTTGTTGTGGATTCTTACCAATCGTCAATCTTTCGTTAAGGAGGTGATCCAGCCGCAGGTTCCCCTACGGCTACCTTGTTACGACTTCACCCCAGTCATCGGCCACACCGTGGTAAGCGTCCTCCTTGCGGTTAGACTACCTACTTCTGGTGCAACAAATTCCCATGGTGTGACGGGCGGTGTGTACAAGGCCCGGGAACGTATTCACCGCGGCATTCTGATCCGCGATTACTAGCGATTCCGACTTCATGGAGTCGAGTTGCAGACTCCAATCCGGACTACGATCGGCTTTTTGAGATTAGCATCCTATCGCTAGGTAGCAACCCTTTGTACCGACCATTGTAGCACGTGTGTAGCCCTGGTCGTAAGGGCCATGATGACTTGACGTCGTCCCCGCCTTCCTCCAGTTTGTCACTGGCAGTATCCTTAAAGTTCCCGGCTTAACCCGCTGGCAAATAAGGAAAAGGGTTGCGCTCGTTGCGGGACTTAACCCAACATCTCACGACACGAGCTGACGACAGCCATGCAGCACCTGTATGTAAGTTCCCGAAGGCACCAATCCATCTCTGGAAAGTTCTTACTATGTCAAGACCAGGTAAGGTTCTTCGCGTTGCATCGAATTAAACCACATGCTCCACCGCTTGTGCGGGCCCCCGTCAATTCATTTGAGTTTTAGTCTTGCGACCGTACTCCCCAGGCGGTCTACTTATCGCGTTAGCTGCGCCACTAAAGCCTCAAAGGCCCCAACGGCTAGTAGACATCGTTTACGGCATGGACTACCAGGGTATCTAATCCTGTTTGCTCCCCATGCTTTCGTACCTCAGCGTCAGTATTAGGCCAGATGGCTGCCTTCGCCATCGGTATTCCTCCAGATCTCTACGCATTTCACCGCTACACCTGGAATTCTACCATCCTCTCCCATACTCTAGCTTCCCAGTATCGAATGCAATTCCTAAGTTAAGCTCAGGGATTTCACATCCGACTTAAAAAGCCGCCTACGCACGCTTTACGCCCAGTAAATCCGATTAACGCTCGCACCCTCTGTATTACCGCGGCTGCTGGCACAGAGTTAGCCGGTGCTTATTCTGCGAGTAACGTCCACTATCCTAGAGTATTAATCCAAGTAGCCTCCTCCTCGCTTAAAGTGCTTTACAACCAAAAGGCCTTCTTCACACACGCAGCATGGCTGGATCAGGCTTGCGCCCATTGTCCAATATTCCCCACTGCTGCCTCCCGTAGGAGTCTGGGCCGTGTCTCAGTCCCAGTGTGGCGGATCATCCTCTCAGACCCGCTACAGATCGTCGCCTTGGTAGGCCTTTACCCCACCAACTAGCTAATCTGACTTAGGCTCATCTATTAGCGCAAGGTCCGAAGATCCCCTGCTTTCCCCCGTAGGGCGTATGCGGTATTAGCATTCCTTTCGGAATGTTGTCCCCCACTAATAGGCAGATTCCTAAGCATTACTCACCCGTCCGCCGCTAAGCTAAGGTGCAAGCACCTTCGCTCCGCTCGACTTGCATGTGTTAAGCCTGCCGCCAGCGTTCAATCTGAGCCATGATCAAACTCTTCAGTTAAAAATCATTAGTAGCTTATGGCTACAAATCTTGGCTCATCAATTTTCTGACAAATATTTCTCAAATAAACTTCGAGTAATTTTTACCATCAATCAATGAAATATTTTCGATCGATCAATCAGTAAAAATCCACACAAGTTGTTCTTCATAATCTCTTAATGATCTTCTTGCTGATTCGTCATCAGCAAGACCTTCGCTCTAAGTTATTCACTACATTGCGTTGGTGTGCTGCGTATTCTATACAGTTTTATTTGCAGCGCAAGTGCATTTAAATAAATAATTTAAAAAATCCACCCGACCGGTTATTTTTAAATCAAAATAAACGTTTTAGATTAAATTATAGCCAATACCATCAAGTTATCCACCATATAAATGCGCTATCTAAATAAAAAAAACAGCTAACGCTGTTTTTTTAGAATGTACCAGCTACTGTGCTTGTTCAGCAAGCCAAGCCATAAACGCTTGGCGTTCAGATTTAGATGCACTTTTCCAAGTATTAATTAATTGTTGAGCACTACCAGAACTTGTTAAATCTTTTTGTTTATCTGTCCCAGCTTTCGCAACAACAGCTTGTGACGTATAGACCGGTGCAGGTTGTACCACTGTCGTTGCTTTTTGAGTTAGATCGGTTGGTGCATCAGTAAATAGATTTTGAAGAATACCTGCATTTTGAGTTTTACTGCCCTTTTGCTCAACCAGTAACTGATTTTTGGCATTGTATAAACCAAAGATCGGCTGCTTGGCATAAGCCTTGGCATCATCATGGTTTTGCGGAGGATTGATCAGTGCAAAACGGTAAGACTGTTGGTCTTGTAAAATTGGGGTTTTAATATTCACAATCCCTGAGCGAACGATATCGTGTGAGCCAATACCCGGATGCTCTTCAAAAAACTGGGTATAGCGGACACTGATAATATTTTCACCTGCATCAATATTATATTTGTTGTCAGAACTGAATAAACGACTCTTAACCTCTTGCCCATTTAAGCCTTCAATTTTTATTTCCTCTGGAGCAGTAATAATCACTGCTGAAAATACTGAAGTACTCAACATCAATGCTGCTGTTACAAGGGTTATGCGTAAGGTCATTTTTACACTCTATCGATGGTTTATTAAAGTTTAGTTGCACTATGCAGTGTATAAATGACAATTTTATGACAATTTCTGAGCTTAGAACCAATTCGCAACTACAATATATAGTGCTAAGCTTTGATATTTTAAAGATAAATCCTTAAACAAAAAAAAGAGCAGATCTACTCTGCTCTTTTTCATTTTAATGACTAGCGATTAATTGAATGTTTTAAAGCGATCCGCTTCAGCCATAAATGTTTTTTCACCCGCAGGCGCTTCAATCGAACCAAAAACAAGTTGTGCACGAAGTTTCTAATTCGCAGGGATATCGAAGATCTCTGCAATCTCAGCATCTACGATTGGATTGTAATGCTGTAATGACGCACCAATATTTTGTTCAGATAACGCAGTCCATACGGCAAATTGAGCAATTGCAGAAGAATGTTCAGACCACACTGGGAAATTATCTGCATAAAGCGCAAATTGTTCCTGCAATGATTTTACAACATCTTGGTCTTCATAAAATAAAACCGTACCATAGCCTGCAGCAAAGCTATTAATTTTTGCATTTGTGCCTTCAAAAGCAGCGTCTGGAACAATTTTACGTAAAGTTTCACGCACCACATTCCAAAACTGTAAATGCGACTCACCAAACAAAGTCACAATACGAGAAGTCTGTGAGTTAAATGCAGAAGGACTGTGATTTACTGCTTCTTTAATTACAGATTCAATTTGTTCTGGTGTTAATGCTACATTTTTACCAACAGCATAAATGGTACGACGTTGTTTGATGTAGTCTAAAAATGACATGTTATTTTCCTCAGCGATCTCACGATCTTGTTATATGCAGATTCATATTCATCATAGCTATAATTTCAAATTTGAACATGCTTAATTCAGCGACATAGTGTCTTAAAAATAGAACAATATGCCATAACATTACAAAACTTGATCTAGAAACCACTAAAGATTATCTCATGTTATTATGCATAAATCATAAAGCGCTCTTCATCTTTATAATGTTCTTTTTCAGCGACTTTTTCTTCTATCGAACCAAAGACCAATTGCGCGCGTAACAGCCAATGTTTTGGAATCTCAAAAACCTTTGAAATGTCAGCATCAATACTCGGGTTATAATGTTGTAATGATGCACCCAAACCTGCATCTGCTAAACAAGTCCATACAGCATATTGGGCCATACCTGAAACTTGCTCTGACCAAACTGGAAATTCTGCCGCATCAAAAGGAATTTTCTTTTGTAATTGTTGAATGATCTGCTGATCTTCATAGAATAGAACTGTACCAAATCCTGCCGAGCATTGATCAACCTTCAGTTCTGCACCAGCAAAAATATGCGCGGGGACTAACTTGCGCTGCACTTCTTTTACGACATTCCAAAAGTGATGATGCGCGTCACCCATTAAAATCACAATACAAGTACTTTGTGAATTATGTGCCGAAGGACAACTTCGCACAGCCTCTTGGATCAATTCAGCTAAATACACCTGACTTAAGTGCACACGCTTCCCTAAAACATAAATACTACGTCGCTTTTTTAGTTGATCGATAAATGTGCTTTGTTTTAGGTCTTCTTCGTGATTTTTTTTAAATTTTAAGTCTTTGGTTAAGTCAGTTGTTAGAACTTGTCCAATTTTATGTAATAAAGCCATACCGTGTTCCCCAAAATGTACAGTGATGCCTATTGTGTTAGGCGCTAGTGTAATCGCAGGAGAATCACTTATATTCATTACGTGATTTCTAAATGCTTGTTTTTAAAACAAACAAATTGAATCAAAAAATAAACTCCGCATTTAGCGGAGTTTATGTGACTGATCTAACACTTTAAAAACAGTATTGTTGAGTCTTATTTCTCTGTTTCGAACAAAGCAGCAACAAAGGATTTTGCAGAGAAAGGACGTAAGTCGTCAATTTTCTCGCCGACACCAATGAAGCGAATTGGAACATGCGTACGACTGGCAATATTAAATAGTACACCACCTTTCGCAGTACCATCGAGCTTGGTAATCGTCAGGCCTGTCAAACCAACTGCCTCATCAAACATTTCTACTTGATTAATCGCATTTTGACCCGTTCCTGCATCGACCACCAACATAACTTCGTGTGGCGCAGTCGCATCGATTTTTTGCATGACACGCTTTACTTTGGTTAACTCTTGCATGAGATGACCTTTGTTATGTAAACGACCTGCGGTATCTGCAATCAAGACATCAACACCTTTCGCACGCGCACTTTCAAACGCATCGAAAATTACGGAAGCACTGTCAGCACCATGACCTTGGGCGACTACGGCAATATTATTACGTTCACCCCAAATTTGAAGCTGCTCAGTCGCTGCCGCACGGAAAGTATCCCCTGCAGCAAGCATCACTTTCTTGCCTTCACCTTGTAAACGTTTTGCCAATTTACCAATGGTTGTGGTTTTACCCACACCGTTTACACCCACCACCAAAATCACATAAGGTGTTTTATTCGGATCGATATGTAAAGGTTTCACACGTGGTGCTAGTAAAGCCACCAACTCTTCCTGAAGTGCTTTATAGAGCGAGTGCGAGTAAATTAAATCGCCACGTGCAGTACGTTCAGTTAAGTTGGTAATAATGGTTTTCGTTGCATCAACACCGATGTCGGCTACTAGAAGCTGCTCTTCAACTTCTTCAAGCAGTTCATCATCAATTTCCTTACCGCCGATCAAAATATTGACCATACCATCAGCAAGGTTTTTACGGGTTTTGGTTAACCCTTCTTTCATGCGGCTAAAGAAACCGCCTTTTGCAGATGCATCTGCTTCTTCTGCGCTTGTTTCAGCAACCACAACTGGACTAACAACTGTTTGCTCTTTTGTTTCAACGATTGGCACATTGACCACAGGTAAACTTGGTAGTGTGACATCGTCATCCCCGATATCAGCATCAATCAAAAATTTGTTCTGCTCATTAGATTGCTGTTGCATGCCGAATCCTTGAAAAGCACTGCGTTAAAAAAGACGGATTCTACCATAAAAGATAGGCTTTCGCTTAGCAACAATACTTTATGTAAACACTTAACAAATCAATACTTCTGGCGCTTGATCTACTTCGCATTTTTCTTAAGAATGGTTATTTATTGAAATGCTTTAACTTCACCTCAACCTGAGCCCAAATTTTATATGCATCACTTATTAGTCACGCATTCTTATAAAAAAAGTTTAGTTGCACTGGGTTTAACTCTAGTTTGTTTACCTATAACTACCCATGCACAAATACGCAGTGAACTTACCCGCAGTAGTTTTGAAACTACTTTAAGCAATGGCTTGCAAGTAATTATCCGTGAAGATCATCGCTCCCCAATGGTCATGACCCAAATTTGGTACAAAGTCGGCAGTACCGATGAGTCTGGAAATATAACGGGTATTTCGCATGTGCTGGAACATATGATGTTTAAAGGCACATCCAAAGTTCCCAATGACGAATTCAGTCGCTTAAGTCGAATTTATGGCGGTACAGTAAATGCCGCAACATTTACCAATTACACCAATTACTATCAGCTTTATCCTAAAACTTACTTCCCGATGGCTCTAGAGCTTGAAGCCGATCGTATGCGCAATCTCTTACTACGTAAGCAAGACTTTGACCCTGAAATTAAAGTGGTGATGGAGGAGAGACGCCTGCGTACCGACGACAACCCACGCTCACTCGCTTTCGAACGTTTTAAATGGATTTCGTATCCCACAAGCCACTATCGTCAACCTGTCATTGGGCACATGAAACACTTGCAAAACATAAGTCTAGATGACGTGAAACAGTGGTATCAAAAATGGTATAGCCCAAACAATGCGATCTTGGTGATTGTGGGTGATGTCAATGCAGAATCCGCCCTCAGACAAGTTCAAAAATACTTTGGCGACATCAAAAGTCATCCAACACCTGTACGCAATGATGTGACTGAGTTTGAGAACATTGGTTACCGTCACATGGAGCAAAATACCAATGTTGAGGTGCCAAATTTATATATGGCTTGGAATGTGAAATCGCTTGCAACAGCAAGCAATCCAGAAGATGTTTATGCACTCACACTTATTCGAAGCTTATTAGATAGCGGGATCAGCTCTCGATTACAACAGCGCCTTGTACGCGACAAAAAATTAGCAACCGCACTGAGTGTCAGTTATGACCCTTATAACCGTGGAGACAGTCTATTTAGTATCTCCGCACTTCCAGTCACTGGCGTGGAACTTCCCGAACTACAAAAAGCCATTGAACATGAAGTTGAGCGACTCAAAACAGAACTTGTTCAACCACAAGAGCTTGAACGGATTAGCACACGCTTTGTTGCAAACTTAATTTATGGTCAAGATGACATTATCGGGCAAGCAAAGATGATTGGAAACTTAGCCGTGAATGGCTTGAATTATCGGCTGATGGATCAGCTTCCACAGCATTTTGAAGCGGTTACACCTGAAGATATTCAGCACGTTGCCCAAACCGCTTTTGTTCGTAATAACTTAAGTACCTTGTACCTTCAACCAGAAAAGAAGGCCACAAAATAATGAAAAATCAAAAGACCATCTTTCACCTATTATTTATTACCATGTCTATCTTTTGCACTACCAATGTAATTGCAGATGTAAGTGCAAGTAGTATTAGCAATGATGACCCACGTACATTACAGTCTATTGCTTCCCTACAAAGCTTAAAACAAGTTCAAACTAGCGACCTTTATACAGCACCACATGTACACGAACTTAAAAATAAATACAAAGTTCGAAGTCTATTTGTTGAGTCACCCGCCTTACCTATGGTGGATATTCAACTTACCTTTAATGCAGGCTCTGCACGAGATATAGAAGTAGAAAAAGGCCTATATGGTGTTGCCAATATGGCGGCACAACTCATTGATGAAGGCACTACTCAACATGATGCAGTTGAAATCGCGAATACCTTTGAACAAGTCGGGGCTCGTTTTAGTGTAGCTGCACACCGTGACATGTTTGTGGTTCGACTGCGTTCGTTGTCTGACCCTAAAAAACTAGATGCTGCAGTGAGTACCATGCTTGAAGTATTAAAAGACTCTACTTTTAAAAATAACAGTATTAGTTTGATGGTGAGCAATACCCAAGTAGGTCAGAAGCAATTGAAAGAAAGCCCGAGTCGATTGATGAGTATTCGCTTTTATCGCGCGCTCTACGGTTCGCACCCTTATGCTGAACCGATTACAGGAACCAATGGCAGTATTAAAAAAATTACGACTCAGCACTTAAAAAAATTCAGAGACGAATTTCTGGTTAGTCAAAATATGAATATTGCACTGACAGGCCAACTCAGTGTGAAACAAGCACAGAAACTGGCTGAACGAATAAGTGCAGCCCTCCCACAAGGTGAAGCAGCAAAGCCACTTGCTCTACCGCAAGATAAACCTAACTTTGATATTCAACACATTGTGTTTAATTCAACTCAAGCCCACGTCACCATGGGACATCTATCAACCACACGGGATGATCCGGATCGTTTAGCGCTCGAACTGGCTAACCGTATGTTGGGTGGTGGTGGATTTAGCTCCATTTTAATGAAAGAACTACGCGTTAAACGTGGATACACCTATGGAGCAAACAGTGCTTTTACATTTAGCCAAGCGGCTGGAAGTTTTAGTCTAAGTTATTCAACCCAGCAAGATCAGCTCATAGACAGCATACAAGTGGCGCATAAAGCCCTAGTTGACTTTGTCCATCAACCAATTGATGCACAGCAGTTAGAAGAAACTAAAGCCGGTATGTTACGCAGCCTACCTAACAGCTATAGCAGCAATGCAAACATCAACGCACAACTGGGCTCTATAGGGTTTTATCAACAAGATGCGAATTATTTAGCCGACTACCCAAAACGTTTAGCTGCGATCACGCCTTTAGATGTCCAAAATGCAATACGTAAACACATTCACCCTGAAAGTCTTACCCTTGTGATTGTCAGTAATGCTTTAGATAAAGAGCAACTTCGACATATTTTAGAATTGAATCTTGACCCGAATATTAAGCAAAGCATGCCGCATCCTGATCAAATTCCTGCGATTATTGAACCTCCGGAGCCAATGCCGGAAGCTGCTTCGCCCGATTCTGCTCAAACTGATGAGCTTGCATTAATCTAAAGTAATCAATATAGGAAATCTGGTTTTCCAAAACCAGATCTTGAGCCATCTCTTGTGTTTCTGGGAAAGTCGCTTGATGAGATAATCGACTTACATTTTCAAATTGGTTTGGAGAAATGGGCCGAGATAAAGCGATACTCGATAAAATGACAATAAGCATAATGATCGACGCCATCAAACCATTATAAATTTGTACAAGTGTAATCTGTGATTTTAATTTAAGAATTTTTTGGATCGCAATGTGCATAACCTACCTCTAGTGAAACTAGTGTAAGTAGCGAATTGCATAATCACAAGTTGAAATGCTGAAAAATGCCCCCATTAATGCTAAAGAGGACATAATTTCAGCAAGTCAGATTGTTTGTAAAGCAGAAGTCTAACCAACAATGCTACGAATAACTGCAAAATAGAGCACTAAGGCAATTACCCCCAATGCAATCATAATGGCGAAAGCCCCAACACCATTTTCTGCATCTGCAGGGTGTGCAGGATCGTCATCTGCAATACGTCTTAGCTCTCCATTGTATGTTTCATAAAAATCAGCCCGTTGATTTTCATCAAGCTGACGTGTGAAATCATAAACTCGTTTACGTTGTGCCAAACAAAAATCACCAAGATGAATTTCTTGATGAAAAACTGCTTCATCTAATAGTGTTCGGTGATATTGCGCCAACGCTACAATTTGAGAAACAGTTGGAGGCATATCAAAATCAAAACCGTCTAATGTATTTGTCATGTTATTCTCCTTATAAAATACAGTTTCCTGTTTTATTATCATATTCAATCCTTTGATTGTTCATTGTTTAATCATGTAAACAAAATAAGATGAAGAATACTCGACAATATATTTGACAATTCCAGCAATTTGTAATAAATATTTAACATTAGCGTGATATTTATACCTAAAGGTAAAAATACCTTTAAGTGATCATAATTAGAATAAGGAGCTTAATATGATTCAACAAATCTCTCATCATGACTTAGAACATGCGTATGCGGATGCAGTAAACACCATTCAATCACAAATGAACTTCGCAGAAGCAGTACAACAGTTAGAAAGCGTTGCACGCGCTGGCCACGGTAAAGCAGCACTATTTTTAGCAGAACTTTATTATCAAGGTTTCCGCGTAGAACGTGACTCGCTGAAAGCACAATACTGGCAACAGCTTGCCACCATGAAAGCATAATAAAACGTCACCTAGGTGGCGTTTTTTTGAGCCTAACATTTTGATATGACATATTTATTTACATAGTTATGCAAAGCTTACACTGAACTTTCATCTTAATTATTTAAAATAGCGTCATGTTCCTTACTGACATAACGCTATGTACAAAATTTTAAAACTCCAACCGATTTCAAATCATTTATATTTAAAAATCAATATTCTAAGAGGCATGATGTACTGCGGTATTCTTTGGGGGCTTTACAACACTGAACAGCAAGGCTGGGCGATGACCTCAGATCATGATGACTATGTTTTCCCTTTTTGGCTCAATGGTTTACACGCACATCAATATGCTCAATTGCACTGGCCAAACTATATTCCTAAAAAAATCACACCGCAGGATTTCCAGAGCGCATTACTGCCTACTCTATCACGCTTAAAAGTCACCCCTGCGCTATGTAATGGCACAAAGCGTATGAAGCTCAGTACGTCTCAAATGCGTCACTTTTTCTTCAATGACGCTATTCTAGAGCCAGCTTAAGGTTCATTGAGAACAATAAAGTTCAATGAACTTATTATTTTATTGAGAGCTATGACTGTAAAGTATTTGCTTTTTTTTTAAATCGCGCTAATTTAAATATAAAACAATAACCACAACTGAGGATATGCCCTATGACCAATGTTGCTCAAGTATTAAAAGATAAAGCACATCAAGCAATCTACACCATCAGCCCTGAAGCCACGGTTCTTGAAGCAATTTCACTTATGGCAGATAAAGGCATTGGTGCACTTGTGGTCACACAAGAAGAACGTGTTGTAGGTATATTGTCCGAACGTGACTATATGCGCAAAGTCATGTTGATGGAACGTAGTTCGAAGCAAACCACAGTCAATGAAATTATGACAGCAAAAGTACTAACGGTCACAACAGCAGTTACGGTTGAAGAATGTTTAGACCTGATGACAGACCGCCACCTACGTCATTTGCCCGTGGTTGAACAAGATCAATTATTGGGACTCATTTCTATTGGTGACTTGGTGAAAGCGGCAATGGATGATCAAAAGAAACTGATTGAGCAACTACAACAGTATATTTCAGGTTAAGTTTTAATATTTAGGTGTTCAACCATAAACGCATACTCAGCATTGGCTATTAATGATAAAAATATAAAACCAAGATCATAAAAAATCCCTGCTCTAAACAGGGATTTTTTTATATGACTATGAAAGGCTTAAAACTTAATTCAGACCTAATTTTGCAGCGACATAATCTGCATCTTTGTCGCCACGACCAGATACATTCACCACAATTTTAATATCTTTGGCCAACTTTGGAGCTTCACGAAGTACCCACGCCACGGCATGTGAACTTTCAAGCGCAGGGACAATCCCTTCAACTCGTGACAACCGCATAAACGCATCCAAGCACTCTTGATCAGTCGCAGTGGTATATTCGACACGACCCAAGTCTTTCAGCAGACTGTGCTGAGGCCCGACGCCAGGATAATCTAGACCTGAAGCAATTGAGTGTACTGGTAACGGTTCACCTTGATCATTTTCAAGTACATAACACGCCATACCATGAATCTGACTTGGTTTACCTAAAGTTAAGGTTGCCGAGTGCATGTCGGTATCAAGACCATGACCTGCTGGTTCGACACCAATCAGTTTCACATCTACATCGTTTAAAAATGCGGTGAAAGCACCCATAGCATTTGAACCGCCACCCACACATGCAACCACATAATCTGGGTTAGCACCAAAGCGATCATGGGTTTGTGCTTTAATTTCTTTACCAATAATCGACTGGAAGTCTCGCACCATCATTGGAAATGGATGTGGCCCAACAACCGAACCAATAGCATAGATATAATGGGTTGGATCTTTTAAATACTCTTCAAAAGCACTGTCCACAGCATCTTTCAGCGTTGCAGTACCACGTGTCACTGAAATGAGTGTTGCTCCAAGGATTTTCATTTTGACGACATTGGGATGTTCTTTTTCAATATCCACCTGCCCCATATGAATTTCACACGGAATCCCGACCAAAGCACAGGCTGTTGCTAATGCAACGCCGTGTTGGCCTGCACCCGTTTCTGCAATCACTTTGGTTTTACCCATATATTTTGCAAGCAGCGCTTCACCCAAACAGTGATTAATTTTATGTGCGCCTGTGTGGTTTAAGTCTTCACGTTTAAGATAAATCTGTGCCCCGCCCAACTGTTCAGATAACCGTTTTGCATAAAACAACGGACTTGGACGACCAACATAGTGTGCAAACAGTTCAGCAAGTTCAGTTTGAAATTCTTCTGTTGCACGAATTTGCTCGTAAGCAACTTTAATGTCATCCATTGCCACTTTTAAGTGAGGTGGAATAAACTGACCACCATAGTTGCCAAAAAAGCCCGCATCATTCGGCAAAGCAATACCATTAATTTGATGGTCCATTATTTTATGATCCTTATTCTTCAAATGTGCTTTATTTCCAGCGTTATCGTGCTAAATACTTGGTCATATCCTCAACGCCTTTGAGAGTCATTGGGTACATATGGTCTTCAAAAATTTGCTTAATTAAACCAATCGTATGGGTGTAATGCCAATAACGATCTTCTTCTGGGTTCAACCATGCTGTTTTTTCAAAATGATTGCGTAAACGCTGCAGCCAGACATTGCCTGCTTCATCATTCATATATTCAACCGAACCACCCACAGAATTGAGTTCATAAGGTGCCATAGAAGCATCCCCAACCACAATTACACGATAGTCGCGTCCATAGGTATTGAATAAATCCCACGTATTCATACGGGTGCTTGAGCGACGTACATTGTCCTTCCAAACATAGTCATATAAACAGTTATGGAAATAGAAATACTCTAAGGTTTTAAACTCAGTTTTCGCCGCACTAAAAAGTTTTTCGCATTGTGCAATGTGTGAATCCATCGATCCACCCACATCAAACAACATCAGCACCTTAATGCGATTACGACGTTCAGGCACGAGCTGCACATCGAGTATGCCTTGCTTCGCGGTTTCACGAATTGTACCGTCGATGTCTAACTCTTCAGCCGCACCTTGTCTGGCAAACTTACGCAAACGACGCAATGCCATTTGCATCTGACGCGTTCCGAGAATCTGATCATCATCCAAATTCTGATATTTACGTTGTTCCCAAACTTTTACAGCAGAACGCTTACGTCCCGGCCCACCAATACGCACCCCTTCAGGATGATCACCATAAGCACCAAATGGAGACGTTCCTCCAGTGCCGATCATCTTGTTTCCACCCTGATGTTTCTTATGCTGTTCGCGTAAGCGTTCTTCCAGCATTTTCATGAGTTCTTCTAATGAGCCGGCTTTCTTTAATTCTTCACGCTGCTCAGGAGTTAGATGCTTTTCTAAGAGTTCTAAATCGAACCAGTCTTTCGGTAACTTTTGAACTTTATTCAGTAAATCATCTAAATCAAAAGTTGAAATCCCATCAAAATAGTCTTTCATCCCTCGGTCAAATTTGTCAAAGAAGCGTTCATCTTTCACCATAATCGTTTTGGCGAGTTGATAGAACTCGTCTTGATCGGCAAAGACCAAACCTGAAGCAACAGCTTCATTCAGATCGATCAGTTCACGCGTCGAGACGGGAACACCGTATTTGCGTAAGGTATAAAACAAGCGCACAAACATGCGTGTTTCTCCTTTAGCGACGGGACATGAAGGCTAAACGTTCAAGCAACTGTACATCTTGTTCGTTTTTAATGAGTGCGCCATATAAAGGTGGAATGGCTTTAGACTTATCATGATTACGCAGTACATCTTCTGGCATATCATCGGCCATCAGCAAGCTTAACCAGTCAATCAACTCAGAGGTTGATGGTGGTTTTTTTAGACCCGGAACTTGACGTAATTTGAAGAAAACTTGTAATGCTTCATTGACCAATGCCGTTGAAATTTGCGGAAAATGAACATCAATAATTTCACGCATGGTTGCATCATCTGGAAATTCAATATAGTGAAAGAAACAACGACGCAAGAATGCATCTGGAAGTTCTTTTTCATTATTTGAAGTAATAATCACAATAGGACGTTGTGATGCAGTAATGGTTTCGCCCGTCTCATAGACATAAAAAGACATCTTATCCAATTCATGCAACAAGTCGTTTGGAAACTCAATGTCCGCCTTATCAATTTCATCAATCAATAAAACACAACGTTCTTCACTGGTGAATGCTTCCCACAATTTACCCGGTTTAATATAGTTTTTAATGTCATAAACACGGTCGTCACCCAGTTGGCTGTCACGTAGACGTGAAACCGCATCATACTCATATAAACCTTGCTGGGCTTTTGTGGTTGACTTGATGTGCCAAGTCAATAATTTTAAGCCTAAGCTCTCAGCCACTTGTTCAGCCAGTAAAGTTTTGCCCGTACCCGGCTCACCTTTGACCAACAAAGGCTTTTGTAAGCTACGTGCAGCTTTTACAGCAAGTTTTAAACTATCGGTAGCGATGTACTGATCTGTACCCGTAAATTGTTGTGTTTCAACAGACATGATTAAACCTTATTTTTATTAATTACAGCGGTGAATGATTGTTACTGACAACTGCTTTGGTTTTATTAGCCACATATTTTGACCAAAAGAAACCGATCACAAGCCCCACACCCATGACAAAGAGAATCAGTGACAAATTTGACCAAATGAGTGCTGATTCTTTCGTTAACACACCGAAAAGCAAGCCAAAAATAGCCGGTGCAATCGATGAGTTTGGACCTTCGGAAACCGTTGGCGTCAATAAAATGGCAAAGATCATCATCCATGTGATGCCACCCAACAGCTTCGGCAGGCGTGTAGCAATGGAATACCAACACCACAAAATTAGCAAACTGCCCAAAAGGTAAACTGTGACAGCAATACTGTCTTCAGGAATTGAATCGAGCATTGAAAGAAAACTATCCACGGTGCAACTCCTGAATTATGCTTTATGCGCCACGAAGGCCTTCTGGTGCCGCAGCATTCGGATTGATTAATCCTTCTGGCGGCATTTGTAGGAAGAAGCCTTGAGTTTGAATCGAATCCATGACATGCAATACATTTACACGGGCCAATTTACGCGCTTCACTCAGCTCTAATGACATCACAAAAGTCGCTCGACCAAATGCAACACGAACAGCTTCAGGTAAAACATTCAATGGGCTAAAATCTTCAGCGGCTTGATCAGCTTCAGTTGGACAAGCAATATAAAGATACATTTCATCTTTTTTGCTTGATTTATAAATAGAACATTGCATATCTAAAACAGCACTCAAATAACTCAAGCCACAGGATACATCAAATAAAAGCAGCTGACATTAGTCATGATTAACGCATCAGTCGTGATTTTGTATAAATATTCAAACTTCAGACCAATTGACTAATTATTAATCCATGACTTTCATTTGCGTTGAAAGATAGCTTTCATCACGGCGTAGGAGTTGAATTAAAGGTTGGGTTAGCAAATCATAGCGCCAACCTAATAAATAATCAGGCAAGTCTTGCTCATCATTATGAAAAACCACATGTTGATGCAGTGCGTTCATCCACTTTTTGCGCATCAACACTTCTTTAGGAATGCTGGTTTCATTGACCACATTTTGAATTAAGTGATCAATCTTCTCTCCCACATCTTTTGAAGAATGACGGATCGGACGTGCCATGCGTAGCGGCCAATCCGCTTGCTCAGGCAAGAACTTCACCAAATCTAAAATGGTTTTGCCATGCTCGCGGACAACGTTTTGACGTATGTCTTTTACACCCGATAACTGAAAAGCATTTTTTGGATTTTTCTCAACCAAATCAATCATGCTTGAGTTTTTCAAAATGAAACTACGTGGTGTATTAAGCGCTTTCACCATCTGTTCACGCCATACAGCCAACTGCTGTAACTGCATTAACTGACGACGTGAATGTCGATAGTTACCAATATCTTGATAGAGTAAATGCAAAGGCGTTTCTGTCGCGATTTCTTGCGTCAGATGCTGACAGTCTTCAAGTGCAAAATGTAAAAGTGACTTTGAATCTAGTTCTTGTTTAACTTTTTCTGAGAGATTCATTAAGTACAGCACATCGTTTGCCGCATAGCTCAATTGTGCAGGGCTTAATGGACGTGCCAACCAGTTTGAACGCGTTTCCCCTTTGTCGATATCGACATCCAACATTTGTTTCAGTGCATTTTGATAGCTGACTTGTAGACCATGTCCTAAAAAAGACATGCCCACTTGGGTATCAAATACATTGTTTAAGGTTTTATGCTGTGCATAGTGATAAATCAGGTCGATATCTTCGCTACAGGCATGAAAGACATTTTGCTGTGCACGAAAAAGTTTATTCCAAAATTCAGATAAATCGAGTGTCGTACCATCGAGTAAATAGACATTGTTTTCGACATTGATTTGAAATACGCCTAACTTCGGCCATAAGGTATCGACTTTGATGAATTCTGTATCGAGTCCATAGACTTCGTTACGATCCATTTTTTCCAAGACTGGTGTTAAGTCTTGTTGCTGCTGAATAAACTGAAACATATCCTACTGCGTCTAATGCTAGATGCTCTTTGGGCTATCTTACCTGAATAAGATTATTTAGCTATCAAGATTTCTAAGGGTTTTTTAATTATTTGCCGTTTTTTGTGATTTTTTTATACAACTAGATTCAAATTAATATTTTTTTTATCTTACTCAAGATTTCAATCTTGTAGCTCAACTAAAAAATGAAACAAGTATCGAAATACTTATTTCATTCGCATTCTATTATGTACAGCTTGGCTTAAGGTATGACTATCGACATATTCAAGTTCACCACCCTGTGGTACGCCTTGTGCAATGCGCGTCATTTGGATCGGTAAATGTTTCGTTGCCTCGACCAAATAGTGCGCTGTGGCCTGACCTTCTACCGTTGCATTGGTCGCCAAAATCACTTCTGTTACTTTACCATCGCCTAAACGCTGGATTAGATAAGGAATGCCGATCTCTTCAGGCCCAATACCATCAAGTGGAGATAAATGCCCACCTAATACATGGTATTTACCGCGGAAACTGCCACTTTGCTCAATCGCCATCACATCTGCGGGTGACTCAACCACACAAAGAAGTTGATCGTCACGTTCATGCGAGACGCAAATGTCACAAACTTCGTTTTCGGTCAGTGAGTGACACAAACTGCATTCGTGAATATAGCTGGTGGCTTCGTTCAAAGCATGTGCAAGACCCACAGCCCCTTCACGATTTTTCATAATCAGATGAAGCGCCATGCGCTGAGCCGATTTCGGCCCAACACTTGGCAAAATACGTAAAGCTTGTACCAATTGATCAAAACGATCGCTAAACACTATACGTATTCCTTAATTAGAATAAACCAGCAAGACCTGGTGGTAAGCCTGCACCTGAGTTCGCAGCTTTCATACGCTCTTCAGTGATTACTTCGGCTTGACGTGCAGCATCATTCATTGCCGCAGCAATTAAGTCTTCAATCATATCTGCATCATCTTGCAATAATTCAGGATTGATTTCGATACGTTTTACCACATTACGGCAAGTCATCGTTACTTTAACCAAACCACCACCAGCTTCAGCATGCACTTCAGTTTGCGCAAGCTCTTCTTTAGCTTTTTTAATGTTGCTTTCCATGTCTTTTTGCATGCGTTGAGCTTGTTGCATTAACATATTAATGTTCATTAAAATCTCCGAACATAAAATTAAAAAATTAGATTAAGTCTAAACCACGTGTTATATCGCGAATAATATCATCAATATCTTCCAAACCAACAGAAACACGAATTAAACCTTCACGAATTCCTGCGGCTTGTTTCGCTTCTGGTGAAAGTTTGCCATGGGTAGTCGTTGCAGGATGGGTAATGGTCGATTTCGCATCGCCCAAGTTACCTGTAATTGAAATAAACTGAGTATTGTCAATAACAGTCCATGCCCCTTCGCGCTCGCCTTTCACTTCAAAAGAAACGATCCCACCAAAGCCTGTTTGTTGCTTCGCTGCAAGCTCATGCCCAATATGATCTGGTAAACCCGCGTAATACACTTTTTCGACTTTCGGGTGTGTATTTAAGAATTCCGCCAGCTTTTGCGCACTTGCTGAGTGCTCGCGCATACGTAAACGTAAAGTCTCTAAGCCTTTTAAGAATACCCATGCATTGAAAGGACTCATTGAAGGCCCTGTGGTACGTACATAACCAAACACTTCTTCGAGTAGTTTATGACTACCCACTACTGCACCACCAAGAGCACGACCTTGACCATCCAAATACTTCGTCGCTGAATAAATCACCAAGTCCGCACCAAACTCAATTGGGCGCTGTAATACTGGTGTACAGAAACTATTATCAATTGCTAAAAGTGCGCCATTGGCATGTGCGATATCAGCAAGTGCTTGAACGTCTGCCACTTCAGCCAAAGGATTCGACGGAGACTCAACAAAGAGCAATTTAGTTTCAGGCTTAACGGCATTTTTCCATGCATCTAAATCTGTTAAATCGACAAAGTCGACAGTTACACCAAACTTAGCCACATATTTTTCAAACAAAGATACGGTCGAACCAAATACCGCACGTGAACAAATCACATGATCGCCCAGTTTTAAAAATGACATTGCCACAGCCATAATTGCGGCCATACCTGAACTGGTTGCCACTGCACGTTCTGCACCTTCTAAAGCTGCAAGGCGTTTTTCAAACATTGCAACAGTTGGGTTGGTAAAACGCGAGTAGATGTTCCCTGGCTCTTGACCTGAAAATTTTGCTGCGGCCTCTGCTGCATTTTCATAGACAAATGATGAAGTTAGAAAGATAGGTTCGCCATGTTCTCCCTCGAAACTACGCGTATGCCCAGTACGAATGGCTAAGGTATCTATTTGGTATTCAAATTCGTCTTGTTGGCTCATGGCTCTAGTTCAGTCGACAGACTGCCTTTGTAAAGAATTGCCAACATTTTGAGCGTCTAGGCTATTTAAGGTCAAGGTAAAATACGCGAATATTGATTAGACTTCGATCAAACTTTCTGCTTATTTGAGATCTAAGACCTATATGCACTCTTTAAAAACTAAAATTTCAACGCATCAAAATAAATTAAAGAATCTTTCTACGCGCATTTTTAATGGAAAGTCACTCATTTTGTCACAAAGCACACCTTATGAAGTGATTGAAACATTTGATCTGACCCAAATTCGCTATTACACACCTGAAGTGCGTAAGTATAAAGAACCCTTAGTTTTTGTGGTCCCGCTAGCCATCAATATGTCTATTTACGACCTTTATCCTTATCGCTCACTGGTGAAGTACTTCCAACAGCAAGGCTTTGCCGTATATGTGATTGATTGGGGGGAATTAAATATTCATAACCGTCATTTTAACTTTCTGACCTTTATTGATCATTATATTCCATTCTGTATACAAAGCATTTTAAAACATAGTGATAGTGAGCAAATTTCCCTGCATGGCTGGAGTATGGCTGGCATTTTCGTGACCTTGTATACCGCCTTACATCAACCCAATTTTGTGAAAAATTTAATGGTTTTGGGGAGTCCAATTGACAGTTATAAATCTGGGCGAAATGGTCAGTTCTTTGCATATCTCAATCGAATCATTTCAAAAAGCAAAGCATTACAACAACAAATTTATCAGGGCAAAATACCGAAGCGTCTGCTTCATACCACTGGGAGATTAAATACTTTTGGTTTTAAAATCATTGATCCTATCGGTTGGTTTCAAAGTCATAAAAACCTACTGCTTAATTTAGATGATCATGAAGCTTTGTATGAACATGCCACCATTGGCGGTTTTCTCAATCGTATGATTGATTATCCTGGCGGCATCAACCAAGACATGCTTTTTAATGTTTGGCTGCGTAATCCACTCAAAACTGGACTAATCACATTAAATGAGAAAAGCATAGCTTTAAAAAATATACGGTGCTCATTGCTTGTGGCTGCGGGCACAACAGACCAACTTGTTACAGCAGAGGCAGCTCAACCATTAACCCAATTGACAAGTAGCACCGATGTCACGTTTACTCTTATCCCAGGGGGACATTTAGGACTGATGTCGAGTAAGCGTAGTGCCGATGAATTTTGGCCACAACTGGCTCAGTGGTTAAGTGAACGTTCAAGTAAAATTTAAATACTAAGGTTTGACATGATTCAGTCAGTTGCATTTATCGGTCTAGGCGCCATGGGTTATCGCATGGCATCACACTTACCTAAACACTTTGAACACGTGTGGGTATGGAATCGTAATTTTGATAAAGCAAAACAACATGCAGAAGCCTATGGCACACAGGCGGTGGAACTTGCGCAAGCCGTTCAGGCCGATGTAGTCTTCTCTTGCCTTCCAACCAGTCAAGATATTGAAGACTTACTTGCACAAGTTGAGCTTAAAGCAGGCAGTATTTGGGTCGATTGCACCAGCGGTGTACCCTCTTCTGCAAAAAAAGTAGCTGAACAGCTTAAACAACATGGTGTGGACTTTTTAGATGCACCTGTGAGCGGTCAAACTATTGGTGCTGATAATGCAACCCTTACGGTTATGATCGGTGGTGATGCCGCAGCTTTTGAACGCGCACTACCAGCTATTCAAGCATTTGGTAAACTGATTAAACATGTAGGAGAATCAGGTGCTGGTTTTGCAGTTAAAGCCGTAAACAATATGCTTTTGGCTGTGAACCTCTGTGCTGTGGCCGAAGGGTTTACCACCCTAAAAGCCCATGGTGTAAACTTAAACGAAGCATTAGATTGCATTAATGCGTCTAGTGGTAAAAGCGGCGTAACTGAAACTGTTTTACCACAGCGCATTCTCAACCGCAGCTTCCCGCTTACTTTTGCACTCCCTCTATTAGCAAAAGATACAGGCATTGCCGTTGATTTAGTCCGCGAAGCCAAACTATCCGCACCTGTGATTGGACTGGCTCAAAGTTTAATTCAAAGTGCCAGTGATTTATCTGAAGCAGACAGCGATTTTTCTTCCGCAGTTAAACTATATGAGTCATGGAGCAAAATTACTTTAGAGTAATGTTTATCACAATAAGTCGTACTTTAACTTTAATCATAAGTTAAGTTATTTCTATGAACGCTAACAAGAAGCCTCATAAAGAGGCTTTTTGTTTATTTCTAATTTTATTGACGTTTTGATTCATTAAATGTCTAACTACATATTTAAAAATTATACGCTGTATCGGACTGAGCTCTTGTTGATGTAGATTATAAAAATCATCTGGGCTATCAAATAAACCAAAATCTTGGTTAATCCCCTTGTCTTGGATAAAAGTATCATTCAAATTCCAATCAATAGGTGGATTTTCAAAATTCTCGGTAAATACCCCAAAACCACAAAAGGTTGTTGTTTGATGCTTATTTATACTTTGTAATTTTTCTAGATAAAGTCGATCAATAATTACACCCCACTGTGACCCTCTCAATGAAATTTAAAAGTGTTAGAGCCTAAAAAAGTTGTAGAAATAGGCTAAATTACATAAAAAACATGAATATCCAGTTGTATCTGGTATTTTAAAAGCTCTTGATATATATAAATTTTATGTATTATATGCAGAAATTATGAAGTAAAATTACAATTGAGTAAGAACTCACCATTGAATAAACAGAACAAACCCCTATAAAGTAATAGCGTGACTACATACAATGTTACAAACTGAGGAAATTCTCATGAAAAAGTTGACTGTAGCGGTTTTTGCCAGTCTTGCAACATTCATCGGGGCGCAAAGTTTTGCGGCATCACCTGAGCAAGAGTGTCAAAAATTAAAAGATGATCATGATGTCATTTATGCATCTAAAGGTTTCTGTTTTAAGGACCCTGAAGCGAAAGCAAAATTTGGCAATGATAATTGCTACACCACTAAACCGAAATTCTCTGAAAAAGAGCAACAACGTCTTGACGCCCTTAAAGAACGTCAAAAAGAATTAAACTGTAAGTAAATCAGTTTAAGCGAAACTTAAGGAATAGACATGGCTTACGATGAGCAAAACATTTTTGCACGAATTTTACGTGGTGAACTTCCAGCCATTAAAGTATATGAAGATGACCAAGTTCTTGCATTCATGGATATTATGCCTCAAGCAGACGGTCATACTTTAGTCATACCCAAGACACCTGCGGTGACTTTACTCGACCTCCCTGCCGATGCTGCTGCCTACACCATTCAAGTGGTACAAAAAGTAGCAAAAGCCATTGAAGTCGGTTTGGATGCCCAAGGCATTGTCCTCATGCAACTGTCTGGAGCTGCTGCTGGGCAAACCGTTCCCCATGTACATTTCCACCTCATTCCGAGTTCGGTACATGAGCTAGGTAAGCATGCGTTACAAATGGGTGATCAAGAAAAAATCAAAGCACAAGCAGAAAAAATTCGTGCTGCTTTGTAATTCCATCTATCAAATCAAGGAGCTTCGGCTCCTTTTTTTAGGTCTAAAAATAAATAAGATCAATAATATAAGTCTCCAAAATCCACCTTAACAATTTATCGTGGAAATGCATTTGACATTGAGTTGTTTAATATTTTTGTAATATTCCCTTAATATTAATGACTTATTTGTAATCAATAATGAGCGCCAAGAGACAGAAGTCTGATGAATAAAAAGACGACTGAATAACCTTTTATAGACGAATCAACAAAAAGTCTTTCTTGGAGCTACACATGAAAAAAACACTTTGCGCATTAGCAGTTGGGGCAACTTTACTTACACCAGCTTTAGCGATGGCTGCTGACGTAAAAATTTATGGCCGTGCGCATGTTTCTTTAGACTATCTGGATGATGGCGCTGACTATAACGAAGTTGGTCTTTCTTCAAACAGATCACGTTTAGGCTTCAAAGCTGAACAAGAACTTGAAAACGGCATGACTGTTTTTGGTCAAATCGAGCAAGAAATTAACTTTGCTAGCGGCGACCAAGATGACAAAAGCGTTGATTTTTCTACTCGTGATACCTTTGTAGGTTTAAAAGGTGACTTTGGTCAAGTACGTGCAGGTCGCTTTGACAGCCCATTTAAAGTGGCTCGTGGTCCAGTGAACTTTTTTGGTAACATGGTTGGTGACATTCGTAACGTCACCCGTGCTGATATGAAGTTTGATGAACGAAACGAAAATACCGTTGAATATAAATCTCCTAAATTCGGTGGTGGCTTTAACGTACTTGCAGCTTTATCATTACATCCAAAAACTTCAATTCCAAAAGATGCAACTACTGGTGAAGGTCAGGACGATAATAAAGCTTACGATCTAGCTTTAACTTATAACGAAGGTCCGGTTGGCTTTGCTGCTGCTTATGAACGTTACGAAGAAAACTCTGCAATTGGCGCAGGCGAACGTGATGGTTTCCGTGTTGCGGCAGCATATAAAATTACACCTGAATTAAACTTCGGTGGCTTATACCAATACCTTACACATGATTTAGAAGGTACTGCAGCAAAATATGCTGATGCACAAGTATTTGGCGTAGCAGCAGACTATAAAGTGGCACCGAAAACTTATGTACGCGGTCAGGTATTCCACCGTGACGTTGACACCGATGATGCAAACTCTACCCTTTTAGCGGTTGGTGTTGAACATCGTTTAGACAAGGCAGTACGTGTATATGCAAACCTTGCAACCATGTTAAATGATAAAAATGCAGACCTTACTCCTTGGAAAGAAGGTCGTAGCTTTGGTAACTCTGTAAAAGGTGCTAAAGACGAAAACTCTACAGCACTTTCTTTAGGTTTCCGTTACGACTTCTAAGTCTAACCAAACTTAAAAAACAAAAAAACACGCTTCGGCGTGTTTTTTATTGCAACAACTTATAGGCAAATAAAAGCCAGCAAATTTGCTGGCTTTGTTTATCTAGGTAAGTTTTACAAAGATGATTTTTTAACATTAACGCTTTAAAAAGCCAGATACTAAATTCATCACCTGTTGAATATCAGCATTGGCTTCTTGTTTACTGGTTTGCTCACCCTGCGGTGTCAATGAGTCAATAATTTGTGGTAAGACTGTAGAAATCGCACTATAAATATCTTGCTTCGGCGCTTGAGTTTGCTCTGCAACTTGCTCCACCGCGGCATCATCAAACAAGTTTTGAACTTGCTCTGGATTTACACTGGCGTTTTCTCCAGGTCCTGTAGAAACCCAGTCCTCAACCTGACTGCTTAAACCTTGCCCTTTGAGTTTATCTAAAGCTGCCTGCAAACCACCTTGCTGTTGAATCCATGCCAAAATCAAAGGCAATACCGCAATCAATAAACTTTTTCCACCGCCTGCGAATCCTGAATTCTGCGAGTTTGGCGCCTGCTGCGACTGCCCACCAGTCAAACCACCCAACACCGAGCCTAAAATATCACCCAGACCACCCTGTTGTGTTTGGCTCGTACCACCCGCTCCGAGTTGTCCAAGCACCGAACCCAAAATCCCACCCAAACCACTTTGCTGATTTGACTGTTGCTGACCGCCCATGGCCTGCTTTGCCAAAATTTCTATAATATTATTAAGGTTCGTCATCACTTTATCCTTTCTAGGTTTTTAAACAGCATACGGTGTTTAAAAAAACCCTATAGAGATAAATTGTTAATTTTTGCTATGAATGAAAAAATACAGTCGTAGTCGAATCACCAACGGAATTTATTCCAGTTTTCAGGATTCGCCCAAAATTTTGAATTGAACCAGTCAGGCACATGCTTATAAGTCAAAATATTAAATTGCCATAAAGCAAAGTCTTTACCATGCGTCGTTTTATCGATTAGTTGAGTAAAACCTAAAGCACGAAGTAGTTGTTCATCCTGCAATTGACTCACCACCACAATACGCTTTGCCATCAAATCTCTTAAACGCACCAATAGTTGTGATTTTTGTTGTGAGCTTATATTTTGGATTTCTGCCGTGTCAAAAAGCACAAAACCTAAATCATAGCGCTGGGTAAAAGGCAGACTTAAAAAGTCAGATACGCTAAAATATTGCCATTGAATAGATTGATGATGATTTGGGCTGAGATCCTGCCCAATACACAATGCAGTTGAAATAGGCTGTTCTTGAGATAAATCGTCTAGCATAGAAGTAATGACGTTCAGTTCAGCCATAACCGCATCCTTAATATTGAGTGAGTAATTCTGTATGGAACTTCAAGGCATTTGCCATAAAATGCATATAGGTCTTAAAGACCTTAGTGTAACTGATCAACATACACACAAGGCAAATGTTGAATATAAATTTATCCTAGATCGTTCAGAAGTTGACCTTCCATTTAACTTGGGTCAAGAAATCGAGATTGAATGGACTGGTAAAATCTTCTGTGTTTCATGTGGTGCTAAAACATCTAAATCGTTTTCACAAGGCCATTGCTTCAAGTGCTTTAAAACCAAAGCCTCTTGTGACATGTGCATCATGAAACCTGAAACCTGTCACTACCACTTAGGCACTTGCCGAGAAGACAGCTTCGCGCATGAAGTTTGTTTCCAGCCACATATTGTTTATTTAGCCAACTCAAGTGCCCTAAAAGTTGGGATTACACGGATTAGCCAAATGCCAACCCGTTGGCTCGATCAAGGTGCAACCCAAGCCCTTCCAATTATGAAAGTCGGTTCGCGTCGTCTTTCAGGCCAACTCGAAATTATGTTTGGCACACAAGTGGCAGACAAAACTGATTGGCGTAAACTGCTCAAGGGCGAAGCAGAACCACTCGACTTGATTGAAGTTCGCGAACAACTCATCGAAGAATTTGCACCTAAAATCCAAGCCATTCGTGAGGAATTTAATCAAAACCTTGAGTTTAATGAAACAGTGGAATTGCTAGAAAACGAACTGCCACGTGAATTTGTTTATCCTGTTGAACAATACCCAGAAAAAGTTAAATCTCACAATTTGGATAAAACTCCCGTGATTCGCGGTAAGTTACAAGGAATTAAAGGTCAGTACCTGATTTTAGATACGGGTGTGATTAATATTCGTAAATATTCAGGTTATGAGCTCAGAATCCGTGCCTAAACCTACTTACCCTTAAGTAGAATTTGACTATCTCTATCTCTATACATAAAAAAACCTGCACGAATGCAGGTTTTTTTATGGTATGCGATTATTTAATTTTCGCATGTGCTTTTAAGTATTGCACATAATCTTCAGCTTCTTGCTGACCACGAAGTTGTTGATATAACTTCGAAAGCTCAGCCAACTGCTCATCCGTCAATGCACTAGACGTCGTCTTGTTTACGTTTGATACCGCGACTACCACCATTTCTGTTGGCAATAATGCTGTTGTTACAGACCACTGTCCTGCTTTTGGTGCCGCTTGGCTAAATGCCGCACGCTCAACTGCACGCGGTAAACCTTGTGAACGAATAAACACTTGCGGTGGAGTAAAGGTCAAACCGCTCTTGGCAACAACTGATGCTGCTGGTTGAGTTTTAAAGTCTTTTAAACTTTGAGCAATTTTGGCTTTAGCAGCATCATAAGCTTTTTGTTCAACCAATTTTGCTTTCACACGTGGTGTTGCTTCTTGAAGCGTTTGGACACCTGCCGCATGATAATCACGTACTTTTGCCCAAACCACATCCCCATTCGGAAGTTGAATGCTGCTGGTCGCGTTACGATCACCATTTTTAACGTCATCGTTAAACAGTTTCACTTTTACCGCAGCATTACTTAATACAGGATGCTGTGTAGATAAGGTCATGCCTTTTACAGTTTGAACTTGTACACCTTTAACTTCTTGAGACACCACATCTAAAGCATCTGAGTCTACAACCAGTTCATTTAAACTGTTTACAGTATCAGAGAATGCATTGGCTGTTTTATTCTTTTGAACTTCCGCCGTCAAACGTGCTTTTTCATTTTCAAAAGATGGCAACTTCACAGCTGGCGCATCAGTTTCAATGACATGGTAACCAAATTCAGTTTTTACAGGCGCTGATACTTGACCTGATTTAAGTGATGCTACAGCTTGGTCAAAAGCATCACCAAAAGTGCCTTTGTTATAAACTGCTAAAGCACCACCATTCGCTTTAGATGCAGTATCTTCAGAGTATTGAGCCGCAGCTGCTGCAAAGCTTGTTCCTGCTTTAATTTTTGCCACAACTTCTTCTGCACGTTTTTTCGCTTCAGCATCTGTACGTGCATCAGTCGTAATCAGAATATGTTTAACCAAAGGCGCAATATTCTCTTTTTGTGCTTCAACAAACTGTGTATAGGCTTGCTGCAACTCGGCCTCTGTTACAGGTAAAGCAGCAGCAGGTACATTGGCTGGTGTTAACAACACATAGTCAACATCTACACTTGCCACTTGTTTAAACATAGCTGGGTGTTGCTTGTAATAGTTTTCAATCTCTTGTGCTGAAACCTTGACGTTCTTTTTATATTCATCAAGATTTACATTGGCAAACTGCACAGTACGCTGTTCTGTTTGTAAGTTAGCAATTTGTTGAATATCTAGTTTACTCACCAATGCATAATCAACAAAAGTCGAACGCATCATTTTTAATGCATGGTCTTGACGTAAGTTTGCAACGAGCGCATCACTACTCATACCCACAGACTGCAAATAGCTTGAATAACGCGTTTCTGAAAATTTTCCATTTTCTTGAAAACTTGGCTGTTGAGCAATCATCTGTTCAATTTGAGTATCACTGAGTGAAATGCCCAGCTTTTCAGCCTGTTGTAATAACAAAGTATTTGCGATCAGTTGGTCCATCGCTTTATCTTTAATAAAGCTTTGGTTGAGTAAAGTTTCATCCCCATTAGCATAAGCTAAGAATTGTTCTTTAAAGGAAGCGGTTAAGGTCTCTAATTCCTTTTCAGAAATATCTTGGCCATTGACTGATTTTACAGCGTCTTTTGATCCGCTACTAAAATATCCTTCAATACCTACAAGTGCTAAAGGGGTCAAAAACAAAATGAGCAAAGCTTTGCCCAACCAACCCTTAATAACTTTACGAAAAGATTCCATAAGTATTCCAATATTTTATTTGCCCGAGATTTTAACTGAAAAGCAGCAATGAATGAATGTGTTATCGACACATTTTCTAATGTTTAATAAAAAACGCGCCGAAAAGGCGCGTTTAGTATTTATTTAAAAGATTAAGCAACAGAATCTTTTAAACCTTTACCAGCTTTGAAGCTTGGTACTTTGCTTGCTTTAATTTCTAAAGTAGCACCAGTTTGTGGGTTACGGCCAGTACGTGCAGCACGTTCTTTCACGTTGAAAGTACCAAAACCAACAAGTGTAACTGTATCACCAGACTTAAGCGCTTCAGTGATTGAAGCAATTGTAGCGTCTAAGGCCTTACCAGCATCAGTCTTAGACAATCCCCCTTTCTCTGCAATTGCATCAATTAATTCTGATTTATTCATGTGGATCGCGTCCTCTTAATATCGTTTATTTAAGGTCCAAAAATTTAGTATAAATTACCGTAACGCCTTTATAGCAATGCTTTAGGTGAAAACGCAATACTCTGTATATGCTTTTTTGGAAAATAAATCACAAAAAAACGTTGAAAAAGGTACAAAAGCACAACCAGATCACTTTTTATTCACTTTTTCGTTTAACTTCTTATTTTCTTCAATCAAAACATCGATTTTATCATTAAGTTGAAGAATCAGGTTTTCTAAGTACTGAATGTCTTTCACTGTGACCAATCCAATCCGGTTTAAGGAGTGATTTACCCCGCGATCTACAATCTTCTCAACCTTGTCTTTAGTATCCGTCACCGATTCACGCGCTTTTTCAGATACCTTTTCAACCGTTTGGTCAGCAATCTCAGTGGTTTTAGATTCTAACTCTTCGCCGACTTGGACCAACGAGTCAAATAATTTATTCCCCTCTTCCTCTGCACGTGAAAAAGCACCCAAACCGGCTAACCAGATTTGTTTGGTATACTTTCTGAAATCCAAACTATTTTTACGGTGAAAATGATGCTTAGTTTTTGTTTTTTTTAGTGTTTCATCTTCTTGCGAAATATCATCTAACTCTATATCTGCTTTTTCCATTAGCACCATCTCCTGCATGATTTATGTGCAAAAACATCCAAAAAATCTTATAGATTGCACTATACTAGCAAATATTAGACTTGATCGATTTGTAAAACTGTTCTACAAAGCATCTTTATTACATTTTTATTTTTAAGTCTGAAGTTTTTGCGAGCAGGATGCTCATTTCAGGTCAGGATTTAGGTTACTACTTATGAGTGATTCTCAAAAAGAACACAATCAAACACATATGCTACTCACTATGGTGATGATTGTTCTTGAGACGATCTTTTCTCTTATTTTAAAACACGACCGCGTGGTTGCACTTCACTGTAAAAAGTTTGTTGAGCAAAATATTGCGATTAAAATAAATAGCTATCTGCCTTATTTTGACTTCTATATCACCTTTACCGCTCAAGGTGTTTTATTTGATGCCAAAGCACCTGAAAAACCGGTCGACCTAGATGTACGCACCACATTGATGGATTTAATTAAAATTTTCGTCTTTGGAAACCGTCGTAGTATTAAAACCATGCGTATTGATGGTGACATCACCTTAAAAGATGAGTTCCGAGATTTAATTTTACATTTTAGTGCACCTAAAGTTCTTGCCGATTGGAAAAATTGGTTAACTGAACCAACTGATCCACAAAATGTCGTTGCATCCAAAAAACGTATTGCACCTCTTTTAGAGAAAATTGAAGAACAACGTTCTAAAATCAACACTCTACAGGTTGAAGTGAAACAATACAAAAATCGTATTCGCCGTATCGAGCAACGTCAAAAACGTATAAATGTCACATTTTTTGTGTTTTCTATACTTTTGATTAGCTTATTGGTATATAATATTTGGCTTGCATAACTACATAATATTTCAAGCAAATTAAATACGTATAATCCCTATTAAAAAAACTTGACTATTTTAGTCAGGATTCTTAAAATCGGCACATCTAGTCTAATCATGTGTATCGAATCATGCGCTTAACAACTCGCGGACGCTACGCAGTGACTGCTCTACTTGATTTAGCTTTGCAGCCAACTGAACAAACGATCACGCTTGCAGAAATTGCAGCTCGTCAAACTATCTCTGTTGCTTATCTTGAGCAGTTATTTGCGAAATTAAAGCGCCACGGCTTAGTTTCTAGTATTCGTGGTGCCAACGGTGGTTACCATTTAGCTCTTCGCGCTGATGAAATCACAGTATTAGCAGTTATTGAAGCTGTAAACGAAACAGTTGATGCCACTCGCTGTGACCATAAAGGCAACTGCCAAAATGGCGCAATGTGCTTAACTCACGATTTATGGCAAGAACTCTCCCATCACATTGCCGACTATCTCGCTAAAATCACTCTTGCTGACCTTGTAGCACGTGACAACGTTCAAAAAGTTGCCATTCGCCAAAACACAGCACCTTCAGATTCAGCCCTTTTATCGGTAACAGGTATTTGACATGAAACGTCCAATTTATCTTGATTATGCAGCAACAACTCCTGTAGACCCGCAAGTCGCTGAACGCATGATGGAATGTCTGACATTTGACGGCACATTTGGCAACCCAGCATCTCGCTCTCATGCTTACGGTTGGCAGGCAGAAGAGAAAGTAGAATATGCACGTGAACAAGTTGCGAACTTGATCAAAGCAGATCCACGCGAAATCGTTTGGACTTCTGGTGCAACTGAATCAGATAACTTAGCCCTTAAAGGCGTAGCACAATTCTATGCGTCTAAAGGCAAGCACATTATTACAAGTAAAATTGAACACAAAGCTATTTTAGACACTTGCCGTGAGCTTGAGTCTGAAGGTTTTGAAATCACTTACCTTGAGCCACTTCCAAACACGGGCTTAATTACTCCTGAAATGGTTGAAGCAGCTATTCGTCCAGACACTATTCTTGTTTCACTTATGATGGTAAACAACGAAATTGGTTCTGTGACTGATGTTGCGGCAATTGGTGAAATTACTCGTGCACACAAGATCTTCTTCCATGTCGATGCGGCGCAAGCTGCAGGTAAAGTTGAAATTGACCTTTCAACCATGAAAGTTGACCTTATGAGCTTCTCTGCTCATAAAATTTATGGCCCTAAAGGTATTGGCGCACTCTATGTACGTCGTACTCCACGTGTTCGTTTAAAAGCGCAAATGCATGGTGGTGGTCATGAACGCGGTATGCGTTCTGGTACACTTGCAACACACCAAATCGTTGGTATGGGTGAAGCATTTGAACTTGCAGGTAAAAACTTAGCTTCTGAACAAGCACGCATTCGCGTACTTCGTGACAAGCTTTGGAATGGCTTACAAGACTTAGAACAAATTTTCTTAAACGGCCACCCAACACAAAACGTTGCAAACTTCTTAAACGTAAGTTTCAACTTCGTTGAGGGTGAATCGTTGATGATGTCGCTGAAAGACGCCGCTGTATCTTCGGGTTCAGCTTGTACTTCAGCAACATTAGAACCTTCTTATGTATTACGTGCACTAGGTTTGTCTGACGAACTTGCGCACAGCTCAATTCGTTTCAGTTTTGGTAAATACACCACTGAAGCAGACATTGACCATGTACTTACAGTGACGCGTTCTGCGGTCGAGAAACTTCGTGAACTTTCTCCACTTTGGGACATGTACAAAGACGGTATCGACCTTTCTACAGTTGAGTGGGCTGAACACTAATTTTTCCCTTTGAAGTCATCCACATACTGGATGGCTTCATTGAAAAATCAAGTTTTGACCCCATATTTAATATTAACGCTGACCCCGAGGTTTGGAGACGCATCATGGCTTATAGCGAAAAAGTAATTGACCATTACGAAAACCCTCGTAATGTAGGTGTATTAGACAAAAATGCTGAAAACGTAGGTACAGGTATGGTCGGAGCACCTGCATGTGGCGACGTTATGCGTTTACAGATTCAAGTAGATGACAACGGTGTGATTGAAGAAGCACGTTTCAAAACTTATGGTTGTGGTTCTGCTATTGCATCAAGTTCTTTAGTGACTGAATGGCTAAAAGGCAAAACTTTAGATCAAGCTCAAGCGATCAAAAACATTGATATCGCAACTGAACTTGCTCTTCCTCCAGTAAAAGTACACTGTTCTGTACTGGCTGAAGATGCTATTAAAGCTGCTGTTGAAGACTACCGCAGCAAAAAATCTAAAGCTTAATTGCTTCGCATTTTAAAGAAAGATTAGGGAGTTTTCATGATCAACTTAACTGAAAATGCTGCAACTCATATCAGCAATTATTTAAAAAATCGCGGTAAGGGTGAAGGTATTCGCGTTGGCGTGAAAACTTCAGGCTGTTCTGGTTTGGCTTATGTGCTTGAATTTGTCGATTCAATTGATGCACATGACACCACCTTTGAGCAGTTTGGGGTGAAAGTATTTGTAGACCCAAAAAGCTTGGTTTATCTCGATGGTATGGAGATGGACTACGTGAAAAATGGTTTAAACGAAGGCTTTGAGTTTAACAACCCAAACAAAAAAGGCGAATGTGGCTGTGGTGAATCTTTCACCGTATAACAGTTCATTAACTTGCTTTTCAACATTAAAACAGTGTGTATCACACTGTTTTAATTGCATTTACATAGAGTGTTTTTGCTTTCGCAATGACCCCCAATTTAGCGCGGAATCCCTCTCCTATGAATCATTTTGAGTTGTTTAACCTCCCAGTAGCACTCGATATTGATTTAGCAACCTTAAAATCAGAATTTTTAAAGTTGCAGCAACAATATCACCCAGATAAAGCTCTCGATAAAGATCAAGCCCTCATAAAATCAAGTGAGATCAATCAAGCATTTAAAGTTTTATCTCAGGTTGATAGCCGTGCAGGATATTTATTAGGATTAAAAAAACAAGATTATCATCTTGATCAATCCATCAATGATTTTGAATTTCTCCAGTCTGCCTTAGAAATCCGTGAACAACTTGATGAAGCACGTTCAGCAGATGAATTACAATCACTCAAATTAGACGTTCAACAATGGATTGATGGTTTAGTCCGCGAATTCAAAATTGATTTTGAAGAGGAAGATTGGGCTGAGGCACGTGATGATGTCCGCAAACTTCGCTTCTTTGTAAAAGTCATGCATGACATAGATAAAGCTGAAGATCGTTTTGAAGATGACGATAGCTTTGATTTAGATGATGAATTTTAACTTATTTTTAATTTTAGACGCTCAAAGGATGTAACACATGGCTCTCTTGCAAATTGCAGAACCAGGACAATCAAGTGCGCCACATGAACACCGTATTGCCATTGGTATCGACTTAGGTACAACTCACTCTCTAGTTGCAACCGTACTCTCAGGCAAGGCAAAAGTTTTGCATGATGAACAAGGTCGTGTCTTACTCCCATCGATCGCGCATTATGGTGTAAGCCAAACCCAATATGGCGACGAAGCAAAACCATTTTTGACTGCTGACCCTAAAAATACCATCGTTTCAGTCAAACGTTTTATGGGACGCTCTAAAGCCGACATTAAGTTTCAACACCCCTACACTTTAGTGGGTGAAGATAATCAAATGCCTGCTTTTGAAACTGCTCAGGGCCGCAAAACCCCTGTCGAAGTGTCCGCTGAAATCTTAAAGCAACTAAAAGATCGTGCTGAAGCAAGCTTAAAAAATGAAGTCAATGGTGCAGTGATTACTGTTCCTGCATACTTCGATGAGGCTCAGCGTCAAGCAACACGCGATGCCGCACAACTTGCGGGTTTAAACGTATTGCGTCTTTTAAATGAGCCTACTGCTGCTGCGGTTGCGTATGGTCTGGACCAAGAAACCAATCTTGCGCATGATCACAACTATGTGATTTATGACTTGGGTGGCGGTACCTTTGACGTTTCAATTTTACGCTTTTCACAAGGCGTGTTTGAAGTGTTAGCAACGGGTGGTCATACCGCATTAGGTGGTGATGACCTTGACCGTTTAATCGTAAAATGGGCGAAAAAAGAACTCAACATTGAGCAGTTCGATGACACTGAATATGCACACGTTTTAGTTGCTGCACGTAAAGCTAAAGAAGCTTTAACCGATGCAGAAAGCGTTCATTTACAAGTTCTAGAGCATAGCTTAACGCTTGATCGTGCGATATTTGAAAGCATTATCAAAGTTGCTTTAGATAAAACGATTAGTGTGTGCAAACGCGTCCTCCGTGATGCGAAGCTTGAACTCAACGACATTCAAAACGTGGTTTTGGTCGGTGGCTCAACTCGCTCTTATGCTGTACAAAACGCTGTACGCGATGTATTTGCTCAAGAGCCATTGTGTACCATCAACCCAGACGAAGTTGTTGCTATTGGTGCATCAATTACAGCCAATCAGTTGATTGGAAACACAGCCGATGGCGCATTACTGCTTGATGTAACTCCGCTTTCTCTCGGTCTAGAAACCATGGGCGGCTTGGTTGAGCGTCTTATTTCACGTAATACCGCAATCCCTGTCGCACGTCGCCAAGAATTCACCACCTACCAAGATGGCCAAACAGCGATGTTGATTCATGTGGTTCAAGGTGAGCGCGATTTGGTTGAGCATTGCCGTAGCTTAGGTCGTTTTGTGCTTCGTGGCATTCCACCAATGACTGCGGGTCAAGCGCGTATTGAAGTGACCTTCCAAGTGGATGCCGATGGCCTACTGACGGTTTCAGCTAAAGAAACAACCTCTGGCGTACATGCACAAATTGACATCAAACCATCATATGGTTTGGCTGATAGTGACATGGAACGCTTACTGCTTGATGGTTACAAGTTTGCTGAAGAAGATAAAAATCTTCGTCACTTACAAGAAACCAAAGTTGAAGCAAAACGCGAACTCGAAGCTTTAGAGCAAGCCCTAAAAGTGGATGCTCACCTGCTCACGAATGAACAACAAGTTGCATTAAATGCGGCCAAAACTTCATTAGAAGCAACACTTGAAACAACAGAAATCAAAGCAATTGAATCTGCTGTTGAACAGCTTAAAATACACAGTGATGCTTTTGCAGCAGCACGTATGAATCAGCATATCGATGCAGCGCTGAAAGGCACAAAACTCGACGACTGGTCAAACTCAAACTAATTTATAGGTAAAGACTATGCCACGTATTAAAGTTCTCCCACATGCGCAAATCTGCCCAGAAGGTGCTGAGTTTGAAGTTGAACAGAATGCGAATCTTTGTGAAAGCTTACTGAAAAATGGAATCAAGATTGAACATGCGTGCGATATGTCCGCTGCATGTACAACCTGTCACGTTGTGGTGCGTAAAGGCTTCGACAGCTTAGAAGAAATGAATGATGTTGAAGCCGATCTACTGGATCGTGCTTGGGGCTTAGAGCCGGACTCTCGTTTGTCTTGCCAAGTAAAGTTAGTGGATGAAGACTTAGAAGTTGAAATTCCTAAATACACAATTAACCACGCGTCTGAAAATCACTAATTTTTTTCAAAGCGTAAAAAAGCCACTCATTGTAGTGGCTTTTTTACGCTTCTTACTTTTGTATCTCACACCATCAAGTTAATGATATTCATTTTTTTGAACAGGCTCTATTACTTCATCTTCAAGATTGAGTTTGACGATACCTTGTGAATTGGTCATCTTTTGTTGGGTTTGAATGCGTTGAATCATTTTTTCTAAGACTTGAATCAACTGCGGATATTCAAAATTCTGCACTTCATCTAAGTTCAGCAGTAAATGAAACCCTTTATATTCATAATCAAACCAGCGTTGATAATCTGATTTTTGCGAGGTATATTTTTCAACGACTTGCCACGTCTTTACAGCGCCTTTAATCCCCTTAAGGAAAATTGGCGCTTTCGGTGCACAAAGATAATCATTTTTTACTAAATTATGTGTATCGTCCGAAATTAAGATTTCATCCACTTGCGCTGCACTTTGTAAGCGTGCAGCAAGGTTTGCATCACGACCAACAATGGTATAAGCCATACGGTGCGATGCGCCATAGTTCCCTACGTGGCAATACCCTGTAGAAATCCCCATACGAATATGCAATGGCGGATAACCCATTTTCACCCAACGTTCGCGCAGGATTTTCATTTGCTGACGCATCGCCATAGCCATTTCCAAACAGTTTTGAGCATCACGCTCCACACCTTCAGAATTAGGGTCACCAAAGAACACTAAAATTGCATCCCCCATGAATTTATCAACAGTACCTTCATATTGCTTCGCAATCTCGGTCATGTGTTTTAAATAATCATTGAGTAGGAATGCTAAATCATCCGGAATTAAGCTTTCAGAAAGCTCTGTAAAGCCCTGAATATCTGAAAAGAAAACTGTCAGTTTCTTACGCTTGTATTCAATTTTCGCTTCTGACTCACCCTTCATAATCGATTGCCACAACTGAACTGGCGCATAGCGACTCAGCTGATTGGCAAACTCCATATAACGGTTCATCTGATCAAAATAGTGATTTTTGCGGCGGTATATGTCTTGCATTTGGTTGCGCTGATAATAGCTACCCACGCCAAAATAAGTGGTGAGGCACAAAAAGCCCAATACGATCAGTTCGGTACTTGTAGCCTCGAAATACTCACCAAAACCAAAGACAAAAATAATCGAGATATAAAAGACAACCACCCCAATCAGGCTGGCCAAAGACACCATCAAAAAAGAAATTTTATTGCTAATAGCCGTGTAAAGCATAGCAAAAATGGTTAAAAATGTGAGTACGATACTGAGATGTACAGCGGCTAAAATGATCGCAGTAATGACAATATCAATAACAAACATTACACCGCGTCGCATCTTATTATTGAAGCGATAACCTAACCACCTTGAAAATGGGGGGGTGATCAATAATACAATGAGCAACAGCAGCGGCACGTAAATCTGATATTGAGTATCTGCCATCGTATAATGATAGACGATGGTTATTAAAGACAGCATGCCATATCCCATCGCACGATGGAAATACACAAATTGTTTGGGCTCTTTAGATAACCAATGATCTAATGGCACTGCTCGTTCCCCATTATGCGCACGATCAAATCATCCCTGATTTGATTTCTCACGTGTATTAGTCCATACGCCAATCGAATGGCATATCACCTTGGCCACGTAGTGCAAGCATTAAAGTTTGACGCATATGCGCAAGCACTTCATTGCTATAAGGAACAGCGGGAGTACCCCAAACTGGTTTTGGCCATGCGACGTCGTTTTGATAACGTACAACATGGTGAAAATGGAGCTGCGGAACCATATTACCTAAAGCAGCAACATTCATTTTGTCAGCACGGAATACACGAGCCAATTGGCTTGATAACCAGCTTGACTCACGTAAAAACTGTTCTTGGTCGGCTTGACTGAGTTCATATAACTCAGTGATGCCTGGCACGCGTGGAATTAAAATTAACCACGGAAATTGCATATCATTCATTAAGCGACATGTTGAAAGTGGAAAGTCGCCTACAAAAAACGTATCTTGAGCAAGTTGTGGATGCAAACTAAACATATCTTTATAAATGATGCAAATTAGAATAATGGCTAATACTATCACATCCAATCAGAGGTGAATATTGCAAGCAATGTGTTTCAACACAAATAAACCACGTTTTACTTTGAACTACATCACATTTATTACTTTAATAAATTTTATCAAAAAATCAAGTCTTTCTTTTTATAGCGCAAGTCCGCAAGAAAGACCTGATATCTGTATGAAATCACAGCAAATTAAAGCTAAATTTTAATGCAATTCTTTCAACAAACTTTCCAATAAGTCATTGATAAATTGAATCCGTTTTTCATATTCCTCTAGCATCACCATGACCTTTAAGCGCTGACCACCCTCCATCCTAAAAAAGGTCGGGTGTTTTTGCATCATCTGAATAATACTAATCGCCTGAACAGGAGTATCTGGTGAAAATTCAATCGCACCACCATTGGCAGCAATATCCACTTTGGTAATGCCCAGTGTTTCCGCTTTCAAACGCATCTGATGCACAGCAAAAAGCTGCTTCACAGGTTGTGGCGGTATCCCAAAACGGTCAATCAACTCCATACGAATGTTATCGAGCTTTTCCTGACTGTCCGTATTACTAATACGCTTATAGAACAATAAACGCTGATGGACATCTCCCAGATATTCATCTGGAATCAAGGCCGGCATATGTAAATTGATTTCTGCAGTCAGTGATAGCGGTGCATCGAAATTTGGGGTTTTGCCTTTTTGAATGGCTTTGGTCGCCTTTTCAAGCATCTCCATATATAAGCTATAGCCAATGGCTTGCATTGAACCACTTTGTTGCTCGCCAAGTAGCTCACCCGCTCCGCGAATTTCTAAGTCTTCCGTAGCTAACATAAAGCCCGCACCTAATGTCGATGCCCGCTGAATCGCATCCAGACGTTTTTCAGCATCGCCTTTCAACCCTTTGATGGATGGCACCAACAGATAAGCATAGGCTTGGTGATGCGAGCGCCCCACACGCCCACGGAGTTGATGCAACTGCGCTAAACCCAGCTTATCTGCCCGCTCAATTAAAATGGTATTGGCATTCGGAACATCAATCCCTGTTTCAATAATGGTTGAGCAGACCAGCACGTTATATTCTTTATGGTAGAACTGCTGCATCACTTGTTCTAACTCGCGTTCACGCATTTGACCATGTGCAACAGCCACACGTGCCTCAGGGACCAACTCTCGAAGACTCTCCGCTGCACGCTCAATGGTTTCGACCTCATTATGCAAGAAATAAACTTGGCCACCACGCAGTAACTCACGCAAGATGGCTTCTTTAACTGAATCACCCGTATGTTCTTGCACAAACGTTTTTACCGCTAAACGTCGTGCAGGTGGTGTAGCAATAATGGATAGATCACGCATGCCACTAAAGGCCATATTTAAAGTCCGTGGAATTGGAGTTGCAGTCAGAGTCAACATATCCACATCTGCACGCATTGCTTTAATCCGCTCTTTATCACGTACACCGAAGCGGTGTTCTTCATCCACAATCATCAGGCCCAAGTCTTTAAACTGGACACTTTCTTGTAGAATTTTATGCGTACCAATCACGATGTCGACTTTGCCCTCAGCTAAGTCTTCGATCGTTTTGGTATGTGATTTACTGCTGCCAAAACGCGATAAAACTTCGATACGAATAGGCCAGTCTGCAAAACGGTCTTTAAAAGACTCATAATGCTGTTGGGCCAGCAACGTCGTCGGCACCAAAACAGCCACTTGTTTGTTGTTCTGCACGGCTAAGAATGCTGCGCGCATCGCAACTTCGGTTTTACCAAAGCCCACATCACCACAGACCAAGCGATCCATCGGCTTAGCCAATTGCATATCATACAAAGTCGCTTCAATGGCATTGGCTTGATCGAGTGTTTCCTCATAGGCAAAGCCACTGGCAAACTGCATATATTGACCTTGATCCAACTCAAAACCAAAACCTGATTTGGCTTGACGACGGGCTTGGATATGCAATAACTCCGCTGCTACATCATGGATTTGCTCTAATGCTTTACGTTTTGCTTTGCTCCAAGCATCAGTACCCAGCTTATGCAAGGGTGCCAAGTCTGGGTCACCACCACTATAACGACTGATCAAATGTAAATTGGTGACAGGAACATAGACTTTGGCCGCATCGGCATAATCGAGCTGCAAGAACTCATAGTCTTGATCATCAATACTTAAAGTGACTAAGCCCGCATAACGTCCCACACCATAGTCGATATGCACCACCGGCGCACCCATACTCAGTTCAGTCAAACTTCGGATAAGAAACTCTTCCGAAACCTCTTGTTGGCGTTTACGACGACGCTGTACAACGCGATGCTCATACAACTGATTTTCAGAAATGATGCTAATGCTGTCTTTTAATACCAAGCCACGCTCTAATGGCGCACTGGTAATTGCAATGGCATGTAAGGATTTTTGAAATTCAGCAAAATTTTCGACATTAGGAATCTCTCCCAATGTTGCACGCAATGCATCTTTTAAAGTTTCACGACGCCCCGCACTTTCAGCAACCAGTAATACCGGATGGTTAGCAGCATCAATATACTGTTTAACCGCATGAAAAGGCTTTTCATTTTTAGGATCGACCGCTAAACGTGGTGGAAGTTCAGTGTTTAAATTGATCACACCTGCTTTTAGATCAAAAGCCTCAACTGATGCAATAATACGGGGAAAGGTATTGAGCTGTTCTAAAACTTGATTGGTCGAAATAAAAAGCTGGTTAGGGGCTAAAATTGGCTGATCAACATTATGGCGACGGTCTTCATAACGGCGATCGATTTCTTTCCAAAAACTATCTAAACCATCATCAACCTGCTTATCTGTAATGACAATGGAATGACTTGGTAAGTACGAAAGCAGTGTACTTTGGGTTTCCATCTGCGCTGCACTGAAAAATAGTGGGAAATAGAACTCAATCCCTGGCGATGCAATTCCTTCTAACACATCCTGATAAATTGGATTTTTCTTTGGATTTGCAGTCGGAAACATTTCTGCATAGCGATCACGAAATATGCTGCGTGCCTCTTTTAAAGGAAACTCTTTAGCTGGCAATACGGAAAACTGTTTTAAGTTTTGCGTAGTACGCTGCGTTTCAGGATCAAAAAATTTAAGGGTTTCAATTTCATCATCAAATAAATCTATGCGAATTGGTGCAGCTTGACCTGAAGCATAGATATCCATAATGCTACCCCGAACCGCAAATTCACCATGGTCATATACTGTGTCGACCAAATGATAACCTGCTTGAATCAAACGCTTCTTTTGCTGTTCCAATTCAAACTTTTGACCGACGTGAATATCAAAGTGTTCTCCCAAAACCCACGAATTCGGCGCTACACGCTGCGCCAAGGTCGAAGCCGAAATCAGTAAGACACCTGTTTGCGGCATATTGGATAAAATTGCGAGACGCTCAGACACAATATCTTGATGAGGAGATAAACGGTCATAAGGCAGAATTTCCCAGTCTGGAAAAATGGTCGGTCGAATACCGTAAAATTCAAATTCACTTTCGAGTTGTGCTAAGTGTTGATTATTTTTTGCCACAACTACAAAGAGCTTTTTATTTTGTGTACTTAACGTATGAATGAATAATGCAGCTGAAGAGCCGAGCAAATTTCCCAGCCAACGTTTTTCGCCTGCTTTTAGTTGTTGCACATTCAGTTGGGAGATTTCTTCTTGGAACATGGACATGGCTTTAGCGTTTAAAAACATGCGTCATATACTAGCATGATGTCCTCACACTGCATGTTATTTTTCACGACAACAACAACATCAATCTAGCGCTAAGTCCTTTTTACAACTCAAATTTATGGCTTTTAAAAGACTTATTTTTTGTCACGTATAAACTGGTAATAATAGTCATTGAGTAGCTTAATCATTCGCTTTAGTTCAGTTAAGTTTTCTAGATTATTACCTAAACGTGCGACAAATCGTTCATTGGCAATTTCCAAGTCGAGTTTCTCATTGATTAACATAGCACTATAAAAAAGTGCATTGAGGTCATCAAACTGACTAATTCTACGATTTGAAAAATAGACCAAACGCTCAGCATGTATGGCATTTAGCACAATACCTTCAATGATAAAGCCTTTTTCATCATCATATTCAATCTGATGCTGCTGCAAAAAAAGTTGTTCTGGCACATCTTTCTTTAATTTAAATAATTGGCTTAATTTACTCAGCATAGACATCTAATCATGGTTCTTCACTCAAGCTTATTGTAGTTCTAACTGCTACCTTTTGTTAGCGTGTATTGGCTTAAAAGTATAAAAGTAGCGCATTGACCACTTTTATACCTATATATAGTTATAAATGTCCTAGCTAAATTATGCTAAAGGTACAACCTTCGGCGTCACCTCAGCAGCCAAGTTTCAAATGAGAAAATGTGACCTAACGGTTCCCGAGTAAGTAACCCTTGCCCCAATACTACGCATGACTACATCCAAGAATAGGTGTTCATTGGCTTGAATATATTTGGTATTTAAGGCTGCAATACCATTAATAAATTGCTAAACGCAGCGGCATTGGATAAACATCATTGGTCGATTGAGATTTATTGACAAGGTCATTTGGATGAATAACCTCGTATTTACCTTAAAAATGGAATAGATGCTCCAATACAAGACTGGCCAGCCAGCACTTCGTTGCTATTTATATTAATTGAAGTGCCCGCTCCACCTTGATAGACATCTATGGTTAGATGCAAGGGAAAAGCGTGTGACCAACTTTCAGGTGGTTGGATCAATTGTTCACATGCCACTGCAATGGCCTACATAATTTCAGGAGAGATTTTGCCAAATGTGCAGTTAATTTATACCGACTCTATTTTCACTTGTGCCAAAGCAAGCAGAAAATGCCATTGAATTCCTATTTTCTAATTAGAAATTTGAAAATTTTCCAATGCACTCAAAGTATGAATACCCTAAGAAAATTAGTTCAATGGTGAAATATTCGTCTTTTTCACCGATTTAATGACTGTAAATACATTTCATAAATGAAACACTTTATATGTAAATACACCTGTTTTGTAGGTAATGTAATTTTTCGTAAGCAATAAAAAATCATAAATTATAACTAGCCCGCTGATTTTACGAAATAAATGCTTAGAATTGCATTCACCTTATAAAAAAGAATAATAATTGACCAATAAACAGCATATTTTCAACAACTTATTGTTTAATTTTAAAAAACAATTAATAATTACACAAAATATACAAAAACACCTCACAACTGTTACAGAGTGTAATTTTATTTTTATGCTTGAATCGCCGTCTCAAACAAAGCGATTAAAAAATCTCCCAAGTCGGATTTTGCCAAGGAATGCCTATGAGTCAAATTAACCCCACCCTCGTCACATTTTTAGTTTATATCATTGCCATGGTTGGCATCGGTTTGTATGCGTACAAGTCCACAAACAACTTTGATGATTACATCTTAGGTGGTCGTAGTTTAGGAAGTGTGGTTACTGCGCTTTCTGCAGGTGCATCAGACATGAGTGGCTGGTTACTGATGGGCTTACCGGGTGCAATTTATTTGTCTGGTTTGTCTGAAGCGTGGATTGCCGTAGGTCTAATCGTTGGTGCATGGCTCAACTGGTTATTGGTTGCAGGACGTTTACGTGTGCATACTGAAGTCCAAAACAATGCCCTCACCCTGCCTGATTATTTCACAGGTCGTTTCGCAGATCGTAAACGTATCTTGCGTATGATCTCAGCTGTCGTTATTTTAGTATTCTTCGCCATTTACTGTGCTTCAGGTATGGTCGCAGGCGCACGTCTATTTGAAAGTATCTTTGGTTGGAACTACACCACTGCACTGTGGATTAGCGCAATTGCAACCATCAGCTATGTATGTATCGGCGGCTTCCTTGCAATTAGCTGGACAGACACCTTCCAAGCAGGTCTAATGATTTTTGCTCTGCTGCTTACCCCAATCATGACTTACCTTGCGATTGATGGTAATGCTGCACAGTTCACAGTCTTACTTGAAACGGCTCGCCCACAAGCATTGCATATTGTTTCTGAACTCAGCACTGTTGCCATCCTGTCATCATTGGCATGGGGCTTAGGCTATTTTGGTCAGCCACACATTTTAGTGCGCTTCATGGCTGCGGATTCTGTGAAAACGATTCCTGCTGCGCGTCGCATTGGTATGACATGGATGATTTTATGTCTAGGTGGTGCAGTAGGTGCTGGTTTTATTGCCATCGCGTACTTCCAACAACACCCTGAACTAGCGGCTGTGGTTTCTCAAAACCCTGAAACTGTGTTCATGGAACTGACTAAACTCTTATTCAACCCTTGGATTGCGGGTATCATTTTAGCTGCAATTTTAGCTGCAGTGATGAGTACATTAAGCTGTCAGTTACTGGTTTGTTCTACAACATTGACAGAAGACATGTACAAAGCCTTCATCCGTAAAACCGCTTCTCAAAAAGAATTGGTTTGGGTGGGTCGCTTCATGGTTATTGCTGTTGCTGTTCTTGCAATTTGTTTAGCAAGCAACCCTGACAGTAAAGTTCTAGGCCTTGTAGCTTATGCATGGGCAGGCTTTGGTGCGGCATTTGGTCCACTGATTATCTTGTCTTTGTTCTGGAAGCGCATGACCTTGAATGGTGCTATTGCAGGTATTATTGTTGGCGCGGTAACCGTGATTGTGTGGAAAAATGCATTAGGACACTTAGGTCTATATGAAATTATTCCAGGCTTCATCTTTTCTTGGATCAGCATTGTAGTAGTAAGCTTAATGGGTAAAGCCCCTGAAGCTGAAGTGGTACAACGCTTTGAACAAGCAGACAGCATGTACAAACAAGCCATGGCTGAAATGAAAGAAGAATCTACACAACGTTAATTGAACGTGTAGACCAACAAAAAAAGGGGCTTTTAAGCCCCTTTTTTGCATCTCATGCACTCAATTATTTCGACAATGGTTTGTATTTAAGCTGAATACGTGAGCTTTCTTTGATAACTTCCATCACAGGATAACTGCGCGTTTCTTTAACGCCCGGCAGTTGCCACAAGACTTGGCCTGAGATTTTTCGGAACTCATCCATACTGGCACAACGAATCTTCACCACAAAATCGAAGCCCCCACTGGTCATATGACATTCCACAATTTCATCATGCTGTAGTACGGCATGGCGAAAATCTTCCAAGACATGTGGCGTGGTTTTATCCAAAAGTATCTCCACAAAAACCACAAAACTGGCATTCAGCATATTTGGATTTAAGCGTGCTTCATAACTCAGAATAAAGCCTTCCTTGGTTAATTTTTGCACCCGCGCCAAAGCAGCCGTCGCTGATAAGTTCACTTCTTCGGCAAGTTTAATATTCGATATTTTTCCATCTCTTTGAAGAATATCTAATATTTTGATATCTGTTCGGTCCAAGCTAAAAATTGGGCTCGTCATCTGAATTAATCTCTAAATAGCATACAAATTATAGTGAGTTATTCGGCATTCTTTCTGTAATCATAAATTAATTACTATAGATCTCTCAACACATTATTGTATGCACAGGATGTAGGCATGAATATGATGGAAAGCAATACGCATTTCAACGACACTCAAACTCAATTTGAATATATTACCGAATTCAAAGAAAAAAGTGAGCTTGAAGTTGAAATCAATACCGCTTGGCGACGTGCCGAAACTGACTGTGTTCAAAACTTATTAGACCACAGCAAAATCTCTGACGAGATGAATCAACGCATTCATGAACTTGCGTTTGATTTGGCTCATACTTTACGTGAACGTAAAAGCGGCAGCGGTAAAGCAGGTATTGTACAGGGGCTCTTACAAGAATTTGCACTGTCTTCTCAAGAAGGCATCGCGCTGATGTGTTTAGCTGAAGCATTGCTTCGTATTCCAGATATGGCGACACGTGACCTATTGATTAAAGACAAAATCAACCAAGGCAACTGGAAAGAACACGTTGGTCAAAGTAACTTGATGTTTGTCAATGCGGCAGCATGGGGTCTCATGTTGACTGGCAAGCTGATGGAAACGCCAAAGCAAAATAGCTTATCAGGCACTTTAACAGGCTTATTGGCACGTAGTGGTCGTGGCATCATCCGTAAAGCGGTTGATGTAGCTATGCGTATGATGGGCGAACAGTTTGTGACTGGCGAGACCATTGCTGAAGCATTACAACACGCTGAACGTCTTGAAGAAAAAGGCTTCCGCTATTCATACGACATGCTGGGTGAAGCAGCACTGACCGATCGTGATGCTGATCGTTATATGAAAGACTATACCGATGCCATTCATGCCATTGGTCAAGCGTCAAAAGACAAAGATGTTTACGATGGTCCAGGTATTTCAATTAAATTATCTGCTCTACACCCTCGCTACCAACGTGCACAAGTTGCACGTATGCATGAAGAGTTGTACGGCAAAGTCTTTACCCTTGCTAAATTAGCACGCGGCTACAACATCGGTTTAAATATCGATGCAGAAGAATCTGAGCGTTTAGAAATTTCTTTAGAAATGCTTGAACGCCTATGCTTTGAACCAGAACTCAAAGACTGGAAAGGCATTGGTTTCGTTATCCAAGCATATCAAAAACGTTGTTTCTACGTGGTTGACTACATCGTAGACTTGGCTAAACGTAGCGAAAAACGCTTAATGATCCGTTTAGTGAAAGGCGCGTACTGGGACAGCGAAATTAAGAAAGCGCAAATTGAAGGAATGACTGACTACCCTGTATTTACTCGTAAAGTACATACAGACTTGTCGTATATCGCATGTGCAAAAAAATTATTGGCTGCACCAGAACAAATCTACCCACAGTTTGCAACGCACAATGCGCAAACCTTGGCGACCATTTATGAAATGGCCAACCCAGAGAAATACTACGTGGGTCAGTACGAGTTCCAATGCTTACACGGCATGGGCGAGCCACTGTATGAACAAGTGGTCGGTGAAAAGCAAGATAAAAAGTTGGGTGTACCGTGCCGTATTTATGCGCCAGTGGGCAATCATGAAACACTATTGGCTTACCTTGTACGTCGTTTACTTGAAAATGGTGCAAACACCTCTTTTGTAAACCGTATTGCAGATAAGTCACTCGCAATTGATGATTTGATTGAAAACCCAACTCAAACCATTTTAAGCAGTGCAAAACGTGAAAATATCGTGGGTCAAAAGCACCTTTCGATTCCACTTCCTGCTGAGCTTTATGGGCAGCTACGTGCAAACTCTAAAGGTTTAGACCTTGCAAATGACTCTGCATTAGTTCAGTTGAACCAAACAGCTCAACAGTTTGCTAAGCATCAATGGTCTGCTGCACCAATGGGTGAGCACATCCAGACCAATGACGCCGTTGCTCCGCAAAGCATTATCAACCCAGCACGTCACACAGATGTTGTCGGTTATGTACAAGAAGCAACAACTGAACAAGTTGAGCAAGCATTAAACAATGCACAGGCTGTTCAAGACATTTGGGCACGTACGGCTAAAGACACCCGTGCAAGTTACCTACTTCGCGCTGCTGACTTAATGGAAGCTCGCTTAGAAGAACTGATGGTTTTACTTTGTCGTGAAAGTGGTAAAACGTATGCCAATGCCATTGCAGAAGTTCGTGAAGCTGTAGATTTCTTACGCTACTACGCAACGCAAATGATAGATCTTGATGCAAACGCTGAAGTTGAGCCTTTAGGCACGATGCTGTGTATTAGCCCATGGAACTTCCCTTTGGCTATCTTCACAGGTCAAGTCGCTGCTGCATTGGTTGCTGGTAATACCGTGATTGCTAAACCAGCTGAACAAACGCCATTGATTGCAGCGCAAGCAATTCAAATCTTATGGCAAGCAGGTGTGCCTCAAGCTGCTGTACAGCTAATGCCAGGTCGCGGTGAAACTGTGGGGGCACAACTCAGTGCAGCCGAGCAAGTTCAAGGCATCATGTTCACAGGTTCTACTGAAGTTGCCAAGATTTTACAAAAAACTGTAGCGAAGCGTTTGAGCAAAAATGGTGAAAGCATTCCACTGATTGCTGAAACAGGCGGTCAAAATGCCATGATCGTTGACTCTTCGGCACTGACTGAACAAGTTGTACTTGATGTCGTCAGTTCAGCTTATGACAGCGCAGGTCAACGTTGTTCTGCTCTTCGCGTACTGTGTGTACAAGAAGACAATGCCGATGCTGTGATTCAAATGCTTAAAGGCGCAATGCAGCAACTTCAAGTGGGCAACCCATATCTACTTAAAACAGATATTGGCCCTGTGATTGATGCTGAAGCGCAAGAAAACATTCAAAAGCACATCGACAAAATGCGCCAAAAAGGTCATCGCGTACATCAGTTAATGCGTAATGATGCTCAAGACACTGAGATAAATGCAGGCACGTTCATTACACCAACATTAATTGAACTGCCAAATCTAAATGATTTAGAACGCGAAGTGTTTGGTCCTGTGCTGCACGTGATTCGCTTTAACCAAGGTTCACTCAAACAGTTACTTGAGCACATCAACAGCAAAGGCTATGGCCTGACGATGGGTCTACATACTCGTATTGATGAAACCATTCAAACTGTAATGACCCATGCTGAAGTAGGTAACCTCTACATCAACCGTAACATAGTGGGCGCAGTAGTCGGTGTACAACCTTTTGGTGGCGAAGGTTTATCAGGTACAGGCCCTAAAGCAGGTGGTCCAATTTATCTATATCGCCTAATGCAAAGCTGTTCTGCGAAAAAGTTAAACAAACCTTTTGCAACAGGTGCTGATTTGAACCCTCAAGTCGAGTTCAGCAACTCTGCATTGTTCCTTGAGTGGGCAGCTAAAACCTTCCCAGCAGTGAAATTGGCAAAAATTGAGAATTTCTGTTCAGGTCATCATTACGAGCTGCAAGGTCCAACAGGTGAAAGCAACCAATACATGGTGATTCCACGTCATGCAGTGTTGTCATTAGCTGAACAAGAAGCGGATCAGCTACAACAGTTGAATGCGATTTTTGCAGTCGGTAGCCGTCCAGCAGTGCTTGCAGATAACAGCTTTGTGTTAAAACACATGCCAAGCATGCCTAAAGCATTGGCTCAAGCTTTTCATGTCATCAAAGACATCAAAACTGATGCTTTTGATGCAGTATTACATCATGGTACAACGGCGCAGCTTTTAGCTCTGCAACAGCAGATTGCTGAGCGTCAAGGTGCGATTGTAGGTATTACCCACCTTAGCCCATCACAAACGGCCATTCCTTTGGAACGTTTTGTGATTGAGCGCGCGATCAGTGTTAACACTGCAGCTGCTGGTGGTAATGCAAGTCTCATGACTTTGAACTAAGCCCAATTTAAACCTGTAGTCCTCATCGGGACAGCAGGTTTAATACTGTGTTTCCTCTATTGCCAAGTCAACATCTCCTGGTCTGTTTACTTGGCATTTTTTATGCGACTCGGTTTGGCTTAATCTGCTCGATAATTTCCGATATAGCAAAGTATCAAACCATCTGTAACATGAATAAACCCCACGCTTTTGCTGAATATCTTTAGGCTAATTCGACAAACTTTGTTACCATCTCTTTTTTCAATATGTTTGCGATTTTTACTGCATATGACTTCTTCTTATCAACAACAACTTGACGCCAAAATTGAACGAATTACAGTTCAATTTGCTGAATTCGCTCCACCTTCGCTTGAAGTTTTTCAATCTCCTGAAAAAAACTTTCGCATGCGTGCAGAATTCCGTATTTGGCATACCGAAGATGATATGTTTTATGCCATGTTTGAACGCGATGAAGACAATCAGAAAAAAGTCATCCGTATTGACGACTTCCCAATCGCTGATGCCAGTATTAATCAGCTCATGCCTGTTTTATTGGCAGAATTGAAAAGCAATGATCTCCTCTCAAAACGCCTATTTGAAGTGCATTTCTTAGCAACCTTAAAGGGTGAAATGCTGGTTTCACTGATTTATCGCTGCCCACTCGATGAACAATGGCAGGTTTTAGCCAAACAACTTTCAGAAAAATTAAATATTAAGTTGATTGGCCGTAGCCGTGGTCAAAAAGTGGTACTCACCGATGAATTTGTGGTGGAAGAACTACAAGTTTTTGAGCGCAAATATCAGTACAAACAAATTGAAAGCAGCTTTACGCAGCCCAATGCGCAAGTCTGCCAAAAAATGCTCGAATGGGCCTGTAATGCTGCACAGCAGTCGAACAAAGATTTGTTAGAACTTTACTGCGGCAATGGTAACTTTACCCTACCGCTCTCAACCCGTTTCAACCGTGTCTTAGCCACTGAACTGGCTAAGTCTTCGGTGTATGCAGCACAGTGGAACATCGAACAAAACCACATCGATAATATTCAAGTCGCGCGTTTATCGGCAGAAGACTTCACACAAGCCTATAACGGCGAACGCGAATTCCGTCGCTTACAAGAAGCAAATATCGATATGAGCAGCTATGAGTTCGATACCGTGTTTGTTGACCCACCGCGTGCGGGCATTGATGGTCAAACCTTAAAATTGATTCAGCGTTTTGAACGGATTATCTATATTTCGTGTAATCCTGATACCTTGCATGACAACTTAAAAACACTCAGCCAAACCCATAAAATTTCACAGTTTGCGCTGTTTGACCAATTCCCCTACACCCATCACGTCGAGTCTGGGGTATTGCTGGAAAAAATTTAAACAATTTGTTGCAACTTAAACCGTATAAAAAAGAAGCTTGAATGAGCTTCTTTTTTAATTTTCATGAAAAAAGATAAGCTTATATAAAATGCAAGTATTTCAACTGTCATAATAACGTTAATACCTTGCGCTATAATCGGAATTTTTCGACATCGATCGCTGCTTTTATCTCTCACGCTGACTTGCATTATTTTACAGATTGGTTATATTTCACCCTATGTTAGGTTGTAAATGAAGTCTATATGAGTTTTTGGCAAAAGCTGTTTTCAAATGAACAGCAAAACGAGCATAAAAATCAAATTGCTTGTGTTGAAAATGACTGCTCTCGTAAAACCAATGAACAGCTCATCGAAAAGCTTAAAACAGCGACCGATGAAGACGTGATTGTTGGGATTAAAAAGGTATTAGCTTCTCGTGGCTATGGCCGTAAGGAGTTAAATGAACTTCAGCATCGACCTCTACAGTAGTAGAGTCACTGAATATTCATCAAAAGGCACTTAGATCAATCTAAGTGCCTTTTTTAATGGCTGTACATCACTCTGCCTATAAAAAAACCAAAGCATGTGAAACATAGTACACTTTGCACGTTTAAATATTATACAAAGTCTAATTTTTTTGTTACCTTACAGGCTCAATATAAAAATCAATAATGTTTGAAAATTAAAGGTTTAAGCAATGAAAAAACTACTCATAATCAGCACATGTATTACCCTTTTATCTTTAACAGCATGTAGCAAGATGCCGAAAGCTTGTGTTGAGTCTTGGGAAAAAATGGAAAAACTTGCCGAGCAGATGGGTTTACCTGAAGAACAACTCAAAGAACAAAAAAAGAAATTTGAAGAAGACGTGAAAGCGATGAACACTGAAGAAGCAACACGCATGTGCAGTACCCAAAACTCACTTTTAGGTCTAGTGGATCAATAAATACTACTTCATCTTAAAAGAGGATGCTTGCATCCTCTTTTAATGCGATCACAAAAGCTAGATACTCCTTTCCAATCGGTCCCTTTTATTTCTATCATCGTAAACTCAAATAACCGAAACCCACTAAACAGTCGATTATTCCCAGCAGAAGCTTTAAAATACAGATAAAAGACAACTGTAATGAATTAGCACGTATTAGGCATGCAACAACAAAAAGTCCACTACCCCTTGGGGGCTCATCTCATAGTCAAACATTTTGGCTATACGCATCACGGCATATATGCGGGGCGTGGACGTGTGATTCATTATTCAGGTTTTGCACATCTTTTTAAAAAGCATCCGATTGAAATAACCTCCATCGAGAACTTTAGCCACGGACGCAAAATTACAGTCAATCAGTACCAAGACCCCAAATATAAAGGCCGTAAAGTGGTTCGCCGTATGCGCTCACGCATGCATGAAAACAACTACCATCTTATTATTAATAACTGTGAACACTTATGCACGTGGGCCATTACAGGCGTTGAAAGTAGCCCACAAGTCATCAAAATGATGAACCGACTCACTACCATTGGCTATGTCAGCTCTATGATGAGTTTTATGAACAGCCTAATGTTAACGCTCACCACCACCTGTTTTGCCTTGGTGCTTTATATCAAAAAGAAATTACGTGATAAGGCCAAACAGCAGCTCGGCAACTATTTTGAGTTTAAAGAAGAGCGCTCTAAAAAAGATCACTGATGTGAACGTAATTGAAAAGGCGGAAATTTATCTTCAACTAAGTTGAGCTGGATATCGTATTCAAGCCATGCCTTGGCACCATCTAACACTGTAGTAAAGCCACCTGTTGCATCCATCACATAATGAATCAGCTCATTACCTTGTAACTCAATGTCATAGTTTCGAATAATCACATAGGTATTCATGCTGTCGATTTTTTCAAATACAAAATCAACTTTAGTTTTAGGCGTGCCCCATTCGATGCAGATCAGCTCATTTTCAACGACTTGTAGGACATGAGTCGAGTGCGTAATTTGGTATTTATCCCATGTCCAATCGACCATTGCGCCTTTTTCTAAATAGCCCGAAGACTGACTAAACCAAAACTTGGTGGTTATGAGTGGATCAACAAAAGCGTTGAACACAATATTGACAGAACGCCGAATCAACATCTGAGTTTCGATCACGGTAGTCATTGTTATATCCCTATCACTTTTAAACTTAGTGATAGCACATCTCAATAAACCAATCATATCGAAAATTTGTTATGGCTCAGGCAATCTGCTGATTTTCTGTTATGGATTTGTTCACTGCTTTAACTTAAATTAGCTCTATGTGCGCTCACTGGTTCTGGCAAAGATTCATTTAAAGAACTGAGCATTTCGCGCTCTATGCCCCGCACAATAGCATCTAAAGGCAAGTCGTTTTCTTGAAGTCCGAAGGGTTCTTCTAACTCTGCACTTAGCGCATCTAAACCCAATAAGAGATAGGCAATTAAGGCCACGATTACCGGTGACCAAAAACCAAGACTGGAACTTAAACTAAAAGGTAAAATGAGACAGAAAGAGTACACGGCACGGTGTAATAAAACCGAATAAGAAAATGGCAAAGGTGTAGATGAAATACGGTCACAACCAGCGTGAATATCCCCCATTGCCACTGTATGTTTAGTCAACATACTGTAAATAATATCGCTAATCTCACCACGCTTATACAACGCCGCCAGATCTTTCTGCGTAAGCTCTAATAGATATTGTGGTGGATTAATATGCGTAGCCAATGCCTGCCACTGCTCTGCTGTCAGTTGAACTTTGGCTTGATAGTGGTCATAGGTATGACTTTGCTGCCGTAAACGATCTCGAAGCAAGTGGCTAAATAACATGACGCGATACATCAAAACTGTACGCTCTGCATCATTTAAGACATAACTATCACGAATCATATGCCGTGCGTTGGCAATCATTGCGCCCCATAGCTTACGCCCTTCCCACCAGCGGTCATAACACGCTGTATTTCGAAAGCTTAAGAAAATCGAAAGAATCACACCAAATACAGTAAAACCAATGACAGGCACTGCAGGAGCAGTCACGTAATGTTGAGTCGCTAGATAAACCAACAGAGTTGAAATTAAAACACCGACCATCAGTGCTGGAAACACTTTCGGTAAAATGGTGCCACGCCAAGCAAAGAGTAATGCAAAGCTATTGGTTTTATCTCGAACAATCACAGTGTATTCCTATTGGTTTGCTACGAAAAGGCTCAACCGAAGTTGAGCCTTAATCTATATCCACATCAAGCAAACAGCGCTTATTTAGGCTTAAAGCTGTCTTTTAAGTCTAAAATACGGTTAAACACAGGTTTTTCTGCTGTATGGTCGTATTGATCTGCAACAAAATAACCTTCACGCTCAAATTGGAAACGGTCTTCAGGCTGTGCTTGCGCTAATGCAGGCTCAATCACCGCGCGTACAATTTTCAACGAATCAGGATTCAAGTTCGCTAAGAAATCATCACCCACTTCAGGGTCCGACTCTGTAAAGAGGCGATCATAAATACGCACTTCAGCAGGAATGCCCTTGCTTGCAGATACCCAGTGAATCACCCCTTTAACTTTACGCCCTTCTGGATTTTTGCCCAAAGTTTCAGGGTCGATTGAACATTTCAACTCAACAACTTCACCGTTTTCATCTTTAATCACTTCATCACACTTAATGACATAAGCATGGCGCAAACGAACTTCACCACCCGGAATTAAACGCTTGAAGCCTTTTGGTGGTTCTTCTTCAAAGTCTTTACGGTCAATGTAAATTTCAGAGGTTAACGGAATCACACGCTCACCCATGTCTACATTTGGATGACGTGAATGGGTTAAATCCATATCGTTAGGCAAGTTGGTGAGTGTGACTTTGAGTGGATTCAATACTGCCATACCACGAGCAGCTATATTTTCCAATGACTGACGGATGCAGTATTCAAGCATTGCAACATCAACAATACCATCTGACTTCGAAACACCAACACGCTTACAGAAGTCACGTAGGCCTTCTGGGGTAAAACCACGACGACGCATACCTACAACGGTTGGCATACGTGGGTCATCCCATCCATTGACATAACCACCTTCAACCAATTTACGCAATTTACGCTTAGAGGTAATGGTGTAGTCGATATTTAAACGGCTAGATTCATACTGACGTGGTACTGCTTCCGAGTGTACTTTCTCAACCACCCAGTCATAAAACGGACGGTGATCTTGGAATTCCAAAGTACATAATGAGTGAGTAATGCCTTCGATTGCATCGGATAATGGATGCGCATAGTCGTACATTGGGTACATTTTCCATTTATCACCTGTTTGGTGATGCTCTGAATGGAGTACACGGTACAAAATAGGATCACGCATATGCACATTTGGAGATGCCATATCAATTTTGGCACGCAGAACAGCTTCGCCTTCTGCAAACTCGCCATTGTTCATTTTTTCAAAACGCGCAAGGTTTTCTTCAACTGAAGTATCACGGTAAGGCGAGTTTTTACCCTGCTCAATAAAGTTACCACGGTTCAAACGAATTTCTTCAGGTGACTGCAAATCAACATAAGCATCACCCTGTTTAATCAGTTGAACCGCCCATGCATGGAGTTGATCGAAATAGCTTGACGCATAGCGTGGTTCGCCATTCCACTCAAAACCTAACCATTTAACGTCATTGGCGATCCCATCTACATATTCTTGTTCTTCTGCATCTGGGTTGGTGTCATCAAAACGTAGGTTGCAAAAACCATCAAACTCGTTGGCAATACCAAAGTTCAAGCAAATTGCTTTCACGTGACCAATGTGTAAATAACCATTCGGCTCTGGTGGAAAACGTGTGACCACTTTTTGCGTACGTCCTTCGGCCAAATCTTCGGTAATCACTTGGCGCACAAAGTCTAAGCCTGGCTGTTGTTCTTGCTGCGCTGCGACAGAGGCATTGTTACTTGGTGTCGGGTTATTTGGCAGTGTTGAAACAACATCATTCGGCTTCATAGTTTAAAAATCACTTTGATGAAAAAAATTAAGGAAAAATAGGGTCCTGCTATACGAGCATAATTCTAACTGATCTATCAGTCGATTTATGAATATTTTACAGCCCCTTAAACGATATTTGATCTATTTTACAAAGAAAATAACGTTTTTACTTGCCTTGTAGTTTACAGTTTGCTTATGCTTCTCACAACCAAAAAACCCATGGCTTTGATGTCCATGATTAGGAGATTACACAATGAGTTTTCCTCAAGTCGAATTAAACACCAATAAAGGTCGTATTGTTCTTGAACTTAACAACGAAAAAGCACCGATTACTGTTGCTAACTTCTTAGAATACGTACGTGACGGTTTCTATGACGGCGTAATTTTCCACCGCGTGATCGATGGTTTCATGATCCAAGGTGGTGGTATGGATGAAAACTTCAAAGAAAAAGCAACACGTGATGCAATTGAAAACGAAGCTGATAACGGCTTAACCAATGACCTTGGTACAATTGCAATGGCGCGTACACAAGCACCTCACTCTGCATCTGCTCAGTTCTTTATTAACGTGGGTAACAACTCTTTCCTTAACCACTCTGGCAAAAATGCACAAGGTTGGGGTTATGCAGTTTTCGGTAAAGTAACTGAAGGTCTAGACGTAGTAAACGAAATTAAAGGCGTTCGTACTGGCAACCGTGGCTACCACGCTGACGTTCCACTAGAAAACGTTGTGATTGAATCTGCTAAGATCATTTCTGAGTAATTTTTAAATCCTCCCCAGCCCTCCTTTGATAAAGGAGGGAGCTAGACTCTCATTCGAATATGAGATTATCCTCCCTTTTTAAAGGGAGGTCGGGAGGGATTTTTAAAAGGAAACTTCCGTGACCTATTTGTTTATCGCTGATTTACACTTGTCACCAGATCACCCTCGACTCGTTCGGGGGTTTTTAGATTTATTAGATGCTTATAAAAACAAGAATACCCAGCTCTATATTTTAGGCGACTGGTTCAATGCATGGATTGGTGATGACTACACAGCCCCTTGGCTAGATGAAATCATTCGCGCCTTAAAACAGTTTTCAAATGCAGGCAATCACATCTATTTCTTAGCAGGTAACCGTGATTTTGCCCTAGGACAACAGTTCCTCGACCAATTTAATGGTCAACTGTTAGCCGAAGTATGCACACTCAATCTTTCAGATCACACCATTCGTATTGAACACGGTGATCTACTTTGCACGGACGACGTATCCTATCAGCGCTTTCGTAAAATTATTCGAAATCCACTTCTGCTGAAGTTTTTAAAAAGTACGCCGCTTGGCTTTAGACAAAAATTGGCCAATGGATTCCGTAAAAAAAGCCGTCAAGCGCAACAGTTTAAAAGCTATGAAGTCATGGATGTGAATCAAGATGCTGTTCAAGCAGCATTAAGCAATGCGGATTTACTGATTCACGGACACACCCATCGTGCCAATATTCATGATATCGATGGGAAAAAGAGAATTGTACTCGGTGACTGGAAAGAAGATTCCGCTCAGATTTTAGAAATTAATGCGAATGGTCATCTACAAAATTTGGCATTAAAAAAATGGCAGTATTAATGCCATTTTTTTACTATACCAATCAATATTATACATAATGCTAACTCAAGTACTTACCGCCTTAATTCAACTCATTTAGACGGTACAATTGATTAACACCGGTATAAAAACTCAAACCATCTAAGTTCATTGGAAGAGTTTCGCCAGATTCAAGTTGAATCATATGCCCCACTTCAACCCAAATTAAACCGTGATTTGTATTCTGTTGACGTTTAAGTGGCACCAATTTTACATTGATTTCACTACCATTTACGGCTGTAGCAACACGCCATGTATCTAAAGTTGTCAAAATTTTAACTCACTAAGTGAGCTTTTTGTGATGGAACAAAGAGATTAATAAAACGGGTTTTGAATAATAATTCTGTAGTTACAACGATGATATTCAAGCCAAATGCCTGAACTCAGATAGATCACAATCAGCTATATCATAGAAAAGTAGGAACAATACCTACTCGTAGTCTGCATTATACTAGGTTGTCAAGATTTAAGCAAAAGTAGCTCACTTTGGGTAAATACTAGCATAAACCAGAAAATGATTTGTTTAAGGCACATCGGTATTTTGATCTTTTAAATTTTTAATTTCACGAGCCAACTTATAATTCCAAACCATGACAGCCACAGCAATCACTAGAAACTTAAAATTCCATTCACTATATTTTTGATATTCCGACACAATAATTAAAATACTCAAACCAAAAATCAACACCGTAAAAACTTTCGTTAAAGACTGTTGTCGGATTTTAGCTTTGATATTTTTAGGTTCTAGATCAAACATTTATACAGTATGTTCATTATTTTAAAGAAGTAATTCAACCACTTTATAAATTTGATTGCAACACAATTACTATCTCAATGTCACATAAAGACAAAACGATTAACTTACATCCAGCTTTGATTACATACTAACTGCCTCCCCCCGTAGAAATTGAGTGGCACACTCGTTATTCAATAATGATAACGAACTAAATCTCTATGCCTTTTTCAACTAAAATCTAAGTCTGTTCGAGTTGTAGCGTGATCACAAGTCTCCTTTCATCGGTTAGAATGAGACATCAACAATAAATCGAGTGCGATTATGGATCTACTAAATATTTCAAAAAGTCGTTATACCACCAAAGCTTATGACCCAAATAGAAAGATCCCTCATGAACAGTTTACTCGATTATTAGAAATTCTCCGCTTAACGCCATCGTCTATAAACATCCAACCTTGGCATTTTTTCATTGCAGAAAACACAAACGCCAAAGAGCGGATTGCAAAAGCACTGGTGGGTAAATACGCATACAATGCTCCCAAAGTACTAGATTCATCACATACAATTTTATTTTGTACCAAAGCCGATATTTCTGAGCAACATTTGGAAAATTTATTGCATCAAGATGACCTACATGGTCGTTTTAAAGATGATGCCGCTAAGCAAGGCCAAAAAGACAGTCGTTCAAGTTATGTCAACTATTACCGCAATGAAAAAGGTGATGTGCAGCGTTGGGCCGAAAACCAAACCTTTATTGCTTTAGGTCAGATTCTATTGGCTGCGGGTATTGAAAAAATTGATGCGACGCCAATTGGTGGTTTTGATGAATCTATTATTAGTGAAGAGCTAGGTTTAGCCGAACAAGGTCTAATCCCTTCTGTATTGCTCACACTAGGATATCGTAGTGACGCCGACTTCAATGCAAAACTGCCAAAGTCTCGCCTAAATAAAGAAGATATTTTCACGCAACTGTAATGCTATTTGTATATAAAAGGGACTTCAGTCCCTTTTATATTTTGGGCCTGAAAATTGCTTTATCATGTTCAATGTCAAAACAAAAATAGTGAGGTTGCTGATGTCTGTTAAGCCCAATATGCCGATGAAATTTGAATGTGCACATTGCAATAAAATCTATTTAGGTCAGTATCAACATATCATGCGCCCTCACTATCCCGATTGCCCCAGTTGTGAGCAACCAGGGCTGTTATTAGGAATTGCAGTAATTGAAGATCTGCTCAAACACCCTTTTTCCTTTGTGCAGAACTATTTTAAACAGACATTGCATAAGCTAAACAAGCCACGCTTGTGATACCCAACACCAATCCAATGGCTGTTGCGAGTTTGAGCTTTTCTTTAAAGAAAAGCAGTCCGCTGAATACACCTAACAACACCACCATAATATTCATGCCCGCAAAAACCACCGCTGGGCTGTCCTTGAGCAGCAAATGAGCTTTGACATACAATGCGATATTGGCAAAGTTCATCACGCCAAGACATAAACCTGCCATGACGTTCTTAGTTAAGCCGATATTTTTCGTAGTCACGGCAACATAACCGACTGACAATAAAAACGCACAAATAAACATCAGGTTTAACGCAACAGAAAACTGCACACCCAGCCCTGTTGTATATTTGAGTAAGACATCAATCAGCGCATAACCAAACCAGACTAGTGCTAGATACAACACGGCCTGTTTTTGACCTTCTCCACCACCAGAGGCATTGGTAAATAAAATGCACATCACGGCGGCAAGCCCCAAGACTACCCCGACAATTTTGAGCTGATTAAACTGTTCTTGAAAAATAAAATAAGCCGCCAATAAAGATAAAATCACCGACAAACGCTGTGCAATTTCTGTTTTGACAATGCCTGCATATTGTAAAGATTTAGCTAAAAATAAAAATACACTCGGCAACAAAACACCAAGCGCGACAATTAGCCACCAAGGGGTATTTGAAATAGAAACGTGGCTTAGATCAGGTTTAAACCAGAAGTAACAAAGCAAACTGGCTGAAGCATAGTTCCAGCTGATCATCTGGATCGGATCAAATCCTTTGTTTTTGCCCCATTTTAAAAGAATGGAGACCACCACACTGCAACAGGCCGCAGCAAATATCAGTTCCATAGCACACTCTTATTATTGTCGCCTCGAATATAAACACACATAGAAAAGCCCACATCAGGGTGGGCTTTTCCAATATAAATGATTCAAAAAGAATTATTTATAACGATCAACCATTTTCTCTAAAGAAATTGGACGAATCTTATCGGCATTACCCGCAGTACCAAATGCTTCATAACGGTCAACACAAATTTGTTTCATTGCATCTACAGTTTTCGCGAAGAATTTACGTGGGTCAAATTCGCTTGGTTGTTCAGCCATCATACGACGCATTGCACCAGTCGATGCTAAACGCAAGTCTGTATCGATGTTGATTTTACGAACACCGTGCTTAATTGCTTCAACCAATTGCTCAACAGGAACACCATAAGTTTCTTTGATGTCGCCGCCGTACTGGTTAATGATCGCTAACCATTCTTGTGGTACAGAGCTTGAACCATGCATGACAAGGTGGGTATTTGGAAGAGCCGCATGAATTTCTTTAATGCGGTCAATTGCCAAAATATCGCCTGTAGGTGGACGCGTGAACTTGTATGCACCGTGAGAAGTACCCACTGCAATTGCAAGCGCATCTACATTAGTATCTGCAACGAACTGACGTGCTTCTTCAACAGAAGTTAAAAGTTGAGAATGGTCAAGAACACCTTCAGCGCCTACACCATCTTCTTCACCCGCCATACCCGTTTCAAGGCTACCTAAACAACCGATTTCACCTTCAACTGAAACACCGCATGCATGCGCCATTTGTACTGTACGACGAGTTACATCAACGTTGTATTCATACGTTGTTGGTGTTTTACCGTCTGCACCCAATGAACCATCCATCATCACAGATGAGAAGCCCAATTGAATTGAACGCTGGCAAACGTCTGGATCTGTACCATGGTCTTGATGCATTACCACTGGAATGTGTGGCCATTCTTCAATTGCAGCCAAAATAAGATGACGTAAGAATGGAGCACCTGCATATTTACGCGCACCCGCTGATGCTTGTACGATAACAGGTGAATTTGTCGCATCTGCTGCAAGCATGATTGCGCGCATTTGTTCTAAGTTGTTTACGTTGAATGCTGGTACGCCGTAAGCATGTTCGCCGGCGTGATCCAAGAGCTGGCGCAATGAAATAAGAGCCATAATGTCCTCCCAGTTGATGCGACATATTCTACATGCTCAAAGGTTTCAATTCAGCAACAAATAACACTATTTAAAAAAAAGCCCCGCAATTGCAGGGACTTTTTACGAAATTCGCGTGTATTTAGTGTGCTGTAGCTGCCGAAGCCTCTACCGCAGTATCCGCAGTTGCAGCATCTGCAGGTGCATTTGCAACTTCAGCAGGAATGTCTTTGTTCTTTTCATCCAATTCTGGCTGATCAATCGCATCAATTGCCGCTTGTTGTTCAGCCGTTACAGCTTCTTCAACTGCTGCTGTTTCAGATGCCGCAGCGGTTTGCTCTGGTGCTTCATTTTTCTTACAAGCAGTCAGTGCCAATGGTGCTAACAAAAGTGCAGCAAGGGTCATTTTTAAATTCATAATGTTTTCCTAGAACAGATGATTTAATGCCCTGTAGTTTATTTCAGCATTATTTCATTTTCATGACTGAATGATGAATAGATTTGTTAATCCCATAAAAAAAGGTTGACCGAAGTCAACCTTTTTACAACAGCATGAGCACACAATAATTATTGTGCACGCTCTATCAGCGCTGCAACTGCAGGAAGTGTTTTGCCTTCGACAAATTCAAGGAATGCACCACCACCAGTTGAGATATAACCGATTTTGTCAGCAACTTCGTATTTATCAATCGCAGCTAAAGTGTCACCACCACCTGCAATAGAGAAGCCAGCAGATTCAGCAATCGCTAAAGATAAAGTTTTTGTGCCTTCGCCGAATTGATCAACTTCAAATACGCCCACTGGGCCATTCCAAAGAATCGTTTTTGACGTTTTTAGAATGTCTGCAAATGCTTTTGCTGTTTCTGGACCTACATCCAAGATCATGTCATTGTCAGTCACATCTTCAACTTTCTTCACGACTGCTTTAGCAGCAGCCAATGAACCTAAGAAGTCTGCAAAATCGATTTCAGAAGCATCAGCTACTACAACATCCGTTGGAAGCGGCACAGAAACTTTTGCCGCAATTGCCTTTGCCGTATCGATCAAATCATTTTCACACAATGATTTACCTACATTGAAGCCTGCTGCAGCCAAGAACGTATTGGCAATACCACCACCCACGATCAATTGATCGCAAATATCAGAAAGTGATGTCAACACATCTAACTTAGTCGATACTTTAGAACCCGCAACAATAGCAACCATTGGTTTTTCAGGCGTTTGTAATGCACGGCCAAGTGCATCTAACTCAGCCGCCAATAAAGGACCAGCCGCCGCAACTTTCGCTAAACGTGCCACACCTTCAGTTGATGCTTCTGCACGGTGCGCTGTACCGAATGCATCCATCACAAATACATCGCATAGTGCTGCATATTTTGCAGCAAGTTCTGGATTGTTTTTCTTTTCACCCGCGTTAAAACGGCAGTTTTCAAGGAGTACCACTTGACCTGCTGCAACTTCAACACCATCAAGGTAATCCGTCACTAATTGAACGTCTTGACCCAATGCTTCAGTCAAATACGCAGCAACAGGCGCTAATGATTGTTCTGGTTTTGGCTCACCTTCAACTGGACGACCAAGGTGAGAATAAACCATTAGTGCTGCGCCTTGTGCTAACGCTGCTTTAATTGTTGGTAAAGCGGCACGTAAACGTGCATCGCTTGTAATCACACCATTTTTAACAGGAACGTTTAAATCTTCGCGAATAAGAACACGTTTACCCGTTAAATCGAGGTCAGTCATACGCTGAAAATTCATGTAGAGCTCTCTTTCTATATATAAAAATCGCGTCGATTTTAAATGATTATGCAGAAAAAGGTTAGCTTCTTTTGCAGAAAAGCAAACGAAAGGCAAAGTTTTGCTATCATAGTAAAAAGTCTCACTAGATTTAGCATTTATGTCTATTCATCCTGATCCAAATCTAAACCGTTTAAACGTTTTGGGTGAACCTTTAGCCAGCTGTTGTTATTCCCCGATCACGGGATATTTCCGTAATGGTTTTTGTCATACAGCACCTTCTGATTTGGGACAACACACGATCTGTGTCGAAATGACCTCTGAGTTTTTAAATTTTTCTCAGCGAGTGGGTAATGATCTCATTACCCCCGTACCTGAAGTTGACTTTCCAGGTCTACAACCTGGCGATTTTTGGTGTATCTGTGTGACCCGTTGGGTAGAAGCATATCAGGCCGGTTTTGCGCCTCCTGTTAAAGTTCAAGCTTGCCATCAAGCTGTACTCTCCTATGTACCGCTGAATGTGCTTATGGAATATGCAGTCGAATGAATACTTCAGAAATCATCTTGGCATCAAGCAGTCAAACTCGTAAAGACCTCATGAATCGTTTACGTCTAGAGTACCGCTGCGTTGTGCCTGATATAGACGAATCGCCTCGCGGTGAAAGCCATGCCGATGATTTAGCCAAACGACTGGCTTTTGAAAAAGCGCATGTCATTGCGTCACAGAACCCTGAAGCAATCGTAATTGGTTCAGATCAAGTGGCATGGCGTGAAGGTGCACCCGATATTTTTATTGGTAAGCCATTGAGTACTGAAAAAGCCATTAAACAGCTACAGGCCAATTCGGACAAAATTGTGTACTTCAGTACCGCACTCAGCGTGCAGCAACACTCAACTGGATTTGAACGTAGTCTAGTTGAACACTATAAAGTCAAATTCCGTAAACTGGGACTGCCTGAAATTCAGCGTTATGTTGACGTTGAACAGCCACTGATGTGTGCTGGAAGCTTCAAGTGTGAAAGTCTTGGTATCAGCTTATTTGAACAAATGATAGGACAAGATCAAACTACATTGATGGGTATGCCTATGATTCAGTTGTGTCATATTCTGCGTGAATTAAAAGTGCTTGTGCCATAATTATGTAGAAGTATTTTTAGTTGATTCCTCAATAAATTGAACAGCAGCAGATGTTGCTGTTCAATTTTGAGCATTAAATGTAACAACAGCATGAATAAAATATATAGCCAATCGCTCAAAGCTTTTTAGACAAATTTACTGAGAGATAAGCTTGTATGAGTCGTTTAAAGTACATTCGAATTAATAAACTACGGTATAGCGTCATCAGCATAAAAAGAATAAGAAATGAAAATAGACCAATATTATTAGGGTCAAAGCTACTCACACTTTCCCTCTGTCTAAAGAGATATTTGACAAATAACAATGCCAATACCAAATAGCCATACCACATTTTATTATATAGCGGATGATCTTCAGCAAGACTTTTGGCTTGTCTAAAAAGTAAGATATGCTGATATTGGGGCACCTTAGCCAAATTTTTTGTTTTATATATCCTATCGATTGAGGATGATTTTTCCGCTAATTTGGACTGACTTTTCTCTCTTTCTTTTTGCAATATCTCATTCGCCATTTTCTCGGCATCTTCTTTACTTAACATTATTTTTCTTCACTATATTTTAGACCTATTATGCTGTAAAAATTTTGATGCCTGCAATCATAACGACTCAGACAAACTTAATTTATTTAAATCAACCAAGCGCATTTAAATAAATCTAACGATACTTGCGCATAGGCCTTCGATCATAAGACAATAGTCACAATATTGTTTTAAATTTGCTTAGGCTATTTTCATGTCCCAATCTCTTGATGTTCTTGGCGGTATTACAGCTGAACAATTCCTTGCCGAATATTGGCAAAAAAAGCCATTATTGGTCCGCAACGCGCTGCCTGAAATTATCAATATTTTAGAACCTAGCGATATTATGGAACTGGCTTTAGATGAAAATGTCACAGCTCGTCTCATCAAACAAAAAGACCGTGACCCAAATCAGTGGTCGGTAAAGTCTTCACCGCTGTTAAAAGCTGATTTCCAAAAGATGCCAAAACTCTGGACTTTATTGGTTCAAGCCGTAGATCACTACTCTTTTGACTTAGCAGCACTGTGGAAAAAATTTCCTTTTATTCCGCAGTGGCGCCGTGATGACATCATGGTGTCTTATGCGCCTAAAGGTGGCTCTGTCGGAAAGCATTTTGACTTTTACGATGTCTTTTTAGTTCAAGGTTATGGACACCGTCGTTGGCAATTGGGTCAAATGTGCGATGCTGAATCTGAGATTGTTGCAGGCCAACCTTTAAAATTACTACCTGAAATTGACGTACATTTTGACGAAGTATTAGCACCAGGTGATCTACTTTATGTACCACCAAGTTTATCACATTTTGGTGTAGCTGAAGATGACTGCCTGACCTTCTCTTTTGGCTTCCGTATGCCAAACGTCACCGACATGGTAGACCGTGTAGGCGATAAACTATCTGATAACGCTCTGCTGCGTAATCCTTTGCTCGATATTGTCCGTGATCAACAAAGCCCGATCGGTCAATTAACACAAAACGAATTGGATTATTTAAAAGCAGAAATTTTGGCTCAGCTACAAAATTCAACTTTGCTTGAAGATGCTATTATGACCTTGATATCAGAGCCGAAATACCCTGAAAATATTCCTGAAGCTGAAGAAATTGGCACAGGAGATTTAGAAGGTATTTTAGACCAAGGCTATCAGCTGATCTTAGAACCCGCTTCTCGCCTACTTTATACTCACGATGAAGATGAATTCTTATTTTGGGCAAATGGTGAAGGGCTATGCATTTCGGAGCAATTTGCACCATTACTCAAGAATTTAGCAGATGGTGAAGCACTGTTACTTGATGAAAGCTTATATGATGCCGATATTCTAGAAGACATTGCAATGCTGATGAACGAATCCGTCTTAATGCTACTCCCACCTGACGAAGCTTAAGCAAACCAAGTGCTGAGGAATCTAATCTACTCAGCACTTTCTCCCTCACCAAACCTTAAACTGGCAATAATTTTGGTACAGCCTTTTTCAGATTCGATATTGAGCTCAGCACCAATTTTTTCTAAACGCATTTTCATACTGCGCATACCAATGCCCATCCCGTGGTTAAGCACACACTCCACATTAAAACCTACGCCATCATCCTGAATAATCATGACCAAGTGAGTTGTACTTGGATAATACATTTTTACATCAATATGCCGTGCTTGACTGTGCTTCATAATATTAGTCAAACTTTCTTCAAGAACACGAATTAAAGTCAAACATTGTAGTGCTGTCGGTTGTATTTCCCATGCCTCAGGAATGCTCCAAGTCGCCTCAATGTCCAACTCATCCATGATCTGACTAAACCGATGCCGAACAGGAGCAATCCATAACACTGGATTATCTGGCGTTTTGTTATTGGTTAAAGAACCACTATCAATAATTTGTCTTAAATCATCTCGAAGCAATTTGAGGATGGATAAAAATTGTTGATTCGACATGGTGCTGGAGCTCTGATCCACCAAAATCATGGAACGAACCAAAGATGCACCCAAACCATCGTGCAAATCATGTGCTAAATGAATACGCTCTTGTAAGCGGACATTTTCAAGCTCTAATTGGTGTCGAGCATATAAACTAGAGGACAGGTTACTGGTCACAAAGCTCACTCGTTGCTCAAGTTCACTATTAAATCTTTGTATCTTTTTAATATTTTTATCTAACCGCGTTGCGAGAATAATCACAATAAAAAAAGTGATCACCGGTGAGGTATACGGCGACAAAGGCTGATGGTCATTAATATGCCCATCAAAAAGTAGTGAAATATCGTAAAGCATGACGATAAGAATCACACTTAAACAAACCACCAACAAGATATAATCACGGCGCTTGGTCTTATAAGCACGATAAATCACAAAGCAGAATGATGCGATAAATAATGCAATACATAACAGGAAAATCACAGCAAATACGATATTGACCATCAAGCTCGGGATAAACAAGATAGTGACAATACACACTGCAGCAACTAAAAATAAGGTTTTCTCTAACTCAGCAAACTTTGTCTTCACAAAACGCAGCAAGTAAATGCAAAAGCAAACATTGTATAAAACAAAAAAAGTCAGGTTAGTTTTCATGACCCACAAGGAGTTTGGATATGGAAACACTTCTCGGTTGATGACATTCCAAATAAACAATACCCAAAACAAACAGCTAACAGAAAACCACAGAAATGTCGTTTCATTGCGTCTAAAAAACCAAATGACAAAGCACACCAAGCCTAAGGTGGTGGAAATGACTAAATTAACTTGAAACAGCGCCCTTTTATTCCAAATTCGTTTTTGTTGTTTATCATATGCTGTTGTGATGTCAGAAAATTCTAAATTACCTAAACCCGGACTTTCATAACTATTACCAACCACATAGACCCAAATGTCATTGTTTTTTTGTTTTAAGCTTTCGACAGGAAGGATCCAAAAACGCGGAGTATTCCAACTTTTTGATAGGGGTTCAACTAAATGCTTATCTTTCCAAAGCAGGTTTCGATTAAAAAAAACAGCGCCTGCGCTACTCATGCCTTCCACAGAAAATGCTAAAGGCTGCTTCAGTTCATTACTGTCGTTACAACTCCAATGCCAATTAAAATGGTACCAAACGCCACCATCGTAATGTGGCCAGCGTTCTGTCCACACGTCAGGGTTTTTGACCTCTACCCATCCAGTCTTCGGAACAACATCGACAGAACTAGTTTTCACCGCAGAAATTTTATCGACATTCACTTTACAAGTTGGACTAACAGCAAAGTTGGTTTGCGCATAACTGGCAAAACTAAGCACACACAAACACAGTGTGACAAAAATGCTCAGCCAGCCATTTCTCATAAAATACCTAAAGAACGCGCAGTGCTGACAGCTTTGGTTCTTTTTGAAACAGAAAGCTTGCGGTAAATATGCTTAATATGGCTTTCAACGGTATAGCGCGAAACAAATAATTGCTCAGCAATTTCGCGGTTACTCAGGCCTTGTGCCACCAAGTTTAGAATTTCAGTTTCTCGATTAGTGAGTTGGTCATAGTCCTGACCATCTAACTGCTCTACACGCTCAGTTTGGGGGGTATTTGAGGTTGAGATTTGATTTAATATTTCACGAGCAATAAAGGGGTCAATCGGTGCACCACCGCGCAAAATACTCCGTATCGACATCAGCACTTCGGCATCATCACGTTCTTTCAATACATAGCCATTCGCTCCAGCCTTAATCGAGGCAAATAAGCTTTGCTGTGTACTCCATGCCGAAATCACTAGAATTAATGCACTTTCATCTATGCCTCTGAGTTTTTCAATTAAAGTGATGCCATTTCCATCAGGCAACCCTAAATCGACTAAGGCTAAAGAAATGGGTTGTGAGGCAATGATTTGCATGGCTTCAGCTAAATTTTTAGCAAAAATCAGCATATCTTGACTATAGCCCAGTTCTGACAGAATTAGATCTAGACGTGAGCGAATCATGGCTTCATCTTCCACGATTAAAACAGGTGCAGGCAAAACAGTTTCCTTATTTTTCACTGAAGCTTCCCCTTTTTCTTATCATTCTTGAACCACACTATACCGATGAAAGCTTGGCCTAACCTATCCCTAGAAGTAAGTAATTTATAATTTTTTCTTTTGAACAATAAGCGCTTGTTCATATTCATTTTATATACTTTAAATTCTTAAAGATATCAATCTATATAAAATTTATCCATTATTTTAATATTGGATTGCTCCTGCGAATAATAACGGGCTTAACAACAATTTATTACTTGTAGATGAAACAGAGACTTGGCACATTAGGTCTAAACAATCAGGAAGGATGCCCAGCCATATGTCTAGCCCTGCTCAATCCATACGTCATAAATTACTCAATACTTTTTTTTCACGGCACTCCATTTGGCTATTGTGTATTTTTATTTTTTTGAGCATTACTTTTTTTCATAATAGCCATACGCCCCTCTATATTAATTATTTTATTTCGGATACTTTCCTGAACAGTCTTTGGCTAATCACAGGTTTACTGAGTCTTGTTGGCTTGCATGATGTTTTACAAAATAAACATTCGATCTTAAAGAACTATCCGATTATGGGGCACTTTCGTTTTATTTTTGAAGATTTCCGCCCTGAAATTCGCCAATATTTTATTGAGGCCGATCAAGATGCACTGCCTTTTTCGCGTATGCAACGCAGTTTGGTCTATCAACGTGCAAAAAACCAAAATGCAGATAAACCCTTCGGCTCCATTATCGATGTCTATGCAGACAACTACCGCTTCATGACTCATTCACTGAGCCCATGTACACCTGCTGACCCTAAAACCTTCCGTATTTTGGTGGGCAATTCGCAATGCTCACAACCTTATAGTGCTTCTATTTTCAATATTTCAGCCATGAGTTTTGGCAGTCTGAGTGCCAATGCTATTCGCGCTTTAAATAAAGGAGCACAAATGGGTGGTTTTTACCATGATACTGGCGAAGGCAGTTTAAGTCCGTACCATCTTGAATATGGAGGCGATATTGTTTGGGAGTTAGGCAGTGGTTATTTCGGTTGCCGTACTCTAGATGGTCAATTTGACCCTGAAAAATTTGCCGTTCAAGCCAAGCGACCTCAAGTCAAAATGATCGAAATCAAGCTCTCTCAGGGAGCAAAGCCCGGTCATGGCGGGATCCTACCGAAAGATAAAATTTCTGAAGAGATTGCCGAAATACGAGGTGTCAGTCGTGATCATGACTGTGTTTCCCCCTCAAGTCACTCTGCCTTCAAAACGCCAATTCAGATGATGCATTTTATTCAAAAACTGCGTGAGTTATCTGAAGGCAAACCTGTCGGTTTCAAGCTGTGTATTGGTCAGCCTTGGCAATTTATGAGCATTGTCAAAGCCATGCTGCATACTCAAATTATTCCTGATTTTATTGTCGTAGATGGCTCCGAAGGCGGTACTGGTGCAGCACCTATCGAGCTGATAGACAATATGGGCGTACCACTACGTGAAGGCTTACTTTTTGTACACAACACACTGGTCGGTGCTGGTTTACGTGATCAGATCAAAATTGGTGCCAGTGGCAAATTGGTTAGTGCCTTTGATATTGCCAGTACCATGGCAATTGGGGCAGATTGGGTCAATTCTGCACGAGGATTTATGTTCGCGGTGGGCTGCATTCAAGCGCAAAGTTGTCATACCAACCAATGCCCTGTTGGTGTTGCAACGCAAGACAAAGAGCGTCAGAAAGCAATACATGTGCCCACCAAAGCCGAACGTGTACTTCATTTTCATGACAACACATTAAAAGCACTTTCGGAAATGATTGCTTCAGCGGGCTTAAAACATCCAGCAGAAATTAAAGCACGCCATTTAGCACAGCGCATTAATGACCGAGAAATTCGAAACTATGCGCAGCTGCATTTTTGGTTAAAAGATGGTGAACTGCTGTCTTGTGAAAATAAAGATGAAGAGAACTTCTATTTCCGTATGTGGAATATGTCTAAATTAGAACATTTCTAAATAAAAAGGAGGCTCTATCAGCCTCCTTTTTTATTTTCGATAAGAGAAATCACAGAATGTTAGTAATATCCACTCGATGAACCCTGCGCATGTAAAAAGGCTGGAATTAGACCTGTTAAGGCCGCACGAATATCCGAACGCTCATTGATCAATTGATGCGAACCTTCCTCCAACATCAATAAAGTTTGTAAGCGGAACTTTTCACGAATAAACTCAATGTTATAACGCCAGTCTACCGTCTGATCCAGCGCACCTTGGGCTAACCAGACAGGAATGCGGCAAGCTGGGCGCTGCTCCATTTCCAACATCCATTTAGACATAGCCAAAATCCAGTCCATACCCATCATGCGAGGTTGTAGTGGATCTTTTAAACGGACAAAACGTAAGAACTCAGGGTTATGGTTATTCCGCCTAAAATGACGCGGCACTTGACGTTTAATCCGTCGAATAATGCCTAGTCCAACCGAGTTATGCCACCAAGCGGATTTTGCAGGTCGAATGAGTGGCGACAACAACAAAACACGTTGCACATAAGGGTTTTCACGGCGCTCAGCAAATTCAAGCAAATGATGCATCAAAATTGCACCACCCGTGCTCTGCCCTATGCCTAACCACGGTTGCGGTAGCTGTTCTGCATGTTTGACATAGCGCACAACAGCATGTAACACATCTTGATAGTGATCAAAATTTTGGATATTCGCAGGTGACCCATCACTGAGTCCATGCCCCGGAAGATCATAGGTCAGTACACTAAAGCCTTGTTCAAGCAACTCTTTAATAATGGGTTGATAAATTCCGCTATGCTCTAAATAACCATGCAACAGACAGACTGAACCTTTGATTTTTTCAATTTTTGGTGCAAAAACTTGGACATGCAGCTTAAACAAAGGCATTTGAACATAACCTTGCCAGTGATCACAGTCCAACGCATCTAAACCATATAAACGACGATAAGATACCATCTCCACCGATGCTTCATACGGCTGGTTTAGATTCAAAGGCATTAAAAGCTGTGGTGTCGTCTCACGACTCGGCACAGGAAGTTCAAGTTGTTTGAGTACGGAAGGATTTAAAAAAGGAAGTTCAGGCATTATGGAATCTCCCTACAGTCACTCGAACCCAACAGTACATCGCGTATCGTTGCGAGCATTTCATAATTGGCACGGCGACTATGATCATAATTTTGTTCACTTGGACGCCATTGGGTTAATTGGGTCGGCATTGGCGCCTCTATCGGCTGTGTTTCGATACCATTTAAAGCAAATAAACGGCGTGTACGTGGCATATGATATTGATCTGTAATTAAAATCACTCGTGGTGCGCCACCTTTTTTCTGCAACAGCAAAGAGCTAAAGCGCGAGTTTTCGCAGGTATTCATACTACGATCTTCCAATAGTTTCGCATCGACTCCACGTGCCTTTAACCATCTTTGCATATACGGGGCTTCGACACCGCTAAGCACAATGGGGAGCTTGAACTGTTGTTCGACCTGCAATGTGGTTTCAAGACGTAATCGCGTATATTCATTCACTACAATATCTTTACGATTTTTGTCTAAAGTTAATCCACCGCCCAAAACAACTATGGCATTCGGCATGTTTAATGCCGCTTTTCTCTCTTCATTTTGTGCATGTATTTGTGCGATGTCCTGATAGATTTGTTCATCTATCGGCTCTTCCCCTACAGTCTCAACTTTATGTGTTTTTAAAAAGTCGAGATAATGTTCCATCAGGGCTTTATTTTCTTTGCTATTCAGCTCTAGCAGTTCTTTGACATTTTCAGTCGGGTCAACCTCAGAACTTGCTGTCTCAATCACCAAAGGAATTTGAGGCTTTTGCTCTTTTTCTTGCTCTTCACGCTGTTCAGAAATAATTAACTGTTGTAGTGCTTTATAACGTGCCTGAATCGTGGTTAGGTTTTGCGAATTATGTTCTTTAATTTGCTCTTCCATCAACTGTAAATACGCTTGACGGGCAATCCACAAATCAGAACCTGGTTCTAAGCTCTCTTGCTCACTGAGTGCCGCCATTTTTTGACTTTGTGCTGCAACTTCATTGACGTCTACAGGGACAAAGGCATTTAATGTCGCCACAATCAGCTTAGAGTAAAAAGGCGTATAAATAAAAATCATTAAACAGCCGAAAAATGCAAACAGCACCGAAGTGATTTGCATTAAACGTACCATTTTATGGGTTTTACTCATACTTTTAACGATCCTGATGAGATTGGATGAGACCCGCCGAATTAAATAGCACAGGCTCAGGTTCCAACAAAACTTTAAATTTATTATACACATCCTGCTGTACTGCACGGTATGTGCTCTGTACATCGTTCAAATCTGCATTGGCATAATTCACTAAAACCAAGGCTTGTTTGGCAAACATCCCGACCACACCAAGCTGCTTACCTTTCCAGCCCGATTGATCAATCAACCAACCTGCTGCAATTTTAACATCACCATTCGCCTGCGGATAATGTGGCAGTTTTTCAAATTGTTGGGCTAAAAGGTCATAAGCTTGCTGACTAATAATTGGGTTCTTAAAAAAACTGCCTACGTTAGGAAATTCTTTCGGATCAGGCAATTTACTTTGACGAATCTGAATCACTTGTTGTTGTAAATTAAAAGCAGTGAGCTCATCACCCACAGCTTGTTTTAAGTCACCATAGCTAATTTTCAAATCTTCTTTTTTCAATAACTTGAAAGTCACATGTGTAATCACATAGCGATTTGGATCATCTTTAAAAATACTATGACGATAACTAAATGCACAGTCTTTAGCTTGAATATCGCTAAATGTTTTCAACTGTCGGTCATAGACTTGCACGCTTTCGATGAACTCACCGGCCTCTACACCATAAGCGCCAATATTTTGTACAGGAGATGCACCCACGAGCCCTGGAATCAACGCCAAATTCTGTAAGCCAAATAAATGGTGTTCTGTCGTCCAAAGCACAAAGTCATGCCAAACTTGACCCGCACCGACCCGTATAGTTTTGGTATTCGCATCTTCAGACAGGTTTTCTACGCCTAAAATGTTCATATGCACAACCAGAGCATTAATTTGTGCAGGAAGCAGCATATTACTTCCACCAGATAGAATCATGACATTCAAAGCGTGTTGCTGTGCATAATCCAATGCTTCTACAAGCTCATCTGGACTGTGAATTTGAACATAATGAGAGGCTATCGCATTTAAGCTTAACGTATTAAAAGGTTTAAGCTGTTTTTGTGTTTCGATTTGCATGCACGAACCTTAATTACTGTTCAAATTGTTGTTTAAAAATACTGATCCACGCTTGGCTGCTCGACTCACATTGGTCAAGAACACGTTCAAAACCATCAAAGCCACCATAGTAAGGATCAGGTAATGCTTGCTGCGGATACTGCGCGTCATGTTCAGACATCAGTGCAACTTTAGCGCGGAGAGGTTGAGTACCAAATTCAGTTTGCGCTGTTTGATACAAGGCTTGAATATCATCATAATTACGATGATCCATCGCCAGAATTAAATCGAAATGGACAAAATCACGGGTCTGTAACTGTCGTGCGCGTAAGCTGGATAAATCATAGCCCCGTTTTAAAGCATGTTCTTGACTACGTAAGTCAGGTGCTTTGTTGGGATGGTAGTTACTGGTTCCCGCCGAATCGACTTCGATGTTGAGCTGATGTGCATCACAAAAATGTCTGAGAACAACTTCTGCCGTGGGAGAACGACAAATATTTCCTAAACAGACACATAACACCTTATAGGGCGCTGTGAATGACATAACCACCTCGAAACAGCTTTATTTTCAAGTGTCTTATGTTAAGTTATTTAGAGGATGAATCCTATAGAAGTACAAAACAATATTGTTGGATAAGATATAAAAAAGGATGCTGATATGAACCAATTTCAATTTCAAACTGTGCCGAATATTATTTCAGGCTTAGGCAGCATTCAGCAACTCAGAGGCATTTTAACAGCACGTCCTTATCAGCATCTGTTATTGGTTACCGATGCTGGCATGTTAAAGCATCAGCTTCACCTTCCCATCTTAGAAATATTAGAAGATCTCTCTCTGACTTACAATATTTACAGTGAGGTTGAAGCAGATCCAAGTGAACAAATTGTTTTAAATGCGGTTGATTATGCCAAAGAGCAAAAGGTAGATATCGTTTTAGGTTTTGGTGGCGGCAGCTCTATGGATGTTGCAAAAATTATTGCCATCCTCAGCCATCCTGCACAGCAGCAACAGTTATCAGATCTTTATGGGATGAATAATGCCCAAGCACCTCGTCTATCCTTAATTTTAGTCCCTACCACTGCAGGGACAGGCTCTGAGGTCACACCAATTTCGATTGTCACCACAGGTGAAACGACAAAGACTGGAATTGTAGCACCCGTTCTTTTTGCCGATGTGGCGATCTTGGATGCGACATTTACTGAAAATCTGCCGCGTCATATTAGTGCTGCCACAGGCATTGATGCGATGGTACATGCGATTGAAGCTTATACCTCTAAAATCAAGAAAAACCCCTATGCCGACATGTTAGCAAAACATGCTTTAAAACTGCTGAATCAGAACCTCAGTTTAGTGCTAGAAGATGGTCGAAATTTAGAAGCTCGACAAAATATGTTAGTCGGTTCGATGTTGGCAGGACAAGCCTTTGCCAATGCCCCTGTCGGTGCTGTTCATGCGCTTGCTTATCCATTGGGTGGGCATTTTCACATTTCTCATGGACATAGCAATGCCTTAGTGCTGACAGAGGTTTTAAAGTTTAACCTCCCCCAAGCCAAGCAACATTATGCGGAACTGATCTGCTGGCTCGATCCAAAAAGTACAGGCTGTACCGATGGTCTTTCTGATCTTTTCGTTGATCATATGCAAAACCATTTAGACCGCAGTGGTTTAACCTTAAAACTCAAGGCATTGAATGTTTCTGAACACAGTCTAGATCAGCTTGCAACCGATGCCATGTTACAAACACGCCTACTACAAAACAACCCAAGAGAACTAGAGTGGCAACAGGCACGGGAAATTTATCAAGCCATTTACAGCTAAGCCATATAATTAGCTTAGGCTATTTATAAGACGATTTTAAGGATGATATCGATGAGACAAGCTGCAAAGACACGTGACCAATTTCATTATTTTCTACCGATTCAAACACGTTGGTCAGACAATGACCTCTATGGCCATGTCAACAACGTCACCTACTATAGTTATTTTGATACTGCCGCAAATGCCTTACTGATTGAAAAAGCAAATTTTGATATCCACCAATCACCTATTATTGGTTTAGTGGTCGACTCAGCATGTAGTTTCTTGCATGAGTTGTCTTATCCTGAGATTATTGATGTTGGTGTGACTATTTCAAGAATAGGAAACTCTTCACTCACTTACGAACTTGCCATTTTCAAATTTGGTCAAGAAACTGCTTCAGCTCAAGGACATTTTGTTCATGTCTTTGTAGACCGTGAAACACGAAAAAGCACCCCGATTCCCTCTGAAATGCGGAGTGCTTTGCGCCACTACTTAAGCCATGACATTACTTAAGTTGGATATTATGTAATTCACCATCAAAAGTTTGTACAAGACCTTTTACAGTGTCTTCGTTTTGCAGTAACTCATGTGCACGTTGAAATGCTTTTTGCTTGCGCTGCGCCTGCATGGTGTACGGGGTAATCGTTTCAACTTCTGCATATTTCACATCAAAACGCGTCTGAGGCCATTCAGCTTTAAGCGCTTCTTCCAAGACATGACGTAATTGGGTGAGGAGCTGCTCATAACGCTGCGGAATCATAAACACAGACTCGGCATTAATTTGCCCAGCCATTAAACCTTGCTGAGCCAATTCTTGTACCGCGGGCGATAAGCCGCTGCTTCTGAACCAGTACTCCCACTTCTCCACCGTCCACTCACCGACTAACTGCTGCGGTTGAAGTTGCAAAATATCTTGCGGCATTAAATCGCCTGATGCAGTTGAAACCTGTTTAGGTTGAACGGGCTCTACAATAGCGGCAACAGTTTGCAGGCTTTCATTTTCTACAACTTGGGTGTCCTGTACACTATCAGCAGACAGCACTTCATTTGCTAAATCAAACGACTTCGCTCGCACAGCGGGTTCAGCTATTACTGCGGCAGGTTCAACTGATGCTTCATTTTGAGTTTCTAGGTCTAGCGGTACAATTTCATCAAATAAGAAATCATCACTATTTGGTTCATCGTCATTGCTTTGCGCATTAAATTCGTCTGCTTCATCTAAATCGAACAACACTTCATCGCTTGAAGGGTCGAATACGATTTGATCAGATTGCTGAGATGAGTCCACTGGTGGTTTATTATCTTCGGCGCTTTCTGAAAGATCGACATCATCAAGTCCAGGCTTAAACTCAGGTTCTGCATTCTGAGTTATTGCAGCATCTTCAAATGCAACTTCAACATCTGCGTCTTGATGCAAAGTCGTTTCTGGATCTGCACTCGGTATTACCGCTTGATGTACAGATTCAACTACAGCGTTATTCGTCTGAGCCACCAGCACTTCATTCGGTTGTAATGGACGGAACGCCAACATGCGCAGCACTGACATTTCAAAGCCTTGCTCTTGTGTGACTGCTAGCTGTAATTCAGCACGCCCTTTACATGCAATTTGGTAATAAAGTTGTAAGTCTTGCGCAACAATTTGCTGAGACAATTGCATGATTTTTTTATTAATTTCAGCACTATATTTGAGACTAAGTTCAGGCAAATATTGTAATAGCGCCAACTCATGTAAAGTCGAAATCAGCTGATCCAAAACTAAAGATACATCCAGTGCTTGCTGGCGAAATTGCATCAGCAACTCACTCACCCGTTGTTTTTGGTTTTGATGTATCGCAAGGATCAGATCATAAATAATGGTACGGTCGATTAAACCCAACATTTCTTTGACATCTTGGTGCTGGATAGCGCCCTGACCGTAAGCAATTGCCTGATCTGTCAAAGAAAGCGCATCACGTAATGAGCCTTGGGCAGACTCTGCAATTTGCCAAATTGCATCTTGTTCGGCTTGGATGCTTTCTTTATTTAAAATATTCCCCAGATGCTCGGTAATTTCATCTACAGCCAACGGGCGTAGTGTAAATTGCAAACAACGCGAAATTACAGTAATTGGGAGCTTTTGCGGATCTGTCGTTGCAAAAAGGAATTTCACATGTTCAGGTGGTTCTTCCAATGTTTTGAGTAAAGCATTAAAAGAATGCGTAGACAGCATATGTACTTCATCGATTAAATAGACCTTAAAACGACCTTGTGTCGGCGCATAAGGAACATTGTCTAAAAGTTCTCGCGTATCTTCAACTTTAGTACGTGATGCCGCATCAATCTCAATCAAGTCAATAAAACGGCCTTCATTCACGGCGGTACAGGTTGGGCAAACTTCGCACGGCGTAGAAGTCACACCTGTTTCACAGTTCAAGCACTTCGCCAAAATACGGGCAATGGTGGTTTTTCCGACCCCACGCGTTCCTGTAAATAAATAAGCATGGTGCAAACGTCCGCGCTCCAAAGCACTGGTTAGCGCTCGAGAAACGTGGTTCTGACCCACTAGCTCATTAAAATTGCGAGGACGATATTTCCGTGCAAGTACTTGATACATGTATGCTCCTTTTTATAGGCCTAAGCATACTGTTTTTTTGCCAAAGAGTGAATGAATTACTTCACCCCGTTCTCGCATTTCTAAGCTATAAAGCTGATTTAGATCAATAATTCAAAAACCATTAGCTCCATTTTTATCCCACTCCCTATCTCAAGCTATTTATGTATTTAGATTATAGATTTGAAATAAAGTGAGAGCTTTGGAAAAGTAAAAAGATGTAAATATTAAAATGAATTTCTAAAATACAGATATTTAGAAAATTAAGCTGGTTTCACCAAAACAAAATCACTCTGCATTTGGTATTTTTTACCAGTCAGATCTTCACGTATTTCTAAAACACGATCTTCTAAATCGACATAAAGTAAGTTTCGCGTTGTCACGTTCACCAACTCTACCTTATGCTGATCTTGAGCATTAAAACGAAGTGGTCCAGTCAAAGTTTCGATTTCGTTATGACCGCTCAAACTTTCTCGTTTTAGGGTATAGGTCATGTTTTCATGCAGCTCTAGTGCAACTGCCATACCCGGACAGTCTTCACAACGGGACAAACACCCCATACACGGCGTTGTCCCCTGATAACCCCCAACCCACGCAGGAATAATCTGCTTGTGTTCTGCCACTTGAAGTTTAGACTGATCATGTTGCGTTTGATTGGCGTCGGAACAACCTAAGAGTAATCCTGTAGCAACCAGCGGGATAAGAATGGGAGCCTTCATGTCACAAATATTCAAAACCTAAACCGCGACGAACATAACATATTTTAGACGATGACTGAATCTCAGACCCGTCAAAACCAGCCTTTTTTGCCTTTTAAAACCGCATCTGCGCAGCGTAAACTTTCTTGGCTCAAAGCCCAAAGTCGATAATCCCCAGTCAAAGAACCTGTAGCAAAGTTATGTATATAAGCAAAACTCAAGCCTCGCTCACTATCGCCCCAAGCCCCTGAACCATTAAAGCCCATATGACCAAAACCCTGCTCTGCAGTTTTGCCTAAAGTTAATATACGGTGATATCCCAAGCGCCAATGCATAGGTATCGGCATCACGCGATCTCGATAGCTATATTGCACTCGACTCAACTCAGAAAACACATCAGGACGAATCAACTGCTGACCTTTCCAAATCCCTTTTTGAGATAGCATCGCATACACTTTGGCTAAACTATTGGCTGTAAATACACCATTTGCTGCGGGAATGATCGCCTGAATCGCATCATCATGGTAAAAGCTGACCTTTTTCATGCCTTTGGGAATCATGCCATCTTGAAAGTCTTGTGGATCTTGCCCTGACCACTGCATCGCTTTATCCAGCAATGAAACTTTACGCACTTTCGTTGGACTTTTTTGATTTGATTGGCTAGGCACAGGACGAGTAATAGGTCGTGCGATACGTTTTAATTCAGCACTGGGTGCACCAAAGTAAGCCCCATCTAGCTCAAGTGGCTCAACTAAATAGGTTTGGAAGAGCTCAGTTAAAGGTTTGCCCGTTGCTTTTTCCAAAGCACCACCGACCAGCCAACCAAATGACAAAGGTTGATAGGCAGCATCTTCACCAATTGCAAAACGTGGTTGTGCCTTTTCAAATACGTCTAACATATGTGCCCAGTCCAACATCTCTGTTGCATCGGCAATGTTATTACGGATATCAAATAATCCACTTTGATGACTCAGCACATGTCTTAGCGTCATCTTTCCTTTACCATTTTGGGCAAATTCAGGCCAATAATCCGCAATCGGTTGGTCATAGCTCAGCACACCTTGACTGACTAAAATATGCGCCAAGGTTGCAAGCACGCCTTTTCCTGTCGAATAACACACCGACATGGTATTGGCCTGCCAAGGAGAATCTACCGCTGCTAACCCCGTATAGATATCGACAACTTTTTCACTTTGAAAATATAAAACACAGGCTGCACCACCATATGCTGAACGAGCATCCTGTAAGCGGCTAAACAGATGGGCAACACTTTGAAAACGTGGGTCAACATAGCCTTGGTAATGGTTCGGATTCGCTTGTAAATATTGTTTTAAAATTTTCATTTACACATCCTTGTATTTTAAGCTGGCATAAAAAAGCCCAGTGTAATCTAAACTGGGCTTTTTAAAATTATAGTGCTTTCACCTGTCCCGTCACATGCGGTTTTTGATTCTTACTATTTCGAATGAAGAAAGCGGTATTTGCACCTTCTGTCGCGGTCATAAAATCGACTGTTGACGGCAAATACATCGGCAGTTTAAACCAAACATCCGCTTCATAAGCATCAGGCAATGTAATAGAAGCCAACGCTCGGGCCTTACTCCACATGCCGTGCGCAATGGCCTGTTTGAAACCAAAAGCTTTTGCTGTCACCGCATGAATGTGGATGAGGTTGAAGTCGCCCGAGGTCATTGCATAACGACGACCTGTGTTTTCAGAGACTTCCCAGACTGCATTTGGCTGATAATCTGGAGTCGTTGCTTCAACTAATTTTGGTGCTGTTTTACCATCGGTCTTTTGACGTGCTAAATACGTGGTTAAGGCTTCAACCACCACTTCATTGCCAATTTTCACTGTGGTAATAAAATCAAATTGAACACCTTTATCATGTGGCTCAAGCGCGCCATATTTACATGATAAAGTGAGGGTTTCATTGACACCAACTTTACGCATTTGTTTGACTTGATTGCGAATATGTACCAAACCTAGCACAGGAAATGGAAACGGCTCTTGCCCCATCATGTGCATTTGTAGGCTTTGCGATAATACGGCCAAATAAATCGCAGGAATATAACCATTATTTTTAAAGCCACACACTTGGTTATAAGCTTTCAAATGCTTTTGATCGACGTTAAAAGAATCCACCACATACTCAACCTGCGGTAAGACTTTTTCACCTTTTGGTTTTTTAAAAATCAAACCTTGAATGACCTTCGGATAAGCCATATATGGTTTTGGAAGTTGACTAAAATGGCGAGTCTTCATACTGAACCTTTAAGAAGTTTTTATTTCAATATTTTTTGAAAGCACCTTCCCCCTCAGGGAGAAGGTTAGGATGAGGCGAAAATACCATCCCATTTATAATATAAAGAATTTATCTCCCCCTCAAAAGGAGAGATAAATTCAAGCTTTTAAATTAAGCACCCAACAAGCTTTGACCACAAACACGTACCACGTTGCCGTTTAAACCAGTCGATGCTGTCGCTGCAAATAAAGCAATGGTTTCAGCAACATCTACAGGTAAACCACCTTGGCTCATCGAGTTCATACGGCGACCCGCTTCACGGATTGCAAATGGAATTGCAGCGGTCATTTGCGTTTCAATGAAACCTGGCGCAACCGCATTGATAGTAATGCCATTCGTCAACATTGGAGCAGTAAATTTAACCACACCAATGACACCTGCTTTCGACACAGCATAGTTAGTTTGACCTAGGTTACCTGCAATACCTGAAATAGATGATACACAAACAATACGACCATTGGCATTTAAACCCTCGTTCGCAAGTAAATAATCATTTACACGTTCAATTGCAGACAAGTTAATGTTAATCACCAAGTCCCAAAGCTCAGGCTTCATATTTGCCAACGTTTTGTCACGAGTAATACCTGCGTTATGCACGATGATGTCTAAACCACCTTGAGCAGCTGCCGCAGCTTTAATTTTCTCACCAGCATCGTTTGCAGTAATATCAATTGCCAGTGTTGAACCACCGATCTCACCTGCAACACGGTCAAGATCTGCTTGTTGCTGTGGTACGTCTAAACAAATCACATGCGCGCCATCACGTGCCAAGACATGCGCAATCGCTTCACCAATACCACGGCTCGCACCTGTCACTACAGCAGTTTTACCTGCCAGTGGTTTAGCCCAGTCTACATCTACAACATCAGCTTTAGATACACGAACCACTTGACCAGAGACATAAGCAGAACGTGGCGATGCTGCAAAACGTAAAGTTGACTCAAGATTTGCTTCTGCACCTGCATCCACATAAATCAAATGTGCTGCAATCCCCTTTTTAAATTCTTTGCCGACAGACTTGACAAAGCCTTCAAGCGCGCGTTGTGCAATCGCTTTTTTCACGCTACCCGCAGTTTCAGGTGTCGTACCTACCACAATCACACGACCAGAAGCAGCCACTTGACGTGCGATAGGGTTAAAGAAGTTATATAACTCATTAAGTTGCTCTGATGACTCAATGCCAGATGCATCAAAAATAACAACTTTGAATTTAGACTCTTTGTCGCCTGCATTAAATGCACTTAAATTTAAGCCCACTTTAGCCGCAGCTTGCTGTAACTGTGCATTGTTACCTGCATAGCTATTGGCATGAACATTTGCCAACACTTGCGCAATTGCACCAGATAATGAACTGTTTGCTGCTGCACCCAGTAAAACAGCACCTTTAATCACAGGTGTTGCTGACTCAAAACGGTCTAAAAAAGTTGGTGCAGGTAAACCCAAATTTTTAATGACAAATTTACCAATCGGAGATTTTGCAAAAGTTTGGTATTGATCAGTCATGTTTTTTATCTCTCATACAAATTAATTGTTGATGGATTCAAAGATATCCTTTTAACTTCAAAGTGATGTCTAGAGTCTTATATTTCAATAGTTCCATCGGTTTCTATAGAATCATACTTGAGTTATAGATGATATGTCTTGACCTGAAAGCCTGTTGCAATGTCATTCTAGTCAATTCAGCCCTTTTTATAATATGCTAATGTACACCCTAAGAATAGATTAACATGCTTGGAAAAGCCTTATGAGCAAAACAACTCAAGAAAATCCAGCAGTGGAAAATTCTGCTACGGAAACTGTGTCAAATACATCAAAAAGTACACCGCGTAGAACTAAAAGTACTGGCACAACAACCCAATCAGTAAATAACACGACTAAGCCGACTCGCACCCGTGCTGCGTCAACTCGTAGTAAAAGTCCCGCTTCTTCTACAAATGCTTCAAAACCAAAAACTCAAACTGCTGTTCAACAGGATCAAACCATGAGTCAAAACACTGTTCGCCGCGTGGCTATTATCGGTGGTAACCGTATTCCTTTCGCTCGCTCAAATGGCGCATATTTCACCGCTTCGAATACAGATATGTTCACAGCAGCGCTAAACGGTCTTGTTGAACGTTTTAACCTTCAAGGTCAACGCCTTGGTGAAGTGGTTGCTGGTGCTGTTCTTAAGCACAGCCGTGACTTTAACATGACCCGTGAATGTGTACTAAACACTGCACTTGCACCAGAAACACCTGCTTACGATATTCAGCAAGCATGTGGCACTGGCTTACAAGCAGCTTTCTTAGTTGCCAACAAAATCGCACTAGGCCAAATTGAAGTGGGTGTGGCTGGTGGTGTAGACACGACTTCTGATGCACCAATTGCATTTGGTGATGGTTTACGTAAAGCATTGCTTGAACTCAACATTGCAAAAACGGGTAAAGACCGTTTAAAAGCTTTAACTAAAATCAACCTAAAAGACTTAATGGATGCACCGAAAAATGGTGAGCCACGTACAGGTCTTTCTATGGGTGATCACCAAGCGATTACTGCACTTGAATGGGGTATTGCACGTGAAGCACAAGACGAACTTGCTGCATCTTCACACCAAAAAATGGCTGCGGCTTACGAAGAAGGTTTCTTCGATGACCTCATCACACCATTCTTAGGTTTAGAGCGTGACAACAACTTACGTGCTGACTCTACTGTTGAAAAACTTGCTAAGCTCAAACCGGCTTTTGGTAAAGGCGATGCGCGTACCATGACCGCGGGTAACTCAACACCCCTTACGGATGGTGCGTCTTGTGTGCTTTTAGCATCTGAAGAATGGGCGAAAGCAAACGGTCACGAAGTACTTGCTTACTTAACCTTCCAAGAAACAGCTGCAGTTGATTTCGTTGAGAAAAAAGAAGGCTTATTGATGGCACCTGCTTATGCAGTTCCACGTATGCTTGAGCGTGCTGGCATTAAACTTCAAGACTTCGACTACTACGAAATTCATGAAGCATTTGCATCACAAGTTCTTTCAACGTTGAAAGCTTGGGAAGATCCAAAATTCTGTAAAGACCGTTTAGGTTTAGATGCTCCACTCGGTTCAATTGACCGCACTAAACTCAACGTAAAAGGTTCTTCACTTGCAGCAGGTCACCCATTTGCTGCAACGGGTGGCCGTATCATTGCTACTGCTGCGAAATTGATTAACCAAAAAGGTTCAGGTCGCGTACTGGTTTCAATTTGTGCTGCTGGCGGCCAAGGTGTAACAGCGATTATTGAAAAATAATCTCGCCTTCATCGTTAAAAAGCACCTCTTTTGAGGTGCTTTTTTACTGGTCAAAATGATCAGTTCAATCTATAAATAAAATCATAAAATAACCAAATACAAAACTATGCGGAATTCATCCCCATTATTGGCTTATCTCAATACATCGATTCCCTATTATTATTTTTACCTCATTCCCTTAGGACTAGCACTCCTTATGGTCAGTTTTGATGTTCACTTTAAAGGTAAGCATCCGCTGAACCCCATTACTATGTTTTAACGAGGTTCAGGTTTCCAACGGTGTGGTAGCAAATCCTCAATTTCTGTGACTTTATGGGTGGGTAGTCTTTTTAGGACATCACTTAAATAGGCATACGGATCCAGCCCATTCAGTTTTGCCGACTGGATTAAAGTCATGATATTGGCCGCTCGCTGACCACTGCGCAGCGAACCTGCAAATAACCAGTTCTTGCGCCCCAACGCCCAGGGACGCATCTGATTCTCGACCCAATTATTGCAAATCGGTAGATTGCCATCATCCAAATAGCGACTTAAAGCTGGCCAACGCTTCAGAGTGTAATTGATAGCCTTGGCAATTGGAGAACTCGACGGCACCGTCAGATAATGTTGGTTGAGCCATTCATAGAGTTGTTGCATCACCGGTTGACTATGCTGTTGTCGGTATTCGCGGCGGTGTTGCGCTGTACCATCCGTCTTTTTCCTGAGTTCTGCTTCTATGGCATACAGTCTCTGAATCATCAGTAATGCCTGTTCAGCGACCTGACTTTTTTTGGTCACATGCAGTTCATGAAATTTACGACGGGCATGCGCCATGCAGCCCACCTCAATGACTTTACCTGATCTAAAGCGTGCTTTGTAGCCACTGTAATCATCACAGACTAAATGACCTTGCCAATCTTTTAGAAAGGCTTCGGCATGTTCACCAGAGCGACTGTCTTGAAAGTCATAAATCACGGCTTGAACTGGATTATATTGGGTTGTTGCATAAGCCCAGACATAACCTTTCTTCGGTTTTTTATCTTTATCATCCATCCGCATGATGGTGACGGGTGTTTCATCTGCATGAATCACCGCTTGCTGTAGGATCACCTTTCTTAATGCATCGGTTAGGCGTTCTAACTCTACACCACAGCGACCAATCCAGTCAGATAAGGTTGATCTGGACAGATCAACACCTGCGCGTAGAAAGATCTGGCGCTGACGGTACAGCGGTAAATGATCTGCATACTTCGATACCAGTACATGGCTGAGTAATTCAGGACTGGCAATGCCTTTCTCAATCACATAGGCCGGCATTGCTTGTTGGGTCAGTGTGTCACATTGATCACACACCCATTTGCCTCGAATATGCTGTTCCTTATAGAACTGTGCCGGTCTGAAATTCAGTTTTTCACTGATATCTTCACCGATACGACGCAAGGCACAGCCACAGGCACATTCTGTCGATGCAGGTTCATGCTCAATACGGATGGTGTGTAGATGATCTGGTAATGGTCGACGTTTAGGTTTGTTGGCTGTGGCTTTCTGCGCAGCTGCATCGGTTTTAGCTGCATTCAGTCGTTCCAGTTCCAGATCAACCGCTGCGATATCTTCTTCAACCGCTTCGTCCCATAGGTGGATTTGTTTTGCGGTTAGATGTTCGTTTTTACTGCCGAATTTATGCTGTTTAAATAGTGCGAGCTCATGCTCGTATTTTTGCGTGAGAATAGAGAGATGTTGGTTGCATGCTTCAAGATGTTGAACTTTGGCATCTAATTGTTGATTTGATACTTCTAGATGTTGAACCTTGGTATCTAACTGTTGATTTGATTGCGCTAGAGACTGATGCTGAATCGCCAACTGCCGGGTAAATTCCAGCAGTTGTGTATGGGTCAGTTGGCTTAAATCAGGCAGCGTATTCATGACCACAGTATGGCTGAGATCATGAATATGTGTAAATAAAACGTTTGGAGAATAGCAGAATGGATGAGCTTGGTTTAGAGCATTGTTACCACTTGCTGCAGTCCGATTCTCTGCCAAGCTAAACCTTGGATCAGTGCCTGTAACTGTTCCGGGCTGATCGCCACGGTTTCACCCTGGTGAACCTGAGCCCAGTGAAATTTGCCCTGTTCCAGCCGCCGGGCACACAGCCAGATACCCAGTCCATCATGCACCAGCACTTTCATGCGATGGCCACGTTTATTACAGAACAGGTAAGCACAATGCGGTTTGATATAGCCAAAGGCTCTCAGCACCTGAGCCATGGCCGTATCCATACCTGCACGCATATCCATCGGCTGGGTAGAGAGCCAGATTTCATCGATACGGATCATTTGATCAAGCCCTGAATTAAAGGCAGTAATTCCTTTGCCGACTCCACCGGCCAGTCGATCTCGATCATCTGATCCCTTGCGGAACCTTGTTCCTTATGCAATGGAATCCTGATATGAGCGACAGCATTCTTCTCCGGCACAGGTGGTGGAGGTGTTTCTTGTCTGACTGGAGTCGGGTGAAGAATGACGGGAAGAAAGTCGGTCTGTGGACTGGGTGGGCTTTTTAATGCCGGGACCATTGATCTGGACTGGCGAATCCATTTATGTAGCAGATTGGCATTGATCTGATGTTGCATTGCCACCTTGGCCACCGATGTGTCTGGCTGCAGGCAAAGCTCGACTAGGTGCTGTTTAAACTCAGTTGCGAAGATTCTGCGGGTTCTTTCTGTCGTTTGTTCAGTGTCTATAAAAGTGTCTATAAAAGTGTCTAAGGCCATAAACATAATGTCCATTTAATAAATAATGGACACTATCGGGATATTGAGAAAATAAGAAAAGTGGGGTTCAGCGGACGCTTACCTTTAAAGGAATATTTCAAACCACCATCACATCCAACTTGTCGAGCCGACATAAATTTCTCAATGACATGTACCTTCATCTGTATTGCCCTTATTTTTATCAATTATTTTCGTCTACAGCTCAATAGACAACAAGTCCAACACATTAAACAACACTACGCAAAACTGAATACACATCAACGTTCAATGTTTACACCGCTAGGCTTAGTGTTTTTTATTTTTATGTTGCTCTTTTTCTGTTTAAGCTGGTTTTTGATCAGTGATGAAATTCAATACACAGATTCCAGTACAAAGAAAGGCGCAACCATGGTCTATCTAAAAAGCTTTGCACATCCATATATTAGCGCTGTAGTGAATAGCTTACACTATGCCCTCACGGTTCTTTTTGCCTTGATTATCCCTTATATTTTCAATAGACTTCCGTCATAAATCAAAAAACGTACAATTTATTTGATCTTAAATTAATCAGCAAAATTATTTAATTCAAGGGATAATCCTTGGATGAAATTCAAAGATATTCAAAAATTATCAGACGTTAAGTTTCGTAGGCTTAGCGGTGTTAGTTGGGCTACATTTAACCTCATGTTGGCCGAGCTAAATAAGCATTTACCTCGTCATATTGGTAAAGGACGACCGCATAAATTACCGTTGGAAGATCGTTTGCTCTTATGTATAGAATATTGGAGAGAATATCGAACATTTTTCCATCTTGGTATGAGTTACGGTGTATCTGAAACGAGTGCAATTCGTATCACACGTGTTATTGAAGATACCTTAATCGGTTCTGGAAAATTTAACTTGCCAAAACAACTTCCTAATCGAGATGAAGTGGATTGGGAAGTTGTTGTGATTGATGCAACTGAAATATTAGTTCAACGTCCAAAAAAAACAGAAGAAATGGTATAGCGGTAAAAAAAAGCGACATACCTTTAAATTTCAGCTATCTATGCACTATACAACAGGTGAAATACTGAGTGTATGTGGAAGTCATGGAAGCATGCATGATTTTAAAATATTTAAAAAAAGCATGAGGAAATTAAAATTTAAGCCCTTTTTTATTGTTGATAAGGGGTATTTAGGGATAAAGAAATTGGGTTTTGGATGCCTCATGCCATCTAAAGCAAAGAAAACTGAAAAACTAGATTCTGAATTAAAAAAGTTAAATAGAGAGATTGGTCGTAGACGAATTCAAGTAGAGCATGTATTTGGAAGGATGAAATGTTTTAAGATTTTATCTTGTGTATATAGAAATCGTCGTAAAAGATTAAACCTGCGGTTTAATTTACTTGCTGGCATATACAATTTAGATTGGGTGAAAGATAAACAATTAAATTGATTGAAAAATGATTTATGAAGGAAGTCTAATGTCATAAAATTCAAATAAGAAAATCATTACATTAAAAAAGCCACAACATTGCGTGGCTTAATTTTTAATTTGAATGTCCCGTCCTGAAATAAGTTTACACCTTTAAGAGGCTTATTTTATGGAACATGAACGAGAACAAAGAGTTAAACGTACACAAGGTGATTATAGCTTTGCCTTTAAAATGATGGTTGTACATGAAGTAGAAAAAGGGCAAATTACTTATAAACAAGCTCAGGCAAAATATGGTATTCAAGGAAGATCAACTGTGCTGGTATGGTTACGCAAGCACGGACAACAGGACTGGACTTCGAATATGCCGCCTTCTTCTAAACGCCAATTAACACCCCAACAACGAATCCGCCAATTAGAAAAGCAGTTAGCCGCAGAAAAGCTTAAAACTGAATTTATTCAGGATGTGATTTATCACATTGATAAAGAATGTGGGACTGATCTTGGAAAAAAGTATACCGAGCACGTTTCAAAGATTGGCAAAGCCAAAGAGGACTAAGCGTTTCACGTTATTGTCAGTGGTTGGGAATCACCCGACAAGCTTATTATCAAGCAGAAAAACGTGCTCAAATGACTGCACAAGCAACTGAACAAATACTTGAGTTGGTTATGGAATATCGTTGTCTCATGCCAAGTATCGGAACACGTAAGTTGTATTGGCTTATTAAAGGCAAATTGTTGCAGCGTGGTTTAAAGTGTGGACGGGATCAGTTATTTAAAATATTGAAAGAGCATAATTTATTGATTCGCCCCAAGCGTCGCTATACAAAAACTACGGATAGCAAGCATTGGATGAAGAAGCATCCAAATTTATTAAAGGATTATTCAGCAGTGCAAGCCAATGAAGTCTTTGTCAGTGATATTACCTATGTTGAGAGTGCTGAAGGCGTACATTATTTATCCTTAGTGACAGATGCTTATACCCGCCAGATTAAAGGTTATAAGTTATCGAATGATATGCGTGCAGAGAATGTTGTGCAGGCACTACACATGGCGATGCAGCATGTGACAGATCGGGCAGCCAGGATGATTCACCATTCAGACAGAGGCTCTCAGTAATGCTCTGAACTATATCAATCGGCATTACGCCATTATGGGGTATGTCCATCTATGACAGATGGCGCACTTGCGAAACAGTGTTTCTCATACCAGAATGCATTAGCAGAGCGGATTAATGGAATATTAAAGCAGGAGTTTTTAACTACACGATGTCAAACCATGAAGGAGTTAGATCACTTAATTGCGGAATCTATCATGATTTATAATTGCTATAGACCACATTTAAGTTTAAATATGAACATCCCGAATCAGACGTATGAGCAAACTAAAACCGAGCTAATTGCTTAACTCGGTTTGAAGTGGAATACTGTCAATCTATTTCAGGACAAGACAGAATATTGTGTTTCAGGTTGAATACCCAATTTCGCCTCCAGCATGTCATAACACCACTGGAAAATAAAGGTATAAACCAAAATACACATGGTTAAACTGAAGTCGAGCACGATGGCTTGCCAAATACTCATTTGCATTGCATATGCGACCATTGGGATGGTTGCAAGCATCAAACCACCTTCAAAACCAATCGCGTGAAGAACACGCACGCCGATGGTTCTTTTTAGCTTTCTTTTCGCTTCAAACTTTTCAAAAAAATGGTTAAACACCATATTCCATATGACCGAAGTGACAGCCATGGCAATACCGAGTACACCGGTGACTTCTAAAGGCATATGGAATATGAAACTTAAGGCAACAGCAATGATCACCAATAGGATGATTTCATAGCTGAGCGCATGAATAATCCTTCTTTTGGAAATCAACATTTTTAATTACTCTTTCATGATTGGATGTTGGCTATTTTATTTTTATAATATTGATTAATCGAGTTAGGTTCTTTCAATAAAACTGAAAGATGGAAAATTATGAATATCAATCAAGAGCAACTGATTATTTTTAAAACTGTGATTGAGTCAGGCTCATTTTCAGCTGCTGCACGCAAGTTAGGGAAAGTACCATCGGCCGTGAGTATGTCAATTGCTAACTTGGAAATAGACTTAAATTTACAACTCTTTTTACGTGAAGGACGTGAGCCCACAGCAACTGCGCAAGCCCTGACCTTGTATGAAAAGACCGAGCAACTGTTGACCGAAATGAATCAATGGAAACAGCATGCCTATGCCCTAAGCCACGGTTTGGAGTCCTCGCTCAACATTGTAGTGGTATCTGAGCTTCTACATATGCAATGGATCGACTACATCGCAATATTAGAAGCCGAATTTCCCAGTCTACAAATCAATATTTTTTCTGCACCTCAAGAAGATGCGCAGAAAATGTTACTCAACGGCACAGCACAACTGGCGCTGATGTTTGAACGTGAGCAACTGGAAAGCAGCGAACAGTTTGTAGAATTAAAACTCGAAACTTTAGTTCCCGTCGCCAATAAAGATTTTATTCTGGCGCAATTTCCACAAGTCAGCTTTGAACAAATTCAACATAGCCGTCAAATCGTGGTTGCCAGTCGCGATAAAAGCATTAAGCCAGAATTGCTATATTCCAAACAGTATTGGCGGACAGACAACCATCACTCAGCTTGCGCCTTAATCATGCAAAACTTTGGTTGGGGTGTTTTACCCTTAGAAATGTTGAATGAAAATCCGCAGCTCAAAAAGCAGCTCAAAATATTAGATCTGCTAGATTTCACACCGAAGTTTGAATATTTTGTGGACTTGGTCTGGAGTCGTGAAAGTGAATTGGGCGCGGCTGCGCGTTTTTTAATCCAATACATCAGAAATCAGCGTAAAAAAAGTATAATAACTGCTGTTAAAACGTCCGAATCCACTTGGGTTAAAAGCAGTTTGTGTTATAAATAATTTACGGGTAATAACTTTAAGAACGAACGATCAATGACACAAACCGCATTAAACCAATTAAAAAGCTTAACCACCATTGTTGCCGACAGTAGCGATTTAGCGGCGATTAACCAATTTCGTCCGCTCGATGCAACCACCAATCCATCTCTAATTACAGCCGCTGCAAGTCAACCTGAAAATAAGGAATTAATTGAAGATGCTTTCGCTCAAGCCAAAGCTGAAGGCTTTGAAGATGACTTACTTATTGAACGCACAATCGACATTCTTACCGTCAAATTTGGTGTTGAAATTCTCAAATTGATTGAGGGTCGTGTTTCCACAGAAGTAGATGCAGCGCTGTCTTATGATACCAATGCCACCATCGAAAAAGCCAAAGAGCTGCTGGCGCTATATAAAAACTACGGCGTAGATCAAGATCGTATTTTAATTAAAATTGCTTCGACATGGGCAGGCATTCAAGCAGCGAAAGTGCTGGAAGCTGAAGGTATCCATACCAACTTAACGCTTTTGTTTGGTGTGCATCAAGCACATGCTTGTGCGGAGGCGAATGTCACTTTAATCTCACCTTTTGTTGGACGTATTTTAGATTGGTACAAAAAGGCCGAAGGCGTGGACAGCTATCCCGTTGAAAAAGACCCTGGCGTACTGTCTGTGAAGCAAATTTACCAGTTCTATAAAGCACATGGGGTTAAAACAGAAATTATGGGCGCAAGCTTCCGGAGTATTGACCAAGTGTTGGGACTAGCCGGCTGTGACCTGCTGACTGTTGCACCTAATTTATTGGCTGCACTTGAACAAGACACGCGTGAAGTCAAAGCACAACTGTCAGCAAGTGATATTGCACCAGCGACAACTGCACTTAACGCACTCGGTGAAACTGAGTTTAGAGATCAAATTGAACATGACCTCATGGCAACGCAACTGCTACAAGGGGGGATTGATGGATTTATTAAAGCTCGTCAACAACTGAACACACTGTTACGTCAGTCTTTTGGTTTAGATGAAGAAATTTCGGCTTAACTTGATTTTTCTTCTTTTAAAAGCCGATTTTGTTATCATGCAACATCGGCTTTTTTATTGAGAATACGTTGTGTTTGGTATTATCGATATCGGTACTTATATCATCGGTACAATTCTAATTGTGATTTTGCCAGGCCCAAATTCTCTTTATGTGATGTCCATTGCCTCACGATTTGGTATTAAGACAGGTTACTGGGGGGCATTAGGTGTTTTCACAGGCGATTTGATCCTCATTCTATGTACCGTGCTGGGTGCAGCATCTCTTTTACATGCTTTTCCTTGGCTGTTTATTTTATTAAAAATTGTAGGCGCACTTTATCTGTCATATTTAGGTATAAAACTCTTGATTGCAGCAGTCAAAACGTGGAAGTCAAGCCCACAACAGCTTGCAGCAGGTACAGATCAGAGTACGTTACAAACCTTACATCCTTTTCGTTCAGCGCTGACCATTAGCCTTTTAAACCCAAAAGCTATTTTGTTTTATCTGTCTTTTTTTGTTCAGTTTGTCGACCCAAATTATGCTTACCCAGCACTGAGCTTTGCCTTACTTTCCATTATTCTACAAATCATCAGTATGGCCTATCTTAGTATCCTGATTTTTTCAGGTATTAAGCTGGCGAGCTATTTCAATCGTCAGTTTAAAGTTGCAGCCGTTGCGGTGGCGACCGTCGGTCTGCTGTTTTGTGGCTTCGGCTTAAAACTGGCACTTTCTACACTGTAATTTTCGTGAATAATCTCATTATTTTCGATAAAAAATCTATCATGTGCTGTTTTGTTTTTCAAGGACCAGCGTATGACCCTTGAACAATAGTAATTTTCACTCATTCAAATTATGTTTTGATCTTCATGCAAAAATTATTTCAAGATTTCTCAGTTCCAGCTGTATTCGCAGGTTTTATTACCTTCCTCATTGGCATTAGTGTGTCTTCAGTCTTGGTCATTCAATCCGCCCAAGTCTTAGGTGCAAATACCGCGCAAATCAACTCATGGTTCTGGGCTTTAGGTCTAGGTATTGGTTTGAGTGGCCTGCTTTTATCTTGGAAACTTAAATATCCTGTATCGACCTCATGGTCTACGGCAGCACTGGCCTTAATTATTGCGACAGGCAGTGGTTATAGTTTGCATGAAGCGATTGGCGCATTTTTAGTCTGCGGTTTAGTTACTGCCATTTTGGGCTTTTTCGGTATCTTTGAAAAAGTACTGACGTATATCCCGCAAAGCCTAACCAGTGCCATGCTGGCAGGTGTGTTATTGAAGTTTGGTATTTCATTGTTCGCCAGTATGCAAGACCATTGGGGTTTTATTTTATCCATGCTGGCGGCTTATATTGTTTCTAAGCGACTTACCCCACGTTATTGCATTGTCATTACAGTGATTGCAGGCTTGTTACTCTGCCCGTTATTCTTAGACTTCCATACTCCTCAAATCACATGGAGCCTAGCGCAACCTGTTTGGATGGCACCGGAGTTCAGCATGTCTGCTATTTTAGGTTTAGCACTACCTTTGTTTGTGATCAATATGGCATCGCAGTACTTACCGGGTATTGCTATGATTAAAAGCTATGGCTATAGCCCCCACGTCAATCAACTGATTAGTTGGACGGGTACCGCCCAAGCTTTACTCGCACCCTTTGGCTGTTATAGTGTCAATACCGCAGCAATTAGTGCAGCCGTCAGTTTAGATGAACAAGTTCACCCTGATCCATCAAAACGTTATATTGCGGGCATGAGCTGCGGTTTCTTCTACATCTTAATGGGACTATTCGCAGCCACCCTGACCAGTCTTTTGCTGTCTTTCCCTGCGATTTTTATTACAGCATTGGCTGGTATTGCTTTGTTTGGCACGATTAGTCATAACATCGCGATTGCATTTGAAGCGGTATCAGACCGTGAGGCAGCCCTCATGACGTTCTTATTTAGCGCATCTGGGGTACAGTTCTTTGGTATTGGTTCTGCCTTTTGGGGACTACTCTTTGGTTTTGCGGTTATGCTTATATTTAAGTTTAAAGCCAAAAAAGTTTAAGCCCTCATATAAAAAAGCACCCTCGATGGGTGCTTTTTTATATTCAAATATTGCTAACTTGAAAATTAATGCTGATAACTTCGTTGAATCAATTCTTGCTTAAGTTGCATGGTCTCAGACAAATTTTCCACCTCGGTAAATGCTGTGAGCCAAATGCCATCTGCAGCATAGCGCAAAATTTTAAGCTCCAAATCATTGTCTGTATCCTGATGTCGAGCCAAACGTTTTTCTAGCCACTCAATCCAATACTCATTAAAGGTCCGATCCGTCAGCATAATCATCGAAATAGCTGACCAAGAATGCTCTAAACCTAGTACCTGCTTTTCCAAAGTAATTTCAATATAGGCTCGGGTAAAGCAACCATAACGATCACGGTCTTGACCAATCAACTCATCAACAACACGATCTAATTGTTCAAGCTGTTCCACAACCATCGCTTCTAGTAGCTTTTGTTTGTTTGGGAAATGATGAAAAACACCACCCTTACTCACGCCAACCAAATCAGCCACTGCTTGTATGGAAACCCCAGTCACGCCTTTTTCAGCAGCCAAACAGATCGCATGCTGTAGGATACTTTGGCGAACCTGTTCTGGTGCCTTTTTACGTGGACTTGCTTGTTGCATCGAACTTAATGCCCTGTTGAGTTTGAAAATAAATTAATTACGACCACACCAGAAACAATCAGTGCAATACCAATCATTGCTGCGAAATCTAGACTCTGTCGGAAAACAAAGTAACCAATCAGAGCGGTTAAAACAATACCAACACCCGCCCAAATCGCATAAGCGATACCCAATGGAATCACTTTAATCACTTGAGACAATAAATAAAATGCCAACGAAAATAAAACCACCACCGCCAGTGAAGGCAATAGCTTGGTAAAACCTTCCGACTTTACCAAAAAAGTCGAACCAATCACTTCAGAAATAATTGCCATCGCCAGCAAAGCATAAGCCATTAATATAGGATTCAACAGAAACTCAATAAAAAAACATACCAATCGGTCGGTATGTTATTAAAATAGCAAAAATTAAACAAGGCTTTCTGCATACTTTTTTATTTTGTTTCAGTCGGCCTTGAGGTTTGCTTTATAAAATCAATAGTTCGATCAAAGGTGATCTGACTCGCTTGTTTGCTCATCATGAACTGATATTCATGCACCAAAAACTCATTAGAGTCTGGATAAAAAGCCTCCGTGACTGCAACCTGATGCTGCTTCAACACCTCGACGAAAGGTAAAGACTGGCTCTTAGTTAAAAAGTCTTTATTTCCTCCACTAATAAATACAGGTGGATACTGTGACGTAATATGTTCACTGGTTGAAATCGACTTTAGAAAAGCTGCATCCTCTTTACGCTTCCCCGTATAAGCTTGAACCAGGTTATAAACGCCCCATTCAATAAGTCTACGTTCCTCAGGAGCGGTGTTTACAAAGCGATATAAGTCATAAATACCACAATGCAAAATTAGCCCTTTAAGCTGTTTCGGCTGAATGCTTGGCTTAAAATTGGATGCTTGAGCAAATGTTGGATTGGTCAAAAGCGCAGCATAATGACTGGCTATATTGGCTCCAGCAGAGTCTCCTGCTAAATACAGTTGGTTCGGGTTAATATGATACTGAGCAGCATTCAATTGTAAGAAATTCAGTGCATGATCGACTTGCTGTAACTGAGTAGGATAAATAGCCTCAGGCGCAAACTGATACTGTACCGAGACCACGTTAAAGCCTTGATTAGCTAAAAGCTTAAAATAACCTCGCGCATGCTCTTTTGACCCCGAAACCCAACCCCCACCATGAATCCAAACCACCGTAGGCACTGCGTTTAATTGTTCAATATTTTTGGGTTGATAGATATCAACATTCAGCTCAGGGCTAGCTTGATATGGAATATTATTGTGTACGATGACATCGGGAGGCGCAAAGCGATCCAGCATTTTCATTTGAATATTGGTTGCTGTATTGAATGTCCCCGCAATCAGTTTGGTGTTCTTTTCTACACTTTGACACGCGCTCAATAGCACAATCATGAAAACAGTACTAAGTACTTTTATTATTGATTGAAAAATCATACTGTTCGGCCCCACCCTTTTTTCAAATGATTCTAATACAATCTCTATCGCATCGCATAATTAAACAGGTCTCATTTCAGCCTCATTTAAACACTAGAAGCACCTTTTAAAGAATATTGCTTTAAATCTGAAACTTGAGTTTTTTACTCAACATTTTGGAAACGTAAATCGGCTTTTTTTTGAATTATTTTCTTTAAATTTCATGAATTTTCAATTTTTAGCCCGATCAAAATTGAACATTCAATGGAAGTGTGTTATCAATAAATTAAGAACTAAATCTTATACAAAAAGGAGTCCCTCTGATGGCTTACCAACATATTTTAGTCCCTGTTGACGGTTCACAAATTTCTTTTTCTGCGGTTAAACAAGCGGCTGAAATTGCCAAAGTTTTTGGCAGTCAACTCACATTGATTAGCTTAGTTGCTGAAGACCCTCTCAAAGATGCTGATTTTTACTATACTTCTCCAATCATGAAAGAATATTTCATACAAGCCTACAACAATGCTGAGAAAGCCCTTCAGGATGCTGTTCAAATTGCACAAGAACAAGGTGTAACAGCACAGTCTAAAATCATCAAAGGTGAAGTCTCTGAAGATGCTGTGGTCGAAGCAGCCGCTTCACTAAAAAATGACTTGATTGTGATGGGTTCACATGGCCGTAAAGGCTTTCAAAAATTCCTATTAGGCAGCTTTGCTCAAGATGTTCTCAAGTCTACTGAACTCCCAGTTCTCATTGTTAAAGCTTAATCAACATAACGCGTCTTTATATGAATTGATTTCGCATATACTGCAAAATGATCCGTATAAAGATGCACCCTTAAGGAGAAGATAATGAGCTACAAACACATTTTGGTTGCCGTCGATGAATCCCCGATGTCTTATGCTGCTGTTGAACAAGCACTTGAGTTAGCCAAAGATTTAAACAGTCGTGTGACGCTCATGAGTGTGATTGCAGTTGATCCATTTGTCGGTGTCGACTTCTATAAAGTTGCACCAGCCATCACCGACTATTTCCTACATGCTGAAAAAGTTGCTCAAGACCGTTTAGCCGAAGTAAAGCTCTCATTTGACCGTGATGAAATTGAGGTGGATACCAAAGTAATTCGCGGCATCTCTCCTTCTGAAGGTATTATTCATGTGGCCGATGAAGTCGGTGCAGACCTGATTTTGATGGGCTCACATGGCCGTACAGGTTTTAAAAAGATGATGTTAGGTAGTGTGGCGCAGAATGTTCTCACACAGTCTCCGATACCTGTGCTGATCGTAAAAGTTTAAGTATTGTTTTAAATAAAAAAGACTGCCGAAGCAGTCTTTTTTGTTTGGCAGAACTCGTTCACTTCATTAGCTTTTACTAATCTGCTGATGCAAATTTTGCAAATAATGCTCTGCTGCCGACTGTTGCATAAAAGTTTTTTGAAATAAACCCGAAGCCTGATGGTTATGCGGGCTATACTCAACATTGACTTGAAATGTTCCCAGTTCAGCACTTTTCGCAATACGAATAGCAATAATATGAACGGTATTTAAATAAAACCCATCTTCAATTTTAACTAACATATCTATTTACACTCTACATGTTTGTCTGCCCAATAGCCTGTATACAGAAGCCGAAAAAAATACAGAATATTGAGCTAATCATCTGTTATGCCATAACATTATACCCATAAAATGCGATTCATTTCACACTATTCACATGAATATTCATTATTTATAAAAATAACAATGTGAGCTCTTCATACTGTCATTCTTCAGTTTGCATAAAAAAAGCCAGTCAGTAGACTGGCTTTTTTTATGCGTAGATGAGTTAAATACTTAACATACTGCTTAAAGTTTCACTGACATTTTTAGATTTCACTTGTGGTTTTAAAGCCTCAAGCTTCGCTTTCACTTCGCTACGCTGTGGCTCTGCCAATGTGTACCAACGTGACAAAACCTGAAGCAAACGAGAACCAACTATTGGGTTTTTCTCATCTAAATATTTTGCCAGCCCAATGAAATGATCCACACCAAAACTCCATGTGTTCACTGGGTTTGCATTTAAGCCACCACTCACAGAACGAATACGGTTCGGCACGCCCAAATCATAATCGACATGAGAAGTGAGGTATTGAATGGTGTCTTCTGTAGCGCAAGGATGTGCCGCTTGAAGTGTGAACCACTGATCTAGTGACAAAGCCTCATCTTTAAAACGTTGATAAAAATCATGTAAAGCAGCTTCTGCTTGCGGTGCATCGTTCCACACCAAGACACGTAATGCGCCTAAACGTTCAGACATATTGCCTGTGGCTTCATATTGCTGATATGCCAGTTCAAAAGCGGTTTCATCACCTTGACGTGCCATCATGCTGAGCATGATGTTTTTTAGCGCACGGACTCCCATGGCTTGTGAGAACTCTTTTTGCAAATCTGGGTCTAAAGCCAAATAAGTGTCTTTACAGAACTCACCTAACTCACGTGCCAGTTTGTCAATTAAAGCATTACGCTGTTCTTGAATCTTCGCTGGTTCGTAGTCGGTGTCAATGCGGCTACCCAAATAACCTTCGCTTGGTACATCAAATAAACGTGATGCCAAGAGTGGATCTTGTTCAACAAGATCTGGCAGCGTGTTTTTAATGGCTTGAATATAAATATGCGCATCATGACCATTGAGTAAAATACGCTCAAGCAGTGTTTGCGTTGCTTGCCATTGGTTAAAACCATTGGTTTCGTATTGAATCAGGAACGCCAACTCTTCATCGGTATAGTTAAATTCTAAGTTGACGGGCGCTGAAAAATTACGCAGTAATGACACGACAGGTTTCGTGCTTAAACCGCTAAACACAATGCTGGCTTGATCTTTATCGAAAAGATACACACCGTCTTTGACGGCATTTTCAAATAAACTGTCTGAGTTTAAAACCAATTGCTCACCTGTTGCAGCATCGAACAGCGCTAAAGCGACAGGGATTGGAACAGCTTTTAGATTCGGATACTTAGGATGTGCTTTTAAACTTTGCTTAAAGTTTAAGGTATAAGTTTGTGCAGCAGCATCATAGTGACCTTCAGCTTCTAACTTTGGTGTGCCTGGTTGGTTATACCACGTTAAGAAGTTGGATAAATCTACGCCTGAACCTGCGGTTAAAGCAGCTACCCAGTCTTCAACTGTCACAGCTTGACCATCATGGCGTTCAAAGTATTCATCGGTTCCTTTACGGAATTTTTCTTTGCCTAATAAGGTTGCCATCATGCGGTTAATTTCCGCACCTTTTTCATAGACCGTTGCAGTATAGAAGTTATTGATTTCCACAAAATGGTCTGGACGCGGTGGATGAGACAATGGGCCTGAATCTTCTGGGAACTGATGCGCTTTGAGTACCGCAACGTCGTCAATACGTTGAACCGCAGCCGACTGCAAATCTTCTGAGAAAGATTGATCACGGAAAACCGTTAAGCCTTCTTTTAAACACAATTGGAACCAATCACGGCAAGTAATGCGGTTACCTGTCCAGTTATGGAAGTATTCATGAGCAATTACCGACTGTACACGCATGATCGCGGCATCTGTCGTGTATTCTTCATCCGCCAAAACACATGACGTGTTAAAAATGTTGAGTCCTTTATTTTCCATCGCCCCCATGTTGAAAGCACTGGTAGCCACAATCATATAGTTGTCTAAATCATAGGGACGACCATAGTGTTCTTCATCCCAACGCATTGAATGCTTTAAGGCTTCCATTGCAATATGACATTTCGGAATATCTTTTTCTTCGGCATAAATTTCTAAAGCCACATCACGGCCTTCCGAGGTCACATAACGGTCTTTTAAAACAGCCAAATCACCAATCACACAAGCAAACAAATACGCTGGTTTTTTGGTTGGATCTTGCCAAATGGTATAGTGACGACCTTCGCCTGCCTCGCCCGCTTCAATCAAGTTACCATTGGCAAGGAGCACTGGATATTTTTTGTCAGCTTCTACACGTGTGGTAAAGACTGAAAGGACATCAGGACGGTCTGGGTAAAAGGTAATTTTACGGAAACCTTCAGGCTCATTTTGGGTAACAAACAAATCTGATGCCGCTTGATATAGGCCTTCAAGTTGTGTATTTGACTCAGGATGAATGATCACCGATGTCTCAAGCTTGATCTGATTTGGTGCATTTCGAATCACCAACTGCTCAGCATCGAGTACATATTGCTCTTGGCTGAGTTGCTGACCATTCAGGACTACACTTTTCAACTCTAAATCACGACCAAGTAAAACCAAATCACCGTCGGTTTGGCGCGTCAGCTCCAGTACAGCATCAACTTGGCTATGCTCATCATAGACTTGAATATCAAGGTAAATGCTGTCTACTAAAAAAGATGGTTTTTGATAGTCTTTTAAATAGACGGTTTGATCTGCTTCAATAATTGGATTTGCCGCAATATTCATGTCATGTCCTAATGCTATTGGTCTACAGCTTTATATTGTGTATGTTTTGATCATACGACAAGTTTGCCATACTGTCTGTGTATGTTGAATGATATTTATATGGGCACGTTGAGCAGGCTTTTCAATTCTATTGTTCTTATCCCGCTCATATGACTGCACCAAGTGAATAAGAAACAGACAACTCCTCACATCGTGCCGTGCTTGTCTAGCAATATTTACACCAGCCTTTAGACTTGCACAGTGCCATTAGCTCTCCGCCATTCAAACGCTGAGAAACTTAAAGACATCGATAAGATATAAAGACAGCTCTTTTCAAATATCCAACTTAATTTTCAAATCGGCTACATTTTGTGCACAGTTTTTGCTTGTATCTAGATATGCATAGCGCATGATGAAACTTAAGCAAAATAAAAGAGGTGTGAGATGTACTTAAAAGACCATATCGTCCGCGTCGAAAATATAAAAATGCTGCAAGCAATGCATGCTGCAAAAATTGATCATAAAGTCATTGCCCTGTTCATGAGCTGTGAAGGGATGCCATTACAAGCACATGATGTCAGCAGCATTCTAAATCACTACGACACGCTAGGGACTAAAAAGTTGCCAAGCAAAAAAGTTCAAGCCATGATTGAAGCTAAGAAATTAGGTATGGAAGATGACTCTCTACCTTGCCCCGTTTAAATTCTACTTCTACAAAAAATACGGTGCATGCCGTATTTTTTTCGCCCTATATTCACCACTGCATTGCTTCACCCGTCTAGCGTTTACAAAGCACCTCTGCTTGTTCAATTACACTGCAATTTACAGCGCCTTTCTGAAATTTTAGCGTGTATAATTTGAGAAAATCCTGAGTTTCAAATTCATCTTATGTCGCTTCAAATTTTGCACAAACAACTTGATGAGAGCACGCCTTGTCCACTTTGTCAGGCGGCCATGTTTTGGGTGGATGCTGAACAATACGACAAAGAAATTAACTTTCATGAATGTAGCCACTGCCAACATCGTGTTTTTAGCAATTCAAACTTAAATTGCCACTGCGACAGTTGTTTAGCCCAGCGCAAAAAAATATTGAAAGAAACTCGTCAGCAAGAACAGCGTAAATCCAAAACCAAAACCAAGGACATTTATGAGTTTGAACTGGGTCAACTCAGTTTTATGCATAAATTATTTTTATTGTCCCTGTTAGATGACTACGCACAAGAACATACACAGCACCAAGAGTTTATTGATTGGGAACAGATCAAATATTTTAGCATTACCCCCAATTATCTGTTTCAAAATAGTCTCGTCAAACAACTGGTAAAAGAACAAATCCTCGTTGCCAAAGATTTTGCCAGTGAAGCCCATCAGTATTATATTAATGTGCGTTTGGACGGCTATTCTGAACCTAGCCTATTTAGTGTTACGCAGCAATTACGTTATTGGTTTTATGAAAACCTTAGCCTTGGTGTGCCTTTTAAGACCGCGGATGAAGTCAAAAATGCCTTGTACCAATTGCTCTATCAGGAAATTATCCAATTTATGCAGTTTTACTGCCGTACTTGGGGCATTCAAATTGCGGGAAATAACAGTTTCCAAGTGTTTTGTTATCGTTTACTCGATGTACTCGCAGTCGGACAAATTTATTATTTAATCCAAACTGCATTGGAGTATTTATATGAACGTAAAGCCTTACAACCCAGAAATGAAAACTTCATCAACACCAACTTGTTGAAAAAAACTCTACAACAATACCGTGAACGCAGTGTGGCTGAAAAATGGGAAACTTCAACGCTGCCTCGACCGCATAACCTACCATTCAGCAAAATGAGCGAAGTCTTATTTTTCCGCTTTTTAGGCTATGACGAAGCTATTTTCTTCCAGCCCGTCTCTCGTTCATGGCAAAAAATTGAGCCGCGTTTAAGCTTCTATTCACAAAAACGCTGTATGTACTGTGGGTCAAATGAGCTCACCGTAGATTATGATGCTGACCAATATGTGACTTTATTTTGTCGCAAATGTAAGCATCAAGACCACTATTTCACCAAATAAGGGCACCCACTATGACCCAGCTTTTAGACCTGTCCTTGCTTAACACAAAACAATCGATTCAAGACCAAACCGATGTCTTGATGGAATATGTTGCTGAAGCTTGGACTGCCCTGCAAACGCAACAACCTTTGGTGCAATGTATCACCAACAGTGTGGCTGCCAATTATGCAGCCAACGTTTTATTGGCTGCGGGCGCCTCACCTGCCATGATTGATAATCCCTTTGAAGCTGAAAGTTTCACACGCATTAGTGCAGCACTCAGTATTAACCTAGGTACGCCAACCTCTGAACAAATGCAAGCCATGCAAATCTCGGCACAAACCGCACAGCAGCAAAACATACCGTGGGTATTAGACCCTGTAGGATATGGGCCATTTTTAAAATGGCGCTCTGAAATGGTAGATCAGCTTTTAGCTTTTCAACCCACCGTTATTCGTGGCAATGCATCGGAAATCAGCACACTTGCAGGGAAGCAGATCGAAACCAAAGGCGTTGACAGCACGGCAAGCAGTGCCGATGTCTACCATCAAGCAAAAACACTTTTAGCACAGGCTGAAGTCATTGCCATTTCGGGTGAGTCTGACTATATCCTTTCCAAACAGCTTGATGCTGTAATCCAAGTCAATGGTGGTTCACATTTACAACCTAAAGTTACTGCTACGGGTTGTGCCCTTGGTGCATTAATTGCAGCCTATAGCGCAGTCACCAATCCTGTCATTGCTGCACTGTCTGCCCATGTCCACTTTGCCATTGCGGGGCAACTTGCTTATACCCAAAGCCAAAGCACAGGAAGTTTTAATGTAGCGTTTATGGATCACATTCATCAAATGAAAGCTGAAACCATTTATGAATATGCGCATATACAGCTTATCCGTAACTCAGCCTAAATAAAGTATGGCGAGAGTTTCTGCTTAGGCAACTTCTCGCCCTAAAAACACGTTCATCGCCGCTTCTATCAGATTCAACAAATCTAATTTACAGATACACATCAAGCCCATACCAATAAAATAATCAGGCGTATGTTGCATATAAAAGTTGATATGACGACTGCATCGATTTCGAAGCCGCATCAATTGTTCAGGCGTGGTCTGTGGCAGTACACAAGGATGCACAAACACATCATCACTGCGCTGTTGCACATTCACATGACGGTTTTGTATGAGATCAAGAACCTGTAAATAATCCTCAGGCATTGGCACTTCTGCACGTGGATAAAAACGTTTTGAACGTGAAGCAAACAGCCGATATACTTTTGGCTGCATCAAACTCGAAACAAACCATAACTGACGCGTAGGATATTTTAAACGATAACCTAAAGTTACTCGAATTGCAGATAAAAGTGTTCTATTTTGATTTCGGTAGTCTGGTAAAAAAGCTGCACGCGAGCTAAGAATATATAAGGGTTGATGCGCTGTCTTAAGCTTCAAGATGGCAATAATATTTTGCCCAACTATTTTTCCGCGATGATAAAAACGAATAATAGGTAATGCCACTACATCAGGGTTATACAACAATTGATACAGTTCTGCTGGGATTGCATTTGGGAAAATTTGTCGATCAAAATTTTCAAGCTCTTCAAATAGAACTTGTTTTTTCTCTACTGAAAGCTTTTTAAAATCAACGACCTTTTCCATAAGTTGCATGAAGTGTTTCCGTTCTTATTTTGATCACTTGTTTTACTGATATAGTCTAAATGCAATGCTTTGATGACCACAGGGATAGAAAAAACTGTCTTCACCAAACAGGTAATTTCTAGTACGAAATACGACAGCCCAATTGCGGGCATAGAATAACTTCTTTTTATTTAAGTGCATAGCGCTTACTTTATAAGCAGAAAAAATGCCAGCACGAAGCTGGCATTTTTTCTCACAATCTATTATTGCAATGATTAAGCAGTACGATAGCTAATATTCACGGTCTTAATTCGGTTTGAATCCAACTCAAGCACTTCAAAGTGAACACCACGGTAGTCCAGTTGAGTTCCAACGTGTACATCACCGTGGGTTTTATCTAGGATTAAACCGGCAACACTGATATAGCCTGCATCTTCTTCAACCAAATCGATCATCCCAAGTTCCAGTTCAAGCTGATATAAATCCAGCATGCCTGTCGCCTTCCACGTCTGATCATCTATCTTCACCAAATCAAGTTGCTCATCGGCATCGGGAAATTCACCAGCAATCGCTTCAAATACGTCAAGCGGTGAAACAAGGCCCTGCACATTACCAAACTCATCGCTCACCAAAACCAATGAACCTTTAGACGTTCTTAGCGTATTAATCGCATCAATGACTTTCATTTTTTCAAAAATGTAAATTGGGCGATGACGCTTGATCAGGTCTTTCAATTGCTCTTCATCATCTAAGACATCAAGCAATTCTTTGGCACGCGCAATACTGATCACTTTATCCAAGCTACCGCGGCACACAGGAAATAAACTGTGCGGTACAGACAATACCTGTTCACGAATTTTCTCAGGTGAATCATCAAGATTGACCCACGAAATTTGACTACGCGGTGTCATGATCGACGCGACTGAACGTTCAGCCAACGTCAGTACACCACCAATCATATAACGTTCTTCATCCGCAAAAGTTTCTTGCGCTTGAAGCTGATCAGGGTCTTCAGCTTGGAGCTTGCCACCCATGAGTTTTAAAATAGAATCCGCAGTACGATGACGCAGAGGAATTTTCGCTTCATGTTTTGCCGCATTGCGCTCACCAAATTGGTTAAAGGCTTCAATTGCAATAGCAACACCAATACCCGAATAGATATAACCTTTAGGAATGTGGAAGCCGAAACCTTCCGCAATCAGGCTGATACCAATCAACAATAGGAAGCTTAAACACAAGATGACCACAGTCGGATGACGGTTTACAAAAGTCATTAATGGTTTTGACGCCAACAGCATGACCACCATGGCAACGACCATAGCCACCATCATCACATTAATGTTGTCGACCATACCAATCGCGGTAATCACCGAATCCAGAGAGAACACCGCATCCAAGATCACAATTTGTGCCACAACTGCGGTAAAACCTGCATAAACCACATTGGTGGTCAGCTTAACTTCTGGCTTACCTTCAATTTTTTCATGCAATTCGGTAACGGCTTTATAGACTAAGAATAAGCCACCAAATAAAAGAATCAGGTCTCGCCCAGAGAATGTCCAATCTAAGACAGTAATCAGCGGTCGAGTTAACGTGACTAACCAAGTGATGATAAACAACAAGCCCAAACGCATTAAAAGTGCAAGCGAAAGACCAATGACACGCGCTTTATTGCGTTGCTCAGGAGGAAGTTTTTCAGCCAAAATGGCAATAAAGACTAGGTTATCAATACCTAAAACAATTTCTAATATAATCAGCGTAAGTAAACTTACCCATATTCCCGGATCTAATAAAAATTCCATTATTTCATTACCCCAGAATTATGTTTCTGTTTTAAAAGCTTAGAACTGCACGGCGACGGATCCATATTTGTGACCTGTTCAACTAAAGATGAAATAATTATGCCTGAGATGTTTGGCTTGTAATAATTTTTTTATGGTTTTTAACAAAATTTTAATATTCGACCACTTATTATGCAAAAAATACATAAAAATATCGAAATCACTGTTTGAAATTTTGTCACTTAATGCCAATTGTCGCATTCTATAAAGATTAGACGCCACGGTCATTTTTTAGTTTTTCTAATAAAACACATCTTAAATAAAAACCAAATAATTGTTTTTATTTAATTATTTATTTTAATAATAGTTAAAAAATATCAATTCACTACATTTATGATTTTAATAAATGACACTTTTTGTTAAAAACACTAGTTCACAAATCCATTTTTTTCACTAAAATGAAACACGACCAGCATTGTTGTAAAAGTGGTCAATTACCCAAACCAAGGATGCGCGGATTGACAATCCGATCAAAGTAATCGAAGACAGGATTCATCGCTATGAACAATGAAAAAGCATTGACCTTCAATAAAACGTCAAAAATGCTTGCCAATACTAGCTATGAAGGCGCATATCTGCATTTAGACTCCTCATTTGATCAGCATCAAGTTAAAGTTGTGGTTTCGCATAATAACCAAAAGTTTGAAATGCACTTGCCTATCGTTCTACAGGACGGTGTTCCCATGGCTAAACTCTCTTTAGATTCTCACCAGAATGCTGAAGTCGAAGATGAAGTTGTACAATTTGCTCAAAGTATTGTGAGCTTCCATCAAGATAAAGACGGCTATACCCTGTCTCTTCTAAACAACCACGCTTAACTTTTCTTGATTACTGGCAAAGGCTATCCATTAACAGATTTCCTTTATGATGAGAAATCCAGTAATTTTGTATTGATAAGTGTATGAGTGTTCACATAAAATGTGTTCAAATGATCTATAAAATAAAAATACGATTCACGGGGAATCCGTCACATGACCAAAAAGTACAGTAAGTTCCTACCAGGTTCTGAAGATTTTTCTTTAGAAAGCTTTCCATTTTACTGGGTAACGCAAGTACATGCACAGTATGTACTCAATGTCGATCATGCTTTAAAAAAGTATGGTTTAGATAACTCACGTCGTCGTATTTTACTGGCTCTAGATTCAAAGCCACATGCCAGTGTTTCTGATTTATCTGACATGGTGGTCTCTAAAATGTCGACAACCACCAAAATTGTTTATCGCTTAAAGGATGAGGGATTAGTTGAAACTTATTCTTGTGAAGATGATGGACGTATCACCCGTGTTCTTCTCACCGAAAAAGGTGTTGAAATGACCAATAAGATTAATGATCTCACCAGTGTTGTACTTGAGCAATCATTTGAAGGCTTAACACCTTTGCAAATTGAAAAAATGATGGAAAGCTTAAAACACGTTTTTAAAAATTTAGCTCGCTAAACCGTTTAAAAGTCGAAAAAGTTGAGTTGGGGACTCTCTTTTTCGACTTTTATTTTCGGCACATGTGAACATTCAAACTCTTCAACAGGAAAGCCTTTTACAAAGGATTGAATATTCGGTGATTTCCAGCTGAGCCACTCCTCTAAGCGTTCATGTGGAATCACAATTACTGAGCGCTTCACATCACCTGGCTCATGAAACTCCCGCATCATTGGATGGTCTATAGCATCCATTGTAAGCATGGTTGCTGAACGTACTACCTCGCCTGTTATACGACAGATTTCATATAGTGCGGCAACAAAAATAACCTGCCCATCCTGTCGTCTAACACCCCATCTCTGCGGCTTTTGTTCTATATATTTGGACTCATAAAATTCAAAAACGGGAATCACCCCAAACTGATACTTGGAAGTGGCCTCAATAAAACTAGCCTTTTGCAAGAGTGTCTCACTTCGAGCATTATAGGTTTTGCTTGCAATACTCTTATCTTCGGCCCATTTCGGTATTAAACCAAAATGTACCTTTCGCCACTCAAAACCTATATTTGATTTGAACAATAAAGGCAGCTCATAACCAGGATAAACTTCTTCGACATAATCAAAAGGAATTTCAGGTAGACCAAACTGTTGTACTTGAGCAAAGGTTACAGGTTTAAAATTAGCGCACATGGATTTTCATCCAACTTGATGGTTAACAATAGTATGACGAGCTTTATATAATGAATTGTATAAGGCTTTTATCCGCAGCGTCTAGCTGAAATACTTGTTTAGCCCTATGCTTAAACCCATTCATAGCTCTAAGCAAGTGCCAATCTATAGATCACTATTACTCAAAATTAAATCAGTCTTATTGTTTTCCTCCATAGACATAGTGCGACTTATTTCAGCCAATAAAAAAGCCTCCGAAGAGGCTTTTTTAGCTTTACAGATTAGTCACCTGTATAACCTTTTAACTTCAAGCGTGCAGCATGCAGAAGTGGTTCTGTATAACCTGATGGCTGCTCACCACCTTTAAACACAAGGTCATAAGCTGCTTTGTATGCATAACCATCGAAGTTTGGCGCCATAGGGGTGTAAAGCGGATCGTTTGCGTTTTGCTCATCAACGATTTTCGCCATACGCTGCATCACTTCTTCAACTTGCGCCGCAGATACGATGCCATGACGCAACCAGTTAGCAACGTGTTGAGATGAAATACGTAAAGTTGCACGGTCTTCCATTAAACCCACGTTGTTGATGTCTGGAACTTTCGAACAACCTACCCCCAAGTCAACCCAACGCACAACATAACCCAAGATCCCTTGAAGGTTATTTTCAAGTTCTTTAGTTTTCTCTTCGACAGTCCAGTTTGTGTCTGTCGCTAAAGGCGGTGTTAACAAATCATCTAATGATAAAGGCTGAGTATTCAATAATTCTTTTTGACGCTCAGACACGTTGCATTGGTGGTAGTGAATCGCGTGAATAACAGCACCAGATGGAGATGGAACCCATGCACAGCTTGCGCCCGCTTCTGGATGTTCAATCTTGGTTTTATACATGTCTAAAAGCATATCTGGTTTTGGCCACATGCCTTTACCAATTTGTGCTTTACCACGTAAGCCCGCTTGAAGACCGATCATCACGTTACGATTTTCATATGCTGGGAACCAAATTTGTGATTTCACTTCACCCTTACGAACAAATGGACCTGCTTCCATAAAGGTATGGATTTCATCTCCTGTACGGTCCATGAAACCAGTGTTAATGAAGATGGTACGGTCTTTTGCTTGCGCAATACAGTTTTTCAAGTTTACAGATGTACGACGTTCTTCATCCATAATACCGATTTTTAACGTTTTCTCAGGTAAACCTAATGCTTGCTCTGCACGTTCAAATAATTCAACTGCAAAAGCAACTTCTTCAGGACCATGCATTTTTGGCTTAACGATGTACATAGAACCTTTACGGGAGTTCTTGTTTTCGTTTTCACCTTTAATGTCTGCAAAAGACAAAAGCGGAGTGATTAATGCATCCATGATACCTTCGTAAATTTCAGCACCATCTACCAAGATCGCAGGGTTGGTCATGAGGTGACCCACGTTACGAAGAAGCATCAATGAACGGCCATGAAGTTTCGTTTCACCACCAATCAAGTTTTTGTGCGTACGGTCTTTATTCAAAGTACGCGTAACGGTTTTATCATTTTTCTCGATAGATTCTGAAAGTGTACCTTTCATCAAACCTAACCAGTTACGGTAGCCTTCAACTTTCTCTTCTGCATCTACGGCAGCGATCGAATCTTCTAAATCCTGAATAGTCGTTACAGCAGCTTCAAGAACTAAATCTTTTACGCCAGCAGCATCTGTTTGACCAATTGGGCTGTTTGCATCAACTTCAATCACAACGTGTAGGCCGTTGTTTAAAAGTACGATTTCTGTTGGAGCAGATTCTTCGCCATTAAAACCAACAAATTGTGCTTCTTTAGCCAAAGTCGATGTCGAACCGTCTTTTAACGTCACAACTAACTTTTTGCCTTCAACTGCATATTTTGTCGCCTCAGCATGCGAACCATTCGCTAATGGGAAGGTTTCATTTAAGAAGTTTTTAGCAAATGCAATAACTTTGTCGCCACGTACAGGGTTATAGCCTTTACCTTTTTCCGCGCCACCGTCTTCAGGGATCACGTCAAAACCGTAAAGTGCGTCGTATAAAGAGCCCCAACGCGCGTTTGCAGCATTTAAGCAGTAACGTGCATTACGCACAGGTACTACCAATTGCGCACCAGCCAATAATGCGATTTCTTCATCTACATTTTCTGTGCTGATTTGGAAATCTTCTACTTCTGGTACTAAGTAGCCAATTTCAGTAAGGAAAGCTTTGTAAGCTCCAAGTTCAAATTTGTTGTTGCGGTGCCATTCATCGATCTTCGCTTGAATGTCGTCACGCTTAGCCAATAGTGCTTTGTTCTTTGGGCTAAGATCGACAACGACTTGTTCAAAGTTTTTCCAGTAAGTTTCACTGTCCAAACCTGAACCTGGAAGTGCTTCATTTTCGATGAAATCGTAAAGTTCTTTAGCAATCGCTAACTTGCCTTTTTGAATACGTGCAGTCATTGTCTTTCCTGATATTGCTACTTTTTATACAAGAGATTCTAGTATACCGATTTAAACTTGGCTGAATAGTAATATCACCGTGCGAAATAGTGATCATTTTTTATTTAATAAAATATACAAACTACCAAATAAAATACTGCTCAAGGCACAAGCATTATCAATTTACAAAATGCTCTTTAGTAGTTTATTAAGTTTTTGAAATGCCGAAATTAGACTTAAGTGCAGGTTTGTATATTTTTTACACTTAAAACCAATATTCTCCCTATTTTCAATCCTGATTAAGCCATGATTATTCAAAAAAGTCGATAAATTAATCGATGAAAATGCACATAAAAAAAGCACCCTTTGGGGTGCTTATATTTTTAAATTTCTTCTTGTTGTTTACTTGCTTCAGCTTGTATTTGTCGATGTGCTTCATTCAAGTAATCATCTGATTGCATTTCCAATAAACGTGAACGCGTGCGTTCAATTTCAAAGGCTAATTTATCACCAGAGTATAAATCAATAATTGTATCTTTTGAGGTTAAAATCAGTTTTACCCCACGGTCATAAAACTCATCGACCAGATAAATAAAACGACGTGTCCCTTCAGAAAGATAATCGGTCAAATGCGGAACATTACTCACCAACACAGTATTATAAATATTTGCAATTTCGATAAAGTCAGCAGGACTACGTGGTTTTAAACACAGCTCTGAATACTCACACCATAAAACATCTTCAGTATGCCCGACCGTTTCTACAATACGATTATTAATAATAATCGGCTCATCTGAAATGGTTTGGGTCTGTGTCAATGCGCTAAAACGCTGTGCAATCCAACGTTGGTGCTCATGTGTTAAAGGAGATTTAAAAAGTTGCGCTTGTTTTAAAACACGTAAACGGTAGTCCACGCCTGCATCTACATTTAAAATCACACACTGCTGTTTCACCATTTCAATGGTTGGAATGAAACGATCACGGTGAATGCCGTTTTTATACAAACCATCTGGCGCAATGTTTGAGGTTGCCACCAAGGTAATGCCACGTGCAAAAAGCTTTTGGAACAAATCACTAAGAATCATGGCATCCGTCACATTTGAGACGAAGAACTCATCGAAACAAATAACCACTGCTTCTTTATAAATTTGATCCGCAACCGCATCTAAAGGGTTACGCTGACCTGAAAGCTTGTTGAGCTCACGATGTACATGTTGCATAAAATGGTGAAAGTGCATCCGTGTTTTACGACGAAATGGAATTGAGTCATAAAACTGATCCATCAGCCATGTTTTACCACGGCCTACACCGCCCCACATATATACACCACGTGGAGAAGTTTGACGGCGGAAACGACGGAATGCTTTTTTAGATGCCTTAAAACGTTGAATTAATTCATGCCAAACGCGATCCAACTCATGAACGGCCTGAGCTTGTGCCTCATCAGACATGAACTGGCCAGATGCCAAGGCTTGCGCATAGCGCTCTGCAGGAGATAAAGGACTGAATGCGGTAGGTGAATTAAAATCTGACATATCATTTAATACTGTTTTTAGGCTATATCAATTATAGCGGAGTGGAAAAGTTAATATATAACACTTTGGCATAATTATGCTTAGGCTATTTCCCATATTGTCGTGGACTGTAACCAAACCACCGTTTAAATGCATGATTAAAGGCTGCAGGCTCCGAGTAACCCAATAACTCTGCAATCATTTCAATGGAATATTCCTGATATTCCATTAAATGTAGTGCACGATCTTTCATTAATTGCTCACGAATTTGTTTATAACTGCTATTTAACTGTTGCAACTGATGTCTTAAGGTTCGCTCTGGCAAATTCAAAGCTTGCGCGGTTTCAGCCATGGTCGGCAGTAAACCTCGTTGCAACTCCAAATAATCTTGTACACGTTGAATCAGACTCGGCTGCTCTGCTCTTTCTTCCAAACGCTGCAATTCCGCCTGACATTTGCCTGCATAAACGTTAAATGTCATCAAATCTGCTGAAGGAATCGGCACATTTAAAACCCATTCATCAAACCAAAATTCAGCTTGCTGCGTACCAAAACTCACTTGCTGACCATAAACCTGCTGATAGAGCACCAGTTTTTTCGCATCTTCAGGTCGTGCAACAGGTAAAGTCATTCGAATCTCAGGCATTTCCAGCCCAATCATCTTATAAATATCTTTTAGGAACTTATAGGTTCCTGCAATTTCTGAATGTGCTCGCAACTGTCCTACAGGTGTTTGTAGGTCTCGTGGTAGATAACACAGTGCCACTTGCTCATTTTGTTTTTTCAAACCCAATAAACCACTTAAATGCGTCAAACTCTGATAGCGGATACCCTGTTCCAATGCTGTGCGTGTCGTCGGGCTGGTCATCAATAACATGAGTAAAGGGCCGTACCCTGCCAAAACATAATGCTGACCAATGAACAAGCCTTGCTCAGGCTCAATACCTTCTGCAATGATTTTCAAAATATCCCACTCTAGAGCAGGATGGATGATCGCATTCGGATCAAGCGACTCCACACGTAAGCCAATGCTTTGTAACTTTTGATCGACTGCGACTCCTGCTTTACGCATTCCTTGAATCAAATACATCAAGCCAAGTACAGAACGTTTCATAATCAATTAAAAGCAAAATATTGGCCTATGTTTTACTACAGCCGCCTAGCGCACAACAATTGCCGAATCTATCAATTTTCTTGTCAGGGCTATCATAGATCTTCTGGATAGTTACTCTACAATAAAGTAAAACAAAAAGGAAAAACAAATGCAGGCAGCAAATTCAACAACCCCTCAGGTAAAAATCGCCATTATTGGTGCAGGCTTTGGTGGTTTAGCGATGGCTATTCGTCTTTTACAAAACAATATTCGTGATTTTGTAATTTTGGAAAAAGCCAGTGAAATAGGTGGCACATGGCGTGAAAACCAATATCCGGGCGCTGCTTGTGATGTACAGTCACATCTCTATTCCTTGTCTTTCTCACCCAAGACTGACTGGTCTAAACGTTATGCTGAAGCACCTGAAATTTATCAATACACGCAAACTCTCACTGCTGAGCATCAATTGCAGCCTTATATCCGCTTTAACACCCAAGTCAGTGCAGCACATTACTTAGAAAATCAGTGTTTATGGCAACTCACCCTTAATCAAAATGAAACACTAACCGCTCAATTTGTTATTTTCGCATCTGGTCCGCTGCATGTACCACAAATTCCGCGTATTGCGGGTATCGAGAAGTTTAAAGGCAAAGTTTTCCATTCATCGCAGTGGGATCATGACTATGACCTCAGTCATAAAAATGCTGCCTCTATTGGCACTGGGGGAAGCGCTATTCAATATATTCCTGAAATTGCAGAAAAAGTGAAACAACTCTACGTACTACAAAGGACAGCTGCATGGGTTATTCCTCGGGATGAACGTCGTTATTTACCCATTGAAAAAGCACTGTTTAATCGATTTGATTGGTTTCGAAAACTTCATCGAGCTCGTCTGTATTGGACGAATGAATCTCGTGTAGTCCCATTATGAAACCACAGGTCATGAAATATGCACAAAAACTAGCAGAAGCGTATATTCGCCATCAAGTCAAAGACCCTGTAACCGCAGATAAGTTAATTCCCAACTATATTATGGGTTGCAAACGCATCTTGGTCTCCAACAAGTATTACCCAAGCTTTAACCGTAAAAATGTTGAATTGGTTACCGATGATATTTTGGAGTTAACTGAGGACAGTATCATCACCAAAGATGGGAAAAAGCGTAAAATTGACTGCCTCATCTATGGCACAGGTTTTGTGACTGACCCACGTATTTATCTTAAATCCTTTAGCTGTACAGGGCTGAATCATGTTGAGCTTACAGACGCGTGGAAAGATGGAGCCGAAAGCTTCTATGGGATTAGCACCAAAGGCTTCCCAAACTTATTTCAGCTTTTAGGGCCCAATACAGTCTTAGGTCATAACTCAGTTATTTTTATGATTGAGTCACAAGTGAATTACATTCTACAGCTCATCGAAATGGCAGAAAAAGCCCAATCTCAAGCAATCGTTGTGAAAGCAGATATTCAAGACCAATTTAATCAGCATTTACAAAGTAAATTTACAGATACCATTTGGCAATCTGGCTGTGTCAGCTGGTATCAACAAGCGGACGGGAAAAATTTCTCTTTATGGCCCAGCTATACATGGAAGTATTGGCTAAAAACACGAAAAGCCAATCCAGCAGACTATCGTTTTTTAAATTCTAAGCAAGATAGTCAAGCAATAAATTAAGATCGCGGTCATAATAAGTTAGTATTTTTTCACACTTTATTTGACATGCAATCGTTTTGGTTGATTTTTCAGCTTCTTATTTGTTTAGCACTTGGATTTGTTTTGGCACGCCGTTTACCCAAATGGCTTGAACGACTTTCCTTTCAAATCCTACCCTATTTTACGTATATTCTCTTAATCGCAATTGCGATTGAGTTTTCAACGGCTTTGCATAGCATTGCCGAACCTTGGCAGATACTCAATCATGCAGCACTTTTAGCAGTTATGACCAGTATCGGTGCTTTTGTCTGTTGTTACATATTATTTAAACTTTTGGGCTATCAACCGAGTCATGGCAAAGTATCCATGAGCCTTGTGAGCAAATCATTAATCAATATCAGTTATGCATTTATCGCACTGGCCTTAGGTTATGGTTTGGCAGAGCTATCTTCAGGTTTCGGTTATACCCTTCATATCAGTACATGGAACTTGTTACTGGTTTTCATGTTCCTGATCGGGCTTGATTTAGCCTATTCCCCACTAGATCGCTCATGGTTGAACTGGCAAATCCTGCTCGTTCCACTTGGTTGTATTCTGGGTTCAATTATCGGGGCGTTTGTAACGGCCTATTTTGTGCCGAGCATTCAACTAAAAGACTTGATTATGTTGTCTCAAGGTTATGGTTTCTACTCCATGACTGGCATTGTGGTCACAGAGTTAAAGAATGCACATTTAGGCAGTATTGCACTGATGAATGATTTGTTCAGAGAAATCTTTGCGATTGTGTTTATGTATATCATTGGCTGGCGTTACCCCCGCTCTGCGATTTCATCTGCAGGAGCTACAGCAATGGATGTCACCCTACCGATGGTCAAACAAGCCTGTGGGAATGACTTTATTCCACATGCAATGGTGAGCGGTTTCATCTTGTCAGTTTTGGCACCGATTGTTGTCAGTGTATTGGCTGTACTATAAAGCGTAGCGCTCTATTCAATGCTGTCTTTTATTTTGCTATTGCCACCTCGCTTACCAACAATTCTTTTTAAAATTTAATCCATAATAAAGCCTTTCAAATGAAAGGCTTTTTAGATTTCTAGTCGCTTAAAGCGTCGCTAAAATATCTTTGAGCATCTGACATGGGTTTGCAGACTGTGTAATTGGTCGACCAATCACTAGATGTGTTGCACCGTCTAACATTGCCTCTTTTGGCGTTACGATACGCTTTTGGTCATCAGCACTTGAGCCCTCAGGGCGAATGCCCGGTGTTACCAATGCAAACTCTGAACCCAAAGCCTCACGCAGCATTTTTGCTTCTTGCGCTGAACATACCACACCATCTAAACCACTATCTTTAGTCAGTTTTGCTAAACGTTTGACTTGTTCAAATGGTTCAATATCCAGACCAATATCAGCTAAGTCTTCACGGCCCATTGAGGTTAACACCGTTACTGCAATCAGTTGAGTGTTATAGTTACCCGCCTTTAAGCGCTCAACGCAGGTTTCCATCATTTTACGGCCACCTGAAGCATGGACGTTTACCATCCAAACCCCCATATCTGCAGCAGCACATACCGCTTGCGCAGTCGTATTTGGAATATCGTGAAATTTTAAATCTAGAAAGACTTCAAAGCCTTCACCATGTAAAGCTTTAACAATAGATGAGCCTTCATGGGTAAATAATTCTTTACCGACTTTTACACGGCATAATTGAGGGTCTAATTGCCCAGCAATCGTCATTGCGTCATAATGACTTTTTGCATCCAAGGCAACAATAATACTCATGGGGAGACCCTTCAAACTCACAAAATTATGGCATTATACGGATTAAGCCTAAAACGACCAAGACTATTTTTCGATTAACCATTTAAAATTCAAACTAAGTTCTTTATTCATATACTTTTTATATAGTTATCAATATTTTAAAGCACAATAAAAAACGCCTTTGGATATATAACCAAAGGCGTTTAAATCAAACTTGCTTCAATACTTTTAAGATAGAACTCTTACTTCATATTGTGGCTTAAAGCGGTGTAGATGGACGATCATTAGGATTGATGTCTAACACCGTTTTCTCATGTCTTGTATGTGCTGCAGCTTCAGCAGCAGCCAACTGAGCGGATTGAATCTGCTCTTTACGAAGGTGATCAATGTCTTTACGTAGTCGCTTAATTTCCCAACCTTTCTGGAATACACGAAATACCTGAACACCAATTAACAAACCCAACACAATTCCTAAAGCCATTGTTAATAATAACAATAGACCTAAACGCATTGCTGGAACCTGTATAAACAACAGATCAACGGTTAACTCAGTTCCGTTTTGTAGTACCAAAGCTAGGCAGTAGCCAAACAGTACAATTAATAATGCGAATAATACGTAACGCATAAGCACCCCAATAAATTTTATTCGCCTGCAGTCTCGTTTACTGCATCGCGTAATGCTTTACCTGGTTTGAAATGTGGAACAGCTTTAGCAGCCACTTCTACCGACTTACCCGTTTTAGGATTACGCCCAACACGAGGCTCACGGTGATGGAGTGCAAAACTACCAAAACCACGAATTTCAATACGATTATCTGAAGACAAAGATGCAATCATTTGATCAATCATAATCTTAACAGCTTCTTCCACTAATGGCTCTGCTAAGTGCGGGTTTTTAAGAGAAATCCGCTCTATTAAGTCAGACTTATTAAGTGCTTCAGTAGTCATCTGCGACCTCTTTAATTATCAAGCTACCTTGTAGATAGATTGATAATAACCTGTTTAAATACAAAACGGTAGCGTAATAAGTGAATACTACGCTACCGTTTATTGTATTTGTGTAAAAAGTATTAGTTAACTTACATTAACAATACAATTCAAACATCTACTTAGTTGCCCATTTGAGCTTTGATCAAATCACCAATAGTCTTAGGACCATTGTCTTGACCAGTAGTTGCTGTCTTCAAGTTAGCAACTGCTTCTTTCTCTTCAGCTTCGTCTTTCGCTTTGATAGACAAGTTGATAGAGCGAGATTTACGATCTACGTTGATGATTTTCGCTTCAACTTCTTGACCAACTTCAAGGAACTTAGTTGCATCTTCAACGCGGTCGCGGTTGATTTCAGATGCTTTAAGAGTCGCTTCAACTTCGTCAGCTAACTTAAGTGTTGCGCCACGAGCGTCAACAGCAGTTACAGTACCTTTTACAAGTGCACCGCGTTCGTTAGCAGCTAAGAAATCGTTGAACGGATCGCTGTTCATTTGCTTAATGCCAAGGCTGATACGGTTGCCTTCAGCGTCTACAGACAAGATAACCGCTTCAACTGTGTCACCCTTCTTGTAACGACGGATAGCTTCTTCGCCTTGTTCGTTCCAAGAAATGTCAGACAAGTGAACTAGACCATCGATACCACCTGGTAAACCGATGAAGATACCGAAGTCAGTGATTGACTTGATCGTACCTGAAACTTTTTCACCTTTGTCGTGGTTCTTAGCAAACTCTTCCCATGGGTTAGCACGAGTTTGTTTGATACCAAGAGAAATACGACGACGCTCTTCGTCAACTTCAAGAACCATAACATCAACTTCATCACCAATCTGAACAACTTTAGATGGGTGGATGTTTTTGTTCGTGTGGTCCATTTCAGAAACGTGTACTAAACCTTCAACGCCTTCAGCGATTTCTGCGAAACAGCCGTAGTCAGTTAAGTTAGTTACGCGAGCTTTAACGATTGAACCTTTAGGGTAACGGTTCATGATCGCTAACCATGGATCTTCGCCTAATTGCTTAAGACCTAAAGATACGCGGTTACGTTCTTTGTCAAACTTAAGTACTTTAACAGTAACTTCTTGACCAACTTCAACAACTTCTGATGGGTGCTTGATACGTTTCCAAGCCATGTCAGTGATGTGAAGAAGACCATCAATACCGCCAAGGTCAACGAATGCGCCGTAGTCAGTAAGATTTTTGATAGTACCAGTAACTGTTTGACCTTCTTCAAGCTGAGCAAGAAGAGCTTCACGGTCAGCTGAAGATTCAGCTTCCATAACAGCACGACGAGATACAACAACGTTGTTACGTTTAGCATCAAGTTTGATTACTTTGAATTCTAACTCTTTACCTTCTAAGTGAGTAGTATCACGAATAGGACGAGTATCAACTAAAGAACCTGGAAGGAACGCACGAACTGGACCGATGTCAACAGTGAAACCGCCTTTAACTTTACCAGAGATAACACCAGTAACGATTTCGCCGTCTTCAAAGATTTTTTCAAGTTTAGTCCAAGTTTCAGCACGTTTCGCTTTTTCACGTGATAAAACTGTTTGACCCATGCCGTTGTCAAGCGCTTCAACAACAACATCAACAGTGTCGCCAACTTGAACTTCAAGTTCGCGTTGTTCATTTAAGAATTCAGCGCGGTCAACAATACCTTCTGATTTAAGGCCAGTGTCAACTGTTACCCAATCAGAATCGATGTTTACTACAACGCCTTGGATGACAGCACCCTTTTCAACGTTGAGGTTTAATTCGCTTTCTTCAAAGAGGGCTGCAAAAGATTCGGTCATGATATACCTGATAAAGTCAGCGGTCTTGGATCAGACAAGGCCGGTTTAGTTAAGCGTCTACATAGTCCATTTTGAACTGATCAAGCTATGCTTCTGCTGAATATAAAAATTCGTTAGTTTGCTAATTGCTTATCGATATAAGCCGTCATAAGCTGAAATACCTCATCAATGTTCAATTCAGAACTATCAATGATGTAGGCATCAGCTGCTGGTCTGAGTGGAGCAACTTCGCGCTCCATGTCACGTTTATCACGCGCCTCAATATTAGCTAAAATATCGTTTATTTTAGCATCCAGCCCCATACCCTGCAACTGCTTTACTCTGCGTTCAGCACGAGATTGGGCTGAAGCGGTTAAATAAATCTTGGCTTGAGCCTCTGGAAAGATGGTTGTTGCCATATCTCGACCATCTGCAACCAAGCCTGGTGCTTGTGCAAAAGCATGTTGGCGATCGACTAGCGCAGCTCTAAGCTCAGGAATTGTTGCAACTTTTGATGCAAACTCACCAACTCGCTCAGTTCGAATGGTTTGACTAACATCCTCACCATTGAGCAAGACTTGTGTGCCTTGTGCAGAACTTAAAAATTGTATGTCTAAATGTTTAGCAATTTCGACACACTGACTCAGTTCGCTTGACAAAGCATCTAACAAATCCTGTTGATGCAATGACAGGCCCAACAAGCGATATAACGCTCCCGAATCAAGTAAATGAAATTGATAATGAGCTGCTATTTTTGCAGCCAGTGTGCCCTTACCCGAACCACTTGGACCATCAATTGTGATTATTTGAACTGTCATTGCTTACCCAAAGTTTGTTATACAGATTTAGCGAGTTTCGAAAAACCTAGTTTAATCGCAGATTTAAGCTGTGCAAGGATTAATTTACTTACAAAAGGTGCACGTGCCTGTAATTCAATCGTATAAGTCACTAAAGTTTTATTCGAGTCAATCGGCTCAAACTCAATAATACCCAAATGATGTTTGATGAGTGGATTTTTAATAATCTTGTATTCAATACGCTCATTCACATTCATTAATGTAATTTGCTCTTGCAACGGTTTAATTGGACCAAAACCCATACGACGTATAGAACCAAGTCCATCTGGACGTTCTGGATCTGCTGAATCTTTCACTCGCACCACTTGAACTGGTGCAAAAGCGACGTTATAGGTTGAGTGTTTAGAAAGTAAATCAAATACCTGCTCTACGGGTGCATTAAATTCTTTTTTAATCTGAATATTATTCATGGTGGTTCCAACGCCTTATTTGACAATAATTATTGTCATTTCATTTTACATGAAATTATTATTTTACGAATTCATTCATCCCTTTTCTTGTAGACGGGATAGTCGCTTTTGTTCGCGGCGCATTTTAAAAAAGTGACTGAGCTGCTGTGAGCATTGCTCATGTAAACAACCCGACTCAACCAAGAACTGATGATTATAATAGCCCGTTTCAAATAATTTACGTGCACTTATAAGAGAGCCAGCTTTCGGCTCTGTCGCACCAAATACGACTTTTGAAACGCGTGCATGCACCAAAGCGCCCACGCACATAGTACAAGGCTCAAGTGTCACATACATGACCGCATCATCAGGTAAACGATAGTTTTGTGTATTTTGACAAGCATCGCGCAGCGCTTGAACTTCAGCATGCGCGGTAGGGTCATTTAGCGTAATAGGCGCATTAAAGCCCGAACCAATAATTTTATTTTGACTCACAATGACCGCCCCAACAGGGACTTCACCTTTTGACGCTGCAATAGCAGCCTGCTCTAAAGCAAGCTGCATCCATTCACTATCTGTTTTTAAAACATCAGTCATAAAGATTAGATTACATCGTAATGTTTAAGGAGTTCATTCCAGCTTTCAATGCTCGTTGTTGGTGGATTACCAGCGAAAATACCCTTTAAGCTATTACTAGCCCCTTGTTTCCATGCTGGTGACAAGTCTTTATCCACTAAACGCGCACGCACACCCTCAACAAAGTCTGCATGACGAATTTTCCAGTCCGAAATTTGGGTTTCAAGCTCGAATACTTCATTCCAAGAATGAACCTGCTTGCCCCACTGCCATAGCAACCATGTTAATGCAGCAGTTGTTGGTGAGCCTTTTTGTAAGTTCTCACTGGCTTGACGAAGCCAATCGCTACGCGCATCACTTAAACCAACAATAGCATCATAATCATGCTCGAAGTTCACACCACGACATACACTATGAATGACATCCAAAGAGTTCTGTAATGGGCCTGGGCCTACCGGACGATGCATACTGTTTAATGTGTCATCAATGGCTCTAAAATCACCTGCTGGATAATGACTCCAGTCTATATTGATGACTTTCTCAAGTACCGTATTACGCTGCGCATCACAGATATGTGTTGCCCAACCAATACCATATGCACCTGCTGCCGTCATGATTGAACCCGTTAAGCCTGTGAACAAACCAATCGCCCCACGATCCGCTAAGAAACGCGTTGCACCCACATCTGGGTACAAACCAATATTAATTTCAGGCATCGCTAAACGTGAATGCGGCGTCACCAAACGGAATGGCGCTGCCATAAACAGACCTAAACCACCGCCCATAACATAACCTTCACCCCATACCAAGACAGGCTTAGCATAGTTGTGTAGTAACAAATCTAAAGCATATTCTTGCTCAAAGAACTGATTAGCTGTTTCAACTTCATCGTTAATCACCAGTTGACGAAGTTTACGTACATCACCACCCGCACAGAATGCTTTTGGTGTGGTTGAATCCAACCAAATGGCTTTTACTGCGTCATCACTATGAAAATCTTGAAACACTTCAAATAAAGCTGAAACAATCGTTTCATCTAAAGCGTGAAGTGATTTTGGTCTATTCAGACGAACAATGCGCCAACCATTTTTTGCTTCTTCTACAATCAAATCTGGATGGTAGTTTTTAGAAACGGGAGAATATGTCATGCGTCCAGCTGCCAATCTATAGGCTCAATGCCATGTTGTTTAAGATAATTATTGGATTTTGAAAAAACTTTACAACCGAAGAATCCACCACGGTTTGCTGCCAAAGGTGACGGATGTGCCGCCTTTAACACCAAATGCTTTTCTTGATCAATCCGTTGTCCTTTTCGCTGCGCATATGCTCCCCAAAGAATAAAAACAATATGCTCGCGCTGTTCATTTAAAACATCAATCACATGATCAGTAAAGTCTTCCCAACCTTGTTTTTGATGAGATGTTGGTTGACCAGCTTCAACGGTTAATACACTGTTCAACAGCAAAACGCCTTGCTGCGCCCACCGAGTTAAATCCCCATGTTTAGGAATATCAATTCCTAAATCTTTATTTAACTCATGGAAAATATTACGTAAAGATGGTGGTAAAGCAAGCCCCTTTTGCACAGAGAAACTGAGCCCATGTGCTTGATTCGGCCCATGATATGGGTCTTGTCCGAGTATTACCACTTTTACATTCGCCAAAGGCGTCGTATTAAATGCATTAAAAATCAGCGCATTTGGCGGATAAATCACTTTATTCGCTTTTATTTCTTTAACAAGAAACTGCTTTAACGCATCCATCTTAGTACTAAGCAAAAAGTCACTTAATCCATGTTTCCAACTGGCATCCAGCTGAATTTTATCAAGCTTGGTTTGCTGTTGTTCTGTTAAAGACATACTTGCGCCTTATTCCCTTACTGTATATTCCGTGACAAATTTCACAGTTTGACTTGCAATTCTACATTCGGATTGTGAAATTGGATACCTTCTTTTAATTTGGTATACATTTCAGTGTCCGCCCATTCCGCTTGGATTTGTTCTGAAAACTCGATCTGGCTTAAATCTAAAAGCCCCATCTGTGTATTTTCAATATCTTCAATAAAACTCTGCGCATAGCCCGTATCAGTCTCATGCACAATCACCGAGTACACCTCCACATCGCCTTCACCGTTTTGAGTCACGGTCGACGCAAGTACTTGCTGTGCAAGATAAAAGAAAATACGAGAAAATTGTTCAGCCGATGGCGAAACAGGCAGCGACACCCAGCGTGCACTAAATGTTTTACATGCTTGGATATATTCTGGATCATCGTTTTGCCAAAAACAAATCGCATGATCAAAAGAGTCATAAAGGTCTTTAATCACCCCTTTCAGCAAACCAAAGTCATAAACCATTTGACCATGATCTAATTTCGATGCTTTGAGGAGTAATTCAACTTTATAACTATGACCATGAATGGAGCGTTTACAACGATCTGATGTACAGTTGCGTACAATATGGGCATTTTCAAACTTAAATAACTTACGAATTAACATATGCCGTAATGCAATCAAACTTTCTGAGAATTGACTTTAATTATAAAGCAAAAGTTAACCTATGCTCATTTATTTTATTGTTCAATCCAATTGGTAAATCATATCAGTCTTATATTTACCCTTTAAAACGGTGACATGCTCCGATAAGCCACATATACCGCTTGATCTTTTCGCACCAAATCACTACTAAACTGACGCTTACGCTCATTCAGCAATACTTCAATTCTGGCTTTAAAATAGTTCGATTGAACTCCGAGAAAATCATTAACAGCAGCCCGCTGAGCCTCGTCTACTTGTTTAAATGGATCAACCTCCCACAGTTCATTAACATTGGAAAAATGCTCCAAATTGGCCTGTCTTTGCTTTTGTAAATTTTGAATAGCAGATACATCCAGCTTAGGATCAATGCTAGCCAACACCAGCGCAGGTGCAGTATTTATATTCACCTTTAATTCATTGCTCGGCAAAGCACTCACATAAGGTGCAATCAGTTGATAGTTGCGCCCCTCAAAACCTCGTACCAATTTCAACTGTTCAACATTATAAAAAGTACGATTTGGCGCCAAGTAACCCTGAGCTAAACTTTGATAATAAGCAGATTCAGCACCCATCGGCCCACTGACTTCATCATCTTCATCTTGCCAATCAATCACTGCTTCTGAAAGCTGTGCAGGCAATCCAACACGTACCAACAGCTTTTCAAACCAAAGTTTTGCAGCCTCATTCGGCTTTTTATCCGACTTAACTAAAGCATTTAAATTAAATTTTCCTGACTCATCTTCTAAACGCCCAGAAAAAAAACCATCTTCCACTGGAAAAGCAGGCATGGGCTTCGCCCAGGTTTCTTGTAGATGATCGACTTCTGCTGCATTTTGAGCATCATCCACCAACAACTCAGAAAAAAAAGCTTCTGCACTTTTTGCGTATAACAGAGCTTGGTTTTGTCGCATTAAATAAGCCGTACTCTCTGCGGTATTGCGCTGATGTTTCGCAATCGTAGCCGCAAGGATAGTTGCTAAAGCCACCATCACCAAAATGGTGATCAATGCAATGCCATACTGAGAGCGCTTCAAAACATCCACCTATTTACAAAGAATACATTTAAGGAAAAATGGTTTTGCATAGAGTCCGTGAGTTTCATATCCTGCAACTTAATTTTTTTGTTTTAAAAAGTCTGTATTTAATAAACTAAACACCCATTCATAACTCACTTCATTGACAGTGAGGTTTATTTTTAACCCGCGCGGTAGTATTTTTGCCTGAGTCACATCATTTTCACTCAATGCCACCTCAGGCCATTGTGCCATTTCATTGGGATTGAGTAGCATAATTTGAAATTGATCAACTGAATCAAGTAGAACACTGGTTTCAGGTTGATCATTACCTGTTTGATTTAAATTTTTATATTTATAACGGTACAGTTTTTTTTCATCTGCTTTATAAATATATTCAACTCGCTCTTCAGGCGGTATGCCTTGCATTAAAGGATCAGTCACGCCAGTTTTACTAAAGGTCAACTGACCATTTTGCAACATGACTGCGGGTTGAACCTGCCCCGCAACATTGGCAGTAATTGGTACAATTTGCACCGTGTCACGTAATACTTGTTGATATGCTTCTTGTAGCTGACCTAAGCGCTGTTCATGTTGGGTATTACGCTCTTTAATCTTGATCAGATAATCAAAAACCTTCCAACCCAAAGCTGAAAGCACAGCAAAAATCGCGATTGCCACCAATAACTCAACCAAAGTAAAGCCTGAGCGTTTTGTCATGGTTGGCTTCTATCACGATGGTTAAAAAAAACTAAACTCGTAACACCCGAATCTACTTTTCCAGTTTCAGGATTCACCACGCTCACCTGTACATTGACGCGTTGCACATTAGCACTAATCGTTGCTTGCGCTGATTTATCAATTTGCCAAGTTTCACCTTGTTGGGTGATTTGTTTAGAGGCCGTGCCTTGTAGCCAATCACGATTGATTTCCATCATCGAAATTTCATTCAAGGCAACAAATTGTGCCTTGGTACGCAAGATGGCATGGGCTGTAGACTGAGTATATTGCATACCCACTTTGGTTAAAGCGACCGCTGCCGTAGCAAAAATAGCCAGAGCTACCATCACTTCCAGCAATGTAAATCCTGAGCAAGGATTAATGAAATAATATTTCATCCGAGCGCAAGCCGGCAGACTATTCTTTAAATCTTTAGCTCGCATTTATTTTACCCAAATGATCAATTTCAATTTCTGCACCCACGGGCTCATTGGCATAATAAAATTGAATACGAACAGGTTTGGCTTCACCATTCCCTAACCAAATCAGTTTTGGTGCATTCTCTTGGGTTAAATCATCGTTTCGGGCTTGGGAAACATCATAGTCTAAAGATTGCACAGCAAAAGAAACATTTTTGGCTAACACTTGCTGCGGGAACTCATTATATTTTTGCCATTTTTGATGATTCAGCATTGTATTATTTTGTTGTTCTGTTGGTATGGTGAATTGAGGGTTTTTATATTCAACAACAGTATAAGAAAAATCAGCCACATCGGTCGCAGGATGAACCTCTAGTGCCAAAACACGTGCTTGGTCATTTGCCTCACGTGCAATTTTCTGTACATCCATGATAAAAAAATCACGGGCTTGCGCTGCTTTACGTTGATCGACCCCATTGATATTCAACATCACCAATGATGCCATAATGGCCATAATAACAATAACCACCATCAATTCAACCAGTGTAAATCCTTGAATCCTTGAAGGTGGTTTCTGTTTCATACATCCTATCCGCTAAGCAAGATATCCTGCTGCGCCCGTTTGTTTAGGCATCGCCAGAGCTTGGTCAATGTAGGCCACGCGCAAAGTATCACGCGAACCCAAATACCGTTGATAAAAACTAGAGTTCAAAATCGCAGCTGCACCATGCGTTAAAGACCAAATCGATGCCAAATAATCACGAACTGTCATTTGACTCTCTATCGACTCCAAATACCGCTCAGTCATACGAATAATTAAACGTAGACGTTGCTTTCGAATTTGATAAAGTTCAGTAAATAAATGATAGATTCCAACACCCGTGGTCGATAATCGCTCTTCTATTTGATGAAACAACACCGTACGTTCAGGATGATGCAAATGATGTAACATAAAAAAAGCAAGATGTTCAGGGAACTGTTTATCTGTATCTTTAATCATTTCAAGCAACATTTGCTCATTACGAATAATGAGCAACATATAGAGTTCATCTTTACTTTGAAAATGTTTATAAAGCGTACCTTTTGCTAGATCTAATTCCGCAGCCAATGCATCAAGGGTCATCCCTGCTTCGCCATTTTCTAAAAGCAACTGTTCAGCCACTTGGAAAATTAACGCTTCTCTTGCTCGAAACTGAGCCTGACGATCCATTTTCACCCTAGTACTCTCTTATACACTTTTATCGTTGCAATTTATTTACTTCATGTTGAGAAGGTTTTCAAAGTTCTGTGTTGTGATGAACGCCATCTCTTCTAAGGACTTATCATATACATCTGCCAAGGCTTTGGCTACATAAGGTACGTACTTTGGCTCATTAGACTTTCCTCTATATGGCATCGGTGCTAAATAAGGACTATCCGTCTCAATTAATAAGCGATCTAAAGGAACTTGCTTCGCCACATCACGCAGGTCTTGCGCATTTTTAAAAGATACAATCCCTGAAAATGACACATAGTAACCACAGTCTAAGACAGCTTTAGCCGTTTCCCAGTCTTCTGTAAAACAATGCAAAATTCCATGGGTCGATTTTTCGGCACGGATAATATCAACAGTATCGTGCTTGGCAGAACGGGTATGTACAACAACTGGTTTTTTTAAGGCTTGTGAAGCATGAATATGTCGTGCAAAACAGTCTTTTTGCTCAGCGATGAAATCTGTACTATGAAAATAATCGAGCCCAGTCTCACCAATTGCCCAAACTTTTTCAGGCTGTGCCAACTCAATTAAATAGTCTGTGGTCGCGCGGGCCATGGTTTCAGTATCTTCACAAGGATGCACCCCGACGCTATAGCCCACATCGCCATGCCGTGCCGCAATTTTTGCTAGCTCAATATGATCATCAAGATCAACCGAGATGCTCATAAAGCGATGAACGCCCGCTGCACGTGCTTGCGCTAATGCTAAATCCAAATCCCCATCATAAGGGGTTAAATCTAGCATGGTTAAATGGCAGTGTGTATCTACAAACACAGGCGTTTCCTACTTCATGTACTTAATTACATAGTGTAACTAGTTCGCCCTTCAGACTTAAGACCTACAAGCAACTTTTCCGCTTCTGATTTGTAATAAACCCCTTTCTCCCCAGAAAGTTGAATACCAAATCCTTGGAGTTTGATTCCATTTTGCTTTTGCGAGATCCAAATCACTTTACCTGTGAGAGGAATTTTCTGTGCTTGCTCTGGCAATGTTGCCAAAACAAAGACCTCCTCTCCCATTTTTACAGGTTGTTTGGATGGAATAAATAAACCTCCACCAACCACAAAAGGCATATAGCTTGCATATAATGTTGCTTTATCTGGAATATTGGCTTGAATGATTCCGCCCATACGTGGTTGCATAAAATTCCCCTGTTTTAAACATCCATCAACCGAATACACAATTGGTCGAGCACTAAATTAGTTTGTACGTTTTGTTCAATATATTGTTTTGACTGTTGCAACTCGGTATAAATTGAAAACAAAGTTTCAAGTGAATACCGTTCTGCCAGCACACTAAAATCCAAATCAGTGTTTTTTAATTGCTGATTTAGCTTGACACAAATCAAATCTGACAACAAGTACTCAAACATTTGACTAAAATCACTAAATGTCAGCGCTTTATTCCACTTGGTCGCAATTGCCATCGGCATATTTTTATCCATCACCAACTTTTGCCAATCTTTTAAAAATTCAGCACGTTGAGGAATCCATTCACTCTCGGACAATGTAATTGCCTGCAACGGCATATGATTGGACAAGTTCATCAACAAATGTTGCTGTGCCAAATCGCTATGGGACAAATGCTGATTTAAAAATTGCTCTGCTTGCTGTTCATTTATGCGATCCAAAGCAAAATGTTGCAAACGACTGCGAATGGTTGCAGGCAGTTTTAAATAATGATCTGCCAATAAAATGATAACAACACGATCACCTGGTTCTTCAAGCGTTTTCAATAAAGCATTGGCTGAAGCTGTATTTAAAGCTTCGGCTGGTTCAATAATGATGACGCGCCAACCGTCTACCGTTTGCTGTACAAAAGGCAGCAGATCACGAATTTTCTCAATTTTGATCTTAGCATTTTGTTTCTTATTGTCTTCATCGGTAGTGATGTGCACATAATTGGGGTGTGTATCCGCCTTTAACCACTGACAACTTCCACACTCCCCACAGGCCAAATGATTTGGCTGCCGCTTCGCACATAAGACCCAAGCAAGAAACTGCTCAGCAAAAATCTCTTTACCACAACCTTTTTTGCCATAAAACAATAAGCCATGACCAATATTGGGAAATCGCGTGGTTAAAGTTTCCCAAACATTTTGATGCCACGGATAAATCTGCTCAGGCAGCGTTTGCTTCATGTATACGACCTAAGTTCTATTATACAAAATGAGCCACATCCATGGCATTTAAACGATCTAAATCTTCTTGTGTATCCACACCCGGTGGTAAGTTTGCTTCAGCGATATCAATGGCAATACGATGTCCATTTTCCAAAACACGCAGTTGCTCTAAGCTTTCGAGCTTTTCAAGTGTACCCATATCCCATGTCACATACTCTTGGAGCAATTTCACGCGGTAAGCATACAAGCCCAAATGACGGAAGGCTTGGTTATGCAACGTTTGTTGCACTTGCTTTGCAGCATCACGGTCATATGGAATAGTGGCACGACTAAAGTAAAGTGCTTGTTTGTACTTCGACATCACTACTTTAACAATACTGTCACGTTTAAATTCATCTAAATGCTGAATTGGTTCACACAAGGTCGACATTGAACAATCGGTTTGTGACTCTAAAAGTTGCGCGACTTGCTTGACCAAAGCTGCTGGCAATAAAGGCTCATCACCTTGAACATTGACAATGATATCTTCACTGGCCCAGCCCTTAATTTTTGCCACTTCACTTAGGCGGTCTGTTCCCGAAGGATGATCGGCTGAGGTCAACACCACATCCACCCCTTCAGCCATGCAAAGGTCATAAATTCGCCGATCATCCGTTGCGACGCAAAGATCATCAAAACCTTCCACTTTCTTCGCCTGATCAACGACCCGTAAAATCATTTCACGGCCATGAATTTTAAGGAGTGGTTTTCCAGATAAACGTGTGCTTGCAAAACGCGCAGGAATAACAATATGCTTCATAAAAGACCTTAAGAAATTTCAATACCTACAGCGGCGAGCTGTTGATGTAAGGTGTCATAACACGCCGTCGATAACACTGCATCGACAGGAACAACCCAAATATCGCGGGAAAAACTAGGATTTTGTTTGAGCAGCGCTAAAATTTTCACTGCATCTTTTTCAGTGGTAATAATGGGATTGGTATCGTCAAAAACCAAATCCTCTAACTCATATTCATAATGATCGGCAAACTCATGACACTGGAACTGCTGCACTCCCATACGCTCTAAAGTACGATAAAAGCGTTGCGGAAAACCTATCCCCACGACCGCATAAAAATCATCTTGCGGATTGAATGCTTTCGCTTCAGTACTGTTCAACAAATAAGGCTCTGCAACTTCTAAGTGCATGTGCATAGTACGAGTAGGATGATCTGCATGTTCGATCACTATGCCTTGATCCAACCTAGACTTTGGCTCTCGTAAATAACCTTCGGGCAATAACTTTTCATTGCCTAGTCCACGATTATTATCTAGAACAATCCATTCAATTTGGCGATTCAATGCCCAATGTTGCAGCCCATCATCACTAATAATCAAATCAATGGGATAGTGAGATAAAAGCAGCTCAATACTTTCTTGGCGATTTGGACCCACTGCCATCGGTACATCAGTGGATTGCACGATGAGAGTTGGCTCATCACCTACATTTTCAGGCAATGAGTTGAGATCCACCATAGTCGGAAATGGGCCTTTGGCACCATAACCACGACTGATCACACCCACTCGAATATTCTTACTTTGCAGATAACTCACCAAGTGAATGAGCAAAGGGGTTTTACCACTCCCACCCACGGTAATATTACCAATCACCATGACAGGTATAGGAGCCGTATAGGCTTTTTTAATATTACACCGATACAACTTACGGTTTAGAAGAAAACCGCCTCTATATAACCAAGACAGTGGACGAAGCACAATTAACCACTTTGCCTGTGAGTTCCAAGCATCCTGAATAAACTGTGCACCTGACATGACTTAGTTTTCCTCAAAATTACGCTGATGTAGCTGATAGTAAGCACCCTGCTTAGCAATAAGTTCAGCGTGTGTACCTTGCTCTACTATACGCCCTTTATCCATCACCACAATACGGTCTGCATTCTCAATAGTGGATAAACGATGCGCAATGACAATCGTGGTCCGATCTCGCATTGCAGCATCGAAAGCACGCTGGATAAAGTACTCTGATTCATTATCAAGCGCGCTGGTAGCTTCATCTAATATCAGCACAGGCGCATTTTTCAAAATCGCACGAGCAATGGCTATACGTTGACGTTGACCACCCGATAAATTAAGGCCTTGTGCCCCCAACTTGGTGTTGTAGCCTTGTGGTAAAGCCATAATAAAGTCATGTGCATAAGCTGCCTTTGCTGCTGCAATTACCTCTTCATCAGAGGCATTTTCAAGCTGCCCATAGGCAATATTGTCACGTACAGTGCGGTTAAATAAAACCACTTGTTGATTGACCATTGCCACTTGGGTACGCAGGCTATTGATTTCAATATCGTGAATATCGATCCCATCAAAGAGGATTTGGCCCGAGGTCGTATCTTGAAAACGCACTAGTAAATTTACTAGAGACGTTTTACCAGCACCAGAACGCCCTACTAAAGCAATCGTCTCACCTTCTTTGACACTTAAATTAAAATCATACAGCGCTTGATAACCATCCACATAAACTAAGTTCACATCTTTAAAGTCGATATTACCTTTCAGTACTGGAGTTAAAGTCCCAGTATTTTTTTCTTCAGGCAAATCTAAAAGTTCAAAGACTGAATGCGCTGCGGCCATACCTCGCTGAATCTTTTCATTCACATCAGTCAACGCCTTAATTGGCTTACTCAACATACCCGCTGCAGTAATGTAAGCGACAAATTGACCTGCGCTCGTATCCTGTAAAATCTCTGGGCGTAGTGCGATCCACATGACAATGCTCAAAGCAATGGACATGATCAACTGTACAATTGGGCTGTTTAGCTGTTGTACAACCACCATTTTCAGGCCGCGACGTAAGTTTTCTAAAGAGGTATCTCTAAAGCGTTGTTGCTCATAAGCCTGTCCACCGAAGCCTTTCACCACCAAGTGACCATTGACCGTCTCTTGTACCACGTGGTTGACATCCCCCATGGTATCTTGAACTTGAATAGAAAGCTTACGCATACGCTTTGCTGCTTTACGGATAAGTAAGCCAATCAACGGCGCAAAAATCAAAATACATAAAGTCAAACGCCAGTTGCTATAAATCAGGTAACCCAGCAATGCAATGGTGATTAGGCCTTGTTGAACAATAGTTTTTAATGATTCTGAAGATGCAGCAGTAAGCTGCTCCACATTAAACATAATCTTCGCAGTGATATGACCACTGTTATTGTCCAGATAATACTGCGAAGGAAGACGTAATAATTTAGCAAAGACTTCTTGGCGAATATTAAAAACCAAGTTTCTTGAAATAACCGCGGTAAAATAACCTCCCATGAACAAACCCAGGCCACGGAAAAACATCACAACAACAACTAAAATTGGGAACAAGGTTGTAAAGCCTTGATCACGATGTTGAATTGCTTCAATAATTTTTTCAAGTAATTTAGCAACAGAAACTTCTGTCGCCGCATTAATAGCAAAACCAACCACCACAAGAATCGCTACGCCCCAATACGGTTTTAAATAGCTCAGTAGACGTAGATAAACTTTTAAATCGTGTTTCACTAATAACCTCGAGAAGGCACTTTGGTACTAATATTGATATTTACAAATCCCAACTGACCGGCCACATCCATCACACGGATAACATCCTGATGGGTTGCTTTTGCATCCGCTGCAATCACAAACATTAGATCACGACGGTCATTGGAAATCTGTTTAATTGCGGTATTTAATTCTGAAACATCTTTCGATGCAATCGACTGACCATTGATTGAATAGTGTCCTGTGGAATCAACAACAACTTCAATTTTATGATCAAATGTCTTGGGCGGAACTCCCTGCGCATCGGGCAAGGTTAAATTCATACGGCTAAATTGATTAAATGTTGTGGTCAGCAATAAAAACACCAAAATAAACAATAAGCAATCAATCATTGGTGTGAGGTTAATATGAACATCTTCAACTTGTGAACGTTTGAATTTCATACTTCACCTTAGCTCGCTTGTTTCACAACAACATCATCATGGCTTTCAAGCACAGTTTCTGTTTGCTTATAAAATAAAGCCGCATGAAACAACGTCGATTGCTGCTCTAATTCAGCAACATACTCTTGAACCAAACGCTGAAAATAACGATAAGCAAATAATGCGGGAATCGCAATGAACATTCCTGCCGCAGTTGTAATCAGTGCTTTAGAAATCCCTGGAATCATCAGTGTTGGATTACTGCTGTTACCAATATCAATCATTAAGAACGACTCGATAATACCAAGTACTGTTCCTAATAAGCCTAACAACGGAGCAACAGCACTGAGTGTACCTAGAAAATTAATATTTTTTTCAAGATAGCCAATTTCCTGAGACGCTGTTGCTTCCATCTGTGCACGTGCAAACTGTTCACCTTGAGTTTTACTTTGGTAACCCACTTCCAAAATTCGCCCTAATGTTGTCGTCTGTAAATCAGACTGTTTAAGTTTAGGCAAAATGCTTTGTATGCTTTGTGATGGTGTCAAAAGTAAATCTTTAGGTAGAATCGTCGATTTTTTCAGGCGAATAAAACGCTCCAAGCTAATCGCAACAGTAAAGATTGAACAAAGTACAAGGGGAAGCATGAGCCACCCCCCTGCTTTTACCAATTCCCACATAACACTTCCCCAAGTATTTATAAATTGAAAATAAAATTATTCAGCCAAACAAATATTCAAAATACCATCCAACTCATCGAGTGAATGATAATGAATCGTGAGCTTACCTTTGCCTTGTTTATTATGATCAATTTTGACATTTGCGCTAAAACGATCCGTCAAACGTTGCGTCAACTGTTGAATATCAGGCGCAATTTCCGTTTTTTCTTTTTCTTGCTTAGGTGCATTAAAATCACGAACATATTGTTCAGTTTGGCGAACAGATAAACTCTTCTCTATCACCAATTCTGCGACTTTCAGTTGATCTTTCCCTTTCAAAGTCAAAATAGCACGAGCATGCCCCATGTCCAGCAAACCTTGTTGCATAAAGTCTTTAACTTGCTCAGCTAGACTTAATAAACGCAGCAAATTACTCACTGTGGTACGCGCTTTGCCTACCGTGTCTGCAATTTCTTGATGACTTAAACCAAACTCTTCATGGAAGCGCTGTAAAGCCATCGCCTGATCAATCGGATTGAGGTCTTGACGTTGAATGTTCTCAATCAACGCCAGTGCAATTGCAACTTGGTCTGTTAAATCACGAACAATGGCTGGGACTTGCGTTAAGCCAGCAAGTTGAGCCGCACGCCAGCGACGCTCACCCGCAATAATTTCATAGGGGTGCTTTTCATTATCAATTGGACGAATCACAATCGGCTGCATTACACCGTGTTTTTCAATCGATGCCGCTAACTCTTGTAAGTCTTGCTCATTAATAAAACGACGTGGTTGATATTCACCACGTTGTAATAGATGCACATCGATTTGTTTTAGCTGACCGTGATCAAGAGCTTGTGCTTCAAGTTGTAATTTCTCTTTTTGAATGGAACCGAGTAAGGCATCTAAACCACGACCTTTTGCCAGTCCACGTTTTTTAACGGTCATGCGTTACTTCCTTTTTTCACTTTGCTTTTCTTAATCATTTCAGCTGCTAAATGTAAATAAGCAACTGCGCCCTTCGAGCTTTTTTCAAAATAAATCACAGGCAAACCATGCGCAGGTGCTTCAGCTAGACGCACATTACGTGGAATGACGGTGTCATAGAGTTTTTTGCCAAAGTATTGTTCTAATTCTTCAGACACATCACGCGTCAGTGCATTACGTGCATCATACATGGTGCGTAAAACACCAATAATTTTTAACTCAGGATTTAATGCTTGTTGAATACGATCAATGGTCTGTGTTAAATCTGCCAAACCTTCCAAAGCATAGTATTCACACTGCATTGGAATCATCACACCATCCACCGCTGCCAGTGCATTAACCGTGATCAAGCTTAAACTTGGCGCACAGTCCACAATGATGTAATCATATGCTTGTTCAATTTCTTGCAACGCATCACGCAGAATAAATTCACGCCCTTCTTGCTCAGCAATCGCAAGTTCAACGCCTGCCAAATCACGGTTTGCACCTAAGACCTTATAACCCACTTCTGCTTTGGTAATCGCAGTCTCTATAGGTACTTCACCCAGTAAAACATCGGTCACTGAATACAGTAGGTCATTTTTTTGAATACCTGAACCCATGGTCGCATTGCCTTGCGAGTCCATATCGACCAATAAAACACGCTTTTTAAGTACTGCTAAAGATGCAGCCAAATTTACTGCGGTTGTGGTTTTACCTACACCACCTTTTTGGTTCGCAATCGCAATAATTTGTGCCATGACCCGCCCAATCCTTTGAATTTTTTAGATACGTTTTAATAAAAGTAAGTGGCGTTGTTCGTCCAAACGTGGAACCTTTAACGCAATAATTTCACAACTAAATTCGTTTTTGAATGCTTCAACTTCGTCATGCGGAACTAAGCCTTTCATCGATGCAATAATGCTGTCTTGGTGCATATAAGGCTTCGATGCATTGATAAAATCGGTTAAAGAAGCAAATGCCCGACTGGTAATCACATCAAACTGACCCAAATCATGGATGCTATCTTCATTCTCAACACGCGTTTGAACTGCAATTACATTGGTTAATTTTAAGTCTGCAATAAACTGCTTTAAAAAACGAATTTTTTTCCCATTGGAATCGAGCAAAACACATTGGCGCTCAGGTTGGCATAGAGCAATAATCATGCCCGGCATACCACCGCCTGTACCAATATCCAGCAAACGACCTTTCGGCAAATCTTTTAAAATACTTAAACTATCTAATAAATGCTTCACCAGCATTTCTTTAGGATCGCGAATCGCTGTTAAATTGTAAGCTTTGTTCCACAGCACAAGTGCGTCTTGATACTTCAGCAATAAATTTAATGCTTCTTCACTCAAATCTAAGCCAAGCTTTTGACTACCTTGCTTTAAGTCTTGAAAAAAAGGATGCATAAAGAAGACATCTCAATAAAATTAAACTGAAGTATACCGATTTCTCAGCCGTGGAACAGTAGCTAACGCTTAGTGATTATGCACTTAAACGTACATACCTTGACGAATCTGTAGATCTAGATCACTTAATCGCTCAGGTGTGCCAACATCCACCCATGCGGCTTGCATTTTCTCAGCAGAAACTTTTCCAGCAGACATCGCTTCTTTTAGCAATGGAGCCAATGGACGCTTACCTGCTTCCAAGCCCTTAAACATCTGTGGATGAATAACCGCAACACCACTATAAGTCAGTGCTTCACCTGACTGCTCTTGTTCAAAGGTATAAGCACGCCCTTGATTTAAGATAAAGTCGCCTTTGGGATGCTGTGTCGGGTTGGGTACAAATACGAGATGCGCAAAATCGGTGTCCAACTGCACATCAAGTAAAGCTTCGAAATCAAAAGTGGTCCAAACATCACCATTCACTAAAATAAACGGTTCTGTCCCCAGCAGTGGCAGAGCATTAATAATACCACCCGCTGTTTCAAGCCCCTCTTCTTCACGCGTCCAACGAATAGTCACACCAAACTGTGAACCATCGCCAAGCGCACCAATCAACACATCGGCCAACCATGCAGAATTGATCACAATTTCTGTGACCCCAATTTGCTTGAGTTTTTCAATATGCCAAACGATCAGTGGTTTACCACCAACTTCAAGCAGAGGTTTCGGTTTATAAAGTGTTAAAGGACGCATGCGGTTGCCAAGTCCCGCTGCCAAAATCATTGCTTTCATGCTGCAACAACCTCATATTTACCATATTTCGCTTCAAATTTCGGCATCACTTTATCGCAAATAAATTGCATGAAAGGTTGTAGTTCTGCATAAGGTTTGCTTTCTTCAAGTAAATACCACATCACACGTGGCAAATCTTTGAGATAACCTGATTTTCCGTCACGTTCAAATAAACGCACAAAAATACCTAAAATTTTAATATGCCGTTGAATTGCCATCAGGTCAGCGTCTTGCTTAAACTGTTCAAAGTCACGCCCTTCTTTGGCAGAAGCTGGCAATAGGTCATAAAACACTTTAAACCAATGATAAACGCGCTCAGGATTCCACTGTACATACGCATCACGTGTAATTGAGATCAGATCATAAGTATCTGCACCAATCACAGCATCCTGAAAGTCAATTACGCCTTGCTCTTGCTCATCTACCAAAAGCATGAGATTACGACTATGGAAATCACGATGTACAATCACTTGAGGCTGAGCCAAAGCAGCATTGGCTAAAATTGCAAATGTACGTTTAATCAACGCAGACTCATCATCAGAAGGTTGAATCTGTAAACTTGGCAATAACCAATCTGTCAATAGCGACATTTCGGTGATTAACTTTTCATAAGAATAAGCTGGGAAATGACCTGCACCATCAATAGATTGCAATTGAATCAACTGCTTAAAACTTTGCGCATAATGTGCATCGACAGTCTTGTCATCGAGCTGTGTAGACAGTAGCACATCACCAAAATCTTCAAGCAATAAGAAGCCTTGCTCCAAATCTTTCGCCACAATATGTGGTACACGAACACCGTTCGTATCAAAAAATTCATCAATCGTCACAAAAGGCACACAATCTTCTTTTTCTGGTGGTGCATCCATCAGCATAAATGTTTTATTATTCAACTTGATTCGTGCATAACGACGGAAACTTGCATCGCCTGCTAAAAAGTTAATTTCAAATTGATCTGAACCAAGTACAGATGAAATCCATGTTTGTATCAATTGTTCACGTTGTGTATTCATTTGCGATAAATTCTAATACAGGCTGAGTTTTTAAAGTGCTAAGTGTAGCCACTTATCAACTTTTTCTCTATGATGCGACAATAATTAATTGCGTTTTAAGCATACTTGGTAAATGAGACACATGAAGCATCAGTTTAAATTTAATCCTTTAGCGACTGCGATATTTACCCTTCTTTGTGGTAGCTCAATCACAAGCTATGCTGCAACACCAACCACGTCTATTTCAGACGAACAACAATCGTTAAAACAAGCACTACAAGAAAGCTATCCTGGGCAAAAGTTTTTCGAACAATACTATGTCGATAAGTCATCTCCTGAAGCTCAACAGCGCCAAGGTCGTTACTTAAGCTCCGCGTATTGCCAAGGCACATGGCTAACCCCTGTAAGCCCTGAAACCAAAGCCGCTGACGCAGCCAATGCGACATCTACCATTACAGCGGACTATGGTCACTACAACCCACAAGGTGACTCTGTTCTTGAAGGCAATGTCCTGATTGATCAAGAAGGTCGTCAAATCCGTGCCGATAAAATCACCATTGACCAGACTCAGACCTTTGCCAATGCTGAAGGTCGTGTGCAAATGGCGCAAAGTAGCTTATTAGCGCAAAGTGACCAAATTAATTACAATCTAAAAACTCAGCAAGGCGACCTGAAAAACAGTTTCTATATTTCAGAAGAACAACATGCGCATGGGCGGGCCGACCAAATCCTACGTGAATCGCAAACGACCACCACGCTAAAAAATGCAACTTATAGCACCTGCCCACCAGAGCAATCGCCAACGTGGAAAATCCAAGCAGACGAAATTAAGTTAAATCAAGAAACTGGACGTGGTGAAACACGTGGCACAAAACTTTATGTTAAAGATGTACCTGTTCTCGCTGTTCCTTATTTCAACTTCCCGATTGATGACCGTCGTACTACCGGTATTTTGACACCAAGTTTTGGCTTCACCAATGATGGTGGTGTCGAGCTTGCAGTACCTGTTTATCTCAACTTAGCACCTAACTACGACGCGACTGTTACGCCACGCTATATCAGCGACCGCGGCCCAATGTTTGAGGGTGAGTTCCGCTATCTAACCGAAAACTTTGGTTCAGGTCAAATTTGGGGGGGATACTTAGCTTCTGACCGAAAATATGACGATGAAGACCGTAAAGATTTGCACTTTTTACATAACTGGCAAATCAATGAACAGTTCTCAACCAACCTTGAATATAACTATGCTTCAGACAAAGACTACTTTACTGACTTAAGCAATAACCCAAACACCAAGACAGACTTAAACCTGCGTCGTGCTTGGGAGTTAAACTATAAAAATGGAATTCCTGGTCTAAAAGCCCAACTGAAAGTTGAAGACTTCCAAACACTAGACGAAACTACACCCTACGTTGACCGTCCGTATGCACGTTTACCACAGTTCTTACTCAACTATAAAGCAGGCAACGCTCTCGGTTTAGAGTACGAGTTCAACAACGATACGGCTTACTTTAAAAAGGACTTTGGGACTATCGATGGCGATACCAACGATAGCTTTGAACCAAGCGGCACCCGTGTCTATAATGACTTTTCTGTACGCTATAACTACCGTACACCGTGGGCTTTCGCCATTCCAGAAGTCTCTATTCGCAATGTGAACACATTCTACGATCAAGACACTATCAATGAGTTTGACAACACCAACCGCTCATCGAACGACAAATCTTATGTCGTGCCACAGGTGACTTTTGATGCAGGTTTAACCTTTGAAAAAGAAGGCACTTTCTTACAGACCTTAAGTCCACGCATGTTCTATGCCTACGCACCCTATAAAAATCAAGATGGCGCACCAAACTTTGACTCTGCAACAGCATCGATCAACTATGATCAGTTATTTAGTGCAAATCGCTTCTATGGCCATGACCGTCTAGAAGACAATAACTTCTTATCACTGGGCTTAAGCTATAGCCTATTTGATACGGTGGGTCTAGAGCGCTTAAAAGCCAGTGTGGGTCAAAGCTATTATTTCGAAGACCGTCGCGTAACGCTTGACCAAACAGCAGATGTCTTTGATAGAGAAAATCACTCTGGTCCGATTGTCAGCGTATCTAGCCAGCTCTCGCAAAACTTTACCCTCGGTGCAAACTCAGCATGGATGGCAAATGGCGATAATGCGCAACGCGACTTACAACTTTACTTTACGGGTGATAAGGGCAACCTCTATAACGTTGGCTATTTCTATCGTAAAGAAATTGCAGATCGTCAAGAACATTACGACCAAGTGGTTGCATCTTTTGTACAACCGATCCATAACAACTGGCGTATTATGGGCCACGCTCAATATGACTTAGACAACAATGTCGCTCGTGAATACCTCCTTGGTGTCAATTACGAGTCTTGCTGTTGGGGGATCTCCGTTTATGGTCGTGAGTACTATAACGACTTGGATGACGTCAATGCTGCAGGTGTAGAACCTAAACGTGCAATTATGGCCGAAATTACACTTAAAGGCTTAGGCGGACTCAACAGTAAACTTTCATCATTACTAGAAAATCGTATTCTAGGCTTTAACAATATTAATCAGACTTGGACAGACCGTTAATGAAGACAAAACAGTTCAAACAATTTTTTAAAGCGAGTGCTTTGGCTTTAGCTCTCGCAACCGCTATTCCAACTTTTGTACATGCGTCGGATGAAGTTGTTGCTGTAGTCGATAACAGTGTCATTTTGAAGAGTGACTTAGAAGCAAGCATGACTGAGCTCAAACATCAACTTGAGAGCCAAAAGAAACAAGTCCCACCAGAGCAATATTTGGCACAACAAGCATTAGAGCAACTGATTATTCGTCAGACTCAGCTTGAACAAGTGAAGCGTTACAACATTCAACCTGATGAAAAAAGCTTGAATGAAGCGGTTTTAAATGTTGCAAAACAATCCGGTAGCACAAGCCTAGAAGCATTCCAACAAAAGCTCGATAAAATGGCACCCGGAACCTATGCTTCTTTGCGTAGTCGCGTTGCTGAAGATTTAGCAATCAATCGTTTACGCCAGCAAATCGTTACCTCTCGCATCCAGATTTCAGACCAAGACGTTAAAAACTTCTTAAATACCCCACAAGGTCAAGCAGCACTCGGTAACCAAGTGCATGTGCTACATGTGCGTATTTCAGGTGACAATGCTGACGCTGTGGCGAAGCAAGTTAAAGCAATACTAGCAAACGACAACGATGTCGCTGCAATTGCTAAAAAGTTCAGCACTGCTGGCACCAAAGTTGAAGGTGCAGATATGGGCTTTAGAGCACTTTCTGACATCCCTAGCGAGCTTGCAGCACGTGTGAGTCCACTCCAAGTGGGACAAACCACAGATTTAATTACAGTACGAGATGGTGTACATCTTTTAAAATTAGTTGAACGCAAAGGGGCTGAGCAAAAAGCGATTGTACCTCAATACAAAGCACGCCATATTTTGATCCAACCGTCTGAAGTGGTTAGCCCTGAAAATGCTAAACAAATGATCGAAAGCTTGTATAACCGCGTACAAAAAGGTGAAGACTTTGCCGTTTTGGCTTCCACCTACTCCAATGACACAGGTTCAGCACGTGATGGCGGGAGTTTGGGTTGGGTCAGCCCAGGTGTGATGGTTCCTCAGTTTGAAGAAACCATGAAAAATACACCGGTAGGTCAAACCAGTAAACCTTTTCAAACTCAGTTTGGCTGGCATATTCTTCAAGTGACTGAAACACGTCAACAAGACATGACTGCTGAATACCAAGAACGTATGGCACGTCAAATTTTAGGTGAGCGTCAATTTGATGCAGAGCTTGATAGCTGGTTACGCGAAACACGCAACAGAGCTTATGTCGAAATTAAAGATCCTAACTTAGACCGTAAGAACAACAAGTCATAAGTTTGAACACATAAAAAGACCAGCATTCATGCTGGTGTTTTTTCGCTTGGACGAAAACTAAAAATTTGGCATAAAAAAAGCCTCTCATGTGAGAGGCTTTTTTAACAATCAATTAACGATTATTTTCGTCATCTTGAGTGTCTTCAAATTTTGATTCGCCATCAAAACCAGTCGATTGGCCACTGAAGCCACCTTGACCACCGAAGCCACCTTGACTACCGAAGCCACCTTGACCACCGAAACCACCTTGACCACCGAAGCCACCTTGACCACCGAAGCCACCTTGTTGACCACCAAAGCCGCCTTGTTGACCACCGAAGCCGCCTTGTTGACCGCCGAAGCCGCCTTGTTGACCGCCAAAGCCGCCTTGTTGACCGCCAAAGCTACCTTGTTGACCAGCACCAGCAGGTGCACCAGCAGGACGTGGGTTACGTGCAGGAACAACTGTAGAAATTGCATGCTTGTAAACCATTTGGCTTACTGTATTTTTTAATAAAACAACATATTGGTCGAAAGATTCAATATGACCTTGTAACTTAATACCGTTTACAAGGAAGATAGAGACAGGAATACGTTCTTTACGGAGAGAATTTAAGAACGGATCTTGCAAAGTTTGACCTTTAGACATGTTATAACTCCAAAAAAATTTAAAAATCAGCGCAAAAAACTATCTTTATTTTTCAATTAAAAATTATAAAAAAGATAGTAGCTAAATTTTGCTTTATCCGTAGCAGTTTCGCAAGTCTTCTTGTGCCTGCGTGATAGTAGAATACGTTGTAAATTTATGTGCCTCTTGCAAAGATCTTAACCAAGTGTATTGACGTTTAGCAAGTTGTCGTGTCGCAAAAAGTGCTTTATCCTCCATTTCTCGTTGTTTTTCGACAGTTTTATCTCCTTTCTGTAAAAATTCGAGTGCTTGTCGATACCCAACTGAGCGCATAGCGGGTAAATTTTCATCTAAATCGTATTTTTTCATAAGTGCTTCCACTTCATTCAAAAATCCGATGTCCCACATAATTTTCAAGCGTTGTGCAATTCTTTGGTGCAATTCGGCACGGTCTGGCATCAAAGCATAATTATGAAAATTATAGCGATAAGGCACGTTTTTAGGTTGTTCAGCTTGAAGTTTAGTAATAGGCTGCCCTGTCAATTTGTAAACTTCTAAAGCGCGAATAATCCGTTGTTTATCACTCACTTTAAATTTTTCGCCCGCTAGTGGATCCACGCTACATAATTCAGCATAGACCGCAGACCACCCCTCACTTTCACCTTTGGCTTCTATGTCAGCACGAACAGTATAATCTGCGCTCGGTAAATTGCTTGAAAGACCTTCTAAAAGTGCCTTGAAATAGAGCATGGTTCCACCCACCAAAATCGGGGTTTTACCTCGTGCATGCATGTCATCAATTAAGCTACATGCATCTTCAACAAAGTTTGCTGCCGAGTAGACTTCTAATGGGCTAATAATATCGATAAGGTGATGTGGATATTGCAGCAACTCCTCTTTGGTCGGCTTTGCTGTACCAATATCCATATCTTTAAAGACCAATGCTGAATCTACAGATATCAGCTCAAAATTTCCTTCCTCATAGAGCTGACATGCCAAAGCAGTTTTACCACTTGCAGTTGGCCCCATTAAATTGATGACCGGCAATTGAGTTGACATGTACAACTACTCTCCTCGAGCAAAAAGCTTATCTAGTTGAGCCAATGGAAACGCACGCCAAGTTGGGCGACCATGGTTACATTGGCTGGAAAATTCAGTTTGTTCCATTTGACGAAGCAAAGCATTCATTTCAGAAAGACCCAAAATGCGATGCGCGCGAACAGCACCATGACAGGCCATACCCGCTAGAATTTGATCACGTTTTTGCAGTAAGCCCTGCGCTTCATCATTTGGATCCAAATCGTTCAGTAATTCAGGTACCAGCGCTTCAAAGTTGGCTTTATGTAAAATCGCAGGCACACCACGAACAATGACCTGCTCATCGCCATACTGATCAATTTCAAGACCTAAACGCGCCAATTGATCTTTGAGCTCTTCCACGCGTGTCGCTTGCATTCGCGTGATATTAATCACTTTGGGAATAAGTAACTGCTGAGAAGTCCAAAACTCTGGTTTATCCCACGCTGACTTCATTTGCTGTAGCAGAATACGCTCATGCGCTGCATGCATATCAACAATAATCAGCCCTTCTGTATTTTGAGCCAGCACATAAATACCATGCAATTGTGCAATGGCAATTCCCAACGGATGTTCATCGACTTTAGGGCTTTGCACTGTAAAATCAGCCAAAGGCTGAGCTTGATCAACCCCAGATGATGTATCACGCAGAGGAGCTAAATAGCTTTGCAAGGCATTATTGAGCTGTTGTGAGCCCTGATAGCGTGAAGGTTGCACCGAATAGTTGATACCTTGCGGTTGATTTGAACTAAAGTCAGTAAGCACATCCAATGGGGCTTGCTCACCCGTTTGTGCAGGCTCAACACGACGATGCAACTGCAAAGGCTCTTGATAGCGAGGCTGCACAGACATCAAAGCTTGATTCTCTGCAACCTTCATTGCATCAGATAAATCTGCGGTTGCCGTTTGAAACTGCGATAAAGTCTCTTTGGCATAATGACGTACAAATTCATGTACTTCACGTTGATTCAAAAAGCGAATTTCATGTTTGGTCGGATGTACATTGACATCAATATTTTCAGGGTCTACTTCCAGAAAAAGCAAATATCCCGCATGCTGATGTCCATGCAAAATACCATCATAAGCCATACGCAGCGCATGAGAGATGGTTTTATCTTTAACAATTCGACCATTCACATAAACATACTGCAAGTCAGCCTGAGCCCGCGCATCAGAGGGATGTCCCAACCAACCTGTTAAACGCATGTTGATGCTATCTGCATCCATCCAATAAGCATTTTCAGTAAATGCGCGCCCTAGCAACTGCTGTACGCGCTGAAAACGTAGCTCACCACTATCTGCAATCGGCAAGTTTAGTTTGATGCTTTGATTATGTTCAAGCACAAAACGAATATCGAAATGCGTCAGCGCTAAACGCCGGACGATTTCCTCAATATGACCAAACTCTGTGCCAGGCTTTTTGAGAAATTTTCGACGTGCGGGCACATTGAAAAATAAATCTTGTACCCGAATATGCGTACCTTTCGGTGCAGCTACAGCCTGAATCTCTTGACGGTCAAATGCAGTTCCATTGACTTCAACTTGATAGCCAATTCCATCATCCGCTTGACTACTGGTCAAGGTTAAACGCGACACCGCTGCAATAGAAGCCAAAGCCTCTCCGCGAAAGCCTAAACTGACAATTGCATGTAAATCTTCAGCGGTTTGGATTTTACTGGTCGCATGTCGCATCACCGCCAAAGGGAGATCTTCAGCGTGAATCCCTCGACCATTGTCCATGATTTCAATTAAAGTACTGCCGCCGTGCTCTACCCGAATAATCAGCTCTGTCGCACCTGCATCAATCGAGTTTTCAAGTAACTCTTTGACCACAGACGCTGGACGCTCAATGACTTCACCCGCTGCAATTTGGTTGGCTAAAGCAGGATTCAAAGTATGAATACGGCGTATCTTTAAATCATCATGCATTGTTTAATTGGCTCTCTAAAGCTTGTAATAATGCTACTGAATGGAAACTTAAGGTAGCAGACCTTGTCAGTTCATCTTCCGATTTTTGAATATCAATAATTAAGTCTGCCTCAGGGATCTCATCGCTCCCTTTAGACGGCCATTCAAACAAAAACAGTGCATTGGGCGTTTCCAAATAGTCACGGATACCCATTAACTCCAGTTCATACGGATCGTTTAAACGATACAAGTCAAAATGGAAAATATCACGTCCTTGAACTTGATACGGCTCAACTAAGGTATAAGTTGGGCTTTTCACGGAACCTTGATGGCCTAAATGCTGTAAATAATGACGCGTTAAGGTGGTTTTACCTGCCCCCAAATCCCCAATTAAATACACCACACCCGTCGTAAAATGCTGTGCCAAAATTTGCGCTAAATTTTGGGTATCTTGTTCATTATTGAGCGTTAAATTAAATGAATACTGCATAATACTCACGACAAGTGAAAAAAGAACAATTATGATAGCACTGGACTCACAAAATGCCCAAGCTACAAGCTTGATATCTCGTAATTAACTGCGCCAACCGATTAGATATTGCCTGCACATCATGCTCAACATAAAACCTGCTGAATTTTGCCCTCCTATGCTCAATGGCGTGAGCGCAAGTAAAGTGTTCCTACCTAAAATGACGCCCGCACCACACACCGTATTGGCTTATTTATCTGACCAATTTCCGCATATTGAAGCAACTGAGTGGCAGCAACGTTTTCATGATGGCTTGGTCTATGACGCTGTAGGTAATGTACTCAATACAGATTCGGCATATCTTGAAAATCAGCATGTGTTTTATTACCGCTTTTTAGCGTATGAAATTGAAGTTCCATTTCAGCATGACATTTTATTTGCAAACGATCATTTCTTAGTGGTGGATAAGCCGCACTTTTTGACCATCAGTCCAACGGGGCAATATGTTCAACAAACCCTATTGGTGCGCCTGAAAAAACAAACAGGCATTGAGCATTTAACGCCCATCCACCGCCTTGACCGTGAAACCGCTGGCTTAGTGATGTTTTCCAAATGCATTCACAGTCGAGGTTTGTATCAGCAAATGTTTGCAGATCGACAGGTTCAAAAAATCTATCATGCGATTGCACCGTTTAACCGCGAACTCAACTTTCCACATAGTGTAAAACTACATATGCAAAAAGGTGAACCATTCTACACCATGCAAGTCCTAGACAAAGCACCGAACAGTGAAACCGAGATCTTGCTTTTAGAGCATGATACAACATGGGCAAAATATGAGCTTAAACCCGAGACAGGCAAGCAACATCAACTCCGTGTACACCTCAACTTCTTAGACCTCCCGATTAAAAATGATCCGTTCTATCCTAAAGTTGTACATAAAGCCGACGATGACTTTAGTCAGCCTTTACAGCTCTTAGCTAAGCATCTTTCATTTAAAGACCCAATAACTCAACAGCTTATGCAGTTTAGCTCCAATCTTGAATTGACATTGTAATCTGCTTGTCATTACAAAATAATTTAAAATTCCATTGTATGAATATTGAAATTACAATGGAATTGATTAAAATAACTTCTACCCTTAAGTCGTTCAAATTATTTAAAAAATCATGAGAAAAACAGAAGTCTATCAAATTCGACTCGATTCCCAAGAAAAGAAACAAGCTTTTGCGGTGTTTAAACAACTGGGAATTACGCCTGCGCAAGCCGTTCGTTTGTTCTTCAAACAAGTGGTTTTAACCAAATCCATCCCTTTTTCAATTGAAAACCAGAACATCAATCTTGAACAACTGATTAAACTACGTAAACTCAAGCAAGAACAAAAAGCGGTTGAACACATCACCAGTGCAGACTCAACTGCAACCAATGATTTATTTGCAGACGATGAACATATTGATCTTTTTGAGGAATTAGCGGCAATTTTGGGAGAAAGTGACAAAACTTAACAGTGTTGCATTTCTAAACAAATTTTAGAAATATCCCTTTCAAAACTTAGGTATGCTTCATGTAAACATTATAAATACAGCATGGAGTAATACATGATCGTTAGACGTGCCACTTTAGAAGACTTAGAAAAACTTGCTGTATTATTTGATGAATATCGCCAATTTTATGGTGCATCTTCCAACTTAGCACTTTCCCAAAAGTTCCTTAAACTTCGCCTTGAAAACGAACAAAGCGTCATCTTCATTCATGTCAAAGACGATGTGATTACAGGTTTTGTTCTGCTGTATTTAGGTTTTTCTTCTGTGGCCTGTGCAACTTATTATATTTTAGATGATGTTTACGTTTCTCCACCGCATCGTCGCCACGGCTCAGCAAAACAATTGATTGATACCGCGATTTTATTTGCGCGACATGAAAAAGCCATTCGTATTACGCTTGAAACGCAAAAGAATAATTATCAATCCCACAGCTTATATGAAGCCATGGGCTTTGTAGCGGATAATGAATTTAAGACCTATCATTGCTTTCTATAGCATTCAGCGTCTAAAGACCTTCTCTCTCAAGATCATTGCGTGTCTTGGCTAAAGCCACTTGTTCGGCATTTAAATAAATCCAACGTCCCTCGCCTAAATCTGGTATACCCGTTAAGTCGAGTGCACCAATTTGCTGACGGTGCAAACTCTCAACTTTATTTCCCACTGCCGCAAGCATACGTTTCACTTGATGATATACCCCCTGATGCACGGTCATTTGTAGTTCACATTCAGCTAAGCGTTTTACATCTGTTGCAGCAAAACTCCCTTTTTCATTTCGCAGTTCAACCCCTTGCTCCAGCTGTTGAACTTGTTCATCTGTAACGGGGTCGGCCGTTTGCATCCGATACACTTTTGCCACATGTTTTTTAGGGTGTGTCAATGCTTGTAAAAACTGACCATCATCGGTGAGTAACAATAAACCTGTGGTGTCTTGATCTAGACGACCTACACACTGAATGCCACGATTCAAGAGCACATCGTCAAACAAATCAAAAACACTAAAATGATGTGTCGCCTGATGTGAACATTCATAGCCTTGAGGTTTATTTAAGGCGATATAGACTTTTTCGCGGTATTCAAAGCTCTTGCCATGTACCTTGTAGTTCAAAGCATCCAATTTGAGTTTATATTTAGGGTCAGTAATGATCTGCCCATCAATTTCAATGGCTGCATTTTTAATCAACTGTTGGCAATGCTTTCGCGAACCAAATCCTTGCGACTGCAACATTTTTTCCAACAGCATCAGCACACCACATTTTTAAATAAAGGCTCATTTTATACTGAAATACAGGAACATCAATCAAAGGACTCGGATCATTCGGCAGAGTGGCTAAAAAAACGTTACAATGCACATGTTTTTTTGACCAGTCTCGCTCCCTATGCCGAACTTAGATTTGAACCTGATCGTCCTCCTGATCCTACTGGCTTGCGGTATTTTCAGTCACAACTCTGCGGTAACGATTGCTGCGGCAGTACTCATTATTTTACGGATGACGCCACTGAGTGAATACTTCCCACTCATCCAACAACATGGATTAAATATCGGGATCATCATTTTAACTATTGCAGTTTTAGTGCCTATTGCAAGTGGTAGAATTAGCGGTGAAAGTATTTTTAAATCTTTTTTAAGTATCAAATCATTACTTGCTATCGCCATTGGCGTTTTGGTTGCATGGTTAGGCGGGCGCGGCGTAAAACTGATGTCAAACCAACCCGATGTTGTTGCAGGCTTGCTGGTCGGAACCGTTGCAGGAGTTGCTTTACTACGTGGCGTTCCAGTCGGCCCACTCATTGCGGCTGGTTTACTTACCCTAATCATTGGTACAGGACAGCCCTAGCCTAGCGAATACAAATCCAAATTCTCAAGCTAGGTCGGATTAATCTGTATTTGCTGCTTTTAAATTTGATTTCTTATATAGAATGATCACTCAATGTAGCACTATGAATAAATATTCATCGTGCAGAATCTTCAGGGTTCGTATGAATATTATACTTACTTAGTTCACTTATAACTTTTTCGAACAACCAAATTTTAATGTGATAAAGAACGTATAATACTTTTCATTTTCTCCTCTATTTATGTCCTCTCAAGAAAATAGCATCTCTCCCACAAGCCACTTATCTGTCATTATTTTGGCATTGGCACTCGGTGGTTTTTGTATTGGGACTACTGAGTTCGTTGCGATGGGACTTAGAGGTGGATCAGGAAATTTGAACAACACTTATAAGTGATATTTTGCTCCCCAAATGATGTTATAAACATCAATATATGGAGTATTTTATGACACGTAGACCAAGAAGAAATCATTCAAATGACTTTAAAGCTAAGGTAGCACTTGCTGCGATTAAAGCAGAAAAAACACTTGCTGAATTGAGTGCTGAATTTGATGTTCATCAAAACCAAATTATTGACTGGAAAAATCAACTGATTTCAGCTTCCTCGCAAGCTTTCGATCAATCAAAAGCTCCAACAGAACCACCCATCGATCTAAAAAAACTACATGCAAAAATCGGTGAGCAGGCATTAGAAATTGATTTTTTAGAAGGTGTGTTGAAGAAACTGGGCCGCTTCAACCACAAAAGTTAATCGATGACTCACTTCAGATTTCAGTATCTAAGCAAGCTAAGCTGCTGAAAGTCTCCCGTGGTTGTTATTACTATCGCCCAAAACCTGTGAGTGAATCAGATCTGAAGCTGATGCGCTGTATGGATGAGTTACATATGCAATACCCTTTTGCAGGTAGCCGTATGATGCGTGATTTATTGAATCGTCAAGGACATCATATAGGACGACGTCATACACGTACTTTAATGAAGAAAATGGGCATTAATGCGTTATATCGTAAACCAAATCTAAGTCAGGCCAATCAAGCTCACCGTAAATATCCATATCTGCTCAAAGGATTGGCTATTCAGCGCAGTAATCAAGTGTGGTGTACGGATATAACGTATATCCCTATGGCAAAAGGCTTTGTTTATTTATGTGCTGTGATTGATTGGCATAGCCGCAAGGTACTTGCGCATAGGGTATCGATTAGTATGGAGGTGGATTTTTGTATTTCGGCTTTAAATGAAGCAATTGAAAAATATGGATCACCTGAAATATTTAATACAGACCAAGGCAGTCAGTTCACCAGTGATGCATTTATTGATGTATTGAAATCAAATGGCATTCAAATCAGTATGGATGGTAAAGGTCGATGGATTGATAATGTGATGGTTGAACGATTATGGCGGAGCGTTAAATATGAAGAGGTGTATCTCAAAGCTTATAGCAGTGTCACAGATGCGAAAAAGCAATTGAGTGCATATTTTGAGTTTTATAATTTGAAACGACCTCATTCGAGTCTGGACAAAATGACTCCAGATGAGTTTTACTATGACCAGCTACCACAACAAAATAAGGTAGCTTAACTAGAGCAGAATATCACTTATAAATAAGCTTTTAGTTGTTCAAACAAGTGGGACCACCTCTCTCATCCAAGAGATCTCACAAAGTTTCAAGCTCAGTATTCCTGTCACAGGGCATTTTATTAGTGCTTATGCTTTAGGCGTGACTATTGGCGCACCTGTGATTGCCATTCTAGCCGCCAAAGTTCCGCGTAAAACACTCTTAATTGGACTCATGCTGTTTTATGGTATCGCCAATGCCAGTACAGCACTCGCAAATAGCTATGAGTCTATGTTGGTCTCACGTTTTATTGCAGGTTTCCCTCACGGCGCTTACTTTGGTATTGCCGCTTTGGTGGTTGCAGAGTTTGCAGGAAAACAAAAGCGCGCTTCGGCGGTCGCCATGCTCATGATGGGTCTGAATGTCGCGACCGTGATTGGTGTGCCTTTTGCGACATGGCTGGGTCAACTGTATGGTTGGCGTGCAGGTTTTGAGTTTTCTGCATCTATCGCATTTTTGACTGTGGTCGCAATTTGTTTTGGCCTACCTAAAATGCAGCTGGATCACACAGCCAGCATTCAAAATGAACTACGTGGACTTAAAAATACACAAATGTGGCTCACGCTTGCTGTCGGTGCAATTGGATTTGGTGGACTATTCTCTGTATATAGTTATGTATCGCCTATTTTGACTGAATACACGCATGCTAGCATTCAAGTCATTCCGTTTGCGCTGGCGTGTATTGGCCTCGGGTTGGTCATTGGTGGTGTTGTCGCAGGACACTTTGCCGATAAAAACTTAAACAAGGCGATTATTTGGGTCTTAGTTTCCAATGCCTGCTCTTATGTACTTTGTGCCCTGTCTATGGATCACCTTGCCACTGCTTTCATTGCACTCTTCTTGGTCAGCTTCAGTATTGCAGGCTTGGGGCCTTTACTACAAACCCGCTTAATGGATGTCGCTGGTAATGCACAAGGCTTAGCCGCTTCGCTGAATCATTCTGCATTTAATATTGCCAATGCTTTTGGTGCCTTCCTGGGCGGCTGGTTAATTAGCCAAGGTTTTGGTTGGTTAGCTCCAATCTGGGTCGGAGTTTTACTAAGTTTGGGTGGGCTGATGATTTTATTGTTGGCTTTTCAGCATGAGAAAAAATCGATATCAGCATGTAAAAGCGATGCAAACCAGACTTGTTAACCCCCTATAAATGACTTTTATCTAAAAACAATAAGCGTGCATAAAAATTCAATCGTATTGTTATGCACGCTTTTACAATCCATCATTTAGATTAATATCAAGCCGTTAAGAATCTTACTGGCATTTTTTTAAATTCTAGGTTTTATTCGATACGCGATAACGTCATCCGCATTAAGAAGTTAAATACGAAACTCCTGAACTGACTGGCATAATCATTCAGGTAGTTTCTTGCCACAGTGTGGACAATAGGCATATTGCTCACGCTCTTGCCTTAAAGATTCTTCTTTTTGTTCACGAATGAGCTGTAAAATAATATCTTGTGTTTGCTCTTTGGTCAGCCCAACTTCTTTACGAACTTCTTCAATTTTTTCTGTCTCTAAGACAAAATCAATATCGCTATTTTGGATTAATTCTCGAAATCTGAGTTCAAGTTTTTCTTTACGCTGCTCAAGTTCATTGGCTAAACCATTGGCTAAAATACCCGCAGGCAATGCCGCTAAACCTACCCCTAAGATGGTAATAATCGCACCCAAAAAGCGTCCTAGCGGCGTAATAGGTGTCACATCACCATACCCCACGGTGGTCAGTGTGACTACGGCCCACCACATTGAAGCTGGAATGGAGCTGAAAACTTCAGGTTGTGCCTGACTTTCAATCAAATACACCCCTGCAGCCGCCATAATGATCATAATCATTAAGATGAAAATAACTGCTTGAAATGAGCCTTTTTCGCGCTCGATGACTCGTAATAAAATTTGTAGCGAGACAAAATAGCGGGTGAGCTTGAGAAGTCGGAGCAGACGAACAATTCTTAAGAATCGTAAGTCGAACTGAATAAAAAAGTTTAAATAGGCAGGTAGAATAGCCAAGAGGTCGATAATCGCCCCACCACTTTTGACCCAATTTAGACGGTTTTTCCAATCCGACTCAAAACTATTAGTTTCAGCAATTGACCAAAAACGTAAGAGATATTCGACGCTAAAAACGATGATCGAGAAGATTTCAAAATAATAGAAAAAGTCTTGATACAACACATAGTACTTTTGCACCGATTCCAGCAAGACCGCAGCAGCATTACTCATAATCAGTGCAATGAGAAAATAGTTCAACCCTCGACTTAAGGGCGTCTCATAATCCTCATTATGCAAATTGTTATAAACAAATTTGCGTAGCGTGTACCAAGCTGTCAATTTCATTACGATTCTAAGTTATTCTTATCCCTTAAAATTCAGTTTAACTGAAGTTCGGAGCAATGTAAGTAACTAATTTCTGCGCGAAATGCCCTGGTTTTAAGATGTTATTCAATATATAACAGCGCTAAGCGAACTTGGTCATAGCCCATACGTGGATTAGTCAGTTCCACAATTGGACGAAGCTTAATTGCACCATCCTCACTAAAGTGTTCTGTTTGCTGACGCTTCATTAAGCGTTTATAAATTTTCCGCACTTGCTCCACCACTTCTTCCCCAGGATGTGCCACGGAAATATCCAAGCCCTGCTCTTTATGCAACTTTGCCAAATGGTTGATAATGGTTGCAGCCGTTAAACCGCGCTCTTGTGCGATATCGGCAATTTCATAACCACCTTCAAACAATTCACGTGTTTCATCGAGTGTTGCAGAAGCATAGTTGGCTTTACCTGCATTACGAGCAATTTTCTTTTCATTACGCTCAATCTCAATCTCATTGAGTGTTCCACCACAGTGACGGATAAAGGCCTTGTGCTGTGGCTCAAGATCAATGGCTTCAAAGTGAGTCTCAGCTTCATCGGAGAGTTCTTGGAAGCGGCGGTCTGCCTTAATGGCAAGACTATCTAACTCCAACGCTTGTTCATTAAAACCCAGTAGCCTTAAACCTTCCAAAGTCTTTAAGCGAGACAAAGCCACATAACCCTGTCCTTTTTCAAAAGTATGACTAAGATTAATTTCCGCTGCCGCCAAAGTCATCCCTTGTGACTTATGAATGGTGATGGCCCATGCCAAACGCAATGGAATTTGCTGAAAACTGGCAATGGTTTTGCCCGCATCATTGTCCACTGACCAGGTTTCAGGCTCAACCACCAATACCGTACCATCAGTCAATTTCACTTTCGGCAAGATTCCAAAGTCATCATCTTCTTCAAAGCCCACCACTTCGCCTAAGCTACCGTTGATATAGCCCACATCAAAGTTGTTCTTTACAAACATCACTTTGGCATTTTTCTTGAGGGTTAGGTTTTCAGGTGCGCGCACAGAAGACTTTAAGGTTTCAATAAGCTTGTCATTGCCATCACACACTGCCTCAAACTGTCGACCTTCATTTTCAATTTCATTCAGATGTTTGAAGTTGATGGTGTCCACGTCCATATTATGCGTATATAAACGTGTAAAGATTTCCCCAATATCTTGCTGACGTGTAGCTTGTAAAGCCTGCAAGTGCTCAGAGTTAATACTCTGACTGCGAATGGCATTTAAAATATCATTGAGATAATCATTGCCCTGACGGTGCTGCTCGGTCAAATAACACACGCGGAATTTAGCTTCCACCCAAGCATCAGACATAAAACAGAATTTATCGCGGTTACGCTCTTCATTTTTACCGACTGGCGGTAACTGGAAGAAATCACCAGCAACAATCACTTGAATTCCGCCGAATGGCTCTTCACTTTCCTTAAAGAACTTGAGGACTTTATTGACCAAATTGAGTTGCTTGGCATGTAACATCGAAATTTCATCAATGATTAAGACTTGGGCATTTTCTAAATGCTCTTTTAAGTATTTACGTTCTTTCATGCGTTTGAGTTCATCTTCCCCCAACGCATCTTTAATTCCAATGCCAGCCCAAGTATGAATAGTCATACCATTCATATGCGTCGCGGCAATACCTGTAGAAGCGGTAATCGCCACAGGCACTTTACGGGCTTTTAAATAGTTAATATATTGGTTCAGCGTATAGGTTTTTCCTGCACCAGCGGAACCGGTTAAAAAGACATTTTCGCCCGCTTTTAAGAGTTTGAGTGCAGTTTCTTGCTTCATAAGACCTATACCATTGATGAACGGCTATAGCCTACCGAGTTTTTGCAAAAAAGTTAAGCAGATCTCGTCACACAGTAAATGATGTGCGACAAATTAAGTCCATTGTTGTTTAAATTTTAAGAGCTTGTTTATTGGGTTTGATTCAGCATAGCAATGAATTGTTCAGCGACGACAACATCATCGGGTAGTGCTTTTTGGTTATTTGGATATTCAAGCTGATCAAATAACAGTTGCCCTGCAATATAATGACAACCGAGCGTCAAGTGCCGCTGTGCGTCGGTATGACTCATATGAAATGCAGCATATTCACGTACAATGATTCGCTCAGCAAAACTGGCTGCTAAACAATGTTGAAAGCGACGTGACTCAGCAATGATGCGATCAATATCTTTGAGCTCCTCAAGCACCCAACTCTCAATAAAATAATAAGCTTCATGACTGATCGGTTGCCATGAGACACAACCAAGCTTTCGTTTCAGTTCAGCGAGTAACTCTTGGCTATGCAATTGATCATGCCACTGCACAGCCTGATGAAATAGGCTCTTCCATGTGACATTTTTTAAAACCTCCTTTTGCGTCTCAAAATGTTCAGGCAAGTAATCGCGCACATAAGCATCAAACACCGAAACTCGTAAAGGCGGCCGATTTAAATAAAACAACTGTCGAAAGCTTTCAATATGCAGTTTATGTTGCTTTAACTGAAGATAAAAATCACGGTATTGTTGCTTATCTTCGCTAAAATAAATCACTAAGTCTTCAGGAAGTTCCTGCGCAATTTTATCTAGATGCTGAATATAGGCCTGCATTACGCGACTTAATTTTGTGTAGACCCGTTTCCCCCATTCAGGTTGTTGTTCGACCACACGGTGCAGCAGTTCAAGCCATTCATCTAAATACAAAATAGATGGGCTGATTGCTATCCGCTGATCATCCATATCTTGGCGTCTATTTTTTAAGACCACATGCTGGTTGGCCTCCAGCTCAAACCAATGCTGTTGTAAGGCATGTTCATAGCAACTTTGTATAAATAAGCGCGCCGCCACATGTTGGAAGTACTTTAAGGTGGTCACAATAATTTCAGGATGATAAGACTGCGTATCGAGATAACTCAAGGCCGTTACGGCAACGCGTATACTACTGTGCTGAATATTTTGACTCACCCAGTCTGTCACCACCGCTTTTTGTTTGAATAACCAATTTACGGTACGGCTTTCATCAAAAATCGGGAGTTTGGCGACCTTCTTTTGCCATAGCTTGGTTTCAGTTTTTAAAAAATGCTGCTTTGACAACAAATCACGCGATGTCCAAAGATCCCGATGCATAAGCCGCACAAAGCCAAGCATATTGGGCTGCTCTTTAGCATGCGGATATAACAAGTGAATGTCATGCGTATGATCCACCAACTCTTGTAAAGAAAACCGTTCAGGAAATGCCGTTTGTACAATGCGATAAACATACGGATCTAAGAGTTGACTAGCACTACAACACAGCTCGTCATAACTACTCATCAAAGACTGTAAGGGTAAAATATCTTCCGCCTGATCTGCATCTAAGCAGCATAAGCGCTGCAACTCGGCCAGCAAACTTCGCTCAGAGGTTGAATCATCTGTATTGAATTCAACTTGCTGGCACAGCTGTTGAAAGAGTTCTGATTGCGTTTGCCGTATTTCAGTCAAAATTGTTTGTACGCGACTCGGTCCATCGAACAAAAAAAACAGCTGTTGAAGAATCAGCTGACGCAACTGTTTAACTTTATTGCGCAAATACAAAGAATGTTGTGGAGATTGATCACCCACTAAAAACACAATGTCGTGTAAACAAAATTCTTCGAGCGCTTCTGCATAGTGCCCTTGATAGATAAACTGTGGAACACACAGCTCCGCCTGTTCCGTCGGTGTATAAAACTGAATATGAAAACAATGATTTAAAATTTGAATCCGTTGTTGTTTTGCATCGACACTTAAAACGTTTTGCACATTGAGTGTGGAAAGAAAAGCGAATTGCTCGTGATAAAGCTGCTGAATACTCGGAACAACTTGTCTTAACTGTATAGCAAGACTTTGATATTGCTTAAGCTTATCGTTTTTCTCCACGGCTGGCCCTCTTTGAATTTGGCTATTTTCACCACAACTTCAAAACCAATATAAACAAATCCTGAACCACAGGCTATGCCTTTTATCGATAGCCATTTTGTTCGGTGAAGCCATTTTTCCTCATTCCCTTACTCATGGTAGGTATTTGGTAGGTACACAAGTTTTTTGAATCATTCGATACTCTAAAAACGGTAATGAGCACCGATAACAACATAAATAATGGTAGAAGGAATCGCACCATGGCTTTTAAAAATATTGCAGATCAAACGAACGGTTTTTATATCCCTTGTGTTTCACTTTTTGGCCCAGGCTGTGCCAAAGAAATTGGTGGCAAAGCACAAAACCTCGGTGCAAAGAAAGCACTGATTGTAACCGACGCAGGTTTATTTAAATTTGGCGTAGCCGACACCATTGCAGGATATCTCAAAGATGCAGGTGTTGATAGCCACATCTTCCCAGGTGCAGAACCGAACCCAACTGACATCAATGTCCACAACGGCGTGACTGCGTATAACGAACAAGGTTGTGACTTTATTGTGTCCTTAGGTGGTGGTTCTTCGCATGACTGCGCTAAAGGTATTGGACTCGTGACTGCGGGTGGCGGTCATATTCGTGACTACGAAGGGATCGATAAAAGTACGGTTCCAATGACCCCTCTTATTGCCATCAACACCACGGCAGGTACAGCATCAGAAATGACACGCTTCTGTATTATTACCAATACAGATACGCACGTAAAAATGGCAATTGTAGACTGGCGCTGCACTCCACTAATTGCAATTGATGACCCTAAACTGATGATTGCAAAACCTGCAAGTTTAACGGCAGCAACAGGTATGGATGCCTTAACCCATGCGGTAGAAGCCTATGTTTCAACAGCCGCAAACCCAATCACCGATGCCTGTGCTGAAAAAGCCATTTCGATGATTAGCGAATGGTTAAGTCCAGCCGTTGCGAACGGCGAAAACTTAGAAGCACGTGATGCCATGAGTTATGCACAATATTTAGCAGGTATGGCATTTAATAATGCATCTCTAGGTTATGTCCATGCGATGGCTCACCAACTCGGTGGCTTCTATAACCTACCTCACGGCGTATGTAATGCAGTCCTACTTCCACACGTCTGTGAGTTCAACTTAATTGCCTGCCCTGACCGTTATGCACGAATTGCTGAACTGATGGGAGTTAACACCACAGGTTTAACTGTGACAGAAGCTGGATATGCTGCAATTGACGCAATTCGTGAACTATCTGCATCGATTGGTATTCCATCGAGCTTGTCTGAGCTGGGTGTGAAAGAGCAAGATTTGGGTGTTATGTCTGAAAATGCGCAAAAAGATGCATGCATGCTGACGAACCCACGTAAAGCAAACCATGCTCAAGTAGTCGACATCTTCAAAGCGGCACTCAAATCTAGTGCTTCAGTGGTCGATTTTAAAGCAGCGGTCTAAGTTCTCTCTTTAACTTTTTGTTTGCTTTGACAATTTAAGTGGAATGAAACAGACGTCCATACTGTTTCATTCAGGTAAGCCTAATCCTTGCTTACCTGTGCACTTAAATTGTCTTTTTTTATTTGTGGTTGACAAAGTTTTGCAGTTCATCAAGGATAAGAAAACTCATGACAATAACAACCAGAGCAAATTATGTCAGCAACTCAGACTCATCCTGCGTATCAACCTGATGTCCTCGGCGAAGGCTATGAACAATTAAAACTCAGTTTTCCAGACGATTATGAAGGTGCAGTCTGCGCAACCCTCGTGCGCAAAAAAGCCCCGCAAAATACTCAAAAAGCTGTGCTGTATATCCACGGCTTTATTGACTACTTTTTCCAAACCGAAATGGCTGAACAATTTAATCAGCATGGTTATGATTTTTATGCGCTCGATTTAAGAAAATATGGTCGTTCTCACCTGAGCCATCAAAAATACTACAACGTCCGTGATCTCAACGAATATGATGCTGAAATTACCCAAGCCTTAGAGATCATTGGCAATGAAGGCCATAATACGGTGCTACTTGCAGGGCACTCTACGGGTGGCTTAATCACGACTTTATACGCTGCACACAACCCTAAGCATCCGCTGATCAAAGCACTTTGGGCCAATAGCCCTTTTTATGATTTTAATATGCATCCCATGAAGCGCAAACTTGGCGTGCCGCAGCTCAGTCGACTCGCAAAGCATTTTCCTGACCTCAAGTTTCCAAGTGAACTGAATAAATGGTATGTACCGAGCCTACATCAAAACGAGCATGGTGAATGGAACTTTGATTTGGAGTGGAAACAACCAAGCTATTCTATGGTTCGGATCAGTTTTGTACTTGCAATCCATGAAGCACAGAAAGAAATTCATCGTGGTGATTTGAAGCTCTCTGTTCCTGCACTCATTATGCATTCACATCAAACGCTTAACCCGAAGAAATGGGGCCTAGCCGCGCAAACCAGTGATGTGATTTTAGATGTTAAAGACATTGAAAAGCAGGCTAAAAATTTACAAGGTGACGTCAGTGTCGTGACTATTCAAAATGGTTTACACGACTTAGTCCTCTCCGCACCTGAAGTTCGTGCCGAAGTTTATACTGAGCTGTTCCAATGGCTCGAGCAAAAAATAGTGTAACTACACCTTTCCAACACAATTCATAATTTTTAAATTTTATATTTCTCAAGTAGCTGATGCGCAGGATGTCCATCCGGTGTCAGCTCAATGAGTCGCTCAACGGCATCAATCGCCTCTGGGTAACGTGCGACATGTTTAAACAGCATATCGGTTTCATTGGCTTTAAAAATCGCACTGCTTAAACGTGACTCCAAACAATCGCGCCATGCACATAGAAATGGACTTTCTGTTTTAGGCAGTAAAACCCCTGAACAAAGTTTTAACGCGGTCTCGATATACGCAGCATCTAAGGCCTGCTCGGCTTGTAAAAAATCGGCCTCGATATGCGCCAAAATACGATAGGGACGAGAACCCAACATTCCACCGAGCAAGTCACGCAATTGTGACATTTCAGCCTTAAGTGTTCCCACACTCACCTTGCGCTCACCATATAAAGCCTGATGCAAAGTGTCTAAAGTCATGCCCTGTGGGCACAGCGCCAAGATGGTCAAAATTTCAATTTGCCGCGGTGTGAGGACCATCACTTTGCCATTGAAATGTACTTGTGGCACACCAAAAGCACGGATATACAACTGTTGACGCTGGTATTCTAACAGTGCCGTTTGAATGATGGATGCACAGCGCTCTGCTGCGAGTAGACCAAGGCTATTATGGTTTTTCCATGTGGTGGATAAATCAATTACCCCAAGGACGTGTTTTGAGTAAGGGTCAATGATCGGCGCAGCATAACAAACCCAATCATGAATGGAGCTCATATAGTGTTCATTTGAAAAGACACAACTGGATTGTTGGGTTTTTAAGGATAAGGCCAATGCATTGGTCCCCACCAATTCCTCTCGCCACTGCCCGCCTTCAACAAAATGTACACTTTCTGCCGCATTACGCATTTGTCTGCTAGATGCACTCCAAATAATGGTACTACCAATATCGCCTACAGCCACCACCATAGACGACTGTTGTGCAATATGTCTCAGTTCATCTGCGCAATAACTCAAAGCATGTTGCAACGCTGAACCTTGTGACATGGAACCCTCAGAAATGGGCGCAGCAAAGCGATCTTTTGGAATTTCTGCGGAGTTAGAGCGCTGCCATGAACTTGCAATACTTTTTCCCAATTGTTCAGCTTGTACCGTCGAAATACTGCTACTGGTTCTAAGCTTTTCTATTTCTTGTCTTTTCTGTATTAAATGTTGCATTGCCATCATTCCTTATACTCAAAACAATTCCTGATATACGTCCACTGTATTACTTGGTTGTAAACATTTGTCAAAGCCGTGTAAACCTCCTTCCTTCCAACCTTTTTCCAACCTTATATTAGTTATGCTACTTAAATATTGTACAGATGTACCTTATACCAAAGCTGTAGATGCTTTTAAAAAATCAATAAGCAAAGGAACTTCAATATGCGCTATGTAGACCCTAACCAATCTGGTTCTAAAGTAGAATTTAAAGCACAGTATGACAACTTTATTGGTGGCGAGTGGGTTGCGCCAGTAAAAGGTGAATACTTTGAAAATATCTCTCCTGTCGACGGTAAAGTTTTTACAAAAGTCCCTCGCTCATCTGTAGAAGACATCGAGCTTGCACTGGATGCTGCGCATAAAGCCAAAGAACAATGGAACAAATCTTCTCCAACTACACGTTCAAATTTACTCCTTAAAATTGCAGATCGTCTAGAACAAAATCTAGAAAAATTGGCTGTGGCTGAAACATGGGATAACGGTAAACCGATTCGTGAAACACTTGCAGCGGACATTCCTTTAGCCATTGACCATTTCCGCTATTTCGCAGGTTGTATCCGTGCGCAAGAAGGTGGCATTTCTGAAATTGATGAAGATACCATTGCCTATCACTTCCACGAACCATTAGGCGTGGTAGGACAAATCATTCCATGGAACTTCCCAATTTTGATGGCAACATGGAAAATTGCTCCTGCTTTGGCTGCGGGTAACTGTATTGTACTTAAACCTGCAGAACAAACCCCTGCGAGCATTTTGGTTTTAATTGAACTCATTCAAGATTTATTGCCTGCAGGCGTACTAAACGTAGTCAATGGTTACGGCGTAGAAGTTGGTCGCCCATTGGCAACCAATCCACGTATTGCCAAAATTGCATTCACAGGTTCGACTCAGGTCGGTCAATTGATCATGCAATACGCCACTGAAAACATCATTCCAGTGACTTTGGAGCTTGGTGGTAAATCTCCAAATATTTTCTTTGAAGATGTTATGGCGCAAGATGACGACTACCTAGACAAAGCACTCGAAGGCTTTGCTATGTTTGCGCTTAACCAAGGTGAAATCTGTACGTGCCCATCGCGCGCTTTAGTTCAAGAAAGCATTGCGGATAAATTCCTTGAAATGGCAGTTGAACGTGTGAAACGCATTAAAACGGGTCACCCGCTCGATACAGAAACGATGATTGGTGCGCAAGCTTCACTGGAACAACAAGAGAAAATCTTGGGTTGTATCGCAACAGGTCGCGGTGAAGGTGCACAAGTACTAACAGGTGGTAGTGAGCGTAATGAAGTGGGTTCTGGTTTCTATATTGAACCAACCATTTTCAAAGGCACCAATGACATGAAAATTTTCCAAGAAGAAATTTTTGGGCCTGTACTTTCAGTGGCAACATTCAAAGACTTTGACGATGCAATTAAAATTGCCAACGACACTATTTATGGTTTAGGCGCTGGTGTATGGTCACGTTCAGCACATACCTCTTACCGCGCAGGTCGTGCAATTCAATCGGGTCGCGTTTGGACCAACTGTTACCACATTTACCCTGCACATGCCGCTTTCGGTGGCTATAAAAAGTCAGGGATTGGTCGTGAAAACCACAAGATGATGTTAGAACATTATCAACAAACTAAAAACTTACTTGTGAGCTATGCAACCAAGCCTATGGGCTTCTTCTAAGTACTTAGCTTATTCGCACACAGTTCTCTATGTGTTTAGGGTGATTCGTTACCCTAAACATTTCTCCATCAAACATCAAACATCAAACATCAAACATCAAACATCAAACATCAAACATCAAACATCAAACATCAAACATCAAACATCAAACATCAAACATCAAACATCAAACATCAAACATCAAACATCAAACATCAAACATCAAACATCAAACATCAAAACAATAATTCAAAACTGTGTCATATAAATATTAGATAGGACGTCTAGTCGCTTGGTAGTGAAATTGCATAAATATTGCATCCATCAAGCCATCTATAAAACTTAAGATATGGAGCTTCACATGACAGATTCTCCCATTAACAGCTCAACGACTCCGCTCTCTACTTCAACAGTAAGCACATCTGACGACTATTTTGAAAAAAGGCAACTGAAACAAGGTGCTGTAGGCTGGCTATTATTAGTCGGTTTAGGCGTGGCTTATGTCATTTCAGGCGACTTTGCAGGCTGGAACTTCGGTCTTGCTCAAGGTGGCTGGGGTGGTATGTTTATCGCAACGGTTGTCGTAGCCATCATGTACCTATGCATGTGCCTGTCGATGTCTGAAATGGCCACCATGCTGCCCACTGCGGGCGGTGGCTATAGCTTTGCGCGTACCGCATTTGGTCCATTTGGCGGCTATCTCACTGGCACGGCGATTTTAATTGAATATGCCATCGCCCCTGCAGCCATCGCATGCTTTATTGGTGCCTACTGCGAGTCCTTATTTGGTGTCGGTGGATGGATCATTTATCTCATCTGCTATCTGGTTTTTATGGGTATTCATCTTAAAGGTGCAGGTGAAGCCCTCAAGATTATGTTTGTCATTACCGCCATTGCAGCCGTAGCTCTTTTTGTCTTTATCATCGCAATGGCACCACATTTTAACAGCGCCAACTTATTTAACATTGCACCAACTGAAAATATCGGTGCAAGTAGCTTCCTCCCGATGGGTTATATCGGCATTTGGGCGGCGGTACCCTATGCCATTTGGTTCTTTTTAGCGGTGGAAGGTGTTCCACTGGCAGCAGAGGAAGCCAAAGATCCATCCAAATCCTTACCACGTGGTTTGATCGGTTCGATGCTGATTTTGGCCGCTTTTGCCCTACTTATTCTGTTCTTAGGTGCTGGTGCCGCTGGCGCTGAACAACTTAAAGAATCAGGCGCACCCTTAGTTGATGCACTGGTAGCCGTCTATGGTCAAAACAGCTGGTTAGGCAGTTTTGTCAATTTTGTCGGTCTAGCAGGTTTAATTGCGAGTTTCTTCTCCATCATTTATGCCTATTCACGTCAAATTTTTGCCTTATCACGTGCGGGGTATTTACCAACCTCGTTATCACTGACCAATAAAAACAAAGCGCCCTATTTAGCGATTATTATTCCCGGCATCATTGGCTTTTTATTGTCCCTAACAGGTGAAGGTGATCTGCTCATCCTGATGGCGGTATTTGGTGCGACCATTTCTTATGTCTTGATGATGCTTTCTCACATTAAACTGCGCATCAGCCGTCCAGAATTACATCGTCCCTATAAAACCCCAGGTGGGATTGTCACCTCATCAATTGCTTTGATTTTAGCCAGTATTGCGGTGATAGCTGGTTTTGTGGTGGATCCTAAAGTTTGGTTTATGGCCGCAGGCATCTATGCGCTATTTATTGCCTACTTTATTTTCCATAGTCGCCATCGACTCGTTCAAGGTACACCTGAAGAAGAGTTTGAAAGTATTCGTAAGGCCGAACAAGACTTATAGAAGGACCTATGACATGGCTTATAAAACGTTGATTGGACATCAGCACTATGTGTTTAATGATTTAAAAACTTTAATGGCAAAAGCAACCCCGCTGCGCTCAGGTGATCAACTTGCAGGTGTTGCGGCGGAAAATGCCACTGAACGTGTTGCCGCACAAATGGCATTGGCCGATGTTCCATTGAAGCAGTTTTTAACTGAAGCGCTAATCAGCTATGAACAGGATGAAATAACCCGCCTGATTATCGATGAGCACCGTAGTGATTTATTTGCGCCGATTTCACATTTTACCGTAGGAGACTTTCGTAACTGGCTACTCAGTGAAGATGCGACTACGCAGAAATTACAACAACTTGCGCTCGGTTTAACCCCTGAAATGGTGGCTGCGGTGAGTAAGATTATGCGCAATCAAGACCTCATCTTGGTTGCGAGTAAATGTGAAGTCGTCACCCAATTTCGCAACACCATTGGTTTAAAAGGTCATCTCTCGACCCGTTTACAACCGAATCATCCGACCGATGATCTCTTGGGTATATCAGCCAGTATTTTGGATGGCTTGATGTATGGCAATGGTGATGCTGTCATTGGGATTAATCCTGCAACCGATAACCTACAAAATTTATCGGAGCTGCTCAAACTACTCGATCATGTGATCCAAGAGCATCACATTCCAACCCAGTCCTGTGTGCTGACGCATATCAGTTCGGGGATTCAACTGGCTGAGAAAAATGTGCCGATTGATTTAATGTTTCAATCGATTGCAGGTACACAGCGCGCCAATGAAGGCTTCGGTATTAATCTCGGATTACTGCGTGAAGGCTATGAAGCAACACTGGCTCTCAAGCGTGGGACTGTGGGACAAAATGTGATGTATTTTGAAACAGGTCAAGGCAGTGCTTTATCTAGTAATGCACATCACGGTGTAGATCAACAAACCTTAGAAGTCCGTGCCTATGCTGTGGCTCGTAAATTCAAGCCGCTGCTGGTGAACACTGTAGTTGGGTTTATTGGCCCAGAGTACTTATACAATGGTAAACAAATTATCCGTGCAGGCTTGGAAGACCATTTTTGTGGCAAGCTCCTAGGCTTACCTATGGGCTGCGACATTTGCTATACCAACCATGCCGATGCCGATCAAAATGACATGGATGTACTACTCACCCTTTTCGGTGCAGCAGGTTTGAACTTTATTATGGGCATTCCGGGTTCGGATGACGTCATGCTGAACTATCAAACCACGTCATTTCATGATGCGCTGTATTTAAGGCAACTTTTGGGCTTAAAAGCCGCACCTGAGTTTGATCTGTGGTTGGCGGAACAAGGCATCTTTAAACAACAGCAGCAGCACATTCTCTGGCCAGAACATATCCCGCCACAATTTGAAAAACTTTTGCATATATAAGGAGCAACTTATGTCACTTGTTCCTCTAGAAAACTATCAATCTGAACAGCATCAGGATGTTTGGGAAAATTTAAAGAAATTTACCGATGCTCGTATCGCCATTGGACGTGCAGGCTGTAGCATCCCGACCCATGAACTGCTGAAATTTCAACTGGCGCATGCGGAAGCGCAAGATGCGGTACATCAAGCTTTAGATATCGAACACTTAGTTGCAAGTTTTAATACACTAGGTTTGGATAGTCTGACGGTACACAGTCAAGCTGAAAATAAACAAGAATACTTAAAACGTCCTGACTTAGGCCGCCTGTTAAGTCCAGCTTCACAGCATGGCTTAGAAGTTTTTAAATCCAGTAACCCACAAAACTATGATGTCTGTATTGTGATTGGTGATGGACTATCAGCACGGGCGATTGAAGAAAATGCAGTTCCTTTTATTCAGCACCTTATCCCGCAGCTGCAAGCGGAGCACTGGAGTATTGCACCGATGGTTATTGCTACTGGAAGCCGAGTCGCTTTGGGTGATCCAGTCGCAGAGTGCCTACAAGCCACTATGCTCGTGATGCTGATTGGCGAAAGGCCCGGTCTGAGTTCACCTGATAGTATGGGCATTTACTATACATGGAAAGCAGCCTCAGGCACGTTGGATGCTAAACGGAACTGTATTTCAAATGTTCGACCTGCGGGCTTAAGCATTCTTGTTGCAGTACAACGACTAATGTCTCTCATGCGTGGCTCTAAGAAACTCGGTTACTCAGGTGTAGACTTAAAAGATGAACATGAAATGGTCAGTCTAGACACGGAACATACGCCTAAGCGTTTATTTTAATTTGAAGCAGATCAGCCGTGATTTTACGGCTGATCTTAAATAGCATGTTATGTTGATTTAGTTTTTTTAGCTTGCTTTATTCAGCGCTTGTTCTACAAAATGTAGGCGATCTTGGCCCCAATACATTTCATCACCCACAAAGAATGTCGGTGCGCCGAAAATGCCACGTTGAATGGCCTGTTCTGTTTCAGTGATCAGTTTTTGTTTCACCACCTCCGACTGAACCATACTCATAATATCTTCTACAGAAAAGCCACTTGGTTTTAGCACTTCTGCCAAGACAGTAGGTTCATTCAGATTTTGTGGTGTACCAAACATCGCATCGAATAAAAGTTTCAAAACTTGCTCAAACTTTTCTAGATGCAACAATTGAACGCCTGTCAAAATGCGCATTAGGGTTAAAGTGTTCATCGGGAAATGCGGATTCATTTGCATTTGGATCTGGTAATACTCCGCCCAGCGCTGCATATCTAAGATTGAATAAACCCCTTTAACAGGAACCTCAATCGGACTACGATTGCCTGTTGCTTTAAACACCCCGCCCAATAAAATAGGCTTATACACAACCTGAATCTCTTGCTGTTCTGCTATTTGCAGTAAACGATAGTAGGCCAAATAGCTATATGGGCTGCCCAAATCAAAATAAAATTCTACGCTTTTCATGCTTTGTCCTTTTACCACGTTTCCATCCAAGGTCTTAAATCTAACTCATGCGTCCATGCATCGCGCGGTTGCTGCGACAAATGCCAATAATTTTCTGCAATATGCACGGGATTTAATATGCTATCCTGTTCTTTGCGCGCGTACATTTCAGGAAAAGTGTCTTTAATAAAATCGGTATCAATTGCCCCATCCACCACTACGTGTGCCACATGAATATTTTTCGGGCCAAGCTCACGTGCCATACTTTGCGCTAAGGCACGCAGTGCATGTTTCGCCCCTGCAAAAGCGGCAAAGTTTGCTGCACCTCTTATGCCTGCGGTTGCACCTGTGAAAATAATACTTCCGTGCTCACGCACGACCATACGCTTTGCCACTTCACGCCCTGTCAAAAATGCACCGAAGCAAGCCATTTCCCAAATTTTAAAATATTTGCGTGCAGTTTCTTCTAAAATGCTACATGGCACATTCGCCCCAATGTTAAACACTAAAACATCGATTTCACCAATATTGGCTTCAATTTCCTCTACCAAAGTGATGACTTGCTCTTCTTTACGTGCATCAGACGCAAAGCCATATGCAAGGCCACCTTCAGCTTCTATCTCTGCAATTAAGGGCTGGAGTTTTTCGGCATTTCTTCGCGTCATACAGGCGATGTATCCACCACGTGCAAAACGTTTTGCGATTTCGCCCCCTGTGGCATCTCCTGCGCCAATCACTAACGCGACTTTCTTTTTAGAAGCAGTCTTTTGCAACTGCTGTTCTGGCTGTAATTCATCCATAAATACACTCCCTTCATAAAATAACGATCGTTATCATAACGATCACTATGTTATTAGTTTTTAGCGTCAGTCAATTTTATTTTGATGAAACTCCTATGCGCTATAAAACAGGATATAAAGAAGAAAAACGTCAAGAGCTGCTTAAAATCAGTGCTCAACTGGCCAAGAAGCAAGGCTTTACCAATACAGGTGTCGACGGTTTTATGAAAGCGGCTCAAATGACCAGCGGTGCTTTTTATTCGCATTTTTCATCAAAACATGAATTGTTTGAAGCACTGATCGAGTCCGAGTTACAACACAGCTTTCAAGCATGGCAAGCCAATCCGCATGACAATATCGAAGAGTGGATTGACTTCGATATTGAACGTTATTTAGCGCTGTCTCATGTGCAACGTCCAGATCTAGGCTGTGTTATTCCCTCTCTTGCAGCCGAGGTAGCACGTAGTAGTGAAACAACAAAACTGTGTTTTCAACAGGAAATGCTTCGTGGTCACGCACTCTTTACACAACATCTAGGCAGTGAAATACAAGCTTGGGCGGTTCTATCTCAACTGGTCGGCGCAATCGTCATGGCGCGGAGCATGGCTGATGAACATCTACAACGAGAAATTTTAAACTCAAGCAAATGGATGATTAAAAACATGCTACAGCTCAAGTAAAATCTTGGATTGGATTTATAGTTTTTTTCTACATATTTTCTGATTTTTTGCCTTCAACTTCTGCGCATTTCCCTGTACATTTTTACACTCCTTTACCCCCCTGTGAACGAGCCTGCTATGACGACACTACCCGATACCATTTACGCGATTCAGCATCTTGCTTTTGAAGATTTAGGTGCATGGGAAGATGTGTTATATCAATTGGGTTATCGGGTACGCTATTTTGAAGCCGGCAAAGATGACTTAGCTAAAGCGTTGAACTATACAGGTCTAACCATCATTTTAGGTGGCCCGATTGGGGTATATGAAACTGATGATTACCCTTTCTTACAACAAGAAATAGACTTACTCAAAGTTCGCTTAGAAAAGAATTTACCCACTTTAGGCATTTGCTTAGGTGCACAGTTGATTGCACATGCACTCGGTGCAAAAGTATATGCAGGTCATAGCAAAGAAATTGGCTGGAGTCAGTTACAGCTCAATATCGTTGAACATAACCCATTACAAGCACTGGTAGGAACTGAAGTACTACATTGGCATGGAGACACCTTTGAACTCCCTGCTCAAGCTGAACCGTTGGCCAGCTCAGAAGTTTATCCCAACCAAGCTTTTCGTGTAGGCAAAAATATTCTAGGCTTACAGTTCCATCCTGAAGTCGCAGCGGATGGTTTAGAAAAATGGCTAATTGGGCATACTGCTGAACTTCGTCAAGCGAACATCAACATTCCAGCATTACGTGCAGACAACCAACGCTGTGCAGCTCAACTAGAACATGTTTCTGGACAAGTTTTGACAGCATATTTAAAAGCCTTGGTTTAATAATTCAGCCATAATCCGCTCCATGCGCCTATTGCTCTAAATTTTAAGTTTACAGCAGACATAAAAAAGCACCTCTATGAGGTGCTTTTTTAGTGGATACCGCTTATTTCGCAGCAGCTTTAGGCTGTGGAACTGATGCTTCAGTGGTGATATTTACAGTGATTTTATCACCCACGTTAGGCACATATGCGCCTACACCAAAAGCAGAACGGTCAAATGAAGTGGTTGCGTTGAAACCAATTGACTGTGCTTTGGTCATTGGGTGCTCACCTTGCTTATTCAACACTGCATCTAAAACGACAGGCTTTGTCACATTTTTAATGGTTAAATCACCTGTGATTTTGTACTTATTCGCGCCAACAGCTTGAACTTTTGTACTTTTAAAGGTAATGGTTGGATACTTTGCTGCATCAAAGAAATCAGCCGCTTGTAAGTGTTCATCTAAAGCTTTTACGTTAGTGTTTAAGCTAGATAAAGGAATCGTTACATTCACCGATGAATTTGCAGGTTTTGCATTATCGACATTAATCACACCCTGAATGTCGCTGAAGTTTGCAGATGGCGTTGAAAAACCAAAGTGGCTCCATGTGAAAACTGTTGCTGTATGTGTAGGGTCAATTTGATATGCCACAGGTTTTGCCATAGCAAATGTAGTCGCAGTTGCAACAGCCAAACCGATTGTTAAAGCTTTAAAGTTCATGTTTTTATCTCACATTGGAATACTGCTTAGTCTATAGAGTTCTACAACGAATACACCTATAAAGATAAAACGATATGTTGCAACTTTAGAACGATATAATTGTTTTTAAATGTAGCAACTTAGCTACGCCCGATATTGAATGAAACCAGTCTTCTTCGCGACTTTATTCTAGATTTGCTGTGAGACTAAATTATCCTGATGGGTGAGCCAATAAACCCGATCACATGCTCGCTTTTCGGTGCACATTTTGACGTGTTCGATTAAAGCTCTTGCAACCCCTAGCCCACGATAGTCCTCATGTGTAAATAGATCTTGTAAGTATACGTAAGGCTTTAACGTCCAACAGCTATTATGCTCTATCACATGCACAATCCCTACAAGCCGACCTGCTATATAAGTGCAGCAAACCATACATATATTCACGCTTAGAATCAGTCAGTTTATGCCACGTGTTTTCAGATATCTGCTCCAATAAATCAACCTGATAAAATGCCTGATAAGCTTGCCATAGTGTAACCCAGATCGACTGATCGATTTCTGTCAGTGGCACAATTTGAATATTTCGTACTTCCATTTGGCTCTCAAAGTACTATTTATTTTTGTAAGGCTTATATTTAAGCTGAAATCACCACAAAGAAAAAGCCTTATTGAATCGCTTCAATAAGGCTTCTTTTAGACGTGACAACTATCATAGTTTTTCAATCAGAATCCGATCAATCAACTTCATACCTGTCTGCTTTTCATGGTTTTTACGACGGATCTTAATTTGCTTATCTTCTGCTAAATCTTGCAATAACAGTTCCACAGCAACCATCGCCTCCAAAGGTAGATCTGGTCCAATCCACTTCTGTTCGCCCGCATCCATCAATACAACTTCATCATGAATTTGATCGTACAAGCTCATATCATCACCTAAAATTTATGCAGCTACTTCAGCAGCAGCTCGCATATTATATACACCATTCAAAATAAAAGACGCCCCTAAACTGGAGCGTCCTTCAAACAGTTAATTTTAAAAATTAAGCTGTCAATTCTTTTACCGCAGCAACAACTGCTTCAGTGGTAATACCGAAGTATTGGTATAAGTCTTTCGCAGGTGCAGATTCGCCATAAGTCGTCATACCAATTACACGACCATCCAAACCTACAAACTTCCACCAGTAGTCTACATGTGCTGCTTCAACAGCAACACGCGCACGAATGTTTGATGGAAGAACCGCTTCACGGTATGCTGCATCTTGCTTCACAAATTCTTCAGCACATGGCATAGACACGACACGCACACCTTCAAGTTGTGCATGTGCTTCCATTGCTAATGATACTTCAGAACCCGTCGCAATAATAATCGCTTTTAATTCGCCTTTTTCTTCAGCCAATACATAACCACCTTTCGCTACATTTGCGATTTGTGCATCTGTACGTGTTTGGAATGGTAGGTTTTGACGAGAGAAGATCAACGCAGTTGGGCCTTCTGAACGTACAAGTGCAGATTTCCAAGACACAGCGGCTTCAACTGTGTCACATGGACGCCAAGTATTTAAGTTTGGTGTACCACGTAAAGACGCAATTTGCTCTACAGGTTGATGCGTTGGACCATCTTCACCCAAACCAATTGAGTCATGTGTATATACATGGATTACACGTTGTTTCATTAACGCAGACATACGTACTGCATTACGCGCATATTCCATAAACATGAGGAATGTTGCAACGTAAGGAATGAAACCACCGTGAAGCGCAACACCATTTGCAATTGCAGTCATACCAAACTCACGTACGCCATAGTGTACGTAGTTACCTGCAGGATTGTCTTGAACGCCTTGGCAACCTTTCCAAAGTGTTAAGTTAGAGCCAGCCAAGTCCGCAGAACCACCTAATAATTCAGGCAATAATGGACCGAAAGCTTGCAGTGTATTTTGGCTTGCTTTACGTGTAGCAATGGTTTCAGCTTTTGCATTGGTATCAGCAATAAACGCATCTGCTTGAGCAAGGAATTCAGCAGGTAATTCACCTGAAAGGCGACGTTTCAATTCAGCTGCTTCAGTTGGATATTTTGCTGCATATTGAGCAAATAATTCATTCCAAGCCGCTTCAGAAGCTGTCCCTTTTGCTTTTGCATCCCATGCTGCATAAACGTCAGCAGGAATTTCAAATGGACCTTCAGTCCAGCCCAATGCTTCACGTGTTAATGCGATTTCGTCATTACCTAGCGGCGCACCGTGGCAGTCTTCTTTACCTTGCTTATTTGGTGAACCTAGACCAATAATCGTTTTACAGATGATGATCGTTGGTTTTTTCGTTTCAGCTTTTGCTTGCAAAGTTGCAGCACGTAATGCATCTGCATCATGACCATCAGCTTTAAGGACTTGCCAACCGTAAGCCAAGAAACGTTGCTCTGTATCGTCAGAGAACCAACCTTCTACTTCACCATCAATCGAAATACCGTTGTCATCATAGTAAGCAATCAGTTTACCCAGACCTAAAGTACCTGCAAGTGAACATGCTTCGTGAGAAACACCTTCCATTAAACAGCCATCACCTAAGAAACAGTAAGTGAAATGGTCAACAACACTTAGGTCATCTTTATTGAACTGCGCTGCTAAAGTTTTTTCAGCTAGAGCGAAACCAACTGCGTTTGCAATCCCCTGACCAAGCGGGCCAGTTGTCGTTTCAATACCTGGTGCATAACCTAATTCTGGGTGACCCGGCGTTTTAGAGTGCAGTTGACGAAATGCTTTTAAATCTTCAATTGATAAATCATAGCCCGTAAGGTGCAATAACGCATATTGCAACATAGAGCCATGACCATTTGATAGTACAAAACGGTCACGGTTCGCCCATTGTGGGTTAGTCGGGTTATGGTTGAAAAACTCACGCCATACAACATCAGCGATATCAGCCATCCCCATTGGCGCACCTGGATGTCCAGAGTTTGCTTTTTGCACAGCATCCATTGCCAATACACGAATTGCGTTTGCAATACGACGTTCGTTAAGCGGGGTTGTCATAGGTCAGAGTCCAAACAAATGATTTAAAGAGTAAGATGAATAGAATTCAAAGATAGGTGTATTGTCTTAAAAAAAGAGGAATGGGTAAAGCCTAATGGACAATATTTCGCTATTTATTCATCATCCATGTCTAATAAATGCGGGCATTGCCTAAAATCACAACAATTTCACTCAGAAATGCCTCTCCAGATTTTCTCCGGTTCAAATTCTACACAATAGAATCATCAATTTTAAAAACATAGTTCGGCCACACTATTCACTAATCAGAACAAACCGTTATCCTTGAGTATCAAACACATCACAAGATACATTTGTATTTTTTACATACAATTAAACATTCATGGTGAATTTTATTCACTTTTTTAAATTATTCATGAATTACTACAGATTATCGATTATTTTCTGATGCATATTTTGAGCATTTTTTCTTTACCAACTTAACACCCAAACCAACAAAAATTCAAACAAGCTATTGTTTTAAAATTAGATATAATCAAAGTACAAAATCTCATGATACGCACCCTTAAACTTTGAACCAAAAGCCTTTACTTTGTCATTTCGAACTAAAAATAAACGCTATATCAATTTTTTAGATGCTTATATCAGATAAAAAGTCGTTGAATTGAAATAAATTCAGTCATTTTGGTCGTGTAGAACTGGCTCAAATGTCTAAGTCGATGTACCATATTGCGTCTTTTAAATTAACTGTGATAGGACTTATGCGCGAGTACGCTGTATTTACCTCGGAATCTGTAAGCGAAGGCCATCCAGATAAAATGGCTGACCAAATCAGTGATGCTATCTTGGATGCGATCTTAAAAGAAGACCCTTATGCGCGGGTTGCTTGTGAAACGCTTGTAAAAACGGGTGCGGTAGTACTTGCAGGTGAAATCACAACAACTGCAAATGTTGACTTCGAAGCGATTGTTCGTCAAACCGTAAATGGCATTGGTTACCACCATTCTGACCTTGGTTTTGATGGTTCAACATGTGCTGTGATCAACATGATTGGTAAACAGTCACCAGAGATTGCTCAAGGTGTTGACCGTCAAAAGCCTGAAGATCAAGGTGCAGGTGACCAAGGTTTAATGTTTGGTTATGCAAGCCGTGAAACTGACGTGCTTATGCCTGCTCCAATTTCATATGCACACCGTTTAATGGAAAAGCAAGCTGAACTACGTCGTAGTGGCGTTTTACCATGGTTACGCCCAGATGCAAAAAGCCAAGTGACTTTTGCTTATGAAAATGGCATGCCTGTTCGTTTAGATGCAGTCGTATTATCTACTCAGCACGATCCTGAAATTTCTCAAAGCAACTTAAAAGAAGCTGTGATTGAAGAAATCGTGAAAAAAGTGATCCCTGCTGAAATGTTCCATGCAGACACCAAATTCCACATCAACCCAACAGGAATGTTTGTGATTGGTGGTCCAGTAGGTGACTGTGGTTTAACAGGTCGTAAAATCATTGTAGACACTTACGGTGGCATGGCACGTCACGGTGGTGGTGCTTTCTCTGGTAAAGATCCATCTAAGGTTGACCGTTCTGCTGCATATGCAGGTCGTTATGTTGCGAAAAATATCGTAGCAGCGGGTCTTGCAGACAAATGTGAAATTCAAGTGTCTTATGCCATTGGTGTGGCTGAGCCAACATCTATTTCAATCAATACCTTCAATACAGCAAAAGTATCTGAAGAGCTGATCATTGCGTTAGTCCGTGAACACTTCGACTTACGTCCATACGGTATCACTCGTATGCTTGACCTCATTCAACCGATGTATAAGCAAACTGCTGCTTATGGTCACTTCGGTCGTGAAGGTTCAGATACTGCATTTACTTGGGAAAAAACAGATAAAGTGGAAGCGCTTAAAGCTTCAGCTGGTCTATAAGTTTGATCCAAAAAGAAACCCGCTTAATGCGGGTTTTTTTATTTTAACTGATGGAAAATAGCCCATCAGTTCAGTCGTGAAGTCATTGAACCTCACTACTTAGGTTTGTTGTCATGATTGAGCACATCAAAGAGCGAAGTCACAGCAGCGGGTTCGCTGTTTCGGTCAGCCAAATAGACTTGTACAGATTTAACGATAATCGCTGCTGCGAGACATGCAACAATACAGAAAATCCAAAATCCAAAAGGACTTCGAATATTATGTGATCCACAGTTTGGACAGTCTTTATCTGTTGATGCGACAACTGTTTCACAACATGCGCAGTGGTATTGATAGAGCATGGCTTTACCCCCTTGTTTTTGTCCTTTCTTGTTTTTATTGTCCATCACCCTGCCTCACAGAATGTTAGATTCATTTATCTTATGTGAGTATTTGTTGAGACTCAAGCGCCATTCACCTGAAGTGATGTCAGCAACGGCTTACACTGAAAGATTAATCAATTGATTTAACGCATATTCCTCTTTATAACACCGAATCATGACAATTTCATTTTGTAACATAATAGTTTTTGACGTATTCCGTCATATTTGCTTAAAACCCTTTAGTTTTCTCGCGATTGTTTATTAAAATAAGATGCAACGATGAGGAAGAAAGAATGGTTCAGTTGATTAAAAAAGGCGGTTTACGCGAACGTGCCAACCGCAGTCGTAGCTATAAGGGCTCAGAAAATACCGAAGCGACATTACAGCCCAACCGCTATGCGCAAAGTAAAAAAGACGAAGTGTCTAGCTTGGAACAGGCTCAATCATCTCAAGAGCTTAAAAATGACTTAGATGTAGATTGCGAGAGCATCGTACCAAAGCCATAAAGCAAAAATCAGAAACAACCCGCCAGAAAAAATGTCAATATAACTTCCTGAACGCTGATATGCCGCTTTAATTTTAGGTAATGACAAAAGCAGCATCAGCAGTGCAAAAGTCATAAAAGTTTGGATGGGAATAATGACCGCAAGTTGCATTTTTAAATAAGGACTTGCACTAGAACTTAAGGCTAGTGAAAACACACTACTGAAATAAATCAGCGTTTTCGGGTTAGACAAGTTAGTCAGCAAACCTGACATGAAATAATGGTTGGCATTGGGTGTAGGCAGTTTTTGACCATCATCTAGCAAGGCTTCTTGCTGCATTGTATTGAAACCAGCTTTCAACATTAGCCACCCCATACGTGCAAGGAACACACCACCAACTACCATCAATACCTGTTGAATCCATGGCATTTTTTCGATGAGTACGGTAAAACCTAACAAGGTTAAAACCACCCAAACGACGATGCCAACAGAAATACCTAAGATCGTTTTTAAAGTGTTTTTTTGTGTGGTCGAAGCTGAACTTTTGGCAATCAGTAAAACATCAGGACCAGGACTTAGCTGCGCAACAAAATGCAATGCGCAAATCGTGAAAAGCAATGACATAAAAAACGGCATAAATTTTAAAAAATAATTATATCGTTTGTTATATTTATTTTAAATCATAAGCACTTAAAACATTTTCATAAAGATAAAAAAAGCCGAGTTAGAACTCGGCTTTAAAATTAGGTATGAAATTATTTATTCACATCTTTCATTTCAATTTTTTTCGCATCTGGCCTGACTTCTCGTGCTTCGCCATCAATAATACTCGAGTCACGATAAGCTGAACCGCCCTGCTGTTGCTGCATTTCTTGCATCTGACGCATGATATCTGCAAATGGGTTTTGACCTTGAGCACCACCGCCCATGCCATTCATATCCCCCATCATGCCACCCATCATTTTTTCCATCATCGCTTGCTGACGTTTCATCATCACGTTCATCAGTGCACCTGTCATGGCTTTTTGCACTGCAGGAATAAGCAATAACACGGCAACCACGTCTGTCACCAAGCCAGGAATCAATAAAAGAAAACCCGCAATGATTTTTGGCAGATTGTTTGTTAATGCAGGATCTGCACCCATCTGGCCCGCTTGCATTTGCTGCATTTGTGGCATTAAACCTGCTGAATACTTACGAATCAGGCTCATACCAATAAAGAAAGCGGCAATAAACCAGAAGAACACGTACCACATGCTACCAACGAGGTCACCCACGCCAATCCATACGAAGACTTCGAGAATGACACCAGCTAATATAAAAAGAAATAATTTCATGAAAATTAATCTAATCTCAATAAAATGAATAAGGTGCAAGAATCAAGTGCTCAATCTACATCAAGCTTTTTTGATACGCTTATGTAACAATATGGGCATATTATTTTTTTTAAAGGGCAAGCATGTCATTAATTATTGGTATTGACCCCGGTTCTCGCCTCACAGGCTACGGTATTATTCAAAAAGAAGGTCAAAAACTAATTTTTGTCGATGCTGGCACCATTCGTACCGAAGCTGCTGATATGCCTGAACGGCTAAAACGTATTTTTGCAGGGATTGATCGTATTGTAAAATTTCATGGCCCAACCGAAGCCGCAGTTGAGCAAGTATTTATGGCACAAAACCCTGACTCCGCACTGAAGCTAGGGCAAGCACGCGGGGCTGCTATTGCTGCACTGGTAAACCTTGACCTACAAGTTGCAGAATACACCGCACGCCAGATTAAACAGTCGGTAGTCGGTTATGGCGCTGCGGACAAAGAACAAGTACAAATGATGGTGATGAGACTCCTAAACCTGAGCATCAAACCACAGCAAGATGCCGCCGATGCTCTCGCTGCTGCTATTTGTCATGCACATGCTTCAGGCAGTATGACCAAGCTTGCTGTACTCAATGCTCTAGGCGGTATGGCGCGCGGACGCAGCCGTAGTAGCTCTCGTCGACGCTAAGCTAAGTGTTAAGTGAGATGGTTTTTAAAGTCTTTACGCATTTCACGTACCGACGGTGCTTTGGGATAAGTTGCTATCAGCATTCTTCCTGAAATGCGTAAATTTTTCTTTTGGGCAGGATCGATACGAATAAAGACCAATTCTTCTGGCTCATTGCGGTGATTGATCTCACAAATCATAATGGTGTAGTTTTTTTCGATCACTTTATAGCGACCAAATGCCTGCTGTACGATTTGCTTAAAATTTTTCTGTCCACCTGCTGGTGCAAGTTGAGTATAAATCACCAACAGTATGCATGCACCAACCACCAAGGCCACCAGTAAGTATTTATCCATTCTTCCTCCTCTTTAATTAATAATTATCATCAATATATAACGATTTGATTTTTCCATTCATTAAGATAAATAAATTAATTCGGATGTATAAACTCATTCTTATTTATTCTTTCAGGCGTATAACCATTTGGAGCATTTAGAATAATTCCAGTTCCATGAATTGTATAACCATTTTCATGGTCATTACGGTAGACCCGATGTTGAGTATTACTTCTATAAAATTGAGTTGAGTATCCCCATAACCGCTCTAAGCCTTGCCATTCGCCATCTCCTGTTGCATATTCAATTATATACTCGCCTAGAGGCACCTTCATTTCTGTATTGCTAAATTTTGGAAGTTGAATGACTGCTTGTAGATTATTCGTAAACTTATCTCTTACCAAAAATACAGCATCTTTGTCACTTGTTTGAAATTGTAAAGTGCCTTTTTGAGCACCATCACTAGGAAACTTGATCATAATATTTTTTTCAAACGGTTGTGCATATTGAGTCTCAGATTCCTTTCTTTTTTGATCAAATATTTCAACTTCTTTCAATCCATTAATTGTTTCTTTTCCAGAATCTTGATTTATATAATTTTGTTTCGAATAATTTATAAGGTTCTTTTCATCATTTTTATAGAAAAATATAGCCAAGATAATAATCGCAATAAACAATCCGCCAAACTGATTTAGTAAATTGTTTTTATTATTCTTTTTCACTTCAGCCCCTTCAACATTCAAGCAAACAAAATTTAGTTAAGTGTATATTTTATAAAATAATATTAAAAGCCATAGATCTTATTTCTTGTCAAAATAATTAAATTAACAGCTCCATCATTTCGCATTTAACCAAGCCTTACCAAACACTCATAAATGATAGGTGAAGATAATTCAGTAGGGCTTTGTTGCACAAAGCTGTTCTTAAGGGCTTCTTCAGCAATATAATTTCCACATGAAGAAGCCTACACACAAAATCTACCGCACAACCAATTGGCCCGCATATAACCGAGCGCTCATTAATCGTGGGAATATTGCCATTTGGTTCGATCCAAAGACCCAGTGGTATGCACAATCACAAGGCAAGCATGGTCGAAATCAAACTTATTCCGACACAGCCATCCAATGCTGTTTAATGATCAAATCTTTATTCAGACTCTCTTTACGCATGGTCACAGGTTTTGTTCAAAGTCTGATTAACCTTTGCGGATTAAATTGGGCAGCACCAGATTACAGTACGCTTTGTAGAAGACAAAAGCATATTGATATTCAAATTAGCTATGAGAAGAGTTGCAATGGACTGCCTTGCGCAATATATTGCTCATCGTCGATTCCATGGGCTTGAAGTTTTTAGGTGAAGGTGAATGGAAACGTAAGAAACATCAGCCTGAATATCGTCGCCAATGGCATAAATTACATATTGGTATAGATGCTAAAACCCTGCAAATACACGCTATTCAGCTTACAACCAATAATGTCAGTGATTCACAGGTACTGATTTACTTAATCAGATTCCACAAGATGAGCGGATTGACTCTGTTTATACCGATGGAGCTTATGACACCAAGCAATGCCGTCAGATCATTGCAGATCGGCAAGCGCATGCGGTGATTCCACCTAGAAAAAATGCGAAACCATGGAAAGATACAAAGAGTAGCTCGCTAGAGCGAAATGAATTACTTCGAACAATTAAACGTTTAGGCAGGACACTATGGAAAAAATGGTCAGGCTATCATCGGCGAAGTTTGGTTGAAACTAAGATGCATTGCATCAAGTTATTAGGCGATAAACTCAGTGCTAGGAATTTTGACAGCCAAGTCAATGATATCCATGCACGCGTAGCCGTATTAAATAAATTTACAGAATTAGGCAGACCTCATACCCAAGTTGTAACCTAAATTTTAGCAACTTAGGAAAACTCTGTCATCAAAGGCTTTATGCAACAAAGCCTATTTAACATATCTCAGCTTTATTTAAACGTATTGATAAGTTTGATGAACTATAAATTCAGTAGTTACCAACATTAAGTAGCGCTTAATTTTCATATTGAATTCCACAGTTAAAATGCTATAAAAAAGCCCATCAAATGAGATGGGCTTTTTTAGTAAGTACAAATACTTACTTCATGCTTGCAAAAACTTCTTTCGCTGCTTGCAGGGTAAATTCAATATCTTCATCAGAATGAGCAGCTGAAATAAAGCCAGCTTCAAACGCAGATGGTGCAAGGTTCACACCACGGTCTAACATACCGTGGAAGAACTTACGGAATGCATCGATATCACACTTCAGCATTGAGTCGAAGCTGGTAATGTCTTCTTGATCGGTAAAGTACAAACCAAACATACCGCCTACTTGTTGCGTTTTAAAAGCAATACCCGCTTCATCAGCCGCGGCTTGTAAACCCACAAGCAGTTTTTCTAGCTGCGCTGTCAATTTTTCATAGAAACCATCTTGGCGCAGGTGTTTAAACATCTCAATCCCTGCACGCATTGCAAGTGGATTCCCCGACAGTGTTCCAGCTTGGTAAACTTTACCCAGTGGAGCAATACACTCCATCACTTCTCGTTTCCCACCAAAAGCACCAACGGGTAAGCCTGCACCAATAATTTTACCCAAGGTGGTTAAATCTGGAGTCACACCATAATGAGCTTGCGCACCACCCAATCCAACACGGAAACCAGTCATCACTTCATCAATGATAAAAACAGAACCATGTTCATCACATACATCACGAATCGCTTGTAAGAAGCCTTCGATTGGTTTGACTAGGTTCATGTTCCCTGCCACAGGCTCCACAATCACCCCTGCAATCTCCGAACCAAACTTTGCAAAGCACTCTTTTAAAGTGGCTATATCGTTATACGGAAGAGTAAGTGTGTGTTTGGCAAAGTCGGCAGGAACACCGGCTGAAGTCGCTTCGCCTTCACCGCTGGTTAACAAACCTGAGCCTGCTTTGACCAACAGTGAATCTGAGTGACCGTGGTAACAGCCTTCAAATTTTACAATCTTGTCACGACCTGTATAACCACGTGCAAGACGAATGGCTGTCATGGTTGCTTCAGTACCTGAGTTGGTCATACGAACCAGCTCAATTGACGGCATAATTTCGCAAATAATGTCAGCTAAAGTCGTTTCATGTACCGTAGGTGCACCGAAACTTAAACCATCTACTGCAGCATTTTGAACTGCTTGAATAATTTCAGGATGAGCATGACCTAAAATCATTGGTCCCCATGAGCCCACATAGTCTACATAGCGCTTACCATCCACATCGTACAAGTATGCACCTTGTGCCTTTTCAATAAAGACAGGCGTTCCACCTACGCTATTAAATGCACGTACAGGTGAGTTCACTCCACCCGGAATATGTTTGCTTGCTTGTTTAAACAATTGTTCTTGCTTTGGAGATAAGCTCATGAAGTTACTCAACTCAAAAAATAAAAAAACATCTAAAAACACTTAAGCTTTAGATGCAAATAAATCAGCCCACTGTTCTATACGATCAGGAATCGCAGACATTGATAGCCCTAATATATCACTAATCACTGCGCAAAGGTCGGCACCAGCTTCGATCACTTCACCTGAATTTTCAACTGTTAAGCCACCAATCGCACAAATCGGCACATTCAATTTGGCTTTGGCTTCTTTTAAAGTCTCTAAGCCAATATTGCCTGCTTCTGGCTTGGTCTCAGTTGCGTAAATTGCACCAAAAGCGACGTAAGTTGCACCTTCAGCAATCGCCTTTTCAGCCAGCTCAATCGAATTCAAACAGGTACGACCAATCACCGCATCTTTTGGCAGGCGTGCGACAGCTTCGGCAACTTCGCCATCACCTTGCCCTAAATGTACACCAACGCCATATTTAACGGCCATTTCTAAGTCATCGTTAATCACAAAAGGAACACGATACTCAGCGCACATCGCTTTCATATACTCGACTTCGTAAGCCTGTTCTTCTTTGGGTACTTTTTTACGGCGATACTGCAAAATGGCAACCTCACGTGTTGCCATTGCACCTTCTAATTTAGCCAAAAGTAGCTCTAAAGGATCATCATTTGTAATTAAATATAAACCGCGCATTTAACTCTACCTTTGGGTTATGTCGTTCTATTATAAAGCTAAAGGCTACTGATGCTTTAATGAATTGGAACTGAAAATGCGTTGCTTTGCACAAAAATCCCGCGACCAAGCTCAGGCTATGTAAAAATACCTATTGTCAGTGATAGTCGCCCCACCGCTTTCGCAGTTTAATGGATACAGAAAGCAACAAGAATAAAATAAAAATAACAACTTTATAACAAGAATAAGAGACACGCAGCGATCTGATACGGCTTTTTAGCTTTTTAAACCAGTGATGTTGAAATAACATCATAAAAGCTAAAAAGCCGCATATTTTATTTAAAATCCACATAAAAAAAGCCTAGAGAAGGTCGCTCTAGGCTTGGAAAACTAAAAGCACTTTAAAGTTCAAAGCACTTATATATTATTTGATGAAAATATAATCAACGACCTCATTATTAGAACATTAACTCATACTTTGCAACTGTTAATTTCAAGCTTTTAATAAAACTTTCATGATGACGTCACAAAGTGCTTCACTAACTTGGAATTTTATCCAAAGCACGATCTTGTAAGCTTAAATTTCCACGTAAAACATCGGAAAACATGCGCCAGTCAGAAATAAAACTATACAAAGGCTGTTTAAAACTAGCTGGCTTATTTTTTTCAAAAACAAAATGACCTACCCACGCACAGGCATATCCAGAGACTAAGCCATATATAAAATAACGCGGCTTGCGTTTAAGTATAGCTTTAGAGAAAAAGTACAGCCCAATCGAACTGCCCGCGACGTGTAGCCGACGACTCATGATGTTGCGGTGCTCTGTTAGATAAAAACGATAAAATTGGTGATAGTCCTTAATCGGCAATTGAAAATTAGGTTCAGCGTCATGTTCCTGTTTCGGTTCAACCTGAGCATTCATCTGTCATCATCCTGATAGTTTTTTACCAACATAGCTGAAAATATGCAATCTGCAAAGTGCAATCGCCTCTAGGCGCGTGTCCACTAAAAACAGAATTGTATTTGATCAATCTCACGCTGCAACTTTGTTTTATTGTGTCGTCAAGTCTTACATACTGTCTCTTTTTCGCTACAATCCAGTGGTCCATTGGTGTGCCTTTAGCGCACATAAAAACAAACTACAGATCATGCATCTCAATACATAAAGGCTTGGCATTGACCTAGCCCCTCAAATTAGGAATTTTTCATGGTTGAAATTGAATTAAAATTTCAGATTAGCGAAGCACGACGTACCGCCCTTCTTAAAGCTTTAGATCCTAAAAAATCTGAAACGATTCAACTTCAAGCCAAGTATTTTGACACGCCTGATCGCCTCTTGGCTCAACACGGCGCTGCTTTGCGTCAGCGTCTTGAAGGTACTCGCTGGATCCAAACACTCAAAGCCGCAGGTAAAAGTCATTTACACCGTTTTGAACATAATCATAATTTGGGTGAGTTAGAGTCATCTCCTGAACTGGACTTAAGCATTTATCAAGCTATTCCAGAGGCTCAGCAAATTTTAACCCAAGCTTTAGGCTCAGATGCAGCTGCGTTAAAGCTCACCTTTGAAACGGACATCCAACGTACCTATCGCGTCATTCAGTTTGAAGACGCTGAAATTGAAGTCTGTTTGGATGTAGGAGTGGTTCGTGCATCTGGTCGAGAACAGACCATCCATGAGGTAGAATTCGAACTCAAATCTGGCTCTGTTCAGTCACTTTTGGCCTTTAGTTTTGAATGGGTGAAAAAGTATCAACTATGGTTAGATGTCCGCAGCAAAGCCGAAATGGGTAACTTACTGGCGCTTGAGCAAACAGTGAGTCCAGCACGTTTTGAAAAAGAGTTTGTCTTATCGAAAAAAGAAAGTGCAGCACATAACCTGAGTTTGTTGATTGGCCAGCAAATGCAGCATTTACTGCCGAATATTGCTGCAATTTCAGCAGGTGTTGCTGAGCAAAGCCATATTGATCAAGCACAAACTGCTTTAGAGCACTTACAACTAACCTTAGCTTTGTTTAAGGACTGGAATAGCAATATTTCTGATAAATGGGCGATGCAACTTGCCGCATTCAAACATCAGTTTGATCATTTACAACATTTGCAGCATATGCAAAGTACCCTAGGCGCTTTTCTTCAGAATCCAACCACTACAGAAAATCTTGCCAAAGACATCCTATATGCTCAAGAAAAGCTTGGAAATTTAGTTAAATCGACCCAAAACGTCCATCATTATCTTGAGTTATTAACCTTTAGTTTAAGTTCACATGATCAGGTGCAAAAGCAGGATTTAAAAACCTATGCGCACAATACCCTGCAAAACCAATATCGACAGCTACAGGAAAGCTTAAATGCTGCGGATATTAGTCACTTTGAAAGCTTAGATGTATTGGCGCAGAAAATTAAGGAATTGAAGTTTAGCTTTCCTATTTTAACGTCAATTTATGATGTGAAAAATTTGCAGAAATACAGTAAAGCGTTGAATGATGCCCAACAAGCCGCACATGAATATCAAATCTTGGCGACTTCTGCTGCGTACATTCAACAGACAGAACTTGAAGCCAGTGATTGGTTTGTTTTGGGTTGGCTCACGGCAAAGCTTGAAGTTTATGCCGATAAGCTTTTAGAAGCGACAGAACAGTTCTTAGTCAGCCGTAAATTCTTAAAATAACGCTCTATATACCAAAGCAGTCATGTTAAATACATGACTGCTATCCATCCTCCACAAGGCCTGACAAGCCGAAAACCACGATAGAAGATCGTGGTTGGTATATCTAAACCACTAATTTATCTATGACAAAGCGGCCTATTATCAGAACAATACAGGCTTTATATTCATTTTTATTCTTAAAAAGTAAACCTATACATTCCTACTCAATGTAAATTTATTATCACTTCGATGTAACCATCTGTACTTATTAACTCTGCATATTTCTGACCACCATCTCATTTTAAAAGTGCCATCTAGCCCACTATTTCTGCTCTTTTAGCTGATACCTATTCAAATCTGGTCTTTTTTTACTCAATTTAGCATATAGTAAAACGTAGATTGTCATGAGTCAGGGCTATGCAAGAGATTGAGTTTAAGTTTCAAGTTCCAGTTAAGAAGCGTAAGGCATTGCAAAAAGCTTTTACACTGCTCAAGGCTGAGCCGATTCATTTAGCAGCCCAATACTTTGATACAGCGGATCAAACACTTGCTAAGCATTGCATCGCGATTCGACGTCGGCAGGAAAATGATGAATGGAAACAAACCTTCAAAGCAGTGAACAGCGCAAAAGTATTGAGTCGCTTGGAACTTGAATTTGATATAGCGCCACCTGAGACGACTACACTCGACTTAGATAACTATAAAGATTATTCCGCTATCTACAAAAAATTAAAACGCGCTTTGGGGCTTCCACTTCCAACCCTTGAATTACTCTTTGAAACCAACATCCAACGTTTACGCATTTTGCAGGATGTTGGAAATAGTACAGTTGAAATTGCACTTGATATTGGAAAAATTTTTGAAGCACAAAACAATGTTGATATTTTCGAGATCGAATTTGAATTAAAACAAGGATCAATAGAAGATCTGATCGCATTTATACGACCTTGGGTTCAAAAATACCAACTGAGTCTCGACACACACAGTAAATCTGACTATGGCCTTCTAGCTGTTCGTCAGCAAAGTTACTTTTCTGCGCAGTATCAAACACCTCTTGTACTGAACAGAAGCTCAAGCGAAGTTGAGGCTCTACAAAGCATAGTGGCCAATTGCTTACAGCACTTACTTCCCAATGCCAGTTCAATTGCTCGACAGCAGTACTCCAGCGAGCATATACACCAAGCCCGCGTGGCAATTCGCCGCTTGCGTAGCGCACTAAAAAGTTTTGCTGCATGGTCGGACGCCATTCAACCACACTGGAAAGCGGAACTCACCACTATTTTTCAAGCCTTAGGTGGAACACGTGACATCGATGCCTTAAATGAAGATTTACTCCCCCAACTGATAGAGGCTGGTTATCCTTTAGACCATCTTGCTCCAAGTACAGAAGCCATCACTGATGTCTGTGCCCTGTTCCAACGACCAGAAACGACGCAACTTTGGCTTGAATTAATTTTATTTACAGAGCAAGAACTAGATTCGCCTTCAAAAACCAAACTGAAAAAACATGCACTCAAATTGATACATGCTTTACACCATAAAATATGCGCACATGCCGAGCACTTCAGCCAGCTTGAGGATGAGGAAAAACACCGCATTCGTAAACAAGTCAAACAACTGCGTTATAGCATTGAGTTTGTGGCATTTTTACTCGATGCAAAAGCATTAAAAACCTATTTAAAAAAACTCAAAGCAGTTCAGGAAAACTTAGGGCACTATAATGATTTAGTGGTTGCAGAAGCTTTATTTCAACAAGCCCCTGAACCAGAAGCCGCTTATAGTTTTGCCACAGGATGGATCGCCGCGGAAAAAAATAGAATGCTGAAATTGGTTGAACAACAGCTGTTGCTGCTCAGTCAAACCAAAAAGCTGAAATAGCCTTTAAACCAAAATATACATCAACAGTGAAAAGCTCTTCTATAAGTGAATTTCCTGCCGACACTTAAGTTAACGATACTTTCCGTACACCTTCCACGTATTGTTGTCTGCTAAGGGGTCGTTATAGCTATCACTGCGCTGTTTACGTGGTTTGTCTCGAGCATCGACCAATTCAAAGTGTGCTTCGGTACTTAACACGATACCATTTACATAAAATCGGGTACGGGTATATTCACTCTGTCCGTGTTGAAAGACATAGGTTCTGAGATCAATAAACTCACGATGAGCAACCAAGGCGGCATTATCATCGCTGTCCAACCAAGCGCGCATGGCTTGGACTTGCTCTGGTTCAAACTGCCCACATTTTTCGATTAAGCTCGCAATGCCGCGAAAACTTTTAGACTCTTTGGCGCGGGTTTTATTAATCCGAATACGATCGACATGAAAATAAAACAGCGGTAAATTCAAATGACTAGGTAAATGAATTGCATCCAATACATCTTCTTCCATAAAGGGTTGGAACAAGTCTTGTGCCCGCTCAATCAAACCCGTCCACTGACGGTAGTAATCCTCAACTTCCGCTTTCGTGCCGTAATAGATTGGTAAGCCTTCAACATTGGCTAAATTTTGTGGTGGCCAAATGTTTTGACGCAATAATGCAATATCACTTTTTAAACTTTGTACCGCAATCGCGTCTTGCATGGATATTCTCTATTTTATTGCTTAGGCTATTTTTAGATTAAGGCAAAGGTTTAGTTTCTGCAAGGCTTTGCCTATAATGCAGTCTGAGTTATTTATGTATTTTAGGACAAGTTCATGGTTCAGAAGATTGAAGCAACAGATGTAACCGAAGAAGAAGCGTTGAATGCTGCTTTTTTTGAACGTGCAGATGAATTTATTAAGCAAGCCAACGATTTTTGTCGCACTGAAAAAGGTTCACAAGTGAAACCTGCTGAAATACGTGGCCAAGTAAGTGCCGCGATGTTGTTTGGTACAGCCCGTTTTAACACGTGGGTGGCAGCCAACAACTTTAAAGATGGCGATGAAATGCGTGAGGCCAAAGAGCAAGTGATGTCTTATATTTTGCAGCAGTTCCAAATGATGCTTGAAGACAACTATGACGAATATTGTGAACAGTTTGAAAACTACCTTCGTTTCCGTCATAACGAAGAATTTCATGCCAACAAGCATGACCACAAACACGATCACTGATCAATCAAAGCCTGCCTTGCGCAGGCTTTTTTCATTTCGTCGTATTTGAAACGAAATACAATGTTGCAACACCTCAATTTACAGTAAGGTAATCGCTAAGGAATATGACTTAGGGAAGAACATGCAGCATTTGGACTTTGCACTCATCGATCCACACATCCACCAGTGGGACCCCTATAACATGCCACATGCAGCGGCTTTGGCAGTTAAATTATTGGGCAAGCATCCTAAGCTTTTGGACAAAATGGTTCGTTTGGTGAAACCTAAAGACCTGATTGAAACCATCGGTCTAACCCGTCATATTACACGTCCTTATTTACCTCATGACTATAAACGCGATACTGGCCCATATATAGTAGAACAAGTGGTGCATGTCGAAGCCAGTTGGCATCACAGCAAAGGCAAAGGTGTGGTTGAGGAAACTCAGTTTATCGAGTCTTTAGCTTTTGGGGTAGATACCGTCAAATTGGGTGGCATTGTCGCAACAGCTGACCCACGTGATCGTAACTTTAAAAAGATCCTAAAATTACACCATAAAGCTTCACCATACTTTCGTGGTATTCGTAAAATGGCGTCTTTTCATGAAGACAAAGCAATCCATGCGTGGACAGATGAGCCTCACTTATATCGCAATAAAAAATTTCTCAAAGGCTTCGAAGTACTGTCCCAATACAACTTGAGTTTTGATGCTTGGGTTTATTCGACACAGCTTGAAGATGTGATTTATCTGGCCAAGCAGTTCCCAGAAACGTCCATTGTGCTGGATCATTTGGGTACACCCGTAGGTTTATTTGGCCCAATTGGTGCGAATACAGGCATGACACAAACAGCGCGGGAAAATATTTTCTTCCGTTGGAAAGATGACTTCGCTGAACTTGCAAGCTATCCGAATGTCTATACCAAAATGTCAGGGCTTTTCATGCCTGTATTAGGACATCGTTTTCATAAAGAAGGTCGACTGGCTTCCAAACAAGAAGTCTTTGATCTTGCGCATCCCATGATTACACATGCCCTCGCCTGTTTTGGCACCTATCGGGTGATGTTTGCCTCTAACTTTCCCATGGATTCGGTGAGTACATCGTTGGTGAATATTATTGATGCCTTTAGTGATGTTGTCGCAGCCTATGACCCTGAGGCTTTAGAGCGCGTATTCCATCACAATGCCAAACAGTTTTATCGGCTTTAATTGAAAATAAGAAAACTAATTCCTAAAAGCTATAACAAAAAGAACCCCTCAATTTTGAGGGGTTCTTTTTAGATGAAAACTGAAATCTTTACTTTTTCAGCGCTGGTTGCACTTTGCCATATTGGTCAGCCATCACTTCAACCAACTGATCCAGCTTAATATACTTCTGAATCACCGCATCAACATCGGCTTTACTGATTTTAGCCAATGCTAAATCACGTTGTTCACGATCCAGTAAAGTACGATTACGCTTCATTTGAGGAATCAGCATGCGATGGATATTGCGACTATCTTCAAGTGCAGTCACACGCTTTTTCAAAATATCAGCCTTGGCAGCTTCTACTTCCTGTTCAGTAACGCCTTTTGCCAATAACTCATTCAACACTTTATACACTGCCTGAGACACTTGAGCCGATTTACCTGCGCTATAGTTTGCATCAATCGTCAGCGCTCCTGACTCCGTCCAGTCATCCAACGAAATACTACTGCCAAAACCATAGACCAAGGCATTCTTTTCACGTAGCTCTTGCGCCAAACGAGAAGATAATTGCGACTCGCCTAAGATGTGCTCGAGTACCTGTAAAGCAGGTGCATCTGGGTGGTATGTGCCCACAGGGAACGTCATAATACTCTGATAACTACCAAACTCACGCTGCTCTGACAGTGCATGTACACGCTGCGCTTTATATGCAGTAAAGTCAGAAGTAATCCGCTGATAAGGTGCTGCCGAATTCCAGTTTGCAAAAGCCTGATTTAGAGTCTTTTTCATCTTTTTCGTATCAATCACGCCCGTCACCGAAATTTGCGCATGATTCATTGCAAAAAACTGCTGATACAGCTGTTTAACCTGTGCTTGCGTTGCTGCTTGATACTGCTTCTTGGCATATTCAGGTTCAAAGTGATGTCGAATATCCCCAATTGGATAAGTTTCAAGTAAACGCGCAATGGTTAAAGCTGCTACAGTTTCAGGCTCAGTATAAGGTCGATCTAGACTTGCTAAGCTTTGTGACTTAATCAAATCAAACTGGCTTTGTTCAAAAGTTGGATTTTTAAGGACATCTACAACAAAGTTAAAAAATTCATCAAACTTTTCTTTCTTCGCCACGATTGAAATATTGATGCCGTTACCATTACTTGCTGCACTTGCACCACCACCTGCGTCGATCGCCTGATCAGCAATGTCTTGCAAACTATATTGAGTTGACGCTCTGAGCAGTAAATAAGAAGTCAGGTCTAACAACTCTGCTTTATTAAACAAACTTTCTGCCGTACCAAAGTCAATTGAAATAGTGGCATAGGTCTTATCGTCACGCGTGGTATTTGGGTACAGCGCATATTGCATCCCATTTTTCAACTTGCCACGCTGAATTTGTTTTTCAGCACTTTCTAAATATTGCTTTGAACTTTTTACATACTCAGCAACTTCCGCTTTATACACACTTGCATCTTTCAATGGCTCTTCAGCCACTGCTTGTTGGTCTAAAGTTTTTGCTGGGGTCGCTGCTACCGCTTGTTCAAGTGCTTTTTTCTGATCTTCTGGGGTCGGTAAAATAGTGCCTGAAATACGATGCTCGGGTACTAAAAAGTCATCTAAACGTTGGTTCACATCAGTAACGCTGAGCTGTTGTAACTGTTGCTGATCTTTAAAGTATTGTGTCCAATCACCATTGGCAGAAACCACATAGTCACTGAGCATGCCTCCGACCGCCGTTGCGCTGCTAAACATGCTTTCTTGAGCATTTTTAATCATACTCTTTACACGGTTGAGCTCAACCTCATTAAAGCTTGGTGTCTTTTCTACCCCAGTAATCAAAGCCGACTCGACTTTTTTCACATCATGGTTGGGGGCATAAACTGCGCCCATAAACACCATATTGAAATCTTGGTCTAACCATGTGGTCGACTGAACAGCTGTCGCCGTTCCCGTTTCTACAATGCTTTGGTACAAATGTCCACTGGGTTGCATGGTGTATAAATACGGTGACACCGCCAGCGCAGTCTTAATGTTCTCATTTTTACCATTCAGGTAAATATTATATTTGGCTAAGTTACTGCCTTTTTTCACCACAAACTGGCGTTCTTTAATCTTACTGGCATCTAAGACAGGCACTTTAACTTTCGCAGGCACAGCACGCGCTTTAATCGCACTAAACTTTTCATCAATCTGCTTCAATACAGCTGCTTGGTCAAACTTACCTGAAATGACAAACACCGCATTATTCGGTGCATACCAGTCACGATAAAACTTATTCAGCTCAGCCATTTTGATTGACTGTAACTCATTTAAATCACCAATCGGTAAACGCCCTAAATATTGATTGCCATAAGCGGACTTCCACATCTGATCCATGAGTACCGAAAATGGCTGATCCATACGGACTTCACGCTCACGTTTCACAATCGCGATTTCAGACGGTACATATTTTTCTTGGAGCACCAAACCATCCATACGCTCGGCTTCAAGATGAATCAGCTCATTAATCGCATTTTGTTCAGGACGAACTACATTAATATATTTGGTTGAATAATAGTCCGTGCTGGCATTATTCATTAAACCGTATTGATCTAAACGACGCTGAAACTCGTCCCCTGGAACATTTTTAGTTCCCTTGAACGCTAAGTGTTCCAATAAGTGCGCTAAACCACCCTTACCTTTTGGGTCGTTCAATGAACCAGTCAAATAGACCATATTCATATACACTTTATTTTCTTTATCGTTTGGCGCAAGAATAATGCGTAAACCGTTATCTAATTTATATTCTTCAATTTTCTGTTCCGATTTTACCAATACGGGTTGTGCCCATACTGTGCCCCCAAAGCCAAGTAGCAATACCGACAAACTCAATGTTTTAAAACGCATTAACATTATTTTTCCAAATAATTCGACAAAATATGAATGATTCTCAACATCATAGAGGAAAGTTAAATTATTTTTATAGTAATTTGGTGAAAAATAGCATTTTAATCAATGCTTATTTTTCACCAGTAGTTTTAATTTAAAAGAATTACAACTTAATCTAAGTAAAGTTCAGCCGTCATATATAACTTGGCATAGCCAGAAATTTGGATCCGTGTTTCAGACTGAATATCACAGTAAAGCAATCCACCACGGCTCGATGCCTGATAGGCAATCAATGAGGTTTTACCCAACTTCTCCGCCCATAGTGGTGCAAGACCTGTATGCATGGAGCCTGTCACAGGGTCTTCATTGATGCCTTTATGCGGTGCGAAATAACGCGCGATATAGTCATAGTCTTGAGACGTTGAAGTCAGGGTAACATCCAAGTTTTCAGCAGTAATCGCAGTACTGACTTTATGCTTTTCTGCCAGTTGACGAATTTTATCTAAGTTCGGTTTGGCATCCTTAACAGCCTGCTCAGACTCACACACTAAAATATAAGCCTGTGGGTTTAAATAGACTTCTTTAATTTCACAATCGACCAATTCATGAATTTCCGCAGGATAGTCTTCTAACTTTTGCGGTGCACGAATTGGAAAATTCATATGAATCTTGCCATCAGCATCTTGATCAATGATAAAAACACCCAAGTCTTTTACATGAAACTGGATACGTTTAGCATCGGTATAATCCCGAAACAGGACGAAACTACTAGCTAAAGTCGCGTGCCCGCAAAAGTCCACTTCAACCTGAGGGGTGAACCAACGAATTTCATAGTTTTCAGCATCAATCACTTTCACAAAAGCCGTTTCTGCCAAATTATTTTCCAAAGCAATATTCTGCATCAAATCTACTGCTAACCATTCATCACGTACAATCACAGCGGCAGGATTACCTTTAAATAATTCAGTTGTAAAGGCATCGACTTGATACATTTTCATCGTTTTTCTCCTAAATTGAAGCTTTATTTTGCAAAAAACTGAGTAAAAAAGTAGATACAGTTTTTAGTCATTTATGGATACACGCCCAATAAAAAGAAGCCTAATCATGAAGATAGGCTTCTTTTCAGTTCATAAGCTATATATTTCTCAGCTTAGACTTCTTTTAAGTCCACATTGTCTTGCTCAAAAATACGCTTATCCGTTTGACCTAAGACTTGGCTGGTCACGACACCTGCGGTCATAGAACCATTCACATTCAAAGCCGTACGCCCCATATCAATTAAAGGCTCAATTGAAATAAGCAGTGCAACCAAAGTCACAGGCAAGCCCAGCATCGGTAGGACAATCAGTGCTGCAAATGTTGCTCCACCACCTACACCAGCCACCCCAATCGAGCTCAAGGTCACGACACAAACCAAAGTCAAAATCCAAAGTGGATCGAGCGGATTAATACCCACTGTCGGTGCAACCATAACAGCCAGCATCGCAGGATACAGCCCTGCACAGCCGTTTTGCCCAATGGTCGTACCAAATGATGCTGAAAAGCTGGCAATCGACTCTGGTACACCCAGACGTCGTGTTTGCGCTTCAATATTTAAAGGAATACTGGCAGCACTTGAACGGCTAGTAAACGCAAAGGTCAGCACAGGCCAAACCTTTTTAAAGAACTGAATTGGGTTCACGCCTGTGAGCGCCAAAATCACGGCGTGCACGATAAACATAATCGCCAAGCCGATATAAGACGCAACCAAGAAGCCACCTAAGTTTAAGATGTCCGCCATTTTAGAGTTGGCCACAATATTGGTCATGAGTGCGAACACACCATAAGGCGTGAGCATCATAATTAGACGCACCAACTTCATGACCCACGCTTCCAAGATGTCAATTGCAGACAACAGTTTTTGCCCTTTCTCAGCATCCGCTTTCATGAGGTTCAAGCATGCAATGCCTAAAAACACTGCAAAAATGACTACACTGATAATTGAGGTTGGATGTGCCCCTGTCAGCTCGGCAAAAGGATTGCTCGGAATAAATGACAGAAATAAATCAGGCACTTGTAAGTCAGCGACTTGCCCGACATAGTCAGTTTGAATTGTATTTAAACGTTCAGTTTCTTGTGTGCCTTGGACCAAACCTGCCGCAGTTAAGCCAAACAGATTGGTCACCGCCACACCGACAAACGCAGCAATCGCTGTGGTAAATAGCAAAGTCCCAATACTGATAAAACTAATTTTACCCAATGAACCCGCATCGTGCAGCTTAATCACAGCGCCTAAAATGGAAACAAATACCAAAGGCATCACCACCATTTGTAGTAGTTTGACATAGCCTTTACCGACCAAATTAAACCACTGTACCGACTCTTGCAGTACAGGCGAATTCGTACCATAAAACCCATGTAAAGCGAGACCAAAAACAATACCGAGACAGAGACCTGCCAGTACTTTCTTCGCTAAACTCCAATCGGTTTTACGGGTTTAGCCCAGTAAAAAAAGCAATGCAATAAAAATGATGACATTGACGATTAAGGGGATATTCATATTGTTTCCCTAAATGATGCTGTCATAATTATAAATCAAAATTTAAACGGGCTTACTGTTTTGCGCCATATTCCACACTGAATGTACAAATTTAGACTGAATTGGCAGTTTTAGAATGTGGTATAAAGCATTTAAACGGCTGTTAAAGTGTTCTTTTACATGAATCAATCTCTGCTTAATCCTCACATTCTACCCGTCCCTTTAGAAAAAGCATATCGGCTACTCAACCACGGCCCAACCGTGCTAGTTTCCAGTCAAGATGATAAAAGCACCGATGTCATGGCCGCGGCTTGGGCATGCGCTCTAGAGTTTAGCCCAGCCAAAGTGACGGTTGTACTGGATAAATCGACAAAAACCCGCAGTATCATTGAAAAATCGGGTTTGTTTGCGCTGCAAGTCCCTACACTTAAACAGCTGAAAATGGTCTACGCACTAGGCATGATCAGTCAATATGATGCTCCTGAAAAGTTACGTCAGTGTGGGGTCGAACTTTTTCAGTTTGGTCACAGCCCAATTCCAGTGGTTGAAGGCTGTAGTGCATGGATTCTGTGTGAACTCATTCCTGAACCGCATAATCAGCAGCAGCATGACTTATTTATTGGCAAAGTCATTGCCGCTTATGCCGATGATCGGGTTTTTAGAGATGGGCATTGGTACTACCATGAAGCCGCAGATGAATGGAAAAGCATCCATCATGTTGCAGGCGGGCATTTTTATACCATTGGTGATGCCGTGGATATTAATGTACTTAAAGATACTGATTAAATTGACTTCGCCTTTACTCGCTCGACTAAAGGCAGACATCACCCGATTGTTTTATTGTAAATTTCATCTTATAGTTCAAGTGTATTTTTTAAACAAATAGTCAAATTATGATGAACAGGACGTTCTCAAGCACCGTACAGCTTAGTCTCTTTCTCTGCCTGAGTATGTGCTTGGGAATTGGCATCTTACGTTTTTCTTATACCGCTCTACTGCCGTCCACTCGCGAAGCCTATGAATGGTCACACAATTTCGCCAGCCTACTCGGTAGCGCCAATCTGCTGGGCTATCTGATCGGCGCATTTTGGGCGATGAAGTTGCCACAAAATGCAAAAATGCCGATCTATATCATTTTTGCTGCGCTCTTTGGTTCAATCAGCCTGTTTGCCTGTGCATTTGCGCATTTTAACGAAGTTTGGTATTTGGTGTGGCGCATCATTTCAGGTATAGGCGGTGGTTTGCTGATGATTCTATCGCCCAGTATTGTGGCGCAGTGCAGTGAGTTACAGCACCGTTTTAAAATTAATCTCATTGGATTTAGCGGAATAGGAATTGGTGTATTGGCAGCCACGCTGTTTATGCCGTATTTAGACCGTATTGCAATCAGTAGCGCATGGTTCATTCTCTGTAGCTTTGCATTTGTCATTACATTGTTATTATGGATACTGGTTCACCCTTTCCAAAAGCAACTACACAGTATCCCTACAAGCCAGCCCCAAACTCATACAGTGAATAAAATTTACTATAGTTTACTCATTGTTTATGCCTGCAGCGCCTTTGCGTATATTCCCCATTCTTTGTTTTGGATTGATTACTTAAGCCATGTTTTAACGCTAAATTTATATTGGATCAATTTTAACTGGATTTTATATGGCCTAGGCAGTGCTCTAGGTGCTGCGACAGCTTATGCTTTAGCGCGTAAATTTGGCAACTTTCTGGCTTTAAAGATTTTATACAGTGTCTATATTGCGGCAGTTTTTATTGCGGTTCTGAGTTTTTCGCCTGTATTTACGCTCCTGTCTTCATTTCTCACAGGTCTACTGAACCCTGCGGTAGTCTTTCTCACCTCCTACACCATCTTACAACTCTACGGCTTGGCCTATAAAAAGTTGTGGAGTATGGCGACACTTAGCTTTGCAACGGTCCAACTGGTCGGTGGTTTAAGTTTTAGTACCTTGCAGCATTTGGGTTGGTCATATCACTTTCAGTTTATGCTTGCTGCGGGAGTTCTCGGTTTAGGAACATTGCAACTATTTTACTTTACCCGTAGGACATCCACCTCCAATCCAACAACTAAAAAAGAGGCCTTTTAAGCCTTCGCATTGAAGAGAATCAAAAAAGAATTAACCTACTTGCGTTAGTCGGGCGCGTTATAGAGGGTCATCCATGTTAAATACGTAGTGATATTTTTAACTTACTCCTAAATATTACAAACGTAAGGTGTAAGAATAAGAAAAGAACCTAATTGATATACCCTCTATGACCAATACAATGAACGCATTCAAACTTTTACAGCTTTAGATGAAAGCTCTGTTATTCAATGCATTTAAAGTTAAATACGGATAAGGATTCACAGCTCCTTTTCCATTCCTATAAATTCCATAGTGCAAATGTGGTGGCGTATTCTTGGCATTGCCAGTGTTTCCGACATAACCCAACACCTCTCCTACTTCAACCCAATCACCCGTTTGAATATTAGGCGCATAAGCATCTAAATGTGCATAGTAGTGACGGCTTAAGTTTGGTCCCATTACCCATACCACTTGTCCACCTAAACTATTGATGCCGACATCCAAGACAATACCTGATGTGGCACTTAAGACAGGTGTACCACGTTTAGCGAAGATATCGATACCTTGATGTTTTCGTCCCTGACCACGTGCAGCCCCCCAAGTATCTTGTATCTGCTTATGACTTACACCTTGTACAGGCACATTTAAATTTTTCTCTAAAGGTGTCTTATATAACTGCCAATATAAATATGGATAACTCAAACCTGCTGCTTCACCCGAAGCGGGTGGCTGACATCCACTCATCAACAGACTTGTACTTAAAATAGCTCCACTCAGAACTAAACGAGACATGATTCAACTACTCAGCTAATTTTTAGATATTAAAATAAGATAAAGTTACCTTTTCATACTAAATGCCTCATATATTGAAAGATATCTTATATATGTAACGGCAAAGCCCTCATATAAAATGAGGGCTTTGCTTCGAATAAACCACGTAAAACTACTTACGCTTCTTCAGTTTTTTCTCTAAGGCTTTCAGCTTAGACTGATGCTTAGAGATCTGAACCGTACCGGGTTTGTCGGAGACTTTTTATTTAAGTTAGGCCACCTGACCTAACTGGTTAATTTTATCATAGTACATTGCTTCAAAATCAAAAGGTGATACATAATCTAGCGCACTATGTACACGTTCTTTATTGAACCAATCCACCCAGTTTAGTGTCGCAAGTTGTACATCCGCTAAACCTTGCCAATCTGCTTTTAAATATTCAATCACCTCTGTTTTGTATAAGCCATTCACCGTTTCAGCCAAAGCATTATCGTATGAGTCACCCGTTGTACCGACTGATGCTCGTAAATTTGCTGCTTCTAAACGATTGGTATAGCGAATGGAAAGATATTGAACACCTCTATCGGAATGATGAATCACATTCTTTGGCATGCCTCGATCGTGCAATGCTTGCTCAAGTGCATCGAGTACCATATCTGTATTCATCCGTGTAGATACTTTCCATCCAACAATTGCTCGTGAGAACACATCAATAATAAAGGCGGTATAGACCCAGCCTGAATGAGTTTGAATATACGTAAAGTCACCCACCCATAGTTGGTTTGGATGATCAGCATTAAAATTACGTTTCACTAAATCATCTGCCCGTTTTTGGTCATCTCGGCTACGGGTGGTTTTTTTGTTCTTACCACGCCAAACACCTTGTATACCTAGCTTTTGCATTAATCGAGCAACAGTACAGCGCGCAATAATATAGCCTTCACGTTTCAGTTTTTGCCAGACTTTACGTACACCATACCGACCTGAACTTTCCTTCCAAATTCGTTTAATTTGTTCAGCATGATGCTCATCATGTAGATCTCGTTTCGCTCGATGTTCTGGATTGTCAGCGAGATCTAAAGTCCGGTAATAGGTTGAAGCTGCAATCGGTAAAATTCTACAAATCGCTTCAACACCATATCGATCTTTATTGTTATGGATAAAATCCACCATTATTTGTGTGGGCGGTCGAGCTCCGCCTGGGCGAAAAAAGCGGCTGCTTTACGTAGAATTTCATTGGCACGCTTTAATTCTTTAATTTCACGTTCCATTTGCCTCATTTTTTCTTGATCAGATATCTGTTGTACTTTAATAGGATTTTGCTGATCTAAATGCTTTTGATGCCAGGCACGAAGTGTTTCAGGAGTACAACCAATCTTAGGCGCAATTGCTGTGATTGCAGCCCAAGTAGAAGGATAATCTTTTTCAGATTCAATCAATAATTGAACCGCTCTTTCTCTGATTTCAGGGGTATATTTTAATTTTGTCATCGGGGTAGTCTCTCAGAATATTGACTCTCCGACAAACCCGGTACGGTTCAATCTTTTTTAAACGTGCTTTGATCTTCTGTTTTAATGTTTTCACAACATTATTCGACATAGGGTCCTCCTTTGGTTCAACTCCCTTTGATCGATTCTTCCTTGAAATGCCTTTAACATTCGTTCATGAAATAGCAATACGCCTAGCGTTGTTGCTGATCTGGGTTGGGCTGTTTTTGATTCGGTTGTTTTTGCGGATTTTGCTGTTCTTGTGGCTGGTTCGGCTGTTGCTGTTGTTGCTGCTGATCTTGCTGTTCTTGGGGTTGATTCGGCTGCTGTTGACGTTGTTGCTGATTATTTTGTTGTTGATTAGCCATGAGACTACTCCTTTTTCATCATTTGCCGTAGTTGACAAGTCCCACCTTACAGTAATAGGGAGAAAACCCAAGCCATAAGCTGTATCAAGGTGATTCAATGTAATTACATATATAAATTATGGTTAAGAATCAACTCCCCCTTATTATTCAGCCTTACCTATACTCACTGAAAGCACGAATCCTTTAACCTAGTTTTACATTGCAATCATATTTCCACAGCTATTCTCAAGCCAACAAAAGAGAACCCGCAGTATATGCGGGTTTCTATCATTTTTAGCTTAAGGCTTATTCCATATTCGCAATAATAGCCTCACCAAACTCCGAACAACGCAATAAGGTCGCATTCGGCATTAATCGCTCAAAATCATAAGTGACTGTTTTCGCCTCAATTGCCCCTGAAATGCCTTTAATAATCAAATCTGCCGCCTCTACCCAGCCCATATCCCGTAGCATCATTTCAGCAGAAAGAATAATGGAGCCTGGATTGACTTTATCTTGACCGGCATATTTTGGCGCTGTTCCGTGCGTGGCTTCATAAACAGAAATCGCCCCACCAATATTCGCACCCGGCGCAATACCAATCCCTCCAACTTCTGCAGCCAGTGCATCAGAAATATAGTCACCATTCAGGTTTAAAGTCGCAATCACTGAATAGTCCGCAGGACGCATTAAAATCTGCTGCAAGAATGCATCGGCAATCACATCTTTAATGATGATGTCTTTACCATTTTTTGGATTTTTAATTTTTACCCATGGCCCGCCATCAATGAGCTCACCACCGAAACGGTCCATCGCAAGTTCATAACCCCACTCTTTAAATGCCCCTTCGGTATATTTCATGATATTGCCTTTGTGAACCAAGGTCACACTCGGCTTATCATTATCAATCGCAAATTGAATGGCTTTACGCACAAGGCGCTGCGTTCCCTCTTTCGATACGGGCTTAATCCCAATACCACAGTTATCTTCAAATCGGATTTTAGTCACGCCCATTTCTTCTTTGAGGAACTTAATCACTTTCTTCGCTTCAGGAGAGTCGGCTTTCCATTCGATTCCTGCATAAATATCTTCTGAGTTTTCACGGAAAATAACCATATCGGTCAGTTCAGGATGCTGAACAGGTGATGGTACCCCTTCAAACCAACGTACAGGGCGTACACAGACGTATAAATCTAATTCTTGGCGTAGCGCCACGTTCAAAGAACGAATGCCCCCGCCGACGGGTGTGGTTAAGGGGCCTTTAATTGAAACCACAAACTCGCGTAGCGCATCAAAAGTTTCTTCTGGCATATAAGAGCCATAAATTTTATTGGCTTTTTCACCGCAGTAGACTTCCATCCACTCAATCGAGCGTTTACCACCATATGCTTTTTGTACTGCAGCATCCACTACAGTTTTCATGGCTGGTGTAATGTCAACACCAATACCATCGCCTTCAATAAAAGGAATAATCGGTTGATTTGGAACATTTAAGGATAAATCTGCGTTTACGGTAATTTTACTACCATCCGCAGGAACGATGATCTTCTGATAACCCATTTTGCAGGCGCTCCCTTTTATTATAATTGGCAAATTTAAAAAATAATTGCCGATAGACAATACTTTCCACTCTTCTTATCGCATAATAGCTTAATCGAATTCCGCTGTTTTTGAGATTTATACGAGAAATAACTACATTTCTCTATTAAATAAATCTTGATATTTCTTATTTTATGTAATTACAGAAGTTATTGACTATGAAAATCGTCATCCTGAATAAGCCCTATGACGTCCTCTCCCAGTTCCGTAAAGATGAAGCACATATGACGATGTCTGACTTTGTCAGTGACTCTACTTTGCGCTTGGCTGGTCGTTTGGATATGGACTCTGAAGGCTTGGTATTTTTAACCGACCATGGTGGTTTGAACCAATACATCACAAACCCTGCCAATAAAAAATTTAAAACGTATTTGGTTCAGGTCGATGGTGATGTCACTGAAGAAGCCCTTGAGCAGTTGCGTAAAGGTGTGGAATTGAAAGATGGTATGACTTTACCTGCTGAAGCATCTAAAGTTGAACAACCTGAGTGGTTATGGGAACGTGATCCTCCTGTACGTTTCCGTGCGTCTGTGCCGACTTCTTGGGTCGAAATTTCAATTTGTGAAGGCCGTAACCGTCAAGTACGTCGCATGACTGCTGCTGTAGGTTTTCCAACTTTACGTTTAATCCGTACTAAAATTGGTGCAATTGATTTGGTTCAAATGGGTTTACAACCAGGTGAATCCAAAGAAATCGAGCCACTTTTATACCCTGACTTTCAAAACATTCCTGCGGAAGAACCTTACCGTTCGCGCTCTTATGTGAAAAAACCGGGTGGTACAGGTGGTAAGCCTATGGTTCGTAAGAACAAAGATGGTTCCGTGAAAAAGTCAGGTACAAAGCGTATTTGGCAAATGGATGATAGTGAGAAACCAAAGCGTAAAACCAATGGTACAACACGTCCAAATACAAAAGCACCACGTGGGCGTAGCCGTAATGGTCGTTAAAAGTTGATTTTTTAAAGCCCACGGAAGTGGGCTTTTTTATTAAATAAAACTTAATAATTTCATAGCATCATCTAAAATATTCTTGTATTTGTATTTTTAAACAAATCCTCAATCTCAGTATATTCAAACTCATAGGAGTTTGATTTTAACTTCATTTGGAAATATTTGATTCCACGCCCTTTCATAGCCTCCATGACTTGCTCTTGGCATACCGGAGATAACTCATTAGGCAGTTTCATATTATTTTCATGTAAATCTAGATATGTTTTTGGCATTTTAAAACCAAAATAAATTGCCTTCACGGCTCTAGCATCATATTCAACCTTACCAAAATGATTGATAATTATTCTTATCTCATCCTCATGCAACCACCTCTTTGATTTTGTACCAAGAATTAACTTGGTCAATTTAGAAATACTATTATGATGAAATACTGAGCTAAAATTCAATTTTGGTAAATTTTCATCATATTGCACAATACAATTCAAATTAACACTTTTGATTTTCAATAATATTTCTAGATCATATTCAATACAAAAACCTTTATGTGAATTAGCGTAATACGCCCATAACAACTCATCTTTTTCAGTTTTACTCAAGGAGTAAATACCGTAATTTTTAACTTCTTTATAAAATCGAGAGAAATCATTTTTAAACAAATGATGTAGTCCAGTTGCATCTAATATCTCATCAATAAATATCCCTTCGTAAGGATCATTTAATTCTAAAGAATTAGGGGCATAAAAATAATTCTGTTGTAAAGAATCTAAATCACGTTTTGAACCAAACCTATATTTATAAACATTAGACTTCCGTCATAAATCAAAAAACGTACAATTTATTTGATCTTAAATTAATCAGCAAAATTATTTAATTCAAGAGATAATCCTTGGATGAAATTCAAAGATATTCAAAAATTATCAGACGTTAAGTTTCGTAGGCTTACCGGTGTTAGTTGGGCTACATTTAACCTCATGTTGGCCGAGCTAAATAAGCAGTTACCTCGTCATATTGGTAAAGGACGACCGCATAAATTACCGTTGGAAGATCGTTTGCTCTTATGTATAGAATATTGGAGAGAATATCGAACATTTTTCCATCTTGGTATGAGTTACGGTGTATCTGAAACGAGTGCAATTCGTATCACACGTGTTATTGAAGATACCTTAATCCGTTCTGGAAAATTTAACTTGTCAAAACAACTTCCTAATCGAGATGAAGTGGATTGGGAAGTTGTTGTGATTGATGCAACTGAAATATTAGTTCAACGTCCAAAAAAAACAGAAGAAATGGTATAGCGGTAAAAAAAAGCGACATACCTTTAAATTTCAGCTATCTATGCACTATACAACAGGTGAAATACTGAGTGTATGTGGAAGTCATGGAAGCATGCATGATTTTAAAATATTTAAAAAAAGTATGAGGAAATTAAAATTTAAGCCCTTTTTTATCGTTGATAAGGGGTATTTAGGGATAAAAAAATTGGGTTTTGGATGCCTCATGCCATCTAAAGCAAAGAAAACTGAAAAATTAGATTCTGAATTAAAAAAGTTAAATAGAGAGATTGGTCGTAGACGAATTCAAGTAGAGCATGTATTTGGAAGGATGAAATGTTTTAAGATTTTATCTTGTGTATATAGAAATCGTCGTAAAAGATTAAACCTGCGGTTTAATTTACTTGCTGGCATATACAATTTAGATTGGGTGAAAGATAAACAATTAAATTGATTGAAAAATGATTTATGAAGGAAGTCTATTCATATTTTTATAGAAAATAATATTAAAAATTAATACTAACTTCAGATCAAACTTAATTCAAATAAATCAACTTTAAAAAAACCGATGCTTTTGCATCGGTCTCTTTACATTACCAACAAGTTTGTTAGTTCTGTATTAAAACTTAAATCGTTTCAAGCGTAGCATTAAGCGTTGAACTTGGACGCATTACAGCATTTACTTTAGCTGTATCTACAGCATAGTAACCACCGATGTCAGCAGCTTGACCTTGAACTTGAGCAAGTTCAGCAATGATTTTGTCTTCGTTTTCAGCAAGTGCTTTCGCAAGTGGAGCAAACTTCGCTTTCAACTCAGCATCTTCATCTTGTGCAGTAAGCGCTTCAGCCCAGAACTTCGCTAAGTAGAAGTGGCTGCCACGGTTATCTAACTCGCCAGTACGACGTGATGGAGACTTGTCGTTATCAAGTAATTTGCCTGTCGCTTGGTCTAAAGTCTTCGCAAGAAGTTTTGCTTTCGCATTATCTTCTTTAATACCCATCTCTTCTAGAGATACAGCAAGTGCCAAGAATTCACCTAAAGAATCCCAACGTAAGTGGTTTTCTTCAACAAGCTGTTGTACGTGTTTAGGTGCTGAACCACCCGCACCAGTTTCGTACATACCACCGCCCGCCATAAGCGGAACGATAGACAACATCTTCGCAGATGTACCAAGCTCCATAATTGGGAACAAATCAGTGAGGTAATCACGCAGGATGTTACCCGTTACAGAAATCGTATCTAGGCCACGCGCTACACGTTCAAGTGTATAACGCATTGCACGTACTTGAGACATGATCTGAATGTCTAAACCAGCAGTGTCGTGGTCTTTCAAGTATTTTTGTACTTTCTTGATCACTTCATTTTCGTGCGGACGGTATGGGTCTAACCAGAAGATTGCTGGTATACCCGAGTTACGAGCACGGTTTACTGCAAGTTTTACCCAATCTTGAATCGGTGCATCTTTCACCTGACACATACGCCAGATGTCGCCTTCCTCAACATTTTGAGTCATTAACACTTCGCCAGTTTCTAGGTCAGTGATGTTTGCAACACCCGCTTCAGACATTTCGAAAGTTTTGTCGTGCGAACCGTATTCTTCAGCTTTTTGCGCCATCAAACCAACGTTAGGCACAGTACCCATCGTACGTGGGTCAAAGTTACCATTCCACTTACAGAAATTGATCATTTCTTGGTAGATACGCGCAAAAGTTGACTCAGGCATTACTGCTTTACAGTCATAAGGTTTGCCGTCAGCACCCCACATTTTACCGCCACCACGAATCATTGCAGGCATTGAAGCATCTACAATTACGTCGTTTGGTGAATGAAAGTTTGTGATGCCTTTCGCCGAATCAACCATTGCAAGTGCAGGACGGTGTTCTTGGCAAGCGTGTAGGTCTTCGATGATTTCTTCACGTAAAGATGTCGGTAAAGTTGCGATCTTCTCATAAAGACCAGCCATACCATTGTTTACGTTAATGCCTAGCTCATCGAACAATTTACCGTGTTTTTCAAAAGCATCTTTGTAGTAAATTTTCACACAGTGACCGAAAACGATCGGGTGTGAAACTTTCATCATGGTTGCTTTCACGTGTAAAGAGAACAAAATGCCCGCTTCTTTACAATCATCAAGTTCTTTTTCATAGAAATCGCAAAGCGCTTTCTTGCTCATGAACATTGAGTCGATGATTTCGCCGTCTTGAAGTGCAACTTTTGACTTCAGAACAATCGTTTCACCAGACTTGGTGATGAGTTCCATTTTCACATTACGTGCACGGTCTAAAGTCATCGACTTTTCACCGTGGTAGAAGTCGCCTTCATCCATGTGAGAAACGTGAGTTTGAGACCATTGCTTCCACTCGCTCATAGAGTGCGGGTGTTTTTTCGCATAGTTCTTCACTGCAGCTGGTGCACGACGATCAGAGTTACCTTCACGCAATACAGGGTTTACAGCTGAACCAAGACATTTGCCATAGCGTGCTTTAAGCGCTTTTTCGTCTTCAGTGGTTGGGTTTTCAGGATAGTCAGGAATCGCGTAGCCTTTTGATTGAAGCTCTTTGATGCATGCTGTTAACTGAGCAACAGAGGCACTAATATTCGGGAGTTTGATGATATTAGTATCTGGATCTTGGGTAAGACGACCTAGTTCTGCAAGATTGTCTGGGACTTTTTGCTCTTCTTTTAGGTATTCAGAGAATTCTGCGAGAACACGTGCGGCAACAGAGATATCAGTTTTAACGATCTCTACACCAGCAGGTTTAGTAAAGGTCTCAATGATCGGCAGTAGCGAATAAGTCGCTAGCAATGGCGCCTCGTCGGTCAGTGTGTAAATGATGGTTGACTTTCCACCAGCCATATATAGCCCCTTGCGTTAGATTGAGTTTTTTAGGGTGATGAGCTTCTGGCTCAACCCCTGCGAACCGATGTGCTTGAATAAAACCCTGAAAGTATCGTCCCTCAGGGCTTTACAGTCAACGTAATATCCAGTGATAACGACATTTCGCCAGAAAATACCACTACAGCCTTCGTTTTTCAAAATTACGCCTTTCCACAAGGCTTTAGCTTTTGTTTAGCAAATAAACAAATTTTTTAGCGAAATGTGTTATTTACCTCATTTAAGCCACAACAACAGATACTTTTCACATAATACAGTCTTCAAATCGTTTTACAGTCTTGTAGCCCTACATGCATAAGCATGACTTTTCTCAGCGCTAAATTTAAACAGGCAAAGCAACCCAACATGCCGAAGCTTAAATATTGATACATAAACCCTCTACGCCTACTCCTCCATTTTTACATTTTTAAACCTATGATTTTTATCTGGTTGGTTAAACTGAATCTTTTTCCTGCAACGGTAAGGGTCAATTCAATGCTAAAAATGCTGCTTCCGCTCATTGGACTTGGTTTTTCTTCTTGGTGTTTTGCTCAAAATCCATTGAGCGTCCATGTGCTGAATTTGGAAAATGGTCTCCCTTCTGCCAATGTCAAAGTGACACTTGAAGCCCAACAAAATGATAAATGGACAGAAATCAGCTCAAGTACGACCGATGACCAAGGTCGAATCAACGATTTATATCCCAAAGATACGGCCTTACAAAAAGGTGTATACAAAGTTACCTTTAAAACGGGTGATTGGTTTCGCCAAAAAAATCAGCGCTCATTCTTTCCTGAAGTGCCCGTGGTATTTGTAATTGATGGCTCATTAGATCATTACCATATTCCTCTATTAATTAGCCAATATGGCTATTCCACTTATCGTGGTAGTTAATGCACATAAATAAGCGCATAAAAAACCGATGCCTAAGCATCGGTTTTTGTCTGTACAGAATCAAATAAAGTGGCTTAGGGACTAAGCCTTGAACCACTTCTCTGCTTTTGCTTGGTCTTCAACTTTCAATTCAACTTCAGTCAGCTCTGAGCCAGAAGCTTTTACGTCAAAGCTCATCAACTCATCACGGCGGAATGCCAATATGCTATACGAGCCTTCTTGTTTGGCATACTTTTCTACCAGTTTCATCGTTGCTTTGAGACCATCAATCGCAATGATCACATCATGGGCAGAAAGGCCAGCTTGAGCAGCAGCACCATCACGACGTGCGCTTTGTACCAACACGCCTTCTGGCTTCTCTACAAGCTTTAAACCTAACGGTAATGACTTATCATTTTTCAGGCTATAACTTAAACCAAACTCTGGGAAAAGTTGATCCAGCGGTAACTCATCTGTGGTGTTAATTAAGTGATTAATTTGCTCAATCCAGTTATCACCCGTCAGCTCATTACACAACTCAACAATCGTACGCTCATGTACTTGTATGCCCTTTTGCGCGTTCTCATAAAGTTTACGCATAAGTGCGTCAAGACTTGAACCACGTAAGCGCAAACCTAAGTCTAGGCATAGTGCAACCAAACAGCCTTTGTTGTAATAGCTGGTGCCTGCATTGTTCGAGTTTTCATCTTGGCGGTAAAATTTCACCCATGCATCAAAGCTGGACTCAGACACAGACTGAACAAAACGACCCGGATTTTGCAAATAGCGATCAATCTGCGTTTTGAGTAGTTTGATATATGAGGCTTGGGAAATCACATCACTACGTAGCAAAATCAGGTCATCATAATAAGACGTGAAACCTTCAAAAATCCAAAGCAAAGAGGTATAGCCTTCTTTATTTAGATCATAATTGACAAAGTTTTCAGGACGAATGAATTTGACCAACCATGAGTGGAAGTATTCATGACTACATAAACCTAAGAAACGTTGATAGTCTTCAGACGGCTCTTCAGGCTCATTGGCTTTTGGTAAGTCTTCACGTGGACTAATCAAACTGGTTGAATTTGGGTGCTCCAAACCACCATAGCTATTTGCTGTTGCCATCGTCATAAAGGTGTAGTTTGAAAATGGTGCTGAGCCGAACATTGAAATTTCTGTTGCACAGATTTTTTCAATGTCTTGCTGCATACGTGCAGCATTCATGGCATGTTTACCTGACACCACAAACTCGTGTGGAATGCCCTTGGCTTCAAAACTAAAATGAGTCTGCTCTGCCAACTCAAATGGTGCATCAATCAGCTCGGCATAGTTTTTGGCTTTTAAGGTAAAGCGACCTTTAACGAGGCTTTTTGAAGCCATACCAGTAGCCAATTGGAAGTGTTCTAGCTCATCAGGAAGGAACAATTCAACTTCAACTGCTTTGTCCTCTTGACCCTCCAAACCTAAGCAAGCACATGCAGGGTTTACATATAAACGGGTTTGATCTACATACGCACCGCGCACCGACAGATCATAAGCATAGACATCATATTCAACCGTAATCAGTTCATGGTCAGTATTAAAAAGACGCCATTTATTCTTTTCAAATTTTTGAATTTCTAACAAACGCCCTTCTTCATCATAAGCACGAACCGACTCTATATGCTTTGAAAACTCGCGAATGAGGTAACTACCAGGAATCCAAGTTGGTAATGAAAGTACCTGTGTTGGGTCTGCTACAAAACGTAAAGTCACGTGTATAAGGTGCTGACGATAATCGTCAAATTCGATCTGATAATGCAACATAATGGGCGATACAAAATAAAATGAAATGAGTTATAAGTTAGCTTAGCATTATTTACGCCAGTTTTGCGTCACAGTCACATTTGTCTGCATTTTTGACTGGTCATTGAGGAAAAAAAGGCATAGCATTTGCAGCTGTTTTAGGTTTAAAAGTCACGGAATGGCTTGGTTAGGGAATTTCATTGAAAGCTGTCATCTACTTCATCGCTACACTCTTCGCCTTATGTTCAAGTTTCACTCAAGCGGCATTGCTCAATATTGTTCCTGAAACAGTTGAAGCTCAAGCTTGGACAGTTTTTGACAGCCAATCGGGGCAAGTCATTGCAGAGCATAATAGTCATGTTCAACGTGCGCCCGCTTCGCTCACCAAAATGATGGTGGCTTATATTGCACTCAAAGAAATTAATGCAGGGAAGCTCAATAAGAGCGAAATTCTTACCGCAACACCTGTGGTCAGTACTGTGATGTGGGATGAGTCCCAAATGTACTTAAAACAAGGTGAACAGATTTCTGTGGATCAGCTTTTAGCGGGTTTAGTGGTCATGTCTGCCAACGACGCAGCAGTGACTTTAGCGGAACGCATCTCTGGTGATATTCCAAACTTTGTTGCACGAATGAACCAAGAAGCCAAAGCACTGGGAATGACTGAAACGCATTTCCAAAACCCTGCGGGTATCACCATGCCAGAGCACTATTCGACTGCACATGATTTAGCGCTATTAGGCCAAGCCTTGGTGAATGAAACACCAGACTATTTACACTATTCAAAACAGCAAAGTTTTAGCTATAACCAACGCTTTCACCGTGCAACCAATATTCTGTTAAAACAAGACCCGACAGTAGATGGCTTAAAAACAGGTTATACCAAAGCAGCGGGATATAACTTAGCACTGACAGCAAACCGCCCGACCATGAATCCAGACAATCCAAACCGTCGTTTGGTGGTCATTGTTTTGGGTACAGAAAGTGCAGCTAAGCGTGCTGAAGTTGCACACAACCTCATGAATTTGTCTTATACCTATACTCGCAATGAAGTTGCACTGAAAGATAAGCAAATTATCGCTGAACTGCCAGTAGTCAAATCGACGTTGAAAATGTTCAAAGTGGAAAGTAAGCAACCGAAAATTGTGACCACATCATTGTACGATCAACCATATGCCATTGACTTACATGCCTTTGACCAGACCAACCAACGCATTATGCTCAATACAGGCAATGGTACTATTCAACGCATTGATCCATTAGAGTCCACAAAAACGCATTTCAATATTGAAGTGTTGCAAAACAAGCTGACCGCTCCGCTGGCTGAAGTGATGCAACTGGCGAAAGTGCAGGTCTATCAAAACAATCAGCTCATTCAAACGTTCACCATTGAAGAAGATGTACAAATTGAAGAAGCCAATATTTTCCAGCGTCTAATGTTTTGGTTCAAAGGCTTGTTTCCATTTTTATCAAGCGATGAACCTAAAGTAAAAACCTATACACTCGGTTAAGTTCGAGCAGAATCCCGAGTTTTATACTTTATGTAACTTGTAAGACAATCTAATTATCAATAAATCAAGAAGATGGCATATTCAATGTCATCTTCTTTTTTTTAATAATAAATAGGTTGCTTTATATGGCTGTACAAACAGAACAAGTGCCACACCATATTGTTATTATTGGCGGTGGAGCTGGTGGTCTAGAGTTAGCAACGCAACTCGGTGACAGCTTCGCAAAATCCAAATGGGTTAAAATCACCCTCGTCGATCAAAACCTCACCCACATCTGGAAACCCTTACTCCACGAAATTGCGGCAGGTACACTCAACCCAGGTGTTGAAGAAATCAATTATTTTGCACATGCTTCTAAACATCATTATGAGTTTGTTTTGGGTCGTTTTGTCGGCTTAGATCAAGAACATAAAAATGTAAAACTTGAAGCACGCCAATATGCCAAACAAAGCACGGAAACCACACAGTTTGAACTCAACTACGACACCTTAGTCCTAGCAGTCGGTTCGACCTCTAACGACTTTTCGACCGAAGGTGCTAAACATTACTGCCACTTCCTCGACAGTCGCCAGCAAGCTGAAATTTTCCAGCAAGACCTTCTACATTTGTATTTAGATGCACAAAACCGCCCTGAAACACGCGCACTAAATATTGCGATTATTGGTGCAGGTGCCACAGGAGTCGAGCTTGCAGCCGAATTGGTCCGTGCGAAAAGTACTTTTTTTAAATACGGTCTCAATAAAATTGACCCAAATAAAGTCAAAGTGACCTTGATTGAAGCAGCGGATCGTATTCTTCCCGCCCTATCCACTAAAATGGCAACACACACACATACTCAATTGCAAAAGCTTGGCGTTGAAGTCCTCACCCATCACCGTGTTGCCAAGTTAGACAAAGACCATGTCTATTTTGCTGACGGCTCACAAATCGATGCCGATCTAAAAGTTTGGGCAGCGGGCATCAAAGCACCTGTCGTTTTAAATGCGCTTGAAGGCTTTGAAAAAGATGCGATTGGACGTCTTAAAGTCTATGCGACTTTGCAAACCCGGTCCGACCCCAACATTTTTGCTTTTGGCGATTGTGCTCACTGCCAGCCCGCGGCCGATGAACCAGTCCTTGGCCCACGCGCTCAAGTGGCCAGCCAACAAGCGGCCTTTTTGGTTCGAGCGCTTAAAGCGCGCATTCGTGATCAGTCTTTGCCGATGTTTAAATTTTCTGACAAAGGCTCTTTGGTTTCCCTCAGTCAATACAAAGCTGTGGGCGAACTACTGGGCCAAGTTAATGTGCAAGGCGTGCTGGCAAAAACCATGTATGTTTCTTTATATCGACTCCATCAGGCCACCTTACATGGCTATACCCAAGCTGGGCTGATGACCGCAAAAGACCTGATGAATAAAAAAGTCGGTCCGAAAATAAAATTGCATTGAAATCTAAAAATGCGTCCCCACTAATAAAAAAACGCCATAAGAACGTGGAAAATGCAGTTTTTTTGCTAAATTTAGTCTACAAAAGCTGCTTTTCACTTTATGATATACCCCTTAAATTCTAAATGAATGGACGAAAAACATGACTGCTATCGCAAATGATCACGTGGTTTCTTTCAACTACAAATTGACTAACGCTGAAGGCGAAACGCTAGACCAATCACAAGGTGAACCACTTGCATATTTGCACGGCGCAGGTAACATCATCCCAGGTTTAGAAAATGCATTGCTAGGCAAAACTGTAGGTGAAAAATTCACTGTTACTGTTCCTGCTGCTGAAGGTTATGGCGAATACAACCCTGAACTCGTTCAAGAAGTTCCAGCGCAAATGTTCCAAGGCGTAGACAACATCCAAGCGGGTATGCAGTTCCAAGCTCAAACTGATGATGGCGTTCAAATCGTAACTGTAAAAGCAGTTGAAGGCGAAAACGTAATTGTTGATGCGAACTTCCCACTTGCTGGTCAAGACTTAACTTTCGAAGTTGAAATCGTAGAAATCCGCGATGCAACTGAAGAAGAATTACAGCACGGCCATGCGCACGGTGCTGGTGGTCACCACCACTAAGATTTAACAATCTTAAAAAAAGGGCGAAAGTTTAACTTACGCCCTTTTTTTTATTTTTTGCATACTTAGTCATTCGCGACGTATTTGAAAATCTGTAAATGTTTGCTGTTCTGAAGCAAGTTCTACGATGACCACATCCGTGACTACCGCATGAGTTGGCCCGACTTTAGCACGATTCACCAGTTCGGCAACCACACCATCATCCCCCAAAAGCAACGCTTCAACTGCACCTGAAGCCAGATTCTGTACATAACCTTTTAAACCTAAAGCAACAACATATTGTGCAAACCAACGTCGATATCCAACACCCTGAACTTTTCCCGATATGGTCAGTTTTACTGCTTTCATACTGTATGCTCTCGATTCACGACCGTATAAATAGCCTGACTCATTTGCTGTGCTTGTAAACCACGCTCACCTTGTTGAGCCAAAAGATCGCCTGCTTGGGCATGTAAGGTCACAATTTGATGTAACGCAATGTCATCTTGCAACTGTGCTTTTAAACTGGCAATCATGCCTGCCAATACATCTCCCATACCACCTGTTCCCATCCCTGGATTACCTGCGGTACAAATCCAAAGTTGCGTATCTAAAATCAAGCTTCCCGAACCCTTAAGCACCCATTGTCCTGCATATTTTTCTTGTAAGGCATAAATAGCTGCAATACGGTCGGACTCCACCACTGAGGTACTGATACCGAGCAAAGTCGCGGCCTCCCCAGGATGCGGTGTTGCGTACACCTGCTCACCGAGTTTTACTGGCTTTTCAGCCAAAAACCATAAAGCATCCGCATCCAATACCACCTGTAAAGCACTGGTTTGAATGAGTGGAAACCATGCATCAAACTGCTGCTGAGCCCACGAGTTTCTCCCCAAGCCCATACCAAAACTGACTGCATCCACATGTGCCACCAATGCTTCACGCTCTTGGAGCGACATTTGGTTAATATCGCGCAGCATAATATTCGGTGCACGGGATAAAATCGCAGTATGGTGTTTTGCATCACACACCACCGTCACCTTGCCAGCACCCGCATGAAAGGCAGCTTCAGCGGATAACATCACCGCACCGCCCATCTGTGCATGTCCCCCAATCACCAGTACATGCCCATAACTTCCTTTATGCCCAAAGGCTTGACGCGGTACAAGCTGCACATGCTGTGGAGCAAGTGAAGCTAAAGGTTTTAAAGCACTGTCTACAGGAAGTAGCGAAATAAGCTCAACGACTCCTGCATAAGCTTTACCCTGCCCAGTAAATAAACCCGCCTTTAAGCCCAGAGCCGTAAAGGTATAATCGGCGATAACTGCACAAGGTAAAGCTTGCCCTGTGTTGGCCTGTAAACCACTTGGAATATCAACCGCAATTTTTAAACCTGTTTGACTATTGATCTGCTGAATCACTGCCTGCCAGTCTGAACTGAGTTCACGGTTTAACCCAATGCCAAACAAAGCATCAATATACGCATCATATGAATGTTGAAAAGTAAAACCGGTATGAATCATTATCCCCTGTTGCACAGCTGCTGCATGTGCTTGTTGCAGTGAAGTAGACTCTCCCAAAGCAGCTGCATAAATTTCAACGTCATAACCTTGCACTGCTAGATACGATGCAATCAAGTAACCATCACCTGCATTGTTGCCTTGACCACAACACACCGCAACGCTTTTGACTTGCTGCTGTTTAAGCCTAGGCAGCATCTGTTCAGTTGTTGACCATGCGACTTGTTGCATCAGCCCATAAGCACTATTTTGCTGCGCGAACCAACGCCCTTCCCATGCTTGAATCTCACTGCTGTGGTACACTTGCTGATGCATGATTTTTCCTTTGTTCTTGGTTATGACAACATCCACATCTTCCTCAAAAATCCCTGTAGATCAATATGATCCAGAGCAGCTTAAGGCTTGGATTAAAGCTGAAGCACTGGCTTTGGGGTTTTCTGATTGTGTCATCGCTAAACCGGATGCTCAAGCTGAATTGCCGCGTTTTAAAAAATATTTAGAACTTGGTTATCATGGTGACATGCATTTTCTTGCTGAAAACTTAGAAAAACGCGCAGATCCAACACTGCTTGTTCCGGGCACCAAAAGTATTATTTGTGTGCGTATGGATTATTTGGTAGCCGTTCCTGAACCACGTCTTGTGCCTTTTGCACCAAATAGCGCCATCATTGCGCGTTATGCACGCGGACGTGACTATCACAAAGTCATGCGTGGGCGTTTAAAGACCCTTTCTCAGAAAATCAAAGCCAAAGTTGGCGATTTTGAATCTCGCCCCTTTGCAGACTCGGCACCCATTTTTGAAAAATCATTGGCTGAAAATGCGGGCATGGGCTGGGTCGGTAAACACACCTTACTCATTCATAAAACATCAGGCTCATTTTTTGTCTTAGGCGAACTCTTTACCTCTTTAGAGCTACCTTTTGACCAAGCCACCACCAAACACTGTGGTTCATGTAGCGCGTGTATTGATATTTGCCCGACCCAAGCCATTGTTGAGCCTTATTTATTAGATGCGCGTAAATGCATTGCCTATTTAACTATTGAGTTTCAAGGCATTATTCCAGAAGAACTACGCCGCGGTATTGGTAACCGTGTGTTTGGTTGCGATGACTGCCAGCTCATTTGCCCGTGGAATAGCTTTGCCAAAACCACACCAATTGATGATTTTAACCCGCGTCATGGCTTGGATGACATTCAACTGATTGACCTTTGGCAATGGGATGAAAACACCTTTATGGCAAATACAGAAGGGAGTCCCCTACGTCGTACAGGCTACCAAAGCTTTATGCGTAACGTCGCGATTGGTCTAGGTAATGCACCATTTTCAGATGAAATTTTGCAGCAATTACAAGCATCTCGCCCAGAGCTTAACGATATTGTGCAAGTCCATATTGACTGGGCCATCCAAGAGCAACTGATAAAAAAGCACTAAAACGTGCTTCAAACAGACTCAATCTATAAAAGTTCAATCAAACAGCTATTTGCTTGCATAATTTTATTTATTTTATCTATTTAGCTGCATTTTCAGTGTAACTCAAAATCCAAATAAATAGAATTTTGCGGCCAAATTTCCGAAAAAACGCTCAACTTTGCAACTATTTTTACAATCTCATAAAAAGATAAAATTAAAAACATAATCGGGAGATACTATTAAAACTGAGCAATAATGCCTTTTAAGTTGGCACGTTAAATGTATGATGTATACAAGTTAGAATTAAAAATGGATCGCCATTATGAACCTACGCAATGATTGGACGCGTGAAGAAATCGAAGCTTTGTATGATCAGCCTTTTCTTGATCTCGTCTTTCAAGCGCAGACCGTACATCGCCAACATTTCCAAGCCAACACCATTCAAGTCAGTACTTTATTGTCAATTAAAACAGGAAAATGTCCTGAAGACTGTAAATACTGCTCTCAGTCAGCACGTTATGACTCAAAACTTGAAGCCGAAAAGCGAATTGCTGTAGACAAAGTGATTTCAGAAGCCAAAGAAGCTTTAGCCTCAGGCTCATCTCGTTTTTGTATGGGCGCAGCTTGGCGTAACCCACATGAACGTGACATGCCTTATGTACTAGAAATGGTTAAAGAGGTGAAAGCTCTTGGTTTAGAGACTTGCATGACTTTAGGGATGCTGAATGAGTCTCAAGCTGGACGTTTAAAAGATGCAGGTTTAGATTATTACAACCATAACCTCGACACTTCACGCGAGTATTATTCACATATTATTAGTACACGTACCTTTGACGACCGTTTAAATACCTTAGAATATGTCCGTCAAGCAGGCATGAAAGTGTGTAGCGGTGGTATTGTTGGTCTAGGTGAAAAGAAAGAAGACCGTATTGGTTTATTGCAAGAACTTGCAACGATGCCAATTCACCCAGAATCTGTGCCAATCAACATGTTGGTTCCAATTGAAGGCACACCACTGGCAGATGTTGAAAAACTCGATGTGACGGAATGGATTCGTACCATTGCTGTTGCGCGCATTATCATGCCGCACAGCTATATCCGCCTATCTGCGGGTCGTGAAGCACTTTCTGACTCAGACCAAGCACTTGCATTTATGGCGGGTGCAAACTCATTGTTCTCGGGTGAGAAACTATTGACCACACCAAATGCAGGCGAAGGTAAAGACCGTCAACTGTTCACCAAATTAGGTTTAGTGGCAGAAAAGCCAAAACCAACAGTGGCAGACCTTAGCTTAGATGCCATGGCAAGCTAATACCTAAGAGCTGCTAAGCACAAAAAAGCCAACATCACGTTGGCTTTTTTTATCTTTATTATGTCCCGTCCTGAAATAAGTTTACACCTTTAAGAGGCTTATTTTATGGAACATGAACGAGAACAAAGAGTTAAACGTACACAAGGTGATTATAGCTTTGCCTTTAAAATGATGGTTGTACATGAAGTAGAAAAAGGGCAAATTACTTATAAACAAGCTCAGGCAAAATATGGTATTCAAGGAAGATCAACTGTGCTGGTATGGTTACGCAAGCACGGACAACAGGACTGGACTTCGAATATGCCGCCTTCTTCTAAACGCCAATTAACACCCCAACAACGAATCCGCCAATTAGAAAAGCAGTTAGCCGCAGAAAAGCTTAAAACTGAATTTATTCAGGATGTGATTTATCACATTGATAAAGAATGCGGGACTGATCTTGGAAAAAAGTATACCGAGCACGTTTCAAAGATTGGCAAAGCCAAAGAGGACTAAGCGTTTCACGTTATTGTCAGTGGTTGGGAATCACCCGACAAGCTTATTATCAAGCAGAAAAACGTGCTCAAATGACTGCACAAGCAACTGAACAAATACTTGAGTTGGTTATGGAATATCGTTGTCTCATGCCAAGTATCGGAACACGTAAGTTGTATTGGCTTATTAAAGGCAAATTGTTGCAGCGTGGTTTAAAGTGTGGACGGGATCAGTTATTTAAAATATTGAAAGAGCATAATTTATTGATTCGCCCCAAGCGTCGCTATACAAAAACTACGGATAGCAAGCATTGGATGAAGAAGCATCCAAATTTATTAAAGGATTATTCAGCAGTGCAAGCCAATGAAGTCTTTGTCAGTGATATTACCTATGTTGAGAGTGCTGAAGGCGTACATTATTTATCCTTAGTGACAGATGCTTATACCCGCCAGATTAAAGGTTATAAGTTATCGAATGATATGCGTGCAGAGAATGTTGTGCAGGCACTACACATGGCGATGCAGCATGTGACAGATCGGGCAGCCAGGATGATTCACCATTCAGACAGAGGCTCTCAGTAATGCTCTGAACTATATCAATCGGCATTACGCCATTATGGGATATGTCCTTCCATGACAGATGGCGCACTTGCGAAACAGTGTTTCTCATATCAAAATGCATTAGCAGAGCGGATTAATGGAATATTAAAGCAGGAGTTTTTAACTACACGATGTCAAACCATGAAGGAGTTAGATCACTTAATTACGGAATCTATCATGATTTATAATTGCTATAGACCACATTTAAGTTTAAATATGAACACCCCGAATCAGATGTATGAGCAAACTAAAACCGAGCTAATTGCTTAACTCGGTTTGAAGTGGAATACTGTCAATCTATTTCAGGACAAGACAGCGAATCAACGTTTACCCATTGAACGACGGGTGCCACGTGGTGGCATCCAAGTACGATCTGCATATTGTTCAGGTTTTGGACGAACCTGATTATGTGCAACATCGTCAGCACTTTGTTCTGCATTTGGCATTGGGAATGGGAGATTCACCAAAGGTTTTTTTGAAGTAGGCTGTTGCTTACTCATGACCATCACTCTCATCAAATTGCGCTTATTTTAAAGTTTTTTTCATAAAGATGCGAGAAACTTCCTAATTCTGTACATTTTTGAAATCATTAATTCAAAATTGAATTTTTTTTATGTTTTTTGCAGAAAATCTGTGTTTTTAAACGCCTTGCTTGAGTTTTTTAAGCTAAGATAGTGTGCTTTTTATTTTTTAAACCCTATAAGAAGGAATACTGCCGTGGACGTACGTCTCTCTGATCGTGTGAATGCCATCAAACCGTCCCCAACTCTTGCTGTTACCAACAAAGCTGCTGAATTAAAAGCGGCTGGCAAGAACGTTATTGGCTTGGGCGCAGGTGAACCTGACTTCGACACCCCACAACACATCAAAGATGCAGCAATTGCAGCGATTAACAACGGTTTCACAAAGTACACCGCTGTAGATGGTACGCCTGGCCTTAAAAAAGCGATTATTGCAAAATTCAAGCGTGACAATAACCTTGATTATGCTGCAAACCAAATTTTGGTTTCTTGCGGCGGCAAGCAGTCATTCTTTAACTTAGCATTAGCTTTGTTAAACAAAGGTGATGAAGTGATCATCCCTGCACCATTTTGGGTAAGCTACCCAGACATGGTGATTATCGCTGAAGGTGTTCCTGTTATTGTAAAATGTGGTGAAGAACAACGTTTCAAAATCACCCCTGCTCAACTTGAAGCAGCGATCACAGACAAAACTCGTTTAGTGGTTTTAAATAGCCCATCAAACCCAACAGGTATGATCTACACTAAAGCTGAATCAGAAGCTTTGGCTGACGTTCTTCGTAAATACCCAGAAGTTTATATCGCTTCTGACGATATGTACGAACCAATCCGTTGGGATGAGGAATTCTACAACATCGCAACAGTTGCACCAGACCTTTATGACCGCACAATCGTGTTAAACGGTGTGTCTAAAGCGTATGCAATGACTGGCTGGCGTATTGGCTATGCAGCGGGCCCTGCAAAGCTTATTGGCGCAATGAAAAAAATCCAATCGCAATCAACTTCAAACCCAACTTCTATTTCACAAGTTGCTGCTGAAGCTGCATTGAATGGCCCTCAAGATGTTCTTGAGCCAATGATTGAAGCATTCAAACGCCGTCATGACTTAGTTGTTAGCGGTTTGAACGACATCAACGGTATTTCTTGCTTACCTGCTGATGGTGCATTCTATGCATATGCAAACATCCGTCCATTGATTCGTGCGAAAGGCTTAAAATCTTGCACAGAATTCTCTGAATGGTTATTGGAAGAAACTGGCGTAGCTGTAGTTCCTGGTGATGCATTCGGCTTGGGCGGTTTCATGCGTATTTCTTATGCAACTGCTGACGAAGTACTTGTAGATGCGCTTGCACGTATCAAGAAAGCGGCTGATTCAATCGAAGGCGTAGATGCTGCGATTGCTTCAATTGCTGCTGAAAAATAATTTAACCCTTTAAAGTTAGATTAGAGAAACCCGCGAACTTCGCGGGTTTTTTTATGGCTTAAATTTGGTGAAGTCCCCAATATACTTCCGTATTCGGTGTACAGAAAAATCCTTCAAATGGATGAATTTTTAAAATTTGATCAATGATTTTTTTGGAAGAACATAAAAAGGTACAGTGACTGTCCCAATGTGTAGCAAATAAAAGTTGATGATCTTCAGTGTAATTGCATACATCAAGAAGATCATTTGCGATCAAATCATTAGGGTGTGTTGACACTTTTAGCTTAAAAAATAGCGAAGTAGTAAAATCAAATCGCCAAACCCAATTTTACTATTCGCTATGCCTCGTACCATGCTGACAGATCAACACTGGCAAAAGTTGAAAGCTATTCTGCGTAATTTATCCATTCACCACAACTCAAATTTACGCAATTTTATTGAAGCTATTCTCTATAGAATTAGAACAGGCTGTCCGTGGCGAGATATTCCTTGTTGTTTTGGTCATTCAAACTCTATTTTCAAACGTTTTAATCGTTGGTCAAGCAGCGGTAAGTTACTTAGATTATTCAAATTGCTAGCCTCATGCCCCGATATGGAGTGGATTTTTATTGATGGCTCTCATGTACGTGCTCATCAACATTCTGCTGGCATAGCGAATCAATCTATTTCTAAAAGTGTAGGAGGAAACTCCTCAAAAATACATTTGATTGTTGATGCACATGGCAATCCTATTGATTTCATAATTACCGATGGAACCACACATGATGTTAAAGTTGCACCTGATTTAATATCAACATTAGATTTAAAAGAGACAAAAGTGGTATGCGCAGATAAAGGCTATGATTCAGAACCACTGCGTGAACAGATCAGGAAAACAGGGACTAAAGCGAATATACCAAAGAAAACGAATAGCCAATCTAACAATGACCATATGGACTGGTATTTATATAAAATCAGGCATTTAGTTGAAAATATGTTTTGTAGATTAAAGCAATTTAGAGGAATAGCTACTCGATATGACAAGCTCAAAAGAAATTATCAAAGTTCTGTTGCTTTAGCCTGTATATTTTTATGGCTACCTTTATAGGGTTAATTATGAACAGTAAATGTCAACAGACCCTAATATGTATTTTTTTCGGTTGATTTATTCCATGTTCATCAACAGTCAACAAAAACTCATAACCCAGCTTTTTTATTGCATCTAAAAGAGGATTCTCTAAAAATGGAGAAATATGCCCATTATCACATGGATTAATAATTTCACTCTGCTTGTATAAATCAAGGACTAGCTTTTCCCAAGTTATATTTTCATATTGTTGTTTAATACCGCCGATCATCGTTCTTAATGCAACATCTATTTGAGAGATATTATCTAGCCCAACTAAATTTAAAATTTCATGCCATGAAATCGGATAACAGCCTTCGATAAACTCATTTTTTTCAGGCCACGTTTCAACATTATAACGTTCCAGTTCCAATGTGACCGCTTTATAAAATGGATGCAAAACGATATACACCGATTCAAAACGCCCTGATAATATTCTAAAATCTTTCCATCATAAGGATAAGAGGCGTAAATTTCAGGAATCAATACATTATTCTCTTTCATTATTTACATCTTCTAATTTTCAATTTTATTAGGAATTTCCTTTTTATTCGACACCCAAATCACTAAACCTATACCAGCCAGCACAATAACTGCAGACAAAATAATCCGCCAGCTCAAAGGCTCACCAATAAACAATGCCCCACCCAGAATCGCCAAACACGGCACGGACAATTGCACGCTACTGGCCGTGACCCGATCAATTTTTTTCACTATGGCATACCAAAGTACATATGCTCCACTCGATGCCAAACCACCAGATAAGAGTGCCAACAGCATACCTTTTGGCTGGATAAAACTCTGTGTGTAAAAAAACAAATAGACCAAGATAACAAAAGGAATCGCCACTACAAAATTTGCCAAGCTACTGGTCAGTGGATTATGCATATTCTTACCCGCGATGCTATACATTGCCCAACCCATGCCTGAAAGCACCATCAATGCAGCATAACCCAAAGGAGGTGCCGAAGCCCCTGGTAGCAATAAAATCAAAAGACCTAAAATAGCGATCACCAGCCCCAACCCGCGTCGCAAATTGATTTTTTCACCATGACACAGGCCATAACTGACCATACTTAACTGCACTGTCCCAAACAGTAGTAATGCACCTACACCCGCGTCGATATGCAAATAGGCCAGTGAAAAAGCCACAATATATAAGGCAAGAAAAAATCCATTTTTTACACTCCACTCTATTTTGGCCTTATGAGTAGAGAGCATATACAGTAGAAATAACACCATTGCACCGCTACAGACCCGAAGTAAGCTAAAACTCATCGGATCAATCTGCTGCTCAGCCAACGCTAAACGACATAGCACCGAATTGGCTGCAAAGGCCAACATTGCAATGGAAATTTTAAGCAGCATGTTTGAGCGTCCTTATTCAACAGCCTGCTTTAGATATATCGAATATATCTTATTAAATCTAGAGAGTTTTTCTCATGAAATTTATCAGCAATATCAATGTGCAACTCAGATGATTCAACCTAAATACCTTATTATTTAGCATCATCTGGTGAAAATAAAGCAATCACATCCGCTTCCGTGAGCTGCTCCGTAGAATACTTGAATTGGTAAAAATCAGGCTTATTATCAATATAAATTTCTGTTGTAAGTTTTAAATCTTTTGGCTGTTCTTCCATCGCAAATACATTGATATTGCAATAGCTGCCGTCCTGAGTTCGCCAAAAAAGCGACGTGCCACATTCGCTACAAAAACCTCGCTCACCCCAGTCTGATGATTTGAATAATTTTAAATATTCTTGATTGTCAAACTTTAAACTACTGGGTTCGACATCAATACTCATGAGCACCCCGCTCGACTGCTGGCGGCACATAGAACAATGACAAGCATGGACATCATGATTTTTGAGTGCGGCTTGGAACTTGGTTTTACCGCATAAACAGGACACGTTCATTGTGAGTTCCCTCTTCATGTGAAGACTGTGTAAATTACTAAAACCTTGTTTATCTTATATATAAATAAAAAACAAAAGAGTGTATAAATTTTGTGCACCATTTTAAAACAATGCTCACGTTTAGGCTGCTCTGTTCTATCAACACTCAAATTATCAAAATGAATAATCCTAAATCTTTTCCCTACAATATGTTCATAGCATGAGCTCAATCCATGATTACGATTTCGTTGATTTTTGTACTGATCAATCCAATGCTGAATCTTGACGAAAAGACTGAATTTTGTTTAATTGGACAACAGGTTCCAAAAAGGAACTCATAGATAAATATAGGAATGAACAAGATGAATCCCAAAGAAATGACAGGACTACAACTCTTAGAAGCCATGTGTACAGGAAAAATTCCACCTGCAAGTATCAGTGAAACTATTCCCATGCAGCCTTTTGAAGTTTCTGAAGGGAAAATTAGCTTTAAAGCAAAAGCAGATCATCGCCATTTAAACCCGCTTGGTGGCGTGCATGGTGGCTTTGCAGCAACAGTACTCGACTCAGTGACGGGTTGTGCCGTACATACTATGCTTGAAGCTGGTGTTGGCTATGGCACCATTGATCTGAATATTAAAATGTGCCGACCGATTCCAAGAGACAAAGAACTACTTGCCATCGGCAGCGTGATCAACATCAGTAAGAACCTAGGTATTTCTGAAGGTAAAATTGTAGATGAAGACGGTAAACTCTACGCCCATGCAACAGCCACCTGTATGATTATTCGTCCCTAAAAACGAAAGGCACTGATAATATTCAGTGCCTTTTTCACGCCAAAGTAAACTTTACTTCAGCATGACAGATCAAATTGCGGTTTTAAACGTCTTCAGCGTCTGCAATTTTGAGGCATCGGGACGTTCAGCCCCTTTATAAATACAATAGTATTTAAACGCACTGTCTAAACTCACCTCTAAGCTTTTGCCTTCAGCAGCAGACCAGACTTTTGAATGATTACTGCCTGATAAAGTACTGCCTGACAACTGATACAAATACAAATCATGCTCTCGCTGCACAGTCTTTTTAAGAGTAGTCGTCGACTGTGTTGAAAGCAACTGACAAGGACTGTTGACTAGCCAACGCTCACTAAACCAAAGTTGTAATAAATCACCCAAATACAAGTCTGTACAACCGACTGGCCAAACATCAATATAGGCTGACTCTACAGGGGTATAGTATTGTTCAGGGTTTGAAATAATAGAGAGATACTGATCTTGATAATCAGCTAGGTTTGCAAAAATATCGGAAATGGTAAGCGTATTCATTCGCTTTCTCCTGTTTAGCCATTTTAGTGCTGGCAAGTTGGTTATAAATCCACACTGTTTAAGTTTTCACTTAAACGCTCTGTTGTTAAAATCAGACTATCAACGACTTTTCAACATTGCAAGCACTTCAATACGTTTTTTTTTGAAAATGATTTTTTTGTTCAAATAAAAAGCATCCAATATAAAAATGACAGCAACATGACATTTTAGACTTGACCCACTATGAAATGTCCTTATAATCACATGCAGATTCTCCAATAGCTCAGTCGGTAGAGCGACGGACTGTTAATCCGCAGGTCCCTGGTTCGAGCCCAGGTTGGAGAGCCAAATTCAAGAAAGCCCACACTATATGTTGTGGGCTTTGTTCTTTTCTACGTCTTAAAAGTTTCGCTGCTTAAGATGTAAATCTTCCAGCTAAACCCAACAGAAAGCCAGAACTAGACCATTCTCGAAAAATAACTTATCTTAAAAACACTAAAAAATGATTCACAATAAAAATAATGGGCACATTTAAAACACACGTGGATGTTTGTTCAGATCACTTCCCGATCACAGCAACTGAAATAAAAAATGGGAGGGACAAATTACTAGTGAATTATTAGCCCAACATCTTGCTGAACAATTCAATCAACAACAACTCGAAATCGCTGCAATTCACAATGAAGATTGGGGATACCAGCTTAGTTTTAGTGATTCCGCTTATAAAGATATTTTTATTGAATATAATCGCTATGAGCAAAATGACAACTTATTTTTAATTTTTATTCACCCAGCACAGCCAATCATTAAAAAATATTTTTTTAAGAAAATAGATCTTTCAACCCAATTAAGTCATGTCTCTGAGACTTTGCGAAATACTCTTTCTGATGCAACAATTTTTCATGATGTGCAATGGTGGAACGTGGAAGATATAAAAAAGTACAATAAATCATCCTCAAAATCACTAAACATCCATACTTAAACAACTCATTCCACTGACTCATATTTCGCGATTTTATGGAAAGGAATTACAGCTCTCAATACATCACATTTACCCTTCTTTAATTAAAAAGCCCAATCGATAAAATTGGGCTTTTTAATGAGTCAAGGCTATCTACACTGAGAATCTGTAAATTTTGAACAGTTTACAAACTGTGACATTCACCCGCTTTATTCCTAAGCCGCTTCCGCAGGCACGCCACTATGGAAACGGAACACATTATCAGGTGTACTAATTAGCTCTTTTTCGACATTACGGATATGATCAATACGGGCTTGAATATCTTCTTTCGGATTTTTCAATTTCCCCGTTTGCGCAACCTCTAAAGCCAAAGCCAAGTAGTCTTCAAAATGGCGTGATTCAGACTTCAGCAAGTAGCGATAGTAACGACCTAATTCTTCATCTACCAAAGGTGCTAACGCGTAGAAACGCTCACATGAACGTGCTTCTACAAAGGCACCAATGATTAAAATATCAATTAAAGCCTCAGGCTCATAAGTCCGCACTTCTTTACGTAAACCACCCGCATAGCGACCTGCACTCAGATTGCTCCACTCTAGCCCGCGCTTTTTCATAAATTCAAGCACTTGCTCATAATGCAGCATTTCTTCACGAACCAGTTGTGCAAGCTTGACTTGCAAATCGGTAAAAAAACTATAGCGAAACATCAGGTTCATCGCTGTACCTGCAGCTTTCTTCTCACAATTCGCATGGTCTTGCATCAGCACATCAAGATTAGTCAGTGCTTCAGCCAACCAAGCTTTTGGTGTTTCACAGCCCAAGAAGTCCATGACGGGCTTCATGAGTTCATCATAATTGATATTCGACATATTCAAATCTTAAAAACTTTAGAATTAACGTGCAGCTTTAATCACTGCTTTCATTTCACGTACAGCTTGTTCCAAGCCCACAAAAATAGCATCCGCAATTAGGGAATGTCCGATGTTTAATTCGTGAATCTGTGGAATTTGCGCAATTGGCGTTACATTTTCAAGGTTGAGTCCGTGCCCAGCATTGACTACCAAACCTTTTGATGCTGCATATTCAGCACCTTTTATAATACGCTCAAGCTCATGTTGCTGAGCTTCAGCTGTTTCTGCATCAGCATAAGCGCCTGTATGAATTTCAATGGTTGGTGCACCACAAGCAATTGCTGCATCAATTTGTGCAAAGTCAGCATCAATAAACAAGGACACATCACAGCCAATCTCAGACAAGGCTTGAGTTGCCGCTTTGACATCGTCAAAATGTCCAACCACATCTAAACCACCTTCGGTCGTCACTTCTTGGCGTTTTTCAGGAACGAAACACACATGGTGCGGTTTAATTTCTTTGGCAAATGCAATCATTTCTTCTGTAACTGCAAGTTCCAAATTCATACGTGTTTTAAGTGCTGGGCGCATACGACGCACATCATCATCTTGAATATGACGACGGTCTTCACGTAAATGCAAGGTAATCCCTTCCGCTCCTGCTTGCTCACAGATCAATGCTGCATTGACTGGATCTGGATAAAAAGTCCCACGCGCTTGTCGTAAAGTTGCCACGTGGTCAATATTTACACCAAGTAATGCAGCCATATTCATTTCCTAATTACGATTGAGTTTGAGTGTTCTGAATCCACAACTGACGACTTTTTAAGGGGCGATCGCCCAACAAGGAACTGATCATTTGTCGATACAACTTGGTCAGTAATTGTAACTGTTCCAAACCAAAATCCCTACCCTTTTCATATTGGCACATGCTTAAAATTTGCTGTCCATTTAAGGTCGCTCGCGAGGCTTGTGCAGTAGGAATAAAGCCTTCATTCAGCTGGAATATATAGTTGAGTGATGCCTGAATTTCCAATTGATTGGCATCGGTCGAAAAATCTAAGGCATAGCCCAAATCTTCCAGCAGTTCGTGCTCAAACTGTCTTAGAATTTGTTTTAAAAATTGATTAGGATTTGCTTGCTGCGCTAGTTGTTGTAATTGCGTTAGCGTATGCGCATATTGAGCAAAACTTTGCTCCATTTGTACTTCGAGCGGACACAGCCTGAGTAGGATCTCATTGAGATAAAAACCTGAAAAAAAAGCATCCCCGAAGAAAAAAATCGGCTGATTGACAATTTCAAGTTTTGTAAAATTTTTGAGTTCAGATTTACCCGAAGCTTGTAAACAAATCGGCTGATATTGTGGCGGCGGGGTTTGCCTTAGAATGCCATCAACTCGCCCATGCTCTTGGGTAAATAAATGCACAATATGACTACGTTCACGGTATTTTCTATGGTGAATTAAATAACCATGCAGTACTTCATTGCGCATGAGGAATTAACTAATCTTTTTTATCTTTATCATTCTGTTCGCTGTCTTCATCATCCCCATCTGGGATAACAGCGCCAACCACCGCTGCGGTTCCTTTCACCACGCCTTTTGTGGTTTTATAGGCAATCTTTACAGGAACGGTGACGATCTTGTGTATACAACCTTGCAAAAACAACATACAAGCCATTACTGCGAACACTTTGACCATAACACCATCCCTATAAAAATTTGTTTTCTTAAAACTTAGATATCGCTATAACCTAAGCTTTTCAATGCACGTTCATCATCAGACCAACCACCTTTCACTTTAACCCAAAGCGTCAGCATGATCTTTTGTTCAAACATTTTTTCCATATCGATACGCGCATCCATACCAATTTTCTTAAGCTTAGCGCCTTTTTCACCAATCACAATCGCTTTTTGACCTGGACGGTCTACAAAAATCGTTGCATCAATATACGTACATGCTGGTTTTGGACGACCTGTTTTTTCATTCACCGTTGCTTCTTCAGTCTTAAACGACTCAATTTGCACGGTTAAATCATAAGGTAGCTCTTCACCCAACTGACGCATAATCTTTTCACGGATAATTTCTGATGCCAAGAAACGTTCAGAACGATCTGTCAATTGATCCAATGAATACATCGGTGGCTGGAAAGGTAAATATTTTTCAATGGTATCGCGCAGATGGTCTAAGTTTGCACCACGTAGTGCAGAAACAGGAACAATCTCAGCAAAATTCATTAATTTTGCACGTTCTTGAATCAAGGGTAATGCATGGTTTTTATTTTCAAGTGTATCAATTTTATTGATCACAAGAATCACAGGCATCTCAGCATTTTTGAGTTTTTCCAAAACGAGCTCATCGTTTTGAGTCCACTTGTCTGCATCTAGAACAAACAATACCAAGTTGACATCACGCAATGCAGAAGACGCAGCACGGTTCATCATTTTGTTGATGGCGCGTACTTCTTTTTTATGCATCCCTGGTGTATCAACAAATACTGCTTGAGATTTTGCACGTGAATCAATTCCCACAATCTTATGACGTGTGGTTTGTGGTTTACGTGAAGTAATCGATAATTTTTGACCCAACAAATGGTTCATCAACGTAGACTTGCCTACGTTTGGACGACCTACAATTGCCACAAAGCCGCTACGAAAATCCGTTGGGATTTCTGTGCCTTGTTCGCTAAAAAATTGGCTAATTAAATCATTACTGTCGCTTTGCGACTCGTGATCAGCATCGATGTGATCGGAAGAATTTGACATGGCAGATTACTGCTCCAAAAGTTTTAAAATATCCGCCGCAGCAGCTTGTTCAGCAAAACGGCGACTGGTGCCCTCACCACTTACAACGGACAATCCATCCACTTTACATTCCACTTTGAAATGCTGATTGGGTGCATCACCTTGAATATCAACCACATCATAAACTGGGAGAGCTTTTTTTCGTGCTTGAAGATATTCTTGTAAACGAGATTTAGGATCTTTGAGTTGATCGGTTGGCTCGATATGGTCTAAATATGGCTCGTACCATTTTAACACAATCGGCTCTAACACCATTAAATCACTACAATCCACATAGATTGCACCAATAATCGATTCAACCGTATCCGCAAGGATGGACTCGCGATGATGTCCACCTGATTTTAACTCGCCTGTACTTAAAATGAGTGACTGGCTCAGTTTTAAATCATTTGCAATTTTACCTAAAGCTTCCTGACGAACCAAGGTTGCACGCATACGCGTCAAACGACCTTCGTTCTCAGCTGGATAAGCTTTATAGAGATAATTTGCAATAATCATCCCTAACAAAGAATCGCCTAGAAACTCTAGGCGCTCATAGTTGTATTTGTGGCTCACCGATCGGTGGGTCAGTGCAAGCTGAAGTAATTCAGGTTGTTTAAACTGATAACCGATACGGCTCGCTAAGCGGGCTTCACTTAGCTTGGACTGAGCTTTGATCAAAACTTTTCTCGAACTTTAATACTAAATCTATATTCAGCAAGAAGGGTTTTCTTACCTCATACTCCTTTTTCACCTGCAACCCTTCGGTATTGGTGACTTGCATAATTTCTTTAATCTTCACATCGCGAATACTATTCATTTCCAGACGTTTTGAAAGTTGCTTTTCAAACTCCGCAGGCTGAATGCTTTTCGGGCTGCTTTGAAATACTTCCTCAATTTGGCTATTGATCATCCGATCATCAAAATAAGGAGCCCAAACTGCAATTGCCACTTTCGCCATAAATGCAAACCCCATGATTGCAAATAAAATGGCGATATAAGATGCCCCTTGTTGATTCTTGCGCATTTTTTATTTTCCGAATCGATATTAGTCAATGCTACCGTTACGGTTAAATGACGGCAACTTAAAGCCAGGCTCTTTATGCATCCAAATATAGAATGCACGACCTGTTAGGTTCTGTTCAGGAACCATTCCCCAGAAACGACTGTCAGCACTTTGGTCGCGATTATCCCCCATCGCAAAGTACTCACCTTCTTTTACTTTCACTTCCCAATATAAACCATTTTCAGCAGAGTATTTACCATTTTCTACAAAGTTAATATAGGGTGCTTGGCGTGCAACATTGACACCTTCTAACTCACGCATAGTAAAGGTATGCTTGCCAATGGTTTCTTTATGATATATCGAAGTAGGCGTATCTAAACTATCTTTTTCACGGCTAAATTCTACAGGCACTTTAGCAATTTTTTGACCATTAATAGTTAATTGGCCATGATCAAAAACAATGTGATCGCCAGGAATACCAACCACACGTTTGATATAGCTGATCGTCGGTTGCGGTGGATAACGGAAGACAATCACATCACCACGCTCAGGCTCACCCACATCAATCACTTTTTTATTCACAATCGGTAGGCGAACACCATAGTCAAACTTATTGACCAAGATGAAGTCACCAGTTTCTAAAGTCGGCACCATCGAGTCGGAAGGAATATTAAAAGGTTCATAAAAGAATGAACGTAAGCATAGAACAATCGCAAGGACTGGCCAGAAATCATAAGCCCATGTAATGACAAAATTTTCATTTCCCTTGCCTTTCGTCGCTCGTTGTTTAAATACAAACTTATCGAGCAACCACACCAAAAAGAAAATCAGTGTGACAGGAACAAGTATCAAATTAAAATCAAAATCCATGGGCTTATATTCCTACCTTTTTATCTTTCTACTTTCAACACAGCCAAGAACGCTTCTTGTGGGATTTCTACACTTCCCACTTGCTTCATGCGTTTTTTACCTTCTTTTTGCTTCGATAGCAGTTTCTTCTTACGAGAAACGTCACCACCATAACATTTCGCCAATACGTTTTTACGCATTGCCTTTACGGTTGAACGAGCAATAATTTGTGCGCCAATGGCGGCTTGAATTGCCACATCAAACATTTGACGTGGAATCAAATCTTTCATTTTTTCAACCAATGCAATACCTCGGTGACGGGCATCTTGACGGTGACAAATCATTGCCAAGGCATCGACTTTATCGCCATTGATTAGAACATCGACTTTTACCAATGATGAACTCTCAAAGCGTACAAAGTTATAATCAAGCGACGCAAAACCGCGTGAACACGACTTCAATTTATCAAAGAAGTCCATCACCACTTCCGCCATTGGAATTTCAAAGGTAATTGAAACTTGGTTCGCCATAAACTTCATGTCTTTTTGAACACCACGGCGTTCCACACATAAAGTCATGACATTACCCAAATACTCTTGTGGTACAAGGATATGGCACTCAGCAATCGGCTCACGTAGGTCTTCGACCGTTGAACCATCTGGCATTTTAGATGGGCTATCGATATAAATCGTTTCACCATTCTTCATCACCGCTTCATAAATCACAGTTGGTGCAGATGAAATGAGGTCTAAATCATACTCACGCTCTAAACGCTCTTGCACGATTTCCATATGTAGCATACCTAAGAAGCCACAACGGAAACCAAAACCTAAAGCATCTGAGCTTTCAGGTTCAAAGAATAACGCCGAGTCATTGATCTGAAGTTTATGCAAAGCTTCACGGAACGGTTCAAATTCACTTGAATCAATTGGAAACAAACCTGCATAAACCTGCGGCTTCACTTTTTTAAAGCCTGGCAAAGTTTTGACATCTGGTGTGCTGGCAAGGGTAATGGTATCACCGACTGGCGCACCAAAAATGTCTTTAATCCCGGCGATAACGAAACCAACTTCACCCGCTTCAAGAATGTCTGTTTCTGTATGCTTAGGATTGAAAATACCGACAGAGGTAATAATATGCGTTTGGCCTGTTGACTTCATCAACATCTTGTCGCCCTTACGCACCCGACCTTCTTTCACACGGACCAAAGAAACCACGCCTAAGTAGTTATCAAACCAAGAGTCGATAATTAAAGCTTGTAATGGCGCATCACGATCACCTATAGGTGCAGGAATAACATTGACTAGGGTTTCTAAAACGCTATCAATCCCAAGCCCTGTTTTCGCAGAACAGGTTGGCGCTTCCGTCGCTTCAATACCAATAATGTCTTCAATTTCTTGAATTACACGTTCAGGTTCAGCCTGTGGTAAATCAATTTTGTTGAGCACTGGTAGAACTTCAAGACCTTGCTCAATAGCGGTATAGCAGTTCGCAACTGACTGTGCTTCCACACCTTGCGCCGCATCTACAACCAACAAAGCACCTTCACAAGCAGCCAGTGAGCGTGATACTTCATACGAAAAGTCAACGTGCCCTGGTGTATCAATAAAGTTCAATTGATACTCTTGCCCATTTGGATGAGTATAATACAAAGTAACCGACGCAGCCTTAATAGTAATACCACGCTCACGTTCAAGTTCCATGGAGTCTAGTACTTGGGCTTGCATTTCACGATCTTGCAAACCACCACAGGTCTGAATAAAGCGATCGGCAAGCGTCGACTTACCGTGGTCGATATGCGCAATAATCGAGAAGTTACGGATATTTTTAATATCAACAGATTTTTTAGCTTGCGCCATGGGCTACCTTGAACAAAATGAAGCGTTATGCAGACAAATTTCGATGCATAACAAAAGCCGAATAGAAATTGCGAAGGATTATAGCAGATGGTTTTTTCAAAGTATCCATATTAATACGCTTCCTTTTCACAACTCTGACGCTTTTTTACGTGTTTTCGCTTTTCACTGGGCTTTTTGAATAATCCATTGAAAAATCTAAGGCATTCACATCTTTTGCAAGCGGTTGGTAAGCTTGGGTAAAACTAGGTGACATACGTTTTGCACGGCCTGTTTCAATCTCTACGCAAGCCCACTTGGTTTGCGCAACAAATAAAATACTATTGTCTTTCGGTCTATAAAACACATATTGGCGTGATGAATATAATGCGTTTATATCATCAAACCATGTACGTAAGATTATTTCATCTGCTTCAAATGCAGCCTTTCGATACTGCACATGATGCTCAACCGCAACCATGGCATGTTTTAACTCGATATACTCTTTTAAGCCTAAACCCAGTGCATCAATATGTGCTGTTGCAACATCCTGCATCCAATGTATATAAACGACGTTATTCACATGGCCTAACTGGTCGATATGTTCTGCTTGTACTTGAAGCCTTAAGTCAAAAATACTACTCATAAACACTCTATTGAATCTAAACATCCTTATGAAGATGGCAGTGTACGCAAATAACAGGCATCATCAAATTGCAAAAAATAAAAAACCACTCCGAAGAGTGGCTTTTTTCGCTTATTGGATGCGCATCCCTAAAATGGCTGGTGTGCCTTGTCGGATAATTCCAACGCGGGCAACCTGACCTTTTTTCAATTCAGATGCCGCTTGGACAAAATCATTGGTGTCTTTTACGACTTTACTATTAATGTGAGTGACCACATCACCAGCCGCCATACCTGACTGTGCTGCTGCGCCGCCACGTTTCACTTCTTGAATTAACACACCACCTTTCACATTGAGTTGTGACAATTCAGCAGGTGCTAAATTTCGGATAGCAATACCTAAGACAGGCCCTTTACTTTGTGTAACTGTATCTGATTTTGCAGGTGTATCATCTGGTGCAGTGGTTAATGTTGCCGATATATTACGCTTTTTATCATCACGCAGTACTTCTAGCTGTACCGTTTGATTTGGCATGGTACGATTTAAATAGTTCAATAACTCAGAGGTACGCGAAATCGGCGTTCCATTGAATTTTAAAATAATATCGCCTGCTTTTAGCCCCGCTTTCTGTGCAGGTGAATTTGGCTGAACATTGGTAATCAGCGAACCTTCAGGTTTTGGCAAATTATAAGACTCTGCCAAATTTCGATCTAAATCTTGTAGATTGAAGCCTAAATAAGAACGCGTAACTTTGCCGGTTTTCTTAAGTTGATCAGCAATATCCATTGCGACATCAATTGGGATCGAGAAAGACAGCCCCATATAACCGCCCGTACCACTGAAGATACGCGAGTTCACACCAACTACTTCACCCTGTTGGTTGAATAACGGACCACCTGAGTTTCCAGGGTTGAGAGCTACGTCTGTTTGAATGAAGGGTACTGATGTCTCCCCCATCATATTACGCATTTTCGCACTCACGATTCCCGCTGAAGCAGAATAGTCGAAACCAAACGGTGAACCGATCGCAAGTACAGGTTCGCCTACACGCAGTTGATCAACATTGCCTGCACGCAGTGATGGAAAATTTGTACCATTCACCTTAAGCAAGGCCACATCCGTTCGTTCATCACTCCCCACCACAGTCGCATCCAGTTCACGACGGTCATTAAACATAATCGTGACTTTCGATGCATCTTCTACGACGTGGTGATTTGTCAGTAAATACCCATCTTTACTAATAAAAAATGCGCTGCCATAAGCCGTTTTTTCTTGCGGCGCTTGCTGCTGCGGAATAATGACTTGATTACCAAAAAAACGCTTCAAAATCTCAGGTATTTGCTGCTGCAGTAACTCTTCTTGAGTCATCTTTTTAACCACATTTACACTAACTACAGCAGGGCTGACTTGCTCAACCAAGTTTGAGAAATCAACAGGTGCTGCTTGTGTTTGTACCGCAGCCATTGTGCATGCAACAGCAAAAAAACCAGTTTGTATCGCGCGACTTTTCATATCAAGTATTGACCTATATGTTTGTTATCAATTTATGTATTAGCGTTTTTAGCATAAAGTTTGTCTATCTTGGGTAATAATATGTTCTATTATGTTTGTATAAACAAGTGCTTAAACTTTGCTTAAAAAATACGTTCTTTATTTATATTTCCCATCAATTGTAGAGATTTTACCCTTGCCTTTTCGTGAAAAAAGCGCTGTCATTAGCGAACTTTTTCCAAATTAGCTGATGGACATGTCTAATTTAAACACAACACATCATTTTGATGTGATTATTGTGGGAAGTGGCGGTGCAGGCCTGAGCTTAGCCTTATCGTTGCCTCAACATTTCAATATTGCTGTTCTTGCAAAATCAAACCTGACCGATGCAAGTACCTTCTATGCACAAGGTGGCGTTGCCGCTGTTTTAGATGAAACGGATTCCATCGAACAGCACATTGATGACACCATGATTGCTGGCGCTCACTTGTGTGAGACCGAAGCCGTAAAGCAAACCGTTGAAGGCGGTAAACCTTCTGTTGATTTTCTACTGAAACACGGCGTGCAGTTTACCCTTGATGATCAAGAGCAATTGCATTTAACGCGTGAAGGTGGACATTCTCAACGCCGTATTATTCATGCCGCAGATGCCACAGGTCGTGCCATTTCAACTACCTTAGTTGAACGTGCGATTGAAAAAGACAACATCACCATTTTTGAAAATTACATCGCTATCGATTTAATTACCTCTCAAAAACTGGGCTTAGAAGAACAAAATCGCGCATTAGGACTCTATGCACTCGATGAAAAGACTGAAAAAGTACATACCTTTTTAGCCCCTTTTACCGCGCTGGCGTGTGGCGGTGCCATGAAAGCCTATCTGTATACCTCGAACCCAGACATTGCAACGGGCGATGGTATTGCCATGGCGTTTCGTGCGGGTTGCCGCGTGGCCAATATGGAATTTAACCAATTCCACCCAACCTGTTTATACCACCCGCAAGCACGCTCTTTCCTCATTACTGAAGCAATGCGTGGTGAAGGTGCTTATTTACGTTTACCCGATGGTGAACGCTTTATGTTGCGCTTTGATGAGCGCGCAGAACTTGCACCCCGTGACATTGTGGCGCGAGCGATTGACTATGAAATCAAACGCTTAGGTATTCGTCACGTTTGGCTCGACATTAGTCATAAGCCCGAAAGTTTCATTAAAGAACATTTCCCAACCTTGTATGCACGTTTGCTCGAACTGGGCATCGACATTACCAAGGAAATGATTCCTGTTGTTCCTGCTGCGCACTATACCTGTGGCGGTGTGGTGGTTGATGAACACAGTCAAACTGACATTACAGGTCTCTATGCAATTGGGGAAACCTCATACACAGGTTTGCATGGCGCTAACCGTATGGCCAGTAACTCACTATTAGAGTGTTTTGTGTATGGCATGAGTGCAGCAGAGCACATCGAAAAAAGTTTTGATTCAAGTTACCAATCCCCAACTGCTCCGTCTTGGGATGACTCGCAAGTGATGAATCCTGATGAAGATGTGGTGATTTTGCAAAACTGGGATGAACTCCGTCAAACCATGTGGAACTACGTCGGCATTGTGCGTACTACGAAACGTCTTGAACGTGCGCTACACCGCATTGAAATGTTGAAGCGAGAAATTACCGAGTATTACCAAGATTACCAAGTCAGCAAAAATCTGATTGAGCTACGTAATTTAGTTTTAGTCTCTGAAATGATCGTGCGCTGTGCTATGGAGCGTAAAGAATCGCGCGGTCTACACTACACTTTAGATTACCCAGAACTATCGAATGAACTGCGTAAAACCGTACTCACCCCTTTAAATTTTAAAGTTGAAACCCCTTTAGTGAATAACTAATTTAAAAAAAGCCTGATTCGTCAGGCTTTTTTATTCAGACATTTTTTAGGATTTGGGTGGAATAGAATAAGTTCCCACCACATGTGCAATGGGTTCATCCTTACCCACTGAATACAACCACACATCCCCAACCACCAATGCTTTGCCAACTTTCATTAACTTACATTCACCGCGGATATTTGTTGAAGCTGCAGGTTTACTTAGAAAGTTGACCGATAAATTGGTGGTCACGGTTAAACCGACCAGCCCAATTTCCCCTAAAATGGCGATATACAATGCATAGTCTGCAAGAGTCATCATGGTTGGGCCTGATACCGTTCCACCCGGTCGCAAATCGCGCTCATCGACCTGATACACGACTGTTGCTGCGCGCTCAGTGACAGATTCGATACGACATTTTTCTAAACTTTGCGGAAATTCCTTTTCTAAAAAAGCCACAATCTCAGTTACGTTACTTTTCATTTTTCCTTCAACATACAGTCCTTTGTCACTGACTATAAAAGAAAAATGTATTTCACTACAGTCTGAAATAACATTTCAGGCTTATTTTTAGTTTAAATATTGCAACGCTTGTGCAAAAACCTGTTCTGGTGACTGTGTTGCATCCAAGCGTTTGACCCGCTCAGGATACTGCTCCCATAACTGCTGATAACCTGCTCTAACTTTTTCAAAGAAAGTGACTTTTTCTTGTTCAAAACGGTCCAAAGCTCCCCGTTCCCGCGCACGAGACATGCCTGTCTCAATCGGAGCATCAAGCCAAAATGTAATATTTGGCATATGGCTGACAAAGTTCTCATTCAGCAGTTGCAGCTTCGACTGGCTTAAACCACGTCCTGCACATTGGTAAGCAAAGCTGGCATCGGTAAAACGGTCACACAATACGGTTTTATGTTTCGTTAAAGCAGGCACGATCACTTGTTCTAAGTGCTGTGCACGAGCCGCGTACATCAGCAGCAGTTCGGTATCATTCGACATCGACTCTTCATGATTGACTGACAATAATAGCGAGCGAATTTGCTCAGCCATTGGTGTACCACCTGGCTCACGCGTTAAAACAACCTGCTGACCTTGTTGTTCTAGATGCTCATAAATTTTGCGAATCAGTGTGGTTTTACCGACACCTTCTGTGCCCTCAAAACTAATAAACATCTATTCATCCTTCTTGGTTTTTAAAACGCTGAGATATTCTTTTACAGCTTGGTTGTGCTGCTCTAAAGTCTCACTAAATGTGTGCCCACCATTGCCCGTTGCAACAAAGTAGATGTTTTTGCTGTTGTCTGGATGCATGGTAGCTTCAATGGCTTTTTTACTTGGTAAAGCAATTGGCGTAGGGGGTAAGCCATTGATGGTATAAGTATTATAGGCTGTTGGGGTACGCAAGTCTTGGCGGGTAATATTGCCTGTGTATTTATCGCCCATGCCATAGATCACCGTTGGGTCCGTTTGCAAACGCATGCCGAGTTGAAGACGACGCGCAAACACACCCGAAACTTGCTCCAGTTCACGGTCAACATTGGTTTCTTTTTCAATGATAGAGGCCATGATCAGGGCTTCATATTTTTCTTTATACGGTAAATTTGCCGCACGGTTTGCCCATGCTTCATCTAAAGCTTTCATTTGGCGTTTGTATAAATCTGTTAATATTTTTTTGTCTGACTCCCCTTTGGCGAAGAAGTAAGTATCGGGGGCAAAAAGCCCTTCAGCATGCGTATAAGGAATATCTAAGGCTTTTAAAAGCTGATCCATGGGTAAATTGGAAACTTCCTTTTTAACCAACGCATCCTTTTTCAACGCCTCGACCAGCTGTTTAAAGGTCGTCCCTTCAATCACCAATATACGATTCATCTCGGCATTATCGACATTGGAAATCATATCCAAAACTTGGCGAATACTCATACCTTCACGCACTTCATAAACACCGGCTTTCAAGGTGTCATGAATAAATATTTTTTGGTAAAGCTTTAAAATAATGGGAAAACTAGCCATGTCTTCTTTGGCTAAGCGGTCAATAAAACCGGAATAGGTATCGCCAGAGTTAATTGCCAATAACTGCTTTTTACCTTCGACAGGATAGGATTTAAATAAACTCGACCACAGTACAATCATCAATAAAACAATGATGCTCACAGCAATCAATAACAACCCTTTCACTTTGCGTTGGGGTGGTTGCGTTTTCTTTTTCGATTTGGTTTTGGCTGCGGACATACTACTGCATCTGATTAAGTTGAAGACGATGGAACAAATCTATACACGGCTGAACATCTAAGTGCTGATGATTCAAACTTTTGGCTATTTTCATAGGACTCAAGGCATTGCAGAAAAATAAACTTTGAAAGCGTGGAATTTCTTCCATATCAATCATTCTCAGCTCACAGTTCATCCCTTGTTGCTGCATCCGTGCCAATATTTCGGCACGCATGACACCATGTACGCCATTATAACGAAGTTCGGGACTAATCCATCGATCATTTAGCAGAATGAAACAATTACTGCTCACACCTTCAACGACAGAACCTTGCACATCTGTGACCAAAGCTTCCAACCAACCATGTTGTTCTGCCTCATGCTTAAGTAAAACTTGTTCTAAACGGTTTAAGCTTTTCACACCCACCATTTGTGGCATATTCAACCCAATCGCATGTTGCAGTACCCCTGAATCAATTTCGCTGTATGTCAAAGCCTCTGATGCTTGCGGATAGAAAAAAATCCAAACGTCAGCAGGATGTGTGGGCAAACTATAACCACGCTGCCCTTCACCCCGACTAATAATAATTTTCAGAGTGCCATTTAAGTGTGCATGGGTTTGTTTTAATTGCACGATGCTGTGCTGAATAAAGGCTAAATCTGCTGACAACAACAGTCTTTCACAGGCCAATTTCAAGCGTGCTATGTGTAGAGACTCTAGCTCAATCACACCCTCACGGATACGCGCTGTACTAAAACAACCATCTCCATAGTGAAATGCACGATCTAATAATTCTATTTGTTTGATTTCTTGTGCATTTTTATAGCAATACATGCCAAACTACCCTGAAACAATTTTCTGCTTTAGTTTAATGAATTCTAAGCCGAACTCTTTTTCTTTTTTATTCATATAAAATTCATTTTTTATTATTTTTTTAGCAATAAGACTCACAGTATTCTTGCCTCATGTTTAAAAAACGTTTAAAATTTGAGGTTTCACATGAGCTTATCTAAGTTAAAAATTGGGGTACTAGCAGCGCTAGTTTCAGTCACATCTTTTGGTGTTGCAGCAAAAGATTTCCTTAACGTGTCGTATGATCCAACACGCGAACTCTATGAAGACGTCAACAAACAGTTTGGCGCTTATTGGAAACAACGCACTGGACAAGACATCAACTTCAAACAGTCTCACGGCGGCTCGGGTAAACAAGCCCGTTCAGTGATTGATGGTTTAGGTGCGGATGTGGTGACACTTGCACTTGCAGCAGATATCGATGTAATTGCTGAAAAAGCAAAACTTTTACCGACAAACTGGCAAAAGAAATTACCCAATAACTCGACACCATACACTTCAACTATCGTGTTCCTTGTCCGTAAAGGTAACCCTCAAGGTATTAAAGACTGGGGCGACCTCGTTAAGCCGGGTGTTGGCATTATTACACCAAATCCAAAAACATCAGGTGGTGCACGCTGGAACTACTTAGCAGCTTGGGCTTGGGCAAAGCATCAACCTGCGGGTAACGACGCCAAAGCACAAGAATTCGTGCGTAAAATTTATAAAAATACCAAAGTGCTGGATTCAGGTGCACGTGGCGCAACCACAACCTTTGCTGAGCGCGGTATCGGTGATGTTCTCTTAGCATGGGAAAACGAAGCACATTTAGCAATTCGTGAACAACCAGGTAAATTTGAAATTGTGACACCTTCGTTATCTATTTTGGCGGAACCACCCGTTGCCATTGTTGAAAAAAATGCGGAAAAAGACGGCAATCTGAATCTGGCAAAAGCATATCTCAACTATTTGTATTCACCTGCTGGACAGGAAATTGCGGCGAAAAACTTCTATCGCCCACGTAATGCAAGCGTCCTGAAAAAATATGCAACCACTTTCAAACCGTTGAAGTTGGTGACCATTGATAAAGAATTTGGCGGTTGGACCAAGGTACAAAAACAGCACTTTGAAAATGGTGGTGTATTTGACCAAATTGTGAAAGCCAATACGACGAAATAAAACCGAGTCCAGTAAATAGCTGTAAGGGAGCATTGACATGATTCATACTGTAATTGTACCGGGCGTGGGTGGAAGTGAACATGACCACTGGCAATCGTGGTTACAACGTCAGCTCAAGTCATGCTCTCGTGTACAGCAACAGGATTGGAATAAACCCGTACTCCATGAGTGGATTGAACAATTTGTCAAAACAGTTCAAGCCATTCAGGAACCGATTCAAATTGTGGCGCATAGCTTTGGCTGTTTAACGACAGTCGCTGCTTTAGCACAGCATCCTGAACTAAATCAAAACATCAAAAATTTAGTTCTGGTTGCACCGGCCAACCCTGCTCGCTTTGGTGATGCTGGTTTTGCTCGTGAGAGCCAAAACGACTATCAACAGTATTTCCACCAACTCAAGCTACAAGTTCCTACCCAAATGATCATCAGTGAAAATGATCCTTGGCTCAATTTTCAAGATGCGCTGCAACTGGCAAAAGCATGGAAAATTAGGCCTAAGAACTTGGGCCAAGTCGGACATATTAATGTTGCGTCAGGTTTTGGGCCATTCCCTGAAATTTATGATTTTTTGATTTCAGAAAATGTGCTAAAAAACATTAGTTTTTACAATGAAAGCAAGTATTTATTTAAATTTGCAATTTAAACGCTGCAAATGATACTTGTGCCGGAATTCAGTTTTATTTGAGCTGACTCTTTTTAGGTCAGCTTTCTCTCTTTGAGGAGTAATCATGTCGCAGCGATCCCGAGTGCTGCCAGGATTTGGTCTTTCTCTAGGCTTTACCCTAGCATATTTGTCATTAATCGTTCTTATTCCATTGTCCGCTGTTTTCATTAAATCTTTAGGCATTGGTTGGGATGGGTTATGGGAAATTTTAAGTTCAGAACGTATTTTAAAATCTTTGCAACTCAGTTTTAGTACAGCCCTGATCGCCGCGTTTATTAATGTGGTTTTTGGTCTACTTCTGGCATGGTGTTTAGTTCGTTACCGTTTTCCGGGTAAACGCATTGTAGATGCCTTGGTCGACTTACCATTTGCCTTACCCACCGCTGTTGCAGGTATTGCACTCACTTCGCTTTATGCCCCTACAGGTTGGATTGGTCAATATCTTGAACCTTTAGGGATTCAAGTAGCCTATACCCCAATTGGGATTACATTGGCACTGATTTTTATTGGTATTCCTTTTGTGGTGCGGACTGTACAACCTGTTCTCAGCGACTTGGAAACAGAGTTAGAAGAAGCAGCATCAGCATTAGGTGCCAACCGTTTACAGATTGTGACCAAAGTGATTTTGCCGATTTTATTTCCAGCACTCATCACCGGTTTTGCACTTGCCTTTGCTCGTGGCGTCGGTGAATACGGTTCAGTGATCTTTATTGCAGGGAACCAACCGTTTAAAACAGAAATTGCGCCGCTCATGATTATTTCACGCTTAGAAGAATATGACTATGCAGGTGCAACCACGATTGCAGTCGTCATGTTGGTGCTGTCTTTTGCCATTTTATTCCTGATTAACTTGTTACAAGCATGGGCAAGCCGTCGTACAGGGAGAACAGCACGATGAATATCAACAGTAATGCGCTTGCTGAAAAGTTACAATCGCGTGATGCAACACGTGAACCAACTTGGGTTCGCTACACCCTGATTACAATTGCTCTACTGTTCTTTTTGAGTTGTTTGATCTTACCGCTGATTTTGGTGTTCGTTGAGGCATTTAAACAAGGGGTCGGTGTATACGCACAAGCCTTGGTTCATCCAGACACGCTATCCGCAGTCAAACTCACTTTATTAACCGCGGTGATTGCAGTCCCACTGAATGTCGTATTTGGTGTTGCAGCCGCTTGGTGTGTGGCCAAATTTAACTTCCGTGGTAAATCCATCTTAACCACGATTATTGATATGCCATTTTCAGTATCCCCTGTTATCGCAGGCTTAATGCTGGTACTGATTTTTGGTACGCAAGGTTGGTTCGGTAGTTGGCTCATGGATAATGACATCAAAATTCTGTATGCCGTTCCTGCCATTGTATTAGCAACAATCTTTATCACCGTTCCTTTTGTTGCACGTGAACTTATTCCGCTCATGGAAGCCCAAGGAACTGAAGAAGAAGAAGCTGCGATTGTACTCGGTGCATCAGGCTGGCAAACCTTCTGGAAAGTAACCCTACCCAACATCAAATGGGGTTTAATTTACGGCGTCATTCTGTGTAATGCACGTGCAATGGGTGAATTTGGTGCGGTATCGGTCGTTTCAGGTCATATTCGTGGTGAAACCAATACCTTGCCTCTGCATGTCGAAATTCTCTATAACGAATATACCTTTAGTGCGGCTTTTGCTGTGTCTTCACTCTTGGCGCTTTTAGCGATTGTGACTCTTGTTTTAAAAACATGGGTTGAGCTTCGCCAAGAAAAGCAAAACAAACATAATGATTCAACAGTTTAAAGGAATGACCTCATGAGTATTCAAGTTAAAAATATTGAAAAACACTTTGGTGCGTTCCATGCGCTGAATAACATTTCTCTCGATTTTCCTGATGGTCAATTGGTTGCATTACTTGGGCCATCAGGCTGTGGTAAAACTACCCTGCTTCGTATTATTGCAGGGCTTGAGTCCGCAGATGGCGGCCAAGTCATCTTGGAAGGTGAAGATGCAACCAATGTACACGTACGTGAACGTGAAGTTGGTTTTGTATTTCAGCACTATGCCTTGTTTCGCCATATGACTGTATTTGACAATATCGCTTTTGGTCTCCGTGTTCGCCCACGTGCAACACGCCCATCTGAAGCTGAAATTAAAAAACGTGTCACGCGTTTATTGGACTTAGTCCAATTGGGATTCTTGGCAGATCGTTACCCAGCACAACTCTCAGGCGGTCAGCGTCAACGTATTGCACTGGCACGTGCTTTGGCAGTTGAACCACGCGTACTATTACTGGATGAACCTTTTGGTGCTTTGGATGCAAAAGTACGTAAAGAGCTCCGTCGTTGGTTACGTACTTTGCATGATGAACTTCATATCACCTCAATCTTTGTAACACATGACCAAGAAGAAGCTTTAGAGGTCGCGGATCAAATCATTGTGATGAATAAAGGGAATGTCGAGCAAATTGGATCACCCCGTGAAGTTTATGAAAAGCCAGCAACGCCGTTTGTGTTCGACTTCCTAGGTCAAGCAAACCGTTTCGAAGGTCAAAATAACGCAGGAACGATCCAAATTGGTGAAGACCGTATTCAATTAGATTCTTTACGTAATGCACCTTCGGGCGACGTGATTGCCTTTGCCCGTCCAGATGAATTAAGGATCCATGCACAGCCGCAAGACAATGCCATCCAAGCAACATTCGTTCGAGAATTATGGATCGCGGGCAAAGTGGTTGCAGAGCTCCATGATCGCCAAGGCAAACTGATTGAAATCTCACTGACTTCTGAAGAAGCAAAATTACACCAATTTAGACCTAATCAAACGGTATGGTTAAGCCCATCAAACTTGCATTTATTTGCAAAACCTGCGGCTTAAGACCAATTGAATGGGGCATGTTGAATGCCTCATTCATCATAAAAGAGATCCAAAACTATGAACTTTCAACAACTCAGAATTATTCGAGAAACGGTGAGACAAAACTTCAACCTCACCGAAGCCTCTGCTGCACTATATACCTCTCAGTCAGGCGTCAGTAAGCACATCAAAGACCTAGAAGATGAATTAGGCGTACAGCTTTTTATTCGTAAAGGGAAACGCTTACTCGGTTTAACTGAACCAGGTCAAGCACTACTGGGCATTGTTGAACGCATGTTGGTCGACGCAGACAATATTAAACGTCTTGCAGATGATTTTAACCGTGTCGATGAAGGCACTTTGACGATTGCAACTACACATACGCAAGCGCGTTATGTGCTACCGCCTATTGTGAATTTGTTTAAAAAAGAATTTCCAAAAGTACATTTGATTTTACAACAAGCCAGCCCTGTTGAAATTACCGAAATGCTTCTACAAGGTGAAGCTGATATTGGTATTGCAACTGAGTCACTCACCACTGAGGACAATTTGGCTAGCGTGCCGTTCTATAATTGGCAGCACAGTATTATTACCCCACAAAGCCACCCACTGGCGAGCAAACAAAATATTAGTATTGCAGACTTAGCTGAATATCCACTGATTACCTATCACGGCGGTTTCACAGGCCGTTCAAAAATTGACAAAGCTTTTGAAGATGCTGGTGTGGATGTCGACATCGTAATGTCTGCTTTAGATGCCGATGTGATTAAAACCTATGTTGAACTGAATATGGGTGTTGGTATTGTCAACAATGTGGCTTATGACGTTGAACGTGACTATCGTTTAAAACAAATTCAAACTGATATTTTTGGGCTAAACACCACATGGATTGCGGTTCGCAAAGGACATTTACTACGTGGCTATGGCTATGAGTTTATTTCTTTATGTGCACCAAATGCCGATATTAAAGCTTTAAAACGTATAGCCTATCCCGAAGAATAAAACAGCAATACATAAGAGAGTCTAGGCTCTCTTTTTTGATCTTTAGCAAAACTCTTGCTTATTCTATACACCTAGAAATAATCAAAATAATGATTTTAATTCATAAGAAAAATGAATAAAATATAATCAACAATAAAAAAATTAATTTGATTTTAAAAACGATTCTATAATTTAGACCAAGGACGAAACATGAAATTTCACATTTTTGTCGGATTGCTGTATGTCCTGCTGCTAAGTTATGCCTCTGCTGCAGCTTTAGAAAGCAGCAATCAATCCATTCAAGCTTTCTTTGAAAAAGGTAATTATGCGGAAGTCGCTTTGCTACACGTGGATACCAATATTTCAGGTCAGATCCAGCATCAACAAAATATTGCGGAATTAGGCGTTCAAGATTTTTCAACAGGCAATTTAGTCAATCATCAACAATTCATCCAAGCTGCATTAAAATTACAACCACATCCACAAATTTCTGTGGCGTTATTATTTGACCAACCTTATTTTGCTGATGTGGATTATCACTATAGTCCTATTCTTTCAGGTGAACCCTTACCTATAGAAAACGCAGATATTAAGTTTGACTCAAGAAATATTACAGCGCTCATTGGCTATCAACCCACACAACATTGGAACCTCTTTACAGGTCTGAGTTACCAGTCATTTTCAGGTGATCTGAAAATTGGTACACAAGTTGACTATACCTTTTTTGATTATCACGCGCATTTTCCCAAAGACCATGCGTGGGGTTGGTTAGCAGGTGTAAGCTACCAAATTCCTGAATATGCATTTAATACAGCAATTACCTATCGCGCTAAAATCAAACACAGGACCAATGCAAGCGAAAGTTTTTGGGGATTTCCTTTAGAGATTGCACCACAACAAGCAACGGAAATTCAGACCCCAGAATCGGTGAATTTAGATTTTCACACAGGTTTACCTGCGCAAAATTTTCTGTATGGATCATTGCGATGGGTCAATTGGCAAGATTTTAAAATTCAACCCACTCAATTCTCCGCAATAGTGAAAAATCAGTTCAACCTGATTGATTATCAAAAGAATCAATGGTCGACCCGTTTGGGAGTTGCCCATCAATGGTCATCCAAATGGATCACTGCGGTGGAAGGATTGTGGGATTCTGGTGCGGGTAATCCTGCCTCAAGCTTAAACCCTGTAGACGGCTATGTTGGTGTGGGAACGGGCGCGGTTTATCACTTTAACCCTAAAACGTTTATGATTGCGGGTCTGCATTATTTGTACTTTACCAAACCAGAAAAGACACAACCACAGTCGTTAATCACGCAAATCTCAAGTTTTTCTTCACTCGAACAACGTGATGCTTGGGTTTATCATTTGAAATTGGCACACCGCTTTTAAGACACAAAAAACGAGCCGAAGCTCGTTTTTTGGTTTAGCTCAAGCTAATAGATATTACCAGTGGTAACTTACACCTAGTTTGGCAACTGGCATCCATTCATATTTATCATCGTTACGAACTTCATTAAGGTGATCTACTACTAGTTGGTTATCCTGCCAAGTGCCACCCTCAACTTTTACATTCGTCACTGTAGGGTTACCTGTATAGTAAGCACCAACTTCACCAAATACGCCCCAGTTTTTATTAATTTTTGGTGCAAAACCTAGACCTAAATATGGTGCAATATCATTACTATAGTCAAGATCATAACCAAGTTTGCTTAAGCCTGTATCTTCACCCTTAACTTTAATATTCCCACCATCGTTTCGAGCTTGTAGAGCGTATTGTTGATCAACATAACCAACACCCGCGGCAATATATGCTGCCTGTGCCCATTTGTTTGTACTTGCACCCCATGGACGAATTTCTGCATTTAAGTAAGCCAAGTTGTTATCCATATCAACGTCATAATTTACATCGTCAACTTCCACATCATCCGACCACGAAATGTCACCACCGTTGTAACCTAAAGCTAAACCCACATATGGGTTAGCTGTCCACAACAAAGCGCCACCATAACCTGTTGTACCAACTTCAGCACGAACACCAGTAGGAATTAATTTATTTTGGTCAAAAGCATAACCATCTTTTACGACTGCATCATCAGCAAAAGCTGTACCTGCGACTGCTGAGATTGCTGCTGCGATTGCAACTAAACGTAATGATTTCATGTTTTTTCTCCTCCAATTAAAGATTTTTTTACATCATTTACAATTTTTTGATGAGCCCATCATAAAACACCCTCTGACTGTTTTTTATTCTAGATTTGGGTTGTTTTTGTTATTTTTTGATACATTTTATACTTTATTGTTGTTGTAAATCGCAATTCTTTACTTAACGCCTCTACTCAAACAGCTCTAAAAGTCTTATTTCCAATCATTCATTATTATTTCCGATCCTATGCTGTTTTTTCATCTATTCTCTGCACAATTTAGTGTAAAATCAGGAAAATTTTTTTTCTGGAAGGAAGATCATGTCTCAGCTTTCAACAATTATTGAACAAGCGTTTGAAGACCGTGCGAATTTTACAGCAGCGGACTGCCCTGCTGAAGTTCGTGCAGCAGTTGAAGAAGTCATTGCTGGTTTAGATAACGGGACATTACGTGTTGCTGAAAAAATTGATGGTGAGTGGGTTGTTCATCAATGGGTGAAAAAAGCTGTGCTTTTATCATTCAAACTAAATGACAACAAGCCAATTGAGTCATGTGACCTTCAATTCTACGACAAAGTAGATACCAAATTTACAGGTTGGACTGAAGAACAGTTTAAAGCTGCTGGTGTACGCGTTGTTCCTCCTGCGGTTGCCCGTAAAGGTTCTTTCCAAGCGAAAAACGTGGTGTTAATGCCTTCTTATGTGAACATTGGTGCATATGTTGACGAAGGTACCATGGTTGACACATGGGCAACTGTGGGCTCATGTGCTCAAATTGGTAAAAACGTTCACTTATCGGGTGGTGTAGGTATTGGTGGTGTTCTTGAGCCACTTCAAGCGAACCCAACGATTATTGAAGACAACTGCTTCATCGGTGCACGTTCTGAAATCGTAGAAGGCGTGATCGTAGAAGAAGGTTCTGTAATTTCTATGGGCGTGTTCATTGGTCAATCGACTAAGATTTTTGACCGTGCAACTGGCGAAATTCACTACGGCCGTGTACCAGCAGGTTCTGTTGTCGTTGCAGGTAGCTTACCTTCTAAATGTGGTACTTACAGCCTGTATGCTGCAATCATCGTGAAAAAAGTAGATGCACAAACACGTTCTAAAACGAGCTTGAACGATTTACTACGTGACGAATAACTTTTAGTTGTCGTGCGGAACTCAAGTTCCTCATCTCTACGGTTAAGACTAGCCGTAGAGATTTTTGTTTTTCTAACCTGTGGTTTAATTTTGCTATGAATACGCTTCGATCTTCTGCTATCCCTGTTTCTGATCCTTCTGCGGGTCTACGTATCACGGAGATCTTTTATTCTTTGCAAGGAGAAGCCAACACCTCGGGACTGCCAACAGTTTTCATTCGTTTAACCGGTTGTCCACTACGTTGTACATACTGCGATACGACCTACTCCTTTGAAGGTGGCGAACGCCAATCTTTAGATCAGATTATTCAAACCACGCTTGATTTTAAAACCCCTTATGTCTGCGTGACAGGTGGTGAACCTCTTGCACAGCCCAATGCGTTGCCTTTAATGCAACGTCTTGCTGACCTCGGCTGTCAAGTCTCTTTAGAAACCAGTGGCGCTTTAGATGTGTCTAAGGTTGATCCACGTGTTTCAAAAGTATTAGATTTGAAGACTCCAACTTCAGGTGAAGTTGCACGAAATTTGCTTTCGAATCTCGACCATTTAACCCAGCACGATCAAATCAAGTTTGTAATTTGTAACCGTGAGGATTATGAGTGGTCAAAACAGCAAGTTGAAAACTATAAACTCAATGAAAAAGTCAGCACAGTATGGTTCTCTCCTGCTTTTGCAGTTGAGAAAGGTGCTGCTCGTTTACCTCAACTTGCACGTGACTTAGCGCAATGGATATTAGAAGACCATCTCCCTGTTTGCTTCCAACTCCAACTCCACAAGTTGCTTTGGAATGACGAAACTGGTCGTTAATACATTGCCTATTCATCTTTAATTTATATTTGGAGAAATTTGTATGCGTCCTCGTGCCATAGTTTTGTTATCTGGCGGTTTAGACTCAACAACTTGTTTAGCATGGGCGCAAGCACAGTATGACTGTACAGCGCTCAGCTTTATGTATGGTCAACGCTCAACTACTGAACTCGATGCTGCACGCGAACTGACAAAAAAAGCAGGTGTAGAACATCGTGTCATTAATATCGACTTAGGTAATTTGGGCGGTTCTGCGTTAACAGACCATAGCATTGATGTTCCAGATCATGAACAAGTCGGTATTCCTGTAACTTATGTTCCAGCACGTAACACGATTTTCTTATCTTATGCCCTAGCAGCAGCAGAAGTTTTAGATGCCGAAGCCATTGTGATTGGTATTAATGCTGTTGATTATTCAGGGTATCCTGACTGTCGACCTGAATTTATTGAGGCATTTGCCAACATGGCTCGCCTTGCAACCAAGGTTGGCGTTGAAGGAAAACCTCTTAAATTTGAAACACCTCTGTTACATTTATCCAAAGCAAATATTATTCGCTTAGGTATAGAACATGGCGTAGACTATAGTCAAACGGTGTCTTGCTACCAAGCAGATGACCAAGGACGTGCTTGTGGGAAATGCGACAGCTGCCGTCTTCGTAAAGAAGGTTTTGCAGATGCTGGCGTAACAGACCCAACGCGTTATATACCGTAACGACAAGGTACAGTTTATGAAAAATTTAAAATCAAACATTTTGCTTTCTACATTGGTGTCTGCAGCTGCATTGTTCGCTACAGCTTCAAATGCTGCTGAATCGAACAAATTACAAGAAGCGTATAAAAGCAGCAATGTAAAATCGGCATTAATTAATGTTTGTAAAGAAGAAACTGCAAAAAGCAAAAAGCTTAGCGCAGCAGAAGTAAGCAAATACTGTACTTGTGCAGTTGAAGCAGATGGTAAATTGACCAATGCACAAAAATGGGAAATCCAAAGTGCAATTAATCAAAAGAAAAGCCCATCTACTTTAGCTTTTGTACAAAAACAAAATAAAGACCTTCAAACATGTTTCGGTCCACAGTTAACAGGCAAATTAAAGTCTTTAACTGAAGAAGCAATGAAAGCTGCTCCGAAAAAATAATTCACTGAATGTGAATGAAGCCTGCTCTATGCAGGCTTTTTTATATGCTCCAAAAGATAGAATATTTAAATATGCTTGTTGAATGGAATACAAACGTACAAGACCGCAAATTTGTTGCTTCTTACAGTGGTGGTAAAGACAGTAGTCTGGCTTTATACAAAGCCATACAAATGGGTGAAGCCATTGCATTGATTGTCATGTTAGAAGAGCAAGGCCAAAAGTCACGCTCACACGGGATGTCACTCGATATTATTCATGCGCAGGCAAAAGCAATTGGGCTTCCCATCTACAGTGCCTCTGCAACGTGGCAAGACTATGAGAACCAGTTCATTCAACTGCTACAAAAAGCTCAAAGTTTAGGTGCAGAAACATTAGTCACTGGTGATATTGATTTAATGGCACATGCTGAATGGAATCAATCCGTGTGCGATAAAACTGAGCTCAGTTTATGTATGCCACTGTGGCAACGCCCACGTTTAGACATTGTGCATGAGTTTATTCGACTCGGTTTTCAAAGTATCATCGTTACAGTCAACTTAAACTTAGGCATGACAGTTGAAGACTTAGGTCAAGTGCTTAGCCTTGAATATGTCGATCAACTGGTTGCAAGAGGCATTGATCCATGCGGCGAAGCGGGTGAATTCCACACTACGGTGATTGATGGCCCGATTTTCAAACATCCACTTTCGGTCGTTAAAGGTGATATTCTGTATCACGAAAATTATGCCTTTTTACCACTTGAATTAGAACAACGCGACATTTAAGGATAGAACATGACTGATACGATCCAACTCCCAAATCAGAACTTTCCAGCCACAACAGGTGAAATAAATTTAACTGAAGTGCCGACTGAATGGCTGATTGTGTATTTTTACCCGAAAGATTCAACGCCTGGTTGCACAACTCAAGCCGTTGGTTTCTCATGTTTAAAAGATCAGTTTGATGCCCTACAAACCACAATCATTGGTGTTTCACGTGACTCGGTTAAAGCGCACCAGAATTTTACGGAAAAGCAGGCCTTAACCATTAATTTAATTAGCGACAAAGAAGAAGTACTGTGTAAACACTTTGATGTGATTAAAGAAAAAAATATGTATGGTAAAAAAGTGATGGGTATTGAGCGCTCAACTTTTATTTTCCATAACGGTAAGTTGGTTAAAGAGTATCGTAAGGTAAAAGCTGCGGGACATGCTGAACAAGTTTTAGAAGACTTAAAAGCATTACAAGCTTAATGCATATAAGCCCGCAGATGCGGGCTTTGTTTTTTTGTGATTTTTTAATTTATAGTTTTTTTGCACACGCTTTTATTTCACAAGCAGTGAAATGGCGATTCCCCACATCACCAGAGCAATAATCGCATCTAGCACATTCCACGCTTTCGGATTTGCAAAAATAGGGATAAGCACACGAGCCCCATAGCCCAAAGCAAAGAAAAACAACCAAGACGCACACACTGCTCCTAGAGCAAAGTACGCAGGTTGCTCAAACTGTGTTGAAATTGAACCCAGTAAAATAACCGTATCTAAATACACATGCGGATTAAGCCAAGTCAGTGCTAGACATAGCAAAATAATATTCACTAGATGATGCTTTTCAATGGGACTTGCCTCCAAGCCCTGCTGTGATTTGAATGCTCGTAGTGCATGTTGGAATCCATAACAAAACAGGAAAAGTGCCCCCGCCCATTTGGAAAACTGAATAATTTCAGGATAGTGCTGAAGCACTTTTGAAAAACCTGAAACGCCCAAGACAATTAAAATCGAATCCGACAATGCACAGACAAAACATACCCAAAAAACAAACTGCTTTTTAAGCCCCTGTTTTAGCACGAATGCATTTTGAGCCCCAATAGCAATAATGAGGCTCATCCCAACTGCAAGCCCTTGTACATATGTACTTAACATTTTGACTTTTCAACTTAATTGATGATGTCAGGATTATCTTTCATTTTTAGTTAAATTAAGTATTATTTAGAAAATATCAATATAACTAAAATATTTTTAGTTTAAAGTGAGTCCAGATATGCTGAATCATAAACAGTGCGACGCATTTTTAGCTGTGGCAGAAACAGGAAGTTTTGACCTTGCTGCTGAACAGCTATGCATTACTGCTTCAGCCGTCACTTTACGCATACAAAGCCTAGAAAAAAGTTTGGGACATTTATTAATTGTGCGGGAAAGACCTTGCCGCCCGACACAAGCAGGTCAATCGCTGCTACATTATTTGCAACATAGCCGACTGTTAGAACAAAGTTTCATTCAGAACCTCACGGGTCATATGAACACCTCTGCTTTTTATCAAATCAATATTGCGACCAATGCCGACTCCTTAGCAACATGGCTGTTGCCATTGCTACAGTCAACATTAATTGAACAAAAGATCGTGGTGCATTTTCAGGTCGATGATCAATCGCAAACCCATCACTTACTTGAAGCCGGTTTGGTGAATGCCTGCGTGACAGATGAATCACAAGCCATGAAAGGCTGTGTAGCGGAATACATTGGCGATATGAACTATCGTTTTGTCGCCACGCCAACTTTTGCGCAGCAATGGTTTGACCAAGATGTAAACCGAGAGTCTCTACGTGCAGCTCCTGCACTGATCTTTAACGCAAAAGACCAACTCCACACCGCGTATATCCAACAAAAGTTTGGACTCAATCCGACCCAATATCCACATCACTTTATTCCATCTTCCAGTGCATTTTTTGATGCGGTTACGATGGGACTCGGTTACGGTTGGTTGCCCTATTACCAAGCCAAACCGCATTTGCAGGATGGCTCATTGGTTGAGGTGGATCCTCAACTCAATATCGATTTGCCTTTGTATTGGCATCATTGGAAACAGCAGTCGGTGCAGTTAAATCTGCTAACAGATCTCTTGATTGAACAGGCTCACGCAGCGATGAATTAATAAAGCCCTGAATATAGGTCTTTAAGATATGAAGCCGCTATTGTACTTTCCACAGCCCTGACAGTTGAATATTCACTTTTTCGCCTACACCTCCAATGGCTTTTTTCACGCCAAAGTCACTTCGGTTAATCACGGCTGAGGACTGAACATCTAGCAGATTAGCATTATTGGCACTTGGTTTTAAGGTCGTGCTAAAGCTAACAGGCTTGGTAATGCCTCGAAGTGTTAGGTTCCCAACAATATTATATTGACCACCACCCAAATCTTTAAAACTGGTACTTTTAAAGTTAGCGGTTTTGTACTTGGATGCATAAAACAAATCTTCACCCAAAATCATATTTTTCAGTGAAGGTTTACTTAAACTTAGGCTATTTACATCCATGACAAAATTCGTTGAAGCCTGCTGTGGTGCCTTGGCATCAAACTGCATACTGGATTGCACCCGATTAAACTTAGCTCTTACAACAGTTACACCCAAGGATTTAATTTCAAAACCTACATTACTCTGAGGTGTCAATGTCCATGACTGGGCTTGCACTTGAGTGCTGAATGCAAATGTAACACCTGCAATCATCAAAGCATTTTTAATGACCGTATGACTTGCAATCTTTTTCGTCTGTTGTTTTCTATCCATGGAACTCGATCCTTGTCGAAATATTTTTATTCGACTGAGAACCTTAGTCTAAATTGGATAAGTCCTGAGTTAAAAATTTGTGTTGTAACTGTTTATATATTTCACTTTGTTGGAATTTATGTAAAAAATCACTGGTTCCCAATGGAAATGCCTGCTCTAAAATTTCCCCACGATAATAAGCTTCACGAACGGGGGTTGCAGACATCGCATCTTGTAGGCTATCAAGCTCAACCATTTGCCACTCAGGAAAAAGCTGTAAATAATAGGAGGAATCATCTTTAAAATGGCCAATGAGTCCAACCTTCGCCTCAGGTGTGACTACATGATTCACTAATTTTTTTACCAATTGCACCCATTTAACATCATTATAAACATCAATTACATGTACAAAGTGAATCCGTTTTTGATGTGCTTCTGAAAAGTTCGATAAAATCATTTCTTCACGTTCAGATGCTAAAAATGGATTTTTCGTATTTCTTTCATTTTGCGCAGAGCCTAGAGCTAAAATGACATTTTGACTTTGTTCTAAAGCAATCTTGATGGTTTGCATATGTGCCAAGTGAAATGGCTGGAAGCGACCAATGAATACGAGATAATCAAATGTATATGGCATAAATCTTTTACTTTTTTATGAACTGGTCAGTTGTGTCGATCATAAAATTATGCGACATAATGAGCCCATAAAATTAAACCAAACTTTCTAGCAAGGATAGTACGATGACACTGAGCTGTATTCAACAACCTCATCAACATTTGAATGCAAAATTAGACAATGGCGTACTGACATTAGCCATTCACCGTCCTGAAGCAAAGAATGCGTTGTATGGCGAACTTTATTTATGGATCGCAAAAGCTTTAGATGAAGCAGATCTAGACAATAGTGTTCGTGCTGTCATTCTACGTGGTGAAGATGCGGACTTTACTGCAGGCAACGACATGCAAGATTTTATGAAATCTGCAGCGCAAAAAGGTCAAGCACCTGCGGCTGAAGGCCCTCCATTTATTTTACTTAAATCTGCGGCAAAATTTTCTAAACCGTTGATTGCGGCTGTACGTGGTGTGGCGATTGGTATTGGGGTAACGATCCTGTTACATTGTGACTTGGTTTATAGTGACAACACTGCCCTATTCCAGATTCCATTTGTTAGCCTTGGTTTATCTCCAGAAGGTGCTTCAAGCAAATTATTAGTAGAACAAGCGGGCTACCACAAAGCTGCTGAATTACTGCTGACCGCTCAGAAGTTTGACAGTGCAACGGCGGTTTCTGCAAACCTTGTGAACCGTATTGAAGATGATGTGTATGCAGCAGCTGCAAAAAAAGCGGCACAATTGTCTGCTTTACCCTTAGCCTCTTTAGTGCAGTCTAAGGCATTGATGAAGCACAATGTAAATGAAATTGTGGCTTGGATTGATCATGAAGCTGAAATTTTCATGGATCGTGTCGGCTCTCCAGAAATGATGGAAGCCGTATCAGCATTTATGCAAAAACGTAAACCTGATTTCACCCAGTTCAACTAATCCTTGAGCGCTGAATGACTAAAAACCACTGTGTTTCATATTACACAGTGGTTTTTTTATTTTCCGTCCCAACATATTTAAGAACCTATTCGGAAGACTTCTTATGTCAAACACTACAGAAAAAAAGCGTTACTTTGAGCCTGCGCCACAAGACATCGATGTCGAAAATTTTAAAAAAGTCATCCAAAGCCGCCGTTCGGTTCGCAAATTTACCAAAAAAGAAATTCCAACTGAAGTGCTTGATGACTGTTTAGATTTGGCCCTACTTGCGCCCAATTCATCTAACTTACAGCCTTGGACTTTTTATGTGGTGCAGAACCCGACCAAGAAAAAACAACTGGTCAAAGCTTGCCTAAATCAGCTTGCGGCAAAAACGGCATCAGAAATGATCGTGTGTGTCGCGCGTACAGACCGTAATGATGAAATGGCAAAACGCAACATTACAGAGTTCCCTTTTCCTGAAGCGCCTGCGGCTGTACAGAAATATTATAAATTCATTCCTTATAACTATAAGACAGGTTACTTAAATGCACTGGGTAACTTTAAGAAAGTGGCTTTCAAAATTGCACGTAGCTTAGATAAACAACTGCCTGTAACTGCATTTAATCAAGCCAATGCTAAGCTTTGGGCAAGTAAAACCACAGCTTTAGCTTGCGAGAACCTAGTCTTAGCTTTACGTGCTTATGGTTTCGATAGCTGTATGATGGAAGGTTTTGATGAGCCTTTGGTGCGTAAACTGTTAAATCTGAATGATCAGCAATACCCTGTGATGGTGATTGGTGCAGGTGAGCGTGCAGAAGATGGTGTGTTTTTCCCGCAGTATCGTTTTGATCGTGAGTTATTTATTCAGAAGGTTTAATTGCTGTCTTAATTATAGTGATTGCAAAAGTTTGATACGCGTTAAGGTCATCAGCAACTGTTCGAGCGAACCTAAATACCTATCATAGAGTTTCTGCGACTTATTTAATCAAATGATGAAAGCAGTCGAGTTTTGCTGATGACAATGGTTTTGCCTACTTTTCCCGAAAGAAAAGTAGGTCGAACCGAAGGTTAAAGTCTCAATTAAATATTAAGCCTTAAGACTCCGCCACAAACTTCTTTTAAGATTAAATATCCACGATTTGAATAAACTCAAAAGCTGGTTCTTCATAGGGATGACTTAATTTTAAAGCCTTTGCCACAGCGACAGCTTTTTCCTCTGAAACAATGGTTTCCACCCGCCACTCTGGAATTTGCTCCAAAGCATCCAACTCACCTATAAACGGATTTGCTCCTTTTACAGGTTTAAACTGGCCTGTGCCTAAAACTTGCCAAGCACAGTGTTCATAGTTTCCTATGCCACCAGCCCCTGCTTCAAAAATCGCAAGTTTGGTCGTTTCAAGATGATATTCTGGAACATAGTAGATCAGTTTGAGCATTGTATTTTTCGAGCATATATATAAGATGGCTAATTATAAGTCTAAATAGTTATTATGAATAATCATCCATTACTTCAATACCTTTCAATTACTTCGAAACATCTTTTATGGCAATTTAGTAATAGCGGAACTTTTGGAATACCCGAAGCTTTAAAAAATTCTGCTAATAAAATTTACCTTCAATCAAAGCTTTCAAATGAAGCTTTATACTATTTACAAGTTAAAACGTTTCTTGAAACTTTAGATTTAGAAGAAAATGATGTAGAACAATTTATGAGTGAAAACTCTGATCACCAAAGGCTGGGGTTAGAAGTATTTAAAGTACTAGAAAATACTTCTTTAGAAAAACAGGCATGTATGCTAGCAAAAGCCTTTAAGGCTTTTCTGTCAAGAAAATGTGATAAAAATAAATATGATAAGTATGTTTATATTATATGTAGACTCGATAATCATCTTATTAAGTTAATTGAGACTATGTTCAATAAAGGATATGATCATTCCGAAATTGAACCCTCTGTTGAGAAGGATGGATTAATAATCCAAGTCGGAAAAACACATAGCTCTTATTTTTTTAAGCCTAACCTTGAACTATTAAATTTTGATTTTCTTGAAACTGAGAAATTAAATCATACATTGCAAAATCAAGAAGTAAAATACATAAGGACCTTATTCTTTTTCCATTTTTATGAGAATATTATTTTATAAAAAACCGCCTCACGGCGGTTTTTTTAATTATCAAAATCACATCTGCAATGCATAACCCAAAATCAAAAAGATCAATTGCAAGCTTAAAATCACAGCAAATAACTTCCATCCTTTTTTACGCAACGCAGACTTATCGACTGCTTCGTATGTAACTGTTTTAATCATGTCATCACCTCATATATGAGTGTTGATACTGAAATTGTTTAGTGATCCATCTTTCTTCTATTTTGCATGATATTTGTGCATTTATTACACAATATCACTTTCACACAAATATAAAAGCAAAATCTAAACCAACATCAGCGGGAGAAATAAAAAATTAAAAAGATGATTCAATAAAAAAGCCACCCGAAGGTGGCTTTTCAAAACACAGACTTCAAATTAACCAATGAACTTACGCGCATTGCGGAACATACGTAACCATGCACCGTCTTCAGTCCACTCTTCAGGCTTCCAAGAATGCTGTACAGCACGGAAGTTACGTTCAGGGTGCGGCATCATAATTGTTGCGCGACCATCTTTCGATGTGACACCTGAAATCGCTTCTGGTGAACCATTCGGGTTCATTGGATAGTGTTGAGTTGGGTTCCCTTGGCTATCAACATAACGCAAGATCACTTGATTACCTGCATTTAATGCCGCTAAGTTATCTTCGCTTGTCACCACACGACCTTCACCATGTGCAACTGCGATCGGCAGGATTGAACCTTCCATACCTTCCAACAATACAGAGTTCGATTTTTCAACACGAACGTTTACTGCACGCGCTTCAAACATCTCAGATGTATTGCGGTGGAAACGAGGCCAAGCCTCTGCACCCGGAATTAATGGTGCAAGCTGAGACAGCATTTGACAACCGTTACATATACCTAGAGAGAATGTTTCGTCACGGTTGAAGAATTTCTCAAATTGGTCACGAAGTTTTGGATTGAACAATACAGATTTCGCCCAACCGCCGCCTGCGCCCAATACGTCACCGTAAGAGAAACCGCCACACGCTACTAAACCTTCAAAGTCATCAAGACTGATACGACCAGCAAGCAAGTCGCTCATGTGTACGTCTACAGTGTTGAAGCCGACTTTGTCAAATGCAGCAGCCATTTCTACATGACCATTTACACCTTGTTCACGCAGAATCACCATGTTTGGACGGCGTTCATTGATGTATGGTGCTTCGATTGGCTCGTTCAAATCAAATGTTGGTTTTGCAATTAAACCTGCATGTGATTTGTCAGCGATCAACGCATATTCTTGATCCGCAGTTTCTACATTGTCACGTAGACGTTGGATTTGATGTGACACTTCTGTCCATGCTTGCTGTAATTCAGCACGGTCTAAGCTCAAACCATTTACAGTTAAAGTATCTGTGTCATTCACAGTACCAACAACCGCAATTGCATCGCGTAATGTAAATGCCGCAACTTCGTCTGCAAGTGTTGCCCAATCAGACGCGCTGATTTGAAGCACTGCACCAATTTCTTCTGCAAATAGACTTTCAGTTGATTGATCTTCTAAAGCCACACCGAGACGTGCTGCAAACATCATTTCCGCAACAGTTGCAAGCAAACCACCATCACCGATGTCGTGGTAAGCCTTAATTAAGCCGCGGTTGTTCCAGTCTTGAACCAATGCAAAGAAAGCTTTGAAGTCGTCAAAACTATCCACATCAGGTGTCACTGAACCAATGGCTTTATAAACCTGAGCAAGGATCGAACCGCCTAGACGGAACTGACCTTTAGAAAGATCAATACGGACAAGTACTGATTCTTCATTTTTCAATTCAGGCGTTAAGGTTTTACGTACATCAGTTACAGGAGCAAAGGCTGTGATTACACCTGACATCGGTGAAGTCACCGATTTGTCTTCGCCTTCATCATTCCAAGTGGTGCGCATTGACAATGAGTCTTTACCTACTGGAATTGCAATACCGAGTGCAGGACACATTTCCATACCGATGGCTTTTACACCTTCGAATAAAGCTTGGTCTTCACCTTTTTGCCCAGCCGCCGCCATCCAGTTCGCAGACAATTTGATGTCACTGATCTGGTCGATTTTTGCAGACATAATATTCGAGATCGACTCTGCAACCGATAAACGCGCAGATGCTGCAGGATTTAACAAGGCAACTGGCGGACGTTCGCCCATCGCCATTGCTTCACCTGTGTAGCCTTGTAAGCTTGTTGTAGTCACTGCTGCATCTGCAACAGGAACCTGCCAACGACCTACAAACTGATCACGTGCAACCATACCTGTAATTGAACGGTCGCCAATGGTGATCAAGAATGATTTCGATGCAACCGTTGGGTTTTTAAGTACACGGTAAATCGCATCTTTCAAATCTGTGACTTTAGATGCATCAAAGTCGTCGCCTTGACGTTCAATCGTTTCATACGAACGGCTCATACGAGGTGTGCCGCCCAGCATGACTTGCATTGGCATATCCACGGCTTTGTTATCAAACAATGGATCGTTCACTGTCAATTGACGCGCTTCAGTTGCTTCACCTAAAACGGCAAACGGACAACGTTCGCGTGCACATAATGATTCAAATAATTCTAAAGAACTTGGACGAATCGCCAATACATAGCGCTCTTGCGCTTCGTTTGACCAGATCTCCATTGGAGACATGCCCGGCTCAAGTGATGGAATCTTACGTAAATCAAGAATCGCACCCAGTTCGTGGTCATTCACCAACTCAGGCATTGCGTTTGAAATACCACCTGCACCCACGTCATGCACAGACACGATTGGGTTGAAGTCTTCCATACGCCAGCATGCATCAATCACTTCTTGGCAGCGGCGTTCCATTTCAGGGTTTTCACGCTGTACAGAAGCGAAATCTAGGTTTTCACCCAGTTTACCGCTGTCTACAGAAGATGCCGCCCCGCCGCCTAAACCAATCAGCATTGCAGGGCCACCAAGAACGATCAGCAAGTCACCCGGTTGAATCGCATCTTTTTCCACGTGGTCTGGACGGATGTTGCCGTAACCGCCAGCAATCATAATTGGCTTATGGAAACCTTTCACATCACCATTCACGTTTTGTTCAAAAGTACGGAAGTAGCCATTTAAAGCAGGACGACCAAATTCGTTGTTGAACGCAGCGCCGCCCAAAGGTCCTTCAATCATGATTTGAAGCGGAGATGCCATACGAGATGGCTTGCCGTAGTTTTCTTCCCAAGGCTGTTCAAAACCCGGAATGTTCAAGTTAGACACTGTAAAGCCAGTTAAACCTGCTTTTGGTTTACCACCACGACCTGTCGCACCTTCATCACGAATTTCGCCACCCGAACCTGTTGCAGCACCTGCAAATGGTGCAATTGCTGTTGGGTGGTTATGCGTTTCCACTTTCATTAAGATGTGAGCGGCTTGGCTCTTGTATTTATAAACGTGGTGACCAGTCGCCTCATCTTTCTTTGGGTAGAAACGCTGAGTATCAAAACCAACGATCACCGAAGCATTGTCTTTATATGCCGACAATACATCTGTTGGTGATTCTTTATAAGTATTTTTAATCATTTGGAACAATGACAATGGCTGTTTTTCACCATCAATTGTCCATTCAGAACCAAAGATTTTATGACGACAGTGCTCTGAGTTTGCCTGAGCAAACATCATCAGTTCAATATCGTGCGGATTACGACCGAGCTTGTTAAAAGCAGCAACCAAATAATCAATTTCTTCATCAGAGAGTGCAAAACCAAACTCAGAGTTTGCTTTTACTAAAGCGTCTTTACCCTGACCTAATATGTCAATTGCGTTTAAAGACTTTGGTGCAGTTTCAGAGAACAATGCAGCCGCGTCTTCAATTTGATTGAACACACTTTCAGTCATACGGTCATGTAAAACTTGTTTTACTGCATCCGATACTTCAGAAATACCTTTTAAAGTAAACAAAACACCGCGTTCTAAGCGGTGTATCGGGGTATTACAGTTGGCAAAAATATCCGTTGCCTTTGATGACCACGGCGAGATTGTACCTACACGTGGCGTCACAAGGACTTGAACTTCATCACTTGTCGCTTCGCGAACTTGGAAGGTTGCGCCATCATTTAATAGCTGCAAAGCAGATTGCTGTTGTTGCTCGTCGAGCGCTTGGTCGAAAAGGTAAACCCATTGGCTTTCTATTGATTGAACAGAACTGATAGACGATAGACGTGTTAAAAGTTGTGTTTGCTTAAAAGAAGAGTGTGCAGGTGCACCGGCAACGATAAACATGCTGTTTTTGGCTCCACGGGCAGGTCTAGACAACCTACCTCAATGTGACTTGAAGAGAGCGCATATTCTACTGTGTATTGCCAAAATCAGCTAGTCGTCTACGACTTAAAAAAGTGAGATTTCTTTGTTTTAAAAGATCAATTTACTTTGACTTTAAAAATCAAACATGATTAGTAACAAATGTTTTAAGGGATAAATTTCAAAGATGCCCGACTTTTAGGCTTTGATTCAGTTCTAAAAACCATTTTCAATTGATATTTAAGCTGCAAATAACGAAGTCGATAGCCTCCTTGAGAACAAACATGACTGCTTTAAGATGTTCTATTTCTGAGAACTTAATACTGCATAAATTAAAAGACAACTTATGTCGCAGCCCTCTAGAGCTCGTCACACTTTTTTGGCATGATGAAGCCAATAACTCACTGAATAACGATAAATGATGCAAATGCGTTGGTTGGAACTGCTCTCAACAGTTCGTATTGGAAGTAAAAAACAAAATACCGAATTGGCACGTAGTCCATTTCACAAAGATTATGACCGAATTATTTTTTCCCAAAGTTTTCGTCAACTGAACCGAAAAACCCAAGTCCATCCACTGACTCAACACGATGGCATTCATACTCGTTTAACGCATTCGCTCGAAGTCTCCTGCATTGGACGCTCTCTTGGCATGCTCGCAGCGGAAAAGATCAAGGACGAACTGCCAATTTGGATTTCTCCTGCCGATGTTGGAGCCATTATTCAAGCGGCTTGTTTAGCACATGATATTGGGAACCCACCGTTTGGTCATGCGGGTGAATATGCCATTCGTGAATGGTTTGACGATGCATCACATGGAAACTTTTTAGAGAAACTTTCCCCAGAAGAACAAGCCGATGTGCGTCAATTTGAAGGTAATGCCCAAGGTCTACGCTTACTGACTAAAATTGACTACCATCCTAATGATGGTGGCATGCGTCTGACCTATGCGACACTTGGGGCTTACTTAAAATATCCGTGGCTGTCTAAAACCATCGAATCACAAGGTAATACTCCTGCCAGTAAACGTGCCAAATTTGGTTGCTATCAGGCAGAAAAAGAAATCCTGCAACAAATTGCAGAGCAACTCGGACTGATTCAACTAGGTGAATACCATTATTGTCGTCATCCGCTGACTTATTTGCTTGAAGCAGCAGATGATATTTGCTACGCCCTGATTGATCTTGAAGATGGCATTATTTTAAATATGTTGTCTTATGAAGAAGTCGAACCGATTTTTTTAAGCTTGCTTGGTGAATATAGCGCACCAACTGAACTGTCAATGCCAGATACCACATGGCAGCAAAAAATTGCGGCCCTGCGTGGACGAGTAATGAAACGTCTGGTTGAAGAAGTCACATCGGCTTTTGCTAAGCACCATTTTGAAATTTTAAGCGGACAACTGGCTGGCAGCTTACTGCAATACTGTGCTGCTGATATTGAGTTAGGCATTAACCGTGCAAAGGATTTAGCCCGCGATAAAATATTTGAACACCCACAAAAAGCTGGTTTGGAAATTATTGCCCATCAAAGTTTGCAAAATATTTTAGATGCCTTTATTCCACTCACTACACCGCATAAAACATTAAGTTTTAAAGAACAACGCTTAATGGCTATTTTATATCGTTCTGGTGCGCACTTTGGTAGCAACCATTATGAAAATATCATGCAGGTCTTAGATATTATTTCTAAATTTTCAGACCACCAAGCGTATAACTTGTCTCAAGAGTTACAAGGCAATAAGGCAGGATTGATTTAAATAAGTCATCAACATCCAGTTTGATGATAAAGCCATCAATCCGAACTCAATTTTCCGTGAGCCTTTTGCCTTTCTGCGCAATGCTCACTACTATGCAACCATTGATAAAAAGTGAATCACACAACATGATCGGATGTCTTATTGGTGAAGTCTTCGCACTAGAAGCACCCACCGTACTTTTAAATGTAAATGGTGTCGGTTATGAAATTGATACACCACTGACAACCTTCTGCCAACTACAAAAAGGCCAGAACATTACCTTATGGACACACCTTGCCGTGCGTGAAGATGCTCAACTGCTTTATGGCTTTTTGCATCAACAAGAAAAAATCATTTTCCGCACCCTATTAAAGGTCAACGGTGTCGGCCCTAAAATGGCTTTAGGTATCTTATCCACGCTTAGTGTCGATATGCTGATTCATACTGTTGAGCATGAAGATATCAACACACTGGTTAAAGTACCGGGCGTGGGTAAAAAAACTGCTGAACGTTTGATGATTGAGTTACGTGATCGCTTTAAAGCGATGTCTTCAGGCACAGTGCCAAGCAACTCAACCGTTGAACAAATCCAGTTCACAGGCAACTCTGCCGTGGCAGAAGCTGAAGCGGCATTACAGTCTTTAGGGTACAAACCTTTAGAAGCACAGAAATTACTCAATGCTGCAAAAGGTGATTTTACTGAAGCAAGTGACATCATCCGTGCTGCACTCAAATCGATGAATAAATAAAGCATCTCAATCAAGACGACATTTGATACACGTAAGTGTCATTCGCAACTGTTCGCGTCAGGAGACATTTGCACATCAATGTTTCTGCGATATAGTCGATACGAACTTTCATTCGATGAGTTTTGCGAATGACGGTGGTTTTGCTTACTTTTGCCAAAACAAAAGTAAGGCGAACCGCAGGTTATTCCTGAGTTTCGCTTGAAAATGGAAAGACTCCGCCAAGGTATATACTTTCTTTTCTGACATTTTGCTACAAAGCATATTCACCTAAAGTTTAAATAATATATGCAAGACCGTCTCATCGGTGGTTCCGAAAAACCCGAAGATCATATCGACCGCGCTATCCGCCCGACCTCACTCGATGACTACATCGGTCAGCCCGTGGTTCGTGAACAAATGGAAATCTTTATTGGCGCAGCCCGTGGTCGTGGTGAAGCCCTCGATCACACCTTAATTTTTGGTCCACCGGGACTGGGTAAAACCACACTTGCGAACATTATTGCCCGTGAAATGGGTGGAAACTTAAAGTCAACTTCAGGCCCTGTACTAGAACGTGCTGGGGACTTGGCAGCCATGCTGACCAACCTTGAAGAAGGTGATGTGCTGTTCATCGATGAAATTCACCGCCTTTCCCCCGTGATTGAAGAAATTCTTTATCCTGCCATGGAAGACTACCAACTCGACATTATGATTGGTGAAGGTCCTGCGGCGCGTTCAATTAAGCTCGACTTACCTCCTTTTACTTTAGTTGCCGCAACCACACGCGCCGGACTCCTCACCTCTCCTTTACGTGACCGTTTTGGTATTGTGCAACGCCTTGAATTCTATTCAGTCACTGATTTGACTCATATTGTGACTCGTTCTGCCAATTTGATGGATGTACCTATTACGCGTGAAGGCTCAGCAGAAATTGCACGTCGTTCGCGCGGCACACCACGTATTGCAAACCGCTTACTACGTCGAGTCCGTGACTATGCACAAGTCAAAGGTACTGGTGAAGTGACACAAGACATGGCTCAGCGTGCCCTCGATATGCTGAATGTCGATAAAGATGGTTTAGACACTTTAGACCGTCGTTATTTGAGTATGTTACTTGAACGTTTTGATGGCGGCCCTGGTGGTGTAGAAGCTCTGGCAGCAGCGATGGCTGAAGACTCAGGTACTTTAGAAGATGTGATTGAACCGTATTTAATTCAACAAGGTTATGTGATGCGGACAGCCCGTGGCCGTATTGCCACCAATATGGCATATTTACAGTTTGGTATGACACCGCCTGAACCAAAGTAAGCGCGACAAATAGGGAGATTTATTCTCCCTGATTATTTTAATCGCATCATTCATCTAGTGAACTATTTTATTCTCATTTACAGATAAAGACTGCAAAGTGAGTGTTTAAGTGATTTTTAGCCTCGTGTATTTAACAAAATTATGGTTCTTAAAAACTAAGATTTCATAATTACCCGTACCTCTTGCACCAACATCAATTCACATGCACCACCGCCTATATCTTCACGACTTAAAGAACTACGCCAAGTCCAGCCATCTTGTGACTGTATCTCTACTAACTGCCCTTTTAGATAAATCAAATCATCCTTATCAATGGCTTTAAGTTGTTGTTCAATGTGTTTTGAAGCAGGTATTAAATGCGTATTGGCACTTTGTGTCTGAATATCGTGTACAGGAATTGGCGGGTTGTTTTCATAGCGCCAATAATACCAACGGTTGCTTTGCCGAATTGATAATTGTTTATAGACTTGAGGATCAGCCATTTTGTTCCAACCCAAAGCAAAATCAACAGGACTAATTTCTGCTTCACGCCCCAAATGATAGTTTTCTTTTGCGAGAACCCGAAACTCTCCCGCATAAGGCTCTAAATTCGTGATGTTGTAACCCTGAAATTGTTGAATACCATTGATACTTTGAACACTGGTCGTATTGAAATTAACATGATCTGGCTTAAGCCAATATGACCAAAATGCACAACCAATAGCCAAAATAATTAAGCATTTGAAAAAACGATTCATTTTTAAACTTTAATACGCATTTTTATCATGTACTGATGATAAATTAAATTTAATCAAAGCTCTGCGCCACAGGTCTGAAAATAAGGATTTATAATTCGCGTAGTGAAATTAAAATTTAAACCAAATACATAATTTTACAATGTATAATATTGCGATAAATTCCTTTAATACCAAGCTTTAACGCTTAAAATACCTTAAAAGTATAAAAAAACACTTCGATAGTTTTGGTTAATTTTAAAACAGTATGCAATTCTAGAGAATCACTTTAACTATCTCAAAATCTTAAGGTTCTTCCATTTATGCACATCTATAAGCAGATCGCGCTTTCTCTTCCTTTCCTTTTTTGCAGCCAACTCAGCCTTGCAGATTGGATTAATGATTCAGCTCAAAATGTTGAGGCGCATACCATCAAGCTACGCCAACATATTCATCAGCATCCTGAACTTGGCAATATGGAATTCAAAACCTCTGAGCTGGTACAAAAAGAGTTAAAATCTTATGGGATTGAAGTGCGTAAAGGATATGCCAAAACAGGTGTTATTGGGATTTTAAAAGGAGCTAAACCTGGCCCAGTCATGGCATTACGTGCCGATATGGACGCTTTAGCAATTGAAGAAAAAACAGGACTTCCTTTTGCTAGCAAAGTTAAAGCTATGTATCAAGGTAAAGAAACCCATGTCATGCATGGCTGTGGACATGACGCGCATACGGCCATGTTATTGGGCGCGGCCAGAGCACTTGCAGCCAATAAAGATAAAATTGCAGGTACAGTGGTCTTTGTCTTCCAACCTGCAGAAGAAGGCGGTGCAGATGTGGACAACTTTACTCAAGGGCACTTGATTGGTTCACGCAAAATGATTGCTGATGGTGCATTAAATAATCCAAAGCCTGAAGTGATTTTTGGCATGCATGTGATGGCAGGTATGCCAAGCGGCACTATTTCATATAAAGATGGTGCTATCTTAAATAGTGGCGATCATCTGCGCATTCAAGTGAATGGTAAGCAAGTACATGGTTCTATGCCTTGGTTGGGTCGCGACCCAATTTATGCGTCATCACAAATGATTAACAACATACAAAGCTTGATTAGCCGTAAAGCAGACTTAAGCAAAGGTATGGGTGTGGTGAGTATTGGGAGCATTCAAGGCGGTACAGCGGGCAATGTCATTCCTGAACAAGTGAATATGACCGGCACCATTCGCTCAAATAGTGAAAATATTCGTCAAAACATTCTCAAAGATTTACCGAAAATGATTGAATATAATGCACTTGCCAATGATGTTACGACTAAGGTTGAAATTGCACCTTATGCACCTGTGACGATGAATGACAAAACATTAACGAAACTGATGCAACCCACTCTAGCCAAAGTTGTAGGTGACTCTAAACTGCATGTGCTTGAAAATAACTCTAGTGCCAGTGAAGACTTTGCCTATTATGGTGAGTTAATGCCGTCTTTATTTGTGTTCGTTGGTGCTACACCAGCCGACCAAGATATGTCCAAAGCGGCACCGAACCATAATCCACTGTTTATTGTGGATGATGCGACTTTAAAAACTGGGGTGGAAAGCCACATACGCTTCGTGATGGATTATCCTAAAGTTGCTGAACAAGTTCAGGCCGATTGGAAAAAAACACAAGCTACTAAAATTTAGTCTATGAATAGAAAGATGAAAAGTGAGCCTTAGGGTTCACTTTTTTTATTCTAAAATTCATTAAAATTTTGAATATTTATTCAATTCACCTTTAAAATAAATCAATTTGGTCAAGGTATTTTTTACCTCTGTTTTGATTTATTTGGTTTTGACACCTTGTGCCATTGGTCAAAAACCTTAAGCTGCTAAACTGCAATGCGTTACACAGCTTGCTTCTTAGCGGAAAAATAATGTTTAGAAACTTTTTATTCCATTAAATCTCAAGCTTCATCCATAAAACCAAATTAAATATTGGAATACCATCATGGCGAATAAATTTGAATTCAACATTCGTGTATATATTGAAGACACTGACGCAGGTGGCATTGTATATCATGCAAACCATATTCGTTTTATGGAGCGTACTCGAACTGAATGGCTACGTGCGGCTGGTGTTGACCATTATTGGCACCAGAAAGATTATCACTTTGTCGTCCATAAAATAAATGTAAAATATTCACGTCCAATCCTCATGGATGACCTCATTACTGTTACAGCGCGTGTAGTTTCGTGTAAAGCGACATCATTTGTATTGCAACAAAATATTTATCGTGGTGAAATCATGCTTGCATCAGGTGAGGTCGAATTGGCATGTATCAGTTCAGAAATGAAACCCCGTCGACTTCCCGATGAAATCCGCGAACTGATTCTAAAAGAATTAGGACAAGACTAAAAAAATTATTGGCACATGTAGTAACTATGGCAACTCAACTCGAATCATCTCTTCAAGTTTCAGATCTAATATTACAAGCAAGCCCAGTCGTACAACTGGTAATGCTGGCTTTACTTTTGGCCTCGCTGTTTAGCTGGTATCTGATTGCCAAGTTACACATGAGTTATAAAAAAGCACAGGCAGACGATGACCATTTTCAAAAAATTTTTTGGTCAGGTGCTGAACTGAATACGCTGTATAACAATGCGCAACTTAACTCCAAACGTGTCGGCCTTGAGGATATTTTTTATCAAGGTTTAGGCGAGTTTTTAAAACTAAAAAAACGCAATGCTGCTCCAGCACAAACCATTGAAGGCACAGAACGTATTTTACGCGTCGGTCTAAGTCGTGACCAAAGCCAACTTGAACAAGGCTTAGGTGCTTTGGCCAGCATTGGTTCTGTGGCCCCGTATGTTGGCTTATTTGGTACCGTTTGGGGCATCATGAATGCATTCATCGGTTTAGCAGACGTAAATCAAGTCACCCTTGCAACGGTTGCACCTGGTATTGCTGAAGCCCTCATTGCTACAGCGATTGGTTTATTTGCAGCGATTCCTGCAGTATTGGCATTTAACCATTACACAGGAAAAGGCGAAACGGTTTACTCCGATCGTGCTTTATTTGCAGAAGAAATGGTTGCGTTATTACAACGTCAGTCTTTGGGTGAAACTAAGGAACATGACTAATGGCAATTCAACGTTCAGGGCGCTTCGAGCGCATTAAAAAGCCACTAAAAAGTGAGATGAACGTCGTTCCATATATTGACGTGATGCTCGTATTATTAGTGATTTTTATGGTCACCGCACCCATGATTACCAGCGGCATCAATGTCGATCTTCCTCAGGCCAATGGCAACCCTATTGAATCAAAAGATGCACCTGCAATGGTCAGCTTAGATAAAGAAGGTCGCTATTTCCTTAAATATAAAACACACCGTTCAGCTGAACCTTTGGCTTTATCTGAATTGACGTCTATTTTAAGTGAAGCACAGCAACAAGCTCAGGCTGACAATAAAACTTTAACCGTTGTTGTGGAAGGTGAACAGTCACGCTCTTATGGCGAAGTCATGTCGCTCATGAACAGCCTACAAGAAGCGGGTCTCAGCCAAGTTGGATTACTCACAGAGCCATTAAAGTAATTTATGAAAGATTTTAAAAAGCCACCTTTTAAACAAAAAGCCATCGCGCTTGGATTTACCTTTGGTGTCCATGTGATTGCTGTTGTTGGCTTACTTTATCTTGGTATGAGTAAACCACCAGAGCCACCGAAGCAAATTAGAACTGTGCTCATCAAACCTGAGGACTTAAAGCCTGTTACGCTTGAAGAAACAGAGTTTACTGAAACAGCACATGAAAATGTCGCCAAAGAAATCACACAAACTGCTCCGCCCGCTGTAGAGCCTGCACCTGTTATCCCAACCGCGCCACCTATAACACCCATTGTGCCAAAGGTCGACGCTCAAAAAGCAGCAGCGGATGCCAATGCTGCTGAAACGGCAGCGCGTAAAGCTGAATTACAGCAGCAGATTCAGGCACGTGCAAAGGCAGAAGCTGAAAAACTACAAGCTCAGCAAGAACGTGCTGCTACCCGTGCAGCGGAGCAAGCTAAAGATGCTGAGAAAGCCAAAGCAGATGCAGCGGCGACAGCCGAAGCAGACGCCAAACGCCGAGCAAACTTAGAAGCATTGAAAAAAGCAGAGGCAGTACAAAAAGCTAAGCTAGAGGCACAAAAGAAAGCGGATCTCGCTAAAAAGCAGAAGCAAGACGCTGATGCAAAGGCCAAAGCAGATGCAGATAAAGCCAAGGCTGCCGCTGATGCAAAACGTAAAGCCGATGCGGACAAAGCAAAAGCCGCCGCTGATGCAAAAGCCAAGGCAAATGCCGATGCTAAAGCTAAAGCAGATGCTGCGAAGACCAAAGCTGACGCTGATGCGAAACGTAAAGCTGATGCTGATAAAGCTAAGGCAAATGCTGACGCAAAAGCCAAAGCTGATGCCGAAAAAGCCAAAGCCGCTGCTGATGCCAAACGTAAAGCTGATGCCGAAGCCAAAGAGCGTGCGGCTGAAGAAGCACGTGCTTCATCTGCAAAACAAGCTGCCGAAGAAGCCGCGCAAAAGAAAGCTGAAGCCAAGCAAATTGCTTCAACGGCTAAGCGCGACTTTGAAAATAAAATTAAACGCGCTTGGGATACCCCAGCAGGCTCAAGTGGTAAGACCGCAACAGCGCGAGTGACCTTATCTGATAACGGTTCCGTACGTTCGGTGATTGTCAATTCAAGTGATCCTGACATGAAAGCCAGTGTTGAAGCTGCTGTTCGTTCTGCTGCCCCCTACCCAATGCCTTCAGATCCAGAAGCACGCCGGCAAGCACAAAGCTTTACCTCATCCTTTACTGCGAAATAATCCAAATCCCCTGAACAGTCAGGGGATTTTTTAGCCTAAAGCTCAGTACTTTTATATATTCAAATAACTTATTTTAAATACATTTAATCTGTATCCATGCTCAATAGTAATCGATGTGAAGTCTTTAATTTCAGTCGATATTTCACTCAATACAAGTAAATCGCCACTCCCCCTTATCACACATATCTACCTATGCGTTTTTGCACTTACGCTTAAACGACTTAATTCTTACTCATTTTTTACAGTGTTATAACAGATCAGTCATAATTTCATGCTTTTAATATTAGAAAATCATGCCATTATGTAGAACAATTAAACCCACAATAAAAGCCGTTTGTTTGAGTAAATAACGAATGATGGAAATGACGCGTAAACACCTTCTTAGCCTAGCCATTTTAACTGCTTTCAGCCCAGTCTTAGTGACTCAAGCGCATGCTCAGCTTCATTTAGAAATTGCAAAAGCACCTGAAGAAGCGCCTAAAATTGCAATCGTACCTTTTAGCAATGACAGCAGTCTCTATCCTATTATTGAAACGGATTTAAACCGCTCAGGGAAATTTACCAGCGCTTCAAAAAATTTGCCTGCAACAGCCAGCATGAATAATCCGAACGCAGCCAACTGGCAAGCAGCAGGTGTTCCATATGTCGTTACAGGAACAGTAAAAACCACTGAAAATGGTAGCTACGAGGTTCATTACCAACTGTACGATGTCCAAAAACAACAATATCTTTTAAATGAATTATTAACTGTTCCAGCATCACGCGTTCGTTCTGCTGCACACATGATTAGTGATGCTATTTATCAAGCATTAACTGGTATTCCTGGGGACTTCAGCGGTCGTATTGCTTATGTGCTACGGAATCCTGCTACACCAGAGCAACGCTATACACTACAAATCGCGGATACTGATGGTGAGCAACCACGTACAATTTTAACGTCACGCGACCCAATTTTATCGCCTGCATGGACACCAGATGCCAAGAAAATTGCTTATGTTTCATTTGAAACCAAACGCCCTGCAATTTATGTCCAAGACCTTTCGACAGGTACGCGTGAAAAGCTTGCTAGCTTCCGTGGTCTAAATGGCGCGCCAAGCTTCTCACCAGATGGGAAAAGTATGTTGTTCACCGCTTCTATGCATGGCAACCCAGAAATTTACCAAATGAACTTGGAAACCCGTCAGCTGCAACGCATGACCAATGACAGTGCCATTGATACTGAAGCACGTTATGCACCAGATGGTAAGTCATTTATTTTTACTTCTGACCGTGGTGGTTCTGCACAAATTTACCGTTATGACTTGGCAAATAGCAGCTATAACCGTCTGACCTTCCGTGGCGCGTTCAATGCACGTGGTACGCTCAGTGCCGATGGCAAAAAGCTAGCACTGGTACACCGCCCAAGCGGTAGTAACTATAAAGTCGCTATTCAAGATTTAAACTCAAGTGTTACAAATATTTTAACCCCAACCAGTTTGGATGAGTCACCAAGCTTTTCCCCAAATGGGCAGATGGTGGTCTATGCAACGCGTGAAGGTTCGCGTGGTTTGTTATCGATCATGTCACTGGATGGCCGTTTCCGTATGAATTTACCAAGTGAACAAGGTGAAGTCCGTGAACCGGCTTGGGCACCCAAATAACTTTTTAATGACTAGTCATTTAATAATCATCAATTTTCATGGAGATGAAGAATGAAATCGATCAAGCTTTTAGCCCTTCCAATCTTAGCGACTGCTCTTGTGGTTACAGGATGTGCGAGCCGCAAACCTGCTGCAACAATTGAAGCCGGCCAAAACCCAAATGGTTCAACCACAGTCAATACTCAAGGTCTAAGTGAAGATGCTGCTTTAAATGCACAAAATCTTGCAGGTGCATCAGCAAAAGGCGTAACTGAAGCCAACAAAGCATTTTTAGCAAAACGCGTTGTGCATTTTGACTATGACAGTAGCGACCTCAGCAATGATGATTACCAAACGCTACAAGCACATGCGCAGTTCTTAATGGCAAATGCAAATTCGCGTGTGGCGTTAACAGGCCACACCGATGAGCGCGGTACACGTGAATACAATATGGCATTGGGTGAACGTCGTGCCAAAGCGGTTGAAAGTTTCTTAATCACCACAGGTGTGAGTCCGAACCAACTTGAAGCTGTTAGTTATGGTAAAGAAATGCCAATCAATGCAGGCCATGACGAAAATGCATGGAAAGAAAACCGTCGCGTAGAAATTAACTACGAAGCAGTGCCACCACTTTTAAAATAATGCTGGTATTACAACTGAAATAAAAAAGCGCTCCTTTCGATGAGCGCTTTTTTATGACTTAAACTTGTTCAGGCTTGGGATTTTCATCAGATTCTTCAGCATGTTGCATAGATTCAATCATGTCATGTTTATTGAACTTTTTATACTCAGCCTTTGCTTCGTAATCTTGCCACGCTTTTTTCACGCTATCGTCTGAAATATCATCTAAGTTAATCCCTTCGCTCGGCGTTGGAGTCGCATCAAATTTTTGCGTTGTCATTGTTGTGCTCCTATTTTTACCTGATATTCCTTCCATCAACATAGCACTTTCCACAAGACTTGCAAGGGTAAAATCGCAGCAAATAGTCGAGTTTAATTGTTCTTTTGTCTCGTTCTCGACTAAAATATAGCGCAATGTTGATTTTGTTACGTATTCAAGTTTTAGTGGAGTCCTCCCCCTTATGTCATATCTCAATCTGTCCCAATTTTTAGAACAACAAACGGGAAATCTTACGCCTGAATTGGCACAAGTAATTAGCACCATTGCTGCTACTTGCCAAACCATCGATCAAGCTTTACAAAAAGGTGCTTTAGCTGGTGTCTTAGGTAGCGCGCAGCATGAAAACGTGCAAGGTGAAGAACAGAAAAAACTGGATGTGATTTCAAATAATTATTTGATTGATGCTCTAAAAATCCACCCACAAGTTGGTGGTTTAGCGTCTGAAGAATTGGATGAATTCACGCCAGCTCAAGAAAATGGCAAATATTTAGTTTTATTTGATCCTCTTGATGGTTCAAGTAACATCGACATCAATATGTGTGTGGGTACTATTTTCTCAATCTTGCCTGCAAAAAATGCAGTGACACAAGCTGAAGACTTTATGCAAGCGGGCAACCAGCAAGTTGCTGCGGGTTATGTGCTTTATGGCCCATCAACCATGTTGGCATTAACAGTCGGTGCAGGCACAGTATTCTTTACCTTTGACCCAGAAACTCAACAATTCTTACTCACCTCTGAAAATATTCAAGTGGCAGCAGATACCAAAGAATATGCTATTAACTCATCAAACCAACGCCACTGGGAAAATCCAGTAAAACGTTATATTGAAGAACTTCTCGCAGGTAAAACAGGTCCACGTGAGAAAGACTTCAATATGCGTTGGGTTGCATGTATGGTGGGCGACATTCACCGCATTCTTTGTCGTAGCGGTATTTTCATGTATCCATACGACCTCAAAGATCCGAAAAAAGCAGGTCGTTTACGTTTAATGTATGAAGCAAACCCAATGAGTATGCTAATTGAACAAGCTGGCGGTGCGTCTACAACGGGTCGCGTTCGTATTTTAGACATCGAACCAACTGACCTACACCAACGTGTCCCTGTGATCATTGGTTCTAAAAACGAAGTTGATTTAGTGACTGATTACCACAACTAATTTTTTAAAATGCGCATAGCCATCTGACGCGTTATGCGCATGAGTCTTCTCCATGTCGATTATTTTCCTTGAATCAAAAGACAACCCAAAGATTAAACATCTTCGCGGTTTAATAGAGCAAAGTAGCTACCGTAAAAAGCAAGGTCAAACCGTGCTTGAAGGGACACACTTAGGCTTAGCTTGGGTTGAAAAAAAGAAGAAACTCAATTCTATTTTCACCACTGAAAATGCACTCGAACACCCTGATATTTGTGATATTTTAGATGAATATGAAGGTGCTGTTTTTGTCATTGCTGAAAGCCTATATCGTGACTTAAGCACATTGGGGACCACTTTGCCCTTCTTGGCAGTTGTAGACTTACCAAGTTCAAGCCAAAGTGTAGACTTTAGCTTGGATACCTTGATTTTGGAAAACATTCAAGATCCAGGCAATGTAGGCACATTACTCCGTTCTGCTGCAGCAGCAGGTATTAAGCAAGTTATTTGTACCAAAGGTTCTGCAGCACTCTGGTCACCACGTGTATTACGCGCAGGCATGGGTGCACACTTCTCACTCAACACCTATGAAAACGTTGCCATCGAAGATGTACTCGAACGCTTTGAAATTCCAGTGTATGTGACCAGCTCACATCAGGCTGAAAGTTTATATCAAAAAGATTTAACACAAGCTTGTGTCTGGATCTTAGGCAATGAAGGCCAAGGAGTTTCTGACTTTGCTTTAGCACATGCTAAAGCACTGAGCATCCCACAGCCCGGTGGCCAAGAATCTCTTAATGTCGCTATTGCCGGTTCAATCTGCTTTTTTGAAATGGTACGACAACGACTTTAAAATCGTTAAGTTATATTAACTAAAGTCGGTTCAGCAGAAAAAATAGATTACACTAGTAAAAAATAATTACTTGTGTTGTCAACCAAACCATTATTTCCAACGTTATAGGCACATGATTGAGGAAATAATGGTGGGTATCCGATGACAGGATTTTCCATCTCTATGGATTTAGCACCCAAACAGTCTAAAACGCAAGATTCTAGTACTCTTAAGAGTAACGCTGAGTCTCGCCTAAAAAACTTCATGCAAGAAGTGACTGGTCGTGCGTTAGTAATGATGGAAAGTGCCACCCAAAACCAGCAGGGTATCGCCATGGATTTGGTGCAAGAAGCCTTTATTTCATTACACAAATCTTATTCCGATCGATCTACGGAAGAATGGTATCCCCTGTTCTATACCATTTTAACCAACAAATTACAGGATTGGCGTCGTAAAGAAGCACGTCGAGCACAACCGTTTTCTTTCTTCAAAAAAGTCAGTCTTGATGATGACGATTTTGAAGTCAATGAGGTGGTCGATGAAAGAGCGCTGAATCCTTCAGACTTTTTAAGTCAAGCTGTCACTGCGGATGAAATTCAAGAAGCTATTGCTGGTCTTCCTGTTCGTCAGCAGCAAGCATTTATGTTACGTGCATGGGAAGGTTTTGATACTGCAACCACTGCGCAAATCATGAATTGCTCTGAAGGCAGCGTTAAAACTCATTACCACCGTGCGATTCAAGGCTTACGCAATGCTCTCGCACATTTGAATCCACATCTAGGAGGATCATCCGAATGAAAGATGATTTCTTAAAGCAAGTAACCTCCAAACTTGATGGGCTCGCGCAACACCACAAAAACAAACCCGTGGTGATGCAACATGTTCTTGATGACATTCAAGATCAAAAGTCCTCACGTTATGGCCTTTGGAAAATGTCTGGTTTTGCTTTAGCTGCGGCTATTGCTGGCTTTGTCGTACTTCCAAACTCTGTAACCCTTGATGAAAAACCACATAACCAAGTGGTTTCGACTCCTAAACTTTCACCTCAAATGGTTGAAGATTTAGAAATGTTATTGGTTTTAGGTGAGGACACTGTTCCACATGGCAGCTAAACGTGTCGCTTTCGCACTTTGCACGCTAGGTTTTTTACAAACCAGTTTTGCAGGTTTTGATCGTTTTTGGATTTTTTCTAAAGATGCAGATACCCAAGTGTCTGAAACATGGGAATCGTTGTCTGAAGAAGAACAGCGTGCATTGATTCAACGTTACCAGTCACTAAAAGAACTGCCCGATGCGCAAAGTGCAGCCCTGCAACAACGTATGGACTGGTTTACTCAGTTACCTGAGCAAGAAAAGCAAAAAATGCGTGACACTTGGCAACAGATGAGCACCCAAGAACGACGTGATTTACGGGTGCGTATGCAAAAGGCAGATGCAGATGAACGTGTGAATATTCGGAATGAATATATCAATAAATACATCCATAGCAACACTGCTACACATTAAGATGCCTAGTTGAATATAAATACTTTAGAAACATCCATAAAAAAATGCCTCATGTGAGGCATTTTTTTATGCTTACATTTATATTTTTCGTCGTTGTCTAAACCACGCTAATGACAACAATCCAAGCACCCCAACACTACCCATTGAGCCACCACCACCGCCACTCGCTTCCGTATTGGTATTTTTAGCGGTGTTCGTAAAATACATCATCGCAGATTTAGACTCTTCAGCCTCTGCATCATAGATCACATATTCAATTTCATAAGGGAATGGACTGAAATTATTGCGGACTTCGACTTCAATATTGCCGCCATAACATACATATTTTTCATATTCTCCCGGACAAGAACCTGTACGTTCTGGCTTAATATTAATGCCTGCATCCTGACGTACAATACGAATAGCAAGATCCTTTCCATTCGCATCACGGTGAAATGCTGGACGCTGATGTTCTGCCGCGACTGTACTCATCGGTCCATCACCATCATCACTATCATTTGCAAGTGGATTTACATTGAGTTTTAAAGTGCCACCATAATTCAGGGTGTATTCATCCGTTTTGGCAATCGGTTGTATATTGCTAAACTCCGCTTTTAAAATCCCCGAGGAGCTTGCCTGCGTAGCCTTACTCTTCACACTATATTGGCAATAGACATATTCCGTGCTGGTTGTAGGCTTACCATCGGTGCGATAAATCATGATTTGTTTTAAATCATCCTTCCACTCACAGCGTAAAGTTGGGTCCGCTCTAAGTTTTGAGGTATCCAGCACACCGTCTTTGGCGCTGAGTATACCCACACCTAATACCTGAGTTTCTGTAATGGTGTAATTCTCAGTGTTCATTTCTTTTAAAGCCGACATTCCATCAGCAGTGTTGACCACAGCCTCATCTTGCAAAACAAACTGGAAGGGATCGACATAAATCGCTCGGTACTTTTGATGTAGTTTGGTTGCCGCTAAAAGCTCTTTATAACGCTTTAACTCTTCATTAAACTCGATCAAAAAGTCTGGATTGGTGTTTTTATTGGCGATTAATTCTTCCAATTCCTTAATATTATTCTCATACGCCTGAAGACGTTCTGCCTGCGAGCTATTTTTCAAATCAGCAATATCAGCTGCTGCTAAACGACGCAACTCAACCGATCCGATATCACAGCTGTTAGCTTCCGCAGGTGCTAACATCAATGTTCCGTCGACAATACGGTCTAGACCACGCTGGTCACTATCATTACAGCTCAATTTACTGTTGGTATCGAGTAAATCAACTCCTCCACTATTCACTTTCGGGAAATACATTGGGCGGAATAAATTATATTTTGATGGCGAAGTTAAGGAACTGAGTAGACTTCCTATAGCCACATTTTTCACATCAACATTAGTATCTGTCGTACCATCGAGTATTCGTGCACTTGCTGCCAGTTCACACTGACTGGTCACCGTATCAAACGCATTGTAACCTGCTGTCACACCTGCATCATATTTGTCGGATAGTATCTGAGAACCGACATAGCGGCATGATGTGTTTCCATTATATGCAAGTACATTGTAATACAACGACTTCGTACCGAAATCGTCATAATCCAAAACGCTCGCTGCACTGTTTTCTACAATAGTGTTATTTGACAATAAGAGATTACTTTCAAGACTCATATTATGATCTCGAGTATTGACGGCATAAATAATGCTTCCATTTGTCGAATTTACTGTATTTTTTGCGATCGTATTATTCGCCATAGCAACTTTTGGGTTACCACAAAAATCGAATGTATTTAGATTCGATATCTCACCATTCGAAATAATACTATTCGCTCCAAACTCTATATTGGTTTTTACATCCAACAGCCCAGCATAACATTGCATTGCAAGAACACTACCTACAGTCGCTTGGTTGCCTTGTAATACACTATTATTTACAGTCACCTGATGCTCACCAGGACCAACGAGATAGAGTGCTCCACCTTTTTTATCGGACTTTGAGTTTAGAATTTGTGCATTATTTAAGGTTAATGCTCCACCGACCAATAAAGCACCGCCTTCATCTGCCGAATAACCATTTTCTAAAATCACATTCTCTAGCGTCAAACTGGTCTTGGTAATGGTATTAAATAAACGTGACTTTCCACCCGCATCAATCCGTGAAGTCAACTCACCTAGCGCTGGATACTTAAAAGTGATGGGATTTTTTTCACGATCTAAATATGGGCTTTTCCCAAAAATCACCACTTTAGACTCGGGAACAATTTCCTTATTCAGTTTATACGTCCCAGCTTCTAACTGAATATAATCGGTTTGACCTGAACCGGTATTCCCAGCACTACAGCCCCCATAAGCCTTGTTTAAGCTGGCTGTTTTGATTGCCTCATGGAGTGAACATTGATTCATGTTTACATTATCTTCATCCTCAAATGTGTTGACATGAATTGTTCTATCTTCTGCAGCCATTAATGTCATAGCAGCTACCACCATGACACCCAATAGTCCTTTTTTAAAGTGTTTCATGTTTGCCCTTTTCTTTTTATTTTCGACGCAGCAAAATTAAAGCAAATAACCCCAGTAAGCTCAGAATACCCGTGCTTCCGCCAGAGGTTTTAATTTTGTCACTTTCCATATGATTTTGCGGTTCTTGTACAATTTGTACATTCATAGGACTTACGCATTGACGGATTCAAAAAAGTATTAAAATACTTTATAAAGTATCTGTGATCAGACGAATTAAAAATGCTTCTACAGCAACTTGTACACTACCCATTTATATGGGCTTTCTCATGACAGAACCGAACTCTATTAGCTGCACACAACTTGCCGAGACTTATAACATCTCGCATGATAGTGTAAATCGCTTTCTAGAGCGTGAAGACTACACACCTCACGACCTATATCAAGAAGCAATTCAACATATTGATAATAATAAACTTATAGTCAGTATTGATGATACTGTTTTAGATAAACCGTATAGTCAGCATATGGACTTGGTTAGCTATTTTTGGTCAGGCAAACACCACCGATCCGTCAAGGGTATTAATCTCATTACCTTGTATGCGACAGATCAAAATGGTCAAAATATTCCAATTAATTTCCGAATTTATGACAAATCTGAAAGTAAAACCAAGAATGATTACTTTATGGATATGTTAAGTGAAGTACTCAGTTGGGGTGCAAAGATTCAATTTATTACAGGTGATAGTTGGTATTCATCGACTGCAAATCTAAAAACCATAAGAAAATATGGTATTCGATTTATGTTTGGTATCGACTGTAACCGTAAGGTTTCCCCAGAAAAAGGACAATGGTTTCAACTGCGTTTATTGCCGAATTTCCATCAGGGTCAAGTGGTCTGGCTTAAAGATTTTGGCTTTGTACAATTATTTAAGACTCAGTTAAAAGAACAGCAGAGGTTTTATATTGTGCATCAAGATGAAGATGATTTATTGTCCTTTGAGGGTTTTCATGAATTACATTCAAGTCATTGGAAAATAGAACAATATCACCGAGTGATTAAACAGGTTTGTCATATTGAAAAGTTTCAAGTAAGACGATCTAAACTGATTTCGAATCATATTTTTTCAGCCTTGATGGCCTACGTTGAGATACAAAAGAACCAGTTTGAGCGGATCTTTGAAAATGTATATCGTTGGCAGAAGAAGTTATTTAGACCAATGATCAAAAACTTCATTGATGACTTTATTCTCGATAAAAATCATCTGCTACCACAGAGAATCTATAAATAATACTGCGTAAGTCCTAATTCACTTCAACGAACGGAATATGTTCATCAAAACGTGTCGTGGTTGTGACCAACTGTAACCTGAATATATCAGCACCATGCCATGCTCCATTTGGCGTGTAAGTAATATCTCCCAGTTCATCAATCGCCACTTTACCTTTCGATACCGTTTGAGTCTGCTGCACCCGCATACAACCCGGTTGCCACTCTTCACCATTTGGCGCTTTAGCCGATTTGAACAAGCTTGCACATTCGGTTTTGGACAGTAGATCACTATCTCCAAGCAGATCTGCAACAGAAAGTTTAGCTACTTGCCCCGCAATCAGATCTTCACCAATTAAGCTAATGGTCGTTGGGACCTCAATCTCGATTGCACCACGATCACAAAAGGTATTGTTCGTATTTCGATTCACACCACGTTGATCTGAATTTTCACAGCCAATTAAAGAATCCGTTGTGTTTACAACCACTTTACCCTTGTTCACAATTGGGGAATCTAACCAATGCGTCTGACTCATTAAAATGCGTGGACGGATATAGCCTAAAAATTTTTGGTTGGGAACAATATAAGGACACAATAAACTGTCAGCATCTGCAGACATGGTTTTACACTCACCCACCACATCACTGCCTGCAATCAAAGCGCCAGACCAAAACTCATTCGGATAATAGCTCGCACCACTGCCACAGTCACTTTGTGTGACTAAGTTGTTCTGAAGAACTGCTTTACTTAAATCTCCAGCACAGTTTTGTGTGATGGTATTTTCAGCATTCCCTAAAACGATACTGTTGGCCAGATAAGCCAAGTTTGTAGATGGATTGAAATAAATCCCTTTACTGTTTCCCACCACCGTTAAGTTATTCAAAGCCATGCCATCTCGTACATTGACGACATAACCTATATTTTTCACAAAGGTACTACTGACCAGACGTGATGCTAAACTGGATAAGGTTGTATCTTCTTTAACAGCTGCATTATTGACAGAGTAAATATTGGCACTGCTTGCATCTGTTGTTTTATTTTCTTTGAAAACTGAATTATAAATCCGAAAAGAAGGCGCCTCCCCATACAAAATAGCACCTTGTACCGCTTGGTTTTGTTCAACCAGAGTAGCGCGAATTTCGACTAGACTACGACTGGTACCATCTTCAAGCAAGGTTGCGACATTGTAAATCGCCCCCCCCTTGCCCTGCAAAACCACCTGTTAATTTGACGTACTCAAGACCTAAATATTCATTGTTATAAATTAAACCACCTTGATTCACACCGCAGTCTTTCGCACAGCCCTGTAGAGTAACCTCTTTTACTAACACACGAATTAAAGCATTCTCAGCATTATCAACCCTTAATAAATTGTCAGAACCATTCATTTTTAAGATGGCATTACTTAAACCCTGAACAGTTTCTTCCCCCACAGAACTGTCATAACTTGTTCTGAGTGTTAAATCTTTTTTGATCGCAAGATGGGTATTTAGCAAATAGGTTTTATTTTTCTCAAGCATGACGGTGGAAATCGCATCTTTGCCCCCGCAGCCATAATAACCCGCCTCAGGCATGCCTTGATTAATATAGTCGATAGCTTCGCGAAGTGAACATTCCGTGTCATTTTTGACAATATCGTCAGTGATGGTCACCTTAATATTGTCCGAATAGGCATGACTCGCCACCAATAGCGTAGCTACACCTATGCTCTTCTTGAGCATAACGATCTCCTTGCTTTTATTTTATCTTTTCTTTTTATTCTTAGATTGCAAAATCCCTGCAATATCTAACAATTTTTCGTACTCTGTCACAGCTCGGACAATTTCTCAAGTAATATTATGATTTACCGATATTCGTCAATTAGCGCATAAATTTGTCTGAGATTTGCATTACTCAGTTTGGTTTTCTCACCTTTTAGCAGTTGAATTAGTTGTTCTAAACTTTGCAATAATACCGAGGTTTGATGTGGCCCATGTGCGAGTAAATAATCAATAATCTGTTGATCGATATGAATCCCACGACGCGATAAGACCGACATCACTAATGTAGAACGATCGGCATACAAACTTCCGTTTGGTACTTTCACACTTACAGCTTGCGTCAGGCGGGATTGTAAATCGGGTAGTTCAAGTTTTAATTCAATCGGCGCAACACGAGAAGAGAACACCAACTGCCCTCCTTCTTCATTATTGTAGTTGATCAGGTGAAAAACCGCTTTCTGCCAATGCGGCACACCACTTATGGCTTCAATGTCATCTAAAGCGACAAGGTCAAAACGCTCTAAAGAGGTGATTGCTTCTGTTGGCGCATCCAGCAACTCAAGTAGTGAAACCTGAATCGCTGTTTTACCTACATCTAAATAAGAATCACAAATTGCTGAAAGTAAATGGCTTTTTCCAGAACCCGCACCACCATACACATAAAAACGATTCATTAAACCTGCATGTAACTGACGAATCGCATCGATAACAGGCCCCCATCCCGGCCCAGAAAAATCACTGATTCGAGCATCGAGTTGGGGTTCAATATCTAGTTGCAATTGACGCATGCTTGTTTGTGTATCCTAAAGTTCTTTATGGTCTATCTGATCAATCTTACTTGAATTTTCAGATGCTTGCTGAGCTTTTACCGTTTGATTTTTTAGTTCAATATCAACATCGACTTGGTCGGTTTCAATCGTAATTGAACCCGCGGATGAATCTTGCACAACATAAGTAGATGTACTATACATTGGGCTGTTTTCATAAAACTCACGTGCATGTCTTAATAACACCACAATCACGGCAGCCACAGGCAACGCAATCAACATCCCTAAAATACCGCCCAATTGCGCACCAGCCAGTACTGCAAATACCACAGCAACTGGAGACAAGCCAATTTTATCGCCCAACAAGAACGGTTGTAATATATAGCCTTCCACTGCCTGACCAATCATAAAGACCACGCCAACTAAGAGTAATTGCATCCAATCAATACCAAACTGGAATAAACTTGCAATCACTGCGGCAATAATCCCGACAGCAAAACCTAAGTACGGAATGATACTGCATAATCCAGCCACCATCCCAATAATCAAACCTACTTCAAGTCCAATCAACTGTAAGCCCATTGCATAGACCACGCCCAAGAGCACCATGACCAAGAACTGACCTTTGACAAATGCACCGAGTACACTATGACATTCTTTAACAATGACTAAAGTCTGTTCTTCATGTCGCCGTGGAATAAGACGACGGAAACTGTCCAGCATGCGATCCCAATCTAATAAAAAATAGAATGCAATAATTGGGATCAGCACAACAGTACCACCAATCTGAATGAAGTTCAGTCCAGACTGAGCCAACTTGGCAATCATGGCCTGAATACTGTCAGCACTATAATTGGTCTGTACATATTCCATAATCGCAGCTGAAATCTGGTCAACATCCAATTCCATTGGGACCAAATTAAAACTGTCAGATAACCAAGGCAGGAATTTATAATTCGCCCAATGTATACCTGAAGGAATGCTGTTCTTCGCATACATCAGCTGTTCCCACACCAGTGGAACCAAATACCAAAATGCCAACGTAATGACAACGCCAATACCGATAAAAACAGCACTAATAGATAACCAACGTGGTAAGCCAATTTTATGCAGTTTATCGACCAGTGGGCTAAATAGATAAGCGACTAAAAATGCACCAACAAAAGGTAAAACAACAGGCTTAAGTAGATACAACACCCAGAGTATGAGCGCGATTCCTGCCAAAATAAAAATACGTTTAAGTGTACGATCTTGCATGCAATCTCGCCTTTGTCAGATTTAATCGTTATTGAGAAAAATATTTTAGTAAAGATAACATTTTAGCGCAGAAATAACATATGTGTTTCGTATATTCAGGTATAATCGCCCCGCGAATGCGGAGACTTCATTATGAGCAACTCAACTTCTACCCCAAACACTGGTTTAAGCTACAAAGATGCAGGTGTCGACATTGAAGCGGGCGACGCGTTAGTCGATCGTATCAAATCTGTCGCGAAGCGTACTACTCGTCCTGAAGTAATGGGCGGATTAGGTGGCTTCGGTGCACTTTGTAAAATCCCTAAAGGTTATGAAGAACCTGTTCTCGTATCTGGCACAGACGGTGTTGGTACAAAATTACGTTTAGCATTGAATTTGAACCGTCATGACACGATTGGTCAAGACTTGGTTGCAATGTGTGTAAACGATCTTCTTGTATGTGGCGCTGAGCCATTATTCTTCCTGGACTACTATGCAACTGGCCATCTTAATGTAGATGTAGCTGCAAACGTAGTTACTGGTATCGGTACAGGCTGTGAACTTGCAGGTTGCGCATTAGTTGGTGGTGAAACTGCCGAAATGCCTGGCATGTATGAAGGCGAAGATTACGACTTGGCAGGTTTCTGTGTAGGCGTAGTTGAGCAAAGCAAAATTATTGATGGCTCTAAAGTCAAAGCGGGTGACGTTTTAATTGGTGTTGCATCAAGTGGCGCTCACTCAAACGGTTACTCTCTACTTCGTAAAATTTTAGATGTGAAAAACGTTGACTTGACGCAAATCGTTGATGGTCGCCCACTTGCTGATGTTGCAATGGAACCAACACGTATTTACGTGAAGCCTATTCTTCAACTTTTAAAAGAAGTTGATGTACACGCAATGGCGCACATTACTGGTGGTGGTTTACCAGGTAACTTACCACGCGTATTGCCGAATGGTGCTCAAGCTGTTGTGAATGAAGCATCTTGGGAATGGCCAGAATTGTTTAAACTTCTTCAGCGCGAAGGCGGTGTTGAACAGTTCGAAATGTATCGCACATTCAACTGTGGCGTAGGCATGGTCTTAGTTGTCGATGCTGCTGATGCTGACAAAACAGTTGAACGACTCAATAGCCTGGGTGAAAAAGCTTTCACTATGGGACATATCGCTGACAATGCTGAGTCAGTTGAAGGCGCAGACGAAAAAATCCGCGTGATATTCGCTTAAGCCATATGATTAAAATTGCTGTTCTGGTTTCAGGAAGTGGATCAAACCTTCAAGCCTTGATTGATGCCAATCTATCAGGCCAAATTGTGGGTGTGATTTCCAACAAACCTGAAGCCTATGCGCTACAGCGTGCTGAAAATGCAGGTATTGCAACAGCGGTCATTGAACACAAACAGTATCCTCATCGTGAAGCTTTTGATGATGTTATGCATCAGCAATTACTTGATTGGGATGTGGACTTGGTGGTTCTTGCTGGCTTTATGCGTATTTTAAGTGAGAAATTTGTCAGTGCATGGGAAGGGAAAATGATCAACATTCACCCTTCTCTTCTACCGCATTACAAAGGTATGCATACCCATCAGCGCGTACTAAATACTGGCGATCAACTGCATGGCTGTACCGTGCACTATGTGACGGCTGAGCTTGATGCAGGTCAAGCTTTGGCACAAGGTGTACTGAAAGTTGGTTCACATGATGGTGTGAATAGTTTGGCCCAGCGTGTACATACGCTTGAGCATATCATCTACCCGCAAGTGGTAGAGTGGATTTGTACACAAACGATTCAGCATACAGACCAAGGTGTTCTGTACCGCGACACCTTGATGCACGAGCCAATTCAGTTTTGCAAATTTTGAAAATAGAAAACGCCTCCAAGGAGGCGTTTTTTTATGGTTGCTAAAAAGTACTATTAAACATTTTATTGAATCAGCGCCTTAATCAGAGTAACCGTTTCTTCTGGTCGCTCTAAAGGAAACATATGGCTTCCCTCAACGATTTGATAAGGAATGCCAAATTTCTTCTTCACTATTTGTGGAAACCCTGGACCAATAAAAGGACCTTTTTCAGCAATCAGCAAATGCATTGGCACTTGTGGTTTGCCCTGAGGTAGCCACCATAAAGAAGGATTAGTCCTGAAGATATGAACTTCATCCATTTTTGCAATCGTAAGTTCAACACCGCCACGGACGCGATCTTCCGTTAAAGCATAGTCAATATAAGCTTGAAAACAGTCTGGATCAAAGTCTTTATAAAAGCCTTTCGGACGTAGAAGTTCAGCTGCTTGCTCACGGCTTTCCCAATAGTCACGACGCCGTAAAGATAGCGCTGCTGGAGACATAGTATCGACCATTTTTAACTTCAGCATCTTAGCAAAGTGTAATGCAAACGAAGCTTTGCCCATGATCAAAGGCGGGTCCATCATGATGACTTGTTGAAATAAATCAGGACGCTGTAATGCCGCCTGAAACGTCAGCACTGATCCTAATGAATGTCCTAAACCAATCACTTTACGACCCTGTGCCTGACGAACAATACTGTCAATCACTTGCTGAGTTAAGCTTTTCCAATGGTTATCAATCGGGTAGTTTTTATCTGGCCCTAATAAAGGGACATAGATCACATCATACTGATCTGACAGTAAATCAAATAATTTCTGATAGACCTTAGAAGGCACGCCATTGGCGTGCGCAAAATGAATTAACGGTTTCATTGGAGTTTCGTGGTCTGTTCAGATTGCATTTGATTTGAAAGTGAAGATGCAAAACCAGCTCCCATCGATGCACCTAAACGGCCTAATACAGCATCTAGTGGGCTATGTACCACGGTATAATCCATCGCTTTATCGGTATTTAGTTCACGTTTTAAAGTATGTAAATTACCAATACGATCAGCAATACCCAGTTTGACCGCCTGATCCCCTGTCCAGAAAAGACCTGAGAAGAGTGCCGGATCGTTCGACTTTAACTTTTTGCCACGACCTTGTTTCACAGCATTAATAAAATGCTCGTGTACATTATCAAGTACACCTTGAACATGTGCGCGCTGCGCAGGGTTAACAGGTTGTGTCATTGACAATAAAGCTTTGTTTTGACCAGAGGTCATGGTGCGGTCTTCAACACCCAGTTTTTGCATGAGGCCATTCACCCCATAGTTCGGCATAATCACACCGATTGAACCCACTAAACTCGATGGATTCACCAAGATTTCGTCAGCAGCAGATGCGATATAGTAAGCACCTGATGCACCTGTATCACCAATCACCGCATACAATTTTTTATCGCTATGTGCTTTTTTCAAATATTGAATTTCTTGCCAGATTTCATCCGACTGAACCGGAGAACCGCCCGGTGAGTTAATATTGAGCACCACCGCTTGGCTTTGTTTATTTTCAAAAGCTTTCGTTAATGATTTAATCGTGTCATCACTGTTTACGCTTTGCTCATCAGCTGCAATGGTACCCACAATATCAACTACAGCTATATGTTTAGATGCAGTTGCATCCGTACCACTGGTCGAACAGCTCTTGGTCATGGCAATCAGAATAAACAAAAGGTAGGCAAAAGTTAGACATTTGAAAAAGATGCCCCAGCGACGAGCACGACGTTGTTCCTCAACGGAAGCTAAAACGGCTTTCTCTAAAAGTTTCCATTCATTTCCTGTCGGTTGTTCATGTACAGGCTGTTGTTTCGGCGTTTCATTTTCTGGTTTTGGTGGCCAATCGGACATATAACAATCCAAACTTGAATAAAATTGCCCTCATTATATACACTGATTTGTAGAAAACTGTCGAAACCGTTTATTTTAGCCTATAATATTTTATGTTTTTATCCACATGTACCATTGACTCTAAAGAATGACTAAAGCACAAGAGCAAAACTCGACTTATCGTTTACTGCGTTTTGTAAGCAAACAACCTATTAAATTTGCACGTTTTTTTGCTAAAGGTTTAGCAGGCTTAGTCAATCTTTTAAAAATCAGTAAAAACAATGATGCCCTCAGACTCAACTTAAAAATTGCGCTGCCTGAGCTGAGTGATGAGCAATGTGAAGTGATTGCGAAACAAGCAGTGCGTAATGAACTGACCACCTATTTTGAGTTTTTTAGTATCTGGGGTTCAAGCAACCAAAAAAATATTGAACGCGTCCAAAAAGTACATGGCGAACATTTGCTACATCAGGCGCTTGCCGCTCAGAAAGGTTTAGTCTTAATCGTACCTCATTTTGGGACTTGGGAAATTATGAATAGTTATGTCGCCCAATTTACTGAAATGACCATTATGTATAAACCGGTCAAAGACCCCGGTGCTGACTTATTTGTTCGTGAGGCGCGCAGTCGTGAAGGCGCTCACCTTGTACCAACCGATGAATCAGGGGTGCGCCAAATTTTTAAGGCGCTCAAACAAGGGGGAACGACCGTAATTCTGCCTGATCATAACCCAAAACAAGGCGGTGAAATGATTCCTTATTTTGGCTTTCCTTTAGCTTCAAGCAACCTGAGCGCCAAACTGATTCAAAAAACCAAAGCCAAGGCTCTATTACTTTATGCTATTCGTAATGATGATGGCTTTGATATGTACATTGAAGAAATGAGCGAAAGTATTTATCAAGGTACAGCCAATGATGGCACCTTCGTCATTCACCAAGCCATTGAGGACTTGGTCCATCGTTATCCTGAGCATTATCATTGGACCTATAAGCGCTTTAAAGCCAACCCCAAACTTCGAGCACTGTATAACCTTCCCTTTAATGAGGCTGTGACGCGTTTAGAGCAACTGCGTATGGAACAACAGATTCAGTCGACTGCAACCACTGTCGAGTCTGACGTTGTGTCGTCAGTTCAATAATCCCTGTAGGCTGCACAATAAAACTGATACTGCCTTGCTCTACTGTTGTTAAGAGTGGGATATTTAAAGCTTTCAAACGAGTTTGCGTTACTGTACTTGGATGTCCATAACGGTTATTGAACCCTGCTGAGGCAATTGCTAATTTCGGTTGATAATGTTTTAAAAACGCATAGGCTGAACTATGTCGACTGCCATGATGCCCCAAGACCAATACATCAACTTTTAAGTCCGGATAATCCTGTAATAATTGAAACTCGGTTTGCCAGCCAGCATCGCCCATAATCAGAAAAGACTGATAAGGCTGTACATCCTTCACCTGTATATAGACCACACAAGATAGCTCATTTTGCTGATACGGCACTTGTGCCAATTGATTGGCTTTCGGCGACAAAATTTTGATTTCTACTTTTTCAGACCAGTGCCAGATCTGACCTTGTTGACAATAGTTAAAGTTTGACGTAGTTGCCACATCCAATTGCTGATTAGAGTAAACTTGATTGATCGATAACTCATTTTTTAATTTGGCATAACTTCCACTATGATCTTGATCCAAATGTGTAAGTATTAGCTGATCTAACTGGCTCACGCCTTGCTTCGATAAAAATGGCTGAATAATCTGCTTAGCAACACTAAACTTCGATTCATCATAGGAGCCACCAACATCAATCATGGCATGCTGTTGCCCATGTTGCATATACACCGCTTGTCCCTGACCGACATCCAGTACGATCAACTCAAAAGGACGGTTTTGGCTACTGAACCCCAACAAAGGAATCAAACCTAGCACCAGCCATGATTTTGGTAGACTCGGTTTGGGCATAAAAACAATGATTGAGAGCACAATCAGTAAAATGACTTGCCAAGTATTGAGCGCAATCGGGTACAACTTAATCGGTAGTAGCGCATCCAATCCATTGAGTATGCCCAATAAAAATACCAGCACCCAATCTGCCAACTGAAACAAAAGGCTGCTCAGCGGTTCGAAAAGATAAAAAGTAAATGCTGCCAAAACCTCCAGTGGTACAACCAGTAAACTGATCAGTGGAATAGCGACAAGGTTACTGATTGGGCTCACCCATGAGACTTGCTTGAAGAAAATAATCACCAAAGGCATCAAAGCCACAAATATTTTCCACTGCGACTCAACCAAAAGTTTTAGGCTAAAAACGAGTTTTTTCTGCCAAAACTGCGGGCGAGTCAAATCAAGCCGAATCGTGGTTTGATAAATGCGTAAAAGCACAAAGCACGCACCATAGGACAACCAAAAGGCCGCTGATAGAATTGAAAAAGGATCAAACAGTAAAAGGAGTGATGCACTCAATAAGAGTAACGTCAAAGCTGAAATTTTCTGCCTGAGCCAAATCAACACACTTAAACAGAAACAACTGAGTAAAGTACGAAGAGCAGGAATTTCAAAACCGACAAAGGCACAATACAGCAATACGCAGCAACAAAATGGCAGTAACAATGCATAAGGTCGTGGGATTTTTAGAAAAATCTGTGGCCAATAACGATTCAGCACCTTTTGTAACAGCCAACACAGCATCACGGCAAAGATCAGCACATGTGGCCCAGAAATCGCTAATAAATGGCTAATGCCAAAGCGTTGAAAAAAGGCTGTCGTCTCCTTATCTAAGAAACTTTCATCCCCAGTCAGGAGTGCTAGAATTAAGCCCTTATGGCTTAAAGGCTGAGTATAAATAAAATGACGAATGTTTAATCGCTGTTGTTCTATACCCAGTTGAATTTTATTGAGTACACCCTGCTGTTTTCTTAAATAATGGGTATAGCCTAATGTAGAAATTTCTGACTCAGACAAGGGGTGTATGTGCTTGAGTTTGAAACCAGACATAAGATTACGTTGCAGATACCACTGCTCAACATCGAATACACCTTGCACTGCATAACTATGCGCAGGACGTATTTCCCCTGTCAGTCGGTAGTATTTCCCAAGTTCCAAGACAGTTTGCTCATTTGAGATCCTTTTTTGAAAACTCAACCACTGCACTGGTTGCACATGTCGGTTCAAGACCTGTATTTCTTGCTGAATGGTCTCAGCACCCAGTTGGTTAATTTTTGCGATATAAACAATGACTTCAGCATCTTCAACTTTTGTTTCTTTATAGGCTAGACGCTGCTGCAATGCCGATTGTGCATAATGATATCCCACAGTTAAAAACAGCATGGAATAAATCAGTCCGCATATAAACTGCAAAATAAGGGCGTGTTTGTGCTTAAAGAGAAAAAGCTGTAGAGGCAAAAGTAGGATGACTAAAATCAGCGCTGGATAAAAAAGGTGATTTAGAATGGGAACGGTCTGCCCCATCAATGCAATTCCTACAATCCAAGCAGCAGCATATAAAAGCTTCATTCTTTTATTCAGTTATTTTTTTTATTGGTGCCATAATAAAGCCCACCGAGGTGGGCTTCAATAGATAGTGGCTTTATCTCATATTTTTATCGGCACTCAGCCTAATCATTGACCCAAAGACCATCTTGCATATGCAAAATAGAATCGGCGGACTGAGCCAGTTGTTCATCATGTGTCACGATCAACATCGCCATATTGAACTCCTGACGTAAATCCATCAGCAGCTCAAAAATTTTACTTGCTGTTTTACGATCTAGGTTGCCTGTCGGTTCATCTGCCATCATCAACGCAGGCTTGGCCACCAATGCACGCGCTAATGCAACACGTTGCCGTTCCCCACCTGAAAGCTCACCTGGTTTATGGGTTAAACGATGCGTCAATCCGACACGTTCGAGTAAATATTCGGCTTGCTTTTGTACATCTTTAAAGTTAGTACCTTGACGTAACATCAGTGGCATTGCCACATTTTCCAAAGCGGTAAACTCAGGCAACAGATGATGGAACTGGTAAACAAAACCTAAGTGTTGGTTACGTAAATAACCACGTTCAGCTTCATTCAAACTGTCAAAACGACTACCCTGCAAAAAAACCTGCCCAGAACTCGGACGGTCTAAACCGCCCAAGACATGCAACAAAGTACTTTTTCCCGAACCACTCGACCCCACAATCGAAACGAATTCACCTGCTTTGACTTGTAGAGAGAGGCCTTTAATCACCTCAACGGTCGACTTACCATCGGTAAAATGTTTTTCAATATTTTGTGCTTCTAAAACAATTTTACTCATAACGTAATGCCTCCGCGGGTTGGATTTTTGCAGCACGCATTGCAGGATAAATTGTTGCAAGGAAACTTAAAATTAAAGACAGTGACACAATGGTTAATACATCTTGCCATCTTAAATACGAAGGTAGGTAATTGATAAAGTAGGCATCAAACAGATGAAGTCCCATCACATTGTTTAACCAACCCACAAAACCACTAATTCCAGAGGCGAAAACAATGCCGAGAATCGCGCCCGATACCGTACCAATCACACCAATAATCGTGCCCTGAACCATAAAAATACGAGTAATGGTCGCAGGTGAGGCGCCAAGGGTACGTAATATGGCAATATCCGATTTTTTATCGGTCACAACCATCACCAAGGATGACACAATATTAAATGCAGCCACCAAGACAATCAGGAAGAGCAATAAGCTCACCATGGCCTTTTCCATTTGGATCGCACTAAACAAATTGCCGTGAGTATAGGTCCAATTCGAGGCATAAAAACCACTTGGCAGATCCATCACAATTTCATCAGCTACTTTAGGTGCTGCAAAAATATCATCCAATTTCAAGCGAATGCCTTGCGCGCCATCAGGTAAGCGTAACAAAGTTGATGCATCATTCAAGGCAATGTAGCCCATCATCGAATCGACCTCAGCACCAATGCTGAAAATGCCCACAATTTTGAAACGTTTAAAACGCGGTACCACACCCGCTGGTGATGGAGTTGCCTCAGGTAAAACCAAAGTCACACTATCATTTAAACCTAAACCTAAGGCATCGGTCATTTGTTTGCCTAAAACAATACCAAACTCACCTTTTTTTAAGTTATCAATACCGCCTTCGACCATGTGATCTTGGATAATCGAAACCTTTTTTTCATATTGAGGTTCGATCCCCGTGACCATAATTCCAGCCACTTGGCCTTGTGCCGTAAGCATCCCCTGCAATTGAGTAAACGGTGCTACGCCTGTGACGTGTTCCTTTGTCTCAATTTTTTTTGCAAGTTCAGGCCAATCTGTTAAAATTTGTGTTGAAGAAACAGTGGCTTGAGGTATCATTCCAAGTACACGTGTTTTCAGCTCTCGGTCGAAACCATTCATTACAGATAAGACTGTAATAAGTACAGCCACACCCAGTGTTAGACCGATCATCGAAACCAGTGCAATAAAAGAAATAAAGTGGTTGCTACGCCGTGCGCGAGTATATCTCAACCCTATATACAGCGAGATTGGTTTAAACATACCATCTAGTCCGAGGTCATAATTATGGAAAATTTACAGCATCAAAACGTTCAACCAGAACGTCGTGTGATGTCACGAATCGATGCGGCCTTGAGAATTAACTATCAGATCATTTCTGATGATGTTGCCCTGAATGACCCTTACGATCCTAATTTTGTTTTACCGCGCTATTTTCTACTACTCGCAGAATTAGATCAATTTGATCATGCACTAAACTACGAATTAGAACAATTATCTGAAAAAGATCAACAAATTGCTCGAATCTTATCCCTATTTAACCAGAAATTAAACCTGATCACGGGGTCTTTGTACGACACAATTGTACAAACCATGTTACCTACGCCTGAACATGTGAATTTTTCTGAAAGTGGTTTGAGTTTCTATAGCGAAAAACAAATTCAAGATGGTACTTATATCCACTTAACCTTGAGCCACCCTGAAAACTTCTTCCATATTGCCGCGATTGCACAAGTGGTGTACAGCAATGAAGAGGAAAATGGCAAGTGCCGTACTGGAGCATACTTTATTACCTTGCACCCGCAAGATCGTGTCAAATTGGCCGACTGTATTTCTTTGGCTGTCGAAGATCATTAAAGCCAGAACCTTGGACTAGTTTTGGCTTTTTAACTTTTGGGCAAGTGTCCGACTTGCCTGAAGATCTTTATAAAAGTAAACAAACAAACCTGACAGTAACACCACTGCACCCAAAATCACCATCATCGAGAGTTTTTCTTGATTCAGCACAGCACCTATAAATAAAGCAATCATCGGTGTCATAACGGTAGTCAGCGATAAAGTCGTGGGTTGAATTTTCTGCACCAATTTAAAATAACAGAACATCGCAATCAATGACGCCATGATGACCGTATATAGCAGCGCCAAACAAGTTTTCAAATCGGGCATTTGCTGCGGTGCATGCTGCCAAATAAAAGGCACAATACAGATAGCCGCTAATGTCGACACCAAAATTGAACCAGTCGCTTGTGCAACAGGTTCAATATTCGCATTGACTTTTTTCACCCAGAAAATAGAGGCTGCATAAGAAAATACACTGAGTAACATCAGCCCAATCCCAAACGGATGGACATGCTGTGCTGTACCTGCAAGGCAAATGATCGCAAGTCCTAGCAGTGCAATACACATTCCAAGCCACTGCATCGCACTCAAATAGCTCTTAAAGTAAAAACGTCCGATCAGCCCTGCCATAATCGGTGCTAAGCCAAACATCAATGCAATCATGCCTGAACTAATATAGTTGGTGGCAACATAGGTAAAAAACTGCGAGCCAATCAAGCTAAAAGAACCAGCCAAATAACTATGCCAAGCGACTTTATCGGTGGGGAACTGTCGTTTTAAAACCAATAACAAACAAATCGCCAAAGGCAAAGCAATGAAAAAACGTAATACCAATGCCCACAGCATATGTAAATCGGTCACACTCCACACAATCGCTAAAGGCGTTGTGGACCAAATAAAAACCAATAATCCATAGGTTGCCATCAGATTGGCTTTAGAAGACATAATCAGCTCGATGCTAAATGGTAGTTTTGCGTTTTTGCTTTTGAATGGTTTGGTCTAAAGAACTAGAAAATTCGCGTTTATCACGCTCAGAAATAGGTGGTGGCCCACCCGTGTTTACACCTGCTCCACGTAATGAATCCATAAAATCACGTAAATGTAGGCGGGCTTTGACATTAGCGGTAGTATAGATTTCACCACGTGGGTGAATTGCGATTCCACCCTTTTCAATCACTTGTGCCGCTAGCGGAATGTCTTGTGTCATCACAATATCATTCTCTTTCATGCGTTCGATGATTTCTTTATCCGCGGCATCCGCCCCACTCATCACTTGAATCGAATTAATACGAACGGAAGGCGTAATCCCGACATTTTGATTGGCCACAAAGGTCACTTCAAGTTGATAACGATCTGAAGCACGTAAAATCACTTCACGTAAAATTTTAGGCAATGCATCTGCATCGACCCAGAGTTTAAATGGCAGCACTGCACATCCATAAACAAAAGAAACTACCTTAGTCTAACAAACTCAGTGCTTGAGCATAATAGATAAAACCGCTCAAAATCCCTAATACAGAGCTTGTGTCATACTTTATAAGTATCACAAGGAAATGCTTTTACTATTTTGTCTGTCAAATAAAGTAAGGCTTTACTCTTTTTTGATGATTTTCCAGTAAAAATAAAATATAGGACTTGAAATATAGAAATAACCCTCGATTTAATAGGGATATATAACCTCATTCAATCGTGCATATGAACAATCAAAATAGTCCAGAAATAATCACCATTGATGACCAAAACTTTGGTAGCCACGTCGAGCATTGGAATTTACTCACCGATAACCCTGCACGAGATGTCCCTAAATGGTTAGGTTTAGCTTTAAATGCACCAATCATGCCGATGGGTTTATGCCAGACTGAACAAGATATGGATGCGGGTTGTTGGCTCATTCAAGGTCCAAGTCAAGCGGCTGTTCAACTGACTCAAGTCATCGCGGTTGAAGACAATAAACCCAAGGCTGTTAAAACTGCATTTCCAAGTTTTAATAGCCCCTATAAAGTGTCTGCTGTGGTTGAACGCATCATTCGAGGTCAATCCAACACACAAGCCGTTTTACGCTTAAACTTAGGCAATAACAGCATCGTCTACGCTTATGACAGCTTATATAGCGTTAATCATGCTCAATACCAAAAAGACCAAACCTATATTGCACATCTCAACGCATGGGCATATGAACTAGAAGCGGTCGCAGAACACGAGCAACTGGTGGTTGATGATCCCGCATCGATTAAACATCATCGTGCCTTGAACGATATTTTGGCAGCAAACAATGGCATTGCTCCTGCAAACCTGCAAGAACAGATTGATGCATGGGAACCAAAGTCGGATGATGACAAAGAACCTGTGACTGTCGATTTTTCAAAAATGGTCGCTTATTTGTATGGCGAAAAGATCGGTCAGGAAGATGAAGCATGGTTCCAAGGGAATATTGTGGGCAAAACCAGCATGCAATTTATGGAACAAGATTACACTCTGCTTGATGTTGCCTTGATTCATGAAGACAACCAACCTGCAACACTGATTCGTATTGCCACTAAAAATCCAGAGTACTCCAACTTTAATATTGGACAATACATTCGCGGCAACATTTGGATTCAAGCCAATATTTATTCATTAAATCAATAATTTATAAAAATAAGCCAACTCAGCCTATGCCAGAATGATGTATAGGTTGCGTTGGCTTTTTTATTTATATCAGTACGATTTATTTTAATTTGAATTCATTTGTATAAAACTTATCCACATATTTTATTATCTTTTGGTATTTTAAATTCATTTAAAAGCACATTTATCCACAGTTTTAAATTCAATTATATTATTTTAACGATGAATAATAAAATCCTAAGTTCTATGACTTTCAGATAGTTAGTTATTGGTAGCTACTGGCTTCTGGGTTAACAGAGCATAAACTTGAATATTTAAGTGATTATGTATAGTGGAGATCTGATTATTTTTAATTAGTACTTTATTTAAGCATTTTTTTATGTTAAAAATACAAACATGCAATAGGATTTTAACGATAATTAAATCGGAATAAAAACTTCCATGAAAATTATGCAAGAAGAAAATATACAGCATGTTGAACATCAGTTAGAAAAGCGCTATCAGCTTGACGCTTATTCGTGCATGTTTTTTGTGTTAGGCATGATGATTTCTGCCTACTTCTTACATCAGTTCATCCTGTAACTGATTTCACGTCGCAGCCCAATTCAAAAAAGCCAACTTTGTTGGTTTTTTATGCCTAGATTATCTGCTACGCCGTATCACTGGATCATTCTTTCCATGTTCTACGCTAAGAAACATGGCACCCACAAAATTACTTGTATCTCATAAGCTAAGTTGCTCCCTCCCCCTTACTTGTCGCACTTACCTACTACCGCACGGATCGTTAAAAAGTTTTAAGCATTTAGATATGCCTGCAATTACAAAATAGCAATTTTAGGTATAAAAAAACCTGCAAGTCTAAACTTACAGGCCTCTGAAAATACTATAAAAATTAGAATAAACGATTCATACCATTTAAGGTCGCTACACGATACGCTTCAGCCATCGTCGGATAGTTAAACGTTGTTTCTACGAAATAATTGATGGTATTGTTTGGACTATTCATCACCGCTTGACCAATGTGAATAATTTCCGAAGCGTTATTACCGAAGCAATGCACACCCAGCACTTCCAAAGTTTCACGGTGGAATAAAATTTTCAATTCACCTACTGTGTCACCCGTAATTTGCGCACGCGCCAAATGACGGAAAGAAGCCTGCCCCACTTCATACGGAATTTTTTCTTCGGTTAACTCTTGTTCAGTTTTACCAATCGAAGAAATTTCTGGAATAGTATAAATGCCTGTCGGAATATCAACCACAGGTTCTACACCCACTTCACCGCTCATGTTTGCACCTGCACAACGACCTTGGTCATATGCAGCAGAAGCCAGTGAAGGCCAACCAATCACATCACCAGCAGCGTAAATGTTTTCCACTTCGGTTTGGTATTGATCATTGACTGTAATTTGACCACGGCTGTTTGGCGTAATACCCACATTTTCTAAACCTAAGCCATCCGTATTTCCAGAACGACCATTACACCACAAAATAGCATCTGCTTTAATTTTCTTACCGCTTTGTAAATGTAGCACCACGTGATCATCATAGGTTTCAAGATGATCAATCTGCTCATTATGGCGAATCAAGACACCTTGTTGACGTAAGTGATAAGACAAAGCATCAGAAATTTCATCGTCTAGATAACTCAGCAATTTATGCTGTGTATTAATCAGGTCAACTTTATGATCTAGTCCAATAAAAATAGATGCATATTCACAGCCAATCACACCTGCACCATAAATGATGATTTTTTGGATCGAATAATCAAGGTCTAAAATTTTGTCCGAATCAAATACACGTGGATGGTTAAAATCAAGCGCCGCAGGACGGTATGGACGGCTACCCGTTGCAATCACGATTTGCTTGCACATGATCGTTTCTTTGATGCCTTCAGGGCTAAATACTAAAACCGTATTTTGGTCTTGAACATAGGCACGACCATGGTAAATATCAATTTTATTGCGGTCATAAAAACGTGAGTGTGTATCAACCTGTTGTTGAATCACTTTATGTGCATTTTGAAGCACTTGCTTCATTGTAAACTGACGCCAGTCGCCCATTTTTTTAAACATTGGGTCACGGCGATAACGGATAATACTCGATACCGTTTGACGTAAAGCTTTACTTGGAATGGTCCCCACGTGGGTACAGTTACCACCGAGCTGCTCACGCACATCCACAATCGCAACACGCTTTCCAGATTTGGCAAGTTTCATTGCCGCGCCTTCACCCGCAGGGCCTGAACCTAGAACGACCGCATCGTACTTAACGAAAGTTCCACCAACGACCTCTTTTTTACGTGGCATTCAACGCTCCTTCTTCAAAAAACTTATTACTTATCTTGGGCATATTATGACGTAATTGCAGGCAATTTGCTGTATTTAGCTTACATATATTAAGTGATAACCACATTTAGTAAATGAATAGTATTTCCGCCCTATCAATTCGCATTTCCGCTATACTAATACTGCTATTTTTAGCATCTCCCCCGTCAAAAACAGTGGAATAGTTGAATATGTCTGAAAACCGTAAACCTGAGCAGGGTATCAAACTTCGTGGCGCAGAAAAGGTCGCGCGTATACCTGTAAAAGTTATTCCTACGGTTGAAACGCCACGCAAGCCGGATTGGATTCGCGTGAAAATGGCAGCACCCGAAGAAGTGCAACGCATTAAATCAACCCTACGTGAACAAAAACTGCATACCGTTTGTGAAGAAGCTGCATGTCCAAACCTACCTGAATGTTTTGGTGGCGGTACTGCAACCTTTATGATTATGGGTGACATTTGTACACGTCGTTGTCCTTTCTGCGACGTAGCACATGGCCGTCCAAATGCACTTGACGCAGACGAACCACGTCATATGGCTGAAACGATTTCAAACTTAGGTTTAAAATATGCCGTGATCACGTCTGTAGACCGTGATGACTTACTTGACGGTGGCGCACAACACTTTGTTGACTGTATTAAAGAAGCACGTGCATTAAGCCCGAATACTTTACTTGAGATTTTGGTACCTGACTTCCGTGGTCGTATGGACATTGCGCTTCGCATTATGACTGAGTGTCCACCTGATGTGTTTAACCATAACATTGAAACTGTGCCGCGTTTATACAAAGCGATGCGCCCAGGTTCAGACTACCAACACTCTTTAAATCTGTTGAAAATGTTTAAAGAATATTGCCCTGACGTTCCAACCAAATGTGGTTTGATGGTCGGTATTGGTGAAACTGAAGAAGAAGTCATTTCACTTTTAGATGACTTGCATGCACACGGCGTTGACTATGTAACGATTGGCCAATATTTACAGCCTTCAAAAGAACATGCGCCGATTGACCGCTTCGTTACACCAGAAGAATTTGAACGCTACACTGCGCATGGTCAAAAGCTGGGCTTTAGAAATATTTGGGCAGCGCCGATGGTTCGTTCAAGCTACTTCGCTGACCGTCAATACTATGGCGAACCTGTACCAGCAGTACGTCGCAAAGCAGATCCTGCGAAAAAGATTGCTGTTCAAACGATTGAAGCTTAATTTGCTGAGGTGTTAAACAGTTAAAACACAAAAATTAAAAGCCCTCATATGAGGGCTTTTTTTTATTACGATCTTCGTTCTTTATATTTTTCAATTACGTATTCATACATTTCTAACACAGTCATTGTTCAATAAACATCCTAATCTAATTCAAAGTCTAAAATAATCGTGATGCTACACATCACATCAAATTCATTTTATTACACCTTTTTAGTCTACGTTTTGCCTTATTTTCCGTGGAATTCTATAAAACGTATGACTGACCTCACGGTATAAACAACGGGAGGTTTCAATAGGTTTCATTTTCGCCATTCTGTTTTTAATCTGTATCCTCTGGGCTGTTTTTTATTTTGAACTCAGTCGCTTAATGGCAACTGCAATGATTATTTTTGCATCCCTCTTCGCTGCTATTTTTATCAGTCCGTGGTCATTACTTCTAGGTCTGCCCTTAATTATTCTCAGCCTGATTGTGGTTATTGATCCATTACGCAAGTCCTTAATCACACAACCTGCCTATAAAGCTTTAGCCAAAGCCATGCCGAGTATGAGCAGTACTGAGCGCGAAGCATTGGATGCAGGCACCAGTTGGTGGGAAAAAGAATTATTTATGGGTGCGCCTGACTGGAAAAAATTTGATGGTTATGTCTACCCAACTCTGTCCGCTGAAGAGCAATCCTTCTTAGATCATGAAGTTGAACACCTTTGTAGTTTACTCAATGAATGGGAAATTCATCACCACTTAAAAGATCTTCCTGTTGAGGCATGGCAATACATCAAAGAACAAGGCTTTTTAGGTTTAATTATTCCCAAAGAATACGGCGGTCGTGCCTTTAGCTCCCTTGCCCAAAGCCGCATCATGAGCAAAATTTCTTCACGTTCACTGACCACTGCCGTCAGTTGTATGGTACCCAACTCTTTAGGCCCAGGTGAATTGCTTTTACATTATGGAACTGAGGAACAAAAACAACGCTACCTCCCGGGACTAGCTAAGGGTGAAGAAATCCCCTGCTTTGGTTTAACCAGTCCTGAGGCGGGTTCAGACGCGGGTGCAATACCTGATACAGGCGTGGTCTGCTATGGCGTGTTTGAAGACCAAGAAGTGCTTGGTTTACGTATGAATTTTTCAAAACGCTGGATTACACTGGCGCCTATTGCGACTGTGATTGGTCTCGCTTTTAAACTCTATGACCCTGATGGACTATTAGGCGATGCAAGCAAAACTGAATATGGCATCACCTGCGCATTATTACCTGCCAGTCATGACGGTGTCCAAGTCGGTGCGCGACATAATCCTGGTTCACCCTTTATGAATGGCACGGTCGATGGACAAGATGTTTTTATCCCACTCGATTGGATTATTGGTGGAGTGGAAAATGCAGGTAAAGGTTGGCGCATGCTGATGGAATGCTTAGCCGTAGGTCGTGGGATTTCCCTGCCAGCGCTCTCCACTGCTTCAGCTGAAATGGCTTATTTAAGTGTCGGTGCTTTTGCCAAAGTTCGCCAACAATTTAAAATTTCTGTAGGACATTTTGAAGGCGTGCAAGAAGCCACCAGTGATATTGCCAGCGGTGCATATATGTTAGAAGCTTTTCGCTATATGGTGACTTGTGGTTTAAATAAAGGTGGAAAACCAGCTGTGATGACAGCTATGGCCAAATACTATGCCACTGAAACCATGCGTAAAATTGTCAATCATGGGATGGATGTCGTTGGCGGACGGGCAGTACAAATGGGGCCGCGCAATTTTTTAGCATTGAATTATCAAGCCATCCCCATTTCAATTACCGTTGAAGGGGCCAATATTTTAAGCCGTTCTTTGATGATTTTTGGTCAAGGCTCAATGCGCTGTCATCCTTATTTATATGAAGAGCTACAACTCCTCCAAGCAGAAGATACAAAGGCAGCTTTAGCGCCTTTCGACACGCTATTTTTTAAACATTTGGCTTATACTTTTAACCGCGCAGCACGTTCATTCAGTTATGGCATATTCGGTGGCCCTTCAGATGCTTCCGCACAGACAGATGCTTTCTCACGTCCTTTTTACAAAACCATTAACCGTTTCAGTGCCAACTTCGCTTTAACCGCAGACCTTTGTTTAGGCTTACTTGCAGGCGATATTAAACGCAAAGAAATGCTTTCAGGGCGTTTAGCCGACATTCATGCTTATTTATTTATCGCGACCGCTATTTTGAAGTTTTATGAAAAAGGACAACGTAGTGAGGTGGAACAACAGCATGCACAACTGGCTTTAGAAAAAGCATTTGTCCAAATTCAGGATGCATTCGATGGACTATTCGCAAACTTTCCTATGCGAGCCGCTGCTTGTGTAGTCAAGTTCATCTGTTTCCCTTTTGGTCGTGTTGCCCAGCAACCAAGTGATCAGCTAAAAATGCAATTAGGACTTGCCATCATGGAAAATAACCCGTTCCGTGAACAACTGAAACAGCATGTTTTTTACAATACCGATCCAGATGATGTCTTTGGGCGTATGGAAAATGCCTTCCAAGCAGCATTAAAGATTGATCCACTATGGACGAAGTTTAAAAAAGCGGAATCCAAAGGACAATTTGAAGGCTTAGATTTTGAATCACATATCCAACACGCACTTGAAACAGGATTCATCAACCCTGAGGAAGCCGATCAGTTGATTCATTACAATGCTCACCGATATTTTTGATCATCAGCTTGAACAGACACTAGATTTAAAGAATCCTTACAATACTAAGGCTTCCGATATTCAACTATAGCTAAATTCTAAAAACACTAGCACATGGAAACATCTGTAAAACCTCATTTCCTATGGTTTTAGGTGTGATAATAAATTAAGTATTCAGCTATATAACCTTTCATCGGTTTTCGAAACTCCTAAAAAATAAAAGTCCGTCTACGGGCTTTTATTTTATCCACACAATATAAACCAAGACATCAAAGCGAAGTTTTAAATCCAATACACGTTTAAACGGTAATAGAACTCTTCTACTTCCAAACGGACTTGATAGCCCAGTTGGGTAAGTTCTGCTGAAAGATGACGAATATCTTCTAAGGGTAAATGTTTTGGCAGAACTGTAAATACCGCAGTATTTCCCTGTTTCGCACTCTCCTCAATGAGTGAAGCTAAACGTAATTTATAGACTTCAATATCTAAATACGCTTGGTTGGACATAATTTTTGCCTGTTCAGCATTAATAAAAGCAGCCATCTTTTCCTCCAAATTCGCCCAAGTATTGACTATGAAACTAACGCAGATCAAAACAGCGTATAACGTGATTTGGTAACACTGTGTAGCTATTCCTTAGAGAAATAACAATAAGAATCAAATCGATTTAAAAAGGCAGCGACTACAATCCAAATTTTTCTGTTCACCAAACTCACTTACCGTTACAGAAAAAATAAATAAAGTTACCATCTATTTTATTTAAATAATAATTGTTATCATTTGCAATATTGTTTACTAATACACCAACTCTCTTCCATGAATAGCACCACTCAAATTGATGCCTTGGTTCATTCGGAAAAAGTCTATCCGAAGCCTGCCAAAAAGAAGAAAGTCGACACACCACTTAGCTACCGTCTGATGGTGTTGTATCGATTTGCACTTGCTTTGCTTGGAGGTTATCTCCTTGCTGCGCTCTCTGCATTAACCATTGCCAAAGTCTTTATTGCGAATCCTGTGAATGCGGCCATGAGCGCCACCCTCATTGCATTTTGTCTTAACTGTGCTGCCTTTATTTGGGTCTTTATGGTTCAAAAAACCTTAAAAGCAACACTCGGCATTGCTGTGCCATGTATTGCACTGTATGCCCTACTCAAATTTCTAGGATAGTTTTTCAATGCGTGTTGATCAAAAAGCGGAAGGACCGCGCCAATCCATGTCATGGTTGCATACATGGGCCAGTCTCATTTTAGGGTGGCTGCTGTATGCAATTTTTGTGACTGGAACCCTCAGTTTTTTCCAAAATGAAATTTCTACTTGGATGAAACCAGAAACACATCAATCTATCCCTGCGCAGTCTCAAGTACAACAAATGCAGGTCGCTCTCAACTATTTACAGAAAAACCACCTAGATGCTGGCAGTTGGAACATTCAACTGCCCAACTCACGCCAAACCACAACTGAAGTGACTATTCGTGCCGTTGGTGAAGACCCGAAAGCACGTCGTGGTGGAACACGCATCACCTTAGACAGTGCGACTGGTGAAGTGATTGAACCACGGGATACGCGTGGTGGTGGATTCCTATATCGTTTCCATTTTGAATTGTACGGTTTACCCCGCCTGTGGACGCGTTGGTTGGTCGGGATTGCCACCATGTTCATGTTGGTCGCAATTGTTAGCGGCATCATTACCCATAAAAAAATCTTTAAAGATTTCTTTACCTTTCGCTCTGGCAAAGGTCAGCGTTCATGGCTGGATGCACACAATGCAACCGCTGTTTTTGCACTGCCTTTTCATCTAATGATTACCTTTAGTGGCTTACTACTGCTCATGTTTATGTTCATGCCTTGGGGAATTAACCAAGCGTATGAAAATCGACAACAGTTTTTACGTGACCAACAGGCCAGCATGATTGAGCAGCCCCAAAAAGCTGAAGATGTGCAGCGCGAAGGTAGAGGTCAACGCGACGGCGAAAGAGCGACTCGTGGAGAACGCGGACAGCAACGTGGTGAACATGCTCAAGGTCGTGGTGAGGAACGTCCAAAACCCGAACTCCACCCTGCACCACTGACAGACTTAGCGCCAATTATGGCAGCGGTACAACAACAGTGGAAAGACAATCCAATTTCTTCAATTAACATTATTTCACCCAATACAGACCAAGCCAAAATTGAGTTGCGTGCCTTGCGTGCTGAAAGCGTCGCGCATCGCAATGTGTATGCAACCCTCAACTATAATGGGGTCACGGGTCAAGATGAAACGGATAAAAATATACGAATCAAAAATCCATCGATTCCAAGTGGCATATATAACGTGGTCACCGTCTTACACGAAGCGCGTGGCCTCGACTTAGCACTGCGTTGGTTATTATTCTGCTCAGGTATTTTAGGCACGCTCATGGTGGCGACAGGTCTGATCCTTTGGTGTGTAAAACGTGCACCCCAACAGCAGAAACAAGGCTATAAATCGTTTGGTTTCCGACTAGTTGAAGTCCTGAATATTGCAGCCATTATTGGTTTGCCTTTGGCCTGCGCGGCATATTTTTATGCCAACCGTTTCATTCCAGCAGATGTAGAAATGCGCCTGAACTGGGAAATTCGTAGCTTCTTTACCGTATGGTTACTCACGCTGATTTATGCCATTTTCCGTACCCACCGCCAAGCATGGTTAGACTTACTTTTATTGGCAACACTCGCTTTCGCCCTGCTGCCAGTGGTCAACTTGATGACAGGTGGTCAAGCTTTGTGGAACAGCGTTGGGCAGGGTCAGTGGATGATTGCATCGGTTGATTTAGCCATGTGGGTAATGGCAGTGATTTTCTATTTCGCTTATGACAAAGTTAAAAAACATCAAGGTTTGCCGAATAAAAAAGTGAAAGTACCTGTTCAGGAGGCCGAAGCATGATTTGGTTTCTGGTCATTTGGGCTTTAACAGTCTTAGGTTTTTTTGCACTTGCCAGCAGTATGTCTAAGCACCAAAAGCAAATCTTTGCTAAAGAACTAACACTTCAGCAAACACGCTTAGCAACCACTGTGGGCTGGTTCCTGTTAATTGTTTCTTTGCTCATTTGCTTAACACAAGGACATTGGAGTACCGAAATCAGTTATTGGATTGGCGTAATTAGCTTCGCTGCACTGTTTGTTGGACTTTGCTTAAGTTATTTTGAACAAAAAATTAAGAATATCGCTGTTTCAGTTTTACTCTTATTTATATTCAGCCTAACTTTGCACCTGATCTGAGCGTAAAAGCCAATCTTCGGATTGGCTTTTTCACTTGAAAGCATTAGGCTATCCACAGTTTAAATCTTTGGTTATTTGTATGCCTAAATCTCCTAAAATTCCTGCTGAATTGGTCAATCTTGCAACAACAGGTAATAGTGACGCTCAATTTGAACTTGCTGAACTGTATATGCAAAGTGAAAATGAAGATGACATTACGCTTGCAGAAGAATGGGCGCTCAAAGCAGCAGCATTGGGTCATGTGGAAGCCATGTATTGGCTGGGTGAAGGTTATGCTTTTTATGCCAAAGAACTTCGCGAAGAAGATCCAAGCGAAGCAGAAACCTACTTTGGACATGCACATCACTGGTTAAAACAAGCCGCTGAACTGAAACACCCTACTGCAATATTAGAGTTGGCTGGTTTTTACCGTCGTGGTGATGTGGTTGAAAAAGATGTCGCTAAGTCAATTGAACTGGTACAACAAGCAGCGGAACTGGGTGAAGCTCAAGCCATGCGTGATTTGGCATTCATTTATGAAAATTCATTAGGTGTCGATGCCGATGAAGCAAAAGCCAAATACTGGCACGACAAAGCAGATGCCGCAGAACAAGAATAAACACAACTCCTCCTTTGATGTCATGCCAGTTAGTGAATAAACTGACTGGCATTTTTTAAATTTCATTCGATGGGCCATAAGGTCATCCGCAACCTAAGCAAGAATAAAAGCAATGCTTTTATTTGCAGCATAAGACGAAGTAGTCGCCTTTAAAATGATTTTTTTTGCAACAAAAGGCGCTCTACATTCGGAAAGTAAACAGATTTTTCGGATGACAAATGTTTTGGTTCTTTTGCCGAAACAAAAGAACGCCCAAAAAATTGGACTTAAAACTTACGCACAAAAATAATATCTAAATCCTGCTTTGGTACAAAATCCTTTTCTGTCATTTGAAATTGTGTCGAACTGATCTTTTTCACCTGACCATTCCAACAAAATGAAACCAACTCATTCGGGTCACGCTCAATGGTCAGTTTAAAACTTTGAATAGGTTTCGCCCAATTTGCACCCGTTTTTAAGATATAACCTAACGCTTGATAAGGTGCATATTGCGACTTGGCCTTTTTCAAACCCGCTTTGAAGCTTTGATCCATACAATAGGTTTTTTCATCATCTTCAGGATATAAAGAGACGGAACCACCGACCAATGGCATGTATTCATGTTGTACATGGGTCAACGCATTCGCCTTAAACTTCTGCTGCCAACTATAAATAATTTGCGATTCCCAATAAATTTCATCATCCGCCTGATAAGGTTTTAAAAGCTGTTGAACCGTTTTGTCCTGACAACGATACAAACGCCGATTAAGTGTAGAGTCTTGTTGCAATAACCACGGATACATCAAATCTCGATCTGAAAAACCACATTTTTTCAAACCTGCAGTCACATCGACGACGTCACCATTGGAATTGAAGTCACCACCTGCCGTTAAAGCGGGTAAAAATGCACGCACATGCGTTTCTGGCTGAATCTTTTGTGCATTGGCTTGTACTTTAAAGCTTTGAATCAATTGTTCGGTATGCGCAAAATCACTTTCACGCGAACTGCCCACACGTGGCAAGGGAAATAAAACAGTTTCCGTAATATCTTGAGTGGTAAGATTTTTAAATTGGTAATTCACCCGAATGATGTTTTTACTGATAAACAAATCTTCACTTTGCATACTGATTTTTGGGTTTTTCAGATATTGCACACCGCCCGTTGCCACAAAACCCGTGCTGTCATTCGCACTGGTCTGCATAGAGATAAACACGCATAGTCCGAGGATCTTTTTCATTTAACGTCTTCTTTTCATGTTTATTGTGCTGTTTCCATGCGAGCGTTTGAATGATCAAGCACGATCACTTGTCGGCAGATGCCCTCGACTTGACGTTGCCGTTCAAATACAGATGCAGGCATCGCATCAAAGGAATCAAAGAAACATATTTCTTGTTCATCTATAGAATAAACCAGTGAATGATTTCCAATGCCATCTAAAGTATCGTAATAGACAATGATAAATTTATTTTGCTCAAATGCCTGTTGAATTTGTTGGTAATTGATGGCCGCTAAAACTGGCAGCTTTAGTTGCTCAGCTTCTGCATAACTCAATTTTTCTTGTGCTTGAAGCTCTGTGTCTTCATCAGTATAAAATTGAACATCAAAGCCAAATTTCTTTAATCCGACTGCCAAGCCAATGGTTGTCGTTCCGTTTTCTGCATCGTAACCACAGACCTCTATCAACTGTTCAATATCCGCATCGATATATAAATGCTGGAGTAGCATCCATACCGCATAAATACCGCCATTAGCTTCAAGGTTGATTAAGGATTCAGGGATATTCAAAGCCATAACACAATTCGAAAAAGATGATTGTGTTGATAATAAACAAAACATCGTTGGAACTGAATCAATTTCCAAGTACAATACTTCGCTAGTCGAGGGATGCTGCGACTTTTTCACAGGTACATAAATGTGAAATCGCTAGGCTCGACGATCCGGTTCAAATCCTTTTTGAATCAACAACGGCATCCGCGAACTGAATGATCAATTTTTTATATTAGGAGATCGTGATGAACGCGGTTACTGCTTCATTTACAGATTACAAAGTTGCTGATATTTCACTCGCTGACTACGGCCGTAAAGAAATCAAACTTGCTGAAGCAGAAATGCCAGCACTTATGGGCCTACGTAAGCGTTATGCTGCTGCAAAACCACTTGCTGGCGCAAAAATCCTTGGTTGTATCCACATGACCATTCAAACTGCTGTTTTAATTGAAACATTGGTTGAATTGGGTGCTGAAGTTCGTTGGACTTCTTGTAATATCTTCTCTACTCAAGACCACGCTGCTGCTGCAATTGCTGCGTCTGGTGTTCCTGTATTTGCTTGGAAAGGCGAAACAGAAGAAGAATACATGTGGTGTTTAGAACAACAAATCAATGTGAATGGCACACCTTGGGATGCCAACATGATTTTGGATGATGGCGGTGATTTAACGCTACTTGTTCATGAAAAATACCCTGAAGTGATTGCAAAAATCCACGGTGTAACTGAAGAAACGACTACAGGTGTACAACGTCTGTATGAAATGCTTCGTGACGGTACTTTGAAAGTTCCTGCAATCAACGTCAATGACTCTGTAACAAAGTCTAAAAACGACAACAAATACGGTTGCCGCCACTCACTGAATGATGCCATCAAACGCGGTACAGATATGCTTTTATCTGGTCGTCGTGCGCTTGTGATCGGTTACGGTGACGTAGGTAAAGGTTCTGCGCAATCACTTCGCCAAGAAGGCATGATTGTACGTGTAACTGAAGTTGACCCTATCTGTGCAATGCAAGCATGCATGGACGGTTACGAAGTGGTATCTCCATACAAAAATGGCGTACAGACTGGTAAAAAAGAAGACATCAATGTTGACCTTCTTGAAAACACTGACCTGATCGTAACGACAACAGGTAACTACCACGTATGTGACGCTGCAATGCTTGATTCATTAAAAGCAGGTGCAGTGGTGTGTAACATCGGTCACTTCGACACTGAAATCGACACAAACTACTTACGTGGTTACAAGTGGGTTGAAGTGAAACCTCAAGTTCACCAAGTTTATCGTTCAGAAGATGAAAACAACTACTTGATCCTTCTTTCTGAAGGTCGCTTAGTTAACCTAGGTAATGCAACAGGTCACCCATCACGTATTATGGATGGTTCATTTGCCAACCAAGTCTTGGGTCAAATGCACTTATTCGCTGAAAAATTTGCTGATCTTCCAGAAGATCAAAAACAAGCGGCGATTCGTGTAGAACTTCTTCCTAAGAAATTAGATGAAGAAGTTGCTGCGGCAATGGTTGCTGGTTTTGGTGGTGTCTTGACTCAATTGACTCAAGAACAAGCAGACTACTTAGGTGTAGCTGTTGAAGGTCCGTTCAAATCTGACGCTTATAAATACTAAGTTGCAAACCTCTCCTAACCTCTCTTGCGCTGAACTTTAAAGCAGTGCTTAAAGTCTGCTCAGGAGAGGGACTTTCATTACCAAATGATGTTAGCAGTGAAATCTTGTTATCTCTATTCCATGTAATGAATCCCCTTCTCCCTCTGGGAGAAGGATGGGATGAGAGCAAACACAAAAAATAGCATTTATAAAAAAGGATTTGAACATGTCGAAACACATTCCTATTTCTTTTGAGTTTTTCCCGACCAAAACGGATGCGGGTGCAGAAAAACTGAAAGTCGTACACCAAGAATTACAGCTGCTCAACCCAGAGTTTTTCTCAATTACCTATGGTGCAGGCGGTTCTACCCGTGAACGTACCTTGGCAGCGATTGCAGAATTTAATGGTAAAGGCACACCAGTTGCCCCTCACTTGTCTTGTATTGGTGATGACAAAGCACGTATTGCTGAGTTACTCGACATTTATAAAGATCAAGGCATTGACCGTATTGTGGCGCTGCGTGGTGACTTACCTTCTGGACAAGTCAGCTTAGGTGAATTACCTTATGCCACGGATTTGGTTCGCTTTATTCGTGAACATTCGGGCGACCACTTCCACATTGAAGTTGCCGCTTATCCAGAAATGCACCCTCAAGCAGATAGTTTTGACCTAGACATTCAACGTTTTTGTGACAAAGCCAATGCAGGTGCGAATGCCGCACTGACCCAGTTCTTCTTTAATCCAGATGCCTACTTTTACTTTGTAGATCGTATCCAAAAAGAAGGCGTGAACATTCCAGTTGCACCAGGCATTATGCCAATTACCAATGCCAGCAACTTGATTCGCTTTGCAGATGGTACAGGCGCTGAGATTCCACGTTGGATTCGTAAACAGTTGGCAACTTATGGTGACGATACTGCCAGCATCAAAGCCTTCGGTCATGAAGTGATTGTGAAGCTTTGTGAACGCCTGATTGCAGGGGGCGCACCAAGTTTGCACTTCTACACCATGAATACGACTGACCCTACCCGTCAACTTGTACTAGACCTCGGTTTAGCATAAGTATTTAAACTAGATTCGCCCTATTTGAGAGTAAAACCGAATGCCTCGTTTTTTTATGGAAGCAGAACTCAATGTTGATCACACTGTCGAACTGACTGAAACTGTGTTTCACCACTGGGTAAAAGTTTTGCGTGCTCAAGTCGGTGAAACGGCTACCTTGTTTAATGGACAAGGCGGCGAATATGAAGTGACCTTAAGTGACGTTGCTAAAAAGTCAGCATCAGTTCAGGTCACTGCTTTTAACCCAACCAATCGTACACCTGCGTTTAAAACTTTACTCGGTCAAGTCATGAGTAAAGGTGATCGTATGGACTATGTCATTCAAAAGGCAGTTGAATTAGGCGTTTCCGAAATTCAACTATTAACGTCTGAACGTTGTGAAATGCGTTTGAAATATGACCGCGACCAAAAGAAGATTGATCATTGGCAAGGCATTGCTATCGCGGCATGCGAACAATGTGGCATGAACATTGTTCCCACTATCCATGCTCCAGTCAGCTTAGACAAATGGCTCGCATCCGAATTACCTGCGACTCGGCTTGTACTCGCCCCGAATAAAGAAAAAATCGACGTTTTGGCACATGCGACACCAAACATTGCACTACTCATTGGGCCTGAAGGTGGTTTAAGTGAGGCTGAAATTACAACAGCCAATGAGCACGGTTTTATTAACTGGTGTATTGGTGAGCGTGTATTACGTACAGAGACAGCACCAGTTGTCGCTTTGTCAATCCTCAACTACAATTTAGTGATTTAAATCACATAAACAGCAGAGTCACCCTTTTGTTCTGTTAATATATTGATTATGATGTACAACAATATTACCCTTGACTTATATAAAAATATAAATTGATTGTGTTTTACACAATGTATTTAAATTTGAAAAAAGACACAACACAACACCATTGGGTCATAAAAAAAATAAGGTTTCGCGATTCATGCCAGATATTTCTACAGAAAATCTTGATCGGCACTTGCAGACTGCGCAAATATCGCATTCTATTAGCCATCTTCGTTTCCTCATCAGTAGCTTACTGATTCTAAATTTTTATATTTTCTGTGCATATCACTATAATTTTTCTCAAGATTCTTTTTATTTTAACCTGTGGTTTTTTATTTCCGAGTTTATTCTCAGTATTTTTTGGCTCGTGAACACCGTGTATTTCAACCCGAAAAATCACTCTGCCAAACATGCACACCGCTGGATTCAAGGCATCTGTTTAAGTATTGGTCTTTTGGTTGCAGCAGGCGTCGTATGTATCTACTACTACTTACCCAGCCTATCTGGCAATTTTAACTATACAAATGCCCTACTCTTATCTGCACTTTTAGTGATCGTCACACAGACCGTTTGCCTCACCTATTTAACGCAACGCATCAGTTATTTTTGTTTGGTTTTTATTCCGTCTATCACCCCTTATGTCCTCTCGCAATTTATCAACTTCGATGCCAATCACACTCTTTTTCACCTCACTGTAAACTTTATTCTGATTGTGATTTTGCTTTGTGCCAACGCCACTAACCGTATTAATCAGCACTTATCCCGCCTCTCAATTAAAAATCGAGAGTTGAAAAAAGAAGCTGAAAAACAAGTCGCTTGGACCGATGATTTATGCAAACAACTACAAAACGAAGTGAATAAATCCAAAGAAATTGAACAACAGTTACAACTGAATAATCAATTGCTTGAGCAAAAAGTACGTGAACGAACCTTTGACGTAAATCAAATCAATAAAGACTTAAAAAATAAGCAAGAAAACCTATCGCTTGCCCATGAAATTTCAGGTATTCGTCCTTGGGATTGGAATATTAAAGACCGGCTCATTTCCTTGACCAATCACAAAAAAGAAAAAGTATTTAAAAATTCCACAGAGCATCAACTTCAGCTTCAGTATCTAATTCATCCAAATGATATTGCCCCGTTTAAATCTGCAATGAAAAGTCATTTACGCGGTCATTCAGACCGCTATGAAGCCACTTACCGTGTGCAACACAATAACGGGAAATGGTACTGGGTACATAACACGGGACGCGTCATTGCTCGCGATCCAATCAATCAAAAACCGTTACAAATGGTCGGTATTCGACGTGACATTCAACATGAAAAAAGCAACCAAGAACGTCTGCGACTAGCAGCGAGCGTACTTGAACAAGCTGAACAAGGGATTTTCATCTTAGATGAAGACCTGCGTTATATCGACGTAAATCCGTTCTTTAAACGTTTGGCTGGCTTTGAAGCTGTACAAATTAATGGTAAGCATCTGTTTGATATTGTTGCGAATTATAAGTCACATCAACGCACCACACATAACCAAATCATTGGGCAACTCCTAAAAAAAGGTGAATACGACGGTGAACTTAATGAAAAGTTCCTGTCAGGCAAAGAGCTGTGTATTTGGATGCATCTGAATGCCATTACCGATGAGCAAGATCGTGTCACGCATTATATTGGTATCGTGTCCGATTTAACCGAGCGCAAACTGCAAGAACAGCGTCTGTCTTATTTAGAGAACTACGATACGCTGACCGACTTACCGAACCGTTTTTACTATAACTATCAGCTTCATCAGTATTTGGTTTCTCAGCAAGACAGTATTAAACAACTGGCGATTATTCGACTCAATATTGACCGTTTCCGCCCATTGAATGAATTCTTAAGCAATAATGGCGGCGATGAGCTGCTGCGCCAAGTTGCTCAGCGCCTTCGTTTAACCAATGCTGAAGCCTTGATAGTGGCTCACTTAAATGGTGACGATTTTGCAATTGTATATGAGGTCTCTCATATTCGCCCCTCCGTTCAGGAACATATTGATCGCATTAACAAAGCCTTTAGCCTACCTTTTGATATTTTTGGTCAAGAACATATTATTACGCTTTCAATGGGGATTTCGCAGTACCCTGAACATGGTCGTCAGCTGGACTACTTAAACAACTGTGCAGAACAAGCACTGAGTGAAGCAAAACGTTTAGGTGGAAATGCCACCAAGTTCTACAGCCTGAGCAATACCGTTGCATTAGAAGAAGGAATTTATTTAGAACGCGATTTAAGGCTAGCAATACAAAACAATGAGTTGGTGGTTTATTACCAACCCAAAATCAACTTTCACAATCAGAAGATTTATGGTTTTGAGGCGTTGGTACGCTGGAATCACCCAACCAAAGGCATCGTGCCGCCGAGTCTCTTCATTCCGATGGCAGAAAAAACCAGCTTGATTTCAGATATTGGCCGCATTGTAATTTTACAAACCGCTAAGCAAATCAAAGAATGGAATAAATTGGGTTTTGATAATATCTGTGTTTCGGTCAATGTGGTTGCCCAACAATTACAACGTGGACAGCTTTTAAAGGACTTAGACGAAGCCCTTGATCGATATAAAATCAGTGGTAGTAGCCTCGAATTAGAAATTACAGAATCCACTTTGGTTGAAAACTCAGAAGCAGTGAAAAACCTCCTTGAAACCATCAAATTGCGTGGCATTCATATTTCTTTAGATGACTTTGGTACAGGTTATTCATCACTGTCTTACCTAACTGACTTCCCTATCGATACTTTAAAAATTGATCGAAGCTTCATTTCAAAAATTGGACACTACAAACAAGAAGCCATTGTGAGCGCCATGATTGCCATGGGGAAAGCCATGGGTATGACCGTGGTGGCGGAAGGAATTGAGACCGAACAACAACTGAGTTACCTACAAAACTTAGAATGTGATATCGCGCAAGGTTATTTATTTTCCAAACCTCTTCCGCAGCTCGATGCTACCCAATATTTAAGAGATCATCTCGACACACCCTCGTATACATACTCAATATAAATCAGACTGTTTTAGCTCTAAGTTTGCTTAAAAAGCACCAGCTATCACTGGGATATACCAGCAACTAATGGTATATTTGGTCTTGTCTACTAAAAACTACCAGCTCCGCTGGCTAACCCACGCTACAAAGAGATTCAGATGGACGATCAATCATTAAAACAGCAAGCTTTGTATTATCACGAATTCCCAACCCCAGGGAAAATCAGCGTTACACCTAGCAAGCAGCTGGTCAACCAACACGATTTAGCCTTGGCGTATTCACCGGGTGTCGCAGCACCATGTCTTGAAATTGAAAAAGATCCTTCAAAAGCAGCGCTTTATACTGCACGTGGTAACCTTGTTGCCGTGATCACAAATGGTACTGCCGTTTTGGGTCTAGGTAATATTGGTCCACTGGCTTCTAAACCTGTCATGGAAGGTAAAGGCGTTTTATTTAAAAAATTCGCAGGTGTTGATGTATTTGACATCGAAATTGCAGAAAATGATCCTGACAAAATTGTCGATATTGTTGCTGCATTAGAACCGACTTTTGGTGGTATCAACCTTGAAGACATCAAGGCACCAGAATGCTTCTATATTGAACAAAAACTTCGTGAACGTATGAATATCCCTGTGTTCCACGATGATCAGCATGGTACATCCATTATCGTTGGATCTGCTTTACTGAATGCTTTGCAATTGAATGGCAAAAAAATTGACGAAATTAAAATCGTCGCTTCAGGTGCAGGTGCTGCGGCTCTGTCTTGCCTAGATTTACTTTGTGCCATTGGTGCAAAAAAAGAAAATATTATTGTTGCAGACTCACGAGGTCTACTTACAACAAAACGTGAAGGTCTAGACGACTCTAAAAAACGTTATGTACAAGATGTTGAAGGCACTCAACTGGCTGACGTGATTGCAGGCGCAGACATTTTCCTCGGCTTATCTGCTGCGGGTATCTTAACCAAAGAAATGGTTAAGCTGATGGCGAAAGATCCGATTATCTTCGCACTTGCCAACCCAGATCCTGAAATTCTGCCTGAACATGCACACGAAGTTCGTGATGACGTGATCATGGCGACAGGTCGTTCAGATTATCCAAACCAAGTGAACAACGCACTTTGCTTCCCTTACATTTTCCGTGGTGCTCTTGATGTAGGCGCAACCACTATCAATGAAGAGATGAAAATTGCATGTGTCTATGCGATTGCGCGTATGGCACACATTGAAGCAGATGCGGCATCTTATGGTGAAAAATCTGCATCTTTTGGTCGTGACTACTTAATTCCACGCCCACTTGATCAGCGTCTGATTTTAGAAATTGCACCTGCTGTTGCACAAGCGGCCATGGATTCAGGTGTTGCAAGTCGTCCAATTCAAGACTTCTCTGCATACCGTCAACGTCTTTCTGAGTTTGTTTATAACTCAGCACTGATGATGAAACCTATTTTTGCTCAAGCAAAATCTGATCCGAAACGTATTGCTTATGCTGAAGGTGAAGACCTACGTGTACTTCGTGCAGTACAAATTGCGGTCGATGAAGATCTTGCAAAACCAATTTTAGTCGGTCGTACTGCGGTTATTGAGGCAAACATTAAAAAGTTAGGCTTACGTCTTGAACATGGTGTGAACATCACTATTGTCGATCAAGAAAAAAACCCTGACTACGAATTGTTTGCAGATGACTACTACACACTTATGCAGCGTAAAGGTGTAACACCTGAATATGCACAACGTGAAGCACGTCGTCGTTCAACCTTGATCGCATCGATGTTAGTGAAACATGGTAAAGCAGACGGTATGCTATGTGGTACGTATTCAAGCTATGACATTCACTTAGACTTCGTTAAAAACATCATAGGTAAAAAAGAAGGTCACAACTCTTTCTTTACATTGAATGCTTTAATGCTTGAAGACCGTAACCTGTTCATTGCTGATACTTATGTCAACACCAACCCGACAGCTGAACAGTTGGCTGAAATGACAATTTTAGCCGCTGAAGAAGTACGTCGTTTTGGTATGACACCGCGTGTTGCTCTACTTTCTCACTCAAGCTTCGGTTCAGACCAGACCGACCCAAGCGCGCAAAAAATGCGTAAAGTGTTTGAGATTTTGACGCAAATCGCGCCAGAACTTGAAGTTGAAGGTGAAATGCATGCGGACGCGGCATTGGATGAAAACATCCGTAACTTTGCATACTCAAACTCGCGCTTCAAAGGTTCTGCGAATCTATTGATCATGCCAAACTTGGATGCAGCCAACATTTCATTTAACCTGTTGAAATCAACTTCAGGTAATAATGTCACCATTGGCCCTATCCTACTTGGCGCAGCGAAACCAGTTCATATTTTGACACCGACAGCAACAACACGTCGTTTAGTGAATATGACTGCGCTGACTGTAGCGGAAATTCAAGAAGCGGAGAAAAACGGCGACTAATTGTTTGTCGTTATACACGTATCTTGTGACTTGAGAAAACCTCTATTCTGTAGCATGATGACTGCAAGAATAGAGGTTTTTTCATGCAAGTTTATTTAGTAGGCGGTGCGGTCCGAGATCAGCTTCTGGGTCACCCCTATCACGAAAAAGATTATGTAGTTGTCGGCGCAATGCCTGAACAACTGCTTGCCCAGGGTTTCCAAGCTGTAGGTAAAGATTTTCCTGTTTTTTTACATCCTGAAACCAAAGATGAATATGCGCTTGCCCGTACTGAACGTAAGTCAGGGCATGGTTATCATGGCTTTGAGTTTTATACCGACAGTACCGTTACCTTAGAACAAGATTTAATTCGACGTGACCTCACCATCAATGCTATTGCCATGGATGATGAAGGCACACTGTATGACCCCTATGGCGGCCAACGCGATTTAGAGCTCCGGGTTTTAAGGCATGTTTCTAATGCTTTCGTAGAAGACCCTCTACGCGTCCTTCGTGTTGCACGATTTGCTGCACGTTATAAAACCCTAGGATTTACAGTGGCCGAAGAAACGTTGGCACTGATGCAGCAACTCGCAGACTCGGGTGAACTGGAGGCACTGACTCCTGAACGGGTTTGGAAAGAAACCTCTCGTGCTCTGATGGAAGATCATGCCGATGAATACTTTGAAGTACTACGTCACTGTGGTGCTTTAAAAGTGCTTTTTCCAGAAATCGAGGCGCTTTACGGTATTCCACAGCGCCCTGAGTATCACCCTGAAATTGACTGTGGCATTCATACCATGATGTCCTTACAGCAAGCATGTCGTGCCAACTATGCACTGGATGTTCGTTTTGCTGTTTTGGTACATGACTTAGGCAAAGCTTTGACACCTGTAGACGAGTTACCGCGTCATATCATGCATGAAGAACGTGGGGTCAAGCCTGTGACAGAAGTGTGTGAGCGTCTAAAAGTCCCAACGCAGATGAAGCAGCTCGCAATTACGGTCTGTAAAGAACATTTGAAATGTCATCAAGCCCTGACCTTAAAACCAGGCACTTTGTGGCGCTTACTGCAACGCTTAGATGTACTACGTCGTCCAGAACGGGTTGAAGCCTTTGTACAAGCTTGTGAATGTGACTCACGTGGTCGTTTAGGGCTTGAAGATCGTGAATACCCACAGTCTGCATATATTTTAAAGGTGATGGATGTGGTGCGAAATATCAAAGCACAAGACCTGCCTGCGGATATCAAAGGCCCTGATATTGGTGAAATGCTGATTGAACGTCGAATACACGCAATTGGAGAGCTGAAGTCTCAATATAGTTAAACCTTGATCGACTCAAATAAAGCGCCACAATCGGCGCTTTATTTAATTTCACTTAAGAAATGGATGCGGGAAAAGTAATGACTTTTTCCAACTGCATGTGTTCAGTGGCAATCATTAATAAACGATCTACACCTAAAGCAATACCTGCACATGCGTTCATTTGAGGCAAAGCAGCCAATAAAAACTCATCGATTGGCATTACATGTAAGCCTAACTTTTCACGTTCAGCATTATCGGCTTCAAAACGTGAACGCAACACCTCCGCGTCAATCAATTCATCATACGCATTGGCGAGTTCCAAACCTTCAATATACAGCTCAAAACGTGCTGCAACCCATTCACCGTCTTCATCCGTTTTAGTTTTGGCAAGCGAGGCTAGCTCTGGCGGAAAATCGGTCAAAAAGACGGGCGTATCAAAACCTAGGCTTGGCTCTACAAAATGCGAAAAGAGCAAATCGATATAGCCAAGGCGGTCATCACCCAAGTCCAAATTTAAACCCACGCGATTACAGCAGTCTTTTAACTCCTTCAAACTGGCTTGCAGTGGGTTCAAATCCAAGCGATCCATAAACGCATGCTTATAGCTCAAAATGGTAGGGCGAACTTCACCAAAACGCTGCTTTAATGTGACATTCAATAAATCTGTCACTTCAAACATCAAATCCTTCAAGCTGAAATTCGGTCTATACCATTCCAGCATGGTAAATTCACTATTGTGTTTACGACCATGTTCATCATCACGGAAGACTTTACAGATTTGATAAATCGGCCCACTACCACTAGCCAATAAACGCTTCATGGCAAACTCAGGTGAGGTCTGCAAATAATGCGTTTGTTGTTTGCCTTGTAGATGGCGCTGCGCTTGAACTGAAGCCAAATGCACATCGGTCACACCAGCTTGAGATAAAATCGGGGTTTCAACCTCAAGCACTTCACGTTCAGCAAAAAACTGGCGAATTTGGCTATACATTTGCGCACGCGCTCGCATGGCTTTTAAATCACAGGTTGGCTGATAATGGATCACGTCCTGACTCATGCCTTCGGCCCTCCGTGTGCAGCCCATTCACGGCGTAATGGATAAGTTTTTCTTAAATGATCAAAAGCTTTTTGATCGATCATCCCCTCTTTTAAGCAAGCACGTAAAGCGTGATCATCTCGTAAAATTGGATAGATTTCATTTAAATGCTGTTGAAGTGCAGATTTCAAATCTTGCCCTTCAAAATACTGCGCGCACACAGCTAACTGTGACTCGAAGCTTTTATCTGCTTCAAACTGAAAGGTCTTACAAAAAGCCTCATAGATCATTTGTGTACCACGAGCTTTACCTTCTAAGCTATAACCTGCGATATGTGGCGTCACCAGACTCACAGCTTTCAACACTTGTCCAGAAATCACAGGCTCATGCTCAAAGACATCTAGTACCACTTTGCGCTGTGTTTTTTCGATGTCGACCAATAAAGCCTGCTCTTCAATCACAGGCCCACGTGCAGAATTAATCAATATTGCTGTCGCTTTCATCGCAGCGAAAGCTTCGGCGTTGAACAAATAGTAGGTTGAATGTGATCCTGTTTTGGTTAAAGGCACATGCAATGAAATTGCATCGGCAGTACGCAACAACGTATTTAAATCGACCTGCTGAATCGTATCTTGCTGTACAAAAGGATCATGACCGATCACATTCCAGCCCAATAGTTTGGCCATATAAGCTACGCGAGAACCGACATTTCCTAGGCCAATAATGCCCAAAGTAAAACTTTCTTCAGCGTTCAGCAATGCTGGATTGAGATGGAGCAAAGCCGTAATCACATATTCAGCCACCGCCTGCGCATTACAACCTGCGGCATTCGCCCATTGAATATTCTGTTTCTCAATGGCTTCAATATCTAAATGATCCGTACCAATGGTGGCACTACCCACATATTGAAGTGTGGTGTTATTGATTAATGCTGGATTGACTTGAGTTACGGAACGCACCAACAGTGCTTTGGCATCTACAACATCGGCATGGGTTAAAGTACGCCCTGCTTTGTGCTCAATTTCACCAAATTCGGCAAAAAAATAATCGGTAAATGCGAGATTTTCATCTGCCACGATTTTCATAATGTCTTCCAACGCTTTGTTGGCTCTATGATAACCGTTGCACAAGCGCAACACTATGTTGCTCTGCAATACATCTGAATAAACACTCACGATGTTTCATCTTCATGGGGCTTTGTTGCATAAAGGCTTAAAAGACAGAGTTATCCTAAGTAACTCAATTTTAAGTGACAACTTGGGTGTGAGGTCGGCCTAATTCTGTAAATTTATTTAATACAGCTACGCGTGCATGGATCTCATTCACTTGGCTGTCAAAATTCCTAGCACTGAGTTTATCCCCCAACAATTTAATGCAATACATCTTAGTCTCAACCAAACTTCGCCGATGATAGCCTGACCATTTTTTCCATAGTGTCCTGCCTAAACGTTTAACTGTTCGAAGTAATTCATTTCGCTCTAGCGAACTGATCTTTGTATCTTTCCAAGGTTTCGCATTTTTTCTTGGCGGAATCACCGCATGCGCTTGCCGATCTGCAATAATCTGACGGCAATGCTTAGTGTCATAAGCTCCATCGGTATAAACAGAGTCAATCTGCTCATCTTGTGGAATCTGATCAAGTAAATCACCAAGTACCTGTGAATCACTTACATTATTGGTTGTAAGCTGAACTGCTCGTATTTGCAGGGTTTTGGCATCTATACCAATATGAAGTTTACGCCATTGGCGACGATATTCGGGCTGATGTTTCTTACGTTTCCATTCACCTTCACCCAAAAACTTTAAGCCAGTAGAGTCTACGAGTAGATGAAGCCCATCACTGTTTTTCTGATAACTAATTGCAATATCAATATGCTTTTGTCTTCTACAAAGCGTCGTGTAATCTGGAGCTGTCCAATCTAATCTGCAAAGATGAATGAGACTTTGAACAAAACCTGTAACCATGCGTAAAGAGAGTCTGAATAAAGATTTGATCATTAAACAGCATTGAATCGCTATGTCGGAGTAGGTTTTACTTCGACCTTGTTTGCCTTGTGGTTCTGCATACCATTGTGTTTTTGGATCGAACCAAATGGCAATATTCCCACGATTAATGAGAGCTCGGTTATATGCAGGCCAATTGGTTGTGCGGTAGATTTTGTGTGTAGGCTTCTTCATTTGGAAATTATATTGCCGAAGAAGCCCTTAAGAACAGCTTTGTGCAACAAAGCCGGTATGAGACCAAATGTATTGCTAGATAAATGTAATTGGTCTTTGCTTCGTATCTTCCGTGTGATTGTTCAAGAAGGCAGTTTGAACAAAGCCGCGATTAAGTTATTTTTAACCCAGTCAGCCATTAGTCAAAGTTTAAAAAGACTGGAGGAGCAGATTGGCGAAACATTGATTATTCGAACGGGGGGGAAATTCTATTTAACCGAGACTGGAGAAATTGTATTTGAAGCAAGTATGATGATTTATAGTCAATTAATGGACTATGAAGAACGGTTAAATACAGAGAAAAATAGCTTATCTGGTACGATTAAACTTCTGGTTCTGAGTGGCTTTGTTGCACAAAGCTGTTCTTAAGGACTTCTTCGGCAATATAATTTCCAAATGAAGAAGCCTACACACAAAATCTACCGCACAACCAATTGGCCTGCATATAACCGAGCTCTCATTAATCGTGGGAATATTGCCATTTGGTTCGATCCAAAAACACAATGGTATGCAGAACCACAAGGCAAACAAGGTCGAAGTAAAACCTACTCCGACATAGCGATTCAATGCTGTTTAATGATCAAATCTTTATTCAGACTCTCTTTACGCATGGTTACAGGTTTTGTTCAAAGTCTCATTCATCTTTGCAGATTAGATTGGACAGCTCCAGATTACACGACGCTTTGTAGAAGACAAAAGCATATTGATATTGCAATTAGTTATCAGAAAAACAGTGATGGGCTTCATCTACTCGTAGACTCTACTGGCTTAAAGTTTTTGGGTGAAGGTGAATGGAAACGTAAGAAATATCAGCCCGAATATCGTCGCCAATGGCGTAAACTTCATATTGGTATAGATGCCAAAACCCTGCAAATACGAGCAGTTCAGCTTACAACCAATAATGTAAGTGATTCACAGGTACTTGGTGATTTACTTGATCAGATTCCACAAGATGAGCAGATTAACTGTGTTTATACCGATGGAGCTTATGACACTAAGCATCTCATACCCATACCTCATCTTCTGCAATCTCATAAACTTCATTTTGATCATATCAAAAATATAAAAACCTAGTTTTTTATTTTAGCGTGCACTGAATATCTGCGTTCTTCTAACACAATTACACAGACTCATTTCTATCGGATTGTTGCACTCCATCATTTTCAAAGATGCTCTTAAAGCGACGTTGAAGTGTTCGTCCACTTTGCAGAAAAACGTATGAATTAGAAAATAAGGCTATGCAAAATTTGTCCTTTTTAGGTTCATAGACGAGAGCCATTTGGAAGTACATACTCGGAGCCAGTTATATTGGCCTCAGTGATGCCACCTGTCTCTTATAAATTGTGACTTTAGATCATACGTCTAGATTTTTAGTAGTAATATGGATTAGCTTGTGAGAAAAAAAACGAAATAAAAAAAGCCCCCTGTAACTACAGAGGGCTTTTCAAATTTGGCGGAAGCGGTGAGATTCGAACTCACGGAGGGGTATAAGCCCTCGTCGGTTTTCAAGACCGGTGCATTAAACCGCTCTGCCACGCTTCCATGTGCGCCATCATACGGAGCTTTTGTTTTGATGACAAGTAAAACTTACTGTCAAAGCAACCAACTGCATATTGTTTCATCAAAAACTTATAATTTCGAAGCGATTTCTGCACCTTCGCGAATCGCACGCTTCGCATCTAGCTCAGCTGCCAATTTAGCACCACCAATAATGTGATAATTCGCGAGTGTATTTTGCTCAGCACTTGGCATCAGATCCTTTACAGACTCCTGCCCTGCACACACAACGATAGTATCAACACGTAGCAATTGATCTTGTCCTGCCATATCCACCCAAAGCCCTTCATCAGTCACGGCTTTGTACTGAACCCCACGTAACATACGTACTGCATGCTTTTTCAACTGTGCACGGTGTACCCAGCCCGAAGTTTTTCCCAAACCTGCTCCAAGTGCAGAAGTTTTACGCTGTAATAAATAAATCTCACGAACAGGCGGATGAACTTCTGCGGCCTGCGTGCCTCCTTCAGAAACATAATTCGGGTTTGGATCTACACCCCATTCACGTTGCCAATCTGCAAGCGGTTGTGGCTGAGGTTGATGCTCGGGTTTCAATAAATACTCAGACACATCAAAACCAATCCCTCCAGCACCAATCACCGCAACCTTTCGACCGACAGGTGCGCCGCGTAGCACTTCTGCATAAGACAAGACTTGCGGTGAATCACTCCCTTCGATACGTAATGCACGTGGCACAACGCCTGTGGCAATGATAATTTCTTCAAAGCCTTCACGCTCAAGCTGCTCACGATTCACCTTGGTGTTTAAACGTAAGTCGACGCCAGTTTTTTCAATCTGTACTTTGAAATAACGAATGGTTTCATGAAACTCTTCTTTACCGGGTACAACTTTTGCCAAGTTGAACTGTCCACCCACTTCATGACTTGCTTCAAACAGAGTCACTTGGTGTCCACGACTGGCTGCAACCGTCGCGGCTGACATCCCTGCGACACCACCACCCACTACCGCAACTCGTTTCGGTTGTTTCGCCTTCAAATAAACCAACTCTGTTTCAAACGCTGCACGCGGGTTGACCAAACAGGTTGCACGTTGGTTTTTAAAAGTATGATCTAAGCATGCTTGGTTACAAGCGATACACGTATTGATCTCATCAACACGATTGGTCGCTGTTTTATTCACCCAAAAAGCATCAGCCAATAACGGACGTGCCATTTGCACCATATCCGCTTTGCCCGATGCCAAAATCTCTTCCGCGGTATCTGGCATGTTAATACGGTTTGAGGCAATCACTGGCACAGCCACGTGCTTTTTCACTTCCGCAGTATAGTCAACAAAAGCAGCACGTGGTACCGAAGTCACAATAGTTGGAATCCGCGCTTCATGCCAACCAATCCCTGTATTCAATAAGGTAATGCCTGCTTTTTCTAGTGCTTGCGCAATCGTAACCACTTCTTTCATGGTATTGCCATCATGCACCAAATCGAGCAATGACAAACGGAAGCAAATAATAAATTTTTCGCCGACTTGTGCACGTATTCCTTTAACGATTTCGACCGCAAAACGCATACGGTTTTCAATCGCCCCCCCCCAACGGTCTTCACGTTGGTTCACATGACGGCTTAAGAATTGATTCAGTAAATAGCCTTCTGAACCCATAATTTCTACACCGTCATAGCCTGCCTTTTTTGCAAGACTGGCACAGTTGACGTAATCATCAATGGTATTCAAAATTTGTTTTTCAGACATTTGACGCGGTTTAAAAGGCGAAATCGGCGACTTGATTGGGCTGGCAGAAACCACAAAAGGTTGGTAGCCATAACGTCCAGCATGCAAAATTTGCATTAAAATTTTTGCGCCATGCTTATGTACTGCATGGGTCACTAAACGATGCGGAGCAATATCCCCCAGCGTATTCATCGTACCGCCCGCAGGAAGAAGCCAACCTTGACGGTTTGGAGAAATCCCACCTGTAATGATCAGGCCGACACCACCTTTAGCACGCTCACCGAAGTATGCTGCCAATTTTGGATAATTATAAAAACGATCTTCCAAGCCCGTATGCATGGAGCCCATCACCACACGGTTTTTAATGGTAGTAAAACCCAAATGTAAGGGTTTTAAAATATGTGCATAGCTATTGGTTGTCATCATGAATCCTTATCTCTGGCTTTGCAACTTGTTGCACACTACTTTAGCTGTTTTTTAAAATATTGGGATGACAATTTATAAAAAATTCTTGGCATCTACGGTCAATTCAACTGAGCGCTCAAAAACATACGACAATAAAAAAACCAGTGACGTTGCCCTCACTGGTTTAGTTTTTTAGACCAAAGCCCTTTACTGCCAATGCTTCAGCTTACTGGTTTGACCAATACCCACATTAAAACTATTGGTTGGATCGAGCTTTTCATAATGCGTTCGTAGTGCAGGTTTTGCTACATATAAATGTCCGACATTATGCTCAGCTGGGTATTCCGCCCCACGAGCATCCAGTAAATGCCACATTTGGTGTTCCATCGCCAAAGGATCTACGCCTTTTTTCACAATATAGTCCTGATGAAACACATGACATAAAAAGTGACCATAATAGAGTTTATGAACAATCAGATCATCCATCTCTTTGGGCAAGGTTTCCACCCACTCGCGATCATTACGACGTAATGCAATATCCAGAGCCACAATATCTTCAACTTCTGAACGGTGCGTATCCCGATAGCGAATTGCTGCACCTGCAACAGCAAAACGATGTAAAAATGCTTTACGTCCTTCTTCCTCGCTACAATGGAAAAAATCACCTGAGCTTTTATCTTGGAAATAACGTTTTAAAAAGCTTTCAACTTGCTCGACATCTTGATTTTCAACCCGAATAATCAAGTGATGTTCATATAAATCACGGAAAGCATTCATCCGTTTCGGTAAATGATTAGGCAAAAATTTGGTGATCAATTGCAGGACTTTATCTGACAGTCCTTTCATACCAAATTTTTCTAAGTACGCATCGACCTTATCTTTCATTGCAAATGCAGCAGGTACTTTGGCTGTACCGAGTTTTTCAATAAACATAAAGGTGTCTTTACCGTACTCTGCCCCAATGTCATAAGCCACGCGATGAATGTATTCCCCTGCAATCGGCAATCGCGGCAAATCTTTTAGTAAAAAACGGCGGATTTCAGTCAAATCATCATGTGAATTTGTACCCACGTAGAATACTTGGCTTGGAATTTTTTCAAAGGTATCCAAACGTACGGCAAAGACACATACTTTACCTGCTGAACCCGATGCTTCATATAAACGAGACGGATCGGCATTAAAACGCGCGGGCGTATTTTCATCCACTTGTTTAACATCATGTCCATAACGATGGTCCGATGCGCAGCAGCCTGAGTTATTGATAATATCGCCGATTTGATAATTTTTCGTTTCAAGCTTGCTTAGAATTTCTTCAGGTGTTTCTCCGAGATTTACCCCTAAATGATTCACCAACTCTAACTGACCATCATCATTGACACGGGCATACAATGCCAGCTCAGTATAAGCAGGACCACGGCGCACCAAAGCACCGCCTGAGTTATTACAGACGCCACCTAAAACTGAAGCTCCAATACACGATGAACCAATCACCGAGTGTGGCTCCCGATTAAATGGCACCAATTCTTTTTCAAGTCGATCTAGTGTTGCACCAGGTAGACAAATCACTTGCTGACCGTCATTAATAACCTGAATTCCAACCAATCGACGCGTGCTGATCAGAACCACAGGACGGTCATAGTCATCGCCAAAAGGCGTTGAGCCGCCAGTCAAACCTGTATTGGCTGCTTGCATAATTACAATACAATCTGCATCAACAGCCGCTTGCAGTACTTGCCACTGTTCCAGTAATGACCCTGGTGCAACAACAGCCAGTACTTTCCCTGCACCGTAACGACGACCTTGGCGGTATAAACGTGTGTCTTTATCGTCAGTTAAAACGTGTTGTTTACCAACAATGGTGATGAGTTTTTGAATGGTTTGCTGTGAATCTGAATGGGGTTGCATATTGGTTATCCTATGGATGAATGCTTATACAGTTCAGGCTTTAAAGCATTCATAACGGCGGAGTAATTTCAGTTTTGTTTATATTTAGGAATTAACCTTCGGTTCGACCTACTTTTCTTTTGGGAAAAGTAGGCAAAACCATTGTCATCCGCAAAACTCGTCAAATACTTTCTGATAAATATTATCTTCGCAGAAACATTACTTTAAATATGTAAGCCTGCCTCGAACAATTGCAGATGACATTTACGCGTATCAAAGTTAAGAAAAAACTCGAATTTGACATTTAACAGTTAACGGCTAAGCCAACTCTCGTTCTAACTTCACTAAACAGTCAGACGTAATATCAGCAATGGTTTTTGCACCTGTTAAAGTCATTGCCACACGCATTTCTTTATCAATTAAATCAAGCAGATTTGAAACACCCTCACCGCCTGCCGCACCTAAAGCATAAACAAAGGCACGACCGAGCATACACGTGTCCGCACCCAACGCCAGCATACGTACCACGTCTAAACCATTACGAATACCCGAATCCGCGAGGATTTTAATATCACCCTTGACTGCATCTGCAATTGGCGGAAGTGCACGTGCAGAAGATAAAACGCCATCCAGCTGACGACCACCATGGTTTGAAACCACAATCCCATCTGCACCGAAACGCACTGCATCTTTGGCATCTTCAGGATCTAGGATGCCTTTAATGACCATTGGCCCATCCCAAAACTCACGAATCCACTCAAGGTCTTTCCACGAAATAGACGGATCGAAGTTAGAACCTAACCAACCAATATAATCTTCTAGACCTGTAGGCTTACCTAAGTATTTGGAAATATTGCCCAAGTCATGCGGACGTCCCATCATGCCGACATTCCACGCCCAGTGTGGGTGGAAACACGACTGCATATAACGACGCATTGCTGCATTTGGGCCACTCATACCCGAGTGAGCATCACGGTAACGCGCGCCCGGAACAGGCATATCCACGGTAAATACCAAGGTTGAACAACCTGCCGCTTTAGCACGTTCCAAGGCATTTTTCATGAAACCACGGTCACGTAGTACATAGAGCTGGAACCACATTGGACGTTGAATCGCAGGTGCAACTTCTTCAATTGGACATACTGAAACGGTAGACAGTGTAAATGGAATACCCTTTTTATCTGCAGCGACAGCAGCTTGAACTTCACCGCGGCGTGCATACATGCCTGTTAAACCCACAGGAGATAATGCAACAGGCATCGACAAAGTTTCATCAAACAGTTTGGTCTCTAAACTTAACTGTGACATGTCGTTCAGTACACGCTGGCGCAAAGCAATTTTTGATAAATCTTCTACATTACGCTTCAGGGTATATTCTGCATACGCACCACCATCGATGTAATGGAATAAAAATGGCGGTAAACGACGTCGTGCCGCTTCACGGTAGTCATTGGCAGAAGAAATAATCATGCTTATATCCTGTTTAATCGACTGGCGCGCTGACGACGAGCTTCTTCTTCATCAATCATTCGCACCTGTTGTACTACAAACTCAATGTGTCCACAGACTGCTTTACGTGCAGCTTCTGGATCACGACGTTCAATTGCATTCATGACTTGAAAGTGCTGATCATGCAATTGATCAAAACGGTGTGCTTCGCTATAGACTTTTCGACGTCCCAAAGCGACGTTGAACTGCAACAAATCGAACAGACCACGCATCATCTGAATCAAAACCAAATTATGAGAGGCTTCAGCAATCGCCAAATGAAATTTCGCATCTGCACGAGCCGCCTCATCATCATTTCCCAAAGCCTGAAAATGGTTAATCTGGTCATAATGATGTCGGATATTCACCAGATCTTCTTGGGTTGCGCGTTGTGCTGCATACCAAGTTGTTCCACCTTCTAAAATAATGCGCGCCTCTTGCACATCAAATCGATAGGCAGGATCCTCACTCATCAAATTACTAATCGGTTGTACGATTTGATAACTGGACCACGTTGCTGGTAATTGTTTTAAAAAAGTCCCCGCCCCCACTTTGCTGACCAACATACCCATGCTGGTCAACTGCGAAATGGCCTCTCTTAAAGAAGAGCGAGAGACTTGAAGCTGTTCACACAGTTTTCTTTCAGCAGGCAGACGGTCTCCAACTTGCATATTGCTTTGTTCAATCAATACACGCAGGCTTTGTACAGCTTTATCGGAGACTTTCATCTGCTTTCCTTAACGTTGATACACAATTTGTGTTATGGAATCATCCATGGGAACACATAGGCTTGTAGAGTAATCATAATACCCATCATAATTGTGAACGTTATACTGTGTTTTAAGGTAAAACGGAATAAATCAGACTCTTTACCAACCAGTCCTACCGCCGCACACGCAATCGCAATCGATTGCGGTGAAATCATCTTACCGGTCACACCACCACTGGTATTGGCTGCCACCAGTAAAACTTCTGGCACACCAATTTGCTGAGCTGTGGTGGCTTGAAGCGCTGCAAACAATGCATTGGCAGAAGTATCTGAACCCGTGAGGAATACCCCCAACCAACCCAAGAAAGGTGAGAAGAACGTAAATGCCGAACCTGTATGTGCAAGGGCCAAAGCCAAGGTCGAAGACATACCCGAATAGTTTGCGATAAAAGCAAAAGACAACACCATACCAATTGAATAAATGGGAACTTTCAACTCATTCAGGGTTTCACCAAAAGTTACCACAGCATCTTTCGGTTTCATCTTCAAATAGGCAATGGTGATCAATGCTGCAATAAAAATCGCAGTTCCTGTAGCCGAGATCCAATCAAATTTGTAAATCGCGTCATAGTCTTTAATTTCAGCAACTACAGGTGGCATTTTTTGAATCATTTGATGCAAAAATGGCACTTTGATTGAAATCACGAGATCATGCAATGCACCGTCTTTGGCAAATAAATCCTTAAACGGTTTCACACTCCAGATCGTCACCATCACAGTTAAAATCGCGAATGGAGACCATGCTTTTGCAATTTGTCCTACAGTGTATTTTTGCTGTTTTTGTGCAGCCACATCTTCACTCATTGTTGCGTCTTGATCTACAAAACGGAAAATGTGCTTCGGCTGCCAGTATTTAAACAAAATTGTTAAAGAAACCAAGGATGCAATTGCAGCCGTAATATCAGGTAATTCTGGCCCGACAAAGTTCGAGGTTAAGTATTGCGCAATTGCAAAGCTACTTGCACCCACAATAACCGCTGGCCATGTTTCCTTAATACCGCGCCAGCCATCCATAATCGCCATAATCCAGAACAGCACGATTGGTACCATAAATGGTAGCTGACGACCCACCATTTGACTGATTTCCATCGTATCGACACCAGACACTTGTCCCGCAACGATAATTGGAATACCCATCGCACCAAAAGCCACAGGTGCAGTATTTACGATTAAGCACAGACCTGCTGCATATAAAGGTTTAAAGCCTAAACCGACTAATAATGCTGCAGTAATCGCCACAGGAGCACCAAAGCCTGCAGCACCCTCTAAGAAAGTACCGAAAGCAAAACCCACTAACAGCATTTGTAAGCGCTGATCTTCAGTAATTGAGAGAATAGAAGAACGAATGATGTCAAACTGGCCTGTCTTCACTGAAATTTTATACAGGAATACCGCACCAATAATGATCCATGCAATCGGCCATAAACCGTAGAGGAAACCATAAGCCATCGATGCGAATGCCATCAGCACCGGCATCTTATAGGCAAATAAAGAGACAAGAAGTGCAAGTACAACAGTGATCGTACCTGCCACACTGCCTTTTAAACGAAATACCGCGAGCGCCAAAAAGAAGAAGATAATCGGAATCAGTGCTATTAGACTTGAAATCCAAATATTCCCCATCGGGTCATACATTTGCTGCCATTGAAGCATTGTCATCTCCTTGAAATGCTTACTAAGATTTAATTTTGAGCATATTATTGGCACTTTTGCCAATATTGGACAGACCAATATAAGCAACAGTAAAGAGAAACAAACCAATAATGACTTATGCTTGGCTTATTATGATTTAAAATGAAGTAAAACTTCAATTAAAAGTTAATATTGGTATGACCAATATTAACTACCTTCACAAACTAGATCATATTTCAATCAAATTAATATCATTGTTTTTACTGATATTTTTATGAAAATAATGCCAATTTTAGACTTTAGTCCAATAATATAAAAAATAATCACCGAACTTAAATCCAGCTTAATACTCAAAAAATGGAAAAATCACACAATATTGGTAATACCAATTTAAAACCAAACAAACTTCACCACTTTCCTGATTAATTTACAGCCTAAACATCTTCTAAAAAGACAAAAATTGAGCACACAATATAGAAACCGATTTTATCCAGAAATTTTTCAACAGTATCGATATGCACATGAGCTTTAATATTTTTAAAGCCCTATGATTTTTTAGAAAAACCATTTGGAAAAGTGCTACAATCGCGGACATATGTATTCTTTCAGGCCACCCATTCTCGGTGCCTATATTTATATCGTTAGGATTAACAATGACTGATAATGCAACTATCTTGCAGAATGTCCCAGTTGGCAAAAAAGTTGGTATTGCCTTCTCTGGTGGTCTAGATACTTCAGCTGCACTTTTGTGGATGAAACAAAAAGGCGCAGAACCTTATGCTTATACAGCAAACTTAGGTCAGCCTGATGAAGACGACTACGATGCGATTCCAAAAAAAGCGGAAGCGTATGGCGCAGTAAAAGCTCGCTTAGTTGACTGCCGTTTACAGCTTGCACTTGAAGGTATTGCTGCAATTCAATGTGGTGCGTTCCACATTTCAACTGGTGGTGTACCGTATTTCAACACGACGCCATTGGGTCGTGCAGTAACAGGGACTATGCTTGTTACCGCAATGAAAGAAGATGATGTAAACATCTGGGGTGATGGTTCAACATATAAAGGAAACGATATTGAACGTTTCTACCGTTATGGTTTGTTGACCAACCCTGCACTTAAAATCTATAAACCTTGGTTAGACCAAACGTTTATTGATGAATTAGGTGGTCGTGCTGAAATGTCGCAATTCTTGATCGACAACGGCTTTGACTACAAAATGTCAAAAGAAAAAGCGTATTCAACTGACTCAAACATGTTGGGCGCGACCCACGAAGCAAAAGATCTTGAATACCTCAATGCAGGGATCAAAATTGTTGACCCAATCATGGGCGTTGCATTCTGGAAAGACGACGTAGAAGTTAAAGCTGAAGAAGTATCGATTACTTTTGAAGAAGGCTTCCCTGTTGCAATCAATGGTCAACGTATCGAAAACCCTGTTGAGTTCATCCTTGAAGCCAACCGTATTGGTGGTCGTCATGGTCTAGGTATGTCTGACCAAATCGAAAACCGTATTATTGAAGCAAAATCTCGCGGTATTTATGAAGCACCAGGTATGGCACTTCTACATATTGCTTATGAGCGCTTGGTTACAGGTATTCATAACGAAGACACGATCGAACAGTACCGTATCAACGGTCTACGTTTAGGTCGTTTACTTTACCAAGGTCGTTGGTTCGACTCTCAAGCATTAATGCTACGTGAAACCGCACAGCGTTGGGTTGCGAAAGCCATCACTGGTACTGTGACTTTAGAGCTTCGTCGTGGTAATGACTACACCATCATGAACACAGAGTCTGAAAACCTCACTTATGAAGCTGAGCGCTTGACGATGGAGAAAGGTGATTCAATGTTTACGCCAATGGACCGTATTGGTCAGTTAACTATGCGTAACTTGGACATTACCGATACTCGTGCGAAACTTGGTATTTATACCAATACTGGTTTGCTTGCAGTCGGTACGGGTTCTGCTGTTCCACAGTTAAAAGACAAAAACAAATAAGTTTGTTGAATGTCAAAAAAACCGCTCATAAGAGCGGTTTTTTTATTTCAGTGATTTATTCCGTACAAGTCGATGTGGTTAAAGGCTGATAATAAATCTGATTACGCCCCAATTGCTTGGCACGGTATAAAGCCTGATCTGCGATCCCCAGCAACTCGACTTTGCTCAAATCAACCTCGCCTTTAAAGACTGTAATCCCTAAACTAATGGTGACAAATGGAGACACTTCAGACATTTCATGCGGAATTTCCAACCGCTCAATCGCTCTATAAATATTTGAAGCAACCGCATAAGCGCCATGTGCATCGGTTTCTGGCAATAAAACTACGAATTCTTCGCCACCATAACGCGCCACAAAATCCATATGTCGAATCGCATTTTTAATAGATTTTGCAATCGATGAAATCACATCATCGCCCTTTTGGTGACCATAAAAGTCGTTATATTTTTTGAAAAAATCAACATCGATAAACAAAATGGATAAAGGTGTTTCATCCTGACGTGATTGCTCATAATAGGTATCCATCATTTCGTCAAAATTACGCCGATTTGATATCTTCGTCAGCTCATCATTTTGACTTAAATGCAGCAATTCTGAGGTATGAATTCGATGTATTTTTTCACTAATTTTAGCGCGACGAATATTTAAAAAAATGATGCGCTCGCGAGCGTAGATCATACGACTGATGATAAACCCCAGCAAACAGCTACCCAACATCACACGCCCCATCACGATCGCATCAAACTTGACCAGAGTCGAAATCAGGACTAAAAATGAAACCCCAGCGGCTGCTATACCAGTCATAAAAACATATCCCGGCTTTACCCCAGTCAGCAAATACCCCAAGACATAAATCATGCAAATGATCATCATTGCTTGATGACGCAAAGCTTCGGTATGCACCGACATGGTCAACCAAGTCGTCGAGACCACAGCCCAAAACACAGCAAACATGGCTGCATAAGCAAAAAAAGGCTTCAGCTTGGTAAAATGTGAAAAAATATAAAGGAACAAAAGACAAACAGCACCATTTAGCAGCCCCAGTAAACAATGAATAAAATCTTGTTTAAAATGAGACTGCTCAATAATCCAGTAATCCCCCGGAATCGTTAAAATGGCAAAAATAAAATAAGCCAAAACACCTGACCATAAAAAGTCATTAATATTGCGACGCGCGCGCTCCAAGTTTAATCGCCAAAACTCTTGTTCTAATTTCTGAGGAAAAACCTGACCAATACGACGGTTGTGTCGTGTAATCAGCTCTTCCATTTTTTCTTTATCGTACTGAAGTTTGGCGAGGTTGTATTTATATTCCATACCAGACCAGATTTAATTCTTGTAGTTGCTTAAAAATAACACAAAATTACAAAGATAAATCATAATAATCAGACAAGATGCCTTTATTTGTCATTACCATTTTTGCCGTATATGCATTATCATCTGTTTTATTTCTTTGACAGAAATCGCCTTGAATACGATTACGATTCTCCAACCAGATGATTGGCACGCTCACCTTCGTGATGGTCTTGCATTACAACGTACTGTTCCCGATTTAGCCCAACAGTTTTCACGCGCTATTTGTATGCCAAATACCGTACCTCCCGTTAAAACGGTTGAGGAAGCGAATGCGTACCGTGAACGCATCATGGCGCATGTTCCAGAAGGCAATGCCTTCGACCCACGCATGGTGTTGTATTTTACTGACACAACTTCGCCTGAAGAAGTCAAAAAAATTAAAAATTCTGAGTTTGTAAACGCGATTAAACTCTACCCTGCTGGTGCGACCACCAACTCAGACAATGGTGTAAGCGGCATTCGTAAAGTCTATGCTGTCATTGAGCAACTTGAAGAGCATCAGGTTCCATTGCTGTTGCATGGTGAAGTCACACATAATCATGTCGATATTTTTGACCGTGAAAAGCGCTTCTTAGACGAAGTTCTTTCTCCGTTGCTGAAACAATTTCCAAAACTGAAATTGGTTTTAGAACACATTACGACCAGTGAAGCGGCCAACTTTGTTTTAGAACAAGACCGCAATGTGGCTGCAACCATTACCCCACAGCATTTACTGTTTAACCGTAATGATATGTTGGTTGGTGGCATTAAACCACACTTTTATTGCTTACCGATTTTAAAACGTCAAACCCATCAGCAAACTTTGCTCGAAGTTGCAACCAGTGCCAACCCTAAGTTTTTCTTAGGTACAGACAGTGCACCACACTCTAAAAATGCCAAAGAAAATGCATGTGGATGCGCAGGTTGCTACAGCGCACCAACGGCAATTGAACTTTATGCTCAAGCATTCGATCAAGTGGGTAAACTTGAACGCCTTGAAGGTTTTGCCAGCCACTTTGGTGCAGATTTCTACGGTCTACCGCGCAATACTTCAACAATTACACTCGTAAAAGAAGACCAAGTCATCCCTGAGAGTTTAGACTATTTGGATGGTGAACAAATTATTCCGCTGTATGCGGGTAAAACCATTCAATGGAGAAAAGTGTGACAAATGAAACATTGCCAATAATTGGTCAGCGTTTCCGTGGTTTTCTACCTGTTGTTGTCGATGTCGAAACAGCAGGTTTTAATGCACAGACCGATGCCTTATTGGAAATTGCCGCAATTCCGATTATTTATAATGAAGAAGGTCAATTTGTACCGGGTCCTGCACATCATGCGCATATCAACCCCTTTGAAGGTGCAAATCTAGACCGTCGCTCATTGGACTTTATTGGTATTGATCCCTTTAATCCCATGCGCATGGCTATGGCTGAAGACGAAAAAACAGCATTAAAACGTATTTTTAAAGCCGTCAATGAAGTCCGTCGCCAACAGAACTGTACACATGCGGTCTTGGTCGGTCATAACGCCCACTTTGATTTAGGCTTTTTACAGGCAGCGATTGCACGTACAGGGACTAAAAATCAAAACCCATTTCACAGTTTTTCAGTATTTGACACCGTCACCTTAAGTGCTGTGATGTTTGGTCAAACTGTTCTTGCGAAGTCATGTATTCAAGCAGGGATTGAGTTCGATGGTAGAGAGGCCCACTCGGCTTTATACGACACTCAAAAGACCGCCGAACTGTTCTGTTATATTTTGAACAAACTCGCGCCACACCTACTTGACACTCTGGTGGCGGATCAATAAGATACCGCCATCCTCGCAACGTCCCTATCGTCTAGAGGCCTAGGACATCGCCCTTTCACGGCGGTAACCGGGGTTCGAATCCCCGTAGGGACGCCATCTTATTCTATTTCTAGAAAACACTACTTTTCATTTAATCGGTTCTGATTGACCACCGATATTTCATTTCAATTTTAACCATGCACTCGCTATACGATGCTTCGTGTTTTTCAAGGTTGATTGCTATGCTTAAGAAATCTTTAATCTTTTTATTGATTCTATCGCCTTCTATTTTTTATCTATGGTTTGTCCAACAAGGGACCAATAACACCAAACAAGACCCTGTTGCACAAGAACTACATTCAAGTGCTGAAAACAGCTCTTCTTATCCAACACCCGACCACTAAAAAATAGTCTTTAAGCATTTGTTTTTTAAATTGATAGCCAAAGTTCATTAGAAAATTTCAATTCACGTGATTTTTCATCTTATTAAAAACTAGAATATAACTTTAAGCCCATTGTTTGATTTTCTATGCAATCTGCAACGCCGCCTTCGCAGTCTTCAATTGATTCACCGCAAAATACCTCATTAAAACGTGCCATGAGCTCGCGCCACCTGATCATGCTATCGCTTGGTGGTGCCATTGGCACAGGCCTATTCATAGGCTCAGGCGAAGTGATCTCTCAGGCAGGCCCTCTCGGTGCTGTGCTGGCTTATATTATTGGCGGGTTGATCGCATATATGGTCATGCTTTGCCTTGGAGAGCTTGCAGTACATTTACCTGTTTCTGGTTCATTTGGTGCCTTTGCAACACGTTATATTGGCCCTGGCACAGGCTATATGGTTTCGTGGATGTATTGGCTCGGCTGGTCAGCAACACTTGGCACCGAATTTACCGCAGCAGCCATTTTGGTACAGGAATGGTTCCCACAAACGTCGATCTGGTTATGGACGCTAATCTTTGCCAGTGGCGTACTGATTTCAAACCTTAGCTCAACCCGAGCTTTTGCAGAGTCTGAGTTTTGGCTGTCCATGATCAAAGTCGCAACTGTACTTATTTTCATTCTATTAGGCTTTGCCTGTATTTTCGGTGTTATCCCTTTTCAGGGGTATGAGTCTGCGCCCTTATTCAACAACTTAACCTCACAAGGCTGGCTACCAAATGGCCTTATTCCGTTGTTTACCACCTTATTAATTGTGAATTTCGCTTTTAATGGCACAGAAATGATTGGCATTGCCGCAGGTGAAACTGAAAACCCAGAAAAAATGTACCCAAAGCCATTCATGCCGCGGTTTGGCGCCTGATTATTTTCTTTGTTGGTACTATCATTGTCATTAGTTCCCTGCTCAGCTACACCAACACAGGTTTGCAAGTGGGCGGACATGGCGGCTTAAGCAGCAGCCCGTTTGTAACTGTATTCACCCAAATGGGCATTCCCTATGCTGAAGACTTTATCCGTTTTGTGATTATCACGGCATTATTATCAACCGCGAACTCAGGCTTATATGCTGCATCTCGTATGATGTGGGCCCTGTCCTCACAAAACCAACTCCCCAAGCTTTTTGCCAAAGTGAGTAAATCTGGGGTGCCTTATATTGCCATTTGGGTCACCATGATTGGTGGCTTGCCGGGCTTGCTCTCTGAGCAATTTGGTGCAGATGTCATTTTTAAGAACTTAATGGGTATTGCAGCATTCACCATGGTGATTGTCTGGATGAGTATTTGCTGGAGTCAGTTTAACTTCCGTCGCCAATGGTTAAAGCAAGGTCATGCTTTATCGGAATTGAAATTCCGTACCCCGTGGTATCCGTTGGTTCCGATCCTAGGCTTTATCTGCTGTACTGCGACAGGTTTAAGTGTGGCGGCAGACCCTGAAATGCTTTCAGGTTTTATTGGCTGCTTGCTCTTTATGGCCGCTTGCTATGCCAGTTACTATTGGCTCTATCACAATAAAAACTAAGCATCTTCAGCAAAGTGAGCTCAAGCTTATTTTTTGAGCTCGCTTTTGCAACAATAAAAAATTAATTCAATTTAATTACTTGTTTTGCCTAATGTTTGAACTTTCAACCACCACAGAGCAAAAACCCTTTTGACAAATAGGCCTTTAATCCTTAATATACGCATCACCTCGCAACGTCCCTATCGTCTAGAGGCCTAGGACATCGCCCTTTCACGGCGGTAACCGGGGTTCGAATCCCCGTAGGGACGCCATATCTTGATCTTATCCGATCAACACTTATTCATAATTACTATTATTTCATTGCAGATTTGCAGTTTTTCACTACAATAGCCCGCTTCATTCCTGAACTTATTAACGCTTATGCACTCATCTCCGAATGATGCTTCGCATCAGGGCAATTCTGCGCCTTTAAAACGCGCTATGAGTACTCGACATCTGGTTATGATTTCGCTTGGCGGCGCAATCGGGACTGGCCTATTTTTAGGATCGGGTGAAGTCATTGCACAAACGGGGCCTGTAGGTGCCATTATTTCTTATTTCCTCGGCGGGATCATTGCATATATGGTCATGCTGTGTTTAGGGGAACTTGCTGTTCATATGCCTGAGTCTGGCTCATTTGGTGCTTATGCCAAACGCTATATCGGGCCAGGTACAGGTTATACCATCACATGGCTGTACTGGCTGACGTGGTCCGTCACGCTAGGCACCGAGTTTACAGCTGCTGCACTTCTCATGCAGGAGTGGTTTCCAGATAGCTCAATGTGGATGTGGACCCTTGTTTTTGGTGCTTTTGTATTTAGTTTAAATATGATCTCGACCAAATGGTTCGCTGAATCTGAGTTTTGGTTGGCTTTAGTCAAAGTTATCACGGTTGTTATTTTTATTTTATTGGGTCTACTCGCTATTTTTGGCGTGATTGGCTACAGAGGCTATGAAGCTGCACCTTTATTTAGCAACTTAACGGCTCAGGGTTGGTTCCCAGAAGGCTTGTTCCCTATCTTTACCACCATGTTGATCGTGAACTTTGCATTTTCTGGTACAGAGCTGATTGGTGTTGCTGCGGGTGAAACCAAAGATCCTGCTAAGAATGTACCCAAAGCCATCAATACTGCGATTTTCCGCTTATTGATTTTCTTTGTGGGTACCATCTTGGTCGTGACTTCACTCCTCCCGCATCAAGAAGCAGGTTTAGCGGCTGAAGGCGTGAGTAGCAGTCCATTTGTGACCGTATTCCAGCACATTGGCATTCCTTATGCTGAAGATATCATTCGTTTTGTGATTATCACTGCGTTGCTATCTGCTGCAAACTCAGGACTATTTGCCGCTTCGCGTATGATGTGGTCGCTATCTTACCAAAAGCAATTACCAGCAGTATTCTCAAAAATCAATGCACGTGGTGTCCCTTATGTGGCAGTTATCGTGACCATGATTGGGGGTATGCCGGGTTTACTGTCTGAGCAGTTTGCACCTGAAGCCATTTTTACAAACCTTTTAGGTATTGCAGCGTTTACCATGGTCGTCGTTTGGATGAGTATTTGCTTAAGCCAATTTAACTTCCGTCGCCAATGGTATAAACAAGGACGTAAAAAAGAAGAATTAGGTTTTGCAGCACCCCTGTTTCCTATTGTGCCAATCCTTGGCTTTATCTTCTGCTTTATCACCTGCGTCAGTATGGTGTTTGATCCAAGTATGCGTATTAGCTTCTTTGGTTGTTTATTGTTTATTACAGTATGTTATGCAAGTTATTACACCTTTTATCACAAGAAAACTTAATCCGTATTGTTAAAAAGAGCGACTTCGGTCGCTCTTTTTTTATACTGTTTTTATCGAGTACGTCATCGGTGCATGCACGATAAATATTGTATGGATTCATGGGATGAATCAGCAGCACAAGACTGCACGTACCCTGCTTCAACATTGGCTTGTGATCTTACAACAGGTACTGAGTGAACTTGGCCGTGCAGATGACCTTCCCTATCTTCAGCGGCACAGTCGGCTGGCCTTTTATGGAGATCTTCTAACACGTCAGCATTTAGAAAACACCCTCAATGCCAGCACCCTCATGCCACAACATTGGTCTCCTTTTTCTTTTTTACATCCTATTCACCTGACGCACACCGCTGCACCCAATATCGAACATCAAGCTGAAATTTCTAAAAACCCCCAGCTCACTATTTCAGATGAACTCTCATTCAATAATAAAATTAAATACATCAGCCTCCTCGGCAAAGATCTGGCCTTACGTGACTTAGCCAGTTTAATCAACCACTTCCCAGAGCTGCATAGTAGCTTTATTCATCGTTTTTTGATGGAAGCGTACCTATATTTATCCAATCCACACTTCATCCACACCGTGCATACACGTCTGCATGAGCACTTACACGGTACGAAACCTAATGTTGTGATTGCCCATTCTCTAGGCAGCGTGATTGCCTATAATTATTTAATTCAACACCCTGAACTTAAGATTCAAACACTGATTACCCTCGGTTCACCACTGCCTTTCGCGTTATTCAATGTCATTTACAGCAACCCATTCAACGGCCTACTGCTTTATATGGTGATTGGATCAATTTTTATTCAGATGCTGATTTTCTGAGTGCTTTTCCACTGAACCAAAAACCATTTGCTTTTACTCCCGCGATTATCAACAAGCAAATCACCACCGATCTTGCTCATCCTCATCTGATCGAAGGCTATTTACGCCACCCCGAGTTCATCAACAATTTGCTAAGTTTGCTTAAAAAACCAGCTCAAATCATATGATTTTTAATCATTTTATCTAGATTGTTTTAAATTTATGCACTCAACACTTAAAACTGGAATTATTTAGAGAAAAGCGTTTGACACCCCTCTATTTTCGCCCTAATATACGCCCACCTCTGAAACGTCCCTATCGTCTAGAGGCCTAGGACATCGCCCTTTCACGGCGGTAACCGGGGTTCGAATCCCCGTAGGGACGCCAATTTCAGAAGTAAAGTTTTATTAAGTCCCTATCGTCTAGAGGCCTAGGACATCGCCCTTTCACGGCGGTAACCGGGGTTCGAATCCCCGTAGGGACGCCATTACTTAAGATCAAAAGTAGTCGGTTTTAAAACATCACTTCTGTACTGTCCCTATCGTCTAGAGGCCTAGGACATCGCCCTTTCACGGCGGTAACCGGGGTTCGAATCCCCGTAGGGACGCCATATTCGAGATTGATTTTTCTAGAGTGATCTCATAAAAAAGCCCAAGCATTATGACTTGGGCTTTTTATTGCCTGTCTATTTACGATCAACTTCAACTAAAGCAGTCGAGGCAAAAATAGCCTGTGGCGCAATCACAGTTTCATTCAAGGGAATGCTTTGCCCATATCGCTGTTGCATGAGTTGCTTGACTTCAGGCGAGCTTAAATCAAATTGCTTCAGTTTGGATAACGGCGCCAACTCAATGCCTAAAGCATCATGATAGGCCTTCCAGACTATTTCTGAGCAATATAAAGCACGATTGTCCCACTCAAAATAAAGATCATAAGGCTGGCCTAAGTATTGTTCTGCGTTCTTGATCAGTTGCTGCTTTTGCTGAACAGTCAAATTCGTTTTAAAGCGCTTCACCACATAATGCCGCTCAACCCCGCGATCAATCCACTGCTGAAGTGCCGTATATTTCACAGGCTGAACTGCCTCTAAAACCCATGCTTTTCCATCTTTATTAACAATTAAACCCATATGGCTATAACGGGACTTGGTCGCTTTTTGTATCCCTAAACTTTGTTGAGACTTCGAGACGTGAAAAATAATATCACCTGTTTGATAGGATGTATTCGCCCATAGCAGTTGAGGACTTGCCAAAACTAAAACAGCACTTAAATGTATTAGTTCAGACTTGATCGTACATTCTTCTTGAAAAAGAGAAAGTTACCCGTTTTGATAAAGGTGTCGAAATCTTAATCAAACAAAGGTAACTTTCTTATGTTGCATACTAACAATCAAATCATTAAACACAAAGTAGGTCTGCTTAATTTAGCTGAAGAGCTTCAGAATGTATCCAGAGCATGCAAAGTGATGGGTGTTTCAAGAGATACATTTTATCGCTATCAGGAATTAGTGAAGTCTGGTGATATTGACGCACTGATTAATAAGTCCCGTCGAGTACCAAATTTAAAAAACCGTGTAGATGATGCTACTGAACAGGCTGTTATTGATTTCGCAATTCAATATCCCGCATATGGTCAGCACCGTACTAGTAATGAATTACGCAAGAAGGGTGTATTCGTTTCAGGGAGTGGGGTTCGCTCTATATGGCTTCGTCATGATTTAGAAAACTTTAAGAAACGTTTAAAAGCACTTGAGGCTAAAGTGGCACAGGATGGTATTGAATTAAATGATCAGCAGATTGCGGCACTTGAACGTAAGCATGAGGATGACGTTGCTTGTGGTGAAATCGAAACAGCTCATCCAGGCTATTTAGGCGCGCAAGACACCTTTTATGTCGGGAATCTCAAAGGTGTTGGACGAATCTATCAACAAACATTCATCGACACTTATAGCAAGGTCGTTCATTGCAAGCTCTATACAACAAAAACACCGATTACAGCGGCTGATTTACTCAATGATCGTGTGTTGCCATTCTATCAATCTCAGGACTTACCAATGCTTCGCATCCTCACAGACAGAGGTACTGAGTATTGCGGTAAGGTAGAACAACATGACTATGAGTTGTATCTGGCAGTTAATGATATTGATCACACGAAGACAAAAGCAGCTTCGCCGCAAACAAATGGTATCTGTGAGCGTTTCCATAAGACGATTTTGCAGGAGTTCTATCAAATTACGTTTAGGAAGAAGCTTTATAGCTCATTGGAAGAATTACAAGTTGATCTAGACGATTGGCTGAAATTCTATAATACTGAACGGACTCATCAAGGAAAAATGTGCTGTGGTCGTACACCACTTGAAACTTTACTTGATGGAAAACGGATTTGGGCTGAGAAGAATTTAGCTCAAATTTAACCTGACAGGCACAATAAAAAATGGGTAACTGTCAGATCAGGTTTGAGCTAGTACACTTATTTAAACCCTGAGCTACATCGACAACTTAAAGAAATTGATATTCACTTAAGCACGCATGCATACTTTGCAGGCGATGTGTTTAGTTATGCCGATATCTTGATGTGGTTTCCACTCTATGCGGCCAGTTATGCCACTCCGCAGTTTGCTCAGTATAACTCTATTCAACACTATTTCACCCAAATACAAAGCAGACCTGCCTTCAATGCTGCAATGGCACGTGGGCAATGGTCCGCTTCTGATTTTGAACAGTATTGGTCTATCACGCAGTAATGCTATGCTTAAGCTGACTTTCTAGAGTTGACTTGCCCTTTAATCACCGCCTTTAGATTGCCTTTTAAATAATGAAAAAACACTTTGAGCGGTGACAGTTTCGGATTTGGTCGTTTACCTTCTGCGATATCCTTAAATTGCGCGGCATACCAGATCACTTCCATAATCGCCATTTTATCGATCATTGAAATGCCTGTTTTGATCTTATCGACTGCATAACGCACATCTTGACCTGCAATTAAACGGTTGGTCACGTCAGGTTCTACCGCAAACGGGCGTGCCATCCCAATAAAATCACATGCACCACTTTCTAAGGCTGCGTTCATCCCCACAGCAGTACGAAAACCGCCTGTCACCATCAACTTACACTGGACTTGTTCACGAATTTTTTCAGCAAACTCTAAAAAGTAAGCCTCACGTGCAATGGTCGATGCCTTACGTTTTTCTTGCTTCACCCCTGCCATCGCAGGTGCTTCATAACTGCCGCCTGAAATCTCAATCAAATCAATCCCAGCAGCATCAATGGCTTTAAATGTCGCAATGACATCTTCTTCCGAGATTCCACCACGCTGAAAATCTGCTGAATTAAGTTTGACCGAAATAATAAACTGCTCTGAAGTCGCTGCACGTACTGCTTTATAAATTTCTAATAAAAAACGCATGCGGTTTTCAGCAGAGCCACCCCATTGATCTTGGCGTTTATTGGTGAGTGGCGATAAAAACTGACTGATGAGATAGCCATGTGCACCATGTAATTGCACGCCTTCAAAGCCCGCTTTCTCACAAATGGCAGCTGAAGTTGCAAAACGTTGGATAATATCAAGGATTTCATCTTCACGAAGCGCTCGCGGCGTTCCGAAGCTCATTGCTAAAGCAGGGCTAAACGGTACTGCTGAAGGTGCAACCGTTTCCTTATTTAAACCCTTAGGACATTGACGGCCCGGATGTGACAACTGCACCAATTGCACCATGCCATGTTTTTTACCAATCACAGCCCATTGTTTTAGTGGTTCTAAGTCACGTTCGGTTTCAATCACCACCACGCCTGGTTCATTTTTAGCTCGGAAGTCCACCATCACATTACCTGTAATGGCACAGCCTAGGCCTCCTTTTGCCCAAGCCTCATACAAACCTAAGTGCAAATGATTCGGCTGGCCTGCATGATTGGCGAGTGCTTCACTCATCGCCCCTTTAATCATCTTATTTTTAAAATGGACCTGCCTAATGTCGATTGCGCTTGCAAGCTGGCTCATGAAAATTCATCCTTTAATATTTTTTAGTGTTTTTACTCTATGTATTTTTTGGCGACAGTCAAGAGAATTTGACAATTCATTTTGTCAAAATTTCTGATCTTTTATTTAGAAAATGATTTTACTGATACTGACTGGCTTGAATCAATTGACGCGTATAGTCAGACTGCGGTTGTTCAAAAAGTTGTTCAGTGGCTTGTAATTCCACTACTTTGGCATGTCGCAAGACCAAAATCTGTTGGCAGAGTGCCCGCACCACTTGTAAGTCATGACTAATAAACAAATAACTCATGCCCTGCTCGTGTTGTAGACGTCGTAATAACGCCACAATTGAACGCTGCGTACTTCGGTCTAAGGCCGAAGTTGGTTCATCTAAAATCAACAGTTTAGGTTGAAGCACCAAGGCTCTCGCCAAAGCCACACGCTGCCTCTGCCCACCAGATAGCTCATGTGGATAATAGTTTTTAAATGCGACTGGCAACTCCACCTGAGTTAAGACATTCTCAATACGCTGTGTTCGCTCAAACAAAGACAAAGGCTTTAAAGTCAAACCTTCTGCAATGATTTGTTCAACACTCATGCGTGGGTTCAAACTTGCGAACGGGTCTTGAAATACGGTTTGAAAATCACGACGTAGCGGAAGTAATGCCTTTTGCGAGAGTTGGTTTAAATCATGTTCTCCAAACCGGATCTGCCCTCGACTTTCAATCAACCTTGCTACAGCCAGTGCCAAAGAACTTTTGCCTGCACCACTTTCCCCAACAATTCCCAACGAATGCCCTTGAGCCAAGCTCAAATCCAAAGCTTCAACCGCAGCAAGATACTGGGTCGTTCGATTAAACCAGCCCTTTTTAATCGGAAATTTAACCTCGAGTTGTTTTAAGCGGAGCAAAGGAGCAGTATCTTGTACGTTAATAGCTTGACCAAAAGAATGATTGAGTAAGTTTTGAGTATAAGCAGACTGCGACTGCTCAAAAATCTGCGCAACCGCCCCTTGCTCTACGACCTTGCCTTGATGGATGACTACGACATCATCAGCATAATGTTTCACCAAATTGAGGTCGTGGCTGATCAAAATCATGGCCATGTTATGGCGCTGTTGTAAAGACTTCAGCAACTCTAAAATTTGAACTTGCAGCATGACATCTAGTGCCGTGGTGGGCTCATCAGCAATCAAAATATCAGGCTCTTGCACCAGTGCCATGGCAATCATGACCCGCTGGCGTTGGCCGCCAGACAGCTCATAAGGAAAACGCTGTAACACACTTTCAGGATTTGGAATACCCACATCTTCTAACAAGGCAATCACGCGTTGTCGCGCTTGCTTTTTAGACCAACCCTGTAACCATAAAGCCTCGGCAATGATTTTTTCTACTCGATGTAAAGAATTCAAGGCAGTCATCGGCTCTTGAAAAACTATTGCGATTTTTTGCCCACGAATCGACCTGAATTGCGCATCGTTTAACTCGAGTAGCTCTTTTCCGTCTAATAGCACTGAGCCCTGCACTTGCAATGCTTTCGGTAATAACCCCATCAAGGCTAAAGCACTAATCGATTTTCCTGAACCGCTCTCTCCAACCAGCGCCAAAGTCTGCCCAGCATACAGTTCAAAACTGAGCTGATCGACCAATAGGCGTTCTGCACTTTGAATACTCAGTGCATTCACTTTAAGTATAGGGGCTGTACTATTGGCGTCTAGGGTCAAATGCATCGCGCAAAGCCTCCCCGATATACATCAGCAACGCAAGCACAAGGGCCAAGCTGAAAAAGCCAGACAGTGCTAACCATGGTGCATTTAAATTATTCTTGCCTTGTAACAAAAGCTCGCCCAATGATGCCGCATCAGGCGGTAAGCCATAACCCAAGAAATCCAGTGCTGTTAGCGCTGTAATATTGGCCGTTAAAATAAAAGGCAGTTGTGACAGGCTAGAGCTGATTGCATTGGGTAAAATATGCCGAAAGATAATAGCTCGGTTGGTGACACCTAAACTTCGCGCGGCACGGACATAGTCTAGCTGACGGGCCCTTAAAAACTCAGCACGTACCAGTGGAACTAAAATTGTCCAACTGAATAACAGCATGATTAAAAACAGCCAGTAAATATTTGGGCTAAACATACTGACTAAAATCATCACCATGAACAGCATGGGTAACCCACCCCACACTTCTAAAATGCGCTGTCCGATTAAATCGACCCAACCACCGTAATAACCTTGTACTGCTCCAATCACAATGCCCAGTACAGCTGAACTGAAAGTCAAAATAAAACCGAACAGCAATGAGACACGTAAACCATACAACACGCGTGCCAAGACATCACGACCTTGGTCATCTGTCCCGAGCCAATTTTGCATTGTGGGTGGTGACGGTACAGGGACTGTCAAATCAACATTGGGGGTTTGATATGAATATCGAATCAACGGCCAAACAACCCAACCTTTTGCTTGAATCAGCTGCTGTACCACTGGATCTTTATATTCAGTTTCAGTTTCGAAAACACCGCCAAAAGTCGTTTCAGGATAGTGTTTCAATACAGGGAAATATAAGGTCTGATCATACTTAACCAATAGTGGTTTATCATTCGCGATTAGCTCTGAGGCTAAAGACAGTACAAAAACACAGATAAATAAAATACTACAACTAAGACCGAGCTTATTTTGCTTAAATCGTTTGAAACCTGCCTGTAAAATGGGTGACATCAGCCTCTCCCTTGCGAATCAAAATGTATTCGCGGATCAATCCACTGATACAACACATCGCCAATTAGACGCAGCAGCAAGCCCAACAAAGTAAAAATGAACAATGTGCCAAAAATCACAGGATAGTCACGCTGCACAATCGCCTCAAAGCCCAATAAGCCTAGACCATCCAGATTAAATATGATCTCAATAAATAAATTGCCTACAAAGAAGTAAGCGATTAAAGCTTCAGGTAAACCAGCAACCACAATTAATATCGCATTGCGAAACACATGACCATATAACACTTGCGACTCAGTCAGACCTTTAGAACGTGCCGTCAGCACATAAGGCTTGCTGAGTTCTTCCATAAACGAATACTTGGTGAGATAAGTCACTGTGGCAAAGCCACCAATCACCATCACCAAAAGCGGTAAAGCCATGTGCCAAAAATAATCTTTAATTTTGCCCCATAACGACAAATCCGCAAAATTTTCCGAAACCAAACCTTGTAAGGGGAACCATTGGAAATAAGAACCGCCTGCAAAAAAGACAATCAAGAGAATTGCAAAAATAAACGCAGGAACTGCATAGGCCACTGCCAACAGGAGCGATGTAGACTGATCAAATACTGTGCCGTGCAATCGGGCTTTTTTGATGCCCAAAGGAATCGAAATCAGATAAATTAGCAAAGCACTCCATAGCCCCAAGGACACGGATACAGGTAATTTATCCTTAATCAGCGCTGTAACGGGCTGGTCTTTAAAAAAGCTCGTGCCGAAGTCCAGTTGCGCGTAATTTTTCACCATTTCAAAAAAGCGTATATGCATGGGCTGATCAAAACCATAATGTGCTTTGATCTTTGCGAGCATTTCATCACTGAGCCCTTGCGCGCCTTGATAGACATTTGAGCCTCCACCTGCACCGCCCAAATTACCCAAAGTTTGCATAGCTTCCGCTTGTTGAATGGCTTGCTCAACAGGACCACCGGGCGCAATTTGAATCACAGCAAAATTGATCAGTAAAATCAGAAATAAGGTCGGAACGATCAGCAACAGCCTTTTGAATATATAAATACGCATCTCAAAAACCCCTATACCAGCTTATGGCTTGGCTGCCTGACCTAAGTACTGACTCACCTGTTTCGCCTGTTTGGCATCACTCCACCAATAATCCAAACCGACATGCAACTGTGGACTCCGTGCCGGTTTTTGGTACATATTCCAATAGGCATACCATTGATCCGCTTTACCATAGGTTGGAATTTGATAATAACCCGCACGCAACAAGCGATCTAAAATACGCGTTTGAACGACCACTTGCTTACGATCATGCGCTTGAATCAACTGTCGGATCATCTGATCAATCACCGGATTTTGAATACCCGAATAATTATAATTTCCCACCTGATGGGCTGAAGCACTGCCCCACAGTTGCACCTGTTCTTTGCCTGGTGTCAAAGACTGTGGCATCGTTTGTAGGGTCATATCAAAATCTTGAGTCCGCATCCGCTCATAATACTGGGGTGTATCAACCTGTCGAATGTTCAGCTGTATTCCTAGGCGCTTTAGGTGGCGAACAAAAGGCGTAATTTCACGCACAGCATCACTCGGCTGAATCAGAAACTCAAACTGAATCGGCTTATTTTTCCGATCTAACAGTCGACCTTTTGCATTATATGTATAGCCATTTTTTAATAAAATCTGTCGTGCGATGAGTAAATTATTTCGATTATAGCCCGATCCATCTGAAGCTGAATAACGCCAGTTCTTTAAAACACCATCTCGCTGTACGGGATGCAATTTCGCCAAATAAGGCTTCAATATTTTGATTTCAGCAGCCGAAGGTAGACCCTTCGCCTCTAATTCACTATTAGAAAAATAACTTTGTAGGCGTTGATATTGCCCATAGAACATCGCTTTGTTTTGCCACCCAAAGTCGTAGGCATAAGTCAAAGCTTGGCGAAAATAAATATCTTGAAAAGGCTGACGACGGGTATTAAATACAAAACTTTGCGTTGGAATTGGATTGAAATGCTTAAAGCGATATTTTTTAACGAGACCTTGTTTTACAGCGGGAAAGTTATAGGCTGTCACCCATTGTCGTGCGGACTCTTCCTCATGCAAGGTATATAAACCCGCCTTAAACGCAGTAAAAGCAATATCTTTGCTACGATAGTACACATAACCCACGCGGTTAAAATTATAGCGCCCTTGGTTGACCTTTAAATCTCTGGCCCAATACTTTGGATTACGCTTATAAACAACGCGCTGCCCTGCATTGATTTTCTCTAAGAGATAAGGACCTGAGCCTAAAATCGGTTTGATCGAAGTTTGACTAAAGTCTTTGCCTTGCCAGTCTTTTTTGGAATAAATTGGCATTCTGGCTACAATCAAAGGCATTTCCACATTATTTCGGGTTTTAAAATGCATTTTGACGCTGTATTTGGACAATACTTCGGTCTTGGCTAAATCCGATAAATACATCTGTAAGCCAAAATTGGATTTGCTTTGAAAGATATCAAAACTGAACTTTACATCGGCTGCGGTAACAGGACTGCCATCACTAAACCGTGCTTTTGGGTTTAAATGAAAAATGATGGTGTTAAAGTTTTTCGGGTCATAGCTGACCTTTTCTGCCAGCAACGGATACATCACCGCAGGCTCATCCAAAGAACTACTCATGAGCGAGTCAAATAAATAATTGGTTCCCTCAACCGCAGTACCACGACCATTCATACTGTTTAAGTTATCAAAATTCCCGATGACTGCACGTGTTAATTCGCCACCCTTTGGCGCCTGCACATTGGCATAAGGTAAATGATCCAATTGGCTATATTTCGGCGTAGCATAAGGTGCAATAAAAGGCATGGTCTGCAGTTCAGACCATGCCTTTAATGGAATCGCTACAAGGCTGAACAGCAAAAATGTTGTTCTAACCTTCATCGGGGCTTTCTCTGAAATTGCATTTCAACTCAATATTAGTTCGGCACCTTAATTACATCACCAATGCGCAACTGCGTATTCGGTTTAATGTCATTGAGCTCAGCCAATTGCGAAGTGTCCATACCATAACGACTTGCCAGTCCAATTAAGGTATCACCACGTTTCACTGTGTACTGTGAAATCAGTTTTGGAATTTGAATGGTCTGCCCAACTTGTAAGCCCGCACGCGGACTCAGATTATTTAAACTAGCAAGCTCTGACACAGACATCCCAGCACGGTTTGCAATTGAGTTTAACGACTCACCTGACTTCACTTTATAAGCTTCAGTTGCACGGCTAGAAGTTGCTTGTGGCTTTGCTGCCACTGTTTCTGTTTTGATTGGAGCTGAATCAACATCACCTTCAATTTTTAAACGCTGACCAACACGAACATTCGCCGTACGGCTTAGGTTGTTTAATTCAGCCAAATAGTTCAGTTGCAAGTGATATTTACGCGCAATGCTATTTAGGGTTTCACCCGATTTCACCACATGGATATCGGTTGAGTTATTACTTGCAGTAGTTTGTTTTTCGACTGTTTTCGGCGTTTCAACAGTAGGCACTTCACCCGTTAATTTGAGTTTTTGACCTGCACGTAAGCCCGCTGTACGACTCATGTTGTTGAGGTCAGCAATATAATCCATACCCAAATTATATTTCGAAGCAATCGCAGTTAATGAGTCTCCGGACTGAACGGTGTAAGTATCTGGCACGGTTGAACCCGCAGGGATCTTAATACTTTGACCCACTTGCAAGCCGCTATTGCTTGAAAGATTGTTGAGATCAACCAGCTCCGACAGGCTCATCTTCGACTGTAATGCAATGCTATACAATGTATCACCACGTTGTACTTTATAGCTTTCAACTTTGAACTGTGGCTCAGCTTTAACTGAAGGCGTTTTAGCACTACTTGTCGCTAAGCTTTTAACATCATTAAGTGGCACATTAATTTTTTGTCCAACTAACAGATTACTGCCCGCATTTAAACCTGGTGTTAAATCTGCCAATTCTTGATTTGACAGCGCATAACGGTCTGCAATCAGTTTCAGATATTCGCCACGTTTCACCGTATACGACTGAGTTGCTACTTTGGTTAGGCTGCTGTTCTTTTCATCATTGACTTTAGCACGGGATTGAGCCGTTTCTTTTAAAGAAAGCTTTTGCCCCACACGTACACCACTCGTCACGCTTAAACCGTTATAGTCGGCCAACTGTTTTAAGCTTAAACCAAACTCATCCGCAATGCCTGTTAAGGTATCATTGGCACGAACAGTATAACTCTCGGGTTTAGTCTCAGCTTTCACGGTAGAACGCACTTCGACTTTTTCAGCTTGTGGTTTTGCATCATATAAATAAATCGATGTACCGACATAAAGTGTGGCATTGGCATCCATTTGGTTCCACTTCGCGACATCACGCCAGTTCACCCCATTTTTGGCGGCAATCAGCGCCAAAGTATCACCCGGTTGTACGGTATAAGTTGAACGTTTACCTTTTGGCGGCACAATCACAATTTCAGAGTCAGTCTTAACAAAGTTTTTGCCTTGATTACGCTTCACTTCATCTGAATCTAAGCGGGTATTGTCAGCCACGGATTTTGGATAAGCAAAACCTTTGGTTAACTCTTTACCTTGCAGCTCAGCCACAGACTGACTGGTTTGAATTGCGGTGAGCTTAATTTTACCATCCAAAGGATCTACAATTTCAGTCCCTTGAGGGGCCAAAGCTTGAATTTCAGCAACCACTTCATCTTGTTCAGCCTGCGTTGCAATCGGCTTCAGAACTTCATCGACAGTTTTGCTTTGACCTTCGGCTTGAATTGCCGCGGTTAACTGTTCACGCTCTGCTGCGGAAATTGGTGGTTCAACGGAAACTGGTTTCACTGGGGTGACAGGCGTAACTGCAACGGGAATACGCGGCGCACTTGGAATACCACTATTGGCAGCAAATGCAGCCAGTGCATTAGACCCTTTAGGCGTTGAACCACGAGGCGTAGAGATAGCTGCACTGCTTGACGACGTTAATGTAGACGAAGTGGCAGGCTTCGCTGCTGTGGTTTTTGTGGTAGTCGTCGCTAAAACAGGTGGTGTAGTTTTCGATGGTGTGATCGATTTGGTGTTTAAGGTCGGCGGTTCAATTTTGCTTGGTTGAATGGTTTGGTTATTTTCAGGCAGCTTGGTATTTGCAGATGCCCACAAGCCGCCTGAACCACCCTGTAATTTTTTCAAACGTACATCCACTGAAGGACTCAAATCCGCAGGAATTAAAATCCGCATTGGACTTGCACCATCAATCCATTCACCACGGTGTCCCGGATTTAACTGATACAGCTCGGCACGACTTAAACCTGTAATCGACGCAACTTCATTTAGACTCACTGCGCCCACAGTAACTTCTCTAAAGTGCGGACGATTGGCAATCGGTGGTAAATTGATGTTATAGGCATTTGGATTTTTAATGATCTGTGCAACCGCCAAGAACCGTGGCACATAGTTCATGGTTTCTTCAGGCAGTTTTAACGACCAATAATCTGTCGGCAAACCTGCGGCTTTATTACGGTTAATCGCTTGTTGAATACGGCCCGGACCTGCGTTATAAGCCGCTAGTGCAAGTTCCCACGAACCAAACTGGTTATATAAACTGCCCAAGAACTCATATGCAGCACGCGTTGACTCCACCACATCACGGCGTCCGTCGTATTGGCTACTTTGTTTTAAGCCATAAATGCGGCCCGTACTTGGAATAAACTGCCATAAGCCCGCAGCCGCAGCACTACTGGTTGCAGCAGGGTCATACGAACTTTCAATCACAGGCAGTAGAGCCAGCTCTGTTGGTAAACCGCGACGCTCCGCTTCTTTAACAGTGTGATACAAATAACGTGAAGCACGTGCACTTAAACGATCCAAATACGGTTGGCGTGAAATGAACCACCCGCGCTGTGCATCAATACGCGGATTCCAATGATCGCTGTTCATTTTAAAGCCCACGGTCATACGCTTCCAAACGTCACCGTGCTTTAACACCAACAGGCGATCCCCTTCCACCGCACGCATGTCGGTTGCAGAAAGTAAATCTTCTAAAGAATCTAGGCTGTTTGCATCTAGGTAGTTCGATCCGACTTGTTTGGATTTAGATGTTTGCGTTGCACTTTGCGTCGAGGAACAACCAGCCAGTCCAAGTGTCGCAAGTGCTGAACCGAGTACTGTAATTTTAAATAATGTCGGTAACATCGGTTGGCCAAAAATGGCAGCTGACTTATACATAAGAAAATCCAAACAACTCGTATAAAATTTATTTTTTAGATCTGCCATTGTAGTAAAGCACGCCGCAGACACAAGGCGTTAATTTAACTTGAAATCAGTATAAATGTTACAAGAAATTAAAAAAGCTGCATCTTATACACTTCTCTAGTGCATTTGCGTTATACAATGGTGCCCGCTTAGTTTTAATTTTCAGTTTACGGAAGTTGTGTATGTCACAAACAATTACCCTGTATGTCGATGGTGCTTGTCGTGGAAACCCTGGTCTTGGGGGATGGGGCGCGTACATTATTACAGAAACTGAAGAACATAAACTGTGTGGCGGTGAAGACAACGCCACCAATAACCGTATGGAACTCACCGCGGCCATTGAAGGCATTCTTTTTTGCCCAACCGATGCGAAGTTGGTCGTCTGGACAGATTCAACCTATGTCAAACGTGGCATTACCGAGTGGATTACGGGTTGGAAAAAGAAAAATTGGAAAGACGTTAAAAACCCAGATTTATGGAAAAAACTCGATGCAGCCTGCCAAGGCCGCGATATCGATTGGCACTGGGTTAAAGGCCATGCAGGTCATGAAGGTAATGAAATGGCAGATCAATTGGCAAACCTTGGTGCCGATCAAACACAGGATCAACTTCGTCAGTCTAAAACAGCGATAACAGAACCGTCTGTAGATAAAAAAAAAGTTGAACCAGACTGGTTGTTAAACGACCCTTTTGGTTTGGGTTTCGATGACGAAGAAGCCGATAACAGCGAAGATTTAGCCGAAAGTGAAATACACGTTGCAGAACAAGAGCCAAGTTTAATGGCTGAACCAGAACTTGGCACAACGGTTGCTTCTACTGAACAAACGCCTGAAGTTGCGGCAAGTGTCGATTTAACACAACTCAAACAACATCCGCAAATTGTGATTACTCCACGTAAGGTTGAGGTCTTTGGACCTCGACAGCTCATTCTCGATACAGAGACCACCGGTTTCTATTATCAAGATGGCGATCGCATTATTGAAGTTGGCGCGATTGAAATGGTCAATCGAAAGCTTACCGGAAGCTCTATTCATATCTACATCAATCCAAAAAAACCTGTGGGCGACTCTGAAAATATCCACGGTATCTCTGATGACTTTTTAAAAGATAAACCGCTATATCAAGAGATTGCCGACACCTTATTTGCCTATCTCAAAGGTGCGGAAATCATTGCGCATAATGCAAGCTTCGATATGAACTTCTTAGACATGGAGTTCAAACGTGCAGGATTTGTTGCGCTTTCTGAAGTTTGTGTAGTGACAGATACCCTCGCGATGGCAAAATCTAAGCATCCGGGGCAAAAAAACTCACTCGATGCCTTAGTTCGCCGTTACGAAATTCCACAGCGTGACCGTACCTTCCACGGGGCCTTACTGGATGCTGAAATTCTAGCCGACGTTTACTTGGCTATGACAGGTGGTCAGGTTTCCTTTGATATGGATGCCCTGTCACATAGTGAACAACAAAATGGGCAAAGTCAGCATCAAACACTAGATATTGAACTGGCGGTAATTCACCCTTCAGCCGAAGAACTTGAAGCACATGAGACTTGGGTCAAACAATACCAAGAAAAACACGGCACACCCTGCCTTTTTGCCAAATAAATTCTAAAGTTTTTGTTAACTTTTGTATTACAAGATTTTTCAGTTAGGCTATAGTGATGAACAAGTTGCTATCCCTTCTTTGGGCCGCATATAAACACGATAAAACACTAGGATAGGTGCAGATCAATGTCTTACCAAACCTCTATTCATTTTGATCCAACGGCGCTGCTGATAATAAAAAATGAAGTGGATAACTCCATTAAGCTGGTTGAATCAGCTGTGAGCACCTTAGCAGAAGATCAGACTTTACCTTTTGGAATTGACGATGCATTAAACCAATTTGAGCAATGTGCTCAAGTGCTTGCATTGATTGATATGTCGAGCTTAGCCAAAATTGCTGAATATTCCGCAGAGCTTATGCGCAAGATCATGGTGAATCCTGAACAGATTAATACGCAAGATGTGATTGCACTCAGCGAAGGCACGACCATGCTGAAGCGCTATATTGAGTTCATTTGCTTAAGAGAAGTGAAAATTCCACAGTTTTTACTCGACACCTTAAACCGTCTTGAAATCGCATTAGCAAAGCCTTTAACGCAAGAAGGTCAGCACATCGAGTCATTACTGGACTGTATCACCCCAGATTTTAGCCTCCCTCAAGCACCAAGTCTTGAAAAATCACAATATGTTCACCGCCTGTACAAGCTGTCTTTAAGCCAAATGCTGAAACAAGAAGAAAGCGAACTTGATTTACAAGCAATGAAATTGGTGGGCACTTATTTAGCGGGTCTAGCAGAACAAACGCCGAGTAAACAATATTGGAACTTGGTCTATGTTGCACTCAATCAAATTGAACAATTGCTCATTAATGAACCACGTTTACGTACTTTGATTAGCATCGAACGTAACATTGCACAGTTCTTTACTGCGCCTGAACGTTTCAAAGCCAGCCTCACCGATCTTGCCAACATTCTCAGCTTATGTATCAGCCAAGAAGACGAAGTATCCCAACACATCCGTGGCAAACTCAATATTGGCGACGACCTACTCACAGATACGCAGCTGCAAGTTTTCAGTCGTCATCTGTATGGCCCAGATTTCGACACGATGCATACCATTAGTGATTTGGTAACCACCGAAATGTCGCAAATCCGCAATGACATTGAGTACAACTATCAAAACATGACGCCTGAGAAGACCCAAGAGCTCCAAGCAAAACTGGTCGATTTGGCGAACATCTTCAAAGTATTGAACTTAAATGAAGCGCATAATGACTTAAACCGTCAAGCAGCATCACTTAGTCAAGCAGATATGCTGAAAGATGAAGGTTTTGCGCAGCAGTTGATGAACGTGATCTTGTCGGCAATGAACTCCATTGGAGTGCTAGAACGTCACCATACTTCAAGCCGCCTACAGCTTCGTGTGAACAACATGAATATTTCACTAGACCGTTTAGATGAAGCCCATGCTGCGTTATTGTCAGAGGCTAAAACGTCTATTGACTTAAGTAGTCAAGCTTTGGCGCAATATCAGCAAGAACAAGATTTAAGTGCTCTTGAGAATACTCCTGCACAACTACGTGAAGTTGCGGGCGCAATGTTGTTCTTAGGCGCTGAAAATGGTCAAACCGCCCTGAATATTTCAGCAGATTTTGTGCAACAACAAATCACGGCTGAAACTGCGCTCACTGCTGCTCAGGTGAATCATGTGCTTGACGCTCTCGCAAGTGCAGATATGCTGATTGATAACTTAAAAAACAAACAGCCTGTATTACACAGTATGTTTGATGTAGCATTGAACAGTAGCCAAAAACTAAAGACTGTTGCCTAATGTCAGAACTTTCACTTGCTTATATTTTCCACCAACAACAATTGTTGGTTGACCATAATTTTCAATTGCCTCGTGTAGAAAAGCTAGCAAGTGATTTAAGTTTTCACTCGGGTGATCAAGTGATTGCCCGAGACCTGCTAGACAATGAGCCGATTCCTGAAGGCTTAGAACTCATCCCAATTCGCCAGTTGCTTCCACTCTGGAGCACCAAACAATTCGAACAGGCCAGCCGAGCTATTCAGCTGCTAGAATGGCGTCGCAATCATAAATTTTGTAGTCATTGCGGCCACACCACAGAAGTACATGCTAGCGAATATGCCATGATCTGCCCTGCCTGCGGTTATCATCAGTATCCACGGGTACAACCCTGTGTCATCACCGTCATTACACGAGGTGAAGATGAAATTCTGTTGGCAAAAAATGCGCGTAATACCCGCAGTAATATGTATGGTTTGATTGCAGGCTTCGTTGAAGTCGGTGAAACCTTAGAAGAAGCTGTACGCCGCGAAACTCTGGAAGAAGTCGGCATTCGAGTTAAAAATGTTCAATACTTGGCGAGTCAGCCTTGGCCATTTCCAAGTAACCTAATGATTGCATTTAAAGCAGAATACGCATCGGGTGAGCTTTGCTTACAAGAAGAAGAAATCAGTGATGCCCAATTCTTTAAGTTTGATCAACTGCCTGAAATTCCGTTCAAAGGCAGTATTGCACATGCCATGATCATGCATGCGACAGAAGGCACAACAGTCGCAGATGATACACGTGAGTGGCTGTAAGCTCACTCACTATATCTACAACAAATACACGTTAAATGCCAATTAGTGCTTAAGCGCATCCTCGAGCGCCTGCATAATTTTTTGCTTGGTCGTGAAGTAACGACTAAACAAACTCGATACTGAACCAATCATTGAAATATGACCGATGCGCGGCACAGTCCAAAGTTGACTGTAGTTACCTTTTTCTTTCAATCTACGATCCAAATCAACAGCATTGCTCAACCCGACTACATCATCATTCTCTGCAACCAACAGATAATGTTTAACTGTATTCGACTCGACGAAATAATACGGCATCACCTCTTGATAAGGTCTGTTCTGATCAAAAGCATCTGCACAAATTGGATCGCCTTTATAGTCGAAATGATATGGGCCTGCCAAACCAATAATAGCGGTAATTTGGCTGCGGCATTGTATTTCATATGGCTTCGGATGATAGAGCGCAGACATCACATTAAACGCGCCCGCAGAGTGTCCCATCAACACCACTTTTTCAGTCGAAATTTGATATTTAAGCTGATGTACATTGAGATAATTTAAAGCCAAGCTGAGATCATCAATAGAGGCAGGAAAAATATGCTCAGGCGCCAAGTGATAGTTAATCACCGCCACATCAAAGCCTTCTTTGGCAAAGGCTTCGCCAATAAAACGATAATCTTTTTTATCGCCATGCATCCATGCACCGCCATGCACAAATACAATCAGAGGCCGATGTTCGCGCGGTGTTAGTGTACGAAACAAATCTAAACGATGTCGCGCGCGTAGCCCATAGGCCACATTTTCTTGGACCGAATAACCCTTACGCGGTGTTAAACGGTTTAGGGCATAACTACCGACATCATAAATACGAAACTCACGATAGAGTAATCTTGCATACTCTACCGAACGATTCAGTCTTTGAACAAAAGGCTGAAGCTTATTGAACATTATTTGGCTCAACTTGGTCTGGGTCTATCGCAACAGGCGTTTGCTCTGTCGGTGTTGAATTGATCATTGGTGATGCAAACGCACTGGTCGTTTGGGACTGTTGTTCTATATTATCCACCAGTGTGATAATTTTAGTCACATTCCCCACTTGCTGTAAAACTTGGTTTAAATCGGTAATTTCAGCACCATTTAAACGTCCCATCACATATAACACGCCATCTTCGGTGTGAATACGCACTTTCGCATCTGAAACAACAGCAGCTTTCATGATCAAGCCACGTGTATTTGCCGTAACTGAGGTGTCTTGCATGATGGTGCTATAACTAATTTGGTTTCCAACTGTAATGTAGTTATGCACGGTTTTGACATCCGACATCGCACGTACATTGTCTTCAGCCAACTGACGTAAGTGTTGATCGGGTACTTGTCCTGTTAATAAGACATTGCCATGAAAACTTTCGATATTGACACGTGACTGTTTAAAACGACTGTCCAATTTATATAAGTTAATTTTTGCAGTACGCTCAATTGAAGAGTCAATAAAGACCTGCCCTAATGAACGTGCACCGCTTTCTGTTCCTACAGCGGCTGTTCCTGTCCCACCCGAAATGAAACTTGCACATCCAGATAAACTTGCGACGCATAATACGGTCATTGCAATACGATTGAACACTCAGCAAGACTCCTCAACTTTTCAAACTATTTTAATTCAGCATTTCAGCTTTGATTTTGTTCAAAGATTAATAAAGTCTTGATCAAAAGTAAAAGCATTTTCTATCCATTGCTGATCATAAGTGAATTTTGAAAAATCTTGCTGTATGGTTTTTGCAATTTCTTTAAAAAAATCAAAACAAATCACATCAAAGCGGCAATAATATTGCTGGAAATGTGGATGATCTTGTAAAAATAACATGGCCGTTTTTGCTATTTTGCGTTGTTTTGAATAGGAAATTGTTTCAATAGCCTGTGCAAAACGCGTTTTTGAGCGTGCTTTGACCTCAACAAAAACCAATTCCTGCCCTTTTTGTACAATCAGATCAATTTCTCCAAAGCGCGAGTGATAATTGGACTGCACATGAACATAACCCTGTTCTTCTAGCACAGTCAAAGCTTGTTGCTCTGCCCATTGTCCCAGTTTCATCTCTTTATCTTCCCTACTTTATTTTTGTTTTTTAATCATCACATTTCGAAAAACTCAATTTCGATCAAAAATCTCACGTCTTGATGTTTAAAACCACTGCTGTGAGTCTCTCGAACCAATCAATTCATTTCATTCTACTTTTAAAGCCCTCCTGACGTTTAAATTTCAATCGAATGTCTTACCGACTCCTGCAAATCCATCGCCGACAACATTCTAGCTCACGCCACGACGGACAATTCAGGTAGAATGCTTATCGCGGTATCGGTTGAATGTACCAAAGCACACGACTCACCCCCCATCCTTTTATTATTTTGCAGCGCGGAGAAAACCCATGAGTGCCCAGTTATTTGTAGTCGCAACCCCTATTGGGCACTTAGATGACATGACTTACCGCGCAATTGATGTACTAAAATCAGTCAAAATCATTGCTGCTGAGGATACACGAACTTCAGCACAATTACTGAAACACTTTAATATTCAAACTCCACTTACTGCATGCCATGATCATAATGAAAGCAACAAAATTGACATCCTTATTCAGCGTTTGTTGAAAGGTGAAGATATGGCGCTTATCAGTGATGCAGGAACGCCTCTTATCAGTGATCCAGGTTTTAAATTGGTTCGTGCAGCACAAGAGCATAATATCCGCGTAATCCCTGTTCCTGGCGCTTGTGCTGCCATTGCCGCTTTAAGCTCAGTGGGCTTACCAAGTGATCGTTTCAGCTTTGAAGGTTTTTTGTCTTCTAAACAAACCCAACGACTGGCAAGTTTGGAAAAACTCAAAGACGAAACGCAAACCCTGATTTTTTATGAGGCACCACATCGTATTTTAGACAGTGTCAGTGACATGGCTAAAGTCTTTGGTGCTGACCGCCCTGTCGGTTTTGCTCGTGAAATTACCAAAACCTTTGAAACCATTAAGAAGATGACTTTAGGTGAGTTGGTTGAATTTATTGCAAACGATCATCATCAACAAAAAGGTGAGATTGTATTGGTTGTTGGTGGCGCGACCACTGAAAAAGATATGGCGCAAGAAAAACTCGACCAGCTTTTAACACGTCTCTTACAAGATTTGTCGGTGAAAGCTGCATCACAGTTAGCGGCTGATTTGACCGGCATTAAAAAGAAAATTGCTTACCAACGTGCTTTAGAATTAACACAAGATCAGGCTGAATAGGCTTCAATAGCTTAGAATAAAAGTATTGTTTTTGTTGTGAATGAAAAAAATAAAGAGCAACAGACGTAAGTGCTTTGGCCTTTCTCTGCTGCTCTCCATGTTAAGCGGTTCCATGTGAACCGCTTAACTCAAATTATCGTAGTTATATCATTTAAAATTTATAAGCATGTGTATGGGTTGACTGATCGTCAATTACAATCTCTATCGAATTAGCTTGCTTCTTGGTAAATACGACCACCGGGTAATTGGCAAAAGTATTGTTTCAATGCATCCAAACAACGATGGATCTTCATCGGCTGTTGTTCATGCTTTGAAATGATGGCGTATAGCGTAAAGTTAGGGAGCTTCCACTCTGGAAGAACTTCCACTAAAGAACCGTTAACCAATTCTTTTTGGACATCCAAATATAAAATACGTGCAATCCCATGCCCATGTTGGCATAAAGTCTTTGTCACTAAAATATTATTACTGGCTACTCTTGATTTCATCTCAAGTTTAACTGCGTCACCTGTCACCACATTTTTAAAATCAAAATCATGATTATTTTTCATAATCGTGATCGGAATAAGATCATGATTTTTCAAATCTTCAGGTCGTGAAATTGGTGCAGACTGATTCAAATAGCTCGGTGAAGCAACCAAAATCTGTTCCACGCGCGCCAATGGCACAACATGTACGCTTTGATCGTCAACTGTTGGGCTCATTCTGAGGGCAATATCAATTCGCCCATTCATCAAATCCACATAATGATTATCTGCTTCAATATGAATAGATAATCCGCGATGTGCAGACATCCAATGCGACAAAGCAGGAATCACATGATTGGCACCTAACTCTGGCGTAGTGGCTATTCGCAGCTCACCCACGAGATCATCGCGCAATTCATTGATACGTATTTTGCCACGTTCAGCAGCGGCGAGCATTTCTTGACAGCTGTGGAAAAAAGCCTGGCCTGCTTCAGTTAAATTCAACTTTCTTGTTGAGCGATGTAAAAGAACAACTTCCATCTCTTGCTCTAAAGAACGAATTTGCTGACTCACAGCACTTGTAGTGATGCCTAACTCACGCGCAGCACCACTAAATGAACTCTTTTCGACAACACAAGCAAAAACACCCATTGCCCGTAGTTGATCTAACATAAAATTCTCTCTGGATTCATGAGAAGTTTTCATCTATTTGATAAAAACAACTCATTGTATTATACGGTGAATTTTTTGCGTTGCATCCAGATTTTTTAATTTAATGGTAAAACTATAGTCGGATTGATTGGCTTGCCATCTAAGCGTACTTGGAACTCTAACATGGTGCGCGTTGCACCTGTGGATCCCATTTCAGCAATTTTCTGTCCTGCCGTCACATTTTGACCGCTCTTCACATTCATCGCACTGTTGTGTGCATATGCTGTGATATAACCATCAATATGCTTAACCAAAATTAAGTTTCCATATTCTTTCAATCCGTCTGCTGCATACACCACTTGGCCATCTGCTGCTGCATAAATTGGATCACCTTGGTTACCAGCATAGCGAATACCTTTTACATTATTTGCTAAATTATAACCTTGCAAAACAGCGCCATTACTTGGTTTTACCCAGCGTAAAGTTGAACTTTTCGAGCTCGCAACAGGTGCGGTCGGTACTTTAGCAGGAGTTGTTGTGGTTGTGGTGGTCGTATTTTGACTCGGGAGACCAACATTTTGACGTTGAATTGGAGCGGTTTGTGTAATAGGTTGCGTCGTGGTTGTACGCGGACTACCCGAACCTTTTAAACGTAATGACTGCCCCACATAAATACGATACGGCGCAGCAATATCATTCATGTCTGCAACAGAGGTATAACTCAGCCCATAACGAGTTGCAATACCGCTCAGCGTGTCGCCTGAACGAACTGTATAATAGTCTGGTGCTTTCGCAAAACGTGTTGCATTGTTAACCTGTGGTTTAGAAGCACAACCACTCAAAATAACAGTTGAAACTACAGCTGTGGATAACACGACAGTTTTCAGTAGTGCTGTAGGAATTGCAATAAAACGAATTTGAGACAACACAGACATTTATCTTACTCTCTAAAAATAGAAAAAATAATCAGTTTAATTTGCGCTAAGATTAGCAAAAAAGTATGTGAAAATAGTATCTCTGCGCGTATTTTCACAAAGTTATAACAAACAGCTGAATACACTCCCTGTATTGCTCAGCTGTAGTGCCTTTTAAGCACTTATTTGCCCTTGTAATGCATGCAAAACTTCATAGTTGGTTGCATCCATCTGAATAGGCGTAATACTGACAAAACCATTCGCCACGGCGAAAAAGTCTGACTCTACCTCATCATAGCCTCTTTTCGGTTCTGCCACAGCTTCACCTGCAAGCCCAATCCAGTACACTTGACGACCACGTGGGTCAACATGACTGGTAATCGGCTTAGACTGCAGACGACGTCCTTGATACGTAATTTTAGCGCCTTGTAACTCAGCTACATCAGGAATATTAATATTTAAAATATGGCGTGGTGGCAATGCAGGCAAACCTTGTTTCACAAAGTCATGCACCCACTGTGCAGCATGATGATAATCTTCTGGACGATTGTACGAACGCACTTCAGGGCCCGCAAGTGATACCGCAATGGCTGGCTGTTTCATTAGACGCCCTTCAAATGCTGCTCCAACAGTACCTGAGTAGAGTACATCATCACCCAAGTTTGCCCCGCTATTAATGCCACTAACAACCAGATCAAACTCAAAGTCAAATAAGCCATTCATGGACAAATAGACACAGTCCGCGGGTGTACCATTGACTGCCCACATGTCGGGTGCAATTTCGATTGGGCGTAAGGGTCGATCTAAAGTCAAAGCACTAGAAAAACCACTGCGTTCACTTTCGGGTGCTACAATCACCACGCGACCTAATGGACGTAAAGCATGTGCGAGCGCTTGAATACCTGGTGCAAAAACACCATCGTCATTGGCTATTAAAATATTCACTGATGGATCTTCTTCAATCTATATGAGTCGGTAAAAGCCTTATACATCTATTTTGCACTCGTCTTCGTCTTTTTAATCTGCAATTCAAACAGGTAGATTTACGGGTAGCTTGAAAAAAACTAAATCTTTAAAGCGAAAAGAAAAGCTATAGAGTCCTCGATGCAGAACGACTATACATTGAGATCAGGCAATCTGAAAAGATGAAATCATTGATCTGGGTGAGTACTTCACTCTTGCATGAGCAGAGTACAAAAAAGAGAGAGCCTAAAAATAAAAGAAGCTAAGTATACGTTCAAAGTGTTTACTGGAGAGTACGCCTTCAAAAAGATAAAATATAGATCTCTTGATTCTGTAAAAGCACTCTTCTCTTACATAGAAAAATAACTATAAAGCAAAGAGTTAAAAAATCTAAGAAAGCGAGTTTAGCTATCACTCACTATTACAGAACACGCTTTAAGCATGAGTATGTTGAGCCAAGTTATTCGCGTTTTTTACTCATTTCGGATAACAAATCCAGTTGTATTTCTTGTATTTGGGCTAACCTATTCCACTGATGCATCAACAGATGATCTAGTTTTTCATTTAAATGTTGAATTTCTAACTCTGCCTTTAAATTAATTTTATAATCGTTTTGCGAGCGCAATCTGTCTTTGGCCTCCTGTCTATTTTGGCTCATCATAATCACAGGAGCTTGAATCGCTGCAATACAGGATAAAATTAAATTTAATAAAATAAAGGGATACGGATCGGCAGGATGCGTGACCATAACCACTGTATTCACAATAATCCAAATGGCTAGGAAAGTCGCAAAGCACATGAGAAAAGCCCAACTACCGCCAAAGGTCGCAATTTTATCTGCCAGCCTTTCCCCTAAAGTCCAATTTTGATCCAACTGATTTTCAACATTTTTGGTGATCACTTCATGTTGTTGCAAACTTTTAATCACCTCATATTCAAGATCAGTCACTTCCCCCTTTTCAGACTTTAACAGTGAATGAACATACTGAATTCGATATTTGGTTAAGTCCGCTTGGCATATATAACTTTGAGGCGACCATTCTGGAAAATCATGTGAAATTTCTTCGGTAATAGATTTTCGTATTGCCCCCATAGGAATGAGATTTTTAATGAGGAATTTCTGCCCACAGACTAAACATTCATGACTTTGATTTTTTTCGCTCATGCTCGTTCTCTTTTATAATCATTATTGGTTTTGGGGAGATAAACATCATCGAACAAATTTTAAACCAATGTCAAATTTTCAGGATCACTCAGAGTAGCTCCTCATTAAGTTTTTTCTAGACAGTAGCTATGAATAAAAAAATGCCACAGATATAATCATAATTCTGTGTCTTAAATAAGACTAAACAAGTTCATATCATCAGGCTAAAAATTAAAAAAATCCAGCTTTAGAGCAAGGAGACAATCAATGTCTAACTCCGCAAGGCCTATGCGCTTAGGTCTACTTTTTCATACCATATTACTCACAGGTATCACCGCTAACGTAGATGCAAATACACCACCTGTAATGTTGACTTCTCCTAAAAATTTTATATACCCAGATGTAGATAATACTCTAAGTGAAAGTCTTTATCCGAATGAGACCACCACGGCTAAAGAAATCGCGAACATCATTGAAATGACAATCCGAAAACAATATGCCACAGAAATTGCGCTACGTGATGCGCACCCTAAAGCACATGGTTGCGTACGCGCAGAATTTAAGATAAATGAGGCATTGCCTCAAAACATGACCCATGGTGTTTTTATTCCGGGAAAAACTTACCAAGCGTGGATTCGTTTTTCGAATGGATCGAGTAATGCAAAACAGGCGGATATAAAAAAAGATGCACGCGGCATGGCGATCAAACTTTTAGCCGTGCCAGAGAAAAACCTTTTAGATGAACCTGCGGCTACGCAAGACTTCATTATGATCAATCACCCTGTATTCTTTGTAAATGACCCTGCTCGTTATCTATCATTTATGCAAGATATCAACAGCGATCGTTTTCTAAAAAAACTGCATGTCCCTTTTGCTTTAGGAGCCAAAGGAACTTGGATTGCCTTGAACACTAGAAATAAAATTTCAAATCCACTGCAAACCAGATACTGGTCTATGGTGCCCTATCAGTTAGGAGTCGGCGATCATCGTCAAGCGGTAAAGTACTCTGCTCGTGCATGTTCAACTGTTGTTAGCCCGATTCCAGTTACTCCTCAAAAGGACTTTTTAAGAGCGGCACTTCGAACGACCTTACAAGATCGTGATGCCTGCATGGAGTTTTTAGTACAACCTCGGACATCCAGCGCAATGTCTGTTGAAGACTCAATGACGGAATGGAAAGAAGACCAAGCTCCTTTCTATAAGGTGGCCACTATTCGTATTCCTCAGCAAGTTTTTGATACCCCTGAGCAAAATAAGTTTTGTGAAAATCTATCCTTTACACCATGGCATGCATTAGCTGAACATAAACCACTGGGTGCGATAAACCGAATGCGCAAAGTCATATATGACCAGATTAGTCGCGTCAGACATGAGATGAATTCGGCTAAACAAACCAACGCTAACAACGTCGAAGATCAATAAGGAGCCCTATGGTTAAACTCAATGGCCTATTAATCTGTGTGTCTAAAGAAGAAGTCCGTATGGTGATAGAACTCCTTCCAGAACATATTGAATTAACTCATCAAGAAGAAGGTTGCATTTCTTTTGAGGTCAAGCAAAGCCTCGACCCTTTTATCTGGGAGGTGCAAGAAGTGTTTGATAGCATGAAAAGTTTTAAACATCACCAAAGTAGAACGGCCTCGTCCATTTGGGGAGTGAAAACGCAAAATATTAAACGGCAGTATAAAATATCTGAGGGCGATTAACAGTTATTCGGTTCACAACTTGCCTACACGTATACGCGTTTTTTATCCTAAATATGATTCCTGCACCAACAAGCAGATCATCCTAAAGACTGCCAAAACTGAAGATTAGAAGAGTTAAGATGATCATTGGCGATTAAAAGGTCCAAAACAAAAAACTTTATTAAAAAATGACTGGTCAGAAATTTTCATTGAATTCTAACTGAAAATATATATATTGAGTCTCCGCATCCACCATAAATATGTGATTTTAAAAATGATTAAAAGCTTAACATTACGTAATTTCTTCGGATTAGGCATGGCTATCATGATTTCTCAATCTGCTTTTGCACTAGAGGGATTAAGTACAGAAGAAGCCAACACCATCGTGAAAGAAGATATTGCAGCAGCGCAAGTCATGACCGAATTTTGCCCTGCTTTGGTGGGTCAAGGCCCTAAAATTGAAAGCAACATTCAAACTTTAATTCAAACCTATTTACAAGACTACTCAGATAAGTCGATGACCTATGCAAAATTACAGTCAGACAGCGAATACCAGTCGATTCTGCAAGAAGCTCGTACAGATGCAAAGGGTACTGACAAAGCAGAACAAAAGTCAGTATGTGATGACGTTGTAAACTTTGAAGGTTAATTCAAGTTTTACATCTATATCGCAAAGAAAGGATGAATAATGGGGTTGTTCATCCTTTTTTATTAGACTGAAAAATGTAAAAACAATGAAGCGACTTCAACAGCTTCTATACATTTTTGCGCTTACATTTACTTAAAATTTGTTTAAGCTCATCCTATTATGGCAACAACATGTATGCACTTAGGGTTTAGAATGAATTTAAATGTAATGAAAAAAGTGATTTTGGCAGTTTGTGGTTCTTCTTTAATTGCCATCAGTTCGGCTCATGCGGCCAATAAAGACGAAAATATTGAAGTGACTCCACTGCAACAAGTGACGCAGCAAGAGTTGGCTGCAATTTATGTCCTATCAGAAGTTTGTCCAAGTCTCGTTTCAGACCAGAGTCAGTTTGAAAATGGCTACAACACTTTGGCCAAAGAGTATCTACCGCAACAGAAAAACCCGACTGAATACCTCAAAAGCCTCAGCAAAGAGAAAAAATTTAAGCCTATTTTAGCCGAAGCTCAATCCGATGCGAAAAAAGCAGGTAAAGCGAAAAACCAAGAAATTTGTAAAGAATTGAGCACTTACAGCAAATAATACCAATTGGTTACAATATCTTTGAAATAAGCCGATTTCTCCCGTAGAAGTCGGCAGAACTTTGTCCTAAAATGCAAAGCTCTCGTGCTTATACTAAAGAAATCGGAACCCCTTAGAATGATTCAAAAAAGCGCCCTTGCTGCGGCATTACTCGTACCAAGCATTTCATTTGCAGCAACTGTCTTATCCTCACCACCAGAACTAAATAATAAATCATATGTGCTGATGGATTATGAGACTGGGCAAATCCTCGCATCTAAAAATGAAAATGAAAAATTAGCACCAGCGTCAATGACAAAAATGATGACGAGTTTCATTATTGAGCAAAAGTTGTTGGCGGGCGAGCTAACCGAAGATGAAAAAGTTCGGATGAACGAGTCTGCTTGGTGTCGTGGTAGTAGTTCAGAATCATGTATGTATGTGCCATTAAATGGTACTGCAACTGCATTAGAGATGTTACGCGGCATTATCATTCAATCGGGTAATGATGCATCTAAGGCTATGGCTGAGCACATTGCCGGGAACGAAGGCACTTTCGTTCACATGATGAACACTGAAGCAAAACGTATCGGCATGACCAATACCAGCTTCATGAACTCAACAGGTATGCCTGCTGAAGGTCACTACTCGACCGCTAAAGACATGGCAACGCTTGCACAGCACATCATTCACGACAGTTCAAAATATTATCCGATTTATTCTGAAAAAGAATTTACCTTTAACGGTATCAAACAAGGCAACCGTAATGCCCTGCTTTATACTGACCCAAGTGTGGATGGTTTAAAAACTGGTCATACTGACGAAGCGGGTTATTGCTTAACAACTTCGGCTAAACGTGGCCCAATGCGTTTGATTTCTGTGATTTTTGGTGCGCCAAGCATGCAAGAACGCGCAACGCAAACACGTGAAATTTTAGCGTGGGGTTATGCAAACTTTGAAACTAAAAATGTTCAAGCTGCGAACCAAGTTTTAGCAAAATCAAAAGTGTGGTTTGGTAAAGAAAGTGACGTACAAATTGGTTTAGCTGAAACCTTTAACGTGACTATGCCTAAAGGCCAAGCCAACGCAATCAAAACACAACTCGTGGTTCAACCGAAACTGACTGCACCGTTGAAAAAAGGTCAAGTGGTTGGTAAATATGTAGCAAGCCTTGATGGTAAAGTGATTGCTGAAAAACCACTTGTGGCGCTAAAAGATGTTGAAGAAGCAGGTTTCTTTGCACGTATGCTTGACCACATCAAACAATTCTTCTCAAACTTATTCTAGTAATATTTAGACTTAAGTTAAAGCATCCACACCTCGGTCTGGGTGCTTTTTTATTTTATAATGGACACCTACGCAAAGGCAGAACACCAAAATGGCTAAAAATATTCGCCCTTATTTGAACAGCACTCCACAGCTTGGCAACAACTGCTATATCGATGAAATGTCGGTAGTGATTGGTGATGTCATCTTGGCTGAAAATGTTTCTGTGTGGCCTTTTGCTGTGATTCGTGGTGATGTAAATCATATTCGGATTGGTAAAAACTCGAATGTACAAGACCATGCAATGCTGCATGTTAGTCATAAAAAAGCAGATAAACCAAATGGCTCGCCGTTAATCATTGGTGAAGATGTTACCATTGGTCACCATGTCACCTTACATGGCTGTACCATCGGCAACCGTGTTTTAATTGGTATCAATAGCATTGTTTTGGACGATGTCATCATTCCTGACGACGTGATGATTGGCGCAGGAACACTGGTTCCACCAGGGAAAGTGCTGGAAAGTGGCTACTTATATGTCGGTAGTCCTGCCAAAAAAGTTCGTCCTCTGACAGAAAAAGAATTAGCATTTTTACCATATTCAGCACAAAACTATGTCAAAGTTTCGGGGCATTATTTAGAGTCATAATCATTGGGGCTATTTCCCCTGCATTTGGCAGATACAATAATGTTCTTAGAATCTGCTGCAAAGCCTTTGAGCTTTTTTGTTCGCATATCATATTGCCTGACGATGCTGTGAATATAAACACCGAAAACTCATACAAGGAAATCATTTAATTTTTAGCCTCTTAATAGCACTTGATAAACCTTGTACAATCTGACTAAAATTTCAACAACTATTATTAATTATTAAAACGATGCCATCTATCTATCAATTAAAACCAGCATTTCAAAATCTATTACGACCTTTTGTACAACTGTTATATAAATCTGGAATTACAGCAAATCAAGTCACTTTATTGGCGATGTTGATTTCGACTTGCTTAGGCTATTTTCTATATCAACATTATTTAGCCCATCCTATTTCTGGGCTTTTATTGTTATTTCCACTGTGGATGCTCATTCGTATGGCCTTCAATGCAATTGATGGCATGTTAGCGCGTGAGTTTAAACAGCAGTCCAACTTGGGCGCTTTTTATAATGAATTGTGTGACATTATTTCCGATACTGCACTCTATCTTTGTTTTATTGCCTTTGGTTTTATTAATGCAAAACTACTATTGCTTGTCGTTTTTCTTGCCCTGCTCAGCGAATATGCAGGTGTAATGGCGCCACTTATTGGCCAAGAACGGCGTTACGATGGCCCAATGGGTAAAAGTGATCGCGCTTTTTGGCTCAGTTTAATTGCTGTTATTATTAGACTTCCGTCATAAATCAAAAAACGTACAATTTATTTGATCTTAAATTAATCAGCAAAATTATTTAATTCAAGAGATAATCCTTGGATGAAATTCAAAGATATTCAAAAATTATCAGACGTTAAGTTTCGTAGGCTTAGCGGTGTTAGTTGGGCTACATTTAACCTCATGTTGGCCGAGCTAAATAAGCATTTACCTCGTCATATTGGTAAAGGACGACCGCATAAATTACCGTTGGAAGATCGCTTGCTCTTATGTATAGAATATTGGAGAGAATATCGAACATTTTTCCATCTTGGTATGAGTTACGGTGTATCTGAAACGAGTGCAATTCGTATTACACGTGTTATTGAAGATACCTTAATCCGTTCTGGAAAATTTAACTTGCCAAAACAACTTCCTAATCGAGATGAAGTGGATTGGGAAGTTGTTGTGATTGATGCAACTGAAATATTAGTTCAACGTCCAAAAAAAACAGAAGAAATGGTATAGCGGTAAAAAAAAGCGACATACCTTTAAATTTCAGCTATCTATGCACTATACAACAGGTGAAATACTGAGTGTATGTGGAAGTCATGGAAGCATGCATGATTTTAAAATATTTAAAAAAAGCATGAGGAAATTAAAATTTAAGCCCTTTTTTATTGTTGATAAGGGGTATTTAGGGATAAAGAAATTGGGTTTTGGATGCCTCATGCCATCTAAAGCAAAGAAAACTGAAAAACTAGATTCTGAATTAAAAAAGTTAAATAGAGAGATTGGTCGTAGACGAATTCAAGTAGAGCATGTATTTGGAAGGATGAAATGTTTTAAGATTTTATCTTGTGTATATAGAAATCGTCGTAAAAGATTAAACCTGCGGTTTAATTTACTTGCTGGCATATACAATTTAGATTGGGTGAAAGATAAACAATTAAATTGATTGAAAAATGATTTATGAAGGAAGTCTATTGTGATATTTCCATACATCAGTACAAATCTACAACTTCTCGGTAGAATTTGTAATGGCATTCTTATTCTCATTGCTCTACTGCTTCTGCTCACCATATTTAACCGAATTAAAAATAGTTTAAAGACAACTTCTTCATAATTTTATTATTCAGAGTAAAAATAGATGTATAACAATAGTCAACACACTTTTACCAGTCATGATGGGACCGAACTGTTTTACCAACACTGGGCAACGGCTACACCATCTACAACAAAAAAAGCCATTATTCTCTTTCACCGTGGCCATGAACACTCGGGGCGTATGGCGCATTTAGTTAACGAACTTAATTTACCAGATTTCGATTTCTTTGCATGGGATGCGCGCGGCCATGGTCATTCGCCCGGTGAGCGTGGTGATGCGCCAAGCTTTTTTGTATGTGTCAAAGACATTCAAGCTTTCGTACAACATATTGAACAGAAATATGCCATTTCTACGGAAAATATTGCCGTAGTCGCTCAAAGTGTTGGTGCTGTTTTAGCTGCAATTTGGGTGCATGATTATGCACCTAGAATTCGTGCGCTCTGCTTAGCCTCTCCTGCTTTTGATATTAAATTATATGTGCCTTTTGCTGAACCAAGCTTAAGGGTGATGGCAAAGTTGCGTGGCAATTTCTTTATACAAAGCTATGTAAAAGCCAATATGCTCACGCATGATAAACAACGTGCTCAAAGCTATGATACCGACCCTAGAATTGCCAAAGCAATTTCAGTCAGAATGTTATTGGGGCTATATGATGCTTCAAAACGTATTGTCGCGGATGCACAAAATATCTTTGTTCCAACACAAGTTTTATGTTCAGGCTCAGATTTTGTGGTCTTCCAAAAACCGCAGCAACAGTTTTATCAAAAACTACCGCATCCCAAAAAAGAATTTCATATATTAGATGGCTTCTTTCACGATACTTTGGGTGAAAAAGACCGTCATATAGCGACTGAAAAAATCCGTCGTTTTATTCAGCAATGTTTTGCTGTGGAATATCAAGCCCCTGATCTTTTAAATGCAGATAAAATTGGTTCAAGTTGTGCCATTGCAGAGGGTCTTAGTGCGCCACTCCCAGCGAAATCCATGAAGAATGCATTTTGGGAGTTGACTAAAAAGAATTTGAAAATAGGAAGTCATTTATCTAAAGGCTTAAAAATTGGCGAAGATACAGGGTATGACTCAGGTAGCACTTTAGACTTCGTTTATCGTAACCAAACAGAAAGTGCTAATCTGATTGGTAAAATCATTGACCGACAATATCTCAATGCGATTGGTTGGCGTGGTATTCGTGTCCGTAAACAGAACATTGAGCATCTGGTGCAGAAATACGCTGACATTCTTATCAAAAAACGTAAACCACTCAGAATTATGGATATTGCTTCAGGACACGGTCGTTATATTCTCGATGCCGTTACACAACTTCCAAAACGTCCAGACTCGATTTTATTGCGCGATTATAGTGATATTAATGTCCAAGCTGGGCAAAAAATGATTGCAGAGCGAGGCTTAAGTGATGTCGCTGAATTTGTTCAAGCCGATGCATTTGATACACAATCCCTTGCATCTGTTAAACCGAAACCGACGTTGGCTGTCGTTTCAGGTTTATATGAATTGTTTAGTGATAATGACCTGCTGCGACAATCACTGGAAGGTTTAAGCAAAGCCATCCTCAAAGATGGTTATTTAATTTACACAGGTCAAATTTGGCATCCTCAGCAAGAATTTATTGCACGCGCCCTAACCTCACATCGTGAAGGTGATGCATGGGTCATGCGTTTACGTTCTCAGGCTGAAATGGATGCCCTTGTAGAAGCAGCAGGCTTTAAAAAAGTAGATCAATGTATTGATGAGTTTGGAATATTTACCGTGTCCGTTGCCCAAAAGCTTTAAAATCACAGGATGACATGATCAGTCTTTGGATCATGTCATCCATGTAAAACTTAAAAATAATAATCTGTGGACGTTTTATGCAAATACTGAAAAAAGAAACAGGCACTTGGAAATGGGGAATCCTGTGTTTGATTTTCCTTGCACCGTTTTTCTTTCTCACTTATGGATTTGCAAATCACTATGCATCACAACTGCCCAATGTGCCGAGTATTGTCTATGACTGGGAAAAACACATTCCGCTTTGGTCATGGAGCATCGTGCCATATTGGTCCATTGATCTTTTTTACGGTCTATCTTTGCTGTTATGTTGGAATAAATTTGAGCTGAAACAGCATGCACTTCGGCTATTTAGCGCACAGCTGATTTCGATCAGTTGCTTTCTTCTTTTTCCACTCAAATTTAGTTTTGAACGACCACCTTTAGATGGCTTTTTTGGCCTATGGTTTGATGTTTTGATGGGTTTTGATAAACCTTTTAACCAAGCACCTTCTCTCCATATCGTTTTATTGGTCATCCTTTGGGACTTCTTCCGCAGACACAGCTCAGGTCAGTGGAGATACTTTGTCGACCTTTGGTCATTTTTAATTGGCATATCGGTACTCACCACATGGCAACATCATTTTATCGATATTCCAACAGGTTTATTGGCAGGTGCATTATGTTTGTGGTTATTTCCAATTACGGCAAAATCACCCTTTAAAAAAGATGGTTTGCAGACTTTAACGCCAAAGCATTTAAAGTTAGGCAGTTATTACCTATGCGGCGCATTACTTTTCCTAATCTTGGCCTATCTGTTCCAACCTTGGGGATTATGGTTACTTTATCCAGCAATCAGTCTATTTGGCGTTGCTTTAAGCTACTATTTAGTTCGCCCTCATTTCTTCCAAAAGCAAGCAGATGGAAGTTTGAGCATTGCCGCTACAATGTTATTTGCCCCTTACCTAATCTTTGCGTGGTTGAACAGTCGAATCTGGACAAAGAAACATCCCGAAGACTCCAAAATTTTAAAAATTGAAAACACAACCATTTTTTTAGGGCGCATCCCAACACGTTCTACAATACAAAAATATCAGGCCGTTTTTGATTGTGTTGCAGAGTTGCCAGTGAATCCGAAAAATTCATATTTTCAATATCCAAGTTTAGACTTAATTCCTTTACAGGCCGACCAACTTCAACGTGCGGTTGAAGTGTTCAACCAATTAATGGCAGCAGCTTCAAGCCAGAGCACACAACAGCATGTATTAATTTACTGTGCGCTGGGTTATTCCAGAAGTAGCGCTATTCTCTGCGCTTGGCTTATGCAACAGCAGCATGCAACACAGGTAAATGAGGCCATTCAAATAGTTCAATCCGCTAAACCATGGGTTAGACTGAACGACGTACAAATCAAAAATCTCAATACTTATCAGTTAAAACTCAAAGGATCGGCCTCATGAAAATGCACTTTTATGTGGCGGCAAAACTTTTATCTGCAACGTATGGTTTGTTATTTTCAGGCTATGTCGCATTTGTCTTAACCGTTTTGGCTATACTACTTAAAAGCTGGCAATCTCTTGAGTTTTGGATATTAATTTTTATATGTTTCGGTTTGATGGCGATACAGCATTACCTAGCACTCAGGTTGAAATTTGATGCTGAACTCATTGAAGTGATTGCGCAACAATCTGATACAGTGGCCATCGAAGACTTAACGCAACAGTTTGATCAATCATTACTGCAATTTAAGCTCATACCAAAATCGAAAGTGGGTCGAGATTGGTCTTTGCGCTTTGCAGGCTGTTTCCGTTTGTTTAAACTGCAAATAACTATATTGTTTATACAATATATAGTTCTAATGATTCTAATTTATAAATTATTGGCACAATAAACCTCTTTCTACTGGCTAAAAGTCCATTGAAATTATTGATAAAATTGGTTTATGCAATGAATAAAACTCCGCTTCAAAACGAGAAAAAAACAGCTTTAGAGCAAACCCAAAGTCATTTTGCGACTCATTCTATTGCCCGTTTAATTGCATTTTTTACACGGCGTGGAGCGCGTCTGCTAACGGGTACACGTAGTTTATGGATCGGTTGTCAGCCTGTGCCCAAACAGCGTATTTATTATGCTAACCACAATAGCCATATCGACTTTATACTGCTGTGGTCATCTTTGCCGACAATCATGCGACGGAAAACCAAGCCTGTGGCTGCTTCTGATTATTGGCTGAAAGATGGCTTTCGCCAATTCCTTATTAAAGATACCTTCAATGGTATAACGATTCAGCGTAACCGAGATGATCATACTGATCCATTACAACCCGTTAAAGATGCGCTTGAACAAGGTTACTCGATTATCTTTTTTCCTGAAGGTACGCGCAATCTAAATGATGATATTGAATTACTACCCTTCAAAAGTGGCTTATATAATTTGCACAAACAGTTTCCAGACATTGAAATTGTTCCCGTTTGGATTTCAAATTTAAGACGGGTTATGCCCAAAGGCGCATTTATCCCTCTACCTTTGCTTTCTACCGTATGTTTTGGTTGCCCTTTAGAGCAACATTTAGACATGGATAAGGCCATCTTTATAGATTATGCGCAAAAACAATTATTAAAATTAAAAGAGGTTGAAAATCAATGATGTTAGACAACCTTAATAAAACCTATGCCCTATTTGCTATTTTTGCAGGCATTTTAGTTTTTGCTTCAACTGTTGGTTTTATTCTCAAACAAAAAGCCGGCTCTCAATCTTCACCAGTTATCGATAACTTAAATGCACGAATCAATGCATGGTGGGTCATGCTCATCGTGATTGCTGCTGCAATTTTACTCGGAAAAACCGCATTTATTGTATTATTTGGAATTATCTCTTTGTTTGCCCTACGTGAGTTCATTAGCCTGCTTCCCACCAGACGTGGCGATTATTTTCCATTACTGATTGCATTCTATTTTGTTATTCCTTATCAATATTATTTGATTTATACCGACTGGTATGGGCTTTATTCAATCTTCATTCCACTCTATGTATTTTTATTAATTCCTATTGCCAGTTTAAAACAAGAAGATACCACCCATTTTTTAGAACGAAGCTCAAAAATTCAATGGGGACTCATGGTCAGCGTATTCTGTATTTCACATGTTCCAGCATTGTTGAATTTGAAACTCCCAGAGTTTAAAGGTGAACCAATTTGGCTAGCCATTTGGTTAATTATGGTGGTTCAAGTATCTGACGTGTTGCAGTATGTGTGTGGAAAATTATTTGGCAAACACAAAGTTGCACCCGTTTTATCCCCGTCAAAAACAGTCGAAGGCCTACTCGGTGGTATTTTCTTAGCCACAGCTTTAGGGACTGCAATGGCTTGGTTAACGCCGTTTAGCTATGTTCAAGCTGCTTGTATTGGATTGGTTGTTTGTATCTTTGGCTTTTTTGGCGGCCTCGTTATGTCTGCGATTAAACGTGATCGTGGTGTTAAGGATTGGGGACAACTCATTCATGGCCATGGCGGAATGCTAGACCGCATTGATTCTATTTGCTTTTCTGCACCTATTTTCTTTCATATACTTAGATATTGGTGGAGTTAATTGGAAAATTGGGTTAGGCAAATATTTAAACGATAAATTTCCCCTAGTCCAACCCAGTTCCAGCACTCGCTTGGCTTGCATTCTGCCTCATAATATTTTGTCGATGCTGCCTAACGTCTATGTGGTATTACCTTACAAGCGTCCTTTTGTAATTTTCTTAACCGCTTCCCAACACGTCTCAAACCAAAGCAAATCTCCATAGCCACGCACTGCTAAATTTTGTAGAATAGCCCTTTTACCCCATGGTGCTTTTATATGACCGCTTGGACAGCTCACGTCACCGTCGCAACTGTTGTTGAAAAAGACGGAAAATTTCTATTTGTAGAAGAGCATACTGCGGGTGTAACACACACTGTATTTAACCAGCCTGCAGGCCATGTTGAATCAGGTGAAACACTCATCGAAGCTGCCATTCGTGAAACTATGGAAGAAACTGGACATGAAGTGTCTATAGATGCGTTATTGGGCATTTATACTTATACACCACCCATGTTTCCAGACCGCACGTATTATCGTTTCTGCTTTTTAGCGCAGTCACTCCATCACCATCCAACCGCCGAACTCGATACAGGTATCGTGGGTGCAGTATGGATGACTTTGGATGAACTACTTGAAACGGCCCGTGCACGTAGTCCATTGGTGATTAAAGCAGTTCAAGACGCACTCGCGGGTCAAAAATATCCTTTATCGCTCGTTTATGAGCACCAAAATTCTCCCCTTATTTCAAGTTTGGATGCCTAGTCCTATGCAACAACGTGTCATCGTCGGTATGTCGGGTGGTGTAGATTCTTCTGTTTCTGCTGCTCTTCTTCTTCAACAAGGTTATCAAGTTGAAGGTCTTTTCATGAAGAACTGGGAAGAAGATGACGGTACGGAATACTGCACAGCGATGGAAGACTTAGCCGACGCTCAAGCCGTCTGTGACAAACTAGGGATTAAGCTACACACCGCTAACTTTGCTATGGAATATTGGGATCGTGTATTTGAGCATTTCTTAGCGGAATATGCTGCAGGCCGTACTCCAAACCCAGATATTTTATGTAATAAAGAAATCAAATTTCGTGCGTTCTTAGATCATGCTATGCAACTGGGCGCAGACTTTATTGCGACTGGTCACTATGCACGTCGCGGCGAAACTATGACCAACTCTAAAGGTGAGGAATACGCACCTTTACTGCGTGGTTTAGATAAAAACAAAGACCAGACCTATTTCTTACATGCTGTGCATGGCCGTGAAATTAATAAGACGTTGTTCCCTGTCGGTGAAATTGAAAAGCCTGAAGTACGTAAGATTGCCGAACAATATGACTTAGTCACAGCGAAGAAAAAAGACTCAACAGGCATCTGTTTTATTGGTGAACGTCGTTTTAATGACTTCTTAAAACAATACTTACCTGCACAAGCTGGAAAAATCGTCTTAGATGATGGCAAAGAGGTTGGTGAACATCACGGCTTAATGTACTATACGCTCGGTCAACGCGGTGGTATTGGTATTGGTGGTTTGAAAGGTGTGGCTGAAGGCGCATGGTTCGTTCTACATAAAGATATTGAAAACAACCGTTTGGTGATTGGTCAAGGTCATGAACATCCACTCATGCAAAGTACTACACTTTGGAGTGAAACGATTGACTGGGTCGCAGGTGAAATGCAGATTCCTGAAACAGGTTTCCGTTGTACCTCTCGGACGCGCTATCGCCAAGATGACCAAGATTGTGTGATCTTTAATGATCCGACTACCCCAGGTGGCGTACGTGTTGAGTTCGATGAACCCCAACGTGCCGTGACTCCGGGTCAGAGTGTCGTATTCTACTCAGGTGAAGTTTGTTTAGGCGGTGGCGTGATTCATCATACCAATGCTCCTAAACCTGATTTTATTTAAAGGATTTTAAGACATGGCTGAGTTACCGTTTCAACAGCCTCAAACTTTGAACGAACGCCAAAACCGAGCTTTGGCGTTGGCGGCTGTTTTTCAGTCCGCGCAACTGACGCATATGACCGCCTTGAGCGGTCAACAAAGTATTGGGGAAAGCGGTAACTTCTATTTAGAGCAGTTGATTAAAGCCAGTTTAAATATCCGACCAAAGGGCAACCAAAGCGGACAAACTTTAGACTTCTTTCATCAGCTGGCGGACATCTCCTTAGGACTAAAAACCTTAGAAAGTAGCATTACCCAACCCTTTAATACCTCACCAAAAACTCGAATTCCCAAATTATCCACTGCTAAACTTCCCATGACTTATGCCATGGCACTCTTACAACTCGAAAAGAAAGTGTATAGCAACCCCAAATTCGTTGAAATTATTGAACAGTCCCAACAAAAAATCTTAAGACAGCTTTCTTTTTTCGATAATAACTATTTACACCCAAGCATCATTGCCAACCTCGCACAAACCTATGTCGACACTGCTGGGCAAATTAACCCACGCATTATGGTGCGAGGTAATGCAGAAGCATTTAAAGACTCATCGCATACCAACCGCATTCGAGCTTCCCTCTTCACTGGCTTACAAATGGCACATTTATGGCGTCAGCTCGGTGGAAGTTCATGGGGCATGGTGTTTAGTAAACGCAAATTGCTCAAAGATATTCAAGATCTCGCTCGTTTACAGTATCAGGTGATTTAACACATGATCGACGGGCTTTTAGTTTTACGTTTAATTCCAAAGTTTAAGGAATCGCTATGAACGCTTTAACCGCACTTTCTCCATTAGATGGACGCTACGCTAGCAAATGTGATGCGCTTCGTCCTTTCCTCTCTGAGTTTGGTTTAATCCATGCTCGTGTGACTGTTGAAGTGCGTTGGTTACAAGCGCTTGCAAACCGTCCAGAAATCACTGAAGTGCCTGCTTTCAGTGCTGCGACCAATGCTGCACTTGATGCAATTGTTGCTGACTTTTCTGAAAACGACGCCAACCGTATTAAAGACATCGAACGTACTACAAACCATGACGTCAAAGCGGTTGAGTACTTCCTGAAAGAAAAAATTGAAGGCATCGAAGAGCTTAAAAATGCGGGTGAATTCATTCACTTTGCATGTACGTCTGAAGACATCAACAACTTGTCTCATGCATTAATGCTGAAAAGTGGTCGTGATGTATTGGTTGCATCTATGCAGCAAATCATTGACTCAATCGTGGCATTGTCTGAAAAGCATGCTGACCAACCTATGTTGTCTCGTACACATGGTCAGACGGCAAGCCCAACCACTTTGGGTAAAGAAATGGCAAACGTAGCATATCGTCTTGCGCGCCAAATCAAACAATTCAAACAAGTTGAGCTTTTAGGCAAAATTAACGGTGCAGTAGGTAACTATAACGCTCACCTTTCTGCTTACCCAGACATCAACTGGCCTGCACACTCACAAGCATTCGTTGAATCTTTAGGTTTAAGCTTTAACCCGTACACCACTCAAATTGAACCGCATGACTATATGGCGGAACTGTTTGATGCTTTACGTCGTTTCAATACGATTTTGATCGACTTTAACCGTGACGTTTGGGGTTATATCTCGCTTGGTTTCTTCAAGCAAAAACTCAAAGATGGTGAAGTGGGTTCTTCAACGATGCCACACAAAGTAAACCCTATTGACTTTGAAAACTCAGAAGGTAACTTAGGCTTAGCCAATGCAGTACTGGCACACCTTGGCGAAAAACTTCCAATTTCTCGATGGCAGCGTGACCTAACGGACTCAACTGTACTACGTAACATGGGTGTTGGTTTTGCACAAAGCTTGATTGCTTTTGAAGCTTGTTCAAAAGGCATTGGTAAACTTGAACTCAATGCTGCACGTATTGATGAAGACTTGAACAATGCGCAAGAAGTTCTAGCTGAACCAATTCAAACCGTCATGCGTCGTTACAACGTTGAAAAACCATACGAAAAACTAAAAGCATTAACTCGTGGTCAAGCCATGACACGTGACATGATGGTTGACTTCGTCAATGGTAATGAACTTGAAGCTGTCCCTGCTGCTGACCGCGCACGTTTAGCGGAAATGACACCTGCAACCTATACAGGTAACGCAGCTGAACAAGCAAAACAAGTTGCTGACTTAATTTCTAAAATCTAATTTTAGAAATTGAAAAAAAGCGAAGCTTCGGCTTCGCTTTTTTATCTATAATGCAAACAAGAATCTCCTATATGCATAATTGAAAAACCAATAAAAATGATGACAATCCTGAAAAGTACAACACCGAAAGCTCACATTGACTATCAACTGAAAAAGCCGCATTGGATTGCTCTCACTGTACTCGCTGTCGCCATTGCTTTCGCATCGATCCACCCCCTTGAAGTCAGCTCTTATATTTTGCATCAGGTCGGAACCGTATTCATGTTGGTGACGCTGATCATTTGTCTTTATAAAATGGGGCTCAGCTTAATCAGCTTTATGCTTTATATTGGTTTTTTGCTGATTCATATACTCGGTGCGCATTATCTATATTCTTATGTGCCCTATAATGAATGGTCTATGCAGTATTTAAATCTAGACCTCAACCAGAGTTTCGGTTGGACGCGGAATATGTATGATCGCTTTGTACATTTAGCGTACGGTTTGCTGCTCTACCCATTTTTCTATCGTCTGTTTCAAGTGTGGTTACCCCAACTTTCTAAACTCACCCTATTCTTGCTGGTCATTCAATTTGTGATGGCAAGTAGCCTCATTTACGAATGGATTGAATGGTTTATTGCGATGGGCTTATCACCTGAAGATGCTGAAAACTACAATGGGCAACAAGGTGATATTTGGGACGCGCATCAAGACATGCTTTTAGCCACAGTTGGTGCAATCATCACAGGCATAGCCTGTCTATTGAAAAAGTAGTCATTTTGTCTACCATAAAAAATAACGACAGGACTCATTCAAGTATAAGTGATTTGTGCATCAGCTTTAAAAATACAATAAAAAACACCACGTCAGGCGTGGTGTTTTTAACTCTTAGTCTTTCGCAGACTCATCTGTTGGCACTTCAGTAATTCGGCCACCGCGAGCAAGGAATGCCGCAACTTCGTCTTCAAGTGCTTGGCGTTGTTTTAATTTTGCAGTCACCGTCAGTGTTTCAGCTTCGGCAACATCACCATCGCTTGCAGCATTATCAGAAGAATCTGATGCGCCTTTTTCCGCTGCTTGAGCTTCGTCTTCGTCGACTGCTGAGTCTTCTACATCATCATAATCATTTGAATCAGTCATCTTAATCTCCCCACAAATGACATTTTAGGTTCCCATGAATTACTGGTTTCCAATTATGTTGAAATTTAACAAGCTCTCAGCCTTTCGCATAGTCTTATTCAACGGAAAATCGTATCTTTTTTAATCAAAATCGTAATCTTATTTTACGACTGGCTAAAAAATAACACTTCCCGTCTTAGACAGCATAACGCGTCTCTTTGAGCAAGCCTAGACCATTGGCCTGTGCCATAAAAGCATCTTTTAATACAGGCAATTTTTCAACCTGTTTCAAACCAAAGTTTCGCGCCCACACCACAGGAAAGAGTTGTGTGGTTTCCATCCAACCGATGGCAGACATGCTATGCATCATGGCATCATTTTGTCCTTTACGGCGGTGTTCATAACGCTTCAGTGTTTGCTCATGTGCCCACACGCCACGTGCTAGATCATGTAGTAATACATCACACAGTACAGCCGCATCAAGACAACCAATATTCACCCCCTGTCCTGCTAAGGGATGAATCACATGAGCCGCATCACCAATTAAAGCCAAGCCTGCTTTAACATATTGCTGTGCAGCACGTGCTTTGAGTGGGAAAGTGGCACGCGGTGTCGCTTCCAACACTTCGCCTAACATGTGATGACTTTCTCGCGTTAACAGCTGGGTAAATTCAGCATCTGAAAGTGCAGCATATTCTTCTGCATAATCATCGGGGAGCGTCCATACGATGGACTGCCAATGCCCTGCTTGCTCTGGTTTTAAACTCGCCATTGGTAAAAATGCCAAAGGCCCCGTTTCTAAAAAAATCTGACGTGCAACGTGTTGATGAGGCTGAGCTGTACGAATGGCACAGCTTAAACCAGCCTGTTTGTAGTCCAGCACATCGATATCGATAAACGCTTGTTCCCGTACAAAAGAGTTAACACCATCAGCACCAATCACCAGTTTGGTTTTCAACACCGTACCATCGGCCAAATGGATATACCACAGCCCAACACCTTCTTCGACACGGGCAACTTTAACTTGGGTGCGGTAATCATTGAGTACAGCAAGCATCTGCTGTTGAATCGCTAAATTAAGCAAACTTGGCTCGACCATAGAACCGAGTGCTTGTTCGCCTTGTGGTTCCTGCGTGGACACATGACCAAAGTTAATTTCACCATAGCCATTTTTATTCCACACCTGCATGCCACTATACGGCATCTGGCGGGCAATTTTGTCCCAAACATCAACGGTTTTAAGTAGGTGTATCGTCGCTAGACTGAGTGCCAAGACACGTGGGTTTGCAACACTTAAAGTCTTTTGTTCATCTAAAATAGGTGCAGCATCCAGTACGGTAACCTGAACACCGCCTTGTGCTAAAAGCAAGGCGGTCAGTCCACCCACCAAACCACCACCAATGATCAGCACATCTAAAACATCAGTTTGAACATGACTCATGCTTTTAGCCCCATTGCATAGTTGGCAACGAGCGGTTTAATACCAGGAATCGTATCAAACGCGACCAAACCAGTATTACGAATAAACTTTAAGATTGGATTGCTATTGCTAAAGCCTCGTACCACCGAATCACAGAACTTAATCACGCGTTGTTGATCGGTCAAACGTGAAGCCTCATAGGCTTGCAACATCTCAGCATCGCCCAAGTCTGCATTTTGCGCAATTTGCTCCGTCAAATAGCGTACTAAGACGTGCGCATCTCGCATACACAGGTTAAAACCTTGCCCCGCAACGGGGTGAATGGTATGCGCAGCATTGCCCATTAAGACCACACGTCCTACGGCCTGCTTTTCTGCTAGCACTTGTGACAATGGAAAACTAAAACGCTTACCTGTTTTTTGGAACTTTCCTGCACGGTCGCCATAGGTTTCTTGCAAAGCATCTAAGAAATGCTGGTCATTTTCATCGCCTAACCATTCACCTTCTGTGCCTTTTTTCACAGGCCAAACCACGGAGCGACGGTATTCACCTGGAAGCGGCAACAGTGCCAATGGCCCTAAGCTACTAAAACGCTCAAAACCCACATGGTTGTGCGGTTTTGAGGTTTGTACCGTGGTCACAATAGCGACCTGATCATAATCATGTTCTGAAGCACCTATTCCTAAGGCTTTACGGCAGAATGAATCACGTCCATCTGCAGCAATGACAAGTTTTGCTTGAAGTGACAGTTGTTCTTCTCCACGACTCGCGTCTATGTAGGCCATATCGGCATCTTGGGTCAGTTGGGTGACTTGTACACCATCAATCAGCTCAATGAACGGTTGTTTTTGGACTTCCGTCAGTAGTACACGACCGAGCCATGCGTTTTCGATGACCTGCCCGAAGCTTTCGACTTTTTCTTGTTCTGCTTTGAGTCGAGCTTTACCAAAGCTACCTTGTTCGGTGATATTTACTTCAAAAATAGGCGTTGCATGTTCTTGTAAAGCGCTCCATAAACCCAGTTCTTGGTAAATTTGAACTGTACGACGAGACAGTGCGCTGTTTCGTGCATCAAAACTAGAATGGTATGGCGCAAGGTTTACATCATCATAATTTGGGTATTTGATCGCCTCTAAAAGTTTCACCGCAATGTTTTGTTTGGCTAACATCAACGCCAGACTCAGTCCGACCATACCACCACCGACTATGATGACTTCTTGTTGCATGCTTCTATCCTTTTTATGGCGTACTTAAAGTCAAAAAACTTCAAATACCTCTAAGTTTTAATGGATTTATATTACATCAAAGATTTTCTTTTTTATAATGAAACGGATGTTTTTATGTACTTTCACCGTACGACCCTGTTGCATAAGTTATGATGCTGACAACGATTAACACCTTGACTTACTCTTGGCTCGAAATCTTTGTTAAAGTTAATTTATAAAAATTATGTGACCTTGGCTAAGTATTTAATATAAAGCTGGAACAATAATTAAAAAATTCATTCTAGCACTCAATAACCACCAATTCTTAACATTAAAACGGCTTTGTTGCACAAACCTATCTGTAAAGGGTTTTTCAGCGATATAATTTTCAAATGAAGAAGCCTACACACAAAATCTACCGCACAACCAATTGGCCCGCATATAACCGAGCACTCATGAGTCGCGGAAATATTGCCATTTGGTTTGATCCTGCTACGCAATGGTATGCGCCATCAAAAGGCAAACAAGGGCGAAATCAAACCTACTCCGACGCAGCCATCCAATGCTGCTTAATGATTAAATCCTTATTCCGTCTGTCTTTACGTATGGTCACTGGCTTTGTGCAAAGTCTGATTAAACTTTGCGGATTAAATTGGATAGCTCCAGATTACACCACGCTTTGTAGAAGACAAAAGCATATTGATATTGTAATCAGCTACCAAAAAAGTAGCGATGGGCTGCATCTACTCATGGACTCTACAGGCATGAAGTTTCTAGGTGAGGGCGAATGGAAACGCAAGAAACATGGACCTGAATATCGTCGCCAATGGCGTAAACTTCATATTGGTATAGATGCTAAAACCCTACAAATACGAGCAGTTCAGCTTACAACCAATAATGTCAGTGATTCACAGGTGCTTGGTGATTTACTTAATCAGATTCCACAAGATGAGCAGATTAACTCTGTTTATACCGATGGAGCTTATGACACCAAGCAATGCCGTCAGGTCATTGCAGATCGGCAAGCGCATGCGGTGATTCCACCTAGAAAAAATGCGAAACCATGGAAAGATACAAAGAGTAACTCGCTAGAGCGAAATGAATTACTTCGAACAATTAAACGTTTAGGCAGGACACTATGGAAAAAATGGTCAGGCTATCATCGTCGAAGTTTGGTTGAAACTAAGATGCATTGCATCAAATTATTAGGAGATAAACTCAGTGCAAGGAGTTTTGATAGCCAAGTGAATGAGATCCATGCACGTGTAGCAGTCCTTAACAGATTTACGGAATTAGGTCGACCACTTACCCAAGTTACGCCTTAAATTTGGCTCAATTAGGGGCGCTTTGCATTTCAAATCTTTGTGCAACAAAGCCCATTAAAACTATAAATTAGCAGCAATCATTCAAATATATTTTGTATTAGAAATTTCCCTTTATTTGATTAAGATTAGACATTTTTCATCAAATAAAGGGATTTTTTCAAGACTTGTTCTAAGTAGGCCTAAGATCATCAATCTGATGTTATTCCAAAATATAAATTAATCATCTAAATGGAAAAGAATTATAGATACTTTTTTTAAGCACATCCAAATATTTTTGATAATTAAAACAATAATTTTCAATATTTACATCATTCAAAGATTGGATATCATTTGGGTTGATATGTTGAAAATTTTCTCTTCCTATAGAGCAAAAATAATCCCAAAATTTCCACATACCACCTTTATGAAGATCACCATCCCATAGCCAAAAATTAGGTATATCATAGCTATCTGCAATAATTAAACCATGCAAACTCGATGAACAAATAAATTCACAAGAAGATATTTTTTTTGCCGTTTCTTGAATATTTTTATCTTCAAGATCAATAATTATACAACTTGGAGTGCATTCAAGTAATCTCTTGACCCATTTTTTATTTTTCTGAGAATGATGAATAATTAATCCCCATTTTACACTAGTATTCCTTTTACTCCACAATAGGTTCGTCAACAACCCGGGATCACCTAAAGGAATATTCTCGTTAATATCAAATTGAGATTTTGTTAATGGGCCTCTAAGACAATGTAATATTAAATCTTGATTCGATAAATTTATAGGTTGTATTGCTCCAGTTCCCCAAATATGTAAAGGGGACTTTCTAAAGATACTTTTTTTTCGATCAGCAGAGTGTAAAATACTACCTATACCAAACATATCTGCATCTTTCGGTGGACTCCATTTTGTTTTTCGTTTAGAGACATATTCTATAATATATGGTGTAAGTTCTGATGTGTGCTGAAAAAACAGGAGGTTTTAACTTGGTAAACTAAACACACTCATCAGGAGTTTACCATGAGCAAGAAACACAAGACTTACACCACAGAATTTAAAGCTGAAGCCATCAAATTAATTGAAGCCAATCAAGGCAATGTCTCGGAAACAGCTAGACAACTTAGCATTTCAATGCAAACTCTTTCAAATTGGAATACCAAAGCAAAGGCTGGAACTTTAGCAGGTACAAAACAGTATTCACCTGATCTAAACGTTCTACTCGAAGAAAATAAAAAACTCAAACAACAGCTCAAAATAGCTGAAATGGAACGTGAATTTTTAAAAAAGGCAGCAGCGTACTTTGCCAAAGAAAGTCAGTAAGGTACGCCTATATGAAACAAAAAAGATATTCTTTTCCAATTACCTTAATGGCTCGATTACTTCATGTTTCAGTTTCATGTTTTTATGATTGGCTCAAGAGAGGCGTGAGCAAAAGAACGATTCAACGAAATCAACAGACGATATTGGTGAAAATAGCCCATGAGGAGACAAGGCAGAGCTATGGTTATATTCGATTAACCAAATACTTACAAGCTCAGGGCATAAAAATGAGTATGTACGCTGTACGTCAGATAAAAGCGCTGAACCACCTGTATTGTAAGCGACACAAGCGTTTTAAAAGGACTACGAATAGTGACCATAATCGAGCGATCTATGAAAACCTGCTGGAGCAACAATTCTCAATGACTAGACCAAATCAAGCATGGTCAAGTGATATTACGTACATATGGACTGTTGAAGGATGGCTGTACTTAGCAGCGGTAAAAGACCTTTACACGAAGCAAGTGGTTGGCTATAGCTTAAATGAGCGCATGACAACACAGCTTGTTTGTAATGCGCTAAATATGGCTATTCACAATCAAAAACCAACCAAAGAACTGATTGTGCATTCAGACAGAGGAAGTCAATATTGCAGCCATGAATATCGAAATATACTTGAGCAATATGGTTTTCAAGGTTCAATGAGCAAGCGCGGAGACTGTTACGATAATGCACCGATTGAAAGCTTTTGGGGAATACTGAAAAATGAGTTAGTGCATCATTACAACTATCAAACCAGAGAAGAAGCCAAAGCAGATATTATAAAATACATTGAATTATTTTATAATCATCGAAGAATTCAAAAGGGTTTGGGTTTTAAGACACCAAATCAAATGGCCGAAGACTTTTATAAGTTGGCTGCCTAGAATCTCCCAAGGGAAAGTCTCCTGATAATTCAGCGTATATCATTCATCACCAAAGTTAATCACATTCTCATTCTTAGGTTTCCACCAATAAGCTTTTATTTCGTTAATGTGAAGCATAATATTTATATCTATATAACCTAAAAAAGAATACGGAAAGGAGCTGACTTGACAAATAAGAGGACTAAAATGATCAGTTGAATAAACTAGGACTTACGCATTGACGGATTCAAAAAAGTATTAAAATACTTTATAAAGTATCTGTGATCAGACGAATTAAAAATGCTTCTACAGCAACTTGTACACTACCCATTTATATGGGCTTTCTCATGACAGAACCGAACTCTATTAGCTGCACACAACTTGCCGAGACTTATAACATCTCGCATGATAGTGTAAATCGCTTTCTAGAGCGTGAAGACTACACACCTCACGACCTATATCAAGAAGCAATTCAACATATTGATAATAATAAACTTATAGTCAGTATTGATGATACTGTTTTAGATAAACCGTATAGTCAGCATATGGACTTGGTTAGCTATTTTTGGTCAGGCAAACACCACCGATCCGTCAAGGGTATTAATCTCATTACCTTGTATGCGACAGATCAAAATGGTCAAAATATTCCAATTAATTTCCGAATTTATGACAAATCTGAAAGTAAAACCAAGAATGATTACTTTATGGATATGTTAAGTGAAGTACTCAGTTGGGGTGCAAAGATTCAATTTATTACAGGTGATAGTTGGTATTCATCGACTGCAAATCTAAAAACCATAAGAAAATATGGTATTCGATTTATGTTTGGTATCGACTGTAACCGTAAGGTTTCCCCAGAAAAAGGACAATGGTTTCAACTGCGTTTATTGCCGAATTTCCATCAGGGTCAAGTGGTCTGGCTTAAAGATTTTGGCTTTGTACAATTATTTAAGACTCAGTTAAAAGAACAGCAGAGGTTTTATATTGTGCATCAAGATGAAGATGATTTATTGTCCTTTGAGGGTTTTCATGAATTACATTCAAGTCATTGGAAAATAGAACAATATCACCGAGTGATTAAACAGGTTTGTCATATTGAAAAGTTTCAAGTAAGACGATCTAAACTGATTTCGAATCATATTTTTTCAGCCTTGATGGCCTACGTTGAGATACAAAAGAACCAGTTTGAGCGGATCTTTGAAAATGTATATCGTTGGCAGAAGAAGTTATTTAGACCAATGATCAAAAACTTCATTGATGACTTTATTCTCGATAAAAATCATCTGCTACCACAGAGAATCTATAAATAATACTGCGTAAGTCCTATAAACTTAAAATTTTAGTAATATTTATTCGAAGGTAAGTATAAATATTAACATAATATTCCTTACATAAAATCAATCTTTATACAGTAAATGATATTTATCGCGCCATTAACGCTTCGATTTCGTCTACCGACTTCACCACTTTCGCAGTCAAATTCAATGGACCGTTTTGGGTTGCTACGATGTCATCTTCAATACGAATACCAATACCACGCCATTTCGCATCGACCGTTTCATCATCAGGTGCAATGTATAAGCCCGGTTCAACCGTCACGACCATGCCTTCTTCATAGGCACGCCACACACCTTCTTGCTTATATGAACCCACATCATGCACATCCATACCCAACCAGTGTCCTGTACCATGCATATAAAACTGACGGAAACTTTCCTTTTGGATTATCTCTTCAATATCACCTTGCATAATCCCCAGATCAAGTAGACCTTGGACTAAAATGCGCACAGCAACATTATGTGGTTCTTTATACGAGTTCCCTACACGCACTGCATCAATGGCAGCAAGTTGTGCATCAAGCACTACATTATAAAGTGCTTTTTGCTCAGAGCTGAACTTTCCGTTGACGGGAAAAGTACGGGTGATGTCTGAAGCATAATATTCATATTCACACGCTGCATCGATCAACACCAAATCGCCATCTTTTAGCTCTTTGTTGTTCTCTACATAGTGCAAAATGCAGGCGTTTTCACCGCCACCGACAATGCTGTTATACGACGGCACGCAGCCATTTTGACCAAACATATAATTCAGCTCAGCTTCTAGAGCATATTCCATCATGCCTGGCTTAACAGTTTGCATGGCACGAGTATGAGCTTGTGCAGAAATATCTGAAGCTGTTTGCATCAATGCAATTTCTTGTGCTGATTTAAACAAACGCATTTCATCTAAAATACGATCGAGCTGTATCACTTGTGCAGGTGCAGCAGTCCCACGACGTGACTCACCATTGGCCGTCGTGATCCATTTTGCTACGCGCGCATCAAATTCGGGCTGTTGCCCAATACGATAGAATAATTTTTCTTTGCTTAAGAGTTTTTCAATGATTTCTTCATCTAACAAATCTATCGCATACGCTTCGTCAGCTTCATAGTCGTTTACCGCACCATCCACACCTGCGCGGTAACCATTCCAGATTTCCATCTCGCGGTCACGTTCACGGCAGAACAAACTGTAGCTATAACCGTCTTCATCATCCTCGGCAAAGGTTTCAATAACCGCTACGGCTTCGGGCTCAGCAAAACCGGTTAGATAAAAGAAGCTGCTATCGGTGCGGTATTTATAGTCTGCATCACGATTACGCATCGCCACTGGACTGGTTGCAATAATGGCAATACTGTTCGGACCCATTTGTGCAGCCAAACGGTCACGGCGTTCCTGAAAATCCACTTGCGTTAGTTTCATGTTTGATCTGTCTTTTTTATACCAGAGAATATAAGTGCCACGCGCACTCTATCATGTACGCGCAGCAAGTCTTATGCCAATCAGCTTGGGCGATGCGGCGTAAACATTTCTACAACATTGTTTGCTTCTGTTACAGAACGATCAATTTGTTGCTTGTTATGAAAGTGTTTAAGCAGAGAACTTTCCTCAACCGCAATCTTTTTACGGCCTACAGATAAGCTCACAGGAATTAAACGTACAAACTCGTATAACTCTTGATAGCTCTCCTCACCCTCTTCATCATCATCGGTTTCTTCAAACTCAACTGCCGCCACATCCTGTAAATGTTCGATCAGTTCCATTTCATCTGGGCGAATATGACCTGACGCCAAACCAAAGCCCAGCACTACGCCTGCGCACCAATCCGCCAAAGCTTGTACACGGTCTGCGAGCGTATGCGTGTCATCGGGAAGTAATGGTAAATAGTCCAATTCATCTTCAGAAAGTGCATGTGCAACATCTTCTGCTTCATCGGCTAACAAAGCCAAGGCTTCTTCACTTAACTCTGGAATTTCCAAAGTCGTGAGGATGTGTTGCCACTCTTCACGGCTCGGTGCCTGAGTTACACAAATGATACCTGTGAGTAAACCATGTAACTCACTTGGGCTAGAAATCTCTTCAATTTTAGAAAAATTTGGCTGCCATTCTGACCAACCTGAAATATCGTCTTGCATTCGTTTATCCAATCTCTATACTTCTTATATATTACCTTTGTTTGCAGCACTGTGCGACCACGATATGTTAGAAGAATTACAGCGTCTACAGGCGCATATTGGCGTTTTAAAAACGCGACTTGCTCATTTTGAAAGTGAAAATAGCACTTTAAATGCAGCTAAACTGGATGCTGAAGAACAGCACCGTTCTCAAGTTGTGCAAAAAAATGGCTTAATTACCCAGAAACAAGAACAAATTGATGATTTAACTGAGCAATTAAGCAGCGCTCAGACCCAATATCAACATTTGAACACCGATGCGACTGCTTTGGCCGATCGTTATAGTCGTTTGGAAAAAAGTTGTACGGATTTAAAAAATCGCTTTCAGGAAATCTTGGCTGAACGTAATGAATTACGTGCAATTAAAGAAAAAATGAACAATGATCAGCGTCAAGCTCAGCAAGAAATCCAAGCACTTCAGCAAGAACGTGAAAGATTGTTACAAAAAAATGAGCATGCTAAAGCTAAAGTCGAAGCCATCATCCAACGTTTGGCTATTTTAGGCACAGAGCAAGATCATCACGCGCAAGAAATTCAACAACTTGCCCACCCTACTGAAGCTGGCGAGGAAGTTTAATCATGAGCGAACCAATTACCGTTGAATTACGTGTCTTAGGTCATAGCTTTCGTTTAGTCACAACGGAAAAAGAAAAAGCCGACCTTGAACGTGCAGCTCTGCTTTTAAATGATAAATATGATGAGTTTCGCCGTAAAGCGCCACGGGTAGAACCCAGTAAAATTATCATTATGGTGGCACTAGAGTTAATGCAAGAAGTGTTGTCGATGAATAAAACACTGCAAGAGTATGCACACGCAGAACGATTACTGGCAAATATTATCGATGACGTTGCGGAACTTGTTTAAACTCGACTTAATTGAATAAAGTATCAACACTTACTCCAGTTGTTTACAGTTCGTAGCGGTGTATGAGTTGCCATCAGCGTGAGATTCGTTATACTTAAGGCAACTCTGAGGTGTTCGCCAGCGGGTCTATTCCCCTGCCGATACTTAAACTTATGGATGTGTTCTGTATATTTAGAGTGTATGCCCACTTTCATGTGGGAAACCCAGCAAGTATACGTCGCGTCCACCTTGAACTCATCGGGTTCAGGGTAACGACACATGCAGCGGCATCTTCGGAGTACTTTATTTAATTAAAAATAATAATTACATACATCGTTAATACTCTTTCATTTTTATTTTTCAAGTTTATCGTTTTCATCTTGTCTCCCAGCTACCAAACAAAATGATTATTGAATATCTCTATCTCTTAAAATAACGCTTTTATTGGACTATTAAATCTTTATCGAACCATTTTTCCACTACATTTGTCCATAAAACAAAGCCAATCAGCCCTCAATTATTAAGAATTTCTAAATGAAAAGCCTGACTTAGCTACATGCTGCATCAGGTTCATTCAAATGATTTATTTTTTTAGCAAATCGATCCAATAATATGCTCTGCGTGACAAGTTGTGCCTTGCAAAGCTGTCAATTGAATCACTCCACTTTGATGTGCAAGTACAGGGACTTCCATTTTCATGGCTTCCATAATCGCCACCACTTGCCCCTCTGCGACCTGCTCCCCGTTTTCTACCTTCCAAGCGCTAATTACGCCATTGATTGGTGCAAGTAAGTGTTCAGCACTCACTGCTGTTTCTGTAGCTGGTTGGTCTTGAGACGTCATTGTAGGGTTTTGTGCAAACATACCCGCAGGTAAGCCTAAACGGTGTAATTTCCCATCAATTTCAATATAGCTGAGTAACATCGGCTGTTGATGATTCGGAATACTGCGTTTCGTTGGCTTTAAGTCCTGTTTAAAATCATTTTCAATCCAACGAGTATGAACATTAAATGTGGCGGTAAAATCAGCTTCATTTAATACAACACGGTGAAAGTCTAAAACCGACGCAACCCCTTCAATTTTAAATTGCTTCAGCGCACGTTTAGCGCGAGCAATAGTAACCTCACGTGTCGGGCCAGTGATAATCAGTTTTGCCATGAGCGAATCAAAATGACTCGACACCAAAGAGCCTGTACGAACACCTGTGTCTACGCGTACGCCCTGACCAAACGGGGCTTCAAATAAACTTAATACACCAAATGCAGGAATGAAGCCACGAGCAGGGTCTTCAGCATTGATACGAAACTCAATGGCATGCCCCTGCGCTTTAGGGGTTTCTTTGATTGAAAGTTCATGGCCTTGAGCCACACGAATTTGCTCAACTACCAAATCGACATTGGCCGTTTCTTCCGTAACAGGATGTTCCACCTGCAAGCGGGTATTAACCTCTAAAAATGAAAGCTTTCCATCACGGCTCAGCAAATATTCAACGGTACCCGCACCGACATAGTTAGCTGCCTGACAGATATTTTTGGCTGAAGTTAAAATTTCTTCATAAATTGCATCGCTGATAAAAGGTGCTGGGGCTTCTTCAACCAACTTCTGATTACGACGCTGTAGCGAACAATCGCGTGTACCTAAAACCACTACATTGCCATGTTGATCTGCAATCACTTGCGCTTCAACATGGCGGGGTTGATCTAAGTATTGTTCAATAAAACACTCACCGCGACCAAAAGCGGCTTGCGCTTCTCGTACAGCCGAATCATACAGCTCCTTTACATCTTCCAGTTTCCAAACGACTTTTAAACCGCGACCACCACCGCCAAACGCGGCTTTAATCGCAATAGGTAAACCAAACTGCTTTGCAAACTCGAGTGCTTCATCAGCATTATTTAGTGGGTCTTGTGTACCTTGAACTAAAGGTGCGCCCACTGAAGCGGCTATCTTACGTGCTTCAATTTTATCACCCAACTTTTCAATGGCACTTGGTGACGGCCCGACCCACTTTAAGCCTGCATCAATCACGGCCTGAGCAAATTCAGCACGTTCAGATAAAAAACCATAACCTGGATGCACCATGGTCGCTTTGGATTTTTTAGCAACCTCAAGAATGGCTGGAATATTCAAATAAGTTTCACGTGCAGTTGCACCCGCCAAACCCCATGCTTCATCCGCCAGTTCGACATGCATACTGTTCATATCGTCATCTGCATATAACGCAACTGAACTAATACCCATATCACGGCAAGCATGAATAATACGAACGGCAATTTCACCACGGTTTGCAATTAATAATTTTTCAGTAGTCATCATTCATTCTCAAAATCTGTAAATTCGGTCATTTTTTTAAATTTGATTTGGCAACCTGCTGGAATCTGCGCCACCAAGTCCCAATGGTGCTTTGCCACAGCCGCAATGACGGGGTAACCACCAGTTAAAGGATGGTCATTCATAAACAGTACAGGTTGACCACTGGGTGGAATCTGCAAGGCACCAATGCAAGTTCCCTCACTTTCCAACTCATGGGTAATTTTGCGTTGCAATGGTTGTTCACCTGAAAGCCTCAGTCCAACTCGATTGCTTTCATTGGTCACAAGCCAAGCTTGTTGACATAAGCGCTCAATGCTCTCTGCTTCGAACCAATCCGTTCGCGGTCCCATTACAATGTCGAGCTCAACCACATCGCCGACTTTGGGCAAGTTCAATTTCACAATTTCAGTAATACTGATATTTGAAACGTCAACCTGTCCTTGATAAACCGTATCCCCCATTTTTAGAGGTTCTGGTCCTAATATGGCCAAACTATCAAATGAGACACTATTAAGCACAGGCTGTACGTCGATACCACCACGAATCGCCAGATAATTTCTTAGCCCTGCCGTCGGTGCTTGAATCTGAAATTCATCACCTTCATCAAGGGCAATCGCCTGATAACTTTCAAAGTCAGTCTTTTGGCCATCACTAAATTTCACGTGGATGTTTGAAATCGCTCCCGTAACCGCAATGACTGCGGACTGATGCATTTTGGCTTTCAAACCACCATTTAAAACTTCAATCACAGGCGTCGGAGTTGGGTTACCGACAATTCGATTTGCACTGTGCATCGCCGATACATCCATCGCCCCTGCAACACCAACCCCAATCTTGGTCTGGTTAAAACGCCCTTCATCTTGAATCAGCATGTGTAGGCTCGGTGCAGTTACCGTAAACAAAGGCATGGATTGTTTGGGTTCAACTGTACGAGTGACTTGCTGTGCTACGCTAACCGTAGTCGGTTGATGTGTGACATCTTCAAAATGGACCGTCATCCCCGGTAACAATAGCGCTGGATTTTTACGCTCTAGATCCCACATTTTTTCAGCAGTCGTACCGATCAACTGCCAGCCCCCCGGACTGTCTTTCGGGTAAATCCCTGAATATTGTCCTGCCAGTCCCAAAGAACCCGACGGTATTTTTTTACGTGGCACAGCTAAGCGAGGAATATCTGTAAATGGTCGATCGGGACTGCTCATATAAGCAAAGCCCGGTGCAAAGCCAATAAAAGCCACATTCCAAACACTTTGACGATGCTTCAAGATAACTTCAGCAATTGAAAGCCCTTGTAACTCTGCAACTTGAGCAAGATCTTCGCCCGTATAGCAGATAGGAATAATCAATTCTTGGACATTACGCTCACCGCCTGAACCAATTTTTACAGTCTGAATCGAAGTAACCAGTGTTTTAAAGGTGGTCTCAATTTCATTAAAAAATACCAAAATCGTTTTTGCAGCAGGGACTAAGTCTTTAATTCCATTCAATTGCATCGTGTGCAATTTATTGTACAACGCCAATGTTTCCTCTAGGCTGTCAAGCTCTATAAGAAAACAATCCGCGTTTACCGATAAAAAACGCATATGCCTATCCTTTTAATTGTTCTTTGGTGCTGCTTAAGCTATCCATGCACGATCAGGAATGTCGGTAATCAACATATGACCGGGTGCATGGCTTATGGCAAAAGGAATTTTTGAGTTCATCACCGCCGCTTGTGGGGTTACACCACAAGCCCAAAACACAGGAATTTCCCCTGTCTCAATACGTGAAGCATCGCCAAAGTCTGGCTGATTCACATCACGAATGCCTAAACCTTCAGGATGTCCAATATGCACAGGTGCACCATGCACACTTGGCATCCGTGCTGTAATTTTGACGGCATCCGCGATTTGATGGGATGGAATTGGGCGCATAGAAACCACCATATTGCCCGAAATACGTCCCGCAGGCTGACACTGAATATTACTCAAATACATCGGCACATTGGTCTGATCATGGATATGACGAACTTCAATACCTGCTTCTTGCAATGCGGTTTCAAAAGAAAAACTACAGCCAATTAGAAACGTCACCAAGTCAGGATGCGCATGATAAATGTCACTCGCATCCGTGACTTCATCGACCATTTCACCCTCTTTCCAGATGCGATAACGTGGAAAGTCGGTGCGTATATCTGAGTTCTCTGCCAGTCTTGTGGCATAAACACCTTCCTCTAGCACATCTAAAACAGGACAGCTTTGCGGATTGCGATGTGCATACAGTAGAAAATCATAAGCCCAATCTTTAGGTACCGAAATCATATTGACCTGCGTCATGCCCGCAGCCATACCCGCCGTTGGTTTGTCAAAGCCTGCACGAATTTTTAAACGTGCCGCTAAAGCGGCTTCAAGCTGTTCTGAGTCGACTCGGATATCCTTATACATTGCATACTTCCTCATGCTTTAAGACAAAGGGACGAATTTCAATATGATGATTTAGCAGTTCAGCTTTAATCGCAGCCGACATCTCTAAAGCACCTGCGGTGTCACCATGTAAGCAAATCGTGTCCGCTTGAATCGGGGTAAATACACCATCAATCGAATCAACACCGCCATTTTTCAACATAGACACCACACGGCGTGCCACAAAGGCTGAGTCATGTAAAACAGCCCCGTCCAAACGTCGTGAAACCAATGAACCATCACTGTTATAAGCACGGTCTGCAAATGCCTCAGATACAACCTTTAAGCCTGCTGCACGTGCTTGCTCAACCAAATGGGAACCTGCCAGTGCCACCAAAACCAGTTCTGGGTTATACATTTTAATGGCATCAATCACCGCAGCGGCCTGAGCGTGATCGTGTGCAATAGTGTTATACAGTGCGCCATGTGGTTTCACATATTGCACGTGAGAACCAGCCACTTTAGCTAGACCATCCAGTGCAGAAATTTGATACAACACATCGGCAATCAGCTCATCACGTGACACATCCATATTGCGACGACCAAAACCGACGAGGTCTGGATAAGATACATGCGCGCCAATCGCGACATTTAATTCAACAGCCTTACGCAGTGTTTTTAAAATCCCCAGCGGATCTCCTGCATGAAAGCCACATGCAATATTGGCACTCGTCACCACGGGTAGAATTTGGTCATCATTGCCCATTTTCCATGAACCAAAACTTTCACCTAAGTCACTATTTAAATCTACAAACATGGCTTGATTCCTTTATCACTTCACCGTCTACTGGCTTAAAGTTTGGTTAAATAATTAAAGACTGTGGTAAAGGACATATAGCCCATCCACCATGTCAACATACATGTGAGTACACCCAAAATAAGTAACCATTTTGGATAGTTATAATTCCCCATCATATCTTTACGGCAAGCGGCAACATAAACAAAAATAGTCAAACCGATTGGCAGTACCAAGCCATTAAAGCCACCAACAAAGATCAATAATCCAGCCGGTGTCGCGCCCAGTACGACATACAGCAATAAAGCTAAAGAGATAAATGTAATGGTGATGTAATTGGTTTGTTTTGGACTCAGGTTTTTCTTAAATGCGGTAAAGAACGAAACCGAAGTATAAGCGGCACCAATGGTACTACTGATCCCTGCTGCCCAGAAAATCAGACCAAATAATTTATAACCGAAAGTCCCTGCGGCATATTGAAAAGCTTGTGCTGCTGGATTGGCATCATGGCTGGCTAAATCAATGCTTGCACCACTCACCACTACACCCAAGAAAGCTAAAAACAGCACATAACGCATGATGCCTACAACCACAATACCTTTGGTTGCAGCTCTTGCGACTTCATCAATATTTTCAGGGCCAACCGCGCCTTTATCCAGTAAACGATGGGCGCCTGCATAACAGATATAGCCGCCGACCGTTCCACCAACAATCGTAGTGATGATGGCAAAATCAATCTGATCGGGTGCAAACGTTTGATGAACAGCTTGACCCACAGGTGGCATCACAATGACGGCAACAATGATAATCAAGATGATTTTGAGCAACCCCAAAACGATCATGCTTTTATCCATCGCCAGCGTGGCTTTTCTTGAAGCAAAAATTAAAATGGCTAAAGCACCACTTAATATGCCGCCCCATTTAGTGTCCAAACCAAATAATGCATTGAGACCTAAAGCTGCGCCTGCAATATTACCAATACTGAAGAAGAAGCCACCCAAAATGACCAGAAAAGCCAGTAAGTAGCCACTGCCCGGCAAGGCTTTATTGGCAATATCCGAGGCACGCATTTGCGTCAGCGTTACGACACGCCAAATATTTTGCTGAACCACATAATCAATCAAAATAGACACGAGAATGGCAAAGCCAAACGCCGCACCCAATTTCACAGTAAAAACTGCGGTTTGAGTTAGAAAACCAGGTCCCATGGCGGAGGTTGCCATCATGAAGATTGAAGCAACAATGGCCCATTGGCGATCTGATAAAAAAGAAGATTTTAATAAAGACATATTTAATGCGTTCCTCGTCCATTTGAGCTTAATAACGCTATTTTCAAGTTGAACCAAGAACATCATTTTGTTTGCAAATTCTGTTCTTAAATCCCTTTAACTGACAAAGATTCCCAGTTGCCCAACCAAAGCCATGGCGGATCAAATCTTCTATTTGAAATAAGAACATAGGCAAGCACGATGAACAATACGACTTTTTACATCCATTATTAAAACTAAATAACTGTATTTTATTATTTTTTATTTATTATTTATTAAAAGTCTAATGATAAATTTTACTTATCACGCACGATAAGCTGCTTTTATAGTTTTTCAAACAAATTACGTTTTGAGATAAAGTAACATCACTTGTAAAAAAGCTGTGTGCGCCTCAATTATTTTTTAATTTTCTCAAGCAATCTTTTCATTGCGCTTTCAGAAACAGTGACTGCAACATCGGTTAGTTTCTCTTTCAAGGCCGCATCATTTCCTTGCATATAAATCGAGGTGAAATGAAAGGTTTTGAGTTGGATCGGTGTATTTAAAATCTCTAAACGACCATCTGTAATTTCCTTTAAGGCCCTTAAGGTCGGCACAACGGCGATCCCTAAACCTTGCTCCGCAAGACGCAATAAGGTCGCAAGCGAATAACTGGTAATAGACAGCGGCTCATCCAGTGCCTGCTCTTTCATTTTGGCCTTGAGCTCTTTATAGGGATAGGTAATTTTCGGGTAGGTTAAAATGGTATGAGACATCAATGCCTTAAACGACATTTGACCCACACCACCTTTGAAAGATGGGGCTGCCAAAAAACTCAGTTCAAAGTCACACAGCGCCTGCTCTACACACTCAAAAGCCAAAGTCGGCCCCAACAAAAAGGCCATGTCCAAATCCCCTGTACGCACACCCTCTTGCAAATTTGGAGTCAAATCCACCACAATTTCCACAGAAACTTTAGGAAACTCTTTTTGTACTTTCTCGATATATTCAACCAACCACGTATAAACGATCGTCTCAGAAACACCTAAACGAATTGTTCCTGTGAGGTGTTGGTTTTCAGTCAGCTCAGCCACCAAATCGGTTTCCAAACGCATAAACTTTTCAGCATATTTAAACAGAGTCATGCCTTTATGAGTGGGTTTAAGCTGTCGAAAACTGCGATCGAGAACTTTAAAACCTAAATCATTTTCAAGAGAGGTGATTTTTTGTGAAACGGCAGGCTGAGTCGTTTGTAATTTTGTGGCAGCCTTATTGAAACTATTTAAAGTCACAACCCAATAAAATGCTTCTAGATTTTTTAAATTCACCCTGAATCCTGCCTTTACTCCATCCCGCTTATAGTACGGCAGTTCCCCCTATTTTTTAAGTTACTGTTTTATATAATTTCAAAATGTCTTACGAGATGACGCTCATTCAAGCGCTATGCCTTACCCAAATACATCTATTTTGCGTCTTTTACAACCTTACTCGGTCTAACCGAATCAAGGCTCTTTAAATCAAGTTGAGTCAAAAAAAGACGCTTGTAAAAAGCAATATTTATTCGCGCTGCGCTTCATTCCATTACGAATCATCATAAAAAAAGCACCTTTGTTGAAAAGATGCTTTTTTTAAAACTCAACTTAAAAAGAGACCGTAAAAATCTAAAAGCACTTATTTACTCTTTTGTAGACGTAAAGCATTTAAGACCACCGACAGTGAGCTCAGTGACATCGCCACCGCAGCGAACATCGGGGTGAGTAATAACCCTGTTAATGGATAGAAAATTCCTGCTGCGACAGGCACACCCAAACCGTTATACACAAAGGAAAAAGCAAGGTTCTGTTTCATATTACGAACACCTAGTTTCGCCATATGTAGAGCATCGGCTGCGCCACGAATATCACCTTTAACCAAGGTGACTTGTGCGGTTTGTTTAGCAATATCAGTTCCATTGCCCATGGCAATTCCGACATTGGCTTGTGCCAAGGCTGGTGCATCGTTAATGCCATCTCCCGCCATCGCCACAATTTTACCTTGGGCTTGATATTTCTTCACAATGTCCAACTTTTCAGTTGGCGTACAGTTGCCATAGACTTGTTGAATACCCAATTCCTTAGCCACCAACTGGGCATTTTGTTCATGGTCACCTGTTGCCATGACCACTTCAATACCATCATCAATCATCTGTTGAATGACTTGCTGCGCATTGGCCTTAATCGCATCGTGAATAGAAATATAAGCCAGCACTTCTTGGCTATTGCTTAAGAAACTGATCACATTGCCTATCGCACGCTGCTGGTTCAACTGGCTTTGCAAAGTATCATCTAAAGTGATGCCGAGTTGTTCAAGCAGCTTTTGGCTACCAATATAGAGGGTTTGCTCGCCAATCTGACCTTTGACACCAAAGCCAGTCACATCCTCAAAGTCTGCCACTTTAAGCAATTGCTGTGCAGGCACAATTTGCGTCAAAGTCTGTGCAATCGGGTGACTTGAATATTGCTCAATCGAAGCAATCCACTGTTCCGCTTGCGCTTGGTTCACATTTGGGCTGAGCAACTGAATTTCTTTAAGGCTTGGTTTACCTTCCGTCAGAGTCCCTGTTTTATCGACAATCAGGGTATTCACTTTACTTAAAGCTTCAATCGCCTCTGCATCTTTAAACAGTACCCCTTTTTGTGCCGCGCGCCCTGTAGTGGCCATCACGGACATTGGCGTCGCTAAACCCAGCGCACATGGGCAGGCAATAATCAGGACCGCCACCGCACACATCAGTGCCAGATCAAATTGCGCACCACCAAACACCATCCAAGCAGCAAAGGTCAGTACACTAATCAGTAACACCACAATCACAAAATACTTGGCAAACACATCGGCCAAACGTTGTAACGGTGCTTTAGAGCGCTGTGCTTCTGCCACTGTCTGAATCATTTTCGCCAAAGTGGTATTCGCCCCGACCGCCGTGGTTTGAATACGAATACTGCCTTGTTGATTGACCGTACCGCCAATCACCGTGTCATGCATTTTCTTTTTCACAGGCACAGGTTCACCGGTCATCATGGCTTCATCGACATGGGTTTTGCCTTCAACCACCACACCATCCAGTGGAATCTGCTCGCCCGAGGAAATCTGTAAAATATCGCCTTGTTTGACCATGCCAATATCCACTTCTACCACTTGATCGTTTTGAACCAACTTGGCCGTATTGGCTTGCAGTTTCAGTAAGGCTTTAAGTGAATCTGCAGTCTTGGCACGTGCTTTTAACTCCATGATTTGCCCAAGTAAACTTAAAGACACGATCATACAAGCTGCTTCAAAGTACACTGCAACGCCATGCCCTGTTTTGGCTTCCATTGGAATTACACTTGGGAAAATCGTTGCCACTACACTATAAATATAGGCCGCCAACACCCCTACACCAATGAGGCTCCACATATTTAAGTTGCGGGTTTTATAAGAGGTCCAGCAACGCTCAATAAACGGTTTACCCGCCCATAGCACTACAGGAGTCGCTAGGACCAACTCAATCCACGGCTGAATATGCGGTGAAATGAAACTATGAATATGTGAACCCATCGCCAGTCCAAACACGATCAGGGTCAGTGGTAAGGTCATCCAAAAGCGATGGCTAAAATCCACCAATTCAGGGTTCGGTGCATCATCTAAAGTCGGTTGCATCGGCTCGAGTGCCATACCACAAATCGGACACGTCCCCGGTCCCTTTTGTACAATTTCAGGGTCCATCGGACAGGTATAGTCCATATCCGCCGCGCCTTCAGGCACAGGACGCTGATCGGGTGGAATCAGATAAAACTCAGGATCCCCTTTAAACTTATCTAGGCAGGAAGGATTACAGAAATAATAGGTCTGTTGTTGATAATCTGTTTTTAACTCTGTATTTGGGTCAACCGACATGCCGCAGACGGGGTCAATAAATGTGGATGACCCTGATGGAGTAAGATGTTCATGCTTTCCTCCACCGCAGCAGCTACTTTTGGCAGCTTCTGCTTTCGGCTTGGGTGCACAACAACTAGCTTTGCTTTCTGCTTCTGTTTCAGGTTTAGGCGCACAACAAGATGCTTTTTTCTCAACCACTTTCGAGGTCGAACCACAACAACCTGAGGATTTAACTACAGAATCTGAACGTTCAGCCTTTACATAAGCCTCTGGGGTTGCAATAAACGTTTGCAAACATTTTTCACTACAAAAATAGTAGTTCTGCCCCTGCCACTCGGTGTGCGGTTTACTTAAATCAGTTACGGTCATGCCACACACCAGGTCAATAAATGTGGTCTTCTCTAAATTTGACACAGGTTTTGATCCGCAACCACAACCCTTGGATGCAACTAATGTACCTTCCTCTTTAGCCTGCGCACATGCATCAGTTATATCTGTTTTGGATTGACTACAACAAGCACTGGGCGCTTTTTCTGATGTTAAGTAAGCCTCTGGATTGGCCGAAAATTTCTTTAAACAGCCTGAGCAACAAAACAAATAACGAACTGATTGATGCTCATACACATGGGGAGAGTCCTCTGCGACCGTCATCCCACAGACAGGATCGATATTCACCACCATCGGCGCTAATTTCTGTTTAGAACAGCAAGACGTTTTATGTTGCTCACTCATTCTGACTTACCTTTTATTTTTTGATTGTGTTAGCATAAAGTCTGTACCTAGGTACTGAGTCAAGCCTTTTGGAGATTATTTTATGCTCACTATCGGCAAACTGGCGAAACACTGTCAGGTGAATGTGGAAACCATTCGTTATTATCAACGGATCGGTCTCATGCGCATTCCTGAAACCTCGCAAAACTATCGTTACTATAGTCAGCAAGATATTGAAACTTTAAGCTTTATTCAAAAAGGTAAAGATGCAGGCTTACAGCTCAGTGAAATTCAAGATCTATTGCATTTGCAACTGGATGACCGAGAAAAAGTCCGTGATGTGATTCAGCAACGACTGGAAAAAATTGATCAACGGATTCAAGAATTAAATGCACTGAAACAGCGTCTTTCAACTTGGGTGGATGAATGTAAAACCACCACTGACAGTTGCTGCCCAATTTTGCAAGAACTGAAAAAAGGTTCAACGACTGCGCCATAAACAGATACCATCTTTTAAATTTGGCGATCATTTTCACACTCATCTTTCCGATACTCAGGACTGCGTTCACCATGTCGATTGAACTTGCCCAACTCAGAAAACAGCTTCGCAAACAACGCAGACAAGTTTCCGCCTATCAACAGCAGCAGTCCGAACTTCAAATTTTACAGCGCCTAAGACGTGCGCCCGAATTCAAACATGCCACTCGCGTCGGGATCTACCTACATGCTTTTGGGGAAATTCAGACCCGTAAAATCATTGAATATTGTTTTCATCAAAAAAAAGCAGTGTATTTACCGATGATTTGCAATATGAATCAGCGCTTGGTGTGGGTCAAAGTTTCACGCAATCAATTTCAAAATAAACGCTTTTCCCTCCATCCGCTGGGTATGCAAGAGCCCATGGCAACACGTGGCCAGCACGTTTCACATTTAGATCTGCTACTCATGCCCTTATTGGCGTGTGATCCTTATGGCACACGCATTGGTATGGGCGGTGGTTTTTACGATAAAACCTTGGCTTCTGCGCGCTATCACCGTCCATTTCGTCTTGGTTTGGCTCATCACTTCCAGTTGGTGCCACAGCGCTTGAATCGAGAAACATGGGATCAGCCTTTAGATGGACTGCTGACCCCTCAACAACATTTACGCTTCAAGCGCTAAAATTGACATTTTTGACTGTTGAGAATACTTAAAAATCACATGCTTAGTCATTTTTTATACAATTTATTTTGACCTGCCCTTGTATTTTTTAAAATACCCATCACTATAAAAAACATGGCAACACCGTTGTCACTCATTAGGAGTGCCCATGTCTGAAATTATTATGAATCAAGAAACCTTAGAGCCTCAGGTTCCAAGTGTATTACCACTTTTAGCGTTACGTGATGTGGTGGTGTATCCACACATGCAAATCGCGCTATTTGTAGGTCGTGAAAAATCGATCAATGCAGTTGATGTGGCTCGTAACAGTGACAATCTAGTATTTGTAGTTGCTCAAAAAGATTCTCTTTCAGAAGAAATTGATCACGACAACTTATATCAATACGGTACTGTCGCGAAGATTGTGCAAGTTGTGAATCATGAAAATGATGAAAACTGTATAAAAGTATTAATTGAAGGCTTGCATCGTTCAAAGCTAGAAAAAATCATTGATGAAAATGATTATCTAACCGCAGAACATGCACTTAGCCCAATGTCAGTCCACATTGACGAAACAACGCAAGAAACACGTGTACAAGAATTACGTGCCCTGTTTGCTCAATATGCCGAAGCAAAACTACGTAATGCACGTGAACTGATTGCTGCTGCGAACAAGATTGACGATTTACTGCAATTGTTATTCTTCGTAGCGACCCGTGTCCCACTGAATATTGATGTGAAGCAAAAATTCCTCGAACACGATGAGTTTGAAGCACATCTACAAGAACTGATGACGTATTTATTGCAGCAATCTGAAGAACAACAGATTGAGCAAACTTTACATGACTCAGTGAAGCGCCAAATGGAGAAAAATCAACGCGAATACTTCCTCAATGAAAAGATGAAGGTGATTCAGCGTGAGCTTTCTGACATGAATGGCGGCGCGGAAGATGACGTGGCTGAAATTGAAAAACGTCTTGCTGAAGCTGATTTGCCTGAACACGTGCGTAAAAAAGCTGAAAGCGAATTCCGCAAACTCAAAGCAATGCAACCTGCGTCTAGTGAAGCGGCTGTGGTGCGCAATTATATTGAGGCCATTTTAGATACGCCTTGGAATAAAGCCAGCAAAGTCAGCATTAACTTAAGCAAAGCGCAAGAAATTTTAGATACCGATCATTACGGCTTAGATGACGTAAAAGATCGTATTGTGGAATATCTCGCAGTTCAATCGCGCGTGAAAAAACTCAAAGGCCCAATCCTTTGTTTGGTTGGCCCTCCAGGTGTAGGTAAAACTTCGCTGGGTGAATCGGTTGCGAAAGCGACAGGTCGTGAGTTTGTACGTATGGCGCTCGGTGGCGTACGTGACGAAGCAGAAATCCGTGGTCACCGTCGTACCTATATCGGTGCGATGCCGGGTAAAATTGTGCAGTCTTTAACGAAAGTTGGCGTGAAGAACCCATTGTTCTTGCTCGACGAAATTGACAAGATGGCACAAGACTACCGTGGCGACCCTGCTTCTGCATTGCTTGAAGTACTCGATCCATCACAGAACAGCAAGTTTAACGATCACTATTTAGATCTTGATCTGGACCTGTCTGAAGTGATGTTCATCTGTACTGCCAACAGCATGAATATTCCAGAAGCTTTGCTGGATCGTATGGAAGTGATTCGTCTACCGGGTTATACCGAAGATGAAAAAGTGAATATTGCTGAGCGTTACCTTGTTCCGAAAGCAATGAAAAATAATGGTCTACGTGCGAAAGAATTGACTGTTCATGAAGAAGCGATTCGTGACATCGTGCAACGTTATACACGTGAAGCTGGTGTGCGTAGCTTAGAACGTGAAGTCTCTAAAATTGCCCGTAAAGTGGTAAAAGAAGCGGTTAGCAAGAAGGCGAAAAACCTGCAAGTTGATGTGACTTCGGCCAATCTTCCAGACTACTTAGGTCCACATAAGTTTGACTTTGGTATGGCGGAAGATGAAGCTCAAGTCGGTCGTGTTAACGGTTTAGCGTGGACTTCAGTGGGTGGTGAGTTGTTGACCATTGAAGTTGCTGCGGTCAAAGGTAAAGGTAAATTCATTACCACGGGTTCACTCGGCGATGTAATGAAAGAATCGATTACCGCTGCTATGACTGTCGTGCGTACCCGTGCAGATGAATTGGGTATCGAGTCGACACGTTTCGAAGAAACCGATGTTCACGTCCACTTACCAGAAGGTGCAACACCGAAAGATGGCCCTTCTGCAGGTTTAGCGTTAACAACTGCATTGGTTTCTGCTTTCACAGGCATCCCAATTCGCCCTGATATTGCCATGACAGGTGAAACCAGTCTCGGTGGTCGTGCAATGCGCATTGGTGGCTTGAAAGAGAAACTTCTGGCTGCACACCGTGGTGGAATTAAGCTGGTCTTCATTCCTCAAGACAACGTCCGTGATTTATCTGAAATCCCTGACAATGTTAAAGAAGGTTTAGAGATTAAAGCGGTGAAATCAATTGATGAGATTTTACCACTGGCGTTGACATCTATGCCTGAGCCTTTGGTCAAAGCACCAATAGTGAAAGCGGTCGATGAAGGCAAAAAAGCTGCACGCCACTAATTCTGCATCTTAAAAAAAAGAGAGCTTCGGCTCTCTTTTTTATTACAATTTACTGTAGATAACACCACACATCTTTATGCTTTTATTTCCTACAATAATTTGATCAAGAGATACATGTAGGACAACTAAAATGAAAAACCCGATTGGCTGGTTTGAAATTTATGTGGATGACTTATCTCGTGCCAAACAATTTTATGAATCTGTTTTTAATATTCAATTAACTGAATTAACCCCACCAGCGGATGATAATTCACTGCAAATGTGGGCTTTCCCCTCAGACATGCAAGCCTATGGCGCTTCAGGTGCACTGGTGAAAATGCCAGGCCTATCCGCAGGAGGAAATAGTACCTTAATCTATTTTTCATGTGACGATTGTGCGAATGAAGCGAGCCGGCTTGTTGAGTCTGGTGGAAAAATTCATGAAGCAAAAACGGCTATTGGTGAATATGGTTTTATTGTGCTGGCCTTTGATAGCGAAGGAAATATGATTGGCCTACATTCCATGACGTGAAATAGATGAAGCCCCAAATTTTCACTTAGGTTGTTTGAATTTTTGTATTAAACCTTTTCCTCTATCATCAATCAGACTTGAAAAATCGATAAAAAGCCCGATATAAATAATAAGAACAGATACGCGCTGTATGTTTCTTTTTATTGATGATTTGAAATTGCATGGTCATCTGATTCTCCAGACGGATGACCTTTTATCGCAGTTCTCGCTACTTGGGAACTGCGTTTTTTATTGCTCAAATATATTAAGGTTTCAATAAATGCTGTACCAACCCATCGATCACATTCGCCATTTTGGTCAAATTCAACGTTGCTAAGCGGTCTGCTTTGGTATGGTAGTGACCATTTCGATAAAATGCGGTATCGGTAATCATGACTGCGGGAATATCAAACTCCCAATAATTCAAGTGATCTGAAAAATCAAAAGCATTAGCAAAGCTCGGAGCAACCAAACGCTGACATTCCAACTGATCAAGTTGCTGCATCGCTGTACAATAGCCTGAGCCTAAATCACGTGAGCTGACGTTACTTACGGTCGCAATAAAATTACCATGGCTTGGATAAATCCACTTTAAGCCCACAGGATAGCTTTGGATGGGTTGTTCGCTAAAGAATCCGATCATTTCTAAAATATACACGCCTTTAATCTTATCTTTTTGTGACTGAACCGATTTCGCATGCACATAGCTGCCCATTTGTTCAGTTTTAGAAAACGGTGGTTCTTCTAAACTATAGAACACAAAGTCCACATTGTTGGGCAATTTAGACTTTTGCTCTGCCAAAATACGCGCCGTTTCAATCACACCAGCAACGCCAGAGGCATTGTCATCTGCGCCATCCTGATCGCCAAAGACGTCATAATGCGCCCCAACAATCACGCGGTCTGCCCGTCCGACGTTTAAACTACACACTACATTTCGGTAAATTTGCTGATTGGCCGTAAAGTTTTGATAGTGACACGGAACGCCTAATAATCGCATTTGTTCTTTGATCCATGCAGAGACACGGTTTAGTTCATCAAGATTTTTATAGTTCCGTGCTTTGCCCTGACCAATCACTTGCTCTAAATAAACTTGTAGATTTTGTTCATCAGCCATTTTGACGTTGCTTGCAAATACCTGCACTGTGAAAGCACCCAGTACAACAATCAACAAAAAAGCCTGTTTTTTTAAAGTTTTGAGCCACATTGTTATTATTCCAAGTATTTCTTATTCCTCTCATCTGTTGAATTAAGCAACATTAGTTCAGTGAATTCAATTGCATTTTGTTTCGTCTCACTACAAAGCCTTGCTTTCACCGTTATAATGAATCGTCTCCTTATACATGCCCCATTATGAAAATCCGTATTCTGACCATTGGTCAAAAAATGCCAGCGTGGGTACTGACTGGTTTTGAAGATTATTTCAAACGTATTCAACCTTTTGTGCAAACGCAGATTATTGAACTGCCAATGGCAAAGCGCGGTAAAAATGATTCAGAAGCAGATATTTTAAAATACCGTCAAATTGAAGGTGATAGCATTTTAAATGCAATGAAAGGTAACGAAGTACTGATTGCTTTGGAAGTCGGTGGTCGTGATTTTAGCACCGAAAAACTGGCAGAAACCATGAAAGGGTGGATGCTTGAGGGCAATGATATTGTGCTTGCTATTGGTGGGCCTGACGGTCACTCTGAAGCAGTACGCAAAGCAGCTGCTTGGCATTGGTCTTTATCCAAACTGACCTTACCACACCCGATGGTTCGCGTGATGCTGATTGAACAACTCTACCGAGCTATGAGTATTAATCATAATCATCCTTATCATCGTGCAGGTTAAGCTCAAGTATTGTTCTTTTTTTGGAACAATACGTTGATATTTCCCCCATTACACAGATGATAAGAATCTGACAAAATTCTTTTCATCTTCTCCTATTAGGCTTTCACAATGAACTTACAAACGCTACCCGGCTTATTCATTTCTCATGGCTCACCCATGCTTGCGTTGAATCCAGAGCAAGTTGGGCCTGCGTTGCATCGTTTGGGTCTAAACTTACCTACACCACAAGCAATTGTGATTATGTCCGCGCACTGGGAAAGTAACTCACTTGAAGTAAGTACTGGAGTACGTCCGGAGACATGGCATGACTTTCGAGGCTTTCCTGCTGAGCTTTATGACATTCGCTACCCAGCACCCGGTCAACCTGTTCTAGCCGAAGAAATTCTACATTTATTAGCAGAAGCAGGTTTTTCAGCTCATGCAAACAGTACCCGTCCGCGTGATCATGGCGTTTGGATGCCTTTACTTCATATGTATCCAGATGCAGACATTCCTGTGGTGGAAATCTCACTCCCGATGAATCTGTCCGCAGAAGAGATTTATAAAATTGGACAAACTCTTGCACCACTTCGTGAGCAGCAGGTGTTACTGATTGGTTCTGGAAGTATCACACATAACTTAGCCGAGTTGTCTTGGCATGGTCAGTCACAAGCGGTACCTGAGTGGGCATCGACGTTTCGTAATCATGTGGCCGCGAAACTTAGCCATCAGGACTTTGACGCTATTTTAGACTGGGAATCGATTCCTTTTGTCCGCCGTAACCACCCAACATTAGAACACTTTGCCCCAATATTTTTTGCAATGGGTACAGGGCATCGTTTTAATATTGTGCATAGCAGTTTTACCATGGGTGCACTGGGCATGGACATTTACCGTTTCGACTAATGTATAAATTTTACTTATATATTAACAAAGAAATATTTATGGATACATTTTGAAACCCAAAAGAACTGAATGTATCCATTCTTTTAAAAATAACATCGGATAGCATGTATCTTGTTATTTTAAATCAAGAACTTGTAAGCCATGAAATTAAAATATTTAGCGATTGTCCTTTTCCCACTCGCACTGGCTGCTTGCCAATCATCTGATATTCAAAAAGTAGGAGATTTGGCTGTGTCTGTACTACAACAAAATGCAGATCAAACACTCGCAAACTACCATTGGAGCGCGAATATCCCAGATGCGCCTAAACCTTTGGTTTTAAACTTTGACAAACAAGCAGGTCGCTTAGGCATTGCAACCAGTTGTAACAGTATGGGTACCAGTTGGAAAGTTGAGAATAATCAAATTGTGACGGGTAACCTGATGGCGACTCAAATGGCATATGAACCAAAAGCCATGGCTCAGGAAGGCATCGCAGCAGATTTATTTGACAACCTTAAAGCACCGTTTGTTTTAAACCTAAATGATCCTGATGCACCAACACTGACCGTGGTATCGGCAAAGGGTGAAAAAATTGTATTCACTGGTAAGCAAACTGCTGAGTCGAAATATCAAAGCCAAGGTGAAACTGTTTTCTTAGAAATCTCACCAGAAACCAAAACATGTTCTGCAGGTGTTGCCCGTATGGAATGCCTACAAGTTCGTGAAATTAAATATGCTGAAAATGGCGTAAAGACACAGGTCGATAAAGACTGGACTTTATTCTATAACCACATTGATGGCTTCACCCACAATCCGAAAGAGCGTCAAATCGTGCGTGTTAAACGTTATGAAATTGCCAACCCTGCGGCTGACCAATCAAAATATGCTTATATTCAAGACATGATTATTGAACGTGAAGCAGTCAAAGGTTTATTGTAATCGTTCAATGATCTGTAAAAAAACCGAGGCTATCGTCTCGGTTTTTTATAGAGATTTTTCTAAGTGTATATAAACTTAGAATACGCCTTGAGCAAGCATTGCATCTGCAACTTTTACAAAGCCTGCAATGTTGGCACCATTTACATAGTTCACAGTACCATCTGCTTGTGTACCGTATTTCACACAGTTACGGTGAATTTCTTTCATGATCGCATGTAAGCGCTCATCGACTTCTTCAAAAGTCCAACCCAAACGCAAAGCATTTTGTGACATTTCTAGGCCAGAGGTCGCAACACCACCCGCGTTGGATGCTTTACCTGGTGCGTATAAAATTTTCGCTTCAACGAATTTTTCGACTGCATCTAAGGTAGAAGGCATGTTCGCCCCTTCAGCGACACAAATTACTCCATTTGCAAGAAGTACTTCAGCATCTGCCTGATCTAACTCATTTTGAGTTGCACATGGCAGTGCAATATCACATGGAATAGACCATGGACGCTGACCTTCTAAGTATTCAAAGCCATGCTTAGACGCAAACTCAGAAATACGACCGCGCTTCACATTTTTCAATTCCATCACTTCAGCAAGTAAAGCATCGGTAAAACCTGCTTTTACATATACCGTACCCGCAGAGTCAGACAATGAAACGACTTTTGCACCCAGATACATTGCTTTTTCAGCAGCGTACTGTGCTACGTTACCAGAACCAGAAATCGTGACTGTTTTGCCTTGGAAGCAGTCGCCACGTGTTTTCAGCATTTCTTCAGCAAAATACACTGTGCCGTAGCCCGTTGCTTCAGGACGCGCCAAAGAACCACCAAAGGTCAAACCTTTACCCGTAAACACAGATGAAGTGTCATTACTCAACTTCTTCATCATGCCAGCCATATAGCCCACTTCACGACCACCCACACCAATATCACCCGCAGGGATATCCGTATTTGAACCTAGGTGACGGTATAGCTCAATCATTAGCGCTTGGCAGAAACGCATAATTTCGCCTTCAGACTTCCCCTTAGGATCGAAGTCTGAACCGCCTTTACCACCACCCATTGGTAGTGTCGTTAACGCATTTTTAAAGGTTTGCTCAAAGCCTAAAAATTTTAGGATCGATAGATTCACCGATGGATGAAAACGCATACCACCTTTAAATGGACCAATTGCCGAGTTGTACTGAACACGGAAAGCACGGTTGACATGTGTTTGACCTTGATCATCCACCCATGAAACGCGGAATTGAATCGCACGCTCTGGCTCAACTAAACGTTCTAGCAAGCCGTGGTCTGCATAACGAGGATTTTTTTCAATGAACGGCCAAAGGCTGGTCATGACTTCCTCTACCGCTTGTAGAAACTCGGGTTGATGTTCATCACGTGTTTTCACGTAATCTAAAAACTCATTAAGGCTGTTATATTTCAACGCTTAATCCTCAGCAGAAAATGGATCAAAATTGGTCAAATTTTATAAACAATGTTAAATTTTGGCGCAAACAATTAAATATCTTTTACCAACAATTCACAACACATTTCTGTCAAAAAACATATTTATCATTTATATAACAATTATTTATATAAAATATACCTAGAATTTTTTATAAAAAAACACCAATGAAAACACGGGCTTAAAATCTTTTTTTGCTCAAAAATGATGCAGTTAATGAACCATTTCAGAACACAGGATTATTCAAAAAAAACATGGTAAAATTCAGTGATCTACCTATTTCTCCTAATATCTCTGCAAATTCAGTTGCAGGATTGGTTTACGCATGAATTCGCACATTTCCCTGATCCAAAATATCGATGCTCTCCTTCCCCAAACCCAATGTGGACTCTGCGGACATCGTGATGGATGTCTGCCTTATGCCCAAGCCATCAGCGAAGGTGAAGCAGCCAATAAATGTGTACCTGGCGGGCAGCCTGTAGCCGATGCATTGGCTCAGTTACTAAACCGGCCAGCATTAATTGCAGAAGAAAGTGTTTGGCCTATTCAAGCCGATGGCCGCCCACAGAGAATGAAAGCAATCATTCGTGAAGATGAATGCATTGGTTGTACCAAATGTATTAGTGCCTGTCCTGTAGACGCCATTATTGGCTCGGGTAAACTCATGCACAGTATTTTGACTGACCTGTGTACAGGCTGTGAACTGTGTATCCCACCTTGTCCTGTTGACTGTATTGACCTTATTCCAGATGTAAACGGTATACCGACGGAAATCTTACGCAAAACTGAGCAAGATGATTTAAGACAACGCTATTACGCACATATTCAACGTGAAGAAAAACAGCGCCTACACCGTAAAGGTCCAGTGGTTCGTGCCGAAATTGATACGGCTTTATTTGCCCAGTTTTCAGCACAGAACGATGCTGTACCTGATATTCAAATCCTCGACAAAGAGCCAGAAATAGCAGCAAAGTTCGATGCAAAATCCACCATTGAGCTGGCGAAATTACGTGTACAAATCAAAAAACTAGAAAAGCAGCTCAGCGTGCGTGAAGATACGAAAAAACGTCTGTTGTTAGATGACTTAACCCAACAGCTTCATCAGTTACAGGGAGCTTAAGCATGCTAACCACAAGCGGAAAACCTGTAAAAAACATGACCAAAAAGCAAATCCAAATCTTTTTTGAACGTTTACGCGCACAACGTCCAAATCCCAAAACTGAATTGAATTATTCGAGTCCTTTTGAGCTGTTGGTGGCTGTGACCTTGTCTGCTCAGGCGACGGATGTGAGTGTCAACAAAGCTACAGATAAACTCTTTCCAGTCGCCAATACACCTGAAACTATTTATGCCTTAGGGGTAGATGGTTTAAAAACCTATATTAAAACCATAGGCTTATATAATGCAAAGGCTGAGAATGTGATCAAAGCCTGTAAAATACTGATTGAAAAACATAACAGCATCGTGCCAAACAACCGTGCCGATTTAGAAGCCTTGCCCGGTGTAGGACGAAAAACAGCCAATGTGGTGTTAAATACTGCTTTTGGACAACCGACGATGGCGGTCGATACGCATATTTTTCGTTTAGGCAATCGTACGGGATTAGCGGTCGGCAAAAATGTGCTTGAAGTCGAACATCGTTTGGTAAAAGTCATACCGAAAGAATTTATTGTTGACTCGCATCATTGGCTCATTTTACATGGTCGATACTGCTGTATCGCACGCAAACCGAAATGCCATGAGTGTATTGTTTCAGATGTGTGTAACTGGCCAGATCGTTTTGAATTTGGTGCAGCACGTATTGCCACAACGACGATAGAAGCTGAACATTAAAGTTCAGTTTTTTATTTTTGATTCGATTTATCTTTTAAGTCTTGCTGCAACTTCGGATGTAACTGACGTTCTGGCTGCGTCTTCGACATTTTTTCTTGCTTACTGACATCGCGTAGCATTTTTACGCTGATATAAAACAGACCTACTAATACCGCCGCAGCAACAATAATTAAAACAATGATTCCAACTTGTGCCACACGCGACTCCATTTTAACAGGATCAAGAAAAAGAGCCCTAATATGACTTAGAGCTCTTTCAATGTCAAAACATTGCCATGTTTAAAACATGCAATTATTTGTCTTGATCAAGAATCGCAAACAAATCTGCTTGTACTTCGTCAATTGGACGTAAGCCATTCAGCTTGTCATAGGTTGGTGCATTTTCACCAGACGCTGCGCGACCTTGGTAGAAACCAACCAACTGTTCAGTTTCAGTGTGGTATGAACCTAAACGCTTACGAATCGTTGCTTCTTGGTCATCAGGACGTTGTACCAGCTCTTCACCAGTTTCGTCGTCCTTACCTTCCACTTTAGGTGGGTTGTAAACGATGTGATAAACACGGCCCGATGCAGGGTGCTGACGGCGACCAGAAAGACGTTGTACGATTTCTTCGTCAGGAACATCAATTTCAATCACGTGATCAATGTTGATACCTTCATTTTCAAGCGCTTCGGCTTGAGGAATGGTACGAGGGAAACCATCAAAGATACAGCCATTTACACAGTCAGGTTGCGCAATACGTTCTTTCACTAAACCAATGATCAGTTCATCAGATACAAGACCACCATTGTCCATCACGCTTTTAGCTTGTAGACCGAGTTCAGTTCCTTCACGAATTGCAGCACGGAGCATATCACCGGTTGAAATTTGTGGGACATTGTAGCGCTTACAGATCAACTGAGCTTGTGTACCTTTACCTGCTCCAGGTGGTCCGAGTAAGATAATGCGCATAAAAAAACATCCTCATTTAAACAATGTATTTGACACTTTGTACATATCGAAAAATTCGACATATTTTTAGCATCTAATTATAAGAAAGCTACAAACAAATGTATTGTACCCGCAATGAAGCCTGTTACCCCACCCAATAGAATCAAAATCCATTCGTCTTCCTGAAATGCAGGACGTAATAAGTTTTGAAATTCTTTCGGCGTTAGCTCCCGAATACGGTCTCTAAACATTTGATAGATTTTCTGTGCACGGCTCGCATTGAACGCTGGGTCGCATACAGGCACCATCGTAATTTCAATTGAACGATCAATCAAGTCCGTCTTGAGTTTTGCGTATTCACGTGGCCCCAAAGACAGCTGCAAAGATGTTCTCACCAATGGTGTTTCCATGATTTCATTAATATGACGTTTGACAATACGACGGGTCTTGTCTTTTTTATTGCCATACATCATTTCAGTCATGATGGATTTTAACGTAATCAGGTCTTCTGTGACTACACTTGCAAACACATCAGACACTTCTTCTTGACGCTTCATGAAAGCGCCTTGCACATTATAAGTCCCAATGCGCGGAATCACAGGTTTAATCCATGGAAACTTACGATCTTTTGTTAATTCAGTCAGTTGCAAGTATCGAACATAGTGTGGCTCAATTGGATTAAACACCATCCAAATCGCAATCCAGTTGGTTAAGAAGCCCCATACTGCCGCCCAAAATGGCACGGTCCAATGCCATGGCACCACAAACCAAACAATCATTTGGAAGATACCAAAGAACATCCCAATGAGGGCACTAATATGCCAAATAAAGTTGATTTCTTTCTGACCCACTTTCAAGAACATACGCACCATTAGTCTGCGGTCACCTTCCATTTGGCTGACCACCATATCGCGCATATCCACAAGTGACTCGACGTTCATGGTCAGTTCGGTCACTAATTCTCTGAGCACAGCCGGAAGCTGTTTGTGTGCCTGCGCATAAATTCGACGCTTAATCGAATAAGGTAAGTTTTCCCAAAGTACTGCATTGCGGTCAATCATGACTTCATCAATCAGGTGCTCAAGTTCAAAACCAACTTGCTCACCAATGATCCGTGCCATATCCTCAGGATCCATTGCATCTAAAAATTCACGCAAAGAACCAAGCTTAGATAAGGTGTTATCCGTAATGATGCCTGAAATACGCCCCGCTTTTCTAGGCACAATGCCCTGCCACCCCACAGGCAAACGCCCAATATGAAAACCCCAAAATGTAATCGGGTAAAAAACCATTTTCAGGGCCATCCAAACGTGCGCCCACGTCACAAAAGCAGTCACAGGAATAATGCTGAGTACAGCCCAAAAATCGGGTCGATTCAAAAAGGTTTGCCACAACTGATTGACGTACTCAAGCATGCATAACTTCCATATTTAATTTTATTAACTGAATTATATAGCGTTTTAAAAAAGATATTGTGTCTATAAACCGAAACTTAGAGTATAGGAAAATTGTAGTCTCGGTTCGGTTTCTACAATCACATCCCCCGATTTAGTTTCGAGTTTTTCCCCTGCGCCAATCCCCACACTGAAAGTGCTGATTCGTTCAGGACTAAGTAACACATAAGCAAGATCTACACCACCACCAAGGCGAGATTCGTACTCGCCATCTACTTTCTTACTGTCAATATGCCCTGCATAAACACCGAGATAATAACCATTTTTATCTTTACCGGTAAAATGAACTGGAAATCTAAAACCCAGTTGACCACCTACAGGGTAATCATCATTGATAAATACCCCAGCTTTTGCGTATGCAATGCCATAAGGATTCAACCATTCCAGATTGGTGTGCAGTAATTTCTGCGTTACACCAGCCCCTACATTCCACGTTTGAGCACTGCCAGCAGGAATTTTTGCATCTGGCAAAAAGGAATTATCTTGAGCGTAGGCTACGTTTGCACAGGCAACAAGTGCCAACACTGGATAAATTCTTGTCATTATTGTCACCATTATCCGTAATGTTATTTTAGTAATTGGTCCCTTTTTACAGGATTTTGACTGTAGCAGAATTTATAAAACACTTATATACAGCAATTTATATTTTTGATGTCTATAAAGTCAAAATTTAGGCAAAAATGAAAAGCAGAAGCAGCGATAACAAATATCAAAACAGTGTGACATGCGTTAGAATAGCGCGCAGGTATTTTCCTCTTTATCCATGTGTTTAAGTCGATTTGGTATGAAACAGCACTTTCCTTTAAAAAATGTCCAACAAGAAAAGCGCATTTTTCGAAATCGTACCTTTATCTCCATGGGTATTGTGGTCTTTTTCTTGCTGATTTTAGTCACTCGCTATGCCTATTTGCAGCTGGTGCAATTTGATGAGTTTTCAACGGCATCCGATCAAAACCGTATCCGCCTACAACCTTTAGCCCCTGCGCGTGGTTATATTTATGACCGCAATGGTGTGCTGTTGGCGGACAACTATCCTGTCTTTACCGCGACGATGAGTCGAGCGGATGTGACGGATATTGATGCTACGATTGAACGTTTAACGCCAATCTTAGAACTCACCCCTGATGATATTGAGCGCTTTAACAGTCGTATTAAAGCCTCACGTAAAACTGAACGCGTTTCCATTAAACTTAATCTCAATGAAAACGATATCGCTCGCTTTAGCGAAGTTAAATATCAATTCCCGGGGGTCAATATCGAAACCCAAATGACACGTTACTATCCACATGGTGAACTGTTTGCCCATGTGATTGGTTATGTGGGTCGAATTAACGATAAAGAATTAAAAAGCATCAATAAAGATTTGTATGCAGGCACTAACCTGATTGGTAAAATTGGGGTAGAAAATTCCTATGAAGATTTGCTGCATGGTGTACCAGGAAATGAGTCGGTCGAAGCCGATGCGCATGGTAACGTGCTACGTCATTTGGGTCGCAAAGAACCCGTTCGTGGTAATGACTTATATCTTTCACTCGATTATGGTTTGCAGACGGTTGCCTCAGAGCAGCTTGCAGGTCGTCGTGGTGCAATCGTGGCGATGGATCCACGTACAGGTGAAATCCTTGCCTTGGTCTCAAGTCCAAGTTTTAACCCTAACCTGTTTGTCACTGGCATTAGTCATACCGACTATAGCGGTTTACGCGATAACCTCGATCAACCGCTATATAACCGTGCTGTACAAGGCGCTTACCCACCCGGCTCAACCATTAAACCGATGTTTGGTTTAGGTGGTATTCATTATGGCTTAATTGATTGGGGCACGGCCATTTCCGATCATGGCTATTTCACACTTCCGGGCGATTCGCATAAATTCCGCGACTGGAAAAAATCAGGACACGGCGTAGTCAACTTGCATAAATCACAAGTAGTCTCTTGTGATACCTTCTTCTACATTCTGTCGTTCCGTATGGGCATTGAAAAAATGAACACATGGATGCGGCAGTTTGGCTTTGGTGAAAAAACTGGTGTGGACTTACCAAGTGAAAGTACAGGTCTTTACCCCAACCCTGAATGGAAAATGCGTACCCGAGATGCCAAGTGGCTCAAAGGGGAAACCATTTCAGTGAGTATTGGACAAGGTGCTTTTACAGCAACACCGCTGCAATTGGCTATGGCAACAGCCATTACCGCCAACCATGGTTCACATGTGATTCCGCATGTTTTACAAACCAGTAAAGGCGCAAAACCACATAAAGACTTAAATGCACCTGATGGCAGAATCCAGTTCAATGGCACCGATCAAGACTGGATACAAATGCGTGATGCCATGGTCGATGTCATTGAAACAGGGACTGGACGTGGCATTCGCACGCCAATGTATAAAATTGCAGGTAAAACCGGTACTGCACAGGTCAAAAGTATTGCTCAAGGTAAACGCTATAATGAAGCCCTGCTGACCGAACGTCAATTAGACCACGGTTTATTCGTGGGCTTTGCACCTGCGGAAAACCCTGAAATTGCGATTGCAGTGGTTTGGGAAAATGGTCGTCATGGTGGTTCTGCGGCACAGCTGGCTCGTCCGATCTTAGACTACTGGTTACTCACTCGTCATAAAAATCCAATTCGTCCACAAAACCATCAAATTAGTGGTGGTTTGATGACAGCGGGGATTAAACCGGGTGAATTACCAAGTGGTAGCACTCCACCAGCGACCACGGCAGGAACAAGTGCAGCAACACCAACCAGTATTCCAAATACAGCACCCGCTTCAACAACGGCAAATACAAGCCGTTCAGCTACACCACCTTCTGCACCTGTGGAGTCAGACTAATTATGAAAAACCAACTCCGCATCATTGGAGGGGACTGGAAACGTCGTCAACTGCCTTTTGCCAATATTGAAGGTTTACGCCCTACGCCTGATCGCGTACGTGAAACTTTGTTTAATTGGCTCATGTGGGATGTGCAAAATACCAATGTTTTGGATATTTGTGCAGGTTCGGGTGCGTTGGCATTTGAAGCCTTATCACGTGGTGCCTCAAAAGTAGTGATAATTGAACCTGACCGCAGTCAAGCACAGTTTTTAACACAAAACTTGGAACTCCTTAAAGTCCCTAAGTCTCGTGCCCAGTTAAAAGTAGCGACTGCACAGCAAACATTACCCACCTTAAAAGAACAGTTTAATTTGGTCTTTTTAGACCCGCCGTATAGCCTAGAGCTATGGGAAGAACTAGCCCTCTTGGCGGATCCGATGATTCAAAATAATGGCTATATTTATGTGGAAGCCGACCGAGATTTGAATCAGTTAAAACTTCCAAGCACTTGGATTCAAATAAAGAACACCAAAGCTGGTACTGTTCGCGCAGGCTTATATCAAAAGAAAGTGGCGGTTTGTCCATAATTAGGACTTTACACCCTTTTGATTGACTTTATCAGGCTGCCTTAGCGCATATTAGTATGGTTCTGAGCTACGCAATGTATGAAGATCAATATACATATTCAAAATCAAGCTAAGACTTCAGTCATTTTTCATGTCTAAAACTATGTAGACAGATCGAAAAACCGTACACTCGCTAAAATTTTAAATATATCGCATATGACTTGGTTGATCTTTATCTTAGGTGCAATGGTGGCGGGTTTTGTACAGGGGCTCACAGGCTTTGCATTTGCCTTAATCGCCATGTCATTTTGGGTCTGGATCTTGGCACCTCAGCTCGCAGCGCCCTTGGTGGTTTTTGCCTCGGTCTGGAGTCACCTAATTTCCTTAAAGTCAGAATCTGCCTTTCAACTTGATAAAAATCTCGTTGTACCTTATATCCTTGCAGGTCTGATTGGCGTTCCACTGGGAACCTATCTGCTAGACATCATTCAAGCACATACCTTTAAACTGGTTCTAGGAATTTTTTTGATTCTTTGGTGTCCATTAATGCTACTTAATCCCCAAATTCGCTTCATTCAAAACTCTGGAAAATACGCCGATAGCAGTATTGGTTTTCTTGGGGGTGTATTGGGTGGGCTGGGAGGCTTTTGTGGCTCATTGCCTTCGGCTTGGGTCATGTTAAAAAACCTTCCTAAAGAGCAACAGCGCTTAATTTTAAGGCATTTTAATTTCGCCATTCAGCTATTCACCTTACTCACCTATCTGCTCCGCGGAAATTTAAACTTGCAACATTTACCCTATATGGGCATCTTACTTCTGAGTGTGAGTCTACCTGCCATGCTCGGCGCGCAATTGTTTTATAAAATTTCTGAGCGGCAGTTCAAACATACGGTACTGGGTTTATTGTTTAGTTCAGGCTGTTTTCTATGTATCAGCTATCGCTTTCTGTAACACCATAAGACCTGAATCTGAACCTGAGTAATAGCTTGGGTCAGCAATTGTGTATTTTGTGTCAATATAGGCTCATCTTTAAACAACCTAGCTCTACTGGGCTTTCTCCAACTCCAAAAATCTTTATACAATTGGCGCACCTTCCAACCCATCGCTCACCATATATGAAACTGCCTCTTGCACTACTGAGTTTTTGCTTTATCAGTGCTTGCTCCATAAGCTCATCCAAAGAAATAAAACAAGCCGAAAAACTTCTCCAATCTTTTAACTGTCAAAATATAGAGCACGATCAGGCAGACCACAGCAGTATGACCAGTTATCATGAACAAGTGCTTGCCAGCAGCAAACAAAAAGCCAAATCCTATGTAGAAAGCTATCAACATGGCGATCAAATTTTTGACCTGCCCCTGCCCGAAGTGATTGAAACACAGCTACAAAGTTATACGGCCGCATGCCAGTCACTAGGTGGGGTTTTACCCAATCCCCAGCAAAACCCTTAAAATACGATTAGCAATAAAAAAGACAGCTCGAAAGCTGTCTTTTTTAATTTCATATGACTTAAATTTGAAGTTAAGACACAGTTGAGTCGTTGTGATAGCGAGTATCGACACTGAAATCTTGAGGAAATTTAGCAGAAATTTGCGCATAAAATGCCATAATTTCAGCCATATCTTTTTCATAGTCACCAGTAGGATAAATAATTTTACCCACCCCAGTTTTTTTCTTCGCGTAGTCCATATAGGCCAGCGCAATCGGAACACCAGCACTGACTGCAACATGGTAAAAACCTGTTTTCCACTGTTCCTGCTTGGCACGTGTCCCTTCAGGGGTGACCAACATGACCAACTTAGGGTGCTCTTTAAAAAGATCACTCATGAGTTGCACCATACTTGGACGTGGTTCACCTTCATGCTTCGGACGACGGTCAATACCTATCCCGCCCATTGCACGAACAAATGGCCCAAATGGTAGTTTCATATAGCTGTCTTTAATAGTGATACGGACATGCACACCTAAGGCCTTTAATGCCAAACGAGCGTACAACGCATCCCAGTTGCTGGTATGTGGCGCTGCAATCATTACACATTGATCGATATTCAAATCCCAATGATTATCAATCTGCCACCCCATTAAGGCTAAACTTTGTTCTGCAAGCTTTTCGAACACAAAAAAATACCACATTACTGAAAATCCGCGCCGATTCTAGCAATGCTGCTGATCAAATACACGGCGAGGCGCTCAATAAAACAACAATTAATCTATAAACGTATATTTTATTTAATTCCAAATATTTCAGGAAAAAACGGGGTCTTCGAAATTAAAGGTGAAAATACGTGAATAGTATTCTTTATTGAAGATACAGAAGCACTCACAGATCTTCACAGATTCATTTCCAGCACTCCTGTAAGGTAAAACTAAACACTGAATAATATCGGGTGCTGTATATGCAAAAGATTTTTTTAGTACTATGCCTATCTTTCACCATGTTAACGGCATGCTCAAAACCGAATGAAAACAATCCTCCACCAGATCACAATGTCACGGCATCTCTGGACGACAGTACTAGCGCAACCGCGTTAGATACACCAGACACAGCAAATGCCTTAGATTGGGTAGGCACATATCAAGGGGTTCTGCCCTGTCACGATTGTTCTGGGATCGACACTGAACTTGAACTGACCTTAGATCGTCATTTCGTGCTGAAACAAAAATTTTTAGGCAAATCGAATAATAATTATGTCAATGAAGTGAAAGGCTCATTTCAATTTTTGACTGGCTCTGATCAACTGATACAGCTCGACTCATCAGGTGATAGCCGTATTTATTATATTGGTGCGCAATTTATTGAGATGCGTGGCGATAAAGGCCAAGTACTGGATCAACCTGAGTTCAACTTTAAACTCACCAAATCCTTAGAATAGACACTCGCAACATCATGCATGATTTAAATTACTTATTTGTATGTCGCAGCATGAACTCCCCCAAACATCAAAAAGGTGGCTGAATTACTTCGGCTCCCTTTTTTCATAATTTACTTCTTTTGGTTCTGCAAATTTTTAATTAACTCACTAAAATCAAGTGTTGCAGCCTTTTGTACAGGTGGATAGTCCATCAACGATTTAATGTGTGAACCCAGTAATGCCTGTAAGGGTTCAGAAATCCATTGCTTGGTTTGAATAATGTCTGAACGATCTCTGATACTATCAAAAGTCTCAGATGGGTCTTGACGAAGGTTGTACATCGCTGGAAATTTTTGCTTTTGATATTGGTCGTAATAATTTTCACTGGTTTCAAAATGAACTTTCCATTGATTAATACGAACTGCACGTAAAATCGATTCATGATAGTACAGAAAATTATCTCGCATACTCTCTTTTGATTTGCCGGTCCAATAGTCGATATTGTTTACACCATCAATAATTTGCTTACGATTGGTTTTCATCTCCTCGACCACATTCGCATTCCCTGCGACATTCGCCAAAGTTGTAAACAAATCCATATGCGACTGAATGCCATGCTTCACTTGCCCCGCAGGAATATGTCCCGGCCACCGCACCATCATTGGAACACGGACTCCCCCTTCATAAGTCGTCATTTTCTCGCCAAGGAATGGCGTGGTTCCACCATGGTTTTTGGCACTGTGTTCAGGACCATTGTCCGTAGTATAAACAATAATGGTGTTATCCAACACCCCCATCTTCTTCATTTCATCCAGCACATGACCAACTTGCATGTCATGCTCAATCATGCCACTACCGTACAAATCTTCTTCAGAAGTGGCTTTTAACGCCAGATGACGATGTGAGTCACGTAAATGTGTGAACACATGCATACGACTTGGGTTTAACCATACAAAAAACGGCTTGTCTGCTTTTTTACTGCGCTTCATAAAATCGACACTGGCAGCGATAAATTCATCATCCACCGTTTCCATACGTTTACGGGTTAAAGGGCCTGAGTCTTTACACTTTTGTTTACCCATCACACCAAAACGAGGATCGATAGTTCCATCATTATCGTTGGACGAATAACAGTGTAATACACCACGTATTCCATACTGATTCACAAATTCAGGATCTTTTGGATAATCATACTGTTCAGGAAATTCTTCAGTATTTAAGTGATATAAATTACCAAAGAATTCATCAAAACCATGTACTGTCGGTAAGCTATCGTTCCGATCACCCAAATGATTTTTACCAAACTGACCACTCATATAACCTAACGGTTTCAACACTTCTGCCAAAGTCGGTGTTGCAGCTTTAATCCCTAAAGGTGAACCTGGACGACCGACTGTCGTCATACCTGAACGAATCGGATATTGTCCCGTAATAAATGCTGCACGTCCAGCGGTTGAACTTGGCTGTGCATAGTGATCGGTAAACATCACGCCTTCTTTGGCAATACGATCAATATTCGGCGTGTCATAGCCCATAACACCATGACTATAAGCACTGACGTTCTGCCAGCCTACATCATCGGACATAATCACCAAAATATTGGGTGGTTTCGCCATGAGTGCTGTTGAAAGTAATGCTCCACCTACCAAGGCTAAAGAGCGAGAAATTCAGTTTTTTTGCATGGTATTTTCCTTAAACACATTCGTATACAACGAATTTTCATCCTTGTTTCAAACCCAATTGGCACTACACACAGAACAATATCAGTGCCTTAAAAATTTAATTTTTAGAAAAAGCATTTTCTAAAAACCTGTGACAACAGTTTCCTAATGCGGTCATATCCGTTTAGCAATTTCATTTTTAGATAAAAGTGCAGTATGAAAAAAACGTTTTAAACCTGAGCAAAGATAATGTAGACCCGCCTCTCCATCAGGGGTTTTGAGGAACCGATCTTTCGGACAATCTCCCCAGCAAAATTGAAGATATGGACATTTTTGGCAGTATTCTGGCAGTGACTTCGATTTAGCATATGCAAATTTCTTTTGTCGCTCAGAAAAAACTAAATCGCCTTGATGAATCTCGTGAATGTTGCCCAATTTATATTCGGGATAAACAAAATGATCACAAGAGAAGAGGTCGCCATTGTGTTCGACCGCCAAGGATTTCCCGCAAATTTGACCCGACACACATTTCTGCGCTCCATAGCCGAACATCATTGAAACCATGTTTTCAAACTGGTCGATAAAGACCTGCCCAAAGTCTTGCTGTAACCATTCTTTCCACACAGTTGAAAGGAATATGCCCCAATCATCGGCAGCAATCGACCAGTCTGTCACCACAGAGTCTGAGCTGCCCGGCTGCGCTGCTGAACAGCCCAATTTAGGTAAATCTTGAGGATTCCAATGGCCTGGTGCTGTCTGCTGAAACTGGGCACTTTCCATTCCCGGAATCAGTTGAATCATGCGCGGTTGCACCTGATCGCGGATAAAACGATAAACATCTAACGGGCGTTTCGCATTATCACGGTTCACCACACATAAGGCATTAAACGGAACTTGATACTGGCGTAATAACGCAGCAGCCTGCATGACTTTGGCATGCGTCGGTTTTCCACCTTTGTTATAGCGATGGATATCTTGCAACTCGGCAGGCCCATCTATGGATAAACCCACCAAAAAATCATGCTGTTTTAAAAATGCGCACCAGTCTTCATCCAGTAACGTACCATTGGTCTACAAATCATTTTCAATACGTTGATGAGGTTTCGCATATTTCTTTTGCAGCTCAACCACTCTTTCAAAAAAGGCTAAGCCCATCAGCGTCGGTTCGCCACCTTGCCAACTAAAAATAACTTCGTTGCCCGTTTGCGCTTCGATATATTGCTTAATATGTAACTCAAGCATCGACTCAGACATACGTGGAACTTTTGGTTGCTGTAACATGTCTTGTTTATGCAAATAGAAGCAATAACTACAGTCTAAATTGCACTGTGCCCCAGTGGGTTTGATCATCACGTGATAGCGATAGGTTTGTCCCTGCACTTGCAGGCTTCTTAAAGGCGGAGATTCAGCTTGTATAGGTATCATTCGCATTTTAGAATCCTCATTTTTTTCAGCGTTCAGGCACAAATTCACAACTGTACAAAACCATGTACACAAGTTATTTTGCGAAAAAAGATCTGGTAGTTTCATTCCATTCACTGCATGAAGTCGGCTAAAGACCCAAGCCATTTTTTGTTTTGAATGGATTAACCAGAGTGATTATTGCCGTTAAACATGCAACAGGAAGGCTGCTATACGATGACCTTGCAAATCTTTTGATAATTTCAATGTTTTATAATTCATTCTCTTCTTATCCCTAAGCTTAATTTTCATGAGCAAAACCACTGTGTAAGAGTAAAAATCAACAGCCAATTCCAATTTTGGCCTACTGAAAAATACTGACCCATCTCACACAGTTGCATTGCTTGGTAGAGCACGTTATCAAACTTTGAAAACAGAGAAACCACTCAAAAGAATGGTAATTGCATTTTTTATGGTCGTTATATACTTGAGCTACGTCATCCTCCAAACCTAAACACCATTCTGTTGAACCCAAACTAGACATATTTTATAAAATGTGAAGCTTCGCTTTTAGAACTTCGACATAGACTATTTTAAGAATTGAGAAGCTGGATAATGAATTTTTAAATGATCCATTTATACCTAATGTGCTGACTCGTCTCCGTCTTATCTTTTGTTTTTATTCACACAGTCAGAAACATCAAAAAGTTCAATAAAAAAGGCCGCTCATAGAGCGACCTTTTTCTTTTCAAATATATGTGAGTAACTATGAATAAATTACAAACACTTATTTAATTAGGGTTGGAATTACATCATTCCGCCCATACCACCCATGCCGCCCATATCAGGCATTGCAGGCTTGTCTTCTGGAACGTCAGTAATCATACATTCAGTTGTCAACATTAAACCTGCTACAGATGCAGCATGCTCAAGTGCAGAACGCGTTACTTTCGCAGGGTCAAGAATACCCATTTCTAGCATATCGCCATACTCAGAAGTTGCAGCATTATAACCGAAGTTACCTTCGCCATTTTTCACAGCATTGATCACAACTGAAGGCTCATCACCCGCATTCGCAACGATTTGACGAAGTGGCGCTTCAATCGCACGACGTAAAATGTTGATACCAACATTTTGGTCGTCATTCGCACCATTTACACCGTCAAGCGCAGCTGCAGCACGTACCAGTGCAACACCACCACCAGCAACTACACCTTCTTCAACAGCAGCACGTGTTGCATGAAGCGCATCATCCACACGGTCTTTCTTCTCTTTCATTTCAACTTCAGTCGCTGCACCAATTTTGATTACAGCTACACCGCCTGCCAATTTAGCAACACGTTCTTGAAGTTTTTCTTTGTCGTATTCAGACGATGATTCTTCAATTTGCGCACGAATTTGAGTGACACGTTCAGCAATTTGAGCTGCATCACCAGCACCGTCAACAATCACAGTGTTCTCTTTAGACACAGTGATTTTGTGCGCAGTACCTAAGTCTTGAAGAGAAGCTTGTTCCAAAGTCATGCCTACTTCTTCAGAAATCACAGTCGCGCCAGTCAAGATTGCGATATCTTGAAGCATTGCTTTACGACGGTCACCAAAACCTGGCGCTTTAACCGCACATACTTTGATAATTCCGCGCATGTTGTTAACAACAAGTGTAGCTAAAGCCTCACCTTCAACATCTTCAGCGATGATTAAAAGTGGTTTACCAGTTTTAGCAACAGCTTCAAGTACAGTAATTAATTCACGGATGTTGCTGATTTTTTTGTCAACAAGCAAGATGAACGGATTTTCAAGTTCAGCCGTTAATGTGTCTTGTTTGTTTGCAAAGTATGGGCTGATATAACCACGGTCAAACTGCATACCTTCAACAACGTCCAAAGCATCTTCAAAGCCTGAACCTTCTTCAACGGTAATCACGCCTTCTTTACCTACGCGTTCCATTGCTTGTGCAATGAGTTTACCTACAGTTTCGTCAGAGTTTGCAGAGATTGAACCGACTTGTTCAATCGCTTTAGTATCAGAAGCAGGTTTTGCTGTTGCTTTAATTTCAGCAACCAATGCTTTAACAGCCAGGTCAATACCGCGTTTCAAGTCCATTGGGTTCATGCCCGCTGTTACAGACTTGATGCCTTCATTTAAAATTGCTTGAGCTAGTACAGTTGCAGTTGTTGTACCGTCACCCGCGATGTCATTGGTTTTAGAAGATACTTCACGAACCAATTGAGCGCCCATGTTCTCAAATTTGTCTTTTAGAGAAATTTCTTTCGCAACCGTTACACCATCTTTAGTGATGTGCGGCGCACCGAAAGAACGGTCGATCACAACGTTACGGCCTTTAGGACCCAAAGTTACTTTTACAGCATCTGCAAGCACGTTTACGCCTGCAATCATTTTAGAACGAGCTGAATCACCAAATTTTACGTCTTTAGCTGACATACTAAACTCCAAATATTCTTAAATTTTAATCAATTGTATTGCTTAAACAGCAAATGAACGTTCTGAATTAACCTTCAAGAACCGCTAAAATATCAGACTCTTTCATCACAAGAAGTTCTTCGCCTTCAACTTTAACTTTAGTGCCTGCATATGCACCAAACAATACATTGTCGCCCACTTTTACATCTAAAGCACGAACGCCATTGTCTGTAATTTTGCCATTGCCTACTGCAATGATTTCACCTTGAGCTGGCTGTTCAGCAGCAGAAGTACTCAAAATTAAACCACCCGCAGTTTTAGTTTCCTTTTCTACGCGGCGAATCACAACGTTGTCATGTAAAGGACGAATTTTGCTCATTTCTAGCTCCATAGACATTTTCAAAATGCCATTGTTTACGATGTGAAGATGACTTCTTATTCCTAGGTCATCAACAAAATTTTGATATGACACTTTTGTGGGGATGGAATAAAACGCTTCAAGGGCAAACACAAAATATTTTTATATTTTTGCGCTCTTTTTAAGCAAACCTAAGCAAAGTTTAGACACTCGATTCAATCTGAGGTATTTTGCTGCATCAACTCGAAGCGATTTGTTTCAGCGTTAAAGCTCAAATGTTGTACATCGGCATTCGGCAAAATAATATTCAGGCTATTGGGCAAACCCGCATGTAAACGATAAGATGTTGCCGTTCCAGCATGGATATCCAGCACTGGATGCGATACCCCAAGTTGATAAATCTGATTCAAATCATAAACGGCAGCGTGGTGTAAATGCCCATGTAAAAGTCCATTTAAACCATGTTGGCTCCATTGCTCCAATGCAATACGACCAAGCATCGGACAGTCTTTCACACCATGACTATGGTCTGGCGGAGTATAAAAAGGCTGATGCGCAGCGATCAGTTTAAGTTTGTGTGCAGGTGCTTGCTGCAATTTTAGGTCAATCTCTTGAATTTGGCTCAGTGAAATATGCCCTCGCGTATGGTAACGCCGACGAATACTATTCACTCCAATGACATAAAAATGTTCAGTTTCTAAGGTGTTTTCCATCCCCCCAAAAAACAGTTGATAACGTGCAAAGGGGCTAAAAAAACGATTCCACACATGGTACAGCGGAATATCATGATTCCCTGGCACCACCAAATACGGCAGCTTTAAACTGTCTAAAAACTGCCGACAAGCATAAAACTGAATAAACCGTGCACGTTGGGTCAAGTCCCCACTGACCACTACGGCTTCAAAAGGATGTTCCTCACATAACTGACGAATGGCCTGCATACAGGCTTCGCGTTCGGTTCCAAAGTGTAAATCCGACAAATGTAAAATCATGCGGGAACCATGATATTCAGCGCATGCTTACGTACTGTAATTTTCAGCGGTGGTGTCATCGTGACAATTTCTCCATCTACTGCAACCGTGAGCTTATTACGCTTTGAATGAACAATCACTTCATCTGCTGCAAAGCTATAGACATCGGAAGCCTGATCCAAATTGCCTTTTATCAGCTGCCATAAGGTCTTGAACAAAGTCCGCTTATCACTTTTTGCTACTACCACGCCCGCTACTTTGCCTGCTTCCGCCGCCTCGGCAATACGTAGTTTCATTTCAGCTAGTTGAAGCTGATTATTGCCAAAGAAAATCAATGGCGTTTTCACTGGATAGCGCTGTCCATCGACTTCTACTTCAAGTTTTAACTCTTTTCGGTCGCGGATGAGAACATCCAATGCCGAGGTATACGCATGCAATGGAAAACGTCCAAAATGCTTATTAAACTGCTCTCTTTTTTGAATAAATAAAGGATAAAGCCCTAAACTGGCATTGTTCAGATAGATATGTTGATTCAGCTGTGCCACATGTACAGAACGTGGCTGCCCTTCACTAATTGCTTTGGCCGCTTCTAATAAATCCAACGGAATATTCAACACTCGCGCAACATAGTTAAATGTACCTAGAGGCAAGATCCCCATAGGAATATCCGTTCCCATCAATTTAGATGCAACTGCATTTAAAGTTCCATCACCACCTGCAGCAACGACGACCCCTACATTCTCCGCTTGACGATGACGTAGTAAAATATCTTGCATCATCTGATCAAAGTTGATGCACTCACTTAACTCAAATGACTGTATTTCAAAACCCGCAGTACTCAAATCTGCTACCAACTGTTCATACACTTCATCTTTATTTGCAGCATGAAAACCTGATTTTTTATTATAAATAAGTGATAAAGGTTTGAGTTGTTCTGACATTTTGCACCTAAATTTGAAGTAATTGCTCTATTTTTGTCCAAATATTCAACACTTAACAGTTTTGTTATGTAAAATTCAAATGACTACCATTTATTTAATCAATAATAAATCTCAATCACAAAATAAATGCAAACATATGATTTTAATAATAATATCTTAAATGAATAATCCTCATAAATATAATAAATACACAAAATAAAAGCAAGAAATCTAACCAAACTATTGTTTTTTAATAATTAAAATGAAGCAACTCCATCGAACTGTTCATAATTTAGATACGCCTTTGGTCTTATTTTTTTTATCAAATTATGCTTTAATACAGCCACTTTTTTTCATCTTTTCATCTCTGCAGTAAATTTTATTGCTGAGATTGTACTTTGTACAAACGTGTACATATTTGAGATAGGCCTCACCATGACCCAAGTGAACGCACCAGAATTCGTTCGTCACCCTAAGCTTATTGCGTGGGTGGAAGAAATTGCAAAATTAACAAAACCAGCGAAAATTGAATGGTGTGACGGCAGCGAAGAAGAATATCAACGTTATATCAACTTGATGATCGCTAACGGCACAATGCAAGCGCTTAACCAAGAAACGCATCCTGGTTCTTATCTTGCTAATTCTGATCCTTCTGACGTTGCTCGTGTTGAAGGTCGTACTTACATCTGCTCTGAAAAACAAGAAGATGCTGGTGCAACAAACAACTGGGAAGAGCCTGCTGAAATGCGTGCTCGCCTAAATGGTTTGTTTGACGGTTCAATGGCAGGTCGTACTTTATATGTAGTGCCGTTCTCTATGGGCCCATTGGGTTCTCATATTGCGCACATTGGTATCGAATTAACTGACTCTCCTTATGTAGCAGTTAGCATGTCTAAAATGGCTCGCATGGGTAAAGCTGTTTATGACGTTCTTGGTACAGACGGTGAATTTATTCCTTGCGTACATACTGTTGGTGCGCCGCTTGCTGATGGCGAAAAAGACGTTGCTTGGCCTTGCAACCCTGAAAAATACATCGTGCATTACCCAGAAACACGTGAAATCTGGTCTTACGGTTCTGGTTACGGCGGTAACGCATTGTTAGGTAAAAAATGCTTAGCTTTACGTATTGCATCGTCTATGGGTCGTCAACAAGGTTGGTTAGCAGAACACATGTTGATCCTTGGTGTGACTAATCCTCAAGGCGAAAAACACTACATCGCAGCAGCATTCCCTTCTGCTTGTGGTAAGACAAACTTCGCGATGTTGATTCCACCAGCTGGCTACGAAGGTTGGAAAATTGAAACTGTAGGTGACGATATTGCTTGGATCAAACCAGGTGAAGATGGTCGCTTATACGCAATCAACCCAGAAGCAGGTTTCTTCGGTGTAGCACCTGGTACAAATACCAAGACCAACCCGAACTGCATGGCGACATTGACTAAAGATGTCATCTATACCAACGTTGCGGTAACTGACAACGGTGAAGTATGGTGGGAAGGTCTTACTAAAGAAGCACCTGCTAACCTGACCAACTGGAAAGGTCAACCTCACACTGGCGCAGAAAAAGCGGCTCATCCAAATGCGCGCTTCACTGTTTCAGCAGGTCAATGTCCTTCTATTGATGCTGACTGGGAAAATCCAGCTGGTGTTCCAATTTCAGCATTCATCTTTGGTGGTCGCCGTGCAGACACAGTGCCTCTAATTTCAGAAGCATTTGACTGGGTAGATGGTGTTTACAAAGCTGCAACGATGGGCTCTGAAACAACTGCTGCTGCTGTTGGTCAACAAGGTATCGTTCGTCGTGACCCATTCGCAATGCTTCCATTTGCGGGTTACAACATGGCGGATTACTTCTCTCACTGGTTAGAGCTTGGTGAAGAAGTAGCAGCAAAAGCTAAAGCTGCGGGCAACAAACTTCCAGGCATCTACAACGTGAACTGGTTCCGTCGTGATGCTGAAGGCAACTTCGTATGGCCTGGTTTCGGTCAAAACATGCGTGTTCTTGAGTGGATTATTGACCGTTGTGAAGGCCGTGCTGATGCAGTTGAAACACCAATTGGTTTAGTTCCAACTTATGAACAGTTGAACTGGACAGGTTCTGACTTCACTAAAGCCCAGTTTGACCTTGTGACTTCTCAAGACAAAGATCAATGGATCAAAGAGCTTGAAAGCCATACTGAGCTATTCGACAAACTTGGTGAACGCCTACCAGCTGCACTTAAAGCTCGCCAAAACGAACTTTTAGATGCTGTTAAGCAATCTGCTTAATCTTTAAATTAAGCCAAAAAAGACCGCGTAAGCGGTCTTTTTTTAATCTATTTATAATTTTAAAACTTTATAACTCAACAAAAACTTATCAAGGGGTAATTCATGCTTAAAAAACTCACACTCACAATCGGTCTACTGGGTTTATCAAGCCTAGTCATGGCTCAAACAGAAGTAGCAACAACTCAGCCAGCACTTCATGTTTGCGCAATCAAAGGCACACCTGATTCAACTCAATTTGAAATCAAAAAGCGCATCAAAGTCGCTAAAGGCACTTATGGCAGCGTGGTTGAACTCTATCCGCGTTTTGCTGAGCGTGCACATCAAGTCGGTGGTAATGTCGTCATCAACTACAATGCCAGCCAACGTTTTGGCTTTTGGCCTTGGCGTATTGTTCGCCCAGTCGTTTGGGGAACGGCTGTAAAATGGAAGACACCTGTAGACTGTAAACAGCTCGGCGGTATCGAAATTTAAATCTAAAAAAGCCGCGATAGCGGCTTTTTTAATAGAACGAAATCAACTGTATCCATTACACATACTTAACACTATGCAGCATCCCCCTGCATACGACGCAGGTGTAAATCCTGCAAGTAGATGTCTAAAGCTTGAGTTTCTAGTGCATCAAATTTTAAATACAGTTTAGTCCGTCGTTTTAAAATATCTTCACTGCTGATGGCCCACTCACGTTTCACCATATAATCCACTTCTTGCTGATACAAACCATGGCCAAAAGACTGCCCTAAAGTTTGTACATCTTTGTTCTCAGCGAGCATATGCCATACTCGACTACCATAACTGTTTGCCCAACGATGCGCTGTTTGAGACTCTAGCCCTTTGATTTCATGCATCAACTCAGCACATAAAACCTCGACTGAACTAAAACCTTCCGCACCTGGGAGTTTTGCCGCAGCCGTCCATTCCGCCTTCATGTGTGGAAAATAACGTTTCAACTGTAGTAAAGCCGCTTCCGCCAACTTTCGATAAGTCGTTAACTTTCCACCATAAACAGATAACAATGGCGCTTCATCCGCAACAGGTTTAGACATTGCCAGTACATAATCACGTGTCACTTTAGAGGCTTGGGTACTTGCATCATCATACAGCGCCCTTACGCCTGCAAAGCTTGAGATTACATCTTCTGGCTGTAATTGAAGCTTGAAATGATCATTAATCACATCAATCAAATAAGCAGTTTCGTGCTCGGTGATGTATACATGATTTGCATCACCCTCAAACTCTACGTCCGTGGTACCAATCAGGTTGTATTCATCTAAATAAGGAATTACAAACACAATGCGTTGATCGTCATTTTGCAAAATAAATGCATGCGGTTCCGAGTATAAACGCTTTACAATAATATGACTGCCCTGAACCAATCGAATGCCTGCTTTTGGGGTTTGAGACAGTTGTTGTTGAATAAAATCTGTGACCCATGCACCCGTTGCATTAACTAAAGTTCGAGCTTTAATTTGGTAGTGTTGTTTTTGATGCTCCAACGTTAGGCACCACACACCCTCCTGCTGAACCGCAGAAACGCATCGCGTTTGTGTCCGAATTTGAGCCCCTAGCTCATGTGCTTGGATTGCATTAACCACGACCAAACGCGCATCATCCACAGTACAATCTGAATATTCGAAACCACGTTTAATCGTATCTTTTAGCGGGCTATCGACATTAAAATGAACAAGCTCTGAACCCTCTAATGTTTCTCGTTTTGCCAAATAGTCATAGATAAATAAGCCTGAACGAATCAGCCATGCAGGACGCAAATAAGGCAAATGCGGCATAATAAAACGCATAGGATGGATCAAATGTGGGGCTTTTTTTAACAGGACTTCACGCTCTAATAGCGCTTCACGTACCAAACGAAATTCTTTTTGTTCGAGATAACGCAATCCACCATGAATGAGCTTACTACTGGCTGAAGACGTATGACTGGCTAAGTCATCTTTTTCACAGACGAAAACACTTAAACCACGCCCTACAGCATCATTTGCAATGCCCACCCCATTGATGCCCGCGCCCACAACGGCAATATCATAAATGGCATCTGTGTCTTGCATATTCACCTCTCTCGTTGAGTTATTGTGTTATTTTTGTTCTTCACGCTAAACTTAACATCAAAATCCAACCTTGTCATATTCCACAGCCAGTCAAATCAGAGAAAATTCGTTACTCTAAATAAATTAATAGCCGCATCTATTTTTACAATTTAATTGTAAATTTTGACTATTCAGTGAAAAATCGACTAATTTCCAAGCTAAAAAAACGTTCCTTTCTAAAAATTAAGATTCACCATAAAATAAAAAAATTCTATAAACTCTTGTATTTTAATTGATTATTCACACATTAAAAAATCACAAGACTTTGTTTTAGATAAGTAAAACGATAATTTCCTATTAAAATAAAGATATTCATTAGAAAAACTTAACAGCATATAAATCATACCAACATTTAGACTAAAGTCGAATGAAGTCCAAGGATAAGGGGCGTATAACGAAACAGAATTTTTTGTTTAATCTTAAAATATATTGTTTTAACTTTTTCTACTTAAAAAAGTTAAAAGATGTATTTTCCGAACTTCTCTTTGGGAAATTTTTGTGACTGATCTATCTCCCCAAGCTGCTCCAGTAAGCATCGATAAAAAGACCCGTTTAAAATCGATTCTCGGTGGTTCAGCTGGTAACTTAGTTGAATGGTATGACTGGTATGTCTATGCCGCATTTACCTTATATTTCGCGCCACAGTTTTTCCCTGAAGGGGATGACACGGTAAAACTTTTACAAGCTGCTGCCGTCTTTGCACTGGGCTTCCTGATGCGTCCTATTGGCGCGTGGATCATGGGCATTTATGCAGACCGTAAAGGACGTAAATCAGGTCTTACCCTGTCTGTATCGTTAATGTGTGTGGGATCTCTGATTATTGCCTGTGCACCTACCTATGCCAGTGTGGGTATGCTCGCACCTGCCTTATTACTCTTTGCCCGTCTATTGCAAGGTTTAAGTGTTGGTGGAGAGTACGGTTCAAGCGCAACCTATTTAACGGAAATGGCTGGAAAAAACCATCGTGGTTTCTTCTCTAGTTTTCAGTATGTGACTCTCATTTCAGGTCAGCTCTTGGCGCTGTGTGTGTTGATCATTTTACAACGCACGATGAGCGAAGCACAGTTATCTGAATGGGGCTGGCGTATTCCCTTCTTCATTGGCGCTGTACTTGCGATTGTGGTGTTCTGGATTCGTCGTGGCTTGGTTGAGACCCAATCCTCAAAAGATGCACAGGAACAAGCTAAAAATGGTGGCCCAAAATCAAGTGCACTTGCTTTATTTACCAAATACCCAAAGCAAGCCTTCACTGTGATTATGCTGACAGCGGGTGGAACACTGGCATTCAACACCTTTACCACGTATTTACAAAAATACTTAGTTAACACCTCAGGTTTTGAGAAAACCACAGCAACAGAGATCACCACAGCAGCAATCTTTGTCTTCATGCTATTACAACCTGTGGTGGGCGCACTGTCTGATAAAATTGGTCGTAAACCAATTATGATCACTTTTGGTGTATTGGGTGTGCTATTCACAATTCCAATTTTCAATGGTCTAGGCTCAACTAGCAGCCCAACAACCGCATTCATGTTATGTATGAGCGGTATGGTGATTGTGACAGGTTATACTGCGATTAATGCCGTAGTCAAAGCAGAGCTCTTTCCAGCACATATTCGTGCACTAGGGGTTGCCCTGCCTTATGCGATTGCCAATACTATCTTTGGTGGTACAGCAGAACTTGTGGCGTTGAGCTTTAAAAATGCAGGACATGAAAACTACTTCTTTTACTACATCACCTTCATGATTGGTTTATCTCTACTGACTTACATCTTTATGAAAGACACCAAAAAGCACAGTATGATTACCGATCATTGATGCTTAAAGTAAGTGTGTAAGTTAATAAGCTAGACATAAAAAATGCCTTCTCGAATGAAGGCATTTTTTATGTCTGATCAATTTTTTGCCGAAACTTGATTGATTGAAATATCGTGAATTACACCCGCGTATGGCATACTAAGAACAAGAATAATGTTAGGAACTTTTTATATGAAAAATACGTATAAACTTTTAGGCTTAAGCTGTATCGTTTTAGCCGTATCTGCATGTCAAAGCACACCTCGTCAATACAATGGCAATGTTGGCTATCAAATTGAACATCAATCAGCGTCGAGCGCTACCCTTGCTTATACGCTTGCTGCTCGTAAGAACCAGCAACTCGATGAAAACAAATTACAACGTGCTTGCCAAAAAGTTTTAGGTTCACAAAAGAATTATAAATTGGCGATTTTAAGTATTAATGAAATTCCTAATACTGCAGCAGATGTTCCCGAATATGGACGCCAAATTGGTCAAACTCGTGCCACTTTTGGCTTAAGCAATACACCTGACTTACACCAAGGTGAAAACTTTGCAACACGCGAGTCACTTGAAGCACGACCAAGCACACTACATGTTGTACGCTATACGTGCTCTTAAGACCTTCTGATATATAAAAAATGGCTTAATGCCTTTTTTGAACATTCAACGTTCGATAAAAACTCACATTGCGAAACTCTAGTGACTCATCTAGATCTGGCCAAGTTGTGGCACTACGCTCATCAAGCTTTATGTATTGCGGATGGCTAAAATTTTTAACACGACTATCTGCCACCCAAACTTCAGGTGCAAACTTTAAAAATTCATCTAAAAAGAAACGATTACACTGATCATATAAAACATCGGCAGCCAATAGCACATCGACCTGTTCAGATTGATACAAGTCATCCAAATACTCTAGCTCTACGTTATTGAGTTCCGCATTGGCACGGCAAGCATCTAAACTAACTGCATCAATATCACAACAAATTACACGTTTTGCACCCGCTATTTTGGCTGCAATCGCCACCACACCTGAACCTGCGCCAAAATCCAACACTACCTTATCTTTGACATGATGTGGCTCTGCCAGTAACCACTGCGCCATGGCTAGACCTGACGCCCAACAAAAGATCCAATATGGCGTTTCATTCCAAATACGACGAATGATTTCATCATCCAGTTTATCGGTTGGAAATACGGGAGGAATGAGCCACAGCGAAATAGATGTTTCAGGAAGCTGTTGCGCAAGCAATTCACACTGTGGAATCACTTCATGCAAGGCTTGAAGTAAATGATCTGGGGCTTTGGGGAATTGGAAAGTACAGCTCATGGACATTTTATATTTGTAGAATTTTTTAATAAACGCACAACGGAGTCTTACACATTAAGACGCATGATATGCATAACCTTCGGTTCGACCTACTTTTGTTTCGACAAAAGTAGGCAAAACCATTGCCATTTGCTGAACTCGACTGAAATCATCATTTATTTACTGCTTCGCAGAAACATTTTTATCAAATTTAGTCCGGCCTCGAACAACAGCAAATGACGATGTCACGACTCCCAAACCATCATAAAACTGATTTTAGAGTCTTATAAAAATTAACCTAAAGCTTTTTCAGCAGCTTCAACTGTTTGACGAATCAACGTGGTAATGGTCATTGGACCTACGCCACCTGGAACAGGTGTATACGCAGAAGCGACTTCTTCAATACCGACCAACTGAATGTCGCCTACACCACCACCATCACGTGGATGGAAACCAGCATCAACAACCACTGCACTTTGTTTGATCCAATCTTTTTGAATCAATTCTGCCTTACCAACCGCACCCACGATAATATCGGCTTGCTTTACAAAGTCAGCTAAGTTTTGAGTACGTGAGTGACAGATCGTTACGGTTGCATTGGCTTGAAGTAACATCGCAGCCATTGGCTTACCTAAAATTGCAGAACGACCTACAACAACGGCATGCTTTCCAGCAATTTCAATATTGTTTTCTTGCAAAATAGTCATAATGCCGGCAGGCGTCGCAGAGCCATATGCTGCTTCTCCCATGGCCATACGACCAAAACCAAGACACGTTACGCCATCCACATCTTTTGCAAGAGAAATTGCATCAAAACATGCACGCTCATCAATTTGTTCAGGCACTGGATGTTGAAGCAAAATACCGTGAACATCAGGATTTGCATTCAGTTTTTCAATTTCTGCCAACAATTGTTCAGTGGTGGTCTCTTTTGGCAGTTCAACTTTAAGTGAGTCCATACCAACACGACGGCAGGCATTTCCTTTCATACGTACATAAGTTGCAGATGCACCATCGTCACCCACCAAAATAGTCGCAAGAATTGGGGTACGACCTGATTTTACTTTGAGCGCTTCAACGCGAGTTAACAAGTCAGCTTCAATTTGTTTTGCCAATGCACGACCATCTAAAACTAATGCCACGGCACATCTCCAAGTGTTGATATGAATCAATTTTGCACATAATACATGATAATTTTAAATATTTTTCGCTATATGCTGTTTTTATGCGCATACGAATGAAAGCACTATTGTTTTTTTTTCAGAGCTTGCTAATATACGCATCAACAAGACGCGGCGGGGTGGCAGAGTGGTCATGCAGCGGACTGCAACTCCGTGGACGCCGGTTCGATTCCGACCTCCGCCTCCATCTTGTTAAAGCCCGAGTGGTGAAATCGGTAGACACAGGGGATTTAAAATCCCCCGCCCACAAAGCGTGCCAGTTCGAGTCTGGCCTCGGGCACCATTCTTATACTTCTAAGTATGGTGCATATAAAGAACCCAGCGTTAAGCTGGTTTTTTTATGCCTACAGAAAAAGCATAATGCAATGCACAAAAAAGAGAGCACATTGACTCTCTTAAAAATAATATCTCATTCGTTTATCACGATAAGGGTGGTCATAAGTAATGTTGCAGATCTTGTTCTAATTTTTCTTGAAAATGAGCTGGCTCAATAATTTTAATGTATGGAATCCAATAACGTACCAAAGGTAAAAGTTGCATTTCATGGCAAATTTGACAATCAATTAATAAACCACCCGATGCATCTTCTAGTACAATTTGTTGCTCTGGCAATAACAGACGTTGCTTAAAATATAAAGCAACTTCAGGTCGCACCGATATTTTGACCGTTTGCTTATGCTTTGCAAACCAAATCCCCTCACTAAGCTCTAATTGGGTCAAAACTTCTAAATGGTGCTCGAAAAGCTCCGACTCATGTACAACCACTTGATCTATTTTACTTAAACGATAAGCACGTAATTCATCAGCTACAGCTGCAGCCAAATACCAACTTCCCTGATGATGAATTAAACGATACGGGTCAACATGGCGCAAACGATCATTATAAATAAAACTGATTTTTTGACGCTTATGAATCGCGCCCGCAAAAACCTGAAAATGTTCAGCAAATTGCTGTGCATTTTCATAATAATAACCTTTGGCAGAGAACACTTGATTCGCTCGCTCATCAAGCAGGCCACGTAGAAAAGACATATCTAGAGATGGATAGAGCTCACTGATCCCAGAAAGCTGCGCAAAGTTCTGAATGTCTTGTAGCTTAAAGCGCCCAAGATAAACAGGATCTAAAAAGTACTTCTTGGTATATTCATCTTGAAGTAAAGGTAAATACGTATTGAGACGATCAAAATCTCGCTCTATTGTCCGAGTACTCACCTGAAATTCATGTGCTAGTTCTGCAACCCCCAATTGATACCCAGTATTTAATTTAGTCAAAATATTTGCTAAACGCTCCGCAAGGCGTTCATGTGTTGAAGCTTTACGCTTCATATTGCCCTCGCTGCACAATCAATGTTGTGTCTTTATTTATAGTTAAATGCCTAAGCATTAAATTCAATATAAATCACTGAATAATATTAAGTAAAAGACAAACAGTCAACTTTCAAGCTATGTCATGTTTTTATCAAAAAAAGCGCTCAATGTTAGTTAGATTTCCTCTTCTTTACAGCGGTTTTCTGATGCGCTAATCGCTCTATATAGCGTTCAAAATGAATTAAGGCTTTATACAACTTGTGTAACTCATCAGGTAAAACACTATTATAGATAACCGCCTTATGCAAGCGCTTGAGCGCACGGAAACCATGCGCATGTGTATATGATGTCGATAAAATTTTCATGACAACCCTCTTTTCTGTTTTATTTTTCATTTAAAACCACGTAAATTTGTCAGGTTTAAATTTAGTTTCAAATTTACACCACGGTTTTGACAGGTTGTGTCGAACAGTTATCATTTTTTAATCTTTGTGAAATTATTTTCTGTTTTCAGTACATTATTTTTATTTTTTGGAAAAATTTTAGGCAAAAGAAAAGCCGACATGATGACAGCTCTACTTTTTATACTCTAGAAATATTACAGGATTGTTACCACAACTTTACCCACGTGCTCACCCGTGTCCATGCAGGCATGCGCTGCTTGAATCTGATCAAACTCAAAAGTTTGATAAATCATCGGCAAGCAATCGCCTTTGGCCCATAACGGTGCCACATGATCTTGTAAACCTTGTGCAATCTCAGCCTTCTCAGCGGTATTTCGTGCACGCATGGTCGAACCTGTGATGGTTAAGCGCTTCATCATAATTTGCCCCAACTTAACCTCTTTGGCTTTTGCACCCCCTAAAAAGGCAATATAAACCAAACGTCCATCGCGGCGGAGCAAGTTCAAATTCTTTTCTAAATACGGTGCACCCACCATATCTAAAATGACATCAATACCAGCATTATCCGTTTTCTCATTGATCAGGTGTTCAAAGTCTTGGGTTTTATAATTGATGGCATCTGTCAAATTCGCAATGGCTTGTACTTTTTCATCGCTGCCGACGGTTGCAAAGGTTTTAATGCCCAATGCTTTACATAGCATGAGTGCCGTGGTGCCAATGCCACTGGTTCCACCATGTATTAACACCACTTCCCCTGCTTTGGCTTTACCCATTTGGAATACATTGGCCCAGACCGTGAAAAAAGTTTCAGGAATAGCCGCCGCTTCCACAAAGCTTACATTTTCTGGAATATGTAAAGTTTGACTTTGTGGAACTACACAATACTCGGCATAACCACCACCATTGGTCAAACCACAAACTTTATCGCCTAATTTAAACTGGGTAACTTCAGCTCCAACTGCAACGACTTCACCTGCAACCTCAAGCCCCGGCACTTGTGTTACCCCAGGCGGCATTGGATATAAACCTTGACGCTGTAAAATATCTGGACGGTTAATGCCAAACGCATGGACCTTAACCAAGACCTCATCTGCTTTTGCTTTAGGGATAGTCACTGTTTCATATGCCAGCTTATCCACACCACCCGGCTCTGTAATAATGACCTGTTGCATCGTTGTTTGTGACATGATTTATTCCTAACTCTTGCGATATTTTTCAAGTTTCATAGACCTATTTGATCATAGAAATAAATTGAAATGAAGAACACCGTACTTATGTATAGTGTGAAGCCTATTTTGCTACGTGATAGCGCTGATTATTGATAAAAAAAGCAAGCTGCGACATCAATGCAACTGCACTCGACATCCCTCTCAAACATTACGTAGAACGATTAGGGCCAGATGAAAAACACAGGTATTCAGTTGCGTGGCTGATCAGGCAAAGATACAAACCGCATTAGAAATTTACGAACCAAAGGCAAAACACCATAATCAGAGGAAATGCAATCAGCCAAGATAGACTCCAGCTTTTGAGCCAAAGGTGGAAGAAATTATGCACTAGGCCTTTATTTAACAGTAAGTTAAAACCAGAAATAGATCCGCTCATCAGACCTGAAAGTAATAAAGGCATTAACCAATTTAAGTGTTTGATATGAATTTTGGGGAGCGTGTTGAACATAATCGACCTGAGTAAATAAAAGTTAGCTTTGGTTTTACGTTTTAACGGTTTGTTTTAAAGCTTTCATAAACTGCCCAAAATGTGGCATAAAATCTTTAAAGAGCGGAAGGCTTTTATGCTCTAGCATCACCTCACTAAAGAGCTTTAAACCAACAGCAAATGATTTCGCTGCTTCATCATCCAGCATTTGACTGTTTTGAATCACCTGTAACACGTTAAAAATATCGTCGTGGTTATAGCTGTTAAAACTCAAAATATCGGTATAGGTCGACGGGTTGCCTTGAGCATCTGCAATGTGTTTAAGTGTGACTTCATAAGCATGTTGTTTCATTCTGTTTTCCTAGAGACGTGCAATATTCACCGCTGCTTGATCAATTTGTTCTGCAATAACACGAATTTGTTCAGCGCTCAGCTCACTGTGTTGTATCTTGAGCTTTAAGGAAGCTTTGAGGTTTTCCATCGCACGTTTAATGTCAAGATATTGTTCATTATTTTGAATTTTTTTACGCGTATCGAAACGAGATAAAATCTTTTCCACATTTGCTTGCTCAACCTCAAGATGCTTCAAACCCAAGGCCGTTATACGGTATTGCTTACGTTCAGCATCATCTAACGCAACCTGAACAAACTGCTGCTCTTCCAAATAATTCAAGGTTGGATAGATCGTTCCTGCACTTGGGCAATAGCCCCCTCCCACAATTTCACTCACTTCTTTAATAAGGTCATAGCCATATTTAGGTGCGAATGAAATGAGATGTAAGGCTAAAAGTTTCATCTGACCCGCTTCAAATAGGCGCTGTTTACGTAACACTGGCGCTATTTCCAAATGAGTAAAGGATTCAACTTTTTGTGTTCTAGACATGTCTAAGATACAACTTTAAATTATTAAGATATATCTTAGTTAATTTTTTAATGATTGCAACCTTAAATTCTGAAATAGAACATCAGAATTTATAATCAAATAGGTAAACGTGAAGGATTACTTGATCTTTTTAGATAAGATTGCTGAACAGTTGTAATACCGCTAAAATTTAACCTCTGTTTGCATGCTCACACCCTCAAGCAAACTCTGACAAAACTCCTAAAATTCAGAATTAAATTAAAATGACAGATCAACTTAGAAAAAAATTTGAAAACCTACAACTCAATGCTGGGCAAGGCAAGATCAGTGCATTTCTTTCTGTTTCCTTAGGCTTTTTGGGTATTTTTGCGGCTTTATGTTTTTTATTCCCCACTGTGCTCACCACACCAGAACTACGCCCGCTCTATAGCAAACACTATGATATTTTCTACTATACCTTACTGTTTGGCATTGTAATCAGTGCTGGTTTTGGTACCTATAGTGCGATCATTAAACAGAATAAATATGGTTTTTATGGTTTGTGTATCACCATTTTAGCGGCTGTTTTAGGCTGTGGGCTGATCAAAGCGCCGACATTGCCTGCGCTACCATTTTATGCAGGTTTTGATTATTTCGTTATTACCTTAATCATCCTTGCTTTAGTTTTCATACCACTTGAAGGATTCTTTGCAAAGAACACTGAACAGAAAATTCTGCGCGTCGGCTGGGTCACAGACATGAAATATTTCATGTTTAGCCATATTGGCATTCAGCTTTTTTCGTTTTTAACGGTCATGCCTATTCAGTATTGGATCACACATATTCCCAATAACCCGATTGTGCCTTATGTGCAGGCACAACCGATTTGGTTGCAGTTTATTGAGTTATTGATTGTGGTGGACTTCACCACCTATTGGTTACACCGTGCGATGCATGAAGTGAATTTTTTATGGCGCTTTCATGCCATTCACCATTCAACGGAACAAATGGACTGGCTAGCCTCTTCACGCTTACACATCGTTGAAGTGTTAATGACCCGTTTTATCGCAACCTTACCAATTTTCTTGTTAGGTTTTCATACGTCTGCTGTCTTTGCTTATTTGGTCTTTATTTCTTTCCATGCCATTTTTATTCACTCCAACGTGCGTTTCCGCTTTCCCTATCTGCGCTGGCTGATCGCAACACCTGAGTTTCACCATTGGCATCATTCTTCTGAAAAGCCTGCGATTGATAAAAATTATGCAGCCTTTATTCCACTTTATGACGTGATTTTTAAATCGATTTACATGCCTAATCATTTGGCCAGTGTATATGGCACAGTCGGCTATAAAATTCCAAACAGTTTTGTGAAGCAATTTACTTGGCCATTTAAACGTTATGTGAATAAACTGAAAAAGCGCTTAAACAAAGATAATGAGACTTCCTAACAAAACCAATCGATTAACAATCTCAATAATTAAAGCTTGTCTAATCCCTCACCAAAATAGAAAACCTGTATCTCCGCAGGTTTTCTTTCATTTTCCAAGCTTTGTAGATCGAACTTAAATTACGCTCGCCCTTTAAATTCTTTTACCATACGATCACTCACGTCTTCTGGATAACAAAGTGGCGAGCACCACCGACTCGATTGTAAGCACTACGTTTACCACACCGACTTCCATTTCTTGCAGTATTGTAAGGACAATTTCCCGAATACGTTTGTATCGATTGTTGAATAATTTCCTTCTTAATCGCTTCATCACTTTGCGTAGCCTGTTTAGCATCAGCAGCAAAAGTTAAAGTTAAACCAATAAATAATAATATTTTTTTCATAATACCCCTCTACAAAAGAGGCATTCTATAGCACTGAATTTTTATTGAAATATCACATTATTTATTTGAATAATATTTATCCATCTAAAATAGAAATAAAAAACCCACCTTACGGTGGGTTCCTTCAAATCAGCTCAATCTCTTATAGGCGAACCAATTCCACAATTTTATCAGCTAGCTCTTCAACCGCATCTTGAGTGAATGCGACATCTGTACCGTCGACAAGGTCAGTCACCACAACCACACCTGTTTCACGTACTAATGCAACCTGATCAGCAGTTAGACCTGCTTTCGCAATTGCAACCACACCTTGTTGAATTAACAAGGTTTCAAGTGCTTGTGCATTTTCTAGGGCTTTCGCAGAGACAGTTACCGCAGCAGGTTTTTGACCTAAACGTGCAGCACGGTCTTCCGCTGTGACAGGGTTGCTATGCGCAGACCATTCCACAGACTCTTCCACCATACCCGCACCAATCGTCACGTTGTTTAAACGGTCGATGAAGATAAACGAACCTGTATAACGACTGTCTTGGTAGCGATCAAATACGACAGGCGCATCAAACTCAACGGTAACATGAGCAATAGCGTTCAGCTCAAGGCTATCCACTTGTGCCTTTTCCAATGTGTTGACATTGGTACGGTAGTTAATAGCAGTGACTTTTGCAGGAACGGTTTGCGTACCCACTTTTAGGTTGTACAACTTACCAATCACCAGCGGTTGATCTGCCATCCAAACCACAGTGGCATTGACCGAACGTGAAATTTCTGGCGCAGCTTGATCCGCACGCACAAGCACGTTACCACGCGAAATATCAATTTCGTCATTCAGAGTCAAGGTTACCGCTTGACCTGCAACGGCACGCTCTAAGTTCCCATCATAAGTAACGATTTCTTTAACCGTCGACGACTTACCTGATGGTAAAGCCACGATTTTGTCACCTACCGATACATCACCTAGCGCAACCGTACCGCAGAAACCACGGAAGTCGAGGTTTGGACGGTTCACATATTGCACAGGGAAACGGAAATCGTTGGTCACTGAACTGCGGTTAATTTCCACAGACTCAAGCGTACCCATTAACGTTTCGCCTGTATACCATGGCGTATTTGGTGATTTATTGACAACGTTATCACCATTCAATGCTGAAATAGGCGTAAAGATAATGTTGTTTGGCTTACGGTCACCCAATTGCGCCACAAAACCTGCATACTCCGTCTGAATTTCATTGAAGCGCGCTTCAGAAAATTCAACCAAGTCCATTTTGTTAATCGCAACAATAATGTTCTTAATGCCCAGTAAGCTTGCAATATAAGTATGGCGACGCGTCTGAGTTTGTACACCATAGCGCGCATCAATCAAGATAATCGCAAGATCACAGGTTGACGCACCAGTCGCCATGTTACGCGTGTATTGCTCATGTCCTGGCGTGTCGGCAATGATGAACTTACGTTTTTCAGTTGAGAAATAACGATAAGCAACATCAATGGTAATACCCTGCTCACGTTCAGCTTGTAGACCATCTACAAGGAGTGCTAAGTCAGGTGCATCGCCTGTCGTACCGACTTTTTTAGAGTCACGAGTTACTGCTTGCAATTGATCTTCATAAATCAATTTTGAATCGTAAAGTAAACGACCAATTAAAGTTGACTTACCATCATCGACATTACCGCAAGTCAAAAAACGCAATAGGTCTTTATTTTCATGTTGTTTTAGATAGCCCAAGATATCTTGGCTAATCAGTTCTGATTGATGAGACATTGCTCAAAACTCCACATATTCTTTAGAAATCGGTTTTTAATCTCTTTAATCCCTCTAAATCTCCCTTTGTTAAGGGAGACTTTCCCCTTCACAAAAGAAGGGCTTTTCTCCTCTCTTAGAAAAAGATGAGCAGCACTGCTGCGCAAGGGGAGAGATTTATCAACAGTTAGAAATAACCTTCTTGCTTTTTCTTCTCCATCGAGCCCGCCTCATCATGGTCAATCATACGACCTTGACGTTCAGAGCTGGTTGCAAGCAACATTTCTTGGATAATTTCAGGTAAGGTATTTGCCGTTGACTCAACTGCACCCGTAAGTGGGTAACAACCAAGTGTACGGAAGCGTACCGATTTCATTTGTGGAATTTCACCTTCTTTTAAAGGCATACGTTCATCATCAACCATAATCAGGGTGCCACTACGCTCAACCACAGGACGTTCTGCAGCTAAATAAAGTGGAACCAATGGAATGCTTTCCAAGTAGATATATTGCCAAATATCAAGCTCAGTCCAGTTTGATAGTGGGAATACACGAATACTTTCACCTTTGTTCACTTTACCATTGTAAAGATTCCAAAGTTCAGGACGTTGGTTTTTCGGGTCCCAACGGTGTTTCGAGTCACGGAATGAATAGACACGTTCTTTGGCACGTGATTTTTCTTCATCACGACGCGCACCACCAAATGCCGCATCAAAACCGTATTTATCAAGTGCTTGTTTTAAGCCTTGAGTTTTCATGATGTCGGTATATTTTGAGCTACCATGATCAAATGGGTTAATGCCCGCATCTTTCCCTTCTTTGTTTTGATGCACGATCAAATCAAAGCCATGGGTTTTTGCCATGTTGTCGCGGAAAGCAATCATGTCTTTAAATTTCCAGCCCGTATCTACATGCAGAAGCGGAAATGGAAGCTTGGCAGGATAGAACGCTTTAAGCGCCAGATGCAGCATCACTGCTGAATCCTTACCAATAGAATAAAGCATCACTGGGTTTTCAAACTCAGCAGCTACTTCGCGGATAATATGAATACTCTCAGCTTCAAGCTGTTTAAGATGAGTAAGTCTTTCCTCATTTAATGACATTGACAGCACCAACTCACAAAAATCGTGTACTTATTACACTTTTAAAAATATATATTCATTATAAAGATTTAGTTATACACACTATTGCTTGTTTTATTATATTTATATGCAAAAACCTCATATAAAACAAAATTGATAAGCCCTATAAGTTTTATTCAACAATTATATATCCCCCAAATAAACTCAAATATTACATCAACTTCATTCAAAGTATTCAGCCTATTTACCAATTCACCCTTCAATTTTCCTCTAATTTTCTGCTAGGTAATACATCTACAAATACCTAAAGTCGGTTTTATTTCAGTTCTATATATGTGACTCACCAAACTCGCAACCTAGAAGACTAAAAAGCACACTACAGACCAGCTTGTTGATTATATATCAACATGATAGCAAATAAAGTTAAGCTAATTGCACGAGCCATAAAAAACCCGCAATGAATGCAGGCTTTTTATGTTCAGATCAAACTTAGTTTTTATGACGCATGTGTGGGAACAGAATCACATCACGAATACTTGCTGCATTAGCGAATAACATGACTAAACGGTCAATACCGATACCCTCACCCGCTGTCGGTGGTAAACCATACTCAAGTGCTTCAACAAAGTCTGCATCGTAGTGCATTGCTTCATCGTCACCCGCGTCTTTTTCTGAAACCTGTGCTTGAAAACGTTCAGCTTGGTCAATTGGGTCATTCAACTCGGAGAAACCATTCGCAAGTTCACGGCCACCAATAAAGAACTCAAAACGGTCCGTAATGTGTGGGTTATGATCATTACGACGTGCCAATGGCGATGTTTCAGCTGGATATTCTGTAATGAAAGTCGGTTGACGTAGCTGAGTTTCAACAGTTTCTTCAAATACGATGGTTTGAAGTTTGCCCAGACCAAAACCTGGTTTTACCTGTTCTTTCAGCTCTTCTTGCACAAATTTTGCCAAGAATTCACGATCATTGACATTTTCAGGCATGAACTGTGGGTTGTGTGCAAGAATGGCATCAAACATTGAAATTTTCTTGAATGGGCCTTTGAAGCTATACACTTCTTCACCATAAGGCACATCAGTTGAACCCAAAATGTCCAGCGCTAAACGCTCAAGCATATTTTCGGTAAGTTCCATCAAGTCTTTATAGTCGGCATAAGCTTGATAGAATTCAATCATGGTGAATTCTGGGTTATGACGCGTCGAAACACCTTCGTTACGGAAGTTACGGTTAATTTCAAACACACGCTCAAAACCACCAACAACCAAACGCTTTAAGTAAAGCTCAGGCGCGATACGTAAGAAAAGTGGCATATCCAAAGCATTATGATGCGTTTCAAATGGGCGCGCTGATGCTCCACCTGGAATCACATGCATCATCGGTGTTTCTACTTCCATGAAACGCTGCTCAGTTAAGAAGGCACGAATGCCTGAAACCACTTTGGCACGGATTTCAAAAGTCTTACGTGTTTCTTCGTTCACAATCAGGTCAAGATAACGCTTACGATATTTAACTTCAGTGTCGTTTAGACCATGAAATTTATCTGGAAGTGGACGAAGTGACTTGGTTAAAAGCTCAAAGTGTTCAATATGTACATAAAGGTCACCTTTACCTGAACGACCGATATAACCTTTCACCGCGATAATATCGCCAAGATCTAAGCTCTTAATGGTTTCTAAAGTTTCTGGTGCTAATTCTTTACGCGCCACATATAACTGTATACGACCCGTCATATCTTGGATCACGATGAATGAACCGCGGTTCAACATCACACGACCCGCTACAGACACATAAACATGCTCTGCTGCTTCAATTTCTTCTTTGCTTTTGTCTGCAAATTGATCTTGTAAGTCTTGCGCATAATGTTCACGTTTAAACGTGTTTGGCCATGGGCTAGTGCCCGTTTGTTTGGCTTGATCTTCAATCTGCTTTAACTTGGCATGACGCTGTGCAATTAAATCGTTTTCGGAAATGGCTTGTTCAGAAGTCGATTGAGCGTTTTGTTGCGTCATCTCTGCCTCGTATATGTATTAAAAAACGGAAGTTGCATAGCATAGCAGAATTCCAGACGAATGAGCATCATCAAAAACCACGCGGTATATAAAAAAGTATACATCCTGTTTATTTCTGAGCTTATACGCCCACCGTATAAAAGGTCTGTCTATTTCTTAGACCAAAAGCTAACTTCATTTCACGGTTAATCCCTCTACAATGGACATTATAAATCGTGGAAAAGTAAACTTTTCTCCACTCATAAAATAATTTAGTTTTTTTAATTGAATGATAAATCATGAGCAGATGCGAATCTAAAATTTTGTTTTTGCATGGATTAGACTCCTCACGTGAGTCCACTAAATTCCATGCCATTGATGCAAAGCAGAAATTTTGTATCGATATCGATTATCGCTATCTCAATTTTTCTACCGTAGCCAGTTTCTACGACGATATTATTGAAAAAATAAAACCTGAAATTATTGTTGGACATTGTATTGGTGCGTATTGGGCATTGAAAATGTCGCTACTGCATCAAATTCCGTGTGTGATTGCCAACCCACGCTTAGCCCCTGACTTCCGCGATGATTACCCGAGCATTAATGATACTGACTTAGATCACAATGTACCGCAAGTGGCCTATTTAGAGCTGGGAGATGAATTAATCGATATGTACGCGGCACAGGAGATTTTAGAAAATTACATGTTGATTCAAACGGTTGAAGGTGGACATCACCGACTACTTAAACCTGAAAATATTAATCAACTGATTGAACATTTAGAACAACAATATTTATATAAATAAAAAAAGCCTTGGATGTCCCAAGGCTTTTTAATCTGCTTACGCCGCAACAGATTCTGGTTTTGATTTGTCATCTAATACTGACCAAATCTTTAAACCTAAGTCAGCATGCAAATCAGGCAAATCAAGAAAAATACTGGCACCTAGCACTTCATGATTACATTTTGCCACTAACTGTTTAACGGCTTTTAATGTCCCGCCTGTCGCTAAAACGTCATCTACAATAATCACTTTTTGCGATGGAGTATTGGCTGCCATTTCTAAACGGTCTAAACCGTATTCCAAACTATACCCCACACCCACGACTGGTGGTGGCAGCTTGCCTGCTTTGCGCACCAACAATAAACCTTTACCTAAACGTTGTGCCAATAAGCTCGCAAGGACAAAGCCACGCGCTTCTACAGCAACAAAACTGTCTACTTCCGCTAACTGCTCAGCAGGAATACTTGCAATTAACGCGTCGGTTAAAGGCTCAATATTGCTCATAAACAATGGTGTTAAATCGAAGAAACAAATCCCAGGTTTTGGAAAATCTTGGACCGTACGAATGTGCGACCACAACGTTGTAGACAAGTTGTTCATAGGAGATCAATAAAATTTGAAAAGGAATAGATGAATTTTACAGCTTTATCTGTTAAAAAAACAGTCAAGCACTGGCTATGCAGCCGACTGAACAACCAAAATATTTATGTAAGTTATTGTTTTTAATTAAATCATTTTTTTAATAAATATTAGGTATAGATGTACTCAATGTTAAAATAGCAATTTAATTCTACATTTGAATCACGACCATAGTCTATATTTTTAAGGATTTTAAAAGACCAGCTGATTGAAAAAACACAGCTTTTTGACTTGCAATCATCTATATCTTTCACACTTTTGCAAAATACGATCTGGTTTTAAATGATACGTTTTGTCCTGATCATCGCTTTTAGCAGATAGATTCAATCATTAAACTCCGATATTTACTTTACATTCGTATTAGAACTGCGTAAAAATTTAGGTTAGCGAAGCATGCTAACCACTCAGATGAATAGCAGCTTGCGTAATGGATTATTTTGCTGAACCCTTTCTTGTTCAGCGTTTTGGAGAGTCAAATGAAGAAGTATCAATGCATCGTTTGTGGATGGATTTATGACGAAGCAGAAGGTTGGCCACAAGATGGCATCGTAGCGGGAACGAAATGGGATGATATCCCTGACGATTGGACTTGCCCAGATTGTGGCGTGTCAAAAATCGATTTTGAAATGGTTGAAATCTAATTCATAGTGTTAAAGACCATGCAGCATGGTCTTTTTTTACGTCTTTAAAATAATCTCTGGAGAACCTTATGCATCCCATCGTCATCATTGGCTCAGGTATGGCAGGCTATGCTGTAGCACGTGAATTTCGCAAGCTGAACCCTGAACAAGAGCTGCTTATGCTATGTGCAGATGATGCGACTAATTATGCCAAACCAACATTGTCCAATGCCTTTGTTGCCAACAAAGCGCCTGAACAAATTGCTTTGGGTGATGCAGAGAAAATGGCAACACAACTGAAAATGCAAATTGCCACGCATACTTGGGTGAAAGAGATTCATGCTGAACAGCAGCAGTTAACCGTTATTAAAGATGGCGCTGAATCTACACAGCCCTACTCTCAATTGGTTTTAGCGGTAGGTGCAAACCCAATTCGCTTAGCCATTGCGGGCGATGGAAGTAATGACATTCAAGTTGTAAACAATCTAGACGACTATAAAACCTTCCGTGCAAAACTTGAAAAACGTGCAGACAAGCGTGTAGTCATTTTAGGTGCAGGTCTCATCGGCTGCGAATTTGCCAATGATTTACAACATACAGGCCATCAAGCTACCGTCATCGACTTGGCAAACCAGCCTTTGGGTCGTTTATTGCCAGCGCATGTTTCAAGTGCCTTTAAAGAAAACCTTGAAGCAACAGGTATTCATTTTGTCCTTGGCACCACAGTTGAAAAAGTGTCTAAAATTGAAAATGGTGACTATGTTGTGACCTTAGCCAATGGTCAGTCTTTGGTCGCAGATGTAGTCTTATCTGCGATTGGTCTACAACCAAACATTTCCCTTGCAAAAGAAGCAGGTATTCAAACCAGTCGTGGCATTTTGACCAATGCACAACTTGAGACGAATCAACCACATATCTACGCCGTCGGAGATTGTGCTGAAGTCAATGGACTCTTGCTGCCTTATGTCATGCCGATCATGCAGCAAGCACGCGCTTTAGCGAAAACCTTAAATGGCGAGACCACTGCGGTGCATTACCCTGCTATGCCTGTAGCAGTTAAAACACCTGCTGCGCCGCTCACTGTTTTACCTGCACCAATTGATGCAGAGGTGAACTGGGAAACTGAAGAGTTAGATGATGGCATGATTGCCAAAGCCCTAGACAGTCAAGGCACACTTCGCGGCTTCGTACTGCTTGGAGCAACCGCAGCGAAACAACGTTTAGCATTAACAAAACTGGTTCCAGACTTGATTCCAGCACAGGTTTAGAGTTTAAATAAAAGGATATTTATAACAATAGATGTCCTTTATGTGAGGATTACAATAATGAATAGCGCACTCCAATATAATCTTTCACCCTATACCTCTTTCATGCGCGAAACCAAAGTCGACTTAGGCAATGGTATTGAACTCCATGTCGAAATCGGTGGCGAAGACCATCATCCGACCATTGTTTTGATCATGGGCTTAGGAGCACAGCTGTTATTTTGGCCTGATTTCTTCTGCAAATCTCTGATTGATCAAGGATTCCGTATCATTCGCTTTGATAACCGCGATATTGGTTTATCTTCAAAAATTAAACATCAAGGGCCACGCTTAAATACCCTCAAACTAATGGGGCGCTTTGCTTTAGGTTTAGATAACCGTGGTGCACCTTATGACTTATATGACATGGCTGACGATGTAGCACTACTCTTAGACCGTTTAGGTTTAGATGAAAGTTATGTGATTGGTGCATCCATGGGTGGTATGATTGGGCAAATTCTAGCAGCGCGTCATCCACAGAAGGTCAAAAAGCTCGGCCTAATGTTCACCAGTAACAACCAACCTTTACTGCCGCCGCCTTTTCCAAAGCAACTCTTTAGTCTAATTGGTCGACCTGAATCGACCGATGAAGAAGGAATTGTGAGCCACTCTTTGAAAGTGTTTAAGATCATTGGCTCGCCTGATTATCACAATCCAATCGAGTCAATTCAGACTTCTCGCAAATTATATCGCCGAAGTTATTACCCTGCGGGTGTACTTCAACAGTTTTTAGCAATATTATGTACAGGTTCTTTATTGCAACTGGACAAACAGATTCAACAACCGACCCTTGTGGTACACGGTTCGCGAGACCGTTTACTCCCGCCTAGTCACGGAAAGGCGGTTGCAAAGGCAATTATGGGCGCTAAATTTGAATTAATTGATGGAATGGGGCATGATATCCCACCGCACTTCATTCCAAATCTTAGCGAATTATTTGCACAACACTTTAAATCATAATCATTAGGACACTATGGCTGCATTACCATCCTTAAGACAGCTGTCATATCTCGTTACACTGTCAGAAACGCTGCATTTTACTGAAGCTGCACGCCGTTCATTTGTAACCCAATCGACTTTGTCGGGCGGGATTATGGAGCTTGAACGCCTACTCGGTGGCGTACTTGTAGAGCGTGATCGCCAAAATGTGCGCTTAACTCCTCTAGGCGAGCAAGTCGTTGCTCGTGCTCGTGTTCTACTGGCAGATGCTCAAGACCTGATGCGTTTAAGCCGAGAAATGAGCGAGCCTTTAACTGGTGATTTACATCTAGGTGTTATTCCAACCATTGCGCCATTTATTCTGGCGCAATTGTTAGATGAAGTGCATAAGCAACTCCCTAAAATTCAACTACATTTGCACGAAGCGCAAAGTGAGAAAATTGTAGAGAAACTCGAACATGGCAATTTAGACATGGTCGTTTTGGCTCTACCTTTTGATACACGTGGCTTAAAAGTTGCTGAAGTCGCAAAAGAAAGTTTGTTTTTGGTCTGCAATAAATCAGATATCGCAAGCCAAGCCAAATCGCTGGATGACTTAGACCTTTCGCGTTTAATGTTGCTTGAAGAAGGCCACTGCTTACGTGACCACACTTTAAGTGCCTGCCCAATTGGTGAACGTAAGAATGACCATCGCTTAAAAGCGAGTTCTTTACCGACCCTTGTGGAAATGGTATCGGCTGATCTTGGTTTTACCCTATTACCGGAAATCGCAATTCATACCAATATGATTAAAGCGAATCCAGAGTTGATGGTCAAACAAATTGAAGCTGCTCCAAGCCGTATCTTGGCTTTGGTGACACGTAAAAGCACGCCGCTACAAAGCGAATTTGATGTGCTATTACAAATCCTACAAAAAATTACTCAAAATCTGCACTAAGCTTATTTTAGTGCATAAAAAAGGAGTCAAACATGACTCCTTTTTTTGTACCTAAATCTTTAGTAGACTCAAGCACAACCCCTAAAGTTATTTAATCACATCTAGCAAATAACGCTGTGCATTATGCTCGGTTTCGCCTTCAGCAGGTGTGGCACGAAGCCAAGTTCCATCACCCTGTAGTAACCAAGCTTGTTGATTATCCTGCAAATAGGTCAATAAACCTTGTTGATAAATACGTTTTTTCAAAGCTGGATCTTCAATTGGGAAACATGCCTCAACACGATTAAATAGATTTCGATCCATCCAGTCGGCGCTCGAACCATAAATACGCGCATCGCCATTATTACTAAAATAGAAAACACGCGTATGTTCTAAGAAGCGCCCCACGATCGAACGTACACGAATGTTTTCCGAAAGCCCTGGCAAGCCCGGGCGTAGACAACAAATTGAACGAATAATGAGATCAATTTGTACACCTGCTTGTGATGCCTCATACAGCTTGTTGATCAGTTGCACTTCGGTTAGTGCATTCACTTTCACAATAATCTGCGCTTTCTTACCTGCTTTCGCATTGGCAATTTCGTCATCAATAAAGTTGATCAGTTGAGCATGGAGCGTAAATGGCGCATGAAGTAGCTTTTTCAGCTTCGCCATTTTCCCCATACCTGTCAATTCTTGGAAAATACGGTGTACATCTTCACACAACTCTTTATCGGTCGTAAGCAAACCATAGTCGGTATAAATACGTGCATTACCCGCATGGTAGTTACCCGTTCCCAAGTGCACATAACGAACGAGTTTATTATTTTCACGGCGTACCACAAGAATCATTTTGGCATGAGTTTTATAGCCCACAATGCCGTAAACAACCACAGCACCCGCTTCTTGTAGCACATTTGCCACTTCGATATTTGACTCTTCATCAAAACGCGCACGCAGCTCAATCACCGCGGTAACTTCTTTACCATTACGCGCCGCTTCTGCTAGGACTTGTACAATTTCAGAGTCTGCACCACTGCGATAGAGGGTTTGCTTAATCGCCAACACTTGTGGGTCACGTGCAGCTTCACGCAACAAGTTAATCACAGGTGCGAAAGACTCAAACGGATGATGTAGTAAAATATCCTGCTTCTGCATTGCAGAGAACATGCTTTCCGACTTTTTCAACACTTTAGGAATAACAGGAATATGTGCGTCATACCGTAGATGTGGACGTTTAAAATTGGACAATAAACGCGCCAAGTTCACAGGTCCTTCGACTTTATACAACTGCTCCTGATGCAGATCAAATTCATCTAGCAAGTAGTTATAAATATGTTCTGGACAGTTTTGTGTAACTTCCAAACGTACTGCTCGTCCAAAACGACGTGAACTTAACTCACCTTTCAGTGCTTTGGCTAAGTCTTCAACATCTTCGTTGAGCGCCAAATCAGCATTCCGTGTGACACGGAACTGATAACAGCCTGTAGCTGTCATCCCTGGGAACAAGTCAGAAACATGCTCATGGATAATCGCTGAAAGCATCACATGATGCTCTTTTCCAACTGTGAGTTCATCCGGTAGACGAACCACACGTGGCAATGAACGTGGTGCAGGAACAACGGCCAAATCAATCTGACGCCCAAATGCGTCTTTCCCTTCCAAAGTCACGATAAAGTTGAGACTTTTATTCACTAAACGCGGAAATGGATGCGCAGGGTCAAGGCTAATCGGTGTTAAAACAGGTGCAACCTGTTCTTGGAAATATTTCTTCACCCATGAGGACTGTGCAGGTGTCAGTTCCCCACGGCGTAAGAAGCAAATGTCTTCCTCACGTAGTTTCGGCAGAATTTCATCATTGAGAATACGATACTGACGTTCAATTGCGGCATGTGCGGTTTGCGAAATTTGATCGAGTACTTGGCGTGGAGTTAAGCCATCGGGGCTACGGCTTTCATTGCCCAGATCCAACTGTTCCATGACGCCCGCAACACGAATTTCAAAGAACTCATCTAAGTTACGTGAAAAAATCAGTAAGAAATTCATCCGTTCTAACAGCGGATGTAAAGGATCTACGGCTTGTTCCAATACACGTAAATGGAAATCTAATATCGATAACTCACGGTTAATATAGCGATCGTTATACGCGTATTCAGGTTGTAGTATCGGAGATGTGCTTGCTGCCGTATTCATAGCTAACCTTTGATTATTTGAATGCGTTTTATCCTGATAAGTATGCTTCAATTTTGTGACAATTTCATAAAAAAAAGCCCATAAATTTGGGCTTTTTCACATTAATCAAATTAAGGGATATCGCTATAGCGCATATACTTTCGAATCATGCGCTCACGGTTTTGCAACTTACGGTCATTTTGATGGTCTTGGTAGTATTTCGGATTGGGTAAAATGGCCGCTAAAAAGACCGCCTGCTCTCGGCTTAAGCTACGTGAACTTTTACCAAAGTAGTGTTGGGTTGCAGCTTCCACGCCATAGATATTATCGCCAAACTCCACCGAGTTTAGGTATACCTCTAAGATGCGTTCTTTGCTCCACATCCGTTCCATCATCCAAGTTGCAACAGCTTCTTGACCTTTACGAATGAATGAACGCTTGTTATATAAAAATAAGTTTTTGGCCAATTGCTGAGAAATTGTTGAACCACCGGCAACCACTTTGCCCGTGTCATTATTACGTTCAAGCGCCGCTTGAATGCCATCCCAGTCAAAACCATGATGTTGCATAAATTTGCCATCTTCAGCCGCAACAATAGCTTTTTTCATGTACTCACTGATCTCGTCATAATCACGCCATTCGTGTTGAATGGGTTTAGATGGCTCAGACCAATAATCAATCCGCATAAACATGGTGGTTTCCACTGGCTTGTAACGCCACCACGCTAGGCTTGCAAAAATCCACAACTGTACCAAAAGCACGAAGCTGACAACGACTAACAAACTACGAACAATAAAAGCTTTCATGCCAGTGGCTTACTCCAAAAATCATTTTTATTCATGCTAAGCTGAGGCAAATATAGCAAAATTTTAGCAAGAATAGCATGACCGAGCTTACACCTCCGCAAATCAAAACAAAATTCGACGTACATTTATGGTGGATTACCGCCGTCATTATTGCCGTGAATGTTGGACTGTTTTTTTGGCAAGTCCTGCATGGCATGGATGTCAGCAATCCAAGTACGGCTGATGCCATACGCTGGGGAGCAGACTATGCACCGCTCACCTTCTTGACTGAACCGATGCGTTTATTGAGCAGTATGTTCTTTCATTTTGGCTTGGTTCACCTCATGTTGAACATGTGGGCGCTGTATATTTTTGGCAGTGTGCTGGAGCAAATTTTTGGACGTGTCTATTTTCTTGCGCTATATGTTCTTGCTGGTCTCATGGGTAGCTTGCTCAGTGGTTATATTGCCATTCAAGACAGTTATGAACTGATTCGTGTGGGTTTAGCAAACCCTGAACTCTTGCCGCGTGTCGGTGCAGGGGCTTCAGGTGCCGTCATGGGACTGGGCGCAGCACTGACGGTTCTATCGCTACTACCGATGCTCCCACAGCAACGTTTTATTTTAGATAAAAAGACTTTGCTCATCGTGATGGGAATCAACTTAGCCATGGGCTTTATGATTTCAGGGATTAACAATGCCGCACATATTGGCGGCATGTTGATGGGTACTATTTTGGCGGCACTTTGGTATCTCTCCCAAAAGACACAGCAGCGTTGGATTATGCCGCTGAGCCTTGCTTTGGCAGCCTGCGGTTCGTATTGGTTTTACTTACACTGCCAAAACCTTGTGGTCTATATTCAACCCTTATGGTCAGAAGTGTTAATGATGATGCGTCAACAGCTCAATTTCTAAGATTCAACGCTTAACATGTTAAGAGATCAATCACGATTGATTGATCTCTCTCAAACTTTGTAAAGGCGGAATATCACTGAGATAACTTAAGCGATAACGCCCAATCAGCGCGCAGAGTAAGGTCATGAACAGTGGTAAAATGAGCCAGATTTCCCAGTGTGGCTGAATAGCTAATCCCATGCGATAACATGCTACTGCACTTATTGCTTCAGCAAATAAACAAGAAACCACACCTGCCATAAAACCAATAAAGCCAATTTCTAGACTGAGCATAGTTCTGAGTTTTTGCTTGGAACCACCAAATGAACGTAAGAGCGCCACTTCACGTTTACGCTCATCCATAAGTAAGTTCAGGCAAGCAATTAAAACCAGAATACCTGAAATACTCACTAAAACTGCAAGGATCGTGACAATCTGCACCAGCACCGTCACGATGCGCTTAATTTCATCTAAAATTAAACTGACATCAATAAAGACGGTGTTGGAAAATTGTTGAATGATACTGACCAATTTCGCTTTGTCTGACTCAGGAACATAGAAACTGCCCAAATAACTGCCCGCATTTTCATCCATGGTCTGTGGCGCAAAAATAAAGAAGAAGTTTGGGCTAAAACTTTCCCATTCTACAGTTCGTAAGTTCGCCACTTTGGCGTGAATGACACCCTCAGGTAAGCTAAAGGTCAGTTGATCCCCCACTTTTATCTCAAGCTCTGTTGCGGTATTGGCTTCTACCGAAACTTGTCCTTTTGCTGTGAGTTTTGATGCGCCAGAGACAATTACATTATCTTTAGGATAACGGTCTGCTTGAGTCAAATTTAATTCGCGGCGTAAGGAATTATTTTGCTTCACCAAATCCTCAGCAAAAGGCTGTCCATTTTTGGCAATCAGTCTACCTCGAATATTCGGATAGAGCGGCGTACTGTTCCAGTGGTTCTGCTCAATTTGTGCTTTTAACTCAGGCATGTCAAAAGGCGGTAAACCATATACAAACTGATTGGGCGTTCCCGCAGGGATTTGCTGCTGCCAACGCTCTAACAAATCGGTTCGTAAGACGGCTAAGACCGTAATTAAACTAAGCCCCAAAGCCAAAGCGGTAATCTGAAACGCAGTCTGGTAAGGTGTGCGGACATAAGCAGAAACCGCATTTTTCAAGCCACGGATAAACTTCAAACTCAGCCAAACCACACTGTATAACACTACACATAGAAGGATAATTGCACCAATCACCATGGCTGTCAGTACCATGTTTTCAGTCAGAACAATACTAAATAATACAAGACTTGCCGTTCCTGCGAGCAACATCCAAAACATAGACGAAACCGATTTTTCTTGACTGCGAATGACTCGGATCGGTGGGGTATTCAAAAGTTCCCAAAAACTCGGTAAGACAAAACCCAGAAGTACTACGGCACTGGTCAACATGGCAATCGGAATCGGCCCGAGCAGCATATCCCACGCTGAAAATGCAATACTTAAGTGTGGAATCAGTTGTAACATTAGCTGTAACAGGCCATAACCCAACCCTACCCCCACTGCACTCCCGACCAGCATGGCAAGCAAGAACACCACACCCAACAAGCTGAGATAAGCCCAGAGAATTTGTGACTTCGCCGCCCCCATACAACGCAATAGCGCAATGTGATCTTGGTTTTGTTGTACAAAGCGCTGACTGGTCAAAGCAATCGCAATTCCACACAGCAAAATCGTTAAAATATTCGCTAACTGCAAAAAAGTGTCCAAATTTGCAATTGGTTTCATTAAGCGGGTATTACCCTCACTGGCATTGCGTAAGCGTAAGCTGTTTTGTGGCTCTTCAGCATTGACACTTTGAGCTGCCGCACTGACCTCTTCAGACAATACATTCTGCTTCTTAAAAGTTGCTTCAAACTGCTGAGTATTTTGTGCTGTACCTGCCATCAGTAGACGATAGTCAATACGACTACCGACTTGTATAGCATTGGTCTTGGCAATATCTGCTTTTGAGATAATCACCGTCGGCGAGAACCCCGAAAAGCCTAACTCTTGATTGGAATCATGCTCAATCAAGCCTGTGATCTTAAACACACCATCTGCAATATTGAGTTGATCGCCCAGTTTAACCCGTAGCAAATCCATAGCACGCTGACTCAACCAAGCTTCACCTGAAGCAATATGCTTAGCAGCAGGCTGAATACGTAACTCTCCGCGCAGAGGGAAGGCTTGATCGATGGCTTTGACATTAACCATAACAAACTGATCATCGGTATATGCCATCGAACTAAAGACAGTGACTTCAGATTGCGTTAAATCAAGAGCTGTCGCTTGTGCTTTCCATTTCGGGTCGAGTTTTTGGCTGTCCGTTAAAACCAAGTCCCCTGCTAGCATCTCAGCGGCTTGAAGCGCTACGGCATTTTGAATTTGCTCATTACTAAACTTCAGCGCGGTCGTTGCACTGATCGCGAGAATCAACGCAATAATCAATAAATACACACCGCTACTTTTAAAACTTTGCTTCAGTAAGGGTTGAAATAGCGAATTCATTTTATCCTCCCGTTCGAGGATGTTCGATCAACTGTCCATCGAGTAATTCAAAATGGCGCTGGCACTGTTCTGCAAGCGTATGGTCATGCGTCACTAAAATCAGGGTCGTACCCAACTCACGGTTCAATTGAAACAATAATTGCTCAATTTCTCGCGCAGTTTGACTGTCTAAGTTTCCTGTTGGTTCATCGGCAAAGATAATTTTTGGCTCAGCAATCAATGCACGAGCAATTGCGACGCGCTGCTGCTCCCCACCCGAAAGTACCTTCGGTGTTTGGGTGGCTTGTCGCTCTAATCCAACCTTTTGCAACAAACTCAAAGCGCGTTGCTCCGCTTCAGCGAAGTTAAATGATGCATGAAGCCGTAACGGGAGCATCACATTTTCAACCGCAGTCAGGTGTGGCAGCAGTTGAAAGGACTGAAATACAAAGCCAATATGCTTTAAACGCACCTGTGCACGCTGTTCTTCATTGAGCTTGGAAATACTTTCACCACAAACGATTAACTCACCATCGCTGGCCTGATCTAAAGTCGCCAAAATACCCAGTAAGGTAGATTTTCCAGAACCTGAACGTCCTGTAATTGCGACTTGTTCACCTGCTAATATGCTCAGACTCAAATCTGAGAAAATGGTCAGTTCTTTTTGCGGAAGTTTAGGGTCTGTTGACACTTACTGTTCATAATTAACCCTATAACGGTAGCCATAAAAATATACAGGCTAAGGCAACAGAACTTTGATAATTTCTTTTGAGCTTGTCATATCGAGTAGCTATTCCTCTAAATTGCTTTAATCTACAAAACATATTTTCAACTAAATGCCTGATTTTATATAAATACCAGTCCATATGGTCATTGTTCGATTGGCTATTCGTTTTCTTTGGTATATTCGCTTTAGTCCCTGTTTTCCTGATCTGTTCACGCAGTGGTTCTGAATCATAGCCTTTATCTGCGCATACCACTTTTGTCTCTTTTAAATCTAATGTTGATATTAAATCAGGCGCAACTTTAACATCATGTGTGGTTCCATCGGTAATCATGAAATCAATAGGATTACCATGTGCATCAACAATCAAATGTATTTTTGAGGAGTTTCCTCCTACACTTTTAGAAATAGATTGATTCGCTATGCCGGCAGAATGTTGATGAGCACGTACATGAGAGCCATCAATAAAAATCCATTCCATATCGGGGCATGAGGCTAGTAATTTGAATAATCTAAGTAACTTACCGCTGCTTGACCAACGATTAAAACGTTTGAAAATAGAGTTTGAATGACCAAAACAAGAAGGAATATCTCGCCACGGACAACCTGTTCTAATTCTATAGAGAATAGCTTCAATAAAATTGCGTAAATTTGAGTTGTGGTGAATGGATAAATTACGCAGAATAACTTTCAACTTTTGCCAGTGTTGATCTGTCAGCATGGTACGAGGCATAGCGAATAGTAAAATTGGGTTTGGTGATTTGATTTTACTACTTCGCTATTTTTTTAAGCTAAAAGTGTCAACACACCCTAATCTTTTGTGTCAGTTGCTGGGCAGAAATAATCACTTGTGGCATGATGCTTACATCACTATGAACTTGGGTCATAACATCCCTATATGCAAATATTCGTGCAAAATCGCAAATTTAAAAAACGTATCAGTTCATACTTGGTTTTGCTTGCACTGTGCCTAAGCCCCACTTGGGTTTTTGCAAAAACCGTGATGGTTTTAGGAGATAGCATTAGTGCAGGTTATGGCATAGAACCACAGCAAGCATGGGTAAATTTACTGCAAAAACGGTTAGACCAACAGTATCCGAAACAACACAAAGTGGTCAATGCCAGTGTGAGTGGTGAAACCACCAGTGGAGCTTTGGCTCGTTTACCCAAACTGTTGCAAACGCATAAGCCAAATGTGGTGGTGATTGAGCTTGGAGGGAATGATGGACTCCGTGGTCAACCCCCTCAGATGATTCAAAAAAATTTAGCGCAACTGATTCAACAGAGTCAAAAAGCCAATGCCACTGTGGTTGTCTTGGGAATGAAAATGCCACCAAACTATGGCACAGCCTATAGCAAGGCATTTGAAAATAATTACAAAGTGGTCAGTCAACAATACAAAGTTAAATTGCTGCCCTTCTTTTTGGAAGGTGTAGCGGGAAATAAAAGCTTGATGCAAAAAGATTTGGTTCATCCAAATGGCAAAGCACAGCCTATTTTATTAAATTTAGCTTATCCCTATATAAAAGGCGCTTTATAAAGCGCCTTTTACTCTGATCAGCACATAGGATCAGAAGTCAAAAAAAACCACTTCACCACTTTCAAGTGAGTACTCAGCGCCAACCACTTGTAACTTGCCTTTGGCAATTAAACTTTCAAGCACAGCTGATCCATGACGTAACTGATTTACAGAGGCAAATACATTTGAACGCACCGCGTGTTTAGACAGTTTGCATAAATCATGTTTCAGTTCAGTTTGCATCAAGGTTTCAACCGAAGGACGGACACGGTTTACAATCGACATCAAGTTTGCAGACGGTGGGCTATCTGGGTTCATCAGGGTGTCAATGGTGGCTTGAATCGCGCCACAATGGCTATGACCAAGTACCACAACGACCGCACAGTCATAACGCTCAGCAGCAAACTCAACACTGCCAACCTGTGAAGGTGCAACTACATTTCCTGCAACACGAATAACAAACAGATCACCCAAACCTTGGTCAAAGACCATTTCTGCAGGCACACGAGAATCAGAACATCCCAGTACAATGGCAAATGGATTTTGGTCTTCCGCCATCTCTGCTCGTGCTTGGTGAGACAATTGCTTATGGTGGGTTGTCTCACCCGCTACAAAACGTTGGTTACCTTGTTTTAGACGGCTTAAAGCTTCTTGAGCTGTTAGCATTCCCTTTCCCACTCGGTTGTTATTAAGTTGGACTAGTTTAATCCCAGCGAAATTGATTGTCACTTGCAAAAAACATAGCCGCTTCTTTTTTTGCTTGATTTTAAATTTGCATTTTATCTCAATCGAATTGTTATGCAGTTCACACTTTATCCAAATGCAGTATATCCTTTCAAATAAATAATTAATGACATTTGCATGAAAGCTATTAGAATCAAACAGACCTGTAAATAAACATAAAAACTATTCAAAATCAGAGCATTTTTATCTTATTCGGTCAGTTTTTTTATTCATCTCCGTTTAAGGATGAACCATGATGATGCGCTCAAAATCCGTCTTGAAACAAAGTCTAAAGGCTGGTCTATTCGCCTTAGCTTTGTCATTTTCTTTCGCCAGCCATGCGGTAGAAAATACCATCATCAAAGACAAGCTCAGTTTACAAAGCTACCTTCTACAAGAGCGAGTCACCGCCGGCTTAAAAACCAAAACACTTAAAGTGGATGACATCGTTTGGAGCTATAACGAAGGCGGTGCAGTTGATAAGCCAACGATTTTGCTGATTCATGGTTTTGCTGGAAATCGAGACAATTGGAACCGTGTGGCACAGTTTCTAACCCCCTATTACCACGTAGTCATCCCTGACCTTCCAACCAACGGCGACACCAAAGTCCCAGATGATTTTGATCTCTCTATGCCAAATGTCACAGAGCGACTCCGTCGTTTTGTTGAAGCTATTCATATACAAGATAAGCTGAATGTTGCAGGACATTCCATTGGTGGTTCAATTGCAACTCTATATGCCGCGCAATACCCTTTTGACACGCAAAGTTTGTTTTTATTAAACAGTGCAGGCATTTATAAAAACGCCAACACCAACTATGCCAAAGACCCGCATTATTTAAAGCACTTGATTGTGAGCAAGCCGGGCGATTTAGATGATGTGATGCAACGTGTCATGCAAACCCCAATCAAAATGCCCTATTATTTAAAACGCGCCCAAGAAAAACAGTTAATTACTCAGGCTGAAAAAAACAGTAAAGTGATTGATCAATTGGTGACCTTGAACCGAATTTATACCACTGACTCCTTTGCTCGAGTGACCCGAAATATTGAAGCACCCACCCTCATTTTATGGGGTAAGCAGGACAAAATTATCAATGTCGAAGTGGCGAATGAACTCAAATCCTTATTGAAACATGCTGAAGCTCCTGTCATCCTTAACAATGTTGGTCATATGCCACTTTTGGAGGCAGAACAGGCCGTTGCACAGCACTACCTGCCTTTTCTTGCAAAAACACAAAAGTTAAAAAATCCATTGGCTGATAAACTGATTCCACTAAATTAATTTTGTTGAGTACGTATGCAGAAACACCCGATGATTGAGCAGCTCATTGAAGCTCATCTTAATTTTTTAGATCATGAGTTTTCGCAAGCAAGTACCGTACAAAATGAATTCACCCTCTTTTATCAATGGTTTAGAAAACAAAATTTACAGCAACTGTGGAGCTTTGAAGACATCAATGCGTTGTTGCAAAAACAAATCCTAGCCACACCTGCAACCGATCATCTAATCTCACAAATTGCTGAGCACATCAAGTTTGCTTTAATACATCCCATCAATGAAACAACAAAAATTGCCGATGTGATTCCTGTACTCACCATCGATAAAATTGCGCAGTATGTCACGAGTAAAAGTGGGCATCGTCAGCGTCTAATTAAAACTGTAGTAAATAACCCAGCTTTTTCAGCCATGATTACTCAGCTCATTCAGCACTCAATTCAAGACTATTTAAACAACTCCGTCATAACCAAACGTGTGCCGGGTGTTTCTAGTTTTATGAAAATGGGCAAGTCCGTTCTGGAAACCGTCACAGACTCAAACCTAAATGACACTATTGGGCATTATTTACAAAAGAACATCTTAAAACTCAGTCAAATGAGTGAACAAGTGTTAAATCAAAACTTTAATGATGAAAAGCTATATCACTTTCAAGCCAACCTCTGGCACAAAATCAAAGATATGCCTTTATCAGTTTTGAAAAATTATATTGAAGTACAGGACTTGCCTCAAACTGTCACTATCGGGCACGAAATTTGGGAGCATATGCGTCAAACAGACTATCTGCAGCAACAGGTGCATGATGGTGTTTACGCTTGGTACATTCGCAACCAAGAACGTCCTTTTGATTTACTACTACGCGACTTAAATATCGACGAAGCCCTAGTCCAAAATCAACTTCAAGATTTGTTGAATCCTATTATTCAAGAGCTCATTCGTTCTGATTACTTACGTGATCGAGCACGCTATTATTTAGAACAGTTTTATTATTCTGACCAAGCACAAGCGATTTTAAAGCCATAAAAAAAGCCGCATTATGCGGCTTTTTTCTTTCATAATTTAGAATGCGTACTTCAAGCTCGCATAATAAGCTCGACCTGGTTCGTTGTAGGTTTGGTTCAAGTCATTATTACGAACAAGTTGCTCATCAAATAAATTACTCACACCTAAACGACCGCTAAATTGATCTGTAAATTTGTATCCAACATTAATCCCTGCGATACCATAGCTTGGCACACTTTTCGTGTTCATCGTTGTATTACGCGTTTCAGCAAATTGACGTGGTTTTTGGCGACCATATTGGGTATAAACGAAATTCACATCAAATTGATCTGTAATATCATAGTTGAAAATCGAATTAATCGTGTAATTAGGTACAACTGACAGAGGATTTCCTGTGGTTTTATTCACTGAATCCATCATATAAGTAAAGTTGTTTGTCCAATTAATATTACCAAAATCTAAGCTAACACTTCCTTCTAGACCTTGAATTAAAGCCTTTGGAATATTGGTCCACTCTAATAAATGATATGTTGTTGAACCTACGGTTGTCGTTCCAACGACTTCGTCACCTGATGTGATTTTGTTTTTATAATGAACCGTACCGGGTTTGTCGGAGACTTTTTTATTTAAGTTAGGCCACCTGACCTAACGGGTTAATCTTATCATAGTACATTGCTTCAAACTCAAAAGGTGATACATAACCCAGTGCACTGTGTACACGCTCTTTATTGAACCAATCTACCCAGTTTAGTGTCGCAAGTTGTACATCCGCTAAACCTTGCCAATCCGCTTTTAAATATTCAATCACCTCTGTTTTGTATAAGCCATTCACCGTTTCAGCCAAAGCATTATCGTATGAATCACCGGTCGTACCGACTGATGCTCGTAAATTTGCTGCTTCTAAACGATTGGTATAACGAATGGAAAGATATTGCACGCCTCTGTCACTATGATGAATCACGTTCTTTGGCATGCCTCGATCATGCAATGCTTGCTCCAGTGCATCGAGCACCATATCTGTATTCATACGTGTTGATACTTTCCATCCAACAATTGCTCGCGAGAACACATCAATAATAAAGGCGGTATAGACCCAGCCTGAATGAGTTTGAATATACGTGAAGTCAGCGACCCATAGTTGGTTTGGATGATCAGCATTAAAATTACGTTTCACTAAATCATCTGCTCGTTTTTGATCATCTCGGCTACGGGTGGTTTGTTTATTCTTACCACGCCAAACACCTTGTATACCTAGCTTCTGCATCAATCGAGCAACTGTACAACGTGCGATAACACAACCTTCACGTTTCAATTGTTGCCAGACCTTACGCACACCATATCGACCTAAACTTTCTTTCCAAATACGTTTGATTTGCTCTGCATGATGTAAATCATGCAGAGCACGTTTCGCTCGATGTTCTGGGTTATCAACGAGATCTAAAGCCCGATAATAGGTCGAAGCTGCAATCGGTAAAATTCTACAAATCGCTTCAACACCATATCGATCTTTATTGTTCTGGATAAAATCCACCATTATTTGTGTGGGCGGTCGAGCTCCGCCTGGGCGAAAAAAGCGGCTGCTTTACGTAGAATTTCGTTAGCACGTTGCAGTTCTTTATTTTCACGTTCGAGTTGTTTAATACGTTCTTGATCTGAAAGTTGCTGTACTTTAATTGGGTTTTGTTTATCTAAATATTTTTGATACCAAACACGTAGAGTTTCAGGAGTACAACCTATCTTGGGAGCAATAGCGGTGATTGCAGCCCAAGTAGAAGGATAATCTTTTTCAGATTCAATCAATAATTGAACCGCTCTATCTCTGATTTCAGGGGTGTATTTTACTTTTTTCATCGGGACATTCTCTCAAGAAAAGTGGTCTCCGACAAACCCGGTACGGTTCATAATCATTACGGAACCACGTTAAGCTTGCATTCACAATATCTTTTTCAAACTGGATACCCACTTCCTTGTTAATAGAAGTCTCAGGTTTTAAGTCTGCATTTCCAACTAAATAGCAACTTCCCGAAGCCGTTGCTGTGGTGTCAGGACAACCATTCCCGCGTGTAAAGAGTAAGTAGCCTTCTGCATTTTGATACATATTTGGCGCTTTATATGCTCTTGCTATACCACCTTTTAAAGTGAAGTAATCTCCAAGTTTTTGGGTAATGTTTAAACTTGGACTCCAGTTTGACCCAGACTTACTATGATCATCAAAACGAACTCCCAAGACCAAATCTGTTGCATCAGTTACTTTAAAGTTATCTTCAATGTATGCAGAAGCAATTCGTGATTTCATGTGAGTACGATCAGATGGCAACTGTACCAAACCAGAGGCATCTGCTTGTACTGTACTGGTTGCATCACTAAACTTATCTTCAACCCACTCTGCGCCCAAGGTGAGTGCTTGAGGAAGAAATATATCCAATGGAATATTGGTTTCAGCATTAAAACGTGTGGTATCTAGCACCGACGTTTTTTTATCAAATGAATTTGGACTTCCTTCTGGCCCACCAGCTAATGACTCAGGAATACGCTTATTTTTAGTTTTATCAAATTGAGCCAATAATTTTGTATCACCCCATGCCCATTTTCCTTCATGGGTTAAAGCATAACTGTCCCGGTACATCGTATTAGTTTCTTTACCTAACAATCCATTGACGTACGCAATGTTGCTAAAGCTAGAATCTGGATTGGTTGCATCTGCATTACTGTTTTGAATATCACCTGTATATTCATTCCCTTGACGACCAAATGAAGTGTCAAGAGTCAAGCTCTGTTAATCATTAATCTGCCAAGCTAAACGCCCTGAGATATCTTTATTCTCAACGCCTTCTCGACCTGCTGCACGACTACCACTTTCTGTCAGTGGGTTGATATCTGCAGCATCGGCATCTGTCTTGTTATAATTTCCATATAAACGATAAGACAATACGTCCTTAATAATTGGACCACTCAAGTTAAAACTTTCTCGATGGCTCGAACCTTCTTTTGAGTTCTCAGGTTGGTTAGTAAATACCTCAACCGAACCATGAACTTCGTTTGTGACTTTTTTAGTTTTAATATTAACAACACCACCCATGGCACCTGAGCCATAACGAGCAGCCGCTGGACCACGTAATACTTCAATAGATTCAATTGCATCTGCAGGCACCCAGTTTGAGTCACCGCGGGTATCACGTTCCCCTCTCCAGCCATAACGCACAGAATTTCTCGAATTCACAGGCTTACCATCAACCAAAATCAAGGTATTTTCTGGGCCCATACCGCGAATATCAATTTGGCGGTTATTACCACGTTGTCCCGTTGCACTATTGCCTGTTAAATTTACGCCAGGCATCCGACGTACATATTCAGAAATATCATTTACAACAGGTAATTTTTCTAAATCTTTATCCGTAATAATAGATGCGCCTAGAGACTGCTTAACCTGTTCCTCAGCCGTTAATACAATCGTCTGTAATTGTGTTGCTTCTTTCTCTTTTGTGGTTTCCACAACGTCATTCGCCATCGCAAATGAACTCATTGCCCCTACAACAGCCAAAGCTAAAGTTGATCTCGTCAGATTTTTACCCATAACGCATACACCCAAATACAAAAGAAGGAGAGATTGTGTAAATTTCGTAGACCATCTTAACAAATGATAAACATATTGCAATAAATATTGATAATTATTATCAATTACATTTTGCCTTTAGATAAAATATAACCCCCTAATTTAAGGAGGTTATTTAGTAAAATGGTTTAAAATTATTTGAAGTACGCGCCTTCTGCCTGTGTATGATCTGTCTGGTCGATGACACGACTTAACTCAGGAATGTGCTGTTGCAGAGTCGTTTCAACACCTTGTTTCAAAGTGACGTCAATTGCTGAACAACCTTGGCAACCACCACCAAATTTTAATACAGCCGTTAAACCATGCTCTTCATCTTCAACAACTTCAACCAATGCACAGTTACCGCCATGACCAGCTAGACCTGGGTTAATTTCAGACTGAAGAATATACGTAATACGCTCTTCAATTGATGCATCAGGACCAACGCGTGGTACTTTCGAGTTTGGTGCGCGGAATGTCAACTGCCCACCAAAACGGTCTTTGTTGTAATCAATCACCGCATCTAATAAGTATGGAATAGACGGTGTGTCGATATACGCAGGAAAGTCTGGATAATCTTGACGGTAATCGGTTGGGATCACTTCTTCAGGCGCACTATATGCCATACAACATTCAGCACGTGGTGTACCCGGATTTTCAACGAATACACGTACAGCAATGCCCGGTGTATTTTGTTTTTCTAATAAATCACGTAAATACTCTTGTGCAGTCGGAGTAATCAATAAGTTTGGAATTTCCTCTGCAACTGCAGTGCTGCTGTTCTCAGTCGACATAACAATCATTTCCTCAAGCTGAAGTTGCTATTTTAACTGAAGATGCGGGGTAATTAAAAAAAATCAACCAAAATTGTCGGATTTATTGTGAAAGTTCATCTTTCCGCTCAATTTAATGGCATTATGACCACAAGATAGTTATATGTAGAACATCTCAGAAATGTTGGATTTACCTTTTAATCATACAGTTACGATCATTATTATTACGGTCATTATTTCTATGGTGGCATTTTCAAATCAGAACGTGATGAATCGTCTGATTTTCTGGCCTCCTGCGATGCAACGTGGACAATACGATCGTTTTATTACACATGGCTTTATTCATGCCGATGGTATGCATCTCCTGTTCAATATGTTCACCTTGTTTTTCTTTGGTAGCATTATTGAAAGTTTTTACCGTCAATACTTCTATGAGTTAGGTTTTATTTTGTTTTATCTGGGTGGCTTAATTTTTGCCATTTTACCAAGTTATTTAAAACATAAGAATGATGTGCGCTGGGCAAGCCTTGGTGCTTCTGGTGCGGTCTCTGCGGTATTGTTCGCTTATGTGTTGTTTGAACCTTGGAAGCTGATTTTTGTATTTTTTATTCCCGTGCCTGCGATTATTTTTGCAGTGTTGTACGTGGCCTATAGCATCTGGTCGGGTAAAAAAGGCAACTCCAACATCAACCATAGCGCCCATCTTTGGGGAGCTGCTTATGGGGTCATAATGACCTTAATTTTAGAGCCGCGTCTTATTCCACATTTTCTGAGCAAATTAACCCAGTTACCTATTTAAAACCGAACGCCTAGATTGCACATGGATTGCATCCATACGCATATAGGCTCAGTAACATTTTTCTACAGCAACGGGTGGTCCTAATTTTTACAATGAACATCAGGACCACAATAAACCAAGGAAATTGCGATGAAAATAATGTCTATATTTGCAGCCTTGATGATCAGCCTCAGTTTTACAGCCTGTGCGGTACACACCCCTGAAGGGAGTATCATCGTCGATCCTGATCGTTCTTATTATCCTCATGGCCAAGGCGATTTCTGCCCACCCGGACAGGCCAAAAAAGGTCGCTGCTAAACTCAAAAGCCTTCTATTCAGAAGGCTTTTTTATTACATATATTTTTACATAAATTTGGCATGAAATGCCAAGCAGGAATTTGATTTGGCATAGATAATGTTTACAACTGTATATAAATAGCAAATGCCAGTGAGATTTCTTGCATGTCCAATCCCTTAGATGGTCTTCAATTTCCAATTTACTCGAAAACACAAAAAGTTAGCACCTCACGTACAGGGAAAGAGATTATTGCAGAGGCCTTAGCCAATGTTGATCACCAAAGCTCTGTTACTGCACTTACAGAAAAGAACTGGCGTAAACAATATCCACGCTATTTTAAATCCTTAGTTGAATTTGGGATTTGTAATCAAATTGCACCGATTCAAATAGCACAAGATGGGCTCAACAAAGCACATAATGTGTTTGAGTTTTATCGCGATGGCCAAAAGCATCTCCTCAAAGATGTGATGTCACTTAAAACTACACCGCTACACACCATCAAACTCAAAGGTGAAAGCGATGCTGCACCTGAGTGGTCAGTACCTTATAAAGGCCAACAACTCACAGGTGATGCATTACTCGCACAAATCCAAACGTGGTTAGATGCTGGGGTGATTGAACCCAGTCATGCTGAAGCACTAATTGCTTGTGTGGAACATCCTGAATGGTTTGATTTATCTGACCGCACTATGGTTTTGTTCGGTGCGGCATCTGAAGCGGGTCCGCTCACATGGTTAGCCCAATGGAAAGCCAATATTGTGGCGGTTGATTTACCCAATAGACGTGTGTGGAGCAAAATTTTAGACACCATTCAACACGGTAATGCCACGCTATATGCCCCATCAGTTGAAGCTTTGAGCGCGGAAACACCTGTGTCTGTGCTTAAAGAAAAACTTGGTGCGAACTTACTGACACAAGTGCCTGAAATTGCACAATGGTTAGTACAAAACCCACATCAGTTAGATTTGGCTGCGATTGCTTATTTGGATGGTGAAAAACATGTCCGCGTTTCCGTTGCAATGGATGCGATCATGCAATATGTCAGTGCACAAAAAGCAGATACCAGTTTGATGTATATGTGTACACCTACCGATGTCTATGCCGTACCTGAAGAAGTCATTAAAGCATCTGAGCAAAAGTTCAGTGGTCGTTCTAAAACTCAGCAGATGATCAGTAAAAGTATTTCAACCCTCAGCGGACAACTATTTTTTAAGAAAAACCTACATGACCTCGTCGAGTCAGATAATACGAAGTCTTATGGCATCACCGACTGTTTAGTGATTGAGCAAGGACCGAACTACGCATTGGCTAAGCGTATTCAACAGTGGCGTGCAACGCTTGCTCGATCAGAAGGTCAACGTGTCAGCATAAACATTGCACCATCAACCACTACGCATTCCGTCACCAAAAATCCACTGCTCAAAGCCGCATTTAATGGGGCAAGCTTGTTTGATGTTGAAGCCTTTAAACCTGAAACGACCAATGCCATCATGGCGGCTTTATGGATCCATGACCTGCGTAATCCTGCGTCTGTAGCGAATCCGGAGGTCAAACTTGAACATCCTTTAGAGCTGATGATGCATGGTGCAAACCATGGTGGCTTATGGCGTGTCGCTTATTTAGCACGTACTGCACTGCCCTTTGCAGCACTTTATGGCTTTGCCGCAGATAAACTACCTTTAGACAAAGTCTGGGCGAAGTTCAAAAAGTAAAATATGAACAGCATCGTTCATAAAATACAGAGCTAAAAAAAAACGCTACCTTAGGTAGCGTTTTTTATTATTGGTTTTTACCAATCAGATTAAACAAACTGTAGGAACAACCAAAACAAACCACCTGATAAACAGATTGTTGCTGGCAAGGTAAAGATCCAAGCCGAAAGAATGGTTCTTACTGTTGCAAAGTTCAGACCAGACTTGTTTGCCACCATGGTCCCTGCTACCGCAGAATTCAATACGTGTGTAGTCGATACGGGCATACCAAAGCCATCAGCAGCTGCAATCGTAGTCATCGCCACCAATTCTGCTGACATACCTTGACCATAAGTCATATGGTTTTTACCAATACGCTCACCTACAGTCACGACAATACGCTTCCAGCCCACCATCGTACCTAGACCTAAAGCCAATGCCACAGCCACTTTCACCCATGTTGGGATGTACTGTAAGAATGAATCAAGGTTACTACGATATTCTTTTACTGTCTTTTTGCCCGCTTCCGACATCGCTGGCAATTGATCCGCTTTATCCAAACGTTTGAACGCTGTCGTGCTTAAGTACATGTCATTACGTAGTGCAGAAACTTCAGCTTCAGGAATAGCTTTAAGATCTCCATAATGGCCAACACGCTCACCCAAATGATCTGTCAAACTGGCTAAAGCAGGTACGACTTCTGGGGTTATTTCTTTGGTTTGAATATATTGCGTGATTACCGTACGGGCTTTTTCATCTGCAATATCGTTATGATTCGGATAAATCACAGCCGCAGTTTGATCTGAAAGTTGAGCAAATGACTGAATATGCTGTGAATCTAAATTCTTATTTAAAGAATAAGCCAAAGGCACAATACCAATCAAAATCAGCATGATTAGCCCCATACCTTTTTGACCGTCATTTGAACCGTGCGCAAAACTTACACCTGTGCAAGTAAAAATCAAAATGGCACGAATCAGTGGCGGTGGTGGTTTGTTGCCTTCAGGTGGTTGGAACAGTTCCAGTTGTTTCTTAAAGATTTTTTTCACCAATAAGAACAACACTGCTGCAAAAGCAAAACCGATCATTGGTGAAAACAGTAAAGCTTTACCGACTTTAATCACCTGATCCATATCGACACCCGAAGCACCGCTACCCGAATGCATCAGGTAGTTCATGATGCCCACACCCAAGATTGAACCAATCAAAGTATGTGAACTTGATGCTGGAATACCCAAGAACCATGTGCCCAAGTTCCACAAAATCGCAGCAATCAACATGGCAAACACCATGGCAAAACCTGCGCCTGAGCTGACATTCATAATCAACTCAACGGGCAGCAACGCAATAATACCGTAAGCCACTGCGCCACTTGCGACCATAACCCCAAGGAAGTTACAGAAACCAGCCCACATCACCGCAACAGGCGCAGACAGTGCATTGGTATAAATGACCGTTGCAACCGCATTGGCAGTATCGTGAAAGCCATTTACAAACTCAAAACCCAAAGCAATGAACAACGCCGTCGCTAAAAGGATTAAAGAGTAAAGATTCAGTGCAGGAACATGCGATAAGTCAGCAGAAAGCTGAAAGCCAATATAAATTAGCGTTGAAATAATGACCGTTAAAAACACCGGCATAAAAAATTTCGGTGTAGGTACGTGCACATTCGTCGACTTGACCTGTGTCACGTGCACCTGATCTTGGACGGGAGGAATATTAGAATTCATGCAGACGGCTAAAGAGGATATCAATATCCCCTATTGTTCAATTTAATTGTGACAATTATATGACAAATGCGTGTCACATGAAGCCAATTTTTTCATAATTGGCTTATTTTAGATCAGCAGTAAATCACCTATAGGCCTTGAACGCACTGTGCTGGCTCAAAATTTAATTTTTCGGTGCTACTTACGCTGAATTATTTTCTTACATTTGGCTGTGCTGTCTGTAACAATCTGCTCTAATCAATATTTTTTCATCTCTATTTATTCTGATCTATTAACATAGCGGTTCTATATTTCACTTTCGTGAAAACTAAAGCTAAATCAGCCTTTTTTATTTGCCATATAGCCAATACCACTTGAATTAGGCATCAATCGACCTGCTTTTCTGCTAAAATATTACACGTTTTGAAAACCTGTTTGTGAGTTTTGAATGTCTACACTTGCCACCTTAAAAGCACTTCTTGCCGAGCGCATCCTTATTATCGATGGTGCGATGGGTACCATGATTCAGCGTCACAAGCTCGAAGAAGAAGATTATCGTGGTGAACGCTTTGTAGATTGGGCTTCTGACCTCAAAGGTAACAATGACCTTTTGGTACTGACTCAGCCGCAAATTATTCAAAGCATTCATGAAGCTTACCTTGATGCAGGTGCAGACATTATTGAAACCAACAGCTTTAATGGCACACGCGTTTCAATGTCGGACTATCACATGGAAGATCTCGTTCCCGAGATCAACCGTGAAGCAGCACGCTTAGCTAAAGCGGCCTGTGAAAAATATTCAACCCCAGATAAACCTCGCTTTGTTGCAGGCGTACTTGGCCCAACCTCACGTACTTGTTCAATTTCACCCAATGTAAATGACCCAGCGTTCCGTAACATTACCTTTGATGAACTGAAAGAAAACTATATTGAAGCAACGCACGCCTTAATCGAGGGCGGTGCAGACATCCTCTTGATTGAAACCGTTTTTGATACATTAAACTGTAAAGCTGCAATTTTTGCGGTGAAAGAAGTCTTTAAGCAAATTGGTCATGAATTACCACTCATGATTTCAGGGACCATTACCGATGCTTCAGGTCGTACCTTAACAGGTCAAACTGCTGAAGCGTTCTGGAACTCGGTGCGTCATGGTGACTTACTCTCAATTGGTTTTAACTGCGCCCTAGGTGCAGATGCCATGCGTCCACACGTGAAAACCATTGCTGATGTAGCCGATACTTTTGTTTCAGCGCATCCAAATGCAGGCTTGCCAAATGCTTTTGGTGAATATGACGAAACCCCAGAGCAAACCGCAGCCTTCATTAAAGAATTTGCAGAAAGTGGTTTGATCAATATTACAGGTGGTTGCTGTGGCACAACGCCTGATCATATCCGTGCCATTTACACTGCGGTTAAAGATATAAAACCACGTCAGATTCCAGAAACCAGACCTGCCTGCCGTTTAAGTGGTTTAGAACCATTTAATATTTATGATGATTCATTATTCGTTAATGTCGGTGAACGTACCAACGTTACAGGTTCAAAAAAGTTCCTACGTCTTATCCGTGAAGAAAAATTTGCTGAAGCCCTAGAGGTTGCACAGCAACAAGTCGTTGCAGGCGCACAAATTATTGATATCAACATGGATGAAGGGATGCTCGATTCGCAAAATGCGATGGTGCATTTCCTTAACCTTGTCGCTTCTGAACCTGATATTTCTCGTGTGCCGATCATGATTGACTCATCAAAATGGGAAATCATTGAAGCTGGTTTGAAATGCGTACAAGGTAAGCCAGTCGTCAACTCGATTTCCTTAAAAGAAGGTTATGACGAGTTTGTCGAAAAAGCACGTTTATGCCGTCAGTACGGTGCAGCGATTATTGTCATGGCCTTCGATGAAACTGGTCAGGCAGATACCGCAGAACGCAAGCGTGAAATCTGTAAGCGTTCTTATGATGTTTTAGTCAATGATGTTGGCTTCCCCGCTGAAGATATTATTTTTGACCCGAACGTGTTTGCAGTGGCAACAGGGATTGAAGAACACAACAACTATGGCGTCGATTTTATTGAAGCCACAGGTTGGATCAAACAGAACCTACCGCATGCCATGATCTCGGGTGGTGTCTCTAACGTCTCCTTCTCCTTCCGTGGTAATGAACCTGTACGTGAAGCGATTCACTCGGTATTCCTTTACTATGCCATTAAGCAAGGCATGACCATGGGTATCGTGAACGCGGGTCAAATGGCCATTTATGACGATATTCCAAAAGAACTGAAAGATGCGGTTGAAGATGTTGTACTGAACCAAAACCAAGGTGAATCAGGTCAAAATGCTACAGAAAAATTACTCGAAGTTGCTGAAAAATTCCGTGGTCATAGCGGTGCGCAACGTGAAGCAGAAAACCTTGAATGGCGCAATGAGTCTGTAGAAAAACGTCTTGAATATGCCTTAGTTAAAGGCATCACGACGTATATTGATGAAGATACTGAAGAAGCTCGCCTGAAAGCCAAACGTCCTTTAGATGTGATTGAAGGCGCTTTGATGGATGGTATGAACGTGGTCGGTGACCTATTCGGTTCAGGCAAAATGTTCCTGCCGCAAGTGGTTAAATCTGCGCGTGTCATGAAACAAGCTGTGGCTTGGTTGAACCCGTACATTGAAGCTAAAAAAGGCAATGCACAATCCAAAGGTCGTGTGTTAATGGCAACGGTAAAAGGCGATGTACATGATATTGGTAAGAATATCGTGGGCGTGGTCTTGGGTTGTAATGGTTACGACATTGTTGACCTTGGTGTGATGGTGCCTGCCGAGAAGATCCTACAAACCGCGATTGATGAGAAATGTGACATCATTGGTTTATCGGGTTTGATTACCCCATCTTTGGATGAAATGGTGTTTGTTGCGAAAGAAATGCAACGTAAAGGCTTCAACATTCCATTGTTGATTGGTGGTGCGACCACCTCTAAAGCGCATACCGCAGTCAAAATTGATCCGCAATATTCAAATGATGCTGTGATCTATGTGGCTGATGCTTCTCGTGCAGTGGGTGTGGCAACCACCCTACTCTCGAAAGAAATGCGCGGTAATTTTATTGCTGAGCATCGTGCTGAATATGCCAAGATTCGTGAACGTTTAGCGAATAAACAGCCGAAAGCAGCGAAGCTCAGCTATGCGGATTCGGTTGAAAATGGCTTTAAGATTGATGAAAACTATATGCCTCCAAAGCCAAATGCTTTGGGTACGCAAGTCATCACCAACTACCCATTGGCGACACTGGTTGAATATTTTGACTGGACACCATTCTTTATTTCTTGGAGCTTGGCGGGTAAATTCCCGAAAATCTTAGAAGATGAAGTGGTGGGTGAAGCCGCGACCGATTTGTACAATCAAGCGCAAGCGATGTTGAAGGACATTATCGACAATGATCGTTTCGACGCGCGTGCTGTGTTTGGTCTATACCCTGCACAACGTACAGGTGCAGATACGGTCAGTGTGTTTGATGAAGCAGGTCAAACGGTAACGCATACTTTTGAGCATTTACGTCAGCAGTCTGACAAAGTAACAGGCAAACCAAACTTGTCTTTGGCGGATTACATTAAGCCAACAACGACTCAGCAAGATTATTTGGGTGGCTTTACTGTATCGATCTTTGGTGCGGAAGAGTTGGCAAATGAATATAAAGCCAAAGGTGATGACTACTCTGCGATCTTGGTTCAGTCATTGGCAGACCGTTTTGCTGAAGCTTTTGCCGAGCACTTACACGAGCGTATTCGTAAAGAGTTCTGGGGCTATAAAGCCGATGAGACTTTGGGCAATGAAGAATTGATCAAAGAGAAGTATGTCGGTATTCGTCCTGCTCCTGGTTACCCTGCTTGCCCAGAGCATTCTGAAAAAGCAGTATTGTTTGACTGGTTAGGTTCGGAAGCGAAGATTGGTACGAAGTTGACTGAACACTTTGCAATGATGCCGCCTTCTTCTGTAAGTGGTTTCTATTACTCACACCCTGAAAGTGAATACTTTAATGTGGGCAAGATTTCTCAGGATCAACTTGAGGATTATGCAAAGCGTAAGGGTTGGTCACTGGATGTAGCGAAGCGTTGGTTAGCACCGAATTTGGATGATTCGATTGTTTAAATAATCAAATTATGTAATACTTATTCTAGATTCTCTTTAGTTTTTTTATAAATTCGACTATCTTTCTTTGATAGAAAATTTTATAAAAGTTTAGCGTTTCGCTAAACTAACGTTATTGTGAGAAATTTAGGATACCATTAGATGAATTTCTTCGTACCTAAAGTTACTTAGAAATTAATCTAACGCTATCCTGAGTAAAGAGATTCAAAAGGTGAGCTAACCCTCACCTTTTTTATTAGAAATTAAATTTATGTCTTTTGAATACTTTATACTAGGGCTTGTTGAGAATTAACAAATGCTACTGATTAATTTACAATAGTACTATGGATAGATACATACTTACTGATGCCCAATGGGCAAAAATGGAACCTTTTTGCCTAGGTAAAGTGACCGATCGAGGTCGTAGTGGAAAAGATAATCGATTATTTTTAGAAGCAGTCCTATGGATTGCCCGTACAGGCAGTCCATGGCGTGATCTACCTCCTCATTTTGGTAAATGGAATACCGTCTTTAAAAGATACCGTGATTGGGTGAAAGCTGGTGTATTTGAAAATATTTTTGCATCTGTAAATGAAGATGTTGATTTGGAATACGCCTTGATTGATGGAACGATTGTTAAAGTTCATCGACATGGGCAAGGTGCAAAAGGGGGACTTTCAAACAGTCTATAGGTAAATCTCGAGGTGGAATGACCTGTAAAATTCTTGCCTTAGTGGATAGTCTAGGCAACCTTATTAAATTTCGATTAATGCCTGGTCAATATCACGATTTAGTAGAAACCAAACCTTTAATTGAAGATGTTGATTTTCAAGCATTACTGGCTGATAAAGCATTTGATGCAGATTGGCTCATCCAAGAACTCAATGAACGTAAAGTGAAAGTGGTGATCCCACCTAAATCTAATCGAAAAGTAATGAGAGCATTTGATACGATTATGTATAAATGGCGTCATCTCATTGAAAACTATTTCTGTAAGTTAAAAGAATGGTGGTGTTTTAAAAAGTATGCTGACATTAAATGAAGCCATTATTGATGTAAAAGAAGGTTAAGTCGAAGGCTTTAAAATGGTTTTCAAGCTTTTTGGAGAAATTACAACTTCTTCTAAAACCACGCCTTATTCGATGCCTTATTTTGCAATTATTACCTTCAATTCCTACAGTAAAAAACTTACCAATACTTTGCTTGCAGTTTTTAAAAGCAGTGATGAAACTGTCCCAATGATCACTTGCAATTCGGGTGTAGTGAATACCTAATTGTTTAAGCTTTGTCTTCAACCTTTGGACTGTAGCTAAATCTCTCTTACCCCAAACATAAGCAACAATCTCACCTGTTTCTCGATGGTAAGCGTAAATAAGCCATTGTTTATTATTTTTATTTCCAACAAAAGTCCAGAATTCATCTACTTCGAGAGATTCATAATGACTTTGTTTAGGCTGAATTTGATAGGCCGATTCAGTTAAAGTCCGTAAGACTTTACCGATACTAATGCGCTCAACTTCAGCGATATCTCGTATACCGCTGCCTCTGACCATTAACTGTAATATTTTACGAGTAATGCCAGAATTACATCCTAGATAGCTCAGAGCATGGTCACCAATAAACTGACGTTTGCAGTCTTTGCATTGGTAGTTCTGTTTCCCATCTACTTTGATGCCATTTTTCTTTATATTGTCACTGAGGCAGGTTGGACATTTGATTTCTAGAGTTATTTGCATTTCTCTATTTTATCAAAATTCAACCTGCTTTTTTTTAGCATACTTTTTGATACACCACCAAAAGAATTTAAACGTATAGCGATGCGTAGTTGTAAAACAGATACGAGTTTTGAAGCCATGATTCAATTGTGCGCGAGTTTAATTAACTCTCGGTAATTCTCAACAGACCCTAGAACATATTGATAATTGGGGTACTAATAGATTCAAAGTTAGTATTGATAAGCCTATTATTTTCGTTTGTGGTGGGCAACTGGAATATATAGATCAATATAAAAATCAATCCGATGCTTTTCCTCAAAAGTTTCAAAGCTTACGAAAATTCTTTTGTGATAATATTTTCTATGTTCAACATGCTAAAAAAAATGTTATATGTGAGAATATACATTTAGCTGAAGATTTTTATAATTATATTCAGGTAGGAAGATATACCAACTTATTAGATTTTGAGCACGATATTGCACAGATTTCATCACATGTTTTAATATTTCTTGAAAGTGAGGGTGCCTTAGTCGAGCTAGGAATGTTTATCGGTAATGAGCATCTTAATAATAAGCTTGTAGTCGTAGTTCCAAATGAACATCGTCAAAGTGAATCATTTATCAATTTTGGACCTCTCGAATATTTAAAATCTATAAATGATGATTCTGTTTTAACCTTTGACTGGTGTAACAATAATAAAAACTACACTCAAGATATGGTTCAATCAATTACAGAAGAATTGATCGAAAAATTACCAAAAACAAAAAGTATAGCTTTTAATTCAAACAATAGTTCCCATCATATATTTCTCATATACGAATTAATTAAAATTTTCTATCCTATTACAGTTAAAGAATTAATTGACAGCCAAAAAATTATTTTGGATACAAATAGTTTCTCAAAAAGAATATGTGAAAATTATACTTATTTATTAAAGAGCTTAGGCTATATTGAGTCATATGACTACTCATCTAAGACATACTTCTACCCAGTGAATCCTGACCTAATTAAGGTATATCTCAAACGCAAAAATACTGAATGCCCTCCTTTCGATATAATAAAGTTAGGTTTAAGTAAAATTTCTTACTTAGAAAATGATAGAAAACGCAAACAGGCTTTTGAAAAAATTCAACAGATATTAAATGGTGATCCTAAATGATTGAGTTAAACCTACTTAAATCTTTAAACACCGATTTCCCATTAGGTGAAGATAATATTTTATCCTTTGCTCGTACTGCACCTCATAGATATAAAACTTATGAAATTTTAAAAAGAGATGGGGTTAGTAAGCGAAAAATAGCTCAACCATCCAAGGAAGTAAAATTACTACAACGTTCAGCATTGAAAGTACTAGAACCTATTTTACCAGTCCACCCATTAGCTTTTGCTTACACAAAAGCACGTAGTATTAAACATAATGCTCTAATACATAAAGAATCTAAATTTATTCTAAAATTAGATTTAACAAATTTTTTTAATTCTATTACTCCAAAACTACTATTAGAAAAATTTCATACAGCAAATATTTCACTTACCCATAATGATCAAGATTTAATTAGCCATTTATTCTTTTGGAAAGAAAAAAGAAATGAAAGTCCCAAATTAAGTGTAGGGGCACCATCTTCTCCCCTATTATCTAATTTTATTATGTATAACTTCGATACTAAAATTATTGAGGTTTGCAAAAAAAATGGATGTTTATATTCACGCTATGCAGATGATATAACTATATCTTCAACGGAAAATTTTTATCAATTAAACTTACCTTTCATTATTGCAAAAATATTAAGAGAAGAATTTGGTGAAAGTATTACCCTGAATAACACTAAAACTAAATATATTAGCAGTGCTTATCGTCGTCAAGTGACAGGAGTTATTCTAACCAACGATCAAGATATATCTATTGGTCATAGAAAAAAGCGTCTACTTTCATCAAAAATACACCATTTCAAAATTCAAAGGCTTTTAGATCCAAATGAAATTCAAAAATTAAAAGGAGAACTAGCGTTTGCTTTCTATATTAAACCAGAGCTTAGAAAAAAATTTGAAATTAAATATGGACAAAATACGATCACAAAAATTCTTAAATACAAACGCTTATAAGGAAAATCAAATTTAGCTTGGCTTGGTTCAATTGAGTTCCTACAGTCTTCAAGTCTTACTTTAAGAAAGCAAGAAGCGATGCAAATTTTAGACTGTCATTAAATTATTGAAAAGTTCCACCTTTGAAAAAGGGGGATTTTTTCAAACAAAGCTAATAAATCACTTCCACAACACTATCAATCTGCCAAACACTTGCATATTATCAAATATCTAAGCACCCACACCCCAAATTGATCCACAGACTAATCACTTCCTTCAACTGTAAGGTATAGACTGCGATCACACACTCAAGGACGAGGTTCGCAGCGGACAATAAAAATCTACGATGAAGTTAAGAATTGGCTTTTGCCGATAAAACTGTAATCCTAAAATTTGCTTACGGCATAATCTTTGCCATAGCCATTGTTCTGCATCGGTCATATTGTTGCGTAAATCACGAGATGGCTGTTTTAAGTTCTTATTGTAGGGTTGCATTACGATGCTCTTTTTTAAATATTCTTTTAAGAATCTTGGCATAATATCTAGCAGAAAATGACAATGCACGAAACATCATCATGAATTCAACCCAACTTTTCCTCGGTGTAATCTTTAGTTCAATTGGTTTAGGCTATTTTCTCTATAGCAAAAAACAAAAAATGACCGTGCCTTTGTAGGTCTAGTTTTAATGATTTTCCCTTACTTTATTGAAAGTAACGCATTACTAGGCAGTATCGGCTTGCTTTTGTCTATTGTTCTCTATTTTTTACGTTTTTAAAGTGATCAAGCCGTTTTAATCAATTCAAATTTAATCTCTACCACATTCCAGTGATGCATCATCTCCCGTAGCACGATAAAGTAAATCAAACTAGAAAGACCGTCATCAGCCACCTTAGACACATAGTATTCCCTGCGCTCAACAAATGTATTGAAAGCACTTTCAAGTTGCACACGGTCAAGTTGCTGCTGATCTGGAAAAAATAATGCTAAAACCTTTTGGAATATTACATCTGAAGTCATGGCGGTCTTAGGTTGGGCATACTTCATTTGAACGGATTCTAACAACTCTTCAATCACATAAATCATCGACTCAATCGCAAGCTCATCCAGCAACCCATGACGCATACTGTTTGACTGTATAAAGCTTAAGCCTTGGTCCAGCTGTATATGCTGTCCATCCATTTCAAATGAAAGCTGGTCTATGCCCAAGGAAAATTTGAGTACACCATCAAGATCAGTCATCGCTTCAATCCTCTAAAATCAAAACACACAACCCTAGTGCATTTATACATAACAATAATCATCAGGCCAAAATGCAATCGCGCCATCTTCGTTTGATAAGATAGCGCGATTGAAACTGAAGGTCAGCAGTATTCAGTTAGTTTGCTTGCGTCTTCGGTAAAAAGAAGGTCGCCAAACCGAGTAAAGGCAATAACGAACACACGCCAAATACCCATTGAATGCCTTTGACGTCGGCCAAATATCCTAAACCTGCTGCGGCAATACCACTTACACCGAACATTAAACCAAACATCAAACCTGCAATCATGCCAACTCGTCCCGGGACGGCTTCTTGAGCATAGACCACCATAGCGGCAAAGGCAGAGGAAAGTACTAAACCTGAGATAATCGAAAGTACTGTCGTCCAAAATAGATTGGCATGTGGCATCATCAACGCAAACGGCGCCATGCCGACAAAAGACACCCAAATCACTGCTTTACGCCCAATTCGGTCTCCAATCGGCCCACCTGCAAATGTACCCAGAGCCACCGCTGCCAAAAAGGCAAACAAATTCAACTGCGCACTTTGCAAACTGAGCTGAAACTTGTGCATTAAATAAAAAGTAAAATAGTTACTGATACTGGCGATGTAGGTAAATTTGGCAAACATCAAAACGCAAATGGTCGACAGCGCGATGACGAGTTGACGCCCATGCAGTTTGCTTTGCACTTGATGCGCTTTCGCAGCCAATTGTTTTTTACTGTGGCTGATGCTCCAACGGCTGACACCGAATAGCACCCAAATCGCAAGTAATGCAAACACAATCAACCATGCCAAGGCGTGCTGTCCGAAAGGCACAATAATCAGCGCGGCCAATAAAGGCCCAATGGCTGTACCTGTATTGCCACCGACCTGAAAGGTCGATTGTGCTGTACCAAAGCGCCCACCTGAAGCCATTCGCGCCACACGAGAGGCTTCAGGGTGAAAGGTTGAAGATCCCACACCAATCAACGCCGAAGCCATGAGCAGTACAATAAAATTTGGTGAAAATGCCAACAGTAAAATGCCGCTAAAAGTCACCACCATGCCGAGTGGCAGCAGATAAGGTTTCGGATGTTTGTCGGTATACAGTCCAATCCAAGGTTGCAGTAGCGATGCCGTAATTTGATAGACCAATGAAATCAGTCCGACTTGCGCAAAGCTGAGCGAGAAATTGGTTTTCAGCATCGGGTAAATAGCTGGCAAAACGGCTTGAATCAAGTCATTGAGCAGATGTGCAACCGCCACCGCTCCCACCACTTTTATGATCATGCCTTGCGGTTGCTCATTGATCGTAGCTTCGCCCATACCCTCTTTCATTTGAATTGAAGACGACATCCCTCGCAAACTCCATGTATTTTTCATCAGGCATTGATTGTAAAATGTCATTCACAAGACTATCTTCCAATAATCATTGTATAACTGACAATTTTAAACCACACATGCCAAATTCTCTGATTCAAACCGAAATGTCCGAATTGGTGATTGGACTGTCTTCTGAGCATACCTACCGAGAGATTACCCCTGCGCATACCCATTCGCGGGCGCAGTTTCTGTATGCTTCGACAGGGATGATTCAAGTGTTCACCCCGAATCATGTCTGGATCGTGCCGCCGATGTGTGCACTATGGATCCCGACCCATGTTGAGCACAGTGTGATTTCATTAAGTCGAGTTAAACTCAATACCGCATTGGTTCAGGCCGATGCAGCTGCACTGCTGGGGCAACATTGTTTTATTATTCGGGTCAGTAAGTTATTGCATGAACTGCTCATTCGGCTCAATGCGATTGAACACATTCCACCCTCCGAACTGATCAGCTCTGATGAACTGTCTCGATCTTTACAGATTTTAATTTTTGATGAAATTCATAAAGCCAATCTGTTGCCCATTCAAATTCCGTGGCCACAAGACAAACGCTTAATGAATATTTGCCAAGCACTATTAAGTACGCCCGATCAGTTAAAAGATTTAAGCACATGGGCAGATGAAATTGGCACCAGTTCCAGAACCTTGATGCGCATGTTTCAAAAGGAAACGGGGCTGTCTTATCGCGCATGGGTTCAGCAAATGCATATTGCCCATGCCTTAAGTAAAATTGCCAGTGGTGAATCTGTCGCGCAGATTGCAAGATCTCTTGGTTATAGCAATCCGAGTGCATTTAGTAGCATGTTTAAACGTCATTTGGGACAGACCCCGCAACAGTTTAAATATAAAGATGAATAGAACGATACTCGCGACTAAGCACTCAGGCGATCGACAAATAAAATACCATTGAGATGGTCGATTTCATGCTGCACTATGCGCGCAGGAAAACCTTCAAAAGTGCTTTCCATTACTTCACCAGTCAAAGTGTGATACAGCACCTTAATACTTTGCGCACGCTGTACCTGACCGCGTTCATTCGGCACACTTAAACAGCCTTCTTCACCTAAGGTTGTTGCCTGAGAAAACGCTAAAATTTCAGGATTGACCATCACCACGGCGTCCATTTCTGGTGCATCGGGATAGCGTAAATTTGGCCGTGAAGCCACAATAATGACCCGCTTTGAAATATAGACTTGTGGTGCAGCAATGCCTATACCACTCCGCTCCAACATGGTCGCAATCATGGCAGAGGCCAACTGCATGAGCCAGTCGCTATTAAATTCTGCATCTGCGACGCGAGCGGCTTTGAGTCTTAAAATATCTTCACCACGTTGTGCAACAGGTAAAATGACACTCATACACAAATCCTCATTTTTATACCTATTTATTCTTTTTATATCATAAGCTTTTTATCTCACCTGCGTTATATGTTTACGTTGACCATCAAATCAACGATGTTGATTCATGTATAATTTTTAGTTCACTCCCAGTAAAGAAAGATTGATTATTCATTCAAAAAAGACTTCTTTAAAATCAAATATAAACCTTTATTCAGCTTTGGAAATATACGCATGGATGCAACACCACGTTTGACCAGAGAAGACAAACGTACCCTTGGGCTGTCATCACTCGGTGGTGCACTTGAGTTCTATGACTTTGTTATTTATGTTTTTTACGCCAAAATTATTTCTGAGCTGTTCTTTCCCGCAGGGCTCAGCCCATTTTGGGCTATGCTGAATACTTACGGTATTTTTGCCGCAGGTTACTTCTTCCGTCCACTTGGCGGTGTAGTCATGGCGCACTTTGGCGACCTCATCGGGCGCAAGCGTCTATTTAGCTTATCTATTTTGCTCATGGCTTTACCTACCCTCATGATCGGGGTCATGCCGACCTTTGAAACGATTGGTTATGCCGCACCTTTACTCTTACTCCTTATGCGGGTGGTACAAGGCATTGCAATTGGTGGAGAAATTCCAGCGGCATGGACCTTTGTTTCTGAACATGTCCCATCTGAAAAAATTGGTTTTGCCAATGGCTTACTTACGGCTGGTTTGTCACTCGGCATCTTGCTCGGTGCTTTAATGTCACTGTTCATTTCTCTTCAGTTTAGTGAAACATATGTACATGATTGGGCATGGCGCATTCCCTTTATTGTGGGCGGTATTTTTGGCTTAGTGGCCTTGTATTTACGTAGTTATTTGAAAGAGACCCCAGTATTCAAAGCCATGCAAGCACGTAAAGAGCTTTCTAAAGAAATGCCGGTCAAACAAGTCTTAGCCCGTCATAAAACCGCCGTGGTGATTGGTATGCTCTTGACTTGGTTCTTAACTGCTTGTGTGGTGGTCCTGATTTTAGCCATGCCAAACTTACTGACGGGTGCCTTTGGATTTGAACGTAGCGATGCTTTTCAAATGCAAAGTGCTGCGATCATCATGCAAATGCTGGGATGCATACTCGCTGGGACATTGGCAGATCACTTTGGTGCAGCCAAGGTCTTGGTTTTTGGCTCGCTCGGTGTCGCCGCTATCGCAACCATTTTCTATCACAGTTTAGGTGCGGTCAGTCCAACTACGGTGTTTGCACTGTATATGCTTTTGGGATTCTTTTCAGGCACGGTTGGGCTTGTGTCCTATAGCATGGTCAAGATGTTCCCTGCTTCGATCCGCTTTTCGGGCATTTCGTTTTCCTACAATGTCGCCTATGCTATTGCAGGAGGCATCACACTGCCTCTGGTTCAATGGCTCAGTCTCTATAGCAACATTGGCGCGATGTATTATATTTGGCTGGTCTGTTTGGTTTGCTTCTTCACAGCTTTGGTTTATCGAACTCGGTTCGAGACGAAGCACTAAAATGACAAAACCCTTCAATCGAAGGGTTTCTTTTTATGCAAGCTACTTTGAAAACATGAGGTCAAAGCCTTTAGCTTAAAGTTTCTGCATGCAGATTTTGGCGCAGTTCATCTTCCACAATATCAAGCTCGATTTGGCTAAACTTACGAATTTCGCCTTCAGCATGTTTTTCTAACATACCGCCAATTAATGGCACTTTCACTTTTACCGTCCATTCCAGTTGAAAGTGAATCTGCTTATCATTACCCGATACACTACGTTGGCACACAGCTTCTAAAGGTAAGTTAGGGTCTAAACGGACTTCCGAGCTGAGCACAACTAAATTGCTGACGTCGGTACGTTGTAAACGAAATGCATCTTTTAGAAATTTCTTCGCAATATCAGGAATATTGACATCCAAATTATACGCGCGCTTAAGGGTATAAATATCACCAACTTTATTCGACTCCAAAATTTCCAACTTCTCACCGGGAATACGGCGACAAACATTTTCATGTAAGCTGATATTGGCTGCGAGTCGACGGAAGTCATCCAAAGAAACACCTTTGATGGTGGCATTGACTACAAACTGATGTGCCATAACATTAAATCCTTTATTTTTTTGTTTTTGTAAACATCCATGCCCTGATCAGGACTGAAAAACTGGATCTCGTCATCCTGTAGAAGGGTCAAATATAGACGATGCTCCAGCACAGACTATACCGTGATCTAGATTTCAATGTGTGCCATTCTGTATGACAATATCATCTGCAATATAAATAAAAACCACGCGCTCAAAACAGGCCAAGCGAATATCAAAATGCTCGGCCCCATCATCCAGTCCTGTGACCGCCCAACTTGCACTACTGGGTAAGTCATCCAGCCAAGTGGCCTGATAAAAATCCGCAACCGAAGCAAAGTCCAAATATTGCTGTGGACTTCCCTTTAACCGTTCGACGACCGACTCAAATTGAGCCAATTGTATTTGTTTAAAGTCAATCAACACTGCCTAGCCTAAACACTTTTCAGCTGTTGTTTATGGCGTACCTGTGTCCATTGCCACCATCCAAAAGCCGCCAAGCCAACAAAGCCTGCATATAAAGCCGCGGTTAGGAACAAATCTTTATAGATAAACATACCGACATAAACAATATCGACAAATACCCACAGCACCCATGTCGCAATATGTTTACGACTGGTCCAATAAGTCGCCAACAGGCTAAACGCTGCGAGCTGGGCATCCAATAGCGGTACAGCAGCATCGGTCAAATACTTTAAGCTCAGACCAAATACTGCACCAGCCGCAGCGGCAAGCAGCATTTGCAAAATCACTTGCCGAGCTGTAATCGGTTCAATTCGAATCTCATGATCTTGTTGTTTACCTTTGAGCCAGTGATAAAAACCGTAAAAGTTCACCACCACAAAGAAAAACTGCAAAATGGTTTCGCCATATAGCTTATAGGTATAAAACAAATAGGCATATAACAAGAAAGCAGCGAAGTTAAACCACCAACACCACATATTGCGCTTAATGGTCAACGTCACCCCAATTAAGCTAATGATGACTGCAAATATTTCAAGGCTAGACATGGTTCAACTGGTATTCAAAGAAGTGCTGCTATTATGAAAAAAAACTCAATAAAGGCAAGACAATTCCGCTCAATCTAAACGTCGTTTTTTTCGGTGAATCGGATCAAACTGTCGAGTCACAGAATGAATACGCATAAGTTTTGACAGTTTTCTAACAATCGTTTAAAAACTTATAAAACGATGCAGGAATAATCAAAATGTCAGAACAACAAGGTCGTGTCAGTCGCGAAGTTCGCGGTTCGTTATTTTTAATTGGTTTAGATCGCGTAGCCAAGCGCAATGCTTTCGATAGTCATATGATTCATGACTTATCACTGGCCCTTACCGAATATGAGGATGATCCTTCACTGCGCTGTGCTGTAATTTTTGCGCACGGAGAACATTTTACTGCTGGGCTTGATTTGGTTGAGTTGCAACCCAAACTCACTGCAGGCGTTTTCGACTTTCCCACGACACAAATTAACCCTTGGGGCACCAGCTCCAGACCTCGTACCAAACCCGTGGTTGTGGCAGTCAAAGGCTTTTGCTTTACCGCGGGAATTGAACTGATGCTCAATGCCGATGTGGTTATTGCCGATGCCAATACACAATTTGCCCAAATGGAAGTACAGCGCGGTATTTTACCCTTTGGCGGTGCAACGGTTCGCTTTGTACAAGCGGCGGGTTGGAACAAAGCTATGCGCTATCTACTCACAGGTGACAGCTTCAATGCACAAGTAGCTCTCGACCTCAATTTAATTACCGAGGTCGTAGAAGCATCCACGCCAAATGCTGCATTAGAGCGAGCATTGAGCCTTGCAGAATCAATTGCACAAGCTGCACCACTTGCCGTTCAAGCCACGCTGGCTTCTGCACAACAAGCAGTACAACACGGCGCAGACTATGCCTTTGCACATTTACAAGAGCACCTCAGCCCACTACTCAAAACCCAAGATGTCCAAGAAGGTGTCATGGCGATGCTACAACGCCGCCCTGCTCAGTTTAAAGGACAGTAAAGCCCAAAAGTCTGGAACCGACTTTAGTATTTAACAAAAAAGAAGAAACGATAATGCAAGCCACAGCCCATTTAGATTCGCCCCAAATTGAGAAACAAACTGTAAAATTTTCAGCAACCGATGGTTATGTACTCGTTGGCACACGTTATTCCTCATCTGAGCCGATCAAAGCCAACATCATTGTTGCCAGTGCAACAGGTGTACCACAGCAGTTCTATCGCCGCTTTGCCGAGTATGCAGTAGCTCTAGGTTATCAAGTCCTAACTTTTGATTATCGTGGTGTGGGACTTTCTGCACCGAAGCAACTCAAAGGTTTCGGCATGTCCTATTTGGACTGGGGCCAGCTAGACTTGTCGGCTGCCATTGACTCTATCCTCAAAGATGGCAAACCTATTTTTGTGGTTGGACACTCTTATGGAGGCCAAGCACTCGGTTTAACCCACAACCATGGCCAAGTCACTGCGATGTATTGCTTTGGCACGGGTGCGGGCTGGCATGGCTATATGCCGTTTCGGGAGAAAATGAAAGTACATGTCATGTGGAATCTTATTTTCCCACCGATGGTTGCACTAAAGGGCTATCTGCCTTGGAGCCTATTGAAAATGGGTACCGATTTACCTGTCGATGTCTACACACAGTGGCGAAAATGGTGTAAAAATCCGACCTACTTTTTTGCAGATCCCGAGCAACAACACTTACTGGAACAATATGCACAGGTCAAAACTCCAATCTATGCTGTTTCAGCACTGGATGATGACTGGGCTTTACCCAACTCAAGGCACGCATTTATGCAGCATTATCGGAATGCGAACATGCATTATCGCAATATTGAAGCCAGTGACTATGGCTTGAAAGAAATTGGACACATGGGATATTTCCGCCAAGGGGCCGAAGCCATCTGGGAAGATATGCTGAACACTTTCGATGGCTATTTATCCTCACCAACCACTACGGAACGTTAAAGCTCTATGCGCCCACAAAAACTGAGTAAAGAACAAATCCAGTTGCATTGCATGCAAACCTTTAAAACCCATGGTTATGCAGGCACCAGTATGGATTTACTAGCAAAGTCTTGTGGGCTCAGTAAAGCAGCATTTTATTATTATTATCCCAATAAAGAAGCTTTGGTTTTAGATATTTTGCAAGTCAGCCAGCAATACTTAAACCATAAATTGTTCAGCATTTTGTGTGATACGCACTTAGCGTATTGCGTTCGCTTTGAACACTTGCACCAGCAATCTGTCAGCTTTTTTAGTGTTGGTGTTCAAGGCTGCTTAGTCGGGATGCTGTCATTGGAAATCCCACATTTATCCGAACAAATTGATCTCAAAATTCAATCGATTTTCCAAGATTGGGAATTGGCGTTGTTGCACTACTTTCAGCAAGTCATGCCTATTGCTCAAGCTGAGGCACTGGCTAAAATCAGTGTTGCCGATTATGAGGGGGCAATCTTAATGACACGCTTAAAACAGGATGACTTCTATCTAACTCATGTTGCAGAACGAATTCTTAAACAGTTATCCATGGCTGTGATGGAAGCTGCGGAGGCTTAAGCGAGGAGATCAATCACGAGTACGATGGCTTTTTTTATGCTCGCGTCCACTGCGGTCAATATGCGTATAAAACATGCCATAACGACTTACATAATATTCAAGCGACTGATCATAGAAGCTCCAAAAAATAGACCATTCATTTAAATCCATTTTGCGGATTTGCGTCTGGGTTTTCGCAGGCATTTTGACCAATAAGGTACTTTGCATCAGCGTTGCATCTTCTTCAGCAGTGAGCAATATCGCTTGATCTAGAAATAGAGTCGCCACGTCATCGAACAGCTCTTGTTCATAAGCATCAACTTCAATAACACGCTCAACCTGAGGTGCTCTATTGGTATGCGTTGTCATTTGAGAAGATGCTGCTTCCGATTCAACCACTTTTTTTTGTCGATTCAAAAAACGTTGCTTTTTTTGAATTTTGATTACAATAATAGATGTCGCAACCAAAGCAATGACTATGCAAATCATTAATAAAAATGTCGCCATGCTCTGCTCTCGTAAAAAATATTCCCTTTTAAAATACAGCATTACCGCTCAAATAAACACCAAATTAATTAAACAGAGTACGTATGAACTCAAATGCTCAATTCGATGACTTGTAATTGGGTGTTGATTCTCAGACCAATTCAAGTGATTCAACACATATTCTCACAAACGTGAAAGGCATCACGATATGTGATTTTCCACTCACAAAATCACTATAAAAAGTAATTAACTTAGTGCGATTGAACAACAAAGTTACATCCGTACTAACAGTAATTCAATTTAATAAATACAGTCACTAGCATGAAATAGCTGCTTCTATAGCTCTAAGAACAAAAGATGATACGGGCAGCCCAAATTCAGGACATTTCTGAAATTTTAGATGTCGTGCACGACAGTATTCGATCATGTATCAAAGACCACCATCGCCATGAAAGTACGATTCAAATTTGGCTAGAAAATAAAACCCAATCCAACCTGATTATGTGGATGCACTATAACGACAGCTGGGTCTATGTACTCAATCAGCACGTAGTGGGTTTTATTATGGTCAGTGACCAAGGGCGTATTTTACTCAATTATATTTCATCCGCTGAACAACAGCGCGGCATTGGAAAAGCTTTATTAGAAACTGTTATTGAACATCTTAAACGTAAAAAAATTCACCAAATTAGTTTAGAAAGCACCCAAACAGCATGCTCTTTTTATCAAAAACATGGCTTTCAAATCCATGCCCAAGACATCCCAAATCCCAAAATGGTGCCTATGATTAAACTCTTATGCTAAGGGTGATTGAGCGAGGCATGGCTCAACTAAACATCACTCATTTTCATCTGATTCATTGGGCATTTTCATCTGATCACGCCCCGCTTCTTTGGCTTGATACAGTTTTAAATCGGCCGCCTTCATAAGGTCGTGAATATTGGCATAACTCGTTTCATGATCCATCCACGACACTCCCATACTCAAAGTCACATAATCTTTGCCATCTAGGCGGTTATGATGCTCAAAGCGCGCACTACGCACCGCATCTAAAACGGTTTGCATAATCTGACTAATAATTACAATCGGGACATTATATAAAATAATGGCAAATTCTTCCCCACCATAGCGTGCTAAGTAGGCATTATGTGGCAGTACCGCACCAATCACTTTCACTAAATTTTGCAGAACTTCGTCGCCCTTTAAGTGCCCATAGTAATCATTATAATTTTTGAAATAATCGACATCCATCATGGCAAAAGCCAAAGTTGCATGACTATCTTGTTGTGTTTCAACGAAGCGCTGCTGAATCTCTTGATTCAATGCACGCCGATTATAAGCGCCTGTTAAGGCATCAATTTGAATTTGATATTCGAGTTTTTCATTTAAGTCATGTAACTGTGAAGTGCGCTGTTGCACTTTTTGGTCTAGAGAATCATTCAATTCAATTAAATTATTATTTAAACGTTCGGTATGGTAAGTCTGATAAGCGTAGTTACGTGATTGTTGGAACATCACCAAAAGTGCATACAGACTGGTAGAGATAAAAGAGAGATGAATCGAATCAATTACATGTAGCGTCAACAAAAAGTCATGAATGAACGATATACACAGCAATACCACGGCGTATAAATTGAGTTTTGAATATTTTTGCTTGGTCTTTAAAGTAATGTAAAAACCATAGGCAAAATTAAGCAAAATAATAATACTGAAGAATGCGCTATAAAAAGCCAGCTGCTCAAAAACAACTTGCTCGGATAACAAGGTAATGACGATATTCAAGGTCAAAACCAACATGGAGACGGTATAAATCCAATGCTGTAAATAGTGCTGATTGAGCAAATACATATAGCTCAAAAAGAACATAACCGCCAAATAGATAAATAAATATTCTAAGCGGATTCCCCACAACCAGTTGATATCTAAGAAGGTCGTGTAGGCATAAGGCGCGGTAAAAAGATTGTGTAAGGCAAGAAATAAAATAAAAATACCAAAGACAAAAATACCTCTACTATTTCGCTCATCCGAACCACGGAAAATAGAAAACATAGTGGTGAACAAACCCACACCAAATACCGCGCCACAGATCATGGCGATACTCATCATCAGTTGCTGATAATGTCGATTAATCGTTTTAGCAATGCCAATATGCATGGGGCTTTCAAGTCCACCACCTAACTTATTAAAGTTTGAGGCTTGTATGCTCAGGGTGAAATAAGGACGATCGGGAACAAAATAAGCAATCCGCGGTGCATTTTCTGTTTGTTGTGCTTCTGCATTATCGGCAACATCTCCCAAACGGACTAAAAAGTCTCCATTGAGATAAACCCGATAAGCTCCAGATTGGTTGGGAATGTGAATGGCTAATCTTCGGCCAATGAATTCCTCTGGAATTTTAAAATGTGCAATAAAGGTGCCGTAACCAATATTACTGCCAGTAAGTTCCTTAAACGAAATTGGCAACTCCGTTGCTTTTGAAACTAATTTGGGATTGGGCCGAGTAATCAGTTCATGGTCATAATACAACCACGTCCCTTTTAAATAACCAGTGGTTTTTTCACCAAACTGAAGATCATAGAGGTGGATCAGGAAATTTGAACAACACTTATAAGTGATATTTTGCTCCCCAAATGATGTTATAAACATCAATATATGGAGTATTTTATGACACGTAGACCAAGAAGAAATCATTCAAATGACTTTAAAGCTAAGGTAGCACTTGCTGCGATTAAAGCAGAAAAAACACTTGCTGAATTGAGTGCTGAATTTGATGTTCATCAAAACCAAATTATTGACTGGAAAAATCAACTGATTTCAGCTTCCTCGCAAGCTTTCGATCAATCAAAAGCTCCAACAGAACCACCCATCGATCTAAAAAAACTACATGCAAAAATCGGTGAGCAGGCATTAGAAATTGATTTTTTAGAAGGTGTGTTGAAGAAACTGGGCCGCTTCAACCACAAAAGTTAATCGATGACTCACTTCAGATTTCAGTATCTAAGCAAGCTAAGCTGCTGAAAGTCTCCCGTGGTTGTTATTACTATCGCCCAAAACCTGTGAGTGAATCAGATCTGAAGCTGATGCGCTGTATGGATGAGTTACATATGCAATACCCTTTTGCAGGTAGCCGTATGATGCGTGATTTATTGAATCGTCAAGGACATCATATAGGACGACGTCATACACGTACTTTAATGAAGAAAATGGGCATTAATGCGTTATATCGTAAACCAAATCTAAGTCAGGCCAATCAAGCTCACCGTAAATATCCATATCTGCTCAAAGGATTGGCTATTCAGCGCAGTAATCAAGTGTGGTGTACGGATATAACGTATATCCCTATGGCAAAAGGCTTTGTTTATTTATGTGCTGTGATTGATTGGCATAGCCGCAAGGTACTTGCGCATAGGGTATCGATTAGTATGGAGGTGGATTTTTGTATTTCGGCTTTAAATGAAGCAATTGAAAAATATGGATCACCTGAAATATTTAATACAGACCAAGGCAGTCAGTTCACCAGTGATGCATTTATTGATGTATTGAAATCAAATGGCATTCAAATCAGTATGGATGGTAAAGGTCGATGGATTGATAATGTGATGGTTGAACGATTATGGCGGAGCGTTAAATATGAAGAGGTGTATCTCAAAGCTTATAGCAGTGTCACAGATGCGAAAAAGCAATTGAGTGCATATTTTGAGTTTTATAATTTGAAACGACCTCATTCGAGTCTGGACAAAATGACTCCAGATGAGTTTTACTATGACCAGCTACCACAACAAAATAAGGTAGCTTAACTAGAGCAGAATATCACTTATAAATAAGCTTTTAGTTGTTCAAACAAGTGGGACCACCTCTCATTGACATTTTTTTGATGCAAATAATACTCTGCGGGTTCGGCTTCATATTGCGCCCACGTCGAAGGTATTAGACTTAAAATTAGCAAACAGCTGATAATAAACCAGATAAACGGCTGTTTACTCAATGAGCTATACAAAAGCGACTCTTCCCTTAAATACGCTCTGCCTAATAATCAATCTACAAATGTTTTTCTTAAAAACCAAGTGTTTTTACAAATGAATCAAATACATCCTTGTAATTGACTCTTTTATTTATCAATATTTTTGATTAATCACGTGTTTTTACATCATACAACTCAATTTCAAAAATCAAATTTGAATTGGCAGGAATAATATTACCCATTTTACGCTCACCATAAGCCAAATGTGATGGCACGATGAGTTTACGTTTACCACCCACTTTCATGCCCATAATCCCTTGGTCCCAACCTTTAATGACACGGCCTGTCCCAATCACAGTTTCAAAGTAGTTCCCGCGGTCTAAAGATGAGTCAAATTTGGTTCCATCTTCTAACCAGCCCGTATAATGCGTGGTGATTAAAGCACCTTTAACCGCTTCTTTACCTTCACCGACAACCAAATCAATAATTTCTAATTCTGCGCTCATGTTTTCGCTCCCAACCTATTTAATCAATAAATCTAGTTAAACTGCATGCTTATTGCAATTGCGTCCACTCAATAATGGCTTGAGCATTGTCACCAATTAAGGTCCACTCACCATCCATTACATTCAACTGAAGTTGCATGGTCCGCTCACACAGGGCTTGAACCGCTTCAGTACTTGCAGTCGACAACTGCCAAATTTCAACATTGTTCAATGTCTTCAACTTACTGTTGCGCTTATACCATTCATCGACCGCTGTGCCATAAGTGACAATCGCCACTTGCTTACAACGTGCACTGGCTTTTTTCACTTTATCTTCGTCTGGGCTACCCACTTCAATCCATTTCACCAACTGACCCGTGAGGTCTTTTTCCCACAGCGCAGGCTCATTGGTTTCAAATAAGTCTTTGGTAAACTCTAAAGCTTCATCCGCAAAACGTGCAAACGCTAACAAACGCACCATCAAACGCTCAATGGTTTCTGAAGGATGCAATGCCAAAGTCAGTTGATAGTCCCCATATTGGTGGACATCCATATTGGCAATATTCAAATCTGCCTTATAAATTGTAGCTTTAAGCGCCATACATACCATCCTCAAATTTGCCGACTAGCATATAAGATTTCGGCTTTTTTTGCTTAAAACAATTTAAGTCATTGCTCAATGCGACATGCAAAAAGTGCGCTTTCAAAACCCATCCAATCTCTTTCTTTTTGAACAATCAATTCAACTCGGTTATCAATCCCTTCTTCAACATCTTGATAGTTAAACTGTTCAGGATTGAAATTAAATGCCTTCCACCCCTGATTGGTATGGAAAATTCCTTTAATCCGTCGCCAATCTTGCTGTTCGCAAAGCAAATCGAGTAAATCGTAAAAGTCAAAAACCCAACGCTTCGGCATTTTCCAACCTGCAACACTATAACCTTGTGCCGTTTCTACATAGTGATACGGCAACTGTTTAATCTCGGGAAAATCTTGTTGAGTCGCTTTCAACTGTTGCTGAACGTTCAGTAAAGGCTGTTTGAATCGTTTTGTTCCGATGTACTCAAAATCGATTTGCGTAAGCTCAATCTTGCCCTGCTCTGCCATCAGCCACTGCTGAGCATAAGGCTTATATTCGGTTTGCAGTTTTTCAAGAGCATCTTGATCTGCTTTTTGCATATGAGCTTGATGCGAAACCACCACAATCTGCGCCGCTTTTAATTGATCCTGATAAAGATTTTGTGCTGTCCAAGCATGATCATGTAAACGCGAACCATCCAGCACCGTGATCGGCGCACGCATCTGTAGGGTCGAGTGCCAATGTGGCTCGGTCAGTTGCTCCAGTAACTGTGCGGGATGTCCCAAGCCTGTGGGTTCAATAAACAACCGATCAGGCTTTTGTTCTGAGAGCAAACGAGACAGTGCAATTTGCATCGGTAGTTGGCTGCTACAACATAAACAACCACCGAGTAATTCTTTCACCGCATAGCCTTCCGTTTGTGGCATGAGCTGTTGATCTACGCCAATTTGCCCAAACTCATTCATCAGTACCGCCCAAACTTCATGTTCAGGTTTCTGACCTAACAAATGCTTGAGCAAAGTGGTTTTACCTGCACCAAGAAAGCCCGAAATAATATGCGTAGGAAGCGCCTGCGGCATCGACATCAGTTTCAAAATTTTATACCTAGCATGGAATATGATAAAATCAGCACAATAAAATAAGCCATCATCTTAATTTAAATCACCAATTTTCTCATCTCAAATCCATGGCATCGAACACTCAGCATTCAGTTGGCTGACATTTCATTCATTTATACCCCTATTGGACAAACTTCCTTACATTTTACTCAGTACTGAAATTAGGGTTTCGCACTTAATTCGCATGCTTTGTACAGTTTATGTGAGTTTTCAAACATCCATATTGATCATTAATTCTTCATTTCCTCTCAATCTATTCACAAAAAACTTCTACTTGTTACTTAAAGCTTACTATTTTTTCATCATCTGTAGTTTTAGGTAATGTGCACTTTTCACATTGTTGCTTCGATTGAACCGCAGATATTCAGGCGATAGCATGAAGCTCAGTTCAAATTGATGTGATGATCAGTCTGAACTATTTTTATCTATAAAATATAAGGATGCCAAAACCATGAAACTTTCTCACTTAATTATTGCAACATCTTTAACAGCTGCGAGCTTTGCAACTTTTGCTGCACCTCAACAAGCGCCAGCTCAAGAAGACAAAGTTGTAGTATCAACCCAAGAAACAGCTGAAACTACAGACTTAAGTGCAAATGCACCTGCTTCGGAAGCATCAGCAGAACAACCGAATCAAGAAAAAGCTGCTAAATAATTGAAATGTTGAGAGATCCTGTGGCTTACTCTGCTGCTGGATCGCAACAACTTTTTAGCGTCACTTGAAACCAAGATATATCCTATCTTGGTTTCTTTTTATTTATGCGCATAGACTTTAGAAGTTTGAGATCAACAGGTGCAAAAAGCCAAATTTGCGTAGTTTTCCCATATGAGCTTCTATTCAAAACATCAACGTCAGACATAAAAAAAGATCCCCTATACAGGAGATCGTTTTTTTAAAACTTAACTATGTGATGCTTTTTTATAAATACTGCACGAAGGATGATGGTTCTCTTGTAAACGCGCGACCTTACGTTGTTCTGCTGCTTCAAAACGACAGCGCTTCCAGTCATTGTCCAAATTCAACGCAGGAATTTGTTTTGGCTTACCATTTTCATCTACCGCGACCATGGTGAAGTAACAACTATTGGTATGGCGTACTGTACGCTTTTGAATATTTTGTGCTTCAACACGAATACCAATTTCCATCGAAGTACGACCGACATGGTTCACGCTTGCCAAGAAAGTTACTAACTCGCCGACATGAATCGGCTCTTTAAAGTTAACTTTATCAACCGATAAGGTCACCACATAACTTCCTGAAAAACGACTTGCACACGCATATGCCACTTGGTCTAACAGTTTCAAAATGGTGCCACCATGCACATTTCCTGAAAAATTCGCCATATCAGGTGTCATTAAGACCGACATAGTGAGTTCAGACTGGTCATCCGCAGCCGCAGCAATTTGATCTAATGGGGACATCGCGTTCTCTAATTGGTAAGATAATAGGATATGTGACATTTATTATATCGGTTTTGAACGCTAAATTTGGTAACAAAACCATCATTATTATTTATAGTGATTTAAGTATCATTCAAAAAAATATATATAAAGAAGACTAAGCTTTTGAATCTATAGGCCTTCTTTAAATTTTAATTTATTCAAAAACATTGTCGCTGTGATATTTTCGCAGCATATAAATGGCTTTGAGCATGATTAATTGTAATTCGAGTTATAGAGATGTATAAAAGCCCATTCAGGCTTTTATGTCGAAATCACGCGTGATCAATGCGTTCTTACTTGAATACTTTGAATATTCAATTTTTGCTTATAATTTTTCTGCGCAAAAACTTTTTGAATCTGTCCTAACTGCGCAACGGTTGCATCGACCCCAGCTTGCATAGTCAACTCACGTCCACTCACATCAAAAATATGTACTTTCTCGCGCAAGTCTGGCTGAATCACAATATCAGCATTTTTCAGCTCAATTTGTGCAAGGTTCTTTTGCATGATATTGATATTTTGGTTGAACAGTCCCCAGACATTTGAGGTTTCGGTATACATCGGCTGCGCCAGAATATCGACCGCGATAATAATATCTGCCCCTAACTTACGTGCGACATCAACAGGTACTGGGCTGACTAAACCACCATCTACATATTCATCAGTACCAATCTTGGTTGGAATGAACATACTCGGGATCGATACCGATGCCCGAACCGCTTGCCCAGTATTGCCATAGTTAAAGACAACTTTTTTACCTTCTTTTAATTGCGTCGCCACTACATACATCGGGATAGGTAAGCTTTGAAGTGGCATATCGCTCACTTGTTCATTGACATAGTCTTCAACTTTTTGACCATCAAAGAAACCTTTCATGTCCAAACGAATATCGCGCACATCACTGGCTTTCATATTCAGCGCAATATCACGAATTTGATTGGCATTTTTACCACTTGCATACAGTGATCCGACGATACTGCCGGCACTGGTTCCCACGATAAAGTCGGGACGAATCCCCGACTGCTCTAAGACTTGAATTGCGCCAATATGTGCATAACCACGTGCACCACCACTCCCCAACACCAAGGCAATAATTGGACGGTTCTGTTCTTTTTTGAGCTGTTTAAAATTGATCTGGTTGAGTCGCTCTTGGGCTTCACCTGACTCAGTTTCGGCTGAAAAAGCCTGATTTGGCGTTTCTTGAGCCACTTTGGGCATGCTTTGACAGCCTGCTAAAGCGAGCAATGTAAACGACATAAGGCTAAGTTTAATGTTTAACATGATTCACCGAGGTTGAGATAGCGCGAAGTTTTCCAGCAGCATAGTGTATGAAAATCAGCAGTCCAAGTACTGTTGTTTTTCGTAAAAGCGTCATATTTCTCTATTATAATCTGTTTCAATTTTTCAGCATAATTCAACATGCACACTCAGCAGCTCATTCGCATCTTTCTGCATTTTTTAAAATTGGGCTGCTTGTCTTTTGGTGGCCCTGCTGCTCATTTGGTGTTTTTTCACCGACATTTTGTACAACAACTTCGGTGGTTGAGTGATGCTGAATATGCCCAGTTGGTTGCTCTCGCACAATTGCTCCCAGGACCGACCAGCAGCCAAGTGGGTATTGCCATTGGTTATCAACTCCAAGGCTACCGCGGTGCGTGCGCGGCTTGGCTCGGTTTTACTTTGCCGTCTATGCTCCTCATGGCATGTTTCGCGGTACTGGGTCAGCAGTATTTCAATCAACTCAGTGCGATGACACTACATAGCATTCAGTTGATCGTTTTTGCTGTGGTGGTCTGGGCCTTTTGGCAAATGTTGACAAGTTTCTGCAAAACTATCTGGCAATATGTGCTGATGCTACTTAGCACCTTGTTTCTTTACTTTGTGCCATGGTCATTCAGCCAAGTTATCGTCATCTTTGTTGCTGCTCTCGTCGGTATTTATTTCGCATCAGATTCGACATCAAAGCTCCAAGACAGCAGCTTAAAATCAAAAGTCCAAGCAAAGCAGACTTATCTTTGGCTAATTGCCTTTGTTTTGCCTTTTGTAGTTTTTATGGTGTTGCATTCATCTTCTTCACTCTTCTCACAGAGCCTGTTCAGTTTTTACCAAGCAGCATCTTTGGTTTTTGGTGGTGGGCATATTATTTTGCCACTTTTACATCAGGACTTCGTCTCCAGCCATATTTTATCTGCCGAACAATTTGACTTGGGTTATGCGCTGGCTCAACTCATGCCCGGCCCCTTATTTAGTTTCGCAAGTTACTTAGGTGCTTTACTGCCTTTAACTCCGTTTGTTTGGCTGAATGTGGTTCTAGCCACTTTAGCAATCTTTCTGCCCTCATTCTTTTTAATATTTGCCACCTTGCCCTATTGGTCTTGGCTTATGCAGCAAGCTGCGATACGAAAAGCCGTGATTGGGATTAATGCAGCAGTGGTCAGTTTACTGCTGTGTTTAGTGATACAAATGGGACAAAGTTATTTCAAGCATTGGACTGACTTAGGTTTTGTGATCGCGGTGATTTTACTGCTTCGAACCAAACTCCCGATTTGGCTAAGCCTGATTTTAAGTTTTGCACTCTATCAGCTGTTCTTTTACTTTAGCGGTTAAATAGCCATAAAAAAGCCCCTATCAATATAGAGGCTTTTTTATGTACTAAGTGATTACCAAATGTCTGATTTCACTTTGTCTTTAAATTTAGGATGGTTATCCAATTTAAACACAGGCTCTTTCACACCTTGTTTCAGCTGTGCCAAATAGTCTTTTAACAGCATCAATAAGAATGGTGTTAATAACAAAATGGCAAACAAGTTAATGGTGGCCATGATACCCATGAACAAATCCGCAGTGTTCCAAATGAGAGGCACACTCATCACTGAACCGAGATACACCATAATCAAAACAAAGATACGGAAGACAAACATCACCTTGGCATTGTTATTGATAAATTGCACATTACCTTCTGCATAGGCATAGTTACCAATGACCGATGAAAAGGCAAACATGAATAAAATCGTTGCAAGGAAGTCATCACCCCAAGAACCAATTTGGCTCTCTAAAGCCATTTGGGTGAGCGCTACGCCTTCAAAGCCCGCATCATGATAAAGTCCTGAGGCCAAAATAATAATCGCTGTACATGAACACACCACAAAGGTATCCACAAATACACCGAGCATTTGTACCAAACCTTGGTTTACAGGGTGCTTCACATCCGATGCAGCTGCCGCATTCGGTGCTGAACCCATACCTGCTTCATTAGAGAATAAACCACGTTTAATCCCCATCATCATTGCCATAGAAACCATCGCACCGAAGAAACCACCAGCAGCAGCTTCAAACTCAAAAGCTTTAGAGAAAATGAGCTGGAAGATATCAGGTAAAATAGCGTAATTAATTACGGCGATATATAAAGCAACAGCCAGATACAACAAGGCCATCAATGGCACAAAACTTTCTGCCACTTTGGCAATACGTTTGATCCCACCAAAGATAATCATTGCGGTCAGCAAGACTAGACCTAGTCCAACCCAAGACACCACAATATGAATGCCACCGAGTTCAAATGCTAGATTGGCTTTATCCCATCCCCATGCATGTGCTGTTGCACCTGTAATTGCATTGGCTTGTACTGCGTTAAACACAAAACCATAGGTTGAAATAAGCGCAACAGCAAAGACTACACCCAACCATTTTTGTTTCAGGCCTTGGGTAATATAGTAGGCAGGTCCACCACGGAACTGTTTATTTTCTTGGTCGCGCACCTTAAATAACTGCGCGAGAGATGACTCAACAAAAGCCGAACTCATGCCTAAAAATGCAGTGACCCACATCCAAAATACTGCACCCGGCCCACCAATCGCAATTGCGATCGCAACACCCGCGACATTACCTACACCTACACGACTTGCAAGCCCAGTGACAAAAGCCTGAAAAGGTGTAATGCCATGATCATCATCACATTCCTTACGGCTTGATTTCATGACCTTGATGCTATGCAAAAATAAGCGAACCTGTACTGCACCCGTAATTAGGGTGTAAAACAAACCGACCGCAACAAGGAAAATCACCAAAAAGTCCCACAGAGGTCCATTCAGCGTATTCACCCACCCGAGTAATGTTTCATTTAATTGATCATTCATCTCGATGCCCTAATTATTGTGAGAGACCTGAAAGCAAAAAAGCCCTAGTTTCCTAGAGCAAATTGCATTTTCAATTAGTTAAAATATTGCAAAATAGACTGAATGACAGCCACGTTAATCAAGTCTACAAAGAATGCGCCGCATAAAGGCACAATCAAGAATGCCTTGTGCGAAGGACCATACATGTTGGTAATCGCCTGCATGTTTGCAACCGCAGTCGGTGTTGCACCCATACCAAATCCACAGTGACCCGCAGATAACACCGCAGCATCGTAGTTTTTACCCATCACACGGAATGTTACAAATGCAGCATACAAGCCCATCGTAATCATTTGTGCACCTAAAATCACCACAAGCGGACCAGCAAGGTCAGCCAATTGCCATAATTTCAATGAAAGCAAAGCCATCGCAAGGTACAACGACAGTGATGCATTACCAAATACATCAATCGCACGGTCAAAGATTTGAACTTTGAAAATACCTTCCAACACATTACGTAAAATCACACCACCTGCAAGCGCCCAAACAAAAGTCGGTAACTCAAGCATTGTGCCTTTCATATGGCCGGTCATAAAGTCAGCAAAAGCCAAACAGCCTGCAAACAAACCTAATGTCGTAATCGCATTATCCGCAGTGATTAAACGCACACGATGTGGATATTCAAACGGTACATATTCTGTTGAATTAATATCAGTCAGTGGCGTGTTATCACTCTTTTCAATTTGTTCATTGGTGCGAGGCGTTGCCAATTGATAGCGGTTAATAAGTAACTTCGCTAAAGGACCACCAATCAAACCACCAATAATCAAACCAAATGTCGCACTCGCCATACCCAAAGCTAATGCACCTTGGATACCATGTTTAACTTCTAAAATTTCACCCCAAGCACCCGCAGTACCATGACCACCAGTTAAGGTAATTGAACCTGCAATCAAACCAATAAGTGGGTCAATACCCAATAAAGTTGCAAGGCTAATGCCGACAAAGTTTTGCACCACAATAAATGATGCGACAGCCATCAAGAAAATAACCAGACCGATCCCGCCCTCACGCAATTTGGCAAAGTTTGCACTTAAACCAATTGAGGCGAAGAAAATCAGCATAAAGCTTGTTTGCAATTCGCTACTGGTCGTAATGCTATAGCCCCAAAGACTATGCACAACCAAGGAGATAATCGCTGCAACTAAACCACCTGCGACAGGCTCAGGAATGTTGTAGCGTTTCAAGAAACCAATTTTATTTACCAAGAAGCGGCCAAGTAACAAAACAATGACAGCAGCAATCAAGGTATAAAAAGCGTTAAAAGTAAATTCCATGACAATTGTCCATAAAGCGGATGCTTAGATTTTGTTATCTGGCTAATAAGCCACCGAATCCATTGATACTTCAAGAGATATTTCGTAAATCTGAGACAAACTCAGTCTTGCGTATGGAAATTCAGGCAATGGGTAAATTGGTAACAAACTAAGCGATCTGATGCATAACATGTTCAGTTCTACACGATGAGTAAACTGAAATAACGTAATGCCCAATAATGTTTGGACACAGATACGGTTTTTGAAAAAAATCACAAAACCGCCCCATATTGCTTTAAAAACAAGCAATAAATGCACAATATGGGCGAAAGACGGACATTATGCAGATTTTTTATAGATAATCTTTATTTTTTACAATAATTTCAAACTATTTCACTTATTCTTTTTCTACCCTAATACTTAAGTCTATATTTAGGTTGTATTTAGTACAGTTAAAAATGACTTGATGAAGAATGAAAAAAACAGGAGCCTAAAGCTCCTGTTTTTTAAACTACATCTATATCATCACATGATTAGAAGCTGTATTTCGCCATTAAGCCAACACGGTTGTCTTTGTAGCTATTACCAGCAAAGGTATCACGTTTACCATTGATATATTCAACACCTAAGTCCAATGGCTTAACTGGTGAATAGATGAAGTTAATCCATGCTTGATAAACTTCTTCGTTTGCTGTTGGGTTTGAAGTTGCATAATCTGTGCTGTCATCTGCAAATAGAGCACCATACGCTAAAGTCGAACGTAATTTTTCGTTGAATTTATACGTACCACCGACTTGTACACCAAACGCTTCATTTTGTGCGATCTTGCCATTTGAAGTATTAACCACATATGCAGAGTTGCTGCCATACAAGTAGTTACTGTTACCATCCACATAAGACACATCAGCACTTATTTTTAGTGGGTCCATTACTTGATAGTTTACACCAGCAGCTAAGCCCCAAGCTGTATCAGAGTCATCAGCCGATTTATAATTTTCAACTAAAGCACGAGCAGATACAGAGCCTTTGCCATCAGCAAAACCTTGCGTCAACTTCGCAGTTAAGTTGGGTACGCTATATTTAATTGCAGCATCTGAACTACCACTATTGCTATTTCCTTCTTCCGCAGCAATAAATAATTTCGTTGCAGGTGATAAATTAAAGCCATAACGTACTTGTGGAATACGTGCTGCTGTACCGCCACCCACGTTGGTGGCGAAGTCAATCATTTCTGGTGCATGGTTAGACAGGAAGTTGGATGTGGTTTGACCAAATAACCAGTTGTTATAGGTTAAATATGCATGACGGATACGCAGTGCTTCATTTGTTCCAGCGAAGTCGACTTCTACTTTACCGCCCAATTTGTTATCACCAGCCACATTGGTATTGAAATCTAAACCTAAACGTGTAGTTTTCGCTGTTGCACGAAGTTTGTCTTTTACATCTTCTTTAGAGCTTGCAACTTTGTTGAAGTCGTCGTCCGCACCTTCAATAATGTAGTTTGCATCGCCACGAACAAAACCATACAGGTTAATGTCTGCGCCAGACTTAGATTTGAACGAAGACAGTGGAGATTCAGCTTTTACAGGAGCTGGCTGTGTTTTCACCTGTTGAATCTGAACTGCTTGTTGTTGTTGAACTTGTTGCTGTTGTTGCATTAAAGCTTTTAACTCAGCAACTTCGGCACGTAGCTGAGCGAGTTCTTGTTGTTCTTTGGTTGCAGCATGAGTTGTTGTCATCATCAGAGCAGCCACACTAAGTGCTAGGCTTTGAGCGATAAATGGCTTTTTATTGAGGGCTAAACGCATACACAAACTTCCTTTATTACATTGTTAATAGTGAATCAAAAATTCCATTTCAGTAAAGTTTTTTGCACAAAAGACCACTCCGTTTTGGTCTTTTCATATGCAAAGTAATCTTATAAAGATGAAAAATCGCACATTTCGATGTTTTAAGATATGACCTTTTATTACTCTTGCCACTAAAGTCTAATGCCATCAATTTTGAACTATAATTGATGTTATTCGCGATTGGCTTTGAAGCATCAAATTACAATTTAGACAGACTTTTGCAATAATTAAGTAACAATTATTCATATTTTCTTAAATATAGACTGAGTTTTATTTGATATCTATACTTTTTTCTTATAACTAAAGTCTTAGTCTAATCGATAACCACCTATGCTCAGTGATGGGTCAAAATCACACCTTTGCACCAAAAAACCCCAACTATTCAGACGATTATTGCGCATGGTTCATTGAACGCCCTCAGGCACCAATACACACCCACAGAAAAAGTACATGTGATCGCAGGGAAAAAGCCCAACGAAATACTTGAGCGGGTCTGTCATACTCAATTTAGATCGTCTTCACATCCTCAAAAAACATCGAACAACAAAAAAGTTTTGTATTTTATCCGAAAAAATTGATTTCGGCTTTTATTGAGCACCGCAGTGAAAATGGTTGGGGCTTGTATGGCTGACTTAATATTCAAAAAGGTGAAAAAGCGAAAATCGCACAGCAGCAATCATGTAATGACTAATTTTTTGATGCACCTGCCGAACTATTCTTCACAGTCAATCCAGCCATGGGCATCAGCACGAAAATGGATATTGCCATGATGATACAAAAGACCATGATTACAGCCAAAGCACGAGACATATACGCTTGCCCATAAGCCGCATGGAATCATCTTCATGCTCTCGTGCTGAATATACTTGGTGCTGCACAATTTGAAGAATTGGTCTGCGGCATGACGATGGGTTATGCGGATCCTGAGCAGATCGTCAATCGCTTTATAACACCACGCGTGCCAGTTGAAGATTTTGCAGTATTCTTAAACAATGAGTGAGATTTAAAGCATTCATTTAAATATAAAAAAGAGACTAAAATGAGTCTCTTTTTTATATAGTCACGACTTCAATTTTTAGGCTTTTTCGTGCTCAAGCTTAAACACATAATACAAAGCCAAAGCCACAAAAATAGCCATGACAATGGCCATATTCAAAAGTGCCGACCAGAGTAGAAAATTAAGAATCACGCCACAAAGTAGACCACAACCAAATTGCATGCTGCCCATAATCGCACTAGCCGTTCCTGCCCGTGCACCCTGCTCAGACATTGCAATCGCCATGGCATTTGGCCCTGTAAAACCGATTGCTGCGACAGCGAGAAACATCCCTGCGCATACGATATATAAGGGCGCATGCGTCATGCTGCCCGCTACCAACAGCAGCCCCACACCAGCCAACTGCAAAAAACTGCCTAATTTTAAGCGCTGAAATACACTTAACTTTTGTGCCAGACGTTTATTTAAAGTCGAGAACAGCATAATCCCAACTGCATTGGCACCAAAGGCATAGGCAAAAACTTGCTGACTTAAGCCGTAACCATCCATCAGAATGGCAGCAGAAGCACTGATATAGCAAAAGAGTACAGCCCCAGCAAAGCATCCAACAAACATCGGGCGTCTAAAACTCGAATCTTGCAGAATCGCCCCGTAAAGGTTTAAAACTTGGTTAAAGTTAAGCTTTAAACGACGTTTCGGATCTAAAGTTTCTTCAAAGAAAAAGTGTACGCAGCACAGGCTTCCCAAGCCAACGACCATCAAAAAGCCGAAAATACTATGCCAACTACTGAAACTCAGTACCAGTGCTCCCAAGCTTGGTGCAATAATCGGTGCGATGGTGGTCACGATCATCATACTGGCAAATGCTTGGGCTGAGGCTTGCATATCTAAACGGTCACGAATCGCAGCACGGGCAATCACCACGCCCACACAACCACCTAAGGCTTGCAAAACCCGAGCGGCAATGAGACTCCACTCACTGTTTGCAAACACACACAATAAACTGGCAAGAATGTAGAGACTTAGGCCAAAATACAGCGGTTTTTTCCGCCCAATTCGGTCACTTACAGGTCCATAAATCAGTTGTCCAATCGCCAAGCCCAAGAAGTACGCAGGTAAGCTGTTGGCCACCATTTGTGTGCTTACCCCAAAGTCATTCGCCATTTGTGGCAAAGCAGGTAAATACATATCAATAGACAGTGGACCGAGTGCAGTCAGTGAAGCAAGTAAGAGAATCCAAGCGTTGGAATAGACCGCTTTTTCCTGTGTAGTCGACATAGGATTAATTTATGTTTTGGAAGGAGAGTTTGCAGACAAGTTTACACGCTCCATAGTATGATTTATACCAGAGCAGGTGAAATTTCACATATTCTCATATTTGAAAATTGTCCAACCCTAAGTGACAAACAAAGGTGTCCTTTGAAAGCATGGCTGACGAGTCTAAAACAGGCTACTTATAATACAACCTTCATGTATAACCTCCGCATGGTCATTACTTTTGCAGGGACTGCTTTTGTTCCATATTTTATGGGTTTTCAACTGGCAACTATTCCGCTGACACTCGGCGCAGTTGCTGCGGGTTTAAGTGATATTGATGACCGCTTTTCCGTGCGGATCATGAATTTAATTTTTACCTATATTGGCTTTTTCATTACCGCAACGTCGATTTACTTTTTATTTCCGCATCCAATTTTATTCGCACTGGGTCTAATCGTTTCGTGTATTGGTCTGATTTTACTAGGCTCACTAGGACGTCGTTATGCCACCATTTCCTATGGTTGCTTAGTGGTTTCCGTTTACTCCATGCTCGGTGTCGGACTTTTTGACAACTGGTATACACAACCATCTCTGCTGGTGATTGGAGCAATTTGGTATAGCGTTATTTCAACTATCAGTTTTCTGCTCTTTCCCGTTCGTCAGGTTCAAGACAATCTATCGAAGTGTTATTCCTCACTCGCCGATTTTCTGTTTGCCAAATCCAACCTGTTTGATGTCGATATGACAGCTAACAGCTATCAACAGAGCATGATTGAACTATCGTTGGAAAATGGTAAATTAATTGCAATTTTCAACGACATGAAAACCGCCCTACTCACCCGTTTAAAAGGTGACCGTGGACAACGAGATACCCGTCGCAGTCTGCAATATTATTTTGTGGCACAAGATATTCACGAGCGTGCAGATTCAGCACATATTGACTATCAAAAACTGGCGAAAATTTTTCAACACAGCGATATCTTATTCCGCTTTCAACGAATTTTATCTATACAAGCCAAAGCCTGTAAAGACTTAAGCAGCAGTATCTTAAACCGGCAAACCTACACCCATAATAAACGCTTTAAACATGCATTTGAAAACCTCCGTTTATCACTAGAAAAGCTCAGAGACGAACAACAATACGACCAAATTTGGGTCAACGCTCTGTTTTCGTTGTATCAAAACTTAAAGTCGATTGATGCACAGCTACGTAACTTAGAAACTGAACGCAATATTAAACTAGATAAAGCTAAGCATATCGAAAGCCAGCTCAAAGATGATGACCTGAAAGGCTGGGATGACATTAAGGTTCGGATTAAACAACATCTCACCCCAGAGTCGGTTTTATTTCGACACGCGATTCGTCTGTCTATCGTGCTATTAGTTGGATATATCTTTGTTCAAGTCACCAACATTGAATATGGGTACTGGATTCTACTTACAGCACTATTTGTCAGTCAGCCCAATTTCAACGCAACCAAACGTCGTTTACGTTTACGTATCGTAGGGACGTTGGTCGGAATCATTTTAGGGTATGCCGTATTGTACTTTGTACCTTCGATTGAAGGACAACTTCTCGTATTGGTTATCAGCGGGGTACTTTTCTTTGAGCTTCGCAGTAAACAATACGCTCAAGCCACCGCTTTCATTACTATCTTGGCGCTGATTAATTTCAACTTAGATGGTATGGGATATGAAGCTGCCCTTCCGCGCATGATGGATACCTTAATTGGCTGTGGTCTGGCATGGTTAGGCGTGAGTTTCATTTTCCCTGACTGGAAGTTTCGTCGCCTCCCCCGCACAATTTATCGTTCGCTTTCCGCACAATGTGATTATTTGGCTGAGGTGATTGAGCAGTATAAGTCTGGACGCAACAATGGCCTGAATTATCGCGTGGTCCGTCGTGCCGCACACAATACTGATGCCGAAGTTGCTTCACTCATTTCAACTTTAGCCACCGAGCCCGACTTTGACCCAACGCAAAAGAGTTTGGCGTTTGAATTCTTGTGCCTCAATCATACCTTTATTAGCTATATTGCAGCTTTGGGGGCTCATCGCGAAAAAATTGACGACCCAGAAATTTTAGAATTGATGGATCGTGCTTTTGACAATATCCAAGGTGCACTCCTGCGGGATGAAATGCCTGATTTAACTGCCCAGAATATGCTACAGACCATTCGTCAGCGTTTAAGCCAAAATAATGAGGAAGATCAGAAGGCATTGATCATTTTACAACAGCTTTCGTTGATGTTTAGTATCTTGAATCAGTTCAGTCGTTTGAAGCAAAGTTTAAGCCACGAACGGGATCATGAGGCCACAGAATTGGCTTCATTATAATTTGGGTGATTTTGGAACAATATACTCACTGAAATGCTCTAAATGATGCTAAACTTTTTGCAGTTTTAAATCTGTTACTTTCACTATGACCGCGAAAAATTTATACGCTTATACTTTACAGCCTGTGACCTATGAAATCACTGAAGCTGAACAACGCGATGCTCAATTAAAAATTTGGCGTAGCACAAACAAAATTAGCATGAAAGCTTGGATCATCATGGCTGTCGTTACAGCCCTTTCGATTCTTGGCCTAATTTTACTCAAAAATTATTCAACCATCTTTTGTTGGGTCGCAATCGCCTGCGTCGTGGTTTACCTTTTAGTCCGTAAATTCGGCTTAGAATGGTATGTGAAACGCAAAATGAATGAGTTTCCAGTTCAGGAAATTAAAGGCATTCGTTTAGGCGTACAACCTCATGGTCTGATTATGCGCCAGCAAATGGGCATGCAAGAAGGTGTCGGTGCGATCGGTTGGAAAGACATCTACGAATGGTATAACACACCTGAGTTTTTGTTGATTAAATTCAAAGTGAAAGGCCAAGAAGGGGCTTACATTCTGCCAAAACGCATGGATAGCAAAAACTTCTCGTTTAATACGATTCGTAAACATTTAAAAGAAACAGTCGGTGAAGCGCAGCCACTTTAAGTCCTGCCTTTCTCTTCTGTAAAAAAAACCTCCAACTTTTGGAGGTTTTTTTATATCCCAAACCCTCGAATAAAAATGATAATGAGAATAAATATTAATTTCTAAATCCATATTATCTTCTCAATCTTCAGGTATAATTTCCGCACAACAAATCGCTCACCATTAAGTATCGCCATGTTTAAAAAAACATTTTTCCAAGTGCATTGGTTTTTGGGAATCACTGCGGGTCTTATCCTGTCGCTTATGGGCGTCACAGGGGCCATCTATTCTTATGAACAACAAATCTTAAAATGGATGAACCCAGATAGCTACACCGTTCAAGCAACACAAAACAACAAATTAACCCCTGCTGAGCTGTATCTACATTTCCAAAAACAAGATTCTGCCATCAAAATCAATAGTATTACGATTGCTCAAGAGCCAACCACTTCAAGTACGGTCAATATCGAGAAAGAAGGCGCACGTCGTGGTTATAACATGATGGTGAACCCGTATACTGCTGAAGTCTTACCCGAAGTTAAAGGCCGTGAGTTTTTTAACTTTATTCAACAGTTGCACCGTAATTTAACCGTCGGTCCTGTCGGTAAACAAATTACTGGCGCTTGTACCCTCATGCTTATTTTCTTTGTATTGAGTGGCCTGTACTTACGTTGGCCCAAACGTCATTCCATCAAACAATGGTTTTTTATTAAACCTAAATTGAAAGGACGTAACTTCATTTGGGATTTGCATGCTGTTGTTGGTACTTGGGTGGTGATCTTTTATCTGATCTTGGCCTGTACAGGACTGTACTGGTCTTATGATTGGTGGCGCGATGGCATGTTTAAAGTCCTCGGTGTTGAACGCCCACAAGCACAAATGCAAGAAGGACCCCGTCCAAATGCTGGTGCAGCTCAAGGCCCACGTGGCGAACAGGCTGGTGCTCGTGGTGGCGAATCACGTGAGCAAGGTCGTGGCGGCCCACAAGGTGAACACACAGCCCGTGGTGAACGAGGTCAAGGCGAACAACATGGTGAGCGTAAAGGCTTATCTCCAGAACAAGTACAAATTGCTTTAACCCAAACGTGGACAGGATTTAATGCACAAGTGGGTCGGGGCTATTCAACCCTGACCCTAAATATTCCGAAAAAGCCTGATGGTACACTTGAGCTTTCATTTGTAGATGCAATTCCACAGCATGAGCGGGCGCGAAACTCAGCGGTCTTCAACTATCAAACTTCACAAATTGAAAAAATGGAGTTGTATGAGCAGAAGAAGCTGAATGAAAAAATCATGAGCAGTATGCTTCCTGTGCACCGTGGTAGCTTCTTTGGCCCAATTTATCAATTCTTTGCAATGCTTGCATCACTGATGATGCCACTGTTCTTTGTAACGGGTTGGATGCTGTATCTCAAACGCCGTAAACAAAAGAAACTCACTCAGCAAGCCCGTGGTGGAGCGTTGAATGTTCCAGTTGATCCACATGCGAAACCATGGCTCATTGCCTATGCAACTCAAACGGGTGTTTCTGAACAAATTGCTTGGCGTACTGCAACCAGCTTACAAGAAGCAAGACAACCTGTAAGCGTTAAAGCTGTGCAACACTTAACACAGGATGACTTAAAAGCTGCTGAGCAAGTGCTTTTTGTTGCAAGTACTTATGGCACGGGTGAAGCACCTGACTTAGCCAGTAGTTTTGAAAAGAAATTTTTAAATACAACTTTGGATTTGTCACACCTTCACTATGCCGTGTTGGCTTTAGGCTCTCAAGAATATCCTGACTCCTATTGTAGTTTTGGACATCGCATTAATAGTTGGTTAAAAGCCAATGGCGCACATGCTTTGTTTGAAACGATTGAAGTCAACAACGCAGATAACAATGATATTCAACGTTGGAACAGTGCTCTTGCCTCTGCAACCAAACTTGAGCTTCAAGCCATGAATATTGACAAAACCTTTGATCAATGGACTTTGGCACAACGTGAAGTACTCAATCCAAACAGTGTCGGAGCACATGCTTATAATATTGAGCTAAAAACCAACTTCGATGCAACATGGCAAGCGGGTGACATTGCTGAGGTTCAGCCAGGTAACAGCACCGCACGTATCCAAGCCTTTATGAAAAAGCATCACATTGCAGCACAGAGCATCGTTGAGTCTTTAGCCATTTCGATTGAGCAAGCGCTTTGGGATAAGAACCTCAACACAGAGATTGAACCTTTTGCTAATTTGGAACATTTACTGGAACAGTTGAGCCCTTTACCTACACGTGAATACTCGATTGCAAGTGTACCGACTCAACAAGTGTTACGTTTGGTCGTGCGCCAACAGCAAGATTCAGCAGGTGAACTGGGCTTAGGTTCTGGTTGGTTAACCCAACATGCAGAGCTTCAGCAACCTATCGCACTACGTATTCGTACCAATGAATCATTCCACTTGATCAATGACAACCGTCCTATCATTTGTATTGGTAACGGCACAGGCATCGCGGGTTTAATGAGTCTACTTCATGCACGCACACGCCTAGACTATACGCAAAACTGGTTGATCTTTGGTGAGCGTCAACGTGAACATGATTTCTTCTATCAAAGTACGATTGAAGCGTGGCAAACCACAGGCATGCTACAACGCTTAGATTTAGCGTTCTCGCGAGATCAGGCAGAGAAAGTCTATGTACACCATAAACTGCGTGAACAAGCCACTGAGCTTAAAACATGGGTTGAAAATGGTGCCGTAATTTATGTCTGCGGTAGCATTAATGGTATGGCGAGTGATGTCGATGCTGCGCTAATTGAAATCTTAGGCGAAGAAAAATTAGATCAATTACGTCAAGAAGGTCGTTACCGTCGCGATGTTTACTAAACACTAAGTCCAAATGAAAAAACCGAGCCACAGTGCTCGGTTTTTTCATGCGTAAATTTGCTAGAATCATGCAAACAATAACCCACAAGCCTGTATGCAAAAATCAAAAAGAGTCATTAGTTTTATTATCGGGTCATTACTGCTCGCAGACGGCTTGTATTTTGTTTTACAACTACGCTTTAATTTTGGCACCCTCTTGCCCTTATTGATTGGACTAGGTCTAATCATTTATGCACTGGCTTATCCTAAACTTATCGCCTATATTCAAACCAATACAATCAGACAATCAATATGGCGTTGGGCTTGGCCGATTTTCTTTGTTTGGGTTTTTAACTTAGTCATTTTCTTCGTCTTTTTAGGGTTTTCAAATCAACAAAATACCCCTCATGTCGCTGCACCCGCTATTGTAGTTCTTGGCAGTGGTCTGAAGCATGGCAAACCGAGTCCAACATTGGCCAGCCGTTTAGATCAAGCGGCAAGCTATGCCAAGCTACATCCCAACAGCATTATGGTCGTCAGTGGCGGCCTCTCCTTTCAGCAAAAAAATAGTGAAGCTGAAGCAATGCGACAATATCTGATTGATTTACACCATATCCCAGTACAGCGTATTTACACCGAAGATCAAAGCACCAGTACTGAGTTAAATCTGATCAATAGTAAAAAGATTTTAGCCAAGCAGCATATTTCTCTCCAGCAACCTATTGCTATTGTGACCAGCGATTTTCATATCCCCCGTAGCCGTGCTATAGCCATACGTCAGGGTTATCAAACGCCTATCATGATCAGCGCTCAGACACCTCTTGCCACTCGCTATAATGCATGGTTACGTGAATATTTTGCGTATTGGAGTGGTTGGCTACTCAATGAATACTAAAATAAAATCCTCATGAATTAATGAAGACGGATTGTCCGTGGCGACGGTAATTGTAATTGTTTAAATAATTCAGGCTTCTGCATCGAAAATTGATATAAATAGTTTTTGATATCTAATAACAATTTTTCTGGTGCAACCAAGACATTTTGCCCTTCGGGGCTTAAGTTCATAGAGACCGTAGTTTTTTCTGAACGTAAGAATGGAATCACTTTTTCGACTAAATCGCTGAGACCAATACTCTGGATTTCGTAGCCCGCCCAATTATCTTTTACCAAAAGCTGCGCTAAACCTTTACTCTGCCACATCGCAAAAGAACGTTGTCCAGTCGGCGTAGCACATAAAGCCCAGCCATCTTGATATAAGGCTATAACATGACCTTGATGCACGATAGTTTCGATAAAAAGACGATAGATTTCAAGAGGATCGTAAGCAGTATTTTGATTTTTAGACGCAGCTTTGCGTTGATATGGGTTTCTCATAAATCTGTCATATTTTAAAATTATTATTGCACAGAAGTGTATGAAAACAGCTTGAGATAAGCAAGGTTTTTACGATAAGGGAATATGGTGGGCGCTGACGGGATCGAACCGCCGACATTCTGCTTGTAAGGCAGACGCTCTACCAACTGAGCTAAGCGCCCTTGAGAAATAAAAATAGCGTCGCTATTTTTATAATGCAAGAAAGAAATCTTGCTTGATTCCATTTACTAGCACAAGGGATCTAGAAAATGGCGCAGCGGACGGGGCTCGAACCCGCGACCCCCGGCGTGACAGGCCGGTATTCTAACCAACTGAACTACCGCTGCAACGGTAATTGCGAATGCAATTAGGGTCATTAAGCTTTACAGTTTGAATATGGTGGGCGCTGACGGGATCGAACCGCCGACATTCTGCTTGTAAGGCAGACGCTCTACCAACTGAGCTAAGCGCCCTGATTTAAGATTGTCAGTCTTAGTTTTCAAATTTAAGCTCAGGGACTTAAATTTATATTTTATATGGCGCAGCGGACGGGGCTCGAACCCGCGACCCCCGGCGTGACAGGCCGGTATTCTAACCAACTGAACTACCGCTGCGTCGTAAAATATGGTGGGCGCTGACGGGATCGAACCGCCGACATTCTGCTTGTAAGGCAGACGCTCTACCAACTGAGCTAAGCGCCCTGATTAAGATTGTCAGTCTTAGTTTTTAAACTTAAGCTCAGGAACTTAAATTTAATTGATTCTTTGAATGGCGCAGCGGACGGGGCTCGAACCCGCGACCCCCGGCGTGACAGGCCGGTATTCTAACCAACTGAACTACCGCTGCATCGCAAAAAATCTGGTGGGCGCTGACGGGATCGAACCGCCGACATTCTGCTTGTAAGGCAGACGCTCTACCAACTGAGCTAAGCGCCCTCATTAAGGATTCTGTATAAATGGCGCAGCGGACGGGGCTCGAACCCGCGACCCCCGGCGTGACAGGCCGGTATTCTAACCAACTGAACTACCGCTGCACTTACACAAAGTCACTAATGTGGCACAAACAATATTAAAAATCTTAAGTGGCGCAGCGGACGGGGCTCGAACCCGCGACCCCCGGCGTGACAGGCCGGTATTCTAACCAACTGAACTACCGCTGCACGTAAGATCTTTAACGTAAAGGCTTGGTGGGCGCTGACGGGATCGAACCGCCGACATTCTGCTTGTAAGGCAGACGCTCTACCAACTGAGCTAAGCGCCCTTAACGTCTTTATCGTTTGTGAGGTGCATTATAGAGAATCTTTACAGGCTGTCAAACGCTTTTCGGCTTGTTTTCGCTTTTTTGCAATCGAGTGATTAAAAAATAGGTCAAATGGTATAAAAACAAGTATTTTCTGTATGTTATTTAACATATTTGCGAAAATTAAAATGATTATTCGCTAAATTTCTTTTCCTCAAAATACACATTTTCTATGACTAATCCCCTTCTTCTACTCAATATTCATATTTTAAATTACAGCGTTGAATACTCAATAAAATAAGCTTGCACATTTTTTAACATCTATTTTTAGAGTTCAAGTTTATGTTCGGAAATATAAACCAGCGCATTGCAATCAATTAGTTCAAATAACTCTATGACATCCGTATTACGCATACGAATACAGCCATGCGACATCGGCATCCCCATTGGTTCACTATCTGGTGTTCCATGAATATAGATATAACGTTGATAGGTATCGCAGCCTTCCCCGCGATTGAAGCCCTCTTCTAAACCACTCAGCCATAAAATCCGAGACAAAATCCAGTCACGTTCAGGAAACTGCTTGGCTAAATCGGTGTCGTATACTTCACCTGTAGGCTTTCGAGCAATAAAAACGGCATTTTGCGGTTGCTCAGCACCATGCTTCTCAGCAACCAGATGCCAACCTCGCGGCGTTTTACCACTATTTTCAGTTTCGCCAATACCATTTTTCCCTGACGAGATCAGATAAAATTTATTCTTTTTAGGCAGCGTTAGAGTCTGTTCAGCCAGATCAATCAAGACGTCTGCATCAGCAATTACATAAGACATCAATTGTCCTCTATTTGTTTTTTATCTATTACAGTATTTGGTTCTGGACGTAACCATAACCATATTGCGACAAGCAGCATGGTGGTATTGGTAAATAATTTCACTAAAAATGGTGCATTGGTCAGTAGCATGATCAGTCCACTGATCAACATCATGATACTGGCAAACCATTTCGCTTTACGTGGTACAGTTCCATTGGCACGCCATGCTCTTAACGTTGCGCCATATTTAGGATGGTTGAGTAACCAAGCATCCATTTGTGGCCAACCTTTAGATGCAGCCCAAGCGGCCAAGATCAGAAAAACAGTGGTTGGCATACCCGGCAACAGTGCACCGATAAAGCCTAGGATGACAAAGATCACCACTAAACAACGCCAAAACAACGTTTTCATACCACTTTCCTGAGCAATGAATTGCGGTAGTATAAAGTGTTTTTTAACTCTATCCGTTGTCCTTCTGCATATTTAGCTTCTTTTTTAAGGCACTCGCATGCACCTTATTTCACAACATCAGTTGTTCGAACCTTGGCTCCAACTCAAACACCCATTGGTTCGCCAGTTAGCTTTTGCTGTAGCAAGTCCAAATATTTTGTCTGCGTTGCCGTTAGAACTCGATATACAACATGCTTTTCATTTTCATCCCTCACAGATCTGGCAACAGCACTTTCAAACCTATTTATCTCGCCTTAAACAGCTCGATCAAGACCCGAAAGAACTCGAAGACTTTATGGCTCAGTTGAAAAGTACCCGTCTAGGTCTACGCTTTGAAATGTTCATGTGGTTTTGGTTACTGGATCATCGCTATCATGCATACGAGTTATTGGGGCATAGTATTCAAATCATTGATGGTGCTCGGACTACAGGTGAGCTGGACTTTTTAATTAAAAATACCGAAACCAATCAAGTCGAGCATTGGGAAGTCGCGTTAAAATATTATTTGGGTGAAACAAATCTGAGCTTAACCACATGGTATGGTTTAAATCGTACCGACACTTTAAACCGAAAATTAAAACACTTTACCCATAAACAGTTTCAATTCCAGCAAGCTTTGAACACAGACATTCAGGCTCGCTTTGCCGTTTTAAAGGGGCAACTCTTTCTCCCCCTAATAAATGGTTTCACAGCAGTTGATACTTTAAACCAATACGCCCTCCCCGATTGGCTTAATCCAGACCGTCGACTAGGTACTTGGGGTAACGTCATTCCAACGACCGACTTGAATTACTATCGCCTACAACGTCAAGAATGGATTTGCCCAAATGCTGAAGTCAGTAGCCAAAATGCACATTGGTGGACCAATGGACTGTACTTACAAAATCAAAACAATCAGTTTTATATGTACCGAAATCCAAATTTGATTTTAACTTGATTTTGCAGAAGTTAGTTTATACAAAAATACATAACGCAACATACGCTTACTCATCTCCTGTAAAACGATGCTATTGTTTAAAGTGTTTATTTTTTAATCTTAAACAACATCAGAACAAAATCATTTGATGACAATACCAAAATTTTGGAGAATGAAATGAAGAAAATTATTGCTAGTTCATTAGTTATGCTTTTTGTTTTAGCCGGCTGTAATACCGTCAAAGGTATTGGTGAAGATGTCTCTTCAGCAGGTAATGCTGTATCAAATACCGCTGAAAAAACCCAAGATGAAATCCGCAAGTAGTTAATATTTGCATCAAAACCTTATCAATTGATAAGGTTTTTTTATTGCTAAGTTTCGCATTCCAGAGATTAATCGCCTATTATAGTGCCGACTGTTTTATTGACTTTGAAATGCGCATGACCTCTTCTGCTACTCTCGATTTAAGCCTCCAACTTTTACGTCAGCCATCGGTTACACCTGTGGACCACAACTGTCAAAATATTATGGCTGAACGCTTAAAAAAAATTGGTTTCAACATTGAATCTATGCGCTTTGATGATGTTGATAATCTATGGGCACGAAAAGGTACTGAAGCACCTGTATTCTGCTTTGCGGGTCATACTGATGTCGTTCCTACAGGTAATTTAGATGCTTGGAACTCAGACCCATTTGCCCCTGAAATTCGTGATGGCAAGCTTTATGGTCGTGGCAGTGCAGACATGAAAACTGCCTTGGCTGCAATGGTGGTTGCATCTGAGCGCTTTGTTGCAAAACACCCAAATCATAAAGGCTCAATCGCGTTCCTCATCACATCAGATGAAGAAGGTCCATCGATCAATGGCACAGTCAAAGTGATCGAAACACTTGAGGCCCGTAATGAAAAAATGAAGTGGTGTTTGGTGGGTGAACCTTCAAGTACTCATCAACTGGGTGATATTGTTAAAAATGGTCGTCGTGGTTCACTCAATGCAGTACTGACTGTCAAAGGAAAACAAGGTCACGTGGCTTATCCACATTTGGCCATTAACCCGATTCACATGGCCTCTAAAGCCGTTTCTGAACTCTGTGATACGGTTTGGGATCAGGGCAACGAATACTTCCCTGCGACATCGTTCCAAGTGTCTAATATTCAAGCTGGTACAGGGGCAACCAATGTCGTCCCAGGTACCATGACCGTGACTTTCAATTTCCGTTATTCAACTGAATTAACCGCTGAAGAATTAAAAGCACGTGTTTTAGAAATTTTGGATCGTCATGGTTTAGTCTACGACATTAAATGGACACACTCAGGCTTACCATTCCTGACGCCAGTGGGTGAGTTGGTGAATGCGGCTAAAAATGCTATTCGTAATGTGACTGGTGTAGAAACTGAGCTTTCAACCTCAGGCGGAACATCTGATGGTCGCTTTATTGCTCCTACAGGTGCTCAAGTACTTGAACTTGGTGTTCTCAATGCCAGCATCCATCAAATTGATGAGCATGTGAATGTGGCTGATCTTGAACCGCTTGCTGAAATTTACGAACAAATTTTAGAAGGCCTTTTGGCATAAGCATTCAAACCCACATAAAAAAGGAACTCAGTTGAGTTCCTTTTTTATTACATTCAAACTTAAGCTTAAAGACCTAAACTCGCCTGAATTTTATTTAAATTCGGTACGTGGTAAGTCTCATCCCCCATACGGACTAGCTGGAAAATGGTGGGATCATTCACAGGGCTTTCATCATCAACAATTTCAGAAATACGTAAACGAATTGACTTCGGCATTTCATTACACATCAAAGCAAAGCGTTGAGAAGCATCATCTCCCTCAATCACCAGTGCCACCCCTTCCATTTGGTCTGGACGGTTGATGGCATAAACAGGCAGATGAAGATCGTGCCATTCCACCGTTTTCACTTGCGTATCACTATCGAGCGCTGAAAGTACAATATTTTGAGGCAAGAGCATGGGTTTTTTACCATGACACTCAATAATATAAGCATCAATAAAACCCGTTGATACTGTAATCAGATATTGCAATTCTTGCTGACTGATTTGCTCATTCATGCTCTTTGAAACATTTGCATTCATTTATTTACCCCTGCTTTTCAGCCAATAACTGCTGAATGTTGGCAAGTAACTCTGCCTCTTGGAATGGTTTGCCCATGTAGTGCGTCACGCCCAAGCTGAAAGCACGTTCACGGTGTTTTTCACCCGTACGCGATGTAATCATAATAATCGGCAAGTTCTGGTGAATTTCGTGGTGACGAACCAAGTTCGTTACTTCAAAACCATCCATACGTGGCATTTCAATATCCAGCAACATCAAGTCTGGTTTAACGCTCTCCAGCTGCTCCATCGCATCGACACCATCTTTTGCAGTCACAATATCAAAGCCTTGACGCTCTAATAAGCGCGATGTGACCTTACGAACCGTAACTGAGTCATCCACAATCATCACTAAACGACGCGTATCCTGATGACGACCAAAGTCACGATGATCAGCTGCATGCGTTACACGCTTGGTACTTAAAATCTGACGTGCAATGTTCTGACCATCTAAAATTAAGCATACATGGCCATCACCCAAGATCGTTGCACCCGCAATTGCACCAATGCTGGCAAACTGTTGTCCAACCGGCTTCACTACAATTTGCGCACGTGAACCAATCAGCTGATCAACCAATAATGCAATGGTTTGTCCACTGTTGCCTTTAATCAACAACACTGGCAATGAATGTCCAATATTACTCAAACGTGGAATCGGCTGATTGGATAAAAACTCAGATAAATACCGCAGTTTATAACTCACACCATCGATTTTGAATTGGTCATCTTTGCTGTGGAAATAGTGATCCAGTGCTGTTGGAGCAATACGCACAATACGATCAATCTGCGCTAATGGAATCGCATATTGTTGATCACCGGCTTTCACCATCAACGCATCACTAACCGCTACCGTAGTCGGTACGCGAATAATGAAGGTCGTACCGAATCCAATTTCCGATTCAACCGTGACATGTCCACCCAGTGCTTTAATTTCACTTTGTACCACATCAAGACCAACACCACGTCCAGAAATTTGCGTCACTTCTTTGGCCGTACTGAAACCCGGATGGAAAATAAACTGTAAGATTTCTTGTTTGTCTAGCACTTGATCGGCTTTAATTAAACCTAAGTTTAGCGCTTTCGCTTTAATCGTGCTTTCATCAATACCCTTACCATCATCTTTAAAACTGACGATAACGTCTGTACCTTGACGGCTAATGTTTAGTTCAATTTGGCCTGTCGCTGATTTTTTCGCAGCGCTACGTTGTTCCGTATCTTCAATACCGTGGTCGATTGCGTTACGTAGCATATGCTCAAATGGTGTTACCAAACGTTCAAGAATCGTACGGTCTAATTCACCTTCAGTGTTATGAACGACCAATTCCGTTGGACGGTTCAAGGTTGATGCGGTCTGACGTACAATACGCTGCAAACGTGGCAACATACGTGAGAACGGCACCAAACGTGTCCGCATTAAGCTTTCTTGAATCTCCGCTTGAATGCGGGATTGTTGTAATAACAAACCTTCCGCATCACGAATTTTTTCAGCCAAAGTGCTCTTGAAGTCGACCAAATCCGAAGCCGATTCGGCTAAGGATTTGGACAATTGATTGAGCGATGAATATTGGTCCATCTCCAAGGGGTCAAAGTCTGCGTAGCGCGAGTTTTCAGAACCGTGCTTCGCAATAATTTGACTTTCAAGCTCTCCTTCCATTCGACGTAACTGATCCGCCAAACGCTTAATTGCAAGCTCCATCTCGTTCAACGTATTGCCGAGTTGACCTAAATCCATCTCGATACGCGAACGGTTAATCGCATTTTCACCTGACAGGTCGATCATTTTCTCAACCAAATCAGCTGAGATACGGATCATCTCATTACCGCCATCCAAGTGAGTCGTTTCTTTCCACTCACCCAGCATTGCTGGCGGCTCAGTACCATCACCCTGCACAAACTCAAAACTTGGTACCGCATTGAGTAAATCAATTTGAGTTACACGCGTCGGTAATTGCGCAATCACATCCACATAATCAATAGATGCTAAGCTATTTTTCAGACCATCATAATTACTAAAATCACGTTTGAAGATGGCTTGTTTTAACCATTCAAACGCGGTTTGCAATAATGGGTCATATACGTTTGAACTAAAATTATGTACAGCAAATTGCTCAAATGTAGTTTCTAGCTCATAAGCAATCGCACCAACGGGTTCATTCTCCGCCATACGCGCGCCGCCTTTTAAGCTGTGCGCGGCACGTTGCAATTGTAGTAACACACTACGGTCACTACGTTGCTCAGTCCACTGTTTCAGTAAGCCATCCGTAGTCGCTAAAATTTCTTCGGCTTCTTCCAAGAAGGTTTCTTCAACAATTGATAAAAGACTGGCTGCTTCTTCTTGGACAAGTGACGGAGTATCCAGCTGTTCAACGACAGTAACGTCCGTGTTATCAACTACACTCGACGATTCAATCGCAGGTGCTGACTCAACCGAAGCTGCCTCAGCTTCAATCGTTCTATCTACATTAGATAAAGGTTCTTCAACTGCCGCAACAAACGCTTCAACTAAAGGCTCAGATGCTGTAGTTGTAACAGGCGTACCCTCAACCAGGCTCTGAATGTTATGCAGTACATTGATGGTCGCTGTTGCTGGATAATCAACCTTCTCCGTACGAATAACCTGAATTCGGTCTGCGACGTCATCCTGTACTAAGCGAATGATGCTGATCAACTGTGGCGTTGTGGCTATTTGCTGACGAATCACACGCTCATAAATAGACTCTAATTCGTGTGCAATCGAACCAATAAAAGGTGCAGAAATCATATTGGCACCACCTTTTAAGGTGTGCAAATAACGCATTAAATTATTGAGTGCCGCGGTATCATTGCCATTTTTAGACCAAGTATTGAGATCCTGATCCATCCCCATCAATAATTCTTCGGCTTCTTCCAAGAAGATATCGAGCAAATCATCATCAAAATCGGTATTGGCCGTATTCGATTGCTTGTACTGATGATCCGATGCAATTTGCTGCGAAATCTGCGCAAGATCAAGGCTTGGTTGTAAAGTATTTCTAGAAACAATAGCCTCAGCAACAGGTTCAGTTACCGTCGTCGAAGTCGATTCAACATCTTGCTGTACGAAGGCCATTAATTCATTCAGAACTTTATGCACTTCTTCAGTCAGAATGACGCGCTGACCCGCAGCTAAAGTGTCAAATAAATGGATAAATTCTTGATGTGCCTGACCAAATAACTCGTATGCATAATCTACATTGAGTAATTCTGGCTTTTCCAGTAAGGCTTGATAACCAGCATATAGCTCAGAAGTAAAGTCATGAATTCCTTGAGCAGCACGGTTATTGGTGAATTCTAGCAATTGTTTTGCTTGTTCACCTAAGTGCTGAATATATTCAGGATATTCAACCTTAGCACGCTGATCAAACTCAAACTCGGCATCAAGCAACAGATCAATATTTAACTCGATCAGCTTCGAGACCATACCTTGTGGGTTTAGCTCATCATCTACGTCTTCAATACTGAAACCATAGTTATCCCAAGCCGTAGTGAACGTGGCGTAAATCACGTCAAGCTGTTCGTTCGTACCACGCCCAAGCACATGTAAATAATCACGTACAAATTCAGCATATTGGGTGAGTAAAGAGATTTCCTTCGAGGTAGAAACGATCTCTTCTTGAACCAAGGTTTTAAATAGATTTTCGACTTTTGAGCTGGCATTAAAAACATGCTCAATTTGCGCCATAGACGAACTACCACGCAATGTATGTAAAGCACGGATTAAACTATTGTAATCTTGTACTTTGGTTTCATCCGCATTTAAGAACTGATCGATAGTCGCTAAATGGTCTTCCGCTTCTTCAATGAAGATCGCTAAAGTTTCTTCAAGGACATCATGTACTTGATCATTCTGTTCAGATGCGTCTGCAACTTGCGGCTCAGATTCAGCCACTTCGATATCTCTCAGCTCTAATCCCGTCACGACATCATTACTATTTAGATGATTAGACAGTTGTAGCAACTCTTCTAGAGCAGGTTCTAAACTTTGATTTTGTTGTAATTGTTGTCCAATTAAAACCAATGGACGAAGATCAAGATCAATTTCCTGCACCGCTTTGAATATCGGATACAGTTTAAATTGATACAGTTTGAATACTGTTTTAGCGAATTTTTGAACCGTTGCCGTGAGAGGCACAGCCCCTGAAATCACACGATTTAAGGTATCTTCAACCGCCCATGCTGTTTCACCTGCTGACTTTGCCCCCACCATACGACCAGAGCCTTTTAAGGTATGGAAGTGACGACGTATGCTCAACAAAGTTTCTTGATGGGTCGGTTCAGCGTACCACTTTTCAAATAATGGATCTAAGTCAACGAAGATTTCTTCAATTTCTTCAACAAAAATTTCAAGAATTTCTGCATCTTGATCTAGATAACTATCTTCCGGAAGCGTTGTCGTTTCAACTAAATGTTTTAATATTTCTTTCATAGCTAAGGCTTCTTGCGTTGTCAGCTACCCAAAAAAGGTGCATAAACTTCATTATAACCATCATCCCAAACCAGTCTTTTTGCTCAAGCTAATTGAGTTGATGTGTATCCTGATTTTGGTATGCCACTCAAGCAATGAGCAGCATACCTCCCCCAAAGCAAGCGCTTAATCAGGCAGTTTAAAGTCTGTTACAGACTCACGTAACGCTTCCGCCATGTTCGCAAGTTCAGAGACTGAACGTGCTGTATCGAACGTCGCAGTGGTGGTTTGTGAGGTAATTTCTTGTACGACATTCATCGTAGTTGCAATATGACCTGCAGACGCGGATTGTAGCTTTGCTGCATCCGAAATGTTTGCAATCAATTTCGCCAAATTACCCGATACGTTTTGAATCTCATCCAGTGCAACACCCGCATCCTTAGATAAGTTCGCACCGCGTACAACCTCAGACGTGGTTTGTTCCATCGAAATTACAGCTTCGTTGGTGTCGGTCTGAATGGTTTTTACCAGTGTTTCAATTTGTTTGGTTGCTGAAGCTGAACGCTCTGCAAGACGCTGTACTTCATCTGCAACTACGGCGAAACCACGACCTGCTTCACCTGCCATCGATGCTTGGATCGCTGCGTTTAAAGCCAAGATGTTCGTTTGGTCGGCAATATCGTTAATCAAGGCAACGATGTTACCAATTTCTTGCGAAGATTCACCCAAACGTTTAATACGTTTAGAGGTTTCTTGAATCTGCTCACGAATGATATCCATACCTTCAATTGAACGGTTTACAACGTTCGCGCCATTTGCAGCAATTTTTACTGAACGTTCTGCTACCACCGCTGATTCTTCAGCGTTTGAAGATACTTGGTCAATTGACATTGCCATTTCGTTAATCGCGGCAGATGCACCCGCAATTTCTTGCGCTTGGTGTTCAGATGCCTCGGCTAACTGGTTAGTAATCCCCTGTGTACTTGCCGTATATTGTGCAACCTCTTGAGAGGTTTCAGTAATACGCGATACAAGGTCACGTAATTGGTCAATTGCGAAGTTAATCGAGTCGGCAATTGCACCCGTGAAGTCTTCAGATACCGTTGCATATGAACGTAAGTCACCATCTGCAAGATCGGCAATTTCATCCAGTAAACGTAAAATCGCGTTTTGGTTACGGTCATATTCATCTTGTAGACGAGATACACGTTTTTTATCAGATTCGCCACGAAGTACGAGTAATTTAAATACGCAGAATAAGAAAGCAATCAGGGCTAGAATTAGACCTAAGGCAGGAATTGCAATCGCTAAACCTGTACCACCTGACAATTTGTTCAAATTGCTTAACAAAGCATCCGACTGTTCAAAAATCGATGATGACGCTTGGCGTACTTTAACGATTTGTGATGAGTTCTTTAAGACGGTTGCTGCTGCTGACTTCAGTACATCATCATATTCAGATTGAATACTGGTTAAAGAGTCACGCATTTCAGGGTCATTAATACGCTCTACACCTAAGTCCGCACTGCCATTTAACTGTGCGTTTAAATATGACGCGAAGGTTTCTGTATCTGAGCTAAAGTCATCCGCAGATTCACGTGAGTTGGCTGAACCGGTTAATACCGAACCAATTGAACGTAAAATACGTTCCGCAATGAATACTTGGTTTTTTGCAATCACGACTTGGTTGGCTGGCACATTTTGACGTGCCATTTGGTCAACCATTAAGTTGTATTCGGCCTGAATCCCAGGAATACTTTCACTAATCGCGATGTTGGTATCATAGAGTTGGTTAATGATTTTTTGTTGTGAGGCAATTAAATCAATATTTTCAGAAACTTTTTTCCACTGTGCATCTACTTCACGCAGTGCATCTGTACTCGCGTGAATATCTTTTACTGTTTCTAAATTTTCAGCAAAAGACTTTTGTGATTCTGTCAATTTTTTAATGGCTTCAGGTGTACCTGATGCTGTTGCTTCAGTTGCCTGACGCGAAATCGTTTGTGATAAAAGACGTAAATCACCCAAGCTACGGGTGAATTCGTTATTTCGAGGTACGCTATAGAATAGGTACAACAGTAAGAAAATTGCCAGTACGATACAAAATGCCGCACCCAAAATTAATGGCTTGGACTTTTCACTATCACCAAATACACGTGAAAACTGTTCCGTCTGTGATTGAAGTTTTGCTACTAAAGCATTTCCACCTGAGCGGTTACTGCTTCCATCCGTATTTTTCTTTTTAAGTTTAAAGCCCATGCAGCTTCTCCCCGATTTACGCCCTTATAATTTCGCGCGCGACAATGATATTAATTTATAAATTTTATAGATGCGTTCATATACTTTGGATTGTCTAATAAGCGACTGAATAAGAAAACATGCCATTGTTGGTTGTGTTGGTGAAAATACCCTTGGCAATATTCTTTTAAATTTCGATCTAAATCTTCGTGTTTAGAAAAGAAACTTTTCTTATTAAAGTGCTGAATCCCCAGAACTTGATCTACAACTAAACCGACATAGTGGTCATTGTGACTAATACAGAGTACTTTTTGAGTCGGTGAATACGCACTGCGATGCCCTGATACATAGTGCGCTAAATCGGCAACAGAAAGTAAACGTCCCCGAATATTGGCCAAACCCACAACCCAAGGTTGAGTATTTGGCACTAAGGTATATTTCGGAGGATAAATCACCTCTGCAACTTCACCTAATGGCGCAACGAAATATTGCCCCATCATCTCAAAAGCAATGCCCGACCAGCGGTTTACCTCATTTTCGTTTGAAACGTAGTTTTTATTACCACGTTTAGCAAGTCGAAGTAATTCGATAAATCCATTTGCTGCCATAGAGCTTATCCTGCGTTCAGGTGTTGCTTAATCACATCAATCAGTTGGTTTTCATCAACAGGCTTAGTTAAATAATCACATGCACCTTGACGCTTACCCCATACACGGTCTGTAGCCTGATCTTTAGTACTGACGATCACTACGGGAATGTGTTTTGTTGTTGCGCCACGCGCAATTTGACGGGTTGCTTGGAAGCCATTAACGCCTGGCATCACCACATCCATCAACACAAGATCAGGAAGTTCAGCTTGAGCCATGGTTACACCATCGGCACCATTCGACGCTTCAATCACTTCAAAACCGTGTTTCCCCAAAATTTCTTTAAAGCGGAATGTCTCTGTAGGTGAGTCATCCACAATTAAAATACGCGCCATAATTTCCCCCAATTACACTTATATTATTTATGCTGAAACGTGATTACGAATCGCATTTAATAATTCATCTTTACTAAACGGCTTTGTTAAATATTCATCTGAACCGACAACACGCCCTTTGGCTTGGTCAAATAGACCATCTTTGCTAGAGAGCATTACGACAGGAATATTTTGATAATTTTGTGAATTTTTGATTAATGCACACGTTTGATAACCATCTAGTCGTGGCATCATAATGTCGACAAATACGATATCAGGATTGGCTTGAGCAATTTTTGACAATGCGTCAAAACCATCGACTGCAGTCACCACTTCACAACCTTCGCGTTGCAATAATGTTTCAGCTGTGCGACGAATGGTTTTTGAATCATCAATGACCATTACTTTTAGATTCTGGAATTTATCGTCCATTTAATATGACCCTTCCCATTTTTAGAATGTTTGTAGAAACAGATTCGTAGACGCTTTACAAGTTACGTACACTTTTAACATATATTTACTTATATAGGACTTACGCAGTATTATTTATAGATTCTCTGTGGTAGCAGATGATTTTTATCGAGAATAAAGTCATCAATGAAGTTTTTGATCATTGGTCTAAATAACTTCTTCTGCCAACGATATACATTTTCAAAGATCCGCTCAAACTGGTTCTTTTGTATCTCAACGTAGGCCATCAAGGCTGAAAAAATATGATTCGAAATCAGTTTAGATCGTCTTACTTGAAACTTTTCAATATGACAAACCTGTTTAATCACTCGGTGATATTGTTCTATTTTCCAATGACTTGAATGTAATTCATGAAAACCCTCAAAGGACAATAAATCATCTTCATCTTGATGCACAATATAAAACCTCTGCTGTTCTTTTAACTGAGTCTTAAATAATTGTACAAAGCCAAAATCTTTAAGCCAGACCACTTGACCCTGATGGAAATTCGGCAATAAACGCAGTTGAAACCATTGTCCTTTTTCTGGGGAAACCTTACGGTTACAGTCGATACCAAACATAAATCGAATACCATATTTTCTTATGGTTTTTAGATTTGCAGTCGATGAATACCAACTATCACCTGTAATAAATTGAATCTTTGCACCCCAACTGAGTACTTCACTTAACATATCCATAAAGTAATCATTCTTGGTTTTACTTTCAGATTTGTCATAAATTCGGAAATTAATTGGAATATTTTGACCATTTTGATCTGTCGCATACAAGGTAATGAGATTAATACCCTTGACGGATCGGTGGTGTTTGCCTGACCAAAAATAGCTAACCAAGTCCATATGCTGACTATACGGTTTATCTAAAACAGTATCATCAATACTGACTATAAGTTTATTATTATCAATATGTTGAATTGCTTCTTGATATAGGTCGTGAGGTGTGTAGTCTTCACGCTCTAGAAAGCGATTTACACTATCATGCGAGATGTTATAAGTCTCGGCAAGTTGTGTGCAGCTAATAGAGTTCGGTTCTGTCATGAGAAAGCCCATATAAATGGGTAGTGTACAAGTTGCTGTAGAAGCATTTTTAATTCGTCTGATCACAGATACTTTATAAAGTATTTTAATACTTTTTTGAATCCGTCAATGCGTAAGTCCTATTATATTTTCAACGAACAGTTTCCGCATAAAACCACACTTCATCTTCTTTTTAAGAACGGCTTCACACTTTCGCATACCCGTCGATTTTTTTTTGACTGATTATATTTTTTATTCCTAAATTTACGACTAATATAGCACTATTTATTGCTTGTAAATAAGTAATTTAGTCAACTTTAAACTGGGGGTATCGATGCTTAGGGAGTTTAATCACAAACTTGCTTTGATCGTGAAAAAAAGGATGACTGCGAAAGTCATTTTGCTGGCTTTGCTAAGTTTGCAGACCATCTCGATTATGGCCGATCCACCTAAAGCGGTCTGGTATCGATATTACGACAGTAAAGGCATCGCGAACGTCAGTAGTAGTGTCACCCCCAACCATATTCGTTATGGTTATGAAGCACTCGATAGCAACATGCAAGTGATTCAACGGGCACGCCCATACAACGCAGAAAAAGATGCGCAATATGCGCCGCAACGTGCAGCAGCAGCCAAGCAACGCGAGTCAGATCTTAAATTAAAACGCGCTTATACCAACAGCCAAGTCGCCACTCAAAAACGCAATACTGCCCTTTCCTATATTTTAAAACAGATTAAGTTTCAGCAAGATGAATTAAAACAATTACAGAATGACCGTATCGGGTTCTTACGCCAAGAAAAAGAGAACATGCGTAAAGGCAAAAGCAATCCGAAACTACTCCAAGATATGATTGATTACAATTCCAAAAATATTGTGATGAAAAAAGAGCAAATACAATCGTTACAAAGTCACTATCGTAATACCAAGGCTGAATACGACAGAATTATTGCTCGTTTAAAAACACTTGAATAATCTGCGTCTTATTTACAGTGTGCTGACTTTCGCCGCTAGACCAAAGGATTTGACTCAATGCAGGCTGCACCATGTATAAAAACTAAATTAAGCCGCCAAGTGCTCCCTATTTTTAAACTCAGTCCGCTGTGTTTGTGCTTACTCCTCTCGGCCTGCCAAAAACAAGACGAGGCCACATCTCCGACTTCATCTACAGCTAAAATCGAGCTGATAGCACAAGACTTGGTTCAGTTCCAAGAAGGGCCTTCTATCCAACGTACCGCCTTTACTGGCACCATTCGAGCCGTCAACCAAAGTTCCATTCAGGCTCAAGTGACAGCGACAGCAACCGCAGTTTCAGTTCAAGTTGGACAAACCGTTCAAAAAGGGCAAGTGCTGGTTCGATTGAATAATCAAGATAATGCTGCGCGTCTTGCCCAAGCTCAAGCCAATCTTGCTTCAACCCAAGCCCAAGCCAATCTTGCAAAAAGCATGGTTCAAAGAAAAAAACGTTTACTCGATCAGGGCTTTATTTCTAAAGTGGAATATGAACAAAGCCTTGTAGACTATCAAGCTCAATTAGAAAATGTACGTGCGCAACAAGCCAATGTCGATATAGCCGAAAAAGCGGATCGCGATGGCACTATTTTAAGCCCGATTTCAGGAGTTATTACTCAACGTCAGGTAGAACCTGGACAAACAGTATCCGCAGGACAAACCCTATTTGAAATCATTGACCCGAGTCATTTAGAAATACAGGCCAAAATTCCAAGTGATCTACAAGCCGCTTTAAGTTTGGGAGAAAAAATTGAATATCAACTGCAAGGCAATCCGCAAAAACTGACAGCCAAACTTACTCGTATTTCCCCGATTGCAGATCCCGCAAGCCGTCAAATTGAGTTCTTTGCTCAGCCAATTGAAAGTATTAATTCATTGAGTATCGGGACCTTTGTAGAGGGTGACATACTTGGTTCACAGTCCATAACAGGCCAAATTATCCCGCTCGATACCATTCAGGATATACAAAACTCGCCTTATGTTTGGGTGATTCGCCAAAATAAAATTGAACGTGTTCACATAAAAGTCTTGGAACAACGCTATAGCAATAACAGCGCTGTAGTACAGAGACTACAAACTGGCGACCGTATCAGCCGTATAAAGTTTAATGAAAAAGATTTGCATCAAATGGTGACAATCAATCCATAAAATAAGAAAAGGTTGTTGCTATGTGGTTAACCCGTATTAGTGTGAAATATCCTGTTTTTACCATCATGATGATGTTTTGTCTGATGGTTTTAGGCTTAGCCTCTTGGCAAAGAATGGGTGTTGAAGAGTTTCCTGATGTCGATTTCCCCTTCGTCGTGGTTTATACCACCTATCCAGGAGCATCGCCTGAAACAGTTGAGTCTGAAATTACCAAGAAAATGGAAGACCAAATCAATACCATTTCAGGTTTAAAACAGGTCATTTCTCAGTCTAGCGAAGGCTTATCGACCATTATTGCTGAATTTGATCTCGATGTTTCTTCCGCTATAGCCGCACAAGATGTCCGCGATAAAATTGCACCGGTCACCGCTGAGTTTCGAGACGAAATTCAAGACCCAATTGTTGAACGTTACGATCCTTCTGCCAATGCCGTGATGTCAATTGTATTTGAATCACAAAACATGTCACTGAAAGAGCTCAGTTCTTATTTGGATCAGCGCATCGTTCCACAGTTTAGAACCGTTTCTGGTGTCGGGACAGTCAACTTGTTGGGTGATGCCAAGCGACAAATTCGCATACAGATTGAACCCCACAAATTACAAAGTTTTAGGATTGGTATTGACCAGATCATCAACACGCTAAAAGCTGAAAATGTCGAGGTTCCGGGTGGAACGTTGAAACATGGTAACAGTGAACTTGTGGTCGAAATTAAGTCTAAAGTGATTCATCCTTTAGCCTTCGGCGATTTGGTGATTGCCAATAAAAATGGTGTACCGATTTATTTACGCCAAGTTGCAAGCATTTCAGACAGCCAAGCCGAACTTGAGTCAAGTGCCTATTTAGATGGTAAAACTGCGGTTGCGATTGATATTTTACGCAGTTCCGATTCAAATGTGATTGACGTGGTCGACGGCACTTATGAGACCTTAGCAGATATCGAAAAACAGTTGCCTGAAGGCACCACAGCAAAAGTGGTGGTAGATTCATCCAAAGGCATTCGTAACAGCATCACCGATGTTGCACGTACGATTATTGAAGGTGCAGCACTTGCCGTTTTGATTGTCCTGCTGTTTTTAGGCTCATTCCGTTCCACTGCCATTACAGGCATGACCTTGCCGATTGCCCTCCTTGGCACTCTGACGTTTATTTGGATCTTTGGCTTTAGCATTAATATGATGACCTTACTGGCACTATCACTCAGTATTGGTCTACTGATTGATGATGCGATTGTGGTCCGTGAAAATATTGTGCGACATGCAGACATGGAAAAAGACCCGGTCACAGCAGCCCTTGATGGGACCAAAGAAATTGGACTCGCTGTTCTAGCCACCACCTTAACCATTGTTGCGGTATTCTTACCTGTGGCGTTTATGGGCGGTATTATCGGTCGCTTTTTCTATCAGTTTGGCGTAACCGTAAGTACTGCTGTGCTGATCTCCATGTTTGTCAGCTTTACTTTAGATCCAATGCTATCTGCACATTGGGCTGAAAAGCATAATCCACATAAACCACCCAATCGAGTCAAACGTTTCTTTAATTGGATTTCTGGCAAACTAGATAATCTCAGCCATGGCTATGAGAAATTACTCAAGCTTGCTCTACGCTTCCGACTCATCACCCTCATGGTTGCTGTGGCTTCGCTATTCGGTGCATTAGGCTTATCTAAACTAATTGGAACAGAGTTTGTCCCTGTTCCAGATAAAGGTGAGATCCGGATTAAGTTTGAAACACCTGTCGATGCATCTTTGGAATATTCACAAGCCAAACTGCTGCAAGTCGATAAAATTATTCAGCAGCACCCTGACGTTCGAGCAACCTATGCCGTGATTAATGGTGTTACGGATCGTGGTAAAAACCATGTCAGTATTCGCGTAACCGTTACACCACGTACAGAACGCAAGAAAAGCTTAACCGACTTAAACAATGAGTTCCGCCAACGCCTACAACAAGTGGGTGGCATTACCGTGACCTCAATTGCCTCCGCAGATGAAACGGTATCGGGCGGACAAAAGCCCGTGATGATTTCCATCAAAGGTCCAGACTTAGCCGAATTGCAAAAAATTTCAGACCGCTTTATGGCAGAAATTGCGCAAGTCAAAGGCATTGTCGACTTAGAAAGCTCACTTAAAGCCCCTAAACCGACTTTAGGCGTACATATTGATCGGGTCTTAGCCAGTGATTTAGGGCTATCGGTCAACCAAATTGCCAATGTCATTCGCCCACTGATTGCAGGGGATGATGTCACCACATGGCAAGATGACAAAGGCGAAACCTATGACGTTAACCTGCGCTTAACTGAAAATGCGCGTAGCTTACCTAGTGATGTACAAAACCTTTACCTCACATCGCAAAAAACAGATGCCAATGGTCAAGCTGTATTAATTCCCCTTTCTAGCGTTGCACATTTAGAGCAAAGTCTGGGGGCATCGCAGATTAATCGTCGCGATCTAGCAAGGGAAGTCTTAGTTGAAGCCAACACCGCAGGTCGCCCTGCAGGCGATATTGGTGCAGATATTAAAAAAATTGAAGACAACTTTGATCTTCCTGCAGGTTATAGCTTTGATACACAAGGTTCAAACAAAGACATGGCTGAATCTGCAGGTTATGCCATGACCGCAATCACCTTATCCATTGTGTTTATTTATATTGTGCTAGGTTCACAGTTCAATAGCTTTATTCACCCTGCGGCGATTATGGCTTCCCTGCCACTATCATTGATAGGGGTATTTTTAGCGCTCTTCTTATTTAACTCCACTATGAACTTGTTTTCTATTATCGGTATTATCATGTTGATGGGGCTGGTGACCAAGAATGCAATTCTATTGATCGATTTCATTAAAAAAGCCATGGATCACGGCGTTGATCGTTATCAAGCGATTATTAATGCGGGTAAAACACGTCTACGCCCTATTTTGATGACTACTAGTGCTATGGTGATGGGCATGGTGCCTCTGGCTTTAGGGCTAGGTGAAGGTGGTGAACAAAGTGCACCGATGGCACATGCAGTGATCGGCGGTGTCATTACATCGACACTACTAACCTTGGTGGTGGTTCCTGTGATCTTCACCTATTTAGATGACTTTAAGAACTTTATGCTGCGTCAAGTACGTAAAATCATGTCATAATAATCAACATTTTTCTGAGGTGGTGTCGACATGCCTCCTCATTTTTTATCGTATAATCTTTGACTTTCAAAGTTTAAAATTTTAGGACAGTTTCCATGCGCGCGAGTCGCTTTTTATTTGCAACGTTAAGAGAAACCCCAAATGACGCAGAAGTGATTTCACATCAACTAATGCTACGTGCTGGGATGATTCGTAAATTGGCTTCAGGTTTATACACTTGGCTGCCGATGGGCGTTCGCGTATTAAATAAAGTTGCAGCGATCGTTCATGAAGAAATGAACAATGCAGGTTCACTCGAAGTCCTGATGCCCGTAACTCAGCCAGCGTCTTTGTGGGAAGAATCTGGTCGCTATGTCCAATACGGTCCTGAATTGCTTCGTTTCAAAGACCGCCATGGCAACCCTTTCGTACTTGGTCCTACCCACGAAGAAGTTATTACCGATCTTGCGCGTAATGAACTCAAAAGCTATAAACAATTGCCTGCAAACTTCTATCAAGTACAAACCAAATTCCGTGATGAAATTCGTCCACGTTTTGGTGTAATGCGTTCACGTGAATTCATCATGAAAGATGCTTATTCTTTCCACGCAAACCAAGAATCACTGCAAGAAACCTATGACATCATGTATGGCGCGTACTGCAAAATCTTTAGCCGTTTAGGTTTAGATTTCCGTCCAGTACAAGCCGATACAGGTTCAATTGGTGGTTCAGGCTCACATGAATTCCACGTGTTAGCATCAAGTGGTGAAGATGATATCGCCTTCTCGACTGAATCTGACTATGCGGCAAATATTGAAATGGCTGAGGCCATTTTAGTCGGTGAACGTGCAGCGCCAACCAAAGCATTAGAAGTTGTCGATACACCAAATCAAAAAACCATTGCAGATGTCTCTAACTTCTTAAAATCTGATCCTGCACACTCTGTAAAAGCCTTGTTAGTGCAAGGTATTGCAGCCGAAGAAGGCCAAGCAACACCGGTAGTGGCATTGTTCTTACGTGGCGATCATGAGCTAAATGAAATTAAAGCCGAGAAGCATCCGCGCATTGCATCACCATTAACTTTTGCAACAGAAGAACAACTTGCTGCACTGGGTTTAACCGCTGGTTTCTGTGGACCACAAGGCTTGGTAGAAAAAGGCTTAACGGTCATTGTCGACCGTGCTGCATCAGTACTGTCTGACTTTGTTGCGGGTGCAAATGAGGTTGATAAACACGTGACTGGTCTAAACTGGGAACGTGATGCACAGTTCACCGAAGTTTATGACTTACGTAATGTGGTTGAGGGTGATCCATCTCCAGACGGTAAAGGTACGCTGCAAATTAAACGTGGTATCGAAGTGGGGCATATTTTCCAACTCGGTCAAAAATACTCAGAAGCTTTGGGCTGTAAAGTCCTAGGTGAAGATGGTAAACCATTTACGGTAACCATGGGTTGTTACGGTATTGGTGTAACACGTGTAGTTGCCTCTGCAATTGAGCAAAACTTTGACGAAAAAGGCATTATTTGGCCTATGGCAATTGCACCGTTTGAAGTTGCCATTGTGCCTATGAATGCACATAAGTCTCCACGTACTTTAGATGCAGCTGAAGCCTTATATGCTGAACTCACGGCAGCAGGTTATGATGTTTTACTGGATGATCGTAACGAACGTCCAGGCGTGAAATTCTCAGACCTTGAGCTTACAGGGATTCCTCACCGTATTGTGATTGGTGAGAAAGGCTTAGATGCTGGTACTTTTGAATATAAAGGCCGTCGTGATGCTGAATCTGTAAATATTTCTAAAGAAGAGTTGTTGGCGAAAATTGCAAAATAATTCATTTTAGAATGAAAAATCCCGTGTATATCGCGGGATTTTTTATTAGATCATATATCTAACAGAACTTTAAACCACCGTAGCAGTTTGATCTAAAGTTTTGCCCTTGTAAGCTTAAATTGGTCAGTGGAAAATCCAAAGTCGTCGTATTCATTGGAACATTCCCAACAACTAAGGCAGAACCACCGACACATCCTGTTAAAAGATTACCGCAATTTCGAGGATTGTCCGTTAGATCTTTATTAATACCCGCAATGGTTTGTTTTAATACTTCATTGGTAATTGCCACTTTGGTCGTTGGGCTTAAGCTACCCAGTTCGACTTCATCTTCCATTGCCAGCCACCAACCTTTATTCGCACCAACCGCAGCACCCGTCCATAAAATATCTTGGGACTGCAAGGATAATGATGCAGGGTTGTTTAAATACAGTGCATGAATTAAGCCTAAACTTTGATTGACTGTAATATCTGTTTTAAGCCCCGTAATATTGCCGGACACCTGTTTATCTAAGTTTAAAAAACCGAGTACTTTAGCTGTTAATTGTCCACTAAAATCAATTTGCCCAACAGTACCCGTCCCTTTTAAAGTTACATCCTTCATTCGAGTCCCCGACACAACTGTCGAATTAATCGTAAAAGGCGCTGTAGTCGAAGATAAATTTAAATTATAAGTATCAGACGTATATGAAATATCATAACAAGGGTCTAAAAAACCACCTACACAAGTTGTCCCAGAACTACTTCCGAGTAATCGTCCTTGCACAATACCATTCATAGTTAATCCTGTATCCGCAAAGGTCATGCTACGAGCTGCTGTCACTGCAGTACCTGATGCAGTTTTGGTTTTCATATATCCACTAAAGGTATTAATTCCATTGGGTATCGCATTATTATTTGCATCTACATCATTATTGGTACCTAATGTCATCAAACCTTTAATCTTTTCAGCACTGACACGAAAACCGAGTACTTCACGTGTTGCGGCTGAAGTCGGGTTTTTAATGGCAAACTGAATAAATGGATTTGTGATTAATGCCGAAGTTGCTGCACGCTGATCCGATGTATAGTTCGGGTCATCAGGCAGTCCACTTAAAGAAATATGATCGATATCGATATCACAACTGTTCGCTCGAATTGAATTATTGTCACCACCACATCCGAGTTGAAGCTTTTTAATATTGGCATTCAGCTCCAATTCGGCACTTAGAGCCAACTTATAAAAACCAATGTTTGATTGATTATATGTTTTCCCTTGTGCATCGGTTGTATTTGTACCCTGCTGAAACTCTAGGTTCATCAAAGACTGACCTTCGACTTCTGACAACTCCTCGTCATTTAAAGCGGTCATCGCATAACTTTGGCTCAAGCCTAATGTCGCTGTAATTAGAATTGAAATTAAAGACTTATTCATTTTATTTATTCCTTGTCATTCTTTTTAGCGCGGCATAATTCCTAATGTGCTGCGCATAGCTCCACCCGTAATGGCAATATCTGCAACCTTCTGCATGGTACCTGTTGGAGACAATGCAACCTCTGCTCTAAAAGCAGCTCCTTGTCCACCTGCTAATGCCTTATGGTTAAATTGCACTTGATTGTCGATGACAACTGCATCCTTTTGCATTTGAATTTTTCCATTAAAACCTAAGTGACCTTGCATTTTGTTCAAGTTAAAACTTGAGGTTTTTGTTGTTGTTCCATTGCTATCGGTATTACTGAGACTAATAAAACTGCCTTTTTTACTTTCGTTACTCAGGTCTGTGCTACTCAACGTATTAAACTCAAAATTGGATTTAAATGACAAATAGTTGCTTTGTGGTGTCCCGCCTACAGCCTCAAGCCCAGGAATAATAAAGAGTTCACCTTTACCATCTAACATAAAAGCAATCGATGCGAGAACATCATCTTTTTTGGCAAAATTATTAATCGGCACGACTTCTTTGGCACAACTATTCACCCCTGCTGGGCAGTTATACAGTGCACCCGGAAGCTGCCCGATTGCGATTTCAGCATTGGCAGCAAACAATAAATTATCAGCTTTGATATAGATTTCATTTTCATTAAAACCAATCACACCATTGGCTTTAAAATATGAGTCAATATTGCGTAAGCCTGTATAGTAGTTAACTTCTTCACCATGCTTACTCATCGCACCATCAATGACGATAATAGACGTTGTTTTAGGATTGCCCTGACTATCTTCACCATAGCCATCAGTTGATACCGCGATGTCATAGCCCAACCCATCCTTCACTGTTCCAGCGGTATTGGTATATTTCTTGGCAAAAAATACCGCATTGGCATTTAGGTTATAAATTGGAATACCTAAACCCCATGTTCCTTCATTAGTATTGTTTACTGCAATCGAATTATCTGAAATAAAGCGGGCTTTACGTGCAATGGCTTGAAAATCGAGCCCACGTACAGCAATAAAAGCCATATTTGAAGCATTGCCCGTTGGTGATGGGTTATAAATCAGCTCATAGTTTTGTGCACCCAATATCGTCTTAATTTGGTCATTGACCACAAAACCCATTGAGTTAGTGCGAATGTTATTGATATAAATCTGGCCAAAATCAATATAGGCATTTTGACTGTTTATTGCTGAATTGGGGTCAGTGGAAGTACGTACATTGAGCGGTGATAAATTTGAAAACTCGATGGCGTAACTGCCTGTACCAGTGTGTCCTAATTCAAACGTTGTTGGTGTGCTAGCACCAAGCAAACTATTCCCTGCACGGGTAAAGTCAGCCGATACATTTAAATGTAAGCCGCCAGCATTCTTAAAACCATAACCTGCAGATGCAACCACCTCATTTTCTTGAACATTACCGTTAACACGGTTGACCGTATTAAACTTAGCAACACCAGTCTGGTCAGCATTTAATGCGATCTTGCCATTGGTTAAAGCACCTGATGCCCCTATCCGAATTAAGTTTCGATGAGTCGAGTTTGCTGAGCCATAACGTAAATCAACGTTTAACCCCGGATTTGTGGCATTGCCTACACGGCTGTCATGTACATCTGTCTTATCTTCCACTCGACCTAAAACAACAATATTATCGCCAACACTACCCTTTGAGGTGAGAACTACACCTTCCGTTTCATCAATATAGAGATATCCATCAGCAGATAAATTGAAGTTGAAATCTTTTAAGGTTAAATCTTGATTATTTTGTCCATAACTAATACTAGCATTCTGCAATTTAAAATCTAAATGCACCTTTGAGTCACGGTTAAACAGACCATTCGTCGTTGCTAAGTACACTTCAAAAGGTGAAATAGTTGAAAGTTTAAAACTTCCTAAATTTTGATCTGTTTCGCCCGTTGCACAATTCGGCGAACACATCAGCATAATTTGGGCAGCCGTTGCGGTAAAAGGTGACACGCTGGCAGAGAGCTGAATGCCAACCCCTTGCGTACCATTGGCTAATTGTGTTGTTCCCACATCAAAATCGAGTTTGGTTTTAATGTTGTTATAACCAGTCGCCGTTTTAACTTCAATATTATGCAACCCCAGTTTAATCGGTGTTTTTCCGACTTCCGCAGGATCGACCCAATTCAGCTGTTTAATGTCAACTTTTGAAGCTTCATGGGTAATTGAAATACCATCTTGACCCGTTACATCACTTAAAATCTGATCATTCAAAGCTTGTAATGCATAACTTTGATTGGCTGCAAAAATACACAGTGTCAGAAGGTTTAATTTTATTATTTTATGCATTTCAATATCCTTTTGAAACTATATGTCTAACAGCGGCTACCCGCAGTACCCGAGCAGTTATAGCTAAAGATTTTTAGATTTCCATCTAGATGTAAGTTTCCATGGACATTTAAGCCCATAAAGCCTTGTTCCTGACCTTTATCAAAAGTTGGTACAGTTTTACTCGTACCATAACTGTTATACGTTGAGGTATTGAAATACTCATTTTCACCACTTTCCACTGAAAGGCTAGCAAAGCCCAAGTTACGAATTTTGAGGGGTTTATCATCGAAAAACTTTAACATCATTGCAGTTTGTGGCTTGCCTTCTTTATTCAGAATTGTGGTGCCTTCTAGCGAAAATTTATCAATTTGCATGGTGCCTTGGAACTGCTTAAACACCAGCCATTTTCGTTGCCCATTTTCCTTATGATTATTTGGGGAAATAGCGATACGACACAGTTCTAATAAAGCGCAATCTTGATTTGCGCGCATTTGATAATAGGCTTCAGTGACAATAGCTCGCCCATTTGCATCTACACCATTGATCCTAGAGATCGTATTTAAACTCATATCATTGGCATATTGGTGGTTGATCGATAGGGTTAAGCTCAAATCTGCACCACCCTGTCCAGTCACACCGACCAGTTCCTTATTATCCAAATCTACCAAACCCGCTTGAGACAACATGGATACAGACATCAACATGGTTACACATAATTTTTTCATCATGTCGGTATCCTATAGCCCTGTGGTCTTAATTTTTAAGTGTTGGATCAATACACCATCTATAGCAACCGAACCGAGATTTACAGGAACTGCTGTTCCAGTCCCGCGGAATACCACACCAGTAGATTGTGTCGCCGTATTGGCTTTGAGCGTATTGGTGGTCGGATCTCGTGTCACGCTACCAATCGAAATACTGCTATGTGTTGCGTTATTCCCTTGGTACTGAATCGCGGTACTCCCTGCCCCCGTTTGAGCAAAATTCGAACCACAATAGGCCACATTACAGGTTGATCCTTTATAGTCAGCATTGTTTCCACCCTGTACATCTGGGTAGTAGGTATAAATCTGCTTATAAATCTCAGGCACATTCGGAATACGCGTGACTTCGAGAATAATATTGCGTCCTTCCGAACCTACAACAAAAGGCTGATACATATTACCCAAGACCAAGTTAATATTTGGGCTGTATAAATAAAGTCCCTCGCTCACATCAAAAATTGGAGCCAATGAACGATCTAATGCGGGTGTGACTGCCGTACCGTCGTTGGTCGCAGCTGTGCTCAGTCGAAGGACTTTAGCATTCAATAGCGCTTTATTTGCGTCGTTGTTGGCATAGATTAATGTAGATGGATCATCATTAGTATTGATCCGAAGTAAGGCTGCCATCCCAAAGGTTTTATTTTGCTGGTCTAAGGTAGATGCTTGAGTTTGAAACATACGCACCTGTGAGCCATTTAAACTCAATCCATTGGCAACCGCTTGTAAACGTATTCTTTGATTTAAACTTAAATCAGGATCTGCTGCCGCGTTGGTTGTTGTTGGTGCACCAGTGATAGGGTCCACTTTATTTTGGGAATTCCAACTACGCGAAAAAGCATCCCACCATAGACCTAATTTAATATTATTATCTGTGTCACTCGCTACAACCGTTGCTAAAGACGCTTCCAGCCCTAGAAAACTTACATCTGAACTTGCATTCGACTGATGAAACTGTTTAATCCCCGTGGCTGTGCCAGCGCGAAATAACCAAGGATTAACATCGCTTCCCCATGTGAAGCCCTGATTACTGAAACGGCTATTGGCATTATTATCAGACCGCGAAAGCGCTAAACCATAAATAAAGATGTCCGCTTTGGTTCGTTTCGTGGTCAGATCATCAGCATTGGTATATTTGGAGTAGTTTTCACCCACAGGAATAATACGAATAAAGCCCGTGTCGTATTGTTGTGGATTGGCCACGCCACTGTTATAACTAGAAGCCGTGGAGAGATCATTAGCCCCTTGAAACACCATCTTGAAGTTTTCAGGAAGTAACGCAATGCCTTCACCCGTAGTATCCGCTAGAAATTCATCGGAAAGTGACTCAAGGGCAAATGTAGACTGCGCAAGCATGAGTCCGACAAGACTAGCTAAACAGGATTTTTTCAATCCTGCGGGATATATACGATTCGTCATCTCGACCATCCTTATTATTCGATGCTCCGCATCTTTATGTACTGCATCCTTTGCTTGGCATTCTACTCTGCGCACTATAATTTTTATTTGCGTCAACCAAAGCACTCTAATTCACAATTGATTATGCTGAAACTCAGCACAAATGCAAAACCAACTGTCCGATAATATTTATTTTCCGATGAATGAATTGACATAAAAAAAGCGGATCAATGATCCGCTTTTTTGAATATCAAAAACTTAGGTCTTCGGTAAAGTTACACCTGTTTGACCTTGGTACTTACCACCACGGTCTTTATATGATGTTTCACACACTTCGTCAGATTCGAAGAACAACATTTGTGCAACACCCTCACCTGCATAAATACGTGCAGGTAGATTGGTTGTGTTCGAGAACTCTAAAGTAACATGACCTTCCCACTCAGGCTCAAGTGGTGTGACGTTTACGATAATACCGCAACGTGCATAGGTCGATTTACCCAAACACACAGTCAACACATTACGTGGAATACGGAAATACTCAACGGTACGTGCTAAAGCAAATGAGTTCGGCGGAATAATACAAACATCAGCTTCAATGTCGATAAAACTTTTATCATCAAAGTTTTTTGGATCTACAATTGCCGAGTGAACATTGGTAAAAACTTTAAACTCACGTGCACAACGAACGTCATAACCATAGCTCGACACGCCATAAGAAATGAGTTTTTGACCATTTTCATCTAAACGAACTTGGTTTTCTGCATACGGTTCGATCATGCCGTGTTTTTCGCTCATTTCGCGAATCCAACGATCGGACTTAATAGCCATTTATTCTTTCCAAAAAAGCTTAATTTCAATAATTGCGTTGTACTTTAACTGAAATCGCTTTCAATGAAAATAAGCGCGTTTAAGTTCGCAAAATTTCTGTCTTTAATTACTAAATTAAAAGCTTAAAATCGCAGAATAGCTCAGTGGAATCGAAAAACTCATCAAAACCAGCGATGCTGTTTTTTGCAGGTTGGATTGGTTCAACCAACGAATTTTATTGGTTGCTAGAATTGATCCAATAAAAGTCCAAAAAAAGGCAATTGGAACAATCAAAACCAAAAACAGCGACATATGTGACAGATAATAATCTAGTTTTGTCCACGCAATGGTTGGGAAAATGGCTGAAGCAAACAATAATGCTTTAGGGTTCAATAGTGTTGCCAAAAACAGTTCACGTGCCCGAATAGTCGGTTGATTAAAACTCACTTCAGCATCGGCTGTACGCCATAATTTGATGGCCAAATAAATGATATAGCTTGCACTGAATAGTTTTAAAATAGTCGGCAATAAGGGCAAGTGTACGGACACTTTTCCAATAAGGAAGCCCCATGCCGTGATTGAAATGAGATAGCCAAAAGCTTCTGCTGGAATGAGACGCAAAGATTTACGAATACCGACTTGAATGCCCGAAGAGGCAAGTAAGGTATTGGTTGGTCCTGGAGTTAAAAGAATGGTTATCACTAAACCAATAAAAAACCAAGTGACCATATTCACAGACCCACATATATATAGCTATAAGCGTAATGACTTGCCATGCTGAAAGCAATCAAATTTAGTGAACCGTGATAACAGTTTTTTGTAATTTTCATTCAATACTTAACATAAATAACGTATAAGACCCTTACCCAATCTAGCATTCATAAAAATGACGCCACATGCTTTATTCTTTTTTCAAATCAATGATTTTATAAATCAAATAGACATGCCTAATGAAAAAAAACTATTCAAATGATTTTTAATCAGGGTGTGTTGACACTTTTAGCTTAAAAAATAGCGAAGTAGTAAAATCAAATCGCCAAACCCAATTTTACTATTCGCTATGCCTCGTACCATGCTGACAGATCAACACTGGCAAAAGTTGAAAGTTATTCTGCGTAATTTATCCATTCACCACAACTCAAATTTACGCAATTTTATTGAAGCTATTCTCTATAGAATTAGAACAGGCTGTCCGTGGCGAGATATTCCTTGTTGTTTTGGTCATTCAAACTCTATTTTCAAACGTTTTAATCGTTGGTCAAGCAGCGGTAAGTTACTTAGATTATTCAAATTGCTAGCCTCATGCCCCGATATGGAGTGGATTTTTATTGATGGCTCTCATGTACGTGCTCATCAACATTCTGCCGGCATAGCGAATCAATCTATTTCTAAAAGTGTAGGAGGAAACTCCTCAAAAATACATTTGATTGTTGATGCACATGGCAATCCTATTGATTTCATGATTACCGATGGAACCACACATGATGTTAAAGTTGCACCTGATTTAATATCAACATTAGATTTAAAAGAGACAAAAGTGGTATGTGCAGATAAAGGCTATGATTCAGAACCACTGCGTGAACAGATCAGGAAAACAGGGACTAAAGCGAATATACCAAAGAAAACAAATAGCCAATCGAACAATGACCATATGGACTGGTATTTATATAAAATCAGGCATTTAGTTGAAAATATGTTTTGTAGATTAAAGCAATTTAGAGGAATAGCTACTCGATATGACAAGCTCAAAAGAAATTATCAAAGTTCTGTTGCTTTAGCCTGTATATTTTTATGGCTACCTTTATAGGGTTAATTATGAACAGTAAATGTCAACAGACCCCAGTTACTTTTTAAAACATGCGTATTTTTATTCATCAATCTGATCACGCTAAGTCAAGGATAAAAGAGCCAAGTGAATGGCTTTGAAGATAATAAAACGAGGAAAAGTATATGAAAAAATGGACTCAACTCACGCTACTTTCAATTGCACTTGCGGGTCTAGGAGCATGCTCAAGTGACAATAAAACCACGACTTCAGGCGATGTTCAAACTGAAACTAGTCCACAAGCATCCGACAAACTCCAAAGTAAATTTGTCAACATAGCAACAGGTGGCGCATCTGGCCCGTATAACGTGATTGGCACCAGTTTGGCTGAAATTTATAATAAAACCTACGGGGTAAATTCAAAAACTCAAACCACAGGCGCATCAGTAGAAAATCTTAACTTACTCAAACAGAAAAAAGTTGAAATGGCTTTTGTCATGAGTGATAGCTTAACCGAAGCACTAAATGGCACAGGTAGTTTTGCCAGTGGGAAAATTGATAATGTCCAACAAGTGGCGGCACTCTATCCCAACTATGTGCAAATTGTGGCCTCAAAAAAATCAGGCATTAAAAACCTTGAAGACTTAAAAGGTAAGCGTATTGCTGTCGGTGCCCAAAACTCAGGGGTTGAAGTTAATGCGCGCACCCTCTTAAATGGTTTTGGTATTACTTACAATGACGTGAAGGTCGATTATCTGGGCTATGCAGAAGCCGCCGATGCTTTAAAGGGTGGAAAAATTGATGCTGCATTCTTAACCAGTGGTATCCCCAACTCATCCTTGATGGAACTGCAACAAGGTTTCGATTTACAACTGGTCGGGATCGATCCTGCGAAAGTGAAACAAATCGCCAAAAACCAAACCTATTTTCTATCTCTGAATATTCCGAAAGGCACTTATGGTAATGCAGAAGATATTCCAACTGCGGCCATTATGAATGCTTTAGTGGTACGTTCCGATCTTTCTGAGGATGATGTCTATAAACTGACCAAAACCTTCTTTGATAGTTTAGGACAATTGGCCAACTCACATCAGGCGGCGACAGAAATTAATCTGGAAACGGCTCAAAAAGGCGTAGTTGCACCTCTACACCCTGGGGCTAAACGTTATTACGACGAACTCGCAGCGAAAAAATGAAGCTAAAAAAAAGTGCAGTGTTTACTGCACTTTTTCTACTCGGTTTATGCGGGCTGCTGTTCTTACCTGTTCGCTATAGCGAAGTAACTGTTGCTCAAACGCAGTGCCGAATTTCAACAGCACAGTTTAATTTGCAGTGGAAACATTCAGTCGAAAAAACCCGTTGGATTGAAAACTATCAACGGGAGCAACAACACTTTATATTGCGCTACACCGACCTGATTTCTTTCGGTGCAGGCACACCGAATGACTATCCCATCATCTTTCAAAAAGACGGTATGGTCAGAATGAAAGTTTATCGGCGCATTGATCAAATCAACTGGATCATTTCCAAGAATATGCAAGGCAGTATCATCATTCACCAGAGCGTCTGGCCCATTTTTCAACAATATCCAGATTACACCTTGGTACAAATTACAGCACAACAACAGCCCTTGTGGAAAGCATGGCAGATCGGAGAATGCCGATGACTCAAAATGAAGACAAAGTTGCCCCTGAACAATTAGATGAGCAGCAACAACAAGCCATTTTAGAAAAATTTGATCGTGAGTCAGTGACTCGTTCCCCAAGCAACAAATCTGTGGCATGGTTCATAGCGGCGATTGCTATTTTCTATTCCTTATTTCATTTATTTATTACCTTTAATCCACTACCCGAACTGATTCAACGTTCCGCCCATGTCGCTATTGGTTTGGTTTTGATCTTTCTACTTTATCCTGCGCGTCAGTCCAGTTCACGACAAAGCATCCCTTGGTTGGATTGGTTACTTGCCTTAGCCTCTTTAGCAACCTTTTTATACCTTTGGAAAGAATATCAAGCCATTATGACCACACGTGGGGGTATTCCAAACACTTTAGATATTGTTTTTGCCATTTTAGCCGTGGTTCTGGTGGTTGAAGGTGCTCGGCGGGTCATGGGATGGATGCTGCCTATTTTAGGTTTAGTCTTTCTGTCTTACCCGTTTTTTAGCCACTATGACTGGGTCCCAGATCGTTTATTGACGCGTTCATATAGTATTAGTGATATTTTCGGGCAAATGTATTTAAAAACCGAAGGGCTTTATTCTTCCGCTATTGGCGCTTCAGTCACTTTTATTTTCCTGTTTATTTTGTTTGGTGCTTTTCTGGCGAAATCAGGCATGGGCAAATTGTTTAATGATCTTGCGATGGCACTTGCGGGACATAAACAAGGTGGTCCTGCAAAAGTTGCCGTCATTTCCAGTGGATTTATGGGCAGTATTAATGGCACAGCGGTGGCCAATGTCGTAGGGACCGGTTCATTCACCATTCCCCTGATGAAAAAAATTGGCTACCACAAAAATTTTGCAGGTGCTGTTGAAGCCAGCGCTTCTGTAGGTGGACAAATTTTACCCCCGGTGATGGGAGCCAGTGCCTTCATTATGGCTGAAACCACGGGTGTCAGTTATGGCACCATTGCCCTTGCAGCCACCCTTCCAGCTTTACTCTACTATTTAGGTGTGATGGCGCAGGTTCATTTCCGTGCTGGTAAAGACAATTTAAAAGGTGTCCCGAAAGCGGATTTGCCACGGGTTAAAGATGTCCTCAAGGAACGAGGGCACTTGCTTATTCCGATCGTGGCTTTGGTGTTTTTCCTATTTCAATCCATTCCTGTCAGTTATGCCGCAGTCTACACCATTGTCTTAACTGTGATTGTAGCAAGTTTCCGCAAATCGACCCGTATGGGCTTCAAAGAAATATTAGAAGCGCTCGCCGATGGTGCAAAGCAATCCCTTTCGGTCATGGCAGCCTGTGCTGTGGTGGGGATTATTATTGGTGTAGTGAGCCTGACCAGCTTTGGCTCTGTCATGACCTCCTCAATTATGAGCATCGGTGCAGGCAGCCTATTTCTAACGCTGTTCTTTACCATGATTGCATCAATGATTTTAGGTATGGGACTTCCTTCGATTCCAGCCTATATCATTACCGCGACCATGGCTGCACCCGCTTTGGCAAACTTTGATATTCCCACACTGGTGGCGCATATGTTTGTGTTCTACTTTGGTCTGTTTGCCAATATTACGCCACCTGTCGCCTTAGCCGCGTTTGCAGGTGCGGGAATCGCAGGGGGTGATCCAATGCGCACAGGTTTCCAAGCCTTGAAACTTTCTTTGGCAGGTTTCATTGTCCCGTTCCTGTTCGTCTATAACCCTGCCATGCTGATGATTGATACGGCCAATGTCGCAGTCAATGCACGTGAGTTTGCCTTTCCTGCATGGACAACTATTGTGAGTATTGTCTTTACCTCAGTGGTTGGGATTTTGGCACTGGGTGCAGCAGTTGAAGGTTACTTTAAAGTTGGTTTGAATTGGTTCTGGCGGATTTTCTTAGGTGCAGGTGCTTTATGTATGATTATCCCTGAAACTGTGACTGATATTATCGGGATTGTGATGGTGGTGATTGCGATCAGCATTAATATTATGCAAGCCAAAAAACAAAATCAGCCCTATTCACTCTCCTAAAAAAGCAAAAAAAAAGCCCAACTCAACAGATTGGGCTTTTTTTCATTTATGGCTGATTTAGAAAATACGGGTCTGGTCTTTTTCAGCCTGTGGCAGTGCGGCTGCAATTTTTTCAGCAATCTGCATATAGCTGTCTGCTGCACTGTCTTCGACTAAAACAGAAGGCTTACCCGCATCCGCATTTTCACGGATTTGTACATTTAAAGGCAAACGCCCCAAAAGCGGAATAGCATATTGCTCCGACAATTGATCACCACCACCCTTACCAAAAATTTGCTCTTCAAATCCACATTTTGAGCAAATATGGGTCGACATATTTTCTACAACGCCCATGACTGGAATGTGTACGCGGTTAAATAACTCAATGCCTTTGGTCGCATCCATAAGTGCCACGTTTTGCGGTGTGGTTACAATCACTGCACCTGTCACAGGAATACGTTGCGCAAGGGTCAACTGAATATCGCCTGTACCCGGTGGCATATCAATCATCAAGACATCTAAGTCAGGCCATAAGGTTTGATTGAACAGTTGCATCAACGCACCTGTCGCTTTCGGTCCACGCCAAGCCACAGGAGTATTATGATCACCTGTTAAATGTCCAATCGATAACACTGCCAAACCATAGGCATCTAAGGGTACAAAATTTTCAGCTTCAATCATCGGCGTTTTGCCCGCATTGCCCAACATAGTCGGAATACTTGGACCATAAATGTCCGCATCTAAGACCCCAACTTTTAAGCCGAGCTTTTGCAAAGCAAGTGCAAGGTTTACCGTGGTGGTTGATTTGCCCACGCCCCCCTTGCCCGAGGACACCAAAATCACGTTTTGAATACGCGGATGCTTCGGCACATCACGTTGTTGTGGCGCTGCTTTTTGAATAGGTGGATTGTTTGGATCAGTTTCAACGGGTTGTGCAGCAGCTTGGGCTGCTGAGCCTGAAGCATCAATCACTGGGGGTAAATTGCTTTTCGGTGCAGCCTCTTTTGCTTGGCTTGAACAGCTCTCACCTTCAGCATGCTGATGTCCATAGCCGCCTGACTTTTCTTTATGTCCCGTTTTTTGTTGAATCACATGCATGTTTAATTCTTTGATACCGCATGCTTCAAGCGCAACCGCCAAATCATCATGAATCTGTTGTAAATCATCGGCTTCGGCAGGAAAAGTATTGATGGTAATTTGCAGAATATTGCCCTGCACATTCACTTGAGTAATGCGGTCTTTCAACGCATGGTTTGAATTGGGCAAGATATAGTTTTGCAGTACTGTTTGGATTTCTTCTTCCTTTACCTCCTGCGCAGGAGAAAAAACTGATTTAAGAGAAGAAAGCCACGACATATATGTACTCCAAATTCGAGTATTCAGCTGAATGCTATAGTTTAACCACAAAACGAACTTAGGTTAAGTTCAGTATTTATGGATTATGCCATGAAATTTAATATTCCTAGCTTTTTAGTTGGTTTTATACGCTGAATATCAAAGGGCGAAGCTTAGTCGCTTAAGCTAACTGAAAAAATAAAATCGGTGAATTGGATCAAATTTGAACGTAAAGAATTGTAAGTACAATCCAATCTCCCCATTTAAGGTGATGTTATTGCATAGCAAAATATCTATATTCTATTGTTCTATCTTGACGCGATTTGGGGAGAAAAAAATGAAACTTTGGGCCGTGGTTGTTTTGGCTTGCACCATATCTAGCTTTAGTTTTGCAGATACATCAACCAATTCATTTAAAACCCCTGCGGGTCAAACGGTGACTATCGGTGATCAAGTTAAAGACATGCAGAAAAAAATCGATTTATCGCCAATTTCTATGTCCTCTACCCCAATCAGCAGTGCGCCGAATAGCCCACTTGAGACGGTATATGTATATGAAATTTCAAACTATCGTTATACCATCCGCACCGTAAACAATCAAATTCAGAGCATCATGTGGTTTAACTTGGACGCAGACCCTGCACTCAGTACACAGTCTACGCCATAGTATTAGCGAACATTTAAGGCCGACATTCGCCATTTCAGACGGATTAAGCTTGGTCGTCTTTTTTAAACTTTTGCAGTGTTTCTGTGGCTTTCTTTTTCAACTCGTCAAACTTTTCAGTGGCTTGCACCTTAAATTCTTCCAGTTTAATTTCGGCCTCATGCTTTAACTCTGTGGCTTTAAGTTTTGCCTCATCCAGTTTATGTCCTGCTTCAACTTTAAAATGATCCAATTTTTCCTGCGTAACTTGTTTCGCATGCTCGGCTTTGGCTTGTGCAGACTGCAACTTTTGCTCAAAAGCTGCATCACCTTCGGCTTTACTTTCTGTTGCGTTTTGCTTTAAGTCAGTCAGCTGCTTTTCAGCATCTAGCTTGGCTTCAGCGGCCTGATGTTTGACATCTTCCAGTACTTTCTCACCTTCCAGTTTTGCTGCTTGAGCTTTCAACTTCAAGTCTTCACCCAACTCATTCGCTTTGGTTTTTAAATCATCGAGTTTATTGTCATTCGTCATGTCACAGCCCTCTTTCGTATTTAAAATTTTGCTTAACTCAGAGTTATACCTTGCTTTTTAAGTGCTGACTTCATTTGCATCATTTAGAAACAATAGCTGTACAGGATGGAGCAATTTAAACACCATCCTGTACCACTCAACGGAAGAGACTAACGCTTTAAAGTACTGATAAAACTGATGACCGCAAACAGCCAAATAAACAAAATGAAACTGCGTGCTTGCGTGAAATGGGTCACGTCCGCACCGTGTACCATATTATGACGGCTGGCGGTGACACTCGAACTCGCGTCCATTTTCAATGCTTCAAGGCTCAGAAAATATGGATTGATTTCACTGGCAATTTTAACTTTATGCCATAGGCTTTTGACTTCATGGCCTTTCAAACCCGGCACGATTTTATACACATCGACAAACTTGGTTTGATTTTGCTTTAAATACCCATGTTCAATCAGCGCATCTGTCAAAATCCCTTCTATTTGACCATAAAGAACCGTAATGCACCCTGCATAACACTGCTGTTGATACAGTTTTAAAGTTTCTTCAATCACGCTGCGGCGCTGAGCTTGGAATGCCCCCAAATCCATCGTGTCGTAAGCGTCAAGCAAAGTCGTTTGGAAATAGTCCGTTTGAATTAAATCGGGCAACTGAAACTTAGTCATATCCGCTTCTTTTTCATGGGCTATTTGCCAGAAATACAACAGATTGAGCAAGTCATTGGCGATTGGTTCATCACTTTCATACTCAAGCTGATCGGCCATTATTGCAAAGTACGGATCTTCCAACTCGAGCTGACGGAGCGACTTGACCAATTGTGCATGTGGTCGACTACCCATTGAAGCAAGATATTGTTCAGCTTGTTGTAAAAGTCGATTGCCCAGTAGTTTAGTCGCTTGTGGATTTTGCGGAATTCGGGTCACGGGTTGGTCGAAATCAAAATCATCATCGATCATGGACGGTATACTCTAAATAGGCTGAATGTACTGAATAACACTATTATATAGCAGTGCTTAAAATTGAAGGCAGATTACTTCATCATTAGCTTTTAAGGTTTAGTGCTATTTTAATAACATCAGCAATAGTTTCGGAATTAATACCTCTCTTTCGAGCATGTTCAGAATAAAACCAACTGATTAATTCTTTATTGCCTTTGGAAGCATTACAACCAACACAACATAAGGCAATATTCTCTAATGTTTTAATATTGATATCATTAATGATGTGCTCCCATGATTTCTTTTTAGCTCTTTCAGTGCCAAATTCACAGCCACAATAAACACAACACTGATCACGTTCTAAAACTAGTTCTTCAATATTTTTGGGTATTCCCCATGAGTTAGACAAAATGATGTACACCTTCTTTTTTAAGATATTAAAAGCGATATTTTCGATCTTTGCACTATTGGCTCATGAATATTTGGCAATAGATCCATCTTCGGGCCGATCAATTCCTATGGGCTTTAGTCTCATTTGAAAACTTTTCACCGATTCACTTGTGCAAGTCGCGGCTATCTAAGGTAAAATCGTTGACCTTATATAAAATACGAATGAGAGAGTCATATCCGTGCGTAATATTTTAGTCACTAACGCCCTACCATACGCCAATGGCCCCATCCATATGGGACACTTACTCGGTTATATCCAAGCAGATATTTGGGTTCGTGCCATGCGTGCAATGGGACACGATGTGACTTATGTATGTGCGGACGATGCTCACGGCACAGCGATCATGCTACGTGCCGAAGCGAATGGTATTTCACCAGAAGATCAAATTGCCAATGTGCAAAAAGAACACATCCGTGATTTTGATGGTTTCGGTGTGCATTTCGACCATTATGATTCAACCCATAGTGATGAAAACCGCTCTCGTGCTTCTGAAATTTATGTGAAAAACCGTGAAGCAGGCAATATTGCAATCCGTCCTGTCAACCAGCTTTTTGACCCTGAAAAAGGCATGTTCTTATCGGATCGTTTCATTAAAGGCACGTGCCCGAAATGTAAGTCGGAAGATCAATATGGCGATGCGTGTGAAGTCTGCGGGACAACTTACAACGCAACTGAACTGTTAAATCCAAAATCGACTTTAAGTGGTGCCACGCCTGTAGAGAAATCTTCAGATCATTACTTCTTTAAACTGCCGAATTTCTCAGAATATCTACAAAAATGGACGCGTGACCAAGGTCGCTTACCTGTTTCAATTGCCAACAAACTGGATGAATGGTTTGAAGCGGGTTTATCTGACTGGGATATTTCACGTGATGCACCGTATTTCGGTTTTGAAATTCCAGATGCACCCAACAAGTATTTCTATGTTTGGGTAGACGCACCGATTGGCTATATGTCGAGTTTTGAAAACTACATTAAAGCTAAACGTCCTGATTTAAGTTTTGACGACTTTTGGAAGAAAGACTCTGACAAAGAAGTCTATCACTTCATTGGTAAAGACATCGTTTACTTCCACGCGCTGTTCTGGCCTGCAATGCTAGAAGGTGCAAACTACCGTACGCCATCAGGTTTATTCGTCAATGGTTTCTTGACGGTGAATGGTCAGAAGATGTCGAAGTCTCGCGGTACATTCATCAAAGCTGAAACCTATTTAGAGCACTTAAACCCTGAGTACTTACGTTACTACTTCGCATCTAAACTGTCTGATAAAGTTGAAGATTCTGATTTGAACTTGGATGATTTCGTTCAGAAGGTAAACTCTGACTTAGTCGGTAAAGTGGTCAACATTGCCAGCCGTTGTGCAAAATTCATCAACACCAAGTTTGATAATAAATTATCAGCAACTTGTGCAGAGCCTGAATTGGTACAAAGCTTTATTGATGCAGGCGACTCAATTGCGAAAGCCTATGAAGCACGTGAGTTCTCTGCTGCGATTCGTGAAATCATGGCGCTTGCAGATAAAGCCAACCAATATATCGATGAGAAAAAACCTTGGGCTTTAGCGAAAGTTGAAGGCGAAGAACAGCAAGTACACGATGTTTGTTCGGTCGGGATTAACCTGTTCCGTCAATTGGCTGTGTACCTTGCGCCTGTACTTCCGACTTTAGCGGCTCAAGTGCAAGCGTTCTTAAAACTAGACCACTTTGACTTTGCTTCTGCTCAAACGGCATTGGTGGATCATGAAATTGCATTGTTCCAACCTTTAATGCAACGTGTAGACCCGAAAGCGGTTGCAGCAATGGTCGATGCGTCTAAAGACTCTTTAGCGGCTGCGGCTGAACCTGTAAAAGTTGAGAAAAAGAAAGAGAAAAAAACTGCACCTGCGAAAGTTGAACCTAAAGTCGGCGAAGCTGCTCTTAACACAAGCACCATTGGCATTGACGACTTTATGAAAGTTGACCTACGTGTGGCTGAAGTTTTAGAAGCTTCAACGGTCGAAGGTTCTGATAAATTACTTCAACTCACTTTAAATGTAGGTGAAGCTGAACCACGTAATGTGTTTAGTGGCATTCGTGAGTTCTATCAGCCAGAAGACTTAAAAGGCAAATTGGTGGTGATGGTGGCTAACCTTGCGCCACGTAAGATGCGTTTTGGTATTTCTAACGGTATGGTACTTGCAGCGGGTAATGGTGAAGGTGTTTGGGTGATTTCACCTGAATCTGGCGCTAAACCAGGTGATAAAGTGTCTTAAGATTTAGATCTGAGATGAGAAAAAGCCTCTACGTTGTAGGGGCTTTTTTTACAATTATTTTTTTGTCGCCAAAATTCTTAGAGATTGTATGCTGATTTTTTTATGATGCCTGTACTCAAACAAAACATCATGGAGATTGAAAATGAGTAAGCAAACAACCCCACAAAATAATTCAGCTAATCAAACTAATCCAAACAAAGGAACAAATGGAACTAATATTGCCTATGATAAGACACAGGGTAATCGTGGTACACAGTTAAATCCAAATCGTAAAAAGTAATTTCTATATTTTTAAGAAGTGAACCGTACCGGGTTTGTCGGAGAGTCAATATTCTGAGAGACTACCCCGATGACAAAATTAAAATATACCCCTGAAATCAGAGAAAGAGCGGTTCAATTATTGATTGAATCTGAAAAAGATTATCCTTCTACTTGGGCTGCAATCACAGCAATTGCGCCTAAGATTGGTTGTACTCCTGAAACACTTCGTGCCTGGCATCAAAAGCATTTAGATCAGCAAAATCCTATTAAAGTACAACAGATATCTGATCAAGAAAAAATGAGGCAAATGGAACGTGAAATTAAAGAATTAAAGCGTGCCAATGAAATTCTACGTAAAGCAGCCGCTTTTTTCGCCCAGGCGGAGCTCGACCGCCCACACAAATAATGGTGGATTTTATCCATAACAATAAAGATCGATATGGTGTTGAAGCGATTTGTAGAATTTTACCGATTGCAGCTTCAACCTATTACCGGACTTTAGATCTCGCTGACAATCCAGAACATCGAGCGAAACGAGATCTACATGATGAGCATCATGCTGAACAAATTAAACGAATTTGGAAGGAAAGTTCAGGTCGGTATGGTGTACGTAAAGTCTGGCAACAACTGAAACGTGAAGGCTATATTATTGCGCGCTGTACTGTTGCTCGATTAATGCAAAAGCTAGGTATACAAGGTGTTTGGCGTGGTAAGAACAAAAAAACCACCCGTAGCCGAGATGACCAAAAACGGGCAGATGATTTAGTGAAACGTAATTTTAATGCTGATCATCCAAACCAACTATGGGTGGGTGACTTTACGTATATTCAAACTCATTCAGGCTGGGTCTATACCGCCTTTATTATTGATGTGTTCTCACGAGCAATTGTTGGATGGAAAGTATCTACACGGATGAATACAGATATGGTACTCGATGCACTTGAGCAAGCATTGCACGATCGAGGCATGCCAAAGAATGTGATTCATCATTCCGATAGAGGTGTTCAATATCTTTCCATTCGCTATACCAATCGTTTAGAAGCAGCAAATTTACGAGCTTCAGTCGGTACAACGGGTGACTCATACGATAATGCACTGGCTGAAACGGTGAATGGCTTATACAAAACAGAGGTGATTGAATATTTAAAAGCAGATTGGCAAGGTTTAGCGGATGTACAACTTGCGACACTAAACTGGGTGGATTGGTTCAATAAAGAACGTGTACATAGTGCGCTAGATTATGTATCACCTTTTGATTTTGAAGCAATGTACTATGATAAAATTAACCAGTTAGGTCAGGTGGCCTAACTTAAATAAAAAGTCTCCGACAAACCCGGTACGGTTCAATCGGTTCAAAGTGTTCTAGTGAATGCTTCTTTTATTTATTATTCAGGGGGCTTTTATGTACGCTTTAGCACAATTTCCATCGCAAGGTGATTTAATTAAATTTACTTATGATGCTTTAGGAGTTATTCCATCTAAGTCTGAACAAATTTTAGATTTAAAAGTTGAAAATAAGAGTTTCCAAAAAAGTTTACAACGCTTTGCAAAAGAAGAAGGTTCTAGTTTTTTAGAAAACTTTGATCTGCACATGGCTTTGTTGCACAAAGCTGTTCTTAAGGGCTTCTTCGGCAATATAATTTCCAAATGAAGAAGCCTACACACAAAATCTACCGCACAACCAATTGGCCTGCATATAACCGAGCTCTCATTAATCGTGGGAATATTGCCATTTGGTTCGATCCAAAAACACAATGGTATGCAGAACCACAAGGCAAACAAGGTCGAAGTAAAACCTACTCCGACATAGCGATTCAATGCTGTTTAATGATCAAATCTTTATTCAGACTCTCTTTACGTATGGTCACTGGCTTTGTGCAAAGTCTGATTAAACTTTGCGGATTAAATTGGACCGCACCAGATTACAGTACGCTTTGTAGAAGACAAAAGCATATTGATATTGCAATCAGCTACCAAAAAAGTAGCGATAGACTGCATCTACTCGTAGACTCTACAGGCATGAAGTTTCTAGGTGAGGGCGAATGGAAACGCAAGAAACATGGAGCTGAATATCGTCGCCAATGGCGTAAACTACATATTGGTATAGATGCCAAAACCCTACAAATACGAGCAGTTCAGCTCACAACCAATAATGTCAGTGATTCACAGGTGCTTGGTGATTTACTTAATCAGATTCCACAAGATGAGCAGATTGACTCTGTTTATACCGATGGAGCTTATGACACCAAGCAATGCCGTGAGGTCATTGCAGATCGGCAAGCGCATGCGGTGATTCCACCTAGAAAAAATGCGAAACCATGGAAAGATACAAAGATCAGTTCGCTAGAGCGAAATGAATTACTTCGAACAGTTAAACGTTTAGGCAGGACACTATGGAAAAAATGGTCAGGCTATCATCGGCGAAGTTTGGTTGAGACTAAGATGTATTGCATTAAATTGTTGGGGGATAAACTCAGTGCTAGGAATTTTGACAGCCAAGTGAATGAGATCCATGCACGCGTAGCTGTATTAAATAAATTTACAGAATTAGGCCGACCTCACACCCAAGTTGTCACTTAAAATTGAGTTACTTAGGATAACTCTGTCTTTTAAGCCTTTATGCAACAAAGCCTTTTTAATTCAGAATCTAGTTTTTCAGTTTTCTTTGCTTTAGATGGCATGAGGCATCCAAAACCCAATTTCTTTATCCCTAAATACCCCTTATCAACAATAAAAAAGGGCTTAAATTTTAATTTCCTCATGCTTTTTTTAAATATTTTAAAATCATGCATGCTTCCATGACTTCCACATACACTCAGTATTTCACCTGTTGTATAGTGCATAGATAGCTGAAATTTAAAGGTATGTCGCTTTTTTTTACCGCTATACCATTTCTTCTGTTTTTTTTGGACGTTGAACTAATATTTCAGTTGCATCAATCACAACAACTTCCCAATCCACTTCATCTCGATTAGGAAGTTGTTTTGGCAAGTTAAATTTTCCAGAACCGATTAAGGTATCTTCAATAACACGTGTGATACGAATTGCACTCGTTTCAGATACACCGTAACTCATACCAAGATGGAAAAATGTTCGATATTCTCTCCAATATTCTATACATAAGAGCAAACGATCTTCCAACGGTAATTTATGCGGTCGTCCTTTACCAATATGACGAGGTAAATGCTTATTTAGCTCGGCCAACATGAGGTTAAATGTAGCCCAACTAACACCGCTAAGCCTACGAAACTTAACGTCTGATAATTTTTGAATATCTTTGAATTTCATCCAAGGATTATCTCTTGAATTAAATAATTTGGTGGTGTTTCAAAAAGTATGCTGACATTAAATGAAGCCATTATTGATGTAAAAAAAGGCTCTGTACACGACAAATTTCACAGAACTCTTATCCTATCAGGCATCTGCCTTCTTAAAATTGCCAGAATTTCCTTAAACTCTTCTTTTTTCCCAAAACCAATTAAACGCTGAATCGCCATTTGAACATAGTCTAAACCATAGCGAAATAAACTCATTGAGAGTCGTCCATGCTTCTTTATTTTTATCGCTTTTTTTTGATCATGTTGCCATTCACCCGTTAAGTAGCACCAACAGAAGCTTATAGCTAAGACCGCAATCAATTTTTTCACTCGTCTAGGGTCTGTCAAGCGCGTATTTTCAAGATTGAATCCTCGTCCTTTGAGACAACTGAATAAGGTTTCAATTTCCCAGCGTAATGCATAATCCTGAATAGCATTGGCATTAAACTGAGGAGAAACGACGAGTAAAAGCTCTCCATTTTCTAACTGTAGTGCACTCATATATAGTTTCACCCGACCAACCAAAATCCGTCGTTTACGACATTCAATTTGACCAAGTTGAAGATGGCGAAATAAATCGCTAATTTTATGATTCTTCCCTAAATGATTGGTGACAATGAAGTTTTTTTAACACGAATGCAGAAGTTGATGTCTTGTTCAATTAACCATGTAAACCACTGCTCACCGATAAACTCTCTGTCTGCGAACACATTCACAATACGGTCTTTACCAAAAATGGATATAAAGCGTTGAATCAAAGCAATCCGCTCTTTCGTATCTGAATTTCCACGTTTATTAAGCAATGTCCAAACGATAGGTATCGCTATTCCACGATAAACGATCGCAAGCATCAGGATATTAATATTTCGTTTTCCCCATTTCCAATTGGTTCTATCTAAAGTCAGTTGCACTTTGTCGAATGAAAACATATTGAAAATCAACTGAGAAATTTGACGATAATCAAAATACTGACCTGCAAAGAAGCGCTGCATACGTCGATAAAATGATTGTGGTAAGCACTTGATGGGCAAGGCTTTAGATGCAGAAGAAAGATTACATGTTTGCTTTAAAATGATCACAAGCATGATGAGCGCAAAGCACTTTAAATGTGACTTGTTCCATTTTAGAGATTTGTTTAAGATAAGATATAACTCATTGAGATGTGTCATAGTATTCGTCGTTAGAAAACAATTATTGTGACATTATTTCAATGAGTTATCTATTTTTGTCGTGTACAGAGAAAAAAAGGTTAAGTCGAAAGCTTTAAAATGGTTTTCAATCTTTTTTGAAAAATTACAACTCCTTCTAAAACCGCGCCTAATTCGATGCCTTATTTTGCAATTATTACCTTCAATACCTACAGTAAAAAATTTACCAATACTTTGCTTGCAGTTTTTAAAAGCAGTTATGAAACTGTCCCAATGATCACTTGCAATTCGGGTGTAGTGAATACCTAATTGTTTAAGCTTTGTCTTCAATCGTTGAACTGTAGCTAAGTCTCTTTTACCCCAAACATAAGCAACAATCTCACCTGTTTCTCGATGGTAGGCGTAAATAAGCCATTGTTTATTATTTTTATTTCCAACAAAAGTCCAAAACTCATCAACTTCAAGAGACTCATAATGACTTTGTTTAGGCTGAATTTGGTAGGTCGATTCGGTTAAAGTACGTAAAACTTTACCGATACTGATTCGCTCAACTTCAGCGATATCTCGTATACCACTACCTCTGACCATCAACTGTAATATTTTTCGAGTAATGCCTGAATTACATCCTAGATAGCTCAGAGCATGGTCACCAATAAACTGACGTTTACAGTCTTTGCACTGATAGTTTTGTTTCCCATCTACTTTGATGCCATTTTTCTTTATACTGTCACTGAGGCAGGTTGGACATTTGATTTCTAGAGTTATTCGCATTTCTCTATTTTATCAAAATTCAACCTGCTTTGTTTCAGCATACTTTTTGAAACACCACCAATAATTTTGCTGATTAATTTAAGATCAAATAAATTGTACGTTTTTTGATTTATGACGGAAGTCTAATCAAAGGGATTATAACCATTTAGCTTTTAGTTACCTATACAAAATCCAGTTTTGTTGTTGTAAACCTTATCACTTCATTCCAAAAATAAGTTTTAAACCCAACACCGTCATCACTGCCCCTGCTGCGCGGTCAAATACGGCTTTAAACTTCAAATACACACGGCGCGGCTTTTCAGCGGACAACGCCACTGCAACCAACGAACACCAACCCGCATCAATAAAGAAACATAGGATAGGCAGTACATAATAGTAATAAGTTGGGATTTCTTTGGGTAAAAGTGCAGTAAAAATACTGGCTAGAACAATCGCAATTTTAGGGTTGGAGAGCTGGGTAATTAAGCCAGTCATAAAGGCACGGCGTAAAGTCATTGCTTTCGAGCTGGAATGATCTGCCTCAATTGGCTCTTTGGCGTGTTTAATAATTTTAAATGCGAGCCAAAGCAAATAGATCCCACCACAAATTTTTAAGGCCAAATACGCTGACGGCACTGCCAACAAAAAGGCTTGTAAGCCAAGTACAGCCAACAGACCAAAAACAGCTGCGCCTGTTCCTGTCCCCAGTGCGGTAAAGAGGCCATGCTTTCGAGAAATCGCAATCGAATTTTTTGCTACATAAATCGACGTCGGTCCAGGGCTCATTGCGCCTAACATTAATGCAAAGGCAATGGAGCCCAAAATCCAAAATGATTCCAAGAGTGACCTCTAAATTGAGAGAATTTATCAGCTGCGATTTTACGCTAAACAAAGTTTTTACGATATTCACTTTATCAGTTATTTTTCACATTTATATCGTAATCAAGCCACAGCTTGTACACCCATTATATTTTTTAATGATAAATAAAAAGCCTATTTTTAAGTAAATTCGGCATAGGCCATAGTGAAAACAACAATAGAGCAATTACTCAACAATAAACTTCAACATCAGTTATTTAGATCATATTCAATTTTAATAAAAAGACAAATGTGTATTAAAAATAGCCATCATGTTCTTATTTTTGATTACAAAATATAATGAGGGAATTGCTTCCCTTTTCATACATTTTTCATATATAAAAAGACTTACTATTTATAAGGTTTTATTTCTAAAAACCATATTTTTTAACTTCATAATTTTTAACATCATAATTACAGGTGAACCATGCAAAATAAGAAGCGCACCCCATTAGACGCGCAACAATCCCATCTTTGGATCATTGGTGGTGGTATCGCAGGTATGGCTGCTGCTGCATTTGCGATCCGTGATGCCAAAGTCCCTGCCAAAAATATCCATATTTTAGAAGAACTCGATATTTCAGGTGGCTCAATGGATGGTGGACATACTCCACATGCCGCGCAAGCTTGGGTAACACGTGGTGGGCGAATGCTGACCGATGAAACTTATTTGTGCCTATGGGATTTATTTTCCAGTATTCCATCTTTGGAAAATCCAAACGTTTCGGTACGTGAAGAATGTCGTGAGTTTAATGAACAAGTGAAAACCCACGCCAATGCACGTTTGATTGATGCCGAACATGTCATTGCGGATGCGGCAAAGCTTGGTCTGAATACACTACATCGTGCGCAGATGCTGCGCCTATTGGCTTCAAAAGAAGAAAAAATTGGCAGTCGCCGCATTGATGAGTTTTTTGATGAAGCCTTTTTTGAAACCAATTTCTGGCGCATGTGGCGCACGACTTTCGCTTTTCAAAAATGGCACAGTGCAGCAGAGTTAAGACGCTATTTCTTGCGTTTTATTCAAGAATTGCCACGCATTCATACCTTAGCTGGTGTGAAACGTACCAAGTACAATCAATATGACTCGATGATTCTGCCCCTACAGCGTTGGCTAGTCGCACAAGGTGTAGATGTACGTTTTGGACACTATGTCACAGATGCGGACTTCATTACCAATGCTGAAACCCAAGAACGCCATGCATCGCGCCTATATGTACAATTGCCTGAAGGCTCAGAGCAAATTAATCTGAAAGCCAATGATTTAGCTATTTTCACTTTAGGTTCCATTACTGCGGACTCACGTTATGGCGGTAATCATGACGTGCCTGCCCTCGTTCGTAATCGAGAAGACCATGGCTGGGCACTTTGGGAAACTTTGGCACAAAAAGCCCCAGACTTTGGCCGTCCAATGACTTTTTATGGTAATGTCGATGAACATAAGTGGGAGTCTTTCACACTGACTATGAAAGATGATGTGCTATTGAAACGTATTGTTGACTATACAAGTAATGAACCAGGCACTGGCGCACTGATGACTTGGTATGAGTCGGGTTGGCATTTATCCATTGTGATCCCTGCGCAGCCACACTTTGCCGACTTACCTGAAGGCCTGTATACCTTATGGGGCTATGGTTTCCAAATTGACCATATGGGCGATTACATCAAGAAACCAATGTCCGAAGCCACAGGGCAAGAAATCCTAACAGAACTGATTAAACAGCTCGGTTTTGACGACATTTTAGATCATGTTTTGGCAACGACTGATGTTACCACAGCCATGATGCCATATGCCTCTGCCCTGTTTGCCTGCCGTAAACCGGGGGATCGTCCACAGGTAATTCCACAAGGCTCACAAAACTTTGCCTTCCTTGGACAGTTTGTGGAAATTGAAGATGACGTGGTCTTTACTGTGGAATATTCAGTTCGTGGAGCGATGCTTGCCATTTATGAATTCTTTGGGGTCGAACGTGAAATCCCTGAAATTTACAATGGTCTGCTTGATCCAAAGGTCGGTTTGAAAGCTTTGGAAACCGTGTTCCACTAAGCTTTTAATAATAGTGATAAGAGCACCTTTATGTCGCTACTATTACATAGTTTAATTTAAGCAACGTTTGGATACGCGAGTGTGGCAGGGATGCCACACGTTATCCATCATAATAGGGATGTTATGTATGGATAACAAAGGCTTTTGCTTACTTTTGGCCTATCAAAAGTAAGGGTATTACCTACATAAACACCTTTTATACTTTATTGAAAGTTGAGGCCGTGTACACACCTAATTTTAAATTGGATAAAAAGAAAAATTAGATAAAACTTTATACCTCATTAGGGCTTGTTGAGAATTAACAAATGCTACTGATTAATTTACAATAGTACTATGGATAGATACATACTTACTGATGCCCAATGGGCAAAAATGGAACCTTTTTGCCTAGGTAAAGTGACCGATCGAGGTCGTAGTGGAAAAGATAATCGATTATTTTTAGAAGCAGTCCTATGGATTGCCCGTACAGGCAGTCCATGGCGTGATCTACCTCCTCATTTTGGTAAATGGAATACCGTCTTTAAAAGATACCGTGATTGGGTGAAAGCTGGTGTATTTGAAAATATTTTTGCATCTGTAAATGAAGATGTTGATTTGGAATACGCCATGATTGATGGAACGATTGTTAAAGTTCATCGACATGGGCAAGGTGCAAAAGGGGGACTTTCAAACAGTCTATAGGTAAATCTCGAGGTGGAATGACCTGTAAAATTCTTGCCTTAGTGGATAGTCTAGGCAACCTTATTAAATTTCGATTAATGCCTGGTCAATATCACGATTTAGTAGAAACCAAACCTTTAATTGAAGATGTTGATTTTCAAGCATTACTGGCTGATAAAGCATTTGATGCAGATTGGCTCATCCAAGAACTCAATGAACGTAAAGTGAAAGTGGTGATCCCACCTAAATCTAATCGAAAAGTAATGAGAGCATTTGATACGATTATGTATAAATGGCGTCATCTCATTGAAAACTATTTCTGTAAGTTAAAAGAATTTAAACGTATAGCGATGCGTAGTTGTAAAACAGATACGAGTTTTGAAGCCATGATTCAATTGTGCGCGAGTTTAATTAACTCTCGGTAATTCTCAACAGACCCTAGTAAATAAATTGACTAATCAACATAGGAAAAACATCTCCACGTTTTAAATAAAATCCCGAAACTGACTAAGTGCTTTTTTATCGCTTTCTCATGATTTTACATTTCATAAAAATTACAAAACTCACTTGCAGCTTTGATTGCACAGATGCAGCATAAGACTCATCTAAAACTTTAAAAATAAATCTATGAAACTAGCAGAAGCACTTTTATTGCGTAGTGATTTACAAACCAAACTCGCCTCTTTACAACAACGCATCAACAATAATGTGCTAATCCAAGAAGGCGATGAACTGAGTGAAGACCCCAATGCGCTGATTGGTGAGGCTTTTAGTGTGAATACAGAGTTATATCATCTGATTGCAAAAATTCATGCGACCAATGCACAAGCTAAAACTAGCACGGGCCAATCCATGCTCAGTGTTTTAAACACACGTGATTTGCTCACACAACAGCATCGTATTATTCAACAGGCCATCGACAGTTCACGACGTGAAAATGGTCGTTATAGTTCCAGTGAAATTCGCTGGGTTAAAACTATTGTGGTTGCAGACTTGCAAAAACAAGCCGATGCAATTAGCCAGCAACTCAGGCAAAATAACTTAGAGATTCAAGCTTCAAATTGGCAAATCGAACTGATCTAGCCAAATTGAGCCACAACAGTTTGGGCATATTGGGCGAGTACAAGGCCTTTTATACGTTTGTAAGGCTTTAATTCAACAAACGTCTGCAGGAAGTAAGACGTCTACTTCACATTTTCACAAATCTGGCGTAGCACAATGCATCTTTTATACTGCACATCGCACCTTGCACCACCATGTACTGACAATATGCCTCCCTATTTTTACCTATTAGTACGCATCAGCCTGTGTAGGCGTTTTCTGATTAAAAGCCATTTCTTGTGATGGAAGTTTATAGTCACGATCATGCACAGGAACACCACCAATAATCATGGTACGAGCCTCAGTTCTAGGCTGATTCAAATCCTTTTTTGCATCACACGCGGTCAGTTGAGTGAGCAATAAAACTAATACTAGGGTAGATAAGGTTTTCATCATATCCCCTCATTTATCATTATTGTGCTTTCAGCATAGCACTTTTATTTTTCCAATCCTATCGACTTTGTTACAACTCTTATCTATCTACATGATGGTTCTGTGCGTATTTTATTTATTAAAAGAAATATCAACTATTCATAAATAAAACAATAACATGAATGATTTAAGTTAACCAAAATTCGATCTAAATATTTATTCGACATATTTAAAAAACTATCTTGGCGGAGTCTTATCTTGTTTTATTCAATTTCTTCATCAGCCTGCGGCTCGCCCTACTTTTGTTTAGGCAAAAGTAGGCAAAACCATTGTCATCTGCAAAACCTGTTCATTTCTTGGATTCATTAAAATATAGCGAATAAAACATTATCTTATTTCTCTGTACACGACAAAAATAGATAACTCATTGAAATAATGTCATAATAATTGTTTTCTAACGACGAATACTATGACACATCTCAATGAGTTATATCTTATCTTAAACAAATATCTAAAATGGAACAAGTCACATTTAAAGTGCTTTGCGCTCATCATGCTTGTGATTATTTTAAAGCAAACATGTAATCTTTCTTCTGCATCTAAAGCCTTGCCCATCAAGTGCTTACCACAATCATTTTATCGACGTATGCAGCGCTTCTTTGCAGGTCAGTATTTTGATTATCGTCAAATTTCTCAGTTGATTTTCAATATGTTTTCATTCGACCAAGTGCAACTGACTTTAGATAGAACCAATTGGAAATGGGGAAAACGAAATATTAATATCCTGATGCTCGCAATCGTTTATCGTGGAATAGCGATACCTATCCTTTGGACATTGCTTAATAAACGTGGAAATTCAGATACGAAAGAGCGTATTGCTTTGATTCAACGCTTTATAGCCATTTTTGGTAAAGACCGTATTGTGAATGTGTTCGCAGACAGAGAGTTTATCGGTGAGCAGTGGTTTACATGGTTAATTGAACAAGACATCAACTTCTGCATTCGTGTTAAAAAAACTTCATTGTCACCAATCATTTAGGAAAGAATCATAAAATTAGTGATTTATTTCGCCATCTTAAAGTTGGTCAAATTGAATGTCGTAAACGACGGATTTTGGTTGGTCGGGTGAAACTATATATAAGTGCACTACAGTTAGAAAATGGAGAGCTTTTACTCGTCGTTTCTCCTCAGTTTAATGCCAATGCTATTCAGGATTATGCATTACGCTGGGAAATTGAAACCTTATTCAGTTGTCTCAAAGGACGCGGGTTTAATCTTGAAAATACGCGCTTGACAGACGCTAGACGAGTGAAAAAATTGATTGCGGTGTTAGCTATAAGCTTCTGTTGGTGTTACTTAACGGGTGAATGGCAACATGATCAAAAAAAAGCGATAAAAATAAAGAAGCATGGACGACTCTCAATGAGTTTATTTCGCTATGGTTTAGACTATGTTCAAATGGCGATTCAGCGTTTAATTGGTTTTGGGAAAAAAGAAGAGTTTAAGGAAATTTTGGCAATTTTAAGAAGGCAGAATCCTGATAGGATAAGGGTTCTGTGAAATTTGTCGTGTACAGAGATCTTATTTACACCATGCAGGTTGCAGATGACGTTTTCGAGTAGCATATTTCTTATCGAAATTAGATTAAATTAGAAAAACGCAAAGTAATTTACAAAATCTTACAGGATTCAATAGTTACAACGGACACTTTTGTCCGTTAAATAATAGCACTTCCAAATTAAATGAAATAATCACCATGACCAGTCGTCAACAGCGTGCAGCACAAAACCGTGAAGAACTGCTCGAAGCTGCGGTTCAGGTTTTTCGTACACACGGGATCAATGCCCCCTTACAACAGGTGATTGATGCCGCCAATGTCGGGCGGGCGACGTTTTATCGTAATTTTGCTGACCGTCGTGCGTTGGTGATTGCTCTCATGGAGCAAGCGTTGGAACGTCTCGCAGTTCGTGCAGAAGCATTTTCTCAATATGAAGATGGTTTTATCCGTTTAATTGAAAACCATGTCTATAACTTACCGTATTTAACTGCGCTGATGGAATATTGGCGGGTGATTGAGCGTAATGATCCCGTCATGGTCGATATCTACGCACGCCGCGATGCGATTTTACAGCCTTTGATTGATCAAGCCATTCGACACGGCGTATGCCGCCCCGATTTGACCACCCAAGATTACGCCATGATTACGGCCATTTTAAGGACTTCATTCCAAGGGCTGACCGATATAGAGCAACAACAACTTGCACAACGTGCGATTGAGCTCTTACTCAATGGTATTCGGGCATAAAGGTCACGACTCATGACACAGCCACCGCGTTTACTCGAACCTGCACCAAACTGGACTGCTGAAGAAAAACCAACCCTACCCGGCTCTCCTGCCGTGATTGCGCACTCCACGCCTAAGCGCTTAATATATTTTTTTATTGGCTTGTTTGTCGCACTGTCTGCAAGTCTCAGTAACGGTTTTATTATCGCGAATTTACCCTTAATTCAGGGTGAATATGGACTCACACCCTCTGAGGTAGCATGGATTCCTGCAGCTTATGTCATGGCCAATGTCAGTGCGAATCTGATTTTGTTTAAAGCCCGCCAACAATACGGTCTGCGTCTATTTTCTGAAATTGGTCTACTGATTTTTATTGTGGTTTTAGTTTTACACGTCTTTGTACATACCTTTGAAATGGCTGTACTGGTGCGTTTTATTAGTGGCATGGTTGCAGCACCGCTCAGCTCTTTAGGCATGTATTACATTATGCAGGCTTTTAAGCGAGAAAATTTTGGTCGCAGTATCTATTTGGCTTTAGGCTTCCAACAGCTTGGTATTCCCTTAGCATGGATCATTTCTCCGTACCTTATTGATGTCAATAACTGGAATGTGCTGTATACCTTTGAAATTGGTTTAGCCCTGTGCTGTTTTGCAATGGTGGTGTCGCTTAAATTACCCCGCAGTTTAAGAATTGCTGTTTTTGAAAAGCAGGACTTCTTCACCTTTGCCCTGCTTGCATCTGGTTTTGCTTTTTTGTCTATTGTGCTGACCCAAGGGCCTATCTTGTGGTGGTTTGAAGTGAAATGGTTAGCCTATTTGCTCATTGCAGGGTTCAGCCTAATTGTCATTGGTTCGGTCTACGAGCATTATCGGGTCAATCCTCTGATTATGACGCGTTGGCTGGGGACATCGTCCACGCTTCGTTTTATCATCGGTGCCTTTGCAATTCGCTTCTTAATGTCGGAGCAAAGTTATGCTGCCGTGAGTTTTCTCAAAACTATGGGCATGGGCCCCGATCAATTTGTCCCGCTCTATGTGGTGATCTTTTTAGGCATCGTGTCTGGTACCTTATTTAGTGCCATCACTTTTTCACGTGAACGGATTATTTGGCACTTACTATTAGCAGAAGCTTTGGTGTTGATTGCTTGCGGACTAGATTTTCACCTTACCAGTGATATTCGCCCTTCCAACTTTTACGGCAGTCAGTTTTTGGTGGGCTTTGCCAGTGGTGTGTTTATTGGTCCACTATTGATCACGGGTATCTTAAGCGCCATGCAAAAAGGCCCCACTCATATTGTCACGTTTATTGTTTTATTTTCTGCGACTCAAACATTTGGTGGCTTAGTCGGTTCATCGTTTTACTCTACCTATCAACAAGTCCGAACCCAAAACTATCGTGCTGAGATAATTCAACAACTCTCTGAAACCAATCCATTGATTGCACAGCGCCTTTTAGCGTATCAACAAAGTTCGCATAGTTACACGCTCGATCAGCAATTAGAACAACAACAAGCCCTAAAAAACTTAAATCAAGTGGTGACTCGAGAAGCTCAAGTGCGTGCCTATAACGATGTGATTAGCTTCAATGGCGTCGTGGCCATGCTGCTGTTGCTGTGGGGGACATTCCTGATTGCACGAAATCAATATCAACTGCGACAACAAGCGAAAATCGGTCCTGCCTAATGCCACTGTTCCCTATTTATTGAGAAATTGTTATGTCTGAAGATCAAAAACCAGTAGCACCCACTGAAACAACCGCAAGGTCTGAAAATGCCTCTCAGCCTGAACAGCCCGTGGCAGCAGCAACACCGATTACGCCGCCTTCGAGTAAACTAATTCCAACAGCGAAACGTACGCTGATCTTGATGTTTATTGTGCTGATCATCGGTATTGGCATCATTTTATGGGCATGGAAAATTGGGCCCTTTGACAGTGCTGTTGAGTCAACAGACAACAGCTATGTCAAAGGCAAAACTACAGTGCTTTCTTCGCAAATTAATGGCTATGTCAAAGATGTGTTGGTCAGTGATTTTGATCATGTCAAAAAAGGACAGGTGTTGATGCATATTGATGCCACGACTTATGACCAAAAAGTGACTCAAGCAGAAGCTGGGGTGGATCAAGCGCAGAATGCACTATCCAATCAAAGCCAAAGTATTGCACAGCGTAAAGCCGATATTGTGGCGGCAGAAGCCAAGGTCGAACAGGCTCGAGCAGCGTACCAACTGTCATTGGCACAACAGCAGCGCTATCAACAGTTAGGAGACTCTGGCGCAGCGTCTAAATCGGAACAAGACAAAGCCTTTGCTGACACACAAAATAATTTAGCCTTAATGCAACAAGCACAGGCCAATGTCTTGGTGGCAAAAGAAGCGCTCAAAACCGCACAAGTGGCTGAAACAGGACTCAAAGCGCAAGTAACCAATGCCACTGCACAACTGGATCAAGCCAAAACCACCAAAAACTACAGCAGCATTATCGCCCCGATGGATGGACAACTGGGTGAAGTGAACCCACGCGTGGGGCAATATGTGGCCGCAGGCACACAGTTGCTCTATCTGATTCCGCAGCAAACTTGGGTCACGGCTAACTTTAAAGAAACTCAAATTGCCAACATGAAAATTGGACAAAAAGCATGGTTCACGGTGGATGCCCTCAATCATCAGAAATTTACAGGCCATGTCGAGCAAATTTCCCCAGCGGCGGGCTCAGAGTTCAGTGTGCTTAAAGCTGATAATGCGACAGGTAACTTTACCAAAGTGGTACAACGTATTGCTGTACGGATTGCAATTGATCCGAATCAAACGGGCATTGAAAATTTACGCCCGGGCATGTCCGTGATTAGCTCGGTCGATACGCATGCAGCAAAGGATTAATCCTGTGAAAAAAATGCCCTTTTTCACTTACACTAAGCACTCAACCTGATTGATAAAAGTCCTATGTTTGAACAGATTGCGCAGTCCATTCCCTATCAGCACATCAGTGTTGGCGGGATCAATATCAGCATCAAACGTTTAGACTTGGTCCATCCACACATTTCAGGCAATAAATTTTTTAAACTGAAATACAATCTGTTGGCGGCGCAGCAACAAGGCTATAAAAAACTGCTGACTTTTGGCGGTGCCTATTCCAATCATATTGCCGCGACGGCCTATGCAGCGCAGTTATTTGGTTTTGAGAGTCTAGGCATTATTCGGGGCGAAGAACTAGCCAGTAAACCTTTAAATACAACCTTAAATACAGCACAGCAATTCGGCATGCAGTTGCAGTTTGTGTCCCGTGAAGTCTATCGTCAAAAGCAAAGCCCAGCCTACTTAGCACAGTTACAACAAGATTATCCTGAGTATTATGTGATTCCCGAAGGGGGAACCAATCCCCTTGCCATTCAAGGCTGCACAGAAATTCTCTCTGATGCGGATCGACAAAATTTCGATCTGATTTGTTGTGCCGTGGGGACGGGTGGCACCATTGCGGGTCTGATTGAAGCCAGTCATTCACAGCAGCAAATTTTGGGCTTCTCCGCGCTCAAAGGGGACTTTTTGAGTCGAGAACTACAGCAACTGACTGAAAAACGAAATTGGCAAATTACTGATCAATATTGTTGTGGTGGTTATGCCAAAACTAATGCTGAACTCTTGCAGTTTATCCATGCTTTTGAACAGCAACATGACATTCCACTGGAACAGATTTACACAGGCAAAATGCTGTTAGGCTTAACCGATTTAATTCAACAAGGTTCATTCCCCAAAGATCATCGTATTTTGGTGATTCATTCAGGTGGGTTACAAGGTCGTTTAGCCGCGCTTTAGATAGTCCTGAAAAAGCAAAAAAGATGGTCTATAATGCCCTGCTTTATTCTCCCGTGAGTGTGTCATGTCCGCAAATCAATATGATGTCTTAATTTTAGGTGCAGGTGCATCTGGCTTAATGACAGCCTATATGGCAGCTCAACGTGGACGTAAAGTGGTGGTGGTAGAAAAAGCCAATAAAGTCGGCAAAAAAATTCTCATGTCAGGTGGGGGTAAATGTAACTTTACCAACCTCTATGTCGAGCCAAGCAACTTTATTTCACATAATCCGCATTTTGTGATTTCAGCCCTCACTCGTTATACCAATTGGGACTTTATTGGGATGGTTTGTGAGTACGGCATTGAATATGAAGAGCGTAAACACGGTCAGCTGTTCACCCTAAAAGGTGCCAAAGAAATTTTAGCCATGCTATTGAGCGAGTGTGAAAAAACAGGTTTGGTCGACATTAAAACCAACTGTGAAGTGAAAGCCATCACCGCACTCGATGAGCAAGGTTTTCAAATTGCTACGACACTGGGTTATTTTGAAGCCGAATCTGTGGTCATTGCGTCGGGTGGTTTATCTATTCCGACCTTAGGTGGCTCAGGGATTGGCTATGAAATTGCCAAACAATTTGGTCATCATGTTTATCCAACTCGCGCAGGTTTGGTGCCTTTTACCTTTTCAGACAGCTTTAAAGAAGTGACCACACGCTTAAGTGGCAACGCGGTTGATGCGACTTTATCGAATGACTTAAACGCTTTCACCGAAGCCCTTTTATTTACCCATCGTGGACTCAGTGGGCCAAGCTCGCTACAACTGTCGAATTATTGGGATGTAGGACAAAGCTTCAAAATTGACTTTCTACCAACTGTGGATTTGCACGACTACTTAAAAGCCAAGAAGCACAGTCAACCCAAAGCCCTGCTTCGCACTTTATTGGGTGAACATTTGCCTAAAAGTGTGGTGATTGAACTGCAAAACCTCATTTGGCCTGAACTAGCTGAAACAGCGATTGGTCAACTGTCGGATGAAAAACTTGAGCACATTGCCACGCGCTTGCATGCGTTTGAAGTCAAACCATCAGGAACCGAAGGCTACCGTACTGCTGAGGTGACTTTAGGTGGCGTAGACACCACTGAAGTGTCCTCGAAAACCATGGAAAGTAAAAAGCAAAAAGGCTTGTACTTTGTCGGTGAAATACTGGATGTCACAGGACATTTGGGCGGCTTTAACTTCCAGTGGGCATGGTCATCTGCGCATGCCGCATCAGAATATGTCTAAGCCATGTGCTTAAAACTATAAATTATTCCAAATAGTCCGTGCGTAGCAGTGCACACTGCTTTTGCTTCTGCTGACGGGCAAGTGCTAAGTCCATTTTCGCAATGGCAATATGGACATGGCTCGGCTGAAGCACTGAACGTTTCATCATCAATGTTTTTTTTAATATTTGTATCATCTGTTTTTTCCTTTTTAAACTGCAATTTATAAAAATAAATCGTGAAATGTCCATACCGCTATCACAAAAGTATAGGCATGTAAGTATTTCTAATTTATGAAATATCCATATTCCACATGCATCAAACATACCAAATTAAATTTCATTCAACACTATAGACTTTTGTATTATTTTTCATCAGATTTATCCTCATCACGGCCTTCAGTTGCCGCAGTCGGTATTCTTTCAGCATTAGCGTGTGTTGTTGTATTGATCTTTGGTTTTGCAAATACAAATTTATAAGCACTCACAAAAAATCCAACCGTAATACCCGCGATGATGATTGGGGCAAAATATTTATTTGGGGCTTTTTTTGACATCAGTTTACTCCAATAAAAAACACCAACCGCCATCAGCGGTCGGTGTTTAGTGTGATTAATTTAGTCTGGATCTTTGGGGTGAACGTCAATATCTTGTTCAGCTTCACCCGTTGAACCAAAAGGTTTATGCGCAGGATCGACCTCTGCTGTAGTTGGAATATCATCTGCATGTTGATATTCCTCTGCAACCGTTGGTGTATCCATTTGCTCTTTCAGTGAGGCATGCTCTTCTTTGCCCTGTGCGGATTGCGTGCTTTCAGCTTTGGCCTGATAAAGTGGATTCGGTTGCGTACCTTCTTTTTTGGCTTTATCTAACAAATCGGTCAAAACCCGTTCCGCAGGTTGACGCCCACCGAGGCCAAAAGCCAGTGCAAAAGCAATGGCAACCGCACCCAGCGTTAAGCCAAAGGCCAAGTTTACAATGGAGTCTGCGATACCCATTGCCCGCAAGCCCATCGCCAATACCAAGCCAATGATCAAGACACGAACAATGTTCGCCACCCAACGAGAGCTGTTGTATTCACCACGCTCAATCACCTGAGCAACCAAGTTCGCCAGCCAGAAGCCCACGCCCAGAATGACTGCACCTAATAGGATGTTTGCACCAAACTGGATAAACATCGCAATCAAACCACTGATCTGTTCAAAGCCGAGTCGATTTGCTGCTTCAGAGACTGCAAATAACATGGTAAAGAACACAATGAAATAACCCACGACGCAAGATGCTTTGGTGTTTCCTAAGAAACGTTGCAAGCCAACTTTGTTTGGAATGTCATCTACACCTGTTCCCGACAAGACTTCAACCACAAGGCTTGCGACAAAACGTGACACCACATAGGCCAAGATTAAAATCAATGCCGCCGCAATGATGTGCGGAATCGCATTCATAATTTCATACAACATGGCCGTCGCAGGTTGAGAAATTGCATCAATCCCTAAAGCTTCAAACGCAATAATCAGCGCTGTGATAATAACGATTGCAAAAACAAAAGATCCGAGCACTTTGGCCAAATCTGAGTTTTTAAACAGTCCTACTTTTTCAACCTGTTTTTGTACATCTAGACTTCTCAATAAACCCTCAATAATGCCCCGTACAATTTTTGCCAGAATATAGCCCGCAAAAACAATTACACCCGCAATAAAGATATTTGGCAGATACAGTACGGCTTCATTGACCATATTCTGGATCGGAAAGAGCAGCCCAGTCAGACCGAGTATCGACAAAACAATGGGTAAGAATAGTAATAAAATCAGCCAATAGACAATTTCACTGATGTTTTGACTCAGCGTACTGACTCCGACATCCTGGCTGAGCTTTTCATCTAGCTGAGTCCGATCCAGTCCTTTTTGTAAACCCACTTTGACCAGATTTGCCACAATCCAGCCGATAAAACCCACAGCAACAGCAGCCAGTAGTTGTGGAATAAACAACAAGAACTGTTGAACCATATTACTAAATGGCCCACTTACACTGGTGAGATTGAGAACATTGAGTGCACCGATCACCGCAATAATCAAGATGAGCCAAAACACAACTCGAGAAATAATATTTTCAATATTTGAGCGATGACCAGTAGCACTGGAAAGTTTTTGGTTGGTCCCGATTTTGGTTAAAACCTTTTTCACAGCACCTGCAATCAATAATGCAATAATCCAACCAATGATCAGGATGGCGATTGCGGACAGGATCGGGTGAAACTGGTCCCAATAATACATCGCATCAAATCGACCCTGATGCCCTACATAATCATTCATTTTGTTCTCCCTCTTGTTGTGTCTACATCACAGCGACCTTTGCTCAACTACAGATTTTAGTTTTGAAGTGATTGTCTGCCATGAGGTATGAATGAGAAATGGAATACCTTTTGATGACTGTTAAAGAAAAAACCCCTGTACATTACAAGGGCTTTACTCACATTTAGCGATCTGTTGCAGTCGCCGTATTGCTATCGGTGGCTACCGCTTCGTCACCTGCTGTTGCAGTGGTGCTGTTATTGGGTGTTGCAGGCTCTGCACTCGGATTCGGATGTCCTGGAGGCGCCTCATTCGGATTTGGCTTGGTATCTGCAAACATATAAAATAATAATGCGATTAAGAAAATTCCGACCAATGCCAATATATACAAGGGCACGCGTTTTTTCTTCTGCCGCTCCTCTGGCGTTTGCACATGGGACGGTTTATTGAAATCATGTGGCATAGCTCCCCCTCAATTTTCTATTATCAAGTTGTCGAGTTTTTATACTAACAACTGCTTGTGTAGCATTGTGTTTCAAAGCATAGTGAGATAGTAAACAAACGCTTTATTTTGATCTAAGTTATTATTTTTTATATTTTTAAAAACAGTCACTCTTCTGTCAATTCAGTGTTAAAAGTCATATAAAAAGTATTTCATATAGGCATAGACAAAAAGAGTCTGGCGAACAGCGCTCTTCAACTGAATTTGCGCTATAATTATGCACCTTGTTTTAGCTGTTTTTGGACTTTATGGCATATCGTCAACAAAGTGTAACGCTTGATTTAGACACTGATGTTACGCACCAATGTCATTTGCACTACACGCGAGACCAACATCTTATTGGTATTATTGAATTTTCTAAGCCTAGTTATATTTTAAAATGGGGTGATCTGGAGTTTTTCCGTCGTCGTACTGAAGAGTTTTCAGTGATGCCTTTTCCTGAATGTGTCAATGCCATGATTATTGATATTCGAAATGTGCAAGCCTTTTTAGACAATGAAACACCGATTATTCCTTGGCGCTTACTGGAAGAAGAATGTCCTGTGCGTTTAGTTGTGCCTCAAGACCGTTTAGATCACTATATTGGACTGTTTGAGCCAACATGGCTGACGACGGATATAGAAACGGCTATTTCTGAAATCCGTGAATATATGGATATGTTTGTGCACTAAGCACTTCTTGATACACATCTGCTCATATCCTCCCCTTGCGATTGTGCCCCGTCATTTGTTCATAACGTACAGTCGCTTTTATTTTTTAGTTTTTAATCCTCTGCGGAAAGTGTAGGACAGTAAACCGAATCTAACTGACCTTTATATACTGCGTCATAAAACAGTTCATCTTCAAAATAAAGCACTTTTCTTTTTTATTGCCGTTTTAGCATGTTCTACACGAACAAAAGCCATTCTGTCATGCATGCATAACGAAACGCATAACCAACCCTATAGCATTAGACATTAGCCCAATAAAATCGACTAAAAAACTTAAAATGGCACGCATTGTGCATAATTTTCTTTTTAATATCAGAGGAATATAGCAATGCACTCATCTCATGCATTATTAACAAAATATTAAAAATCCCACTTGAGCAGCAAAAGCAATCTCGATTAAGATGCAGACTAAGCTGTAAAAAAAACACCATAAAAAGAACATCTTTTGCACAGAATAAAGCTTTAACCCAATTCTGACGTTTTTGATAAAAACAATGCAATTGATGCTGCAAACAAAAGGAGTTTGTACATGACCATGCAACGTAATCTTTCTGCCTTATTTTGTGCAAGTGCACTTGCGCTGAGCCTCAGTGCATGTAGCGACAACAAAGCACCTGCAACGGATGCAGCTAACACTGGCGCAGATGCTTCACAGTCAGGCACTTTAGATAAGATTAAAAAATCAGGAACCATTGTTTTAGGTTACCGTGACTCCTCTATTCCATTCTCCTATATCGCAGACAACCCAAATCAACCAGTCGGTTATGCACATGATTTACAGCTCAAAGTGGTTGAAGCTGTTAAACAAAAGCTGAATATGCCTGATTTGAAAGTTCGCTATAACTTAGTCACCAGCCAAAACCGTATTCCATTGGTTTCAAATGGCACAGTCGATCTTGAATGTGGTTCAACTACAAACAACAAAGAACGCCAGCAACAAGTTGATTTTTCTGTGGGCTTCTTTGAAGTGGGTTCACGTTTACTTACTGCAACCGATTCAGGCGTGAAGGACTTTGCTGACTTAAAAGGCAAAAAATTAGTAACGACAGCAGGAACAACCTCTGAACGCTATATCCGTCAGCATGAAAAAGAACTCGGTATTGGTGAAGTGATTTCTGCCAAAGACCATGCTGAATCATTCTTGATGCTCCAAAGTGGTCGTGCTGCTGCGTTTATGATGGATGACATTTTACTTGCTGGAGAAAAATCGAAAGCCAAAGATCCAAACAAGTGGCACATTGTCGGTACAGCACCAATTCAAGAAGTTTATGGCTGTATGTTGCGTAAAGGTGACACAGGCTTTAAGCAAGTGGTTGATGATGCAATTAAAGCCACTTATAGCTCAGGTGAAATTAACAAGATGTACAACAAATGGTTTGAACAACCAATTCCACCGAAAAACATTAACCTGAACTTTGCTATGTCAGACCAACTTAAAGCCTTAATTACAAACCCACATGACCGTGATCAGTAAACGATAAGGGAAAGATTAATGTTCACTCAGGCAAAGTTTCTTTGCCTGACCTATTTTAGGGGATTGTCATGAATTATACCTGGAACTGGGGCGTCCTTTGGCAATCCACAGGCGTCGGAGATAGCACCTATCTCAGTTGGATTTTGATTGGTTTAGGCTGGCTGTTTGTTATTGCCATTGTGGCTTGGAGCATTGCAATGGTGCTCGGAAGTATTCTCGGCATTATGCGCACGCTTCCCAATAAAACCGCACGTTCTATCGGCACTGGCTACGTCACCATTTTTCGTAATGTACCGCTACTGATCCAATTATTTATTTGGTTTTATGTGGTGCCGAATTTCTTACCTGGTCCGATTAAGTCATGGTGGATTAACGATTTAAGTGCAGGAACAACAGCGCTGATTTCAGCCAGTATCGGTCTTGGACTGTTTACCGCAGCACGTGTCTGCGAACAAGTCCGTACAGGCATTGAAGCCTTACCTACAGGACAGGTCAATGCAGGTTATGCCATGGGGTTTAGTACCGCACAACTATACCGCTATGTCATTTTACCGCAGTCCTTCCGTACGATTTTGCCGCCTCTGAGCTCCGAGCTGACCAACTGCGTCAAAAATACTTCTGTAGCCTCTTTAGTTGGGGTTTCCGAGATTATTTCTCAGATGAAAACCATCAGCGAATATACGCAGAACACCATCGAAATCTATACCTATGTCACGATTATTTTCATCGTTATCAACGTATGCTTAATTACCTTAATGACGCTGCTTGAAAAACGTTTGCGTGTCCCAGGTTTAATTGCAGGAGCTAAATAATGGAATGGCTCACCGCATTTACCCATGATTTGCAGTTATCTGCACCTGCCCTATGGCATGGTTTAAGTATCACTTTGAAAGTGGTCATCATTGCCACCATTGGTGGTATTTTCATTGGCACGCTGTTGGCACTGATGCGTTTGTCTTCAATTCGCATCTTGAATTTAATTGCCCAAAGCTATGTCAATTTATTCCGCTCGATTCCTCTACTATTGGTATTGATGTGGTTCTACTTTGCTGTACCGTTCATCTACACCACAGTCACGGGAAATTACCTGACCATTGATACCGCTTTGGTCTCAAGTATTGTGGCCTTCATGTTGTTTGAAGCGGCTTATTTCTCGGAAATTGTACGTGCAGGAATTCAATCGATTCCTAAAGGACAGTCTGCCGCGGCTTATGCACTAGGCATGACCTATGGTCAGTCCATGCGCTTAATCATTTTGCCGCAAGCCTTTCGTAAAATGACACCGCTGCTGTTACAGCAAACCATCATCTTGTTCCAAGACTCAACCATGGTGTACGCCATTGGTCTACTCGACTTCTTCCGCACCAACTACGTGCGGGGCGATTTGATGTCTCTATTAACGCAATATATTTTATTTGCAGGCCTAGTGTATTTCACCATCAGTATGCTAGCCACATATGCAGTAAAACGATTACAAAGGAGGTTAAGCGTATGAGCGACCAAAAAGTAATGATTGACCTCCAAAATGTCAGTAAATGGTATGGCGATTTTCAAGTCTTAACCGATTGCACCACACAAATTTGCCAAGGTGAAGTGGTGGTGGTCTGTGGTCCATCCGGCTCAGGCAAATCGACCCTGATTAAAACAGTGAATGGACTGGAAGCCTTCCAACAAGGTCAAATCACCGTCGATGGAATACCCATCAAAGACCCGAAAACAGATTTGACCAAATTACGCAGCCGTGTAGGTATGGTGTTTCAGCACTTCGAGTTGTTTCCGCATCTCAGCATTACCGAGAATTTAACCATTGCCCAAATTAAAGTATTGGGACGCTCTGAAGCTGAAGCGAAAAAGAAAGGCTTAGGCTATTTAGAGCGTGTTGGGCTAAGTGCACATGCACATAAATTTCCAGCACAACTTTCGGGTGGACAACAGCAACGTGTCGCAATTGCCCGCGCCTTAAGTATGGATCCGATTGCCATGTTGTTTGATGAGCCTACATCGGCACTTGACCCTGAAATGATTAATGAAGTTCTTGATGTGATGGTCGAGTTGGCACATGAAGGCATGACCATGATGTGTGTCACCCATGAAATGGGCTTTGCCCGCCAAGTGGCCAACCGTGTGTTGTTTATGGATCAAGGTAAAATTGTCGAAGACTGTAGCAAAGATGATTTCTTTAACACCAAACGTGGTGATCGTGCTCAACAGTTCTTAGACAAGATCTTGCACTAGCACAGACGGGTTATCCCACATTAAAAAAGCAGATCACACGATCTGCTTTTTTAATTCACGCTCTAGTCTAAAACCAAGCGCGCATTGGTGGCTTGAACAGGACGATTATTCGGATACCCCATCAGTGCAGCGAAGTTTGCGATTTGCTGTGCTGATGCCTGCTGAATATCTTTTAAGACCACCCAACGTACACCTTCAGTACACGGCGGTGTCGTGAGCGAACCATTAAAGCGGTAGTACTCGCGATGTTTCGGCAGAAATTGATCTGCGTTTAAAGTGAGTACTTTCTGGGGGTACCTGTACTGCTGCCATAGTCCATCAAGTGCTTGATTCTTTTTCCCTTGTTCATACATCACCGCAACCACAGCCAGCTCTCCTTTTTCAGAAGCATGGACTAAATGTAATTCCATCGGAAAACTTTTGCCGTGAATCGTATTTTCAGAAGGGCTATGTAAATGCATTTGCAATAATTGAAATCGTTCTCCCTCTAAACTTAAATAACTGCCTTGATGAAAATTGGCTTGTAAAGTATGAGGGAGCTTCACGATACTCGTTGCAGCCGTTTTATAATCAAAATCAAGTGGCGCAAGGTCTGCTGAAATCACATGCTCAATATTAATGGGCGATTGATTATGCCCCGCACAAGTTTGGTATTTGCTATTGAGCTGGCTCCAATACTGCGGTGCTGTTTGTGCTTGATAACCCCAATCCGAAGTTACTTCACTACTGGCCCAAGCCATCACACATGGGAGAGCAAACAATGTTGCTATTACTTTTTTCTTCATCATAATTCATCAAAAAATATCAGTTTAAAACGCTCCAATATCCTCTAAGAAATCACGCTCAAGCAGCAAAACCTAAAATGCCAATTCTGCCTGCTTGTCTTTGTTTTTTGTGCAAACTCTGTAATCATAACTTTTCAGCAAAAAGCCAATATTGCCCGACTATTTTGTCTCGTTTTAGATGTAAAACGATGAAATAGGACTGATCATATATGACAATAATTACAATTAATTACATATAGTTATGTGATTATTCATGTTTTATCTGTGATAAATTAAAATAAGAATGAGAAAATACAATCATGTTTAAAAACTTTCACTGATGCACAATCAGCACGCACATTTCATGGCATGAGCGTTCCAAAAGAGAACAGAGCAACGGAGACTCGGCTCACAATAGCTGCTAACCGAATTTTTTTATCATTTTTTTGTGTTGCTACTTTTTGAGTTTCACTCAAAAGATAAACTATACACCTGTATATTTAAAATAAAGAAAATTAGATAAACATAATATATTCATAAACTTAATATTAATTTATATTTTAACCCATGCACCACTGCAATGCACAAACACCATCATGGTGCACACTTTTGCTTTATATCGAGTCTTGTTATTTTTAAGCAAAACTTAATCAATATTTCCTTTTTGCTGAGATCTTCACGAAATTACAAGCATCAGTATACTGGGTTTCTTTTTGCAAAATTTTGCACTCAAATGGAACCTAAACATGCAAAATATTGACTTACTTTTTCTTCTTCTTGGTGCGGTTTTAGTCCTTGCCATGCATGCGGGCTTTGCTTTTTTAGAACTAGGGACAGTTCGTCATAAAAATCAAGTCAACGCTTTAAGCAAAATTTTAACGGACTTTTCACTTTCCGCAATTGCCTACTTCTTTGTAGGTTATTACATTTCCTATGGACACCATTTTTTCCATATCGGGGATACCTTAGCAGCTGATCATGGTTATAACCTGATGCGCTGTTTCTTCTTGCTCACTTTTGCGGCCGCAATTCCAGCCATTATTTCAGGCGGTATTGCCGAGCGTGCCAAAATGCGCTCACAAGCGATTGCAACCGTGTTATTGGTGGCCTTAGTTTATCCTTTTTTTGAAGGAATCGCATGGAATGGCAACTTTGGTTTACAACAGTGGCTACAAGATACTTTCGGTGCAAGTTTCCATGACTTCGCAGGTTCAGTGGTGGTACATGCTATGGGAGGTTGGATAGCTCTGGCTGCTGTGGTTCTACTCGGTGCACGTGATGGTCGCTACAAAAAAGATGGTCGTGTCAGTGCGCATCCTCCTTCGTCCATTCCGTTCTTGGCTTTAGGTTCATGGATTTTGATCGTGGGTTGGTTTGGCTTTAATGTGATGAGTGCACAGCGTTTGGATGCTATTTCAGGACTGGTGGCGATTAACTCACTTATGGCCATGGTTGGCGGAACTTTAGCAGCCAACTTCGCAGGAAAAAATGACCCTGGCTTCTTACACAATGGCCCTTTAGCTGGTCTCGTGGCAATTTGTGCAGGTTCAGATGTCGTACACCCGATTGGGGCATTGGTGATTGGCGCCATTGCTGGACTGATTTTTGTCAAACTTTTCACCTACACCCAAAACAAGCTAAAAGTCGATGATGTACTCGGAGTGTGGCCTTTGCACGGCGTATGTGGTGCCTTTGGTGGGCTTGCAGTCGGGATCTTTGGTCAAAAATGGCTCGGTGGTTTAGGCGGTGTTGCGATGATGTCACAGCTGATTGGTACGCTCTTAGCTATTGGTATTGCTGTTAGTGGTGGATTGGTGGTCTATGGCGCGTTAAAAGCCACGATGGGCATCCGTTTAAGCCAAGAAGATGAATTCCGCGGTGCAGATTTATCTATTCATAAAATCTCTGCCAACTCAGATGACAGCATGTTCTAAAGCATTTCCATTTTAATGCGGCTCACGTGGGCAGCTTTTTTTATTCGTATTCAAAATTATAAGAGGCTTTTAGCGTTCTAAATAATCGAAAATCTCGGACAATGCCGTGATACTCGGTGCAGTCATCTGTACTGAGGGTACATGAAAACCAGATAGCCACAGGGCTTGCATTCCAGCCTGCTGCGCACCTTGTATATCATTAATAGGATGATCACCGATAAATAAGCACTGCTCCACGTTAACAGCCAGTTGCTGTGCGGTGTCAATAAAAATATCAGCTTGGGGTTTGGCTTGACCAAACAATCCAGAGCTATTGATCACATCAAAATAATGCTGAAAGCCCAAGCCATTTAATATAGACAGCCGTGTGGCATGACCGCCATTTGAAATAATGGCGAGTTTATATCCTGCTTGCTTTAGACGGGTCAGTGTTTGCTCAGCCTCAGGCATCGCCACAGCACTACGACCAAACTGTGCAAACCAGAAATTGCTTAACGCTTCTAAATGCGGAGACACCTGCCAGTTTAACTCCTGTAACAACGCGTAAGCCACTGAAGCACCGATGCTGGGATGAGTTAAATACTCTTTTAAGGGATAACCACCATTGTCGATCCGATTCACAATCGACTCAACCTGTTCCACATCAACGCAGTTAAGTTGGCTTTGATAGATGTCGACAAGGCTTTGACTAAAAGCCGCAACACTTCGCCCACGATGCGTCAAAGTATTATCCAAATCAAATAGAACAGCACGTACCGACATGTTTCAACCTCATGTGTTTGAGAGCAAATGTAACACTGAACCGACACTTTGTATTCGCCTTAAAGCGATAACCAAAGCACAGATCATGCTAAAGCAGATCAAACAGCGTTTATGTTAAGCCTCGTTTAAGCTGACGCTGTTGGAATAGCGCTTATTTTCATAACATGGCCTCACTTGTGTCGGATCAGCAACGTTTTTTCATCCTTCAGTTTTTTATTTTGATGCTGGGTTTTGCCGTATTGTGGCTGCTCTTCCCTGTGGCGGGCACCATCGACTTACAACTGATTCACCCCTTTATGGATCAAACTGGTCATTTTCCATTAAAGCGCGACTGGGCCTTAGCAGAACTGAATCACCGTTATGTCAAAGACATCATTATCGCAGTGTATGTGATTTATTTACTGAAATGGCTCGCTTCATATAAATGGGCTACGTTCAAACCCCAGCGTTGGCAAAATGGCTATTTCATTGGCTTAGTCCTCATCAGTACCAGCCTCATTGGAATTTTAAAATCACAATCCGCGCATGCCTGCCCATGGGACATGACTCTGGCCACGACACATGATTTCTTTTGGGACTTATCCGCCAGCGCAGGACATTGCTTCCCTGGAGGACATGCCGCAACAGGTTTTGCGCTCTTTGTGGGATATTTCGTATACCGTCTAAATGAACCCAAACGCGCGTGGTTTTATTTGCTTGCTGCCCTGATTTTAGGATTTGTCATGGGTTGGGCGCAAATGATGCGGGGTGCACATTTCCTCAGTCACAATTTATGGACGGCATGGGTGATTTGGCTGGTCAATGTACTGACATATGCGCTGTGTTATAAGCAGTTTACACAGCCCAGCACAAATCAAGCCGAAACTACAGCTTAAAGATCACTTGAACTTGTAAGCCGCCCAATCCTGTACTTTGTCCAAAGTGCAGTTTGGCGCCAATTTTTTCTGCGGCTTTATCGACAATGGATAAGCCCAGTCCACTGCCGACTTCCAGATGGTGATGTACGCGATAGAAACGCTTTAAAATATGATCATAAAGTTCTGGCGCAATGCCCGGCCCACTGTCTTCAATTTGAACAATAGCTTGCTGATCTTGCTGATAAATAGAGACATTAATCACACCCTGTTCAGGCGTATATTTAATTGCATTATCCAAGAGATTATAGACAATAGAATGTAAGGCTGAACTTTGAGTTTCTAGCCAAAGTGCTTCATGCTGTTCCAAGCCTAAATCGATGCTTTTGGCTAGCGCCAGCTCCATCAGTTGCTCCATACATTCAACCGCCACATCACTTAGCCCTAGCCTTTGTGTCGGTTCTAAACTTGGTAAGGAAGCATCCTGTTTCGCCAAATTGAGCAGTTGTGATACCAAATGTTGAGTCCGAATTAAGCCTAAACTTAGGTTTTTTAATGCTTGGTGTTCTGGAAACTCATGCAGCAAAATTTTCATTTGCAAATTCAGTGCTGTAATCGGGGTTCTGAGCTCATGCGCTGCGTCGGCAATAAATTGCTTTTGTTCTTTTTGCGACAGCGAAATGCGTTCAAATAAACGATTCATTTCATTAATGGTCGGAAGAATTTCCAGTGGATAACCGTCTGGACGAATCTCACTCAGTTCATATGGTTCACGCTGTGCAAGTTCCGCTTTAAACTCATCTAAGGGCTTTAGACTACGCCCAATAATCCAACTTAGTCCCCATAAAGCCAAAGGCATAAACAGTAAATATGGAATCAACATATTGGCCGCCAGCTCTAAAGCCAGCTTTTGTCTTACACTGCGCTGCTGACTGACTTGAATTTGATACTTTTCTGTTGGCAGCACATAGGTATTCCATAAGCCTTGTGCTGTATGATGAGTATAAAATCCTGCTTTTTTGACAGGTTGTATTAATAAATCAAACTCATGTTGCCGTTGTTCAGGCAGTCCATACGACCAGACATCTACAAATAAATCTTCTTCGTGATAGTGTCCGTCCGCCTCAAATTCACTCTTAATTGGAGCGGGATCATGCGCTGCAACACGCTCTGCCAAATTACGCATTTGTGCATCGAGGATCTCATTGGTCTCTTCAAGTGCAATGCGATACGCTGCAATCACCAACAAACAGCCCATCACAATACTAAATAAAGAGGTATAGGTAATCAGTTGACGCTTTAAAGAAACAGGAGTCGACTTCGCCATCGTTATGCTTCAACCTGCCCCAAACGATAGCCTAAACCTCGAATGGTACGGATAAAGTCTTTGCCAAGTTTGGCACGCAAATGGTGAATATAAACTTCAATGGTATTGCTATTAATTTCCGAATCAAGGTCATAGAGCTTTTCTTCCAAATTGGTTTTGGAAAAAATTTTATTGGGATGACTGACCAGAGGAATTAAAATAGCCCATTCTCGGTTCGACAAATCAATGGTCTGCCCTTTGTACTTGGCTAAGTGCAAATCTTCATCTAACTCTAGACCTGCATAACTCAAAGTCTGGCTTTGCTTTTGCTGTTTTAACGCGCCACTACGACGTAATAGTGCATGAATACGTGCCAGCAACTCATCAAACTCATAAGGCTTAATTAAGTAATCATCCGCACCATGGTTTAAACCATCGACTCGATTTTGTAACTGATCTCTCGCTGAAATAATCAGCACTGGCATAGTCGGATAAAGCGAGCGAATATTTTTTAGGACCTGCATCCCATCCATCATCGGTAGACCCAAATCCAACAACACCACATCAAATGGATATTGTTGCAATTGCTTTAAACCATCAAAACCATTGTTGACCCACACCACATCAAACTGCTGATAACGCAGCAACGTTTGTGTGGACTCTGCAATCATAAAATCATCTTCAATAATCAATATTTTTGACATGGTCTAAGCGCTCGCTTTGGTCGCAGTACAGTGTTCTAACATATTATTTTTTGAATCAATCACCGTACTTTTTACCCCAAGTAAACTCAGTAAACTTGGGAACAAATGATCTTGGCTTAATTCTTGGCTTTTTTGTTGCCCTAAGCAAGCGATTTGTTGCGGATTCTGCTTTTGCCATGTTTCTGAAAACCACATCAGCATCGGTACGTGGGTCTGTTGGCTCGGTGCAATAGCATAAGGTGAACCATGTAAATACAGACCGTGCTCACCAGTCGACTCACCATGGTCAGATAAATACCAAAAACCGGTCTCAAAGTTTGAGTTTTGCTTTAATACACCAATCAGTTGACTCAACACATGGTCGGTATAAACAATGGAGTTGTCATAACTATTTTTCAGCTGTTCAGGTGTGCAGGCTTGAATGGCATTGGTTTCGCACATTGGTTGGAAGGGCTGAAACTTAGGCGTTGAACGCTTATAGTAAGCTGGTCCATGACTGCCCATTTGGTGTAATACAATTAAACGTGGCGTTTTATCATCAGCCGCAATACCAGCCATATACGCTTTTAAGCTATCCACCAAAATTTCATCGGTACATTCGCCATCGGCTGAACACCATTTTTTCTGTATCGGTTCTGGAATTTTATACTGCTCAACCCGATCACAAACGCCTTTACAGCCAGAGTTATTGTCAATCCATGTCACTTTGTAACCAGCACGCTGTGCAAGATCTAATAAACCTTCACGGTGGTGCGCTAACTGTGCATCATAGTTTTCACGTGGCATGCCTGAAAACATACAAGGCACAGAAACCGCAGTGGCTGTCCCGCAAGAACTGACTTGATTAAAGTTGATGACATTGAGTTTTTCCAGCTCAGGATTGGTCTTTTTCGCATAGCCATTTAAAGAAAAACTTTCTGCACGTGCCGTTTCACCGACCACCAAAACCATCAATTTCGGCAAGTTTTGCTGTTTGACTTGCTCTACCAAATGGGCATCTTCACCATAAGTCACCAACGGTAAATGCTGCTGTGGTCGATTCTTTTTATAATACGACAGGGTTGAACTGATCGCATTTTGCGGTGAAATCATCCCTTTGAGATCACGATGCTCACGGAAAATCGCGGCATAATCAACAAAGAAAATAAACAACATGCCTGCAATCAGCAAAATAGAAACTGCACTACCGAACAGCTTGTGCAATAACACGGTTTTAAAAGGATCACGGCGGATTTTGACCTTAAATAAAACCACTAAAGGTAGTACCACCATCGCCCCAATCCACAGTACAAGACGCCATGACAACAAGTCTCGCACTTCATTGCCATCGGTTTGCATCATGTTTTGAATTTGATCTGGTGTGATCGAAACGCCTAAACTGTTAACAAAATACGCACTCATTCCACCAATGATGATCAATAACGCAGCCAACCCTTTAGCCATCGGTCGCCACTGTAGCAGCTGAAAAACCAAATGATAAAAAGCCAACACCACCAAAATGGTTGCCCCGATAAAGGCATAAGCTTTGAAACCGTGATAGGGCGTAAGCAGCTGAACTTGCTTGTAGAACATCACGTTTAAAACTACGGCTAACCACAGCGCCAAATATACGTTAAAGCGCGAAAGTGAAACTTCTTTAAAAATAGACTGCAAATTGAACATTTTAAATCATGTCTTGCTGAGCGGATGCCCCAATGTAGTTTTCTAAACTTAAAACTCGCTTAAATAAAAAAGGCGCTGTGGCCAAATATATAAAGTCATACCGATCAGTTAAGCAAGGCTTTGTTGCACAAAGATTTGAAATGCAAAGCGCCCCTAATTGAGCCAAATTTAAGGCGTAACTTGGGTAAGTGGTCGACCTAATTCCGTAAATCTGTTAAGGACTGCTACACGTGCATGGATCTCATTCACTTGGCTATCAAAACTCCTTGCACTGAGTTTATCTCCTAATAATTTGATGCAATGCATCTTAGTTTCAACCAAACTTCGCCGATCATAGCCTGACCATTTTTTCCATAGTGTCCTGCCTAAACGTGTAACTGTTCGAAGTAATTCATTTCGCTCTAGCAAGCTACTCTTTGTATCTTTCCAGGGTTTCGCATTTTTTCTAGGTGGAATCACCGCATGCGCTTGCCGATCTGCAATGACCTCACGGCATTGCTTGGTGTCATAAGCTCCATCGGTATAAACAGAGTCAATCTGCTCATCTTGTGGAATCTGATTAAGTAAATCACCAAGCACCTGTGAATCACTGACATTATTGGTTGTGAGCTGAACTGCTCGTATTTGTAGGGTTTTGGCATCTATACCAATATGTAGTTTACGCCATTGGCGACGATATTCAGCTCCATGTTTCTTGCGTTTCCATTCGCCCTCACCTAGAAACTTCATGCCTGTAGAGTCCATGAGTAGATGCAGCCCATCGCTACTTTTTTGGTAGCTGATTACAATATCAATATGCTTTTGTCTTCTACAAAGCGTGGTGTAATCTGGAGCTATCCAATTTAATCCGCAAAGTTTAATCAGACTTTGCACAAAGCCAGTGACCATACGTAAAGACAGACGGAATAAGGATTTAATCATTAAGCAGCATTGGATGGCTGCGTCGGAGTAGGTTTGATTTCGCCCTTGTTTGCCTTTTGATGGCGCATACCATTGCGTAGCAGGATCAAACCAAATGGCAATATTTCCGCGACTCATGAGTGCTCGGTTATATGCGGGCCAATTGGTTGTGCGGTAGATTTTGTGTGTAGGCTTCTTCATTTGAAAATTATATCGCTGAAAAACCCTTTACAGATAGGTTTGTGCAACAAAGCCGTTAAGCAATCAGATGCCCTTTTTGAGCCCACAATATTATTTAATACGCGGAAACGTCATCCGAAACCTGCATGTCCATTTAAAAGGAATGTTTTGGCAAAATGATCATTTAAATGCAGAAAAGAAAGAGGTTTTGCGGAAGACAAATGTTTTTGGTTCTTTTGGCTCAACCAAAGAACGGACGAGCTCCAAATATTGAATTTTAAAATACGAAGATTCCATCGTAAACGACAAAAAATTAAGGAGCTTCTATAAAACTCCTTAACTCATTCGCATTAATCTTTAGAGACTTTGCCCTTTCTATTACTTAAACATTAAAATTTGTATTCAATCCCTGTGCCTACTACAGGTTGTTTGGTTTCAAATGATGCTTGTTCAAGCGTTAAAATCCCTGCGTAACCATAAGCTTTAACTTGCTTAGTAAAGGCATAGTCAGCACCTGCAATAAACTGCTGTGCATCAAAGTCATCTTTAGATGTTTTAAAACTGGTTGAGTTTTGACTGTATTGCGCTTTCACTGTCCAAGCTTTGGCAGTCGGTAAGTTATATTCAGCCCCAACCAACCAGCCTTGTGCATCATCTATGGCAGCCGCGGCAGCATCATTGCCTTGTACATCCGCCACTTCAGAAGTTTGATATAAGGCTTTCAACGCTAAACCATTATTCAGATTTACTCGACCAATCGCGCGTACGGTATCTGCTGCTGCAAAGGCACTGCCTGCAACCCTGCCAGTCACTTCAGGCGCTGACGCATTCAACGTGCCACGTCCTGCAAAAGTTGACGGAATGGCCTTATCATAACCAATCCCTGCAACAAACTTTTTACTGTCATAGACCACTGACGCTGACCAAGCATCACCTAGACCACGCCCTGCAACTTTTGCCCCGCCTTTAGATTTTTCAATACCACCAGCTTCACCTGTTGCTAACAGTGCCGCAGCTTTCAGTTTACCTGCGCCCACTCCCCAAGCAGGTGTTTCATAGACCAGCACGTTATCGACTCGGTTTTCACCCGTGAAAATCCCCGCCACATCGGCTTTGTTGGTCACATAGTTATTAAAGGTATCTACCACTGAAGACAGTTGTTTAACAGGGGTATCAATTTTACCGACTTTCAATGTTCCCAATTTCTGGTCTTGTAAGCCTACGAGTAAATTACGCGGAACGAAAGTATCGGTGCTACCGCCATTGTCTACATAAAAGGTAAATTCAGCTTGGTAGAGTGCATTTAAGCGATCTGTCAGCTTCTCTTCGCCTTTTAACCCCAAAAAGGAGTTGTTAGAATTCAACTCGACCACATCGCGGTCTTTATTTGGCGAAGCATTGTCTTCAGGTAAATAATCGGCCGTGACATCAATTTCACCATAAAAACTAGGTGCTGCGAATGTTACCCCTGCCACTAAACTTAAAGCGATTGCGGCTGCAATTTGTGTTTTCATTATCAAAATATCCTACGGTAAATTTGTTACAAATATTACCGTTCAGACATATATGACAGAACAATTAAAAAATTATTTAGTTATATTTTTTAATTGTTTACGTCACTATTTAGCACTTTTTATGATTTATTTATGAATGAATTATGAAAGGTCTGAATGCATCGCAATGCTACGCCATTTGAAGATAAACCACAGGCTCAACATCGCAATGACTACAATCATACACAGATAATTAAAATAGCCGAGCCAATCTCCCAATAGACCGCTCACACTATACAAACCGCCACTGACAGTAGCCATCAGCGCCACTTGAAAAGTAAAATCCGTACCTGCCAGATGTTTACGACTGTACTGCATCACTAGGGTGAGCATGACCACCAACAGCATCGATGAGGTCATATCTTCAAAGGCATTAATCAGATAAATCAGCCACGGCTGAATACTGTGCTGGTTTTCATATTGAAAGGCTAACCATGTATAAGCCGCCAGACTGAATATTTTAAGCACTGAATACAGCACTAAAGCCGTGGCACGGCGAATCAACTTCAAACTATAGCCCGCAAGTCCTGCACCTATTAAGGCGGCACATGCACCCAACATGGTGACATAAAGCCCTATCTGAGAAAAACTCAGACCCAAATCGACCATCAAAGGCTTCAAAAGTGGCCCTGCTAAACCATCAGCAATTTTAAAGCTCAATAGCACTGCTAACCATGCTGCAAGCAAAGGACTCTGGACAAAATAAGCCAAATAGTTTTTGATCTGTTGGAGGTTGAAAGGTGTAGGCTGAGCTTCTGAAACAGCTCGATGCTTTGGCTCTGGATAAATTAAAATCGGCAGCGTGTTTATAAAGACCATTGCCGCCAGCATCAAAAAAGTGCTCTGCCAACTCAGCCAATCTAATGCCCACAAGATTGCTCCACCACCGACAATAAAACCCAGACGCGATCCAATCACCTGAAAGGTATTACCCCAGTGCTGTTGCTCCCCTTTTAAAATATTGACCGCCAATCCATCGGTTGCAATATCTTGCGTTGCCCCGAGCAAATTCATACTCAGGAGGCCCACAAAGAAAGCCCATAAATAAATAGGTTGATTTAATCCATCAATCGGGAGGAAAGATAGTCCGATCAGCACCAGCACCGTAAGGAACTGCAATGGAATAACCCAACTCCGATAGTGGCCAAAACGGGTGATCCCAAAACGATCTAATACTGGTGCCCAAAACACTTTGACCGACCACGGCAACATCAGCAGCCCGAAGCCCCCAATCTGTGCCAGTGACACACCCTGTGCTCTTAAAATGACAGGCAAGGCATGGGTCATAAACCCAACAGGTAAGCCCTGCGCCCAATACAATGAAAACAGCAAAATATATACATTGCGAGTCTGTAGCATGCTGTTCCTATATACATGGATTGGTCAAAATGTTCATCTGAGATCGCTATCCGTTCACTTTTTTTGCCAATGAATTCAAGCCGATCAGTGCTTATGATGAGATCATATACATCTTGGTCGATTGAGTATAATAACAATGAACCAATATTTTCCAGAACTACCAGATCAAGTTCCAAGTCGTAGCTCATCTGCATTCACTCGCGCTATTTTTAAGCAGCTTTATTTGGCGCAAGGTTGGCGCTTTGTTGGCGAATTTCCCAACCTGCCTAAAGCGGTAGCAATTATCTCGCCGCATACCTCCAATATCGATGCATGGCATGGCTTTACGGCTCTACTGGGCTTAGGCCTGCAAATCACCATTTTTGGCAAGAATAGTTTGTTTCATACCCCACTGAAACCTTTACTTGAGTGGGTTGGCGTCATTCCTGTCAATCGTAGCCATGCCCAAGGGTTAACCCAAGACATTATCGATATTATTCACAGCAAAGAAAAAATTTGGGTCGGGATGGCACCTGAGGGCACACGTAAGCAAGCCGAATCCATCCGTAGTGGCTTTTATCGCATTGCGTATGGTGCACAGATTCCAATTGTGATGTTTTCCTTTGATTATGCGCAAAAAACTATTCACTGCTTGGGCGTGTTTCATCCTACTGGATATTTTGAGCAAGACCTAGAGCATATTTTAGATCTGTATATCGGCAAATTTTCAGCCAAGAACCCAAAATGGTTGGCCAAGCCTTTACAAAAACGCTTAAAAAATAGCTAGTAAATCAAGGTCGAATCTGCTGAGATGTGCAGCATTATTTGTTTTGCATTTTAGTACTGTTGACCATGAATTTTGCTCGTTTATCTCTGATTGGTGCACTCACACTGACTATGGCAGGATGTGATCTTGCATCAAAGAAAACACCAACAACTACTCCCATTCAAGCTCGTGAACCTGTGATTGCGATTGCACTCGGCGGTGGCGGTGCCAAAGGTTTTGCACATATTGGGGTGCTTAAAGTTTTAGAGTCACATGGTATTAAACCTAAAATTGTTACGGGAACCAGTGCGGGAAGTTTTGTGGGCAGTATCTATGCCAGTGGTAAAACGCCTTTCCAGCTTCAGCAAATTGCCTTGACCTTAAAAGAATCGGACATTCGAGACTTAACCCTCAACTCCCAAGGGTTTGTTCAAGGTCAAAAGCTACAAGACTATGTCAACAAACACGTCGGCAACAAACCAATTCAACAGTTCCCTATCCGCTTTGCTGCGGTGGCGACCCGTCTTGACACTGGACGTAAGGCCGACTTTATCAAAGGCAATGCGGGCCAAGCAGTACGTGCTTCATGCAGTATTCCGAACGTTTTTGTCCCTGCGGTGATTGGTCGAACCAAGTATGTCGATGGCGGTCTGGTCAGCCCAATTCCAGTCAAAACAGCCAAGGACATGGGCGCGGATATTGTGATCGCGATTGATATTTCAGCTCGTCCTGTCGGCAACAAACCCCTCAATATGTGGGGCTTGCTCGACCAGACCATTAATATTATGGGGCAGCAAAGCATCAATGAAGAATTGAGCCAAGCGACTGTGGTGATTCAACCCAAAGTCGGACACTTAGGCACTTTGGACTTAAAAGCCAGCAATCAATCTATTTTAGAAGGTGAAAAAGCCGCGCAGCTCAAAATTAAATCGATTGAAAAAGCCATTGTCGATTTTAAAAAGACCCCAGCTGCTTTTAAACCTGCGCCCAAAGCCAAATTCTAAAAAATTTGATTTTTAATATTCAAAGACTTATTCATCTGCTAAATTGATATAGATGCTTCTGCATCTATATCCCTATAACGAATATATGAGTAGATGTATGGAATTTGCTTTTGAACCTTGGCACTGGTTTGTATTGGGCGTTCTGTTAATGTTATCAGAGCTGATTCTGCCTGCTTTTGCCGCATTGTGGTTCGGTATTGCGGCCATTATGGTCGGTATTTTGTACTGGATGTTCCCCATGATGGGTGTTACCACGCAGTTTGTGACGTGGATTATTTTGTCGATTTTATGCACTTTACTTTGGTTTAAATTTATTAAACCGCTTTCGACTGACAAAACCAAAGCAGGACTGTCTCGCGAAGCAACCATCGGTCAAATTGGCATGGTGATTCAAGCGAGTCCTGAAAGTGAACACATTCGCGTTCGCTTTCCCATTCCAGTACTCGGTTCAGATGAATGGAACTGTCGTACTTTAGATAAAGTCCATGTCGGCGACCGAGTGCGTGTCGTTGAAATACTGGGCAATGATTTAATGGTCAAAGCACATCTCTCAACCAACGAAAATAGATAAAAGTGAGTTAAGCATATGTCTGGTGGATTTATTGTCGTTTTAGCAATTTTGGCTTTTGCCGCTGTCACCATTTTTAAAGGTGTCCGTATTGTTCCACAAGGTTATAAATGGATCGTACAACGTCTGGGTAAATACCATACCACGTTGAATCCAGGTCTCAACTTTGTGATTCCTTATGTCGATGAAGTGGCTTATAAAGTGACGACCAAAGACATTGTATTAGACATTCCCTCTCAAGAAGTGATTACCCGCGATAATGCCGTTTTGCTTATGAATGCAGTGGCATATATCAACATTACCACGCCTGTAAATGCCGTCTATGGGATTGAAAACTATACATGGGCCATTCAAAACTTAGTGCAAACCTCACTGCGTTCAATCGTTGGTGAAATGGATCTCGATGATGCGCTATCGTCTCGTGATCACATTAAAGCCAAACTTAAAGCAGCCATTTCGGATGATATTTCAGACTGGGGCATTACTCTAAAAACCGTTGAAATTCAGGATATTCAACCCTCTTCAACCATGCAAGCAGCAATGGAAGCGCAAGCGGCGGCTGAACGTCAACGTCGTGCGACCGTGACCAAAGCAGATGGTGAAAAACAAGCAGCGATTTTAGAGGCAGACGGCCGTTTAGAAGCATCTCGCCGTGACGCAGAAGCGCAAGTCGTCTTAGCAGAGTCTTCTCAGCGTGCTATTGAAATGGTCACTTCGGCTGTGGGCGACAAGGAAATTCCTGTTGCTTACTTGTTGGGTGAACAATATGTCAAAGCGATGCAAGATATGTCTAAATCGAACAACGCTAAAACAGTGGTGTTGCCAGCCGATATTTTAAGTACCATCCGTGGTGTTATGGGACGTAAAGACATCTAACTGATGTGTGGTTTGATTAAATGAGGACAGCTTTCGAGCTGTCTTTTTTATTGTGGTTGAGGAAAAACTCAAGCCTCTAAGAAACAAGCATTAAAAAAAGAGGACAGGCTATGTCCTCTTTTTTAATCTAAACACTGAAACTTAGCTTTGGCGAGCCAATAAAAACTGTGAAATCTGATTAAGTTCTGCTGCCGCATCCGTTGGGAAATAAGCCAGAGCGGCAAAGGCTTGATCATGCAAAGTTTTGGCATAGTCTTGTGCAGACTCAAGTCCCATCAAAGCTGGATAAGTCGATTTTTCGACTTGCTCATCCTTCCCTGCGGTTTTACCCAGTACATCTGTATTTGAAATGATATCTAAAATATCGTCTTGCACCTGAAAAGCTAAACCAATCGCTTGGGCATATTCGCGTAATTTTGGAATCGCTTGATCGCAACCGTCAAATATGGTCACCGCGGCCATCATCACCGCAGCAGAGATCAAAGCACCCGTTTTATTTCGGTGGATATTTTCAAGTGCAGCCTGATCGACGCGTTTACCTTCGGCTTGTAGGTCGAGGACTTGTCCACACACCATTTTAGAACTCGCTGTCGCTAAAATTTGCATCTGCTTCAGTACAATGCCCTGATCAACGATAGGGCCTGCATCAAACAGACGGCTACCTAAAATTTCAAATGCCATGGACTGTAAGATATCGCCCGCAAGCAAAGCCGTATCTTCACCATAAGCCACATGACAGGTCGGCTGACCACGACGTAAAAGATCATTGTCCATACAAGGCAAATCATCATGTGCCAAAGAGTAACAATGAATCAGTTCCACAGCTACAGCGGCGCGGCGCACGGCAGCTGCATTATTGTTTGGATTTAAATGTGCCGTGGCATAGCACAGCGCAGGACGCACACGTTTGCCACCTAACATGACCGCATGATGCACAGCACTCTTTAACGGTTCCGGAATTGAAAAAGCATCAAGTGCCGTCAATAAATCATCGTGAATACGTTGTTGAGCCTGTTGGAGTGCATTTGCTGATACGTCGGTTAGTGCTGACACATTCGCCTCGAATAACAATAGGATAAATTAATCTGGTACTCAGTTTGCCTGAGCCGATCATTTAAAATGATCTGTTGGCATGATACTGCTTTCTGCCCGCTTTCTCTATGCCGAAAGCACAAACAAGGCACAGTATTCTATTAATTTTTGCAGACGAGATGATAAGAATGACTTTTCTACTATTTCAAGCAACCATTACACAAGCAATCAAGCCCTAAAATTCACTACTCATGGTCTTGGTTATTTTTAGACCTCTTATCGCAGACCTAGAATTGACATAAAAAAGCCTCTACAGAAAGAGGCTTTTTACATAGCGTTAATCCAAGCTTTCCGCTGGAATACGCACCCAACCTTCCATTAGTACGCGTGCACTCCGGCTCATGACAGCTTTTTTCACCACCCACTGACCCTTTTCTTGTATCGCTTGCGCTCCGACACGTAAAGTCCCTGAAGGATGACCAAAACGAACTGCTTCACGTGCTCCACCACCCGCGACCAAATTGACCAAGGTTCCTGGTATCGCTGCTGCAGTACCAATGGCAACAGCTGCTGTCCCCATCATCGCATGGTGTAATTTACCCATAGAAAGTGCACGAACCAATAAATCAGTGTCTTGCTCTGTAATGGTTTTACCACTCGACGAGATATATTGTTTTGGCTTAGAAACAAAAGCAATTTTAGGCGTGTGTTGACGACTGGCAGCTTCAGAAATGTCTTGAATCAGCCCCATCTGTTTTGCACCATAGGCACGAATGGTTTCAAAACGTGCTAAAGCTTTGGCATCGCCATTAATTGCGTCTTGTAATTCACTCCCCGTGTAGCCAATGTCTTCTGCATTTAAGAAAATGGTCGGAATACCTGCATTGATAAATGTCGCTTGAAAGCGACCAATCTCTGGAACCTCTAAAGTGTCAACCAAATTCCCTGTTGGGAACATTGCACCACCATCTTCACCATCATCGGCTGGATCTAAAAATTCAATTTGCACTTCTGCAGCAGGGAACGTCACACCATCAAGTTCAAAATCACCTGTTTCTTGAACTTGCCCCTGCGTAATAGGTACGTGTGCAATAATGGTTTTTTGAATATTCACCTGCCAAATGCGGACTGTGCAGATGCCATTTTCTGGAATACGTGCAGCATCGACCAAACCATTTGAAATCGCAAATGAACCCACCGCAGCCGTTAAGTTACCGCAGTTTCCGCTCCAGTCGACAAAAGGCTGATCAATCGATACTTGCCCAAATAAATAATCGACATCATGTTCAGGCTGTTGGCTCTTCGCTAAAATCACCGTTTTACTGGTACTCGATGTTGCACCACCCATACCATCAATCTGCTTTGCATAAGGATCTGGGCTACCAATTACACGGAGCAATAACTGATCTCGAACGCGTCCAGCCTGTTGCGCGGCTTCTGGGAGATCATCTAATTTAAAGAATACGCCCTTACTGGTCCCTCCACGCATATACGTTGCTGGAATTTTGATTTGCGGTGCAAAGCTCATTTTTATTGAATCCTTCATATTTATCATTGTGTTAAGTCAAAAGATCTGATTTAACTTAGGCTCATCATACCTTTTTTCCCTATGCCTACGTAAAATACAGACTTAAGTCTAAAAAAACATCATTTGTGAACGTCTGGTTTCCAAATAAAATTCCTGATTTGATAATTTAAATAAAATTAATATATTGATTCGTATGTTTTTTATTTACAATTCATTACACATTATTTTTCATATGAATAATAACTTTTTTTCATAAATTTTGAGCTACTATGCGATTTCTTCGCGATCTATTACAATCGGAAACACTTATCCATTGTCGGGCTGAAATAACTTGAATAAAGAGTCGTCTCAACTTCAGCGTGGCTTAAAGAACCGTCATATTCAATTGATTGCCATGGGCGGCGCAATTGGTACTGGCTTATTTTTAGGTTCCGCACATGTGATTGAATCTGCTGGCCCATCCATTATTTTGGGTTATGCAATTGGCGGTTTAATTGCGTTTCTAATCATGCGTCAACTCGGGGAAATGATCGTTGAAGAACCTGTTGCAGGTTCTTTTAGTCATTTTGCAAACAAATACTGGGGCAAATTTGCAGGCTTTCTTGCAGGCTGGAACTACTGGATTCTATATGTTCTAGTGGCCATGACCGAGCTGACCGCTGTTGCGAAGTATATCAACTACTGGTGGCCCCACATTCCTGCGTGGGCATCTGTTCTCACCTTCTTTGTGATCATTACCTTAGTCAATCTAGGTAATGTGAAATTTTACGGTGAATCAGAGTTCTGGTTAGCTATCATCAAAGTCACGGCCGTCGTCGCTATGATTGTATTTGGTCTTTATCTTTTGGCTACGGCAGACGCAGATTCCACGGCTTCATTTAGCAACCTTTGGTCACATGGCGGTTTCTTCCCACATGGCGTTGAAGGTCTATTCTATATGCTTGCCTTCCTCATGTTTGCCTTTGGCGGTATTGAATTGATTGGTATGGCTGCAGCAGAAGCTGATAATCCACAAAAATCAATTCCTAAAGCAATCAACCAAGTGGTATTCCGTATCCTCATTTTCTATGTGGGTTCATTGACCATTTTGTTATCGCTTGTACCTTGGAATGATTTGCAACTTGGTGGCTTAGATAAGAGCCCATTTGTAATGATCTTCAGTCAATTAGGTATCGGTTGGGCTGCGCATTTACTGAACTTTATTATCTTGACTGCAGCACTTTCTGTATATAACAGCGGTATGTATGCTAACAGCCGCATGCTGTTTGGTTTAGCACAGCAAGGTAATGCACCTAAAATATTCAGTAAAACCAATAAGCAAGGCGTACCAATTCCAGCAGTCTTGTTTTCAGCATTGCTCATTTTCGGTTGTGTACTGTTGAATTATTTTGCGCCAGAAGATGCTCTCAGCAACTTAATTTATATTGTTGTTGGTGCTTTGGTATTGAACTGGGCCATGATCAGCTTAACTCATCTTCAATTTATGAAGGCCATGAAAAGCGAAGCGAAAAAACCATTATTTCCTGCACTTTGGTCGCCTTTCAGTAACTACCTTGTTCTTGCATTTATTGCTGTAGTGCTTTACATCATGTGGACTCAAGGTTTAAGCGGCGCTGTGATCATGATTCCAATCTGGATCGTATTAATGTTCGTTCTATACAAAATTCTGTATAGAAAAGCATAAAATATTCATTTTTAAATAGTTATTGTTTCGGCAATAACTATTTTTTTTGAGTAAAATCAGCTACATTAACCGCACTTTTGCGCTCTTAGCTTAACTGGATAGAGCAGTTGCCTCCTAAGCGACCGACGTGGGTTCGAGTCCCGCAGAGCGCACCATTTTATGGTTGTTTTCAACCTCTCTAAGCTTAATCATAAACACTAAAAATTCGATTTATCACATGTGATACTAATAATCCCCTTCAAACTTGGACGCTGATTCAACAGCCGCTCAAACTCGCTCGCGGCGACACCTACATCTGGGTTTTCAAATCAGGTCTAACTAAGTCAAACTGTTCTAGAGACTTTACAATTAATTTTCGTGCTCGAATCAGTTGTTTGGCTGTTTAAAATAGCTGTTCTCAACAGATGCACGGAATGAGCCAAATTCCATACACAATTTTTCCCTTCTATTTTAGTGCTATAGCACAGATTTCATTCTGAAATCTTGGTATAACAAAGTGCCCCCTATTTTAAAAAATATTTTTATGAATAATATTAATTTAATTTATAGGTCAATCATTTGCCAATTTTATTTATTACATAATTAAATTACGTATTGAATAATAATTTAGATCAAGTATGATGAATTAAAACTTCTACACTTGTTCACTCAACATTGAGAATGTTGCTGAACAGGTGCCCCATGTCAGACAAACGGATTTGTCTCTCTCGCTCTAGAATTGTAGCGACCAGTCCGTTAGCTCTGAAAGGAATCGTTAAAAAGATAAGCAATAGGATTGCTTAAAAAAGAAATGAGGACGTTGTATGAATGAATTAGCCAACCCATTAGAACTGTGTGGATTCGAATTTATTGAATTTGTTTCTAAAGATGGTCAGCTAGATGCGGTGTTTGAAACCATTGGATTCAGCAAAGTGGCAAAGCATAAGTCTAAAAATGCGTATTTATGGCATCAGGGCAAAATTAATATCATTCTAAATTATCAGCCTGAATCGTATGCAGCTTATTTCTATAAAGAACATGGCCCTTCTGCCTGTGCAATGGGTTTCCGCACCAAGAATGCGGCAAAGGCATTTAAAAAGGCGATAGAAATTGATGCTGAACCAATTTACAACCAAGTTGGTCCGATGGAGCTGAATATCCCAGCGATTAAAGGGATTGGGGGATCTCCTATTTTCCTCGTCGATTGTGACATTTACCAAAATGACTTCATCTTCTTTGATGATATGCCATCCCATCCTGTCGGTACAGGTTTATATGAAATCGACCATTTGACCCATAATGTGTATAAAGGCCGTATGCAGTATTGGGCTGATTTCTATGAAAAGATTTTTAACTTCCAAGAAATTCGCTACTTCGATATTAAAGGTGAATATACTGGCCTGACGTCCAAGGCACTCACGGCGCCCGATGGCAAAATCCGTATTCCGCTCAATGAAGATTCGGATAAAGGAAATGGTCAGATTGCCGAATTCCTCAATGAATTTAACGGTGAAGGTATTCAGCATATTGCCTTCATTTGTGATGATCTGATCAGCATTTGGGACAAACTCAAAGCTCTAGGTGCCAAGTTCATGACACCTCCACCCAATACCTATTATGAAATGCTAGATGAACGTTTGCCTAACCACGGTGAACCTGCCGATCAACTACAAAAACGTGGCGTTTTAGATGTATCTAAAGCTTAAACGATTTCTAGAATTTCCCTGTACATATAGTTTTATGTACAGGGAAATTTAACTTTTGCGCAAGAACTATACTCGTAAAATTAAAGTCTGCTCCGATGACAATATAAAAATAACTAAACATCATCATGGTTCAAGGCTTTATCTCACATGGATGAAGAATAAAAATGCAGCATATTGAACAAGGAAACCTGAAAAAAGGTTTAAGTAATCGTCATATTCAGCTCATCGCCCTCGGTGGTTCTATCGGCACGGGGCTATTCCTCGGTATTTCACAAACCATCAAACTCGCAGGACCTTCTGTTATTTTAGGCTATGCCATCGCAGGCCTTATTGCCTTTCTTATGATGCGCCAACTCGGTGAAATGATTGTGCATGAACCCGTGAGTGGTTCTTTTAGTCATTTTGCTTATAAATACTGGGGCAAATTTGCGGGCTTTATGTCTGGCTGGAATTATTGGGTACTGAATATTTTAGTGTGTATGGCTGAACTCAGTGCTGTCGGCCTCTATATCCATTACTGGTGGCCTGATATTCCAACGTGGGTTTCTGCTTTGGGTTTCTTTATTTTCATTAATGTCATTAATTTACTGCACGTGAAATTATTTGGTGAAATGGAATTTTGGTTAGCCATTATTAAGGTCGTGGCAATTATTGCCATGATTGCTTTTGGGAGTTACTTGCTGGCTAGCGGTAGTGGTCATAGCCAGTCTAGCTTACAAAATTTATGGCAGCTCGGTGGCTTCTTCCCCAATGGTATTACAGGCTTAGTGATGGCTATGGCCATGATTATGTTTGCTTTCGGTGGAATTGAACTGGTGGGCATTGCAGCAGCAGAGACAGATAACCCTCAAAAAACCCTCCCAAAAGCCGTCAATCAAATTGTTTACCGTGTCTTATTGTTTTATATCTTAAGCTTAGTCGTGATTTTGTCGCTTTATCCATGGAATATGATGGCTGAAGGCGGTAGTCCTTTTGTATTGATTTTCGACTCGTTGGGCAGCCAAACCGTGGCCGCTGTTTTGAATTTTGTGGTTTTGACTGCAGCTGTTTCTGTCTATAACAGCACCAATTACTGTACCAGCCGAATGCTGCTTGGTCTGGCACAACAAGGCAATGCCCCAAAATTTTTAAGCAAAATTAATCCGCGTGGTATTCCTGTAAATGCCATTATGGTTTCAGCTTTCTTTACTTTAATATGTGTTCTGATTAACTATTTATTTCCTGAAAAAGCATTTAACTTACTCATGATGCTAGTCGTAGCGGCTATTGTGATTAACTGGGTCGTGATTTCTTATACACATTTAAAGTTTAAAAAAGCCATGAATCGCATGCAGGTAAAAACTCACTTTCCAAGTGTGGCCTATCCATTTACCAATTATTTATGTATTGCCTTCATGGCGAGTATTCTGCTCATTATGAGTCGTAGCCCAGATATGCAAATTGCAGTTCTCATGATTCCAGTCTGGATCGCGATTTTACTGACAGCTTACCTCTTTAAACGGAAGCAAGAAGATCATGTTGCGTTGCTTGAAAAAAGTAAAATCACCTCCTTACCAGAAGCGTAATATCGTATTTATCATATTAGGATGTATTCATGTTTCAACATATTGATGCCTATGCAGGTGACCCGATTCTTTCTCTGATGGAGGAATTCAGCAAAGATACGCGCCAGAATAAGGTCAATCTCAGTATCGGACTTTATTATAATGAAGATAATATCGTGCCGCAGCTACAGTCGGTTCAAAAAGCCTATACTCATTTAATTCCTGACTATGACAAAGTCCGAGTCTATTTGCCAATGGATGGACTCAAGAGCTTTAATCAGGCTGCGCAAGAACTGATTTTCGGTCAGGCGAGCCCTGCTCGTCAGCAAGGGCGTGTCGTCACCATTCAGACTTTGGGTGGTTCTGGTGCACTCAAAGTGGGTGCAGACTTCTTAAACAAATATTTTCCACAGTCCGAGATCTGGGTCAGTCAGCCGACGTGGGAAAACCATATTGCGATCTTTAATGGCGCGGGTGTTCAAACCCATTTCTACCCTTATTATGATGCGGACACCCATGCCGTAAATCTAACTGCGATGCTAGATACCTTAAAGCAGCTGCCTGCTCAAAGTATCGTACTACTGCATCCTTGCTGTCATAACCCGACAGGTGCAGATTTAGAACCTCATGAATGGGATCAAGTGATTGAGGTTCTAAAAGCAAATGACTTGATTCCTTTCTTGGACATGGCCTATCAAGGTTTTGGCCAAGGCTTGGAGCAAGATGCTTATGCTATCCATGCGCTAGATCAGTCTGGTATGAACTTTATTGTCAGCCATTCTTTTTCCAAGATTTTCTCCCTATATGGCGAGCGCGTTGGTAGCTTAAGCTTTGTCTGTGATGACGCAAACATTGCCCAAAATGTATTGGGTCAGCTTAAAGCGACAGTCCGCCGCATTTATTCTAGCCCAGCAGCCAACGGTGCGTTATTGGTGAGTCAGGTATTAAATGACACAGCGTTGTCTCAGCTATGGCAGTCTGAATTAGAAGAAATGCGTCAGCGCATTTTACTGATGCGTCGCTTACTTGAAGACAAACTCAGTCAAGCTTTACCAGATATGGACTTTAGCTATCTGACCCAGCAACAAGGCATGTTTAGTTATACAGGCTTAAGTGCAGAACAGGTCGATTTGCTGAAAGACGATTATGGTATTTATTTAGTCCGCAGCGGCCGTATGTGTACTGCTGGCCTGAATTTAAACAATATTGATTATGTGGCTGAGTCGATGGCGACTGTGCTTAAAGCGGCAAGTTCCGCTGAGTCTGTGCTTGCTTAAAATATATCATGTTCACTTAGGCTTCTCACTCTAGGGTTAGAAGCCTTTTTTATCGTTATTATTCGGAACTTGAATCAAGGCAACCTCAGTCTACGGGTTTCAGCTTAGCTGTCTATTTCATGCCCCCTTTCTTTTAGACAGCGCGGTAAAAAATCAAATATTTCGACTGTCTGCCACCACAACCCCATAAAAAATCCACCAGAGGGTGGATTTAAAACTTAATTCATCTTTTCAATGTAAGCGACGCTTTTATACGGCAGCAGCAGGATGAAATAAAGCATCGATCTGTCGCTGTACGCCAAGTACATAATCAATTGCTTGCTGTATTTGTCCTTCGGGTAACTGATCTTCTGTGCCAATACAAGTAATGACATGATCCAGTTGCTGCGTGAAATTAAAGACTGGAATACTAATCGCATTGATCCCAGCCATCATATCTCCTGTGACTGAGGCATAACCTTGACTCAGAATTTTCGCTTTCAGCTCTAAAAAATCTTCCCAATTTGCAGGATACTGCTCTGGTTTAGCGCTACTTTCCCATTCTTTTTCCAATAATGGCTTGATGATGTGCTCAGGCTGATAGCAGGCATGCAAGCGCCCTGTCGCAGATTTCAGCAGCGGCATGCGTGAACCGACTCGAGTAATAATATTAAAAACATGGTTAGATTCTAGAGACTGAACCACGACCGCACCATCGGCAAACCATTTACTCACATGAATACTGCAATTCAGACGTTGCTGAATGTCCTGAATATAACGCTGGCTTAATTCCAGCATATCTGTTCGTTTGAGTGCATTCACCCCAAAAGCATGTGCGCGCTCACCTAAACTATAACGCCCATCCGTTAATTGCTGAGCATAACCTTTACGAATCAAGCTCACCACATAACGGTGTACTTTGGCCGGATGCATGGATAAAACTTCGGACAGCTCTTTTAACATCATCGGTGCATTATGTGCGGTCAATGCATCCAATACGGTTAATCCAACTTCCAGAGACTGAACCCCTCCCTGTATTTTTTCTTCCTCAACACTCATCGCTTTACCCTGCATAGTTGCATTAGTTGTCATAACTCCATTGGTGAATTGTACTACTTAAATCAAAAATGTGAGCCATCTAAACCTGACTCTCTCATTCAGAGTAGTATAGCCTAACAATTTACACTATTCATAAATAAATTATTTATTGCGTAATTTTAAAATATAAGTATGATTCTATCTAGAACTTAAATTTTCCACGGAAAGGATCAATATCCATGAGCAAACGCTTGAAGTCATTTGTTGAAATTGCTGCACATTCAGATTTCCCACTAGAAAACCTGCCTTATGGCATTTTTAGTGAAAAACACAATTCGCAGGCCCGTGCTGGCGTAGCACTGGGAGAATGGGTGGTTGATCTGGCGGTACTGGAAGCGCATGGTTATTGCAAAGTAACAGATGGCAAACTGCTCTTTAATCAACCGACACTGAATATGTTTATTGAATCAGGTCAAGCCAATTGGTCTAAGGTCCGCGCAGAATTACAAGCTTTGTTGTCCGCAGATAATCCTGAACTTCGTGACAATCAGGCCCTGCGTGATCAAGTTTTCTTCAAACAATCAGACGTCAAAATGCATCTGCCGGTAGACATTTCAGGCTATACCGATTTCTATTCATCTAAAGAACATGCCACCAATGTCGGTTGCATGTTCCGTGACCCGAAAAATGCGCTGTTGCCCAACTGGTCAGAACTCCCTGTTGGTTATAATGGACGTGCCAGCTCAGTTATTGTGAGCGGCACTGACATTGTCCGTCCATCAGGACAAATCAAGCTGCCAGATTCAGAACGTCCTGTATTTTCTGCTTGTCGTAAACTCGACTTTGAACTGGAAACTGGCTTTATCGTAGGTAAATCAAGTCAGCTGGGTCAACCTGTTCCAATTGAAAACGCTTGGGATCATATTTTCGGTATGGTGCTGTTTAATGACTGGTCTGCTCGTGACTTGCAGCAATGGGAATATGTGCCACTTGGCCCGTTTAATGCCAAAACTTTTGCATCGTCTATTTCACCTTGGATTGTGACGCTGGAAGCACTTGAGCCATTTAAAACCAGTTCGCCTGAACAAGAGCCGAAACCTTTGGCTTATCTGCGTGAAGACAACAGCAGCAACAGCTATGACATTCATCTTTCGGTTGAAATTCAGCCTGAGAATAACGACCAGAGCAATGTGATCTGCAAAACCAACTTTAAATATATGTACTGGTCCATGGCTCAGCAGCTGACACATCATACGATTGCGGGCTGTAACTTGCAGGTCGGTGATTTGATGGGTTCAGGGACCATTTCAGGACCAACCCCAGATTCTTATGGTTCATTGCTCGAAATCACATGGAATGCCACCAAACCTTTAACGCTATCAAATGGCGAACAGCGTAACTTCATTCAAGACGGCGATACCGTCATTATGAAAGGCTATTGCGAAAAAGATGATTTGCGGATTGGTTTTGGTGAAGTCAGCGGCAAAATTCTGCCAGCAGTGGATTTTGGTTTTACCCAATAATTGCAGCCTAGGATGTTGCCCATGAAACTGTATACCTATTTTCGTAGTTCTGCGGCTTACCGAGTTCGTATTGGCCTGAATTTAAAAGGTCTGACTGCTGAACATGTCCCTGTGCACTTAGTCAATAATGGCGGTGAACAGCATAGTGAAAGCTACCGTCAGATCAATCCTAGTGAGCTGGTGCCAACATGGGCAGAGCAGGATTTTGCTCTGACTCAATCGCTAAGTATTCTTGAATATTTAGAAGAAAAATTCCCAGACATGGCCTTGCTCCCTCAAGACTTGCAGCAGCGTGCTTTGATCCGTGCATTTAGTTTGAGTATTGCCTGCGATATCCATCCACTCAACAACCTACGGGTACTTCAGTACCTAACGGGTACATTGGAAATAAGTGATGAGCAGAAAACAGCTTGGTATAAACACTGGATTTTAACGGGCTTTAAAGCCCTTGAAGCACAACTGGAACAGTCAAATGACAAATTCTGTTTTGGCAATCAGCCGACCCTAGCGGATTGCTGCCTGATTCCACAAGTCTATAACGCTCTACGTTTTAATCTTGATTTATCCGATTATCCAAAAATTTGTTCGATCTATACCCATTGCAACAGTTTAGAGGCCTTTCAACACGCTGCACCTGAAATGCAGCCTGAAGCTGCTTAAGTTTTTTATAAGGATATAAAAATGACCATTCAAATTGAAAAAATCCACCATGTGGCCTACCGTTGTAAAGATGCCAAAGAAACGGTGGAATGGTACAAAAAAAATCTAAATATGGATTTCATTCTCGCCTTTGCTGAAGACCATGTCCCCTCAACCAAAGCCTTTGATCCCTATATGCACCTATTCCTAGACGCAGGAAACGGTAATGTGCTGGCTTTCTTTGAACTACCAACCCAGCCTGAAATGGGTCGTGATGAAAACACCCCAAAATGGGTGCAGCACATTGCACTCAAAGTCAAAGACCGTCAGGCACTGATTGATGCTAAAGAACACCTAGAAGCCAATGGCATAGAGGTCTTGGGCATTACCAATCATGGTATTTTCCACTCAATTTATTTCTTTGATCCAAATGGCCATCGTTTGGAACTAGCCTATGACGATGAAAAAGCACCACAAAAAATTGCCATGATTACTGAACAAATGAAATATGACATGCTGGAAGAATGGAGCAAAACCAAACGCGCACCGCAGCATACGCATTTCCTACATGCAGATGAATTAAGCCATAACTCTCGTACCGCCAAAGTAGACGCCTAAGTCTGGCGGAAGTTGTGCTGATGGTGAATGCCTTAGAGGCAAGTTCAACGATGATAAAAAAACGCAAAGCAGCTTCGGCTGCTTTTCTGATTTCAATAGATAGGTTTTCTTATTTTAATTAGCTACTTAGAGTAGCTTAAATCTCCTATCAATCATCAATAATTGCTTTCCATTTGCTTCACGGCGAATTCTATTTCCGTCCTCCTCCGTATCGAATCAAATCGAATTGTTCATGCATGAAACCTGTCTATGCATCCCTTTAAACTTATACGTTTTAGCTAGTCAAGTAGGCAGCAATTTCATCAGCCGCAGCTCTTGCTGTTCTGGACACTCCAATTAAAGTCGCCGATGCCATGCCTGTCCACTCACCATAGCCAACCAACCATAAATTATTTACTTTCATTGAACGCCCATTATGGACAGCAACCGTTTGATCAGGTTCTACCACATCAAGACTTCTTAAATGATTCAGTGAAGCTTTGAACCCTGTACACCAAATCACAGCATCTACGGCTTGTGTTGTACCATCCGCCCAAACAACTGAATGTTCTTCAAATGCATTAAACGGTTCTCGGCTATGTAATACGCCACGTTCACGGGCCTCTTTGACACTATCTATCATGACAATATCACCCAGACCACCAACAGGCTGATTGATCACTTTACCTTCCTGTTGGGCTTTTAAACGCTCCGTTGCCCGAAGAAACAAGACCCGCCCATCAACATCATCCGATAAAAATTGAGGTGGTGTTACTGTGACCCAAGTGGTATCTGCAACTTTTGAGACTTCAGCAAGAATTTGTGCACCAGAGTTGCCACCTCCAACCACGATCACTTTTTTATTGATGAAAGGCTCTGGATTTACGTAATGAGCTGAATGTATTTGTATCCCTTCAAATCGCTCATGTCCTTCATAATGTGGAATATAAGGTTGACTCCATGTACCTGTTGCACTGACCACAGCCTTTGCCCGCCAATATTGATCTCCAGCATACACATCTAAGCGCTCCTCTTTTTGTTCAATATGATCGACATGGACTGGCCGAATGGTCGGAAATTGATAGCGTTGCTCGTATGCCAACAAATACTCAATCACTTCATTTCGCGTTGGGTAGGTGTGTTCTGTTGTTGGCATCATCCAACCCGATAACGAACTCCATGTATGCGGTGAAAAAAGGCGTAGCGACTGCCAAGCATGCAGCCATGCTCCACCTGCCTGCGTTTGATCATCTAAAATCACAAATGGCACTTTTTTACGTTTGAGGAAATAAGCTGTAGCAAGTGCCGACTGACCACCACCAATAATGACTACATCGACTTCTGCTTGTAGTTGTGCCAAAGCCACTCTCCCATTTGCTATAGTTAAGCCATATTCAAAATTAAAAAGCCCAGTCTATTCAACAAACTGAGCGAATTTTAAAAATTGATCAAATCTGTAATTGGGCTTTTCAATTGCTCAAGCTGCTTTTCAACATCTTTGATCATCTAACATTTATAAGCTACGTTGATTGACACGCTTAGATAATTCTTCTGCCGACTCTTTTCGCTCTGAATAACGGTCCGTGAGGTACTGACTCTGCCCACGCGTCAGTAGCGTGAATTTATACAGCTCCTCCATAACATCGACAATTCGATCATAGAAGGATGAAGGTTTCATCCTGCCATCTTCTTCAAACTCTAAAAAAGCTTTGGGAATAGACGATTGGTTTGGAATGGTGATCATGCGCATCCAACGGCCTAAAATACGCATCTGGTTTAAGCTGTTAAAAGATTGCGAACCACCACTGACCTGCATCAAAGCTAAGGTCTTACCTTGCGTTGCACGAATTGCACCGCCTGCCAATGGTATCCAGTCAATTTGCGATTTGAAAATTGAACTCATTGAGCCATGACGCTCAGGCGAGCACCACACCATTCCTTCTGCCCAAGCGAGTAAATCATGCAACTCTTTAACCTTTGGATGTTCAGTGTCCGCATCTTCAGGTAAAGGCAGCCCTTTAGGATGAAAGATTTTAACTTCTGCACCAAACTGCTCTAAGATACGACCAGCTTCCATCACCGCCAATCGGCTGTATGAACGCTCACGGTTAGAACCATAGAGCAGTAAAATACGGGGTGGATGATCTAGCGCTTTGGCCTGTACCTTTTCTAAAGTCGGTTGATCCAAAAGATTCATATCTACATTTGGGAGAGTCATAGAAATTACACCTCTGCTTTAAAAAACTTTTTTCTGAGCCACAAAGACACACTGACTAAAGCAATTAACACTGGTACTTCAACCAATGGGCCGATTACCGTGGTAAACGCCACAGGTGAAGCTAAACCAAAAGTTGCAATCGCTACAGCAAGTGCCAATTCAAAGTTATTTCCCGCAGCAGTAAAAGAAATGGCTGTGGTTTTAGCATAGTCATTCCCCATCCACTTGCTCATAAAGAAGCTGATGAAGAACATCACGATAAAGTAAATGGTCAATGGAATGGCAATACGCAAGACATCGAGTGGTAAGCTCACCACATCATTCCCTTTCAGGCTAAACATCGCCACAATCGTGAATAATAAAGCCAACAAACTCAGTGGACTGATCTTAGGTAAGAAGACATTTTGATACCAATCCAGACCTTTAGCTTTCACTAGAGTGAATCGCGTCATAAAGCCAAGGAAAAATGGAATCCCTAAGTACACCAGTACCGCATGGGTAATCGTCCAGAAATCGACATTGATCACTTGCCCTGCAACACCAAAATAAGGTGGTAAGAAGGTCAAGAACAACCAAGCATAGGTACTGAAAAATAAAATTTGGAAGATACTGTTAAAGGCCACCAATGCAGCAACATATTGGTTATCCCCACAGGCCAAACCGTTCCACACCAAGACCATTGCAATACAACGAGCTAGTCCTATCAGGATTAAGCCAGTCATATACTCTGGATAGCTATGTAGAAAAATAATGGCTAATGCAAACATTAATACTGGTGCTATCACCCAGTTCTGTACCAAAGACAAAGCTAAAGTTTTTTTGTCTTTAAACACTTGTGGTAGCGCTGCATAGTCCACTTTTGCCAAAGGTGGATACATCATCAAAATCAAACCGATTGCAATCGGGATATTGACGGAATCCACACTCATTTTATCCAATGCCACTGAGGCTTGTGGAAAGAACACACCGATCGCAATTCCCAACCCCATCGCGATGAAAATCCATAGAGTGAGGTTACGATCTAAAAATGACAGTCTTTGTTGAGCCATGATGTTCTCATTCAATATCTGAGATGTGATTGATTGCAGCAATCAATTCAGGACGAGACATGTGCGCTGTATCCAGTGCAAATAACGCATCTAAACGACGATTGATATGGTCTACAGTCACTTGGAATGCTTTGAGCTTCTCTTCTTTCGGCAAGTCTAAATGCGAAGGATCAGCCAAGCCCCAATGTGCCTTGATTGCTCCACCTAAATACAGTGGACACGCTTCTTGCGCAGCCGAATCACAAACCGTAATCACTACGTCAGGTTGATATTGTTCACAATCATCAATGGTTTTACTCCACAAACCATCTGTTGAAAGACCTAGATTTTCTAAAGTTTCTATGGTCAGTGGATGTACTTGCCCTGATGGCTTACTACCTGCACTGTATGCTTTCCAACCCTCTGGGGCACGACTATTAAACAGCACTTCTGACAGGATGCTACGGCAACTATTTCCAGTACACAAAAAAAGGAATTTCATATTGTTCTACTCGCAATAACTATTGATTTGTTGAAATGATGGAGCAACTTTTGGCTGTAAATCAGCATTTTTAAGGGTATTAAGTACGTCTATACACCAAGTAGGTAAATTGGGATTGAGACTGTAATAGACCCATTGTCCTTGACGTCGATCTTGTAAAAGACCAGAAGAGCGTAATAAGGCTAAATGCCGTGAAATCTTGGGTTGGCTGAGTTGTAGTTTTTCAGTCAAATCACAAACACACTGTTCATTATTTCCAAGAACCAACATGACGATGTTGAATCGCGTTTCATCAGCCAAACATTTAAAGAAATTGATTTGATCCATACTTTCACCTACTCAAACCTCTGGATATAGCAATACTTACAGATACCCAGTACATATTTATTTTAATCGCTGCCCATTTGCATCCAACACTTGTTCACCGTCTTCTTTACTAAAAGCACCCTTTTGTGGGAGTGGCAGAATTTCTAAAACCAATTCTGACGGACGACTTAAACGAGTTCCTAATTCAGTGACTACGAATGGACGGTTAATCAAAATTGGATGCTGCAGCATAAAATCTAAAAGCTGTTCATCCATCCAATCATCACGTTCTAGCTCTAGATCATGATAAGCATCAACATTCTTACGAATCGCTTCTCTCACCGTTAAACCTGCATCCGCGATCATTTGAATCAGTTCATTTTTAGATGGAGGTGTTACAAGGTACTCAATCACTTCAGGTTCAATATTGGTATTACGAATTAATGCCAATGTATTACGTGATGTACCACATTCAGGGTTGTGATAAATCTTAACTTTTGGAGTAGCAGACATTTGCTCAAACTCAATTGAATCTTTATATATGCTTATATATGAATAATCATATATATGCAACTCCATATTTAAAGAATATAAAATGATCTTTTTTGAATATATAGTGATCGAATGAGCGTGTTAAAATTAGATAAAACCCAAGATTTAGAGGTCAAGCTATGGAAACAGTCATGATTACTTTGATCTTAGTGATTATTTTGATTTTACTAGGGCTTGTTGACATTTACTGTTCATAATTAACCCTATAAAGGTAGCCATAAAAATATACAGGCTAAAGCAACAGAACTTTGATAATTTCTTTTGAGCTTGTCATATCGAGTAGCTATTCCTCTAAATTGCTTTAATCTACAAAACATATTTTCAACTAAATGCCTGATTTTATATAAATACCAGTCCATATGGTCATTGTTAGATTGGCTATTCATTTTCTTTGGTATATTCGCTTTAGTCCCTGTTTTCCTGATCTGTTCACGCAGTGGTTCTGAATCATAGCCTTTATCTGCGCATACCACTTTTGTCTCTTTTAAATCTAATGTTGATATTAAATCAGGTGCAACTTTAACATCATGTGTGGTTCCATCGGTAATCATGAAATCAATAGGATTGCCATGTGCATCAACAATCAAATGTATTTTTGAGGAGTTTCCTCCTACACTTTTAGAAATAGATTGATTCGCTATGCCGGCAGAATGTTGATGAGCACGTACATGAGAGCCATCAATAAAAATCCACTCCATATCGGGGCATGAGGCTAGTAATTTGAATAATCTAAGTAACTTACCGCTGCTTGACCAACGATTAAAACGTTTGAAAATAGAGTTTGAATGACCAAAACAACAAGGAATATCTCGCCACGGACAGCCTGTTCTAATTCTATAGAGAATAGCTTCAATAAAATTGCGTAAATTTGAGTTGTGGTGAATGGATAAATTACGCAGAATAACTTTCAACTTTTGCCAGTGTTGATCTGTCAGCATGGTACGAGGCATAGCGAATAGTAAAATTGGGTTTGGCGATTTGATTTTACTACTTCGCTATTTTTTTAAGCTAAAAGTGTCAACACACCCTAGTCATATTTTATAACAAGTAAAAATAAACTATGGCTTTTGGGTCTATGAATAGACTCAGTAATGCCCCCCAATTAATCGGTAAAAAGGTAAGATAGCTTTTTGCTCTCTTCTTAGCTTAGGAATTTCTGAATTATAGCCCATAAAATCAGCAACGCCCTCTAACGCTGTCATACAGCGTTAGAGGGATAATGATCTCAAGATTGTATTGCTTCGGCTGTCTATTTTGCCGTATTAGGCACCATCACCAGCCCAAACCATATCCACTTTTTTAAGCATAACTTAATGCACTGGCTAAATCACCAGTACCCTTCAAGTCAGACACCTGTCCGTCCAAAGGCTGACTAAATTCGATACGCTGAATCTTTGCTGCCCGCTCTGCGGAGAACACTGGGATTTGACTCATCGCAAATTCAGACAGTGCGGTAATGGTCAGTGAGGGATTCACACCTAAATTTCCAGGTACAATCGAACCATCTAATACGCGTAAATTTTGATAACCAAAGACTTGACCTGTGAAGTCCACAACGCCATTCGACTTATCATTGCCCATCGCGACACCACTCATAATATGTGCTGTCGTTGGCGTTCCCAGTAAAATTTCGGTAAGTGCAGAACCTGATTCTCCACCCAACTTTTGTGCAATCATTTTAGTGGCTTCTTCTGCCGCAGGGAATGAAACGGTGAGTGGCGTGTCCCCTTCTTTTTGCACAGCAGTGATACTATTTTTGAACAGTCGATACCACTTTCTACGCCATTCAAAATGAATGAATGCTTCAGACTTTTGCATTACCAATAAAATGATCGAATCTTTGGCTTTACCCTTATAACGCAGTACTTTAAAGGTTTTTAAGGGATGTATTAAAGTGTTTAGCACAAACTTCATAAAGCGCATAAAGCCCTGACCGGTCACCATCGGCACGTATGGAATATAAATCCATGAAGCATCCGCACCTTCAGGGAAACGTGTGACCTCGATATTGGTATCTGCATCGACTGAAATAAAGGAGCTGATTGCCACACCATCATCCAGTTTTTTACCAGTATTGTTCACTGTGGTCAGGGTTTCCGAGTTCGTCCGAACTTCCTGTCCCAGCAATGAAGAAATATTGGGTAAAGTTTTATGCTGATCACGCATTTTTAACAACATCGGTACAGTGCCCATTACACCCGCAGATAACACCACCCCACGACTGCGCAAACTATACTGACGAACTTGTTTCCCAAGGGTTTCTTTGACTATTACTTCGTAACCTGCGCTACCATCTTCATTCAGTGGTGTAATTTTCACCACTTCAGAACTTGGACGAATTTCAACGCCATTACGTTCAGCAAAATACAAGTAATTTTTCATGAGGGTATTTTTGGCATTACTGCGACACCCCAACATACAAGCGCCACAATAAATACAGGAGTTACGATCTGGCCCCTCTCCATTAAAATACGGGTCTTTCGCTAATTGACCTTCCTGACCAGCTGCTTGCGAAAAGAATACCCCTGTGTTGACCGTTTTAAAAGAGTCTGCATATCCAATTTCACTCGCAACTTCTTTTAACGTGTCATCTGCAATATTGGTATAAGTATTATTCGCTGTACCCAACATACGTTGAGCGAGACCATAAAACGGTTTTAAGGTTTCTTTCCAGTCTTTACGAATCTTGGTCCACGCCTCGGACTCAAAAACCGCATCAGGTGGAATTAAGTGTACATTGGCATAAATTTGTGAGCCCCCACCAACGCCTACCCCGTGCAAAATGGTGGTTTTACTGGTGAAAGTAAATTGCATCGTACCTCTGAATCCCAGTTCAGGACGCCACAAATAGTTTTTGGTGTCTAAATTGGTGGTTGGAAAATCCTTATCTTCACGGCGTAAGCCTTTCTCCAAAATCAGGACTTTATAGCCTTTTTCACTAAGGCGTAAAGCACTGACCGATCCACCAAAGCCTGAGCCAATCACAATTTGATCATAATCAAAATCTATTTTATTCATCCTATTAACTCCTTTAATAGTTTTATTTTTCTGTTTTTAAATTTAAGCGCTTATGACTTCATCCGAATCAATAAATTCAACAGCCAATTGGCAAATTTTCCGTAAGGCGGCGCGAGAAACTTCAAGCTCGAAAAACCCGCCTGATAAAACACAGGACGCATTTTGGAAAAAGTCAAAAAGCCTTCATAGCCATGATAATGCCCCATCCCGCTGGCACCGACCCCACCAAATGGCAAGTCATGCTGCCCGACATGAAATAAGGCATCATTGACCGAAACCCCGCCCGACATAACTCGGCTGATATAAAATTCGACTAGGCTTTTGTTATTACTAAATGGATAAAAGGCCAATGGACGATCACGCTGCACAATATAGTCAACAACATCTTCAGGCTTTTGGTAGGTTTTGACCATCAAGATCGGGCCAAAGGTTTCACGCGTATCAATTTCCATCTCATCATTACTGTTCAACACCAAAGTCAGTGGAAATTTTCGTGTCGCAGCATCAGGCTCTTGCTGATTTAAATTAATTAAACTAGCCCCTTTGGCTTCAGCATCTGCCAAGCTATGTACTAAGCGCTGAAATGCACGCTCATCAATCACAGAAGTATAATCTTTGCTATGAATATCAGGCACATGTTCCTGCACCCAAACTGATGCCGCTTGAATAAACGCTTGTAACCTCGACTCATGTACAAATAAATAATCGACATTGGTACAAATTTGTCCCGCATTAAACTGTTTCACAAACATAATGCGTTCTACAGCTTTCTCAATAGGGTATTCAGGGTCAATCACCGCAGGAGATTTACCACCCAGTTCCAGAGTCACAGGGGTTAAGTTTTGTGCTGCAGCAGCCATGACTTTACGCCCTGTCGCACCAGAACCAGTAAACATCAGGTGGTCAAACGGCAATTTTGAAAATGCGATACCCACTTCACCAGTCTCATCGAAAATCTGTAATTTTTCCGCTTTAAAATATTTGGGGCTTAACTCAATCAGCAATTCAGCCAAATGTCTTGAATTTTCAGACATTTTAACCATAGCCGTATTTCCCGCAGCAAACACGGCCGACAACTGTGAAAACATCAAATTGATGGGAAAATTCCACGGCACAATAATTCCAATCACCCCCAGTGGCTGAGGAATTACGCGGTTCTTCGCACCAAAATACAAGCTATGATCGACATGTCTTTTTTGTACTTTAGTCCACTGTTTCAAGTGTTTGATGCTGCCGTTAATATCATCTGTGACCGTAATAATTTCTGCCAGTAAGGTTTCATGACGTGAACGATTGCCATAATCTCGATTCAGGGCTTCAATAATTGCTTCACGGTGATCGTTAATCAGTGCTTTTAAATTCAGTAAATGTTGCTTACGTTGCGCAATCGTTTCAATGCCTTGTTGATGAAAGCTTTTGCGCTGCAATTGAAAACAATCGTGTAATGTCTGTTCTATCACTGTTTGCTCGATATGAGGCTGAACCGTAAGTTGCATATGCTTTTCCTTTCACGGCTAAAAATGGTGATTCAATACTTCTTTTCTATGTTGATTGAGACAATCTCTTATCCTACTTTAACAAATGACTTGAATTATGCTTGACTTTTTAGGACACTAAATTGATCTTTTAGGACAACACGGAATGTTGTAATGGGAAGTTATATTCGTGCAGCCAGCCTCGGCGGTTTTGAAGACTTAGTCCGTAGTTATGGCGTAAACCCTATAGAAATCTTGAAAGAGATCGGGATTTTACCTGCTTTACTCCGTGATCCAGATTCATTTATTCATTATGATCATTATTTAAATTTATTGGAAAAAGCGGCCTTAGCTTGTCAGGATGATTGCTTCGGTTTAAAACTCGGTGCACTCCAAAATATTAGCACAATCGGTTTGATTGGCGTCTATATGTCCCGACAAATGACCATACTTGAAGCCTTAAGCGTGGCGCAAAAATATGTCTATTTACATGCTGAAGGCATTGTCTTCCACGTCTCGCAGCATAATGCTCTACTCTGTAAGTTGAACTTTGTTCGATTAAGTGAATACAACACCGATGTACCACAAAAATCACAACTGGCCATTTGCCTTGTCGCGAATATTTTAAAAGATTTGATTGGCCCGCAGTGGCATGCAGAAAAAATTTGCTTCAAGCAAAAAGCACCACAAAAAGGTGCTCAAACTTTCCAAGCACATTTTTCATGTCAGGTAGAGTTTGAAACCGATGAAGATGCACTTTATTTTCCTGCAAGCTTTTTAAGCTATAAACCCTATAACTTTAATGAAGATGCCATCAATCAGCTGATCGTACAGCAGCTTGAAACACAAAGCAGCACCAAAACTGAAGACAATACCGCACTGATAGAGAGTTCAGTCCGCATGCTGATGGCGACAGGAGACTGCAGCATTGAAAATATCGCGCTGTGTATGGGCATGCATCCGAAAAAGCTTCAGCGCGCTTTAAAAATGCAAGGAACAACCTATCGAGATATACTCGAAAATGTCCGAAAAAAAGAAGCACTGCGTATGCTTGATGCAGGCAATGTGAATTTGACGGATATTGCTCTACAGTTGGGCTATGCAGAGTTATCTATTTTTAGTCGCAACTTTAAAAGTTGGTTTGGCGTTCCTCCAACCGAGTTAAGAGACAAAAGTCGAAGCCATATTGTATGACTTCTGGTTTTGCTACTTTGTTCAATAATGAGCATACCTCTGAGTTTCAAGATCAAACCAAATGGCAATATTTCCACGATTAATGAGAACTCGGTTATATGAGGAGCAATTGCTTGTACGGTCAATTTTAGGTGCTGGCTTCTTCATTCGGAAATTATATTGCTAAAGATGGCTTTAAGAATAGGTTTGTACAACAAAGCCCATCCTTCTAATCATTTATGGTTCACAGTAGAGCGATAGCGAACTAAAACTCTAAATTTTTTAATAAATTATGCTTTTAACGGTATAACAAAACGATAACTTATTTAAGCCAAGATAGAGTGCTGATTACACCGCTTAATGACCACCTGTCTTCATTCATCTATATTTAAAACTAAAGATTTTTGTTCTTAACATTTGATTCAAATCTATATGTTTTTTATAACACAACGCAATATAACCGCAACAATTATCATTGCTGCTGTAGACAATATTAATCATGTAAAAAACAATAACTTGGTTTTCTAAATAAAAATAATCGATAAATGATCTACAAAATATAATTTTGTATTATAAAACAGCAAAGAAAAACAGTGATACGCATCGCAAAAAAGGATTTATGTTCAAGCTTAATTGGGTGATTTTCAATCAAAAAATAAATTTTATATTTCAAGTTATATATTTATATTTTTCATTAACTTAAATTATATAAATGTGTTTTTTTAGTATAAAAACTCTATTATGATTATTTTTTGAACTGATTAGTTATATCTAGAGTATTTACTCTTATTTTAATTGTGATATTTTTGTCACATGGAGTAACAAATGGTCTCGGTGAATACAAGCCGAAATCATCCTAGATGAAAGCTTAAAGCATCAACAAAAACTGTCATAAAAGACTTTATAGCCCAAGGGAAATGTATAATGAAATTAAAAGCACTAAGCACAGCAATGATTTTAGCAACTGTACCAATGACGGGGGCATTTGCCGCTGCTCTAGATCGTTCAGGTCAGTCAATCTCTGCATTCTTGCAACCTGGTAATTACTTTGAAGCAGGTATTTCTGTATTAGATCCAGATGTATCTGGGAAGGCTATTTCAACTGCTGGTGGCGGCAATCTTTCTGACGTGGGAGATGATTACTACTTCCCCTCAGCTGCTCTTAAATTACAAGTAACAGACCACTTCTCATTTGGTTTGATCTATGACCAACCATTTGGTGCTGATGCTGCATACTCAACAAGTGACCCACTTGTTGGTCTCAATACAGGTTTGTTCCACTTAAACGGTGAAGCAACTGAAGTAGAAGTTGACACTCAAAGTTTGTCTATGATTTTTGGTTTCCAGCCAAATGAAAATTTCAACATTTATGCTGGTCCTGTTTATCAAACAATTAAAGGTAATGTTCAATTACGTGGTGCGGCATATGGTTCAGCTAACGGCCTTGGCTTATATAATGCTGATTTAGATGAAGATGGTGCAGTTGGCTGGTTAGCTGGCTTTGCTTATCAAATTCCTGAAATTGCTTTAAAAACATCTATCACTTATCGCTCTGAAATTGACCACAAAGCATCTGCTCGCGAATATGGTCAAAGTAACGTATTAGCATTTGTTGGCAGTAGCCCTGTTTACGATGTAGCAACAGATGCAAATATTACAACTCCCCAATCTGTTAACCTTGATTTCCAAACAGGGATCATGGCAAATACAGTTGCCTTTGCAAATGTACGTTGGGTGAATTGGAAAGACTTTTCTATTGACCTAAAACAATTCGGAACTGTTGCAGATACTCTAGGTGCGCTAGGCCAGACTCCAGACAACCCAAATGGCTTTGATATTGTTGGTTATACTGATGACCAATGGTCAGCAAACGTAGGTGTAGGCCGTAAATTTAATGATCTATGGGCAGGTAATGTCTCAGTAGGTTGGGATTCTGGTGCAGGTAATCCTATATCAACGCTTGGCCCAACTGAAGGTTACTGGAATGTTGGCTTAGGACTTCAATATAGTCCAACACCTGCAACCTTTATCGCTGGTGGTGTTAAATACTTCTGGTTAGGCGATGCAAAAGCGCAAGTCGCATCTAACTTTGGATCAGATACTTATGTTGCAGAATTTAATGACAATGATGCTTTAGCTTATGGCTTAAAAATCGGTTACAAGTTCTAATTACTAATACTGAAAAAACCATCTGCAAAGATGGTTTTTTCATTTTCAACAATGACACCTACGCTCTTTTTTATACACTTGTGATTCATTTGAGCAATAAACAAACACTTAAACATTTTGCATAATATTCAATCAGCCACTCAGCATCTAAAAATAAATCCATATAAATCATAAAATTAATATTTTTTTTTAGTGTTTTTACTCTACACAAGTATATTTTTTAACTTTTCAGTTCATTTTACAACCGTAGTTGAGCATTTACTCTTTTTGTATTTATGTTACTTTTCGTGCCAATCACTTACATAAAGCTACAACAAGGAATGTTCCCTATGAAGCTTACAGCTCTTCGCTCGGCTATTTTGCTCAGCTTAATCCCAACAACTTCTGTCATAGCTGGCGGTCTAGATCGATCTGGGCAATCAATGTCTGCTTTTTTTCAATCGGGCAACTATGCTGAAGCTGGTTTTACAGTAATTGATCCAACTGTAGAAGGTACCTCTACAGTTGTTAAAGATGAAAAAATCAGTGATATGGGAGGTGATTACTACTTCCCTTCTGCAGCGATTAAAATACAGGCAACCGATAATATTTCACTAGGATTATTATATGATCAGCCTTTCGGTGCTGATGCAACCTACTCATCAACAGCAGGTACATTTGGTAATGGTATGGAAGGAACGTCTGTTGAAGTTGATACTCATAATCTAACTGCGCTGATTGGTTACCAACCCAACCAAAACTGGAATTTTTATGCAGGCCCCGTATATCAAACAGTTGAAGGAAAAGTTTCATTACGTGGCGCCGCATACGGTGGTACTCGTCTATTAGGTGGCTACGACATAGATCTCAAAGAAGATGATGCTTTCGGTTGGATTGCAGGTGCCGCATACTCTATTCCTGAAATTGCACTTAGAGCTGCTATCACTTATCGCTCTGAAATTAAACATGAACTTGATACTTCAGAAACATTTGCCCTAGGTGCTGTTGTTCGTCCCAACTCAAACACAGAAGTTGTTACACCTCAGTCTGTAAACATTGATTTGCAATCAGGTGTCGCTAAAGATACCTTAGCTTTTGCAAATATTCGCTGGGTACATTGGGATCAATTTGCAGTTAAGCCAACATATTTAGCTGCTGCAACACAAGCTGCAAGAGGTAAAGCACAAAATCTAATCGACTATTCAGATGATCAGTGGTCTATTACAACAGGTCTTTCTCATAAGTTTAATGATAAATGGGCTGGTTCAGCTTCTGTTGGTTATGACTCTGGAGCAGGTAACCCTGTTACGACACTTGGCCCTGTAGAAGGAAACTGGAGTATTGGATTAGGCGCTCAATATAGCCCTGCACAAAGCTATTTCATTGCTGCTGGCGTACGTTACCTATGGTTAGGTGATGCAGATGCACAAACAGGTGGGAATGTTGTTGGTAGCTTTGAAGATAACAGTGCCCTTGCATATGGTATGAAAATTGGCTATCGCTTTTAATTAATCAATGTTAACTAACATTGAAATTCAATAAAAAATGGCACTAATGGCGCCATTTTTTATTATTTTAAAATCAATATATTAAGCTGGAATATCACGAACTGAGGCATTACGAATTGCCTCTTTTAAAGCTTCATAACCATGAATTGCAGGGAATTGTGGGAATTCTTTAATCACATTTTCTGGTGCATCAAATAAGAAACCATGATCCGCTTCACCTAGCATCGTGGTGTCGTTATATGAATCACCTGCAGCAATCACACGGAAATTCAAACCGTGTAAGGCTTTAACAGCTTGACGTTTTTGGTCTGGTTGACGCAATTTATACGCGGTAATCATGCCATTTTCATCTGTTTCTAGTTTATGGCAGAAAATGGTTGGCCAGCCCAATTGCTTCATCAACGGGTGTGCAAACTCATAGAAAGTGTCTGACAAAATAATCAGCTGAAAATGTGTACGTAACCATTCAACAAATTCTTTTGCGCCTGGAAATGGGCCCATCTCAGCAATGACTTCTTGAATATCATTTAAGCCTAAACCATGTTCTTTTAATATATTCAAACGCTGCGTCATGAGCACATCATAATCAGGAATATCACGTGTGGTTGCTTCAAGCGCTTTAATGCCTGTTTTTTTAGCAAAGTTAATCCAAATCTCTGGAACTAACACCCCTTCTAGATCAAGACAAACAACTTCCATGAATACTCCCTTTTATTTACGTGGAAAAATTTTGAACTATCATAGCTTAATATTTGTCTAATGCATTGCTGTTTTTTAAATCTATTTTTTTCATAAGCATTTATTTTTTAGTGATAAGTGGCTTATTTCAACTCTATTAAAATACGCAGCAAATAACGTAATATAGGTCTTGTTAGATTCCAAGCCTATTGCCAGGATACTTATGACAACCATTCCAACTATTGATCTTGTTGATGCTCTCGCAGCTGAATATGCAGACAAATCACCAAGTGAAATTTTAGCACTTGCACTGAATCAAACGGGTGAAATTGCCATCTCGTTTTCAGGTGCAGAAGATGTCGTACTTATTGATATGGCTGCTAACTTAGGTAAACCTTTTCGTGTCTTTAGCTTAGACACAGGACGTTTACATGCAGAAACCTATCAATTTATCGAAACTGTGCGTAAACACTACAACATTAATATCGAAATTTGCTTCCCAGAAGCAGATGCCGTTCAACAACTGATCAATGAAAAAGGTTTATTCAGCTTTTATCAAGATGATCATAAAGAGTGTTGTGGTATCCGTAAAGTTCAGCCTTTACGTAAAAAATTAGCGACTTTAGATGGTTGGATTACGGGTCAACGTAAAGACCAAAGCCCAGGCACACGAACTGAGATTCCAGTTATTCAAGCAGATGCAGGCTTTTCAGGCGAAGGTAAACAGTTAATTAAATACAATCCTCTTGCCAACTGGTCCAGTGCCGATGTGTGGAGCTACATTCGCATGATGGAAGTACCTTATAATCCATTGCATGAGCGCGGTTTTATTTCTATTGGCTGTGAACCATGTACGCGTCCAGTGTTACCAAACCAACATGAACGTGAAGGACGTTGGTGGTGGGAGGAAGCGACACACAAAGAATGTGGCCTACATGTAGGTAATTTGAAAAAGTAAAGATCAAAACCACTGCAAAGCAGTGGTTTTTCGCAACCAATGGATACACACAAAGCGCTCCCATTGTTAAAAAAAATCGATATACTAGATTTAGTTCTATAATTCTAACAAGATTGCTCATATAGGAGCGGTCAGATATTGCAGGGAGGCAATCCAGACTATGCGACCATTACATCCGATTGACTTTATTTTTTTATCGCTTGAAAAACGGCAACAACCCATGCATGTGGGTGGATTATTCTTATTCCAAATCCCTGAAAATGCACCTGCCAGCTTCATTCAAAATTTAGTTGCAGATATTCGTAACTCCAAATCCATTCCTATTCCTCCATTTAACAACAAACTCAACGGTTTATTTTGGGATGAAGATGAAGAGTTTGATCTTGATCACCATTTTCGTCATATCGCACTCCCACAACCGGGGCGTATTCTTGAACTGCTCACCTATATTTCACAAGAACACAGTAGTTTAATTGACCGTGCTAAACCGTTATGGACGTGTCATATCATTGAAGGGATTGAAGGGAATCGTTTTGCGATGTACTTCAAAATTCACCATGCGATGGTGGATGGTATCGCGGGTATGCGTTTGGTGGAAAAATCATTATCACAAGATCCAAACGCAAAGAGTATTGTGCCACCATGGTGTGTTGAAGGCCCTCGTGCGAAGCGTTTAAAAGAACCGAATGTTAGTCGCTTTAAGAAAATAATGAATGGCGTAATGGGCCAGCTTGAGTCAACACCACGTGTCATGTATGAGTTGTCACAAACAGTCATGAAAGATATGGGACGTAACCCTGATTATGTTTCAAGCTTCCAAGCACCCAGCTCTATTCTGAACCAGCGGGTTAGTTCCTCCCGCCGTTTTGCAGCACAGTCTTTTGAGTTTGACCGTTTACGTCATATTTCTAAAAGTTTGGGTGTCACGATTAATGACATCGTACTGGCGATTTGTTCAGGTGCCTTGCGTGAATATTTATTGTCCCAAGACGCACTTCCTAAAAAGCCTTTAATAGCCATGGTGCCTGCATCAGTTCGCGATGATGATTCGTCTATGTCCAATCGTATCACCATGATTCTGGCAAATTTAGGCACGCATAAAGAAGATCCACTAGAGCGCCTCGCAATTGTTCGTCGTAGTGTGCAAAATGCCAAAGAAAAGTTCAAACGCATGAACTCAAATCAAATTCTAAACTATAGTGCGTTTGTTTATAGTGCGGCTGGTCTCAACATTGCCTCAGGCTTACTGCCTAAGCGCCAAGCATTTAATCTGGTGATTTCAAATGTTCCTGGCCCACGTGAACCATTGTATTGGAACGGGGCACGACTCGATGCGCTATACCCTGCCTCAATCATTTTGGATGGTCAGGCACTCAACATCACTATGACCAGTTATTTAGATAAACTTGAAGTGGGTTTGACGGCTTGTCGAAATGCACTGCCGAAGATGCAGAATCTACTCACGCACTTAGAAGAAGAGATTCAACGCTTTGAAGCGATTGTGGGGGGTTGAAAACCCAAAGTTGCAAGCGGTCAGTTGATGCCGCAAAACGAATCAGAAATACAAGAATAATCAATAAAACTAAGGGGCTTCGATAAGCCCCTTAGTTTTTAATGCTACGACATTGTTTTAATAATTGATGACACGCAGTACGAATCATGGCAGTTGTAATTTGTACTTCTTTACCCTGATCATCTACGATATACGCATTATGCGTTACTTTCGTATCTAATAAATGTTTCAAACTAGGTTGAATAATTGCTTCTCTAACACCCATATCACACCTCATTTGCTAAACCTATTTGAGAGAATAAGCTTTGGCTATTTCCGTGTTTCTAGTATTAAAAATCTAAGATCGAAAGTAAAATTTCAGTTGTAACAACTATTTAACCATATATTGTTACAATTTCAGCTCAGAATGATATCGTATTGCTCTTGCGTATATAAATTTTCCACCTGAAATTTAATCACACGACCAATGAAATGCTCTAAATCCGCGACTGCTGGTGCTTCTGCGGTTAACAAGCGGTCAATCACGGATGGATGCGCAACGACAGTAAAGCCAGTCTGAGATTGATACGCACGTGTATATCTCATGATTTCTCGAAAGATTTCGTAACATACAGACTCAGCTGTTTTCACATAACCCCGTCCCTGACAGGTCGGACAAGATTCACATAATAAGTGCTCTAATGATTCACGCGTACGTTTACGCGTCATTTCAACCAAACCTAATTCAGAAACCTGCGTAATTTTGGTTTTTGCATGGTCCTGCTCAAGCATCCGTTCAAACTGAGTCATGACCTCAGTTCGATGCTCCTGCTCTTGCATGTCAATAAAGTCGATAATAATAATACCGCCTAAATTGCGTAGTCTCAGCTGGCGCGCAATGACCTGTGTCGCTTCCATATTGGTTTTAAACACTGTGTCTTCTAAAGAGCGACCACCCACATATGACCCTGTATTGACATCGATAGTCGTCATAGCTTCAGTCTGGTCTATCATCAAATAACCGCCAGACTTCAACGCAACACGCGTCTGCAATGCTCTTTGAATGTCTTCTTCGACATTATACAAATCAAAAATTGGGCGCTCACCCGGATAATGAATGAGGCGTTCTTTAATATTCGGGACAAATTCTTCTACGAACTCTTGGAGCTTGCCATGAATTTCACGTGAGTCGACTGAAATTTTAGCGGTCTTTTCACTCGCAAGATCGCGAATAATACGCTGGGGTAAAGGCAGTTCTTCAAAAATTAATGATGGCACCGCTATACTGATTTGCTTGCGCTGAATAAATTCCCAAAGTTTTGCCAAATAAGCCATATCTTGTGCAATAGCAGCTTCCGCAATCCCATCAGCGGCGGTACGAACAATCACTGAACCCGGAAGTTTATGTTCCGCTTGAATACGCTCAATCATCGAACGTAAACGATCACGTTCAGCTTCAGACTCAATGCGTTGAGACACACCCGTATGATTGCCATAAGGCATCATCACTAAGTAGCGCGAAGGAATGGAAAGGTCGGTTGAAAGCCGAGCCCCTTTGGTTCCCAGCATATCTTTCATGACTTGAACGGTAAGAATTTGCCCCGGCTGTAAGAGCTCAAAAACATTGGGGGTGGGTTGATTACGTGACCAAACCATATCATTAATATGTAAAAAAGCAGTTCGTGACAGCCCAATATCGACAAAAGCAGCCTGCATTCCCGGAAGAACACGCACCACTTTACCTTTATAAATATTGCCCACCAAACCACGTTTCGCCGTACGCTCAATAAATAATTCATTGACCGTGCCGTTTTCAATTAACGCGACGCGACATTCCATAGGCGTGACGTTAATTAATAACTCATCAGACATAACAAACTCAAAACATTATAAAAAATCTTTTGAGACAGTTAATTTAGTGCCTTAACTGCCTGTAATAACTGTACCGTTTCATGCAACGGTAGCCCCACGACATTGCTATAGCTTCCCTCTATGCGTGGAATATAACGTGCTGCAATGCCTTGTATAGCATAGGCTCCCGCCTTGCCAATGGGTTCAGATGTAGCCCAATATGCTTCCATATCATTCGGGCTCAAATGCTGAAATTCGACTTCAGTACGAACTACTATACTTGAAATTTGCGTATTTGTACGAACACAAACCGCAGTATATACATCATGCTTGCGCCCAGAAATTTTTCCCCACATTTCAAATGCATGCTGCTTAGATTCAGGTTTGCCTAAAATCTCTTGATCGACCCCTAAACTGGTATCCGCAGCTATCACAATTGCATCAGGATATTGAAGTTGTACAGCCTCTGCTTTGGCGCATGCCAATCGCTCCACATAATGAGCTACTGGCTCGCCTACTTGTACAGATTCATCAATATCTGGACTATAGATATCAAAGACAAGACCGAGCTGCTCAAGCAGCTCGCGGCGACGGGGCGAACTGGATGCTAAAATTAAACGCGCCATTTCTTCAAGATGAAATAGACCATCGGGAAAGTCAGCACACTACTCAACAGTGGTTGCCAATGACGTGCAAGGGAAAACTGTGCCCCAATCATAATTTGTGCGATCCAGGTAATAAACAGATGCGCGACCACTGCCAAGGTGGTGATGACCCAAATATTGGCAAAGGTCATAATCCGACGTTCACGCGTTAAAAAACGGGACACAAAAGTAATCAGAACAAAACTAAGCGCATTTAAACCCAAAGGTGCATCAAGTAGTAAATCGGTGAAAATCCCAACTGCAAAGGCAAACCAAATCCCGCTCCATGTCGGCTGGCACAGCACCCAAAACAGCATCACCATCATCATAAACAATGGACGCCATCCAGAGAGCGCATAAGACAAAGGATAAACCATCAACACTGAAGCAATGATCACCGAAAAAATGATCGGAAATAACGGGTCACGCTGTTTGGCAGCACGAAGTTTAGCGATCGGCATGCGGTTGCTCCATCGCTAAAGAATCGGAAAATAACACAACGACATGATGCCCACCCGCTAACTGCGCAGCAGGAACAACATCAATTTGAGCAAACTCGCCTGAATTATGACGACTGATCTTTGAAATGGTGCCCACCAGATAACCTGCTGGAAAATGCTCACCTAAACCAGAGCTATACACTTTTTCACCCACTTTGATTTCTGCACTGGTCGGCACGTATTCCATTTTCAAATGACCCAAATCTCCAGCCCCTGAAACAATGGCACGCATTCCAGATCGTTCTAAGCGAACCGAAAGAGAATGTTCTTTATCTGAAAGCAACATGACGCGACTACTATGCGGATAGACATTGATAATCTGTCCCATAATCCCTTTGTCATCGAGCACGGTTTGCCCGACTTTTAACTGACTGTTGGCACCACGGTTTACCACAATAATATGGCGCAATGGATCGGCATCTGTCCCAATGACTTCTGCAATCTCCATACGACCATCAATAATCAACGGGGTATCTAACAGACCGCGTAAACGTGTATTTTCCGCAGATAATTCAGATAATTTTTGTAAACGCACCTGCGCCTGCAATAACTCGGCTTGCATCGCGGTATTTTCACGGCGCAATTGAGCTTCAGACTTGGTTTGTTGATTCAGCCACTCTCGCGATAACACGGGATAACTTGCTACGGCATAAATTGGATTATAAGCGGCGTACAAGACATCTCTTGCAGGTTGAATCACATGTGGCATGCGCCAGTTAAAAAACAGCACGACCAAGCATGTGATCACTGCAATGATAAATGAGCGAAAAGATGGCGGTTGTCTGGAAAACAGATTTGTTTGCACCCGCCGATTCCTTTATTAGCCTACAAATAACATGTCGTGATTTGGATTATCGAAGAATTCTAAAACTTTACCACCACCACGAGTGACGCAAGTTAGAGGATCTTCTGCAACCACCACAGGTAAGCCTGTTTCTTGCGCAAGAAGTTTATCGAGGTTACGCAGTAATGCACCACCACCGGTCAACACTATACCGCGCTCAGCGATGTCTGAAGACAGCTCAGGAGGCGTTTGCTCAAGTGCAGATTTCACAGCTGAAACAATACTTTGTAATGGATCAGAAATCGCTTGCGTGATTTCGTCCGAAGTCACAGTGATCGCACGTGGCACACCTTCAGCAAGGTTACGGCCGCGAACTTCAATTTCAAGTGCTTTGGCATCGGCTTCTGGTAAAGCCATACCCACTTCTTTCTTGATAATTTCAGCGGTGGTTTCACCAATCACGCAACCATGTGCTTTACGTACGTAGTTAATGATTTGTTCATCAAATACATCACCACCAATACGTAGTGAGTCAGCATAGACACAACCTTGAAGCGAAATAATCGCAATTTCAGTTGTACCACCACCAACATCTACCACCATTGAACCGCATGCTTGTTCAACTGGCATACCCGCACCAATTGCAGCAGCCATTGGTTCTTCAATCAAACGAACATCACGCGCGCCTGCATTAAAAACCGCTTCACGAATAGCACGACGCTCAACCAAAGTTGATTTGCAAGGCACACACACCACAACACGAGGTGCAGGTGGGAACAAACGTTTTTCATGTACTTTACCAATAAATTGGTTCAGCATAGTTTCGGTCACTTCAAAATCGGCAATCACACCATCCTTCATTGGACGAATGGCAGAGATATTTGCAGGTGTACGGCCCAGCATTTGCTTTGCATCAAGACCTACCGCGGCAACGATTTTTTGTGAACCACTGTGACGAATTGCCACAACTGTCGGTTCATTTAATATAATGCCTCGTCCTGGTGCATAAATAAGTGTATTTGCTGTACCTAAATCAATGGCTAGATCGGGCGAAAACAAGCCAATTAGTCTTTTTAGAATCACGGAGACGTTCTCGATTAAACTTTATGTGGACGCAAGGTGGCAACTTTAACTAAATGTGATGATTTGAACAAGTCAATCGCTTATTATAACGCACGATATTTTGAAATTTTTTAATACTGACTCAGGTGATGTTATGTCTACATCGGATGCACAGCATTCTGCAGATTTAAATGCACAAACAGTTTCAGCAATCGCCAATCTTGCTCGATTGTCGCTAGATGATACGCAATCTGCTGAATATGCTCAAAGTCTAAATAAAATTTTAGGCATGATGGAAACCTTAAAAGGCATCGACACCGATGGTGTTGAGCCGCTTAAAAGCCCATTTGATCACCCACAACCCTTACGTGAAGATGTGGTTTCAGAAACCAATCATCGTGATGAATATCAAGCCATTGCACCGCAAGTGCAAGACGGTTTGTACCTAGTTCCTCGCGTGATTGAATAATTTCTATTCAGTTAAACCATTATTTTGTAAAAATTAACGTAAAGACATTTCTCATGACAGATTTACATCGCTTATCGATTCGTGAACTCTCTGAGGGTTTAGCTGGGGCTAAATTTTCATCTCGCGAACTGACTGAACATTATTTAAAGCGCATTGCAAAACTGGATACACAAGTTAAATCTTATGTAACCGTGACAGCAGAACAAGCGCTTGCACAAGCCGATGCTGCAGATGCTGCAATAAAAGCAGGCACAGCAACCGCATTGACAGGTGTGCCAATTGCACACAAAGACATTTTTTGCACCCAAGGCATTAAAACCACTGCGGGCTCAAAAATGTTGGATAACTTTATCTCTCCTTACGACGCCACCGTTGTAGCGAAAGGCAAAGCCGCTGGTCTAGTCACTTTAGGTAAAGTGAACATGGACGAGTTCGCAATGGGTTCAACCTCTGAAAATTCATTCTACGGTGCTACAGCAAACCCTTGGAACTTAGGTCATGTACCAGGTGGTTCTTCAGGTGGTTCTGCGGCAGCGGTTGCAGCGGACCTAGCTCCATTTGCCACAGGTACAGACACGGGTGGTTCAATTCGCCAACCTGCATCGTTCTGTGGCTTAACGGGCCTTAAGCCAAGTTATGGCCGTGTCTCTCGCTTCGGGATGATTGCCTATGCATCATCACTAGATCAGGGCGGGCCAATGGCGCGTTCGGCTGAAGACTGTGCCTACCTCATGAATGTGATGGCAGGTCATGACGCGAAAGACTCAACATCCGTTGAAAAAGACGTTGATAACTATGTGGCGAACCTAAACGGCACAGCAGTCAAAGGCTTACGCATTGGTATTCCAAAGCAATACTTCAATGTCGCTGGTTTAGATGAAGACGTGAAAGCCCGCGTTGAAGAATCATTGAAAAAATTGGAAGAGATGGGTGCGACTTTGGTTGAGATTGACCTCAACATGACTGAAGCTTATGTTCCGACCTATTACTTGATTGCCCCTGCTGAAGCGTCATCAAACTTGTCTCGTTACGATGGCGTACGTTATGGCTACCGTGCAGAGAACCCTGTTGACCTGATGGACTTATACAAACGTTCACGTTCTGAAGGTTTTGGTGCAGAAGTGCAACGTCGTATCTTGATTGGTACATATGCGTTGTCTGCGGGTTACTACGATGCTTACTACGTGAAAGCACAAAAAGTCCGTCGTCTGATTCAACAAGACTTCTTAAAAGCGTTTGAATCGGTTGATGTGATTGCTGCACCTTCTGCGCCAACCACGGCTTATAAAATTGGCGCGAACTTGTCTCCAGTTGAAATGTACTTGGGCGACATTTACACCATCGCAGTTAACCTTGCGGGACTTCCTGCGATTAACGCACCTGTTGGTTTTGACAAAGACAACTTACCTGTGGGCTTACAGCTGATTGGTAACTATTGGTCAGAATCTCAACTGTTGTCTGTGGTACATCAGTACCAACAAGCGACGGATTGGCATACGAAACGTGCGGCAATTGCTGAGGAGAATGCATAAATGACGAATATCTCAAAAACAGCTCAAAAGAAAGCTAAATCACTGTTGATTGATGGTTGGGAAGTCGTTATTGGGATCGAGATTCACACTCAGCTTGCGACCCAATCTAAAATCTTCTCAGGTTCTTCGACTGAATTTGGTCAAGACCCAAATACACAAGCCAGCCTTGTTGACTTGGCGATGCCGGGCGTACTGCCTGTATTAAACAAAGAAGTGGTCGATTTAGCCATTCGCTTTGGTTTGGGTATCGATGCTTATATTGACCAAGCGTCTGTGTTTGCACGTAAAAACTACTTCTACCCTGACTCTCCAAAAGGCTACCAAATTAGTCAAATGGACAACCCGATTGTGGGCTTGGGTCATATCGACATTCAACTTGAAGATGGTACGGTAAAGCGTATTGGCGTAACGCGTGCCCACCTTGAGGAAGATGCAGGTAAATCCATCCATGACCAGTTTGAAGGTATGTCAGGCATCGACTTAAACCGTGCAGGTACACCTTTACTTGAAATCGTGTCTGAACCCGATATGCGTTCGGTTGAAGAAGCTGTGGCTTATATCAAGTCGATTCACACTTTAGTGCGTTGGTTGGGTATTTCTGACGGTAACATGGCGGAAGGTTCATTCCGTGCCGACTGTAACGTGTCGTTACGTCGTCCGGGTCAACCGTTCGGTACACGTTGCGAGTTAAAAAACCTCAACTCATTCCGTTTCATTGAACAAGCGATCAATGTTGAAATTGAACGCCAAATGGAAATTTTGGAATGGGATGGCACGATTGACCAAGAAACGCGTCTATTCGACCCTGTCAAGATGGAAACACGTTCAATGCGTTCGAAAGAAGAAGCGAACGACTATCGCTACTTCCCAGACCCCGACTTGTTGCCTGTGATTATTTCAGATGCGCAAATTGAAACGGCTCGTGCTGCGTTGCCCGAACTTCCTGCGGCACGTCGTGAGCGTTTCGTCGCGGACTTTGGTGTCACTGAATACGATGCGCATGTGTTGACGCTGACCCGCGAAATGTCAGACTTTTATGAAGTGGTTGTGGCTGCTGCTGGCGGCGCTGCACAAGGTAAAGTGTCTGCAAACTGGGTGATGGGCGAATTCTCAGGCGCTTTAAACAAAGCAGGCTTAGAACTGGCAGACTCCCCTGTTTCGGCTGAAAAATTGGGCGGCATGGTTGCGCGTATAGTGGATAACACCATTAGCGGCAAGATTGCGAAGCAAGTATTCGGCTTTATGTGGGATGAAGGCAAAACTGCGGACGAAATTATTGCGGAAAAAGGCTTGAAGCAGGAAACTGATACAGGTGCGATTGAAGCGATTATTAAAGACGTGCTTGCTACCAATGAGAAGATGGTTGAAGAGTTTAAATCTGGTAAAGAGAAAGCTTTCAATGGTCTAGTTGGTCAAGTGATGAAAGCATCTAAGGGTAAAGCTAACCCTGCACAAGTGAATGAGTTGATGAAGAAATTGATTGGTTGATCTGATTTAGTTTCAAAAGAAAACCCGCTTTAGAGCGGGTTTTTATTATTCAAAGAAACGTCGTATTTCATTTATCCAAGGTATTTCTTCCTTATTATCCACTGTATTTATATAATTTAATGCAAATTCAACTTTCATATGATTATTATTTTTTCCAAAAAACTCCTTTAATCTTCTCTTCTCTGGAATTGATAATCTTAAACATAAAGCAGATGGATAATAAGTATTTTCTGCGAGTTCCACCCTTTTATGCTCATCAACAAATTCCGCCAACTCAGGATTTTCCTCTTCCATTTGCTCTAATACTTTCAAAAAGGTTTCAGCATTAAGTACATCTTCCAACACAGAAGAACTGGCAGCAATGGAAGAATTAATCACAACAAGTTCTGCATTCTCACTTCCCTCATTAACTATTAATCTTCTATATTTTAGCTTAGGATGTTGAGCATCTTGTCTAAGATTAGTTGTATTCATATCTAAAGTAGAATCAGTATCACAAAGCAAAAAAACTTTGCCCTTCATTTCCTGTTTAAAATCCTCAAAAGCAATTGAGAGATGATTATATAATTTCTTAACCTCACTATAACCACCAACTGGCAAAATTCTTAATCTATGACTTTCAACTAATTCAGATAAAAAATCAGATAGATAAATTTTCTCTGATGAGCCCTCACAGATTAGCCAATTAAATGGATTCTCACTCATACTTCCATAGATTATTGCTTGAACCAAATCATTAATGCTTTTTAATTGAACACTAAAAGGAAGCTGATTACGAGATTGATTACTCATAATTCTTGTGTCTTCGCGATATTTCACAATATTAATAAAGTCAAACTTATGACCAACCTCACTTCCTTTCCCCATAATTACAGTATTACCTCTTATTACAGAAGGAATATAACCATACCAATGAGTAGTGAATAGAACTTGAGAACAATACTGAGTTGTTTCATATAAGCTTTGGAACATATCGAAACATGCAGAAATATGTAAGGATGATTCAGGTTCATCAAATCCGAAAATCACATATTTATCTTGATTATTTTCATGATTTTTTCTAAGCAAACTATTGGCTATATCTAATATAGCTTTCTGCTTTTCCCCAGAGCTAAGTTTAGTAATTGCCATTGATGTACTATCATCAACTTTGAGATGCATAGACCTAATATTAAAATATGCTTCAATAATCAAATTATTAATATCAACTCGTTTTAGTTTGGTTTGTCTAACATCACTATTTGTTTTATAAATATAAGATTCTAAATCCTGTTCAAGCTCCTGAACAATCCCATCCAAAGAATCATTAATTCTTCTAACTGTAGCACCAGAAATAGTCTCAGTTAGTGTTTGTTGCAAACTTCTCCCCATTAAAAACTCAAACTGCCTGTTATGCAATCGAGTAAATTCCTCAGCACTTAACTCTCTTGGAATATAAATATATCTATAAATTTCTAAAATTTTTAGAAATATAGAATTAAGTAGATCTATAGGTAAATCAGACTCACCAGGTTTATCTTCCAAATATTTTTGCTTCAGATACCCTTCAAAAACACCAACACTCTTTTTATTTTTTAAGGTAATCCCAAGAGGGATTAAAAAATAATCCTCTCTATTTTCAATACTAGAATTCAATCTTTCAAAATGAACAACAGTCTCCTGAGCTCCGGTAAATCTTGATGGAAAGTTACTAGCCTGAAGAACTTTAACAGCATCATCAACCAAGCTAACCAATTCAAGTTCTTTATCCGTAAAATCAACTTTATTTCTTTCAATTAAGAAAACTGGGACTATATAAGGTACATTAGTATCATCTGTAGATTGATTATGCCCTAGATTAATATTCCAATCTTTATCTTGTAGAAAAATTTTTTCTAAAGCCTCTAAAACTGTACTTTTCCCAATTCCATTATTTCCAACTAAGCCACAGAATTTTTCACCGTCACTAAGAGGAATAAAATTAATACCTTTATAAGTTTTTATGTGTCTTAAGAAAATTCCGACTATCATTTTTAGCATTCATGTAAAATTTAACAAAATATAAACAATCTAAATAATTATTTCAAATTTTATATTTTATTTAAGCACTATCTATTCTTTTATTATTTTTAAAGACATGTAATAGAATACAGATAATGGCCTATTAAAAAATACTGCCCTCTTAACACACCCAACTTATTCCAAATCTCAGGCATCAAAAACATCGTTACTATCTTGTTTCAATCCACATAACGCAACAAACCATTCAACTCCTGCTTCACTTCAGTATTCTTAACAATTTCTTCGCCCGTAATACGCCCCAACTGCTGAAAACTTTCGCCTACGGCTTGAATACCCTCTGCCTGAATCACTGCTTTGGTCTGTGCTGAACATTGCTCGACCAAAATTCGCTGTAACACCTGTGCCATGTTTGATCTAGTAGCTAATAGCATTTTCCAGTATTCCATTTCAAACAAAAACCCCATACGACTAAAGACAGCAAACCATCACTTAAAAATGACATCTGAACTGTGCTAATTTAGATCAAAAGTGAACATAAAATATGCACAAACAATAAAGAGGGTTTAAAGATGTCAAAACAAATTTTAATGCTCGTGGGTGACTATGCCGAGGACTATGAAACCATGGTGCCTTTTCAGTTTTTAACAGGTCTCGGTTATACCGTACACGCAGTCTGCCCCGATAAAAATGAAGGTGAAAGCATCGCCACAGCCATTCATGACTTTGAAGGCGAGCAAACCTATAGTGAAAAACGTGGTCATAACTTTGCCATCAACTACAACTTTGAAGCGGTACACACTGCGGACTATGTCGGTTTAGTTATTCCCGGTGGTCGTGCGCCCGAATATTTACGCATGAATGAACGTATCCTTGAAATCGTGCGTGAGTTTGATGCTGCAAAAAAACCAATTGCAGCAGTTTGTCATGGTGCTCAAATTCTTGCGGCAGCCGATGTACTCGAAGGCCGTACTTGTTCAGCCTACCCTGCGTGCGCAGCCGAGGTGAAACTAGCAGGTGGGACTTATGCGGACATTGAAGTGACGGAAGCTGTAACCGATGGGCACTTGATCACAGCGCCGGCTTGGCCTGCCCACCCTGCTTGGATGGCACAGTTTATTCAAGCTTTAGGGGCGACTGTAACGATTTAATTGTGTTGTTCCTCAAATGAATCTTTTATGAGATGGCCTATCAGCCTTTAGATTCAAAAATAAAAAAGCTCCTTCGATTCAAGGAGCTTTTTTTAATGACTTTTTTATAACATTAATGCTTTCAATTCAGTTTATAAATCGCTCCCACTATTCATATTTTTCAAAGACCGAACTATCTCGTCACACCCAACTTATTCCAAATTTCTGGGGTTAAAAAAGTCGTGACCAATTTATTCAAATCCACATAGCGCAGTACGCCTTGCAACTGCCCTTTCACTTCAGGGTTCTTTAAAATTTCCTCACCTGTAATCTGTCCAAGTTCCTGAAAACTGTCTCCAACCGCTTGTAAGCCTTCTGCTTGAATCACTGCTTTAGTCTGAGCTGAACATTGCTCCACTAAAATGCGTTGTAAAACCTGTGCGAGGTTTTTATCTAGCTGTGTACGCTGTGCATCGGTGACATTGCTATACACCTTCAGATCAGGATGTGCAGCCAGTGCCGCAAACGTCCACTGCAACACAGTGGTTTTATCTGTTGCTGTCGTTGACTTCACCAAACAATTACTCAGTTGGTCGACTGTAGTACTAGCCGTAGCAACTTGGACTGAACCACACAATGCTACTGCCAAAACAGCATGACGAAAAAGAACAGAAGATCGACCACGTAAAACGCTTAAAACAGGCTGTGACATAAACTCAACTCCAATCAACAATTGCATTCTTTGTATCACAAAGCCCGTCAATCAGCCTGTTATGGAACTGTAAAATTACCGTGTAGTTGGAGAAAATTAAATCGCCCAATTCAAGCGATTTCCCTATCTAACTCAGCAGTTTCAAATGCAGTGAGCTGTGGGTGTATGGTCGGGCATGCATTCCAAAACCAATAGAAGTAACCTTTGGGGTCAAGCAAAGTATGCATCTGAATCGTAGACTGATTACTTTCGCCCTTCCAACAGGCTAAAGCAGCATTACGATTATTGTGTAAATCGATAAATTCCGGAGCGACTTGCTTCGGCATTTCAGGAATATAAAGTGCGTCACCATGTTCTACCCACAAATCAGCCAAGTAAATTTTTTGGTCTTTTGGAAAATATCGTCCTGCTGAGATCACCAACGGCAATTGATTTTGATCGGTCGAAGCAAACACATGCGGAAAGTCATGATGTTCTAAGTCTGTGATGACAAAGGGGTATAAGGTTTTTGCGACTAGATTGATTTGAGTTGGGTCAACTTTTTCTGCGTAGCCTGCACCTCTATCACCTGTCCAGCTTTCACTAAAGTCATACCAAATGCAGCAGCAGTTTCTGGCGTGGCTTTGAGTGGCATAAACTCAAAAGTGTTTCCCGCGAATGCTAACTGAGTCTGCTCTCCCCAATGGGTTTGGATCGTTGCTATTTCTTTGGGTACATCATAAACATGGCCCATACTCATATGGGCGTTGGTTGAGGATGCTTGGATCAGCTCAATAGCATCTGATACATCGGCTAAATACTTGGGTGTTCCGCCATTGTTGTAAAAATAAGGCTGAGCTGAAATATCAACGTCTATTTCTTGCACGGTCTGATCCAGCAAAGGCGCAGTAAAATAGGTGGCTGGTGTTTGGACATTACTCATGATGTTATTCCTTTGGTTGAGGTGCTCACATGAAGTTGGGTCGCAAACAGCCGAAAATCTTACTTCATTTGCTTGAGCATATTTTTAGCACCTGTATGGTTATGGTTTTTGGCTAAGTTCTGCAAAACATATTTTGCTTGCCCTTTAGGGTTGGAAAAACGACTGCTATAACTTGGAATACCCGTTAAACAACGTGCAACTAATATGCCCGATTCGGTATAGACATTTGAGGCATCCGACCCCGGCAAACGACCATAGTTATATGCGCGTTGTGCACTGTTACAGGCAGCGACTTGGTTGCGTCCACTGTTAATATCACGGCGTGCAGCCACATACAGTTTAGCCTGTTGCTGCTGCGGTGTTTCTACAGCTTTGACAGCCTTAGGTAGTACTTCCACTTTATTTTCTTTTTTAGGCTCTACTTCTTTTTTGCTTTCTTCCTCTTTCTTCACCTCTGCCTTGATCGCAGGTGCCTTCGTCACCACTTTTTTGCTTGACGTAATAGGTGCCATACTCCGTGGTGCTGACTCAGTCAGTACTTTGCTTTGTAAATTAACCACACGAGTATCATTTGAATTAGGCAGTTTGCGTTCAGACAATGCCTCAATACTCACCAACCACTGTTCGCCATTATTAAGCTGGCAACGAAAAGTACCCGTTCCCTGTTTTAAACTGTTATAGGTGCGAAGTAACTTTTTCGCCCACGGATCTTTCACTAAGCTAAAACTACTTTTTTGTGTCTGACTAAAACGCCCACCATGTGCTTGGCAATACTGACTAAACATGCTGCGCGGATATAGCGCCTCGATATCTTTTTCATTTTTTACGCCTACCGTGTGATAGACGTATTCTTTGCTGTTTTTATCGGTATCATTAATTTTTCGTTCTACGATTAGTTCTTGTGGTGATGCAATATTTTTAAAAGGTGCTTGTGCTATATTTCCCAGACTGGTACAGCCCTGCAACACACTCCCCAAAACCCCAAATACACATAAAATTTTATAATTCACTACGACTTTACTCTTAAACACCCGCATAAAAACATTAGCGGAAAGCACATAAAATAACAAACTTAAACAACTGTTTTTATTATTTATTTTAGCTTGACGCACACATCATTCTGCTTTGTTTTATGATAACCTCAACAACATTTCATAAATTTAGTTTGAACCATACAACAAAAGTTACAGACAAAATGATGCTTGAGCACATAAAAAACCTGCCGTGAAAGGCAGGTGAGATACATCAAAAATATTTAGTCATCTAAAGTCGATTCAAAAGCTTTTAGACGCTTATAAATCGAGAGCAGTTCAATAATGGTTTTCCATGACAAAATTAGATATTGAAATGACTCTCGTACTTTATCAAACACATTACCAATTTGGTTGATTAAACCTAGAGTCATTTTCCCTGCTGCAATTGCGGGAAATAACACCACCAAACTGTATAAAATATCCAGTTGTCGATACCATGTCGCGACTAAGTTAAAATAAGCATAGTGAAAATAAAGTCTAAAATAATTCTTTCTTACTCTGCTAAACAGTTCGACCAATGTTGCAGGTTGGGCACGGTCTGCATGGTCTTCCCCATACACCAACTCTTTACGGTAAGCCGCTTCAACCTTCTGATTATTAAACTCTAAACCTGGTAGTTTACTTCCCACTACCATTAACAAGACCGTACCAAAAATAGCCCAAATAATAGAAGCCCAAACTAGGGAATGTTTTACTTCACCCACAATAGGCAATTCAGGAACATGCTTTGAAAGCTCAAATAGAATTGGTAAGAAAGCCACCAACACCATCACAGCCTTGATCAACTCAACGCCCAAATCTTCTAAAATAGTAGCAAAGCGCATAGTGTCTTCTTGCACACGTTGTGATGCCCCTTCTATATGACGTAATTTTTCCCAGTGTTGGGTGTAGTATTCATTCATCGCTGTACGCCACCGAAATACATAGTGGCTGGTGAAAAAGGCATTGATCACTGCGAAAGTGACCGCAACCATCGCAATATACAAGAAGGTTAAAGTACCCATATATAGGTCTTTAACGTTCCCCCCTTTGCCAAGCATGCTTTGAATGAGATCCCAAAATGGTCCATACCATGCGTTGATGGCAACACTGACCTGTACACCAAACCAGATGTTAAACAGAATAAATGCGGACCCCCAAATCGACCAGCGTTGCCATTTATTGTCTGAGACAAAACGCCAAAATAAGGCAAAGAGTGTTGTCGCTATAAAAAACCAGAGATAGAACCACAAAAAAGCTGGAGACCAAAAACGGCTCACTCCTATAGGCAGTTCAGCCGTTGCATATCCTTGCGGCCAACCTATGGCGCTTCCCCATGTATTTCCCCCTGTGTACCACAGTACGACATTGATCACCGACCAAAGTAATACTGAAATGAAGAACCATCTAGGGTTTGGGAAAAATGACTTAAACATGAACGATATATATCCCTTTTATGTTTCAGGTATGCAATCCGTGCATACTAATCCTTATTTCTTAATTTAGTACAATCGCATTACAGCAAGTTTGTACACTTTACTTATCCTTATTGGGTTATACGTTATTTGATTTGTATGCCCCTTCACAAGAGCTCAGGACATTATTTTCCGACTTGATCAGTCACATCACAATCAAAATAAATTATTTCAATAACTTATGAAAATACGAACGGGCTTTACCCCAGATTTAAAATAATATTTTATTGCTTGTAACTTTTGGGTTTCAAACTGAAAAATTGCTTAGGATTTAAAGCGAGTGCAATGATGGTATTTCTCTGACAACCATACGATTACTTGTTGATTTTATGTATAAAAGAATGAAGTTTGCACATTTTAAAATGACTTCATGCTACTATCTTTTCATTAAAAACTATTGGATCTATGACATGGAAACCCTAGTACTTGAACTGATCAAACCACTCACACTGACAAAAGAAGACTTTCCACCCATTAACTTTGAAGAAGGCACTGTGCTCAAAGTTCTCATGAAAACACCTACTGGTTACTTGGTAACGGCAGATTCTCGTTTTAATTTTACGGTGTCTTTTGATGATGAAAATCAAGTGTGGCAGAAGCTGTAATTTGCAATGCTCTTTAATAAAAGAATAATCCATTCAATAAGATAAAAATAAAAATCCATCTTTTTATTGATTTAAAACTGGTTATTTTTATTAAAATTTAGTTTTTTATACCCAATCAGCAAATGAAGCCGTGCTGAGAGTTTTCTGTAACTATGGATTTTGTGATTTCTAGGACTCATTTGTAGCATCGTTATGCATTCATTTTCTCTTTAATCTATTGATTTAATTACTCTACATTAAGCCCTTCATCCTTGGTACTTAAAATAATGAACTATAAATCAGAAAAAGAGAAAGGATTTGAAAATCTTTAGTCTATAACTCTATATGTACTGACGCATTCACTAAGCTCACTACTATTTAAATCTAGGTCTTTCTGCAAAATCTATCGCTATAAAAAAAGCCCCAGATAGGAACATCCGAGGCTTCTCAATTTTTAAACGTGTGCTGAGCTAAGTTATTGCGCGGTATAACCACCATCCATCACCACGGCTTGACCCGTTACACCGCCCGCCTTATCACTGGCAAGAAAGATCGCATAATCCGCAATTTCTTCTACACTCAATAAGCGTTTTTGCGGCACCATCGCCAAAATCACATCTTCTAATGCACTTTGTTCACTGACATTTCGGGTTTTAGCCAAGTCATGAATTTGACCACGTACCAACGGCGTGTCGACATAGCCCGGACACAGAGCATTCACGGTGATGCCATCGCGCGCGCACTCTAAAGCCGCAACTTTGGTCAAACCAATTACACCATGCTTAGCACTGTTATAGCCGGCCTTGCCAGCAAAACCGATCAGACCGTTAATCGAGGCCATATTAATCACGCGACCAAACTGCTGCGCTTTCATGATTGGAAATGCGTACTTAATGCCAATGAATGCCCCCACCAACATGACATTAATCAGCTTTTGATAGACTGCTGTTGGAAAGTCTTCAATCACTGCAACATGCTGAAAACCCGCATTATTGATGAGGATGTCCAACCGCCCATAGGTTTTCTGAGTCAGTTCAATCGCTGTTTTATATGCTTCTTCATCGGTCACATCGCAAGGCGCAGACAATGCTTCAAAACCTTGCTTTTGAAGTGCCGCCACCGTTTCAGCACACTTCTGGGCATTCATATCAGAAATGACAACTTTTGCACCTTCATTGGCAAATTTCTTTGCAATTTCATGTCCAATACCACTGGCTGAACCAGTAATAAATGCAACTTTATCTTTTAACAGTTGACTCATGATGTACTCCGTTGTCTTCTTTTTTCATTCCAAAGTCTTAAACAATACCAAACCAAGTAAAGGCAGCAATGGCAACAAATACCGCGATGGTTTTAATAATCGTGATGGCAAAAATGTCTTTATAAGATTGTTTATGGGTTAAACCTGTGACTGCAAGCAAGGTAATCACGGCGCCGTTATGCGGTAAGGTATCCATACCGCCAGATGCCATCGCAACAATACGGTGCATGACTTCAGGTGGAATTCCCATGGCTAGAATCGCAGCATTGTACTGATCCGCCATCGCACTTAAAGCGATACTCATCCCGCCAGAGGCTGAACCTGTCACACCCGCTAAAACTGTCGTAGTGACTGCACCATTGACCAACGGATTGGTAAAAGTATTACCCAATGCATGACTAATGATTGCAAAGCCCGGTAAGGCCGCAATGATCGCACCAAAACCATATTCAGATGCGGTATTCATCACGGCAAGTAAAGACCCGCCAATACTGGCATTGACACCATCTTTGAAGCCCGTATAGACACGACGGAAGTCAAATGAAATTGCCGCGATAATGCCCACAATTAAGGCTAAACCCACGGCCCAAATGGCAGAGGTTTTGGCAACATCGACGGTGTAAGCTGCAAGTCCAATGGCATTAAAGTCGAAACCGTTTGGATACCATTCTTTAATCGCAGTGGATAAATACTTATTGGTCACGGCAACTAAAATGAGCGGTACAAAAGCCAACCATTGACGTGCGGTAGAACCATTTGATGTTGTATCTAAGTTTTGTTTCAGTTGTTGTTGCTCGGCTTCTGTCAGCTCAATACCTGTGGCATAGCCATCACCATTTCGAGCGGCTACACGGCGACGCCATTCTAAATAGCTCAAACCTGTAGCAAGAACAAATACCGCACCAATCAAACCAAGAAACGGCGCTGCATAAATATCTGTACCAAAAAAGGTCGTCGGAATAACGTTTTGAATCTGCGGGGTTCCCGGCAAGGCATCCATGGTAAAGGTAAATGCACCAAGGGCAATGGTTCCCGGAATCAAACGCTTTGGAATGTTGGCTTGTCTAAAGAGTTGATTCGCAAATGGATAAACAGCAAATACCACCACAAAGAGACTGACGCCGCTATAGGTTAAAATCGCCCCTAAAAGCACAACGGTTAACATTGCATTTTTAGAACCAATCAGGTTCACAATGGTTTTGGCAATGGATTCGGCAATCCCTGACATTTCAACCACTTTACCGAAAATGGCACCGAGTAAAAACACCAAGAAATAATCTTTAATAAACCCAACCATTTTGGGCATAAATACGCCTGAATAAAAAGGCAAAACGTTAGCTGGGTTAATCAGTAAAACCGCTAACAAGGCACAAATTGGTGCCATAAGAATGACAGAAAAACCTCTGTAGGCTGTATACATCAGTAGCCCAAGAGACAATAAAATTACACCTAAATCCCACATATTTTTTACTCCATCCTTAAAGAAAATATGTCTTGATGTGGTGTGATATTAATGGCGAATGATGTCAAATCTAGTGGAGTCACAGTGCAATCAGCCTGTGCGGAAAAACCAAATACGCATTCATAGACCGTCTATTTCCCTCATGACGAGATGTCTATTTGCACTCTGATCTATGTACTATATTTATCCATCAGAGCATTAATATTTCAGCTTATTGGGTCAGACTATAATGCATATAAACCCACACATTGTTTGAAAATAATCATTGAGTAAGAAGAAAAATTGATTAATATCCAAGCCCTAGCAAGACTGATAAAACTAATTACATCAAGTTAAAGGTAAAATTTCAAAATCGCACGAAATGACCAATTTTTATATTTTTCATACAGTTAAAACATATTTTTACAGACTATCATGCTGTTCGACTTATACTGCTTTGACGACTTGATAAAAATGCACCCACTTCCATCACTTGATCTGTTTTGACCGTCTGTTGTATTTTTCATGTAAACCATTTGAGAAAAACACGTTCATTTTCATTCAACATCGTGTTGCATCATTGCTCAGGGAAGCTCATGACACTCAAACAATTAAAAGCCTTTTTGGTCCTTGCACGTACGCTTAATTATGCCAATGCAGCCAATGAACTGTGTCTGAGCCAATCCGCTCTCAGCTTAAGTATTAAAACATTAGAAGAAGAACTCGGTGGAAAACTGTTTAAACGCAACACACGTCGGGTAGAAATCACCCTTGAAGGTCAGTCCCTCATTCCCTATGCCAAAAAGCTCTTGGCCAACTGGGAGGATATGGAAAAAGATGTCAAACAGCGCTTTAAACTCAACCGTGGTACTTTAAATATTGCCTCAATGCCCTTTGCCACTCATGCGGTACTCCCCGAGGTGATGCATGATTTTGCACAGCAGCACCCCAACATCAGTTTTTCAATCCATGACATCACCAATGAAAAAATCATTGAAAAAGTTCAAGAAGGCATCTTTGAGATTGGCATTTGTTTTGAACCCAAGGCCAATGACCAACTAATTTTTCAGCCTTTATTCAATGAAGACTTTTTAGCTCTATTGCCCAAACACCACGTCTTAGCCAAACAAAAAAGCGTGACATGGCCTGAACTATGCTCTTGTCCATTTGTGACCTTACAAAACCCCTCAATTATTCGGCATGTGATTGAGGAACATTGTGCTGCGCATCAAGTGGTGTTGGACTTGAAAGTCGAATGCCACCAAATCAGTTCGCTTTCACACTTCGTTGCCTATGGTATGGGCGTGAGTGCTATTCCACGACATTTCCAAAAATTCATCGACCTTGAAAAAAATGTGTTGGTTGAAATTGAGGACAACCAAGCGCAACTCGCGGTGGGCATTATTTATAAGAAAGATTATGAACTGTCTAACATGTCGTCTCAATTTATTGAAACCACACTTTGGCATCATTTCTAAGCTAAGTTCTCCCTCCTTGACTAAGCGAAACTGAGGCTAAACCTTGATAGTTCAGAATAAGCCGTATGATTATTTGCATGGCTTTACCACATGCTTTGACTCTTCTTTTATCTATTTTTCTTTGTAAATATTCTGCATTAATGAGTTTTTCTTATTATACGTTAGAAAGATTCAATTTCTAAAAAGTGCAGCGCAATGCTAAAAAAATAACAAGCAAGGAAGATCAGGAAATAAAAGATGAATAAAGTCGTCGCAAATGCAGCCGAAGCATTGGCCGATGTGGTTGCCAATAATCAAACGGTTGCCGTGGGTGGTTTTGGCCTCTGTGGTATTCCAGAAGCATTAATTGATGCCTTAAAAGATACAGGTGTCACAGGTTTAACCTGTATTTCAAATAATGCAGGTGTGGATGGCTTCGGTTTAGGTAAATTATTAGAAACCAAACAAATTAAAAAAATGATTGCCTCTTATGTCGGTGAAAATAAAGAGTTTGAGCGTCAGTATCTCAATGGTGAACTTGAAGTTGAGCTCACCCCGCAAGGTACACTCGCAGAAAAACTACGTTCAGGCGGCGCAGGTATTCCTGCATTTTTCACCCAAACAGGTGTAGGCACCCTCATTGCCGAAGGTAAAGAAGTCCGCGACTTTAATGGTCGTCCGCATATTTTAGAAATGTCCCTTACTGCGGACATTGCTTTAGTGAAAGCCTACAAAGCCGATAAAGCAGGGAACTTAGTGTTCCGTAAAACAGCTCGTAACTTTAACCCTGACTGTGCCATGGCAGGCAAATTCACCATTGCCGAAGTTGAACAGGTGGTTGAAATTGGTGAAATCGATCCAGATGACATCCATTTACCGGGTATCTACATCAACCGCGTGGTGCTTAATGCCACCCCAAAAAAGCAGATCGAACAACTGACCATTAAAGCAGAGGAAGCTTAATTATGGCTTGGACACGTAATGAAATGGCGCAGCGTGCTGCCCTTGAACTCGAAGATGGTTTTTATGTCAACTTAGGTATTGGCTTACCGACCTTAGTGGCCAATTATCTACCCGAAGGGATCAATGTTTGGTTGCAGTCAGAAAATGGCTTGCTCGGTATTGATGAATTTCCAACCCGTGATGCAGTCGATGCAGACTTGATTAATGCAGGAAAACAAACCGTCACCGCACGTAAAGGGGCTGCATTTTTCTCAAGCTCAGAATCCTTTGCCATGATTCGGGGTGGTCATGTCAATATTGCTATTTTAGGTGCAATGGAAGTCTCTGAAACAGGCGACTTGGCAAACTGGATGATTCCGGGTAAAAAAGTCAAAGGCATGGGCGGCGCAATGGACTTGGTCTCTGGTGTACAAAAAGTCGTGTTGCTCATGGAACACTGCGCCAAAGATGGCACGCCAAAAATCGTGCCCCAATGTACCCTACCACTCACGGGTAAAGCTGTCGTCAGCCGTATCATTACTGACTTAGGCGTGATGGATATCACTGCTGAAGGTATGAAACTGGTTGAACTGGCACGCGATGTGAACCTAGAACAAATCCAGAAAGCGACTGGATTATCCCAGAGATAAAATGACATGATCAGATCGGATCATGTCATTCCTCTCAAGCTAGGTATGGGATTTCTCAGCACTCATATTCTGAAAATAGGTGCGATAGATATAGACACAGCCAAGTGAAAAACCAGCCATCAGGCCAGATGCCATAGGTAAATGCATCACACTGTCTTGTGGAAAGACAAAAACCAAAAATGGAAAGGCATATACCGCAGGAATGCGCATATCAAAGAGGGTGAGCAAGATCCAATCTTGAATCCACAACTGCATAAGCACGGCCATTGAAATCGACAGGGTCAACACAGCAACCTGCTTAAGACACATTTTCAACGAATACATCATCATATTTAATGATTCATAGACCACCACTGTAATGGGTGGAATCAGTGCCATCGCTTCAATCTTGAAAATAGCAGCGAGTGCAAAACCGATTAAAGTAATACTGGCATACACACCTATTTTTCGTCGATCAAAATTGCCTTTTCTCTCCACGCCTTGGTTCAGTTTAAAGAGCACAACACCCAACATTAGGATAAAACTGGTGGCAAAAATCGAAATCAAAAACGATATTTCGTAGGCTTGGGTCACAATCGGCAAGAAACCCGTGGCCAGTGCGGGCGGTAATATATAGTTAAACATCCGCATCACGAGCAACATGGCACAGAGAACAAAAACCAGTTTGAACAGATATGAAATTGGCATCAAATTAATACAGAAGCCTATAACAGCGGTCAAACTGGGTAAAATAAAAATTTTATCTGGCTGATTCAGCCACTGTTTATCTCGATAGACCCACAGCCCAACGGCCATCGCCGCCATTTCAGGCAGAATAATTTCACGATCATTCAGTCCATAGGCAGCCGCCACCATGAATACTATAAAGACAAAGGCCGCGAGATAGCTTTTGGGGCTTAAGATTGTCTTTGCATGTGACATAGGATTCATATTCGATTCCTTATTGATTTAAAAAGATATAAAGCCAAGTAAATACTTCGTCACCGCAATCAGCGATGGCGCAAATAGCACCATAATGATTCCTGAAATAATCATCGACAGACTGGCAATGACGCCTTCCAATTTATGCCGCTGTCTTGCTCGAGCTATGCCCATAGCATGTGCGGCATTACCCAGTGCTGCACCTGAGGCAAGGTGATTTTTATATTTCATCCAAAGCAAGAGGAGGTCTCCCAACAACATACCGACTAAACCTGTAATCACAGTAAATAGCGGAATCAGGCTGATGGAGCCCCCGAGTTTTTCGGTAAGCACCAAAGCAAAGGGAATCGAAATGGAACGCGCCAACAGGCTATTTTTAACGATGTCATCAAAGTCCAATAGGCTCGCCAAAAACCAACTGCTGAAAATACCCACCAACATGGCGAGGCTGGAACTGAAGAGCAACACTTTAAAATGTTGCTGAATCATGCGGCGATAACGAAAAACAGGAATAGCAAAAGCCACTATGATTGGACCGAGCATGGCCACCAAATATTGGGTATAAAAGTAATAGTCTTGGAACTGATGCTGTAAAAGAAAGATCAGTATGATGCTCATGCTAGGAACAACAATAATGGGGGATAAATAGATTTTTTGTGTTCGAACAAAAAACTGCTTTGCCATGAAATAGCACAGCACGGTCCAAACCAAGTAAAAAATTCCCCAGAATTCAGTCATACTGATCTTCCAGTTTTGGTTCTTGATTTAGCACTGGCTGCTTTAACAACAACCGCACGCTATATACAGAAACCATCATCACCAAAGCGGTGCTGATTAAAATCACCAGCAAAATTTTCCAACCACTGGCAATCAATAAATCCGGATATTGAATCACGCCGACCACCGGCGGAATGAAAAACAGCAGTAATTCCGCCAGTAACAGATCGGCACCGCGTTCAACGTGGGCTAATTTCAACCATTTCATTTCAAGTAAAAACAACAGCAGAAAAAACCCAAGTACCCCTGATGCCACAGGCAAATTCAGCTACTTTTGTAAGATATCAGCACAGCTCCAAACGGCCAAAATAATGATGATTTGGTAGCTCGCAGTTTTTAGCTTCTTCAGCCGATTTCGGGCAGCCAACATCTCAATTTATGTCCGCATAAGCCCGCTCTTTAAACGGCTGGATCGAGACACGTTTGTAGGTTTCTAAAAAAGATTCATACTCCAAACGCAAATCCAGATAAGTATTTAGAATTTCCTCTAACACATCGGGAATATCTTCTGCAGGAAATGATGGCCCTAAAATATCACCGATGGATGCATCATGATCTGAGTTACCACCTAAGCTAATTTGGTAATATTCAGCGCCTTTTTTATCGACACCTAGAATGCCAATATTGCCGACATGGTGGTGTCCACACGCATTCATACAGCCTGAAATGTTCAAATCAACCTTGCCTAAATGATATAAAGCATCCAGATCATCAAAACGGCGAGCTATCGCCTCATACACCGGAATAGATTTGGCATTTGCCAATGAACAAAAATCGCCGCCCGGACAGCAAATCATGTCAGTCAGAAAGCCAATATGCGCACGAGCTAAATTGCCACGATCCAAGACTTGCCACAGTTCAAACAGATCCTTTTGGCGTACATCAGTTAAGGCAATATTTTGCTCATGCGTGGTTCGCAGCTCACCAAAGGTATATTGGTCAGCCAAATCTGCAATTAACCACGGTCATACTTCTGTGCAACCTCAGCCACCTTCCGCAGTTGCGCTGAGTTCATTAAACCATAAGGCACTGCCAAACGTAGCATGGGAGCATAGCGTTGAACATATAAACCATTTTGTAAGCGTAAGGGGCGGTATTCTTCTTCGGTCAGTTTTCCCTCTAAATAACGCTGGGTTTGGTCGCGAAACTGTGCGACACGTTCATTTAATAAATTTTGATCAAAGTCTGTATATAAAAACATGGGGATGACCTAAGTATATGCATCAATATGAAAGAAAAGCTGTTTTGAATGGCGCATCAAAAATGTAAGTTAGGCGAAAAAAGTCGCCTGCTTTCGGGACACGCCATGTTGTAAACAGGTCTGCATATACTCGGCATAGACCGATAACTTTTCATAAATATGCTCGGCATAGAACATATCTTCAACCAACTGGGTCGCTTGCTGCTGGTTATAACTGCCATAACTCAACAATAACTGCGCATTCAATGTGGCGAATTTTTCGCATAAATCGATATATTGCTGATCTTTGTTTTTAAAGAACAATTTCCGCATATTCCATTCACTACTGTCGATGATGGCATCTTGTGGATGGGTAGAAATATAGTTAATTTTGACTTTAAAAAACTGTTCCAGCTCTGCGAGTTTTTGTGTATTGAGCACCAATGATGTCACCAAAAAAATCTGCGAGACATCAGTTCGACATAGCGCTTTGATCAATGAAAAATAGAAAAAATCGACATCATTAAATACGCTATCACTCAAATCTAAATAAACATTGAGTGCCTCAAGCACGTCATCTATTTTTAGGTTTTGTTTTTGCTCTGCTTGATAGTAACGATTGAGGATATTGAGTACGGTTGGCGTGGCTGGACTGCTATAAATCACTGGATGGTTTAAATTTGCCAAGATAAAAGGCGCAAATAAAAATGCGACCTCCGCGTGTTCTGCTTGAATGGCAGACTGCACGATATACTGAACTTTAGCGCTTGAAAAGTCACGTAAAACTTTAGCACGCAGCAAAGTCGCTTCTAAGTTTAAATACTGCTGCTCAAGTAGATGTTGCAGTTGATCTGAAAGACCCTGCCCCTCAACCAATTCAGAAATTGTATTCAGTTGCTGTGTTATAAACATTACGCCACCATCAAGATTGTGATCCCTTCTTGAGTCAAATTTTCAGCTAGTTTGGTGTGAATGAGTAGCTACAGTAAGGCTTGAAAAAACTATAACAGCGTGCCTTCTTCTCAAGTTTTACCGGTATAAAGCCATCAAAATTAGAAAAATAAATTCGTTATATAAATAGGAGCCCAATTCCATCATGGCGTTATTTTGAGGGCCTAAAAATTCAGAAACGACTCTTCTCTTTTCCTATTTCAAGCAGCCCCTTTAGCCATTGAATATAAGCTGGAATCTAGAAAGGAGAATAAAAGTTATGGCTGACAAGACACCTCTAAAGTTGTTTTGATCCTTTCTAACACAACGGTGGTTTTAAACCATTGCACATTGGCATTATGATGAAAAAGCTGATCACATAAGGCCTGAAACCGACTCATACTTGATACCAAGAGTACCAACATAAAATCTGCCTCACCGGTTACGTAATAACACTGCTGTACTTCTGGAATTGAAAAACTCGTTTTCAACTCCTCAAGGTCTCTCACGTGGGTTTGGTTGACGCGAACCTCGACAAAAATCGTAATCACTTGTCCCAATTTGTCTGGATCAAGCACCGCGGTATTACCAATAATATAGCCACTGTCTCTTAATTTTTGAATGCGACGTTGTACTGAGGCCGTTGATAAATGCACTAAATCGGCCAATTCTCGGAGTGGCGTTAAGCAATCTTTTTGCAGATGCTCCAATAAAGCGAAATCAAATTTATCCAATTGCATGAGCAGCCTCCTACGAGAAATCTTCTCATTCAAACCAATAATTACAAGCCATTTTATCAAGAGTATTGCAATAAAATATCATCCATTGATACAGCTTAAGAACCGCCTATGACTACGCATACCAATCCAGCACTTGGCATTAGCTTAAATGTCACAGCCTCGGTGTTATTTGCTTTAATGTTTGCCTATACCTCACTTTTGGGCACGTTGGCAGGTACAGAAATATACGGCTGGCGCATCGTATTGACCATTCCATGTCTAACGCTTTTTATTTGGCTCAAAGGCAATTGGTCTCAGGTGGTGGTTATTTATCGCCGTTTCTACCAAGAGCGCTTTTTCTTTTTAACGCGAATTTTATCTTCGTTTTTAATTGGGATTCAGTTGTGGCTGTTTATGTGGGCACCCAGTCATGGCTATGGACTAGATATTTCACTCGGTTATTTTATGATGCCGATTAGCATGGTGATTGTCGGTCGGATTGCCTTTAAAGAGCGAATGTCACGCTTTCAGCAACTGTCCTGTATTTTTGCAGTGCTGGGGATCTTGAACCTCTTGGCGATTTCTCAAACACTGAGTTGGCCCACTCTGCTGATTTGCTTAGGCTATCCAATCTATTTTTGGCTCAGACAAAAAACGGAGACGAATAATATAGGCGGACTTTGGTTTGACATGATGTTGAGCCTCCCTGTTTGTATTTTCTTTATCATGCAAGGCAGTATCGTCACAGAAAGCCTATCTGAAAGTTCACATACGCTTTGGCTCATTTCAGGACTTGGACTAATCAGTGCACTGGCTTTGGCATTTCAATCCTTGTCTGCCCCGCATTTAAACTTAAGCTTATTTGGACTGTTGGTTTATGTTGAACCGATATTGTTAGTGGCGGTTTCAATCGCCTTAGGGGAAAGCATTACTTCAGCAGAATGGCCAACCTATATCGCCATTTGGCTCGCAGTTTCCACCCTCATGCTTGAAAGATTACCCAGCTTTAAAAAGAATCGTAAATTAGTGATATAGGCATTTTTTAGCATACTTTCCTCTAGATTACTTAAATTTAGCCGTCTAGACATGCTTTGGTGCTGAATCGAGAACTGACTTTCTGTTCTTATTTAAATGGCTATTTGACTCTGAACCGTACCGGGTTTGTCGGAGACTTTTTATTTAAGTTAGGCCACCTGACCTAACGGATTAATTTTATCATAGTACATTGCTTCAAAATCAAAAGGTGGCACATAACCTAGTGCACTATGTACACGCTCTTTATTGAACCAATCTACCCAATTTAATGTCGCAAGTTGTACATCCGCTAAACCTTGCCAATCTGCTTTTAAATATTCAATCACCTCTGTTTTGTATAAGCCATTCACTGTTTCAGCCAAAGCATTATCGTATGAATCACCGGTCGTACCGACTGATGCTCGTAAATTTGCTGCTTCTAAACGATTGGTATAGCGAATGGAAAGATATTGAACCCCTCTGTCACTATGGTGAATCACATTCTTTGGCATGTCTCGAGCATGTAACGCTTGCTCAAGTGCATCGAGCACCATATCTGTATTCATCCGTGTCGATACTTTCCATCCAACAATTGCTCGTGAGAAGACATCAATAATAAATGCAGTATAAACCCAGCCTGAATTTGTTTGAATATACGGGTGAGTAGACCAAGGGAATTTCACCCTTAGCCCCTCGCAGAACCGGACATGAACCTCTCAGCTCATCCGGCTCCCATTATCCAACCGATGGTAAACATCCCATTTTCCAGTGCACAAAGGCATTTGGAAAATCACGCGCAAGTCGCCCTAAGGCATATCTAGCCCGTCTTTTATGACGGGCCAAGTTTTTATACTTACGCCTCATCCAGCGTATAAGATAAGCATTCATGTGTTGCCAGATCGCTGACATTGCTGAACCATGGAATCGACCATAGTATTGCTGCCAACCTTGAAGAATTGGATTGAATATTGCAGATAAATCACTTAATTCGCGATTACACATCAGATGTAGATGCCATTTCCGAATAGTCTGTCGCATTGCTTTAAGTGCATCACGACTGACTGCAGGAGAGAAATTTACATAAACTCTTTTATACTTGTCCACAGCCTTACGGGGCCTAAACGTGTACCCGAGAAAAGTAAATTGAACATCGGGATATGCTTTACGACGATTAATATCTTGGCAATAAACAATCTTTGTCTTGTCTGGATGCAATTCGAGACCGCATTCACGAAATCGTGCATCGATCTTTTGTAAAACAAGTTTGGCTTGAGATAAACTCCGACAATGAATTACGCCATCATCTGCATAACGGCAGAACCGTACACTTTGAAGATGTTTCGTAATCCACATATCAAAAGCATAATGCATAAATAAATTCGCCAATAAAGGACTCACAACACCACCTTGTGGTGTGCCGCGATTCCTTTCTAAAAGATGGCCATTTATGTGTTGCATTGGTGCTTTTAACCAACGTTGCACATATAAAAGAATCCATGGAATTTCACAGTGTTTCTTGAGTGCACGCATGAGTAAATCATGGTCGATGTTATCAAAGAGACCTTTGATATCAAATTCCACAACCCAGTCATAATCCCAACTTCGTCTCCTCACTATCGCAATTGCATCATGGGCAGAACGCCCCGGACGATATCCATATGAGTTTGGATGAAATAATGGATCAATTTTCGGCTCTAATAAGAGCTTAACTGCTGTTTGCGCGACTCGATCTGCAACTGTTGGAATACCTAGTATACGCACGCCACCTGACTTCTTTGGAATCGGAACAGCCTTAACTGGCGGTGGAAAATAACTGCCAGAACAAAGTCGATTCCATAGTTTGTATAGGTTGTTCTTTAAATGCTTTTCGAATTGCTCAATAGATTCATGATCAACGCCTGGAGCGCCACCATTCTCTTTGACTTTTTTAAATGCCTCCCAGATTAACGCTTTAGGAATGTTAAATGGTTTGGTCATAAAGTTTTGCTCCTCCTGCTTGCACAGTTGACAAATCCGTAGACCTGGATAATGCAACCCCTTCGCTCCATTACCATTACAGTAACTTCAACACTACTACGAGTTGCTCCGCCCCTTGGTGACGCATTGCTATTATCAGCCTTGCCTTTTGAGCTTGTGCCTTTCGCTTGACATCGCCACCGAAGGTTCCCGCAGTTCAACGTAAGAGCCTGAATTAGGATCGCGCTGCCTCTACGCCGGACACCGAATGGCCCGTAAGCAGGTAACGGCCAAACTAATCGCGGGGTAACTTCCATCCCCGGTTTTGATGTCATTTGAGTACTTTCGACACTTGAACGGCAGTTCACTGGTGTTCGCCTTCCTAATTCTTACCTGACATCTCTACGATGCCTTTTCCATAACGCTCACGACCGGGACTTTTGATCCAAGCCGCTTATGGTGGTTTGCTACCTGCTCCTGCAAGCCGATAGCGAGGGGCCATACCCTCATCTCTTACGCCGCTTGCTGCGGCACACTGAAGTCAGCGACCCATAGCTGGTCAGGATGATCAGCACTAAAATTGCGTTTCACCAAGTCATCTGCTCGTTTTTGATCCTCTCGGCTACGGGTAGTTTGTTTATTCTTACCACGCCAAACACCTTGTATACCTAGTTTTTGCATCAATCGAGCAACTGTACAGCGAGCAATAACATAGCCTTCACGTTTCAATTTTTGCCAAACTTTACGCACACCATATCGACCTGAACTTTCCTTCCAAATTCGTTTAATTTGTTCAGCATGATGCAAGTCATGTAGATCTCGCTTTGCTCGATGTTCTGGGTTTTCAACGAAATCTAGTGTTCGATAATAGGTAGAAGCCGCGATCGGTAAAATCCTGCAAATCGCCTCAACACCATATAACGCCTTATTGTTATGGATGAAATCTACCATTATTTGTGTGGGCGGTCGAGCTCCGCCTGGGCGAAAAAAGCGGCTGCTTTACGTAGAATTTCGTTAGCACGTTGCAGTTCTTTATTTTCACGTTCGAGTTGTTTAATACGTTCTTGATCTGAAAGTTGCTGTACTTTAATTGGGTTTTGTTTATCTAAATATTTTTGATACCAAACACGTAGAGTTTCAGGAGTACAACCTATCTTGGGAGCAATAGCGGTGATCGCAGCCCAATTCGATGGATAATCTTTCTCGGATTCAATCAATAATTGAACCGCTCTTTCTCTGATTTCAGGGGTATATTTTACTTTTTTCATCGGGACATTCTCTCAGAAAGCTTGGTCTCCGACAAACCCGGTACGGTTCACTCCGCGAGTTAGGTGCTGACACTTCATATTTAAAACGACATAGAGTGAATTACAGCGAACCTTTTAAATGATGATGTTGTCTCACAATACTATTCAATAAACTGGAAAAGTTGATTGCAGGTTGGCTATGCAAATCTGCCTTAAACGCAATACCGAGTCCAATTGTCGCGGTCTTATTCTTCAGGTATTTATATTTAATCCCTTCAATTTTGAGCTGTTGGGTAGATTCAGGCACCAAAGAAATGCCCAAATTCGCCGCAACCAACGATAAAATCGAAACAATCTGAGGGGCTTGCTGTCCAATTTTAGGCGTGAAGCCATGCTGTTGGCAGCTATTTAAAATCGCGGCATACAGCCCTGCACTCACCTCTGGTGGAGAGACAATGAAGCTCTCATGCTTAAATTCTGCCAAATCTACTACCTCATCTTCTGCGGGATATTGAATCGGTAAGGCAGCAATCAATTTTTCATCGATCAAATTACGAATCGTAATGGCTTTAGGATACTGTGCAGGTGGTCGTACAATTGCAATGTCTAATTCATTATTCAATAAACTTTCAATTAAAATTAAAGAATTGGCTTCTTTTAATGCCAAATTCACCTGAGGGTATTGCTGTTGAAATGCTTGAATGGCAGTTGGAATCAAAGAGTTTAGAATTGAGGTGCCTGTAAAGCCGAGGCGTAGTTCTCCCAATTCGCCATTTGCCGTACTTTGGGTCAATTTCACCGCATTTTTTAGTTGGTTCTGAACAGGCAAAACCATTTTAAGAAAAGTTTCCCCTGCTGGTGTCAGAGCTACACCATGAGAGTATCGATAAAAAAGTTCAACGCCAATTTCCCTTTCCAATTTTTTAATTTGCATACTCAACGGCGGCTGACTTATGCCGAGACGTAAGGCCGCTTTAGAGAAACTTTGCTCTTCCGCGATAGCAATAAAATATTGAATATTGCGCAGCTCCATATATTAAAGCTATACCATTATTGAGTTATATATATTATACATATATGTATGTAGTTATTAAAATAAAGCTTCTCTCCATTTTAAATCCGCCAAGTTATGAAACTGAGCTCTTCACTAGAAGTAGATTGGTCTACCCCTCAACAGCCGATTCCACAGACCATCAGCCAAGGTACAGTTGAATATAAAAGAGCGGGCATGGCACTGTTTTTGTTGGGCTTTGCCAGTTTTTCACTGATCTATTGCGTACAACCCTTACTGCCGAACTTAAGTCAGAGTTTCCATATTGCACCCAGTGCAAGTGCTCTAGCACTGTCGTTAACCACAGGCTTTTTGGCTATGTCGATCGTGCTATCCAGTGCCTTTTCACAAACATTGGGCAGAAAAGGCCTCATGTTTTTCTCTATGCTTTTGGCTTCTATACTCAATGTGGTATGCGCGGTTTCACCGAGTTGGCATGTGCTCATGGTTTCAAGAAGCTTAAAAGGTTTTGTCCTAGGTGGAGTTCCCGCTGTTGCCATGGCTTGGATTGCAGAAGAAATTAGTCCCAAAAATTTAAGTAAAACCATGGGGCTGTATATTGCAGGCACAGCATTTGGCGGCATGATGGGACGTGTTGGCATGGGCATTTTGACCGAGTTTTTCTCATGGCGTATTTCCATGGCCATTCTCGGCGGCATTTGTCTGTTCTGTGCGTTTGGTTTTTTGAAACTCTTACCCAATTCACGAAATTTCATTGCCCAGCAAGGCATCTCTTTTAAGTTCCATCTACATGCATGGTATACACACTTAAGTCATACACGGCTGTTAAAAATCTATGGGATTGGCTTTTTACTCACCAGTGTATTTGTCACGCTGTTTAACTATGTCACCTTCAGACTGTTTGCAGCACCGTATCATTTAAGCCAAACCCAGATTAGCCTCATTTTTTTATCTTATAGTTTGGGTATTATTTCCTCTTCGATTGCAGGCAATATTGCAGACAGAATAGGCAAAAAGCAGATGATTATCCTGGGCTTTTCATGCATGCTCTTAGGCGTGCTACTTACCCTTTCTGCCTCGTTGTTTTTGATTATTCTCGGGATTGGCTGTGTGACCACTGGCTTTTTTATTGCCCATGCCATTGCTAGCAGTCGAGTTGGAGAACTCGCGACATCCAGTAAAGGTCATGCCACTTCCTTGTATCTGCTTTTTTATTATTTAGGTTCAAGCATTGTGGGTGCGTATGGCGGAAATATCTGGCAAAGCCATGGCTGGAATGGCATCGTTATATTAAATATTTTTCTGATTCTAATTGCACTCATCGTTATTTTTTCAATAAAACCACTTCATTCTCCATCTGTTACCCATTAGGAACATCTACATTATGCAACAACACTTATTTGTCTACGGTACTTTAGGGCCAAACAAACCGAATGCTCATATTTTAGAAGTGATTGCCGGTACATGGAGCAAAGGTTCTGTGAAAGGTTTGCTTAAGGAAGCGGGTTGGGGTGCAGAACTTGGTTTTCCTGGGCTAATGCTAAGCCCAGATGGACCAGCTGTTGATGGATATATATTTAGTTCAGAGCAATTAGATACGCTGTGGAACAGCTTAGATGAGTTTGAAGGAAGTGAATATCAGCGTGTTTTAACTGAAGTCACTTTAGAAAATGGGCAAATACAACAGGCTTATGTTTATGCGTTAAACCCAAATACATAAAAAGCATGACATCATATCGTTAGCGTATAAATGTTGTGCATACATCGAAAAATTGTGCGGTATTTGAATGTTATTCCTAATATTCAAGTACCGCTAATTTTTGAATCCTTGATACGCATTATCAAATTCATGCAAAGTTCTGTTTTTCTAACCATGCCTTCAACCCAGACCAACTTTTAAAATCATCCACCGCACGTACAATACAATTTGGACTACGTTCCAAGAGCATTTTACTTAAGGCATTGCCCGGCCCAATTTCTAAGACAAAATCAGGCTGATTTTCTTGTATAGCACTTAAGCAAGCATCCCAATCAATCGCATGATTCATTTGGTGAATCAACGCATTCACTGCATCTGTAGTCTTAAAAAACTTATGTCCACCCGAACCGCTAATCATAGCCGTGCATAAACCAACAAAGTCTTGATGCTGTAAAACTTGCCGATACGGCTGAACCGCAGCATCCATACATACGGTATGTGATGCAATAGTAACATTCAAGCGTTTAACAAAACGTGTTCCTCGCAATTCAAGTTGCTGAGCAAGCTGCTGTAAATTAGCATCGGCCCCACCCACGACAAAACTACTATCACTCCAGTACAATAAATAAAAACTGTTATGTATAAAAAGCCCATACAGTTTAGGAGAAATGGAATGCGCAGCCAAACTCGAATTGATGCAGTTATGGATGAAATTAAACTCAAAATTAGTTCACGCACCTATCTCCCCAGTCATCGCCTTCCCTCTGTGCGCCAACAAGCACGGACATTGCAGGTCTCTGTTTCAACCGTTGTCGAAGCCTATGAACGTTTAATGGCCGAAGGCATCATTCTGTCTAAACCTGGATCAGGCTTTTATGTGTCTGGCCCTGTCGCGCCACTGGCTTTAGCCCAAATGGGGCCTAAGCTCGATAGAGAGGTCGATCCTTTATGGGTCTCTCGACAAGCCTTGGATACAGATCACAGCACACTCAAACCAGGTTGCGGCTGGTTACCACCCGAATGGTTATATGAGACAGGTGTTCGACGTGCTCTACCGCCACCATTAAAACAAAGATCACTGTTCCAAAGGGCTGGAAACTGCGTTTGAATGACCTTTTGATAATTTAAATAAATCTGCTGCGACTCTTGATAGGCCTGATCTGGTTTTTTGATGATCGATGGTATTTTAGTGACATGCGCATCGTAGCCCATCAAGCCTGACAGTTTTAAATATTGTGGATATTGCTGGATAACACTTAACATTTCAGCAAATTGCGTTTCAGACTGCACCCCACCCCGATGTAAGCCCACATCAATTTCAATATTCACGTGCAGACTTATGGCATAGTCTTTGGCTATCTCTAAATATTGCAACAACCGTTCTTTGGTATCAATTAACCATTGGATATTTGCATTTGTCCAAGCTGAATTTTGTGCATAAAAAGCATGAGCTACTTGGGCAGGCATGGGCTTCCCCAACAAAAGATCAGCCGCTGAGAAATTTTCTAATATCAACTGGATATGTGGCACATGAAAGACCATAAAACGCTGTGTATTCAATTTCTCCGACAGCAGCTGGAGTAAATTTAAGCTGGCCAACGATTTGACCACTAAACGGGGTTTTAACTGTTCCGCCTGAACGAGCTTCGTTTGAATATATTGGATGTTCTGTTGTAATGCAGCGTCATCTACAATCAGTTGGGGTGTCGCAATCCCTTGTGTTTTTAAGTCTGAATTGAGTGTTTTAAAATAGTGATCCAACATTCTTTTTGTCCTATTCTGAATAAAAGTAGTCACCTTAAACTAGCTTACTAAGCATATGGCCTATCAGCTAAAAGCCACAGCCATCAACCTGAGCTTTAGTGTAGAGTTCATCGTCAGGCTTGTGATTAGCAAACCATCCTTCACGTACAACCCTACACTTTAGCCATATCCTGCTCACCACCAATCATCCTAAAAACAACTGCTCTAAATAAGGATTCAAAAATTTTCGCTCTGGGTCCAGCTGCTGACGCAACCTAAGAAAATCATCCCACTTCGGATATAAACTTCGAAGCTGCATTGTCGTCATACTGTGCATTTTGCCCCAATGGGGCCGTCCCTTATATTTCTGAAAAATAGGCTCCACAATATCAAAAATTAACCGTGGGTCTTGCTTATGATATTGATGTACCGATATCGAAATAGAGTCTTGCTGATAAAATGGGCTGATCCAAATATCATCTCCTTTGACAAAACGAAACTCGAGCGGAAAAAAGGTCGCAACCTTATGGTGTCGCAATGCCGCTAATACCTCTTCTTAAGCAATCCAAACCATCATCAACAGGAATCTGATACTCCATTTCATTAAATTTGGTATTACGTACTGTTGGAAAGATCTTACTCGACCAATCCACTGCCATTGTTGGCTTAACAAAAGTGCCTAACAGTTTTTGCACATAAGGATTCAAGGACGGAACGTTTTTAATTAATTCCGAGCAGATCGTTAATAACATATCTTCAGACGGATAGCTTTCTTTACGGGGTTGTGGCTCTTCATCTGTCTCATCTAAGGTTTTCAACATGAGTTTTTCAGCATGGGAAAAAACAAAACATTCAATATGTCGATGCTGATGTTTCCATTGCTGAATAAACTGCACCATGTCTGCTACTGTACAGAGCTGAATATGTTCCTTCAGTTTAAAGCGCGGACGATTTTGCATGGTCATTTTAGTCAAAATCCCCAAACTACCTAATGAAACACGCCCTGCCGCAAAGATTTCTGGATTTTCGGTGCGACTACAGTTGAGAATTTCACCGGAAGCAGTTAATAACTCAAAATCTTTCACATAAGCTGAAATACAGTGCAAATCTGCACCCGTACCATGTGTTCCTGTTGAGACAGCACCCGCAAGGCTCTGCTGGTCAATATCGCCTTGGTTCATTAAAGCTTGATTGATAGGTTCTAGATATTGATCCAAATTGTACAATCGAGTCCCTGCATAAAGACTGCACCGACTGTGGGCTGTATCAGATGAGGACACACCAGAAATTTGGTTCAATGACACCAAAGTCGCATCGGTGCATACTAGGGGTGTAAAGGAATGTCCTGCCCCCACAACCCGTATTTTCGGGTGACTTTGTACAATATGCTGTAACTCCAATACATTGTCAGGGTGCAAAATGTGTTGTGGATGAGCCTGTTGAAGCCCTGACCAGTTCGACCACGTATATGTCTCTTGAGTTTTCATGGACGACTCACTCCACATTCGCCCAGTACATACACTTTACTCAGTCGACTCATTTGATTTTCTTGCTTTGTCCAATCCTTTGGCTTCATTTGATTTTCCTTTCATCACTACGTTGAATTGATCTGCGCTTTGGCATATTGAAAGTTAAACAAAATTATGAGATACCAAACAGGGTTGAATGATCGCTATTCAGGGGGGCAAAACGGACTTATGCCTAAACAGTCGAATTACACCGTTCATACACGGCAATATATCCCACCCACAATATTGGCTGGACTGCTGCATTATGCAGAACAGCAGCAATGGGATTACAGCGCGTGGTTTCAGCATTCAGGCGTGAATATCAATCAAATCCAGCAAGCACATGGCTATGTGAGTTTTACTCAGTTATGTCATGTGATTCAGAATGCCTTGGCTTCGAGCCAGCAACCCAACTTAGGCTTAAAAATTGGCAGTAGTGAAGGCCTGATTTCCATGGGTATTTTAGGTTTTGCCATGCAGTCCTGTAAAACTGTAGCGGATGCCTTAGAGATTGCTCTACGTTACCATCAAGTTTCGGGTAGTGTTTTAAACTTAAACTTTACAATTGCTGGGGAGAGCGTTGAATTAGAGTTCATCGAAAATATTACACCGACAAACCTCAAGATATTTTTATGTGATGAACTACTGAGTAGCATCATGGCCTGCTTCAATGCCATGCTAGGCGATCATCAAGATATTATTCTGTTAGAGCTGAGTTATACTCCAACCACGCATCTTGCCGAATATCAAAAAATTGTCTCCTGCCCGATTCACTTTAATGCAGACAGAAATGTCATTCGATTTAAACGAAGTATGCTAGAGCGCCCACTCAAAACTTATAGCCCTGCCAACTATGCAACTGCCATCCAGATTTGTGAACGTGCACAACAAGAAATTGATCAGCTTAATAATGCACAATATGCATATTTATTAGACCAGCTCATCGATCAGCACCTTCCTGTACGCTTTGATATGCAACTCGCATCAGACTATTTACAAATGAGCGAGCGTCATCTTCGACGCTCCTTATTGCTAGAAGGCATTAGTTTTCAGCAAATTCGACAAACCGTGTTAGAACGAAAAGCGAAACAGATGCTTGAAAATAATCTCTCCATTGGGGACATTAGCCAAGCTTTAGGTTTTAGAGAAGTACGTGAATTTCGTCGGGCATTTAAACGCTGGACAGGCCAAGCGCCGTCTGTTTATAAAAATGGTACCGAATGATCCTAAGCTGATACGGAGGCCCATTTTTTCTGTTTTTATTCGTTCCCTCTTTAAAAGTTGAAGTTGAAATGTGTTTAATTAAAGCAACCAAACTGTTTCGGTCAGCTGCTTAATTTCATCCATATCATGGCTGACATACAACATCGGGATATGGGTTTCATGTTGGACGGTTTGAAAAAAAGGAAGGATTTCCTGTTTATGTGCAGCGTCTAACGCAGACAAGGGTTCATCTAATAATAATAAATTTGGCGAATACAACAGTGCCCGACCCAATGCAACTCGCTGCTTTTCACCACCTGAAAGCTTCATCGGCATACGACTGAGTAAATGATTAAGTTTAAGCAGTTCAATAATATAATCGGGATCAAAACGTCGGCTTTCAGGCGGAATTCGCTTATAGCCAAACAATAAATTTTGCATCACCGTCATATGTGGAAACAGTTGTGCATCCTGAAAAACCAAACCAACATGACGTTGCTGTACATTTAAATTAATCTTATTTTCAGCATCGAACCATGTCTGATGATTGATTTTAATCCAGCCCTTGACTGGAGTATTAAGTCCTGCAATGGCATGCAAAATACTGGTTTTTCCTGAACCTGAAGCCCCAAATAAACCAACGACAGGATGTTCAGATGAAAATGTCTGATCGAGTTTAAATCTGCCTAAATTTAACTGAATATGACAGTCAATCATCGTCTTAATGCCCTCGTTTGTTTTTCTGATAGCGATGAAACCACTGGGCAAACCATAACGCCAAAAATGCCACAGTTAATGACAGAATAATCAGTCGCCAAACCGCTTGTTCTGTGTCGGGTTGCTGCATCAAGCTATACATGGCCAAGGGCAAAGTTCTGGTCTCCCCTGCAATATTACCGACAAAGGTAATAGTTGCGCCAAACTCGCCCAGACTGCGACAAAAACATAAAATCGCCCCCACCAATATGCCACTGCTGGCTAAAGGCAAAGTGACATAAAAAAAAGTGCCCAAGGAGGAAGCACCGAGCGTTTTCGCCGCCATTTCTAGTCGTTGATCCACCAACTCTATGGCCAAACGAATCGATTGAACCAAGAGTGGAAAGCCCATCACGGCTGAAGCTAAAACTGCGCCTTTCCAGTTAAATGCAAAATTGAGTCCAAAGGGCTCAAGATACTTACCCAGTATCCCGTTTCCGCCAAAAATCTGTAACAGCAAATATCCTGGCACCACAGGCGGCAGCACCAGAGGTAGAAAAATAAACGTTTCAAATAAGGATTTGCCAAAAAACTCTTTACGTGCCAAAACCCAACCCACTGCCAACGCAGGGGTCAGACTCAATGCCAAACAGGTTGCAGCCACTTGGCAAGATAACTTGAGTACCTCTATTTCTTCAGCCGATAAAGAAAACATCATCACTTAGCAGCAGATAAAACGGTAAAGCCATATTTTTTAAAGACTGCATGTGCTTGTTTACTTTGTACAAACTGATAAAACGCTAGTGCATCTGGATTATTTTTGACAAGACCTAAGGGATAAACAATCGGGGTATGGGTGCTGATAGGGAAAACGCCAACGACGGTGACATCTTTACTGATAGCAGCGTCGGTTGCATAGACAATGCCAAGCTGACATTCGCCACGCGCTACAAAGTTGAGCGCAGCTCTGACATCTTCAGTTTCAACCAATCTTGGTTCAAGTTTTGACCACCACCCCAATGCGGTCAGTGCTTGTTTCCCATATTTTCCTACAGGAACACTTTTGGTGTCACCTGTACAAAGCTTGCCCTGAAAGGCAGTAGAAGGATCAAAACTTTTATCCATTTTTATTTTGACGGGCTTAGCTTTGGGCGAAATTAGAACAAGACGATTGCCCAATAAATTCACACGTTTATTCGGCACAATTAACTTTTTATTTTGCAGATAATTCATCCATTGTTCATCTGCCGAAATAAAAACATCCGCAGGTGCACCCGCTTCAATTTGCTTGGCCAAAGTCGACGACCCGGCATAAGAGGTTTTCACACGTACTCTTTTTTGTTGTTCAAACATTGCATCGACATCTGCTATAGCATTGGTCAAACTGGCTGCTGCATAAACGGTAATGGCTTGCTCTGCATGTACCTGTGCCGCAAGAGCCAAAGCACAACACAACATCGCATATTGCATGCACTTATTCTTAAAATTGAGCAGCACCATGTTCCCCTTAAGCGTTATAAATTGACCGATATGTTTTTAAAAATATATGGATACATAAGCAACGTCAATTCCAGAAACAGATTATTTATCATTCAAGTTAAAGTGTTTGTATCTTAATCACGTGACTGATACTGCTCTTGCTATCGAGTGATTAAATAAGAGGTTTTATCAAATAGAGGAAGCTTATTCGTGTAAGCAATTACTGGGTACGAAAAGGATTAGCTGACCTAACTAGCTAGATTATGGTTTAAGGTGTTGAGCTAGTTCTTCAAAATCCTGCTCAATCGCAAGGCGTGCTTTTATTTCCATCTGTCTAAACTGACTTAAAATACTTTCGCCCAAGTCCGTGAGTTTTGCCCCACCCCCATGCGTTCCACCTTTTTGAGTTTCGACCAATCCTGACTGAAAACTATGATTCATGGTTTCAACCAACTGCCATGCACGGCGGTAACTCATATTCATACTTTTTGCAGCTTGAGAAATTGAACCTGTACGGCGAATTTCTTCCAATAACTCGGCCTTACCTGGCCCAAAGGCAATGTCTTGATTGAGAAGTATTCTGAGCTGTAATTTTAATTTAACGTCCTGCATACATTCACTCAAATAAAGACCTGTCATCAAAGCAGATGACCTAAAGAAAAACCTTTTACTTTTTATACAGCAAAATTTTGAATATCAAGTATATAAAACAAAACCATTACCGCGGCAAAAACTCGCTAAGGTCAAACCTGACTGCTTTGCCATATTAATCGCCATACTGGTTGGGCTGAAATACACGCCAGCAAGGCAATATTCAGTTGAGCACACTTACGAATCAACTCATAACTGGCGCGGCTGGTAATCACCACAAAACCTTGATTTACATCATAATGATTTTCTGCAATATAACCCAATAGTTTATCTAAAGCATTGTGTCGGCCCACATCTTCAAACAAAGCCACTATTTCCCCTGCTTCAACCCATGCAGCCGCATGTGCACCACCCGTCATTTGGGTGATTTTCTGTCGGGTATTGAGTTGAGCAATGGCTTGGGGAATTTGAGCCAGCCATCCCTCACAAAGGGCTGTAGTAATTTGAGGTAAATCCAAATGAAGTTGCTGCAAGCTTTCAATCCCACAGAGACCACAACCCGTGCGTCCAACCATCATCCGTCGATGTTGTTTGAGCGCCATAAAGGCCCGAGTAGAAATCTTCATTTCGACTTGGATCCCAAATTCCGTTTCGTATATGTCTAAAGAGTAAAGCTCTTTCAAACTCGTCAAAATACCTTCAGACAAGCTAAAGCCTTTCGCAAATACTTCAATATCTGCTGGCGTTGCCATCATTACTGTATGGGAAATCCCATTATAAACCAAAGCAATAGGGTGTTCTTGCACCACAAAATCAGATTGTTCAACAGCTCTATTTTCACTTAAACGCTGAATATCAACCGTTTCATAGCCCAGAGAATTCAACGTCGATGCTCGAATATCCATAATAATTTTCCAATCTTCCCTAAACACTCAACCCTTCAATCATGAAAAAATGACACCTTCAAAGCAGGTGCCATTTCAGTATTGAATCAACTAACCTCTCGATTCACGATCTGATTGGCATCTTCAGGATCAACCGCTTGTGCCAAGTTAAAATGTTCAGGAGCTTGGCCTGCATGCAAAATCACAGGCACGCTTTTCGAAGCCGGTATTTTGGCGTGTTTATCATGACTACTGAGTGCAACCAATGGATTGGTCTCCGGATAATAGGCTGCGAGGCTACCCCGTGGAATGTTATACGGGACGATACGGAAGCTTTGAACCACACGTTTAACACCGTCCGAATAAATACTTTCGATATCCACCCATTGATCTGCAACAAAACTAGCCGCAGCGATATCTTCTGCATTCATAAACAAAACACGGCGCTGACCAAATACCCCACGATAACGGTCATCGAGTCCATACAAGGTGGTGTTGTATTGGTCATGAGAGCGTGTGGTCATTAGGGTATAGACTTTGGCCCCTGTATATTGTTCAGCGCATTTATTCTCTTTATCGGCATATACTTCAGCCAACGGCGTAATTAAAAACTGGGCCTTGCCTACAGGCGTATTCCACACATGCTGATTGCTGGATGCTCTAAGTGAAAACCACCCGGCTGATAAACACGTGCATTGAAATCATGAAATTCATCAAAGACCTCTTCAATCGAATCTCGAATACGGTCATAGCTTTCTACATACCATTTCCACTTGATATCACTGTCTGGCAAGACGGCTGCTGCCATACGCGCCACAATGTCAGGCTCTGAAAGTAGATTCTTAGAAGCAGGCTCATTACGCCCTGCTGAAAGATGCACATTACTCATGGAATCTTCAACACTCACTGCCTGCGGCCCATGCTGTTGCATATCAACTTCGGTACGGCCCAAACAAGGTAAAAGTAATGCCTCTTTACCACAAACCAAATGGCTACGATTCAACTTCGTTGCAATCTGTACCGTCAAATCACAACGACGTAAGCCTTCTTGTGTATAAGGTGTATCGGGAGTGGCAACAGCAAAGTTACCACCTAAACCAATAAAGACTTTTACACCACCTTCATACATCGCCTTAATGGTATCCACTACACCAAAACCATGTTCACGTGGCGACTTAATGCCAAAAACTCGATCAATATTGTAGAGTAATTTTGTACTTGGTCGTTCATTGATCCCCATAGTTCGATCGCCTTGCACATTACTGTGCCCACGAATCGGAGCTAAACCTGCCCCTGGACGACCAATATGCCCTCTTGCCAACATTAAGTTCGCGAGCATATGTACATTTGCAGTCCCGTGCCGATGCTGTGTAATCCCCATGCCCCAACAGAAAATGGCCGTTTTGGCATCCAAATACATTTTAGCTAAAGACTCTAAATGCTCAGGGCTAAGTCCCGTATGTGTATGAATATCTGACCATGCAGTACGATCTATTTCTTCCATCATGGCATCGAAACCGACTGTATTCATTTCGATAAGAGATCGGTCAAAAACGCTCTTTTTCCCAGCTGCCAGTGCTTGAATGTCCCATTCACGTAAATGTTTCAGCATCCCAAACATGAGCGCATAGTCACCGCCCACGTTGGGTTGGAAATAATAACGACTAATGGGTGTACTGCCATTGGTCATCATCTCAACAGCTGCTTGCGGATCTTGAAAACGTTCTAATCCTCGCTCTTTGAGTGGATTAATGGCAACGATATTGCCACCACGGCGCGACACTTCACGTAAAGTCCCCAACATCCGCGGATGGTTGGTGCCCGGATTATGCCCAAAACTGAAAATCGCATCGGCGATATCAAAATCTTCTAAAGTCACCGTTCCCTTACCCAAACCAATTGAGTCACGTAAGCCTACACTGGTGGTCTCATGGCACATATTGGAACAGTCTGGGAAGTTATTGGTACCATAAGCACGGACAAAGAGTTGATATAGAAATGCCGCTTCATTACTGGCACGGCCCGAAGTATAAAATGCCGCTTGATCTGGATGATGCAAGGCTTGTAAATGTTTTGCGATTAAGGCAAAAGCATCATCCCACGAGATGGGCACATATTTATCGGTCGCGCTGTCATAACGCATTGGGTCGGTTAGACGACCTGAATCTTCAAGCAAGAAATCACTTTGCTCAGACAGCCAACTGACCGTATGGGTTGCAAAAAAATCAGGCGTAACACGTTTTGAAGTGGCTTCAAAGGCAACGGCTTTCGCACCGTTTTCACAAAAGTTAAAGGCATGTGCATCTTTCTTTTCAGGCCATGCACATCCTGGACAGTCGAAACCTGTGGGTTGGTTAATATTGAGGAGCGTAATCGCACCTTTTTTGAAAACTTCCTGTCTCTTTAAGTTTCTTGCAACACTTAACAACGCGCCCCATCCACCCGCAGGATTGGTATAAGGTTCTATTCGTGCATAGCTGGTTTCTTCATCGTCATGCTTTTTCTCTTCAGTGTTTTCCATCTCACCGCCCTCAATATTTATCTTCAGTAAAAAGTTCTGCAATGATAAATTCACTGTTCGCTTTGCTCATAGCATTTGCAAACGATTTGGATTTCTCATCCCTTTTTTTTTGTCTATTTCTTATTCATCATGCCTACATTTCTTGGCACAATTCCAAAACACTTCTGATCAAAAATATCACCCTTTTGGTATGCAATTTCAATAGATGAATTATTACAAAAGACAATGACTTGATGGATCGTGTTCGAGGAACACCCTCTCAATTTTTGAAAATAAACGAACTAAACAGCTTCAAGACTCCGTTTGATCTTTGAAATAAAACATTTCATACTCTCGTTTATAAAAACTAAAGCGTACGTAAATACGAAGTGGAGCGACTATGGACGGTTCGACTACTACATGCTTAGAACATACGTCAGCGCAACTGATCGATCAATTTGGCCGTCATAAACATAAACTCCGAATCTCACTGACAGATCGTTGTAACTTTCGTTGTAGTTATTGCATGCCCGATACACCTGAATGGTTGGCCAAAAAAGACATCTTAAGCTTTGAAGAGCTTTTAACCTTTTGTGAAATGATGGTCAGTTTAGGCATTCGGCACATTCGCTTAACAGGTGGAGAGCCTTTGATGCGTCAAGGCGTAGTCAATTTTATTGATGCTTTGAATCGGCTCAAGCCACACGGTTTAGAACGTATTTCCATGACCAGTAATGCTTTCTATTTAAACAAGTATGCACGAGCACTAAAAGAAACAGGACTAGATGATCTTAATATCAGCCTCGATAGCATTCATGCAGACACGTTTATGAACATGACTAAACGTCCGATAGCACCAGTGCTCGAAGGCATCGCAGCAGCACAACAAGCCAATCTACCGATAAAATTGAACTGTGTTTTAGTCGCAGGACAAAATGATCATGAAGTGCTTGAACTGACCCAATGGGCTTATCAACAGAAGATCGCATTACGTTTTATTGAATATATGCCTTTAGATCAACCTAAGCACTGGCAGCGTCAAAAAGTCATCACTGAAGATAACATTGTCCAAATACTTGAACCCCATTTTCAGATTAAGAAACAACCCAGACAACATGATCCTGCAACTATTTATCTGCTTAATGATCAGTACACATTAGGCATTATTTCCACCATTAGCAAACCGTTCTGTCAAAGCTGTGACCGTTTACGTATCACTGCAACGGGAGAGCTTTTTACCTGTTTATTTGCCAATAGGGGAACACCGCTGCGTCATTTACTTCAACAAAAAGATTCCGCTTTATTACAAGCCCAGATTCTGAATGCGGTATGGCATAAAAAAGCAGGGTTTATTGAACATCAACACGCCCCAACACGCAAAATCAGTATGCATGCCATAGGGGGTTAATTAGCGGGTTAATTTTGAGTTTGTCAGTCATTCGACTGTATCCGCATTTATTTTTGTGTTATCTAAATACGTCATAAACTTTTTCTCTTGATCGAACAGTTTCACTTTAGATCAACACTTCAATGTTTCGGAATACTTTATGAAAAACGTTGGCATGAAGCCAGAAAGCTATCGCGTTGCAACTGCAAGCTCCGAACTGCTTGCCCCTGCACATTGTTTACAACTTCTTGCCGACGGCAATACCGAAAAAGGTGATGCTCTCAAAACAGCTCGCATTGCTGGGATTTTAGCCGCAAAACGTACCGATGAACTGATTCCGCTGTGCCACCCACTGCCTATTTACCGCGCCGATGTCGATTTTGAACTGCTTGTCGACCGTGTGGTTATTCATGCAACCGTGGAAACGATTGGGCCGACAGGTGTAGAAATGGAAGCTTTGACTGCTGCCAGTATTGCGGCTCTCACCATTTACGACATGCTCAAACCACATTGCGAACCGCATGAGCTGATCATTCAGCAATGTAAACTCGATCTGAAAAAAGGCGGGAAATCACACTTTAAACGTCATTTGCGTCAGTCTGTTTCTGCGGCAGTATTGGTTCTGTCGGACACCGTTGCCGCAGGTCGTAAACCCGATACTGCTGGCCGCTCCGTCGTCGAGACCTTAACCGAAGCTGGTTTTGATCCGATTCACTATCAAATTTTACCTGACGAAGCCGATCAGTTAAAAACATTGGTCTTAGAGCTCACTCAATCTTATGCCTGCATTATTACTGTGGGTGGAACAGGCATCGGCAAGCGTGACATTACAGTAGATACACTTGAGCCTTTACTTGAACGTGAGCTCAATGGGCTGATGGAAGCCGCACGTGCTTTCGGACAAAAACGTACCCCCTATGCTGCGATGTCACGTGGCGTTGCAGGTTTTATTGACCGTTCATTGGTAATTACCCTTCCGGGCAGCCGTGGTGGTGCAAGTGAATCTATGGCAGCCATTTTACCTGCTTTGGTCCATATTTTTGATGTCTGCCGTGATCTCCCCCATCCAGGAGGTTATGAATGAGTTGCTCTAGCGTTGGTTTAATTACACTCGATCAAGCTCTTGAACACTATAGCGCCGTCCAAACATTGCCTGTCGTTACTTTGCCTTTAGTACAGGCGCATCAACATATTTTAGCGGCAGATGTTGCATCAACAGTTGCCTTGCCTCTATTTACCCAAAGTGCGGTTGACGGCTATGCGCTGCGCTCTGAAGACTTGCAAGCAGGAATTACTCGCTTTGAATTGGTTGGTGAAATTCGTGCAGGTATTGAAGAACATATTGAGATTCAAGCAGGACAAACCGTTCGTATTTTTACTGGGGGCAAACTGCCAAACTCAGCAGATACTGTGGCTCGTCAGGAAATTATCACGCGTAGCCATGATCAAGCGACTCTAACTCAAGCTTTGGACAAAGGCGCAGACATTCGTTATCAAGGTGAGGAGTTGTCCATCGGGACAACACTTGCGCAACAAGGCCAGCGTTTAGGCAGCGGTTTAATTGCGGCACTCAGTATGGCGGGTGTTCAGCATGTCGAGCTTTATCGCCAACCTAAAATTGCAGTGCTTATTACTGGTGATGAAGTCAATACGCAACTGGACAATGACTCTCAAGTGTTCGATGCCAATGCGCCAATGATCCGTACTTGGCTCAAAGAACACGGTTTTACTGAAGTTTATTTAGAGCATGTGATTGATGATGAGAAGATACTCACACAAGCGCTCTCGAATGTCATGAATCATTATGATGTGGTCATTACTACAGGCGGTGTTTCGGTAGGCGATTATGACTTGATTCGACCTGTTTCAATGGCTTTAGGTGCGACAGAGATTTTTTGGCAAGTTGCGCAAAAACCGGGTAAACCATTGTATTTTGCTGAATATCAGACAGACCATCATCATTCTTATTTGATTGGCTTGCCTGGGAACCCTGCTGCTGTGCTCACCTGTCTTGCTGTACATGTATCAACACTATTAGCGGCTTTACAGGGAGTTACGTCTGCTGCACCCGCTTGGAAAAAAGCTCGTTTCAACGACAGCATTAAACAAGACAGCCGTGAGCAACTGGTTCGCATGGTATTAGATGTCAACGAATTTGGACAATTAACCGTTTCCAAACTCGGCAAACAACAATCCCACATGCTCAGTAACTTAAATCGAGCCAATAGTATTGTTCGAATCCCTGCTCGATCTGATGTTCCTGTAACATTGGACTATGTCGATTTCATCTCGATCTAAGGACATCGATTGGATAGTGATACAAACCAAATGCTTTTTGCACACGGTCTAAGGCATGAACAGCTTTGTCTTAGACCGTACCCTTGAATATTTAACGAGCATTATTATCCCTACATACGAATGTTAGATCAAAGGCATGCAAAACTACCCAGCAACAGCACTAGTGATTTTAGTGGGTGGGAAAGCCACACGAATGAATGAGCCAATAAGCTTTTACAAAGATTTGACCATGAAATCCAGTTGTTAAAAATATATTCAGCTTTTGATGGAAAAGTTGAGGACATATGGATCAATAGTCATCGCGATTATGCGCAATATAGTGAGTTGATTCCTGATATTCACTGTTTCAAAGATAATAGTGCCGGTTTTTTAGGGCCTTTAATCGGTATGCAAACAGCATGGTCATATGTGCAGGCTGATTATATTTTATTTATCCCGTGTGATATTACCAACATTCCACAAGATATATTGCAACGCCTCCATCACACATTAGAACAACATCCGCGCTCTTCTGTTGTCTACCTGAATATCAATGGACAAGCGCTCTATCCTTTTTGCTTGTTAAAACGCAATAGTCTAGAAACCTTAAATAAGCATTTACACCAACAACAATTCAGCTTAAAACGCTATTTTAACGATCTGTCGCCACAAACAGTAGATATTCAAAATGCGCATTTGACTTACCACAGCCTCAATTCATTTGAAGAAGTGCACGCTTACCAAAAGTCATTAGACTCTTAGTCCAGCCTCATCATTCGAACTATTCTGTCGTAGATAAATATAGCCACATCTATAAGAAAAATGGCGTTTTATTTATCTGTACAAACTGACTTTTCTATTTTGATGATCAAATTAAATATAGCGTGGATTATCTTTATATTGGTTCGTGAAATAAATTGCGCTAGTCACGACTCAATGTAGATGCTGCAATACCTACATCATTAGCCGTTTAAGCAGATAAACCTGCCTAGACACTAGACCATATCCAACAATACATCCACTTTTAACCACTGGCTCGCTTCTTTGTCTTATCTTCTTTCCTGCTGATATCTGGTCCATACTAAATTCGGAGTGCCATCATATAAACAGAAACACAATGCAGGCCAATGATGGTCATTTGTCACCATCACCCCAAAGCCCTTCAAATGGGGAAAATCTGCATAATACGTTGAGTGTATATACCACCCTTCTTTTCCAAGCTTACCTTGATTCATTAAATCATCAGGAACAATTAATTGATGCCGTAAACTTCCATCTGCATTATAGATAGTAGCATTATTTGGTCTTAAAAAGAACATAGGATACTCTGAGTTTTGGCTCAATTTAGAAGGCTTTTCACTAAAAATAATCAAAAATCTTGTACGGTCTGATAAAACATGAATATTCTCAGCAATAGGTAAAATATACTCACTATCATCCTCATAAATTATCTTTTTTTCTAGAATAGTAAGTTTTACATCTTTCAAAAAATAATCATTAAAAATCTTAAGTGAAGTCTCAGAATCATATTGAGGATAGTTCATAAATTCATAACTTTCCCCATTTTCAAGAATATTCTTCTCAATTACTTTTTGTATTTTTTTCATTACTTTATCTCCTTCATTAAACTAATTTTAAATAATTCAGGATTAGTATAGGGAGATTTATCTACAAAATTCATTTGCTGGGCATTACCAGGCAAAGCTTGTTTGGTCGTATACTCATACATAGAGCCAGCCTTTCCTTCTCTAATGCCTACACCAGGCTGTACCTCAAATTCAACAACATAGAACTTATTTGCTTTTCCATCTTTTATAGTCGGTTGAAATTCCTCAGTTACTGCTAGTTTACTCCTTATATCTGCAACCGAGTTAATTGGCTCTTTCGTAGCCCATCCACCTAACTTCTGCGCAGGATTCTCTCCATTTTTAAAGCTTGTTGTATATTAATATACTGCCCCCTCATCAATTACCATCCGCATTTTCTCAGGCTGTCTAACTACTCGGTCTGTTACTAAAGTTCCAGTTTTCCCTGCTGGATAACCTGTCGGATAAAGTCCTCCGTTCACTTGTTGGTCATTAAGCATTTTAGAGTTATTACCAACTAAATTTTCATCGATACGGGGCTTTGTTGCGCAAAGCTGTTTGTAAGGTCTGATTCAGCAATATAATTTCCGAATGAAGAAACCCTCACCTAAAATCTACCGTACAACGAATTGGTCCGCATATAACCGAGCCCTCATTAATCGAGGAAATATTGCCATTTGGTTTGATCCCAAAACTCAGTAGTATGCGCAAGAAAATGGTAAACTGAATACCCCCCATCATTTAATTTCCTTAATATTATTCAAGTCTAATTTGAATAACTCTATCTGACCATCAAATGGCACAAAACACTAGAATGTTCCTAACTTTGGAATTCTCCCAATAGATGTATTTTCTTTGCTTGGATTAGATAAAACACTCCACAAATAAAAATTCGCAGCATCATATGGGGATTCAAATAAACATAACCTAGACTTTTGATTACGTTCACTATGATAAACTAGCCAGTATTCACCATCGCGATTGATGCATAGTCCTCCATCTAAATAATTCGCATGATTGCCCCCAATATTAGGTATGAGATTTTTTTTTCCATTTTTTGATAATTCAACTACTAGCTGTTCATAAGCTATCTTTTCTGCTTGCTTTAACCATTCCTCTCTTTCATTTTCACTCTTATAGAATGAATTACGGTTGACATTAATACCATCAAAATCACTTGTTAAATTAATAATCATTTTGTATCACCTGTCCTATAATCTTTCGCATAATCTTCACGATAATGATCATATTGCTGAAAATCATCTCGAGAAGCATTATTCTCTATACTTTGCTTTTTCTTTAAAGCCTCTGCGATTTCCGCCTCTTTCGCAACCTGCTGTGCTTTCTTAACACTATCGACTACAGCTTCAGCACCTTTTTTACCTGCAACTCCAACCCCGCCTGCACCAAGGACTTGACCAGCGATGTTTGCTTTATATTCGGCTTCTGCTCCCTCATCTTTTTGCATCTTATACAAATCAATGGTGGTATTATATTTTTCTAATCCTTGATCTATACCTTCAGATACATTTTTTGCTGTCTGTGCTGGATTTTTTACAGCGTCTGCAGCAGCGCTAATTAGCTCTTTTGTATTATCAATTGGGTGCTTCAAAAATTCATATATACCAATGACAGTATCTTTAGCACCTGTTCCAACTCCTATAACAGCACCTTTGGCTTCACTTATATCTCGATCTACAGATGAGCTAAGTCCTTCAAAAAAGCTTATTTCACTATCTTTAATTGCTGCTGAATTCTGTATAAACTCTTTTTTATCATTGTAATATTCAGAACCTTCATTCGTATTTCCTGCCAATCTAGGGCTTGTTGAGAATTAACAAAGGCTACTGATTAATTTATAATAGTACTATGGATAGATACATACTTACTGATGCCCAATGGGCAAAAATGGAACCTTTTTGCCTAGGTAAAGTGACCGATCGAGGTCGTAGTGGAAAAGATAATCGATTATTTTTAGAAGCAGTCCTATGGATTGCCCGTACAGGCAGTCCATGGCGTGATCTACCTGCTCATTTTGGTAAATGGAATACCGTCTTTAAAAGATACCGTGATTGGGTGAAAGCTGGTGTATTTGAAACTATTTTTGCATCTGTAAATGAAGATGTTGATTTGGAATACGCCATGATTGATGGAACGATTGTTAAAGTTCATCGACATGGCCAAGGTGCAAAAGGGGGACCTTCAAACAGTCTATAGGTAAATCTCGAGGTGGAATGACCTGTAAAATTCTTGCCTTAGTGGATAGTCTAGGCAACCTTATTAAGTTTCGATTAATGCCTGGTCAATATCACGATTTAGTAGAAACCAAACCTTTAATTGAAGATGTTGATTTTCAAGCATTACTAGCGGATAAAGCATTTGATGCAGATTGGCTCATCCAAGAACTCAATGAACGTAAAGTGAAAGTGGTGATCCCACCTAAATCTAATCGAAAAGTAATGAGAGGATTTGATACGATTATGTATAAATGGCGTCATCTCATTGAAAACTATTTCTGTAAGTTAAAAGAATTTAAACGTATAGCGATGCGTAGTTGTAAAACAGATACGAGTTTTGAAGCCATGATTCAATTGTGCGCGAGTTTAATTAACTCTCGGTAATTCTCAACAGACCCTAGTCAAGAAGATATCTTTATTTTTAAAATCTTCGGCTGTCGCTATAAATCCTTTTCCTGCTTCCCCTATGTAGGAATCTGCCTTTTGAAGCTCTGAATCAGAAATATGTCCTGCGGAACTATTTAGCCTACCTATTACAACAATGGTACCTTTCGAATTTGTATAGTTATAAAAGTTCGAATTGATCTCATCCACAGAGCCATCTTTGGTTTGTGCTAATAGATATTGATAAGCTAGATTATATTCTGCAATATCAGAAGCATCTAATTTGCTATCGAATGCATCTTTCCACCCTTCATCGATATTGTATAAAGCTCCTCTCGTGAGTTGAGTCTCTGCTTCTTCTAAACTAATCCCTTTCTCTTTTGCATATTCTTTTGCTAGATTTTGAATAAGATCTACTTCCTCTCGATGAAGCATTCTATTATTCTCCACCGCATTCTGCCCAATCACACCTGCCAATTGTGCGTTATAACTAGAATCACCTACTGCTCCGCCAATAACAGCACCAATTCCTGCCGTTAAATCACGTATCTGTGCTTTAACATTTTCAGGAAGTAAGTTCGGCTGGAATTCTCCATTTGCATCTTGGTATTCTTTTTTGTCTTTATATTGATTGGTCAGATATATGGCTGCTGCTTCACTCGCAACTGCTGCGCTTCCTCCTGCTGTTGGGTCACCACCGTTTATATAAGCCAGTGTTGCACCCAAGATAGCATGAGACACTAACTGTGCTGCGGTATTTTTGTCCTCTCCATGACCAAACTGGCCTCCAATCACCTGAGCTGCATACGGTGCTAGGGTATTAGTCACGACTTGTAAGTCGGTTTGTCCACCCAACGCTGCGGTAATCGCTGTGGTTACTGCATTCAATGCTCGACTACTATTACCGCCCATGCCCCATGTTTGGGCTTGGTCTGTGCACCTTTAAGTGTGGTATCGCCTTGACTCTTGATACTGATTTGATCTGCATTCAGTGTGGTGTTGTTATGTGTGGTGCTTTCTAAGTGATTGCTGCCTTTGCCATAGTGCCTCTATTGATTCTGCTATTGATACACCAGCTGAAAGTTGGAGTTTTGCGCTATTTAGTGAGGAAGATTTAACCCTCCCTGATTCAGTGAAAGCAGGTGCAAAAGTTCAAGCTTTTTATGGTGATGAACTCATCTTAACCAGCGTAGCTGACGCTGTGAATGAAGCTTGTGACCGTTCAGGATACGGTTTAAAAATCTCAGGTCGTGATTTGGTTGGACAGCTTATCGATTGCTCTGTTGTAGAAGGCTTATATCATCATCAACAGTACATTCAAAAACAACTTTTTGTAGCAACTGCGGATGAGCCATTCTTATATGTTCATGCTGAAGAAATTGGACTACCTCGCCAAGGTGGTACATTTGCATCTGGACAAGTTAGAGCGATTTCCAACGAAGCTTTAACAATTACAGCGGGTAGTAAATTAACCAATGGTAAAGGTTATTACTGGACTGTTGTTGAGGATGTAATTTTGCAGCAAGACATTCCTTCTCTCGTGAGTGTTGTTGCTGATCAGGCTGGTGCATCTTGGAATATTGCTGAGGGTGCTTTGCTTTGGGTTAGTCCTCCAGCTGGTTTAGATGGATCTGCAACTGTGATTTCCATTGGCGGTGGTACAGATCAAGAACAGCTTGAAGTGTGGCGGTTACGTTTACTCGAACGAAAGAGGCTTGGTGAATATAAAGAACGTCGTGATGACGTTGAATTCATGGTGAAATCTTCAGGTAATGTTGAACACGTTTACCACTATCCTAAACGTCGTGGTCTAGGCTCATATGATGTTGCGATTACAGCAAAAGGTACACCTCCAACAGTACCATCTGCTGAACTATTAGAAGCATCTCAAGTCATTATGGATGCTTATATTGGCGACTTAACAGATTGCCGCGTATTTAGCCCCACTCTACAACTTGTAGATATTAACGTGGTTTTAACTGGTGGAAGTGTTGAGGATGTAAAAGAAGTGATTAGAAACTACTTTGCTGAACTCGCCCCATCTGATCCATATCAATATGCAATTCTACTCTCTCGTATTATTGCTGTAGGTGGTGTAACTGACGCAGTTCTAACACCAAATACCAATATTATCCCTGAAGTAACGTGGCAACATTTGTACTGGTTGAGACTAGGCCAATTGGAGGTTGTTCATTCATGATTGATCTTCAGCAGCGAACTCAAAAATACGTTGATGTATTCCTTCAACTACTACCGCAAGGTCTATATGACAATGCGTTAGATACGGACATAGCAAAAGATGTTCAAGGACACGCTAAAGTATTAGCTCAAGCCGATATTGATGCTCAAGCACTTTTGGAAACCATTCCAATGGTACAACCAGAGCTAATAGAAGAATATGAAGTAGATTTTGGTTACCACTTAAATGTACGCTATCTACGTCCCTTCCAATTGAAGAGCGTGTACGTATCGTGAAATGGGTTCAAACCAAGTTACGTGGTCTTGAATATTATCGTGAACTCTTTTCTTTTTATGGCATTGAGTTAATTGATTACATCAAGCCTAAACCCTTTCAATGCACTCAAAGTTGCAACTTGCCCGTAAATACAGAGCAGTTGCGCTTCAAAATCAAATTGATTGTATCTAATCCTAATTCAGTAGATACCCAGTGCATTATTAATAGCTATTTCCCTGCATTTTTTGAAGTGAATGTAGTTGAGGTCTAAATGAAGCGTATTGACACAATTAATGCTCGAGAAAACATGTTTGGTGTTGGTAAAAGTGGCTTTCATGACAATGAAGATTTACCAGGACAAGATGCGACTTATGTAAGCCCTGAATGGTTTAATACTGTTCAGGAAGAGCTATGTAACTTGCTTGAGTTGCGAGGCATTACGCTTGATCCTGCATCAAAACGTCAGCTCTATGACCTATTAACAACGCAGGCTGATCTTGAAGCGCTCGCTGATGAAATTGAAACCAATTTCATTCGTAAAAGTCAGATTGCTGATAATTTAATAACTAACGACTCAACTAAAGTTATTTCAGCGAAACAAGCTAAGATTTTGCATGACAATAAGCTGGATAAAACAGCGTTAAACAACACACTAACCAGTACCAGCATCACGGAAGCGTTAACTGCTGCACAAGGTAAAGAATTAAACGACAAATTCACAAGCTTATTCTCGAACTTGAAGTCGCCAAATGGTTATCAAAAATTACCAAATGGCCTGATTATGCAGTGGTGTGTTGGTGCTGGTGCTTTTAGTCAAGTCGAACAAAATGTGGTGCTACCGATTTCTTTCCCAAATTCGTGTTTGTTTGCTACAAGTGGTGTGGAATCAGACTCATTTTCGGACACAGCGAACGGGTGGTTTTTCGTAACATCCAAATCACTTTCATCAGTCACGGTTCATTGTCAATCAGCCACGACAAGCTGGTCGGTGGCTATAAGACCCATAATTTTTTCAATTGGTTATTAATATGGTCTTGTTCTCTTTTACAAATAATTCATTCTATGATACAGAATTGGAATACACAGAGCTTCCTGATGATTTAATTAAAGTTTCATCAGAGCAACATATCGAGCTTTTAAAAGCGATAAATAGCAACTGTATAATTTCCGCTGACTTAAGCATTTCCTCACCAAAACCTAGTAAATTCCACGAATGGAACGGCACGGAATGGATTGACCTGCGCACACCCGAAGAAATTGAAGCACATCGCCTTTCACAATTCCCAGCGTTAAGGCGTCGTCAGTTTATGCGTATTCTGGTATTAAGCGGTTTCGATCTGGAGCAGATTGAAGCTGAAATCAACAAGATCCCAGACACTCAAACAAGACAGCTGGCTTTAATCGACTGGAAGGACGCAACGGAATTTTGGCGTACAGATGAAACATTGCTTATGGTTGCTGACCTACTCTGTCTGGATGCTGCGGATATTGATGCAATGTGGGAAGAAGCCAAGGCGTTATAGTGCAAAATAACTGAATCTTATAAGTGCAAAATGAAATCAAAAACAGTGCAAAAAAAACCGAAAACTTACATGTATTAATTTCTGGGTAAATTTTCCCAATATTTACCCACAAAGAGCAAATATGGGGTCAAATGAGATCAGACAATATCGGACAAACAGGCATAAAAAAAAGCCTCTAAACGTTGAGTTTAAAGGCTTTTTTATATTCCGACGGATTACTTCGGAAAGAATTTTGGTGGGGTGGCGTCAATTGAACTCAAAACCTAACTCATTCACTTTAAAGCTCTTTTATTGAATAAAAAAATTCATTGACCCAATTTTGACCCAAATTAGATTTAGTGCATTGAATCACTTTAAAATCTTGTTCAAATCCGAATTCAGGATTTGAAGTGGCGTACGGCATTATAGCAGCAAATTACACCTAAAAATAAATGTAATGTTATAATGTTTCAATTAGCTCATTATGATATTAATAATCACATCAACTTCAGTACAGTTCAATTTTTTAATTTGTACTTTTGCTTAGGACTCTTAGGCTTATCAGGAAGGGTACGTTCAATCACACCTGCTTCTAATGCTGGAGTTAAATAATTTTTTTGGAATGTGGCTCGATGGGACAAGTCCAATAGAGCCATAAGCTCAGTTAAGCTATATTCTTTCTGCTCCATATTCTGGATGAGACGTTTAACTTGATCGCTAACTTGTACGCTAGCTTGAGCGGTATCTTGATCGCTGGCATCAGAACTAAGTATTGCATCTAGAATCATCTGCAAAATAAACTCAATAAAAGGTGCAGAATCTGAACGATCTGTGCTCGCTTGCAATGCATCGTAATAAGCTCTTTGGTTTTGATAAATCAAGCTTTCTACAGGGATGTTGAGAAAAATAGGATTCCACTGGCTTAAGATTAAAGTTTGCCATAAACGCCCCATCCGCCCATTGCCATCAGCAAATGGATGTATAAACTCAAATTCATAATGAAATACTGAACTCTGAATTAATGGGTGCTCATTACCTTCAGCCAACCACTGTAATAACTCTCTCATTAAACGCTGGACTTGATTTGCAGGCGGAGCCATATGCACGACTCGATCCCCTGACATCACACCAACACCGCCATGACGATACTGTCCAATTTCATCAATCAGTCCTGTCATCAATATTTGATGTGCTTTCAGCAAATGCGATTCTTGATCAGGATTCCAATCTTGAATTTCTTCATATGCCTTTAGGGCATTACGTACCTCTTGAACTTCTTTAGGTGGAGCGATAATGGTCTTGCCATTCAGAATCGCTGTGATTTGCTCTGTACTCAAGGTATTTCCTTCTATCGCTAAAGACCCTTGAATCGTTCGAATACGATTGGCTTTTCGCAATTTAAGGCTATCTTGGATTTGAGTTAATGCAGTCAAACGCCCTATTGATTCACTAATTTGTGCAATCAAGTGAATAATTTTAGAGGTGATCGTATAAGGCGGTTGATATTTCATGCCATTCCTCATTGATGTAAAAACAAAGCACAGTTGATTAAACTCTAAAATATTAATATTTCATAGCTTAGTGAGTAATATCTGCTATCAACATGCTTACCTTTTCTGAAACAGTGAGCTAACTAATCGCTATTTCTTTTAAAATAAACCTGTGCATTCTCGTTAAAATACGTAGGTTTCTTCATTACAGGACAACATTATGTTTATTTATGCCGACTTCTCACAACTCGTCATCATCAAGCCAGAGGATTACCATTGGGTAAAATCTCCAGGAGGTGAAGTCGATAGAATGATGCTTGATCGTATTGGCGATGAGAAAGCACGTGCAACTAGTCTTGTGAAATACGCACCAGAATCTGCCTTTCCTGAACATCAACATCCTTTGGGTGAAGAAGTCCTCATATTGTCAGGCATTTTTACCGAGAATGCTGAAGATGATTATCCGGCAGGCTGGTATTTACGTAACCCCCATCATTCAACTCATCGGGTTTCCAGTAAAGCAGGTTGTTTAATCTTTGTGAAACTGATGCAAATGACTGAACATGAGAGAGAACCAACCCGGATTAACACCAATGACTTAGCGAATTGGAAGCTTACCCAACGTCGGATGATATGCCCGCTATTTCAATCTGAACATGAGCAGACCTATTTAGAAAAGCTAAAACCTGATCAAATTTTCGTAGAGAAATCAGAACAAGGGATTGAATTGTTCATTATTAAAGGTCAATTATTTTGCGACACTGAAATATATCCAGCAGGTTCGTGGGTCCGTCTTCCCCTCAATAGTGCTGCTAAATTTCAGGCAGGTCCATCAGGCGCAACGCTTTATGTCAAAACTGGTCATCTACAACATGCCATAGATGTGTGGGTGAAATGAACAATAATGTGTTTCCAAAATGAAGCTGTCTCGTGTCTAGAATACTTGGAGCAGTCCACTTACCACTTTTAAAACCCATACAAAATGTAATGATATATCACTACATTTCTGATCTTTCTTTTTTCATGTATGATCGACTAAGACAAATTCAGGGATAAGGTTATGTTTGAAACTATTGATGATTTAAAGAAAAAATTAGATCAACATCGCCCTCTCTCTCCGTCAATTGTCAAAAATTTACAAGAAGATCTTATTGTCCGCTGGACCTATCATTCCAATGCAATTGAAGGTAATACCCTCACCCTGCTAGAAACAAAAGTAGTACTCGAAGGTATAACTGTTGGTGGAAAGGCATTAAGAGAACACTTCGAAGCGATCAACCATAGAAATGCAATTTACTATGTTGAAGATATCATTCGGAAAGAGGAGCCTTTTTCTGAATGGCAAATTCGCAATATCCATCAACTCATTTTAAAAAATATTGATGATGATAATGCTGGCCGCTATCGCCAACAAAATGTCCTAATCTCTGGTGCCACGTCTACCCCGCCTGATTACACATTATTAAATGACAAGATGGCTCAGCTAGTTGATTGGTATAGTAATGACGCACATAAATTTCATCCTATCGAACGTGCAGCCAAAGTACATGCTGATTTTGTAGGTATTCATCCATTCATTGATGGCAATGGCCGTACATCACGTCTATTGATGAATCTTGAATTGCTTAAAGCTGGTTATCCCCCTTGTGTAATAACAGTTGAAAACCGATTGGCCTACTATGAGGCCCTAGATCAATGGATGGCTTATGGAAAAACTGAAGCATTTATCCAGTTGGTTTCTGAAGCTGTACTTGAAGGATTTAAACCTTATCAAGTTGTATTGGGCATTTAATCGGCTTGATCGGTGTATTGATCCCTAGTACTAGATACCATCCACAATTGCATCTAAAATCATTTGTAAAATAAACTCATTAGATGCTGTAACACTGAAGATATGAGCGGTACAAAGAATATCGCTAGTGACTCATAAATCCGTGGTGATTTACTCAATCAATTTCAATCTGATGAGCGAACAGATTCTGTCTATACTGAGTTGTACGACACTATAGGCTGTAAATCAAAAACCTTTAGACTCAGCATTAAAAGCTTTTTTAATAGTTTTTCCTCCAAATCTATCCAATAAGATTTGATCTACAACATTTAGTTCAATAATACTCAATGCAGCATCTACCCCAAAGTACCCGAAATGCAACTGTCATCAATTTGTAATAAAAATCGATTATATCTCGTGTGATAATGCAACTTTTCTTTGCGAGTTTATAAATGTCAGACAAAATCAGCTTAAACTATTTAAATGAACTCATTCGTAATGCTGAGAAAAAAGATAAAAAAATTGACAAGATCTTATTAGGCTATAAGGCGTATTATTTTTTTATGTCTGACAGCGAATTCCATAAAGAAGTCACTAACTCTGCCCTTTCACCAAGTAAACGTAAATATAAAAACTATAAAATCAAAGTGACTCAGGACGAATATCAAATTGATTTAAAATTTCAGGAAAAATAAGCAGGATTGCTCTAATTCTCAGGTTTAAACTCTTTATTTATTGACAGCCATTATGATTAAAGCATCAAAAAAGACAATCTAGACATTAGATGACCTGTTGTACTTAAGATCGTTACCCGCCAATTCAACATCATCTGATACAATCAAAATAACGGTTCACGTATCCTGTGAACTCCTGTTTTCTGACCAAATAGCACTCCGATAGTGTCCTCTTAAAATTTATTGGACACTATCGTGGTATTAATGAGTTAGAAAAGTGGGGCTCAGCGGATGCTTACGATTAAACAAACGATCGAGCCATCCGTTACCCTGCTCACACCATGATTAATCAGCTTTAAAGATTACGCTGATTGACTCGTTTAGACAGTTCTTCAGCCGATTCTTTTCGCTCCGAATAACGGTTGGTCAAATAGGCACTCTGACCGCGAGTCAGCAAAGTAAACTTGTATAGCTCTTCCATTACATCAACAATACGATCATATAGCGATGAAGGCTTCATCCGTCCTTCCTCATCAAACTCCAAAAAGGCTTTAGGAACAGAAGACTGATTTGGAATCGTGATCATCCGCATCCAGCGCCCAAGAATTCGCATCTGGTTTACACTGTTAAAAGACTGTGATCCACCGCTCACCTGCATCAAAGCCAGTGTTTTACCCTGCGTAGCACGAATTGCTCCTCCAGCAAGTGGAATCCAATCAATCTGTGCTTTGAAGATTGAGCTCATCGAACCATGCCGCTCAGGCGAACACCAAACCATGCCTTCAGACCAAGCCAACAATTCATGCAGCTCTTTAACCTTTGGATGTTCCAGATCACCATCTTCAGGTAAAGGTAAACCTTTGGGATGAAAGATTTTAACCTCACAACCAAAACGCTCAAGAATTCGCCCAGCTTCCATCACAGCTAGGCGGCTATATGAACGCTCTCTGTTTGAGCCATATAGCAATAAGATACGTGGTGGGTGACTTAGTTCTTTAGCCTGCACTTCCGCAAAAGTTGGTGTCGGTAAAAGATCAGATTCAAGATTAGGGAGTGTCATCTTTGCCTCTTAAGAATTTGGATAATATTTTTTCTTCAGCCACAAGGATACGCTAACCAGTGCAATCAGCACGGGCACTTCAACCAATGGGCCAATAATCGTAGTAAAGGCAATTGGTGAAGCCAAACCAAAGGTAGCAATCGCAACGGCCAACGCTAACTCAAAATTGTTACCTGCTGCGGTAAATGAAATTGCAGTGGTTTTGGGATAGTCATTCCCCATCCACTTACTCATGAAAAAGCTGACAAAGAACATCACGACAAAGTAAAGCGTCAATGGAATTGCAATCCGCAACACATCCATTGGCAAACTCACTACATCACCGCCTTTCAAGCTAAACATGGCTACAATGGTGAATAACAAGGCCAATAAGCTGAGTGGACCAATTTTGGGTAGAAACTGATTCTGATACCAGTCCAGACCTTTGGCTTTCACTAAAGATAGACGCGTCAGGAAGCCCATCAGGAATGGAATCCCCAAGTACATAAGGACAGCATTGGCAATGGTCCAGAAATCAACATTGATGACATTCCCTTCTATCCCAAAAAATGGCGGCAGATAGGTCAGGAAGAACCAGGCATAACTGCTAAAGAACAGAATCTGAAAAATGCTGTTAAATGCGACCAATGCAGCACCGTATTGATTGTCCCCGCATGCCAGTCCATTCCAGATCAGTACCATGGCAATACAACGCGCCAAGCCAATCAGAATCAGACCTGTCATGTATTCTGGGTAATCACTCAAGAAGACTATCGCCAATACAAACATCAGCACTGGCGCAATCAGCCAGTTCTGAATCAGAGAGAGCGCTAATGTTTTTTTATCCTGAAATACTTTGGGCAAAGCTGCATAATCTACTTTGGCTAATGGTGGATACATCATCAAAATCAAACCAATCGCAATTGGCAAGTTGACTGAATTTACACTCATTGCGTCCAATGCGACGGATGCTTGTGGAAATACCACCCCAATCGCAACACCCAATGCCATGGCCACAAAAATCCATAGCGTCAGGTTGCGATCCAAAAAGGATAATCCTGGTTTAGACATGATCTGCTCGCTTAAAGATGGGAAATTTGATTGATTTCAGCAATAAGCTGATGACGGCTCATGTGATGGGTATCTAATGCAAAAAGTGCATCTAAGCGTTTGTTGATATGTTCTACAGTACTTAAAAATGCCTGTAATTTTTCTTGTTCAGGCAAATCTAAATGTGATGGATCAGATAGACCCCAATGTGCTTTGATTGCTCCTCCTAAATACAACGGACAAGCTTCTTGTGCTGCCGCATCACACACGGTGATGACGACATCGGGCTGATACTGTTCACAGGCATCAATCGTTTTACTCGACAAACCTTCGGTAGACAACCCCAGGTTCTGTAAAGTCTGAATGGTTAACGGATGAACTTGGCCAGAAGGTTTACTTCCAGCGCTATAAGCTACCCAACCTTCAGGCGCTCGACTATTAAACAGAACTTCAGAAAGAATACTGCGACAACTGTTACCCGTGCACAGAAACAAAAATTTCATAAAAACTTACTCGCAATGGCTCTGAATCGATAGAGCTGAGGGATCAAATAACACGGGAACATTGCTACGTTTAAGTGTATTCAGAATTTCAAAGCACCATTCAGGTAGTTGTGGGTTAAGACTGTAATACACCCACTGCTTTTGCCGACGGTCATTCAGCAAACCACTTGATCTTAACAGGGCTAAATGCCGTGAAATTTTTGGTTGGCTTAACTGGAGTTTATCTGTCAAATCACAAACACATTGCTCTTCGTTTTCTGCGATAAGCATGACAATACTGAGACGTGTTTCATCAGATAAACATTTAAAAAACTGAACGTGGTCCATAACTACTCCCATTCTATTATGCAAATATACACATATCCATATATTCAGTAAAGAGTACTCATTATAAAAGTATACCCATATCCGTATATGCTTGCCAGAAAGGGAAAAATTTAAAACTTCTTAACATCTCAAGACACAAATAAAAAAGACCCGTGGCTTATGCCACAGGTCTTTTTTACAGTTTTCCACATACACTTATTTATTTTTTTCAATCAACTCCACAATGGCTTGTGGTTCCAAAACTTTGCCACTTGAAACGATTTGATTATCTATGATCAGACCTGGCGTACTTAACAACCCTGTTTCAGCAATTTGCATCATATCAGTTACATATTCAATTTCTGCCTGAACACCCGTGCTTTTTACAGCTTCTTCAGTTGCAGCCAATAAGGCTTTGCATTTACGACAACCTGTTCCTAAAACTTTAATTTGCATCTTTATTCTCCACACTTTTTATAAAAACCAATAACCCAAAGTATTCAGGGTATAACCAACAATCAAGATTCCCACAAAAACGATCCCTACAAACAGGCTCAATAAACGGGTTTTCACCACTTGTTTTAACAAGATTAGCGATGGCAGAGAAAGTGCGGTGACCGCCATCATAAACGCTAAAACCGTCCCCAAGCCAACGCCTTTAGTCACAAGTGCTTCTGCAATCGGCAAGGTGCCAAAGATATCCGCATACATTGGCATTCCGACAATCGTGGCAATCAGTACGGAATACCAGTGTTCCTGACCAAGTAAGGCGGTAATCCACTGCTCAGGAATCCAGTTATGAATTGCCGCACCAATCCCGACACCTATCAAGACATAAAGCCAGACCTTACTAAAAATGTCTGTCACCTGTTCCCAAGCAAATGTACGCCGCTCTTTTGCAGTCATGCTGAAATCTTCATCTTCGCCTGAGATTGTTTGATGATGAGTCACAAATTCAGCCACATACTTTTCCATTTTCAAGTAGCTGATTAATGACCCACCGATGACTGCCAGCACTAATCCAAGTAACACATAGACCAATGCAATTTTCCAGTTAAAGATACTCGCCAATAAAATAATTGAAGCTAAGTCAACAAGTGGTGATGAAATCAGAAAGGAAAAAGTGACGCCTACCGGTAGTCCTGCACGAGTAAAACCAATAAACAACGGAATCGAAGAACATGAACAAAATGGCGTAATAGTACCGAGTAATGCCCCCATGATATTGGCTTTGATTCCTGTCATCCGACCTAAAATCAGCCGAGTACGTTCTGGAGGGAAATAGCTTTGAATATAAGATAATGTATAGATCAACACTGAAAGCAGAATAAAGATCTTGAATACATCATAAATAAAGAAATGGACACTACCACCCAACCGGGTTGCAACGGATAAACCAAATACATTTTCAACGAACCAGCGCACCCCATCCGAGAGCCAGGTTATTTTAAGTAGAACATCATTTAACCAAGCAAAAATTGCGACAATGTTCTCCATTTAGATCTCCTGCTCTACACTGATACAAAGTCCAACAGCGTTAGGGGTTTCACCTTTTATTTTAAGCGTCTGCCTTGCTCATCAATGATGACTTCACCATCTTCTTTAGCAAAAGCTTTTAATTGCGGCAAAGGTAGAATATCTAGCACTACTTCAGATGGGCGACATAAACGAGTGCCCAAATCTGTCACGACCAAAGGACGGTTAATCAGGATGGGATGTTCAAGCATAGCATCAAGCAATTGCTCATTTGTCCAGTTCGCATCGTCTAAATTAAGTTCAGTATAAGCATCTACATTTTTGCGTAACACATCACGAACACTTAAACCAGAGTCCTGAATCATTTTAATCAGCTGATCTTTTGATGGTGGCGTAATCAGATATTCAATTACTTCTGGTTCGATCCCCGTGTTGCGAATAAGCGCCAAAGTGTTACGAGACGTGCCACAGGCAGGATTATGGTAAATTTGAACTTTTGGCATTTGATCCATGAGTATAATCTCTTAAACAGACAGCTTTTTATATATGAATATTCGAATATACGCAATATGGAATATATGATTAACTACAAGTACCAATAAATAAGAAAAGCTCCTGAATCAATCAAAAACCTCCCATTTAGGTATTTCTGAAACGGTGTCAATTAAATTAAGAAGCCAAAGCTTCTTTTCGGATTCTCAACTCACATTAGGAACATCCCTCATCTAACAAACTGATCCTAGCCAAATAAAGGATATTCCTCCCCTCACCCTCTGCTATAGCAAGAGTTTTTCCCACAATTGGAACCTGATCTGCTATCTGTTGAATAAAATGATTGGGCGAAATGCCATACAGATCCTGTGTTTGCGAATAAAGATTATCCCAGTGCTGATTCATATCGTTTCCCAATGATTGAAAAAATTAAGCTGTGAATTCTTTAAATGCTTCCAATGCATTAGCGGCATACATCAATGAAGGACCGCCCCCCATATAAACTGCAACACCAAGCACTTCCTCTAATTCTTGCAATGTCATTCCCATTTTGACTAGGGTTCTGACATGAAAACCGATACATCCATCACATCGTGCTGCAACACCAATCGCTAAGGCAATCAGTTCTTTTGTTTTAGGATCAATAACACCATCTCGCATTGCAACTTGTGACAATTGATTAAAACTTTTCATTAAATCAGGAGAATCCTGCGCTAATGTCTTTAAACTGCCTGAAATATTTTGAGTTAATTCTTTGTACTTCATGATTTTCTCACTTGAATGTCCATAAACTTAAGTTAGACTTAAAATAGAAATCTGGTTATTTCTCTACTGGATAACCCTGCTCTAGCCATGCTTGGAATCCACCCTGAACAGATTTCACCTGAGTAAATCCCATATTCTGTAAAGTATCTGTAGCCAGAGCTGATCGGCCACCCGTCCCACAAATCAAATAAATCGGCTGATCTTTAAGATGTTCTAGTGCTTGCAAGGTATCGCAATGATGGCTCGCCACAGGATGCTGGTGAATTCTCATTTCTAAAACACCACGAGGATAATTCACGGCTCGGTCTATCGCTGCCGCCTGAAATTCATCTGGTTCCCGAACATCAATCAGAATGGTTTTATGGTTTTTCATGGCTTCAAGTAAGTCTGCGACCGTCACTTCTTGAATTCGGTTTTTTGCCATTGAAATTAATTGTTCTGCTGTTTTCATTACTCTTTACCTCTTCCGATCTTTAGAAATCTGGTCTCTGATTAAATATTCATGTCTTTAAAATGCAGTTTTTAAATTTGGCTCTAATCTCTTGCTTGTATTAAGTTATGATGACTGTAGAAATTAAATAAAATGCTACGCTTATGACAGTTATGGCAAAAACCTTTTGGATTTGACTATTCTTAACTAAAGGCATCAAACTTCGACCAATCAACATCCCAGCCATGCAAGCTAAAACGAAAGTCAGCGTGACCGAAACGGGGTATTGAAAACCATCTAAAATATGAGCTGAAATGCTGACACCACCTATCAGGAAAATAATCATCAACGAGGTCGCAACAATACTGCGCATATCAAGATCAGTTACTTTACTCAGTGCTGGAACAATCACGAATCCCCCACCTACCCCAAGCAAACCAGTCAATAAACCTGCCACGACACCAATGGCACCGAGAGACAATGCAGTTTTCATGTTCCAAATCAGACGACCAGTTGTTTGGTTAACTTTACACAGCACACCTGTATGGTCATTCACTTTTTTAAAAAAAATCCGGTAAGCAACCACGAGCATGACTAAACTGAATGCTAAGGTAAGCCATACAGGAGAAATTATTCCTCCCAGATGCACACCATAACGTGCTGAAGGAATGCTAATCAGTGCAATCCAAAGCGCAGCCCGATAGCGTACTATCTTCTTAAATAAGCCTTCAAATGTTCCAACCAAGGCAGATAAAGTGACTGCAAGCAAGCCAACAGGTGCAGCTTGTGAGACCGTCCATCCTTGACTTGCCATCAGTGCGGGTACGGCCAGAATGCCACCACCAGCACCGGTTAACCCAAGCAAACCACCGATGGCCAGTCCTTCAAGTATTAGCATCCACATCGCTACTGCCCCCCTCTATTACCAAACCAATTAAACAAAACTTGTTGTTTAATCTTAAAATTTGCCTATTTGAAGTAATTCAGTGGAAGTTTTAAATAAGAAACACCATTCTCTTCGGGTTCAGGGAATTGTCCTGCTTTCATATTGATCTGTATCGAAGGTAAAATCAGTTTGGGCATACTTAAACCCGCATCGCGCTTATTACGCATTTCAACAAAATCATCTTTGGTCGTGCCGTCGTGAATATGGATATTCTGATTTTTTTGAGTCTGAATATCCGTTTCACACATATAGGTATCGCGCTTTTCTGGCAAATAATCATGGCAGAGAAATACACGTGTTTTCTCAGGCAGTTGATACAAACTTTGTATTGAATCAAAAAGGATTGATGCGCTTCCCTTCGGGAAATCACAGCGCGCTGTTCCATAATCTGGCATGAATAAGGTATCACCCACAAACACGGCATCACCGATGACATAACTCAGGCAAGCAGGCGTATGTCCCGGTGTTGGAATGTTATAGGCTTTCAATGTTCCGATTTGGAACGACTCATGATCTTCAAATAAATAATCAAAGAGCTGCTGGGCATTCCATTGTTTAATATCCAGATGATAAATCGCACCAAAGGTTTCCTGTACAATGCCAATTTTCTGGCTCATGGCAATTTTGCCACTTAACTCAGCTTTGAGATATTGTGCAGCAGTCAGATGATCAGCATGTACATGGGTTTCGAGAATCCACTCAACCGTTAAATCCTGCTCTTTAATATAGGCAATAATTTTATCGGCATGAATAGTTGATGTACTTGCTGATGCCGGATCATAATCCAGAACGCTATCAATAATGGCGCAGGCTTTGGTCGCCGGATCACGTACAACATAACTGAAGGTATTGGTATCTTCGTGAAAAAAATCTTTTACTATAGGTAAATTTGACATCGTTAAGCTCCTGACCATTTACGGTGAATCCATACACCCACCAGCATTGCTACAATAAAATAGAGCACTTGATAGTGGCCCAAACCGATCAAGGTAAAACTTGGTGCCGGACAGATGCCGGCAATGCCCCAACCTGCACCAAATAAAACCGCACCCGTGATCAGCTTCTTATCTATCTGATTATTTTTAGGTAAATCAATAGGTTCATTAAATACTGTTTTCGGTTGTGCCGTACGTAATACTTTCTGGAAAGGAATAAAGGCCACCGCAATCGCGCCCATCATGACAAAGGCCAGACTAGCATCCCAGTCACCAAACAGATCCAAGAAATCGAGTACTTTTTCCGGATTGGACATGCCCGATACCATCAATCCCACAGAGAACAGCGCACCAAATAAAAAGGCAAACACATTTTTCATTTTAGAATGCTCCTGTGAGATGACGGATAATATAAACAGCGACAAAACCTGCAAACATGAAAGTCATGGTCGCGACAATAGAACGCTTAGACAGGCGACTGATGCCACAAATTCCATGACCACTGGTACAGCCCGAACCCAGACGTGTCCCAAAACCCACCAGCAGACCTGCCACAATCATCATCAGTGGGCTGGCGTTCAATTCGATTTCAGGTTGTACAAACAGGCCATAAATAAACGGTGTGAGGATCAAACCTGATAAAAACCAGATTGCAGGTGTTTTAAACATGGTTTTTGAGTTTAAGACTTGCCCAATCAAACCACTGATTCCTGCAATACGGCCATTGACGTAAAGATAGCCAACTACGGAAAGCCCGAGCATTAAGCCGCCAATAAATGCGATGAGGAAGTCATGCATGATGAATTAATCTCTATACAATATACTTCTTTATATTATATAATAAAAAATATTAATCAAGCAGTTTTATGGTAAATTATGTAAACTGCACGGGCTACATCCAAAGTTGTGAGGACATTTATGGATATGATTGCTGAAAATGCCAAAATTGATTTTTCACAGGTCGATTTCGTCAGCCAATGCCTAAAAGTTTTGGCCAATCCTGATCGTCTGAAAATCTTATGTGTCCTGGTCGATGGGGAAATGAATGTTCAGGAAATTGAAGAATCTACCGACATTCATCAACCTACACTTTCCCAACAGCTGACTGTCCTACGTAAGGCCGACATGGTCAGCACCCGACGTGAGGGTAAACAGATTTTCTATCGTCTGAGTGATCCCAAGGTCTTAAGTTTGATGCAAAAGCTGTACGAGCTGTATTGTGCGAATTAATCCGCTTAGTACAGCCAAAAAGAAATGATCAGAAGCAGTAAACCTTTGTTTTTTTTAATACTCTTAATATTGAAAAATCTTGTACTCATTTTTTCTCTAGATTAGATTTAGTGAACTAAATCTGAAAAATATTTTATTCAAATTACACAGGGTTATAATTTATCGATTTACAAGTTTGTTCTTATATCGTGCTAGAATTTTGATGTCTACTCAATGTTTTGAACTGCTTTTACCAGAAGAGTGATCTACATTCCGGCTCATTCCATCTCGTGTTTGGAATCACTCTGAATTCTCCCATCCACCAAATTAATCGTTCGATCACAGGTCGCCGATAATCTAGGATCATGAGTCACCAATAAGACTGCACAGTCATGTTCGCGATGTACTTTACGAAATAATTCAAACATTTCCGCAGCAGTTTGAGTATCCAGATTACCTGTCGGTTCATCGGCCAACAATAGTGCAGGCTGAGTAATCAGTGCACGTGCAATCGCTACGCGTTGCTGCTGCCCTCCAGAAAGCTCATTGGGTTTACGGTCAGCGAACTTATCTAACCCTACAGCGGCCAATAATTCATGGGCATATTGCAACGCAGATTGATCTGGCTTACCTTGCTTCAGCATTAATGGCATGAGTACATTATGTAAGGCAGTAAAAGCCTGTATAAGATGATGGAACTGAAACACAAAACCTATACTATTGCCTCGTAATGCTGTCCGAGCCGTATCATCCATACGGCTTGTAGCCTGCCCCAACAAGTACAACTCACCACGACTAGGCTGATCTAATAAGCCGAGAATATTCAGTAAAGTACTTTTGCCTGAACCAGAAGGACCAATTAATGCAGCAAAGTCATTCCGTTGAATACACAGGTCAATTCCATGTAATACCTCCACTTCATTAGGCTGCCCAACATTGTAAGACTTTCGCAATGCTTCTAAACGCAGTACTTCCTGAGATGGATCAAACATGACGAATTGCCTCCACAGGATCAAGTGCAGCAGCCCGACGGGATGGTATTGCAGCAGCCAAAATACCTGTCACTGTCGCCAAGAATAATGCCGACAAGATAAGCTTGATTGAAATCGAAATATAAAACAAGCCGGGACCAAACTGATTAAATCCCCAGATCAAACCATAACTGACTACACTACCAAGCATCGAACCAAGCAGACCAAAAATTGCTCCCTGAAACAAGAAAACTCTTAAAATTTGTGCTTGTGTCGCCCCCGTCGCACGTAAAATACCGATTTCCCGAGTCCGTTGCACCACACTCACCGACATCACACTGGCAATGCCAAAAGCGACTGAAATCCCTACAAAAACAATAATCATGTTGGTCGAAAGACTTTGAGCGGTAATCGCATTCATTAATTGAGCATTGGTTTCAATCCAGCTTTCTGCTTTTAATCCTGTCAGGCGTCCAACTTGTGAGGCAATTTGATCCGCCTGAAAAATATCCTGAATCGTCAGATCAATCACGGTCACGCCACCTGGCAAATTAAGTAAAGATTGCGCCTGTTTCAAATCCAGATAGACATAGCGCGCATCCAATTCACGCACGCCCAGTTCAAATATTCCAGAGATATTCACCACTGCATTTTTCTGTTGCCCAGTATCTAACCTTAATTTGCTCCCGACTTGCACACCCAAATCTTTGGCCAATTGACGCCCAATTAATACATTATCCGCACTGACTCGTAGTTCACCACTCACCATATATTGCTTTAACGGAATAATTTGTCGATAACGTTCAAGATTGATACCAACCAAAGCAACCGATTGAATCGCCTCTCCACGCTGTACAAATGCAGGACCAGAGACCACAGGAGAAACCGCCGTCAACACGGGCAACTGATCTAAAGTCTCAGTAATCTGCTGCCAATTATTAATAGAGCGTAAGCGTTGCGCACGCTGATCTTCTTGTAACAACTGAAGTGTTCCTGCTGCTGGTGGCACAATGTGATTCACCTCATCTGGTGAAAGCAAACGAATATGCGCCTGCGTCCCTAAAGTCCTTTCTACAATATTCGATTGTAAGCCCTGAATTAAGGCGCTAATGAACACAATGACTGCCACCCCCACCGCGATGCCAATGGTAATCATCATCGACTGTGTGCGACCCTCTCGCAGAAAACTGATTGCGATAGTCCACTCTGTCCAAAGTCGCCCAAAAAAGTTTTTCAATCGAATTTCACCGGTAATTCGTTTTTGCTATTTGTCGGATCCGTTTGACTCTGCAAAACACGTTTAGTTTGCTCTATTCGGACACGAATTCCATCTTTAAGTACTGATTCTGCATCGGTAAGGACGTGATCACCTTCTTTCAATCCAGCTACAACTTCCGACATGACCAAACCACGTAAACCCAGTGTGATGGGATGACGTTGAATTTTTCTATCTCTTACTAAAATAACCATAGCCTTGTTTCCACTTATACTGCTTAAAGCATCATTTGGAATGACCAGGGTTTGCTCGCGCTTGTTGGTTTCAACATTTACCGATACCGTCATGTCTTGACGCAAAAAATCAGGGACTGGATCAACTGTTAATCGAACGTCTACTGTGCCACGTTGAGCATCAATACTTGGGGCAATAAAATTAATATGGGCAGGAAAAGGTTGATCTGGATAGGCATCCGTAATCACTGCTGCTTTTTGTTGTAAAGCCAGCAGTGGTAAATTTCGCTCATCAAATGGCACTCGTATTTCAGTCGCACCATCCAGTGCAATAGTGAACAGAGTCTGACTCGGTTGTACCAAATCCCCTGGCTCAACATTACGGGTTAAAATAATACCTGAAACTTCTGCGCGAATTTTGGTCTTGGCGAGTTGCGCTTGTAATGCAGCGAGTTGTTCACGTAATTTTGTCTCTTCAACTTTATCTGGGGCAAGTGAAGCAACTTTTAATCGAGCTGATTCCAAATTATTACGGGCGAGTTTTTCTGCCTCTATCGATTTCTCCCTTTCCTCTGCTGATAATATTCCTAATTCGGTATTTCGTCTGCGTACCGCCTCTCTTTGAGCCTGTTCTAATTGCACTTTGGCATTCGCTAAATCGAATTCTGCTTGCGGACGTCTAGTGGTTGCGAGTTCCTTTAATTCAGCTTCTGCCTGCCGCACCTGCGCTGAAATTTCATCAGATTTCAGTACTAAAAGAACATCCCCTCGAGAGACCCGATCTCCCTCTTGAACCAAGCGCTCAAGAACAACCCCTGTAATTTCACTACCAATCTGAGTCCGAGATACTTTCTCTACCCGTCCTGAAGCAACAACTGTCTGAATCAATGGACTAGATACGACTTCATAACTAGGTAACAATGGTCCTTGCCACCAGCGATATATAGCAAAACTGACGAGCAAAACCAGTAGTATGATCATGATCCAAGGCTTATAACGGGTAACAAGCAATTCCATTCTCCAAGCCAGATTAAAGAAAAGTTTTTGAATTGAATAATTAATGTCTAGTTAAATATATATGAAAATTTAGTTACAACACACCAAATTAAAAAAGCACACCATTTTTATTAAATTATTTTCTCTTACTGTTATAGTTTTTTCATAATTTTGATTAAAAAACAAACAAACAATAAACCTATATTTCTATATATTTCATAATTTTATATAAAATAATAACACGTTTTAGACTTTAACATTCCAGCTATCAATAACGTAATACATAGCCATATTTAGTAAAGTAGCTGTGATGGTGACAGATGAACTACCACCTTACTCATTAATAAATCTGAATTTTTATAATTGCTTTGACCCAATTATTACCTTTATTAAAGTCCCACATAAAACTTCTCAATTAACTGTCTTGTTTTGACCATTAAATTGGTTAGCACATTGTCTCGCTCAAACAGCTTCACTTTGAAGTTAGGCAACTCTTTCATTTCTTCTTTACGTGGCAAGCGTTGATTGAACTCGTAATTATCCAAGACCTGTTTCAACACTTCAGGTTTTAGGTTTTCTTGCTCACAGAAATGTTGATAAGCCTGTTCCTTCTCTACATCCCAGAACTTAGCAAAGGCTGTTTGTACACTCTGTCCATTGATCATTTTCGGCATATTTTCTTCAATGAATTTTTGGATCAAGTCTTGTTTGTCATGTAAGCTAACATCCCCTCCAATTAAGTCATGCACTTGCGCTTCATACTTCTTACGCTGCTCATCTGTTTCCGCATTAACGGCCATCTGTAACAGCGTCAGGATATACCCCACATTGATACGGTCACTGTGCAATAGGTCCAATTGAAAATCGACATCATCCAGCACCGAGACTTTTTCTTTTTTAGTGGCTTTACGAGTTGCTCGACATAGATCGGCATATTTCGAAGCAAAATTGGCAAAGTGTTGCTTGTCTAATACTGTCTGGTCTTGATCGTATTCCACAAAAGTTTGCAGTTGTGCGTTGTAACGCATGACCTCGCGGAATGCCTTAATGAATTCCAGTTGCTGATCTTCAGTCAGCAAATCATCTACGGCTTGATAGTCGGGGGTAATGTTCAGTAATTTTTCGACTGCATCCGCATAATCCTGTTGAATTTCTTCAAAGCTCGGTACCAGTACGGTCTTTCTGGCTTCTTTATTAGAAAACAGCGCCAAGGCTTCGTCCGTAGCACGTTTCAAATTGCGGAAGCTAATGATGTTTCCGAAAGGCTTTTTATCGTTGTAGACACGATTGGTACGGGAAAAGGCCTGAATCAAGCCATGGTACTTAAGATTCTTGTCCACATACAAGGTATTCAGAGGCTTTGAATCGAAGCCCGTCAGGAACATATTCACCACCAACAAAATATCAATCTGCTTTTTCTTGACTCGATCGGCAATATCTCGGTAGTAGGCATAGAAGCCGTCACCAGAATTGTAGTTAGTACCAAACTGGGCATTATAGTTAGCAATGTAACGGTCCAACTTGTCGCGGCTAGACGGGTTAATTTGTGTTGGGGTGTCTGTAGACTCTTCCTGAATCAAGCCATTCTGATCTACAGTATCCACGGCTTCATTTGCACCATAGGAGAATATCGTGGCAATGGTCAGGGGTTTAAACAGTCTGCCTTGAGCTTCATCTTGCTGTTGCTTTTCAGCTTGGACTTGCTCAAACAAATCGTAGTATTGAGTCAAAGTATCGACTGAATTGACACAGAACATTGCTGTAAATTCACGATTCTTGGTTTTGGTATCATGCGTATCGACAATATAACGCGCAATCATCTCCAGTCGTTGCGGATTATCATAGAGCTCTTGAGTATCAATACCCTCGACATCATCGTCATAGTCGAGATTGTTCTGCATACCTTTGGCGGTAAATTTGCCACGATAATCAATTTGGAACTGCAATACGTTTCGATCTCGAATTGCATCCACAATCACATATTGATGTAGGCACTGATTGAACAGGTAATCTGTTGTGAGTTTTAGACCTGCTTTGGATTGGCTGTTTTCCTCAAAGATCGGTGTGCCCGTAAAACCAAACATCTGTGCATTGCTGAAAAACTTCTTGATGTTCTGATGGGTATCACCAAATTGACTGCGATGACATTCATCAAAGATGAACACCACTTTCTTGTCTTTCAGGTAATTGATGTATTCCTGATAACGGTCATTACTGATGGCACGATTCAGCTTTTGGATAGTGGTGACAATCAGCTTGTCATGGCGTTGATCGAGCTGCTTCACCAAAGTATGTGTACTATCTGTGCTATCTACGCTTTCTGCTTTAAAGGCGTTAAACTCTCGTGAAGTTTGCGTATCGAGGTCATTACGATCCACCACAAATAACACCTTTTCTACATCAGGCATTTTCATGATGAGTTGACTGGCTTTAAACGAAGTCAGGGTTTTGCCTGAACCTGTGGTGTGCCAGATGTAGCCGTTTTGCTGTGAGTTTTGTACATGGGCAATAATTTTTTGCACGGCGTAAATTTGATATGGGCGTAACACCATTAGACTCTTACTGGTTTCCAGCATCACCATGTATTGGGTCAGCATTTGCGTGAGATGCGTATGATTTAAAAAAGCATCTGCAAAGTCGACAATTTCATTGATGTGTTTATTGCTGACATCTGCCCAAGGAAAGGCAAACTCAATCCCAGTCGTACCGTTTGAATAATAGCGAGTATTGGCGCCGTTACTGATAATAAACAGTTGGATAAAGCCAAACAGCCCTTGTCCTGCCCAGTAGGCTTCTCGGGTATAACGCTGGGTTTGGTTAAAGGCTTCGGCTATTTCCATACCGCGTTTTTTCAGCTCGATTTGTACCAAAGGCAAACCATTGACCAATAGCGTGACATCGAAACGGCTGGTGCGTCCGTTATGGTCTCGGTGATCTACCGTAATTTGATTGGTGACTTGGTAGAGATTTTTGCTTGGGTCATCCGATAAGAAGAAGATGTGCTTGCTTGAGCCATCATCAAATTTAACGGGGAATTGATCTCTCAGATTTTTGGCACGTTCAAATACGGTGCCAGTGTTCAAAAAACTGATAACTTGCTTCCACTCAGTTTCTGACAGTGGGGCAAGGCCATTGGCACGTTCAATTTGAGTTTTGAGGTTGGACAGTAGTTGGCTTTCATCCTTGATGGTGACTAATGAATACCCCAATCCTTGCAGTTGGGTAATTAGTTCATTTTCAAGTTGATATTCGCTTTGTACTGTCATTTTTACCTCAATTTTTACTTGTCTATTCAATTTATTAAAAAGTTGCTACTGTCTCTCAAGTTCTACACGATTTAATATTTTGTGTAAAAATACCATTTGCTTAGTGACTTCATTTAAATCGAATTGATTAAGTTCCCAACGCATCGCCCAAAATTTATTATTTTTCTCATACCACGATTCAGTTTGAGAATAAGGCCCCCTAGATAATGCTTGTTTTACTTTTTTAATAATTTCATCAGTATGATTATCAATATAAATTGTAATTGAACAACTCATTGGCGAGTTGTTGATATGCAAGTTAAGTACAGTTTCCGTCCAATACTTCCAATTATTACCAACGAAACGTAAAGCAGGTGTACCATTCCAAGTGTGCCATCTAAATCCTGCTTCATACTCGTCACCTAAAGCAATTTGGAATGAGTTATTGATATGATCAATAATCTCTTTATACACATTTTCTCTTAACTGCACCAACTCCTGTATTTTCTGCATGTTATCAACAACAAATTTTAAACTTTCCATATTTGTTTCCAATAAATCATTAAAACTATCTAAATGTAATAAAAAGTCTCTTGCAAAGATTCCCCACTTATTTAAAGGATTCTGAATAATTTGAATACCAAGAGCTTGTTTTGTTTCAGCAGTAAGTTCTGAGTAAGAAGTGCCAACCCAACAATCCTGTGAACACTCACCTAATGGACTCAGAATAACTGTTACTAACTGCTTTTGATCTTGTGAATCAGGCTGTGCTTTATTAATCACAGCAAGAGTTTTATTTCCCCAACTCACATAATCTTTAAACGGATTATTTTGTATATGATGAACTTTCACTTCAACAATGACTAAAGCCGTATCCGTCTCAAACCAAAGATCTATTCGGTTACCTTTATCAGTGGTTTGCTGTGTTACTACTCTTAAAATTTCACCAAATTCAAATTCCGAATATTTTTCATGATATTTAATTGCTTCAATAAAGCCATTATAAAAACTTGATCCCAATCCATGTTTTTCATTTGGATCTAGAAAAAATGCTAATAGTTCTGTAATCGGATTTTCATGATGATTTTTTAAAGCAGTATCGAAAATCGTCATTTCTCGCTCAGGCATTTTATATTTCTGTGCCTTTAACAGGAGATTTTCATATTTATTTATTAACTGATCATCTAAGTTCTGCATACTCCCCCCTTCAAATAAACTAATTAAATTTGCCAAAATAGTTAAAAAACTAAAGTATATTTATGCAAATATTACGCGTAACTAAGCATTTTCATATTACTGAAGGCTATTTTTTATATTGAACAGAATCCACAACACAGAGTACTTTCGTTGAGTGATGTGCTGTATGTGACCTAAACAACTCACTGCATTTAATCTGTACTGACTTACCTTCTTTCTTAAAAAGTGATGTATAACGAGCATCATTATAATCAACCAACTGAATAAGTTTGGTTTTTACTAAACCTTCTGTACCATCGACATTGATTTGCTGATCTAGAGCCAAAGCAATCTGGTTACCTCCAAACACTTCTTGATTTGGATGTAGACTTTTAATTCTGAGTAGTTTCCCACTTATGGTTGCAGGTTGATCATAATAAGAAGTTTGTGCTTGACTGAACATCGGTACACATAAGAGTGATGCAATTAAAAGTTTTTTCATTTACTTCTCTATAGTTTTAAAGTGTTTAATTTAGAAGTTTGACTACAATTCAAATTTACATTTTTGAGCTTCTAGAGACTTCATATAACAGTTTCAATCGCTCAACTGTTATGGGAATACCATTTTCCTGACGATGCAGCATCGCATGGCAATTTGGGCAGACTGGCATCAAATCAGTTTCAGGATTGACTTCATAATTCTCTGAAATCTGATGTAATGGTGTTATGTGATGCACATGAATAAAATCTTTGGCGAAGGTGCCATAAGTTTCTGCAAAACTCATCTTACAAATTTCACAGCGTATTCCATGAATTTCTAAACATTTAGCACGCGCTTCAGGATTACGTTCATAGCGATTAACTTGAACGGTTTGCTTTGCACCTTCGGGAAATGATTTGTTTTCTAAATCAGCTTCATCTGGGTAGTCTGTAGCGATAGTTTCATTATTAAACTCATTCACAATATGCGCTAAGAAGATGCGAATAGAGTCATTCGGAGCTTTGTCCCGATCTGTACGGCGACCTTGAATTGGGGCATCAGGGATTAATTTATTCTGGACAAAGTAATCAAGGGATAAAGTAGCTTTATCGACTTTTTTTAACTTTTCAAAAACAACATAGCCCTTAATGCTATTCAGTTGGGTTCTATCTTTCCAAAATGCTTTTTGTGCAAGAGGATATTCTGATGGATCAGCATGTCCAATCACTTTGAATTGATACATGACTCTAGATATTGGTTGAGTCACATAGACATAAACAATATCGTTAATCTGTAACCCTTTACCTTCAGTCGTTGCTGAGTTTTTCCAATAAATTGTAGGTAATGCTTCAAAGGCTTTTTCTAAATCAAATTCATCGAAATTAACAGTAACTAACCAATTCGCCATAACAACTCCCCTTACACAAACATCTACTGCAACAAGCCACTTTCAAGTTTTTTGCTTATCCAAATGCATTAACAAAACAGATTTAATACTGAGTTTCACACTTCACTGCTTTCGCAGGTGTAATATTTTTTGCTGAAACAAGTTGGGTTAAATCAAAACCTTCTGTTTCTTCCACGAACAAGTTGTAGTCTTTAATGGTAATGGTTGCCTTACCCTCATACTTGCAATAGTCTTTTTTAATACTATCTGGCAATTTAAATGTTTTTTTGGCTTGTTCAAAATTGCTAAAGCAGAACCATGCAGTTCGCTCATCACCTGTTGGACGAGGAATAAGCGCAGATGAAGTTTTATTTGGCTCAAAGCAAATCGCATCGCCCATATAGTCTAAATATTCAGGGTCTAAAGTACGTGAGTAAGTTCCTGTTAAAGTCACACTTCCTTTATAGTGCTTAAAACCAGAAATATCTTTTTGATATTTAAAAGTTTGAGCCTGTGCCAACACTGGCAATGTCATTAAAGCAACAAGTATAAATTTTTTCATCATGATCCTGTTTTAAGTTTTATAAAATATTAAAAAGCAAAGTGACTTTTCACTTTGCTGATATGAAATTATTAAATAAACATCTGCTGTAGCAAACCTTTTTTCCACTGTTTGGCTTGTTCAATTTGCTGTCCCACGACCTCAATCTTTTGGTCGATCGCAGATAAAAAATTAGCAATTTTGGTTTGTTCTTTTAGACAAGGAACAGGCACCTCTAGCTTCGAGTATTCAGAAATCCATCGACGCTTATGCTCATCACCTAATGAAAGAAATAACGTTGAAAATGTAGAGTAAAGATAAAAAATATTATTTTTACGTGGATCAGTTTTAAGGATCTTCATTGCAGAAGATTTGACTTTGAAGTTGAAATTCACGAACTTATAGGCTGTTGTAAAATCATCAAAAATAATTACATTTTGACTTTCAGCACTAAAAATACCATGCTCTTCATTTGTGTATCCCAAAATGAAAGTTTTTCCTGCTGTTAGTACAGGTATTGGAAAAGAATTATCATAATTCGTAGACGAAACAATATATTTTGTCGGCTGTTCATAATCTAACAACAAGCCTAATTCTTTATATTCCCACTCACCAAACTCACTCCCATCATCAGCTTTAAAACGAATCTGCTGACTAAACAACTTCTGCATCATGCCTTGTTTATATTGGCTGAGTAGTTCATGTTTTTGGGTGAGTTGGCTAATCTTTTCATCGACTGCGGAAAGGAAAGAGGCTATTTGGGTTTGTTCTTCTTTCAATGGAAGATAAGCAGAAACCTTATTTAAAGAATCTTGACCAATATTAAATCTTGTACTTCCACCACTAAGCTGAGTGATTTGGTCTCTTAAGGAATCGGTCTTTAGAAGGCCATTCATAAATATTGGATCGTATTCTTTTTGGGCCGACCCACGAATGACAAATCCACCGAATACAACAGGATCTTTGCCTAAATAAACATTAGACTGTCCGACTTCCTCACGAGTTTCAGAACTTCTTTGGAAAAGTACATCACCGTATTTAACCAAGTTCTTTTCAATTTCCTTTGAAGTAATATCTACTGAGCCGATAATTGAATTGTAAGTAATACCATTTGGATTATTGATAATATCTAAAACATTAATAAACTTAATCCCAGAACCATATTGTTCCTTTGATGCATTTACCCCATTTTTAAAAATAAATAAATCTTGAAACGAGATTTCAGACCAATTCCCATCAAACTCTTTAAATCGTAACTTAGGTACAGACATTACTTCACCTCCACAAACGGCGAAGAAATTCCAAGCTCTTTACAGAAATCTGAAATCAATGAATCAGTCTTTTGACTTTCAACTTCCAAAGTCTGCAACGCTTGAGCAATCGCATCCAGATCAATCACATCCTCAGCTTCAAAAGTATCGACATAACGTGGAATATTCAGGTTAAAGTCATTTTCTTTAACTTCTTTTAAAGTCGCTACATGCGCATATTTTTCAATATTCTGACGGTTTTCAAATGCCCCGATAATATTATCTAAATGCTCAGGCAATAATTTGTTTTGATTTTTCTGCTTCTCAAACTCGTTGCTGGCATCAATAAACAAAATATTGTCTTTATGCTGACGGTTTTTCTTCAACACTAAAATACAGGTCGGAATCGAAGTCCCATAGAAAATATTGGCAGGTAAACCGATAATGGTATCAATCACATTGAGCTGCTCAATCAGGTACTGACGGATCACGCCCTCACTTGAACCACGGAATAAAACACCGTGTGGAAGCACTACCGCCATTGTGCCATGCTCATCCAGTTGATGCAGCATGTGCTGAACAAATGCCATATCCGCTTTAGAGCTTGGTGCAAGCTTGCCATACGCTGCAAAACGCTCATCCTGTAAAAATAACGGATCGGCAGACCATTTTGCCGAAAATGGCGGATTGGCAACCACCGCATCAAAACGCTTATCTAAGTGCTGCGGACGAATCAAGGTATCTTCTTGCTTAATATCGAACTTGGCAAAATGCACATCATGCAAAATCATGTTCATCCGTGCCAAGTTATAGGTGGTACGGTTCATTTCCTGACCGTAAATCATATCGACATCTTGCACTTCACGCTTTACACGGAGCAACAACGAACCTGAACCACAGGTCGGATCATAGACAGAACGTAAACGGGTTTTTCCTTGCGTAACGATCTTCGCCAGTAAAGTCGATACCGTTTGCGGTGTATAGAATTCCCCTGCCTTTTTACCTGCACCCGATGCAAACTCACCAATCAGGTATTCGTAAGCATCACCCAATACATCGGACTCGGTATTGGAAATATCAAAATCAATATCATCTAAATGACTTAAAACTTTTGCAACAAGCTCGTTACGATCACTCGCTGTGTTGCCTAGCTTAGTCGAATTTAGGTCGAGGTCTTCAAATAGATTGGCAAAATCATCGGCAGAGTCAGAACCCAGTGTGCTTTGTTCGATGGCTTTCAGCGTTGCTGCCAAGTCATCGAGAATAAACTCGCCTTTGCGTCCACGTTCAGCAAGGGTATGAAACAGTTGCTTTGGAGTGAGTGCATAGCCCACTTCTTCAATGGCATTCTTTTTAATTTCTTCGATATACGGCACATGCTCGACATTGTTTTCATCGAGTTCTAAAAAGCTATTGATATCTTCACCAGCGAGTACTTCATTGGCATAGTTCACCGCTTTTTCAGATAAATATTTAAAGAAGATAAACCCAAGAATATAGTCACGAAACTCATCTGCACCCATTTTGCCACGTAACGTATTGGCAATATTCCATAGTTGTTTTTGTAACTGTTGCAGTTGTACTTGGGTCATTGTTATAGACGTCCGAAGAAAATGTTAAAGCGTGACTAGTTTACCGAAAAATAAAGTTTTTTCAGCAGAAATTGGTTGGATAAAGACACAAACTGTCGCAATTAAATTTAACCACAACAACATTTTTATTTTGACTGCCGCCATTTGATATAAGTCAAATCTGATATACTGATTAAAATTTTTGGACTTAAGGAGCCTCAACGTGCTTAAGACAATTGAACAGAAAAAAAAATATATTCAAGCAACACGCTTACAGAATTATCGGGCTAGCCTAAAACTTGAAGGTCTTTCTCCTTCAACAACTACTTCAACTTTAAGCAAAGACCAAATCCTACAAAAGTATAAAAAGCTTTCAGAATCATAATTTGGTGATTTGATGGATAAATATGGTGAAATAGGAGACAGTCTTTACTGTTATCCAAATTCTAGTATTCTCAAAAACAAATTACATATCCAAGATGAAAAAATTTTGCAGCAGGCCGAATTAGAGCTATCTGAATATGCCAGTTTACACATTGAATATACTGAACCACCTTACGATCTCCAATACCTAAAAAACATACACTACTCCTTATTTTCAGACCTTTATGAATGGGCTGGTGAAATTAGGCAAGTTGATATTTCAAAAGGTGATACACGCTTTTGTACTTTTAGTCGTATTGAAGTTGAAGCCAATAAGCTTTTTAAACCACTTCAATCTCAAAACTATTTTCAACATCTTGAACAGCAAAAGCTTATTATGCAGCTTGCCGATTTTTATTGTGAACTTAATGTCATACATCCCTTCCGCGAAGGTAATGGACGCACTCAACGCATTTTCTTTGAACATCTTCTCGCCTATTGTGGTTATGGTGTTGATTGGTCTCAAATTGAATCTCAGGAACGTTGGATTCAAGCTAATGTTGAAGGGTTCTATGGACACTTAGATGGATTAATTCAAATCTTCAAGGAATGCATAGTCATTCCCAAATAAAAAAACAAGGGAGCTTTTGCTCCCTAATTATTCACGGCTCGCCAACTTACTTTCAATCCACTGATGAATCTCATAAGCTGACCAACCGATACGGTTTTGGGTGATTTTCACTTTCTTTGGAAAAGTTGGATCATAATACGGTGAATATTCATCCATCATTGCATAAACTGTCGAACGTGCTACACCTACTATTTCTACTACTTGATGTATATTAATCAGCTGATTTATTTGAAAAGTTTGGCCAACAAATGCATTCATGATGTGTACTCCTATCTCATGGTGACGAGCAACTCGCTCATGAGATACGGGATTCCTGTAAGGTTTTAACCAGTTCAATTCAGTTCAACGCCGTAACCGACCCTTGCAATCCCTGCTGGATATTAAACACTTTATCCTCATCTGTTGGCTGACCTTCCTCTCCTTGATAAAACTCCTCAACGACATTCATGCCATCCTCACTATCCACCTCAAACTGCGAATGCCCATAACCCTGTAAAGCAATCTGATCTAAAGCATTCTGATTAAATCCAGCCAACTTACTTTTCTGATCAATCTCCTTGGCCATTTGAATCGCCTCTTGTAAGTGAATCCCCTCACGTAGGGTTAAGTCCACGTAGTACACAGGGGTACGATAGCTTTGTGTCGTGGATTTGCCTCGAAGGGTCAATTGTAACGGCAGACATGACAGCAAGCCGTTCGATGCTGCGTGGTAATAACGGAGTCGTGCTGACAAAGTCCGAATACTGTTAAAGCCTGTGGTCCTAAATACAAAACTGCCAAACTCATCCGACTCATCCAAATTCACATAGAGACGACCATAGGGCTTGCATAAGCCCCCTTGTGCCAAAGCGCATAAATCAGGGGATGGACATGGATGTTGCTCTACGCCTTGATTGGTTAAGCGTTGACAGGTTTCACCATTACCCATGCAAACAGGTCGCCCCGTCTGCCGATCAAATAAGCTGTATTCCGCACGTAAGTTCAGTTCGGGATCATTAAAGATCATCCGTACTGGAATGGTTCTGAGTTTTTGGCTAGGGGCTTTAACTCGAAGTTGCTCATCTAAAGGATGTTTCACCCAACCCTCCTTGTTCTGGATTTGGCTGGTGATGGTGAATTGGTCATCCTTTTCAGGTAGACGCTTGCCGTTCTTTTCTACAATCTTTCCGATACTGATTCGTCCGAGTACCGGCGGTGTAATCACTAAACCTTTAATCATGGGGATATTCCTTCTATTCATTTTTATACTGATCAGCCGAATGTATTGAAGCACCTGCTCTTACGTCATTCTTTGATAGCGTCAAACAAGACACATCAAGCAATGACTACAGGAGAATCTGTTGTGCATCGGTCAATCGATCTGGCAAAGCTGTCCAATGCCCTTTCTTCTTTGAAGGAGGGGCGAAGGGGCTGCTTTGCCGATTTTTTTATGCAGACGCTTAGATCAAGATTCAGCATCAGTAAAGATATTGAATCGACGACTGCCCTGCTTGTGCAGTGGATATTGCTGTATTAGCTCAGGTTGATGTTCGGTCAATGTTTTGGTATTGAGACTGATCGTATCTTTTGCTTTTTTCCAGACCACCGAACCCCTGCTAAACACCACACGTTCGTTGTCTTTCATTAGCATTTGGATTTGATGTTTCAGTTGATCAAAGTGTTCTTGCTGATCTTGAAGATCGGCTTTCATTTTGATGAGCTGGTCAAACAACTGATTGGCATGTGGGTCATGACTTAAATCTTCAACACTAAGTGGCACATGTGCTGGATATAGTAGTTGCAATGCTTTGGCTGCGGATTCACTAGCATCGGCATCAGGTGGAATATCCTTTTCAACACAATCCCAGAAGTAACGTTCTGCATTTACAATATGTTGAATCACCGATTCACTACGGGTGACTTTAAAGATACGTGTTTCATGCCCACAGATCAGTACACAAACATGTGCTGCCTTTTTTCCTGTGACTGCCAGCTGATGCTGTACCTGACAAAGCACATACAGCGGGATACCATCTCGCCAAAGTTTGGCACCATGTTCACCTGCGGTTTTACATTCCAGAATTTGCACATCTGCATTACCCACCACTGAATAATCCAAATTAGCCAGCATGAAATGTTTGTCTGGATCTGGATGTTGGAGTACTGCATTGACGCGACGCACTTTGTACTGGGTATGCATACTGTAGTATTCCGCCACCAATGGTTCTAAGCGTTTTCCCCAATATAAAGGGGCATGCCCTTCAGTTTGTTCATCCATGTTGTGCTGGATACGACCAGTTTTGATCATCCAGAGTTCAAGCATCGACATATACGGGTTGAGACCACAGGCTGCGGCACAATCACTACTGCCGATCCCTTTGCGTCGAACTTCTAACCATTCTGCATGCGTCAGGTTTTTGGTATCCACAAAGCGTTTGGCTGTAAACAATTTGGGCCGAGGAGTATGGATACTCGGTATTGCATTGTTCGGGTTAATCACCGCTGAATTCATAGTAATGTCCTCTATCTGTAAAATTTTGCGCATAAAAAAAGCTGTGTCCGTAGACACAGCTTTGAATGAATGGGTTAAGGTTTTTGAAATATGGAAATAAGGATGCTTAGGCTAATAAATTAACTCATCTCATTGATTAAACTTAAGCAATCATTGCGAGGGCTTGTTCTAATCCTCTTTGCTTAAGTCCAGCACCTGCACCGAACCATGCAGAATCCAAACGATGATCCTGACTCATGGCTCTGCGTTCGTGGTCGGCAAATTCCGTTATAGAGCAAAGCAAGCCATAGGCGGTATCTTTGGCCGAACTCAGTTCTGCTCCACGGCCCTGTCCATTAAACATGGTCATCACCTTCGACATGGCACGGCCATTTGGTTCTGTCTTGTTGTCGGCTTTGGTTGCTGGGTTATTGCTTTGAGCCTGCATCGCCACATTACGGTAGAACTGGATAATGCCATCCTCCTGTTCAGGCACACTCAGACTGGTATTGTTAAATACTGCATCGAAATAAGCTGCTGCTTCAGTCTGTGTGACTTTACGTTGACTAAGTTGTTTCATCTCATACATGTGATCTTCCCATGCACGGACTGAAATACCCAATTGCTGCTTAATCTTCTCAGCATCGAACTTGGTGCTGTGCGGGACTTTAACCACACCTGCACTTAAGTTTTGACCCTTTAAGGCAATAGCTAAGGTGTTATTACACACCACACGAATAGAGGTGAATTGTGCCGTGGTTGCCAGTGTACCGTCGCAAGCGGTTGCCAGTAAGATATAGCCATTGCTGACATCTTTACCTTTTAAAGCCGATGTTTGCCCCGTTTTGGCTAAAGCCCAGAATTTCTTACCACCTTTCAGCACGCCTGCGGTTTCTAGCTCAAATCCTGATTGTTCAGTCAAATCACGATAAAACTCTAAGATCTGTTTCGGTTGCACCTCCTGATAGCGTTGACTGACCACAGATAAAGGGGCATGGGTATCTGAACGATACAGAACCCGCTGTTCCTCATACGGCATAATGATGCTTTGCCCACGTTCATTCTGCGCCATATAACTCACATCGGAAGATTCAATCCGCCAATCCATGCCTGCCTGCTCTGCCCAGACTTCAATCGGTTGATGAGGACTGAGTTGATTCCCAAGGCCATGCCAAGGGGTTTCGCCCACATAGGCGATCTGTTCAATTTGATGTGCCATTGTTCATTTCTCCTCTGTGAGCTTATTGGAAGTTTTGGTTACAGTGGTGGCAGTGGTAATAACACATTGGAATGTGCTGTTTAGGTGAATCGAATAAGCTACTGAATACCCCACCGATCACAGCACCTGCAATTCCACCAAGCAATGGAGATAGCGGTAAAGGTAGGGTTTTAGAAATCGATGCGCCAATCGTGGCAAAGGAGGCTGATGCTGCAACGCCTGTTCCAGCCGAGCCATTTACCTGTTGATTCATCACTTGAACGATTTGATCAGAAAAACAGTAAGGACAATGTTTACTCATAAGATATACCTCTAAAATGAAAAAAGGCTTACCGTATGGCAAGCCTTAGATTTTGAATGAAAGGGAAAAATAAACATTCAATCTTCATGTTAATGATATATATCTATGATTTTTTGGGATCAACGGTCTGCCGCTCTAGGCTTTAACTGCCCTTTACTAAATTGTCTCTTTACCTTCACAGATGCTCTCAAGTATTGATTGTCTTTTTCAGGATCAGCCAGATAGCTGATGGCGAGCCAAGCATTCTCGACCTCTTTTAAATTCCGCCTTTCGATCATTCCTATACCTAGTTGATCTAGGTCCTTGTAATATTTTTTATGGCTGACTTGATTACAGTTAAAGAATTGGCCATCTTCCTTTGTAATTTTTTCTAACCAAAGCTCGCCAATGGCTTGTGCTAAATAATCATCTTTAATCCGCAACGATCCGTTATAGATCACCAGCAGATGACAGTGATACCCTTTACTCTTCCCTCCCTGCTCTAAGCGATAGGCATAACCCACCTGATCTTTAAAGATAGTGTCCTTGTCCTGAATACGCCGTACCAATTTATTCACATCACGTTCAAATTGTTTTATATCTGGTTGAGCATTGAATCGATATGAAAGATCAACCCTGACCAGCAATAACTTGCGATGGTTTTGTACAAGATCATTAAAATACTCTTTCAAGTGATTGTGGTTGCGACGGTTATTGCTGCTGAATTTATCAAGAAAGTATTCATGCTCTTCAATAAGCTCATTCTGAAAACAACTGAATGCTCTGCTGTCTTTAAAGACTTCTAGATTTTCGAAAGATGCATGTTCTGGCAATAATTCAAAGTAGGCTTGAACCAAAGGACTGTATTCACATTTTGGATCGTAGACCGCTTCAGCTGATTTTTTTAGTTCGTCATAGTCCGCTTTAAAGTAAATCCAGCGGTATTTTCTTCTAGATACCTTAAGCATGAAGTTTTCAATTTCAAGTAAGGTTTGTGCTTCGTTCATGAGTATATTTCCTATGGTTGAGTAAACTCATAGGAATCACTGCTCAGTATTTTTTACACATGGACTGAAATATTGAACTCAATAAAAAACCTTCATCATTTGGGGATGATGAAGGTTCATGAAGAAGATTAAGTAATTAATAAATAATATTAAATATATATCCTAGCCCAATAAACTCAAAACACACTTACTCGACATCTCATAAAATTAAAAACGCTGCTTCTATAGCAAGCTGTCAAAATTCTACAATTTATCCTATTTTTATAGAAAAGATTAAAGCGGAAGTTAAGTATCTCTAATGCCGTTACTTACTTGATTGTCCTCTCTTGAATCTATTTCTTATTTCATCCGTATAGTTGAGATCTAAAAACTCTAAAAATATGAAATAGGGTAATACTTTTTGCTCAAAAATATTCCATCGCTGTTTATCTCTCGCCTCAATTAAAAACTCGGGTGCAAGTCCATAAGACAAATCTTGCAATATTGGGGTAGGTTTAAATTTAAGATGTACATTTTGCCCTTCAAATATTGGATCCTCTAAATTAGCTTGCCAGAATTCTTTCAACTCTGTCCGCAAATTTCGTTGCTTACAACTAGGCTCATCAGAAACTTGTAAGAGCGTATTTGTGTCATAAATACATATGAGATCTAGTTTTAGTTCACGACTACGAAAATCTTCACTCCAAAAATATAAAAAATCCAAGTATCCCTGTAACCCATTAGGCTTTTTAGCTTTTTTATTAATATTTCCAAAAATTTTTTGAAACTGCTCAGCTGTCACGCGCCCTTTCTCAAGTACCAAGTATATTTGTGTGCGACATAATAAAATATTTTGTTTGTTATATTTCTGAAAATATATGATAGCTTCATTAAGTTGCTTAGAACGATTTCCCCAATCTTTAGTCATCTCAATACGGCTTGCTCGGACAAGTCTTGTTGCAGGTTCTACACCTCCATCGCGCTGTCTATAAATTTGACTTAGCATTAAGTTCTTTTTTAAACTTCCAGTTTCAGCAAAAGCTTTTAGCCGTAAAAGCAAATTATTTAAATCTGTCAATGAATCAAATGTAAGGTCCTGATTAAGAGAAAAAATATTTTCTCTATTAGAATGTGAGCCTTCCTGTCTTAGAAAATCTATTAGAATCTTTACATTTCTTGTGAGAGCCTCACTTTGAAAGTTTTCTATATCATTTTTTTTATCAATTAAATACAGTAGCTCAAAACCCAACCTTGTGATTCTGTTTTTTAATTCATGCGGCTGTTCTTTGCGAATCTCTAGACCTGAAGAACCAAAAAAAATGAAAGCTGGTGTTGGTTGATAAATTAATGCCAACATGAATACTTCTATTCGTATGAGCAAATTTAAGTCCAAAGTATAGTATTTCTCTCTTAACTCAAACGTTTCATAGTTACTCTCTCTACCAAATGGAAAATTAGGATCTTCAACAAAAATTTCTTGATATAAGACTTCTATTACTTGCAGGTATTCTTTTGCCCAAACATGCTGCTTTATGCTCTTTAACAATTCATGATTATTCTCAGGAATTATTTCATACAACGAGATATATGGCCTAAGCTGATGTATTTTACTTCCTCTTCTTAGAGCTTTATGACTACTTTCCACACGTGATCTTGATTCATATTTCAACGTCTTCAAACGGTCACTATCAATAATATAATTTATTATTGCCTCTCCCAAACTTTCAATCATTTGCTCCTTTGGGCCTGACAAAAAACCTCCTAACACCTCATCATTGCCATCAGTTGTGTTAACTTCAACTTGCTCTTTCTCAATATTATTCATTAGTGATTTACATCGTACTCTATGCCTTATCAGCGAGACTACCACTTCAATTCCCAACATGTAACCCATTAATTCCCATATATTTTAACTTCAATTCCCATGTTTTTTTACTTAAATTCCTTAACATAACAAGATTAACATTACACTCGAACCAATAAGTTTTCTTTTATCCATAAAATTTTTTATAGGCATAAAAAACCACGCATCTAAGCGTGGTTAAAGTGTGGAATTAAAGCAGATTAATTCACCCAGTCTCTTGCCTGCTCCCCATACCACTCCATAATTTTTACACGCTCATCCCAGTACTGCGCTCTGTTATAAGCAGATCTAATTCTGTTTTGAGGAACATGAGCAAGTTGGCGTTCAATAGCATCAGGATTAAACAGATTTGATTCATTCACGACTGTACTGAATAAAGAGGTGGATCAGGAAATTTGAACAACACTTATAAGTGATATTTTGCTCCCCAAATGATGTTATAAACATCAATATATGGAGTATTTTATGACACGTAGACCAAGAAGAAATCATTCAAATGACTTTAAAGCTAAGGTAGCACTTGCTGCGATTAAAGCAGAAAAAACACTTGCTGAATTGAGTGCTGAATTTGATGTTCATCAAAACCAAATTATTGACTGGAAAAATCAACTGATTTCAGCTTCCTCGCAAGCTTTCGATCAATCAAAAGCTCCAACAGAACCACCCATCGATCTAAAAAAACTACATGCAAAAATCGGTGAGCAGGCATTAGAAATTGATTTTTTAGAAGGTGTGTTGAAGAAACTGGGCCGCTTCAACCACAAAAGTTAATCGATGACTCACTTCAGATTTCAGTATCTAAGCAAGCTAAGCTGCTGAAAGTCTCCCGTGGTTGTTATTACTATCGCCCAAAACCTGTGAGTGAATCAGATCTGAAGCTGATGCGCTGTATGGATGAGTTACATATGCAATACCCTTTTGCAGGTAGCCGTATGATGCGTGATTTATTGAATCGTCAAGGACATCATATAGGACGACGTCATACACGTACTTTAATGAAGAAAATGGGCATTAATGCGTTATATCGTAAACCAAATCTAAGTCAGGCCAATCAAGCTCACCGTAAATATCCATATCTGCTCAAAGGATTGGCTATTCAGCGCAGTAATCAAGTGTGGTGTACGGATATAACGTATATCCCTATGGCAAAAGGCTTTGTTTATTTATGTGCTGTGATTGATTGGCATAGCCGCAAGGTACTTGCGCATAGGGTATCGATTAGTATGGAGGTGGATTTTTGTATTTCGGCTTTAAATGAAGCAATTGAAAAATATGGATCACCTGAAATATTTAATACAGACCAAGGCAGTCAGTTCACCAGTGATGCATTTATTGATGTATTGAAATCAAATGGCATTCAAATCAGTATGGATGGTAAAGGTCGATGGATTGATAATGTGATGGTTGAACGATTATGGCGGAGCGTTAAATATGAAGAGGTGTATCTCAAAGCTTATAGCAGTGTCACAGATGCGAAAAAGCAATTGAGTGCATATTTTGAGTTTTATAATTTGAAACGACCTCATTCGAGTCTGGACAAAATGACTCCAGATGAGTTTTACTATGACCAGCTACCACAACAAAATAAGGTAGCTTAACTAGAGCAGAATATCACTTATAAATAAGCTTTTAGTTGTTCAAACAAGTGGGACCACCTCTTAACGATCTAAAACCATGTGTGGTCATTCGACCTGCATAACCTGAACGCTTAATGACTGCCAAAATGGATTCACTACGCATGGGTTCTTTATTATTTAAGCGATGAGGGAAAAGCAATTCTTGATTATGAGTAAGTCTTAAAGCTTGCAGTTCTTCAATCATCATGTCCGTCAATGGCACACGATGTGGCAATCGGTTCTTCATGCGGTCTTCAGGAATATCCCACTTACGCCCTTCCAAATCAAATTCATCCCAATGTGCTTGTAGTAACTCACTGACTCGAACACCAGTCAGCATAATTAAAATGATGGCATGATGTGTCTGAGCATCACTTGGATAAGCTCTAACTTTTCTTAGAAATTCAGGCATATCTGAAGCAGGTAATGATGCTAAATTTTTCACACGCTTATTTTTTAGTGCATAGACCAAATCACCTGCAGGATTATCGTAGCGATAGCCGTGTGCAATAGCGTACTTCATGACCATGCCACAGCGAGATAAGGTACGTTTGGCTACTTCAAGTGAGCCTCTTGCCTCAATCTTTTTTATGATCTGCAAAATTTCAGGCGCTTGAATTTGGTTAATAGGCTTATTGGCAAGAGCAATATAAAGCTCATCCAAAGAAGCTCGAACATTGCTAATGTGTTTAGATGACCATGTTTCTTTTTGATTATTAAACCAATCTTCTGCAACCTCTTGAAAATGAGGCTGCATCACTTCGGCCTCAACCATATTTTTGAGTTTATACCTTAGATCAAGCGCTATCTCTCTTGCACGTTTTAGGCTCAGCTCGGGATATACACCTAATGCTTTTGACTTCCTTTGCCCATTTTCCGTATATCGAATAGACCAATATTTTTTCCCATTCGGATCGATTCGCAAAGAGAGACCGTTAGTATCAGAAAGGCGATACTGTTTTTCTTGAGGCTGCGCTTTTTTACACATCACATCAGTTAGTGACATATCTTTGTCCCACTTAATTAAACTTATTTAGTGGGTCAAATTGTCCCAATATTGACCCACACAAAGCAAAAATAGGGTCAAATCGCTTAGGACAGTATCGGACAATACAGCCAATAAAAAAGCCCTTAAACATTGAGTTTAAAGGCTTTTTTATATTCCGATGGACTACTTCGGAAAGAATTTTGGTGGGGTGGCGTCAATTGAACCCACATCATAAACTACTGTAATTAATAAAATTAATCCACAGAATGATTTTCACCATACACAATACCATACAAATAGCTTTGTATTATTGAATTGAATCAAGTACACCTTTCTCAAATTTACCCATAGAGTTACAACTAATTTGACTTACTTGATTCTCATATCGTATCTGCTGAGAAATCGTTGTTGTCACTGTCACTTTTGGTTGTGCTGTTGCTTTAGAAACAAATATATTAAAACTACCAAATGCAATACCTCCGGTCCAAAACAACGGAGGTTGACCACAATCAGCTATTGGGAAGAATTGACTGAAAGAAGGTTTTGAAAAGTTATCAATTTCACTATAAATAACACCACTATCCTTTTCGATAGTTTTTATTGGAATATTATTAGCTGTCATAAATTCAATTACACCATCCCATACTTGATCATAAGTTTTATTACTATATGTTCTAGAGTTCTCGAATTGATAATTTTTAGCAGGAACTGTTGCACACCCCCACAATGAAATAGAAGTCACTGCAACAACCATTAACTTAAAGTTTTTCATAAACCACCCCTAAAATAAAAATTTAGCAACATTAATTAATACTATGAAATATATGGAATATTCTATCAAGTATTTACAAATCCAAACCACGCGGTCCATACACACGTTTTGAATAAGTTAAGCTTACAAAGCGTAATGCGTCTCGAATATCCACCAGTTCAATTACTTCTGATTTAGTTTGCCAGCTTGTCGTAATTTGCTTGCCCTTTATTGAAGTTACCCCTTGTCCATATTTACTAGCTAAAGAATCCTTTAATTCTTCATATTGATTTGTATTACGTAAACTAAGATATACAGAATTAAGGGTTGTTTCATTTAACTTTGCTCTAAAACTAACATCAAACTCAAATGGTCCTGTTTTGAAATCACTTACAGCTAAACAATCAAAATAATATGGGTTTGACTTGTTTCTCTGTTCCTCACCGAATACAGCCCTTGCTTTGCCATGAGAAGCTTCAACAATTTGCTCAGCAGTCATACCCCAATTTGCATACTGCCATCCTGATTTATTAGTTTGCTTTTGTGTTTCTCCAACTTTTATCTTCTGAGTAGGATTTGATGATTCAGCAGAACAGTACCCACTAATAAATAATATAACTATAAGACCCAAGTACCTCATAAATATTTCACAACATTGATAAATGATGCTCCCAACATAAAGAAAAATTAATGAAAAATATCTCTGTACACGACAAAAATAGATAACTCATTGAAATAATGTCATAATAATTGTTTTCTAACGACGAATACTATGACACATCTCAATGAGTTATATCTTATCTTAAACAAATATCTAAAATGGAACAAGTCACATTTAAAGTGCTTTGCGCTCATCATGCTTGTGATTATTTTAAAGCAAACATGTAATCTTTCTTCTGCATCTAAAGCCTTGCCCATCAAGTGCTTACCACAATCATTTTATCGACGTATGCAGCGCTTCTTTGCAGGTCAGTATTTTGATTATCGTCAAATTTCTCAGTTGATTTTCAATATGTTTTCATTCGACCAAGTGCAACTGACTTTAGATAGAACCAATTGGAAATGGGGAAAACGAAATATTAATATCCTGATGCTCGCAATCGTTTATCGTGGAATAGCGATACCTATCCTTTGGACATTGCTTAATAAACGTGGAAATTCAGATACGAAAGAGCGCATTGCTTTGATTCAACGCTTTATAGCCATTTTTGGTAAAGACCGTATTGTGAATGTGTTCGCAGACAGAGAGTTTATCGGTGAGCAGTGGTTTACATGGTTAATTGAACAAGACATCAACTTCTGCATTCGTGTTAAAAAAACTTCATTGTCACCAATCATTTAGGAAAGAATCATAAAATTAGTGATTTATTTCGCCATCTTAAAGTTGGTCAAATTGAATGTCGTAAACGACGGATTTTGGTTGGTCGGGTGAAACTATATATAAGTGCACTACAGTTAGAAAATGGAGAGCTTTTACTCGTCGTTTCTCCTCAGTTTAATGCCAATGCTATTCAGGATTATGCATTACGCTGGGAAATTGAAACCTTATTCAGTTGTCTCAAAGGACGCGGGTTTAATCTTGAAAATACGCGCTTGACAGACCCTAGACGAGTGAAAAAATTGATTGCGGTGTTAGCTATAAGCTTCTGTTGGTGTTACTTAACGGGTGAATGGCAACATGATCAAAAAAAAGTGATAAAAATAAAGAAGCATGGACGACTCTCAATGAGTTTATTTCGCTATGGTTTAGACTATGTTCAAATGGCGATTCAGCGTTTAATTGGTTTTGGGAAAAAAGAAGAGTTTAAGGAAATTTTGGCAATTTTAAGAAGGCAGAACCCTGATAGGATAAGGGTTCTGTGAAATTTGTCGTGTACAGAGGAAAAATATATAGTTTTTATTCCACAATAAAAAAAAACAGCTACCTAAGTAACTGTCATTTCATATCTCAACTATATCGAGTCTGCTTTTTGACTTCCCACCATTCAATCAACTCATTATGATCAAAATACACGGCGGATTGTCTAGTAGAACCTTCTTTGATTGGTCTTGGAAAAGTAGGATCATCCTTAACCATCTTATTTAATTTATCACGTTGTACTGATAAAAAGTGACAAACTTCATTCATTGTTAAGCGTAACTTCTGCATCTTTTTATTTCCCCCTCAATTCACATTAAATCGCTGTATTAGCCCCATAACAAGTCATACCATCAAACCGTAATCTCTAGCTAAATCACGCTTATAACGAGCTCTAGTAGATGCTGTATAACCTATATGCAAGGCTCCTTGCTTCTGTGTCGCTAAGAATCGAATATACTTAGCAGGTAACTCTATTTCCGACACAGGTTCAGGTAGATTCAGTTTGCTATGGGAGTCCTCAACTAAATGCTTAACCAACTCTTCATTCCAACAATAGCCATAATTCAATTCCTGATCTCTTAATTGCTGATTAAATAAACGTACTTCACATCTAATCATACGATCAGCATATTCTCTCAACTCAGTTGTAAGCGTTGTCTGTTGCTTGTTATGAGAACGGATTTCTTGACCTTTAAAATAGTAAAGCAAAGTAGTCCGCTTGCTACCTTTACCAAAGTAGATACCATTATTTTCGACTTCTCTATCGCGCCGTGGATAAGTTCCATGCTCTTTGATTGAACTTAAATATTGTTGAGCTTTTTGCTTATCATCAAACAATAATGCTTTATTCACGTCAATTCGATAGATGCGGAATAAACCTAATTTAATATTCTCAATCTCGGTATCAGTTGGAGTAATTGCATTGAATATCTGACTGAGTCTATTCACAGTATCGAGGACTAACTGAATCAAGTCAGTTGTACCTGTAACATTTTGACCATTCAACCACTTAAACAAATTACCCTGAATTAATATCTCATTTTTGTTAATTGCTTTAATTTGAATATGATCGTTATAAGAACCGCATACCCATTGCTTGCTATAAGATTCTTGTAATGGCTGAAATTCACCATCAAACTTGGTTAGGGGGATAACCATATTTTGAGATAATTCTAGTGGATTATTTGTTATTTCTACTTTTAGTTTTAAGTAATCAATAGCAAATATATGTTTAGCTTCCAGCACCTCTTCATTGTTAATTTGTTGATTTAAAACATTATTCAATACCATATATTTTCCTCACATAAAATTTAGAACGCAAAAAACCCTCAAACATCGATAGTCCATTTTTAAACTAGATGTAGAGAGTCAAGACTTTAAGTTTTCATTTACCTTAATAGGTTAGGTTTCGGATTTGCTTGTATAACTTATACAATCGTTCCGTCATGTTGTATTAACATAAAACAATACTTTTAAATATACAATAAACACAAGCAAAGAGTCAATAAAAATTATTGCTAATTGATTGTTTTTTGATCAATCAATTTTATTGTTAAAGCCTTACATCATAAGGATAACATACCTCAAAAATATTATTTTATATCTCTATAGGGAGGAGAGGCAGTAGGCTTAACACCACTGTATTTATCGATGAGGTGCTTAACAATCTCGATACTCCCTGCTTCATTAACTTTCAAAATATTAAAATATCCTATGCTCTTTTAAACTGAATTACCGTACCAACTGCCAATTGTTCCAAATGATCAGCATACCATTGCATAATACCTTTTCTCTCTTCAAAATGAGTTGCCTTATCATACGTCCCTTTAACACCGTTTTTAGTATGAGCTAAACATGCCTCAACCACTTGGGGTTTATCACTAAATTGGTTATTTAATATGGTACTAGCAATATGACGGAAGCCATGAGGGTTTTGCTTTCCACCATACCCAATTCTTTTTAAAGCTTCGATAAATACCGTATCCGACTTAGGTTGCCCCTTATTACTCCTACTAGGAAATAAAAATGGTGAATGACTTGTTAATTGCTTTAGCTCTTGCAGTAACAACAAGGCTTGTTTTGCTAGTGGAACTTTATGCTCTTTCTTCATTTTCATTCTTGATGCTGGGATTAACCATATACCCTTTACCAAATCAAACTCCTCCCATTTTGCCTCTCTTAATTCAGATGGTCTGCTGAAGAGTATTGAAAGCAATTTAAGACCAATACGTGTATCCAATGCAGGGTATTTATCAATAGCTCGCAATAATGCTGGCAGTTCCTCATCACCGACATGCTTCATCCCATTGCTTTCGTGTTTTTTAAGATACTTATGCAAATTAGTAATAGGGTTATATGTAGCTTTACCTGTTACCTCAGCATAATCATAAATTTCTCGTACCAATGCTGTGACACGCTGACCTGTTTCAATAATTGGTTTACCCGTTCGAGGATTCAGCTTTTTTTGTATATCCTGAAAGAGATCATGCCATTCTTGTTTATTGATATTTCGGTAATCTTTCTTACCCATTGCAGGCATTACATGATTATTTAATGCACCTACATTGCGAGCTGTAGTATCAGGTGTCCAAGTTTTTGTCAGATAAAACTCTTCAGCGAGTTGCTGAAATGTATAAGCACCTTGCTCCAGTGTCGCTAATCTTTCTTCAGCTTTCTGTACAACTGGATCAATACCTTGAGCAATTAACTTACGAGCCTCATCAGCTTTCTTTCTTGCAAAGCTTCCACCGACTTCAGGATATGTACCTAAACCCACCCATGACCACTTACCAGTGCTAGGCTTTTTATATCTTAGCTCCCATCGTTTATTGCCTTTAGGATGAACTACAAAATGTAAGTTATTTCCGTCATTAATGCGGTACTCTTTTTCTTCTGCTTCTAATGAACCTAATACAGTATCTCGCATCGGATAAGACTTTACATCTGATTTTTTCATCGCATGTCTTGTATGGTGGCTTTTTACTAACTCACACTATACACGCTACCATACACAGCAACAAGCTATAAGAAACTTCATATAACGGCATAAACAGGCATAAAAAAAGCCTAAACCATTAAGATTTAAGCTTTATTTACTCATATACCGTAATGTTACGACATACAAATTTAAGAATTTGGTGGAGGTGGCGGGAGTTGAACCCGCGTCCGCCAGCACTACGCTCGAGAATACTACATGCTTAGATATCGTCTACTGTTTTAACTCTTTGTGACCCGACGAACAGGGTACAAATCGCGATCCTCTTAATTTAGTACAAAACCCCGAGGCTTGGTTTTATACGGACTTGTGTGCGTGCGCTTCAGTCGGACTCTCTAACCACAAGTATTCGGAGAGGCGGACAAGCTGCCCTTAGGCAGCTAGAGCGTATGATTCGTCGTTTGCGACTAAAAAATGCAAATTTGATTTACGAGAGAAAATGCGCTCTCGACATGCATCTATGAGTTTCATCACCAGCGTCGAAGCCAGAAACACCCCCAAAGTAGCGACAATCATAGCATAGTTGCTAGAAAATACGATCTATTTTCTAAACAAACACACATATTGATGCGCTTAATTACATAATTGCGCTAATATTTTGGTTTTCAAGTCCAACAATAAAATAATTTATGAGCTACTTACTTGCACTCGACCAAGGAACCACTTCGAGTCGTGCCATTATTTTCAATGAACAAGGTCAAGTTCAGGCAACGGCGCAACGCGAAACACGTATACATACCCCCCAATCAGGCTGGGTAGAACAAGATGCCCAAGAGATTTGGAGCTCACAAATTGCCGTTGTACAGCAGGCTCTGGCCTCTGCTCGTATTTTAGCCAAAGACATTAAAGCCATAGGCCTTACTAACCAAAGAGAAACGACTGTCGTATGGGATAAACGTACAGGGCAGCCGCTTGCACCAGCGATTATCTGGCAAGACCGTCGTGCATTTGAATGGTGCAATCAGCTCCTACAGCAAAACCTAAAAGATAAGATTCAATCCAAAACTGGACTCCGAATTGACCCTTACTTTAGTGCAGGAAAATTGGTCTGGTTACTCGAGCATGTCAATGGTCTACGCACACTGGCTGAACAGGGGCATGTGGCCTTTGGCACGATTGATAGTTGGCTGATTTGGAATCTTACCCAAGGTGCTCAACATGTCATCGAAGTCAGCAATGCCTCTCGCACCATGCTCATGAACTTAAGTACCCAGCAGTGGGATGAAGAGCTGTTAGATCTATTTAATATTCCCTCTGCATTACTGCCAAAAATCATCAACTCGGACACCTATGTCGCCGATACCGCGGCAGGCTTACTCGGTGCCAATATTCCGATCACAGGCATATTAGGCGACCAGCAGTCTGCACTGTTTGGACAGTCCTGTTTTGACATTGGAACTGCAAAAAACACCTATGGCACAGGTTGTTTTATGCTGTTCAATACAGGCGAGACCGTTCAATACAGTAAGAACAAACTGCTTTCGACACTGGGTTGGAAAACGCAAAATCACACCACTTATGCCCTAGAAGGCAGTGTATTTATGGCAGGTGCGATTGTTCAGTGGCTACGGGATAATTTAGGCATTATTCAAAAAAGTAGCGATGTTGAAAAATTAGCTTGTACAGTTAAAGATACCGATGGCGTCATGCTGGTTCCTGCCTTTACTGGACTCGGTGCGCCACACTGGGACAGTGAAGCGCGTGCCCTATTATGTGGAATGTCACGCGGCACCAATAAGGCTCATATCGCCCGTGCAGCCTTAGAATCCATTGCCTTTCAAGTCTCGGATGTACTGACTGCCATGCAAGCCGATATTCAGCAGCCGCTGAAAGAGCTCCGCGTCGATGGTGGCGCCAGTCAAAATGACATGCTCATGCAGTTTCAAGCCGATATTTTGAATGTGCCTGTACTACGCCCTAAGATGCAGGAGTCGACCGCATGGGGCGCGGCGGCCATGGCAGGCTTAAGGTCTGGCGTATTTTCAAGTTTGGACGAAATTGCCCAGTCTTGGCAGCTTGAACGTGCCTTTGAACCAAAAATGAGTCCAGATCAACGTGAGTTTCACTTACAACAATGGCAATCCGCTTTAAGACGCGCAAAGTCAGAACTTTGATTATTTAACGCTATTGTTTTGAGATAACAAAAACATCATAAAACTGCATAACATGCATAATAAAAAACCGCTTCAAGAAAGCGGTTTTTTATTATCCTAATGCGCATGCCCGCCACCGCCTGCCCCTATTTTAGGTTTAGGACAGAGCCAAATAATGGATGCTGCAAATAGGAACACCAAGGCCAAGATCAGGAAAATATAGTTTGCCGACAAGGTCAACGCTTCTTTATCCACCAGACTAGAAATATAGCCTAATGCACCTTCCGCGCTCATTCCCTGCTGCATCAACACCGACTGGGTTTGATCTGTATGCAAACTACCAACCATTTCGCTACGTGCAACTTTAGTATGGTCGTCCCAAATAGTGACAGCAATAGAGGCGCCTATCGCACCTGCCATAGTTCTTAAGAAATTCATTAAACCTGCGGCAGATGCCATTTCGTGCGGCAATACCGATGACAGCGCCATGTTTGATAATGGGATAAAGAAAAATGGCACAGCAAAGCCTTGCAAGATTTGCGGCAATGCCAATGCAAAAAAGTCTGCATCTGTGGTCCAGAATGAGCGCATCAAGGTCACCCCGCCCAAGATGCTCAAACCAAAACTGGCCAGTGCACGTTGGTCATATTTGGTTGCCAATTTCGCCACAATGGGTGACATGGCTAAACTACCAAAACCCATGGTTGCGGTTAAATAACCGGCCCAAGTTGCGGTATAGCCCAAATTGATCTGTAACCATTGCGGAATCAGTACAATACTGCCAAAAAATGCGCCAAAGCCAAAGGCCAGTGCCAAGACAGAAATCGTGAAACTACGGTATCTAAAGATTTGGATATTCACCACTGGATGCCGTTCTGTCAGCTCCCAAATGGTAAAAATCACCAAGCCAATCACAGCCGTTAAAGCCAGTATCACGATCGCAGGGCTATTAAACCAGTCACGTTCATGCCCCAAATCGAGCATGAGCTGTAATGCCCCAATCCATAAAATCAGGAGGATCAATCCACCGCGATCAATTTTGAGTTTGGACGTTGCGGTTTCCGCAGGTTTAAGCAGACGCATCGCTGCAAAAGCGCACGCTATCCCGACGGGAATATTAATAAAGAAAATCCAATGCCAAGACATGTTGTCACTGATGGTTCCCCCTAAAATCGGACCAAGAATTGGGCCAACCACTGTCGTCATTGCCCACATGCCCATCGCTTGGGATTGCTTTTCTGGAGGGAAAATCCGCATCAGTAACATCTGACTGAGCGGCATGATCGGACCACCAAATAAACCTTGGCCAATTCGGCAGAAAACCAGCATTTCTAAACTGGTCGATAAACCACACAGTACCGAAAATATGGTGAAGCCAATCAGACTTAAGGTAAAAACCCTCACGCCGCCAAAACGACCTGCGAGCCAGCCTGTTAAGGGAACACAAATCGCTTCAGCCACTGCATAAGAGGTAATCACCCATGTTCCTTGCGAACTCGATACGGCAAGACTTCCCGTAATATGAGGCACAGAAACATTAGCAATGGTCATGTCCAGCACGACCATAAAGTTGGCCAAAGCGAGGACGAAAGCCGCCAACATCAGGCGACCACCCTTTAAGTCACCATAGGGAACGTAGCTATTCATGTGCAACTACTTCGATTTCAGATCGATTTGAGCTTCCATCGACAAACCAACACGTAAAGGATGTTCAGCCAACTCTTTCGGGTCGAGTTGAATACGCACAGGTAAACGCTGTACCACTTTAATCCAATTGCCTGTGGCATTTTGTGCAGGAATCAGTGCGAAGGCTGAGCCTGTTCCACCAGAAAAGCCCAAGACCGTGCCATGGAACTCAACTGAGTCACCATAGAGGTCTGAGGTTAAAAGTGCTTTTTGACCCGGACGTACATTTTCAAGCTGGCTTTCTTTAAAGTTCGCGTCCACATATAACTGTGAAATTGGCACCACCACCATGAGCACCGAACCCGGCGCCACACGCTGTCCAACTTGAATTTTTCGGCTCGTCACCACCCCATCAAATGGTGCTTTAATTTCAGTACGTTCTAAATCAAGTAAAGCTTGTTTCAGTTTTGCTTGAGCAACCAAAACATCGGGGGTTGAATTTTCATTGCTGCCATTAATTAAAGCTTCATTTGCAGCCAAGTTACTTTGTGCAGCTTTCTGACTGGATTTAGCCTGCGCCCAACCCGCTTGCGCCAAGTTATAGCCCGCTTGTGCATTATTTAAAGCAGCTTGTGCTGTGCTTAATTCTTCTTTAGAAATCGCGCCTGTCGCACTCAACTGCTGACGACGGTTCAAATCATCTTGCGCTTTATCCAACTCTGCTTTGGCTTTAGCCACTTGCGCTTCAGCACTATGAATGGCGTCATCACTCACAAAGACTTGCGAGTTTAAAGAGCTACTGTTGGCCGCACTTTGTTTATACTGGCGCTGTGCTTTAAGTAATTCGGCCTGAGCTTGGGCTACAGCAATTTCTGTATCACGATGATCGACCAAAACCAGCACATCGCCTTGCTTTACAGTTTGCGTGTCACTGACCAACACTTTTTCAACTTGGCCAGTCACCATAGAAGTAATCGAGGCCGTTTCCGCCCCCACATAAGCATTATCAGTTGAAACCGAATGGTTAAAGAACAGTTTCCAAATCAAGAATAAAATGGCAGCAATGATCAGGATCATAGCCACGAAACCTAAGCTTTTCTTACGTTTAGCTTTCAGTGCTTGATCATTGATTTGATCGGCTGGATCAGTATCTGGCAGTGTATTTGGGGCATCTGTCATTGATTTTTCCTAAATCTAACAGACTTGGTCAGCAGGCATCATCCCGACGAAAGGGACATCAGACAAGTATTGTCTGCATTGGTGTCGATGAGAAAGTCACAATAAAATTTGATGCATTCTAAGAGCAAATAATCACATTTTGAGAAAATAAATTGTAACTTCTCAGTCTATTTTAGTTTTCAGCATCCAACTTCCTATTAGATGCTGTAAATTTCACTTGAATATTAACTACTTAATTAATTTAAAACTAATAAGCATAAGAAGCAATCGCTGTTGCAATCGATTTGCCTTCATCATTGACCATGGTCATGCGCATCGTGCAGCCTTTACGCCCCAATCTTAGAGTTTCAGCACGGGCAATAAAGTATTTTCCACGTCCCGGCGCGAGATAATCGACCCGCATATCGACTGTAGCTAAACGGGATACTTTTTTAATGGTGTCCGCAATCGTGTCAGGTTCCGCTTTTTTATACAGCTCTCCCATCGCCACAATGCCACCAATACTGTCCAAAACCGTTGCAGCCACGCCTCCGTGTAGAATTTGGAACGCAACATTGCCAATTAAGTAATCTTGCATATCGATATAGGCTTCAATTTGCCCGTCAACGACTCGCATAGTCATGGTGTTGTGCTTAAAAAATGGCGACGCATTAAAAGCCTTAACCAACTGCTCAAAAACCACATCAATATCCACTTTTGCTCCTAAGTGTATGCTGCCCGTCCAGCTTTTTTCACCACTACTCATAACAATCTGCTTCACTCTTAAAACAATAAAAACCCGTCAATATGTGCCCAAAGCCATAAGATAGGTCTACAATACTGACCTAGTTTAATACCGATTATCGAGATTTGTATGACCTATACGTTCAATCGTCCCGCCTTCCCTGCTACTCGCATGCGCCGTATTCGTAAAAATGAACATCTGCGCTCTATGGTTCGCGAGACCCATTTAACGACAGATCATCTTATCTATCCAGTATTTGTACTGCCGGGACAAAACCAAACGCAAGACATTCCCAGTATGCCGAAGGTGCAGCGCCTATCTGCGGACTTACTCTTAAAAAAAGCAGAACGTTTACTTGAACTTGGCGTATCGAAACTGGCGCTATTTCCAGTTACTCCCCAAGAAGATAAAAGCTTAACTGCCGAAGCAGCATGGCGTGAAGATGGTGTGGTTCAAAACACGCTACGTCTGCTCAAAAAAGAATTACCTGAAATGGTGCTGATTACCGATGGCGCACTTGACCCGTATACCACGCATGGTCAAGACGGCATCATTGATGAAACAGGTTATGTACTCAATGACGAAACCGTTGAAGCACTGATCAAACAAGGGTTAAGCCACGCTGAAGCTGGAGCAGATGTCTTTGCGCCAAGTGACATGATGGATGGTCGTATCGGTGCGATTCGTCAAGCCTTTGAAGTTAATGGTCATATCTACACCTCAATCATGGCCTATTCAGCAAAATACGCGTCGAGCTTCTATGGCCCTTTCCGTGATGCGGTCGGTTCATCCAGCAACCTCAAAGGTGGCAACAAATACAACTATCAAATGGATGTCGGCAACCGCGCAGAAGCATTACATGAAATTGCCCTTGATATTCAAGAAGGGGCTGACATGGTGATTGTGAAACCGGGTATGCCGTATTTGGACATTGTCCGTGAAGTCAAAGATAACTTCGGCGTGCCAACTTTCGTTTACCAAGTCAGTGGCGAATATGCCATGCTCGCAGCGGCCATCCAAAACGGCTGGTTATCGGACAGCGTGATTATTGAATCACTGATGAGCTGCCGCCGCGCGGGTGCAGATGGCATCTGGACCTATTTTGCAGAAGAAGCGGCACTGAAACTAAAAGACATGAAATAACAGCGCGTTTAAAAGGATTGAGTTGCAATGCATATTGCCATCGTTGGCGCAGGAATCAGTGGTTTACTGACAGCGCTTGAGCTGATTGAACATGGTTGTTCGGTTGAGATTTTTGACCAACAGCAAGCGGGACAAGCGGCTTCATGGGCAGGTGGAGGGATTCTTTCCCCGATGTACCCATGGCGCTATCCACAAAGTGTCAATGACCTCGCCAAATATGGCAAAAGCATGTATCAAGCATGGAATGAAAAAATTAGCCCCGTTTCGGGGATTGATTTTGAAATCCATGAAACAGGCATGCTGATTTTTGATGAAACTGATTTTGACATTGGCCTAAATTATAAAGACCAACATCAAGAACCGATGCAGCATTGTGAACTTTTGCAACGCGAACAACTGGAACAGGTCAATCCGCGCATTTCTTCACGCTTTCAACAAGCTATCCATTTTCCACAGTTAGCCAATGTCCGTAATCCTCGACTGCTCAAGTCGATTGTGGAATACCTCAAACGGCAGCCACAAGTCACCTTTCATGAGCAAGCGTGGGTACATACCTTTGACATGCTCAATCAGAAAGTTCAAGGGATAAAAACTGCCGATGGACAAAGCTACCATGCAGATCATGTAGTGATTGCAACAGGCGCATGGTCACAGCATTGGTCCGAACAACTCCAGTGCAGCATTCCAGTGAACCCCGTACAAGGGCAAATGTTACTGTTTAAAACCCCGGAAAACTGGCTACCAACCATGTGTATGAATCAAGTCATGTATCTGATTCCACGTTTAGACGGTCATATCGTTTGTGGTTCAAGCATGGCGGATGTCGGTTTTGACCAACGTCCTTCTCTACAGACCCAGCAAAATATTTATAAAGCCTGTTTGGACATGGTGCCTGAGCTGGCCGATTTTCCCATTGTGAAGCATTGGGCGGGTCTACGCCCAAGTTCGCCAACGGGCGTCCCTTATATCGGAGCATTTCCTGAAATAGCCAATCTCTGGGCAAACTTCGGTCACTATAGAAATGGTCTATGTATGGGGCCTGCATCTGCACGACTGCTACGAGAATTGATGTTAGACCAAAACTTAACGGTTGATGCGACTGCCTATACTCCAGAACGTTTAGCACATTTTGCGTGATGATGCTTCGCCACAATCAGGCTTTGGGCTGAATGAGATGAAGCAATGCTTCTTTTAAAGTGGGATATTTAAACTCAAACCCCTGTGCTTTCAATGCTTCGGGGCGAACAAATTGACCATTCAACACCAGTTGAGACTGCTCGCCTAAAAGTAACTTCAGTACAAAAGCTGGTAAAGAAAGTACAGGTCTACGTTTTAGAATTTGCGCTGCGGTTTGTGTAAATGCTGACTGGGTGACTTTTTCTGGACTGACGACATTAAAAACTTGTGCAGTGGTTTCATGCAACATTAGAAACTCAATCGCTCGCAGCACATCTTGAATATGCACCCACACCACAGGTTGCCGCCCCGAACCAATACGTCCACATAAGTTCATTTTGATCGGAAACAACATTTGCGGCAAAATGCCGGCCCCACGTCCAAAGACCACACCTAAACGAATAATTTTGGTATTTTGCGAAGTGTCTTGCCGTGCAGATTGTTCCCATTTTTGACACAACTCTGACATAAAAATAGACTGCGGCGCTGACTGCTCATTACAACACTCTGTCCATTGTTCAGTCGGATCGATACCATAATAGCCCACTGCTGAACCTGAAATAATACATTTCGGTTGAATATTTCTTTTAGCGAGATATTGATAGAGCATCGTCGTCGTTTCAACACGACTGGCGATCAGCTTTTGTTTGCGGGCATCTGTCCAACGCCCCTGAGCAATACTTTCCCCTGCCAAATTCACCACATAATCAATGCGATCATGCTTCAGTTCTTCTAAAGCTCGAATCCAAGTCAAATGCGGGTGAATTTTAGGCAAATTCTTCTGTCGACTTAAGCCGATCACGTCATAATCTTTTTCTAATAAATAATCGAGCAAGTTTGAACCAATAAAACCACTTGCTCCTGTCACCAAAACACGTTCTTTTTGCATAGCGTGATCTCAAATGATGTTTTGCTCAAACTATAGCATTTAGAAGAAAGCTTTACGATTAATCGATCATTTTTGCCGCCATACGCTCAGCTTGTTTGCCATAAAACCAGTACGTCAGCACATACAGTGGAATCGCGATCAATAAAATCAGAATCACCACCATACTGATAAATTGCGGTTGTTGGACGTAGAGCATAAAGTTTTGCCAAACTTCGGCATCACCCTGCGCAAAGATAAATAAGCCCAACATAAGGAAGGCGAAGTTATAGCTCCAAAAAATCAGACTAAAACCCAAAGTGAATTTCTTCCGCTCTGCTTGGGTTGGCGCACGGCGCTGCTGCTTAATAAATTTAAGTAAAACCCAAATCATGGCCACCAAATAAGGTACAGCCGTTAATACCGCTCCCATCCCTGTCGGAAGTAGAGCAGCGAGTACACCACAGACACAACTAAAGACAAAACATATAAAAAAAAACCAGAGAAAATATCGTGTTAGCGAAATCATAGCGCTACTTTAAATCCAGCCAAAAAATCATTATAAAAAAAATTCAGTTTTTTTTCATTTTCATGTCAACCAATCGAAGTTGATGTGCGTTAAATAGGGTACAAGGTCGCAGCAACCGTCAACATTGTACCGGCATCCACAATACGTACGGTGACCTTTCCTAGAGCAATAAGATTGGCTCCAAATTTAAATGTTGTCAGCAGCCGACATTTAAGCGTGAAGCAGTTTTCTTTGACCGACGATTTCATCATCACTCGAATCGTCGGTCTTTATTTTTTTGAGGACTGATTTTTCAGTGCTCCCCCACCTCAATAGATGAAGAAGCCCTTAAAAGTTAATATGAGTTTAAGTGCTGGACGTGTTCTGCATCCTGAATGACATAACCATTACGTCCCTGCTCTTTGGCCAAATACAGATTCTGATCGACCTCATTTAAAAAGGTCATTTTGTCATTTTTCTGAGTTGGAATAATGGTTTTCACACCTAAACTAACGGACAGACGCTGATCCAATGGCGATGAGCTATGGCAAATATCAGCGGTTCGAATACTCTGTAAAATACGCTCCACCACTTCAATTGCAGACGCTTGTGAGGTATCGGGTAATATCAAAACAAACTCTTCCCCGCCAAAACGCGCCACCAAATCACGTGGACGTGAGACACTTTTTTTCAGTATTTGTGCAATCTGTTTCAGACAAGCATCACCGAGAATATGACCATTATAATCGTTGTATTGTTTAAAATAATCGATGTCTAATAACATGATGGTCAGTGGTTGCTGTTCACGTTGCGCATTGAGCCATTCACGTTGGTAGCTATCTTCAAAGAAGCGGCGGTTGGCAATCCCCGTCAGACCGTCTTGATAAGAATATTCTTCCAGTTGTTTTTTCAGTGTTTCTAATTCTTGTTCTTGTTTTTTACGCTCCGAAATATCGAACATAAATCCAACCAAACTATCGACTTCCCCGTCTGGTTTTCGCACTACATGCACCACATCGCGAATCCAAATATATTCTCCATTGATGGTCAGTGCGCGATAATCCGCCTCATGATCAACCCCCGAAATCGACTGCGCCACACAAAAATCAACCACCCATGCACGATCATTTTCATGCATTCGCATCGCCCAATCTTCGACTGTTCTCCACGAGTCTTGCTTCCAACCCAGCACTTTTTCAATTTGTGGGCCAATATAACTAAACGTTTTGGTTTCCCAATCAATACTCCAAGGAATAGCAAGTGTTGATTCAATCAGCGTCTTATACACCAGATCATTGACAATACGGGGCGAATTGAAAATAGAATCAGACATAGTTACGTTCTCCTTATACCCTGTCCTACTCAATACATGACTTATTTTTTAGACATTCTGCATAAATCATTCTTATAAAGTCTCAAAATTGAATCCGTGATTAATCTGCTCATTTCCTTTATGGCTATGACACGATATACAATTTCATAGAATTACATAATACCCTATTAAAAGAACATTTTTTAATCATAATTTATCTATTTACTATAGTGTTAATCATATAAAACCATCACTTTCTTTTTCACATAATCACTCACTGATTTTTCTGTGCAATTCAACTTAAAAATAGGCACTCAACTGTCAGGTCAGTGATTATCGTCGTAGCGACAATTATCCATCGCATAATTTTGATTTATGTTAGCTTATAGCTCTATTGCGCTTTGAGCTTGGGGTATCTATGGCTGTTCGTTTTTTTCATACATCTGATTGGCATTTGGGACAGTTTTTTTATAACCATTCCCGTCAGTATGAACATGAACAGTTTTTAGCATGGTTACTGGAACAAATCAGTGCAAGACAGCCAAATGCGCTTTTGATTGCAGGAGACATTTTCGATGTCATCAACCCTGCATCGTCCGCACAAAAGCAACTCTATCAGTTCTTAGCAGATGCGCATGCACGTGCACCGCATATGCAAACCCTGATGATTGCAGGCAACCACGACTCAGGCTACCGCATTGAACAAGTTGAACCGTTATTGGCCAAATACAATTCCAAAGCGGTGGGAGTGATTCATAAAAATAGTCAACAGCAGATCGATCTTGAGCACTTATTGGTGCCAATTTTAGATGAGCAACAAAATACTGTGGCATGGTGTCTGAGCCTGCCCTTTTTACGTCCTGCTGAAATTACAGGCTTTAATGAACACACCACCAATAGCCAAAACGCGATTGCCTATTTGCATCAACAATTGATCGCCGAGGCTAAAGCCCGCAAAACAGCAGATCAAGCCCTAATTTTAATGTCTCATGCACATATGCAAGGCGGCGAAACCTCAGACTCTGAGCGTCCTATTGTGATTGGTAATGAAGAAGCACTCTCAACAGCATTATTTGATGAAATCATTGACTATGTGGCACTCGGGCATTTGCATAAACCGCAAAAAGTCGGTGAAGAGCATATTCGCTATAGTGGCTCCCCAATTCCACTATCTTTTAGTGAAATTAACTATAAACATCAAGTTGTTGAAGTGACACTTGATCCCACACGAAATGATGTCTCGCGTTTTCAGTTGAATGTTTTAGCAATACCACGAAGTATTCAACTGCATAAGATACGGGGTGAACTCAATGAAATACTGGAAAAACTGCAAGCATTGCCTCAAGGCGCTATCCCAGAGATTGATCAACGTGAATATGTCGATATTGAATACCATACTGCTGTTCCACCGCAGCCCAATTTAAGACAACAGTTCGAAGAGGCTCTCCCCAAAGACCGTTATCGTTTAGTCCGTATTTCGCGCCAATATTTAGCGACTGAGCAAGACCCCAATGCACCCGCTAAAGTAAGTTTAGAACCGCCAACACCAGAAAAACTGTTTCAGCAAATTTGGGAAAAACAGGGTTATCACAGTGATGCAGAAGTGTTAAACGATTTTATGAGCTTAATGCGTGAAGCAGAACAATCCCTTGCAGATGAACAAGAGGCTTAAAGGTTTAGTATGAATATTTTATCGATTCGAATTAAAAACCTTGCTTCACTTTCTGGCGAACATCTGATTGATTTTGAAAGTGATCCCTTAGCCAGTGCAGGTCTGATTGCCATTGTAGGGAAAACAGGCGCAGGTAAATCCACCATTTTAGATGCTATGTGTTTGGCCCTGTTTAACCGTATTCCACGGTTAAAAGACAGTGATGGCAAACTACAAGATGTCGATGGTTCAGAGCTGCTCACCAACTCTCCATTGACCGTACTGCGTCGTGGCACTGCACATGGTTATGCTGAGCTTTGCTTTATTGCACAAGACCAAAAACGCTATATCGCACGTTGGGAATTAAAACGTTCGCGGGAAAAAGCAGACGGCAAACTGCAAAGTGTGCAGCGTTCTTTAAAATGTGTCACCGATGGTGTCGTCGTTGCGGATAAAGCCAAAGCCGTCGATGAAAATATCAAACGCATCACACAGCTCAGTTTTGAACAATTTACTCGTGCCGTTTTATTGGCCCAATCTGAGGTCACCGTTTTTTTAAAAGCACGGGACAATGAACGCGGCGAATTGCTGGAATATCTAACCAATTCCGCTATTTTTGGGAAAATTGGTCAACTGGCTTATGAGAAAACCAAATCCGTCGCCACGCAGCGCAAAGAACTCGAAAATGTACTGGGTCATATTGAACTGTTAACCGATGAACAAGTCACTGCATTATCGACAGAGTTTCAACAGTGTGACAGGAATTATAAACAGCTTGAAGCTCAAAAGTCGCAACTAGAAAAACAACAACAATGGTTTGAGCGCAAACATAAACTCGACAGTGAAATCATTAGCAAACAACAACTCTTCGATACACAAAGCAAGTTACAACAAGATTTAACTCCTGAGCGCGAACATTTGGCTCGTTTGGAGATCTTTTCAGAAATTCGTGCTGTGGTATTCCAACAACAACAGTTACAGCAAACTGTGCAGCAACTGACGCCCCGTATTCAACAACAGCAACAACTGTTCGATCATTTACAACTTAAATTTGAAAGTGAAAAAGTCCAATTTACGCAAGCTGAAATGGCAGTGAATAAACTACAACAGTTTGAAAGTACCCATCATGCTGCATTAAATGAGGTGCGTAGATGTATTCAAGAACGTGATTTCATTGGGGCTGAGTTTAAGAAAGTTCAGGAAAAATTGCAGGCTTTAGAGCAGTCTAAGCTGCCCCTAAACCAGCAACAACAAAAGCTTGAACAGCAGATTCAACACATTGATCGACAGCAAACCGAGTGTAAGCAGCAACTGGAAAGCTCACAACAGTTTGTAAACCTAGACAAAGGTCTCAGCGCCCATACTCAACAGCTAGAACAGTTCATTCATCAATATCAAAAAATTGAACATCAACTCGGGCCACGTACTCAGGCTGAACATCGGCTAGCATCAGAAAAACAACAATTACAGCAGTCTATTCAACAGTTCGGGACGATCGAACAGCTTGAAATCAAAGTTGAGCAGACACAACAGCAACGCGAGTTGAAAATCAATCAACTCAGCCAATTCGAGCTGATTCAGCAAAAAATTCAGCAGTTTTTTGACTTACAGGCTGAGTCTACAGAACAGCAAGTACAACTCGACAATGCCAAAACACAGCTTCAAGCCGTGCAACACAATAGCCAACAAGCAGAACAAGCCTTTCAATCTGCCAAAAGTGAACGCATCCAACTGCAACAGGTTTTGCAACAGCAGCGACTTTTACATGCTGAAAATATCGAAGATTTACGCTCGGTACTCCAAGACGGCGAACCCTGTTTAGTCTGTGGAAGTACCTCACATCCTTATAAAGTGGAAGATACTGCGATCTCTAAAGCTCTGTTTGAGCTTCAACAACAGCAGGAGCAACAGGCAACGCTAAAAGAACAGAATTGCTTTGACGACTGGCAGTACGCGCAGCAACAGCTGACTAAACTGAATACTGAAATAGAACAACGGCAAACTCTAATTCAGCAACTTTCTGAAAAAATTAGTACTTTGCAACACGTGTTAATCGAGCACAGTCAAACAGCAAATATGACACTCGACTTCACCCTAACAGCATCGGAGTTGAAGACTCAGTTCATGCAAATGGCTGAGCAATATCACTCGGATTTGCAACAACTCAAACAACAGTCTGAGCAGTTCCAACACAATATTAAGATCCAGCAACAATGTATCCAAAATATTCAACAGATTGAACATTTACTACAAACAGCGAACGGTTTGCACAACCAAGTTCAGCATATCGTGCAGTGTTTATCGGAGGGTGAAAAAATAGCTTGGCAACAGCAGACCACCCAGACCGCTCAGCAAATCTTGATACGCCTAAATACCCGTTCACAACAACTGGAACAGCTGGAACAATGGCGTCAGCAACGCGAACAAACCACGCAACAGTTCAAGACCAATCAACTGAATATCGAAAATACCAGTAAGCACATCTCTGAAACCAACGAGCAGCTCAATGAGATCAAACAAAAAGGACAGCAAAATACAGAAATAGCCAATCAATTGATCCAACAAATGACTGGCTTAACGGACATCAAAGCCAATGAGTGGCTCATCCAGCACGATCAACATCGCCAGCAGACGCAAAGCTATTATCAACAGCTGAAACAGCATTTTGAGCAATTGCGCCATCAATTCGAACAAGAAAAAAATCAGCTAGAACAGCTTAAAGCCCAGTTGCAGCAGAATCAGACCAGTACGAGCCAAGTAGAAAATACCCTTCAACACTGGCTCAATGCACATCCTGATTTCCATAAGCCTGATTTAGATGCACTGGCTCAAATTAGCTCGGCTCAGGAACAACACATCCGTCAGAAATTACAGCATGCAGAACGCCTAGTAAATGAAGCACATGCTGCATTGAAAACTATGCAAGAGCAGTTGAGTGAACATCTGGGCCATCAACCTGAGATTGACCCAGCACAGTTACAACAGCAAATGCAGGAGCATCAAGTCGCACTGCAAGCACAACTTGAACTACGTGATCAGCTCAAACTTAAACTTGAGTTGCATCTGCAAAATGTCGCAAAACAAAAGCAATTTGCAGATCAGATTCAAACCATACAACAGGAAGAACACCGTTGGGGGAAAATTTCAGGTCTGATGGGAGATGCCACAGGCAAAAAATTCCGTGATTATGCGCAGCAATATAATCTCGATATTTTACTGGAACATGCCAACCAACAGCTCAACCAACTCTCACAGCGTTATACCTTAAAGCGTTTAGATCACTCGCTCAGTCTTGCCATTATCGATCATGACATGGATGGCGAAACCCGCTCTGTTGCATCACTCTCTGGGGGAGAGTCTTTCCTGACCGCCCTTGCCCTATCTCTTGCCATTGCCAATATGGCCTCAGGCTCAATGAAAATTGAATCTCTGTTTATTGATGAAGGCTTTGGGACTTTAGATGCATCGTCCCTGCACATGGTCATGAATGCTCTCGATCAATTGCAAAATCAAGGACGTAAGGTGGTGCTGATTTCACACATCCAAGAAATGCATGAACGTATTCCTGTGCAAATCCAAGTCAAAGCTTTGGGCGCAGGTGCCAGTACCATTGAGGTGGTGGGATAATTTCAGATTTTTGAAAGTCAAAGTTTGATCTGTTTTAAGACACCATCTCTCGGTTAAAAATAGAGGGAGCATCCTACTTAATGTAAGTGCTCCCTGTAAAATCCAAACAAATGCTTTAATCCGCTGGGAATGCTTTTGGTGGAGGCGCATATTTAGATGCATCTGCTGCTTTGTCTGTAGCCGCCATAGACTGTAGCGGGTAAATCACAGTACCAATCACACCTGTATTTTGGATGGAACCATGATCTGAGTTTGCAGCATAGGCATCTTCAGGACGACTAAAGGTAAAGGATGCCACCGCAGAGTCACTCTTACGGAAGCCTTCAATAATCAACTCTGCCTGTGGACGAAGCACATAACCTGAATTGCTACGTGATGCTGCACGTCCATCAATAACATCTAAACCATCCACACTGGCAACCACTTCAAACGTGCTATTGCTATGGTTTTGGTATTTGAGTTGATAACTTTGTCCATCTTTACCCGATAAATAATACTGCTGACCATCTCGAAATAAAGGCAGTGGACGCTGTGCATCATCTACAATCGAAAAACTGATTTTTCCAGCGGCAAATGACAGACTGTTCACGGCCTTACCCACATATTTTTTGCTGGCATAGCGAACTTGTGATTCAGCAATTGGGCTACTGGATAAGCGTTTTAAATTGACTTCCGTGACGTTTGAACTAATCTCATCGCCCCACTTGGTGCCTAATTTTTCACTTTTAGCGACCTGAGCATTCTGAACCGTAGATTCCGCACTCATCTCGCTTATTTTGGTATTTGTACTGCTACAAGCTGCTACAAATAGGCTCAGAAGCAGGGAGATAAATAAATAGAGTTTTTTCATTTTGGCTTCATCCTAAATGCAATTTTTATCGTTGTCAGGCAATCATTTTTCATGGTTCATCTGTCTAATCTATAGACGGTTCAATTCATGAGTTTAAATTAAGCCTATTTTTTCAGCAGCCTATTAGTTTTATATAATTGTAAGTTAAGCGCTTCTCACTCCCTTTAAGCTCAAGAAGCCCTATTTAGACTTAATGCTGTGAATAATCTCTCACTCCGAACAAGGCGGTTCCAACGCGAACCATAGTCGACCCAGCTGCAATCGCATCGACCATATCGCCTGACATGCCCATGCTTAAGGTATCCCAGTCTTCAGGATGTACATGCAGCTCTTTCACTTGGTCAAATAACACTTTCGCGGCCTTAAAGGCTTGAGTATTGTTCGGTGCAGGAATCACCATCAAACCACGTAGTTTGATATGAGGTAACTGACTGATACTTCTTACCAACTCAGCAACCTCATCAGGTTGGCAGCCATCTTTGCTGTCTTGACCATCGATATTGACCTGTAGACAAAGATTTAATGGTGGTTGTGTTATCAGACGCTGCGCCGATAAACGCTCTGCAATAATTAAACGATCAACTCCATGCACCCATGCAAATTTTTCAGCCAAATGTTTGGTTTTATTGCGTTGTACATGCCCAATAAAATGCCATTCAATCCCTAAGTCTTGTAGCGCCTCTATCTTCTGCAAAGCCTCTTGTAGGTAGTTCTCACCAAAGGCGCGTTGACCACAAGCGTACATGTCTCGTAACACTTCGCTCGGATGTGTTTTAGAAACCGCCAAAAGCTCTACAGACTCCACGTCACGACCTGAAATTTCGCAGGCCTGTTGAATTTGGGATAACACGTGTTGACGTGAATTTTGCAAGATATTCATTGACGAGGGTCTCATTTCGGTCATCTTTTTTGCTTTGCCTTTCAACAAACTGTTGGTTAAGTTGATTGAAAGCCTTATTATTCTATCAAAATAATTAGCATTTAAATGAACTCGGGGAAATAATGGATATCACAGAATTACTAGCCTTTTCGGCTAAGAACGGGGCATCAGATTTACACTTATCTGCAGGTATGCCACCGATGATTCGTGTCGATGGTGAAGTTCGTCGTATCAATTTACCAGCGTTAGAACACAAAGAAGTGCATAAACTGGTCTATGACATCATGAATGACAAACAACGTCGTGATTTCGAAGAAAAACTAGAAACAGACTTTTCCTTTGAAGTTCCAAGCATTGCTCGCTTTCGTGTGAACGCATTCAACCAAAACCGCGGTGCAGGTGCAGTATTCCGTACCATTCCGTCTAAAGTCCTGACCATGGAAGACTTAGGTTTAGGACAAACCTTCAAAGAGTTATGTGAATTGCCACGTGGTTTAGTTTTAGTGACGGGGCCTACCGGTTCTGGTAAATCTACCACATTGGCGGCAATGATCGATTATATTAACGATAACCGCTATGACCATATCTTAACGGTTGAAGACCCAATCGAATTTGTACACCAGTCAAAAAAATGCTTGATCAACCAACGTGAAGTGCACCGTGATACACATGGTTTTAACGAAGCACTGCGTTCAGCACTACGTGAAGACCCCGATATTATCCTCGTGGGTGAGATGCGTGACCTTGAAACCATTCGTTTGGCGCTCACAGCAGCAGAAACGGGTCACTTGGTCTTCGGTACACTACATACCACCTCTGCGGCAAAAACCATTGACCGTGTGATTGACGTATTCCCTGCTGAAGAAAAAGACATGGTTCGTGCCATGTTATCTGAATCGCTACAAGCCGTGATTTCTCAAACCTTGCTCAAGAAAAATGGCGGTGGCCGTGTTGCCGCGCATGAAATCATGATTGGTATTCCTGCCATTCGTAACTTAATTCGTGAAAACAAAGTGGCACAGATGTATTCGGCTATTCAGACTGGTGCAAACTACGGTATGACCACACTGGATCAAAGTTTGAAAAACTTGGTCACCAAAGGGGTGATCAGTCCACAGACTGCACGTACAGCTGCTAAGCAACCTGAAACCTTCTTATAAGAAAACAATGGATTTGGGGTATAGATATGGATTTTAACGACTTACTCAATTATATGATTCAACAAAAAGCGTCGGATTTATTTATCACCGCTGATGTTGAACCCTCCATGAAAATTAACGGTCAAATTGTGCCTGTGGCTAAGGGTAAGCTGACGGGTGATGTCGCGGGGCAACTGCTCAACTCGATTATGAGTGAAAAACAGCGTAAAGAATTTGCAGATACACGTGAGTGCAACTTCGCGATTATGAATCGGGATAAAACTGCACGTTTTCGTGTCAGCGCATTTCAACAGCGTGATATGCCAGGTATGGTTTTGCGTCGAATTGAGACGCAAATTCCAACCATGGATGAGTTAAAACTACCGCCTGTACTCAAAGAGTTGGCCATGACCAAACGTGGCATCATCATCTTTGTGGGAGCAACAGGTACGGGTAAATCGACTTCTTTGGCTTCAATCATTGGTTACCGTAACCAAAACTCGAAAGGTCATATCATTACCATTGAAGACCCAATTGAATTTATTCATGAGCATGCAGGCTGTATCATTACCCAGCGCGAAGTGGGCATTGATACGGACTCTTTTGAAATCGCGCTGAAAAACACCTTACGTCAGGCACCCGATGTGATCCTGATTGGTGAGATTCGTTCCCGTGAAACCATGGATTATGCGATTGCCTTTGCTGAAACAGGTCACTTGGTATTTGCAACGCTGCACGCCAACAACGCCAACCAAGCCATCGACCGTATTATTCACTTCTTTGAAGCAGACCGTCATAGCCAATTGTTTATGGACTTGTCTTTAAACCTTAAAGCGATGGTTGCTCAGCAGTTGATTCCAACACCAGACGGTAATTCTCGTCGTGCTGCAATTGAGATTTTGATTAACTCACCGTTAATTTCCGATTTGATCCGTAAAGGTGAAATCCACGAAATTAAAGACCTGATGAAGCGTTCTCGTGAACTTGGTATGCAAACTTTTGACCAAGCCTTATTCGATTTGTACAAAGCTAAGCAGATTACCTATAAAGATGCGCTGAAACATGCCGACTCTCCGAACGACTTACGTTTACAAATCAAGTTGTCTGAAGAAGGCGGTGATCGTCTATTGCATGCCAGTGCAAACATCACGTTTGACGGACAAGCTTAAGCATTTCTTTAAACAATAAAAAAGGGCTTCTCATGAAGCCCTTTTTTAGATCTAAATTATTACTTTTTACGCAGTGCTTCTTGGCACTCAGCAGCATCACAGTAACCATATAGGTTGAGTGAGTGACCTGTTAAAGTAAAGCCATGCTTTTCAGCAACTTCGTGCTGCTCATGCTCAATTACTTCGTTGCTAAACTCAACCACTTTGTTGCAGTTTTGACAAACGATATGATCATGATGATCGTCTTGCATGATTTCGAAAACAGAATGGTTATTTTCAAAGTGATGGCGCTGAATAATGCCCGCTGCTTCAAACTGCGTTAACACGCGGTAAACAGTTGCTAAACCGACATCTTCACCTTGTTCAAGTAAAGTCTTATAAATATCTTCCGCACTTAAATGGTGTTGCTTTGAATTTTCTAGTAGTTCTAATATTTTAATTCGTGGAAGTGTAACTTTAAGTCCAGCTTTGCGTAGATCTTGATTTGAAATTGGCATGTAAAAAGGTCTCTCAACAAATTTAAAGTTAGAATATGCAACAAAGTGTAGATGCAGTATGATCTATCCGTGGCTCAATTGCATCATAATTAATTTGGGATAGTGTAGCAAAATGCAAAAAATCATGTTGGCGTTATTCGTCACTTCACTGCTCGCAGGCTGTTCGACCTTGGGCGTTTATAAAGTTGATATTCCTCAAGGTACGCCATTAACTCAAGCACAAGCGTCAAAAATACAAGTTGGCATGAGCCATCAACAAGTCCGCTTTTTGCTTGGCAGCCCGACAGTTTCAGATCCAATGAATCCACTACGTTGGGACTACATCTACAATTATACCCCAGGAACGTATGCTAAAAAAGCCAAGATTCCTGCTGCACAAGGTCAACACCTGAAAGTCTATTTCGACCCAAACGGTATTGTGCAAAAAATTGAAGGCTTAGAAACCATTCCTGCATCTCAGCCAGGCTTACCAGCATCGAAAGAAGCGATTCTAAACGCGCCCCCACTATAAAGCCTTATTCTAAAAAAGAAACCCCTCAACTGAGGGGTTTTTCATATCATTTCGATTGTTTTAAGCGATTGCCTTTGGCAAAGCGACCCACGGGGTTATTTTGTGCACGTATCCTTCTAATATCTTTAGGATTAATGCTCAAAGGACGATAAATTTCAACACGATCCCCTACCTGCAAAACCTGTTGAAGGTCTTTCAAGCGGACACCAAAGATGCCCAATTGTAAAAGCTCAGGCAATTCAACCTGCGAGCCTATACCACTCAGTTGAATCGCATCTTGTGCCGTCATTCCCTCAGAAAACGGCACACTAATATGAAACTGCTGGTCTGCTGTTGCATAAGCAACCCAGACTTGTTGAAGCATGCGCATTAGATCAGTTTTCCAAGTACGGCTACAATGGCCAATACGATAGAAACGGGTAATACCACACGCACAGCGATGCGCCAAATATTATAAAAAGCTTCATTACTAAAGTTCATCGACTTACGTAAATGGCTAATTTTCATAATCCAACCCGCAAAAATGGCATAAATCAAACAAATCACTAAGCCCCACAGCATCAGTAAGATGTTAAAGATCGGGCCAGTGGCTGGAATTAACCACACCAACGTTGCAACCAGCAGCACGAGCCACTGAACCACAATATTCAACTGGCGCTGTGCCAACTGCTCACGTGCCATCTGTAACAGCACGGCTGCCGCTACAACTGCAGTTAAGGCAATCGCATACGCAGGTAATGCCGCTTGGACTGCAAAAAATGCAAAAGCAACCACCGCCAAAATTTGTGCAATCCAAATCGGTAAAACAGTCTTGCTTGCAGCATCTTGCTGTTGAACTTGTGCCAAACTGTTCTGCCAGTACAGGCCGAGTCCTAAACCGCTTGCCACCAAAGCCAATACCGTTGCACTGCCCCATTCTGAAAATTCAACCGGCGTCACTTGCCACTCAGCGGTTCCTGTACCAGAGAGGTTTGCAAGCACTAAGGAGATCAGCACACCGATCGCCGTTAACGCTAAGGTCAATAGACGTGGGGCAAAAGACAACGCGATGGCAACCACGGCCAAAGCAATAAAGATCACGGACGATGTCATATCGGCCAGTGCATATTGATTTAATAGTTGCGCAGCATTAGACAACATGCCGCCCGCTAAAAAAGGAATAAAGACGACAGCAAGCCATCCCACAAGGCGCCACGTCTGAGAAGCATCGGCATCACGCGTTAAACTCGACAAAGCATTTAATGCCGTGGTTTTTGAACGCTTGGCTAAGGCAATCTCTAAGTAACACACAGGTAAAGCCAAGACCACCATGGTCACTAACCAAAGTAACCAAAAGTCAAGCTGACGTTCAACCTGAATTCCCACCAAGGGTGCAAGTGTGGCAATGATAATAAATGATAAACAAAATGCCATCAGCGGCGATAACCATCGTGACAGAGCATTGTCTTGCATGATGCGTTCCTTCAATAAGTCTTGCGCTATTTTGCCTTGCTCGCTTATGAAAATCAAAAACAAAAAGCAAACCATCAAAACTGATGATTTGCTGCGCTAAATATAATTAAAATTTATTGTTTTGATCCCTCGTTTGGCTCACTTATGAAAAGAAACGAGCAAACCAATTTTTCCCTTTTTTCTTTTCTTTTTCTTTGATAATGCCCATCATATTTTCTTTTACGGCACCGACATAATCTGCATCATCATGCTGGATATGATTAATCAGCCATTTCGACAACACTTCATGCAGTTCAGCTTCGATTGAATGCCCCAGCTCAAAACGGTCACGATAAGATTCAATTTTTTTTATAAATAAATCATGTACACGTTTGTGCGGTACACGATATTTATAACCCGCCTCTTCTTGGAGAGACTCTTCAAAAGTGAAGTGAGACTGTGTGTAATCAATAATATTTTCTAAAATCTGTTTCACGCGTTCACGGTCAGTATTGACATCAATCACATCAATTTCATTGATATAATCGAGAATACGACGGTGTTGATCGTCAATCACATCGATACCAGTATTATATTCTGGAACCCACTTCATTATCATTCCGACCACCCAATAAAAATTAATAGATTAATTACATGAATTAATCATATCGATTAGAATTAAAAATAAAAGTGAATCAAATTGGTTGGTTTTATACTATTTTCACAAAATTAAACTTAAGTATATATTTTAAATAAGTAAATAAATTTAAATCCGACCAAAAGAATCAGTTATTATTTAATCAATTTTATTATTTTATAAGTATGTACCAAAATAAAAGCATGTTTTATTTTATTATCAACATGCTTTTATATTCTAATCATTTTGAAATAAATTAATATTGATCTGCTTTATTAACGCGTTTTAAAGACGGATCTTTGGCTTCTCGGATTAAACGTTCCACATGGGTCATTTGGTGACGGATCGCTTTGCCATATTGAAATAAAATCATTTCACCGGGTGAAAATGCCGTCCACGCTTCATTTTGAGTCAACGGTTCGGTAGTAATCACGGCCACGCGATCGTCTGCAGTAGTGACTTGGCTAAAATCAACTTCAACATCAATATCGATCAGCTGCGCAGGTTTAAATGGGTACTCACGCACCAACCAATGCAGTTTGGTAATGGCATAACTAAACAGGGCCTGCCCATTTGATAAACAGAAATTGAACGTGCCATGCTCCGCAATCCGTGGAGAAACATCAGTTAATAAATCAAAAACTTGATCTAGACTTGGCTCGGTATAGCCAAACTTGTTCACCAGCTGATCAAGTAAATAGCAAAATGCACGTTCGCTGTCGGTATTACCCACTGGGGTAAAGCGTCCTGACAGTACAGGATCAAAGTCATGCAAATCGCCATTATGGGCAAAAATCCACTGTCGTCCCCATAACTCACGGCTAAATGGATGTGAGTTTTCTAAGTTAATTTTTCCCTGTGTCGCTTTGCGGATATGTGCAATCACATTGCGTGATTTGATTGGATAATTACGAATTAATTCAGCAATCGGCGACTCAACTGCAGATTGATTGTCAACGAATAAACGGCAGGCTTTATCCTCAAAAAAAGCTATCCCGAAACCGTCACAGTGGTCTGAAGTAATCCCCGCGCGCTGTGAAAAGCCTCGAAATGAAAAGGTAATATCAGTCGGTGTTGCACAGTTCATTCCGAGCAGTTGGCACATAATCTTGATCTTATTTAAACATATTTATTTATGATGGTTTTATTGTGCATGAGTCCTGACTGGCTTGCAATTCACAATGCTTCATAACCCGAACACATTCACGCATAAAACTATTTTTATAAAATGCATAGGCCTAAAAAAAGCCTCCGAGGGGGCTTTTCAAAATATTTAGTGCTTATTACTGCGATTGGTAATTAATGTACCGACACCATGATCGGTGAAAATCTCCAACAACGTTGCATGTGGCACACGACCATCTACAATATGCGCGCTTACCACACCACCTTTCACCGCATCTAGAGCACAACCCACTTTCGGAATCATCCCGCCGTAAATCACGCCCGTTTCAATGAGACGGTCAACTTCTTGGGTGGTTAAACCAGTGAGCAGGTTTTTATTTTCATCTAAAACACCTGAAATATTGGTCAACAAAATCAGCTTTTCAGCACCGAGGGCTTCAGCCACTTTTCCAGCCACCAAATCAGCGTTGATGTTATAAGTATTGCCCTCTTCATCCACACCTAAGGGTGCAATCACAGGAATAAAATCACCACTGGTAAACATTTCCAATACATCAGTTTTAACACTGGTCACTTCGCCCACTAGGCCAAGATCAATTTTTTGTACCGTGCCATCTTCCGCAGTTTTTTCCATCAGTAACTTTTGTGCACGCAGTAAGTTACCATCTTTACCCGTTAAACCAATGGCACGACCACCATGTTGGTTAATCAAATTCACGATAGATTTATTCACACTACCACCCAACACCATTTCAACCACTTCCATGGTCGCAGGATCGGTCACTCGCATGCCATCAATACGGTCCGACTCACGCCCCAATTGCTTTAAAAACGAATCCACTTGTGGACCGCCACCATGTACTACGATTGGGTTTAAACCGACGGTTTTTAACAAAACGATGTCACGTGCAAACGAGCTCTCAAGCTCAGGATCGGTCATTGCATTGCCACCATATTTCACTACTAGCGTTTTTCCAGCAAAACGTTGAATGTACGGCAAAGCTTCAGTCAGAACTTGTGCTTTGTCGAGGCCAGTATGTTGATGTGGCATGTGCCTCTCCTTAATGGGCGTCTAATAGGTCTTGTGCAATCTGCGGATAATCTGCCGTCAGCATGTGCACAAAGTTATGGCGAATTTGATGGAGCCGCTGATCACTGTCCGCGTCGAAACGCACAGTAAAATACTCGCCCGTATTCGATGCTCGAATAATGCCAAATCCATCCTCAAAATCAAGTCTTACGCCATCAATTTTACTCATTTCCGCTTGAAAGTGCTGACTTTGTTTTTCCACATTCGCTAAAACCAGCGCGGGTGAAATCTGATGGGTGCTAATATAAATATCCTCTGTACTGGCACGTTCTGGGTAGTCTGCCAGTGCTTCCGACAAAGTGCATTGCTTCAAGCTTAAGTATTCCAACACACGTAGTGCGGCATATAACCCATCGTCATAACCAAAACCACGACCATCATTAAACACATAATGCCCTGCATATTCACCGCCAAAAACCGCATGCCCTTCAGATTGCGCCAAATATTTCCGCAAAAAAGAACTACCTGTGCGAATCATTTTTGGAATACCGTGATGGGCCAATACTGTATTTCGAACCATGGTGGAACATTTCACATCAAAAACCACTTCATGTGCTGGATGATCAGCCAAACACATGTGCGCAAACAAGGATAATAAACGGTCTGCTGAAATGATTACGCCCTTTTCATCAATCAATACAACACGGTCACCATCACCATCAAAGGCAATGCCGATATCAGCATGCTGCTGTTGCACGGCGTTTCGTAGCAGATTTAGATGTTTGGCTTGAGAGGGATCGGGGGCATGTTCAGGAAATTCACCATTGGCCTCACAGCGTAAAGCATGCACCTCACAGCCGAGTTCCTTTAAGACCAAGACGGCGCAGCGTCCCGCCGAACCGTATAAACCATCCACCACAACTTTATAGGGTCGCGGTTGAGGCATGAGCTGTATATCATTGAGCAATGCCGCCTGATAAGCCAGACAATATTCAGGTACGATCTGATGTGGCAACGTTTGCCAGTTCATCTCTGCATGGCTGTCAAAATATTCATTTGCATCGCGTGCCACCTGTTGGATTGCCTCAGGTAAAGGGGGCTCACCCTGCATAATCCATTTGATTCCATTATCCGACTTCGGATTGTGGCTGGCTGTCACCATAATACCGTTGCCATCAAACTGACGTGCCGTGTAATACAACACAGGGCTAGCACAACATCCGATAATTTTCGCATCTAAGCCCTGTTTAAGACATTCTTTGTAAATAATTTCCGCAAAAGCAGGACTGCTTTGTCTAGCATCATAACCAATGGCTAAACGTGTCTGCCCAGTCTTTAAATATTGAGTTGCGAGCGCTTGTGCAATGGCACGAATCAGCTCAGCACTCATAACATCCAATTTGCCACGGATGTCATAGGCACGAAAAATATGTGCAGGAAATTTTGGCTGAAAATCCATAGGTCTAACTTCTAATTTATTCAGATCAACAGCTCTTTCAGCTGTCCTTGTTGTTACGCTTAACGCTGCATTTAATTTTACTAGGGTCTGTTGAGAATTACCGAGAGTTAATTAAACTCGCGCACAATTGAATCATGGCTTCAAAACTCGTATCTGTTTTACAACTACGCATCGCTATACGTTTAAATTCTTTTAACTTACAGAAATAGTTTTCAATGAGATGACGCCATTTATACATAATCGTATCAAAGGCTCTCATTACTTTTCGATTAGATTTGGGTGGGATCACCACTTTCACTTTACGTTCATTGAGTTCTTGGATGAGCCAATCTGCATCAAATGCTTTATCCGCTAGTAATGCTTGAAAATCAACATCTTCAATTAAAGGTTTGGTTTCTACTAAATCGTGATATTGACCAGGCATTAATCGAAACTTAATGAGGTTGCCTAGACTATCCACTAAGGCAAGAATTTTACAAGTCATTCCACCTCGAGATTTACCTATAGACTGTTTGAAGGTCCCCCTTTTGCACCTTGGCCATGTCGATGAACTTTAACAATCGTTCCATCAATCATGGCGTATTCCAAATCAACATCTTCATTTACAGATGCAAAAATAGTTTCAAATACACCAGCTTTCACCCAATCACGGTATCTTTTAAAGACGGTATTCCATTTACCAAAATGAGCAGGTAGATCACGCCATGGACTGCCTGTACGGGCAATCCATAGGACTGCTTCTAAAAATAATCGATTATCTTTTCCACTACGACCTCGATCGGTCACTTTACCTAGGCAAAAAGGTTCCATTTTTGCCCATTGGGCATCAGTAAGTATGTATCTATTCATAGTACTATTATAAATTAATCAGTAGCCTTTGTTAATTCTCAACAAGCCCTAAGGATTCAAAAAAGAGTTGTAACTTTTTATGAACTAAAAATGATCATTCAGCATTAAAACAACAAAGCCTCTTTTATGGAGAGGCTTTGTTGTTTTACTTTATCACTGAGAGATTAGTTTTGACCAGTATGTCCGAAACCACCTGCACCACGTTCTGTCGCTTCAAATTCATTTACAATATCAAACTGTGCTTGCATCACAGGTACAAGTACATACTGTGCAAGACGTTCACCTGGCTCTAAACTAAAAGCTGTTTGGCTACGGTTCCAAACCGACACCATCAATTCACCTTGATAGTCCGAATCAATTAATCCCACCAAGTTACCCAAAACAATGCCGTGCTTATGACCTAGGCCTGAACGCGGTAAAATTAAACCGGCAAAGTGTGGATCTTCGATATAAATAGATAAACCCGTTTTGACCAAAACAGTTTGTCCCGGTTCAATGACGGTCGCAGCATCGACACATGCACGAAGGTCTAAGCCTGCTGAACCCGTTGTCGCATAGGTTGGCATTGGCCATTCATTGCCTAAACGTGAATCCAACACTTTAACCTGAACTTTCATTCTCTTTTTCCTAGTACAATAAATTTCTAAAACAAAAAAATATTTAGCGCTTAATCAAAGCACGTAAATTGTCCAAATAGTGTTGTGCTTGTAATTTCGGATCGACATTGCCCGCCAGTTTCTTTTTACGCCCTAGCCACTCCAACTCATCTTGCGGCAACTCATCCAAGAAACGGCTTGGTGTCATTTGCTTCATTTGACCGCCTGCCTTACGTTGTTCTGCAAGCGTGATGGTTAAACCCTGACGCGCACGGGTGATGCCCACGTACATCAAGCGACGCTCTTCCTCAACTGTATCTGCGGCAATCGAGTTTTTATGCGGCAGTAACTCTTCCTCAAGACCAATCAGATAGACATATGGAAACTCAAGCCCTTTGGATGCATGCAGCGTGAGCAGGTTTACTTTGTCAGTGTCTTCTTCTTCTTGCTGCTGCTCTAACATATCCAGCAACACCATTTTACGAATTACGCTTTCAATGTTTTTCTCATCAACATCTTCAGCACGGTTAATCAAACTTTGAATACTGCTATACAGCACTTCAATATTATCCAGCTTGGTTTTTTCTTGCGCAGGCGTCGCCGCAGACTCTTTGACATAGTCGATATAACCCGCTTCAACCATCATCTTGCGAATAATCGGTACAGGTTCATCATCCTCAAGCAACTCACGGGTAAAGGTGGTAATGAAGTCTGCAAACTCCGCCAACTGCGTGGTGGCTTTTTTAGGAATCACCATGGTGAGACGCTGATCACCCGCTGCAGAGAGCAACGACAAATGATTTTCTTGTGCAAACAGACCCAGCTTTTCTAAAGTCACAGGCCCAATGGCACGTTTAGGTGTATTGATAATCCGTAAAAATGCACTGTCATCTTCAGGGTTAATAATGACGCGCAAATAGCTCATCACGTCTTTGATTTCAGCCCGTCCGAAGAACGACTGACCACCTGATAATTTGTACGGAATCTGCATTTGACGCAGTTGTGTTTCCAGTGCACGTGCTTGGAAGTTCCCCCGATACAAAATGGCGTAATCCTTCCAATTTTTACCATTCATCAGTTTATGGGTAATTAAGTCTTTCACTACGCGTTCTGACTCATCGTCATCATTGCGGCACGTAATCACTCGAATCACTTCACCATGACCTTTATCTGACCACAGTTTTTTATCAAAAATATGCGGATTGTTACCAATCACGGTATTGGCTGCTTTCAAAATACGACTGGTCGAACGATAGTTCTGTTCGAGTTTAATCACTTTTAAATTGTGAAAATCTTCATTCAGCAAAGCCATATTTTCAGGCTTGGCACCACGCCATGCGTAGATCGATTGGTCATCATCACCCACCGCAGTGAACTGTCCCATCACCCCGACCAGCAATTTCACCAAAATATACTGTGCGGTGTTGGTGTCTTGATACTCATCGACCAATAAATAGCGAATGCGATTTTGCCAGCGCTCACGTACTTCTGCATTTTCTTGTAAAAGACGCGTCGGCATCACGATCAGGTCATCAAAATCGACCGCATTATAGGCACGTAAATTACGCTCATACAGTTGATACAAGTGCGCAAACTGAACATCTTCTGCGGTTTCACAGGTGGTGTGTGCTTGCTCAGGTGGAATCAGATCGTTTTTCCAATCTGAAATCATCTTCATGGCTTTGGCAATCAGCTCTTTACTTTCCGCACCGGATAAATTGTCACGGTGCATCAAGTCCATCAAAATACGCTTACAGTCGTCCGCATCTAAAATAGAAAAATTATTTTTTAATGGTGTGTGTTTCAGCTCTAAACGCAGCATGTTTAGGCCAAAGGTGTGGAAGGTCGAGACTGAAAGCCCTTTTGCCTCTTCACGTGACAGCAGCTTGGTGACACGTTCTTTCATTTCGCGTGCTGCTTTGTTGGTAAACGTCATCGCGGTAATACGATAAGCAGGAATGCCGCAGTGTTTCACCAAGTAGGCAATCTTACGGGTAATCACCGAAGTTTTACCTGAACCAGCCCCTGCAAGTACTAACAAGGGTCCTTGAGTGTATTTCATGGCTTCAAGTTGCTTGTCATTTAATTGACTTGCCAGTGACATAGTCTTTCCTCTATTTCATTCCGAGCTCGATTATAGTCATCTCCGCTACAGATGCATAATGCAAATTCATATTTTAACAGTCATAAAAAAACCACCCGAAGGTGGTTTTTCAGTCTTCAATAAAAATTATTGAATTGCGTAGATGCTGATTTCTACACGACGGTTTTGCTCACGGCCTTCAGCAGTCGCGTTAGACGCGATTGGGTTTGCTGAACCTTGACCTTGTGCATTAATACGTGTTGTAGAAACACCTTGAGATGCCAAGTAGCTTGCTACAGATTGCGCACGCGCTTGAGACAGAGGAATGTTGATTGAATCATTACCTGTACTGTCTGTATAACCTGTTACAAGAATACCGCTCTTGTTATCTTCAGTTAAGGTTTGCGCAACTTTGTTTAAAGTTGAGTAGAAGTTCGGCTTGATGTTTGATTTGTTGGTATCAAAAGTAATGTTACCTGGCATAACCAAACCTACAGAGCCATCTGGATTACGGTTAACTTCTACACCAGTACCCGCCATTTGTTGGCGAAGTTTCTTCTCTTTGTTGTCAAGGTAAACACCCGTTGCACCACCGACAACTGCGCCAATCGCTGCAGCACGGTTGTTTTGACGGCTCGTGTTTGCGTTTCCTTTAGAAATACCATAACCAGCAGCAGCACCAATTAAGGTTCCTAATGCAGCTTTATCGTATTCTACACCGCCAATGTTATTACCAGTGCTTTGACAACCTGTAAGAACCATTGCCCCAACGACTGCGGAAATTGCTAGTGCACGCATCGCATGCCTCCTTCTTTGTGTGTTTTGTTTATAGAACGAATATTGTCGTAAAACGATGATCTAGACCATTGATTTTTTGTTAATAATAAAGCCTTTATTTACAATATGTAATAAAAAATTTCCTTTTCAAGACTTTCTTCGTCACAATTTCTACACAGTTAATGTTTGGTGCTTTTCTATTTGATCATCCCGTACTATATTGACCTTTAGAAAATAGAACGAGTTGCGAAACGCATTATATTTTAGGGTTTATTTTTATGTCATCGCCAAACCAAAAACAACCTTTATTAAAAAAAATCACCCGTGGTCTAACTGTTGGTTCAGTCATTACAGGCAGTACTTTTTTTCATGGCCCGCCAGTGCTCGCGCTTGGCCTGACCAAACTGTTTAAAAAATCAAAAAAAGTGGATGAGACCAATATTCAAATCACCAACAGCTGGCTGGCTGTGAACAATTATTTAATCGATCATGTCCTACCCAACACGAAATGGGACATTTCTGTCGATGATGATCTTGAGCTGAGTATGCAGGGTCGTTACCTGATGACTTGCAACCATCAAAGTTGGGTCGACACCACGGTTAACCAATATTTTGGTTTAACCCGTATGCCCCTTACCCGCTTCTTTACCAAGTGGGAACTTATTTTTATTCCATTTGTCGGCCAAGCCTTTAAAATTCTAGGCTTCCCGATGATGAAGCGGCATAGTAAAGAACAAATTGCGAAAAACCCTGCGTTGAAAACACGCGATATGGAAGAGGCACGCAAATCTTGTGAACAACTGCTTAGCCAACCATTCACCCTGTTAAATTATTTGGAAGGCACGCGTTTTACACAAGAAAAACATGCACAGCAGCAGTCGCCTTACCAAAATTTACTTAAACCGAAAGCGGGTGGCTTGGCCTTAGCCTTAAGTATTTTAGGTAATGACATTGATGCCTTGGTAGATATGACCATTGTCTATCCCGACGGCGCACCTGGCTATAGCGAATTTTGGCTCGGGGAAGTCCCACGGATTGCGGTCAATTTACGTAAAATTGATATTCCTGCATGGGTACTCGCTGGAAACTATGAAGACGATGCAGACTTTCGTGAACAATTCCAACAGTGGGTCGATCAACTTTGGACTGAAAAAGACCAGTTGATTGAAAAAATGAAAGCCAAATACTCAACCTCCAATTTAACCGAGTAAGGGTCTATGCATGATGCAGAATAACCAAGTCAAAAAGTCTAAATATCATCAGGTTGATCCACAAAGTTTGTATTTCAAACTGTTTTTGATCTATGACATTTTTATGGTGTTTCTCATCATTTTTAACTTGTTTTGTTTGTGTGCTAATTTTTTTATCATGAGCAATATCGGTGGATGGTTTTTCCATGCCATTCACCTAGAAAGTGTCTTAAGCTTCTATCGTGAGCATTTGCATCCATGGGTCATCACCACAGAAGCTTGGTTTATTCTGTTCTTAATTACTGAATTATTGGTGCGTTGGGGCATTGCGATCGTGTATCGACACCATCGTCGCTGGTTTTTCTTTCCCTTCATTCATTGGTACGAAATTTTAGCGATTATTCCTCATTTACGTTTTTTAAGATTATTTCGTGCAGGGGTGATTGCTTTTCGCCTGCATGAATTGGGCTATAACGTAATTCCTGAGTCGGTACAAGCCAAGGCCAAATTTTACTACCGCGTGGTGATGGAAGAGCTCTCTGACCGCGTCGTGATTACTGTATTGGATGGGGTGAAGCACGAATTAAATACCAGTTCGACCCATAAAAAAATTATCCATGACCTCGTCGATCATCATCGAGCTTTATTTGCACAAGCATTGGCTGAAATTTTACAGGAATCTCTGGCCACTGAACTGAAACAGCGACAGTATTTTATTGCTCAAAATGTCGGTCTGATTGTGAATCGTGCGATTGAAGATACCCCTGAACTAACCCAATTACTGCGTTTAATCCCAATTGTGGGTGGAAGAATTGAGCAACAAATTCAAAGTATCGGACAACGACTTGGTGAAAACATCACACAAGGTTTACTGGAACCGATGGTGGTCGGAAATCCTGCACAGCCCAATGCCACCTATCGCTTGATAGCTGAAAAAGTCAGTGATTTAAAAATTGATAATCAGTCTTTGGAACAGTTGGTTGAGTCTGTGGTCTATGAAAGCTTAGATGCCATTCGCAAGCAAGTTAAGGTGAAACAGTGGTTAGAAGAGCTTGAAAAAGATGATCAAGCCAAAGAATAAGCATTAAGGTAAAAATATTACAAACGCAGCTAGTGCAATCCTTCATTTTGTTCTAGGATTTGCTCTATTTACAACATCACTTCTTTAGTAAAAAATAAATCTGAGAAGTCTTAAGGAAAAATTATGGCTGATATCCGGATAACTGGCAGAATGGTCAATGCGATTCGCATTACCCTTGACACCAATGATCATGATGCAATCCGACAGCAATTAAGTAAAACATTACAAAATGCATCGACTGCTGGAGCGTTAGTTGTTCTAGAAAGTAGCGTTGAGCAAGAATTAATTTCCTTGATTCAATTATTGCTGGATCTGGATGTACAGCCGATGGCAGTACAAGAAGGAATTTTGGCTGAACAAGCCCGTGCCATTCAGTTCCCTGTGATTCCCGCGCAAGGTCATGGTATTAGCTCGCAACTTCAAGAAGTCAAAGCAACCAAAGAGCAAGTGGTTGAAGCCCCTGCCCCTGCTGCGACAACTTCTACCAATGCACCAGTTGCGGCAGCACCTGTCATTCGCCATGCAACTTCATACCATGACGAAATTTTACGTACGGGTCAGTGCTTGGTTCAAAATCAAGGCGATATCATTATTACCGCAGGCATTAACAGTGGCTCGGAAGTGATTGCTTCAGGAAATATACATATTTATGGTAGTGCTCGTGGTAGAGTCATTGCCGGCGCGGGCGGAAACAGCGCTGCACGCATCTTCTGTCATGCTTTAGAAGCCGAATTGGTTTCAATTGCAGGGACCTATTGTGTTGCAGATGATATTCCAGCGCAGCATTTAAAACGCCCAACACATATTTACTTAAATGATCAACAAGAGCTTGTATTTGAAGCGCTTGAATTTTAATGTATAAATAAACACCAAAAGCCCCAAATGATAAATAAGGGGATTTAAACCATAACAGGAGTGGATTCGGTGGCGAAAATTGTTGTCGTAACATCAGGCAAAGGTGGCGTAGGCAAAACTACGACAAGCGCATCTTTTGCAACAGGTTTAGCCCTACGTGGTCACAAAACTGTTGTGATCGATTTTGACGTAGGTTTACGTAACCTTGATTTGATCATGGGTTGTGAACGCCGCGTTGTGTATGATTTTGTCAATGTATTAAATAACGAAGCTCGATTACAACAAGCGCTTATCCGCGATAAAGATATCGAGAATTTATATATTTTACCTGCTTCGCAAACCCGTGATAAAGATGCCTTAACTGATGAAGGCGTAGCACGTGTCATGGATGAGTTGTCACAAGAGTTTGACTACATTATTTGTGACTCACCCGCAGGTATCGAACGCGGTGCAATTTTAGCAATGTACCATGCCGATGAAGCGATTATTGTGACCAACCCTGAAATTTCATCTGTACGTGACTCTGACCGTATTATTGGTATGCTCGACAGCAAAACCAAAAAAGTTGAAATGAATGAAGGTCGTATTCGTAAACACTTGTGTATCACACGCTTCAACCCTGAACGTGCGGATAAACAAGAAATGTTAACCATTGACGACATTTCTAAAGATATTTTACGTGTGCCAACTTTGGGAGTGATTCCTGAATGTAAAAGCGTTTTACAAGCATCGAACGAAGGTAAACCAGTGATTCTCTTTACTGAAGAATCAGCAGGCCAGGCCTATGATGACCTTGTGGCACGTTTCTTAGGTGAAGAACGTCCTTACCGTCATATTACGGTGAAGCCTAAAGGCTGGTTAGCACGACTATTTGGAGCGTAGACATGGCAGGATTTTGGAGTAAGCTTTTTAGTAATGATGAAAAACCGTCTAGTGCTCAAACAGCGAAGGATCGTTTGAAAGTCATCGTAGCATCTGAAAGTGGTTTAGGTAAACGTCTTAGCCAAGACAAAATCGACCAAATGAAGAAAGAAATCATGCAAGTGGTGAATCGCTATGTTCGCGGTATAGATGAACAGCACATTCAAATGGCTGTCCGTTCTGAAGCGAATATTGAAATGCTTGAAATGAATATCAATTTGCCTGAAGAACGTTAATCTGATTTTTGATTAGTCAAGCAAATTGAATCAAGGCAGAATATGCGCAGACACAAGAAAGTATTTTCTTTGTCTCCCATATTTTGCCTTTTTTAATGATTAAACCAGTAAGGAGATTGCTATGGCATTATCTCAGCCAGCAACGTTCAATGAAGAATGGTCAGATGAGCGTGTATTTGCCTACTTAACTCAGCTTCCTCCTGAAGGTGTGAATGGCGACTTTCATGTGTTGTACCATGCCTTTAAACACATGCGCCCAAGTGATTATGAGCGTCTGCTCACCCAATTTAAAACGGATGGCCGCGACATTAACGCTACCAATCCAGAAGGTCTACGCATTCATGACGTGATTGCCGCTTATCCACGTCAAGCAGCTCCCTTCTTAGAGGTTTTGGCTAAATTCGCCTAAACCTAGATCTGCTTAATGCGCATGATCTACAAATGCCAGTTCATTCCTAGGAGACTGGCATTTTTTATGACTGTAAAAACCACATCCAAAGTGGAAAAGTCAAACCGAAACACAAAGTTTGCAAACTAATGATTGCTGCCATGAGTTGACTGTCCCCTTGAAAATATTTGGTCAGGACATAGGCAGCCGATGCCGTCGGCAGTGAGAAGAAAACCACCACAATCATGGTTTCAAATGTTGCTAAACCAAATAAAAGACATCCTACATAGGCCAAAATAGGCACCAAGATTAAACGTCCCAAAGTGTTTAAAATTAGCGCTCGGCCAGCATATTTTAACGCATCAAACTGGAGTGCTGCGCCCACACACAAGAGCCCAAGCGGGAGGCTCATCCCTGCTACTAGCTTTAAAGATTGGTTAATGCTCTCGGACAAATGCATACCTGAAAAATTAAAAATGATCCCGACCAGACAGGCGAGAATCAGCGGATTTTTCGCAACCGACCACGCAATATTTTTATAAGATAGTCCCTGCCCTTGAGAAAAACCAAGTACGGACAGTACATTCACCAAAGGAATGACAAAGGCAATAATCATGGCAAAGACTTGCATCCCCTCAGCGCCAAAAATCAAAGCCATACTGGTCAAACCAATATAAGTATTAAAACGAATATGACTCTGTAAATAGACGCCAAATTGCGTCACAGGCGTACTATACAGCGCTTTTAATACCCACAGCACCACACTCATCAGCAAGGTCACAGTAAAGACCACAGCAAGCGCTGGCAGGACTTGCCCGACATTAAAATGAACGGTGGCTAGACTACTGAACAGCAAAACAGGAAATAAAATCCAATAATTCAGTCTTTCAGCACCTTGCCAAAATTCCACCGTTAAAAAGCGATACCGCTTTAATACATACCCCATGGCAATGAGTACTACCAATGGAATTAATGCATCAATAATTTGCATGACTGGATGCCTAAACTGAATGATTAAGAAAAAGCCTGCAATCCGCAGGCTTTCTTTTTAAACTAAAATTTCTCGCTTACCGTTCGCACCTTGCGCACTCACAATCCCATTTTCTTCCATTTGGTCGACAATCCGCGCGGCACGGTTATAGCCCAAACTAAACTTACGTTGTAGCGAGGACACCGAAACCTTGCGTGTTTCCAATACAAAGGATACGCACTGGTCATAAAGTGCATCACGGTTTGGATCGCCATCACCATCTTCAAAGCCACGAGAACTTGGCTCTTCATCAAATGGCGTTAGGATTTCATCAACATAATTTGGCGAGCCACGTTCACGCCAAGCATCACAGATGCGGTTCACTTCATCATCGGCAATAAAGGCACCATGTACACGTTCAGGTTCAATTTTACCCGGGCCTAAGAACAACATATCACCATGACCCAGTAAGTCTTCCGCCCCACCGGCATCCAAAATCGTGCGTGAGTCAATTTTCGAGTTCACACGTAAAGCCACACGTGTTGGAATGTTAGCTTTAATCAGCCCCGTAATTACATCGACCGATGGACGCTGCGTTGCAAGTAACAAATGAATGCCTGCGGCACGTGACTTTTGTGCCAAACGCGTAATCATTTCTTCAGCTTTCTTACCGACCTGCATAATCATATCGGCAAACTCGTCCGCCACAATTACAATCGATGGTAATGGGGTCAAACGTGGTGCGCGCTCACCGGCAACCGAATCACTGGCTTTCCAGGTCGGATCAATCAGCTCTTCGCCATTGGCAATCGCTTCTTCCACTTTACGGTTATAGTCCGCTAGCTTACGAATTTTTAAGAAAGACATCAGCTTATAGCGACGTTCCATTTCATTCACACACCAGTTCAAGGCACTGACTGCATCTTTCATGTCCGTGACCACAGGGGTAAGCAAATGTGGAATATCGTTATAGTTAGCAAGTTCTAACTGTTTCGGGTCAATCAAAATTAAACGCAGCTCATTCGGCGTATATTTCAACAACATCGATAAAATCATCGAGTTCACTGCCACCGATTTACCTGAACCTGTGGTGCCTGCAACCAGCATATGCGGGGCTTTACCTAAGTCAGCAATGACAGGATTACCTGAAATATCTTTGCCCATTGCCATCGAAAGAATGCTATTCGGATCGGTAAAAGCAGGAATGGTCAACAACTCGATTAAACGCACCATTTCACGTGTGCTATTCGGCACTTCAATCCCGATATACGGTTTACCTGGAATGACTTCAACCACACGTACAGATGCCATCGACATTGAACGCGCAAGGTCACGGGAAATATTGGTCACTTTAGAGGCTTTCACGCCCGGTGCTAAATCCAACTCAAAACGAGTTACTACAGGCCCTGGCTGCGCTTCGACCACTTTGGCTTTGACATTGAACTCTTGTAATTTAATTTCAAGCAATTCAGATAAACGTGCCAACTGTTCAGCAGTGAAATTGACTTTTTTATTCAGGTCAACTTCATCCAGTAAATCCAGTCCTGGCAGCGGCGATAAATCACGACGACGCTCTGCTACTTGCATGGACAAAGACATTGGACGGCCTGATGCATCCGTTAGTGGCGCATCAAAATCGAAGTCGTCTTCGTCTTGCGGTTTTCCAGCAGTGTCCTGCCATGCTTCAATAAACGCTTCTTTGGACAAAACTTCTTTGGCTACAGCCGCTGTAGCACTTGTGCTTGCGGTATTATGATGCTGGATAGGTGCTTGTACAAAAGCAGATGACTGCGCATAACTACTGCTAGTCCGTACATCTGAAGCAGCAACTTTCTGCTCCGACCAATCTTCAGCAAGGAATTCGTCTAAATCATCCAACTCATCAAGCTGTGCTTTTGCAATTCCACTCGGCGCTGGTTGAAAGGCAACGGGACTTGCAGCAACACTTAAGGTTGCAACCTCGGCTACCGCAATTGGATCTTCAACCACATGTAAATGAGACACCGGTTCAGGCGTATTGAAGGGGCTGTGAACATCCGTTGCTGTTTTGCCATTGGGTACGGCAGCAAGCAGCTCGTCAAAGATTTCATCATCATCCCAATCAACATTTTTCTTCTGTGCAGGAGCATCGTCTTGGAAATAATTAGGATCAGCAATTGGAGTTGTATGATCTTGTACCACTGCTTGAAAATGTTGTTCTGGGCTAAATGGGCGATCTTCTTCGGCAGCACGAAGTAAAGCATCAATATCATTTTTATGACGTTGATCTTCACCTGAGTTTAATGCACGCCACACTTCCCCTGTCGCTACCACTCGCTGACTGTCTTGTTCTAATTGGTGCGCTTTTTCTATAGTCCGCTCAAGCTCTACTTCATCATCCACATCCACCTGTTGTTCTTGAACACGTTGCTCTTTAGCCACCATGTCATTAAACAAATGCTCTGCTGAATAGTCGCGCTGAGGTGCTTTAACTGTTGCCTCTTGCACGGCTACTGGTGCCTCGACCAATTCCGTTGCTTCAATACCCTTTTTCGGTGCCGTTGCAATCACTTCTTTTTTGACGCTTGGCGTCGTGCGATCAAAGGCAGACTCGCTTTCAGGCACATTACGGTAAAATAAATCTTGTAAATATGCAGGAGTTGCTTTGAGCGTCGCGAAAGTACGGTTCCATTTGATACCGAAAGCCAAGGTCAATAAGACCACGGTAAACACGACCAAAAATAAGGTTGCACCGTAAATGGTTAAAATCTGCGACAAACTTTGTCCCAGTTCATAACCAATAATGCCGCCAGAGGCATTGTCTAAAGTGTCTGCTGGAACTTTCCAAAACAAGAACAGTAAGCTGGCGGTTGCAAGCAAAATAAAGAATTGTGCAGCATAACGAAATGGGCGGTTTAAAAAACTATGCGGCCACCAGACTTGAATGGCTTCAATGAACAAAAACACAGGAATAAGTAAACTTGCCCAGCCTAAAAAACCGAACAGTAAGTCAGCAATCCACGCCCCTGCAACGCCACTGGCATTCGAGACTTGCAAGGTATCACTTGATATATGCATCCAGCCCGGATCAAATGGGGTATAGGTCACGGTAGCAAGGAACAAATAAATGCCAAACGAGACTAAAAATAATGTCATTAATAAGCGCTGTGCATAAGCACCCGACACCTCAGTCATATACTGTCCTGTAACAAATTCTTCATTAATGTTTTTGTTCGAAACCTAAAGCAAAAGTTTCACAATAAACGTCATATTATGCACCTCTTCTTTATAAAAAGATGCACTATTCTTAAATGCTTTATGTATAGCGAGCAGATGATTTTTCCACTTTTTCCCGCTCTACACCGCATATTTCTTCTATATAGCTCAAATCGATTTGATTGATCAATAATATCGACATTGAACTCACACAACTGTTATAGAGTTTCACGTATAATTCCACAAATTTCTAAATAAAAAAAGGATTCTACGTATGAGCGCTCGTCACTCACGTTTGATTATTCTCGGTTCAGGCCCTGCGGGTTACAGCGCTGCGGTATATGCTGCGCGTGCCAACTTAAAGCCGACATTGATTGCGGGTATCCAACTCGGTGGTCAGCTAACGACAACGACTGAAGTGGATAACTGGCCAGGTGACCCTGAAGGCTTAACAGGTCCTGCACTGATGGAACGTATGCAAGCGCATGCTGAACGCTTTGGTACTGAAATCATCTACGATCATATCAATGAAGTCGATCTTTCTGTACGTCCATTTGTACTCAAAGGTGACATGGATGAGTTCACTTGTGATGCACTGATTATTGCCACAGGTGCGACCGCTCAGTACTTAGGTCTTGAGTCTGAAGCTGCTTTTATGGGCCAAGGCGTAAGCGCATGTGCAACCTGTGATGGTTTCTTCTACAAAAACCAAAAAGTCATGGTTGTGGGTGGCGGTAATACTGCCGTTGAAGAAGCACTATATTTGTCTAACATTGCATCGCATGTGACTTTGGTTCACCGTCGTGATTCATTGCGTTCTGAAAAAATCCTTCAAGATCATCTATTTGAGAAAGAAAAAGAAGACAAAATCAGCATCATTTGGAATCACCAAGTGGATGAAGTTTTAGGTGACAACACGGGTGTAACCGCTGTTCGCTTAAAATCGACTCAAGACGAATCTACACAAGATATTGATGTTCAAGGTTTGTTTGTTGCCATTGGCCACAAACCAAACAGCGCAATGTTTGATGGTCAATTGAACTTACGTGATGGCTATATCCAAGTTCAAAGCGGTACATCTGGTAATGCCACAGCTGCTTCTGTCGCAGGTGTATTCGCAGCAGGCGACATTGCTGATAGCGTTTATCGTCAAGCGATCACTTCAGCGGGTTCTGGCTGTATGGCTGCGCTAGATGCGGAAAAGTATTTGGATGCTTTAGGCGAATAATCTAAGCCTTGAAAAAGACCGCCTTCCATAGGCGGTTTTTTTATGTATGATCTTAAAGTCATTTTTTATCATGTATACACATCACTATGCAGCAGTTACCGCCTTCTGAGTATATCTTTCCCGATCCGCTTGAAGTTGACCCCGAGGGTGAAGGCTTAATTTGTATCGGTGCAGACCTCTCCCCTTCTACCCTGTTTGAAGCCTACAGCCATGGTTTGTTTCCATGGTTCTCAACAGGCGAGCCCATCTGCTGGTGGTGCCCCGAGCCACGTTGCATCATCCGTCCGCAGGATTATCAGCCCAGTAAAACTCTCATTCGGAGTATGAAAAAGCAAGATTATCGCATCACCATCAATCAGGCTTTTGAACGGGTGATCCGTGCCTGCTCACTACCTCGCAGCTATGCCGATGACACGTGGATCAGCGAAGACATTATTGATGGCTACTGTGCAATGTTTGATGCAGGTTATGGCTATAGTGTTGAAGTATGGGATCAAACACGCTTGGTTGGTGGACTATACGGCGTCAGCATTGGACACGGCTGTTTTGGAGAGTCCATGTTCAGTACCGAAACGGATGTCTCAAAAATGGCATTTTATACGCTGATGTTGATTGGACGTGAAAATAAGCTGCCTTGGATCGACTGCCAATTGGTCAATAATCATCTGTTAAGCCTTGGTGCTTGTACACTTTCTCGGCAAACCTACTTAAAATCGTTACAAGATGTTGTAAATCAACCCGCTATCGATTGGAAAATGTATCAGGACGGTGTATTTTCAAGTAAAACAATAGCGCAAAATGCGCGACTGACTGAATAAAGAATAATAGAGGGATTTATCATGAATTCGTATCACCCGAAGTCCCTACTGAATGATTTACAGTATTACATCACGCCACCGCATGACTGTAGCTATCTAGAAAAAAAGTCAGCTCGGATGGTATTTCTCGATCCAGCACATCGTATTGATGTCGTCACGCTGTCTGAACTTTCTCGGGTTGGTTTTCGCCGGAGTGGTGATTTTGTTTACCGCCCAGAGTGTCATCTATGTCGACAGTGTCTATCTAGCCGCGTACCTGTGCGCGAATTTAAAATGAACAGCAGTCAAAAAAAAGCATGGAAACGCAATCAAGATCTCACTTTAAAAATTACCCGCACTGCAGACGCCACCCAAAAACATTATGACTTATATGAGCGTTATATTTTTAAACGCCATGCCGATGGAGACATGTTCCCGCCTAGCCGTGATCAATTTGATAAATTCCTCGTGCATAGCTGTACTGAGAGCTTTTTCTTAGAGCTATGGAAAGAAGACCAGCTCATCTGTGTGTCGACCTGCGATCCTCTAGATGATGGTTTATCTGCGGTTTATACTTTTTTTGATCCCGATGAAAACAAACGCTCACTAGGGACTTTCGCCATTTTAAAACAAATCGAGCTCGCCAAAGCACGCGCTTTACAGTTTGTGTATTTAGGCTATTGGGTGCCGCACTCAGAAAAAATGAACTATAAATCGCAGTATTTACCGCTAGAATTGTTAATTGATGGTCAGTGGCGCAGACTCAATCATAGTCTGAGCAGCGAGGAAGTGCAGCAACTGGGAAACTCCTTAATGACCACCCTACCTTCGGGGTGGAATAACGCCATTATTAAATAATGACGTTATACAGAAGCTCAACTGTTCTCTTATTTAAACAACTCGGAAAAGTCATCACTACACGATTTCACCATAATAATGGCATGCTCACGGCCACCATCTGGTTTAGGATAATAATTTTTACGCAAATCAATTTGATGAAAACCGGACTTTTCATACAAGGCAATCGCTGCTTGATTGCTCTCACGGACTTCTAAGAACACCTGTATCGGGTTGTTTTTGAGTTGTGCCAGTGATGCATCTAATAGCTGGTAACCCAACCCTTTGCCTTGCTGGCTTGGATGAATGGCCATCAACAATAAATTAGCCTCATCAAGAACAGGCTGAAGGATACAAAACCCTACGACCTGCCCTGCCTGTTCAATCACGGTGCTGTGATAAGACTGCATGGACTCTTGGAACTGTTGTAGGCTCCAAGGATGGGTTTGAACTAAATTTTCAATCTGCGCAACTTGGCTTAAGTCCGCAGCTTGCATTAAACGAATCATCTTCGTTTATCTTTCTAAAATGTGGAGGTCACAGTATAAAAAATTTGTGCTAAAAACCGAACAAAAAAAAGAGCGATTTACATCGCTCAAAGAGCCAAAACTGCTTAAAACCCTAATTTTAACTTCCACTTCTCAAGTAACGCATCGGTGTCGTGATGATTAGGATGAAAACCCGGTTTAAAGTACATGATCATTTCACGTGCCATCCCTGTAATAATCCCTTTCGATGGACTATATGCATAGGTATAAATATCTTTCAGCGCCGCCCTGTTCAGTTGTTTATCTTGCTGTAATAAACGAAATACAAAGTACGACTGCACGCATAATAAAATGGCCATGGCTGCAACCAGTGATCCCGTTCGTAGTAAATAGGATTTGACTCCCTTACCAAAAACACCTTCAAACACATCATAAGCCACAGCTTTGTGCTCATTTTCTTCAATGGCATGCCATAACCACATGGTTTTCATGGTTTCATCGCTCATCAGCTCTTGAATGTGGTTATTGACCAACAACTGAGAGGCAATGGTTGCAGTAAAATGTTCCAGCGCGGTGGTTGCCGTTAAATCCACCATCTCTTGAGTAATACCCACAGGCTTGCCGAGAAAAGCAAACACTTTACGCGTGGTTTGAATTGCACGATCCGTATAGCGATCAAGTGTTGCAACATCGTGCCCATACTTTTGTGCCGAAGCATTAAAACCTTCATGTTCTTGCGTATGCATCGCTTCTTGACCAATAAAGGCTGAAATCTCTTTTTGTAGTTCGGCATTATCTTTGATTGAGGGATGCTGTCTAACGACACGAACACTGTCGATAAAAAACATTTCACCTGCTGGAAAGAGTGCCGAAAGCGCAGTCATAAAATGGGTCAGTCCAGCTGAACCATTCATCCAATATTCAGGTACGCTTTCAAACTCAAAGTTCATCCGACGTACAGGGAAACTCGCACCCGCACGGTTAGTGATTTTTACCTTCGCATTCATCTTTCTGCTCCTATGAATATCCTGAAGACATCCACTACTTATAGTTGTTTTCGTCTTTTTATCTTACGCGATTGGACTTCACCCATAAGTGCAGTTAGGGTCAGCAAAATATCAGTTTAGGACAGTTTTCAGGGTGGATTGTTAGACAATTTAGTGTGCGTAATGTTCTACGCTATTTTTAGGATGAACACTAAAGCATGCTGTATCTTGCCTAAAATAATCACTTTCGCAGTAAAATGAATAAATAAAAAAAGCGCCCCAAAGGAGCGCTTTTTTTACACAATCAGATGATTATGCAGTTACTTTAGCAACTACACCAGCACCAACTGTACGACCACCTTCACGGATCGCAAAACGTAGACCTGGGTCCATTGCGATTGGGTGGATTAATTCTACTGACATTTCTACGTTGTCACCAGGCATAACCATTTCAACGCCATCTTGTAATTTGATCGCGCCAGTTACGTCAGTTGTACGGAAGTAGAACTGTGGACGGTAACCGTTAAGGAATGGAGTGTGACGACCACCTTCTTCTTTAGAAAGTACGTATACTTCTGCATCGAATTTAGTGTGCGGCTTGATTGCACCTGGTTTAGCAAGTACTTGACCACGTTGTACGTCTTCACGCTTAGTACCACGTAGAAGAACACCACAGTTCTCGCCCGCACGGCCTTCGTCTAGAAGTTTACGGAACATTTCTACGCCAGTAACTGTAGTTACTTGAGTATCACGGATACCAACGATTTCAACTGATTCGCCTACTTTCACAATACCAGTTTCTACACGGCCAGTTACTACTGTACCACGACCAGAAATAGAGAATACGTCTTCGATTGGCATTAAGAATGCTTGGTCGATTGCACGTACTGGCTCTGGAATGTAAGTGTCAAGCGCGTCAACAAGCGCAACAACTGCTTCTTCGCCATACTGACCAGCGTCACCGTTAAGTGCAAGAAGAGCTGAACCACGGATAACTGGAGTGTCATCACCTGGGAAGTCATAAGTAGAAAGAAGTTCACGAACTTCCAATTCTACTAATTCAAGAAGTTCTTCATCATCAACAAGGTCACACTTGTTAAGGAATACAAGAATGTAAGGTACACCAACCTGACGAGAAAGAAGGATGTGTTCACGAGTCTGTGGCATTGGACCATCAGTCGCAGCACATACAAGGATCGCGCCGTCCATCTGAGCAGCACCAGTAATCATGTTTTTAACATAATCGGCGTGGCCCGGGCAGTCTACGTGTGCGTAGTGACGAGTTGGAGAATCGTATTCTACGTGTGAAGTATTAATTGTAATACCACGTGCTTTTTCTTCTGGTGCAGAGTCAATTGCAGCGTAGTCTTTCGCTTCGCCACCGAATTTCTTCGCACATACAGTTGCAATTGCAGCTGTTAAAGTTGTTTTACCATGGTCAACGTGACCGATTGTGCCCACGTTAACGTGTGGCTTATTACGTTCAAACTTAGCCTTAGCCATGAGATCTTCCTTTTTAAACTACTCATGCAGGATCACTGCATGAGCACTTGGTTTTTAACTATGAATTAGTTTGGGCTTATAGTAATCGAAAGATTACTCGTCGTCACCTTTTTTACCACCAGACTGGAATTTAGAAATGATGCCTTCAGCCACGTTACGTGGAGTTTCAGCATATTTAGCAAATTCCATAGAGTATGTTGCACGGCCTTGAGACATAGAACGCATTTGAGTCGCGTAACCAAACATCTCTGCAAGTGGAACTTCAGCTTTAATTGCTTTAGTACCGCCAGGCAAGTCATCCATACCTTGAACCATACCACGACGACGGTTTAAGTCACCCATGATATCGCCCATGTAGTCTTCTGGAGTTTCTACTTCAACTTTCATGATCGGTTCAAGCAAGATAGGATCTGCTTTCATGAAACCGTCACGGAATGCGTAAGAACCTGCCATTTTGAACGATAATTCGTCCGAATCGACATCGTGGTAAGAACCGTCAAACAATGTAGCTTTGATGCCAACAACTGGGTAACCAGCAAGGACACCATTCTTCATACGCTCTTGGATACCTTTATCCACAGCACCGAAGAATTCTTTAGGAACTACACCACCAACAACTTCTTCAACGAATTCGTAATCTTTTTCTGATTCAGGATCCATTGGTTCTAAACGTACGTATACGTGACCAAATTTACCTTTACCACCAGTTTGACGTACGAATTTACCTTCTTGTTCAACTGACTTTTTGATCGTTTCACGGTAAGAAACCATTGGTTTACCAATGTTTGCTTCAACACCGAATTCACGCTTCATACGGTCAACAATGATGTCAAGGTGAAGTTCACCCATACCAGCAATAATTGTTTGACCTGACTCTTCGTCAGTACGAACGCGGAATGATGGATCTTCCTTAGCCAAACGACCTAAAGCAATTGACATTTTTTCTTGGTCAGCTTTAGTTTTTGGTTCAACAGCCAATGCAATTACTGGCTCTGGGAATTCCATACGCTCAAGTGTGATGACATTTTTCTCAGCACAAAGTGTATCACCCGTAGTTACGTCTTTAAGACCTACACACGCAGCGATATCACCCGCACGAATTTCTTCAACATCTTGACGATCGTTCGCGTGCATTTGCACGATACGGCCGATACGTTCACGTTTAGATTTAACTGGGTTATAAACAGAATCACCTTGTTTAAGAACACCAGAGTAAACACGTACGAAAGTTAAGTTACCTACGAATTTGTCGTTCATGATTTTGAACGCAAGCGCAGAGAACGGAGCTTCGTCAGATGCTTCACGAATCGCTTTAGTTTCAGCTTTGTCGTCAAGAACACCTTCAATCGCTTTAACTTCTGTAGGCGACGGTAAGAATTCAATTACTGCGTCCAACATACGTTGAACACCTTTGTTTTTGAACGCTGTACCACAAAGCATTGGTTGAATTTGACAAGCCAAAGTTTGAACACGTAGACCAGCAACGATATCTTCTTTAGATAGTTCGCCTTCTTCTAGGTATTTGTCCATTAGCTCTTCAGAAGCTTCAGCAGCAGCTTCAACCATGTTTGTACGCCATTCTTCAGCAGTAGCTAGAAGTTCAGCCGGGATTTCACCGTATTCGAACTGCATACCTTGTGAAGCTTCATCCCAAATGATCGCTTTCATTTCGATCAAGTCGATTACGCCTTGGAAGTTTTCTTCAGCGCCAACAGGGATTACTACAGGTACAGGAGCTGCACCTAAACGTGTCTTCATTTGTTCAACAACACGGAAGAAGTTTGCACCAGTACGGTCCATCTTGTTCACGAATGCTAAACGAGGCACTTGGTATTTGTTCGCTTGACGCCATACAGTTTCAGACTGAGGTTGTACACCACCTACAGCACAGTAAACCATACACGCACCATCAAGAACACGCATAGAACGTTCAACTTCAATTGTGAAGTCAACGTGTCCCGGTGTATCAATTACGTTGATACGGTGTTCAGGGAACTGTTTAGACATACCTGACCAGAATGTAGTCGTAGCAGCAGAAGTAATGGTAATACCACGTTCTTGCTCTTGCTCCATCCAGTCCATTGTTGCTGCACCATCGTGTACTTCACCAATTTTGTGAGATACACCTGTGTAGAACAAAATACGTTCTGTAGTTGTGGTTTTACCCGCATCAATGTGCGCAGAAATACCAATGTTACGATAACGAGAAATTGGGGTTTGACGAGCCATGATTTCTTGCATTCCTAAATTTTGTTGTTTAAAACAGGCGCTTTAAGCTGACGAACAGCTTAAAGCGATTCGATGACAGTTTGGCGTAAGCCAAGCTATCACCCTCCTGAATAGGGGCTGTTTTAGTCGCTTAGAAGCGGTAGTGAGAGAATGCTTTGTTGGCTTCAGCCATACGATGCACGTCATCACGTTTTTTAACCGCTGCGCCTTTACCTTCAGCTGCATCAAGCAACTCACCAGCAAGACGTAAAGCCATAGTTTTTTCAGAACGCTTAGCAGCAGCATCTACTAACCAACGCATAGCTAGAGCAGTACGACGGGATGGGCGTACTTCCATAGGTACTTGATAAGTAGCACCACCAACACGGCGTGCTTTTACTTCAACCATAGGACGAACTTTTTCAAGAGTAGTCTCGAAAAATTCAACTGGGTCTACTTTGTTTTTTTCTTGAACGCGGTCTAAAGCACCGTAAACGATACTTTCAGCAATAGATTTTTTACCATCTTGCATTACGTGGTTCATGAATTTAGCGATTGTTTGGCTGCTGAACTTAGGATCCGGAAGGATTTCACGAGCAGCAACTACGCGACGTCTTGGCATTTTAAACTACCTATATATATGACACTTCAGGTTAATCCAGCCGTAGCACAAAGTGTCATGTGCTTTCGCTGGCCTTACTACACGTCGCTTGAATTTCACAAAATTAATGCAGAAATCAGACAAGCGAGACGATAAAGGATTGCAGTTCTAGCGAACTAAGAGGTTAATCTCGAAAGATTATTTCTTAGGACGTTTAGTACCGTATTTAGAACGAGACTGGTTACGATCTTTCACACCAGCACAGTCTAAAGAACCACGAACGGTATGGTAACGTACACCTGGTAAGTCTTTAACACGACCACCACGGATAAGAACAACACTGTGCTCTTGTAGGTTGTGGCCTTCACCACCGATGTAGCTAGAAACTTCAAAGCCAGAAGTTAAACGCACACGGCAAACTTTACGCATTGCTGAGTTAGGTTTTTTAGGTGTAGTTGTGTAAACACGTGTACAAACACCACGACGTTGTGGACAAGCCTTCAACGCAGGAACTTTAGATTTTTCAACTAAAGTCGTACGACCCTTACGGATCAACTGATTTGTTGTTGCCATTTGGCAATTCTCCCGTTAATAAAAAACCCAAAAAAAGACGACTTTTTGAGGGCATGCAATTGTAAGCTAAGACGTAAAAATGGTCAACATTTCAAACTACATGTAATGTTGACCAAATCAGGGCTTTTACAAATTTCTATCTATTTTAAAGGGTTTATTTTTTACTTGGCGCATTTCGTCTTTTTGTAACCTTTTTTTCAGTCGGCTCTACAGCGGGTTTTGCTGTGACTTTTGAAGCCATATTGGGTTCATTTTCCGTAAAAGACTCATTATTGTTCTGTGTGGTCTCCTCAACCTCATCCACTGGATATAAATCTGCAAGATCCTCTTCCATTTGTAGGGCTGGTTGCTGCGGTGCAACAGCATCATGGGGTTCAATCATTTGATCTGCGAGTTGTTCCAGCCCTTGTTGAACACGTTCTTCGGTTGCGACAGGCTCTGTAACTTTGTCAGACTTTTTCTGGATTTTAACCTTGGTAATGCTTTGATGACCATTTAACTCCACTTCAGCCCCAAGTTTCAAATCTGAACCATCGGTCTCTGATGTACTGCGCTGTGACAATAGTCTTGGTGAGGCTTTCACCAAAAGCTCAAGTGAGCGTTCATATGCTGTTAAAGCACTAAGGCTGGTATCTTTTTGTTGGATGATATATTGACGGGCTTCTGAAAAAACCAGTTGTGCTTTTTGGTGTACATCATCAACAAGGCGCCAATTATAGGCTGCACTCACCCCTGCACTGGCAATTGGTGTGAGTTTTGCTAGCTTATTCAGTAGCGAGAGGTTGGCAATCGACTGTCCCCATTTCAGCTGACCATCGGCATTGGTCAACCATTTCTTTAAGTCTTCAATCTGATTACTTGAACCTAAAAGCTGTTGTAACTGAGAGACATCATGGGTTTGCAAGGTACTTGAAATGGCTTTTATCGCCATCAACAAAGTTTGTTTTTCCGCAATCAGCCCAAGATCAATCTGTTTAAAAATAAACTGGACGATGTCTTGATCGGACTCTTTACTTAAGTCAAAGCCATAAGAACGTCCCACTTGGTAAATCATACGTAACGACATCACCAAGGAAGCAGGGACATCTACGGTTGAGCCCATAAAGCCCGTTGCTCCAGTCAGTGCACCTTGCAAGATAGCAATAATTTTATTTTGTTCGGACAATGCCTGACTAATCCGTTTTGAACGGTCGACATCTTGAGTCAGCATTTCTAAATCACGCACGCCTGCTTCATCTAAAACGGCATCGACCGAGCTCATACTCGAGCTAAATTGATTGAGCTGGCTAAAAAAATAATCTGCGGCTTTATCGGAAAGTTGTGGCGACACAAAATGCGCGACTCGATTTGCGTTGACATAATGACGTCCTAATAAATGACGTGATACTGTCGGCAGATGGTCTCTTAAGACTTGCTGCGGGTGTTCATAACGCTTATTTTTCGATTTTGTTTTTGTACTCGCACTATCACCAGTTGTAGCATTGGTCAGTGCTGAGGCCGTATCTGGGCTCACTTGGTTTAATATGTTTAAACCTGTATGGCTGAGCTTTTTAGCCACTCCGAAGGCATTTGAAAAGAAACCACTGCGCTGTTTATTGTTTGAATCCGCCATTCCGTACCCCGTACTTTATAATCTTTCATTTCTAGCTAAATACTAGGTGTAGTACGCATTTATCTCAATAAGAATATGTGTCTTTTAGTAAAGTTGAAATGCTCTGCTCCTGATTTTAAGACAAGTCAAATTGGCATAGGATTTGCCATAAGAATTAAAAATTCTTTCTGCTATTATGATCTGCATTGAAAACATAAGAGTTGCAATTGGCTTAGAAATAAATTGTTGATTCATCTTTAAGCGCAACTCTGCAAAACCACCATATAAGGGATCTTTAAATGAAACGTGTAGTAATCACTGGCATGGGTATCAACTCATGTATCGGTAATACTTTGGAAGAAGTTACTCATGCATTACAAAACGGGATTTCTGGGACACGTTTTAACCCAACCTATGCTGAACTCAATTTTAAAAGTCATATCAGCGCTGCTGCTGAACAAGACTTTGATGGTATCGACCGTAAGCTAAAACGCTTTATGGGTGTTTGTGCCATGTATGCATACAATGCTGCGGTTGCTGCGGTTGAAAATGCAGGCTTAACAGCAGAGCAAATTGGTGGCAATCCACGCTATGGTATCGCGGGCGGTTCAGGTGGTGGTTCAACTGCATCTGTAGTTGAAATGAAAGAATTGTTAGACACTAAAGGCGCACGTAAAGTTGGTCCGTTCTTCGTACCACGTAATATGTCGAACACAATTACGGCAAACGTTGGTGTTGCTTTTAAAATGCAAGGTGTTGCACACACCATTACCAGCGCATGCGCAACGTCTGCTGATGCCATTGGTTATGCCTACAACCTGATTCAATTGGGCAAGCAAGACTTAATGCTTGCGGGTGGCGGTGAAGAAGATCACTGGTCTCAAAGCTTGTTGTTTGATGCGATGGGTGCACTGTGCTCAAAATACAATGACACACCAGAAACAGCGTCTCGTCCTTACTCTGCTGACCGTGACGGTTTCGTCATTGCTGGCGGTGGCGGTTTTGTAGTGCTTGAGTCTTTAAAACATGCGCAAGCACGTGGTGCCAACATTTTGGCTGAAGTTGTAGGCTATGCTGCAAACTCTGACGGTGCAGACATGGTTGCGCCATCGGGTGAAGGGGCGACACGTTGTGTACTGATGGCACTTGAAGAAGCAAAACAACACGGCGTAGACAAAATTGACTATGTGAATACGCACGGTACGTCGACGCCTGCTGGTGACATCACTGAATTGAAAGCAATGGAACGTGCATTTGGCGAAGGTCAAGTTCCTCCACTCAGCTCGACCAAATCAATGACAGGTCATAGCTTGGGTGCTGCTGGCGTACAAGAAGCAATCTACTCTGTCCTAATGATGCAAAATGACTTTATTGCACCCAACATCAACGTGACTGAACTGGATGAAGGTGCAAAACCATTTGATATCGTACTTGAAAAACGTGACGCAAAATTGAATACTGTGATGAGTAACAGTTTCGGTTTTGGCGGCGTAAATGCATGTCTCATTTTCAAAAAGTGGGAAGGCTAAGCCGCCCATTTTAGGGTGACTTGATGGATGCTCCTTCTGATGCTTTCTTGTGGGTAAAAGCATTACATATTATTGCCGTGGTGTGTTGGTTCGCTGCATTGTTCTACTTACCACGGCTCTATGTTTACCATGCCATGAGTGATGATGCTATCAGTCATCAACGTTTCGAGGTTATGGAACGGAAGTTGTACCGTGGCATTATGTGGCCGTCGATGATTGCAACACTGATCACGGCACATTTCTTGGTGGATTGGGGTGATGCAACGCGCCACTACCATGAAGCCCTGTGGTTCTACCTCAAAGTCGGCTTGGTTGGACTGTTGGTGATTTACCACTTTGTTTGCGGTTATTACCGTAAGAAATTGATTGGTCATGCGCACTACAAGTCACACAAGTTCTGGCGCTTCTTTAATGAAATGCCGACCCTCATTTTATTTGCTGTGGTGATTTTAGTCGTGGTGAAACCGACATTTTAAAATCCCACACTTAAAAAGCCCCGATTGATTCGGGGCTTTTTAATGTCTGTACAAAATCAACAGCACAGTTCAAGATCAGTATTACGAACGTATCCAAGATTGACGAATTTTTAAATTGAGTGGGGTCGAATAATATTTCTCAATCACCCAACTCAAAATAAACACTGCGATAAAATAAACAGGCAACAACATCAACTTTTCAGCCGCTAAAGTGTCTTTTGGGAAATACACCACTTTCATTAAGCCGAGAATAATCAAATGAACCAGATACATTTCATAGCTACGCTGTCCAATCCAGACCAAACTGCGGGCCGTGGATGAGTTAGGTTTAACTTTCGGGTCTTGGGTAAAACACAATATGAGTAACGCCGTAAGTAAAGCAAATACGCTGATGCCCCAAGTACTCACCTCTTTGATGGGTGCATAAAAATATAAAGCGGTCATCAGCAACGCTGTTACTGCAACAATCATTTTTTGATTGTAAATGGCACCTTTAAAATGTTGCGCATACATTGCGGTGAGGCAGCCAATGGCAATTCCATCAAAGCTGGAGAAATAATGATACAGATAAGCGCCGCTTTCCTCACCAAAATGGAGTGCACGAAAATACGGTGCATACGCGATGACAGCGAGCAGAAAAACAATAAACCCCTTGCCTCGACCAAGCACTAAACACAGGACAGGAAATGCTAAATAGAAGACCTCTTCAACCGATAAAGACCATAATACGCCCAAGGCATAGTTCACCCAGCCGTATTCAATAATCAGTAGATTCATCCAGAAACTCAAAGCTGAAAGAATAGTCACAGCATAGGACACCTCTTCGCCATTGGGCGACTGATTGAGAAAGGGTTGCAACCCTAAACTTCCGAGCACACTGACCATCGCAACCAATAACACCAGACACGGCATGATGCGGGCAATACGACGGATATAAAAATCTTTCAGCTTAATCTGCGCCAAAAATCCATTACGCTGCAAAGTATGCTGGGTAATCAAAAAACCTGAAATGACAAAAAACATGTTTACACCATAGTTGCCGTTTCGGGCAATCAATGTACTTAAGCTCCCCCCCCAATAGGGATGCTTAGAAAGGTATCGTGTAATTTATAAGGGATATTGAAATGGTGAATCAGCACCAACAGGATGGACACGCCACGCAGAATGTCTATTTTATAATTACGCATAAATCATTATTAAAATTTTAAAGTGCCTCATTAAAAGTGAAATCGCCTGATTTAGACAGCTTTTATATATAAAATCATACAATGATCTAACACTGAATTAGAACCCATTGATTCAGCTCAAGTAAAAAAGAAAGCCCTACTTATGCAGGGCTTTCTTTCAAATATCAAAAGTACAGAATAAATGTTACTTAGTTGTCCAGTTGCTGCCCTAACAGACGTTTTTTCATACGCGGCTTGTACAGCAGTTGATACGTCACGGCTAGAACAATCACCCATAGTGGACTGATCATGAGTGCACGAAGAGTATCCGCCTCTAAACTCAAAATAATCAACGTAAAGAACAAGAAGATTAAGACCACATAAGACATCCAAACACCGCCCGGCATTTTAAAGGTCGATTTTGCATGTAGCTCAGGACGCAATTTACGGTAGCGGATATAGCACACCATAATAATGCTCCAGATACTAATGAACAGAATCACACACAATGAGCTGGCTAATGTAAAGGCTTCAACCGTGTTCGGTACAAAGTACTGTAGCGCCGCACCTGCCATGATAAAAGCACATGAGAAGAATAAGCCTTTTGCTGGTACCGCACGTTTTGATAGACGCGCTAGACTCTGTGGTGCTTGCCCTTCTCTTGCCAAACCAAACAGCATACGTGATGTAGAGAACACACCACTATTCATTGAAGACATTACTGAAGACAGCACCACCAAGTTCATAATGATGGCTGAAGTTGGAATACCTGCATGTAAAAATAGTGAAACGAACGGACTTTGATCCGCAGGAATTTGATTCCACGGCGTCACCGACATCACCACAAATAATGACAAGACATAGAACAAAATGATACGGGTTGGAATCGCATTCACTGCTTTCGGTAAGTTCTTTTCAGGGTCTTTGGTTTCAGCAGCCATGGTTCCAATCAGCTCTACACCGACAAAGGCAAAGAGTGCAATTTGGAAGCCTGCTAGAAAGCCACTACCACCTTGAGGGAACATACCACCATGCGACCAAACATGACTGAAGCTTGCAACTGAACCGCCCGGTGCTTGGAAATGGCTAAACACCATAAAGCCACCAATCACGATCAGCCCTAAAATGGCTAAAATTTTGATTAAAGCAAACCAAAATTCAATTTCACCAAAGAGTTTCACAGTCAGCAAATTTAACCCAAGGACAAACAGCACACAGCCGACACTGATTAAAGCCTGCCCCATGGGAGTAAAGGCCATGTCTGGCGGGAGCCAAAAACCAAGATAGTTAATAATGGCTGCCAAGTCCGCAATACCGACCAAGACCCAACCGAGCCAATAGGACCAACCGATATAGTAACCCGCACCTGGCCCAATCAGATCATGAGCCATGTCGATAAACGACTTATAGTGCAAATTTGACAATAAAATTTCGCCCAATGCACGCATTAGGAAGAAGAACATGGTCCCGATAATCATATAAATGATCAAAATAGAAGGACCAGCAAGAGAGATGGTTTTGCCCGAACCCATGAACAGGCCCGTACCAATCGCGCCACCAATGGCAATCAATTGCAGGTGGCGGTTGGATAATTTCCGTTGTAATTCATGCGATGATGCATTTGCACCGTCAGCTTGTGGGGTAGTCGTCATAATTTAACATCCTGTTAAAGTCCTTTTTTGCGTATAAACCATGTTCATACAGTGCTCGTTATCCTAACGGGCGGCATTTATACGCTCATCAGCACTTCGGTTGAAACCCAAGCGCTGATATACACGGGGAGAGTTTAAAAAATTAGTTTTGTGCAGCCGTCACTGCAATTTCGATCAACCAGTTTGGATTAACCAAATCAGCCTGAATCGTGGCACGCGAAGGTGCTACACAACCATTCATCCAATCAATCCAAATTGCATTGACTGTAGAAAAATCAGAGAGATTTTTGATGTAAAGCTGAGCCGATAACAAACGTGATTTATCTGTATTTGCCAAAGCTAAAAGCTCATCAATTGTTGCTAAAATTTCACGGGTCTGACCTGCGACATCATTGTCGGTATTCTTTGGCACTTGCCCTGACAAATACACCACTTGATTAAACACAGTGACTGCACTCATGACTTCGTTGGTGTTGAATTTTTGAATGTCTGAATGTGACATAGGTCTTTCCTTGTATGAAACTGTATAAAAATAAAATTTAATCTTGGATAAAATTGACACGTGCAGTGACAGCACACATCAGCTCATAGCCAATCGTGCCTGAACCTGCTGCGACTTCATCAATGCTGAGCACAGTGCCCTGTTTCGATGTACCCCACAGCACCACTTCGCTGCCAACTTGGGCATTTGGAAGGTGAGATAAATCGACTGCTAACATGTCCATGCTGACACGTCCGACCAAGCTGCTGCGTTGTCCATCAACTAAAATAGGCGTACCTGTTGCGGTAATCCGTTGATAACCATCGGCATAACCACAAGCCACAATACCCACACGCATGTCGGTTTCAGCAATGAACTTTGAGCCATAACCGACGCTATCGCCTGCTTTTAATTGCTGAATGGCAATCAACTCGCTGCGCAAACTCATGGCAGGTTGCAAATCCCAGTCTTGAATGGAGTGGCTTGGATAATCTGGAGAGCTGCCATAGAGCATGATGCCGCTACGGATCACATCCGACTGCAACTGTTCATGGCGGAGAATGGCTGCACTGTTACTGACTGAACGTGCACCCGGTAGATCATGGGTGATGGCATCAAATAACTGACATTGATGCGCAATGCCGTCACGTCCGAAACGCTCACCATCGGCATCCGAAAAATGCATCATATGGGTCAAACGTTGAACTTGAGGCAAGCTGGAAAGCTGCTGCCACACTTGACGGTACTGTTCCGGACGAAAACCTAAACGGTTCATGCCGCTGTTCATTTTTAAATAAACATCGAACTGCGCCTCTAAAGGAAAACGCGCTAACCATTCGAGTTGATATTCACTATGAATACTGAAGCTTAGACCCAACTCATGGCAGTCAAATAGGTCTTGCTCTGAGAAAATACCTTCGAGTAACAGAACTGGACCTGTCCAGCCCAAAGCACGGATACGTTTCGCCTCTGCCAAATCGAGCAACGCAAAACCATCAGCAGATTTGAACGCTTGATAGACACGTTCAATGCCATGACCATAGGCATTGGCTTTGACCACCGCATAGACTTGGCTATTCGGCATTTTAGTGCGAGCAACATTTAAATTATGCTGCAGTGATTGGCTATGAATCACTGCAGTAATTGAACGTGGCATTTTCTTCTTCCTTGAATCAATATGACCTAAAACGAATTAGGCTGCTGAAGGATAACGTTGAATCGATAGACCTTCAGTACTGATGTCTGGTTGATGGTTCATCACCAAGTCACTAATGAGCTTGCCTGAACCACATGCCATGGTCCAACCCAAGGTGCCATGTCCTGTATTCAAGAATAAGTTTTTAAAACGAGTCGCACCAATAATTGGTGTAGAGTCTGGTGTCATTGGACGTAAACCCGTCCAGAAACTTGCTTCAGCTAAATTTCCACCTGGGAATAAGTCTTGAGTCACCATTTCCAAGGTTGCACGGCGGTCTTGATTTAAACCGTGGTTGAAACCACTCAGTTCAGCCATCCCCCCCACACGGATACGTTGGTCAAAACGCGTAATGGCAATTTTATAAGTTTCATCAAGCACCGTAGACTGCGGTGCAAATGCAGGATCTACAATTGGAATGGTCAGTGAGTAGCCTTTGACAGGGTACACAGGCAAATTCAAATTCAATGGTTTTAAGAAATCACGTGAATAACTACCGAAAGCGAGCACATAACGGTCTGCTGTAAGCACCTGACCATCAACCACCACGCCTTTGATTTCATCGCCTTCAACCACTAGTTTTTCAACATTTTGGTTAAATTTAAATTCTACGCCCATGTCTTTCGCAAGGTTTGCCAAAGCATTGGTAAATAAGTAACAGTCACCTGTTTCATCATTCGGTAAATGTAAACCACCCACCAGTTTGTCTTTGGCATAGGCTAAAGCTGGCTCGACTTTGGCTAAGTCATCTTTTAATAATAGTTCGTAGTCGACGCCACATTCTTTTAACACTTGAATGTCACGTTGTACTGCATCAAGCTGTGCTTCATTACGGAAAACCTGCAAAGTTCCTTTCGCGCGGTTTTCATAGTGAATGCCTGTTTCTTTACGCAGTTCACGTAAGCAGTCACGACTGTATTCAGCAACACGCGTCATACGCTCTTTGTTAATGGCATAGCTTTGTGGATTGCAGTTTTTCAACATTTGCGCCATCCAGTTCAACTGCCACATGCTACCATCAATGTTAATCGCTAACGGTGCATGATGTTGAAACATCCACTTCACAGCTTTAAATGGAATACCAGGTGCAGCCCACGGTGTAGAATAACCTGGAGAGATTTGCCCTGCGTTACCAAAGCTAGTTTCTTCAGCAGGACCAGCTTGACGGTCTAAAACCGTAACGCTTGCGCCTTGTTGTGCAAGGTAATACGCACTTGCAACACCGATGACACCACTACCTAAGACAATTACACGCATGACTGATCCCTTACACACACTAGTTTATTTAACTAGTATATTTTTAGGTTAATAGTTTTTTTCACTGTTTTTAACATTATAATCTAGGTAAATCGCCATTTTTGTCGCGCTAAAATTCTAAACATAGGAAATTTATAATGCGTAAATTAGATCGGATTGATCAGCAGATTTTAGACATTTTGCAGCATGATGGACGAATTGCGATTAGTGAATTGGCCTCTCGCGTTAACCTCTCAACCACACCGTGTTCGGAACGTGTCAAACGCTTAGAGCGCGACGGTATTATCATGGGTTACTACGCACGCCTCAATCCACAACTGGTCGATCGAAACTTATTGGTGTTTTTAGAGATTAAGCTGTCGGCCAAGTCTGGCGATGTGTTTGATCAAGTGGCACGTGACTTGGTCGAAATCCCTGAAGTTTTAGAATGCCATCTGATTTCAGGTGAATTCGATTATTTAGTCAAAGCCCGTTTAAAAGAAATGAGTGCTTACCGATGCCTATTGGGTGATTTACTAAAAAAACTGCCCTCTTCAGCATCATCGCACAGTTATATTGTGATGGAAGAAGTCAAAGAAAGTTTTTATTTGGACATTCGCTAACAGCTTATTAAAAATACGCATTTTAAAATTGCATTCATTTTAAATATTTAAAACCTATCGATTCCCTATTGGAAGTTCTGCACCATGTTTAACAAACTCATGTCTAGTCTTGGCTTACAAGGCATTCAAGTCGATACTCGTCTACACACCACCGCGCCACAAGCGGGTCAAGCAATTCAGGGTGAGGTTATTTTTAAAGGTGCCGCGTCTAATAAAATTATCAACGGTATTTATTTAAAGCTCATGACCACAGCCGAGGTTGAGTCAGATGATGCTGAATACAATAGCGCCTTAAGTATTGCTGAATGGCACATTAGCGGGGCTTTTGAGTTACAAGCCCATCAGTCACATGCATTTCCTTTTTCAATTCAACTGCCCTTTGAAACGCCAGTTACAGATGTGCCTTGCCGCGTCAATAAAACCCGAGTGTGGTTACATACGCATCTCGATGTGGACTGGGGGCTCGATGCAACGGATAAAGACTATTTACAGATTTTACCGACACCGGCTATGCAGGTGTTTATTCAAGCCATGCAGCAATGCGGTTTTCAGTTGATGACCGTCGATGTTGAACAAGGTCAACTACGTGGCAACGGCTTCCATTCGAGCATTGGTTGTTATCAAGAACTTGAATTTAAACCTACGCAATTGTTCAACAGTATCAATGAAGTTGAGGTGTCCTTTGTGGCAGAGCAACATCAAACCCATGTGCTTTTAGAAGTGGATCGTAAATTTCGTGGTGATGGCTTCAACAGCCTTAGCATTCCCCATCAGCAGGCCAATCCTGCACTGTTAGCGAATGAAATTAGACGCATGTTAGGACTTTAATTTTTAATCCCTGCGCACGACTGTTTCAATATAGAAAAGTCGTGCGCAGTCGAAAAAGGCGTTATTTAAATCCTGTCCGAATGAAATTCTGTCTGCGTTAAATCAAGTCCAAGATATCGGCAAAGGTTTTAATTCGTGCTTTAGGTGCGGCTTCCGTCAACTCTTGATCAGAACCATAACCGTATTCCACCGCAATGGTTTCAATACCGTTACGACGTGCACCCAAAATGTCATGCTCACGATCACCAACCATCAGACATTCTTCTGCTTTTAACTGCTCTTTTTCTAAAATATAAGCGATCAAATCTCCCTTATTGGTCCGCTCACCGTTCAGCTCACTGCCATAAGGGTGCACAAAGTATTGCAGTAAATTGAAATGCTCTAAGATTTGACGGGCATAGACTTCTGGTTTTGCTGTCGCCAAATACAAGTGATAGCCCTGCTCGGTCAGTTTTTTTAAGGTCGGTTCAACATCGGCAAATAAATGGTTTTCATATAAACCTTTCACCGCAAAACGCTCACGATAGCCCAATAAAGCTTGCTCTGCCAAAACATCGTCCACTGTAACATTTAAGAGTTTTGCCAAAGATGCTTTCAGGGGTGGCCCAATAATCCAGTCAATGTTTAGATCTTCAGCAATGGGATGTCCGACTTTGTTTAAGCCATAACGCGCACTGGCGGTAATGCCAACTTTCGGATCTGTTAATGTTCCATCTAAATCTAGCAAAATATGTTTAATCACAGCTGATCCTTCTTGAGCTTTAAATAAAATACTATCGAGAGTTCTGCCAAAGTTGCCTATACTATCGCAAATTTTCGCAACAAGGATATTTCTGTGCGCGCAACCGTACTGTGCTTTTCTGGTTTAGACCCTTCAGGTGGTGCTGGTTTACAGGCCGATATCGAAGCGGTTGGTCAAAGTGGTGCGCATGCAGCCATTGCGTGTACAGCACTCACTGTTCAAAACTCGCAACAAGTGTTTGGCTTTGAAGCGACGTCAAAAGAATTGCTGTTAGCTCAGGCGCACGCTGTTGTCGGTGATTTACCGATTAAAGCCGTAAAATCTGGCATGTTAGGCACCACAGATAATATTGCAGCACTGGCTGAGTTTCTACGTGAACATCCTGAGTACAATTATGTGCTCGACCCTGTTTTGGTGGCCAACAGTGGAGGTTCACTGGGTGATCAAGCCACCTTGGTCAAAGCCTTTGTTGAACTGATCCCATTGGCGGACATTATTACCCCAAATACAGTTGAACTACGAGCGTTAACAGGTCTCGACGACTTAGACGCCGCGACACAAAAACTGTTCGAAATGGGGGCCAAAGCGGTACTGGTCAAAGGTGGTCATGAAGACACACCAGACTATATTCGTAATGCCCTGTTTGTGAATGGCGAGCTCATTTCTGAAACTCGCTGCCCGCGTTTAGCAGGTGAATATCACGGTTCAGGTTGCTCACTGGCAAGTTTTATTGCAGGCCGTCTGGCGCAAAGTGACAGTGTTAAAGTCGCAGTACATCATGCCGAAACTTGGCTCTTTGGTGTATTAAAACAGGCAGAAACACCTGTTGAAGGCGGTCAAAAAATTCCAAAGCGTTTTTAAGTTAGAAAAAAACTGCAAAGGTAAAAGCCAGTCCATGAAGAAATGGACTGGCTTTTTTTTAAATTCTAGATTTTATTTTCGGTGCAAAATGAATGTGTCACCTTTGGAATGGAGTATTTAACCATCTTGATGGCGTTGTTTTAAATGTGCCACATGCTCACGGTTGGTTTTCCATGACTTCTCTAACACTTCTTTTTCGATCCGAAGCTGAATCCGTTTCAGTTTCATCGCTGGAATCACCACTGTGTCAAAGGTCTTAATATAATCGACCCATGCTTTACCTTTAAATACCGTACTGGGCATCGCAGTTTTAAACTCGCATTCAGGCATAAACACCACAGCAGAATGGATATAATCTACATCAACAATATCTTGCAACACACTTTGCAAAACTTTGACGTGTTTATAATTTTGATGCAGCGGATTTTGAAATTTAAAGCTCTTTTTATAAATTTTTTGCGTCCACATCTTTTGACGCTCACCACCAAAAATCCACCCCTTATAGTTTTTGGTTTCAATCACAAAAACGCCAAAAGGGCTCAATAGAATATGGTCAATTTGAGTCGTTCCGCCCTGCTCATCAGGCAAAGTCACATCGTTAATTAGAATATAACGTTCATCCAAATATAATTTCACATGCGCTTGAACTGCGAACTCGCCGAATTTTCCTTTCAGATAAGGCTTAAACGCTTTTAAAAGGCCGATCCCGAACAAGATCAGCAACATCCACCACAGCTCTGAAAACACATTCCCCACAATTTGACTTATCATATTATTCATCGTTATTTGAGTTAAAGACACGATTCTTTAAAAGAATATAGATTAAAAGACAACGTACTGATTTTAAAATTATTAAACTAAAATACGAGCATAAAAACTCCGAAAAATGATCTTAATTCGCAATTTTCTCAAGTTTCAATAAAATATCTTTATTGTCCAAACCACCTGCAAAGCCGACCAATTTTCCATTCGCACCTACCACCCGATGGCACGGCGCAATGATTGAAATTGGATTTTTGCCATTAGCCGCGCCCACTGCACGAACGGCTTTGACATTACCAATCTGTAGCGCAATATCTTTATAGCTTCGGGTTTCACCAAACGGAATTTGCAGTAAAGCCTGCCAAACTTGCTTCTGAAAATCTGTCCCCGCAAAATCCAAAGGCAAATCAAAACATTGACGCTTTGCAGCAAAATACTCGCTCAACTGTCGTTCAGTTTCCAGCAGAATCGGATGCTGATTGTGTTCGATCAGCTCAGCTAAACGTACCCGTTTTGGGTTTTCATTTTCCCACAATACGGCAACCAAGGCTTGATCATGTGCCACCAGTCTCAGCACCCCGACAGGAGATGGCATATATTTAAAAAATAAGCGCATGGTTCACCACAAAAATTGTCTATGTATGCAACATTATGACGATGAAAGTTTCATCAGTACAAGCCCAGAAATGATTAAAACCGCTGCGAGCATCCGCATGGCATTAGCTGGTTCACCCAAAATCAAAATACCAACCAAAAATGAACCAATCGCGCCGATCCCTGTCCAAACGGTATAGGCAGTGCCCAAAGGTAAGGTCTTCATGGCATAAGACAGCAATGCAAAACTGGCCACCATAAATACAAGAGTCAAAATACTCGGCGTCAGTTTAGTAAAACCATCTGAGACTTTCATCGCATAGGCCCAAACCACTTCGAGCAAACCTGCAACTATTAAAATCACCCACGCCATACGTCACACACCTTTTACATAGAGCAGAAACAACAAAGCTTCAAACGAAGGATCGCTTGAAGCTCTACATATTTGAATGAATTTAGCTGGATGAGAGTTTCATCAAAATCAAGCCCGATACAATCAGCACCGCAGCAAACATCCGCATAGCTGTCGCGGGCTCACCTAAAATAAAAATCCCCACCAAGAAAGACCCTATCGCACCAATTCCAGTCCAAATGGTATACGCAGTCCCTAGCGGCAATGTTCGCATTGCATAGGCCAGTAAACCAAAACTTAAAATCATGAACACAATGGTGATGATGCTGGGTGTAAGTTTGCTAAATCCTTCAGACAGCTTCATTGAATATGCCCAAACGATTTCAAACAGACCCGCAAAGATAAGAAAAACCCAAGCCATGCTACTGACTCCTCTTTACTAGAGTCAGGCCGTCCTGACGAATTTTCTCAATATGAGGGAGGTCGTTCCTCCTAAATATGCCTCAAATTATAGCAAAGAGCGCACCAAAATGAATTATTTTCACACTTAGAAATCATTAAAGCGCAAAAAAGAGTGACCCGAACCAGCAGATCACTCTTTCAGCACAACATTGGTGCAATCTTAGATATTCTCTTTAAATCTAAACATCCGACTTAAAATTTAAAGCGAAGACCCATTCCATACTGCCAACCTTTTTCGTCATCACTTTCAGCTTGCCAAGCCGTTGCTTCATTGCCTTTGCTATATTCATAGGCAATGTCCACATAAGGCATGACTTTTTTGCTGATCTCATAACGTGTCTCAAGACCAACAGCTGCGCTACTGAGACCTGATTTTTTGGCATATTTAGTGTCTTCACTGAAAATAATATTCATATCTAAATAAGGCTTGAAAATCAGCTTTTGAGTCAGTAACAAGTCCCGCTCAGTTTCTAAACTAAACGCAGCATAGTTGTCTGCACCAGCATATACGTAAGCATCAGTTTCAAAGAAATACGGCGCTAAACCATGTAAGCCAAGCACCCCATCCACTTTTTCTTCCGTATCCCATCCCTGCTGTTCATGCTCCACTTTTTCAGCTCGGTAACGTGCACCCGCCTGTACATCCCAAAAGTCTGAAATCATACGGCTATACAGCACTTTGGCATCATACTCAGCCTTAAGCGATTCCTGCTTATCCGCATGTACTTTGATAAACAGCTTATTTTCATCTGTCCCGATACGGGTTTCAAACTCAGACTTTAAACTGCCATCGCCGTCTTCATTTAGCAACCATTTGTTATCAATGGTAGTGACCGCATAAATTTGCGCACCGTGCTCTTTGCGGTGATCATGCATATGTGCTGTTGAATCATGATGCTGTACATGTTGTGCGCTAGACTGCGGAGCAGCTTGAGTTGGAGTAGTCATCACCTGATGCTGTGTATGTTGTGACATAACAGAGTCAGTGGTCATGGACATATTTGCATTTGCTTCAGCAGGCATATGATGCCCTTCATGCGCCATAGTTGCAGCACTCATCAACACGAAAGAACTACTCAATATGCTTTTTGAAAAAAGATTAATGGTGCGCATGATGATCTCCTTTCTGAGCCTTCGACTGTTTGCTTGGTTGAGTCTGAGCTTGCTTCTCCGATGAAGGCTGACCCACCGCATTTTTCTGTTTCAGCATCTGAGCATGTTCATCGGCACTATGCTGATGATGCTCATGTGGCATATCTTTGGACTGAACTTGGCTTGTAGATTTGGCTTTTTGTTTTTCATGCTGTGCATGAGATTCGGCAGCCATAGCAAACGAACTCAATAAGACACTAACAGCTAAAGTAAAACCTGAAAAAAGATTAGTGATGCGCATGTTCATCTCCTTTTGGTTCAGCTTGAGCAGCTGTTTTTTGCTCTTGAATTGGGGTGCTGGACACTTGACTATCACTCACATTGGCCACAATCAGTTTATTCATCATGCCTGAGCTCATGTGATACAGCAGATGACAGTGAATGGCCCATTCGCCTAACTCATCTGCGGTCAGTAAAGCAGTCACTGTTTTGCCCGGTGGCACAATCAAAGTGTGCTTATTCGGCATATCCACGGCGGCTTGTCCATTTTCCAGTTGCATAAACATACCGTGCAAATGCATCGGATGCGCCATCATACTGTCATTGATAAATTTGATCCGAATACGCTCACCGTACTTCACTTTCAACGGTTCAGCGTCGCTAAATTTTTTCCCATTGATGGTCCACAAATAGCGCTCCATAGTTCCACCCAAACGAATCACTAACTCGCTCGTCGCCTCACGGGTATCTTTTTGAGGCTCTAAGGATTTCAGATCGCTATATTGCAATGCCTTATCACCTTTAGGAGTAGAGGCATTCGCCCACCCATACACTGGTGTAACAGCTTCCTGTACCGAAATTGCTGTCGTATTCTGTTGCGCATGACCCATCTGTGTATGATCCATCTCAGACATGGTCTCATGATTCATCTTTGAATGATCCATACCAACCATCGCCGCATGATTCATCTTCGAATGATCCATTTCAGGCATCGCTTCAGGGTTCATTTTGGAGTGATCCATTGCAGGCATCGCTTCATGACTCATCTTTGAGTGATCCATACCTGAATGTTCTGAGCCGTGTCCCATATCTTCCATGGTCAACAATGAGCGTGGACGTGGCGCAGGCATATCTATGCTCTGTGCGATTGGGGTCAACTCATTGTGTAAAGTTCCAATGGCGTAGCCTGAACGGTCAATCGACTCTGCTTCAATTTGATAATGCCCTGCTTTCGGTTCCACAATCACATCATAAGTTTCAGCAGTTCCAATCCGAAACTCATCCACAGGAACGGGTTTAACAGGCTGACCATCTGCACTGACTACCGTCATTTTTAAGTGAGGAATACGGATATCAAAAAATGACATGGCTGAAGCATTGATAAAACGCAACCGAACCTTCTCATTCGGCTTAAACATACCTGTCCAGTTCTGCTCAGGCGTTTTACCATTAATCAGGAAGGTATAACCCGTGACATCCGACAGATCCGTTTTTAGCATGCGCATTTGGTTCCACATGGAACGGTCTTGCCACGCGGCTTTTAAGCCATCACGTTGCACTTGCTTCCACACATCACCAACGGTTTCACGCTGATTTTGATAATACTCGGCAGAAATTTTCAAATTCTTCTGAATTTGTTCACTGCTCTGCTCATGGAAGTCCGACAGCATCACCACATAATCACGCTCGGCTTTTTCATGCTGAGCTAAAGGCTTTTTGTCTTTGGGATAAATAACCAATGCGCCATACAGCCCATCTTGTTCCTGTCCTTTAGAATGCGCATGGTACCAATAGGTGCCACTTTGGCGCACTTTGAACTTATAGACAAATTCGCTCTTCGGTTGAATGCCATTAAAACCGTTAAAACCTGGTACACCATCCATCAGCCCAGGCAAAAGCAAACCATGCCAGTGGATCGATGAATCTTGTTTTTTGAGGTTGTTTTTAACACGAATGACCGCATCATCGCCTTCCTCAAACTCAAGCAGAGGTGCAGGAAACTGCCCATTAACGCTAATGCGTTTTAACGACTTTCCCGTTAAATTGATGGGACTTTCATCAATCACCAATTGGTATTCTTTGACTGCGGCAAAGCTCCAAGAAGATGACATCAGACATGCCCCAAGGATGAGGCTTTGTTTAAATTGAATAGACATGACTAAATCCTAATAATTTTAAAAATAAAGTTTTAAAAATCAGGATTAGGCTTTAGGAGGACGTAGAATTTCTTGCCAATAGCCCACTAGATGTTGAGCTTGATAACGAAAATGGGGGGATGATTGTACTAAAGCGGCTTCAAGCTGAACCACTGCAAGCGGTTCAACGTCTAAAAGTGTCAGCATTGTTTGGCAGTGATACTGTGCACACTCCTGACACTGAACTTGCTTATTTTGCAGCATATCCGAGGCATGACAGTTGCTCTTCGCTGTTATGTCAGTCTGAGCCATATGCATTTGATGTCCAGAGACTGGACTCGATGATTTCGTTTGATGACAGTCTGGCATGCTTTGCATACCTGTTGCATGCGCTGAACTTTGCTCACTGGTTGCAGCCTGCATACTGAGCTGCATCATTTGATGCATCGGCGCTGCCGAAGCTTGGGCAATACCACTCCACCCCATTACCAAGGTAATGAGTAAGACAAACCAAGAATGTGTCTTGAGCAATGAACGCACAATCAATCCTATTTAGTCAGTGAAGAATGATATTTCAACGCAACAAAACGCTCTGTGCATGTAAATGCCTGACTTTTTGTTGCTGATCCCAATCTACAGGATAAGCAAAGAATAGTTTATACACAAGTTTATAAATTTAAATTCAATTGCTGCGACGGTTTAGCACCTTAGCAGACTTAAACAATAAAGTTATTTTTTAAACAGGGCCATTTTTAAGCACAGATGAATAAAGCATCAGTAAGAATCAGGCTTTCACACCATAAAAAAGGACTAAAATGAGTCCTTTTTATACATTTAACGTCTAAATACTAAACCATTGCTGTGTAAACGTTTGAATATTAATCAAGTTATCCATATCGTTATCAACATAGATATCCACCAGTTTATCCATAAAGTTATCCACAGGACGTATAGCATTTATACCTATGAGCTTAAACCTTTACCGCACCCACTTTTGCAAGCTCTGCACGCATATCATCAATCACAGCTTTATAATCTGGTTTTCCAAAAATAGCTGAACCCGCAACAAACATATCTGCACCCGCTTCCGCAATCTCGCGAATATTTGCAGGTGACACACCACCATCCACTTCTAAACGAATATCACGCCCTGAAGCATCAATAATTTTGCGCGCTTCACGTAGTTTATCTAAAGTCATCGGAATAAACTTTTGACCGCCGAAACCTGGGTTCACACTCATCAACAAAATTTGATCGACTTTATCGAGCACATAATCTAAATAATGGAGCGGCGTTGCTGGGTTAAAGACCAAACCAGCTTTTGCACCGCCTGATTTAATCAACTGTAAAGAACGGTCGATATGGTCAGAGGCTTCTGGATGAAAGGTAATAATGTCCGCGCCTGCTTCTAGGAAGTCACCAATCATGCGATCGACAGGTTTAACCATCAAATGCACATCAATCGGGGCTTTGATGCCGTAGTTCTTGAGGGCCTTACAAATACCCGCACCAAAAGTCAGGTTTGGCACATAGTGGTTATCCATCACATCAAAGTGAACCACGTCTGCACCTGCTGCAAGTACATGTTCAACGTCTTCACCTAAACGAGCAAAGTCAGCAGAGAGAATAGATGGTGCAATTAAATAAGGCTTGGACATGCGTGTACCTGGCTTATACAAAAGGGAATAAAGGCATTATAGCAAATTCAGCTTTTGAACTGGGACTTGTGAAAAAAGAAAGCGTTAAGCTTTCTAAATTTGCAACGTAACGTTGCAACATTCAACTTTTCATTTGGCTTGAAACTGCTATGGTAAGTGATCAATCGACGAGGTAAATATGAAAAGTACTGCGGATATTGTCACGACAGATGCGGCTCGAATTGCAAAACGACTGGTGAATCATTGGAAACATAAGTTTGAAATCGAACAAGAACCCAGTAGTTTTACCATTATCATGCCTGAAGCACGGGTCCTTTTAAGTCCTCAAGCCGAACATTTACATGTCAGCATTGAGGCGAGTGAAGAAAAATTGAGTCACTTAGAACACGTAGTTTTAGATCACCTGATCCGTATGGGACAAACGCCCCTCACAGCAACATGGACACAAGTTTAAGTCAGCGGCTGAATGAATTAGTTTGATAAGCGTTGCTGTTGGTTAAATTGGCGAATAGCCGCAATACGCTCTTGGGTCGCAGGGTGACTTTGGAAGAATGAACCAATGCCACCTTCCTCCTCTTCTTCAGACTTCCCTTGCGGCTGCTTTTCTTCCTCTTCGGCACGTGCATCGGCTTCCATACGTGCCAAGAAATTCGCTAAATGTAAGCTTGAAATCTGGTTTTTATCCAAGACATGCATGGCATACAAGTCCGCATCACTTTCAAAATTGCGTGAATAACTGGCACCAACCAAAGCCACAGGCAAAGTTGTAAATAAGGCCGAACTGTCCCCCGTCACCGCAATCAACAGCACACTAAAACCTAAACTGGATAAGGCTTGCTGTAAGCTATGTCGCTCGACCAAGTGCCCTTGCTCATGTGCTAAAACCCCAATAATTTCATGATCATCTTTGGCTAAATTAACCAGTTCATCGGTCAAAATAATGGTGTTGTTTGGCAGCGCTAAAGCATTCGTTCCAATTTGTCCACCTGCACGAAACAGTACTTTGGCAGGTTGCCCATTCGCAACAAGGTCTTGATAGCTTTGTATGATTTGTTTTTGACGCGCAAGGGGGATAGTCGAAGGTCCCGTCAGCTTAAACACTTGTTCTTGCGCTTCATCGCCGAGTTTATAGATGGTATCGGCAGGTAGTTGCATCGCGACATAATGTGCTGCGCTTGGGATACCCCATCTTAAAATGGCAAAGATAAAAGCGGCAACAAACACCACACTAAATAAGATGAGACTTGGTGAACGCTCTAATTTCCAAATCGAATGCTGTACATGCTTTTTGTTCAGCTCAAACCAGTCAGGCAATGCTTGTGGAAATTCAATCCGTGCATCATCTTTCAACTCAATCACAGGTTGAATCTGCCCCAATGCCCCAATCAACTGCATATCGGCATAGTAATAACGACGTTGCTGCTGGTTATAACAGATCAACACCGTTTCGCTATCTATCGGTGCAATCGTGGCTGGATAAGGCTTAGAAATCTGCCCATCATAAAAGGTGATGTTTTGTTCCTGCATTTAAGCCTCGTTACAGCGAAATATCGATGTCAAAAATATCACTCAGCTCTTCAGCAATAGCATTCGGGTCATCTTGAGCCAAATTGTACATACGATCTGGATCATTTTTTAGGGTTAAAGTTAATGACTCAATTTGATACTGATATAAACGTACTGCGGCCCATGCCGACAACAAACCAAGCGAGAGGATTTTTAAAATCCAGTTGGTCATCACGATCCATGCATAATGCATCTGACCACAGTCCGTTTGGAAAGGACTACGCCCTAACGTGGCTTTATTCCATGTCGTAATAAAAATACGAGCCATCATCAACGGCCAAATCATAAAAGCAGCAATCATATAAATCACCGCCACAATAATCCCAAACTGGGTTGGAGAACTGCTCCCAACTTGAAGAGTGAAGGCAACGAATAATCCTAAAACAAAGACGATTCCAATAAACAAAAACACAGGGACGTACATGGCACGCATATAGTCAGGCCAATCGGCATGTAGCTCAAAACGTAACTGCCCGAGTTGTAAATTATCCAGCGTGTATTTTTTAAAATACCAAAATAGCACTGGGAAAAAGATCCCGAGAGTAAAGATGTAAACCAAAATGCCTTTCAGCGCCAAGATATAGGCTTCTTTGGTCGTGCCTGTAAAATAAAAGCGGCTATTGCCAAATTTACTGTTCCGCGCTCGGAAACGAATGGTTGAACGCACCAACCACGGAACCAATAAAAAGATGATGAGGAAACCAATTAAAGAAGCTTGCCAAGATACCTGAGCCAAAGCTGAAGCGCCAAAGTACACCCCCAAAGCAATAATTCGACCAATCAGGATACGTGTAGGTACACCCGTAAAATCAAACTTGCGGCGATAAAACACCGTGTTGCCATAAAAATAGCGTAAGCGTCTAACCTTCGCCCAAGGTGCATATAAACTGAAGGTAACAATGGTCAATAAGATATTCACAATCCAAATGCCAAAGTACTCTCGGGCATTACCACGGAATTGGAAACGAAAGGTCTGTCCCAAATAGGCGTTTGGCTCATCCGTGGGAACGGCTGGTGGAGGTGGCCAGCTTGCTTCAAAAGAAGCCTCTACAGGTGGCAAAGATGCCTCTGAATTTTGCATGTATACCCTATCTATTATTTTACTGTTTTATTTTTTAAGAACAAAAAATCAATCACCCAACCATGTTAATGCCAGTGCTGGATGATTTCCAGTCAAAAATTAAGAATAAATATGACAAATCAAGATTTAAGATTCGAGCTGTACGGCATGAAACTGCAGGTGATCATCAATAAAACTTTGAATAAAGTAATAACCATGGTCATAGCCTGCATGTTCGCGAAGCGTCAGTGGCTGGCCCGCAGCCTGACAGGCTTGCTGAAATAATGCAGGATTGAGCTGGCTATAAAACTGATCACTCAAACCCTGGTCAATTAAAATATCGGCAAAAGGGGCTATTTTTGTTTGGATCAAAGCGGTTGCATCATGTTTCAGCCACTCAGCTTGATCTGAACCTAAATAATTTGAAAACGCTTTTTCTCCCCAAGGACATTGGCTTGGTGCACAAATCGGAGCAAATGCAGACACCGACTTAAACTTCTCAGGATGTTTCAAGGCCAAAGTTAAAGCGCCATGACCGCCCATGCTGTGCCCGAAAATACCAATACGCTCTGCTTGTACAGCAAATTGCTGAATCACTAAATCATATAACTCTTCAGCGACATAGCTTTCCATCTGGAAATGCTTGGCCCACGGCGCTTGGGTGGCATTGATATAAAAACCTGCCCCTTGCCCAATATCCCAATGATCACCTTGCACAACCTGTTCACCACGAGGAGAAGTATCAGGCGTTACCAAAATCAGACCTAACTGTGCTGCTAAACGCTGTGCGTGCGCTTTAATGGCAAAGGTTTCTTCGGTACAGGTTAAACCTGCCAAATAAAATAATGTTGGACACGCTTGCCCCGCTAACGCTTGAGCCGGTAAATAAATACCAAACTTGCTCTCGCCTTGAAGGCTGATGGAATTAAATCGGTAAATACGCTGTTCACCATCAAAACTACGGTTAGATTGTACTAATTCCATCAGGGTTCCTTTTTAGATCCAAATTAAGGGGTAGTAACAGCTTTAGGTGGAAACAAGCGCTGTTCAAGTTGTGGAAGCATCAGCTCCATATTTTTACCCATCGACCACTGTGGTTCAGACGGTTCAAAACCTTGTGCTGTTTCCCATTGGCTCACAGTCTTTTGTGCTTGGCTAAAAGCAGTTTCTATACTGTTTTGTTCACGCATTGCTTGATCGAAAAACGCCCGACCAAAATAAGTATAATCTGCTTCATTGGTACACCCAAAAGACTGGCGGTCTGCGGCCGAAGCGGTAATGATCAAAGTATTGTCATTTTGGAGTGCTGGTACAAAGCTTCCAGAGAAACACGATGAAATAACAATCACACGCCAGCGAATGCCCGATGCATCTAAGGTTTCGCGTAACCATTTCGGGTCGACCTGAGTTAAGTCTAAAGGTGCATTTTCCATTTCGAACTGGTTCGGTAAACCATGCGAAGTCATATATAAAAATAACACATCGCTTTCACGGTTCATCTGCTGTCCCATACGACGCAGCGCCATTTCAATACTGTGTTTAGAGGCAATCGGAATTTCTGTTCGTGTAGCAGGGTTATTCACCAACATCATCGAACGGCCCAACGTACCAAAACGCGTGTCGAACTGTTCTTTGATTCGCTCAACTTCCGAACGGAATACATCTTGATAACTCGCTCCCGCCACACCAAGGAAATACCAATGTGACTGGGCAAATTCACCATATTGCACAGACTCTAGTGCTTTATTCAGTAAACGACTTTGTGCATAAAAGGCATCTTCTGCAAAGGTTGGTGGCGTTTCTTCTACTTTCCAAATCGGCTGACTGGTCACTGACATTTGCCAAACCACAAGGGTAAACAGCGTAGCCAAGACAATCAGAGCACGCTCCCACCAAGGCCATTTCAGCTCACGTGAAAACACCCACACCACCGCCAAACTCTGCCAAACAAACAGTACCATGAACACATTCGGCAGGTAGTCGTAGAAGAAATACGGCAGGACATCAATCATGCCTAAATATTGGATAAAACTTTGTAATAACGCGATATGCGTATCCAACACCAACCAAAGGAGTGCTGGCACCAACATCAAACGCGGATTATTCACCCGTTGAGACAGAAAAATCCCGACAATCAGGGCAATGAAAGGCCAAAGTGCGTAACTGACCAAACCTTGTGGGTTAAAGTCACCGATCTCTCCTGCGCTCAACCAGCTAAATAAAGTATTGGCTGAGCCACCTAAAATCCCCCAGAAGATGAGCTGCATAATCGAAGGATGGACAATTTGCAAAGAGCGTCGTGAACCTAGAAACAACCACATCCCCGCAGTTTGGTTGCTTTTAAAATCATGCCAAAAATTGATGGAGGGTTTGAAGTCGATCATAAGATTCTAATTAAATTGTGACTTGCGTAGGGACACACTAAGTTTATGCTTGATCAGCATTTTATCAATGATGTTTTTAACTATATAACAAATCTTTGCATACTTTTGAAGCAATCTTCCACTTCAGTCTAAGCGTTCATGCTGAAAATAGGCATCAAAACGGCATGCATCACCCAGCCACTGATGAGTGGTTTCTTGATTTGCCAAAAATACGGCCAAGCGAGGACGTTTGACCACCACCCGTTTTGCCACTTTTTGCGCTAAGCCAAGCAGATTATCACCCAAATCCATTTCACCATCTTCAGGCAGTAACATATGTAAAAGCTGCATTTGCTTTTTCACTTGCGCCTGTTTTTTCACCGCTTGCTGATTTTGATCACGTTGTGGAAACATCGGATCTAGATAAACCACATCGACCGTATTGCCCTGCTCTGCTTGTTGCTGCAAATACTGTGCGGAATCTGAAAAAACTAAGTCAATTCGAGTCACCACAGGGTTTAAGAATGCATCCTGTAAAGCCTGTTCCTTACTTGACTCTAGCAAGGTAAATAAAATGGGATGGCGTTCTACCAAAGTGACATTGGCTCCCAAATGTGCCATGAGCAGTGAGTCATGCCCAAGCCCTGCCGTTGCATCAATGAGCATAGGTTTTTCAGTCAAGTGGCAAGCACGAGCAATCATTTCAGACTTTAACGACGCACGCTTTAAACGTGGAACTTCAGCTTTCCAATCCGGCTGCATTTTCATGCCATTAGCACACAGCCAAAGCCCATCGGCATCGGCACACAAACCCAGTTCAGGATGAAATCGGAAGAAACGTGCATTTAACTTTTCGGCAACTTCAATACTGACCTCGACACCACGAGAAAAAAGCACAGCAACATAGTGCTGTGCTTTTTCTAAGTGCTCTTGTTCCACATATAAGCGCATTGGGCTTACCATAGCTTCCAACCCGTAAAGGCAAATAATAGAATCACTAAGCCTGAAGCAATGCGGTACCATGCAAAAATCATAAAATCACGCTTCGCCACATAAGCGACTAAAGCACGAATCAACAGTAAAGCCGAAACAAAAGAAACAATAATGCCTGTTGCCAATACGATCCAATCTTGTTGTCCGTCAAACACATGCGCACTTTGATACAAATCTAACAGACCCGCACCAATAATGACAGGAATACCCAAGAAGAATGAAAACTCAGTCGCCGCTTTACGCGAAACGCCCATGAACATCGCGCCAATAATGGTTGCCCCCGAACGTGATGTCCCTGGAATTAAAGACAACACTTGAATCAGACCAATCCAAATCGCATCTTTCACACTCAGGTCTTCAACTTCATGGACGCGCTCTTGTGGTGGATGCTTTTCAATCCAAATAATAATCAAGCCACCTACAATCAAGCCGATGGCAATGGCAATATCATTAAATAAAAGCTCTTTCACCGTTTGACCAAATGTCAGACCAATCAGCACAATAGGAATCGACGCTAAAATTAGCCCAATCCCAAGACGGCGACCTTGGGGTTCACCACTAAAAATCCCCGTTGCTGCTCCCCACAAACGTGCCCAATATTCATAAATGACGGCTGCAATTGCCCCCATTTGAATGGCGATCACAAAGACATCACTTTTTTCTTTGGTCCAGAAATTCATGAGTTCTGAAGCTAAAATTAAATGTCCAGTACTCGAAATGGGTAAGAATTCAGTAATACCTTCAACAATACCCATAATTGCCGCTTTGAGCAGCAGTAAAAGATCCATAAAAAACCCTAATTATGCTTTGCCCTGTTCCGGGATTTTTTTCCAAGCGTTATCACGTAAATAAACTGGAAGTGCAAGTTCAGCACTCACCCAGTGTTGTTGCTGTGCATTCTTGCGCGCAATTGTGGCAATATCTTGCGCAGTTGCACTTAAATCTTTGTATTGTATTTGTGATGGATCAATTAAGGTTGCGCCTGAACCGACTAAAATAAACGGTGTACATTCAGTAGCCGCGGCATAGCTTAAAAGCTGCTCTTCATCGACGGCTTGCATGATGCCATCTGCATCTAATTGAAAACTTGCAATATAGACTTCACTCATACGAGCGTCTAAAACTGCTGTGACTGTGGTTAGACCATGCACACGATGTCCAGCTTGTGCGAGTGCTTGTAAGGTTGAAACAGGAATCACAGGCAAATCATTCGACCATGCCAAAGCTTGAGTCACGGCAGCATTAATACGAACGCCGCTAAAAGAACCGGGACCACGGCTAAAAGCGATACAAGACAAATCTTCTGTCTTTATATCCAACTGTAAAAACCCTTGTTCAATCATTGGTAGAATCGTTTGCGTTTGTGCTTTTGCGCGCGTATCCAATTGGAAAAAAAGTTCTTGATTTTCATCTACAATAGAGACGGAACACTGCTCATTTGCAGATTCCAATGCCAGCACTTTCATGCACAACCTTAATGATTTAATCTATAAAAACGTGGCTATGATACTCCACTCAAAAGCACTAGGCGAGATGTTCTCGGAACAGAGCTAAAAAAGCCTAGAAAAATCTAGGCTGGATGGGAAAAAATAAGCTTATAACTGTGCTGGCTCTAAATCGATAAATTGTTTAAAGTGTTCTGCATAATGTAGTGCACTCATTTTCAAACGAGCTTCAGCCGTTTCATCCAAAGTTTTGACGACTTTACCCGGTGAGCCCATAACCAGAGAATTATCTGGAATGACTTTACCTTCCGGAATCAGTGCATTTGCGCCAATAATACAATTTTTACCAATCATGGCATTGTTTAAAACTACGGCATTAATCCCAATCAGACTGTTATCCCCCACGGTGCAACCATGCAACATAGCTTGATGCCCAATCGTGACATAATTGCCAATATTCATTTCAATCCCAGCATCGGTATGTAAAACCGCATTTTCCTGAATATTGGTAAAGTCACCTAAACGAATTTTGCAATTGTCTGCACGTACGACTGCTCCAAACCAAATACTGACTTGCTGCCCCAATTCGACTTGACCGATGACTGTGGCATTTTCCGCAACCCAGCCATTCCATGGTTGATGCATCGCTTGTGGGGCATGACCTTTAAATTTGTACAGCATATCTCTTCCTTAAAATATTAAACTTACTTGGATAACCGAAATGTCGGTGAATTGACTAAAAATGGCCAATCTTTATGGTAACCCAAACCATATTGAAATAATGTAACCAGCATCCGTGCTGTCAGCCCCCAAATAATTTCATTTTCTACCCGCATACTAGGAAAATAGAGAGATTGATAGGCAAAACGAACTTCATAAGGTACCGCAGGCACTTCCATCAGCTGTTTGAGTGATGCAAAGAAAATACGATCAATTTCTGTCGGCTGGGCAACCAGTTCAACTTCAGGCGGAATCAGCCCAACCACAGGTTTGACCAACATGCCATTACGGGCCTTTTGCATCGGCAAATCACCGAGCAGCTGTACATCAAAAGGATTCAATGCGGTCTCTTCATAAGCTTCACGCAAGGCAACCACGATATTACTGGTATCTTGCGGATCTCTTTTTCCGCCAGGAAAAGACACTTCACCAGCATGATTAGATAGGTAAACAGAGCGGCGGGTCAGTAAAACTTTGGGATTGTCTTCATTGGTGATCGCGATTAACACAGCTGCATCTGCCGATTTAATTTTGCTTGAAAACCGTAACTGTTGCTGCAGCATGCGTGTTAATGAATGTTCATCCATTGAACGTCGTCCCCATCATTCTTTTTTTCATCATAGCTGAATTTGATACTGAAAAAAGAGAAATGATGCCAAAATTTAATTTTTAAGTTATGCTGAGTCTGAACTTTATCATTGATGATGAATATGGACTTTTGCAGCAATTGCGGACAAAAAACAGCAGAACAAATCCCGCTTGGCGACCATCAATTACGTCGTGTTTGCACCTCATGTCGTTCTATTCATTATGTGAATCCTAAAGTGATTTGTGGGGCACTTGCACTTTGGGAAAATAAAGTCTTGTTATGCCGCCGCGCCATTGAACCGCGTTATGGATTATGGACATTGCCAGCAGGTTACATGGAATTGTTTGAAACCATGGAACAAGGTGCTGCACGTGAAACCCGTGAAGAAGCAGAAGCGGAAGTTGAAATTGAACAGCTGTATTGTATGTACAATATTCCGCGTATTGGTCAAATTTATGTCCTCTTTAAAGCGAACTTAGTGGATGGAAAATTTGGTGCTGGCGAGGAAAGCATTGAATGTCGTTTATTTGAAGAAGATGAAATTCCTTGGTCAGAACTGGCTTTTCCAAGTGTCGAACATACCTTACGTCACTATTTTGCCGACCGTAAAAGTAATCAATTTAATCTTCATCTCGAAACCCTAGGTACACGCTTAGATCATACAGGTTAATGTTGCCTAATATCAAAAAAAGCCCATCGATGATGGGCTTTTTTGTGTTTACAACGATATTATTTTGCTAACACTTTATAGCAATCAGCAATTTCAATTGAAACTTCGCCTTCACGGAAGTCTGCGGCTGCTTGATTGGCAATGCTATTTTTTTCATAATAGTTACTCAAATACGCCTTATAGATATTGGTCCACTTTACCCCTGCACCAGAAAAATCACTGAGGGAAATATAAGCACTTTCATTAACATTGGCAGACAATAAATTACCGAGATTAACGCGTGCCCCACCAATCACTGTAGAGGTCTGTTTTCCTTCACTATTCACATCACTCACAATATTGGTATTTGCGCCAATAACTGCGCCATCAATTTTATCAAAGATAGGATTTGCCAAGAGGATACGGAAGGTTACCGCTTTATTTGAAGTCTCCTAAGAGCTTTATTTTTGTGATATCGATCACTCGGTGTTAGTTACTGTTTTTTTATTTTGTCGCAGTATTAACACCTATCCTTGAGTGACTTTATTGCCTGAACTACGTTATATCTGAGTGATTTTTTGATCAACTGCTGTTGGTCGCAATCCATAGCTTACCGATAAACGGTATTTCCTCTATGCGTACACGCACAATGCGGTAAAATAGCCTGAATTTTTTGATCCTATTTGCGTTAGCATGACTCTAAGCCAATCATTTAAAAAGATAATTTGTGATTCAACCCTCTCTGTATCTCATATACTACAGGCGTTGAATGAGCTCACACAGTTAGTCTATTTACAAAATGTCGATGCACCCGTCATTGCTTTTTTACCTGAACGTTACCAAGTTTTTCGAAAAAACCAGCACTTTTTCTTTCAACGCACACAGGATTTTTGTTATATCCGTGATGACGAAGAAATAGACATTTCCAGTAATATTCAGCCAAGCTCAGAACAAAAAGAAGCATCTTTTAGTGGCGGACTCATTGGATTCGTCAGTTATGATTATGCCGTCCAGCAACACGTTCCGGTTCAAATTAAGTCACAGCCAAGCCTATTTTTAGGTTTATACAGCAGTTATCTACAATGGACTGATACAGGTTGGCTATTTTGCAGTAGTGATTTACAAGCTGAACGCATTTATCGCAAAATTGAATCGTATTTATTACAGCCATCGGCCTTAACTCATCCACTCCAACTCGGGTCGATCTGCCAAGCACGCTGGACTAAAAATCAATACAAGCAAGCCTTTCAACAAGTACAGGAATACATCAAAGCTGGGGATTGTTATCAAATCAATCTCACACAAGAGTTTACCGCCAAAGCACACGGTCAACTCCTAAGTGTGGTCGAGGCATTTTGGCAATTGACCGATGCACCTTACTCGGGCTATCTCCGTATCGATGATTTTGAGCTCTTAAGCTGTTCACCCGAGTTGTTTATTGATTTTCAAACCCATCGTAAAATCATCACTAAGCCGATTAAAGGCACCATGCCGCGCTATGCAGATCCAGTCTTAGATGAACAATCTAAACAACGCTTAATGGCTTCGGAAAAAGATCAAGCTGAAAATGTGATGATTGTTGATCTACTGCGTAATGACTTGAGTGTTTATGCAGAAACGGGCTCAGTCAAAACACCTAAACTGTTTAATATTGAAAGCTTTAATCAAGTCCATCATATGGTCAGCGAAGTCGAAGCAACACTTAAAGCAGAAGTTCATCCCTTTCATGTGCTGCTCTCTGCGCTACCTGGCGGGTCTATTACAGGCGCGCCTAAAATTCGAGCGATGCAGATTATTGAAGAACTCGAAGGAGCACCACGCGGAGCGTACTGTGGCTCAATGGGTTATTTTAATTTCGATGGTACTGGTTCTTGGAACATTCTGATTCGTTCTATTCAAAAATTCCAAGATGAGGTTTCGCTTTGGGCTGGCGGTGGAATTACCATTGCATCAGAGTGTGAGGCTGAATACCAAGAATGTTTTGACAAGGTCTCAGCACTGCTTAATTTACTCAATACCTTTGTACAAACGGACACTGAATAGCCGCCAAAATAAAAAAGTGAACCTTCACATCAGTGAAGGTTCACTTTTCAAAGATCAAAACTGTTGAAAGTTTATTTTAAAATATCATTTTTCAATGTATCGGCTAAGCGTTGATTTTGTTCATCAGTTCCAACCGTGATACGTAAAAATTGGTTAATCCGCGGTTTATTGAAATAACGCACAATAATGCCTTGTTCACGTAATTCAGCCGCTAACTCACCTGCATCTTTGCTAGGCAATGATGCAAAGATAAAGTTGGCACTTGATGGCAAAACGTTAAAGCCCAGTGCGGTCAATTGTTCAACTAAATGTTCACGGCTTTGAATCACTTTTTGATTTTGCGCTTCGAAATAAGCTTGATCTTCAAATGAAGCGACCGCAGCGGCTATCGCAAAACGGTCCATCGGATAAGAATTAAAACTATTCTTCACCGCTTCAAGTGCCGCAATCAAATGCGGTTGAGCAATCGCAAAACCAACACGTAAACCCGCCAGTGAGCGAGACTTAGACGTGGTTTGGCACACCACCAAGTTCTCATATTTTTCCACCAAACTGACTGCCGATTCAGCACCAAAGTCTACATAAGCTTCATCAATGACCACCACTGAATTTGGATTGGCCTGAAGCACTGCTTCTATTGCAGCTAAACCAATATCAATACTGGTTGGTGCATTTGGATTGGTGATAATAATGCCGCCATTGGCTTGTTTATAGTCATCCACCACAATTTCAAAGTCATCATTGAGTGGTAAAATTTTGGTTTTGACCCCAAAAAATTGGCTATAAACAGGATAGAAGCTATAGGTAATATCGGGGTAAAGTACAGGCAGCTCTTGCACAAAAAATGCTTTAAAAATATGAGCTAAGACTTCATCTGAACCATTGCCGACAAAAATATTTTCAACCGCAACATTTTGTTGTTTCGCAATCGCCTGCTTTAACGCAGAAGCATCTGGATCTGGATATAAACGCAATACATCTGCAGAGTTTTCCAAAACTGCTTGAACAGCCTCCACCACTTTTGGTGAGGGTGGATATGGATTTTCGTTGGTATTGAGCTTCAATAAATTTTGAATTTTCGGTTGTTCACCTGGCACATACGGTTCTAATTCACGTACTTCAGGACTCCAAAAACGCATTTGTTCTGTAGTAATGTTAAACATTGTCTATCTCATTTAGGCACTCAACTTACTTTTATATAAGCCCTCTCCTTCTAGGAGAGGGTTTGGGAGAGGTTTATGATGTCCCAAACTGAATTAAATATTTTCCCCTCTCCTAACCTCCCCCATAGGGAGAGGAACATTCATTACTGAACAAATGAGGGATCTAAATTTATATTATTGATAACGATAACGTGCCGAACGCGCATGCGCATCTAAGTTTTCTTGTTGCGCTAAGATATCTGCAGTTTTCGCCAAAGTTTTCACACCTTGCTCAGAGCACATAATCAAACTTGAACGCTTTTGGAAATCATATACACCCAGCGGCGAGGAAAAGCGTGCCGTACCTGAAGTTGGCAAAACGTGGTTGGGCCCTGCACAATAGTCGCCGATTGCCTCTGGAGTATAACGCCCCATAAAGATTGCGCCTGCATGGCGAATATCTTCAGCCATTTCCTGTGCTTCATCTAAGCAAAGCTCTAAATGCTCAGGGGCAACTTGATTAATCAGCTCAACTGCTTCAGCGCGGTCTTTCACAAGCACTAACGCGCCACGATTGGCAATTGAAGTACGCGCAATCTCCGCCTTAGGTAAAGCTTGTAAATGCGCTTCAATAGCCAACTCTACTTCATTTAATAACTGTTCATCTGGTGTAATAAACACTGCTTGTGCCACAGTATCGTGTTCAGCTTGGGACAATAAATCCATTGCCAGCCACTGTGCGTTATTCGCGCCTTCGGCATAAACTAAAATTTCAGACGGCCCTGCAATCATGTCGATACCGACTTGTCCGAATACTGCACGTTTCGCAGCCGCGACAAAACGGTTGCCCGGTCCTGTAATCTTATCCACCGCCGGAATCGTTTCTGTACCATAGGCTAAAGCCGCAACCGCTTGTGCCCCACCAATGGTAAAGACACGGCTGACACCAGCCAAATAAGCAGCTGCTAATACCAAAGGATTCAACTCACCATTCGGTGCAGGCACCACCATAATAATTTCAGGTACACCTGCCACATGCGCAGGCACAGCGTTCATTAACACAGAAGACGGATAAGATGCCAAACCGCCAGGTACATAAATACCAACGCGATCTAAAGGCGTTACTTTTTGCCCAAGTGTGTTCCCCAAGGCATCCACATAGGTCCATCCTTCTTGTTTTTGCGCTTGGTGAAACTCACGAATACGGTTTGCAGCAAGCTCTAACGCCTCGCGGACTTCAGTACTCAAACCCTCAAAAGCGGTTTTTAATTGTTCTTGGGTCAGTTCTAAATCTGAGAATTGATGCGCGGGATGTCGATCGAACTGTTGAGTGAGTTTAAGAACATGAGCATTACCATGCTGACGAACATCAGCGATGATTTGATCTACGGTTTTTAAAAGTTCTGGGTCACTCACGGTTTCAAAAGCCAACAAATCAGCAAAGACTTGTTTAAAGTTCTGATCTTGAGTCGATAAACGTCGCATCAATTTATCCACAATGAAAATAAAGGGAAGCTTTAGTTTACCTTGTTTCCTGTATTTTGTGGGCAACAATCCTCCAGCTAAACACGGAGTGTAATGAAAAATTACTTTTAACTTCATCGGGAAATGAATGTGATCATGATTTTTAAACTAGAATTATTAAACATGACTAAAAAACAGGCAAAACGAGATGACCCTTACGGACATAGCCACCTACTTTTCAACGGGGCAATTTAGTCGAATCCAACAGCATTTTTCACAAACCATTACATGGGAAATTGTAGGTGAACAACAGCTGTCAGGTTTTGATCAAGTGCTGAAGCATTGCCAGTCTATCGAGCATTATTTTACGACGGTCGCGCATGAGTTCCATATTCAAGCAATTCATCAAACGGGTCATCATGTGATTGTTCAAGGTGCAGCGCAATTTCATAACACCCAGCAGACATCCCGAATTTCTGCTTGTGATGTCTATACGTTTAATACTTTAAATCAACTGGTTCAGGTTCAATCCTATTGTATTTCAATCCAATAGAAAAATTAAAAATGAGCAGGTACAAAAAAACCGCCATCATCGATAGCGGTTTTTTTAAACAAAAAAGATCAACTTATTGGTTTTTTAACGCTTCACGTTCAGCAACTGCTGTTTCTAACTGTGCAAGAATTGGGTTTAACAAGGCTTGCTTACGTTTGAAACTTGCCTTGTTCACGATCAAACGCGAAGACACTTTACAAATTTCTTCCAAAGGTTCTAAACCATTGGCACGTAAAGTATTCCCCGTATCGACCACGTCAACAATGTAATCACCTAAACCCACCAACGGTGCAAGTTCCATTGAACCATACAACTTAATCACATCGACTTGCTCACCTAAGCTTGCATAGTACTGACGGGTTAAGTTTACGTATTTGGTGGCAATTTTTAAACGTCCTTTTGGACGCTCCATGCCGACTTTGCCCGCGGTCATCAGTTTACATACTGCGATTTTTAGATCGAGCGGTTCATAAACGTTTTGCGCGCCATGTTCCATAAGCACGTCTTTGCCCGCAACACCAATATCAGCCGCACCATTTTCCACATAGGTGGGTACGTCAGAAGCACGTAAAATTAAAATACGGACTTGTTTATGGGTGGTTGGGAAAATTAACTTACGTGATTTATCAGGATCTTCCAGTAAGTTAATTCCAGCCGTTTCAAGTAAAGGCAGGGTTTCTTTTAAAATACGACCTTTACTCAATGCCAATGTTAAACCATGATCAAAATTGCCCATTACGTCAAAATTTGGATCATCGTTTCTCATATCGCTCATGAACTTACTCGCTTAATTTGGGCGCCTATACCTTGTAATTTCGCTTCGACATCTTCATAACCGCGGTCAATATGATAGATACGATCAATCAGCGTCTCACCATCCGCAGCAAGTGCAGCTAGCACCAGCGAGAAAGAAGCGCGTAAATCTGTTGCCATCACAGGTGCTGCAGAAAGTTTCTCTACACCCGTCACGACAGCATCATTACCTTCGACCTGAATATTGGCACCCATACGTGACAATTCAGGTACGTGCATAAAACGGTTTTCAAAAATCGTTTCAGAAATAGTAGCAAAACCACGACCAATCGCATTAACTGCCATAATCTGTGCTTGCATATCAGTTGGGAAGTCAGGATGTGGTAGCGTTTGGAAGCTGACTGCTTTCGGGCGTTTACCCATCATATCCAGTTCAATCCAATCATCACCACGGGTCACTTCCGCGCCCATTTCTTCAAACTTTTCTAAAACTGATTCCATCAATGTTGGATCAGTATGTGTGGTTTTTACACGACCACCGGTAATGGCCGCAGCAGCCAAATACGAACCCGTTTCAATACGGTCAGCAACTACAGCGTATTCACAGCCATGTAGTTTTTCAACACCTGTTACCACTAAGGTATCAGTATCTAAACCTTCAATTTTTGCACCCATCGCGATCAACATTTTCGCAAGGTCCGTAATTTCAGGTTCACGTGCCGCATTACGAATCGTAGTCACGCCTTCTGCCAATGCCGCAGCCATTAAGATATTTTCGGTACCACCCACGGTCACCATATCAAAAATAACTTCGCCACCTTTCAGACGGCCATCAACTTTAGCATGTACATAACCCGCTTCAACTTCAATCTCTGCACCTAAAGCTTCTAAAGCTTTTAAGTGTTGATCGACTGGGCGCGAGCCAATCGCACATCCACCCGGCAAAGACACTTTTGCACTACCATAGCGCGCCACCAATGGACCGAGCACTAAAATAGATGCACGCATGGTTTTCACCAACTCATACGGTGCAAACTGATTGTCCAGTGTTGAGGTATCCGCAGTAACCGTGTCGCCTTCGTAGGTCATGGTAATGCCTAGACCACCAATCAACTGCACCAAAGTATTGACATCTTTTAAATGCGGCACGTTGGTGAGCTTGGTTGGGGTTTCAGGCAAAATCATTGCTGCAAGCAACGGCAAGGCAGCATTTTTAGCACCCGAAATACGAACTTCGCCTTCGAGCTTAGTGCCACCTTGAATTAAAAATTTATCCATCTAATTTTAAGCTCCGAATAAGCTTGCTTTACGCCATTCTTCTTTAGTCATTGCACGAATAGTCACCGCATGCACTTCGCCACTTGCGATATAAGAATTTAATGGTGCATAAACAGCTTGCTGACGTGCAACAGGACGTTTGCCTTCGAATTGGTCGTCGACAATACGTAAGTCAAACTTTCCGCCTTGCCCACTAACTGCAACTTCAGCTTCAGGAAAAGCAGCTTTTAAAATTTCAGTGAGCTGTTCACTATTCATCACAAAGACCTCTTATAGGACCAACGGTGTAAAAACCTGCCATTTTACTATAAATCTGAAAAATAAATCATAAACCCGCACACTTTATATATAAAAAAAGAGGTTTTAAAAAAACCTCTTTTTGCATAAAAATCAAACTAAATGGCGATCGGTTGGTAAACCTGCTGCATTTTACGGTGCTTATCGAGCTGTCTTTTTAGTTTTTCTGATAATTTTTTAATCGACGTATACATATCATCTGCTGAAGCCTGAGCAAAAAATTCAATGCCCGGTAAACGGATAATTGCTTCTGCAATATGATTGCTACTGCCTTTTTTAGTATGTTTATCGACCTGATGATCCTTGGTTAACTTCACCTGCATACTGTTTACCTGATCAATATGCTTGGTCATTTCTGCAAATTTGCAGCGAATGGTATCTTCAATAGCTGGGGTAATACTCAAATGATGTCCACGAATTGTTATTTGCATATATCTATCCCTCACCTTCATTAGGATTAATGAGGAAAAGCCAAAACGATTTAATGACTGCAAAACAACCAGCGCGCATAGAAACATCAAATCATTTTAGCCATTCCTTAAAGAAAAAAGAGGTTCATTATGTTGTCATAATGAACCTCTAGAATAGTCAGATTTTAAATTTTAGATCAAGACTTTTCGTTCAGAAGATGACGGAATATGTAACGATTCGCGATACTTTGCCACTGTCCGACGTGCTACATCAATTCCATCGTCCTTTAACAGATTGGCAATTGCGTTATCTGACAAAGGCTTACGTGCATTCTCTTCAGCAATCAATTTTTTAATCTTGGCGCGAATTGCAGTTGAAGATGCTTCACCACCTGAAGTAGTCCCCACATGACTTGAAAAGAAATATTTCAATTCGAACAAGCCGCGTGGCGTCAGCATATATTTGTTGGTGGTCACCCGAGAAACGGTCGACTCATGCAATTCAACTTCTTCTGCAATATCTCGAAGTACCAAAGGCTTCATCCCTTCAGCACCAATTTCTAAAAATGCACGTTGATGTTCAATGATACATGTCGCCACTTTCAGTAAAGTTTTATGGCGTTCATCGACACTTTTAATAAAGTTTTTCGCATCCAACATCTGATTACGTAAATACTGATTATCTTCACTTTGATCAGCACGCTTAATCATATTGGCATAAAACGAGTTCACACGAAGTTTTGGCATCACATCAGGATTTAAAGCCACTTGCCATTGTTCGTTTTTCTTCATTACCACGACATCAGGAATTTGATAATCCGAGTCTTTATCTTCAAACTCAAGTCCTGGATGTGCTTTTAGCGTTTTCAATAAATCAACCGCACACTTGAGCTGCTCTTGATTTAAACCTGTTTGTTTGATTAGTTTTGCCAGTTCATTGCTGATCAATAGTTCATAATTTTTCAGCAGATTTATGGCATCATTTCGACACGCGGTCTGCATCGGCAAGGCTTCCAACTGTACCATTAAGCACTCTGCAAGATTCCGCGCCCCAACGCCAAGTGGGTCTAAACGCTGAATATGCTTGAGCACTACAACCACTTCATCATCTTCAACTTCGTCGTCATAGTCCATGCTGGTTAAAAGATGCTGAACAGAAGTCGTTATTTCTGAAATATCACTGTCTAAAAAACCTTTATCGTCCAACGAGTCAATAATGCAATAAGCAATCAACATATCTACTTGCGAAAAATGCAACAGATTGATTTGCTCCAACATATGCTCTTTTAAGCCCAAATGACCTTGGCGATTATCTTCTCGCTCTTCAAATTCTGCCGCGCCCAAACTGGTCGGTTGATGTGTATAAACATCATCCCAATCGGTATCGACCGGTAAATCATCGGGTAAATGATCTGCGTTGAGTTCATTGGTTAAATCTTTCTTATCCTGTTCTTGCTCTTGCACACTGGATAAGCTTTCGATAGATGACTGTTCTTCTACTTTTTCTAAGAGTGGATTGCTGTCGAGTTGAATCTGAATTTCCTGTTCAAGTTCAAGGCTCGACAATTGAAGCAATCGAATAGCTTGTTGTAATTGGGGGGTTAGCGACAAAGAGTTCGAAACTTTCAATCCAACCGATAACTTCATAAAACCCTACTCATCAATACAACTATTTTTAAAGCACGCTTTATAAGCAATTTTTGTGCCGTTTTATTTTTTATAGCATAGAAAATTCAAAAAACCTACATTTTTTGAGCAGATTGTTTTTTCATTTCCTACATAGTTTTAGACTTTATGGATGTTCTTAGTGCATATCAATTATTGAAAAGGATCATTAATACCTTCACACAGACTAAAGTTACACGAAACACTACATCGGCTGCTTTCACTTACTTACAAGAGTCCGTTAAATCAAAACATCTGTATCATTCTGCTTTGTTAGGCTAAAGCATAGACATTTTTTAGGGGGGGGGTTATATGACTCAAAAAGTATTGTTTATAACCTCAAATGTAGGCGTAGAGCATGATGAGCTAATTCAGCCTCTCCATTTTCTACAGTCCAAAGGCATAGAATGCATTCATGCCGCGATTGAAGCTCACGATGTTCGAACTGTCAAAATGGACTCAGAATCGGCAGCAAGCTATCCACCAGACGTCGATTTGGATCATGTTCATTATGACGACTACGGTTTGCTGATTATCCCCGGCGGTGCAGTTAATACTGATTTATTACGCCAACACCCCAAAGCGCTCGAAATTATCCAAAGTTTTAGCAACCAAGCCAAACCAATAGCTGTGATTTGTCATGCGCCTTGGGTTTTGATTAATGCTGAACGGATTCAAGCTGAGCAACTGACTTCGCATAAAAATATACGACTCGATCTGGAAAATGCAGGTGCTATATGGGTCGATGAAGCCGTTCACACATGTAATGCAGGTGGTTGGACACTCATCAGTTCACGTAGTTCAGAGGATCTTCCCCCTTTTAATCAAGCAATATTGAAAGAACTTGAATCCAATTCGTCCATTTAAGATGCAATAAAATAAAAAGAGCCTGATATTGAGCAGGCTCTTTTATTCATTTTTAAAAGTTACAGACTTTTTAAGTATTCAATAATTTCTACTTGTTCTGCCATTTCAGCCAGTTGAAGCGCTGTGTACTCACCTTTGTAGTGGACATTCGCACCTTTTTCAACCAGTAGTTTCACCACATCTAGATAGCCATTTTCAGCCGCCGCTTGGAGGGCGCTATAACCTTCATCATCAGTAGAGTTCACATCTACAACATTGGCGAGACTTTTTTCTACTTCAGCGAGTTCACCTAAAGACGCCCAATACACCAATTCAGGTAAATGCAGTTCATCATCGTTTTCAGGAATTGGAGAGAATGAGTTGAGTTTCATAATGAGTTACCTAATTAAATCGAATTTCAGACCAAAGTGTAATCCTGATAACTGTTCAGATAACTCTTTTAGAACTTCATGAATCTCACTTAACACTTCATTATCGCTTACGTATGATTCGATGATTTCATCGTTCCCATTATGGACAAGTAAGAAAATCTTAGATTTTGATTCACTTTTCGACTCTTTTGGAGTTTTTCCTTTAACAAGATTACATTTTTTAAAAGTAGATTTTTGATAATCTAAATTTTTATCCATACTAATAGGATATCTAAACATAGTTGAATTACTATCATATTCTTCTAATTTATTAATTAATATAGGTATTTCTTCAGGAATATCAAACCAGTTATATCCTGTTCTACTATCTATAGAATCACGGTTATTTTCTAAAATAATTAAAAAATTTTCAAATAAAGTTTTAATTGAATGGACATTAAATATTTTTTTCTCTTTACCATTTTCAACTAATTTTGGGAAATCATCATTTCCAGTTTTTGATTTTTTAAAACTGATCTTATATATGAGAGTAATTGCTGATTTTAGATATAGTTCAATCGAATGCCTATAAAGATATAGAATTGGTAATTTACCTCCACCGACACCAAAACCATATTTTGTATCTTGATTATCATCTAGTGCCTGTGCCGCATAATAGAAAGAATCCGCTGTTGCCCCCAATCCTAAATCTGTCTGCAAAGCTAAAGGTTTAAAATAATCCTCGATCATAATTTCAATAATACTTAATATCTATAATCAATAATATACATCTACTAGATAAAAAAAGCCTCCTTTCGGAGGCTTTTCTTTTTAAGGAATCACAACTTATGCTTTAGCTATAGACGCGTCTTTAAGATCAATCTTATCGCTGTCACTATCATGCATAATCAGAGCAACCGCAATAGCAGTAATCAACACAGGTAAACCCACAGCCATAAAGTTATAGTGGGCAGGCAAATTCATACCCAACAAACTCCCGATTAAAATTGGTCCAATGATTGCACCCATACGACCAATTGCAGACGACCAACCAATCCCCGTTGAACGAACAGCAAGTGGATAGTACTGAGCGACATAGCTATAAAGCAGCATTTGCGAACCGATCGATGCAGCACCCGCCAAGAATACTAGAATATATAAAAGGAATTGATTCGATTGGAAGCCCATCAAGCTCATCACAACAGCACCCATCATCCCTAAGCACATGAGCACAGGTTTCAAATGGAAGCGATCGGCCAAGATCCCTCCACCTACAATACCAATCACCGCACCAATGTTCATCACCATCATAAACATCAAGCTATTGTCCATTGAGTAGCCTGCTGCCATCATTAACTTCGGCAACCAACTGCTTAAAGCATACATAGTCAGTAAACAGGTGAAGAACGCCACCCAAAACAACAAGGTATTTATCGCACGCCCACGCTTAAATAAGCTCACAACATTTGCAGACTCTGGCACATCAACCTGATGCAGCTCAAAAGTTGTATCTTCTTTTACTGTCACCGTTGGTGCTAAACGACGAACAATTTTACGTGCTTCCGCCTGACGGTTTTGTTGCACAATAAAAGTCAAAGACTCGGGCAAAAACTTCCAAATAACAGGTAATAACAACAAAGGAATACCCGCAATAAAGAACATAATTTGCCAACCAAAACTTGGAGTAAACCACGCACCTAACAATGCAGCCATTACACCACCCACGGCATAACCACTAAACATCGTAGTCACTAAGGTACTACGCATTTTTTGTGGTGCATACTCAGATGTCAGCGCAACAAGGTTTGGCATTACTCCACCAATTCCAAGTCCTGCAAGGAAACGTAAAACCGCAAATTCCGTTGGATTTGATGCAAAACCACCTGCACAGGTAAGCCCGCTAAAAAGCACAATACAGATCATAATGACTTTTTTACGGCCAATTTTATCCGCCAAAGAGCCGAATATCATTGCACCAAACATCATGCCTGCTAAAGCAGTACTTGCAAGCATACCCGCCTGTACAGCACTTAAGCCCCAGTCTTCCATTAATAATGGTAATACCACACCATTAATTGCCAAGTCATAACCATCAAATAAAATAATTAGTAAACACCAAGCAACAACTTGAAAATGGAACCCCGAAAATTTTGCACGATCAATAATATCATTCACATTCACTGCTTTAGCTGACATTATTCACCTCCTATGAGCTATTGTTTCATTGCACTTTAACTAGCGCCCTTCAGTTTTTATAATGTGCTAATTCAACCCAAACAGAAGTCATTCACCAAAGTAATTTGGTGTTATATTCACACAATTTATAGTGATATAAAAATTCAACATTAGTCTAAATAAGTGATTTAATTCGCATTAAAAATAAATAAAACCAACCATTAACACTTGGCTTTTTGATATGAAATAAAATAATAATTAACAATAAAGACCTAATTTAAATTAGATATAAATATAATACTTAGTTCATAACCAAAAAATTAAATAGATATAGAAAGATTCATTTAAATAATAATTATGACTATTTAAGATATTTTATTTAATTATGATAAACCTCAATTAGACGATTGATTCGTTTATTATTTAATCTTCCTCGCATAAAAAAATCCCCCTAACCGTTAAGTTAGGGGGATTTGAATTAATGAGCTGGCGATGACTTACTCTCACATGGATAACTCCACACTACCATCAGCGCTAAGAGGTTTCACTTCTGAGTTCGGGAAGGGATCAGGTGGTTCACTCTTGCTATTGTCGCCAGCACAACTGTTTATGACTATTCGTTGGGTCTAACCTCAGAGCAGTGCTCTTCGTGCCTAACTTTCATCAAATGAGTTATTAACAGGTATATTTGAGTTGATTTTAACATAAAGCATAGCTTTATGTCTTGCGCTCGGACAAACATAATTAATGTTTGTTTATTCCTCGCTCATGTATCTAGCTTTATAACTAAATCAAGTTGTTTGCAGTGATTTGAACCACAACACCAACTGTTTGGGTGTTGTATAGTCAAGCCTCACGAGCAATTAGTATTGGTCAGCTTCACATATCACCATGCTTCCACATCCAACCTATCAACGTCGTAGTCTTCAACGGCTCTTTAGAGGACATAAAGTCCTAGGGAAATCTTATCTTGAGGTAGGCTTCCCGCTTAGATGCTTTCAGCGGTTATCCCTTCCGAACATAGCTACCCGGCGATGCGACTGGCGTCACAACCGGTACACCAGAGGTTCGTCCACTCTGGTCCTCTCGTACTAGGAGCAGATCCTCTCAAATTTCCAACGCCCACGGTAGATAGGGACCGAACTGTCTCACGACGTTCTAAACCCAGCTCGCGTACCTCTTTAAATGGCGAACAGCCATACCCTTGGGACCTGCTTCAGCCCCAGGATGAGATGAGCCGACATCGAGGTGCCAAACACCGCCGTCGATATGAACTCTTGGGCGGTATCAGCCTGTTATCCCCAGAGTACCTTTTATCCGTTGAGCGATGGCCCTTCCATACAGAACCACCGGATCACTAAGACCTACTTTCGTACCTGCTCGACTTGTGGGTCTCGCAGTTAAGCGCGCTTTTGCCTTTATACTCTACGCGTGATTTCCGACCACGCTGAGCGCACCTTCGTACTCCTCCGTTACTCTTTAGGAGGAGACCGCCCCAGTCAAACTACCCACCAGACATGGTCCTCGTCCCGGATAACGGGACAGAGTTAGAACCTCAATATTACCAGGGTGGTATTTCAAGATTGGCTCCACCGAAACTAGCGTCTCGGTTTCAAAGCCTCCCACCTATCCTACACAAGTAAGATCAAAGTTCAATGTCAAGCTGCAGTAAAGGTTCACGGGGTCTTTCCGTCTAGCCGCGGGTACACCGCATCTTCACGGCGAATTCGATTTCACTGAGTCTCTGCTGGAGACAGCGCCCCCATCATTATGCCATTCGTGCAGGTCGGAACTTACCCGACAAGGAATTTCGCTACCTTAGGACCGTTATAGTTACGGCCGCCGTTTACTGGGGCTTCGATCAAGAGCTTCGCTTACGCTAACCCCATCAATTAACCTTCCAGCACCGGGCAGGCATCACACCCTATACGTCCACTTTCGTGTTTGCAGAGTGCTATGTTTTTAATAAACAGTTGCAGGGGCCTGGTTTCTGTGGCTGCCAATAGCTCAAGGAGTAAATCCTATCACCGTCGGCAGCGTACCTTCTCCCGAAGTTACGGTACCATTTTGCCTAGTTCCTTCAGCAGAGTTCTCTCAAGCGCTTTGGTCTACTCGACCTGACCACCTGTGTCGGTTTCGGGTACGATTCCTATGTAACTGAAGCTTAGAGACTTTTCCTGGAAGCATGGTATCAGCCACTTCACTGTACAAGTACAGCTTGCTATCAGTTCTCAGCATAGAGTACCCCGGATTTGCCTAAGATACATGCCTACAACCTTCCACCTGGACAACCAACGCCAGGCTGACTTAACCTTCTCCGTCCTCTCATCGCATTACACAGAAGTATTGGAATATTAACCAATTTCCCATCGACTACGCCTCTCGGCCTCGCCTTAGGGGTCGACTCACCCAGCCCCGATTAACGTTGGACTGGAACCCTTGGTCTTTCAGCGTGCGAGTTTTTCACTCGCATTGTCGTTACTCACGTCAGCATTCGCACTTCTGATACCTCCAGCATACTTCTCAATACACCTTCATCGGCTTACAGAACGCTCCCCTACCACTTGCAATAAATTGCAAATCCGCAGCTTCGGCATATAGTTTTAGCCCCGTTACATCTTCCGCGCAGGCCGACTCGACTAGTGAGCTATTACGCTTTCTTTAAAGGGTGGCTGCTTCTAAGCCAACCTCCTAGCTGTCTATGCCTTCCCACATCGTTTCCCACTTAACTATAATTTTGGGGCCTTAGCTGGCGGTCTGGATTGTTTTCCTCTTGACTACGGACGTTAGCACCCGCAGTCTGTCTCCCGGATAGTACTCATTGGTATTCGGAGTTTGCATCGGTTTGGTAAGTCGGGATGACCCCCTAGCCGAAACAGTGCTCTACCCCCAATGGTATTCGTCCGAGGCGCTACCTAAATAGCTTTCGGGGAGAACCAGCTATCACCGAGTTTGATTAGCCTTTCACCCCTATCCACAAGTCATCCCCTGGCTTTTCAACGACAGTGGGTTCGGTCCTCCAGTTAGTGTTACCCAACCTTCAACCTGCTCATGGATAGATCACCCGGTTTCGGGTCTACACCCAGCAACTAAACGCCCTATTAAGACTCGATTTCTCTACGGCTCCCCTATGCGGTTAACCTCGCTACTGAATGTAAGTCGCTGACCCATTATACAAAAGGTACGCAGTCACCGAACAAGTCGGCTCCCACTGCTTGTATGCATGCGGTTTCAGGATCTATTTCACTCCCCTCACAGGGGTTCTTTTCGCCTTTCCCTCACGGTACTGGTTCACTATCGGTCAGTCAGGAGTATTTAGCCTTGGAGGATGGTCCCCCCATATTCAGACAAGGTTTCACGTGCCCCGCCCTACTCGACATCATCATATCAGCCCTTTCGTGTACAGGACTATCACCCACTATGGTTGCACTTCCCAGAGCATTCCACTAAAACTGATATGACTTAATGGGCTTTTCCCCGTTCGCTCGCCGCTACTGAGGGAATCTCAATTGATTTCTTTTCCTAAGGGTACTGAGATGTTTCACTTCCCCTCGTTCGCCTCGTATGACTATGTATTCATCATACGATACCTGCCTTATGACAGGTGGGTTTCCCCATTCAGAAATCTCCGGATCACAGGATATTTGCCGCCTCCCCGGAGCTTATCGCAGGCTATTACGTCTTTCATCGCCTCTGACTGCCAAGGCATCCACCACATGCACTTAATTACTTGACTATACAACCCCAAACAGTCGTTAATCCCTACAAGTAGGATTAAGACAGTCTATGATGATTTCTCATCACTTCCTTACAGTTTGTTGCTCTGTGTACTTAAACACTGTACAGCTTCAATTCAATTCACATACCAAAACGCTTGATTCAGTTAATTTCGCTAGTAACTCATTTCTTCAATCTTCATCAATCAGTAATAAATCACTGTTAATGTCGATCTTAAAAACGAGTATGAACAAATTATTTCAACTCAAATATATTCTGTTAATGATTTTTCCAGCCTTCGTCAGGTCAGGAAACTGTGATAAATCACAGAAGTTAATAAGTTATCTACTTACTAATTTCTGTAATCCAACCTATCTGCGCGAAGCATAGCTTCTTGCTTAAATTTTAAGGAAAAGCCTTAAAGCAGTGCTTTAAGTTTTCTATTCTTAAAATTTGGTGGAGACTAGGAGAGTCGAACTCCTGACCTCCTGCGTGCAAAGCAGGCGCTCTACCAACTAAGCTAAGTCCCCAGCTTATCAATAAGTCAATGTTTCTGTTTTTCTGTATTCAGCATTTAACAATGCTTGTTAGTCAGATTTGGTGGGTCTGACAAGACTTGAACTTGTGACCCCACGCTTATCAAGCGTGTGCTCTAACCAACTGAGCTACAGACCCTCAGATACATCGTCATGAAGAACAACTTGTTGTGGATTCTTACCAATCGTCAATCTTTCGTTAAGGAGGTGATCCAGCCGCAGGTTCCCCTACGGCTACCTTGTTACGACTTCACCCCAGTCATCGGCCACACCGTGGTAAGCGTCCTCCTTGCGGTTAGACTACCTACTTCTGGTGCAACAAATTCCCATGGTGTGACGGGCGGTGTGTACAAGGCCCGGGAACGTATTCACCGCGGCATTCTGATCCGCGATTACTAGCGATTCCGACTTCATGGAGTCGAGTTGCAGACTCCAATCCGGACTACGATCGGCTTTTTGAGATTAGCATCCTATCGCTAGGTAGCAACCCTTTGTACCGACCATTGTAGCACGTGTGTAGCCCTGGTCGTAAGGGCCATGATGACTTGACGTCGTCCCCGCCTTCCTCCAGTTTGTCACTGGCAGTATCCTTAAAGTTCCCGGCTTAACCCGCTGGCAAATAAGGAAAAGGGTTGCGCTCGTTGCGGGACTTAACCCAACATCTCACGACACGAGCTGACGACAGCCATGCAGCACCTGTATGTAAGTTCCCGAAGGCACCAATCCATCTCTGGAAAGTTCTTACTATGTCAAGACCAGGTAAGGTTCTTCGCGTTGCATCGAATTAAACCACATGCTCCACCGCTTGTGCGGGCCCCCGTCAATTCATTTGAGTTTTAGTCTTGCGACCGTACTCCCCAGGCGGTCTACTTATCGCGTTAGCTGCGCCACTAAAGCCTCAAAGGCCCCAACGGCTAGTAGACATCGTTTACGGCATGGACTACCAGGGTATCTAATCCTGTTTGCTCCCCATGCTTTCGTACCTCAGCGTCAGTATTAGGCCAGATGGCTGCCTTCGCCATCGGTATTCCTCCAGATCTCTACGCATTTCACCGCTACACCTGGAATTCTACCATCCTCTCCCATACTCTAGCTTCCCAGTATCGAATGCAATTCCTAAGTTAAGCTCAGGGATTTCACATCCGACTTAAAAAGCCGCCTACGCACGCTTTACGCCCAGTAAATCCGATTAACGCTCGCACCCTCTGTATTACCGCGGCTGCTGGCACAGAGTTAGCCGGTGCTTATTCTGCGAGTAACGTCCACTATCCTAGAGTATTAATCCAAGTAGCCTCCTCCTCGCTTAAAGTGCTTTACAACCAAAAGGCCTTCTTCACACACGCGGCATGGCTGGATCAGGCTTGCGCCCATTGTCCAATATTCCCCACTGCTGCCTCCCGTAGGAGTCTGGGCCGTGTCTCAGTCCCAGTGTGGCGGATCATCCTCTCAGACCCGCTACAGATCGTCGCCTTGGTAGGCCTTTACCCCACCAACTAGCTAATCTGACTTAGGCTCATCTATTAGCGCAAGGTCCGAAGATCCCCTGCTTTCCCCCGTAGGGCGTATGCGGTATTAGCATTCCTTTCGGAATGTTGTCCCCCACTAATAGGCAGATTCCTAAGCATTACTCACCCGTCCGCCGCTAGGTTAGGTAGCAAGCTACCCTTCCCCGCTCGACTTGCATGTGTTAAGCCTGCCGCCAGCGTTCAATCTGAGCCATGATCAAACTCTTCAGTTAAAAATCATTAGTAGCTTATGGCTACAAATCTTGGCTCATCAATTTTCTGACAAATATTTCTCAAATAAACTTCGAGTAATTCTTACCATTCAATCAATGAAATATTTTCGATCGATCAATCAGTAAAAATCCACACAAGTTGTTCTTCATAATCTCTTAATGATCTTCTTACTGATTCGTCATCAGCAAGCTAGGTCGGCTATACTACTCTCTTTCAAGAAGAAGTCAACTGGTTTTGTTAATTATTTTCAAACTCATTCAAGACTCTTAGATTCTACCACTCGGGCTAAATCCTTGTTTCTCAACAAGTTTTAATCAACATCACCGCCGATGGATGTGCATTCTACAGCATTTCACACCCAACACAACCCCCTTTACTCAATTTTCTATAAAAAAACTCCCGCTTGTTTATTTATTCAGCAAAATGGTGCTTTTTTACTAACATTTCTTAAAATTTGATTTAACAATGAGCAATAAAGAGCTGTTAAGATAGTTAAAAGATTATTTTTTTAATTCACCTGCTGATTATAAAGTTCCGGAACTCTTTTATATGCAACACATTCGCCACTTATGTGCTGGTCTACTCTTTGTAGGCTTTACAACATTTGCATTTGCTGAAGATGTAGCGCCTACAGCTGCCAGCGAAATAGATACCAGTGCTGATCCGCAAACAGCCCAATCTTCTTCGCTTAAAGAATTAAAGAATATTAAAGCAAAAGATTTAAAAGTAGATGCCAATGCGGCACAACCTGATAATGTAAAAGATCCACTTCAACCTTTAAATAGACAAATTTTTGCCGTCAATGATGCTTTAGACCGTGCGATCGTTCGCCCAATTGCGGTGGAATATAAAGAAAAGATCCCTTCACCAATTCGTGACTCTTATAGTGGCTTCCGTAAAAACCTAGGTGAACCCTGGAATGCGGTAAACCAACTTATACAAGGTCGTCCCGGCCGTGCCGCAAAAACTTTAGGTCGATTTACCATTAATACGGTAACTACTTTAGGTTTTGCAGATCCTGCCTCGCGCTTGGGTTTAGAAACTGAAGATGAAAACTTTGGTACGACTCTTGGCTATTGGGGTGTTCCATCTGGCCCATACCTCGTGCTTCCTGTTTTTGGACCAAGTACTTTCCGTGATGGTTTTGGCTTAGTGGTCGATGGCTATGCACGCCCACAGAGATACGTTTTAGAAAATGAAGAAGGCTTATATTGGGCTGAACAAACATTACGTGGTATTGATGTGCGATCACAACTGATTGATATTGAGGGTGCGATTCAAGGCGACAAATATTCCTCAATTCGTGATATTTATTTACAACGTAAAAACTTCATTATTGCTGAGAAAAAAGGCCAAGAAGCGGAAGGAATGTTCATTGATGATGATTCTTCTAGCTCTCCATCAACCAATGAATCGCATCAAATGTTAGATACGGAATAACAATGTATTGCAGCTAGAGTTGAATTTTTTTTCTCTAGCTGTAATTTGCTTGTTATAGTAAAGCAATAGCTTAATGCTAAGGATAAGCCATTTTTTTTATGTATTTCATTCAACCCTCTCGCCATATTCCATATTTAGAACAGGTGCTAGACACACTACCAAGTGTGCAAATGATTCGCATAGAAGACATTGATCTTTATGACCCGACTATTATTGCTATTGCTGATATCCAAGATTATTTAGATTATAAATGGACACTGCCCACCATTGTCCTTGCCTTTGAAAATGAAGGTAGTGCTTTAGCCCAAGCATGGGAACTCGGTGCTTTAGCAGGTTGGATGTGGAATAAACTCCCCAGCAATCCTCAACAATCCTTACTCAAAATTGATGCTCAATATAAGCGTAATCAAGACAGTCGAGATTTACCTTCTGCAGCAGAGTTACAAAAGCGACTTTTACCAAACGCTATAGAACTCCAAAACTACACCGTTGAAACGTTTTTTCAGCCTTCTGCTTATTTGTCTGGAGACTGGTTTGATTATTGGAAAATTAGCGATAAAGAAGTCATGTTCTATTTGGCTGATGTATCTGGTCATGGGGTCACCAGTAGCTTATTAACCTCTTGGATGGCGGCTTTTCATGGTCGTGCCAAAACACCGCGTGGGTTAATTAAGAAACTCAATGGCATGTTGGTTCAAGAGAATATTGAAAAGCACATCACCATGATTGCAGGGAGTTTAAACCTCGAAACACATCAACTTCGTTGGTCAAGTGCAGGACATTACCCCCCCGCAATTATCTTTGAGCCAAATCAAGCTCCTAAAATATTACATACCAGTAGTTTTCCTTTAGGCCTTACTGAAGAACTGGAAGTTGAAGAGCATGAATGTGTGCTCAACCGCCATGCCCGCTTCATTATTTGTTCCGATGGCGCACTCGAACCCTTCAATGGCGGACTGAATGATCAGTTCACACAATTGGTCTATCATTTGCAAAATCAATCCTTTGAAGCACCAGAACATGTTGCAGACGATATTGCTATTTTAAGTTTACGTCGAATGAATTAATCAAATTATCAATAACTTATTACAATATCCTATCTTCTAAGACTGTTAGATACTTGAGTAAGTATTTGCCCTATGGGATAATTTCCTATCCTTCTCTGCAAATGGCATTTATATGTCAACAGGTCATGTTGAATATGCAAGCTTGAATGGAACGCATATTTTTAAGCTTATTGGCGAAGTGCGTGCCCAATCTTGTATTAGTCTAGACAAACTTTTAAACCGTATTGAACAACAGTCAAATGTTGTTGGTGCAATCGTAGATTTAACTCAAACTACATTCATCGACAGCACGGTGTTAGGCATTTTGGCAAAGTTAGGCTTAAAGCTTAAACAGATCCATAATATCCAAGCTGTCATGTTGTCCACCAACTCTGATATCACTACCTTAGCCAACAGTATGGGGCTAGGGCAGGTTTTTGTGATTTTAAACTACTGTGGCGATCCAAATGTTTGTACCCTCGAACTGATGGAAGAGCACATTACGCATCGTAATATGTTAAACACGGTACTAGATGCACATAAGACTTTGATGAAACTGAATCAAAGTAATCAAAATATGTTTGAACCTTTGGTCAAACAGTTGCAAAAAGAACAAGACAGCCTCGATCAAGTGTCACAGCAACAAAACGCATAACAACAAATTTTGTAGGCCCATTTATGACTTTACTTTCTGTTGTACAGATGAACTCTCAAAATGACATTGAAGCAAACTTTCTTGCCATTGAGTCTCTCATTCAACAAAGTAAAGCTAATGGTGCTGAACTTATTGTGTTTCCCGAAAACTTCGTTTGTTTTGCTGCAGGCAAACAACGTGAGACCGCAGCACAGTTTGAAGGCATTCAAAAGCGTTTAGAAAATCTTGCTCATCAATATCAGATCTGGATCGTCGCGGGTACTCTCCCATGCCCGTTCCGTCCAGATGGTTCTGTTATTGAAGATGGTCGTGTTCGTACAGTCAGTCTTTGCATCAGCCCTGAACGGACCGAAGCACGTTATGACAAAATTCATTTGTTTGACGTACAAGTTGGCGATGCTGTGGGTGGCTACCAAGAATCTAAGTTTTTTGAATCTGGTACAGATGTCGTTGTGGCAAAAACACCTTTTGGTAATGTTGGCTTAATGGTTTGCTATGACTTACGCTTTCCTGAACTGGCTTTAACTTTACGCGCGCGTGGTGCAAATATTTTGACTGCTCCTGCTGCATTTACCTACACCACGGGGCAAATGCACTGGCAGTTATTATTACAAGCCCGTGCGATGGATAGCCAAAGCATCGTGTTAGGCGCAGCGCAACAAGGTTGGCATGGTGAAAAGAGACAAACTTGGGGACATGCAGCAGCAACCAATAGCCGTGGTCAAGTTTTGGATTTGATTCTTAACCCAGGCGCGCAGCTGATTACGGTACCTTTTGACTTGGCTGAACAAGCTCAAATCCGTGAAAGCATGCCGTTGATGCAACACCGAAAATTAGTGCAGTTTTAATCACGCTGCGATCGTTTAAAACAAGGTTATTCTTCGCACAAAAACTTCATATTGATTCACTGCTGCTCTTTCATTGAGTAGCTCTAGCACTCATAAAATGCATAACTCTATTTACTTTTAAAAATTAGGGTGTGTTGACACTTTTAGCTTAAAAAAATAGCGAAGTAGTAAAATCAAATCGCCAAACCCAATTTTACTATTCGCTATGCCTCGTACCATGCTGACAGATCAACACTGGCAAAAGTTGAAAGTTATTCTGCGTAATTTATCCATTCACCACAACTCAAATTTACGCAATTTTATTGAAGCTATTCTCTATAGAATTAGAACAGGCTATCCGTGGCGAGATATTCCTTGTTGTTTTGGTCATTCAAACTCTATTTTCAAACGTTTTAATCGTTGGTCAAGCAGCGGTAAGTTACTTAGATTATTCAAATTACTAGCCTCATGCCCCGATATGGAGTGGATTTTTATTGATGGCTCTCATGTACGTGCTCATCAACATTCTGCCGGCATAGCGAATCAATCTATTTCTAAAAGTGTAGGAGGAAACTCCTCAAAAATACATTTGATTGTTGATGCACATGGCAATCCTATTGATTTCATGATTACCGATGGAACCACACATGATGTTAAAGTTGCACCTGATTTAATATCAACATTAGATTTAAAAGAGACAAAAGTGGTATGTGCAGATAAAGGCTATGATTCAGAACCACTGCGTGAACAGATCAGGAAAACAGGGACTAAAGCGAATATACCAAAGAAAACGAATAGCCAATCTAGGGCTTGTTGAGAATTAACAAAGGCTACTGATTAATTTATAATAGTACTATGGATAGATACATACTTACTGATGCCCAATGGGCAAAAATGGAACCTTTTTGCCTAGGTAAAGTGACCGATCGAGGTCGTAGTGGAAAAGATAATCGATTATTTTTAGAAGCAGTCCTATGGATTGCCCGTACAGGCAGTCCATGGCGTGATCTACCTGCTCATTTTGGTAAATGGAATACCGTCTTTAAAAGATACCGTGATTGGGTGAAAGCTGGTGTATTTGAAACTATTTTTGCATCTGTAAATGAAGATGTTGATTTGGAATACGCCATGATTGATGGAACGATTGTTAAAGTTCATCGACATGGCCAAGGTGCAAAAGGGGGACCTTCAAACAGTCTATAGGTAAATCTCGAGGTGGAATGACCTGTAAAATTCTTGCCTTAGTGGATAGTCTAGGCAACCTTATTAAGTTTCGATTAATGCCTGGTCAATATCACGATTTAGTAGAAACCAAACCTTTAATTGAAGATGTTGATTTTCAAGCATTACTAGCGGATAAAGCATTTGATGCAGATTGGCTCATCCAAGAACTCAATGAACGTAAAGTGAAAGTGGTGATCCCACCTAAATCTAATCGAAAAGTAATGAGAGGATTTGATACGATTATGTATAAATGGCGTCATCTCATTGAAAACTATTTCTGTAAGTTAAAAGAATTTAAACGTATAGCGATGCGTAGTTGTAAAACAGATACGAGTTTTGAAGCCATGATTCAATTGTGCGCGAGTTTAATTAACTCTCGGTAATTCTCAACAGACCCTAATATTGCAAATAATTTTAAATCGACTGAAGAAAATTATCTCCTTTCCTATCCTTATTTTTTAAATTACTTCCAAAATTTAGAATCTATCAATTTAGAGAATTTGGTTATCGGAATAAGTTTTACTTATTCTTGGATGCCCACGATCCTAAAAGCGCTAAATCTTAAAAATACAGAAAAAGTTCTCTTCATCTTAAATGAAGTCAAAAAAGGCAAACTTATCGATGAACAACAACTTACAACGCTAAAAACTACCTTTAACAATTCACTTGTTGGTACATCAAAACTCTTACATTTTATAAACCCAAAGCAATATGCGATTTGGGACAGCCGTGTTTTTAGATTTCTAAACAATGTAGAACCACATAAATACAGACTAGAAAAGCCCAGAGCTTATATTGAGTATTTAAAGCTGATCGAAGAGCTAAAAAATGAAAAAGCATTTACAGCATTTTTTGAGTTAATGAAACAAAAAGTTGGTTATGACATTACGGAATACAGAGCACTGGAACTTGCATTTTTTAAAGGCACTCCATTTCAAAATAAATGAGCCCGCTAAAATTTCATTTTTTAAATTTAATCTTTAGCTTTATTCATTACTCTGCCGCTTCATTAGTCACACGTAATACTTCTTCCAGTGTGGTTTTCCCAGCCAACACTTTACGCAAACCATCATCACGAATAGAGCCTGAGTGTTGTCGGGCATAACTTTCTAATTCATATTCAGCGGCATTGCCATGAACTAAACGACGCATTTGATCATCCACAGCGACAATTTCATAAATCGCCGTCCGCCCTGTAAAACCTGTATGTGCACAACGTTCACAGCCATTCGGTTGAGGTAACTGAAGTTCTGCTTTTGGATTCAAATGCTGAAACAGTTGTGTTTCAAAAGTATCGGCTTCATGCCATGTCACACAGTGACTACATAAGGTTCGCACTAAACGCTGTGCAATGACACCAATCAAAGAACTCGACAACAAAAACGGCTCAATGCCCATATCTTTTAAACGGGTCACCGCACCAATGGCCGTATTGGTATGCAGTGTAGATAAAACCAAATGCCCTGTGAGCGATGCTTGTACCGCAATTTCAGCCGTTTCCAAGTCACGGATTTCACCCACCATGACTACATCTGGGTCTTGACGCAGCATGGCTTTTAAGGCTCTCGCAAAAGTCATATCGACTTTGGTGTTGACTTGCGTCTGTCCAATCCCTTCCAATTGATATTCAATCGGGTCTTCTGCGGTCAAAATATTTTTCGAACCGTCATTAAGGTCTGAAAGCGCCGCATAAAGCGTTGTTGTTTTACCCGAACCTGTCGGCCCTGTGACCAAAATAATGCCGTGTGGTCGATGCACCAATTGAGTCAAGCGTTCATAGTCAGGTTTCAATAAGCCCAAATGAGTCATGTTCAAACGACCGGCTTGTTTATCTAATAAACGCATCACCACGCGTTCGCCATGTGATGATGGTAAAGTCGATACACGCACATCCACTTCACGCCCAGCTAAACGCAGTGAAATACGCCCATCTTGCGGAATCCGTTTTTCTGCAATATCCAATTTGGCCATGACTTTAATACGAGACACCAACAACGGTGCTAGTTCACGGCGTGGTTGCACAATTTCACGTAATTGCCCATCGACACGTAAACGCACCGATAGTTTCTTTTCAAAGGCTTCAATATGAATATCGGATGCGCCAACACGAATGGCTTCAGACAATAATGCATTAATCAAACGAACAATTGGGGCATCATCTTCTTGATCCATCAGATCTTCAGCTTCAGGCACTTGGTCAGCTAAACTGAGTAAATCGGGATGATCTTCTAAACCTGCGGCCACTTGTTGTGATTCGCCACTGTCCCCTGCATAGCTACTGCTTAAAAGCTGATGGAACTCTTCATCACTACACAGTTGATGTTGTGCTGCCACACCTAAAAAACGACGTGCCTCTTGCAAAGCCAACAACGGGGTACTTTCACGGCGCACAATAAAGGCTTGATCGCCTTCGTAACGCAACAGCACGCCATGACGCTTCGCAAAACTATAGGGAATTTGTAATTGTTTAAGCACTTGCATCTTAAAATTATAATAATGATGAAAAATATTATTTTGAGTGTACTCTAAGCATATGACAGCGTGAAGTCTGTTTTTCACTGATTTGCAATATAAGGAAATGTGCTGTTGCCTAATATGAATGAACTGTTTGAATCGGATAGCCCCAATTTAAAATGGTGGGGGGAATACAACTTTGAGTTGAATCAAGCCCGTGCGTGGCAGTTCGGCTCATTACTTTTTCGCCTCACCCGCGGTCTACAAGAGTGGCGTTTAGAGTTTCATCGTCCTCAAGTTCAGTATGACTATGAGCAAAAATGGCATGCGATAGAAGACCCACATTTCGCCTTTCCACAACCCGTTGAAATTAAACGTTACATGTTTAAAAACACCCATCATACGATTCAGCTGATGCCACGTTTGGCCGATCGTTCAGTGGTGATTAAACCTGTCGATCCGATTTATATTCCAGCGGGTCAGCGCGGGACGCTGTATATCAGCACTCCATTATGGATTTCGGGTTTTATTGAAGGTCAGCGCGACCCCCTATTTGATATTCCTGTGATTTTACCCAAAGAAACTTGGTTTGGGCCAAACCACCGTACAGGTGAAATTGCCTACGCTACGGCTGTCGATGGTCGAACTGAATTGCATCAACTCAAACCACGTGCATTTCGTGCGGTGACGCCTATTGAGTTCCACAACACCAGCCATTTACAACTGCGCTTCGACCGCATGAACGTGCCTGTTTCAGCCCTGCCTTTATTTTATAGTGAAAGTACGGGACGACTTTGGACATCACAAATTAAGGTCTTGCATGAAGGTGCCGATCGGCCACCGCGAATCCGTATCGAAAACCGTACGCCTCCGCATGCAGGCAAAGTGATTTATGTGCATCCACCGCGCTCTTCGGCGAGTGCATTATTTAATATGTTTGATTCATTCTTCTAAGGGGAACAGATGCCAAACTCAAATATTCCCCAAGAAATTACCAGTAGCCTAAAAGGCATTTTTACCAACATCAATACAGAACGATTAACGGAAATCTTAATTGCCTTAGTGCTGTGTTTTGTTGGGTTTCTCTTGGCACGTCTGGTTTCAAATACCTTTATCCGAACCATTGGCACCAAGTTTAACGCCCACCAACGACTGGTCTGGCGTCGTGGTATTTTTTACTTTATTTTCCTAATTTTTGTGATGGCCAGCCTCAAAGAAGCTGGTTTTAAACTCAGTGTATTTTTAGGTGCAGCAGGTATTTTGACGGTTGCATTGGGTTTTGCCTCACAAACCTCTGCATCCAACTTAATCAGTGGTTTGTTCCTGATTGGTGAAGGTTCTTTTGAAATTGGCGACACCATTTCAATCACCCTTATTCGCGGCAATACCATTGAAGGTGAAGTCATTTCAATTGACCTCCTCTCGGTTAAGTTACTCACTCAGGACAACATTTATGTACGACTACCAAATGAACAACTGATTCGAGCGCCTGTTCATAACCTCTCTAAGTTTCCAATACGGCGTATTCCCATCACCCTAGCGATTAACTTTCATGAGAACATCATTAAAGTACGTGAAGTGCTGATTGATGTCGCCAATAAATATCCTTTGGTGCTGGCCGACCCTAAACCTGCCGTCACCGTCACCGCCTTTCGCGAGTCTTCGATTGAGTTATTGTTTGCCGTGTGGTGTCAGCAAGAACATTTTTTGCAAGTACGTGATGAAATGCAGGAACGTATTCGTAATGGTTTCTTAGATAACCAAATCGAAATTCCTGTGCCTAAAATGGGCTTTGTCGATCATCCGCTTTCGCGTCCTTTATCCAATGAAGAAATTGATCAATATGCCAATGCGCAAGCCTTGAAACGAGAACCGAACATCAAATAAATCGTCTCAGCTCCTTATAATCCAGGCAGACATAAGGAGCTGAACTTGTTTAATTGATCTTTTCCTCAAGTTCAGGCATCGGCGCAATGTACGCAATCACCAACATCACCAAACCCGCTCCTAAAAATGAAATCACGCGGGTGAGTGTCCCTATATGAGATAAGTCAAACAAGACTAATTTCAATGTCACCAATACCAAAATACAGCCACCAAAAATCCAAAGTGAGCGCAAATTACGCTTGGTTGCTGTCAGCATGCAAATGAACGCCAAACTGACCCAAAGCAAAGTAAAGCTCAATTGCACCAAAGCATTTTCCCACATTTCCCAGTCATTATAGGGTGTTAGGAAGTAGACATGCAGCGCACGTAGCACCACATAACTACTGAGCCAAAGTAGGCTCGACATCATCAAAATGGCACCCAGGCTTTTCTCCAAACCTGCTTTCATTTGCAAATTCAGCATCCAAATAAAACCTGTCAGCATCGCAATACTAACTAAGTCGAATGGATTGAAAATGGGTAACCAATACCCTGCAAAAGCTTGTTGGCTAAAGATCTGAGAACACACGATCCAAAACAACATAAGCACTAAGGTATTGCGGGCCTGCCAAAACTTTCTCCATCGCGTTTGAATCGGTTTCACATAACACCATGCAGCAAAGGCCAGTGGTAAAATAACCATGCTCAGATACAGCATACTTGGAATGAGAGTTAAGCTGGTCAGCGCCAAACTGAGTAAAGCCCCCAAACTCACCCACTCCTGCTCATCCTCAACCCCCTGTAACGGGCGCAACCACAGCAACGTGAGTAATCCGCTCGTTAAAGCAAACAATAGCCGGTCTAAACCAGACGACCACATAATGACGCCATCATGGCTCAAGCCCACCAAGAAAATAAAGGCAACTGCATACAGCGGAATCAGGCCAATCCATTTGGGTAATAGCCATGACCAACTGGCTTTACGGTAGAGCAACCATTCATTCAATACCGTATATAAAAGCACGATGATCAGCAGCGCCATCGTCACCTGACTTTTACTGTCGATTTCATCCAAAAGTAAAATAAACAACATGCTGGTTGCTGAAAGCAGTTGTAAGCAAAAAAAGGCAATGGTGGCAAAAGACAACTGTTGTCTAAAGCGCTCTACACTGTTAGCAACGGTAACCACAGCAAAATAACTCAGACACAGTGCCCAATAGACTTCCGTTGGAAAATGATTGAGCTCCACCACATAATACAGACTTGAGAGCCCTGCCACGGCCAATAAGCCCATCGCCAAATAACGACTCAGAGCGGAATTTCGATATAAGGCATACATAAAGATCAGTGCACCCTCAACACACCACCCCACCACACCCCACTGATCAGGCAGCAAAATAGGGGGAATCAGCGCCAAGAAGACCAAAGTCAGACTGAGATAACTTTGCGCAATCAGCTCAACGCTATGGGCTCTTTTTAGCAGTTGATAAAGCATGGCATAGAGCGCTGCAAAGCCCAGACTAAAGCCTGCCTGCCAAATCGTTTCCTCAAAATACATCACATACAAAAAAGCAAAAGCAACAATAGGTGCAGCAAAAATCAAAGCCACATCCAAGATCGGTTTTAACTTAAACTGAGTTAAATCCTCACGGGCCAACAGTTGGCTATAACGAAAACTCAACCAAATAAAGACCGTACTATGTGCCAAAACCAACACGGCCAGCATGTCTCGCTCAGACGCTTTACCCTGATAAAAGGCATAAGCTCCGCCTACGACTACCGTCATTAAAAAAGCAATTTGGTTGAGGACTTTCCACGGCCTGAACGTGCTTAAAACAGCAACCGCAATATTAATGACCAAATAATAAGCCACTAGCTCTATCGCAGTGGCATTCCGTACTGGCAAAGTAAAGGGTGCCAAATAAGCAATGATCATCGCCATCAACGCCAGCTCAATCGACTGCTGTTTTAAACTGAGCCAAAGTGTAACCGCCATCACCACCACAAAGCACAGACTTGCAATCGCTAAACTTGCAATCACGCCGTTGTAGTAAGCAAAAAATAAGGTCAAAAATAAGCCTGACAGTCCAAGTGCTTCTAAAGCCAAAGCAAAACTGCGGTTCTTTTGTAGGAGCACACAACCAAAGACCACAACACCTACACTTACCGCAGCAACGAGGCTCAGCTTAACCGCGAGACTCAACTGCCAATGTTCGGTGGCAAAGCGTAATAACAAAATAAGCCCAATCAGCAGTATCACAATCGCAACTTTTAAGACAGGATTGCCCTGCCAAAGCCAGCGTTTCACTTGCTCACTGAGACTTAAATCATCTGTGTTGTTTAGAGTAGTGGGTAAAGAGGGAGAATTTTCAGATTCTGTGAATCGGTCAGATATCACCTGATATGGCTGTGCTTGCACGGATAACAATAGATATTCTAGGCGACGTAACCATCGAAAGAAAAAGAACAACCAACCACTGATCCCCAATCCAATGAGTCCGCCCCATTGCCCCACCATACCGATCAAAATGACGAAAGCAGCAAGGTAAAGCGGCACTTTTGACGTTGGCTGAAAAGCAATGCCCCGTTGTTCCGCCAAGGTCATACTAGGGTTTTCAATGCTATCGACATAGTGCATAACACTCATGATCAACGCGATTCCACACAATGCACTCAACAGCGGCACGGCCAAAAACCATGCTGCAATCGCAACAATCGTCAGCCCCATTAACCACATCATGCGAATTTCACGCTGTCCAGTTTGCATCCGTTCTCAATCTCTTTTTCTCATCTTCAAATAATACATCAGCTTGTAGTACATCTTTAAGCGCATAACCGTAACCATCTATGCCAATCGGTACATCAATACACTTTGTTCTGTGCCAAAATCACGTACAATAAACGGGTTATTTGGATAAGGAATCTTGCAATGCCACCATTTGTCTTGGTCGATGGCTCATACTTTTTATTTCGTGCTTTTCATGCTTTGCCACCGCTCACCACGTCAACTGGCTTACATACCAATGCAATTCGTGGGGCAATTTCTGCCATCCAAAAACTGATGCGTCGTACCCAGCCAACACATATGGCAGTCATTTTTGATACACCAGAACCAACTTTTCGTCATGTGCTATCGCCGATTTATAAAGGTGACCGCCCGAGTATGCCTGAGGAGTTATCAGAGCAAATTCCATATTTGCATGCCTTAATTCGTGCTTTGGGTATCCCCTTGTACATGCTCCCAGGTGCCGAAGCAGATGACATCATCGGGACATTGGCCAAACGTGCGGAAGCCGCGGGACAGCAAGTGTTGATTTCCACAGGCGATAAAGACATGGCACAGTTGGTGACAGATAAAGTCACCTTAGAAGACAGCTTTAAAGACAAGCCGATGGATGTAAATGGCGTGTTTGAAAAGTTTGGGGTGTGGCCAAACCAAATTATTGACTATCTGACCTTAATGGGCGATGCCTCTGACGGCATTATGGGCGTTCCGGGTGTCGGGGCTAAAACCGCAGCAAAACTGTTAACAGAATATGGCTCGATTGGTGGCATCTTAGAAAATGTCGATAAAATTAAAGGCAAAGTCGGTCAAAACATCAAAGAACATGCTGATGGCATTGCGCTTGATCACCAACTGGCAAGTATTGTCTGTGACTTAGAGACAGGACTGACCTTTGACGATCTGAAACTCCAAGATCCGAATACCGAAGCCTTACGTTCACTGTATACCGAGCTTGAATTCCGTCAGCAGTTGCAATCGCTCGATCATCCAAACAATCCCAATAGTGCAACCTATAAACAAGCAACACAAGAAATTGTAAAATCAGCACAATCTGAAACCGTTATCAATACAGAAGATCAGGCTGTTCAAAGCAGCGTCGATGACCAACTGGGTCAAGCGAACTACCATACTGTGCTCAGTGCAGAACAGTGGACACAATTATTCAAGCGTTTAACTACAGAAAAACGTTTTGCCTTTGATACTGAAACCACCAGTTTAGACTATCGCGTAGCACAAATTGTTGGTTTCTCGGTCGCGTTCGATGCGCAAGATGCGTATTACGTTCCACTTGCGCATGATTATGAAAATGCACCTGCGCAGCTAGATCGTGAACAGATCTTGGCGCAAATTAAACCTATTTTAGAAGATGAATCGGTTCAGAAAATCGGTCATCATTTGAAATATGATGCGCATGTCTTAGAAAATCATGGCATTGAACTAAAAGGCTGGTATTTCGATACCATGTTGGCATCTTATGTACTCAATGCTGTGGCGACTCGTCACGGGATGGACGACGTTTCGCGTCTCTACCTCAGCCACTTAACCACGACCTTTGAACAGGTGGCAGGTAAAGGCGCAAAACAAAAAACCTTTAACCAAATTGAGATCGAAACCGCCGCGCACTATGCAGCTGAAGATGCACATGTGACCTATCGCCTGTTTGAAGTGCTCGATGCCAAACTACAAAAGCATCCCGAACTGGTCAATATTTTGCACAATGTCGAAATGCCAGTTGCTCGTGTCCTGACCATCATGGAAGAAAACGGCATTGAGCTCGACTTAGGCTTCCTTGACCAACTTGGTGTTGAGTTTGCCAATACCATGGCCAACCTTGAAAGCCAAATTACCGAACTGGCAGGACAAAGTTTCAATGTCAGCTCGCCGAAGCAAGTCGGTGAGATTTTGTTTGATAAACTCGGACTTAAGGGCGGCAAAAAAACCGCAACGGGTCAGTACAGTACCTCTGAAAGTGTTTTAGAAAAGATTGACCACCCGATTACCGAGCTGATTTTGGACTATCGCGGTTTATCCAAACTAAAAAGCACCTATACCGATGGCTTATTAAAACAAGCCAACAGTGATACCCATCGTGTGCATACTAGCTACCACCAAGCACTGACCGCAACTGGTCGTCTGTCTTCGACCGACCCCAACTTACAGAACATTCCTGTACGTGAGGAAATTGGCCGTCAAATTCGTAAAGCCTTTATTGCACCACAAGGTCGCGTGCTCTTGGCAGCCGATTATTCACAAATTGAACTGCGTTTAATGGCGCATTTCTCACAAGATGAAGCCTTGGTCGATGCCTTTAATCATGGGCAAGATGTACACCGTCGTACAGCGGCTGAAGTCTTAGGTGTCGCACTTGAAGATGTCACGTCAGACCAACGTCGTCAGGCCAAAGCCGTCAATTTCGGTCTACTCTACGGCATGTCTGAGTTTGGCTTAACCCGTCAACTCGGTTTTAGCCGTGAAGAATCGCGTGGCTATATTGCGAAATACTTCCAACGTTATCCGGGCGTGCTCGACTATATGGAACGTACCCGTCAAATTGCACGTGAACAAGGTTTTGTCGAAACCATTTTAGGCCGTCGCTTGTATACGCCCGATATTATGGCAAGCAATAAAATGATCAAACAAGCGGCTGAACGTGCCGCAATTAATGCACCACTACAAGGTTCTGCAGCAGACATTATTAAAATGGCGATGATTGCAGTTGATCAAATGCTGCCTAAAGATCAAGCCAAAATGCTACTACAAGTACACGATGAATTGGTTTTTGAAGTCGATGAAAGTATTGCTGATGAACTGGCTTCGAAACTGGCAGACGTGATGCAATCTGTTTTGAAAATTTCTGTGCCATTGTTGGTTGAAGTCGGCAAAGGTCGAAACTGGGATGAAGCCCACTAAAACATTTGCACCTTCCTCCTCCTAGGAGGAAGGCTGGGATGAAGCTCATTTACTTCCTAGAAGAAATATCAACGTCTTCACCTAAAAATTTCAACAACAAAAAAGGACTCACAATCGAGTCCTTTTTTATTCGCTAAAAGCTTATAAACCAGTGAGCAGAACAATCGCCACTTCATTCATAATCATTTCAGCTATATACAGCGCCAAGAACGCCACGATTGGAGAAAGATCAATCATCCCCATATTGGGCAACAAACGGCGAAACGGTGCCAATAATGGTTCAGCAAGCTCTTGAATCACTTCGATATAAGGTGAGCGTGACTGCGTAAACATCACCACCCAACTTAAAATAATCGTTGCAAAAATCAGGTAACGACAGAAACGAATCAAGTCCTGAATCATGGTCACAAAAGTTAAAATGACCAAATGCACAGGACTATTCGGCATCGCTCCAGAGAGATACATGACGCCAAAAATTTTCAGTAAGTACAATAAAACCAAAAGCACTAAAGCCGCTAAGTTAACGCGGCCTTTCGCTACATTTGGAAAAATACGACCAAACATATCCACAATTTTTGTGGCTTTTACGGTCGACATCACCACTGGGTTATAAAAGTTAACCGCTGCCAACTGCATGAGAAAGCGGAAGAACACCAGTAAAATTGCAACGTTAATAATGATGCCAAAAATTAGCGCAGAGTTTGCACCCATACTTGAACTTTCCTAAATAAAACGATTATTTGCTACTTTCACTCAGCTCTTGAGCAAGTTCCTGACTTCGCTTTTGAGCAGCAGCCAATGCAGCTTGGATATTTTGTGAAATTTGTGCACGATCAAACACTTCAAGTGCCGCTTGGGTTGTACCATTCGGTGAAGTGACATTTTTACGCAATTCAGCTGGTGTATTTGAGCTCGTGATTGCCATTTGTGCCGCACCCAATGCAGTTTGCAACGTCAACGCCGTTGCTACTTTTTCATCTAGACCGAGGTTTTTACCTGCACGGATCATGCTTTCCATCATATAGAAAAAATACGCAGGACCTGAACCAGACACCGCAGTCACAGCATCAATTTGCGCTTCATCGCCTACCCATAAAGTCAAACCTGTCGCAGCAAGTACTTGGCTCGCCAAATCACGGTCTTCTTTATCTACAGCCTCAGTGGCATATAAACCATGCGCACCTGTTTGTACTAAAGCAGGCGTATTTGGCATCACACGAACAATACGATTACTGCCAGCTAATGCAGCAATCGTTGCAATTTCAGCACCCGCAACAATCGAAATAATCAACTTACCGTCAAATAAACCGTTTAATGGTTTTAAAACATCGGCTAAAACTTGAGGTTTAACCGCTAAGACCACGACATCGGCTTCACGAATCGCAGATGCATTGTCCTCACTCACCACCAAGTCTTTTTCAGCCAATAAATGACGAACTTGTTCAACAGGATCAGAAACCGTAATGCGAGTTGAAGGTAAACCACGTGAAATCAAGCCACCAATGAGGGCTTGAGCCATGTTACCACCGCCGATAAAACAAATATTACGATTCAACACTGCGCTCATGATTATTTCTCTATCCTGAATTTTTTAACTAAGCGATTAAATTTGGTTGCCATCCACCCGATTCACAATAAGCCGACTCGACCAACCAAAATCCTTTAGGCGTAAAAACACCAAGCATAACATTATCTATGCTTAATATTTGTATTGTATGACGTTGCCACGGAAAAATTTGTGCGCTCTGAATGGCTTTTTTCAACGGCCATGCCCCTACACGTCCATACAAATGCAATTTTTCCCCACCTAAGCGCGGTTTTATCTGTAAAGGCTGCTCTAATAATTCAGAAGACAGTCCATATTTTTGTGTTTCAATCCGATATTGCCCTGAAGCAAATCCATAAGCTTGATCTAAACTAAAACGCTGCTCAATTGACTCAATCGTCTGACATTCTTCCGCCAAATACTCGGCTTTACTGACACGAAAGAGCTGTTGTTGATAGCGCACATAATAATATTGGTTCCAATGCAATGCGGCTTGGGCATCCACTTTGGATTCAATCACTTCATCAAACAAGCGTTGCACCATATCAAAAGCAGGACGATATAAATCCTCACCTTTCATCCAAGCAGACAGCAACTGTCGCTGTCTCGGTGCAGATAACTGACGAAATGGGGTTAAATTTAAAACCGTAGCATTGCCGCAACTAGCCCAATCTTGTGCCAACACATCAGCCAAAATCATTTCGGCATCTTGCATCAAATAACTGGTGCGTGCCAAAGCTTGCTGCATTTTCGGAAAGCGTTTTTCTAAGATTGGCCACAATTCAGCTCGGCACCATGCACGATCATAACTGGTATCAAAATTGGTTTGGTCTTGAATATTTCTCAGTTGCATCTCATCAGCCCACAGCTCAATTTGCTGTCTGGACAAAGCCAATAGCGGGCGCCAAATTGTAAATTGCTCTCGTATATCGATGCCCTGCATGGCGGCAAGTCCATGAATCCCCGCACCAGAGAGTAATCGGAGTAAAACGGTTTCGGCTTGATCTTGTTGATGATGGGCGAGAACTAAAATTTCATTGGCAAGAAGATGCTTCTGAAAGGCCGCATAACGTGCACTACGCGCTTGGCTTTCTACATTGCCTGTATCAACATCCACCGCTTGAATCACACATGGGACATCAAGGACATAACATTGTTCTTGAACAAAGCTACCCCACTGCGGACTAACATCCTGCAATTGATGATCAATATAGATGGCGCGAATGCGCTTGGGAAATAAATGAGACATCAAATGGAGTAGCAGCATGGAATCCATGCCACCACTACATCCGATTAAAAAATGAGGCTGTTCAGGCGTATCCTGAAACTCAGTTAAGACACTAGCCCTAAATTGTCGCTGCCAAACTTCATTAAACGTTGGTAACGTGCTTCGCATCGTTCATTCGCATCCATTGGTTGCAACTCAGCCAATGCATCTTTTAAAACGGTTTTTAAAGCATGCATGACTTGTTCTGGGTTGAGATGAGCGCCTTCACCTTCATCGACCACATATTCAACAATACCAATTTTCTGTAATTTTTCAGCAGTCAATGCCAAAGCTTCGCTGGCTTGCTCTGCTTTTTCAGCTGTTTTCCATAAAATAGACGCACAGCCTTCAGGTGAAATGACTGAATAAATACTATGGGATAACATCACCACACGGTCAGCCACACCAATACCCAGTGCACCACCTGAACCGCCTTCACCAAGTACGGTTGCAATGACAGGCACTTTCAGGCTTGAAAGTTGTGCCAAAGATGTTGCAATTGCTTCAGCCTGACCACGTTCTTCTGCACCCACACCTGGATATGCACCCATGGTGTCAATAAAGGTAAAGACGGGTAGATTAAAACGTTCAGCCATATCGAGTAAACGTTGTGATTTACGGTAACCTTCTGGGTTACTCATACCAAAGTTATGTTGTAACTTTTCACGCGTACTACGACCACGGTGTTGACCCACAATCATGACTGGCTGACCATCAAAGCGAGCTAATCCACCGATCATTGCACCATCATCACCAAATAAGCGATCACCATGCAAAGCATCAAATTCGGTAAAAATTTCACTCACATAATCTAAAAATTGCGGACGCTCAGGATGACGTGCAATTTGAACCGTCGTCCATGCTTTGGATTGCGCAGCTTTATTCTTCATAGCTCAACCATAAATCCCTAATTGACCAATTTATTCATCGACAAATTGTTCTGATTGGATATCCAGCTCAACATCCCAATGCTTAAATTGCGCTTGCTCATCATGCAAGTCCGCAACCAGCAAAGGCCATTGCGCGGCATTACCAGAAACACTCAGCCGCCATTGTTGCGCATTGCCTACTGTTAATTCAATGGCAGGAAGCATCTGATCGCTACGACTATGATTGAGTAAAACAGCGAGGCGAAGTAACAAACATAAATACACTAATTTGTTGCCGCCAACCTTCATCACATCGACACGCGCGTCACTGCGTAGCTTACGACGGTGATGGGCCACCAAATGTGATAGATGGTTTTGATCAATTTGTGAGAAGCCCGCAATGTCAGAATGTTGCAATAAATATGCGCCATGACGATGGTAGCCCGCATGACTAATCGCTAAACCAATTTCATGCAGATAAGCTGCACGACGCAGTAAATCACTGTCTTCTGTGGTTAATTTCAGTGAATCCGCCACACCATCAAACAAATGCTGAGCCATGTTCACGACCCGTTCAGCTTGTTTAGGATCAGCGTTATAACGGCCCATCAAAGCTTGTACAGAACGATCTCGGATATCTTCATGTTGAAAACGTCCCAGTAAGTCGTACATCACCCCTTCGCGCAGGGCACCATCTGAATACACCAATTTATCCAGTTCAAGTACATCAAAAATGGCATACAAAATAGCGATTCCGGCTGGCAAAACTGCTCGACGGTCTTCTTTTAGACCATCAAATTCCATCTCAGCGACATGTTTATATTTGAGCAATTTTTCTTTAAGCTTATCTAAACCGTCACGGGTGAGTTCTTCTTTTTCATTACTCCAACCCATATTCACGGTAATTTGACGACACGCTTTGATGGTTCCACTCGAACCGACCACCGTATCCCAACCCGCTTCTTTATAGGTATTGGCAATACCAGACAGCTCCTTACGTGCTGCAACCACGGCTTTATCAAAACTTTTTTGATTAATTTCACCGTCGACAAAGAAGGCTTTAGTAAATGCTACACAGCCCATTTGTAAAGATTCGGTATGAATGGGCTCAAATTCTTCACCAATAATCAGCTCTGTCGACCCCCCACCAATATCAATCACAAGACGGCGTCCACTGTTTACCATGGTATGAGATACACCTAAATAAATCAGACGAGCCTCTTCACGACCTGCAATAATTTCGATGTGCTTCGGCAAAATTTCTGCCGCTTTTTGAATAAATTCATGTCCATTTTTGGCTTGGCGTAGCGCATTGGTCGCCACAATTCTTAAACGATTCGGCTGAACCGAACCTAAGCGTCCGACAAAGCGAGATAAACAGGCCAAACCACGCTGCTGTGCGGCTTCCGTTAAATTTTTATTTTCATCTAAACCCGCTGCTAACTGTACTTTTTCTGACATTGACGCAACTTTTTTCACTTCGCCATGGTCCACTCGCGCAATCGCTAAGTGGAAGCTGTTCGACCCCATATCGATGGCAGCAAGTAACTCTTCATCAATCAAAAAATCAGACATGATTTAATATAAACCTATACAGAATTGTGCTTAGATTAATTCACCTCCATGCAATTTAAAAGCCATTTGTGGTCAGAAATTGACGAGCTTTTAAAATTTCGGCATATATGACAATTGTGTTACACGATCAGTAACATCGTGAGCTTCAATTAGACAAATTCAAACTAAAGGTTGAAAATTTAGTAATCCATCTACTCAGTGATAGCAGGCTATGACATACTATTAGCCATAAAACTATCCAAAAATTGAAACTGGAGCTATCCATGTCTGGCAATATCGTAAATACAACTGATACAAACTTCGACGCTGATGTACTTCAATCAGACGTTCCTGTGCTTGTTGACTTCTGGGCAGGCTGGTGTGCGCCATGTAAAGCAATTGCACCTGTATTAGAAGTATTGGCGAACGAATACGAAGGTAAAGTAAAGATTGTTAAAGTTGACGTGACTTCTTGTGAAGCAACTGCTGTGAACTATAACATCCGTAACATCCCTGCATTACTTATGTTCAAAAATGGTGAAGTTGTTGCTCAACAAGTGGGCGCTGCACCAAAATCGAAATTGACTGCTTTCATTGAAGAAAACATTTAAGCATCCGTTTAGATTGAAAATGAAATACGCTGTCTAAACAACAGCGTATTTTTTTCGGCTATAAATTGACAAGTCTGTCTTTCTCTCTTATATTGCATGATCAAGAGATAAAGGATTATTCAATCCTGTCATTTTCTTAAAAGACACAACACATAAGATCGCCGCTCGGCAATACAAATTGTTTTGACACGTTTCTCTTCAAACAATGAATCAGTCCTCTGAATTGTTATAGTTCAAATACAATTGCGTTACTTCATTGCATGTCTGCGGCTAAATGTTGCTTCCTTTTCATCCTGTAATTTAGAATTTTTGATTCTTATCTGACCTCCTATGAATTTAACCGAACTCAAGAAAAAACCGATTGGCGAACTCATCAAAATTGCTGAATTTATGGGCCTCGAAGGAATGGCTCGTAACCGTAAACAAGACATTATTTTTGCCATCTTAAAGCGCCATGCGATGAATGGCGAAGAGATCTTTGGGGATGGCGTTTTGGAAATTCTGTCAGATGGCTTCGGCTTCTTACGCTCTGCAGCGGGTTCTTACCTTGCAGGCCCAGATGACATTTATGTTAGCCCATCTCAAATTCGTCGTTTCAATCTACGTACTGGTGACACCATTACGGGAACCATTCGTCCACCCAAAGAAGGCGAACGTTATTTTGCACTGTTAAAAGTGAACCAAATTAACTACGACACGCCAGAAAACTCACGTAACAAAATCTTGTTTGAAAACTTAACACCACTTTTCCCAACTGAGCAATTGGTGATGGAACTTGGTAACGGGACGACAGAAGATTTAACTGCACGTGTGGTTGACTTGGTTGCACCTATCGGTAAAGGCCAACGTTCAATTATCGTAGCACCGCCAAAAGCGGGTAAAACCATGTTGTTACAAAACATCGCTCAGTCGATCGTGCGTAACAACCCAGAGTGTTTCCTGATCGTTCTTCTCATTGACGAACGTCCTGAAGAAGTGACGGAAATGGAACGTACTGTTCGTGGTGAAGTCATTGCGTCAACGTTTGATGAATCTCCTGCTCGTCACGTTCAAGTGGCTGAAATGGTGATTGAAAAAGCAAAACGTTTGGTTGAGCACAAGAAAGATGTTGTGATTCTACTCGACTCCATTACCCGTTTAGCACGTGCTTACAACACCGTTGTGCCTTCATCTGGTAAGGTTTTAACTGGTGGTGTGGATGCACATGCGCTGGAACGCCCTAAGCGTTTCTTCGGTGCAGCACGTAATATTGAAGAAGGTGGCTCACTAACCATCATTTCTACAGCTCTGATTGAAACAGGCAGTAAAATGGATGAAGTGATCTACGAAGAATTTAAAGGTACAGGTAACCAAGAAATTACACTAGATCGCCGTATTGCGGAAAAACGTGTCTTCCCTGCGATGAATATCAAAAAGTCTGGCACCCGTCGCGAAGAGCGCTTAATGTCTGAAGACAATCTACGTAAGGTCTGGATTTTACGTAAGTTACTTCATACCCAAGATGAACTTGCAGCAATGGAATTCTTACTTGATCGCATGAAAGAAACCAAAACCAACGATGATTTCTTTGATCAAATGAAGCGTAAAGCGACCAGCTAATCCGACCTGCTTTACCTAAAAAGGCTGTCTTAACGACAGCCTTTTTATTTGGTTGACTTAGCTTACACAAAGCAACATTTCATCCGATTCTCTGTAAACTTATTTGCAAGTTTTTGATAAACAAAAATTTGAAATAAAAAACCTTCATCTTTTTAAATGTTTATTTGGCACTTCTCCAATACAAACCTCATCATTGATTGTTATTTTCTGTTAAAAAAGCACTGTTTTTAGACTTTTTTATCACTTTTTTCATCCCAGCTAGTAGCAATTCAAAATGCGCAGTGATAGCATATTTGCAGACCAGTTAGGCTGCTCCTGCATTGTTAGTCCCTAGCAAAATTAGGAACAATAAAAGCACACAACAGACTAACGTCGGTTTTTTTTAATCTCATATTTTAGAGAGTGATGCCATGTTATTCAAAAAAATCGCTATTGCTGCTGCAGTTGCTACTACTTTAGCTTTCGTTGGCTGTGCTAAGAAAGAAGAAGCTCCTGCTGCTGCTGCTGCTACTGATGCAACTGCTGCTGCTTCTGAAGCTGCTGACGCTGCTGTTGATGCAACTGTTGCTGCTGTTGATGCAACTGTTGCTGCTGACGTTGCTGCTTCTGAAGCTACTGCTGCTGCTTCTGAAGTTGCTACTGCTGCTGCTTCTGAAGCTAAAGCTCACTAATCTCTTAGAGATTAGTCAGAAAAAGAGAGCCCTTGGCTCTCTTTTTTTATGCTCAAAATTTATCAAAAAACGACGTTCCATTATTTGGCAAGAATTAAATCAGCCAAACAATCAGAAAAATTCTAAGCAAAAAAAAGCAGATCAATCGATCTGCTCATTTCCCACACGCTGGCGGAATTTCTGCCCTGCGCGGAAGGTCACTACACGGCGTGCAGAAATCGGAATTTCTTCACCCGTTTTCGGGTTACGACCTGGACGTTGACGTTTATCACGCAACTCAAAGTTACCGAAACCAGAAAGTTTAACTTGCTCACCAGAGATTAGCGCTTGGCTAATCTCGTCAAAGAACAACTCGACCATTTGCTTAGCTTCACGACGGTTTAAACTCGTGAGCTCACTTAGATGGTCAGCCATTTCCGCTTTTGTTAATGCTGTCATGAAGCCCTCAATGTCGCCTGATAAGTGTTTTCCAACACTTGTAAAATATGATCCATACCGGATTTAATTTCAGCATCTTCAAGCGTACGTGATGGGTGTTGCCAAAGAAGTGCAAATGCCAATGAGCGCTTACCATCTTCAACGCCTTGCCCAGTGTACACATCGAATAACCAAGTCGAGTCTAAAAGCTCACCACCTGTTTTTTCGATAAGTTGCTGAATTTCACTTACATTTATCTTATCACTAATTAAAAGCGCAATATCACGTCTAACCGACGGAAAACGTGATAATTCTGTAAAATTAGATACATAAGTTTGCAAAACAGCCGATTGATCAAGTTCAGCCACCCAAGTTGTGCTCAAATCCAATGCATCTTCTAAAGATGGATGTAATCGACCAAAGTAACCAATAGATTGGCCATCGACTAAAATCTCAGCAGACTGTCCTGGATGCAACCAGCTACGCTCAGAACGAACATAGTCTACTTGCACACGACCTGCCGCCAATACTTCTTCAATTTCACCTTTGAAATCAAAGAAATCCATAGCTTGAGGTTTAGCATGCCAAGTTTCTGAAGTTTTTGCACCTGTTGCAATCACTGCCAGGGTAGGAATTTGTTTCAAATCATGAATAAATTCAGCATCTTGATAGTCAAAACGCAAGCCTAATTCAAAGAAACGTACACGGCTTTGTTGGCGGTTCACGTTGTATTGCACACACGGAATCAAACTAGAGAGCAGTGTTGAACGCATCACGGCTAAATCGCTTGAAATTGGGTTAGCCAAAGCCAAAGGATTCACAGCCGCATTGAGTTGCTTCTCAAGCTTTAAGTCTGCAAAGCTAAAGCTAATCGCTTCTTGATAACCCAAAGTCACGAGAGTTTGACGCAGCTGAGCCATTTCAAATTGGTCTTGATATTGAGCCAATTTCGCTTCAATTTTTGGCAAACTGATTTGAATATTGTCATAACCATGAATACGCACAACTTCTTCAATCAGGTCTTGGTAGATTGCCATGTCATAACGGTGTGAAGGTGGTACTACAGACCACTGACCTTCTGCTTTAACCGTCACAGCACAACCTAAACGGGTTAAGGCATCCGCAATAAATGCAGCATCTACGCGATAACCGAGCAATTGATCCACTTGCGCTTGTTCCAGCTCAATCGCTTCACGCTTCGGTAAAACTGCCGTTTGTTCTACAGTCGTAATCGGACCGAACTCACCACCCGCCAATTCTGCAATCAATTGTGATGCACGGTGCATCGCGAGCATTGGGAGTTCAAAATCTACACCACGCTCATAACGCTGCGACGCATCGGTATGTAAGCCAAAGCTACGGGCACGACCTGCAATGGCTAATGGGGCAAAGAATGCAGACTCTAAGAAAATGTCTTGGGTTTCATCGGTAACAGATGAAGACAAGCCACCCATGATGCCTGCAATCGCTAATGCTTTTTCATCATCCGCAATCACCATGACTTTTTCATTGAGCTCAACTTCTTGTTCATTCAGTAAAACCAATTTCTCCGCCATATTCGCTTGACGAACTTGGACTGAACCTTGAATTTTTGCTGCATCAAAAGCATGGAGTGGTTGCCCTAACTCCATCAGTACATAGTTGGTAATATCAACCAAAATACTGTGCTGGCGAATCCCTGAGCGAACCAAAGCACGTTCCATCCACTCTGGGGTTGCTGCTTTAGTATTCACGTTTTTAATCACACGACCTAAATAGCGTGGGCAGCCTTCAGTGCTCACCACGACTTTTTTCTCATCAGCAATGGTCGCAGCAACAGCATTAATTTCAGGTGCAGTCACGGTCAGTTGGTTAATCACCCCAATTTCACGGGCAATACCACGAATACTAAAACAGTCACCACGGTTTGGCGTGATGCTGATATCAATGACATGATCATCAAGCTGTAAGTATTCACGAATATCCACACCGACAGGTGCATCAACGGCTAACTCTAAAAGACCATCAATTTTATCTTCTAGATCAATTTCAGACGCACCACATAGCATACCTTGTGATTCAATGCCACGAAGTTTGCCTTTCTTGATTTTGAAGTCACCTGGAAGCACAGCACCAATGGTCGCCACAGGGGCTTTCATACCGACACGTACGTTTGGCGCACCACAAACAATTTGTAAAGGTTCACCTGAACCAATATTCACCGTGGTCACACGTAAACGGTCTGCATCGGGATGTTGCTCTACAGTCAACACTTCACCAACAACCACGCCAGTAAACGGTTTTGCCGCAGGTGATAAATCATCGACCTCTAAACCCAGCATGGTCAGTTGGTCAGATAATGTATTGCTATCAACGGCTGGGTTAACCCATGTACGCAACCAATTTTCGCTAATTTTCATAAATTCAATGTCCTTAATCTCCCCTAACCCCTCTTTTAAAGAGAGGAAAACACACCACCGTTTTAGGTAGACCAGTCCCCCTTTATAAAGGGGGATTTAGGGGGATTTCAATAATTCTAAAATAACTGTTTAAACTATTAAGCAAATTGGCGTAAGAAACGTACATCGTTCTGGTAGAACATACGTAAGTCATTGATGCCATAACGAAGCATCGCAAAACGTTCCACACCTAGACCGAAAGCAAAGCCTTTGTATTTTTCAGGATCAATCCCTGCTGCCTGCAAGACATTTGGATGTACCATGCCACAACCAAGCACTTCTAACCATTTACCACGCTCATCCATAATATCCACTTCAGCACTTGGCTCTGTGAATGGGAAATAAGATGGACGGAAACGCACTTTTAAGTCTTTTTCAAAGAATTCGTTTAACAGATTGACCAATAAACCTTTCAGTTCTGCAAAGCTAGTATTTTCAGCCACATACAAACCTTCAATTTGATGGAACATTGGCGAATGCGTTTGGTCAGAGTCACAGCGGTATACACGACCTGGGCACACAATACGAATCGGGGGTTGCTGGGTTTCCATAGTACGAATCTGCACACCCGAAGTATGGGTACGTAGCAAATGTGTCGCATCGAAATAGAAAGTATCGTGCATTGCACGCGCAGGGTGATGCCCTGGAATATTTAAAGCTTCAAAATTGTGGTAGTCATCTTCAACTTCTGGCCCAGTTTCAATCACAAAGCCCGCTTTGGTAAAGAACTGACAAATACGCTCTTGTACTTGAGTAACGGGGTGAATACTACCAATCGTTTGACCACGACCCGGTAAAGTAATATCCACCGTTTCACTTGCAAGTTTTTGCGCCAACGCCGCTTGTTGTAATTGTGTTTGGCGTTCAGTTAAAGCACCGGTAATCGCTTCGCGGACTGCATGAATTTGCGCACCAAAATTTTTACGCTCTTCAGGGTCCATTTTACCTAAAGCTTTGGATTGCTCAGCGAGCTGGCTTTTCTTACCCGTAAACTGCACTCGTACTTGATCGAGTGTAGCAAGGTCCTCTGCTGCTGCAATCGCAGCAAGCGCTTCAGTGGTCAGGGCTTCCAGTGACATAGTAACTCTCAAAGCAACAATTTATAAAATTAATAAAACCCCATATTCTATCAGTTTTTAAGCACGTTGATGAAGCTCTACGATCAGGAAAATTTGTTTAGTACATGGTTTTATAATCAGGTTAAGATAGGGCCATCACAGAAGAGAACAACAAACGATGTCGCTTGATCCTATTTGGCAACAACAACTTACTTTAGTGACTTATGGCAATGAATATTTACGCCACAACCTAAGTTTCCAACGTTGGTTAGAACATGCCATTTTTGACCGACATTGCTTTCAGTTTCGTGATCTGAATAGCCAACATTTACTGGCTCAGCATTTTCAAGTGTGGCTTGAAGCCTTAAAAAAACAAGGGGTCAAACAGCTCAGTCTGCATAGCTCAACATTGCTAGCAGATGAAAAGAACCCTAACCCAAATGTTGAACTCCTCGCTACACCACATATTATTGTGAGCCATCAAGCACAGCAAAAAACTGCTTGGATTTTTGGTAAAGAACTAGCTGAATGGTACAGCGCTGAACACGATTTTATAACTCCAAAAACACAACAAAGCTCAATCCGTAGCGAAAATTTATGGCGTTTTGAACTAAATCACAAGCTCAGCAAACGTATTGAAGCGGACTTACAAACGCCGAAATGGGATGAAATCGAAAACTTTACCGAACAAGAACTGTTTAGTGCCCCATTTACACAAGGTTTAGTAGAACCTGAGACGGTAAACTTACCTTACTATGGACAACAAGATGCCTCAGATGAAGCCCATCATCTCGCTCTTTTACCAACAGATTACGCTGCTGATTATGCACACCAAACGCTGTATCGTTTAGATACACTATCAGCATTTATCCAAACTAAAATTCAACATCCTTACAATGCAGAAGGCCAAGTGCTCACGCCAGATGAGCAATTGAACCTACGTCATTTTGAACAAAAGATTGATGATTTAAGTACCAAGTTCATTGTGAAAGTGGCCAATCACTATCAAACCGCGCAGCTCACACCCAAAGATACGACCACACCACTGGATGCACGTAATCATCCAACACCTAAATTAAGTGCGATAGAGACCAAGCCTCATGAAACACACCACAAATCGGGGAAAACCGGGGTATTTGCTTTAATCATAATTACGATTTTGATCTGTGTAGTTGGCTATTATTTTGGCTTATAAGCTATTAGAGATATATCAAAGCGCTCCTCTCAAAGAGCGCTTTTTTATGGTCTCAATTTCTTCAGGCGGTAATTAGAAGATTGAAGGGCCGGATTTTGATTTGCACCTTATGCTGATTGGCATGTTGATTAATATAATGATTAACCAAAACCACCTCGCCTTCAAGCTCCGCATCAGGGCCATACATAATTTTGACTGACTCACCTTTTCTGGGAATCATTTGTAATTCCACCGTGATACTTCCCTGTCCCATCCCAGTAATTTCTGCAAGCATATCCTGCTCCTTTTCTTTTTAATCTTTTTATTTATTAGGCATCGGCCACCTTTGAGATTAAAGCAGATTTATGTAACTAAAGCTTAAAGGTTCATCTTAATCGCTGAGTAGGTACTGATATTTTTTATTTAAACGCTATGCCTTTCAACAGCCAACTGATTTAAAAAATGACTCACCTGCTTCGGTGTCTTTAAATGAATCCACTGTATATGTTGATATTCAGGCATCTGCATCATTTTTAAGTATTTCTGTCGGTTTTTAGCATGTGTTTTGATCATCCACCAAATAATCGAGTCACGACCAAACATCCGCAGCAAGCTTTCCCGATTATTCGAGTTTTCCCATAAATCCTGTTGCGCCCATGCCCGCTGAACCGCACGCCTCACAGAACGGTAAAGGTTGACTGGAAACGGTAAGTCCAACCAAATGACAGTATCAATTTCCGCCCATTTCACAGGAATGGCACGGGTATAGTTACCATCGATCACATAGCCCTGTGTCGCCTTTTGTACTTCTGACTCAATCTTGGCAAAGAACACCTCATCAGGACATTCTTGCCAGTCGTCTAACCAAAACAAATTATCCAACTCGATATAATGCAAATCTAACTTTTCGGCCAAAGCTCTGGAAAATGTAGATTTGCCTGTAGCAGAGGTTCCTACAACATTGATTCTTTTCATAACCATCTACCCAAGACTCGAAAAGAGTTAAAAACTATATCTAGAAGTTTCAATACTTAAAACATTATTAGCATTAAAATTACAATTAAAGTAATAGCCTAAAAACGTAAACACCGATATTCTCTGCACCGACAAAACAATAATTTTTAGTATTTATTCAATTAGTAAAATATAATTATCGGAATTAAAAAGTGTATCTAAATAGAGCTTATCGCCAAATTGCTTTTGTAAGCTATGGAAATGAATATTTAAATGGTGCCGTTGATACAGAGATCCTAGATAGGCATCCATTATTATTCAACCATTTTCCAATATTACGTGATACTAAATACGGTACGCTTTTATGCGGTTCTGCTTCACATCTCTTAAGTAGGCTACAAGAATCCGGAGCCATAAAACTGAGTTTACATGTTGCTCAAGACTTGCATATGGAACTCAATGACTCTTCAATTTTTTATTTTTCAACCGATGAAGAAAGTTTTTGTATTGTTGTGCATTATCCTCATAATGAATATAAAGTTTTAATCCTTAGCGATGAAAAACCAACATGGCAAAGTTTTGATGAATATGGAAACAAAGATTTTTATGATTATTCTAATTATTACCAAAATGTAGAGGCATACACGTTACACCACCCATCCCCTCAAGCAATTTCTACTATAGAACAAGACTTAAAGCCAATCAATTGGGATACTTTTTTTAAAGATACAGAAGCACGTCTTTATTTTAATGATATGGCAAAACAATATGGCAGTTATCCAATTCCATTAGATATCAATAATTGCTATGTCGGCGATTTATTCAATGATTCTATAAAAGAGCAGTATCCGATATTTCCATTCACTATTCGAAAAAATTACGCTTCGAATTTGATAGAAAATACAGCTTTATTAGAACATCAATACTCCACTGCATCACATTCAAAAAATGAATATTCCGATTATATTCAAATGAATAATAACGAAAGAGATACTTTTTCAGCAGCCTATAATCAACTGACCCTACTCCGCCCACTAATTTTTAAACACTGCGCAAATCAATATCAGTTTTCAGACATTAAAAATTGTAATTACTTGTCCAATATTCCCGAAACAACAAAAGATTCTTCTTTTTCTATTGAAAAAAACACCGTCCAACTTCCTACATCTAATGATGTAGTAGAAAATACCACGCACCTAAAAGACATAGAACATCAAGTAGAAACAAAGTGCGTAGCTGTAAGCTCTTTTAATTTATTCAAAATCATGAAATTTTTATGGCACATCATTTGGTGTTACTGTGCATTGTGGACTTTGGCATTCTATTCCGTATCGTGGGGAAATACTTTTATACTAACGATTGCATTTTTATATGCACTTTATAAAAGCATCATTCATTCAAACAATAAAAAAGACCGCTAAAAAGCGGTCTTTCTTTAAGCCTTAAAGACTTATGCAGCTAATGCATCTTTAGCTTTAGAAGCTAAAGCAGCAAATGCAACTGCATCATGCATAGCGATGTCAGCAAGTACGCGACGGTCGATAATCACTTGAGCTTTTTTCAAGCCAGCGATCATACGGCTGTACGATAAACCATTTAGACGAGCACCAGCATTAATACGCGCAATCCATAAAGCACGGAATTGACGTTTTTTCTGACGACGGTCACGGTAAGCGTATTGACCCGCTTTGATTACTGCTTGGAACGCTACGCGATATACGCGTGAACGAGCGCCGTAGTAACCTTTAGCACGAGCAAGAATTTTTTTATGACGGCGATGAGCCTGTACACCACGTTTTACACGAGCCATTTATAATCTCCTTAGATGTATGGGCACATACGACGAACTGAAGCAACGTCACTCACGTGAACCATTACACAGCCGCGTAATTGACGAATACGCTTAGCAGATTTTTTGGTCAAAATGTGGCGTTTGAACGCTTGTTTACGCTTGAAACCGTTAGCAGTAGCTTTAAAACGCTTAGCTGCACCACGGCGAGTTTTCATCTTAGGCATAACAACCTCTTTTGAACACCTGTTCGGAACGTTTGCACCATTGCAAAACGACCTGCAGGTAAGGGAGCGAATATTCTAATCGAACTTTGTATAAAACAAAAGCAAATAATCAATAATAAAAGCAAGCTTAGTCTATTTCCCGATAAGCTTTAAGCGATGAATTTATAACCGAGGTTTAGTCCAAGTCGTATAATGCTTCATCCATTCCATACTGTACCCTTATGAACGCTACACAGGATGCTTTTGCCGCACTCCGATACCGAGACTTTTCTCTTGTTACACTCAATCAATTTTGCCTGACGCTTGCCATTTTAATTCAGGAAATTATTGTGGCGTATTCTTTGTATAAAATCACCAAAGACCCACTCACTCTAGGCTTGATTGGTCTGGCAGAAGCAATCCCCTATATTGCGCTCTCCTTATGGGGCGGCTATTTCGCAGATCGCTTTAATAAGCAAACCATCATGAAAATCTGCTTATTCTTTGCCATTCCACTGCCCTTGGTTTTATGGGGTTTATTTCATGCTTATGGCTTAAAGCAAATTGAACTCTCCACCCTGTCATGGGGTGTTTATGCCGTGATCTTTGGCCTAGGAACAATTCGGGGGTTCTATAACCCATCTGCAACATCACTCAAACCTTTTTTAATTCCTCGGGAAATTTATGCCAATGGTGCTACATGGACCACCATCGGTTGGCAAAGCGGTGTGATTATTGGCCCGATGCTCGGCGGATTTATGCTGGCATTTTTCGGCCGTGAAACCAGTTTCATCAGTGTAGCGGTAGTGCTCAGCCTATGTTTCTTACTCGTCAATCTTTTAAGCAAACGCACTTTTCCTAAAATTGAAACGGAACGTGTACTACAAAGTTTAGGTGAAGGCTTTCGCTTTATTGCTAAAACTAAAATTGTCCTCTGGGCCATATCACTCGACTTAGTCTCGGTACTGTTCGGCGGTGTGATCGCTTTACTCCCGATCTTTGCTGAAGATATTTTGAAAATTGGGCCTGAAGGATTGGGCTATTTACGGGCAGCACCTTCGATTGGTGCACTCATCACCATGATTGCGCTGACGCGTTTTCCGCCCACCCAACATGCATGGCGCAATATGCTGCTTGCTGTTGCAGGTTTTGGCCTATTCACCTTATTGTTCGCATACTCAGACTATCTCTGGCTGTCTTTATTTGCTCTTGCGATGACGGGTGCATGCGACAGTATTTCAGTGGTAATTCGTCAGACCATTTTACAAATTTACCCTCCTGAGAATATGCGAGGCCGTGTTGCAGCGGTAAATGGCATGTTTGTGTCGAGTAGTAATGAACTGGGGGCATTTGAGTCAGGTCTTGCAGCAAAATATTTAGGCCCTGTGATTGCAACAGTTTTTGGCGGTAGCATGACGCTCTTGGTGATCGCACTCAGTTGGGCTAAAACCAAAGACTTATTTGGTGTAGACATCACCCAATCCGAGCAAAAATAGTTTTAATTTAACAATATAACTTGCGAGTCTTTCTAATTCAGGAAATACTCGCAACAATTATTTAAGTCATGCGCACTGGATGCGTTATAAAAGAAATCGATCATATGAAACCACTCTTCTTGCTCGCATTATCTACACTGCCCTTTCATCTCAGTCATGCAGCTCAACCACCATTAGAACTCACCATTCAAAAAAGTTCAGCTCAATCGGCGCATTTGACCACGCGTATTCAATGGCTAGATTTTCCCAAACCCCAATATAAAAATAGCGATTTAAATCAACAAAACCGTGCAGCAATTATTCGTGTGTATGCGGATGAAACAGGTGATGTGACCAAAGCGACAGTCCAAGAAACGACTGGAATCAAAGCTTTAGATGAAAAGCTGGTAAATGCCGTGCTTCAAGCCAAAGTAAAACCGTTTATAGAAGACGACACCGCTTTAGCTGTCATTGGTTATCAAGTTTTTAATTTAAACTTAACTCCAGATGATGTCGAAGCATGTAACTATAGCTTTGACTCAAAGAACTGGCGTGCGCAACAACAGCAGCAAAAAGTGCCTTTTCAATATCAGGCTCAACCTACGCTTGCGCTAGATTCAACGCAGTTGAATGGTCATGACCGTCAAATTAAATTTAGCTTTAAAGCCGATAAACACGGCAACATCAAGAAGCCTAAAATTATCAAAGGTTCAGGTATTTACGCGCTTGATCAACAAGTTTTACAAGCCGTTGCAAACAGCAAAGTTAGTGTTAAACGCACGGCAAGTAGACTGTGGCTCTATAAAAAATCTAAATTTAAAGATGCGATTGAATTCGATCTAAATGCTTGTCGTTAAAAATTTAGCATGACACGAGTTTTCACTCACTCGTGTCATCTCTATATCAACTTTAAACCCATTCAGCACATATAAGCATGTGGCTAGTTAGTCTCTGAAAATAATTAGAACTGACTAAACATCCAATACACAAAAAGATAGCGTCCTATTTTTGCAATACTCACCATCACAACAAAACGAACAAAGTTTTCTTTGAGTAATCCTGCAATGAGGGTAATCGGATCACCAATAACGGGCACCCAACTGAGTAATAAAGACCAAAAACCATATTTTTGATAAATACCCTGCGCCTGCAACATCTTTTGCTCTGAGACGGGAAACCATTTTTTGTTTTTGTATTGCTCAACTTTCAAGCCGAGCCACCAATTCACACAGCTACCTAGAATATTGCCTAGACTGGCGACAGCTACCAATAACCACACTGGATACTGCGTCTGAGCCAACAATCCCACCAAGACAGCCTCTGATTGCAAGGGTAGCAGAGTCGCTGCCCCAAAAGCAGAAAGGAAAAGTAGTCCTAAGGCCCACATCATTTTATGATTTTAAACCCAGCTTTTTCTTGGTTGAGCTATAGGCAAAACTTGACCAGATCAATGCCAGAATCAACAAAGACCAACGTGACCATGAATACTTATCAGCAATCGGTTCAATTGCAGCTCGAAGTACCGCCTGATCTTTGGTATTCAGCAGTTCAATGATTTTTTGAATGTGTACCGCTTCAGCTACAAATAGCACCAAACATCCCGCAACCCCCACAATAATACTGAGATAGATTTTAGGATTCGCTTCAATAATGCGGGTTAAATTGAGAAAAAACTCTTTTTTCATTACACTAATGTCCAAACAACCTTTCAACAAAAAAGCCACCCATCGGTGGCTTTAAAGAATGGCTTATACCTTGAAGGCGCTAAGCTTAACACAGTTCAAGTCAGCGCTTCTGTAACTAATTCACTTGAAGCGCCAACGCACGCTGAACTGCAGGACGCGCTTGAATACGCTCCATATACGCCTTCACATTTGGGTAGTCATTTATATCAATTTGTTGCCATTCATAACGCAAAATCCATGGGAAAATTGCCATATCCGCTATCGAATACTCTCCAGCCACATAGTTTTGACCAAAAAGTTGCTTGTCTAGTACACCATACAAACGCTTGGTTTCATTGACATAGCGTTCAGTTGCATATCCAATACGTTCGGGAGCAAATTTACTGAAGTGATGGTTCTGTCCAAGCATTGGACCAAAACCACCCATTTGCCACATCAACCACTGCTCAACTTCAACACGAGACTGTTCGTCGCTTGGATAAAACTGTCCTGTTTTACGCCCTAAATACTGCAAAATCGCCCCTGACTCAAACACAGAAATGGCTTCACCTTTAGGACCATCTTGATCCACAATCGCAGGGATTTTATTGTTGGGTGAAATGCGTAAAAAGTCGGGTTGAAACTGATCATTTTCTAAAATATTGATGGGAAAAACTTGATACTCCAAACCCATCTCTTCTAATGCAATGCTAATTTTATGTCCGTTGGGTGTTCCCCAATAGTACAAATCGATCATTCTTATTTCCTGAGTTTATTCACTTATTTTGGATACACGATATCATAATTAAACATGACTATTTTTATGTAATTTTATATATTATTTAGCTCTTATTCGAATAAAAAAATGACTTAACAACATGAATAAAATCATTGATATTCCAAGCCCAATCGATCTTAAAGATCCGCTACATGCGACACAGTGGGCAAAGGAAGCAAACCTTAAACGACCGTACCGAATAGAGTTCTTCGAATACTATATTTCTCAAATTTTAAATCATCCAAAGCCAGATGTCCGTATTTTAGAATTAGGCTCAGGCCCTGGTTTCTTTGCATATGAGCTCTTAAGTAGACGAGCTATACTCATTATACAGCCGTCGATTTTTCAGCGGCTATGCATAACTTAGCCAAACAACGCTTAGCTGCTATTCCCCATACATCCGTAGATTTTATCATCGCTGATTTTAAACAGCAGGATTGGTATACAGTTCTGAATGGTCAACGCTTTGACTATGTCGTGATTCATCAAGCTTTACATGAACTTCGCCATAAAGCATATGCCTATGATTTTCACAAGAGTATTGCACAGCAAGTTATCCAACCCCATGGCTCTTACTTCATGACCGATCACTTGGCCCAGCCTGATGGAAATATGAAGAATCTCGAACTGTATATGACCAAAGATGAACACATGCAAAGCTTAAGTAACGCTAACTTTAGGGATATTCAGATTGGACTTGAGATAGACGGCTTATGCACTTTGCAAGCAACTTTATAAGATCACAATCAAATTGGTTAGTAGCCTTCTCTTCATATTGCAATAAAAAAAGCACTGCATAGGCAGTGCTTTTTTTAAGATCAATGGATCATTACTTTTTCTTTTTAGGACCAAGCAACATACCCATTTGACGACCTTCCATTTTCGGTGCTTGTTCAACTACGCCCAAGTCAGCCACATCTGCTTCAACTTTTTGAAGTTGAGCCAAACCAAGCTGTTGGTGCGCCATTTCACGACCACGGAAACGAAGAGTAATTTTTACTTTGTTGCCTTCTTCAAGGAACTTAGTGATTGCACGTAGTTTTACGTTGTAATCACCAACATCAGTACCCGGGCGGAGTTTGATTTCTTTCACCTGTACTTGATGCTGTTTTTTCTTCGCTTCTTTCTGCTTTTGCTTTAGATCAAACAAATGCTTGTTGAAGTCCATGATTTTACAAACAGGCGGTTCAGCGTTTGCTACGATCTCAACAAGATCAAGCTCAACACTTTCAGCAGCGCGTAATGCTTCTGCCAAGCTAACAATACCTTTTTGCTCACCATTTTCGTCTACAAGACGGACTTCTTTCGCACGAATTTCATCATTCAAAGCAGGACGGTTTGATTTGTTACCGCCCTGTTGATTACGGTCAGGCTGTTTAATCGCTGTTACTCCACAATGTACCGGCCGCGTTCGGCAACGGCTGCTTTTACTAGGTCAACGAAAGCGTCGATTGACATAGTACCCAAATTTGTTCCAGAGCGGGTACGCACGTTCACTGTACCTTCCTCTACCTCACGGTCCCCAAGTACCAGTAAGTAAGGAATACGCTCTAATGTACGTTCACGAATCTTAAAGCCGATTTTCTCATTTCTCAAGTCTGAAATCGCACGGAGACCGTTTTCTTTAAGTTTAGCGACGACTGACTCACATGCTTCCGCTTGTGAATCGGTAATGTTCATCACACATGCTTGAATTGGTGTTAACCAAGGTGGCATAAAGCCCGCATAGTGTTCGATTAGTATACCAATAAAACGTTCAAAACTGCCAAGTATTGCACGGTGCAACATTACAGGTTGATCGCGATCATTGTCTTCAGTGACATATGACGCATCTAAACGTTCTGGCAAATTGAAGTCACATTGGATTGTACCACATTGCCATACACGGCCTAAGCAGTCTTTCAGTGAGAATTCAATTTTCGGACCATAGAATGCACCTTCACCCGGTTGAAGTTCCCACTCCAAACCAGCAGCATCTAAAGCATCTGCTAAAGATTTTTCAGCCATATCCCAAAGTGCATCATCACCCACACGTTTTTCTGGACGTGTAGACAACTTCATTTGCACTTCTTCGAAACCAAAGTCTTTATATACATCTAAAGTCAGTTGAATGAAGTCAGCCACTTCTTGACCAATTTGCTCTTTGGTACAGAAAATGTGTGCATCATCTTGAGTAAAGCCACGAACACGCATAATGCCATGCAATGAACCCGATGGTTCGTTACGGTGACACGAACCGAACTCAGCCAAACGAATTGGCAAATCACGGTATGATTTTAAACCTTGGTTGAACACTTGTACGTGACAAGGACAGTTCATCGGTTTAATTGCATAGTTACGGCTTTCTGAATGCGTCGTGAACATGCCATCAGCATAGTTAGCAGCATGGCCTGATTTTTCCCAAAGCGTGAAATCAACCACTTGTGGGGTACGAATTTCGAGGTAGCCATTATCTTGTTGTACTTTGCGCATGTATTGTTCAAGTACTTGATAAATGGTCCAACCGTTTGGATGCCAGAACACCATACCTGGTGCTTCTTCTTGCATATGGAACAGGTCTAAAGCTTTACCAATTTTACGGTGGTCACGCTTTTCAGCTTCTTCAATACGTTTGATATAAGCTGCAAGCTGTTTTTTGTCTGCCCACGCTGTACCATAAATACGTTGTAACTGTTCATTCTTCGCATCCCCGCGCCAATAAGCGCCTGACATTTTAGTCAGCTTGAATGCTTTTAAAAATTTAGTATTGGGCACGTGTGGACCACGGCACATATCCAAATAATCTTGATGGTAGTACAAGCCCATTTCTGTTTCTTCAGGCATGTCTGCAATCAAGCGTAATTTATAATCTTCACCACGCGCTGTGAATTCTGCAATCACCTCATCACGTGGTGTCATTTTTTTGATGACATCATAGTCTTGATCGATGAGCTTTTTCATACGCTCTTCAATGGCTACCATGTCTTCTGGCGTAAATGGCTTTGCGCTAAAAATATCGTAATAGAAGCCATCTTCAATGACAGGACCAATCACCATTTTCGCTTCAGGGAACAATTGCTTCACCGCATGTCCCACCAAGTGAGCGCAAGAGTGACGAATGATTTCGACACCTTCTTCGTCTTTAGGCGTAATAATTTGAAGGCTGGCATCCGTAGTAATCAAGTCAGATGCATCGACTAAACGACCATCGACTTTTCCTGCAACTGTATTTTTCGCAAGACCCGGACCGATGCTCAGTGCAACGTCCATCACAGATACAGCTTGATCAAATTGTTTTTGATCGCCATTTGGCAAAGTGATAATTGGCATAAAAAATCCTTAAGGAGTGATGCCCCGTACCATGGAGCATGTCACCGCGAGATTATGATCGAGGTAAAACCTCAAAAGATAAAAACGGTGGATAAATAAAATCAGTCGAATTTTACACGTGTTATCCACAGGATTAAACCTTTTCCCCTATAAAATTCACGTTTCAGCGCATTTTGAATTTATTTGCCAGTCCCACAGCATCACTAAAATGAGGGAATTGATGTGCCGCAATCCTTATCGCTACATTTTATAATGACTCTATCGGTCACTTTTTATTGAACAATACAGCAACACAAGCATACACATTTTGCTTAAAAAGCAGGCTAAAATCTAACTAAAAGGGTTTATATCGCACAGAATCCATAGATTCAGTTTAGATAAACTAAACAAAAAAAATTCAATAAATTCATCTAAAAAGAGCAACTCGACTAAAGCATAAATGCAAGATGGCTGAAAAATGCATATCTTTTAATCAATGGAAAAATAATACTGAATTTGGAGTGATCAACATGGTGAGTGCTTATGATGAGTTACCAAGAACCCCCGCAAACTTTGTGGCTTTGTCACCGCTGCGTTATTTAGAACGAGCTGCTTATATTTACCCTCATCAAGATGCCATCATTCATGGGCACCGCCATATTTCATGGCGTGAAACTTACCTTCGCTGCTGCCAATTTGCCTCACAATTACAAAAACTGGGAATCACAAAAAACGATACTGTCTCTGTTTTGCTGCCCAATGTCCCTGCAATGATCGAAGCACATTTTGCAGTCCCAATGGCAGGTGCTGTCCTCAACACATTGAACACGCGCTTAGATGCCAAAACCATCGCATTTATGCTTGATCATGCAGAAACCAAAGTCTTATTGGTGGATCCAGAGTTTGCATCGGTTGCACAAGAAGCCTTGGCTTTGGTCGGACGCGATATTTTCGTGATTGATGTAGATGATGCTGAGTACGAAAACTGTTTTGCAGCCCCGATTGGGCAAATCGAGTATGAAGACTGGTTAACCGAAGGCGATGACAACTTTGAATGGCATTTACCTCAAGATGAATGGGATGCCATTAGCCTTAACTACACCTCTGGCACCACAGGCAACCCAAAAGGCGTGGTTTATCACCACCGTGGCGCTTATATCAATGCAGCCAGTAACATCATTGCTTGTGGCATGACACCTCGTGCGACCTACTTGTGGACCCTACCACTGTTTCACTGTAACGGCTGGTGCTTTGCATGGACCATGGCAGCCAATGGCGGCACCAACATCTGTTTACGTAAAATTGACCCTGAACTCATTTTCAAACTCATCGCTGAGCACAAAGTCGATTATTTCTGTGGTGCGCCGATTGTATTATCCATGCTGATCAATACCTCTGAAGAGCAACGGGTTCACTTTGAACACCGCGTTGAGGTAATGGTGGCAGGTGCTGCGCCTCCTGCTGCAATCATTGAAGGCATGCGCCATATTGGTATCAATGTCACTCATGTCTACGGTCTCACTGAAACCTATGGCCCTTCTGCGCTTTGTGCGTCTCAAGCGGGTTGGTCTGACTTATCGATTCAAGAACAAGCGCAGCTGCACTCACGCCAAGGTGTACCGTACCCACTGCAAGATGGTATGAAAGTCCTTGATCCAGATACCATGCAACCTGTACCGCATGATGGTCAAACCATGGGCGAAATTATGTTCCGTGGCAACATTGTGATGAAAGGCTACCTCAAAAACCCTGAGGCGACCGCAGAAGCGTTCGCTGGTGGTTGGTTTCATACAGGCGATCTTGCAGTCTGCCAACCCGATGGCTATGCCAAAATTACTGACCGCTCTAAAGATGTGATCATTTCTGGAGGCGAGAATATTTCATCACTAGAAGTTGAAGAAATTCTCTATCAACATCCTGCTATTTTAACGGCTGCGGTGGTCGCAAAACCCGATCCTCGCTGGCAAGAAGTGCCCTGTGCATTTATTGAACTCAAAGCAGGTAAAGAAACCACACCTGAGGAAATCATTGAATTCTGTAAGCAACATCTGGCACGTTTTAAAGTACCGAAAGATGTAGTGATTACAGAAATTCCAAAAACCTCGACAGGCAAGTTACAAAAATTTGTTCTACGCGATTGGGCCAAAGAGCGTGCAACGGGCGAGTTTAGCTAAACATTCAGCAGTCTATACAAACAAATATGTCTTGTCCTGAAATAGATTGACAGTATTCCACTTCAAACCGAGTTAAGCAATTAGCTCGGTTTTAGTTTGCTCATACATCTGATTCGGGGTGTTCATATTTAAACTTAAATGTGGTCTATAGTAATTATAAATCATGATAGATTCCGTAATTAAGTGATCTAACTCCTTCATGGTTTGACATCGTGTAGTTAAAAACTCCTGCTTTAATATTCCATTAATCCGCTCTGCTAATGCATTTTGATATGAGAAACACTGTTTCGCAAGGTATCCATCTGTCATGGAAGGACATATCCCATAATGGCGCAATGCCGATTGATATAGCTCAGAGCAATACTGAGAGCCTCTGTCTGAATGATGAATCATCCTAGTCGCTCGATCCGTCACATGCTGCATCGCCATATGTAGAGCCTGCATAACATTCTCCGCACGCATATCATTCGATAACTTATAACCTTTAATCTGACGGGTATAAGCATCTGTCACCAATGATAAATAATGTACGCCTTCAGCACTCTCAACATAAGTAATATCACTAACAAAGACTTCGTTGGCTTGCACTGCTGAATAATCCTTTAATAAATTTGGATGCTTCTTCATCCAATGCTTGCTATCCGTAGTTTTTGTATAGCGACGCTTGGGGCGAATCAATAAATTATGCTCTTTCAATATTTTAAATAACTGATCCCGTCCACACTTTAAACCACGCTGCAACAATTTGCCTTTAATAAGCCAATACAACTTACGTGTTCCGATACTTGGCATGAGACAACGATATTCCATAACCAACTCAAGTATTTGTTCAGTTGCTTGTGCAGTCATTTGAGCACGTTTTTCTGCTTGATAATAAGCTTGTCGGGTGATTCCCAACCACTGACAATAACGTGAAACGCTTAGTCCTCTTTGGCTTTGCCAATCTTTGAAACGTGCTCGGTATACTTTTTTCCAAGATCAGTCCCACATTCTTTATCAATGTGATAAATCACATCCTGAATAAATTCAGTTTTAAGCTTTTCTGCGGCTAACTGCTTTTCTAATTGGCGGATTCGTTGTTGGGGTGTTAATTGGCGTTTAGAAGAAGGCGGCATATTCGAAGTCCAGTCCTGTTGTCCGTGCTTGCGTAACCATACCAGCACAGTTGATCTTCCTTGAATACCATATTTTGCCTGAGCTTGTTTATAAGTAATTTGCCCTTTTTCTACTTCATGTACAACCATCATTTTAAAGGCAAAGCTATAATCACCTTGTGTACGTTTAACTCTTTGTTCTCGTTCATGTTCCATAAAATAAGCCTCTTAAAGGTGTAAACTTATTTCAGGACGGGACAATATTCTCAAATAAAAAAGCGACCTTGAAGGTCGCTTTTTTTATGTCTCAATGACTTAATTATCTGAAATTAAAGCCACTTGCTGAATGTAGTTAAACAACTTCAAACGCGAAGCTTTAAGTTGTTCTTCATCTGCCTGCTGTTTCATATCACGGTGAATACGCAATACATGCTGACGAATGGTATGACGTTCCGCGGCATTATAAGTTTTGGAAAACTCATTAATGACCACATCACCATCTTTGATCATACGATCAACCCAACGCTGCAATTGAGCGGTTTTTTTCGCGCCTTGTTGCGGTGTCAAATAAGACAAAATCACCGTTTCATCTTCATTACGCAACAACTTCCCAATGCGTAAAAATTGGCGACGACGAGCTTCATTTGATGTAATCAGTTTCACATCCAAAAGGGCTTCAATCAAACGCTCTTCAACAGGTAAGTTTTGAATTTGTTTAGTGTTCAACTCTGCAAGTTGAGAACCCAAAGATGCCATACGTTGTACGGCTTTTTTCTGTTCAGTTTTACTTGCACGTCCTTCTAAAGATTCAAAGTCTTCTTCAGTAAAACTATGCGGTCGACGTGCCACGATTAATCTGCCTCGTAAAATTTTGCTGCAAATAGTGCCTGAATCTCAGATAAAGCTTGTTCTTCATCTGCGCCTTCAAGCACCAAGCGTAAAGTGGTGCCCTTTCCTGCGCCTAGCATCAGGAGGGACATAATATTTTTGGCATCCACCAATTTGTCTCCTTTTCCAATTTGGATTGAAGAACGGAATTTGGTGGTCACTTCAATGAGCTTGCCAGATGCACGCGCATGTAACCCTAGTTTATTAATTACGTCAACAGTTGTGTCAATCATGCCCAGTGCTTCATTTCTCGATGGAGGACCTGAATAGACCATTTTGCCTCAAGGGCTTTTTTTAGTCTATCCACAATATATACAGAGCGATGCTGCCCACCCGTACAACCAATTGACACGGTCATATAGTGACGATGCCCTTCAGCAAAAGCTGGTAACCATTTATCTAAAAACTTATAAATATCTTGGAACATTTCGTGGGTTTGCTCACTTTGTTCCAAAAATTTTTGCACAGGGGCATCTAGTCCAGAATACTTCCGCAGTTCTAAATCCCAATGGGGATTGGGTAAATGACGCACATCAAACACATAGTCAGCATCTAACGGAATACCATGTTTAAAGCCGAAAGACTGCAAAATCAAAATCAGGTTATCTGACTGCCCCAATTTTGACAGCAAGGTATGCTTTAAATCGTGCACACTTTTATCGGTGGTATCAATATGCACAGTTGAGCGCAAATTAATCGGCAATAAAAGGGTTTTTTCTTCTTGAATACACTGGTTCAAACTTTGAAAGCGTGTCGCCAACGGATGCGGACGACGTGAAGCACTAAAGCGCGCAATTAGTTCTTGGTCACGCGTGGTCAAATAAATAATATCGACCGTACCATGCCTTTGCAATTGTTCAAACACCAAGTCGAACTCTTGCAAATCTGCACGTGTACTGCGTACATCCACACCAAGCGCCAACTGCTCAAGGTTATTTTCCCGATCCAGTTTAGCCACAATCTCTGGGAGTAAGGCCAAAGGCAAATTATCAATACAGTAATAACCGAGGTCTTCCAACACTTGTAATGCAGAGGATTTACCCGAACCAGACTGTCCTGTAACAATTAAAATGCGCTTCATCTTAATCCTTTGAGAGGTGAGCTTGCCTAAATATGTTTTACTTTCAAGTTATCAATTAAACGAGTTGCCCCGAGTTTCGCCGCAACAAAAAGCACCAGATCTTGGTCAAACGCATCTAATTTCTGCAATGCAGGTGTGCGTGCTTCCACATAATCCACAACAAAACCAGCCTGTGTCAATGTCGCCTTTATATTTGCTAACACATCCGCTAAAGCAGTACCGGTTTGTAGCGACTGTTCTGCCGCTTTTAAACTTTGATAAATGGTCGGTGCCTTTTGACGGTTTTCTTCGCTTAAATAACCATTACGGGAACTTAAAGCCAAACCATCTTCTGCACGTGCAATTGCCACACCCATCACTTCAAGCGGCATATTCAAATCACGAACAAACTGACGAATCACAGCCAACTGTTGATAGTCTTTTTCACCAAAGAAAGCAAAATTAGGTTGCACAATATTGAACAGTTTCGTCACCACAACGGCGACACCATCAAAATGACCTGGGCGTTGTAGACCACACAAATCATTGGTGATATCTGAAACAGTAATATTGGTCAAACGTGGACTGTTGCCATACATTTGCTCAACCGATGGTGCAAACACGATGTCACAACCAACCTCGGCCAACAAGCGCTGATCTTGCTCCAAGGTGCGTGGGTAACTATCAAAATCTTCATTGGGTCCAAATTGAATCGGATTCACAAAAATGCTGACTACAACCACATCACAGAGTTTTTTCGCTTCGCGCACAAGGTTCAAATGCCCCTGATGCAAGTTCCCCATGGTCGGGACGAAACCAATACTTTTTCGAGCCGTTCGCGCAGGGTTCAATGATGCTGATAGGCCTTGGATCGTGGTTTCAGTTTTCATGTTTTACAGCTCGACTTGGAATGTTTGTTCTTTCGCAGGGAATGAGCTATCAAGCACCGCTGCATGGTATGCCTTGAACGCATCCAAAATCGCCGTTTCCCCTGCTTGTTCTTTCATAAAGTTACGCACAAATTTTGCAACACGACCAAAAGTCAGTCCAAGCATGTCTTGTACCACTAAGACTTGACCATCGGTATCCACACCTGCGCCAATGCCAATGACAGGTACATGTGGGAACAACTCACTAATTTCTTTACCGAGCTGCGCAGGCACACACTCTAATAACAGCACCGCAGCACCCGCATCAACCACCGCTTGGCAGTCCGCAATTAATTGGTCTGCCGCTTCACGTGTGCGTGCTTGTAATTTATAGCCACCAAACACATGTACAGACTGTGGGGTTAAACCTAAGTGTACACATACAGGAATACCGTTGCGTGTCAAAACCTGAACCGTTTCAGCCAGCCACGCACCACCTTCGACTTTGACCATTTGCGCGCCCGCTTGCATCACTACTTTTGAGCTTTGCAAAGCATCATTTAAGGTGGCATAGCTCATAAACGGTAAATCGGTCATGATCAAGGCATGCTGGTTACCACGGCGTACAGCTGCGGTATGGTAAGCCATATCTTCAACCGTAACAGGCAAAGTGGAATCACGACCTTGAATCGCCATACCTAGTGAATCACCAATTAAAATGGTATCAATTTCAGCAAGTTCCATTGCCTTTGCCATACTTGCATCATAGCAAGTCAGGCAGGAAAATTTGCGACCTTCTGCTTTAAATTTTCTTAAGTCATTTAAACTAATCATCAAACTATTCCTTTCAACATCTTTAGCTCGGCTAAATTAAATCTCTGCCCAATTGCCTGCATCCAGCACGCTCAACGTGGGTTGTTGTACAACAGGCAACTGTTTCAACGCAATACCATCAATGTGTAAATTGGGGTCTAAATCCAGCAATGGAATCAACACAAAATCACGCTCCATCACACCGACATGGGGCACGGTTAAGCGTTCATGCTGAATTTTCTCTTCTGCATAGATCAGTAAATCTAAATCTAAAGTGCGTTCACCCCAATGGCGTAAACGTACACGTCCCGACTCTTGTTCAAAACGTTGCAGCTCATCCAGCAAAGCCAACGGCGCCAAGTTTGTGCTGAGTTGCACTACGGCATTTAAATAATTGGGTTGATCTTGCGGTCCCATCGGTGGGCTTTGATACAGCTTGGAGGTCTTCACATCGCCAAGACTAGCCAACTTGTGCACCGCTTCAGTCAAAATCACCTTAGAGTCGCCTAAGTTACTACCTAGACCAATGTACGTGACGATGCTCATTGTGTCGGCCCAAAAATCACGCTGCTTAAATCACGTTGAACACGTTTACGTTTTAAAATTGGGTGGTCTGCGCCAATCTCGGTCGAGCTGTGACCTGCTCCCCTACCAGTCTGCGTACGAGCTTCAGCGTGTTGCTTCGGTTTACGTGCACGACGACTGCGCGATTCTTGCTCTTGCACCAAAGGCTCAATTTCATGACTTACCGTTTTGGCAATCGCCGCTTCTTCAGCACTTGCTTTACTACTGCGACGTGATTTTGCACGTTGGCGATTATATTGACTAATGGCACGTTCTTTTTCATCGGTGCTCATCAACTGATAGGCATCCCACCATTGTCCCATGCCAAGCGTACCGTCATCACCAGATTTTTCGCGAAGCAACAAAAAGTCAAAGCCTGCACGGAAACGTGCATGGCTGGATAAGGCTTGAATTTGCTGTGCTTTCGGATTGAGTAAACGAGTTTGCATTTCCCACACTTCACGAATGAAGGTTTCGGCAAAGCGCGGAATAATAGTACGCGTGGCTTGGCGTTTTAATACATCAAGTCCTGCTTGTGCACGAGCTTCAGCTGCAACCACACCTTTACCACTATAAAACTCACAACGCTCTAAGAACGGTTGCCATAACAACACCGCATAGAAAAATGCAGGGTTGATGGTTTTGCCCACTTGAATACGCTGATCGGTATTTTTAGCGGCACGTTCAATAAATGGGGTGATATTCGGTTGGATATCTGCAAATAACTGCTTCCAAATGCCGAAATCGATCAACATTGGCAATACACGATTTAAATGTCCCATCGTGAATAACTTCTGAGATTCATCATATAAACGGTGCGGCGAAACATCACGCAGTAACTGCGTCATTTCCAAGGTAAAAACGTCAAGAATTTGCTGATCGATTGAGAAACCTAATTTTGCAGCAAAACGCAAAGTCCGTAGCATTCGCACAGGATCTTCTTCAAAACGCGTTTGTGCATCACCCAGTAGACGTAAGGTTTTATTTTTAATGTCATCCACAGCATGACAGAAATCTAAGACAACGCCCTTGCGTGGCTGATAGTACATTGCATTAATTGAAAAATCGCGGCGAGCAAAGTCTTGCTCTATCGTGCCCCAATTGTTATCACGCAAAATCATGCCTTGCGCAGAGGTGACTTCTTTCTTCGGCGGTGCACGGAAAGTTGCCACTTCAACCAACTCACGACCTGAATAGACATGAGCCAGCTCAAAACGGCGTCCGATAATACGGCAACGTCGTCCGAAAACTTCTTTTACCTGTGACGGTGTTGCATTGGTCACTGCATCAAAATCTTTGGGATTTAGGCCAAGCATCATGTCGCGGACACCGCCACCGACGATATACGCTTCATAGCCTGCCTTAGTTAATGCATCGATCACATCTAAAATGTAAGAAGGTAATTGAGCGGTTGATAAACCACATTTTGACGCGCGCAAAGTTTGCAAAAGCCGCTGTCTCCTACGCCTAAACGTAAAATTCTAAGATGACGCTAATCATATATCTAACACAATCAAAGGGCAATTTGATTATCGAAAGCAAAGCAGGATTCTGATCAATTCACCAATAAATGACACCGCTTTTTTCACAAGCCCAAACGAGTTTTATTTTTTGCAAAAATTGCCGGTCCAATCCCGCGCACCTGTTGTAGTTCATCTATGGTCTTAAATGGCCCTTGTTTCTGGCGATAGGCCACAATTGCCTGTGCCTTTTTTAAACCCACACCCTGAAGCTGCTGTAATTGATCGACACTGGCTTGATTTAAACTAATTTTATTTGCGCTCAACACAGGTTGAGCCTGAACAGGAGACACAGCACGTTTCACGCTCTTTGGCGCTTGAATACGATCATCCCACGCCTGCTGCTCTGCTTTCCAGTTCAGGTAGTTCTGATCAAAAGACTGTGCATAACTACTGGGTACCCAAGCCAGTAGACTCAGTAATAACAACGCAATGATCAACAAACTTACTTTTATTTTTATCAATTGAAACCACCATTTTTATTATTTCAGTTGTAATTTGGCTTGCTCCCACAGATGATCCATTTCAGCTAAAGACATTTGCTCAATATTTTTATTTTGTTGCAAAGCTTGATCTTCAATGAAAGCAAAACGAGTCCGAAACTTATGAATCGTACTCAAAAGCGACATTTCGCTTGAGACGCCCAGTTTACGTCCAACATTAATCATTGAAAATAAACAATCGCCAAATTCATCTGCTATTTCATCGGAATTTTGCTGCTGAACCGCATGTTTCAATTCAGCTAATTCTTCTTCAAGCTTGGCATAAGCACCGGCCACATCAGGAAAGTCGAAACCGATCTGTGCTGCATTTTTTTGAATGTGCTCCGCTTGTTGTAAGGCTGGGCCATGCTTGATGCTGTCTAATCGTGACTGTGACTTACCTTGCTTTTCCTGCTGTTTAATTTGCTTCCAAAGTTCGCTCACCTCTTCGGCAGACAACGCTGAAAACTGCTGTGCTTGAAAGACATGGGGATGACGACGAATCAGTTTTTCTGTGATGGCATGAACCACATCTTGAAAATTAAAAGCCCCTTGCTCGGCATACATCTGTGACTGGAACACCACCTGTAACAGTAAATCCCCCAACTCATCGCGTACCTCATCAGCTTTACCTGAACGCACAGCGGCTTCAACTTCATAAGCCTCTTCAATGGCATAGCGGGTTAAACTTTCTGGGGTTTGTTGTTGATCCCATGGACATTTTTCACGTAATTCACGCATCACGTTCAGCAATTGTTCCATGTTTATCTCTCTTCAAAAATCATATTGATAAAAATTACATTATGACGGCATTCATTTGTTATGCTCAATCCAATCACAACAATAACATCAAGAAAAAGAGCAACAAGGAGCCATTTCAATGCGCAGTATTTTGATTAGCGGTGCAGCCCAAGGTATTGGTGCGGCCATCGCCCGCTTATTTTACGCACATCACTATAAAGTGGGAATTTACGACATCAATAGCGCTCAAGCCCAACAGCTGGCAGCTAGCCTCGGCCCAAATGCCAAAGCAGGACAGCTCGATGTTTCCAACTATCAAGACTGGCAAACTGCTTTAGCCGAGTTTGTCACATGGGCAGGTGAGCTCAATATCTTGGTCAATAATGCAGGAATTCTATTCTCAGGGCCTTTTGAACAAACAGAGATCAGCGCACATCACAAAACCATGTCGATCAATGTCAATGGTGTACTGAATGGCTGTCACGCTGCATTGCCCTACCTCAAACAAGCGAATTTTGCTCGTGTCATCAACCTTTCATCGGCTTCAGCCATCTATGGTCAAGCCGATTTAGTCTCGTACTCTGCCAGTAAGTTTGCGGTACGCGGCATCACTGAAGGCTTAGATACCGAATGGCAGAAATATGGCATTCGTGTATTAGATGTCATGCCGCTATTTGTACAAACTGCCATGGTGCAAGATATGCAAGCGAAGAGTATTCAAAACATGGGGGTACACTTAACTGCAGAAGATGTAGCGCAACACGTTTTTCAACGTGCTGTTGCAAAAGATACGGCACTCACTGCAACCCATCAAGCCTTGGGCGCCAAAGCCAAGCTTTTATTTCAACTGAGTAAAATCAGTCCCCAATTTCTCAATCGCCTGACCAATTTGTACCTTTCCAAATAAAAAAAGCCTGCAATTGCAGGCTTTTTTATAACGGTTACTTAGTTACCTTGCACCAAACGACGCGCACTAATAATGCCCGGTTGCTGTTCTAAACGCGCCAACAGTTTTGATAGTTGCGATAAGCCTTTAACTTCAATCAACAATTTCATATTAGCAATACCGTCTGCTTCAGAGATGGTGTTGACCTGACGAATATTGATTTGATCGGAGAAAATCACTTGAGTCAAATCTTTGAGCAAACCACGACGATCATAAGCTTCCACCACGATTTGCACACTCTGACCACGCGTTGGCTGCATTTCCCAATCGGCTTCTACTGCACGTTCAGGTTCATTTTGAATCATGCGTAAGTAGTCAGGACACGCCACTTTGTGAATGCTCACCCCACGGTTCAAGGTGATATAACCCGCAATTGACTCGCCATGCACAGGCTGACAACACTGCGCCACATGCAGCTCAACGTTATCTAAACCATCAATCAGAATGCCATGCGCTGACAAGGTATGACTAGCACGTGGATTCAACGTCGGCTTCAGCACCAGTTCAGGTTCGTCCTGATCCAAATGCATATGACGGTTCACCTGATTGATCAAAGCATGCAGGCTAATGTCACCATTGACCAGTGCAATCAGAATATCTTCACCCGCTTTGACATTGAAATGATTGCAGTAATCATTCAAATCAATACTTTTTGGGTGAATTGCTAAACGTGAAAGTTCTTTATTTAAAAGGTCACGGCCCACTTCCAAGTTTTTGCTGCGGTCTTGTTGTCTAAACCAATGGCGCAGCTTGTCACGCGCACGTGCCGTCTTGATGTAACCTAAAGAGTTCACCAACCAATCACGGTTTGGCTCACGGTCTTTCTTGGTTAAAATTTCAACTTGCTCACCCGTTTTTAAGGTATAAGTCAGTGGAACATAGCGCTGATTCACTCGCGCGGCATAACACTTATTACCGACTTGAGTATGCACATGATAGGCAAAATCGAGTACTGTCGAACCACGTGGGAGCTCTTTAATATCGCCATCACGGCTAAACACATAAATCTTCTCAAAGTCTTCAAAATCTTGAATTTGCTCAAAATTTTCAGAGTCTTCATCAGACTTATGTACATTCGCATCATTGCGCTCTTGATAGTGTTCAAGTACTGCACGCAATGAATGTAAACGATGGTTAAAAGAGCGATCGGTATTCTTACCGCCCTCTTTATAGTTAAAGTGCGAACACACCCCAAGTTCTGCTTCTTCATGCATGCTCTTGGTACGAATCTGAACTTCAAGTGACTTATTTTCCGCAATCACAGCCGTATGCAGTGAGCGGTAACCATTGGCTTTCGGATTGGTAATATAGTCATCAAACTGATGCGGAATATGCCGCCAAATTTGGTGCACGATCCCCAACGAGTGATAGCATTCAGGAACCGTTTTAACCAAGACCCGAACGGCACGAATGTCATAGAGCTGATCGAAGCTCAGGTTCTTACTTTTCATTTTTCGATAAATCGAATAAATGTGTTTTACCCTGCCACTAATTTCAGCTTCAATACCATGCTCATTCAAAGATGCACGCAAAGTATCAATCACAAACTGAATATATTGCTCACGCTCCAGTCGCTTTTCATTCAGCAGCGTCGCAATTTCTTTATAGCGATCGGGTGCTAAATAGCGAAAGGCTAAATCTTCCAGTTCCCACTTTAACTGCGCAATCCCTAAACGGTGTGCCAGAGGTGAGTAAATGGTTAAGATTTCTCGTGCTACACGCTCTTGACGTTCTTTAGATGAAGTCGCCAATTCACGCAGTGCATAAGTTCGCTCAGCCAATTTGATCAGTACAACGCGCACGTCTTCCGTCACTGAAATCAACATTTTATAAATGCCGTTTAAGTGCTCGCGCTGATTGTTATTAAAGTGATCTTCGAGGCGTTTATTCTGCTCGATGAGGTCAGATAACTTACCCATAGCCAAAGTGCCTTTGACAAGTGCATGCACTTGTTCGCCAAAATGCTCTTGTACTTCCGCCAATGGAATCACGCCTTCGCGTACACCACGATAGAGCATCGCAGCAGCCAAGGTGTCTTCATCGACATGTAAATGGGCCAGAATATCCGCCATTTCAATACCGGTATAAAAGGTATTGGAACGATGATTAACCGTGGTTTCTAACTCTTTTTGTAAAGTCAAATTGGCAACTTCTTCGAGTTGCTCAAGCTTCGCATCATCTAATATGCTTCGAACACGATCTAACCATTCAGCCAAATCATGTTGAGCTTGTTCGGCATGCTCTACAGTCGCCTCCTGAGACAACTCATTGAGTCGCCCAGGTAGTTGCTCACGTACTGTGACCATACCCTTCTCCTACACTTTTACGCTTCATATTCTTTAATCGTTTATCTCATTATCTTTTTCAAACAATGCTATCGACTCAACGTGACCTGTGTGGGTAAACATGTCCATCACACCAGCTTTGACTAATCGATAACCCTGTTGTACCAACAGCCCCGCATCCCTTGCGAGTGTCGCTGGATTACACGACACGTAAACGATTCTTTTTGCACCAAAGTTAGGCATATAATGCATTATTTCCTCTGCGCCTGCACGTGGAGGATCTATCAATAATGCATCAAATCCTTGATTTGCCCAAGAATGATGCGAGAAATCTTTTGTTAAATCTTGTGAAAAGAACTTCAACTGGCGAAGCGCATTACGTTCCGCATTTTCTGCACCACGTTGAACCATTTCTTCACTGCCTTCAACACCAACCACTTGTCCTGTTGCGCCCACGCATCGAGCCAAAGGCAAAGAGAAATTTCCTAGACCACAGAACAAATCGAGAACACGTTCTCCTTGTTTTAAATCTAGCAAGTCACATGCCAATTTCACCATTTGCGGGTTAATGGTTGAGTTTACTTGAGTAAAGTCGTGTGGGTTAAATCCAAATGCCACATCAAAATCATTTAAACGATAATGTAAACGCATCTCTGCATGTTCATCATCCATACGCTTTAGACTGTCTGGGCCAGCAGCTTGTAAATACAACTGCCACCCTCTGTCTAACGCAAATTGTTTTAATCGGTTGACATCCTCGGTGTTTAATTTTTCAGTATGTCGCACCGTGAGGGCGATGTCACAATCCCCCATAGCCAATTCTATATGACCAATAGCCGCTTTGGCTGTTAGACTTTGGAGTAACTGCTTCAAGCGTGTGATCGAACCAAACTCTTGATCTAAGACCAAACAACGATCAATTGAAGTCAGTTTATTGGTTTGACGCTCTCTAAAACCCACGACCAATTGATCTTTGTGCGGCAAATAACGCACCCCAATGCGCGCTTTACGACGGTAGTCTTCACGTAAAGAGCGTAAAGGCGGCAACCATTCTTCAGGTTGAACCCCCGCAAAATGCTGTAAATGTGATTTAAGCACATCCTGCTTTAAACGAATTTGTTCATCGGGATGAATGTGCTGCATATTACAGCCACCACAGCTTTTAAAATGCGGGCACTTCGGCTCAACCCGAAAAGCAGAGGCTTCACTGAGGAGTTGAACAGCATCGGCTTCCTCTAAGCGCTTTACCGCATGGGTAATCTGCGCTTTGACCGTTTCACCCGGCAATGCATAGCTAATAAAGACTTTTTTCCCCTGCTTGTCCGCAGGATGGTCTGGATGCGAACCATAGTGCGCTATGCCGCGTCCTTCATGCGAAAGTGACTCAACCTGAAAAATATAACTGGGCTGTTGAGTTGGACGAGGTTTGGCTCTATGTTTCATGTGTACCTAAAGATGGGAAGGGGAAAAATCGGCAGCGGTAAAGGCCGTCTGCTGTGAGGTCTCACGCCACACCGACAAAAAGTCTTGATGCTGCGGTTGAGCCTGTAAAAACTGGATGGTTTGATCGATAAAATGACGATGATCTTGAGCGAGCAATTGCCCTTTGAGTAAGAGCCAACGCAAATACACCAACCATGTATTTAGCACATCACCTTCACAATAACTGGTGAGTTTAAGCCACTCCTGTGCCCGAACATATTCAGGTACATGATAAGCTCCATCGCCCCGTTTACCGGGATATCCCAATAAATGAGCAACATCATCTAGCTTTTGGAAATGACGTCCATTAAACATTGCCATCACATCCATCAGATCGATGTGACGCTGATGATAACGGTTCTGATAGTTATTATAGCGCTTTTGTGTGTCAATTTCGCCCTGATCAAACAAAGCAGGTGCAGTTAAACCATGATACATAGCGCGAAGCATGATTACAGGTAAGTCAAACTGAGCGCCATTCCAACTCACTAAAGTTGGTAAGCGCTTATCAAATATGGATAAAAACTTACTGAGGATTTCTGCTTCCGAATATTGCTCACGGCTAAAAGAAAAAAGTTTCATCTGGCCTTGGTCATCCAACCACAAGCCTGAAATACACACAATTTCATGCAAAGCCAAACGCTGAAAATCCATGCCTGATTCTTGGCGACGCAACTTGGTCAGTGCCGCCTCCAAATCAGCCTCAGGCAAATCTAAACCATATAAATGCGCCCCCGATCTCAAATCAGTCATTGTTTCAATATCAAAGGTGAGAACGGGTAAACGCATAGCAGGACTCTCTTTTATTGTTTTATTCAGGATCGACCACAGAGAAAAGACCCGTCGATAAATAACGGTCACCACGGTCACAAATAATGCACGCAATGACAGCACCAGGGTTTTCTTCAGCAATTTTAATCGATGCCCACACCGCACCACCTGAAGAAGTTCCTGCGCTAATCCCTTCTTTTTGCGCCAATTTACGCATGGTTTTTTCCGCTTCAATTTGCGGAATATCAATAATTTGATCAATCCGACTGCGGTCAAAAATCGTTGGTAAATATTCTTCAGGCCAGCGGCGAATCCCTGCGATACTTGAACCATCCGATGGCTGTAAGCCAATAATTTGAATGTCGGGGTTCATCTCTTTGAGATATTTAGAGACCCCCATAATGGTACCTGTAGTGCCCATTGAGCTCACAAAGTGAGTGATTTTGCCACCTGTTTGCTGCCAAAGTTCAGGCCCAGTCGTTAAATAATGTGCTTCAACATTATCAGGATTACCAAACTGGTTGAGTACATGCCCTTTGCCTTCTTCTTGCATTTGCAAAGCCAAATCACGTGCACCTTCCATGCCCTGTTCTTTGGTCACTTCAATCAGTTCCGCGCCATAAGCACGCATGGCATCTTTACGTTCTTGGCTCATGTTGTTGGGCATAATCAGTTTCATCTGATAGCCACGCATCGCAGCAACCATTGCCAGTGCAATGCCGGTATTTCCACTGGTCGCTTCAATCAAGGTATCGCCCGGCTGGATTTGCCCTCGCTTTTCCGCTTGCATAATCATGTTATACGCGGGACGGTCCTTGACAGAACCTGCGGGGTTGTTGCCTTCTAACTTTGCCAATACTGTTGCTTGAGTGTGACTTGCCAGACGCTGTAAACGCACCAGTGGAGTTTTTCCAACATAGTGATCTAACAAAAATTCGTCTGCTTGAAAATCAGTGGATGTAGTACTCATTCTTTTTACCTTGATCGAGGTGCGCCTATTGTATGGAAAAATGCCTGTCCCTGCACCCATTTAGCGTGCTTTTTCGTGAAAGTGATTAAAGCACCATCGATTTTTTATAAAGCGTGCTACACTTCAAAGCATAGGGAATAAATCACTTGCACCATGTCAAATATCAATAAAAAGTTATTTAATCGTCTGCACTTAAACCATGCTTATGGACAGCTGATTGCACTTATTTTCGTGCCGATTATGATTTTGGCCTGTGTAGGTGCATTACTGGTTATTACCGAAACTTCAAATGCCGCCAAAGCCCAGCAGCGACAAATGGCGATTGCAATTTTAACGCGCTATCAGCTAGATGCGGAAGCGGCGATCAATTTGGTGAATGCCTCCCCTTGGCAGTATGAAAATGCACGTTATTTGATGCAAAAGATGTTAGATGAAAAACATCTGATTCGTGCCGCAATTATTGATGAAAAAGGCAATAACAAACTCAGCATTGGCTACCAAGACCAAGCGCCGTGGCCTGCGCTGAAAAAAAATACTGATTTTTTTGGCCCGATGAATTTTAAAGGCAATACGGTATATGGTTTACCCATCAACCAATTTACAGGCACGCCTGCACAGTTGGTGGTTGAATTAGATAACCAACCCTTACAAATTGCCCGTTATCGCGTGTTGATTGTGTTGATTGCGACAGGTCTGTTGACACTCTTATTGCTTTTACTCTGTTTAAATTTCTACTCGCGTCGCTGGATTGCGCCGATGTATGAAATTCGCATGCAGCTGCAACGTTTAAATGCCGACACCCTCGATCAGCACATGCTGATTAACAGTACCGGTGAATTACGCTTACTACAGCGCGATATTGCCAATGTGGTGAAACGCCTGCATTTTAGTTTTTTAGAATTGAAAGAACACACTGAGCAGACAGAAGACGATTTACGTCGAACCCTTGACACTTTAGAAGTGCAAAACATTACCTATCGTCAAGCGCGTGACCAAGCCATTTCAGCCAGTCAATCCAAGTCAGTATTCTTGGCCAATATCAGCCATGAACTGCGCACGCCACTGAACAGTATTGATGGTTTTATTCACCTCTTACTGCGTCAAGACAACCTTAACAATGATCAAAATCTTTATTTACAAACCATCCGAAAATCATCTGCACACTTACTGGCACTGATTAATGATGTTTTAGATTTTTCAAAAATTGATGCAGGTAAACTAGAACTCGATACTGCAACTTTTGATCTAGAAGAAGCAATTTTTGATGTTATGGATATGCTGTCTCCTCTTGCTGCACAAAAGCATATCGATATGGCCTTTTACTATGCCGACAATGTGCCAAAGCATGTGGTTGGAGATGCCCTACGCTTCAAACAAATTTTAACCAACCTAATTTCCAATGCCATTAAGTTTACTCCTGATGGCGAGATCATCGTCCGCGCAAGAATGGAACAAGATGATATTGGACAGTGCCTATTGCACTTTAGTGTACAAGACAGCGGCATCGGACTCAGTGGAACCGACCGCAAAAAACTGTTTGAGTCTTTCTCGCAAGGTGATGCTTCAGTCACGCGCCAATTTGGCGGTACAGGTCTAGGCTTAGCGATTTCCAAACAGCTAGTGCATTTGATGCAGGGGCAAATTGGATTTGAGGACAACCAAGAACGCGCGCCCACCGAAAAAGGTTCCACCTTCTGGTTTACAGCCATGTTTATGGTCAATGAAGAAGATGAGTACGTTGAGCATCCTCAGTTTAGCGACATGCAAGTGGTTTCGTATTTGGCACATCCTGCAACGGCCAATATTCTGCGTCATTATCTTGAAGACTATGCTGTGGAGCACATCGAATCGAGTTCAATTTTAGACTTGTTCAGTCACCTCAACAGACTGCCTCAAGATGTGGAAAATACATGGTTAATTGTTGATCATAGTGGTGATACCGAAGCCTTATTAAAAGAAATTCGTCAGCGTTATAGCGGTAACCTTGCAGTTTATGGCTACCAGATGTCACTTGATTTGACCACGCTGAATGAGTATCGCGCACGACCCTTATACCAACCACTCAGTCGGAGTACTTTGATTCAATTACTCAGCAATCAACCGCTATTTGAAGAAGACGAAATGGAGTCCTTCAATGGTCAAGGCTTACATATTTTAGCGGTGGATGACCATCTCCCTAACCTGATTGTCCTTGAAGCCCTACTGGGCGAGTTGAATGTCACGACAACAAAAGCTTTAAGCGGTCAACAAGCCTTAGAGATTCTACAAGAGCGCGCTGAACACAACAGCAAAGCTTTTGATTTAGTGTTTATGGATATTCAAATGCCTGTCATGTCGGGTGTCGATACCACACGTGCCATTCGTGCGCTGGAGTCAACCATTGAAAATCATAAGCGCTTGCCCATTATTGCCCTCACCGCACATGCATTGGCCGATGAAAAACAAAAACTACTGCAAGTCGGCATGGATGACTATGTCACCAAACCGATTCAAATTGATCAGCTCATTCAAATCCTGACCCATTGGACCACTGATCGCTTCAATAAAGGCTCGCCTGTTGAAAAAGCCATCGTGATTGAAGCACTCGATCCGAAGGTACTCGACTGGCAGCAAAGCCTACAGTTAGCCGCCAATAAAGAAGATTTAGCGGTCGACTTATTGCGAATGTTAATGGACAGTTTTGATACTGAGTTGCATGAAATGAAGCAGTTGATTGAAATGGAAGATTTCCCACAATTGGAGCATGTGTTACACCGTCTGTATGGTGCAACACGCTATGTCGGTGTACCCAACTTACAAGAAGCAACAGGGACATTTGAACAGTTTGTTTCAACCTTACGTAAAGAGCGTCGTAAAGCCGATGAACAGTTTGTTCAAGAAACCATCAAGCGTTTCAATGAACTCAAAGTCGTGATTGAACAAGTACAACATGTGGCACAGCAAATTTTAATCAAACATAGCCCATAAAACATTTAAAAGAGCATGACACCAAAGGCAAGTTTCGATGTGACTCTTGGTGTCATTTATCCACACGGGAGCTATGCTATGCTCCGTGCCAGCAAAAAATAAGAGTTCTCATCATGGCTTTACTTCGCATTGAAAACAAAAACGGCATTGCCACTGTTTCACTTAACCGTCCAGACAAACGCAATGCGATGAGTTTCGACCTGTTGCGCGAATTGGTTAAAACTGCTGAAAAAATTAAAAAAGACCGCAGCATTCGCTGTGTCATCCTTACTGGTGAAGCGCAAGTCTTTAGTGCAGGCATTGATCTTGCCGATTTGAACAATCCGAAGAATCGTGCCTATGCCGCGTGGGAACTGATCAAACCTGGACAAAGCCTCTTTCAAAAAGCCTTCCTAATTTGGCAAGAACTGCCTGTTCCTGTGATTGCCGCGATTGAAGGGTTTTGCTTTGGCGCTGGCATGCAATTGGCTTTAGCGGCAGATATTCGTGTGGCACACCCTGCAACCAAAATGTCGATTATGGAAAGCCGTTGGGGACTCGTTCCGGATATGGGACTAACGCGTTCTTTGAAAGGTTTGATCGGACTAGATCTTGCCAAAGAATTAACACTTACGGCACGTATTTTCGATGCAGCTTATGCCAAAGAAATTGGCTTAGTCACACATCTTGATGAATCACCGCTTGCTAAAGCTCAAGCCATTGCAGAAGAAATGTTACAACGCTCACCAGATGCGCTCATGGCCTCTAAATATGTGCTAGATGCGATGCAGCATGAGCCTAAAAAATCCTTACGTTTGGAAAAAATTTGGCAACTCAAATTACTGTTAGGTAAAAATAGCCAAATCGCACGTAAGAAAGATAAACAACCCGACGTGCAGTATCTACCACGCCAATACAAATAATAGTATTTAACCACTGACAAACAAAGAGGGTCCCATGAGTTTCGATCGACACACTAAAATTGCATTTCTCGGCATGGGACTCATGGGAAGCCGTATGGCCACCCGCTTACTTCAAGCAGGTTTTGAGGTCGCTGTATGGAACCGTACCAGTAGCGCCTGCGACGCACTCATTGATTTGGGAGCGACAGACTTAGCGCTACAGAGTATTGCTGAATATCCCGTAGTTCTGACCTGTTTAGCTGATGACAAAGCCGCACTCAGCGTTTATGAACAAATCGAACCGTTTTTGACGGCGAAGCAAGTAATCATCGACTTTTCCAGTCTTTCGGTGGAGCAAACCCTGAGTCTTGCAGCACGTGCCGAACAAAAACAGGTGCAATGGATCGACTCACCTGTTTCAGGGGGAACTATCGGTGCGGAACAAGGTACGCTGGTCATCTTTGCTGGTGGCGATGCACAGACGATTCAAGACTTGTCTTTGATTTATAATATCTTGTCGCAACGTGTCACCTGTATGGGCGACATTGGAACAGGACAAGCCACCAAAATTTGTAATCAACTGATTGTGGCAGCAAATAGCACTCTGATTGCAGAAGCGGTTGCTTTAGCAGCCAAAGCTGGCGTGGACACTCGCTTACTTGCACCTGCGCTTGCAGGTGGTTTTGCCGATTCGAAACCCTTCCAAATTTTAAGTCCACGTATGGCGACCCACCTGTTTGAGCCCGTACAGTGGAAAGTTCAAACCCTGTCCAAAGACTTGAACAATGCTGTGCAACTTGCTGCGCAGCACCAACTCGACATTCCTGTTGCAGCGCGAGCACTTCAGCAATTGCAAGCACACCAACAACAAGGCTATGCTGAAGCTGATCTTGCCTCAGTCATCTTACAAGTAGAACAACAAGCCAAATAAAATCAGGAGAAAATCATGACCAAACTTGCTGTAAATTTATCCATGATTTTTACCGAAGTACCGCTGCTTGAGCGTTTTGCTTTGGCTCAAACCGCTGGCTTTAAACATGTGGAAATCCAATTTCCCTACGAACTCAGCATTGAACAAATTCAAACTCAGCTTACGCTTCATGACTTAAGTCTCTGCCTTATTAACGTTCCTGCGGGTGACTTAATGACCGGTGGAAATGGACTCGCAGGCATCCCTGGCAAAGAGCTAGAGTTTCATCACGCTCTTCAGTTGGCAGTGCAATATGCCAGCGCACTCAAAGTGCCAAGTGTAAATATCCTTGCTGGCAAACAACCCTTAGATGCCGACCTACTGCCCTGTTTAAATACCTTGTCCAAAAACCTGAAACTGGCCTGCCACATGTTCAGTGAACATGACATTCAACCTGTCTTTGAAATGATCAACGGCACGGATATGCCGCGCTTCTTAGTGCAAAACATTGCCCAAGCACAGGAAATGCTAGAAGCAGTACAACATCCTGCACTTAAAATGCAATACGACTGCTATCACATGGCCATGATGGGTGAGGATGTGTTGCAAGGGCTACAAGAAAATATTCAAGCTATTGGTCACATCCAATTTGCAGACTGCCCGGGGCGGCATGAACCAGATACTGCACAAATTATGTATGCAAATATTTTTGAATGGCTACAACACAGCAGTTATGACGGTTTTATTGCGGCGGAATATCGACCAAAAACTGTTTCAACTCAGTCCTTTGCATGGAAGGCAAAATACTTTGCCGCACATCCTCAAAGTTGAGCCATTGCAGATTTGAAATTTTCGCCTAAAAACGCTATATTATAAGATGAGTTATTGTCCGGAAAAATTCCCTTTATGAATTTAGAACCATCGCCCAGCGCTTCTAATTCTCACGATTTCGCAATGAATACCCAAGCTGCCGACGTACAAGCTTGCTTAAAAGTTGTACATGAAGCCCTTGAAGATGTAAAAGCAAAAGATATTTTAGCGATTGATGTCAGCCTAATCAGCAACGTCGCTGATGCAATTGTGATTGCAAGCGGTACATCAACGCGTCACATCAAAGCACTTGCTGATAACGTTGCTGAAGAAGCACGTAAAGCAGGTTTTCGCCCTCTCGGTGTCGAAGGCGAACGTGATGCAGAATGGATCTTGATTGATCTTGGGTTTGTTGTTGTGCACGTGATGTTGCCAACAGCACGTCGTTTCTACGACTTAGAAAGCCTTTGGCGTGCAGCCCCAGAAGAAACTGTAGCCTAATATGAAAAGAGCGACCTGAAGGTCGCTTTTTTTATGTCTAATTTTATTTAAATTAAGCGATGCATATCGACCATTGGGTAACGCTCTTTCACTTGGCGCTTCACGTGGGCATAGAGTTGATCTGCTTTTGCTGGACCATAAAATTCACAATAATTTTCATAACAGACCGTCAAGACCTGCGCATATTGAGTCATGGGCAAAGCTTCGAGCACCGCTCGATCATTCAAGGCCTGATACTTATCGACCACAATGGATAAAGCCTCTAGCTGCATTTTCACCTCACGCTCAAACTCCTGCACATCAACGGCTTTGACTGCTTGACAGATATTTTGCATAAAAAACGTCAATGCATCGAGTAACTCTGCTCCCCCTTGTTCGCTTTTCGATGCTTTTGCAGATGGATTCAACAATACTTGTTTTTCAACTTGGGCCATCTCGGCCAAGACATTTTTGAGCATGTCTTTTCGAAAGTAACGTAATTCTTCTGTGGTGCAAATTTCACTCAAAAAACGATTCAGGACAAAGGAGGGTTGATCACCATATTTCGCTTCCCAGTGATTCAGTACTTGCTCTAAAAGTGTTCCTTGTAAGTACTGACTCAGTCCACGCTCGATCGCTTGGCGTTTTTGTAAAATAGTTAATGTTTCAGTCGACATGAGCTATCCTCTTTCATTAATGACGTTTGTTCATATCATCAGTTTCAAACGTCACATCACGCTGAAACTCGGGATAAGACAGTTCTGCATGTTCGGTATAGTCCAAGCCACGTTGTTCATGTTGTTTACTCACCCGCAAACCACCAAGAACGGCGTCTAAGATTTTAAAGACGATCAATGCCACACCAAAGCCCCATGCAAAGGCTGTCAAAATACCCAAGCCTTGTACCGCAATGATCCCCGCATTAAACATTTGGTTTTCAAAAAACAACCCCGCAGCCAATGTGCCCCATGCCCCACAAAAACCATGCACAGTCACCGCATCGACCACATCATCCAAGCGGAGTTTTTCCATCACCACTGGTAAAATACTGACCAGTACACCAGCAACCGCCCCACTGATGATGGCATACACTGGACTCATGGTTGCACAGCCCGCCGTAATTGCAACCAGCCCACCCAAGGAGGCATTAATGGTGCCGCGCATTAAAATTGCTTTACCACGTATTAGGGTATAAACCATATAGGCAACTGCCGAAGCACACGCCGCCAAATGTGTATTCAAGGCAATCCGCCCAATACTCACATCCGCCTTCACAGTAGAGGCCGCATTAAAACCAAACCATGCCAGCCATAGAACAAAACCGCCTAGCGCCACCAACGGTAAATTATGTCCTGCCAAATAATGGACCTGTCCATTGCGCCCAAACCGCCCTAAACGGGGTCCCAGTACAATAATTCCGGCTAAAGCCACCCATCCACCAATCGAATGCACCACCGTTGAACCAGCAAAGTCGATGAAGCCCATGGCTTTTAGCCAACCTTCACCATCAAATAAGCTCCCCCAAGCCCATGCACCAAAAATCGGGTAGATCAAACCACTGACCACCGCAGCACTCACGATATACGCCACAAAGTGAATCCGCTCAGCCATCGCCCCACTGGCAATCGTCGTGGCGGTGGCCGCAAACATCATTTGAAAGAACAAGAGGTTCCAGTGCCAGTCATCCATGGCATTGGGTGCAAAATGCGAAGTTCCTATCCAACCACTCGTATTGACACCAAACATCAAACCAAAGCCAATCAACCAAAAGACCAAGCCCCCTAAACACGCATCCATATAGTTTTTCATGAGTACATTAATGGTGTTTTTAGAGCGCACCGAACCACTTTCAATCAGGGCAAAACCTGCTTGCATGAAAAACACCAAGATGCCACCCAGCACCACCCAAACACTGTCAAGCGAGAGAAGAATTTCTTGAATATCTTGAGCCTGTGTTGGTAAGGACTCTGCGGCAAAACTGGGTAAGGCAATACAGCACACGAAGAAGAGTAAGTATTTTATTTTTTTCATGAATAATCCCCCAAAGATTATTCATCTCAACTGCAAAATCAATGCCAGTGTTCCAACACCTTACAGATATTTAATCATGATCCATGCCCACCAATATAAATGGACAATTCAAACAAGGTGAAAAAGCGATACACCATACAAGAGGTCAAAATGAATTTATAAGCGGATTGATAAAACATAGCTTTTAGTTTTTATAGTACTCATCCACAGCATAATAGTGGACCTTCTCTATCCAACGACCAAGATTCAGCATTCGCTCTGTCACTTTAACCTTTCCCGCTTGAACTGTTGCATCTTCAATAAATTCTCTGACTAAACTCAAGCCATGTTTAGGAATCACGATATATTCCGAACGGATGTGATAACAACATCCACTTTTATTGGAAGTTAAGATTCTTTTCTGTTTTGGATCGACCTCAAACATGCCCAAATTTTCATGGGTTAAGGCCGACAACTCCTCACTCAAAACAAATTTATTCTTGGTTCGATGAAAGACATAAACATCGTAGGTTGGTCCACCATAGGCACCATAGTTACCATTACGGATGGCGACATCTTCACTCCCGTCAAAGTTAAAGTCAGCAAAAATTAATGCGCTTTGCTCACCATAAAGCTGCACCACATTGACAGACGGTTTGTAAGTTTCGTCCAAATCTATCGTCAATTCAGCCGAGGAAAAATGCTGAAAGTGCTGTGTTGTCCCTTTTAGGTAAAGATCAATATTGGCTTGTCCATCACAGCTACTGTCCGTGCAGTTCGTCGTCATTTTTACATCATAGCGTTTCGATGCATTTTTTATTTCGAAGACCTGAGCCTGAGTAGCTTGACTCAAAACGCACCCACCAAAGATCAGCAGCACCTGAAACCAGATCTGATTTATGTTCATATTGTTTTCTTATTGAAAAGTTAAACATCATCTTAGCAAAAGCTGCAAACATAAAAAAACCACCCGAAGGTGGTCTTTATACACTCTAGGAGGAGGATTAGTGTCCACCACCATTGATTGCTTTGGTCATATCTTCAACCACTTTCTTCGCATCACCGAAGATCATCATGGTTTTTTCGTTATAGAACAAATCGTTGTCTAGACCTGCATAACCTGTCGCCATAGAACGTTTGATGACCATAATGGTACGTGCTTTATGTGCTTCAAGAATTGGCATGCCATAGATTGGAGATGTTGGGTCGTCTTTCGCCGCAGGGTTCACCACGTCGTTCGCACCAATCACAAGCACCACATCTGTTGCAGGGAAGTCTGAGTTAATCTCATCCATCTCTAAGATGTCTTCATAAGCCACGTCTGCTTCAGCCAAAAGTACGTTCATGTGACCCGGCATACGACCTGCAACTGGGTGAATGGCAAAGCGTACTTTTACACCTTGTTCTTTCAAGATTTCACACAGTTCTTTCACCGCATTTTGTGCACGACCTTGCGCCATACCATAACCCGGTACAATCACAACGCTGTCTGCATTTGACATCAAGAAGCCAGCGTCATCTGCTGAACCAGAACGATGGTTACGCTGTGCTTGTTCGCCTTTGTCCGCAGAAGCTACCGCTGTACCGCCCATTGCACCACCAAACAAAACGTTGATGATTGAACGGTTCATGGCTTTACACATGATGTAAGACAGAATCGCACCTGAAGAACCCACCAGTGAACCCGCAACGATCAACATATTGTTTTCAAGTGTGAAACCAATACCTGCTGCTGCCCAACCAGAGAAGGAGTTCAATAGCGATACCACCACCGGCATATCACCACCACCGACTGGTGCAATCCACACCCAACCGAATGCAAGAGCAAGTGCAGTCATAGCCCAAAATGCATTCATGTTGCCTGTTGTGAAGAAATACACACCACACGCCAACATTGCAAGGAAAATCAGTGCTTGTACAGGTTTAACCCATGCACCAGAAATGGTTTTCGCCCATTTTTTTGCAGCCAATTTACCATAAGCAAATACAGACGCTGTAAAGGTAATCGCACCGACGAAACAGCCCACGAACAATTCAAATAAATGAACCTTGCTCATGTGTGCATGTTGCACACCCGCAGCAGTTAATGCAGCTTCATTTTGTGCAAATAACGCAGTCAGTTGGTTGTTATGTAGAATTGCAGCAATTGCAATTAATACCGCAGCCAGACCCACCAAAGAGTGCATCAATGCGACCGTTTCAGGCATCTGCGTCATAGGTACAGTACGCGCACGGGCAATACCCACAATCGCACCCAGCACCATCGCACCGCCAATCATCCAAATCACAGGATGATCTGCCACAAAGAAGGTGGTCACTACAGCAATCGCCATTGCGATCATGCCGTAACGGTTACCTTGAATTGCCGTCTTCGGGCCAGACAAACCACGTAAAGTTAAGATAAAGAGGACAGCACCAATCAGGTAGAACCAATCCGCATAGTCTCGAATGAATTCCATATATTAGCCCTCTTTTTTCTTTTGCTTTGGCTTGAACATTTCAAGCATGCGCGCAGTTACTGCGAAGCCACCAAAAATATTGATACTTGCTAAGAACACCGCAATCGCACCTAAGATGCTCACCACATTCACACTTTGGAATGCAACATTCGCATCAACACCAATTGCAGGAATCCCCACCGTTTGAATCATTGCACCCACCACGATGATCGATGACAACGCATTGGTTACTGCCATAAGCGGTGTATGTAGTGCAGGCGTAACGCCCCACACGACGTAGTAGCCTACAAAGATGGCAAGGACGAAAATTGTAATTGTTTCAACCATGATCTATCTCCTTAACCACGCTTCAGCAGTACTTGACCGCCATGAGTTACTAGAAGGGCTTTTTGAATTTCTTCTTCAGGATTGATGGCAAAGTTTTTCTCTGCATCAAATAAAGTATCTAAGAAGTTCAAGACATTTCGTGCATACAAAGCAGAAGCTTCAGTGGAAACCGTAGACGGAATGTTTGGAATCCCTAAAATGGTCACACCGTTGTCAGTCACAACATTCTCACCATTTTTAGAGCCTTCAACGTTACCGCCTGTTTCAACAGCCATATCAAGGATGATTGAACCGGGTTTCATTTTGGCAACCGTTTCAGCTTTAATTAAGCGAGGTGCATCACGACCTGGTAAAAGTGCAGTGGTAATCACGATGTCAGCATTCGATACAGCTTTATCCACAATAATCGCTTGATCACGGATATAGTCTTCACCTGGCATCCAGCCATAACCGTTTTTCGCAGCATCGGCTGCTTTTTGCTGTTCTTCCGCTGACATAGGTACGTCTAACCATTTGCCACCCAAAGATTCCACTTGATCTTTTGCAGTCGGACGTAAATCCGTTGCTTCAACCACAGCACCCAAACGTTTTGCTGTCGCAATCGCTTGTAGACCTGCAACACCAACCCCCATGATCACGACACGTGCAGGTTTTACAGTACCCGCAGCCGTCATCAACATTGGGAACATGCGCTGGTACTCTGCTGCAGCAAGAAGCACTGACTTGTAGCCTGATAAGTTGGCTTGTGAAGATAATACGTCCATGTTCTGCGCACGAGATAAAGTTCGTGGCAGTAGCTCCAAAGCAAATGCAGACACGTGTTGTGATGCAAATTGATCAAGCTCCGTATTACGGTACGGGTCAAACATGGCAATAACCGATGTATTTGGCGCAAGCTTTTGAATTTCAGCACCCTGAGGGGCACGTACTTTCAAAATCATTTGGCTACCGGTATAGGCATCATCTGTCAGCGTAGCACCGACTTGCTCATAAGCACTGTCGATATAAGCAGCTTTCACACCTGCTCTACGTTCAATCACTACACTATGACCAGCACTGATCAACTTTTTTACCGTTTCTGGCGTTGCGGCTACACGATTTTCACCGACGACAGTTTCGGCTGGAATTCCGATCTGCATGAGCGTCCCTCAAGCTAGTTTTTCTTAAAGTAAACATCACCGATTAGGCAATGTTTTCTCACAGGATGTTCTTATGAATTTTTGGATTCTAATGAAACTTTTTTAAAATACCACCCACTATTTATTTAATAAATACCCATATACTGAACTGGTGATTCATAAAAAATATTGGGTGATATCTCGTTTATTTACTTTGAATCCGCTTAAAAATTGATTTATTTCTATTCAAATTCTGAGCTACAGATCTTTTTACACTAAAATCTGCACTTTTTTTGCACAAAACCAAGTCCTTTAATTCCGCAGTATTGATCTTTTTGACCAATCCAAGAATATGGACCGCCACGTTCACATTAACCCGAACCTGTTATTCATCGAGCTTTACCATCTGCCGTCGCGTAAACTTTGCAGGCATTGACTTGAATGACAGTTTTGCCCCATTTGCAAAAGCTTAGAATTGGCCTGTTCCTATGTTTCATCGATCAAAAATGCCAATGCTCAAAATTTAGTCCAACTGAAACGTGTATTTGAAATGGATCATATAAAAATACGAGGAGGGATTGATCACGTTTAAATAGATCTAAAACGCGGAACGACCAACAAAAATGTTTTTTTCATATTTTATGGGATGATAATGGCGTGCATTGACACACTAGCCTTAAGCAAAAACGCACCATAATTGAGCAAAAACACTTTGAATAGATGAATATTTCAACAATCAGCCCCAAATGCTTGGTATGCTTTATGAGTGAAAATGATCGAATGCAACAATTTCATACAAAATAGACGGGTGCGTTCAGAATTTTTTAAAGATTTTTATCATTTTTTGACAGGAAATTCGAAATATCATTATTTTTTGATTGTATTAGACGAAAATACTCTCCTGAGAACAGGTCATGCTATTTTCTGTGTCTTCATCTTCGACTCATTTTTTGATGCGGTCATTTCTCGCCTGTTTTAGGCTTTTGCCTCAGCTTCGTATACAATTTCTGAAACGATGCATCTATTTAGCTCACGCACGATGTAAACGTCTTTCTGAAAAAAATACTCCCTCATCAAAGGCTCATTATGAATACTTCTTTCGACATCAGTCGAGACAAATCTCTGCTCTGGCTGATGGCAATTGTCTGTGGCTTATGTGCAGGGGCAAACTATTATTGCCAGCCTTTGATTTCCTCTATTCAGCAAAGCTTTCAAGCCCCAGAAGAACAAGTGGCTTTGACCGTGACCTTTGCGCAAGTCTCCTATGCTTTGGGTTTACTGTTCATTGTGCCCTTAGGCGACATGCTGAACAAAGCCAAACTGATTCCATTCCTGATGTTTGGCGCATCTGCTGGACTGTTTATCTGTGCGACATCTACCAACTTATCGATGCTCTGGCTGGGTACCATTATTACGGGACTCTTTTCTGTCGCAGCACAAGTGCTGATTCCTCTGGCTACGATGGCAGTCAAACCTGAAAAAACGGGAGAAGTGGTCGGTTTCCTTATGAGTGGCTTATTGGTCGGGATTTTACTATCGACCAGTGTGGCTGGATTACTCTCAGACTTATGGCACTGGAAAATGATTTATGTGCTGAGTGGCATCGCCATGTTTGCTTTGGCCCTTCTGATGAAAGGAAAACTGCCTCAACTACCAAAACTTAAAATCACCTATTTCGACATTTTTAAGTCCATGGGGAGTCTGCTGCAACAAGAGCCTCGTTTGGTGTTTCGCTCAATCACGGGTGGATTTGCTTTTGCAGCTATGAGTATGCTGTTTTCAACCATTGCACTACTTTTAACCTCTGAGCCATTTCAACTTTCGGATGTCTTAGTCGGCGTGGTAACTTTGGTCGGCGTATTTGGTGCACTCTCCACTCAGTGGATTGGTAAATGGGCCGATCGCGGTTATACCCTGCTTTTGACTTGGGTCGGCTGCGGGACGTTAGCCCTCAGTTGGGTGTTCCTATATTTAGGCGGGAGTTCACTCATCAGCTACATCATCGGTTATGCACTGATTAACTTAGGGCTTGCAACCACACACAGTTGTAACCAAAACGTGATTTTCCGTTTAAGCCCCGATGCGAAGTCGCGGGTGAACTCCATCTATATGACCTTATATTTTATTGGTGGTGCGTGTGGCTCGGCGCTGGGTGTCTATGCATGGCATCACGGCGGCTGGAGTAGTACGTGTTTAGTCGGTATTACACTGGTGATGATGGCGGGTGTCTTTGCTCTGCTGGATACCCTATATAGCAAAAAACAGAGTATTGCTTAACCTTCAAAAAGACAGTTTACTCAGTAAACTGTCTTTTTGTTTGGGCACTTCATTTTGAGCGCTAACTGACCTGAGCCACTGGGTAAAATGGTTTACCCAAGTCGAGACTATCGGCATTCTCCAAAGCAATGTACAAAAATGCGGGCAGCAAAGCAGATAAAATTTGACAGCCATCTTGTAGCTGCTTGCGATTCAATGAACTCTTATAGGTTGAACCGCCATGCATCAGCTGATTTCTCAAGGTATATAAACGGTTAAACAGTACCAATAAAATATCGACCGAATGCTTCTGTTGTAGCGCTTTCGCCACTTTTTTCTTTTCTTGTTCAAGCTGAGCCTTACAGACCTCTAAACCAATTTTCTTATTTTGATAGTCCCAATAGCCTTGATAGGTGTATTGGTTGTCTAAGAGCATACGAATGGGTTGACTAAACTTGTCCCATAAAATGCTATAAATTCTATGATCGACATCATGCTGGCAAATTAAATGTAAGAACTGACGTAAACTCTGTTTGTCCTGACTTTGCCCCAAGTCTTGTGCATATATCGCATTGAAAGAAATCCAGAGGCTGATAAATTGCAAATCGGGATCATGATCGAGCAGGAATGCTTGCTTTAACCAACTCAGCCCACGATGTATTCTCAGATTAAACTCATCACTCTGTTGTATTTTTTTAGTTTTAAAAATTTCTTCTAAAAGCAACATCGGCTTTTCCTATACTTTATTCTTCTATATATTCAACATACTGAATGATTAAGCTAAATTCAATTTAATCCTGCTAGGACATAATGATTGATAAATCCCACAAGTTCAGTGTGAATGTTCTATCGAAAAAAACATTCTGTTTTCTATATTTGAATGTATCTAATGAATATTGGCTGCTCCTCTTACCATTAATTATAAGTTCTAAGGTTGATAAAAGCAGATAATACCTCTCAATGAATGTATTCCATTTTTGTGATAGTATTGCGTGCTATCGGAAATACCTGAATAAAAATGAAGCACCGAGTTTCATTTTTCGTCCACTCCCAAAGATCCTCCTATCGGTAATGAATGCATTTCAGCTCATTACATTGTGCTGTATCGTGCTCAATAAATGGATTGATGCTTTGGCTTTGCGACATCTGATTTTCATGTAATTTCCCACATATTTCTTTGCACCGCTTCTGCTCCAAGACATACATTAACCGTGTATTTGCAGATAGAAGCTAACGAACACTGATCAAGAGCCTGATTTTTTAATGAATACTGACAAAACCATTGAAACCCCTCAATCTCCGCGAATCAGTGTTGCCCCGATGATGGATTGGACACTTAAAACAGATTTAACTAACTAAATCAAAAACTTAATTAAATAATATTCTTAGAATGGCGTAAAAATGGCGTAAATTTTCTATTAAAAATATTTACATATTTTACTAAATACTTTTAGATCGCAATTTTATTCTTTTTGTGACTCCATGATTCAAGTAAAAATAGTGCGATAGTATGAGCAGAATGAATAGCAAGTCTGGCATGTCTAGGCTGCAAATTATACGTCCGAATACCCGCTCCATGTGCAGAACTCGCATGAGTCCTTAGCGCAGAAATACCGTCGACTGTACTTAATATCCCTGATATTATTTTTAATATATCTTCATCCTCAATGGAATCTGTACTGATATTCAAATCTTTTCTAACAACTGTAAATTGATGTGGGTCTAGGATTTTAGACCATGCCTATAAGTGATAATCTACTCCCCAATAAGCATGGGAAATGCTTGTTTTTGGAGTCAATCATGACACGAAGAAAACGTCGTAATCATTCAGCAGAGTTTAAAGTTAAAGTTGCTCTCGCAGCAATTAAAGGCGATCACACACTCGCTGAACTTTCTACTCAATTCGATTTACATCAAAACCAAATCATTGATTGGAAAAATCAACTGCTTGAACAATCAGTCAATATTTTTTCAGGACCAACAGCACAACAAGAACCTGAGATTGACCTCAAAGCTCTACATGCCAAGATAGGACATCAGGCATTGCAAATTGATTTTTTAGAAGGTGCGCTCAGAAAAATAGGGCAGCTGAGCGGCAAAAAATGATCGATAAGACCCATCAACTTTCGGTACGACAACAATCACAGTTGATTCAAATCAATCGCAGTACGTTGTATTACAAGCCCAAAGAGATTTCATTAACTGATTTGAGTTTGATGCGTCTGATTGATGAAATTCATCTCGACTACCCATTTATGGGCAGTCGAATGATACGAGATATGCTACAGCGTCAAGGACATCAAATAGGTCGGCGTAAAGTTCGACGTTTAATGCGCTTGATGGGAATACATGCCTTGTATCCAAAACCCAATACCAGTAAGCCTAATCTTGCACACCGTATTTTCCCATATCTGTTGAAAAACACGGTCATAGATCACTCTAATCAAGTCTGGTGTACAGATATCACGTACATTCCTATGGCTAAAGGCTTTGTCTATCTGTGTGCAATTATAGATTGGCATAGTCGTAAAGTACTGGCTCATCGTGTATCGATCAGTATGGAAACAGACTTTTGCATAGATGCGTTGCAAGAAGCAATTGTGAAATATGGTTGTCCTGAAGTCTTTAATACAGACCAAGGCAGTCAATTCACAAGCGAGGCATTTTTGAATGAGTTAAAATTGCGAAATATCCGTATCAGTATGGATGGGAAAGGACGATGGATGGATAATGTAATGATTGAGCGTTTATGGCGCAGCGTGAAGCATGAGGAAGTCTATTTGAAGGCTTACGATACGGTTAAACAAGCGAAACAATCAATTGCTGAATATTTGGATTTTTATAACATGATACGTCCTCATTCAAGTTTGAATAAGGCAACACCGAATGAATTTTATGATCAACATTTACTAAAAGTAATGGCAGCATAATTTAAATATTTAGAGCGGATTTATCACTTATAAAACTGAATTGAGTGGTCTAATTAACGGAACCACATTAGTCTTCTTCATTTTCAAATCAATTTCTTATCCGCGATTTTGATTAATAGTTGTTTGTTTTTTTTCATTTTAAGGGATGTTATCAAGTGCTACAAAATTTTTTTGAAAAGAGTAGATTTTTAGTTATTATAGTTATTATAAATTGCATAATATCTTCTATTTTTTTATATTTATCAACTATATATCTTCTAATTGATGCAATAATTTTTATTATAAAAAATATATATGCAACTAATTTTGAAGTAAAAATAGTTGTTGTTAAATTTTTAAAAATCCTCGATGTCTCGTTAATTGCTATTACATTTCATTTAATTTCAGCAGGTTTTTATAAATTATTTATTCAACAAGCTATTTTTGACAATAGTTCTTTTCTTAAGACACTATCAATTAATAAGTTTCATGATCTAAAAGTTATTATATTACATGTATCTATTATAGTTATAGTCATCTTGTTTTTAGAAGATATTGTTGTTTTTGGTGGAACTTTAGCCAACTTATATGCTGGTATTTCTTCTAGCCTAGTCATATTAGCAATAATTTTTACTTGTAAGCTATTAGATAATGATCATCACAAAGACGATGAATAACTTAAATCGCAAGGACTCATTTAGAATTACTCTTTTCATTTGAGCATTTAATCGAAGTTAAGATTAGAGATCGTCATGTATTGAGAAAAAATGTCTGATTCAAACTTCACTAAACTCAAAATTGCATCAAAGATTGCAGCTTCAAATAGAAATACTGCACTCTTTTTTTAATCAAAAAATCTGCATGCTTGGTTTTTCCATAAGAAAAAAACCAAAAAATGATCCAATATTCTTAGAAACTGCCAAAAATTTTCTAAAAAAATCCCGATCAGGATTCGGAACTTTTCTAACTCCAAATGGCTTTGGTGCACAAAGATTTAAAAAATAGAACTACCCTAAGCGACTCAAATTTAAGTGACAACTTGGGTATGAGCTCGGCCTAATTCCATAAATTTATTTAACACTGCCACACGTGCATGAATCTCATTCACCTGGCTTTGAAAACTCCGTGCACTGAGTTTATCTCCCAATAATTTGATGCGATGCATCTTGGTTTCGAACAAGCTTCGGCGATGATACCCAGACCACTTTTTCCAAATTGCTCTTCCTAGGCATTTAACCGTTTTCAACAATTCATTTCTTTCTAAAGATCTCAGCTTTTTGTCTTTCCAGGGCTTCGCATTTTTTCTTGGCGGAATCACCGCATGTGCCTGTCGATCTGAAATGACTTTTCTGCAGTGTTTCGTGTCATAAGCACCATCTGTATAGACAGAATCAATCTGCTCATCAAGTGGAATTTGATCAAGTAAATCCTCGAGTACTTGTGAATCACTGACATTGTTTGTCGTGAGCTGAACGGCCCGTATTTGCAGCGTTTCAGCATCTATACCAATATGCAGTTTACGCCATTGGCGACGATATTCAGGCTGATGTTTCTTACGTTTCCATTCACCTTCACCTAAAAACTTCAAGCCAGTAGAGTCGACGAGTAGGTGGAGACCATCACGACTTTTTTGATAGCGAATTGCAATATCAATATGCTTTTGTCTTCTACAAATAGTCGAATAATCTGGCGCTGTCCAATCTAATCTACAAAGTTTAATGAGGCTCTGAACAAAGCCAGTGACCATGCGTAAAGAGAGTCGAAATAGTGATTTGATCATAAGGCAGCATTGAATAGCCGCATCAGAATAAGTTTGATTTCTACCATGTTTGCCTTTTGGTTGTGCATACCATTGAGTAGTCGGGTCAAACCAGATCAAGATATTTCCTCGATTCACCAAAGCTCGGTTGTAAGAAGACTAATTGGTTGTGCGATAGGTTTTAGGTGCGGGCTTATTCATTTGAGAATTATATTGCTAGATAAGCCTTTACAGATAGGTTTGTGCAACAAAGCCATTCATCACTAAAATCAAATGTCGAACATGATCGCCAGCTTGTACGGTAGCTTGATCGGCAACATGTACGGTGGCTCGATAAACAACTAAAATTACTCAATTTCTTTTTTAACTAACCAATACCCACGTGTTCCACCAACACGCTCAAGCCAACCTGCATCTTTTAAATGATTGAGGTGCTTTTTTACTGCCGAATTATTGATACCCAACTGTACCGCCATATCACGATAAGAAATTTTAGGATTTTGTTGAATTAAAACTAAAATCTCATTTTGTCGGTCAGTCAATATTTCAGTGTTTACCATTGAGCCACCTGAATCTTCGATTGAGCCACCTGAATCTTCGATTGAGCCACCTATTGAGCTACCTGAATCTTCGATTGAGCCACCTATTGAACCACCTAATGACTCAATCACAGGACGATATAACTTCACATCAAAAAAATCACCAGTTTCCAAAAATTCAGGTGTGGTTAAATGTTCTGCTTCACAGATTTGTTTTATCCGTTGCAGACCACTACCCCAATGCTCAATATAACCTAGCTCTCTAAACACACGAGCCAATACCCGATTACGAATTTCTGAACGTCCTTGCAACAAATCTGCTTCAGTTAAACCATTAGGTAATCCACCTGGAGATACAATATTGATCAAATCATCATAAACAGCAACTTTAATATTGCGTCCAAAATTACTATAGTCCCGATGAACATAAGCATTGACTAAGGCTTCACGGATGGCATTTTCTGGAATTTCCAAATAATCGTAACGCTTTAATCCACGAATTTCGGCACGCAAAGACAAATGATTTTTAATAAAAATTTCTGTTTGCTCAATTTGAGAAAACAAATCCCCTGTATATTCTTTACGATCTAAAAACACGCTCATATTTGTGCCTTTAAATCGGGCACACTGGGTCATGACATGCTCATATTTACCCAATAAAATCAATAAGCCATGACTGGCATAATGCTGCCCTTGTTCCTCTATAACCAACTTTAGGTTCAGCATTTTTTCTAAGGTAAGTGCCTTATCAGCAGCTTTAAAAGCCGTTTCCAATACTGTTAAATCTAGTTTTTCTAAAGGGTATTGATAATTTGCTAACGAATCAAAACTCACATTGAGGCGTTGCAATTCCAGTTGTTGAATATTCTCAGGTGATGCGACACGGTTACTTGCACCTAAGCGGATATACGTACCTTGCTCACGCCCCACAGATTTAAGATAGTATGGAAATAAACTTCCCCGAGCCACTTCCACAACCAATAATTCTACGCCTGCAATATTTTCAATATAGATTTGTGCTGCCAGTTGCGGACTGCACAACTCATAAATCATTGAGGTAATTTTATCTTGCAGGTCAAAGATATCTTCTCGAATCCCAACCAACTGCCGATCATCCGAAACCCCAACAATCAACTTACCACCACTACTATTTGCAAAGGCGATTAAAGTCTTGGCGATTTGCTGGCCTTTAGGTAACTGCTGTTTAAACTCTAGCGTCTTGCTTTCGCCTTTTTGAATTTCTAGCAGTAGTGGATGTTCAGCATTCATTAGCTATCTTTCAATTCTCTTCAGTATGGATTTTCAATACGGTAATACTGGCAATAAATTAAGTAGATACCACAACAAAATTTTACCTGTACCATAATCGCTACTTTACTAGATGAAGCTCATTTTTTACAGCAAACGCCGTAGATAATGTCAGGTAAAACCAATTTGATCTATCCTACTTACTCAAGCTGCTCACTATTTTGATCAAAAACAATTTGTAAGACTTGGTACAGATACTCCACAGCAATCACTCGCATAGAGTCCAAAGCTTGCTTTGGCTGATTCACTTTAGGTACGACTACAGTTTTAAATCCGTTCTTTTGTGCTTCCTTTATACGTTCCTGTGCATTGGGTACAGACCGAATCTCGCCAGACAAACCTACTTCACCAAACACAGCCATATCGTGAGGTAAGGGTTGATTTTTTAGGCTCGATACACAAGCCAATAGAACAGCTAAATCTGACGCTGTTTCTGTAATTTTCAATCCACCCACAATATTGACATAGACATTATGTTCAAGAATATCCACGTTGGCTTGTTCTTTCATAATGGTCAACAGCAAAGTAAGGCGATTATACTCCAGTCCTAAAATAAGTTGTCTAGGTGTAGTTTTTGTTTCACTCACTAAAGCCTGTACTTCGACTAAAAATGGTCGCACCCCATTTCGACTGACCATGACAACAGAACCAGCAACTGCCTCACCATAGCGATCCAAGAAAATCGTTGCCGGATTTATAACTTCCCTTAGCCCCTGATCTGTCATCTCAAAAACACTTAATTCATTTACAGCCCCAAAGCGGTTTTTAACAGCTCTCATCATTCGATACTGTAAGTCACTTTGCCCCTCAAAATACAATACGCAATCAACCATGTGTTCCAGTACACGAGGGCCAGCCAATACACCATCTTTGGTCACATGACCAACAATAAGTAAAGACATCCCTCTTTGTTTTGCAAGTCGGGTTAAAATTGCAGCAGATTCTTTAATTTGTGATGTACTGCCTGATGCAGCAGGAATAGCCTCCGTATATAAAGTTTGAATGGAATCCAAAATCACCATAGAAGTTTTTTGTTCCGTTAATATCTCACAAATGCGTTCTACTTTCGTTTCTGCCATGACATCCAGTCTGTCCAGTGGCAAACCTAATCGTTTAGCCCGCATAGCAACTTGTGACAGTGACTCCTCCCCTGTGATATATAAAACCGATTGATTTTCTGCGATATGCGTAGCAGTTTGTAAAAGTAGCGTTGATTTGCCTATGCCAGGATCACCACCAATTAATACCACTGATCCAGTGACTAGCCCACCACCTAATACACGATCAAATTCTCCTATACCTGTTGAACACCTAAGTTCCTGACTCATCTTCACCATATTTAATTTGGTAATATGATGTTGTTGTCCTGCATAGCCAGAATGACTTAAACCTGCTGTAGCCCGATGTTGAGCCTTTCGTTCAACTGTTGTTTTGCTGAAACTATTATATGCTCCACATTGAAGACACTCTCCAATCCAAATATCCTCCTCCTTGCCACAATCACGACATACATAAACTGTAATTTTAGCCACTGTAAAAACTCTAGTTTTTAATTACCTAAAGCACCTTATCAAGTTGATTTTTCAATCTCAAGTAAGGCGGTGAAATAAGGGGGAATTAGTTGAAAATGGAGGGGAAATGTTCTTTTAAAAATGAATTGAAAGGTAAATGACTACAAATAGATTCAAAATGCCGTGATCTGTTCCGTACTTAAAGTGTTCCCTTCAATCGCCAGTGAGCCTTGAATGGTACGGATACGATTGGCTTTTCGTAGTTTTAAGCTGTCTTGGATTTCTTCTAAAACAGTCAGGCGCCCTATATTCTCACTAATCTGTGCAATCAGGTAAATGATTTTAGATGTGATAGTATAAGGCGGTTGGTATTTCATATTTTCAATTTGTCCCATACTTTATTGAACAAAAATTTTCTTCAACATTTGCTCAAGATAAGCTGTCCCATTACCCACCATAAATAAGACATTTTTTTCAGCAAACTCTTCTTCAGAAAGAGAGTTATTCAGAATATCTTTCATTGGGGTAATAGACAAAATAAAGCTATTCAAAATCAAGTCAGAATGATCGAGTTTTGCTTCAATATTTTTGATCTCTTTGTAGAACTCAATCTTGGCATCGTCATGATTCATATTACGAATACCTTTAGGATCCACCAAAGTTAAGAATTGCTTTCCTGTTTCTTTATGCACTAACCATAACAAAAAGTCTGGGTAAAAATTACCTGCCAAGGCAAAACCCAAACCACGATATTTATTATCAGCATTTCTCAATAAATAAAGCTCATAATCTTTCAATAAATCATCAGCAGCTGGAGTATTAATATAACTTTGCAAATCTAGAACAAACTTCACTTCACTACTTTGGGTATGACTAGTGTAGTCAAATAGCATTGGTGACCATGTAAATGGTAAGCTTTCATCCTTCTTATCCAACAACGGATAGAACAAATGACGATCAAACGTAATCGCTCTAAAGCTACCATCTTCTTTCCAAGGTGCTAATTTTTCTACATCACCTTTGGCAACCAAATCTTTCAGTGTTTCCAAACGATCAAATACTTCTTGTGCCTCGTTATTTTGACCGTCTTTAGCAGTAAGGGTATATTGCTCACAAATCTGTACAGGCAAATCCTTATCATCCAAGCTAAATTCTGTCACTTCATAAAACTGCCCTTCATAGGCATTCTTAATCGCATGATAGAACTTATCCATATAGGACTGTAACAACTCAGTTAATATCGCTTGCTGTTTTTTAATTCCACCTACATCACTAGATAATTCTGATCCATCGATCAAAAGCTTGTACCAGTCTTCTGTAGAGGTCTTAATATCTCTTAAGCAAAACTCCTGTAAATCATCAACGTTCAACTGTAAGTTGCTATATCCTCGTTGGAACTTATATTGCTGAAGTTGCAAGTAAATTTCATCAAAATCAAACATACACATGATTTTTGGTGAAATCTCATGCTCTTGGCGTTTGTCTTTAACGTCTGTTTGACGCTTTGACTTATCGGTATGAAAGGCTTGCAAGCGAGGATACAAATCCAAAACAACAAAAGGTTTTTTGATTTTACCTTCGTATTGTTTTGGAATCTTAAACATCGAAAGCTTTAACTGAGCCTTAAAACCATTCGCTTGATTATCTTTGTAGCCATCTTTTAATGTGAGTGTTTTTAAGCGAGGCGCTTGAATTTTATTGGTTGGAAAATCCAATGTGACTAAATCCTGATTCAGGATAATGCCTTCATCATTTAGATAATCGCGGAATTTTTCCATGTAGTCAGCACGTAAACCAAAAATATTAATAGTTTGCATCAAATCTAAATGCAGACCTTTATATTCAGCCTTACTATAAATTTCTCTTGGTGTTCGTTTTAAAGAGAAGTTCTCACCTTTTAAACGCACCCCACGACCAAAGAGCTGAATAATCTGAGCACCTTCACCTGAACCCATGTTCAACAAGCCCATGGTCGAGACACGCCAGCTACTCCAACCTTCGGTAAATTTACGTGAACCGATTAGAAGATGTGTTTCACTATCATCATTATTTAATGTAGGAAATAATGACTCTGCAAAATCATCAGTACGTGCATTTAAATAATGTGTTTTGCTTGATTCATCACAGTTATCGTATAAGCCTTTTTCATCACCTACGTTAATCACTGCAAAAGGAGTATTTTCTCCGACCTGTAAACGTAACTCACCTTTATTCGCCGTGATACGTACTACATTCAAACGTTGATTGGTTGTAGCGTTAAAAAAACTTTTTAAAATATCTTGGTAAAGCTCAGTTGCATTGTGACCATGTAAAGGTGCAAATCGATTGGCAAAAATATTGTTTCCTTTAGGATCTACCAAACGAGATGTATTAGTAATTAAGTCATGCAGCCAACTGATCACCTTACTCTTACGAGAAGCATCTAAGAAATCCGCCAAGAATTTCACAATGGCTAAAATGTCAGAGTCATCATCATTAACTTTATTTCCGACAAATACCCACAGTGGCTTTTCAATATTAAATTTTGCTAGCTTTGCCTGATTCTTTTTAAATAGATATTGCTGTTGATAGAACGATAGTAAGCAAGCTGTAAGATATAGATTGCGCTCATCATCTTCATGATATTCTTTCATGTTCAGAATATTGACTTCTTTACCATAGCCATCTGCATAGAAGTATTTGTACGAGTAATCGAACAAAATACTTTTAGCATATACTTCTCGAAGCGCTTCCCGACGATATTTTTGCTGTTCTAATTCATCAAGCTGAATATTTTTTTTCTGTTCTTCGGTTAACTTATTAATCGCCATACCATACAGCATTTTGGCTTTTTGTTTTTTTGCATCTTCAAAACGTTTATAGACGTTGTCTGCCTTACTCACAGCTTGACCAAAGGTAGCCGAGTACTCAAAACTAAAGCCATCTTTAGTAAGAATATCACGACGCTCCATCCAAGCACCTGCGCTACTACTCGTACCACGGTGCCCTTCATCGATCAAAACCAGATTCTTGCCTTCCAAGCTCATCGTCGCAACGGTTTTATCACCATCGCTATCACTCAGCTTATTCATATCGATGATTTGAATTTCATCTCGATACAAGCTATTACGACTCTTCTGCTTATCGAACAGGGTCGCTTGAAAACCTGAGTCAGTGAGTTCTTGTAAATGCTGTTCACTCAAACCTTCATTCGGTGTAAGTAAAATGATTTGGTCTGGGTAAGTGCTGCCAGCATTTTGATGTTGGAAATAGTCTAAATACTGCAAAATATTGACATGCATAAGCAATGTTTTACCACTGCCCGTCGCATTCCAATAGCCGATTTTATTTAGGTCTTCAGGCAAATATTGCTGAAATTGCTCTGCATCACTTTTCTGATCATGGTTATATTGTTCAAGCTCAACATTCAGCTCATTGAGCATGTCCGCTTGATGATGAAAATATTGATCTAAATATAGTTCTGTAAAAAGCAATGAAAGGTATTGGAAGTATTTTAGATTTAAAACATGTCCTTCAATTTCATTACGCTTTTCAGTGATTTTTTGCCAATGCTTCACAATGTTTAAGTCATAGCGACGTAGCACATCAATATCAACAACTTGTTTATTAAACAAGGTATTGCTAATCACACTAAAAAATTTAGTTTGACCTGCATTATCCCCTTCATGCTCAATTCCCTCAAACTGAGGATAATCAAGCTGCTGCTTCATACCTTCCAAACGATTTGGATTAAATTTCGACCACAGCCATTTATTTAAAATCAATTGCTCGTGAAAATTAACTTTAACCGCTTTCGTTTTTGCTTTAGGAGCTTTTGCCACAGTGCATTACTCCTCAAACATATTTTTTAAGAAAGTTTGTTCAATCGAACGGACTTTGAGTTGCTTTTCTTCACCCTCTTTGGTGGTGTACTTACTCGCCACGTTGTGATCACCGTTGATATAAATCAATTGGTACTCACCATCGTTTGGATTAATTTTAAGTTTTGCAAGTAACTGATCGAGTTCTGCATAGCCAATTTTTTCACAGTCACGCCATAGAACCGTCGTATACTCACCTGTACGCAATTTACCTGTGATTTGGGCATAGCCTTTATCTAACTGATAATCTACTTCTTGAACATTCAGCCCAATCAGATAGTTAAAAGTCTCAACTAAATCAATATTTTTACGTTCAAAAGCACCTGCGCTATCCGTGGTGATATTCATTTGATAGCTAAATGGCTTGAGGAAATCTTTAACATTGAGCAAGGAGTCTTTGCTTTCTAGCTCAAGCATATAGTGCATGAGATAATCACTATAGGCATTTTGATCGTCAAGCTTAGTTGAAGTTTGTTGCTCGGCCAAAAGTGTCTGTTGAGTACCTTTACGCACCAACTCTAAGTTATTTAGCGTATCTTCATAACTTTCAAGCTTCACAACTTTTAAGCAATGGCTGATACCAGACTCAGGATTGGTTGGTTTACCATCTTTCCAGTCTGCTGAATACACTACTTTTTGAATACGTGGCTTAATGACTGTATCAAAATATTCACCTTGTTCCACAAGGATATATTTTCGATTTCCATTATCTTCTCGATTTAAAGCAATCGTTGCATGCGCTGTTGTACCAGATCCCCCAAAATAATCTAATACAATATTGTTCGAGTTTTTATTCGATAATACTTTCAACATATCTTTAACAGCATTTAAAGCTTTTGGATAAGAAAAGCTATCTAGACTTTTGAAAAAAGTTTTTAATAAATTTGTACCATATGCAGTCGCTGAATACTCCTTTTGATCCCACCAAGTCATTGGAAGAACCCCATCTTCATTCATACGAGCTTTAATATAAACGGCTTTTTTACCAGATTTATCATTACTGACTTTACAATTATTAAGTTCGTTTTTAAATCGATCTATGCCCCATTTCCAACGACGATCTAAACCGTGCTCATCTATTGGATAAATAACAACTTCATTTCCTCTAGGCTCTTCTTTCAATAACCATTCTTTAGATATTTCATTAAATTCCATATCAGGAATACGCAAGGTATCTCCCGAAATAAAAATTGGGTAATACATTGATGGTGCATCAGACTTCATGCCACCATGTTTTCTAAAATTAACCCATTCAAATTTTCCGACCTCATCAACTTCCTTATATCTTGAATCTTGCTTTTCATTTCTTGGAAGACGCCCAACAACAGCTGATTCACTTTTACTGTAGAGTAAACCATATTCATGAGCTATCGAAACTCCTTTTGTTGTCGATCTACCAGATGGATTATTTCGAATAACAATCGTACCCATAGAGTTTTCATACCCAAATGAATAATCCATAAGCATTTTTAGCTTATCTTTCTCTACATCATCAATAGTCACACATATTAGTGAGTCTTTATTCATTAATTTTTTGGTTAAATCGAATCTAGAATCCAAAAGTGAAAGCCAAGATGAGTGTTTAAATCCATTTTTGTAAATAATTTCAGAAGCATTTGTATTGTATGGTGGATCAATATAAATAGATTGAATACTACTATCATATTTATCTTTTATTAAATTTAAAGCTTGAAAATTATCACTGTTAATGATCAAACCATCAGTTTGGGCGTCTAAATCATCAATTCGTTTTAAAAGCTCTGCCTTAAACTCTAAGCTAAATAATGATGTATCGACCATCAAAGCTTGGTATTGTTTTAAATAATCAACCGTTCCCCAACCTGCATCTGTTCCTTTAAAGCCTAAATCTTCCCATTGTTGCCACTGTGCTGTATTGCCTGCAATTTCAGTATATAAAGACTCATCTACTCGGTCTAAAGTAATGCAGTACTCAGCACTGACGACAAACTTTTTCTTTAGCCACAACTTTTTCTGAAAGTCTTCAAGCGAAGCCAAGAAACTGATAATTTCTAAACCAATTTGACGCAAACATTTAATAATACTGAGCTGACGTTCAATCTGAATAAATTGATCCGTACTCACAACATCATCCAAATGCATCACTTCATTTTTAATATAGAAATCAAGTTCATGACGTAGGAATTTACCTAAGTCTTTATGAATAAAATAATCTGCTGTATTTTTTTGCGTATAGGTACTCAAATGCTTTTGCAACACTGTACGCTTTGGTTCTTTTTCAGTCGGTGCAGGTTGAGCTAAATCATTTAGCCAGTCAGTAGTTAAAACTTCTGCACTCACAATTTTGTTATACGATTCTGTATTTAATGTTTCTTGCTTTGAGCCTTTAGGCAACGTTGCATATTCAAAAAGAATGGTCAGTTCATTATTTTGAATCGAAAATGGAACAATCGTTTCTTCAAACTCTGCACCTTCTTCATCTATACGAATAAAGGTCTTAGGTTCAGTCACAATAATAAAGCGGCGGTCTTTATCATTATCTTTGCGGTTTTCACGCGCTGTATCTGCACTCACCAAACGGAATAAAACTGAACGCCCATCATTCAATTTAAAACGATAGTTGCTAAACATCTCTCCTGACTTGGTATAGTACTGGTCTTTGTTTGCCCAATGCAACATGACTTCCTCACCAGAGTAAGGAATAGCGTAGGTATCACCCTTATAACGACGTTGGCTAATAAAGTCACCATCATCGTAATAACGACTAAAGAACGTGAGCAAATGACTATACACTTGCGACTGATCTGTCATTTCATGTGCATCAGCTTGGGTTAAAGCAATGTATTTTTGACCTAATGCACTTTCTATTGCTTCAGCATCTATAAGTTCACCTTGCTCATTAAAAGCACGTTTACCAAATTCCGCTTTCAGCTCAGCTTCTAATTCTTTTAAAACATTTTCATCAAGACTCGACTTTGCTTCGCCAAGATATTGCTCTACTTTGGTTTTTAAACGCTTATCCAAAAACTCAGCAATTTCGGCACTACGTGCATTTAAAATGCGATAAACTCCAAAATCCAAATCAGGACGATTGATTTGAAAAATCTCTTTGAGTTTAGAAACAAGTGCAGAAAACTGAGTACTCATGAATATTTCCTATTTTTCAAAACCTTATGATAAATAGGTTCTGGTGAAGCGAGTCAAAATTGCTTAGGCAAAATTAACTGATAAGGATACTAGAAATAACTTTGAATATAAAAAAAATTTGTAGAAAAAAATAGCAATTGGTATTAAACCAACTGCCACCTCACTACAAATAAATTCTCGGCTTTACTTGAGCGATGTAGTCTTTGCTCCAATGCTTCGATCAGCGCATCCCGCTTATCCGCTATTTCATCTTCAACATCAAAAACCTGTTGTCGCATGCGTCGTTTTTCTTTTTCAGCTTTTTGTATTTCTTCCTGTAGTCGTTTTTCAGTTTCAATATCAGGTGCTTTGCGAGACTCTCGTTTCAGACTAGATATTTTTAACTTTATATCTTCAAGCATTTTCTCCACGGCAAGCAAACTATCCTCAGCCCACTGTTCTAGCTTATCCCGTTCCTTTTTGAAAAACTCATCATTCAGCTCCAAAGCATGGTTTAATGCAACTTGATACTGCTTATCAATATTTGCCTTAAATATTTCAGGAATCGGGTCTACTACATCAGACAATACTGTTGCATTGACTTGAAGCAACCGCTCACATAAGTCCACATCTAAAACCTTACCATCATCGGTCATTGCCGTGATCACAATATGCTCTTCTTCTTGAAAAGAATCCAAACTCAAGACAGTAATAGATAGCCAACCCTGTTGCCCTTTTAACCCCTCCAGCAGAGTTACTTTTTGACCATATTGGCTATAATCAAACTGAATGAATTGTTTTGGTGTGGGTAATCCTTTGGCACTATCTAAAACAAATTCACCAAGAGAATGAGTCAAACGATAAATAAAAGTATTTTCAGGAATCCGCTCACCTTTGCGTATAAGTTGATATTTCCCTGAAGGCGCATTCAAAATTGGAGATTTAGTTAAATCAAAACTTAAATTGTGATCGTGAAACTTAGCAAAGTTAGCAAGAATATATTTTGTAGATTGCCAGAATAATCGACTAATTTTATCTAGTTGATGTTCAGCTCTTTCCTTCTGAACCTTTAATAAATCATGAATATCTGCATCAAAATGCTCAAGTAATAATGCTTGAGTCCGTTTCATTTTCTCATTGATTTGTTCTTCAAGTTCATCTCTTAATTGCTTAAAGCTTTGTTCTATTTCTTCTGGACTACGACACTGATCATAAATTTCAGATATACGTTTTTCAAAATTTATACCACTTTCAACTGTCCCTAAAATGTCATTCGAGGCACCAAAGACACCATCAAATAATTGAAATTTATCTTTAAGTAACTCTAAAACTCGCTGATCGGCTTCATTCCTTTCATTTAAAAAATTAACCACAACAACATCAAATTCCTGACCATAACGATGGCAACGACCTATCCGTTGTTCCACACGTTGCGGATTCCATGGTAAATCATAGTTAATGACCAAAGAGCAAAATTGTAAATTCACACCTTCTGCTGCTGCTTCTGTCGCAATTAGTATTTCTGCCTCATTCTTAAAAAAATCGATTAAAGCCGTGCGCCGATCAATTGCTGGTGAGCCTGTAACATGTTGAGTCCCTAAATATTTGCCCAACCACTTTTGATAAATACCTGTATTCGTTGCAGATGTATTACTTCCATTAAATCCTATTACTTTTCCGTTGTATCCTCGTGCTTCCAAGAATGCGATTAAGTATTCCTGAGTACGTTTAGATTCAGTAAAAATAACAGCCTTTCGTTTCGCTCCCATTTCAAACATACGAGCAAAGCCTTGCTCAATGGCTGAAAGCAAAGCAAAAGTTTTACTATCATCTTTAATTTTATAAGCCTGCTGTATATACCGTTCAATTTCAGCTATTTCAGATTTAATTAAACTAACATCTATTTGTCCTTGACCTGCTTCCTCATCAAACTCATCTAGCAACTCTTCATCCATATCCTCATCAACAATAAAGTTACTGAGCCAATCTTCATCTAGACTCTGCTGTTCAAGCAATTTTTTCAGTCGCTGTTGAATAGCTTCTAAAGTTGCAATGACAGCAGGAGTCGAGGATGCCAAAAGTTTTCTTAAAACAATTGAAATTAAATGTTTTTGTTGTTGTGGAAATGCATAACTAACTTCTCGTTGCAAATACTCACTGATTGAGTTGTATAGACTTTGCTCATCATCCGTAGGTGTAAATGGTACGGTTAAAGCATGGCGGTCAGTGTAAGGAACATATTCCAAAACATCTTTACGCAAAGTCCTTTGCATAAATTGTTGGATTCTTTTTTTTAACGATTGAATATCACCATCAACCACATATCTAGAACGAAATGCTTTCTCATCCCCAAATAAGTGCTCATCTATAATCGTACTTAAACCATAAAGCTCCATTAAAGTGTTCTGTAACGGTGTCGCTGTTAATAACAACTTTTTCTTGCCTATCAATGAGCGTTTAAGACTATTCCCAATTTTGTTACTTGAGCGATGAGCATTCCGTAATTTATGTGCTTCATCAATGACAACTAAATCCCATGGAATTTGTGCCAAGGCATATTCCATTCGATTTGCAAAAGGATATGAAATTATAGAAATCTTGCCATTTTTAAATGGATCATAAACACCATCTTTACGTGCCATATTCCAAGTTTTTAAATCTAAAACTTGCGTAGGTAGGTTAAATTTATCTTGTAATTCTTGCGCCCATTGTTTTCGTAAAGATGCAGGACAAATAATTAATAAATTTCGACGTCTTTCAGCCCAATACTGACATAGCACCAAAGCTGCCTCGATTGTTTTCCCTAATCCCACTTCATCAGCAAGAATGACACCTTTACTTAAAGGATTATTTAAAGCAAAAAGTGCAGCTTCAATTTGGTGAGGATTTACATCGACCTGAGCATCAAACAACGACTGCGACAAACGATCAACGTCTGATGCCGAGCGTTTTTTTGTAATTTCCCATGCAAAATATTTTATTTGGTGGTTAGTGTAAGACATTATTCTTAGATAAAAATTTTGTTAAAAAATTATCTACAATATAAATACATACAACATTTGTAGCAAGAAATATGCATTTCAAACAAAAAAATAAGGGAGCAATAGCTCCCATTACTCTCGCTCGTCCATCTTAGCCTTAATCCACTGATGGATTTCCCAAGCTGACCAACCAATACGCATCTCTGTTAACCGTATAGGTTGAGGACATGTAGGATCATAATACTTTGAATCCTTATTTATCAGTTCGTAGATTTTTGAACGACTAATTGCTGGTGAACTTCATTACATCTTTAACAGTAATAATTTGATTCATCTGGAAAGATTGAGCCATAAGTAGATCCATGACGTTTTCTCCCAATCAATTCAAAGCCTGAACCGACTGCTGCAACCCTTTCTGAATATCCTGAACATGGCTCAGATCATGTGTTGGTTCAGGCTGTTGCTGTAGTTTGCTATCATCTGTGTAAAACTCCTCCACAATATCCAGCCCCTCTTCACCACCCACCTCAAAACTGGCATTGCCATAACCTTGCCGTGCCACATGATCTAAAGCCTCCTGATAAAACCCTGCCGCCTTGCTTTGTTCATCAATTTGCTTGGCTGAGTTAATTGCATCCTGTAAATTGACACCATCACGTAGGGTTAAGTCCACGTAATAGATCGGAGTACGATAGCTTTGTGTGGTGCTTTTCCCTCGTAAAGTAAGTTGTAATGGTAAACAGGACAATAAGTTGCCTGATGCCGCATGGTAATAACTGAGCCGTGCTGCCAGCGTCCGAATACTGTTAAAACCTGTGGTTCTAAAGATGAATGTACCAAACTCATCTGATTCATCCAGATTGACATACAGCCTGCCATAAGGCTTACACAGTCCACCTTGTGCCAGTGGGCATAGATCAGGTGATGGACATGGATGTTGCTCAACCCCATTTTGACCAAGACGCTGACAGCTTTCACCATTGCCTGAGCAGATTAAGCGTCCTGTTTGTCGGTCAAATAAACTGTACTCGGCTCGTAGATTCAGTTCAGGCTCATTAAAGATCATACGGACTGGAATGGTTCTCAGTTTTTGGTTTTGTGCCTTGGCACGTAACTGTTCATCCAGTGGATGTTTGACCCAGCCATCTTTGGTCTGGATTTGACTGGTAATGGTAAACTGGTCATCCTTTTCAGGTAGACGTTTGCCATTCTTTTCAACGATCTTGCCAATGCTGATACGTCCCAACACAGGTGGGGTAATTGCTAAACCTTTAATCATGGTGATTATCCTTTATTGCATTTGTTTACGGATTCCCCAAATCCATTGAAGGCACTGTCTCCTACACCATATTTTTAATCCTCCTGAAAAAACGATTTCCAGTCATAGGTCATGGGAGAAATCATTGTGCGAACATAAAAAATGCAAAGCTGCTCCACCGTCTTTTCCTTAGTATTAGGGAAAGGACAAGAGGGGCGACTTTGCACAAATTCTAAATTTAGGGAAATAAAATGGTTTGATGTGGTGTGTGATGGAAATAGGTCTAAAACTTGTTTAGTCAGACGATTTAGGTTGTTGCAGAATAAATATTAAAGCGTCTGCTGCCTTGTCGGGGCTGTGGGTACTGGTTTAATAGCTCAGGCTGTGCCTGTAATAATGCCTTTTGATCCAGTACCACACTGTCCTTTGATTTTTTCCATGTCACAGTACCATTGGAAAAGATGGCTTTCTCGGCATCTTTCATGAGTGCCTGAATCCGATGTTTGAGATAGTCATACTTGGTTTGATGGTCAGTCAGTTGTTTTTCCTCATGCAGCAGGTCAGTAAACAGTTGATCAACACCCTCCAGTGTGGAGAAATCAACGGTCTGTAAAGGGGTATGTTGTGGGTAAAGCAGTTGCAGGGCTTTGGCTGCCGATGCACTGGCATCAACACTCGGTGGTATGTCATTTTCCACACAGCTCCAGAATATCCGTTCAGAAGTCATGATTTGGTCTATCACAATTTCATTGCGTTCAACCTTAAAAATCTTGGCTTCATGTCCACAGATCAAGGCACAGATATGCGCTGCCTGTTTGCCTGTCACTGCCAGTTGGTGCTGTACCTGAATAATCACGTATAAAGGCACACCATCACGCCAGAGTTTGGTTCCCCATTCCCCCACTGATTTACATTCCAATATCTGTACTTCATTACAGCCCACAACGGCATAGTCCAGATTCGCCAGCATAAAGTGTTTGTCAGGATCAGGATGCTGTAACACCGCATTGACCTTACGCACCTTATGACCTGTCTTGTGTTGGTAATAGTTGGCAATTAAAGGCTCAAGCTGATTACCCCAATATAAGGGGGAATAACTGTTTTGGGTCGGTTGATCAGGCTGGTTCTGCATCCGACCTGTTTTAATCATCCATAACTCTAACATGCTCATGTGAGGATTAAGCCCACAGGCTGCGGCTGCATCACTGCTACCAATGCCTTGTTTGCGTACCTGTAACCATTGTTCACGACTCATGCCTTTGGTTTTGGCTAGGCGTTTGGCACGATTACAACTGGGCTTGGATAGTGGTTGTGAAATTGGTAAATATGTTGTGGCTGAGGATTTACTGGTTTGTGGTTCAACAATATGGTTCATTAGATACTCCATGTCTGTAAAAATTAAAATTGCGGCATAAAAAAAAGCCACATCAGGGCGATGTGGCAAAAGGGAGTTTTTGGGTAGAGGGAAACACATCATTTAAGCAATGCGTATACTGCTTAGGCTAATTTGACTGGCTCTAAATCCGACCAAAGTTAGACCACCATTCTGAGTGCCTGTTCCAGTCCTCGCTGTTTAATGGCTGCACCTGTACCAAACCATGCTGAATCCAGTCGGTGATCGGTACTCATGGCTCGGCGTTCATGATCGACAAATTCGGTGATGCTACACAGCAAACCATAGGCTGTACCTTTGGCTGAACTGAGTTCTGCACCTCGTCCTTGACCATTAAACATATCCATGACTTTCGACATGGCTCGTCCATTCGGTTCGGTTTTATTGGTTGCATTGGCTTCATTTGCCACATTACGGTAGAACTGGATAATGCTGTCATCCTGTTCAGCAATACTGAGATTGGTATTGTTAAATACCGCATCAAAATAGGCTGTCGCTTCCTGTTGGGTGACTTTACGCTGACTGAGTTGCTTCATTTCATACATGTGGTCATCCCATGCACGGACTGAAATACCCAGTTGCTGTTTGACCTTTTCTGCATCAAAGCGAGTGCTATGTGGAACTTTCACCACGCCTGCACTGGTACTGCCATTGCGTAAGGCAATCGCCAAGGTGTTGTTACATACAACCCGAAAGGAAGTGAACTGTGCTGTCGTGGCAAGTGTGCCATCACATGCTGTTGCCAGTAGAATGTAGCCATTACTAACATCCTTACCTTTCAAGGCTGTACTTTGTCCCGTACGTGCCAAAGCCCAGAACTTTTTACCACCTTTCAATACACCTGCTGTTTCCAGTTCAAAACCTGATTGCTCAGTGAGGTCACGGTAAAATTCAAGGATTTCCTTGGGTTGAACTTCCTGAAAACGCTGGCTGACCACCGACAAGGGTGCATGAGTATCTGAACGGTATAAGACCCGTTGTTCCTCATACGGCAGGATGATAGATTGCCCCCGATCATTCTTTGCCATGTAGCTGACATCGGATGATTCAATCCGCCAGTCCATACCTGCCTGCTGTGCCCAGACTTCAATGGGTTGATTTTGCGTAAGCTGATTACCCAGACCATGCCACGGGGTTTCACCAACATACGCCATTTGTTCAAGTTGATGTGCCATGATAATTTCTCCTGTCCCTAGTTGAAATTGCATTGACAATTGTTGCAATGGAAATAAGCGGTAGGCTGCTGTGGTTGTGATGGCTGTGTCAAACTATCAATTAGCCCCCCTACAACTACCCCCATTAATCCACCCAATAAAGGTGACATCGGTATAGGCAAGCTTTTAGAAATCATCGTACCGACTCCTGCACCTGCCATAGAACCATAAGTATTGGAACTTTTAGATGCTGATGTTGAGCGACTAACATTTTCAGAGTAGCAATATGGGCATGTAATATTCATAAGATAATCCTCATTAAATGAAAAAAGGCTTACCGATGGGTAAGCCTATGTTTTTGAATGTAAGGGAAAAAGAAAACATTCAATCTTCATGTTAATGATGTATATCTGTGATTTTTTGGGATCAACGTTGTGACATACCAAAGGTTTTCATCTTTTTAGTGGATTTAATCCTGAGATATTGTTCTTTCTTGGGTCGGGCTAAATATAATAAAACCGCACGCATCCTATCCACTTGGTACTTTAAATTACTGTAAATGATGCCAATCCCAACCATTCCATTTTCTTCATATTGCTTTAAATAACGACGATCATGGCAGTTAAAATAACGTCCATCCCCATCTGTAATATCTTCCCATAATTCACCCATATCATTCGCAATCTTCCATGCCTCTATACGATTTCGTTCATCAAAAATAAATGCAACATGGCAATGATAGCCTTTGCTTTTAACTCCTTGTTCCAAAGCCCAGACCAGTAGCAATACATCATCCCCATATTTAGAACGGTTTACTTTTCTAAGGAAATGCTCCAAATCATCCTCTACTTTTTGGATATTAGCATTCGGGATATAACTCAACTCAATACTTACAACCAATAGAGCCTTATAGCTTTCGGTCAATTCAGTTAATCGACTATCCAGGTTTTTAGCATTCAGACTTTCATTGTAACGATGTTGTCGCTTTTCATTTAAATGAGCACTTTCCATTGTATTGAAATATCTTTGCCAATCATCAAATGATCTACGCTTTAAACATCTAAACAAGTCTGTTGGTGAATCCAAATCAAGGTGATACTCATATAATAAATTACAAAATAACTGCAATAAACTTGAATAACTAAAATCGGGATTATAGACTTGATCAAAATCAAGAAGTAATTCACAAAAGTTTTTATAAAAAGATCGAGGCTGTCTTTTTGCATGTAAACTCGATTTAATAAAATCCTCTATCTCAATGGATAGATTTGCTTCACAGATTTCACTTGATGATGTATTTTCAAACTTCATGGTCACTTACCTATAGTTTAGAACTATATGAAGTGACAATTATTTTAATAATTAAATTTTAGAATAGATATTATTGAATTAATATCTTTTATTGATTTATTTAACAGGTTGATTATATATTTATAAACAAAGTCATTACACATAATTAAAAATAAAATTAAAATAAACTAAAGCATTATTCAAACATAACAATATCAAGGCTTCCAGCATAATCAGATTTTAAATAAAACAAGATAAATCCAATTAAAGTTATCCGATGGTAAATATATCAAAAATCTGGTGTCATTCATCAGTATTCTTTGATTGTCTCACTGATATTAGAGACCTATCATTGTGGTTATCTACAATATCTGGTCATGGACTATCACAAAACTGCCTTTTGCATAACTTCAATTTTGTCACTCCTATCATCTGAATGACAAAGCCAAATGATACAGGATTGTATGGTGTGTCATTGCAGGTCGTGGGTACAGAATTGTGCTTTGGTGTGCCTCCTATGAGCTATAAAAAAATTATTAAAAAATCATGCTAAATCGTGGGAAAACATACAGAAAAATTCGTTGAAACTCATACTCACCTTTAATAAAGTTTATATAAATCTTAGTAAAGGAAAGCACAATGAGCTACACATCACGCAATGATGATCTAATCAAACTGGTTAAAGAGTTGAATACAGAAGATAGTGTCTGGTTACTTCATGTTATCAATAAGGACACAATTGAGTTTGAATCACGTATAGATATAGAGGATGAACATGATCCACAACTAATGGATAAGGACATTGATAAATTAAATTCAATCAAAGATCTTAATGAATTAAAAAACTATTTAATTGATGGGTTAAAGGATAAGACAGAAACTTTTTCTGAAACTATCATGGACTTGATTGAGGAGTACAAAGAACAACTCATGATTAGAAGTCGTGATTTTTCAAAATATAAAACAAATAGACGATTATTGAGTTTTGCACTTTATAAAATATCATTTGATAATCGTGATATTTATCGCCAAAACCCATCCATTTCAAACACCTATGTTCGATTCCTTTATATTATTTTTACCTATAGAAAATATTATAGAAGCAGTCGAGAACTTGAACGAATAGAAAGAAAGCATAGCGAAATTATCAGTGCAAAATCTTTGCACTTTAAAAATTATGATCATCCTGAGTTCTATAAATGGGCAAAAACTTACATCGACAAAAATACATCAGACTTTAGGGATTTTAATCAGATCGAATTTACGCCTTTACAAGATGCTGACTTTGGCATTTGGGTTAATTCAATTTTTGATATTATGTACTATGCAAATCAACATGCTTATATCAACTTAAAGAAACAATTGTCTAATGCTTGGTATCAAAAATCTTATCAAAAAAATAGGAAAGGAAGAGAACATCATTATTTCCTAACAGATTTAACTAAAGATTTACTTAAAATACTCGCATCAAAACACAATAAAAATGAAGATAGGATGATTGAACATTTAATTAATAAATATGCAATTGAAGAAAGTATTATTGTAGATGGGAAGTTAGTATATTCTATTTGACTGTACTAATTTTTACTAGCTCAAACCTTATTTTATAATTACTCTTTTTTTGGCTTGTACATTTGCAAGCCATCTATTGCTTGTCTTAATCCAGTTTTATAAATTTCTGGATAAGGATCATCATAGCAAAGCTGGTCTACAAAATTATAATGCCATTTTATATCTATTGAGACATTATCAAATACAATTCTAATAAATTGATAAAGACTATACAGCCTAACAGAATTATCATAAAATGTTCTTTGATTAAATGTGTAACCATATTCTTTCATTTTATTTCCTGCATACTCTGTACAAACCTTTTTCTCTTCATCATTTAAATTACTTACAGAGTTTTTTCTACAATCATAAGCACCACTAATTGAGATATTATAATCTGGTCTATAATTAACTTGCTTTTTATTGTGATATATATTATTTGCACTTCCCTCGATAAAGAAAAAAGCTCCAGCTAGTGCAGAAACATTCCTAACATCACCATGAAATATCATTTCCTCATGATTTATCTCTTTATTTATTAAAACTAATAAATCTTTGATTATCCTAACATTTCCATTAATGATATCATTAAAATCTAATCTCATGAACATATTGCTATAGTTATGAATTATTTGCTTTTTTAATATCTCGAACTCACAAAACATTAATACCCTTAAAAAGACTCTATTCATTTCCTCCTTATGTTTAGGGCTCATCTTATCCTCTTTAAGTCGTCCAGTACTTAATATTTTAAGTTCCAACAATTTATTAAAAAATGACATTGATGCTGAGTCAAAATCAAAATACAAAAATTGAGCTAATAATTTATATTTTACTGTTCCATCCAAACAGGAAATATTGGAGTGCCCACATATATTCAAAACATCTTGCAAATATGTAGATACTGGGAAGCCACTGCTCTTTACTCTAAGCAATACCTCATCAATAATTCTTTTAAATCTTGACTCAAATACCTGATTTAATTTTAATTCAATCCCACACAACAGATAATGCTTATATACTTCAGCCCTATACTCAGTAAATCCTCTCTGTGAATTTATAGTATCAATCTCATCAGTGACATAGCCATAAAATTCATTCTTCAAATCAGAGAAAGTAGACATCGATGCTAGGTCATGTATGAAAATATAGTCCAAAATATTAAACGCCGAAATCTTCCACTCAGTTACTCGAACCACTGCATTCCCTCAAAGATGTACCACTTAACGACATTTTCCTTTTTTTCAGTTTTTTTACAATATCCACATCAAGTCGATTGATGACGGTTTAGTCAAAAATCAAAATAAACTTGATAAAAATCATTTAATTAATTGAACCAAAGGCATACCTTATGAAAAGTGCAATTATCAAGGCTTCGGACTACTTATTTCTGCAATTTAGAACTGCTACACCAACACTTGACCAAGTATGTGATATGTACTATCCCCATATTACCAGTAAGGCTAAAAGATTAGAAAAAGCTCGTGATGGAGAGTTTCCATTTTGCTGCTTTAAATTCGATGAGAGTCAAAAAGCACCATACTTTGTTGATATTTTTGACTTAGCTTTTGTTCTTGAAGAGAAATATAAGTCTCAATTTGAAGACTACAAAAAGCTCATGCAATCAATTTTAAAATCTGATCAACACAAATAACATTTTTTCTGACCTTTACAGATACATATCTTTCAAGACTACTCCACGAATCATGCAAGCTCACTTGCTGGATTTGTGGAATAGTCATTCCTTTCTCTGCTAACCGTGTACAGCCCTCATGACGTAAATCATGAAAATGTAAGTCATCTATTCCCAGCAACTTACAAGCCTTTCTAAATTCGCTCCCCATCGTTTTTGGACTTAATGGCACGAGTAGGTTTTCATCGTAACCTCGTTTTAACATCCGATGACGAATATCTCCATCAAGCAATAAATCAATCATTTGCTGACAATCATCATGGACACTAAACTCTTTGTGGTTGCCTTTAGAGCCATTCGGATTTTTTAAATCCCGAATCTTCCATAGTTTATTCGTTTCATCATAGTCATCCAATTGCATCCGTGTAATCTCTGCTTCCCGCCTGCAAGAGAAAATCGCAAACCACATGATTAAGTGCATAGGGTAGCTGTAAGATGAGTGATTCCATTTTCTGACAAAATACTTTGTAAGGCTTTCAAGCTCATCAAAAGTAGGTAGTCTATCTCTTTTTTGACTCGATGATATTTGACGAGTCTTCCTCAATTGGGCAGTGGTTTTATCAAATGTTGGTAAATCTACTTTTAAATTCCACATAATTGAAGCATGGCTTAATACTCCCCTGATATGTAATAACTCATGTTGCAATGTACTGGTAGCGATTGGCTGTAGATTCAGTTTATCAACTCCCTTTTTCCGCAGAGACACGTGACTGGAAATATGGGTTGAACCTATTTCTGTAATCATATTCTGAGCTATGGGTAACTTTTGAATTAATTTAAGCGAGTATGTTTTAGTACGCCCATATTGGTCACCAACCTCTGCTAAATATTTGGTAATCGCATCATCTAAGGTTAAGTCCACCAAGTTTTCCTGTCCAAAGAGAATCTCGGGATTTTCATCTATCTCTGCTTCACGTTTACCAATCCACAGGCTAGCTAATCGCTTTGTAGAAAATGTCTGGCTTTCTTTAAATGCAGGAAATCCTTTTTTATTGATTCTGATCTCCGCACGATAACGGATTGTTCCATCCTTGAGTTTTCGTTGTGCTATAGTACCCACAAAATTTACGCCATAGAAAAATTTACGCCATTATGGCGTAAAAATGGCGTAAATTCTAATCGAAACGGTGCGAATTAGGCGTGAATGGTTGCAAATAATTTAGTATCAATATCAACATAAATGGATGATTTTTAATGATTAAATCAGACACTCTTGAAAATACTAAAGATTTCAGAATCAGTGTTGCACCGATGATGGATTGGACAACCAAAGATTATCGTTTCTTTGCGCGTCTATTTAACCCGAACGTCATTCTTTATACAGAAATGGTGACCACTGGCGCGATCCTGTTTGGCGGTGCAAATCGACATCTCGATTACAACAATGAAGAACACCCGATCGTTTTACAACTCGGTGGCTCAAACCCTAAAGACTTAGCCACTTGTACCAAAATGGCACAAGACTGGGGCTATGATGAAGTCAACTTAAATGTCGGCTGTCCAAGTGACCGTGTACAAAACAATAAAATTGGCGCATGCCTCATGGCAGAACCGGACCTCGTTGCAGAATGTATCGCTGAAATGCAAAATGCCGTCGATATTCCAGTGACGGTAAAGCACCGTATCGGCATTGATGATATGCAGTCTTATGAAGAGATGCTGCATTTTGTCGATACCGTAGCCAAAACAGGCTGTAATAATTTTATTGTACATGCACGTATTGCATTACTTCAGGGACTTTCTCCGAAAGAAAACCGTGAAGTTCCGCCACTACGTTATGAAGATGTCTATCGTTTAAAGCAAGAATGCCCAAATCTATTGATTGAGATTAATGGCGGGATCAAAACCTTTGCTGAAACACAAGAACATCTCAAACATGTGGATGGTGTGATGATTGGTCGTGAAGCCTACCATAACCCCTACCTTTTGGCAGAGCTGGGGCAGCTGTGGAATTTGGATCTACCTGATCGCTTTGAAATTATTGACCAAATGTTGCCGTATATTGCTAAGCGTATGGCTGAGGGTGCGCCATTGTCGATTATCACGCGCCATATTTTGGGTTTATTCCAAAACCTTCCGGGTGCTCGAAAATGGCGTCAGGCTTTAAGTGGTGGTAATGCCAAGACTTTTGCCGATGTTGAAAATGCAATTCTTAACATTAAAGACGCAATGCAACGCACCGAAGATTATTTAAAAGAACACACTCTAGCTCAGTAATTTAGAACGTTGATCTAAACGAAAAAAGCGAAGCATCTGCTTCGCTTTTTTATGTTTCACCGTTATAGCCGAGTACAAGCTTTCACTAAAGCACGCTTGTGTATATTGGTGACACATTTTATTGTTTCAGTCTTAAAATCATAATGATAGGAAATATACTTTCCTGCAATAAGCTCGCTGACAAAGGGTTCTTTTCTAAAGTAAGCCGTAGTTATACAACCATGTAAATCAGGGGTGGCATTTACTTTAATCTGTTCAACAAATTGACTTTGCTGATGAATTTGATCCTGTAATTTTAAAATACGATTCATATTTTGAAATTCTACGGATTGAGCAATCTGTTGTATATTTTTAAAATGACAAGCCTGCGTGACATCATCATGATGCTGATGCATTGACCAAACCAATAATGACTGTATATCACTCATCATTTCTTTGGCTTCATTGACCTGATTTAAAACATAAAAATGACGAACGGTTGAGTAAATAGCATATACAACACCACAACTCAAAATGATCCCTAAAGCCACTATTTTAACATCAAGTTTGGAATGCCCTGAAAGATGAGTCATGGAGTTGCTTTATCCCGTTATATTTTAAAAGTGCTTCAGGCGAACTTTTCTTTTATATAAGAGCTTAACCAGTAAATTTACTCAGAGCACGCCAGTATTTGTCTTTAAACAGACTGACCTCTATTTCAAAGTTGTCTTTATATTTTTCAATTACTTGATCAATGACTTTGGATGGCTTTCGAAACTCTTTACACGCAAAATATATGGTTCTTAAGTGATTACCCGTTTCACGACCAATATTTAAATAGCCATCCACATCCTTAAGCTCTTGTAATAATTCGTCTTCTATCAAATTCAGTAGCTCATAATCTGTAGATGCAGGCATGCCATTTGAATGCTGACCATCATAAGAGATTTCAATCAACATCATCCACGGATGTGAGGCTTTTTGATCCCATGTTAAAAGTGTACGATTTAAAGTCGCCAGCAACGGTAGACCTTCATTGGTTTCACCTTCCAAACTGACAAATTCATCAGCATCCGTATTTGAACGGGTAATTTTATCTAGTCTTGAAATTTCGCTACTTTTTAAAATTAAAATCTTTTTGAGCAAGTGAATCGGTAGCAATTCTTTTTCGGCACCTTGCTTAGACTGCACAGAAACATTGTCTAATTTGGTGATCGCATCATACTCGCCCAAATAGTTATCGAGGAAAATATACACAGCCTGTAAAAACGCATCGTTTTCAGCTGGATTATATTCATCATGTACCACAATCAGATCTATCTCATCGGGATACTCGGCTTGCTGATTAAAATAAAAAGACAAAGTCTGCTGACTAAACTCATAGCCATGCATATTAATCCCGACTTGATGAATATCGCTTTCAGGTTTAAGCGCAGTGAACTTCCACCCTGCAATCTCAGGTGCAGCTGCAATCAGCTCTTCCACAAAAACAATATTTGGAATGATGCCATCGGGGGTAAGAATTAATTCAGCTGTTTGCGGGGTCAGCATGCCCGTCAGAAAAAAGATGCCGCTATGGACTTTTTCCAATTCAGGCGTCAATCGATCAAAGAAATCCCGCTCGATTTCAGTTTTACTGCCTTGATTCACAATGTGGTGAAAATGCTGTTGATGCTGCTGAAACCATTGCCAAAATGCAGTATATGCATTTTCATTCGCAGGCGTTTTTTGTTTTTGAGAACCCCATAATTTTTTTAAAAAGCTCATTTTTTTTCTCTTTTTTCTATTGGTTTCAATATTTTTTGTGGTCTATGGACTGTATCAATATATCGATGTATACAGTCCAATTAAACCTAAAACAGTATTATTGTTTCGCTTTCATTCCATCTAGTTTTTTCAACACTTCCGCCACTGCCACCATCGCAAAGCTTGAAGTCACCACCACCGCAGAACCATAGCCACCACAGCGTAGGCCTGCACTTGGACACACATCTGCGCTGGAAAATGGATTATCAATCGAATAGACACAGCTAATGCCGAACTTTTCTTTTGGTTTTTTACAAATCCCCATGCCACGCAACTGAGTTCGAAGCTTTGCTAACATGGGATCTTGTTCGGTTTTAGACAGATCAGCCACTCGGATTTTCAATGGGTCGAGCTTCCCCCCGGCTCCCCCTGAAACAATCAATGGGATCTTATTAAAACGACAGTGCAACATCAGTGCTAATTTAGCTTTGACGTCATCAATACAATCTAAAATTAAGTCTGGTCGATGTTCTAAAATTTCTTTGACATTTTCTGGGGTCAAATAGTCATCGATCAAATTGATTTTGATCCGTGGATTGATGGATCGACAACGCTCGGCCATCACTTCAATTTTTTCATGACCCAAGGTTGAGCTCATGGCTGGCAATTGACGGTTAATATTGGAAGCCGCAATCGAGTCCATATCAACCAGTGTTAATTCTCCAACGCCTGTACGCGCTAAAGCCTCGACTGCCCACGAACCTACACCACCAATTCCGATCACCATCACATGACTTTTTTCATAATATGAAAAGGCCTCGTCTCCATAAATTTTGGCTACACCAGCAAAACGGCGGTCATATTCATCATGTTGCAGATCAGTCATGCGTACATCTATATCGGTAAAATCGTGTTCATTTTACCTGAATACGACCTTGGATTGAATGTATCGCTACAAACAATAAAGCCCTGCTACTGACAGGACTTTATTACATTGAGATTAGGCTGCAATTAAATTACGCAGTACATAATGCAAAATACCGCCAGCTTTAAAGTATTCGACCTCATTCAAGGTATCAATACGGCACAACACTGTAAATTGGTCTTGGCTACCATCTTCTCGAAACACTTGAATTTCCAAGGTTTGATGCGGTTGGAGATCATCCGACAACCCATGAATCGAAAGCACTTCCCGACCTGTCAAATTTAAGAATTGGCGTGTTTGTCCATCGATAAATTGCAATGGCAATACACCCATACCAACCAAATTCGAACGATGAATTCGTTCAAAACTTTCGGCAATCACCGCTTTAACTCCCAATAAGTTCGTACCTTTGGCAGCCCAGTCACGTGATGAGCCTGTGCCATACTCTTTCCCAGCAATAATGATTAATGGCATATGTTGCTGCTGATAAAGCATAGAAGCATCATAAATCGGCAAGGTTTCTCCGGTTGGAATATAGATCGTGTTTCCACCTTCTTCACCGCCCAACATTTCATTCTTAATGCGGATATTGGCAAAAGTACCTCGCATCATCACTTCATGGTTCCCACGTCGAGACCCGTAAGAGTTGAAGTCTTTGGGTTCAACCCCTTGCTCTTGCAAATAGCGTCCCGCGGGGCTGTCTTTCTTGATATTACCCGCTGGGGAAATATGATCGGTGGTGACCGAGTCTCCAAGCACAGCCAAAATACGTGCCTGTTCAATATTGGTAATCGGTTTCGGTGGCTGATCTATCTCTTCAAAAAATGGCGGGTGGCGAATATAGGTTGAATTCTCTTGCCAAGCATAGGTCTGACTTTGAGGAATCTGAATCGCCTGCCATGCTGCATCACCATCAAATACTGCGGCATATTCTTTATGGAACATCGCGGTATTCACGCTCTGTAGCGCATGATTAATTTCAGCCTGACTCGGCCAAATATCCTTCAAGTAGACTGCTTTCCCATCTTTGCCTAGACCAATCGGTTGCGTGGTCAGATCTGTACGGATATTGCCCGTCAAACCATAAGCCACCACTAAGGGCGGCGAAGCCAACCAGTTGGTTTTCACCAGAGGATGCACACGCCCTTCAAAGTTACGGTTGCCTGAAAGCACTGAAGCGACATTGAGATCATGGCACTGTATGGCTTCTTCAATGGGTTCAGGCAGTGGTCCAGAGTTGCCGATACACGTGGTACAGCCATAGCCAACAAGGTTATAACCCAACTCATCCAAATACGGTGTTAAACCAGCCGCAGCCAAATAATCGGTCACTACTTTAGAACCGGGCGCAAGCGAACTTTTCACCCACGGTTTACGCTGTAGGCCTTTTTCAATGGCTTTTTTGGCAAGGAGTCCCGCGGCTAACATCACGCTGGGATTGGACGTATTGGTGCATGAGGTGATGGCTGAAATGACTACATCACCATGGTTCAATGGGTAAGACTTTCCATCAATGGTACAAGATGGCTCCTCATGCGGTAGATTGGCTTTTTTAGCTTCAACAGCTGTGCCACCGCCTTCATTTTCTAAACGCTCTTTGGCTTCTTTTGCTGGCTTGAGATTTAGTTCCATCAAATCATGAAAAGTTTTAGGTACATCTGCTAGCAAGACACGATCTTGCGGACGTTTAGGGCCTGCCAAACTGGCCTGCACTGTACTCATGTCCAAGCTCAAAGTATCGGTAAAAACGGGTTCATCACCTGCATTTCGCCATAAGCCCTGCGCTTTGCTATACGCTTCAACCAAATCAATCCGTTGTTGCTCACGACCTGTCAACGCTAAATAGGCCAAGGTCACATCATCAATCGGGAAGAAACCGCAGGTTGCACCATATTCAGGGGCCATATTGGCAATAGTGGCGCGGTCAGCCAAAGGCAAGTCAGCCAAACCATCGCCATAAAATTCGACAAATTTACCAACCACGCCTTTTTGGCGTAGCATTTGTGTGATGGTTAAAACCAAATCTGTGGCGGTAATGCCTTCATTGAGTTTCCCTATGAGTTTGAAACCGATGACTTCAGGAATCAACATAGATACAGGCTGCCCGAGCATCGCCGCTTCAGCTTCAATCCCGCCAACCCCCCAGCCCAGCACGCCTAAGCCATTGATCATGGTGGTGTGTGAGTCTGTTCCAACCAAAGTGTCAGGGAATGCAAAAGTTTGTCCCTCATCTTCGCCTAGCCATACCGCTTGAGCCAGATACTCTAAATTGACTTGGTGGCAAATCCCTGTCCCTGGCGGAACAACACTAAAGTTATTAAATGCAGATTGCCCCCAACGTAAGAACTGATAGCGCTCACCATTACGCTGCATTTCAATTTCGACATTTTCAGCAAAGGCATCTTTATCTGCAAAATGATCGACCATCACCGAATGGTCAATCACTAAATCTACAGGAGACAAAGGATTAATCAAATTCGGATCGCCCCCCGCTTGTGCCATTGCGGCACGCATGGCTGCCAAGTCAACCACGGCGGGAACCCCTGTGAAATCCTGCATCAGTACGCGTGCTGGCCGATATTGAATTTCCTGATCAGAGCTTCTGGTTTTTTGCCAATCGACTAGGGCTTGAATATGCTCTACTTTTACACTTTTTTGATCTTCAAAACGGAGTAAATTTTCGAGTAAGACCTTTAAAGACTTGGGTAATTGATCAATATTACCCAATGTTTGGGCGGCTTGAGGGAGGTTAAAAATTTGATAGGATTTTTCACCCACCATGAATGTTTGTAATGCATTGAAACTATTGATTTTGCTATATCTGGCCATTCGGTTGCCCTCTAGTATTGGCGAATTTATTTATTATGATGTTCTTTCTTTAATGTAAGCCTGTTTAGAAAAGAATGTGTTCCCTTTTGGTTATCTTATTTTTATCGAGATTAGGGTCTGTTGACATTTACTGTTCATAATTAACCCTATAAAGGTAGCCATAAAAATATACAGGCTAAAGCAACAGAACTTTGATAATTTCTTTTGAGCTTGTCATATCGAGTAGCTATTCCTCTAAATTGCTTTAATCTACAAAACATATTTTCAACTAAATGCCTGATTTTATATAAATACCAGTCCATATGGTCATTGTTCGATTGGCTATTTGTTTTCTTTGGTATATTCGCTTTAGTCCCTGTTTTCCTGATCTGTTCACGCAGTGGTTCTGAATCATAGCCTTTATCTGCACATACCACTTTTGTCTCTTTTAAATCTAATGTTGATATTAAATCAGGTGCAACTTTAACATCATGTGTGGTTCCATCGGTAATCATGAAATCAATAGGATTGCCATGTGCATCAACAATCAAATGTATTTTTGAGGAGTTTCCTCCTACACTTTTAGAAATAGATTGATTCGCTATGCCGGCAGAATGTTGATGAGCACGTACATGAGAGCCATCAATAAAAATCCACTCCATATCGGGGCATGAGGCTAGTAATTTGAATAATCTAAGTAACTTACCGCTGCTTGACCAACGATTAAAACGTTTGAAAATAGAGTTTGAATGACCAAAACAACAAGGAATATCTCGCCACGGACAGCCTGTTCTAATTCTATAGAGAATAGCTTCAATAAAATTGCGTAAATTTGAGTTGTGGTGAATGGATAAATTACGCAGAATAACTTTCAACTTTTGCCAGTGTTGATCTGTCAGCATGGTACGAGGCATAGCGAATAGTAAAATTGGGTTTGGCGATTTGATTTTACTACTTCGCTATTTTTTTAAGCTAAAAGTGTCAACACACCCTATTGTCTTATTCTTCTAAAATTTTAAATTCAACGCAGCCAATGAGTTCTGCCAGAGTTGAGTTGCTAACGACCGCTCAGACTGATCCAGTGTCTGTGCGAGACTCTCCAAAACATAAGGTAAATTTACCGGTGTATTGCGGGTGCGATGCTCGGTCGATGTTTGACAACACAACGGTGTCATATCTGGACAGTCCGTTTCAATCACCAAATGTTCGCTACCAAGTGCTTGCACCACTTGATGCAATTTTTTGGCATTTGGATTGGTGATTTGCCCTGTGACTCCAATTTTAAAACCGAGTTTGACCAAGGCCTTGGCTTCTTCCACCCCACCACTAAAGGCATGAGCGATACCACCGAATTTGAATTTTTGGGCTTTTAAAAGAGCAATGCTTTCTGCATGCGCTTTACGAATATGTAATAACACTGGCTTTTGATATTGCTGAGCAAGTTCCAGTTGTGCAGAAAAATAAGATTGCTGCTTGGCGAAAAGTGCAGGCTGTTTATGTTGTTTAAAAAAGGTGTCTAAACCAATTTCACCCACAGCTACGCAGTCCTGCTGCTGCAAAACCTGCTCTAAACGTTGTAAGTGTTCAGTCTGATGCTGTTCGATATAAAACGGATGTAAACCTGGGGCAAGATAAGAGCACGGAATATTCTCCCAGCTTTTGAGTTGCTGATGTGTCTGAATCAGCGTATCAAATCGTGATTCAAGAAAACCAATAAGGACCAGTGCCTCTACCCCAACATGTTTTGCTTGCTCGGCCAAATGTTGCCGATCAGTATCAAAATCGGCAACATCAAAATGAGTATGGGTGTCGAACAAAGGCAAGCTCATGCTTGATTAGCTCTTGGCTTCTGAAGCAGCCTGTACGCTCTGTTTGGCTTTGGGTAAATACTCAGGCTTTAAAATTTTCTGGAGTTGATCATAACCAAGAGTTAAGCGCGGTAAACCCACCACATAAGGGCCAATTTCATACTCGCCATATTGCAAAATCAGACCTTCAGTGCCCAAGTAATAATTGTTACTCAAACTAAACTTCCACGCTTGCTCATATTCATCGACATTGGTCGCTAACTTAGAGTCGACGACCCAAGTACGAAAGGCTTCATGCGCAACTCTATTTAACGCCGCCTTCTGATTCGGCAACAATAGATCATCCAAACTCACCAGCTTTTGCTGCTTCAAGTCAAAATTATAATAATGCTGTGACGATGAACCATGTGCACCGCCTAAGTAGCTACTGGTGTTCAATACCACCGTGGCCAAAGGATCTTTGGCATTTAGAATTTTAGGCTTAATCATCAAACTAATTTGATGGTTAGAACTTAAGGCTTTCAACTCTTGGTCTAAACCCAGAAAAGCAGCCAAATAAGGTTGAACTTGTTTCTCTAGTTTCAGTTTAGGGGTGATGACTTGGCCCACTACTGCAGGTTCAGAACTTGCCGCCACCGCACTTGATGCCGTGGTATCAGAACTGCTATGCATCGGCGAAATATCAATAATCTGCGATAAATCTTTCACAATTTGTTGATCAATAAAATCATCAATAAATGCTTGATTACTTTGCAAACGATCAATGTTTAATTCTGGGCAAGCATTGCCATCACATTCAGGTAATTCGAATTGTAATTTTTCTGTGTCACCGACCAGCTTTAAGGCTGTTTCTACCTCTGAAGCCGCTGTGGTTTGCGTTGCAGGAGTTTGAGGCTCTTTATCTTTTGGTTGGCAGGCTGTCAAACTAATGGCAGCTGCAAGTACGCTGATTGTAAATATTATTTTGCTTTTTAACATATATAACCTATTACTTTGTGAAGCCGGCTCTTGCTTTGGCCAATGCACTAAAACAACTGGGTATAGACATCGGCTTTTAATACCTGTTGAGTTTGTGCTTTCGTCAAATAAATATCAAGCTGAGTCCCATCTTTTACAATCTCATGAGTCCGGTAGTGTAAACCGATGCCCTCTTGGTCAAAGAACCAATCTGCTTGCCCCCAGTACAACTTCGCAGGTGCAGATTTTCTCACCTCAGGTTCTTGTTTCTTCAACCAGTCTTGATACGCTTTTTGCACCAACACATTCATCGCCAGTTGCTGTTTCGGGTGAATTAAATCTAATAATGCCACCGCTTTTTGATTTTTACGATCTGCAACAAAGAAATAATAACGTTCCTTAACATTTACATTCTCTTGATTGGTATCAACCCCAATTTGCATGAGCACAAACTGATTGCGCTGATACGGTATACGCGTATACATCGCCAAGCTATAAGCCTTGTTGGCCTTGAATTCGGCTTGCCATGTATCCGACTTTTTCACATAGGCATTAATAGCTTGCTGTAAGCTCATGTCTTGTTTTAAGCCAATTTGATCTTGAATCACGCGAGCCTGACTTTTGGCAATCCATTGGTTTAACCACGGATCTGCCGTTGTTAGACTTTGCAGATCTAATTCAATACAATTCTTGGTTTCACAAAATGGTTGTGCAATATCAGCCGCTTGTTGCTGAATATTTAAATATGGTAACACTTCAGCCTGCTCTGTTTTAAATACCGAGCTTTTGGCATCTGCGTCTGTTTCAGATTGTTTAGAGGAGTCACATGCCGTCAATAAGACAGTCAAACTCACCAATATTGTATAAATAGCCTGTTTCTGCAACATGCGTCTTCCATGAAATTCATGATTAAAATAAAGTATCTTGCATAATAAAACAGCTTCACGAAGAAGCTGTTTTATTTTTTAACATCCCGATTAGTGTTCGCGGGTATTGCGGAACACGATGTCTGGATAACGCTCTTGCATCAGTTGTAAGTTCACACGACTCGGTGCCAAGTAGGTCAAGTGACCACCACCATCTACCGATAGTTGGTCATGTGCTTTTTTCTTAAATTCATTGAATTTTTTGTCATCATCACATGACACCCAGCGCACAGTGTTAATGCTCACAGGCTCGTAGACGCAGTCGACTTTGTATTCTTCTTTCAAACGGTATGCCACCACTTCAAACTGAAGCACACCTACCGCACCGACAATCAAGTCATTGCTATTTTGCGGCATGAAGACCTGTGTTGCACCTTCTTCTGAAAGTTCTTTTAAGCCTTTTTGTAACTGCTTCGATTTCAATGGATCTTTCAAACGTACACGGCGGAACATTTCAGGGGCGAAGTGCGGAATACCCGTAAATTGCAATTTTTCACCTGAGGTGAAGGTATCACCAATTTGAATCGTACCGTGGTTATGTAAACCAATAATGTCGCCCGGCCATGCTTCTTCTAGATGCTGACGATCACCAGCTAAAAAAGTCAAAGCATCACTAATACGCACATCTTTATCTAGACGCACATGCTTCATTTTCAAACCTTTTTCATATTTGCCTGAACAAATACGCATAAAGGCAATACGGTCACGGTGTTTCGGGTCCATATTGGCTTGAATTTTAAAAACAAAGCCAGTAAAACCCTCTTCAGTTGCTTCAACCAAACGATTTTCTGTTGGGTGCGCTTTAGGTTCAGGCGCATAGTTGCTAAATGCATCTAACACATGGTCTACACCAAAGTTACCTAATGCTGTACCAAACAATACAGGCGTTTGACGACCCGCAAGGAACTCTGTGCGGTCTAAAGGCTCATTGGCCATTTGCACCAGTTCTAGAGACTCTTCAAATGCCGCCCAAGCCAACTCACCGACTTTTTCACGTAAGTCTGGATAGTCATAGCCATCACGGACTTCAATTTCGGTAATGGTTGAACCAAAACCTGCTTTATACACGTAAAACTTTTCTTCGATCAGGTTAAACACCCCAGCGAAGTCACGACCTGTACCAAGCGGCCAAGTAATCGGCACACATTTGATTTTGAGAACGTTTTCAATTTCATCCAACAGCTCTAAAGGCTCACGGATTTCACGGTCCATTTTGTTCACAAATGAAATGATCGGTGTGTCACGCATACGACACACTTCCATCAGTTTCACGGTACGATCTTCAACACCTTTTGCACCATCGATCACCATCAAAGCTGAATCGACCGCTGTTAAGGTACGATACGTATCTTCAGAGAAGTCTTCGTGTCCCGGCGTATCGAGTAGGTTGATCATCTTGTCTTTAAAGGGAAACTGCATCACAGAGGTGGTGATCGAAATACCACGTTCTTTTTCCATTTCCATCCAGTCTGAAGTCGCAGCACGGTCCGATTTACGGCTTTTCACCATACCAGCAATCTGAATAGCTTGTCCCCACAACAGCAATTTTTCTGTCATGGTGGTCTTACCAGCATCGGGGTGGGAAATAATCGCAAAGGTACGACGCTGCGCAACTTGCGCTGCTAATTCATTTTTAAACATAAATTAAATCTGCAATTGATCATAGCCCTCATGATCGATACGACCACAAAGTCCTATAAAAGAAATTCTAAATTGGGCTAATTGTATCCGAATACCGCTTGAGCTTCTATTGTCTTTTATCAAGCGAAGCGAGAAAGCACCACACGCCAAAGCGTTTCAATGAGTGGCTTAATTGAAATAAGTTGACGATGTGTACTCAAACTCTTCTAAGCGCTTAACATCCATAGGCATACCCAACAAATAGCCTTGTAATTGCTGACAGCCTAAACGCGACAAGATTTCCATTTGTAGGGGACTTTCTACACCTTCTGCTGTCACGACCAAACCCAAGCGAATCGCCAGATGAACAATACTTTCTAAGATCATTTCATCTTTTGAACCAACGGTCAGCTCATGAATAAAGCCACGATCAATCTTCAACTCATCCACAGGAAGATTTTTTAAATATAAAAAGCTGGAATGTCCTGTCCCAAAGTCATCAATCGCCAAACGAATTCCCATTTCACGTAACCGCTGTAAGGTACGAATGCTGCCTTCGATATGGTGCATGGCCGTACTTTCAGTGATTTCAATAATTAAATGGTTTGGGTTGACCTTGTATTTATCAAAAAGATGCTCAAGATTATTAAATAAATGCTTATGCTCAAACTGCACCGCTGATAAATTCACGGCAATCGGATACAGTTCAATTTTCTCTCGTTCCCAAATTTGTAGTTGTTTACATGCTTGCTCCAAAGCCCAATACCCCATTTGGATGATCAGCCCCGTTTTCTCCGCGCCTTTAATAAACATATTGGGGGTCAGCAAGCCTAAAGTCGGATGCTTCCAGCGAATCAGCGCCTCGACTCCACAAATCCGTTGATCTTGGATGGTAAATTTAGGCTGGTAATACAAAACAAACTGTTGTTCTTCTACGGCTTTATATAAGTCATTGATTAGCTTAGTTTGGCTTTTCGCTTCTTGTTGGTCAAAACTGTAGTTAAAAATAGAATAGGTATTTCTTCCCTGATATTTTGAGGTCAGCATCGCTGCATCGGCATTAATCAGTAAATCCTGCAAATTACTGCCATGCTCAGGATACATCGCAATACCAATACTCGCAGACACATTGATTTCTTTACCCGCAATCAAAAAGCTATCTTGAATCAACTCCAGCACGTGCTCCGCCATTTGGCACGCTTGCTCTGGAGTGGCCTGCTCCAGCACCATCAGAAACTCGTCCCCACCAATTCTGAGAATTTTTTCATTTTTACTTAAGTGGCGATGAATTCGTGTGGTCAGTTGAACCAATAATTGATCCCCAACATGATGCCCAAAGACATCATTTACGGCTTTAAAGCGGTCTAAATCGATATATAAAAAGGCAATGCTTTCATTGCGGAAGCGTTGATCTGTAAACAAAAAATGGGCGTATTCCGCCAAATACAATCGATTGGGCAGCTTGGTTAAATTGTCCTGTACAGCCTGATTTTCCAGCTCTTTATTGGCCAGAGAAAGTTGAATATTGCGCTCTTCTAAACGCTGCTCCAGCACCGCAACAACAAATGCTGCCACCAAAATCAAACAGGTAATAAAGATAACAACAAATAAAACGATGCTTTGACCTGCTTCAAGGGTCATGACCAGTTTGTCACTATGGGTTGGATAGAACGAGACTGCTAGCATGCCGGTATAATGCATGCTCACGATGGTCAAGGCCATCATCCCTGCAACATACCATTGGTACAACAGTTTCTTACTGACTGCACTTTTATATTTAAAGATCAGCCAAAAGGTTAAACCCGAGCCACTAATCGCAATCAAGATAGAGAAAACTGTCAGCAAGGGATCATAAGCACTCTGATAGCCCTCAATAATCAGCCCCATCATGCCAGTATAATGCATGCCCGAAATACCAAGCCCCATCAATACCGACCCCAAAACCAATCTTAAAAAAGGTAAGGTCTGACGCGAGGTCAACCAAATTGAAAAAACAGATGCAATAAAAGCAATAAAAAAAGAAAGAATTGTCAGTGCAGGGTCAAAATAACTATGCGTCGGCAAATCACAAGCCAACATACCCACAAAATGCATGGCCCAAATGGCACAGCCTAAGAAAAAACTACTGAGTAAAATGAGCGCTGTTTGAAATTTTTTACGCCAAGCACGAAATAATAAGCGTTCGGTCGACACTGCAAAAAAACACGCCAACAATGCCACAACAATTGAACCTAATACCAAACTAAAATCGTAATGCACATGCATCATATAAAGTGTCCGTATTAATTGCTCTTTTTCTTCATTTATATATCCTTTTTATCAAAGGCGAAAAGCATTGCTACCCGATTAAGAATCTTATACAAACAGGTTCAGGTCAAGAAAAAAACATAGAAATCTTATTAGAATTTATAGATTTATTTTACCTTAAAGATCGGTTTGGTAACCAGCCAAACCCGTATTTGTGTTTCAAATCACAATTTAAATAAAAAGCCAGTCGAAACTGGCTTTTTAATACATTGCGTCAGAGATTAAACTATTTTGCAGTGCCTTTTTGCAACTTGGCATAATCTAATAAGACATTTGCAGATTCAGTCACAAATGCTTCCTCTTCAGGCAATGCAGGACGTTGATTCGCTTTCATTTTAGCGCGTGCTTCAACCAAAGCTTCCATAGAAGCTTGATAGCTTTCCCAGTTTGCATAAGGCTTTTGTCCTGCAATCTGACGGCGCTTGTTTTCCGAGTCTAAAGTCTGTTTTTCCAGTGCCAACAATTCAGCTTTACGTTGATCAATATCTAAAACCACACGTTTTTGATCTTCGGTCTTTTTCGAGATTTCTTTACGCTGTTCAAGATAGTTAAACTGCGGGTCGACTTTAACGCGTGCTTGCGACAACTCACCTAAACGTTTCACATACGGTGCAATACTGCCTTCACGTTTAAACGGTGCAGTTGGAATGGTGTCCCACTCAAGCGCATTTTTCGCTTTACGCTCACCAAACTCTTCATTGTAAATATCTACCAGCTTCACGTCTGGAATCACGCCTTTGTTCTGCGTACTGCCACCCGTTACACGGTAAAACTTACGTTGCGTTAGTGTCGCTTGACCATGCGCCAAGTTGTCGAGCTGAACTTGTGCGGTTCCTTTACCTGTGGTGGTGCTACCAATCACAATGCCACGTTCATAGTCTTGAATCGCAGCAGAATAAATTTCGCTTGCAGATGCAGATGCTAAATTCACCATCACTGCCAATGGACCCGCATAGGTTTGCGCACCATTGTCATCGTCTTCGAAAACGCTCACATTGCCATTACCATCTCGAATTTGCACCACAGGACCTGACTTAATCACCTGTCCAAGCATGCGAGCCACTTCTTCAAGCGAACCCCCTGGGTTATTACGTAAGTCGATAATAATCCCTGAGACATTCTTGGCCGCTAAAGTTTTCAGCGCATTGTTGGTATCTTCAGATACAGAGCGATATTCTGTGCCCGCACGACGTGCACGATAGTTCAAATAGAAAGACGGAATTTCAATCACACCAAAGGTGTATTGTTGTCCATCACGCGCTACATTCACGGTACGTGAACGTACCCCAGCATCTTCTTCTTGAATGACGTCACGGGTAATGGTCACATTACGTGCTTGGCTCATCGGCGCACCTGAACCGAGTAACCGTATGGTAACTTTGGTACCACGTTTACCACGGATTAAGCCCACAATTTCATTGCTCGGCCAACCGATCACATCCACCATTTTTTCGCCATCTTGCGCCACACCAATGATGCGGTCGCCCGACTTCACCTGTCCAGACTTGCTCGCAGGACCACCTTCCACAATGGTTTCGATTTTGGTGTAGTCTTCATTGCCCCGTTCAGGTCGAATCGACACCCCAATCCCTTCAAGCTGCAAAGTCGTCTGACGGTTCAATTCCATTGCATCGACAGGTGGGAAATAGTTACTGTGCGGATCATATGTAAGCGTCATTGCATTGAGTGTTTTGTCTAACACATCATCGCTTTTCACGCGTGAAATACGTTCTAACTGGCGCGTATAACGTTTGGTTAAAGTCTGTACTGGGGTTAAATCTTCCGAGCTAGTGAGATCTTGTCCATTAGCCAATTCTGGGTTGGCTTTAAGCGCTTTTTGCTTCGCTAACTCTTCTTCTTTGCTGATGGTCAAATTAATCAGCTGCGAAACCAACATTTTGTTCCAATGCTGACGTTGCGCCGCTTCATTGGTAAAATATGGTGCCTTTTCACGATCCGTTTCGATATAAACGTTGGTTTGTTTTAAATTCTGCGGCTTTTTCAGCTCATCCAGCATATAGGTATAAAACTGGGTCAAACGATCTCGATACTGTGCATGAATCGCATACGGTCCACTTAAGTCACCTGCTTTTAAAGCTGCACCTAAGTTTGAGCCATATTTACGCTTATAACTCTCTACTTCAGAGGCAAGAAACAGCGAATGGTCTGGATCTAAACTGTCCAGATAGAAATCGAGAATACGTGCCGATGTTTTCGCATCTAAACGTTGATTGAGATAATGTTGACGGTCAACCAAGGTCGCCAGTTGACGAGACACCAAAGCCTGCTCCTGCGACGGAACAATAGCTTGTTTGGTTACAGCGGTAGTTTCAGTCGCTGCAATGGCTTCATTAATGGCATGAGTGAAAAAGAATCCACCCGTTGCAATTGCAACCGCACAAGCAATGGTTTGAAGTTTCATAAATAATTCTTAGTTCCTTGGTTTTTGACCAAAATTACAATGTCATTTTTCGACATGAATTGAGAATATTCAAAATCTTAAACAACTTAATCTGTTTATGTCGTGTAGTTTTATCATAATCTGTGCTGACAAAATGTAGCAAATCATTGCAAAATTCGGGTATTGTTTTCAACGACCTGTTTCGCTCACCTTTCAGAGCCAAAACAGTCACTGACCAAAAAATCAAATACGGACACCCAATATGATTGGCGCATTGATGCTCGACATCGCAGGCACAGAACTTACTCAAGAAGATATTGCACTATTACAAGCACCGCAAGTCGGTGGCATGATTTTATTTGGACGAAATATTGAATCTCCTGCACAAGTTCGCGCCCTAACCGACCATATGCGCCGAATTCGTCCTGATATTTTGATTGCTGTCGATCAAGAAGGTGGACGTGTGCAACGCTTAAAACAGGGCTTTAGCCTACTTCCAGCCATGGGTAAGTTTGGCGAGCTATTCTTAAGCGAACCTGAAAAAGCCTTAAGCTTGGCAGAACAATCTGGCTGGTTGATGGCGACAGAAGTGCTTGCCGTCGGTATCGACTTTAGCTTCGCCCCTGTACTCGATTTAAATGACATCAGTGATGTGATTGGTGACCGTGGCTTTGCCAAAAATATTCAAGACATCGTACCGCTGGCCAGTGCATTCCTAAAAGGGATGAAAGCCGCAGGCATGGCATCGACAGGCAAACATTTCCCCGGTCATGGTTCAGTCAAAGCAGACTCGCATGTCGCAGCAGCCATCGACTCACGCACATATGATGAAATCTATGCCAAAGATATGCAGACTTTTATAAAACTGATGCCACAGTTGGATGCACTCATGCCTGCACATGTGATTTATAACCAAGTCGATCCAAACCCAGCAGGTTTTTCACCGTATTGGATTCAAACCGTTCTACGTCAACAACTGGGCTTTGATGGGGTCTTATTCTCAGATGATTTAAGCATGCAAGCTGCATGTGTTGCAGGCGGTGCAGATGCACGCATTCAAGCCGCACTCCATGCAGGCTGTGACATGGGACTGGTATGTAATGACCGAGCAGCCGCATGTGTAGCCTTGGAGGGGATCAGCCAACTGGCGCTGCCAAACCAAGCTCGCTTAGAACGCATGCGTGGTCAGATTCCAAATATCAGCGTTCAGTCGAAGCTGTATTTAGGTGAAGATTGGGCCAAAGTACGCGACCAAGTGGAACTGTTTAGATTAAGTTAAGCACTTCATCTTTGACCATTTCAACCGCGATATTTCGGACAAAGGGACATCACAAGATGTCCTTTTTTCATTATGATAAACTCAAAATAAATCAACAGGCTTGCTCTGCATTGCCCAAACAACAACGCTAAAATAACAAAATATCAGGTACGGATACCATGACAGATGCTTTATCGGCTCATCGCCATATCTCTTTTACTGCGCACTATACAGGTTATATTTGGTATAGCATGGGCATCTCACATCCTGTATTTGCCACCCGCAAAGGAAAGTTACTGGCCAAACTGGTACATCCACTCGAAAGTTGGGCCGAGAAACACGTCGGTGGTAGCATGCGCACCACCTTAAAACAGCGTCATCAAATGATTGATGACCACCTCAGCACACTAATCCAGCAGCATCCAAACTTACAAGTTTTAGAAATTGCCAGTGGCCTGTCCCCACGCGGCTGGAGCTTTCGCCAACAGTATCCTGAGATTGACTATCGTGAACTCGACTTACCAGACATGGCACAAATGAAAACTCAGGCCTTAAAACAGATCGATCAGACCAGTCCAACGGTTCTCTCCGCCGACTTATTTAGCGCAGATTTTGCCCGTGCCTTTGAGGTGTTTGACCCAAACCGCCCTTTGGTGGTGGTGAGTGAAGGTCTGATCAACTACTTTAGCAAAAACATGCTCGCTCAACTGTTACAAGGCATTGTCCAATACGGACAGCAGTCTGATCAGTTATATTATCTGACTGACCTCTACCCTGAACCTGTGAAAAATAAGCTGGCTAATTTTATCTGGAGCAGTAGCAAGCTTTTAAAATGGATGTCTCGTAGCGCCTTTGGCTTTCACTTTGTCAGTCCGCCTGAAGCGGCTCAGTTTTTCAAACAAGTAGGCTTCCACACTGTTACCGTTCACCAACCCACTTTAGCTTTCAATAGCACTCAGTCTGACACTTCAAACTTAGATCAGCAGGATCACTTAGGCGACTTGGTCTGGTTGATACATAGCCAATGGCAAAAGCCCAATCAACCCGAGCAATAAACTTAGTCCCCATAAAAAAACAGCGATGACACGCTGTTTTTTTATTTTTGACTTTCACTTAACTCACGGCTTCGAGCAACGTCTGTTCTTGTTTCTGACGCCCCACAAAGCGAAGCAGTCGCTCCGCGAGTTCAAAACTGCCATGTTTAAATAAGGCACGAAGGTGCGGTCCATCTTCGGCAAAAATTAAACATTCAATCTGAAACTCGCCTTCGTCATCGCTCAAGTGCAAAGCTAAATCACGCGGATATTTAGCCGCCACAGCAGCCAAGTCTGACTCAAAACGTAAAAGCACCCCAAAGTAGTTCAAATCCATCACTTCTGTCGCAATCACCAAATCCGAATGGCGATAGCTTAAAAAGGTTTCAGGGTGTTGAATCTGAACCCGCTCTTCACCACGGCGCTCCATTTCCAACATTTGTGCTCGACTAAAGGGGATAATCCCGTCTAAGTGTTGAATGGACTCGTCCTTCAGAAACGTCGCAAACAAATGCATGGTTTCTTTACGGCGTTGTAGCTGTGGCACATGGTCTGCATTGGCAATTTGCGCATATTCCATGTCAGGACATTGCAATGCAAAATTGGCATTTTCATGTGGCAAAGTAAAACTGTCATATTGGCCACAGGCCACCAAGACTTTACACTGTGGAATCGGCACATCGGTGAGGCGAAGCAAACGATTGCAGTTGATTTCATAGCGCTCTTGTTCTGTTGCGGTAAACTCCGCCATCTGTCTGAAGAACAAACGCTTGGCTGTGGGTGACATTCTGGTTTTATCCATTTTGGCATGATTGACCAAATACAAAATCACGGCCTGACCAAACTCATCCATGCGTTGTTCACGCATTAAATGTAACGATTCCTCCAGCAACATCCGCCAGCTTTTACGGGTCTTTTGCATCACACCCATTAAAATCATACGGTCAATCAGCTCTGGTCGTTGATCGGCCAGACAAGATGCCACCACTGAGCCCAGTGACATGCCCATCACTGAAACTTTGTCTAATCCTTCAATGTCGAACCAAACACCGAGCATTTTCGCGAGATCACCCAGTTCTAATGTTCCTGCAGACAAGCCCGTATCGATATTACGAATTTGTTGATTGGCGCCCATTGAAGGCAGATCAATCAGGACAATCGGACCAGCATCGAGCAGTTGCTCAACGCAGTATTTGTAGGAATTAAAGTTTTGAAATGCCCCACCGATAATCACGATAGGCGTGCGATGGAATGACTCTGGCCGAGCAATCGCCATGTATTCGACTTTCCAGCCCTCAATCCATGTGGTTCGTGCAGGTTCTTTAAAGCTGTTACGATGGTAAACATCAAAAAAACCTAAGCGTAAATTAGCGTCATACAGCTCGGCATCCCTTTGAATCATAGAATTCATGTTCCTTCCCTCTACTCTTGCCTATACTTTTTGTTTTGCAAGAAATGCACGATCACGCCTGTCAACGATAACAGGGTGTTCAGTGTTGTAATAATTATGCAAGGACTTCATGTCCTAAAATTCATTCTATACAGAGCACTGTTTTACACGCAACAGATTGTGTAACCGCTCATCATGTTTTAGATAAAAAACAATTTCAAAATATGTATAAGTCCGCCTATACGCTGGATTTTTCATGTAGAGACTATGCGGTCGAGTGTTAGGCTGTTACTATCTTCTGTGAAATTTCTAAGTGATCAAACCGCTATGCAAGAGTCGATTGAACAATATATGCAAACGGTAGGACAGCAAGCACGTCAAGCTTCTCGTATTTTGGCGCGTGCCTCTACCGAAACTAAAAACAATGCGTTGTCAGCTATTTATACTGCTTTAGTCAACAGTGAGCCCACTATTTTAGCGGCGAACCAAGCAGATATGAACAAAGCGCACAGCAACAACTTAGACAGTGCTTTACTTGATCGCTTAGAACTGTCTCCCGCACGCTTTAAAGGCATGTTGCAAGGCTTAAAAGATGTGATTGGCCTCAAAGATCCTGTCGGTGAAATCACCGACATGGCCTATCGTCCGTCAGGAATCCAGCTCGGTAAGATGCGCGTTCCTTTAGGCGTGGTTGGCATGATTTACGAGTCTCGCCCAAATGTGACCTTAGAAGCCGCCTCTTTAGCACTGAAGTCTGGTAATGCCATTATTTTACGTGGTGGTTCTGAAGCGCTCGAATCCAATAAAGCCATTGCTGAAGCTATCCAACGCGGTTTAAAACTGGCGGGTTTACCTGAACATGCGGTTCAAGTCATTAACACCGCAGACCGCACAGCCGTGGGGCAACTGATTACACTCACTGAATTTGTCGATGTGATTGTTCCACGTGGAGGCAAAGGTCTGATTGAGCGTATCAGCAAGGAGGCCCGCGTCCCGGTGATTAAACACTTGGATGGGAACTGTCACGTTTATGTTGAAGCACAAGCTGACCTACAAAAAGCCCTACCGATTGCGCTCAATGCAAAAACTCACCGTTACGGCGTATGTAATGCAATGGAAACTTTGCTGGTCGATGAAAAAGTCGCAGATGAGTTTTTACCGCGTGTCGCTGAGCTCTACACTGAAAAACAAGTGGAGTTGCGCGGCTGTGCTGAAACTCAGCGCATTCTAGGTACAGCAGTCAAAACGGCGACAGAAGAAGATTGGTACACCGAATACCTCGGTCCAATTTTAGCAGTGAAAGTGGTGTCTGGTATGGAAGAAGCGATTGAGCATATCAACAAATATGGCTCACACCATACTGATTCGATCATCACCGAAAACTACTCTCTAGCCCGCGAGTTCTTGGCTGCTGTTGATTCGAGTTCTGTCATGATCAATGCTTCGACCCGTTTTGCCGATGGTTTTGAATATGGCTTAGGTGCAGAAATTGGCATCTCAACTGATAAAATCCATGCCCGTGGCCCAGTCGGCTTAGAGGGCCTGACTTCACAAAAATGGATTGTGTTTGGTGATGGTCAAATTCGCCAATAGCGCGTCCAACTCATTTTAAAGCATGATGCTCAGCCCTCTTAAGAGGGCTGAGCATTTTTATATCTAAACATTCTCTGCCTCTGCGAATCCTTAAAATCTAGAGGAAATCATGCTTTTTTGATGGTCACGTTGATTGCGCATATGATTATGTGTGGACTTAAAATGAAATATCAAAAATAAACAGGAACGCCACAATATATTCAGCTCTTTTCAGCAGATAACGTGTTATTTTTAAAAGGTTGGAGCTGATGAATAATTCAGCATCATTTCATGAATAAATGAAAATCATGAGCCGATAAATTTTAATTATTATTCATCAGACGGTCGATAGTGCTTAAGTCTAATCACCTAAAGTCTATCTTGGACTAAAAATATACACATGATACAACATAAAAAATGATCAAGATTGCATAAGAACGTACTGCATGAAGATCAGTTCTAGGACGGATAATTCAATTAGAATCAGGTATTAAAACGTGTCTACATCAGTATTAGTAATTAACTGCGGATCTTCATCAATCAAATATGCGCTCGTTTCTGAACGTCGTGAAGATCGTATTTTCGGTTTAGCTGAGAACTTAGGTTCTGCTGACGCTCGTATCAAAGGCATTACAGCGGGTGGTCAACCCCTTGAATTGTCTATTCCACATGCCGATCATGAAAAAGCATTGGAAACCATCTTAGAACGCCTTTCACATTATAACCCTCAAGCCATTGGTCACCGCGTAGTACACGGCGGTACATTGACCAAAGCTGAACTTTTAACAGAAGAAATTGTAGAACGCATTCGTGCAGCAACACCACTTGCACCATTACACAACCCTGCGCATTTGGTTGGGATTGACGCCACGATGCGTTTATTCCCAGAGCTACCACAAGTGGCTGTATTTGATACAGCATTCCACCAGACTATGCCTGCACATGCTTACCGCTATGCTGTACCAAAATTTTTATACACTGAACACAATGTCCGCCGTTATGGCTTCCACGGCACGAGCCATGCTTATGTGTCTGAACGCGGTTCAGAACTGGCTGGTAGCTTCAAACAAGGGGGCTGGTTAACTGCACACTTGGGCAATGGTAGCTCTACTTGTGCAATTTGGAATGGGCAGAGTGTCGATACCTCAATGGGCTTAACTCCACTTGAAGGTGTCGTGATGGGCACACGCAGTGGTGATGTCGATCCAAGCTTACATAGTTTCCTTGCTAACAACCTAGGCTGGGACATTTATAAAATTGATAAAATGTTGAATAGCCAATCGGGCTTACTCGGCCTATCTGATCTTTCGAATGACATGCGCACTTTGATTGAAGCCTCAGAACAAGGCAATGAAGATGCGACTTTAGCCATTGAAGTGTTCTGCTACCGCCTCGCAAAATCATTGGCTGCGCTGAGCTGTGGTCTACCACGTCTTGATGGCTTGTTCTTCACGGGTGGTATTGGTGAGAACTCCGCATATATTCGTGAAAAAACAGTCGCTTTCCTACCGCACTTTGGTTTTAACTTGAGTAAAGAAGCCAATGACAGTTTAAAACGTGGTACCGAAGGTCGTATTGATACAGGTACAGGCCCGCAAATTTGGGTTGTACCGACCGATGAAGAAGGCCGTATTGCCAAAGAAACTGCATCCGTGGCCGATGAGGTGATTCAAACTGCTGCAAAAAAGTCTGAAGACAATGTAGTGATCGCTTAAGCGGTCGCTACATTCACTCAAGTCTGTTTTAAATTCTTGTATGACGAATAAATATATGAAAACGATTTTACTTGTGCCCACTGGGGAAGGCGTCGGCTTAACATCCGCTTGTCTGGGTTTGGTTTATGCGCTGGAATGCCAAGGTGTTAAGGCTGGATTTTTAAAACCTTTTTCTCAAGAACTGAGCACGGGTGCAGACCGTACCACAGCGCTCTATCACCATGTTTCAAAAAACGAAACCGTTGAACCGATTAGTTATCACACCATTTTGCAACAACTCAGTGCAGGTGAAAATGATGAGTTGCTTGAAGATGCGGTTCGTTTGCACCGTGCTATTGCGCGTAAGCATGACCTGATTATTGTTGAAGGCTTAGTCCCGAATAGCCGAGATTCTTTTGCTTCTGAACTAAATGCACAACTTGCGCAAGCACTCGATGCCAAAGTCATTATTGTCAGTAATGCAGACATTAACAAGCCAAGCGCGACGGCTGAAAAAGTCGATAGTCAACTACGCTACTTTGGGGGTGCGAGTTCAGAGCGAACTGCGGGTGTGTTATTGATGCGCACCAAAGGCTTGCCCGATGACTCAGCACACATTCCAGTGACGTTTGACCCAAGTCTGCGTTTAATCAGCGATACCAATAAATTTATAATTGAGCTCCAAAAGACCCATCCAAAGCTCGGATCAGACAAACTCCCTGTAATAGGCTTGGTTCCGTTTAGCAACACGCTTAGCGTACCGCGTATGTCGGACTTGGCTTCACACATTCAAGCGGAATGGATCAATCAAGGCGACGCTAACCAACGTCGTGTGTTGCATAGCAGTTTGATTGCATCGAACATTGAGCACGAACTTCATAAGTTTGTCGCAGGCGAGCTGATCATTAGTGCATCAGATCGTATCGATGTGCTTTTGGCATCCAGCTTAGCCAGCAGTAACGGTATTCCACTGGCAGGTTTAGTCCTAACTGAACACCATACACCAAACGAGCAAGTGCTTGCGTTCTGCCAAACAGCGATTAAGCAAGGCTTACCAATTTTACATACAGCGCTCAGCACGTTCGACACGGCGCAGAGCTTAGCCAATCTCAGCAATGAAATTCCGGTCGATGATACGGAACGTGCTGAACAAGTCACTCGTTTTGTTTCGAGCCATATCAATGAAGAATGGTTAACGGCAATGTTGAATGGCTCGTACCAACCTCGTCTCTCGCCTTCGGCTTTCCGCCATGAGTTGGTCCAAAAATCGATTGCTGCGAAAAAGCGGATTGTTCTACCTGAAGGCGATGAGCCACGTACAGTTCAAGCGGCGGCTATTTGCCAATCTCGTGGCATTGCACACTGTATCTTATTGGCAAAACCTGAAGCTGTCGTAGAGGTGGCAAAAGCACGTGGTATTGAGCTTCCACATGACTTAGAAATTATCGATCCAGATTTAATTCGTGAAAACTATGTCGAAAAAATGGTGGAATTGCGTAAAGGCAAACTGAACGAGCTGCAAGCACGTGAACAACTGCAAGACACAGTCGTTCTTGGTACTATGATGTTGGCACTCGATCAGGTCGATGGTTTGGTTTCAGGTGCAATACATACCACAGCCAATACTGTACGCCCAGCCTTCCAACTGATTAAAACAGCGCCTGAGTACTCACTGGTCTCTTCCGTGTTCTTTATGCTGTTACCCGATGAAGTCTATGTTTATGGCGACTGTGCGATTAACCCAGACCCAAATGCCGAAGAGCTCGCTGAAATTGCGATTCAATCGGCTGATTCAGCAAAGGCCTTCGGCTTAGACCCACGTATTGCAATGATTTCATACTCTACGGGTACCTCTGGTGCTGGAGCTGAAGTTGAAAAAGTCGCTGAGGCAACACGTATAGCGAAAGAACGCCGTCCTGATCTGTTGATTGATGGGCCGCTTCAGTACGATGCAGCATCGGTTGAAAGTGTCGGACGCTCGAAAGCACCTGATTCTAAAGTTGCAGGTCGTGCCAATGTGTTTATTTTCCCTGACCTAAACACAGGCAATACGACCTATAAAGCCGTGCAACGCTCTGCCAATGTGGTAAGCGTCGGCCCAATGTTGCAAGGTTTGAACAAACCTGTAAATGATTTGTCTCGTGGGGCTTTGGTGGATGACATCGTGTTTACGATTGCACTCACTGCAATTCAAGCAGAACAGCAAGCAACAGCGTAAAGTAATTTAAGCGGATCAAAACCATCCAACGGAAAAGTTGGGTGGTTTTTTTATTCTATAGCGCTCAACGGTATGACCGAAGCTTAACTTCTATATATTTACGAACATAGCCCAAACACAGATAAAATAGTAAGACTTTACTTTTCAGAAACTTAAGAAATATACTCAAGCGATATAATTAAATCCTAAATCATTGGTCTCATAATGAATAAAACATGGCTTCCAATTCTAATAGTGACAACATTTTCTCTGACAGCATGTAATGAATCTAAGCAGCACCAAACACCGTCAGACTCAACCACAGCATATAAAAACTTAAGAACAGCAAATCCAACTGACATTAAAGCGGATCTTGATGCCCTAGATCAGATTTCGAATAAAAACTCTCAAGCCATTTTGAACGCACAAGATGCACTTAAAGCGGCTCGTCAAAATAAAGAAGTCGATATCATCCCCGCCCTGCTAGAACAACTGAAAACCCATTCTCTTGCGTTTAATACTGCACTAGATGCAACAAACTTCAAAAGCCAAGAAGGTGCTGCGCTACGTGAGAAATTTAAGCAAGTCCATTTACTTGGTGTTGAACTGGCACAAGAAAATACTAAAACTCCACCACAGATGCAGCGTATAACAGCACTTGAAGCAGAAATCAGCGTCATACAACAAAGCTCTATCAGTGAAATGAGAGCCTTACAACACATGATTTACCCTCAACTGAATTCAGGGGCATTAGACAACACGCGACAACAGATAAAATCAGACCCTGAGCTCAATGTTACGGCTCGCACTGCACCGCAGACCACCTCACATCTAAGTCAAGATAATGCTGCAGACATTAAATATGACCTCATCGTTCTTGGAGCTGCATCTCAAACCGCCAAACAAAAGGCTCAAAATTCTTTTATGGGCATCCAGCATGCGATAGACAGTGGTAATAGGAATGCGCTTATGACGGCTGTTAAACAAACCACTACGCGAATTCATGACCTGAATCAAAAATACGATGCTGTGACACTCAAAAGTGCTGAAGTAACAGCGGCTCGTGAAAAGTTGAAAGAAGAAAATAATCTTCAAATTGAAATGGGTAATATCATCCTATCTGCCTCACCAGATCGACAGAGGTTTGCTGAGCTGAATAAGAAATGGGAAAATGCTCAAAAAATGGTTGAGATTGAGATGGAAGCGCTTCGGATTAAAGCCAATACAGCGTCATGATTGGGGCGTCGTATTAGCTCGATTCCATTATTTTACAAAACCAACCGCAGCTCTCTTAAACAGGCAGATTTTCTTCTATCAACATATATACCATATCAATCTCTGGGCATGGATAACCCATTGAAGTTAAAGCCGCTGTCACTTGTCCTCTGTGATGCGTTCCATGGTTAAACACATGCAATAATGTAGCGGCATAGGGCAGACTCATTTCTTGTCCAGCTGATGTTTTGTACTGTAAATCATGTCCAAATTTTTCCACATCAACATGTTTTAAGAAATCTATCCAGTTGTAAGCCCTGCTCTCTAACTCAAACATGAGTTTATCTTTATCCCTTTCTACGATGGTATTTAACTTCAATGTAGGAGATGATTTCGATGAGAACCGAGGAAACCATAGATAATGCTCACCAACAAGCAAGTGATTCAACGTTCCAGAAATACTTTTGAAGAAAAGTCCACATTCAGCATTGAAATCTTCATCAGAGACATTTTTTAAAACTTGGTTTAATTTTTGAGTAGACCACACGTTGTAACGAGCGAATAATTCAAACATTTTTAAATCCATTTATAAAGCCCTACATAAAGTCCTCTAAAATGAGCATAATACAAAGGATGAAAAACACCTAAATCTTTCATTTCTAAGGCAGAATCGCTTTTGATTTTCTTGCGCACACTCAACTTCGCTTCAACATTTGACTCAGTCTAAACTTGGGCGGCTTGATAAAGAAAATTGCATTACCACATAAAATCAAAATCACCCCAATCACCGCATTGATATGCCATTGATACCCTTCCCAGATGGTCGAAATCACCAAAGCCACCAAAGGAAATAACAAAGTACTATAAGCTGCCTTACCTGCCCCAATCCTTCCGACCAAATAGAAGTAGGCGGTAAAGCCAATCACTGAACCAAAAATAGCCAAATACAATAAAGCACTCACTGCACTGAATTCCATAGCAGGGAAAAACTCGTCTTGTTTAAATCCAGCAATCAACGCCATCAGAATTGAACCGTACAACATGCCATAAGCATTGGTGGTAAAAATATCCAGACCTTGTTTTTGATGACGCGCACTGATCATATTGCCCAGTGAAAACCCATAGGTTCCCAACACACAAAGACCAATCCCCATCAGCGTATGATTGTTTAAGGTACTCCCCACCACATCATGCCAAAATAAGGCGATGATCCCCAATCCACCCAACAAAGCCGCAGGATAAAAACGTGTAGACACCTGTTGTCCAAAGAACAGTTTAGCGTTGAGGGTATTAAAAATTACCGCCATCGAAAAAATAACAGCCTCCAAACCGCTGCTGATATATTGAACCGCATAATAGAAACAAACAAAGTTAAAACCAAAAATACAGCATGCTTGCAACATACAAAATAGATGGTCTTTTACAGCCAGCTTTTGCAGTTTTCGGCACAATACAACAAAAGTAAACAACACCAGAGCCGAAATAAAGAAGCGCCAAAATACGGCTACATTGGTCAATATTCCACTTTGTTGTTGCAGACTTATCGCAATCCATGTCGTTCCCCAAATCACCACCACCAAAGCATATAACAGCGCATTCATACTCTTTAAACCAAACTCAAACGACTCACGCTATTGTGCTTGGTTTAGGTTTCTCATTTCTTGCACCTTCTTGTGGTCACTATCATGAACTTGTGGTTTTTTACTGATTTTCTGCTATAGATGACAAAATGAAATCAAAGTCCTACACTGAATCTTCCATTCGGCACTGCGTATAGATGATGAAATATCAGATTCTAGATCAATTACAACAACATAAAGCTCAACTCCTCGACTCGGTCGAATTGGGTTCAGGCATGCAGTTGGCCATGTGGCAAAACAACCAAGACCGCGTCAGTGTTTGTAGTAACCACCATACGCTCAGTATGTATATTCAGGGTGGATATCACAGTTATCAAAAGACAGCTCAAGGTTGGCATAATGGCGGTGGGCCAGATCATATGTGCTTGATGCCACAAAATTTTGAGTCAACATGGGATCTGCGTGACCCTCTGACTTTTGTGCATTTGTACTATACTGAACAACATTTACAACGTGTCGCCGAACAGGTGTGGGATCGTGAGCCGAGCCAAATTATTTTAAATCCGCAAAGTTTCGTGGCCGACCCACAGATTGCTATGATCTATCGACATTTTTTACTCAATGGGGCTTGGCAAAACCGTGAAAATCACTTGCAGATGAGTACTGCCACAACGCTTCTGCTCAACCATCTAATTAAAAATTATAGCCATACCGAATGGCAAGTCCCTGAAGTCAAAGGTGGGCTGTCCCCGTATACTCTGAAGCAATTATTAGAATGGGTTGATCAGCATATTCAGCAAAGCTTGACTCTGTCAGATTTAGCCGAGCAAACTCAGCTCAGTGAATACCATTTTGCCCATATGTTTAAGCAATCCATGCACATGCCACCGCACCAATATGTAATGCAACGTCGACTTGAACTGGCACATCAAGCTTTACAGCACACATCTGCCAATATGACGGACATTTCGGAACAGTATGGATTTAGCTCCAGCAGCCATTTTAGTCATCGCTTTAAAAAGCACTTTGGCTACTCTCCATCCCAAATGCGAAAAAGTGAGAAAAATTAGATCGGATAAACTCACATTCAGCTTATTTATCTAACATCAAAATAAAGCTCATCATTAAACTCGACATTAAAAAACCGAAAAAAGCACTCATCAAATAAGCTTTCCGACGCTCTTGAGCAGATTGGCTCAGGACTTGATGGCGCATTTCCATATGTTGCTTTTCTTCAAAAATCGTCATCTCGACATCGTTTTTAGGCGGAGCTTTTTTCAAAAGCAAAGGCGACATTGCAAGCATCATGCAGTAAAAATTAAATTTAAATATATCTTCGACAATGACATTGCCTGCATGCTTTTGAGCCATTAAATAAAACAGGAAAATAGACCACAAGAAAAAGCATCCGATAAATAGCAAGGCTGAAGTCGAGGAATAGTATTTCATTTTATTTTTTAAGATTTGAAACTTGAATCTTAAGGCGTTAAACAATTTTTAGCTAGTTGAAGATTTGAAGATTTGAAGATTTGAAGATTTGAAGATTTGAAGATTTGAAGATTTGAAGATTTGAAGATTTGAAGATTTGAAGATTTGAAGATTTGAAGATTTGAAGATTTGAAGATTTGAAGATTTGAAGATTTGAAGAGAGCTTAAAACAAAAAAAAGAAGATAAAGCTTAAGCCTGATCTTCTTTTTGACCGTACATCCAAGTCGCTGCGATATATACACAAAAGCCCGCAGCCATCACTAAACCTGTCAACATGTTCGATGTCCTATTGTTTGATGAATGCATTATGCGAAAGTTTTATGACAACTTTATGACAGTGCTGTCATATTTCGAAGATTATTATTTTTACAATAAATTCAAAACCTTAAACAATAAATCATATTTATAATCCAAATTTAGACATGAAATATTTCATTAAATTTAGATATTTTTGTCATATTTACCACCATTTATAACCCCATTTTCTCATCAATTTCGTTCAACTATTAAACTTTCGCCCAAAGCCTTCGCAAAACATCCACAACCTCGGCATTTTGTCTTATAATTTAGCCCGCTAGCTATCAGCCCGCTCAAGAGATATTTGTATGACCACTATTATCAAGCAAGATGATTTGATCACATCGGTCAAAGACGCGCTTCAGTTCATTTCTTACTATCACCCACAAGACTTCATCCAAGCGATGAGCCGTGCATATGATCGTGAAGAGAACAAAGCTGCGAAGGATGCGATCGCACAAATCTTAATTAACTCGCGTATGTGCGCAGAGGGTCACCGCCCAATCTGTCAAGATACAGGTATCGTCAACGTATTCGTTGAAGTGGGCATGGATGTTAAATTTGATTTAACTATGAGCTTAGACGATGCAATCAACGAAGGCGTACGTCAAGGTTACCTAGAAAACTCAAACGTACTGCGTGCTTCTGTATTGGCTGACCCAGCTTTTGGTCGTAAAAATACCAAAGACAACACCCCTGCGGTGATCTATCACAAACTTGTTCCAGGCAACAAAGTGGATATTACCGTTGCGGCAAAAGGTGGCGGTTCAGAAAACAAATCTAAACTGGCTATGTTAAACCCATCTGACTCAATCGTGGATTGGGTACTTAAAACTGTTCCAACTATGGGTGCTGGCTGGTGTCCACCAGGTATGTTGGGTATTGGTATTGGTGGTACTGCTGAAAAAGCCATGATGCTTGCGAAAGAATCGCTCATGGAAGAAATCAACATGGACGAATTACTTCGTCGTGGTCCTGAAAATAAAATCGAAGAACTTCGTATGGAAATCTTCGAAAAAGTAAATGCGTTGGGTATTGGCGCGCAAGGCCTAGGTGGCTTAACCACAGTTCTAGACATTAAAATTAAAGATTACCCATGTCACGCTGCGGGCAAACCAGTGGGCATGATTCCAAACTGCGCAGCGACTCGTCACGCGCACTTCCAACTTGATGGTACAGGTGTTGCACACATTCAAGCACCTAAACTTGAAGACTATCCATCAGTCACTTGGGATTCATCAACCTCTAAACGCGTTGACCTTGACACCATTACCCAAGAAGAAATGAACGCTTGGCAACCAGGCGACACTTTGCTTCTAAACGGTACAATTTATACAGGTCGTGATGCTGCACACAAACGCATGGTAGACATGCTAAACAATGGTGAAGAACTTCCTGTCGACTTAAAAGGTAAATTCATTTACTACGTGGGCCCTGTAGATCCAGTCGGTGATGAAGTGGTTGGTCCTGCTGGCCCAACAACAGCAACACGTATGGACAAGTTCACACGTCAAGTGCTTGAAGCAACCGGCATGTTCGGCATGATCGGTAAAGCGGACCGTGGTCCTGCAGCGGTTGAAGCAATCAAAGACAACAAAGCGACTTACTTGATGGCAGTGGGCGGCGCAGCTTACCTTGTGTCTAAAGCAATTCGTGAAGCTGAAGTGGTTGCTTTTGCTGACTTAGGTATGGAAGCGATTTACAAATTTGTAGTGAAAGACATGCCTGTATCGGTAGCAGTTGATGTGAATGGTACGTCTATTCACGCAACAGCACCAAAAATCTGGCAAGCCAAAATTGGTAAAATTCCAGTAGTCGATGCTGCAGCGGGCTAAAACTTAAGTTTTACTTTTTTGGATACCCTTAACATGCTAAGGTCATGTTAAGGGTATTTTTTTTACCTATTTTTATAGACTTAATCAAAAGATATAGACCAACAATGAAAAAATTAAATCACATCCTTTGCGGTATTACCTTATGTGTCCTCAGCACAGCGTCTTTTGCAAAACCCGCGACCGAAGCATCGGTAGAAAAGGCGCTCAAACTGGGCGATATTAAAGGCACATTAGCTCAATCGCAGCAAGAAATGCGCCCTGTATATGACCAACAAGCCGAAGAAATTATTAAGAATATTTTTAAAACCTCAACACTCAATACTGAACAACAAAAAGCAGCCAAGCAAATCGCTGAAATCACGGCATCATTTAGCAGTAAATTGATTTCAGATCCAAAATTTATGCAAATGCTTAAAAATGTCTATATGCAGACCTTTACCGAAGAGGAAGTGTTGGCCAACATTCAGTTCCTCGAAACGCCTCTAGGCCAGTCTATCAATAAAAAAAGCAGCAAAATGATGAGTGAAATCATGCGTAATAGCATCGCCATGTCTGCTGAAATGATGCAAGATCCAGCTATTCAGCTGGAAATGAATCGTCAAATTGAAAAGACCCTGACACCATTATTTGAACAAGCCAAGAAAGCACAATAGCTCACTTACCAGGTTAAAGGATTCCATAGCTTAAAGGGCTTCATCAGCTGAACATCTTCACTTGGGTCATATTTGGCAGGTTTAAGTTTTTGCGCTTTCTTTCGTAGTTCACCCGTGTGTTGATCTTCCGCCACAAAGTTGTAGCTGTTGGACTTTAATTGGGTAAATGCAATTTCTTGAATCGCAATTTTTTCAGGTATGACCGCCAAAGGCCCCGAAACATCACGGCGTGTGGATAAGTTCTCTTCATCATACTTGATGAAATAAGACTGCCCCGCTTCTACGCTAAAATCGATATATTTCGGCTTTTGAAAATGGTTAATACCCAAAGGCCGACTACTCGATAAGCGATAAGTCCCAGCGGGCAATTCGACCCAATAGTAATGATTGTTCAGCAGGCTTGGAATGCGTTCTTTATTGATAAATAAACTCGACGCCACAATTTCTTGTCGGTTCCATTTTGAGTCTGGACGATACAGATAAACCATCGCCGCTTGTTCATGCTGGGGTTGGACACGCTGAAAACGCTGTCCTAATTTTTGATTGACCCACCCACCTACGCTAAACACCCCAATGCGATACTGCTCAATCATGCCTGGGTCATGTTCAAAATCAACCTCATGACTGAGGGTCGATGTTAGTTCAGGTTGTTCAACTGCGACCTTTCCATGACAACCCAATAAAATTAAACTGCTTAAAAGCGTAATCGTCATTGCACGCATGACTATTCCTCACGGCATTTTTTTATTTTGATACTAAATTTTTAGTTTTAATCTAGGCATCCCAGCCTATTGATGCAGAGTAGCATCCCCTCTTTTTTTTGAATACAAAAAAACGTGTGAAAACACTCGATTTTCACACGTTTCAGATGAATAACAACTTAAGCGGACTTTGAATTAATCACTTTTAAATCAACTTTGGCTGCATCTTTCTGTTCGATTCTTGGTAAACGTTCTGGCTTAAATAATGGTGCAGCCGTGCCGTTAATCACGTCTTCATTCACCACAACCGTACCAACATCGGTACGACTTGGTAAATCGTACATGGTTTCAAGCAGCGTATTTTCCAAAATAGAACGTAAGCCACGTGCACCCGTATTGCGGTCTAAGGCTTTTTTCGCCACAGCGCGTAGTGCTGAGTCTTCAAAAACCAGATCAACATTTTCCATATCAAACAAATGTTGATATTGACGGGTCAATGCATTCTTCGGTTCAGTCAGAATTTGCATCAAAGCTTCTTCGTCTAACTCTTCCAAAGTCGCAATTACAGGTAAACGACCAATAAACTCTGGAATCAGACCAAATTTCACCAAATCTGTCGCTTCAACTTGACGGAACAAATCAGACAATTTCTTGCCTTCATCTTTCTTCTTCACTTCAGCCGTGAAGCCGATTCCACCTTTTTCTTGGCGCTGTTGTACGATTTTCTCAAGACCCGAGAATGCCCCACCACAGATGAACAAGATATTTGAAGTATCAATTTGAATGAATTCTTGCTGCGGATGCTTACGACCACCTTGAGGTGGAATAGAGGCAACCGTACCTTCAATCATTTTCAGTAACGCTTGTTGCACACCTTCACCCGACACATCACGCGTGATCGATGGGTTTTCAGACTTACGGGTAATCTTGTCGATTTCGTCGATATAGATAATACCTTTTTGCGCTTTTTCTACATCGTAGTCTGCTTTTTGTAGAAGCTTTTGTACAATGTTTTCAACATCTTCACCGACATAGCCTGCTTCGGTAAGTGTCGTGGCATCAGCCATAGCAAAAGGAACATCAAGAAGACGGGCCATGGTTTGCGCAAGCAAGGTTTTACCCGAACCCGTTGGTCCTACTAATAAGATATTACTTTTCGCAATTTCAACAGCATCATCGTGTTTATGTCCACCATGTGTCGCTTTAAGGCGTTTATAGTGGTTATAGACAGCAACTGACAAGGTTTTCTTTGCCACATCTTGACCAATGACATATTGATCTAGTGCCGCACGAATCTCGTGAGGTTTAGGCAAGGGTTTTGCAGCCCAGTCACCCGACTCAACTTGTTGACTGGTTTGCACCAAGTCTAAGCATACGTCCACACATTCATTACAGATGTACGCGTCCTCGCCTGCTATCAGTTTCCCAACTTCAGACTGCGTTTTACCGCAAAATGAACAATGCTTTTGTCCTTGAGGATGTTCGGACATATTCACTCCAATTCTAAACTTTTAAAACTTATGGACGTTTAGATAACACTTCGTCCACGAGACCATATTCTTTTGCAGCTTGCGCTGTCATAAAGTTATCACGGTCAGTATCACGTGCCACAGTTTCATAGTCTTGACCACTGTGCTCTGCCATTAAACGGTTTAAACGTTCTTTAATGAACAGAATTTCACGTGCATGAATTTCAATATCAGATGCCTGACCACGGAAACCACCTAACGGTTGATGGATCATGACACGTGCATTTTCAAGGCAATAACGTTTACCCTTTGCACCTGCATTCAGCAAGAAAGCACCCATTGATGCTGCTTGCCCCATACAGTAAGTCACAACATCTGGTTTAATAAATTGCATGGTATCGTAAATCGCCATACCAGCAGTCACCGAACCACCTGGTGAGTTAATGTAAAGATGAATATCTTTATCTGGGTTTTCCGCTTCTAAAAACAACATTTGCGCGACAATCAAATTCGCCATGTTATCTTCAACTTCACCAGTCATAAAAATGACGCGTTCACGCAAAAGACGTGAATAAATGTCAAATGAACGTTCACCGCGAGATGACTGTTCTACAACCATTGGAACTAAGGCATTATCGATAGTTGGAATATACATACGTTTACTTATTCCTAAATTTTTTGTTACTCAACTCATAGTCACAATATGAGGGATAATTGCTGAAAATGCAAAATATTCTCAAGTAAATAACAGATATTTTTTGCATAAGCTTTATGAACGCAAGGCCTTTTAAAAAAACCAGATCACAATAAAAAAGGCGCTCAAAGCGCCTTTTTTACTTTAGCTAAACTTAGCCTTGTTGACGAGCTTGTTGCTCTTTCAATAAATCTTCGTAGCTTACAGCAGTATCTGTTACTTTAGCAGACGCTAAGATGTGATCAACCACTTGGTCTTCTAACACAACAGCTTCGATTTGCGAACGTTGTTGTTTGTCATTTTTGAAGTATTCGATCACTTCAGCTGGATCTTCATAAGAAGAAGCCATGTCTTCGATGTAAGCATCAACACGTGCTTGATCTACTTCAATTTTAGCATCAGCTAAAACTTTGCTTACCAGTACGCCTAATTTTACAGATTTTTCAGCTTGTTCTTTGAACAATTCATCTGGAAGCATGCTTGAGTCAAATGCTTTCGCACCTTGAGCACCAAATTGCTGAGTGAACTGTTGGATCATTTGTTGACGTTGACGGTCAACTTCTTGAGCAACCATAGACGCAGGAAGTTCAACTTCGTTTGCAGCTACAAGCGCATCAAAAGCCGCACCTTTCACTTGATTACGCAAACCATTTTTCACTTCACGTTCCATGTTTTTACGAACGTCAGCTTTTAATTTCTCAATGCCTTCTTCTTCAGTTAAACCGAAGATTTTAAGGAATTCAGCATCAACTTCTGGAAGTTTTTGTTTTTCAACAAGCTTCACAGTAATTTTGAATTGAGCTGATTTGCCAGCAAGGTTTTCAGCTTGGTAGTCTTCAGGGAAAGTTACATCAATCACTTTCTCTTCACCTTTCTTCATACCAACGATGCCGTCTTCGAAGCCAGGGATCATACGACCTGAACCTAAAACAAGTTTAAAGTCTTCTGCAGAACCGCCTTCAAACTTTTCACCGTCTACTGAACCTTCAAAGTCGAAAGTGACTTGCATGTCTTTTTTAGCCATGCCTTTCGTTTCAGCCCAAGAAGCACGTTGCTTCTGAAGGTTTTCGATCATTTGATCAACATCTTTGTCGTTTACTTCAGACGCTTTACGTTCAACTTCTAAACCATCAAACTTCACGTTAACTTCTGGATAAACTTCAACAGTCGCTTCGTATACAAGCGCGTCGTCTTTTAATTCGGATTTTTCAATGTTTGGCATGCCAACAGCATTGATTTTTTCTTGTTGGATCGCTTCAAATACTGTGTCACGAATTATGTCGCTTACGACTTCTTGGTAGATACCCGCGCCATATTCACGACGAACAACATTTACTGGCACTTTACCTGGACGGAAGCCGTTGATCTTCACAGTTTTAGCAGTGCGTTTTAAGCGAGCTTCGAACTGCTCGTTAACACGGCTCGTCGGTACAGATACATTTAAACGACGGGTAACACCCGAAACCGCTTCAGAAGTTACTTGCATGGCTTCCTCAATCTTTTGGTAAGAACAATTTTAAAAAGTGCCACATTATATGACAACATTGAACGATATACAAAACACCCGATTGAAACCACATATTTTTTTCTTCATTTATCGTTTTTTATTTTGAATATTTTTAAATCGCTACTTAATTAAGCGCAAAGTATTATATTTTTTATGTCTTTTTGTTGCAAATGATAAATATTACCATTAATATTTGCAACAACTTTGATCGCTTTTTTCAATTTTTTTCTCGTCCATCATTGGAACTCTAGTTATGAGTAAGTTTAATCTACACCCTCTTTCATTGGCATTGCTTGGGGCAATCACCACTCCTGTTTTCGCAGAAACAACAACTGAAGACTCATCTACCCATCAGCTTTCCACCATTGTGATTTCAGCTGCGGGTTTTGAGCAAGATATTAAAAAAGCACCTGCTACAATGACGGTCATTACAGCAGAAGATTTAAAAAATAAACGTATTAATTCGATTGCCGATGCCTTAAGCGATATAGAAGGCGTTGATATTAGTCCCACAGCAGGAAAAACAGGTGGTCTGAATATTCGTATTCGTGGAATGGATTCAGAATATACACTCGTTCTAATTGATGGTCGCCGTCAAAACAGCACTGGTGACATTACTCCAAATGGATTTGGCGAATCAAACAACAGTTTTATCCCTCCAATATCTGCGATTGAACGTATTGAAGTCATACGCGGCCCTGCATCAACATTATATGGCTCTGATGCCATCGGTGGTGTAGTCAACATTATTACTAAAAAAGTTTCAAATGAATGGACTGGAGCAGTCACTTTAGAAGGAACATTACTCCCTAATAGTTCTGATTTCGGGAATCAACGCTCTGTAGATGCATATGTTACTGGTCCACTTATTCCAAACCTCCTTGGTATTCAATTAAGGGGCCGCAAAGCTGAACGAGATCAATCAAGCGTAATTCGTAGCGATGATGAAGGTACTGAAACAGAACTAACTCAGGGACAAAACCCAACCAAATCAGACTTAGAAAATATTGGTGTTCGCTTAACTTTAACACCAACGGATCAACACGATATTTCTGCGGAATATGAACAGACAGATCAATGGTATGACAACTCTAAAGGACAATTAGGCACTTTAGGTGCAAACGGCGGTTATGATAAGTCCCAAGAATATAATCGTGAAAAAATGATTCTTTCGCATACATGGCGCAGTAATATCGGCACTCTTGAGTCTAGTCTCGCAAATACTCAAACAGAAACTGTAGGTCGCTTAATTCCGGCTCGCGCGCAAAATATGTCTCAGGCAATAACACCACGTTTGCTTGAAAGCGAAGATACTATTTTCGATACCAAGTTTACGACTAATTATATTAATGGTCATAACATTACTTTAGGGGGGCAATGGTGGGATGCAAGTATTCGTGATGGACTTCGTGTTCGAAAAGAAGTTTCTTTTGAGCAATTAGGACTATTCGCTGAAGATACATGGTCACTTAATGATAGTTTGGCATTAACCTTGGGTTTACGTTATGACAATCATGATACTTTTGGGGATTTTTGGACGCCGCGTGCTTATTTAGTCTGGAATGCAAATGATAACTGGACATTTAAAGGTGGCTACTCTGAAGGCTACAAAGCGCCTCGATTAGAACGCCTAACCACAGGTATTTATAATGTTAGTGGTCAAGGCCGCACACCAGTTTTCGGTAATCCTGATTTAAAACCTGAAACCAGTAAAAATTTAGAACTAGGTACGTATTTTACAAATAACTCTAATTTTGACTTTAATATCACAGGTTTTTTTAGTGAAATTGAAGACAAAATTATGACGGGTAATGCTGAGTTACGTTGTAATACTGATACGAATAAACAGCAATGTGAAGACTATATGCTTTCCGTTGGAACGCCTTGGACAATGGACTATAACCGAGGTGCTCCAGATACGTGGAACGTTACGCGCCCAATCAATGCCGAAGAAGCTGAAGTTTATGGTATTGAAACTGGTCTAAATTGGGAGTTTGCAGAAAACTGGAAACTAGGCCTCAATTATACTTGGACCGAGACGGAAATTAAGGATAAACAACTTAATAACCCTGTTCTAAATGATACACCAAAGCATATGGCAAACGCCTCTTTGAAATGGCAAGCTGCCGATTTCGTCAATTTATGGGCACGTGGTGAATATCGTAGTGAACGTGCACGTTTTACGTCAAATTACGAGAATCTAACTGCAGCTAACCAAGCTGTTTATGATGCTTTAGGAGATTATAAGGCATATACACTGTTCCATATTGGTTCAAACTTTATCGTTAATGATAACTGGGACGTCGGTGTGGCTTTATACAATGTCTTTGACAAAGACTTCAATGATTATGAAAAAATAGGGACAGGCTACTACAATCGTTATAGCAATACCCAAGAAGGACGACGTGTTCAGCTAAGTACGACCTTTAAGTTCTAAGCTGCATCCAAAACCCTGCTCCGGCAGGGTTTTCTTCATACATACCAAATATAGATCCAACACAATTTCTACATATTCTAGGACTTACGCAGTATTATTTATAGATTCTCTGTGGTAGCAGATGATTTTTATCGAGAATAAAGTCATCAATGAAGTTTTTGATCATTGGTCTAAATAACTTCTTCTGCCAACGATATACATTTTCAAAGATCCGCTCAAACTGGTTCTTTTGTATCTCAACGTAGGCCATCAAGGCTGAAAAAATATGATTCGAAATCAGTTTAGATCGTCTTACTTGAAACTTTTCAATATGACAAACCTGTTTAATCACTCGGTGATATTGTTCTATTTTCCAATGACTTGAATGTAATTCATGAAAACCCTCAAAGGACAATAAATCATCTTCATCTTGATGCACAATATAAAACCTCTGCTGTTCTTTTAACTGAGTCTTAAATAATTGTACAAAGCCAAAATCTTTAAGCCAGACCACTTGACCCTGATGGAAATTCGGCAATAAACGCAGTTGAAACCATTGTCCTTTTTCTGGGGAAACCTTACGGTTACAGTCGATACCAAACATAAATCGAATACCATATTTTCTTATGGTTTTTAGATTTGCAGTCGATGAATACCAACTATCACCTGTAATAAATTGAATCTTTGCACCCCAACTGAGTACTTCACTTAACATATCCATAAAGTAATCATTCTTGGTTTTACTTTCAGATTTGTCATAAATTCGGAAATTAATTGGAATATTTTGACCATTTTGATCTGTCGCATACAAGGTAATGAGATTAATACCCTTGACGGATCGGTGGTGTTTGCCTGACCAAAAATAGCTAACCAAGTCCATATGCTGACTATACGGTTTATCTAAAACAGTATCATCAATACTGACTATAAGTTTATTATTATCAATATGTTGAATTGCTTCTTGATATAGGTCGTGAGGTGTGTAGTCTTCACGCTCTAGAAAGCGATTTACACTATCATGCGAGATGTTATAAGTCTCGGCAAGTTGTGTGCAGCTAATAGAGTTCGGTTCTGTCATGAGAAAGCCCATATAAATGGGTAGTGTACAAGTTGCTGTAGAAGCATTTTTAATTCGTCTGATCACAGATACTTTATAAAGTATTTTAATACTTTTTTGAATCCGTCAATGCGTAAGTCCTATATTCTTTTGAGATACGCCTTTAAAATTGGCTTGCAAAAAGTAAATTCTAAATTCCAATAACATTATAAAAATATAATCTAATTTTCCAATTTAAATAAAAATCAAAAACTTACAACAAATTCATTACATTATTACATTTATTTTTTCTACACAAATATATCTAAGCATCGACAATTCCAATGTAATAGTTATGCTACAAAAAAATAAGAATCATTATTATTCGCATACTAATTTACAACGCTAGAACTAGATTCGTTATGGCCTTCATCAAAACACGTAAAAAGCTGGTTTCTTCAGCAATCGCTTCAACACTCTCTGTGGTTGCAGTCAATGCTGTTGCGCAAGATCAAATCGCGCAATTAGAAACAATTCACACGGAAGCGGCAGCAGAACAAAGTTTGAAAGTAGACAAATCTGCAAACAGCAAGTTCGTTGCTCCCCTACTCGACACACCAAAGTCAGTGTCTGTTATTTCTAAACAGTTGATTGAAGACACTCAAGTTACAACTTTAAGCGATGCTTTACGCACAGTGCCTGGTATCACACTTGGTGCAGGTGAAGGTGGTAACCCAAATGGTGACCGTCCATTTATCCGTGGTTATAACTCTGAAAGTTCAATGTACGTAGACGGTGTACGTAACTCTACTTCTCAAAACCGTGAAATGTTTGCAATTGAGCAAGTTGAAATTACTAAAGGTTCTGCATCTGCTATGGGCGGTGCAGGTACAACTGGTGGTAGCATCAACATGATTTCTAAAGTTGCAAAAAAAGGTGACTTTTTAGAAGGTTCTGTTGGTGCAGGAACGGATGATTACCAACGTATTACTTTAGATGGTAACAAAGATTTTGGTAATGGTATTGCTGCTCGTGTTGCCGTAATGGGTCACCACAACGACAAAGCGGGTCAAGAAGATGGTACTGAATATGCACGTGCAGGTATTGCGCCAAGTATTACTTTTGGTCTAGACAGCGACACGCGTGCGACTTTAATCTACTACTACCTCAAAACTGATGACACCCCTGATTCAGGCATTCCATATAACAACCCTTTTGCAGCCACAAATGCAAAAGCGGGTCTAAATGGTAATGGTAAGCCTATTGATGTTGAACAAGGCATGTATTATGGCTGGAAAGATCGTGATTTCCAAAAACAAGAAAATCAATCAGGAACGATCAAGCTTGAACATGATCTTACTGATAATTTAACCATTAGTAATACTGCTGTTTATAACAAATCTAAAAATGACTACCTTTGGACAAATCCAGATGATTCAAAAGGTAACTTTTATAGTGCTACAGGGGCTTTAACAGGAAATGTTTGGGCACGTACAAACTCACGTGTCGCCGATACTGATACATTTACAGACCAATTGGCTTTAACAGGTAAATTTAATACAGGTCGCTTAAAGCACAACTTTAACCTAGGTGCTGAGTACTCAGACCAAGAAACTGATCGTACCCAATATATTATTGATGGTTTGACCTCGACAGGTGCTGCGAATAGCTCATGTAATGCAGCTGCTATTGCTTCAGGCTGGTGTACTTCTGTACAAAATCCTAATCGTGGTCCATGGACAGGCAGCATCAGCACCGAAGGCGCTGACCGCTATAACATTGAAAATAAAAACAAATCAGTTTACTTTCTAGACAGTATTGAATTTAGCCCTCAATGGATTTTAGATTTAGGTCTTCGTTGGGATGATTATTCTGCGAAGCAGACCATGACGTATGGCGCACGTAATAGTGCTGTTATTGCAAACCCACCAACAGCAAAAGCTGGCGATAAAGTAACGATTAAAAACGACTCTGATTTTGTCAATTACCAAGTCGGCTTAGTCTACAAACCAGTCGAAAATGGCTCGATCTATGCAAGTTATGCAACCTCATCAAATCCAGTCGGTGTGGATGGTGGTGATGGTTCAGAAGGTATTACAGCAGCTATTCAGAACTTAAAACCTGAAGAAGTCCGTACTATGGAACTGGGAACTAAATGGGATGTCTTGAATGACAAACTTAATTTAACTGCAGCCATTTTCCGTACTGAAAAAACCAATACACGTGCAACAGCTGATGACGGTACAACCAAAAATATTGGTGAAACACGTGTCGATGGTTTTGAATTGGGTGTAAACGGTAATATCACTGAAAAATGGGCGTTATCTGCTGGTTATACCTATTTGGATAGCGAATTAGTGGATGATGGCACTGGTTTAAATGACGGTAAGCAAGTTCAAAACGTTGCTAAGAACTCTGCGACACTTTGGACCACTTACCAAGTCATGCCACAGTTGACTTTAGGTGCTGGCGCAATTGCGATGGACAAAGTCTATGGCAATGCTGCAAATACCAAATGGGTACCAGGCTACGTTCGCTACGATGCTATGGCACGTTACAACGTAAACAAAAATGTTGACCTTCAGTTAAATGTCAACAACTTGGCTGATACACGCTACTTCACTAAAGCATATTCATCTCACTATGCAACTGAAGCCGAAGGTCGTAGCGCAGTACTGTCTCTAAACTTCAAATACTAAGGTTATAACTAAAATCTCTCTTCATCCTGAGATTTGATAAAATAGCCTCTCATTGAGGCTATTTTTATATATGCTTAAAGACTAAATAGATCTTTCATTTTCAGCAGGTCGTGTTGTGATCCATCATATTCCCAATGTTTTAAACAAAGAACAGGTACAATACTTTCGCAGTGAAATGACAAAAGTCGAGTGGGTTGATGGTAAAAAAACCACAGGATCACTCTCAAAAAATGTAAAACAAAATCAACAGCTACCTGAAGCTCACCCTCTCACGCAACACTTAGGTAATATCATCCTAGAAGCACTTGGACAACATCCACTCTTTATATCCGCTGCCCTACCTTTAGATATTTTGCCACCGTATTTTAACCGCTATGAACAAGGCGAAACTTTTGGCTTCCATGTAGACAATGCTATTCGCTGGGTAGCCGGAAGCAAAGATCGGATTCGTACCGATGTATCCTGCACTATTTTCCTAAGCGAACCTGACGAATATGAGGGTGGCGATTTGGTGGTAGAAGACACCTATGGTTATCATGAAGTAAAACTACCTGCGGGAGATATGATTTTATATCCATCTACCAGCGTGCATGAGGTAACACCAGTGACCTCGGGCTGCCGTGTTGCGTCGTTCTTTTGGGTTCAAAGTATGATTCGAGATGATGCTGACCGTCATATCTTATTTAATCTTGATCAAACCATTCAGAACCTACGTGTACAACTCGGTGATCAACATCAGGAAGTGGTCAAGCTCACCAGTCTGTATCATAACCTGATGCGCAAATGGGCTGAACTGTAAAACAATAATCCCAGCTCAACGTTAACTACTGTAGTAACTGGACCGTTCCATGACATCAAAAACTGTTTTGCCACCACTCACCCAAATTCCTGCCTCATTACAAACGATTGCAGACTATGAAATTGAGGCAGAAAAGCATCTGCCTGAGATGGTCTGGCACTATTTGCAAGGTGGTGCTATGGATGAAATCAGTGTTCGAAATAACCTCGCTCAGTTCCAAAACCTGCACTTGATACCACGCATGTTAAGAGATCTCACTCACGGCAATACGAGCTGTGAAATCTTAGGACAAAGCTTTCCACATCCTATTTTTGTTGCACCGATTGGTCATCAACAGCAGTTTCATCCTGACGCAGAAGCTGCAACCGCGTTGGCGGCTGAAGTACTCGGCAGTAATATGATTTTGAGTACTTTTACCAATACCGATATGCGCACATTCAAATCAGAGAATCCCTACAAATGGTTTCAACTGTACTGGCAAGGTGACCGCGATAAATCTTTGGCTTTGCTTAAACTTGCTGAGGGACAAAATTTCACCGCCATTGTCATCACTGTAGACTCACCACATACAGGGATTCGTGACCGTGAACGTCGTGCATTTTTTCACTTACCTGAAGGCATGCAACACCCACATACCCCTGCTCATATTCCGCTACCTGAACTGCAAGAAGGTGATCATCCCGTGTTTAATGGCCTAATGAAAATTGCCCCTACATGGGAAGATATCGCGTGGATAGTTCAACAGACTGATTTACCCATTCTGTTAAAAGGCATCGTCAGTCCACTCGATGCGCAACTGGCTATTCAACACGGCGTACAAGGCTTAATTGTGTCTAACCACGGCGGTCGTGTTTTAGATACCTGTATTCCTCCACTCAAAGCCTTGCAACTCATCAAAAAAGCCGTTCCGCATGACTTCCCTCTTTTATATGATGGGGGTGTGCGTCGCGGCTCAGATGTGTTTAAGGCGATTGCCTTGGGAGCTTCCGCGGTTTTAGTTGGGCGACCATGTATTTATGGTCTTGCCACTGCGGGTGCCTTGGGCGTTGCCCATGTGCTTAAAATCTTAAAAGAAGAGTTTGAGATCACCATGGCGTTGATGGGCACTGCAACACTTGCAGATATACAGCCCGATATGGTCATAGAGTTCTCATAACCTCTTCAACAAAGCGAATGAAATGAATCAAATTCGTAAAATAAAGAAATAGATCAAACACATCTCAAAAATACACGGAAATATTTCCCCTAAATATCAAATTAAAGGGAAATATTTTTTCAGATACGACTAAAAGCCATAAAAAAAGAAAAATCTTTTCGACCGAACTGGATTAAACTCTTAAATATAACGTTACAAGGTTACTCACGGTAAATCTAAGTCGTATCAAATATTTACGTTTACAAACACCCTGAAGACTCCCTTGTAAATAGAGACCATAGACACAATCTATATTCAGTAGTAGGTTGCTTTTTATTACCCACTCAAATGCAACCCGTACTATGTAAGGAGTTACCTCATGATGTTGGCTGATCCAAGTAAAAAATATCGTCGCATGTATCAACGTGTTGACTTGCCAGACCGTCAATGGCCAAACAACGAAATTACAAAAGCGCCTATTTGGATGAGTACTGACCTGCGTGATGGTAACCAAGCGATTTTTGAACCGATGGACATGGAACAAAAATTTAAAATGTTCCAAATGTTGGTGAAAATTGGATTCAAGAATATTGAAATCGGTTTCCCTTCAGCATCTCAAATTGACTTTGACTTTACCCGTAAATTAATCGAAGAAAATCACATTCCAGATGATGTGTATATCGAAGTTTTAGTTCAAGCACGTGATCATTTGATCCAGCGTACTTTTGAGTCTTTAGCGGGCGCAAAACGTGCCATCGTACATATTTATAATTCAAATGCTCCAACTTTCCGCCAAAAAGTCTTAAATGTCGATGTTGCAGGTGCGAAGCAATTAGCAGTCAATGCAGCGAGCAAAGTTAAAGAATATGCAGCGCAATATCCGGAAACGGAATGGGTGTTCCAGTACAGCCCAGAGTGTTTCTCTGCAACCGAATTAGAAGTTGCAAAAGATGTGTGTGATGCAGTTACCGAAATTTGGGAAGCATCGCCAACCAATAAAGTGATTTTAAACTTACCTGCTACGGTTGAAGTTTCAACACCGAATGTTTATGCAGACCAAGTTGAATGGATGCACCGCAACATCGCTCGTCGTGATGGCGTGATTATTTCTGTGCACTGTCACAACGATCGTGGCTGCGGGATTGCTGCCTCAGAATTGGCGATTATGGCCGGTGCAGACCGTGTCGAAGGCTGTGTGTTTGGTAATGGCGAACGTACAGGTAACGTCGACGTCGCTGCGATTGCTTTGAATATGTACTCTCAAGGTGTTGCGCCAAACTTAGATTTTTCAAATATCAATGAAATCATTGCAACGGTAGAAGAATGTACAGGTTTGCCTGTTCACCCTCGCCACCCTTATGCAGGCGACTTGGTCTTCACCGCATTTTCTGGTTCGCATCAAGATGCCATTAAAAAAGGGTTTGAGTTCCAAAAGAACGAAGAAATTTGGGATATGCCATACTTACCAATCGACCCGAAAGACTTGGGCCGCGACTATGATGCTGTGATTCGCGTCAACTCACAGTCAGGTAAAGGTGGTATTGCTTACTTGTTGGAAGCAAATTACAACGTAGTATTGCCACGTCGTATCCAAATTGAATTCTCTCAAACCGTACAAAAACGTACCGATGAAGAAGGCACTGAAATTACCGCACAAGAAATTTGGAAATTGTTCAAAGAAACTTATGTGGACACCAAGGATACGCATTACTCGACTAAAAACTACCGTTTGTATGACAACAACGGCAAACAAGTGGTTGAGCTTGAAGTTGAAGTGAATGGTGAAACGCAGCAATTACGTGGCGAAGGCAATGGTCCAATTTCTGCGATGTTGGATGCTTTACAGTTACCAATTGATGTCTTGAGCTACGAAGAGCGTGGTATTAGCTCTGGGGCAAATGCTAAAGCCTTGGCTTTGGTTGAATTACAAGTCAAAGGAACCGGCAAATCAGCCTTCGGTGCAGGTATTCATGACAACATTGTGACCTCATCGATTGAAGCGATTATTGCGTGTACCAACCGCTTAATTGATCAAGGTGTGTTAAGCACAGATCAAGTGATTGCTGCTGCGGTATAAGTATTAGCAATAATAATTAGCACTAAAATGACTTTAGAAGGATACCCTCAAGTGGTATCCTTTTGTTTATTAATCCCAAAGATTTAAGGCGTATTATTCCTGTGTCTTTTCCTGCTGACTCCGTGGGTATCGTTAGTCCACAAAAGTTTACTTTTGAAGAGCCCTTAGAGCTCGAATGCGGTCGTATTCTCCCTCGTTATGAACTGATGGTTGAAACCTATGGTGAGCTCAATGCAGATAAATCCAATGCGATTTTAATTTGCCATGCACTATCGGGTCATCATCATGCTGCGGGTTACCATCATGCTGACGATAAAAAACCGGGTTGGTGGGACGCCTGTATTGGCCCAGGCAAAGCGATTGATACTTCAAAGTTTTTCGTAGTTGCACTGAACAATATTGGGGGCTGTAGCGGTTCAACAGGGCCAACTTCGCCAAATCCTGAAAATGATAACCGTCCTTATGGCCCTGACTTTCCTTTAGTCACCGTCCGAGACTGGGTTAAAACCCAAGCCATTTTATCCGATCATCTGGGTATTCAAGTCTGGAGTGCGCTCATTGGCGGTTCGCTAGGCGGTATGCAAGCCTTGCAATGGTCGGTTGATTATCCTGATCGCTTGCAAAAATGCGTGATTATTGCCAGTGCGCCGAAACTGTCTGCTCAGAATATTGCCTTTAACGAAGTCGCACGTCAGTCAATTTTGTCTGATCCAGACTTCCATGATGGTCGCTATCTTGAAAATGACAGCTATCCAAAACGTGGCCTAATTTTGGCACGTATGGTCGGTCATATTACCTACCTGTCTGAAGAAGCCATGAAACAAAAATTTGGCCGCGACTTAAAGTCAGGCAAATTTATGTATGGTTTCGATGTCGAATTCCAAGTCGAAAGCTATTTGCGCTATCAAGGTGAACAATTTAGCCGTAACTTTGATGCCAACACTTATCTGATTATGACCAAAGCTTTGGATTATTTTGATCCTTCGCGTGAGTATGAACAGTCTTTAGTTAAAGCCATGTCACAGACCAAATGTCAGTTCCTTGTGGTGTCCTTTACCACCGACTGGCGTTTTACCCCGCAACGTTCACAAGAAATTGTGGATGCGCTGATCACCAACCACAAACCGGTGAGCTATTTAGATATCGACGCTGAACAAGGCCATGACTCATTCCTGTTCCCGATTCCTTTGTATGTAAAAGCATTACGTGCATTTCTGGGCGGTTCTGAACACCTTCAAGCAACATCTCAGGAGGCTCTGTAATGCGTATTGATCATCAACTGGCAGAAAAATGGATCAAACCTGATTCTAGCGTACTCGATTTAGGTTGTGGTGACGGTGAATTACTGGCTCATATGAGCAAAAAGCACAATATTCGCGCATATGGACTGGAAATTGATCAAGAAAAGATTGCAATTGCAGTCGGTCGCGGGTTAAATATTATCCAACAAGACTTAAACTTGGGTTTAAGCCGCTTTGCAGACCAGTCTTTTGACTATGTCGTTATGGCACAAGCCTTGCAAGCGGTAGATGCACCAGATGTTTTATTACGTGATATGGTGCGCGTAGGGAAACAGGCGATCATTACTTTTCCTAACTTTGCCCATTGGAAGACCCGTTCTTTCTTGGCACTGAAAGGAATGATGCCCGTTTCTGAAGTTTTGCCGTACATGTGGTATAACACACCCAATATCCACTTATGTACTTTCCGTGATTTTGAAGCACTTTGTGCGGAAAATAACATCAGAATTATTAATCGACTCGCTGTAAATGGGGATCAACAAGATAGTTTACTCAGTAAACGTCTCCCGAATTTGTTTGGTGAAGTCGCAATTTATCGAGTGAGCGCTCTATGAAAAAACTATTCTTAAGCACGACACTACTGGTTGGACTTTTGAGCATTCAAGCTCATGCAGATTATGTTTCCCCAACCACGTCTGTTGCGAGTCAAGCTGCACAGTATTCTGTTATGGATATCAATAGCTTAATTAAAGCGGCAAAAGCAGGTCAGCCTGCTGCGCAGTTCTATCTTGCAACCAAGTATCAACAAGGTAAAGACATCTCTGCAGATGAACGACATGCCTTTGCTTGGTACAAAGCAGCTGCAGATCAAGGTCTTTCAGCGGCCCAGCTGAATGTTGGTCGTATGCTTGCAGATGGCCTAGGCACTAAAAAAGATGAATCTTTAGCACGTCAATACTTTGAAAAAGCAGCCAGCCGTGGTGATAACCGCGCAAGCTTTAACTTGGCGATGATGGAAGAGCAAAAGAAAAACTACATGGGTGCTTACCAATGGTATGAGCTTTCAACCCGTGATGGCATGCTTGACAATAAAGTGATTACACTTTCTGAAGGCAAGAAAACAGCCTTGGCGGCAAACTTAACGCAAGATCAAATTCGTCAAGCACGTGACCGTGCAGACAAGTGGATTCAAGCTCAATAAGCTTTTATTTCCATACTCAGCACCTTCGGGTGCTTTTTTATTGCCTATCCATGAGTCGGACTTGTTAAAATAATCGCATAATTTTTAAAGCACGGATCTTTCACATGGCATCAACTGATTGGTTATCTCAAGGTACCTTAGTCCTCGCAAGTAATAACAAAGGCAAAATTGCGGAATTTGAAAAATTATTTGCAGAACTCAACTTACCTGTTGAAGTGATTGCTCAAGGTAAATTGAATATTGAAGATGCCATTGAAGATGGTTTGAGCTTTGTCGAAAATGCGATTATTAAAGCGCGCCATGCTTCTAAAATTTCAGGAAAACCAGCCATTGCAGATGACTCTGGGGTTTGTGTCCCAGTTTTAGATGGTGCACCGGGGATTTACTCTGCGCGTTATGCAGGTGAACACGGCGATGATGCTGCCAATAACCAAAAACTCTTAGCTGAACTCAAGCCACTGCGTAAAGACGGTCAAGCGATCGAAGGCATGTTTGTATGCGTTTTAGCGTTAGTACAACATGCTGATGATCCTCTTCCACAAATTTTCCAAGGCATTTGGAAAGGTGAAGTACTAGAGGCTGCTCGTGGGGAAAATGGTTTTGGTTATGATCCACTGTTCTGGCTACCCGAGTTAGGGCTTTCAAGTGCAGAAATGAGCAAAGAAGAAAAAAATAAAATCAGCCATCGTGGTCAGGCGATGCAACTGTTTAAAGCCAGTTTAGAACAATAAAAACCAAGCTGCGCAATGTTACCCATTCTCCCCTCGGGGAGGACGGCGGCGAAAGATTTTTCATATTCTCCTCTATCGCCCTTGCGCAGCACTACGCATCTCCAGCTAAAAGTGAGTGCTTAGATCACAGCAAATACATGCAGCAATAAACCATAAATACTCACCACAACACAGCTGATGATCGTACCTGAAGCAATGTATTTTGCCGACATGCCTGTACCCTGATAATGCGTTTCCAAAGCCACAATATTGGCTGCTGGCGGTAAACAGAACAATAAGAACATGACCCCAATATATTGTTCAATATTAGGAATAGCGAAGTAACGATAACTCAGCCCACACAGCACCACGCCGCATGCCAATTTTAACAAAGCCGTCTGACTACTTTGCCACAGGTCCGCTTTCTCAACTTTGGTGTGCCTCAACCACATGCCCAATACACACATGCCAGAGAAGCTCATACCAAATTTGGCTGCACTATAAATCACATCAATCAGATCATGCTGTGACCAATGTTGTACCCCAACGGAACGAAAAATAAGGGCTAAAATCAAAGCAATCATGGGTGGAGCACAGAGCACTTTTTTAAAAATAAACGAAAAAGCTAACGATGTTTGGCTCACAGCCGTCACTGCCCAGAGATTGCCAAAAATAGAGCCACCGATATATAAAGCCACCATCGCTGGACTAATTTTTGTGCCAAACAACGCAATCGCAAAAGGAAAGCCTAACCATGCCATATTGACATAACTAAAACATAGGGCGCTTAATTTATTCTTTGAAAAGTATAAGAAAAAGTAAAATAAGAGCACTGCCACGACAAAACTGAATAGCATCAGACTAAAGCTACCAGCCTGATAAAACACCATGTTGTAGACAATAACAATCGGAATAAAGCAACGCGCTAAAAGACTTGAAAAGCCTGTTTTCAACCATGTTGCCAATGGGGTGGATGCAACGAATAAACCACTAAGAAAGGCCAACAGAGGGAGCAGCAACGTCACTTCAATATCCTTGAAATTTCACCGAATCATCATAACACTGCTTTTTCTCAAAATCTGTGCAAAGCGATCGTTTTGTCTTGAAATTGAAACATCATCGTCACCGCAATGTCACACAAGCCTGTTGATATAGGGAAAACGAAAAATGATGAGGATCTACCCATGGCGGGACTATCAATTTGGCACGTACTAATTTTTGCAATTGTGGTTATTCTTCTTTTTGGTACAGCCAAACTTAAGAACTTAGGTAAAGATGTCGGCGGTGCGGTGAAAGACTTTAAAAAGTCGATCCGTGATGAGGAAGCTGAAGCAGCTCAACTCAATGAGCCACGAACGATTGATGCTCATGTCAAAAGCACCGAAAGTTCTATTAAAAGCTAAGCGAGCACTGCCATGCTAAATGTAGGTATGACGGAACTCTTATGCTTTGCTATCGTTGCATTATTAGTTCTAGGTCCTGAGAAACTACCTGAAGCAGCACGCTTTGCAGCCAAATGGTATGGCAAAGCCAAACGCATGGTCAGTAATGTACAAAATGACATTGACCGTGAACTGCGTATGTCTGAATTACGTGAGCAAATGCAAAATGAAATGAAGCGAATTCAGGAGCTTGAACAAAAAATGCAAGCTCAGATGCAACATATACAACAACAAAATATTTTGGCAAATGAAAAGCACCAAGAAACCGCCACACTCGATAATAAAAATATCTCCCATACTTATCAGTATGTAGATCAAAAAGCACCTGTATTATTGACACTTCAGCCTATGAAACAAAAGTCATCTGTAGATTCGGCACCTTATTTAAGCTGTGTTCAAAATAGCTTTGAACCGATGCGGGAGGCCGTATGAAATCTAGCAACTTAAGCCCTGTAGTGACGCAAGACTCAGAGCAACTGCTGCTTGAAGAAATGCCGATTACTAAGCACTTGATCATCTTAAGAGGTCATTTATTTAAAATCGTCGGTTTAATTCTCATTTTGTTTTTTTGTTTATTGCCTTTTGCCAATCATAGCTACCAAATGCTATCTGAACCCTTACGAGCACAACTTCCAGTTAGCTCATCTATGATTGCAACGGATGTTACTGCCACCTTCATGGCACCATTTAAACTGAACTTTTTTGTGGCTCTCATGCTGGCCATGCCTTTTATCATTTATCAGCTTTGGGCTTTTGTAAAACCTGCGCTATACGAAAAAGAAAAATCGCTCGCAACACCTCTTTTGATTGGTAGTATTGCTTTGTTTTATGCTGGTGTGGCTTTCGCTTATTTCATTGCGCTGCCATCCATTTTACACTTTTTTATCAGTGTTTCCCCTGACACTGTGGCCCCAATGACAGACATCAACAGCTATCTCAGCTTCTGTCTAAAACTGTTTTTGGTTTTTGGTTTAACATTTGAAATTCCTATTGTTACCTTGATACTCATCTTGATTGGGGTGGTGAGCACACAACAATTGGTTGAAAAACGAAAATTCATTATTGTCGGCTGTTTTTTTGTTGCAATGTTTGTGACCCCACCTGATGCTCTTTCGATGATTATGCTCGCGATACCGATGTGGCTTTTATTTGAGATTGGTCTCTTTTTTGGAAAACTGATTGAAAAAAAGCGAGCGGCTGAAGTTTAAACTCCCCCGAGTTTAAACAATGAGCAGGCAAAAGTGCCTGCTTTTTTTATGGCTAGATGTACTACTGATCATTTCATGTTTTTGACATATAAGCTTCACCACCTTGTCATATTGACGCTTTACCTTGTTTGTAACTTTCTAAAAACGACCAAGCAAAGACGCTAGGAAAACTTATGACTGAGCAAATGCCTTTTAATGACGATTACGATAGTAATAATTCGGGGAATGCTGAATTTTCAGAACTGTTTAATAAAAAAATTACACGTCGTGATTTAATCACCAAAACTGCAGGTGGTGCTGTTGCACTTACATTAGCAGCGTCTTTGACGGGCTGTGGTGATGATGACAATAACGATTCGACACCCACAACACCAGTTACACCAGATAAAAACCAAACGCCAAGTTCACTAAAGTTTAAAGCCGTAAATAAAAACGTGTTAGATCAAGTTAGCGTTCCAGAAGGCTATGAGGCACGTGTTCTATATGCGCTTGGTGACCCGATTTCTGATGGACTCACAGAATGGGACGAAAATAATATTCCAACAGGTGCTTCATTTGTTCGTCGTTCTGGCGAATGTCATGATGGTATGACCTTCTTTGGCATGACCAATAGCCGCTTCGATGTAAACCAATCAGACTCAGGTCTATTGGTCATGAATCACGAATATGTCGATGACAAAAAAATTCTACACCCTGCTGTTAGGGTCTGTTGAGAATTACCGAGAGTTAATTAAACTCGCGCACAATTGAATCATGGCTTCAAAACTCGTATCTGTTTTACAACTACGCATCGCTATACGTTTAAATTCTTTTAACTTACAGAAATAGTTTTCAATGAGATGACGCCATTTATACATAATCGTATCAAAGGCTCTCATTACTTTTCGATTAGATTTGGGTGGGATCACCACTTTCACTTTACGTTCATTGAGTTCTTGGATGAGCCAATCTGCATCAAATGCTTTATCCGCTAGTAATGCTTGAAAATCAACATCTTCAATTAAAGGTTTGGTTTCTACTAAATCGTGATATTGACCAGGCATTAATCGAAACTTAATGAGGTTGCCTAGACTATCCACTAAGGCAAGAATTTTACAAGTCATTCCACCTCGAGATTTACCTATAGACTGTTTGAAGGTCCCCCTTTTGCACCTTGGCCATGTCGATGAACTTTAACAATCGTTCCATCAATCATGGCGTATTCCAAATCAACATCTTCATTTACAGATGCAAAAATAGTTTCAAATACACCAGCTTTCACCCAATCACGGTATCTTTTAAAGACGGTATTCCATTTACCAAAATGAGCAGGTAGATCACGCCATGGACTGCCTGTACGGGCAATCCATAGGACTGCTTCTAAAAATAATCGATTATCTTTTCCACTACGACCTCGATCGGTCACTTTACCTAGGCAAAAAGGTTCCATTTTTGCCCATTGGGCATCAGTAAGTATGTATCTATCCATAGTACTATTATAAATTAATCAGTAGCCTTTGTTAATTCTCAACAAGCCCTAATACAATTAATGCAGCAGTTCGCTCAGAAGATGAAGCACTCCGTGAAATTAACTGTCACGGTGTTTCAGTGATTGAACTGAAAAAAGACAGCAAAACGCAACTGGTAGGCATAAATAAATCTTCTGTGTTTAACCGCCGTGTTACCGCTGCTTCACGTATTGAGTTTACTGGTCCAGTGAAAGGTAGCAACCAAGTTAAAACCAAGTTCAGCCCAAATGGCGATTTCGGTTTAGGCACCATCAATAACTGTGGTAATGGCTATACCCCTTGGGGAACCTACCTAACTACAGAAGAAAACTTTAACCAGTATTTCTCGCGTGATGACATTGGTCGTGATGCCAATAGCATTGTGGCATTAGACCGCTACAAAATTCCTGCGGCAAGCTCATACAAATGGCATACCGTCAAAGCCACTGAAGACTCACGTACAAATGATATTAAAGACCTTAATATCCAAGATATCTATGACCGTTGGTTAACCAAAGTATCGGGTGCTGAAGCAAAAGATGACTTCCGTAACACGACAAATACCTTTGGCTGGATTGTTGAGATTGATCCTTTTAATGGCAGTCACACCCCTGTTAAACGCACCGCACTCGGTCGTTTTGCACACGAAGACTGTCGTGCAAGTCGTGCTATTGCAGGTCAGCCACTCGCATTCTATATGGGTGATGACTCTCAAGGCGAATACATCTATAAGTTTGTCTCTGATGCACTTTGGGATGCTAAAGATATCAATGGTGGTTACACCGCTGGTGACAAATACATGAACAGCGGCAAACTGTATGTTGCGAAGTTTAACTTTGATACTGCGACAGAAAAATCAACAGGCGAATGGGTTGAACTCAATATCAATAACCCGCTTATTTCGGCTTATGCAAAATATAAATTTGCTGATCAGGCTGATGTCTTGGTTAATACTCGCCTTGCAGCAGATGCAGTGGGTGCAACCAAAATGGACCGTCCAGAGTGGGTTGCAGTCAATCCTAAGAATGGTGAAGTCTATGTGACTTTAACCAACAACAGTAGCCGTGGTACTGCTCACCCACTGGACTCTGCAAACCCACGTAACTATGCAGATGCCGACAAAGGTGGCAGTCCTAAAGGAAATATTAACGGTCATATCATCCGTTTCAAAGAAACTGGAGATGTCGTTACTGCATCAACCTTTACATGGGACATTTTCCTATTCGGCGCTGAACAAGACTCTATTCAAGATGTTAACCTGTCAAAACTTGGCGCAGACAATGACTTTTCAAGCCCAGATGGCATGTGGTTCGACCCACGTGGTGTATTGTGGATTCAAACAGATGATGGTTCATATACAGATGAAACTAACTGTATGATGCTCGCAGCACTTCCTGGTCAAGTCGGCGATGGTCAAGTTAAAACGACAGCTGGTTTACCAACGCCTACTGGTGCGGAGCTAGACAACACCAAACTCCGTCGCTTCCTTACAGGCCCTGCAGGTTGTGAAATTACAGGCGTTACGATGACACCTGATTACAAAGCTATCTTTATCAATATTCAGCACCCAGGTAATAATTGGTCTGCGAATCATCCATCTGCATTAAATCTAAGCAAAGCGGTATTAGGCTCTCGCCCACGTTCTGCAACATTAGTCATTACACGTGTAGATGGTGGTGCAATTGCTGGAGAAGCATTGGAAACGACCAAAGCCTCTTAAGTAACAAACTCATAAAAAATGCCGACCTCATGTCGGCATTTTTTATGGTTTAAAGAATACCACCTGTTCTATGATTTCCCCTTTACACTCACCCTGCTGCTGCTTTTCAAGCCAAGACCATTGTTCATGAGTCATGCTCAGGAAGTTAGAACAGCGTGTCCCATAAATCGGACTTTGAATAAAGGTCGAAGACAGTAACTCTTCCATATCCAGACTAATCCCAGTTTGTGGCAACAAGTCTGAAATAATCTTGCGTTCATCCTCCAAAATATCCCAAGCTGTCTTCTCTAACTCGCTTTGTAAGATGTTGGATTGTTGCAACATCGGTAGGAACTCTTGGGTAAAGCGCTTACGTAAATGTTTGGTTTTTTCCCAATGTTCCGTCATCAAACCATTCGACACCACATACACGCCTTTCGGAAGAACCTGTGGTGCTTCACCACGATTGCTCATGTAGACCGCCTGATGCCGATCCCCCATAAAAAGATTAAAGCCCGCATAGTCGCATTGTTTTTTCTCTAAGTCTTGAGCAAAACGAATCGGGGTTTGTTCAGACTCTAAAAAGGATTGAATCAAATGTCCGCGAGACGTTGGATAGCTAGTTTGATCCTTTCCATCGCGAAAGTTGGTCAAAACCGCCCAACGTCTTGTTGGCGTTATACCCATCCATGTGCCGCCAGACTGCAAATCTTGCCCTGCAATAATCGGGCTGTTTTCCCATTGCTTTAAATGGCTCGACGGACGCTGATAGAACTCATCTCGATTTGAAATCAAACATAATGGCATCTCATCCAAGACCTGCCATGCTATTGCCACAATACACATAAACGATACTCATCATCTTTACACATTGAATGTACAACATTTTTCATCTCTTTCAGCTAAAATCTGTTCAAAACATAATGACTAGGAATATGCATGCTGACCTATCCAAATATTGACCCCGTCGCAATAGCACTTGGCCCTTTACAAGTCCATTGGTACGGACTGATGTATTTATTGGCCTTTTTGTTTGCTTGGGGACTAGCAAGCTACCGCGCGAAAGAACGAGGTTGGACACCGGACATGGTCTCCGATCTGATCTTTTATGGCGCTCTAGGTGTAGTTATTGGTGGTCGTGTCGGTTACGTCTTCTTTTATGGCTTTGAGCAATTCCTTGCCAACCCTATTTGGCTATTCCAAGTCTGGACAGGCGGAATGAGCTTCCACGGCGGCTTCTTGGGTGTAATGCTTGCCATGCTGTTTTGGTGCAAGAAATACAAAATGACTTGGTTCCAAACCCTCGACTTTATTGCGCCATGTGTACCTACAGGGCTCATGTTTGGCCGTATTGGTAACTTCATTGGTGGAGAGCTTTACGGTCGCCCTGTTGCAGACCCAAACTTTGCATTGGGTATGATTTTCCCAACGGATCCGCTACAGCTAATTCGCCATCCGTCTCAGCTCTATCAGGCCTTTTTTGAAGGGTTATTGTTATTCATCGTACTGTGGTGGTTCAGTTCAAAGCCACGTCCTCGCATGGCGGTTTCAGCGTTATTCCTGATCGGTTATGGTATGGCCCGCTTCATCGTCGAGTTCTTCCGTGAACCTGACAACGGACAACTATTCATCGCATGGATGAGTAAAGGTCAATTCCTCAGTCTGCCAATGATTTTGGTTGGTACGTGGATGATGTGGTATGCCTATCAAAAGAAAATCTATGATTGGGGTCCACAAAAGAATAATGGCTAATCCGATGAGCGGATAAAATATTGGGGGCTTCATTGCCCCCTTTTTTAGGGCCAAATTATGCTAAAGTGACATATGTTTGGTTTTTAAATACATCACTCCCATGCTCGAATTTTGGTTTAATCCCTCAATTTCTATTCTTAAAAAATTACTTATTTTTATCGCAATTGCTGTTATAACAGGTGTGTTGTATTGGATGGAACCCCTGAGCCTCAATGCCATTTTAATGTTCTTGGGTACTGGGATTGTTTTTCTGATTTGTCGTTACTGCAAAATTCACTTTGCGGCCAAGAACCCTACAGGCTTTCTGTATCGTCTACTGACTTGGATTCCGATTGCCCTACTCTTAGCGCTAATTTTTATGAATATTAAAGATGGTGAGCTGCTGATTCCAGGTGCACAAGGGATTGGTTTTATGGCGCTGGGGATTTGCCTATTTTCCCCCCTATCTCTTTTGCATAGCAATACTCAGCCTGAGTCCAAATAAACCATGTTGAACTTTTGGTATTCTGAACGCTGTAGCCGTCAAATTAAACTCATCGTTTGTATTGCCACTTGCGTGATGATTTTTATGGCAGCACAAGTTCAACAGCTTGGCGCGATTTTTATTGGTTTGAGTCTAGTGATTGGCATTGCAACGCATCTGCTACGCGGTGTGCAATTGAAGATTGCTCAGGACAATCCGTATCGTGAAGGCTTTTCGCGTTTGGTTATTTTTATGCCCCTAATTGCCCTGATTTGTTTGCTCGGCTATTTACCCGCTCAAGATAAAATTGCGCTTGCGCTCCAGTGTATCGGCTTTAGTGGAATTGGTTTATTTTTAGTCTCGATTCACGCGCAGCGTGAAAAAAGAGTTTAATCGGGATGCGGAGTTGCTCTACATCCCGTCAACATCTGCTTAATCCATTCGATAATAGCTGTAGTTCACATTTTGGTTACGATAAACCGCATAACCACTTTGTTGGTGAGTAGACCAAGGGAATTTCACCCTTAGCCCCTCGCAGAACCGGACATGAACCTCTCAGCTCATCCGGCTCCCATTATCCAACCGATGGTAAACATCCCATTTTCCAGTGCACAAAGGCATTTGGAAAATCACGCGCAAGTCGCCCTAAGGCATATCTAGCCCGTCTTTTATGACGGGCCAAGTTTTTATACTTACGCCTCATCCAGCGTATAAGATAAGCATTCATGTGTTGCCAGATCGCTGACATTGCTGAACCATGGAATCGACCATAGTATTGCTGCCAACCTTGAAGAATTGGATTGAATATTGCAGATAAATCACTTAATTCGCGATTACACATCAGATGTAGATGCCATTTCCGAATAGTCTGTCGCATTGCTTTAAGTGCATCACGACTGACTGCAGGAGAGAAATTTACATAAACTCTTTTATACTTGTCCACAGCCTTACGGGGCCTAAACGTGTACCCGAGAAAAGTAAATTGAACATCGGGATATGCTTTACGACGATTAATATCTTGGCAATAAACAATCTTTGTCTTGTCTGGATGCAATTCGAGACCACATTCACGAAATCGTGCATCGATCTTTTGTAAAACAAGTTTGGCTTGAGATAAACTCCGACAATGAATTACGCCATCATCTGCATAACGGCAGAACCGTACACTTTGAAGATGTTTCGTAATCCACATATCAAAAGCATAATGCATAAATAAATTCGCCAATAAAGGACTCACAACACCACCTTGTGGTGTGCCGCGATTCCTTTCTAAAAGATGGCCATTTATGTGTTGCATTGGTGCTTTTAACCAACGTTGCACATATAAAAGAATCCATGGAATTTCACAGTGTTTCTTGAGTGCACGCATGAGTAAATCATGGTCGATGTTATCAAAGAGACCTTTGATATCAAATTCCACAACCCAGTCATAATCCCAACTTCGTCTCCTCACTATCGCAATTGCATCATGGGCAGAACGCCCCGGACGATATCCATATGAGTTTGGATGAAATAATGGATCAATTTTCGGCTCTAATAAGAGCTTAACTGCTGTTTGCGCGACTCGATCTGCAACTGTTGGAATACCTAGTATACGCACGCCACCTGACTTCTTTGGAATCGGAACAGCCTTAACTGGCGGTGGAAAATAACTGCCAGAACAAAGTCGATTCCATAGTTTGTATAGGTTGTTCTTTAAATGCTTTTCGAATTGCTCAATAGATTCATGATCAACGCCTGGAGCGCCACCATTCTCTTTGACTTTTTTAAATGCCTCCCAGATTAACGCTTTAGGAATGTTAAATGGTTTGGTCATAAAGTTTTGCTCCTCCTGCTTGCACAGTTGACAAATCCGTAGACCTGGATAATGCAACCCCTTCGCTCCATTACCATTACAGTAACTTCAACACTACTACGAGTTGCTCCGCCCCTTGGTGACGCATTGCTATTATCAGCCTTGCCTTTTGAGCTTGTGCCTTTCGCTTGACATCGCCACCGAAGGTTCCCGCAGTTCAACGTAAGAGCCTGAATTAGGATCGCGCTGCCTCTACGCCGGACACCGAATGGCCCGTAAGCAGGTAACGGCCAAACTAATCGCGGGGTAACTTCCATCCCCGGTTTTGATGTCATTTGAGTACTTTCGACACTTGAACGGCAGTTCACTGGTGTTCGCCTTCCTAATTCTTACCTGACATCTCTACGATGCCTTTTCCATAACGCTCACGACCGGGACTTTTGATCCAAGCCGCTTATGGTGGTTTGCTACCTGCTCCTGCAAGCCGATAGCGAGGGGCCACACCCTCATCTCTTACGCCGCTTGCTGCGGCACACTAAAATCAGAAACCCAGCCATTGCCTGAATAAGCGGCAATATGTCCATAACGGTTCTTTGCAGTACGGTCGATAATATAAATATCGCCTTTTTTAGGCTGATCAAAAGATAAGTTGATTTTACGATAACCAATGCTGGTTAAGGTCTTCCCCCAATCTGCCGCAGCCACAGGATGGCTCTTGAAGCGTGCACCCGCAGACTCTAAGCCAATGCGAATACTTTTAGCACATTTTTGGGTGCTGGTTTGACGGGTGATATTTCTTAAGAAACCTGTAAATTTTTCAAGATCCACGCGCTGATGGTTGCTAATAGCCCTTTCTCGTGCCTGCTTCGAGCTTAAAATATCCGAAGCGGTGACATTTCGCTCTGACTGAGAACGTATTATGATATTGGTTTGCGCAGGCGCATAGACGTCATTCATATTTACGTTTTGATCATAAGGCATACTAAAACCAACTCTCCTCCCAATCATTAGGGGTGTGCAACTTTTCGAGTTCGAAATACTAACCGCTCAGCATTGAACTTTCATGTCGTAAATGTAATATTTTTTTTCAAAATGCAACACAACCTTTCTAAAGTTTTATTTTCTCTGTACTTTTTGAAACCTAAATTAACTAAAAAAAATTTAATCCTTCACCAAGTACTATTCGCCTCAAGCCCAAATGTTTCAACATAGGCAACGAAGTCCTTAAATATGGAATGGATTGCCCATCTAAACGACTGCCTATTTAGATCCAATACAACTCAATCATTCCAGTTTAAATCCTGCACAAAACCACTTTAATCTGGTTTTCTGTAATAGCTTTCACATAACTTTTATATGATTAATCATCTCGCCTGACTTACTAATCTCGGGTGCGCAATAAGGCACAATTCAGTATAATCATCCGCAGATTTTATAATTTAGAGTGGAAAGAACAGGCCCTTCTTTTAAGAGATCTGTTCTCCCAAAGTGTTTATTTGAGAGTTTTATGAAAACGTATTTAGACCTGCTACAACACATCCTCGATCACGGTGGTGATAAAGGCGACCGTACTGGTACAGGTACGCGCTCGGTATTTGGTCATCAAATGCGCTTTGATCTTTCTCAAGGCTTCCCTTTATTAACCACTAAAAAAGTTCACTTTCGTTCAATCGTGATTGAACTGTTGTGGTTCTTAAAAGGCGATACCAATGTGCAATATTTACAGGACAACAAAGTCAGCATTTGGGATGAATGGTCAACTGCAGAACAAACTGCGCGTTTTGATCGTCCAGAAGGTGAACTAGGGCCTGTGTATGGCCATCAATGGCGTAACTTCGGCGCAACTAAAAAAGCCGACGGTTTGTATGAAAAAGATGGTTTTGACCAAATTGCTTGGTTAGTCAATGAAATTAAAACCAATCCAAACTCACGCCGTCTGATTGTATCGGGTTGGAATCCACAAGAAGCTGGGCAAGTCGCCCTTCCTCCGTGCCACACCCTCTTCCAGTTCTTTGTTCATAACGGCAAACTGTCTTGTCAGCTCTATCAGCGCAGTGCCGATGTTTTTCTAGGTGTGCCTTTCAATATTGCCAGTTATGCGCTACTCACCCATATGATTGCGCAAGTCTGCGGTTTAGGTGTTGGGGACTTTGTTTGGACGGGTGGTGATACGCATTTATATGCCAACCATTTTGAGCAAGCGAAGCTTCAGTTAAGCCGTGAACCTTTAGGGCTGTGCCAACTGAAACTCAATCCTGCGGTTAAAGATATTTTCGACTTTAAATTTGAAGATATCGAAATCGTGGGTTATGAATCACATCCTGGGATTAAAGCACCTGTCGCTGTTTAAAATCTTTTACAGAATAAATATCTACTATTCTTAAGCGAACTTAAAAAATCGTAACTATTTAATTTCCTATTTTATAGTTACAATAACTAAATCCCATTTTATTAAGTTAAAGTGGGATTTATTTTGCTTTGCGTTGTTTAAATTTGGCTTGGATTTTAGAGTTATGACTTTCAGTAATTATGAAGTAGTACATGTGGTTGCTATGGACAACCAACAATGTATTGGTAAAGATAACGATCTTCCTTGGCATATTTCAGCAGACTTAAAACACTTCAAAGAAATTACGCAAGGTGGCGTAATTATCATGGGGCGTAAAAATTTCGACTCAATTGGGCGTGCTTTACCTAAACGCGTGAACTGGGTAATTACTCGTAATCCAAACTGGAGTTTTGATGGAGTCAAAGTTGCTCATTCAATTGAGGAAGCTTTAAAAAATTCTATTAAAGATGTTCAATCTTCCGAGAAACCTACAACTATTTTTATCATAGGTGGCGGTGAAATATTTCAACAAACCATTGATATTGCAGACCGTTTAGAGTTAACACATATTAATATAGATGCTATGGGGGATGTCTTTTACCCTGCCATTCCAGCAGCATTTAAAAAAGTCGCGTCAGAACAACATATTGATGACAAAACTGGAATTGCTTTTGAGTTCGCAACCTATCAAAAATAAAGCATATTCTTTTTGCTAAAAGCACGATGCACAACATGATCAAAATAGAATTTTGGCGGACACTGGGCTTTGGGTTACTCCACACCCTGTTTAGTATTTTTGTCTTGTTCAGTTCAATTTGGCTGTGTTTTGCATTGTGGATTCAAGCGCCTTGGGGTTGGTTGGTCAGCCGTATTTTTATTGGAATCTGGATTGCTTTTGCGCTCAGCATTTTGGGCATCTATATCACCCAAAGCTTTTTTGGTCGTCGCCTCGATATCATCCTTTATCTCCTTGGCTTTTTACTGGCTTTGTCTTGGTATTTTAGTTTAGATGCTCGCCAAGACCGCGACTGGCAACCTGAAGTAGCAAAAATCTTGCATTATGAAAAACAAGGCGACCATGTCACCCTTCATAATGTCCGCAATTTCACATGGCACCCTGACGGCTCCTATACTGAACATTGGGATACCCGCTCTTTCAATCTGAATCAAATCACTGGGGTCAATATCATTACCTCATACTGGATGGGGCCGCAAATTGCACATACTTTGGTCAGTTTTGATTTTGCCAATACCGCACCGCTGACCTTTTCCATTGAAATTCGCAAAGAGAAAAATGAAGAATTTTCAGCGATTGGTGGTTTTTTTAGAAAATATGAGCTGAGTTTAGTGGCCTCAGACGAACATGATATTGTGTATACCCGTAGCAATATTCGTCAGGAACAAGTCTATTTCTTTCCTGTTCGCCTCAGACAGGCTGAAAGTAAAGCACTGTTTGTAGAGTATTTACATAAGGCAGACGAGCTCGCCAAGCATCCTAAGTGGTATAACACCCTCACCAGTAATTGCACCACATTGGTGTTTGATATGGTTCAAGCCGTTTCACATGACGCTTTACCAACCGACTATCGTATTTTAGCTTCAGGTTATTTGCCGAACTATCTGTATGACTTAGGCGCGATTAGTCCACAGTGGGATATGAAAACATGGTATCAAAAAGCCTATATCAACCCACGTGTAAGCAAAGAAACAGAGTTAACCAGTCGAGAGTATTCACAGCTTATTCGTCAGGGCCTACCCGTTGACCAAACACGCTAAAGTCTGCAACGAAAAGCTGCAAGTTAAAACTGGCAATCAACGACAAAATTTGCTTTGATAGTTCAGACGATACATCAAAATAAGAGTCTGATCCCATGTTAAAAAAACTGATTGCAAGCAGTCTTTTAGCGAGTAGCTTAATCATGACTGGTTGCCAAACGACACCACCGCCATCCGACACCATTGAAATGGCCAACATTCAACAGCTTCAGCAACGGACTTGGATTTTGACGCAAATCGGCAATACCGAAATTAAAACAGCACCCAATGAACGTAATATTCCAAGCCTTCAGTTTTCAGCTGATAACCGCATCAGTGGTGCAGATGGCTGTAACCGCATTATGGGCAGCTATACCGTAGGACGCGATACGCTCACCTTGAGCCAGCTCGCAACCACCCGAATGGCCTGTATCAATAACAGTACTGTTCCACAACAGTTCCAAGAAGCGCTGGCAAAAGTGACACATTACCAAGTGTTTGGTAAAACTCTGAAACTACTCGATCGACATGGCAACTTGCTGCTACAGTTTGGCTCTGCCATTCAACCACGTTAAATTATTTCTATAAAAAGCCTGTAATCACAGGCTTTTTTAATCTGTAGCAGACAACATTGTACTGCACCAATCAGCCCTTATATAAACAGATATAAACACAATTAGGATTTTAAAATGCAACAAGCACTCTTTGGCGGTGGATGTTTTTGGTGTGTAGAAGCGGTTTATTTAGAGCTTCAGGGCATACATAAAGTGACCAGTGGTTATGCAGGAGGAGATACCGACAACCCAACATATGAAGATATTTGTCGTGGCGATACCAACCACGCCGAAGTTATTTTAATTGATTTTGATGAAACTCAAATCAGCTATGCTCAGCTGCTCGATGTGTTTTTTGCCACTCATGATCCTACGACACTCAACCGTCAAGGCAATGATGTCGGCACCCAGTATCGTTCAGTCATTTATTATTTTAATGATGCGCAGCGTGTTGATGCAGAGCAAGCAATTAACGACTTAAAGGCAGAAGGTCTCGATATTGTGACCGAACTCAGTCCTGTACCAACGTTCTATTCGGCCGAAGACTATCACCAGAACTTTTACGCTCGTAACCCTTCTCAAGGCTATTGCAACTTTGCCATTCCGCCAAAACTGATGAAGCTGCGCTCTAAGTTTCAGGCTTTATTGAAAGACAGCAAATAACTTAATAATTCACCATAAAAAAAGCGACTTCAAGAGTCGCTTTTTTTAACATCAACTTAGTTATCGCTTACGAAAGCAATATCCGCCAGTCCAGCTTCACTCGCACGAGACATCACTTGTGCGACCATATCGTAACGAGATTCTTTATCTGCACGAAGTTGAACCGTTGGCTTGGTTTCCAACTCACCCGCTTCATTAAAACGCGTTTGTAGTTCTTCTAAGCTAATCACTTGATTATCCCAAGCCACTTCGCCATTTGCATTAATGCTTACCGTAATGGCTTTAGGTGGAGGATCTACAATATCAGCCGTCGTTTTTGGTAAAGTTAATGGAATTGATGGGTTGGCAACGGTCGCTGTCACCAAGAAGATGATCATCAAAACCAGCATAATATCGATCAGCGGAATGAGGTTCATCTCATTCATACCAGCATCGTTATCGTCACCCAATTGAAAAGCCATTAAGCTTGACCTCCAACTAAACCTTGTTGAGTCGCTTTACTTTCTACTGCCGCAGGTGCTGAGTCTTGTTGCAACATGGTATCAATGAGCAAGCCGTGTGCTTGGTCTTGAAGCTCATGTGCCAAAGTACGGTTTACACGTGCACAGATGTTATACGCTAACACCGCAGGAATCGCGACAGCCAAACCTAAACCCGTCATGATCAGTGCTTCACCTACAGGAGTTGCAACTTGCGCTAGGCCTGCTTGACCACTTTTGCCAACAGCAACCAGGGCATGGAAAATTCCCCATACTGTACCAAACAAACCAACGAACGGTGCAAGCGATGCAATCGTACCTAGAACTGAAACACCTTTCTCAGCATTCGCTTTTTCAGCAGAAATTTGACGAAGGAGTGCTTGTTCTGCAACTGATTTACGTTGTTCAAAGTTCAATACAGCAAACTTTGATTTTAACTTAGCTAAAGCTTGCGAAAGTTGAGCATAAGCTTGTTGTTTCAATTGACGTGTACCCATGATACGTAAAACAAAGATGGTCCACGTTGCAATCGACATTGCCAACAAGATGAAATACAGTGTTTTACTGACTGCATCAGCATGTTGCCAATAAACTGAAAAGTTCATACTCGAACTCCTGATAAAGTTAGCGTTTTGTATTCAATTCTAAATCAAATGGTTGCTCAGCCCGAATTGGATAAGCCACACCATTTTCTTTATAAGGTTTAAATTTAGCGCCTTTGACAGCTCTTAAAATCTTTTCATCTAAAGCAGGTACACCACTTGAGCGCGTAATACGGGCATTCACAATCGACCCTTTTTCATTCGCCTCAATCAGCACCACGACTCGACGGTTTTCACCTTGTAAATCTTGATTACTATAAACTGGTTTTGGAGAGCGACTCCATTGCACACCTGAACCACCAATCGACACCGACTTAGGTGAAGTATCAGCTGGTGCAGCTTGAGTGACAGGTTTCGCTTGTTCTTGTTTCTCGACAGGCTTTTCGACTTTTTTCTCTGTAATCGTCGTGGTGACTGTCGGTTTTACAGGGGTTTCAGTTGGTTTAACAACTGGTTTAACCACTTCTGCTTTTTTAACTTGTTGAACCTTTTCTACCTTTTTCGGTGGGGTCGGTTGTGGTTTTTCCACAATCTTCACTTCCTTCGGCTTAGTCGGTTCCTTTTTCGGTTCTTCCTTCGGCTTAGGCGGTAGCGGTTTTGGTGGTTCTTGAATTTTAACGAAGCGAACCTTCAATGGTTCTTTTTCAATCGGTTTGAGTTCAGGAGCTTTCATGTGGTTCACTGCCCACAATACGCCCATATGGCCCACGACAACCGCGATCAAAGCAGCAAGAACTTTCTTTTTCATCGGGTTGGGAGTCTGCATAGGAGAAATAACTGTTGAACTCATTAAAATCGGTGACCTAATTTAAGCGGAGTGGCCACTGGGTTGGTTTCCACTATAACGCTTATCGGTTAGTACAATAAAGTAGCGCAATGATAAATGAGAAGTGTTTTCATTTGCAACTATTAATTTGTCACTTTTTATGGTTTTTTCTAATCATACCCAAACAAAAAAGGCATACTTAATGTATGCCTTTTTCAATCTTGCTTGCAACCAATTTTTTATTGGAAAACGACTGTTTTGTTACCATCAACAATAATACGGTCTTCTAAGTGCCACTTCACTGCACGTGCCAAGACATTACGTTCAACATCCTGACCCAATTCACGTAATTGATCAACCGTAAAGTCATGGTTCACACGCTCTACATCCTGCTCAATGATCGGACCTTGATCCAGATCCGCAGTGACATAGTGCGCAGTTGCACCAATGAGTTTTACACCTTTTTCATGCGCTTGCTTATATGGGTTTGCGCCAACAAAAGCAGGTAAGAAAGAATGGTGAATGTTAATCACTTTCATTTCCCATTTCTCGACAAATGCTTCATCTAGAATTTGCATATAACGCGCAAGTACCAATAAATCATTGCCCTGCATTAATTCATCAATTTCAGCATAAGCTTCGCGTTTGTTGTCCTTCGTTACAGGGACAACCTCAAACGGAATACCAAAGTTCTCAACCGCTTCACGTAAAGTTTCGTGGTTAGAAATCACTTTGGTAATTTCGCATGGCAAACCACCACGCGCATGACGCCATAACAGCTCAAGTAAGGCATGGTCTACTTTAGACACCAAAATCCCGACTTTTTTCACGTCGCTGACTAGCGCCAAACGCCATTGCATTTCATAACGCTCTGCTACATTTGCAGCAAAAGTTTGAGTAATGCTTTCTTTACGAGACTGTAAATTGTCCAGTTCAAATTCAACACGCATGAAGTAACGTCCGCCCTGAGCTTCAGTCGCGTATTGATCAAGCGCAGTAATATTTGCGCCTTGATGATACAAAAAGCTCGATACAGCTTGCACGATCCCTGGCTTATCTTCACAAGTAATCAGTAAACGTGCTGTGTTAGCAGTTGTCATATTCATGTCAGTTTAAATCAGTAAAATGAAAATCAAGCCGAGTATTCTAGCGCTTTTTACTCAGCTGTCAAAACACCTTATGGCTTATCATCCGATTTAAATGATGCCAAGCTCGAAAACAGTTCAGACGGCCCCATCGTATCCAACAAGCGCTCATACGTCTCACGACTTTCACCACGCAAATAAGCCCCTTCTAAGAACACCATTTGACGGAGTGCCTGCCAGACCCACTTTTCTTCTAATGTATTGGAGTCAGTGATATGACCCGACATATAAAGGAAGTTGGTCCAGTTGGTCAGTACAATCCATAAATTAATAATCAGGGCTTCAATTTCTGACGACGTCATTTGCATCAAGCCTGCATCAACAAAGGCCTGATAAATTTTTTGCCCTTGTTGCATCACTTGCCCTGCAAAACGCGGATACATCTTGCGGAAGTCTTCATTGTTTTCAACCAAGTGGTAGACATCACGGTGTAAAAAGCGATAAGCCCATAACTGGCTGCTCAGCACCTGAAAATAACGAATTTTATCATTGGCATCTAACAGACGGTCATCCGGCAAAGCCAGCATCTGTAGCGTTTCGCCTTGATACTGCTCCATAAGCTCTTTGATAATTTCACTTTTATTGCGAAAGTGATAATACAAATTTCCCGGACTCATATTCAATTCAGCGGCAATATGATTGGTCGTAACAGAACGTTCTCCACGCTCGTTAAAAAGCTGCAAACTGAGTTGCAAAATACGTTCTTTGGTTTTCAACGTTTTAGTTTGAGACATCCTAAAATAACCATTCATTCAGTGCATTAGAAGACTAACACATAAAGTAACTTGACTAATTAGAGTAATCACTCTAAAAATTAAACATAAATTGAAATTTGAAATGGTAGTGCGGCATGAACAGTCAAACAAAAACAACTTCATTGACACCACATTCTTATGATATTCAGCACCTACAAGATGTGCTTGAACAGCAAAAGCACGCTTATTTACGCTATCCATTGCCAACCGCAAAAGAGCGTATTGACCGTTTGGCACGACTTAAGCGTATCTTAGTTAAGTATCAAGATCAATTTGCAGAGGCAATTAATCAAGACTACGGTAACCGTTCCACCAGTGAAACCAAAATTGGGGAATTGCTCACCTGCCTTGAACACATCAAATATTATAGCAAGCATTTAACCACGTGGATGAAACCCTCGAAACGTCACGTTTCAATCATTCACCAGCCAGCTAAAGCATGGGTGCAATATCAACCTTTAGGTGTGATCGGTATTATTACCCCATGGAACTATCCTTTATTACTCTCGATTGGACCCTTAATTTGTGCTTTGGCGGCAGGTAACCATGCCATGATCAAAATTTCCAGTTCATCGAGCAACTTTGGTCGCATCCTTGAAAAAGCGCTCTCCGAAGCCTTTCCTCAAGAATTAGTTTCCGTGACCAATGGCGGTGGTGCAATTTCGGATGCCTTTTGTCGTCTGGCTTTTGACAAACTGATTTTCACAGGTTCAACCAATGTCGGTAAAACCGTCATGTCTGCTGCGGCAGAGAACCTCGTTCCACTGATCCTCGAACTTGGCGGAAAATCACCAGTATTAGTACATCCTTCTATTCATTTACGGGATGTTGCGCAGCGTATAGCTGCAGGGAAACTGTGGAATGCAGGTCAAACCTGCGTTGCACCTGACTATATGTTCTTACCTAAAGGTAAAACTGCCGAGTTCATTGAGCACTTCCGCGAGTGTGTGGAAGAGATGTATCCCGACATTCTGCATAATCCAGACTACACCTCGATTATTAATGACCGCCAATACAACCGCTTGCAAGGCTATCTTGAAAATGCACGTGAGCATGGAGCGCAGGTGGTTGAGATCAACCCAGCCCATGAAACCTTCTCCGATACACGTAAAGTGCCCCCTACACTGTTAACTGGGGTCACACCTGACATGCGTATTATGCAAGACGAAATCTTTGGGCCACTGTTGCCGATCATGGAATATGATCAAATAGACGATGTTATCGAGTTTATTAATAGCCGTCCGCGTCCACTTGCATTATACTACTTCGACTTTGATCAGGCGCGTGCAGATTATGTTGCACAGCGTACTCATTCAGGGCATTTCGGACAAAACACGGTTTTGACCCATGTCGCACAAGACGATTTACCATTTGGTGGCGTTGGTGCATCAGGTATGGGAAAATATCATGGTCCAGAAGGTTTCTTCAGTTTGTCGCATGAACGGTCAGTGATGTCGAATCCCAAGTTATATAGCTTGAAATTCATTCTCCCACCGTTTAACAAACCAATTCACAAGTTGATTTCAAAGACCCTTCTTCGCTAAATGATCAAGGCATGACCTATCGCACGGGTTCATGCCTAGTTTTAATGAAAATCGCTTGTCTTTTAAGCGCATTTTTGGTATAAAACGCCCCTTGAATGATTTCATCCGTTTACTTAATAACTAGCGCACAATCGGTGCTGTCTAGCAATGGAGTTCACCATGTCTAAGGTTTGCCAAGTTACCGGCAAGCGTCCAGTCGTTGGCAACAACGTCTCGCACGCCAATAACAAAACCAAACGCCGGTTCGAGCCGAACCTGCATCACCACCGTTTCTGGTTAGAAAGCGAAAAACGTTTCGTACGTCTTCGTCTAACTACAAAAGGTATGCGTATTATCGACAAATTGGGTATCGAGAAGGTTGTTGCTGACCTACGTGCTCAAGGTCAAAAGATCTAAGGAGTCTGAACCATGCGTGATAAAATTCGCCTAGTTTCTACTGCTGGTACAGGTTATTTCTATACCACAACTAAGAACAAACGTACTATGCCGGAAAAAATGGAAATCAAAAAATTTGATCCAAAAATCCGTCAACACGTAATCTTCAAAGAAGCTAAAATTAAATAATTTTAGTTTTTTGGAAAAAACGACCTGCTTTAGGTCGTTTTTTTTTGCTTTTTTTTCGTTCGACTTGTTAAACTTTTAATCTCTTTTGGCACCTTTTGTGCTTTGCTTCTTTTTCACCCTTAACTTTTGCTTAAGGAGTTTTTAGTGCCTCATGACGTAGATCTCATTATATTACTCGCTGTCGGTTTTGGGCTTGCGCTCATTTTCGGCTATCTTGCCGTACGCTTACGCCTTCCCCCACTCATTGGTTATCTGATTGCGGGTATCATTATTAGCCCCAATACTCCCGGTATTGTCGCAGACATTCATCTGGCGAACCAATTGGCTGAACTTGGGGTCATGTTCCTCATGTTTGGTGTGGGCATGCATTTTTCCCTCAATGACTTATTACAAGTTCGACGCATTGCATTGCCTGGTGCTATTTTACAAATTGCTGTCGCGACCCTGCTCGGAATAGGCGTCAGTATGATCTGGGGGTGGAGTTTTGGCTCTGCCTTGGTCTTCGGCTTAAGCCTGTCTTGTGCCAGTACAGTGGTATTACTCAAAGCACTGGGAGACCGTGGTCTACTCAATTCAGTCAACGGTAAAATTGCCGTAGGTTGGCTCTTAGTTGAAGATCTGGTCATGGTCTTGGTACTGGTACTCCTACCCGCAACAGCAGCTCTACTCGGTGGAGAAGCCCTTGCAGGCAGTACTGATGACAACATTTGGCTTACCTTAGGCATCACCTTACTTAAAGTAGTAGGCTTCATCGCTTTTATGCTGATCATCGGGAAACGTCTTGTTCCAATGATCATGCAATTTGTCGCTCGCCTTGGTTCGCGTGAACTATTTACCTTAACCGTGGTGGCTGCTGCGGTCTCAATCGCCTTTGGCGCGTACAAAATTTTCGGTGTTTCCATGGCACTGGGCGCTTTCTTTGCCGGGATGGTCGTTAAAGAGTCTGACTTTAGCCATCGAGCCGAAGAAGAGACTCTCCCTCTACGTGAAATTTTTGCCATTTTGTTCTTTGTTGCAGTTGGCATGTTATTTGACCCACGCATCTTAGTGGAACAACCGGTGCATGTGCTTGCAGTCGTTGCAATTATTATGGTCGGCAAAACCATTGCCGCTATGGCACTGGTGCTCTTTTTCCGCTACCCCATCAATACGGCACTCACCGTCGGTGCTTCACTGGCACAAATTGGTGAGTTTTCCTTCATCTTAGCCACACTCGGGGTTTCACTTAAACTCTTGTCCCTAGAAGGGCAAAACCTAATTTTGGCAGGGGCACTCATCTCCATCACCTTAAACAGCTTTGTGTTCTCCGCAATTGAGCCTGTACAACGTTGGATTCGTGAGCGCTCACATCTAGCACGCTTACTGGAACGTAGTGGTGACCCATTGGCAATGCTGCCTGATGAAGTTTCACAAGACTACTTACGTGATCAAGTGGTAATTGTTGGACATGGTGAAGTTGGCCGTCGCATTACCAAACAATTGATGGCCGAAGACATTAAAGTGGTGATTGCGGAAGAAAACCGTGAAATTGTAGAAAACCTGCGTGAAAAAGGCATTGCGGCTGTTTCTGGGATGGCGACAGACCCTGGCGTACTGATTCAAGCCCATATTCAACATGCGCGTCTGTTGGTACTTTCCCCGATGGATATTTTAGATATTCATAAAATCGTGGATATCGCCAAAACTCTCAATCCTGAGATTCAGGTCTTGGTGTGTGCAGAAAGTAAAGAAGAAGCCGAAGTGATACGCCGCGATCAAATTGGTGAAGTTTATTTTGCAAAAGAGGAAATGGCGAAAAATATGAGCAATCATATTTTAAATCAAATTCAGATTGCGCATCATCAAACACCCACCCACTAGGGAACAAACACTGGATACAAAAAACGCACTGTTCAGTGCGTTTTTTCTTATTCGACTTAGCTGAAGAACTGTGGCTTTTCATCCACCACTTCCGCTTGCCACTCGCCTACTTGTTTTTCAAGTAAGCCGTATAAAGCCGCTTGCACCATCTGCTGAGCAACGACTGTTGTCTGGTCGCCCAATAATGCTTTGAGCTCTTCATTAAACTGGATCGTGACTAAAGGTGCACTCTCCGAACCTGCGTTACGTAGTGCGAGCTCACCACCTTCAAGTTGAACCAATTCTAAAATGGCTTCTTGATTTCCAAATAATTCTTTCAATTGTTCTATAGACATATTTCCTCCATGTTCAACATGGTGGCAAAGGCAGTTGCACTTTGCTTCGCTTAGACTTATTGATATAAGGACAAATTTTCAAACTTCAAGCGCTGGTCATCGCTTTTAGAATTCAACCATCTCATTCCGAAAGCCATCGATCAACGCCGTTAAGTCTCGATGCCACTCACGTAAAATTTTGGTATCGGGTAACCATGCCTGAGGGGTTTGAGTGACTTTAATGATCAGATTCGATGAAGTTTCTGACTCAGGTTCAGGTGTACTCGGCTCTGGCGCATACTGACACAAGCGATAAGCACGTTTTAACTCGGCAATGAAACCTTCTTTCGACAGTTGTTGCATTACAGTCACTTCAGGCGAGACTTGGCCCTTAGCTGCCATATGCTCTTCTATGGACTTCAACGTTGGGTTTAAGTCATTTAAGCGGTAGTAACGGACCAACTCTTGTAGAAACGCAAGCACCGCGCCATGCAAGTGAAACACAGCAGCCTCACGGTAAGCCTGAGCTTGTTGCACATGATCAATTTGTTCTGCTTGTTGACATGAAAGTCGAGCAAAGTAGAGTTTTTGGTTAGTGCGATCAGCATGGTAACGGGCAACACGAGTCATGAAGGGTGTTCCTAAGTTTTGGCGTTTATAACAATTCTAAGAGTAATCTTTCTATACAGCAGTGCATAATAAAAATTATGCATGATCTATTTCAATAAAATAAATCTTTCTTTTTGCTATGACAGGCATCGAAATATGTATGGGACGTACATTTGTGAGTACCCAAGCCCAATATCCCTCTTCCCAATACGATGCCATCGCCGAATCAAGCTCATCTTCTCTCCATGAGTGAATCGACTCAACATCAACCATAGCAACAGCATACCCCAACTCTTCATCGTCCTTGTGGGTTAAATAGTGCTTATTTTCCACAATAATCAAATCTTTGAGTGACCATTGCTCTGGTCGCCAAAAACGGATCTCTAAGGTTTTATTTCCTTGAGAGATTTGTCGTCCCATCGGCGCAACAATCGATAAAGCTGGATAGATTTTTTCATTTTATCCCATAAAAAAGGAGCATCAATTGCTCCTTTTTATTTATGCTTCTGGCTTCTCAGATTTATCTTCCGCCTGTTTGACGCGAATACCAGTGCCATGCAAACGTAGTGTATTAAGTCCTTTAATGGCTTTAATCGCTTCACGTGCGTGTGGCATTTCAACAAATGCAAAACCTTTCGATTTACCTGTTGCTGCATCAAGGATTAAATTACATGATGCAACTGTGCCATATTGCTTAAATAATTCAAGCAGTTCAGCTTCGGCCACTGTACGCTCTAAATTACGAACTAAAATTTTCATCTTACAACCTTCAAAAATAGGCAAAATCATCAAAAAGCAATCGCCTACGCTACTTTCTGAACATTGCACAACAAATACCACAATGTAATCTGTTTAGTTTAATCGAGATTAATCCCAAAATCTAAATTAATCGATTGGCGCTCAATTAAAGCACTCTTTACCGTTTGCTGACGAGGTTTATGATGGGTTTCCATGCTACACAAATTTCGCGTCAGATCATTCAAAAAATAACTTTCGACTTTACGCCCTTGCTCATCAATCACGTCTCGCGCCCACAGACTTAAATTTTGCTTGGTTAAAATCAGCTCATTCTGAGCACGGGTCAGTGCCACATACAAGACCCGACGCTCTTCTTCGACATCATTAAAATCACCTTGGGCACGTGCATGCGGATATTGCCCCGGGGTGACATTGACGACATAACAGACTTTTTGCTCTGTACCTTTGGCCGAGTGAATGGTAATCAGAGTGACGACATCACTATCGGACTGGCGTTCGATTTCAGAAATCGACACAGGATCAAGCACATATTCCTCTAGAAACTCACTCAATTGGGTATGTTTAGAAGCTAATTGTTTAACCAATTCAAAGTCACCTTGGCGTCTGTTCCAGTCTTTTTTATAATTTTCCGCCAATTGTGCTTCAATCGCCTGAATACCCAAACTGACACAAGCCTGTACCTCCTGTTTCAGTACCGTCATTTGCTTCATGATCAACACAGTTTCAGCCGGAATCCGCCCAAATTTCTCTAATTTATCAAAGATCAAATCAAACTCAGGCTCCAGTAAAAGTTGCTGAGCGAGACGACTTGCACCGACATCTCCCACCCCATTCCACAAGGTAAGAAAACGCATCCATGCAATATCATCCAGAGGGTTGGCAATCACGCGCAGCAAGCTCAGTAAATCTTTCACATGCGCGGTTTCAAGCAGTTTCATGCCCCCAATAAATCGATAGGGGACATTGGCTGCAATACATGCTGCCTCAATATGCCGTGCTGCAAAGCTGGAACGCACCAAAACCATATGATCCGACCATTTACTGCCTTGTAAGTAATGGCGCTCTTTAATGTCGATCGCAATCCATTTTGCTTCATCAAACTCATTTGGGAAAATGTGCATGCAAGGCTTCACGCCCTCCCCCCGATGCGCATCTAGGCGTTTGTTATATTGAATCTCAGATTGATTGAGCAGCCAATTGGAAAGGTCTAAAATTTCTTGGGTTGAACGATAATTTTGCTCCAATTTAAACACCTGAGCATTCGGAACACGGTCTTTAAAGTGGTGAATATTTTCAAAATCTGCACCACGGAAACCATAAATCGACTGTGCATCATCACCGACACAGAACAGGCTTACTTTGTCTTTGAGAGGTTCAAGCAAGGTCCACTGCAAAGGGTTGGTGTCCTGCATTTCATCGACCAGCATGTGTTTGCAGAGCGATGCCACATAGTCGGCTAAACCGTCTGACTGGTCGAGTGCTGAGGCCACGATCGCAAGAATATCGTCATAATCTAAAAAACTACGCGCACGTTTTCGTGTCTCGTACTCTTTCATGATTTCCGCAATTTGATCTTTAAAAGCCAAATGCTCAGGATGCTGTTTTTCTAAGGCATCACTCAACTTTTGACGCGTATTTCGTGCAAAAGAATACAGATCACACAGTTCTTGCGGTTTAGGCAATTGATTGGGATTTTTCTTGTCATCTTTCCCACGAATCAGGCGGAACATCATCAGCTGATCATCACGATCAATAATTGAAAACTGCTCTAAACCAAAGGCCTTCGGTACACGGCGCAGCAGATACATACAAAAAGTATGAAAAGTTGATGCACGCAGCCCTTTGGCTTGCTCACCTAAAGCCAACTCCACTCGCGCCACAATTTCACTGGCTGAACGGCGGGTAAAGGTTAAAATCTGAATTTGGTTGGCAGGAATCCCTTGATCAATTAGGTACGCCGCTCGTGCCACAATGGTTTTCGTCTTGCCACAGCCAGCCCCTGCGAGCACCAGACTGTGTTGCGACTCAGTCGTGGCAGCTTGTTTTTGTTGCGGGTTTAATTCATCAATTAGGCTGGCTAAACTCATAATCACTCATCAATTCGTGGATGCTACTAGTTTAACAAATCTATGACATCAATATGAGGCTACAGCAACGATTATCCATTTCTGTCTAAAATATACCTTCAAATCTGGGGCTAAGACCTTATGTTCGAACCGCTTACTGCCTCAAAAATTTAAAATTAAGCTTGCTCAGTATGAATTAAAAGCAAAAGTCGAGTAATGTCCTCACAGCTGTTTTGCAAATTCTGCTCTGCGTTTTTCAATGCTGTTGCTAAATCACAGTCAGGTTCATTGATCGAAACAATTTGACTAAACCCTTCATCAAATAATGCCTCAACATCCTCTCCGACACGTCCAGCAAAGGCAATCACTGGTTTATTCAACTGCTTGGCTAACTGAGCCACTGCCCACGGCGTTTTGCCAAACTTGGTTTGGAAGTCGATACTGCCTTCACCCGTAAAGACATAATCGGCTTGCTTTATTTTCTCCGTCAGTTGAGTTTGCTCAATCACCCACTTCGCGCCAGACTGAAGCTTAGCGCCTGTAAAGGCCATTAGACCAAAACCTAGCCCTCCTGCGGCGCCTGCCCCCGCAATATTACGTACCTGTAGATTAAGCTGTGTTTCCACCACATCCGCAAAGTGACTCAAGTTTTGATCCAACTGCTCAACCATCTCTGCGCTCGCCCCTTTTTGCGGGCCAAACACATACGAAGCGCCTTGCATGCCACATAGTGGATTGGAGACATCAGAGGCAATCAAAACTTGAACCCCGTGCAAGCGTGGGTCTAAAGCCTGTATATCGATCTGTTCAATATCTTTTAAATGGCCACCACCAACGGGCACTTCCCGCCCTTGTACATCTAAAAACCTTATTCCAAGTGCTTGAGCCATACCACTGCCTGCATCATTGGTAACACTGCCTCCAAGTGCCAAAATAATTTTGGATACGCCTGCGTCCAAGGCATGCCGAATCATTTGCCCCGTCCCCAAAGTTGTGGTCAATAATGGTTTTCGCTGTGCGGGCTCAAGTAGATGAATACCATTGGCTTTGGCCATTTCAATAACAGCCGTTTGCCCGCCATCAAATAAGCCCCAATACGTTTTAACTCGTTGTGATGGCAATGGCCCTGTTACTTCACATTCGACTTTTTGGCCAGCCAAAGATGTTAATAAAGCATCGACTGTGCCTTCGCCACCATCGGCCATGGGTACATGTATACATACAGCATTAGGGATTATGTTTTGAATTCCACGCTGCATCGCCGCACAAGCCTGTTCTGCTGTCATACTTTCTTTGAATGAGTCTGGCGCTAAAATAAAAGTTGTCATCATCCATCATTTTTTAGAAAATTTAATTTATTAATAACACGATTTATAAATTTTCCGCCCGCATTTTTCTCTTTTCATTGTCCTTAACACAGTTCGTTATCATTGAAATTAAATACATCTCGATAAAGACAAAATAACCTCAATGATTCTTTAATTCTAAACATAGAAGAGTTTTACTATGCGCGTCACCAAAACGACCACCTTGACTCATTTGTTTTAATGCATAAATTAAACAAAGTGCCAATCAATTAGCCTATAAAATCATCACTAAACACTCAACGCTCTTTAAAAAAATAGGTGATGTATGCAACGTATCAATTTGGGAAAAGCTGCACCTGAACTGTATAAAACAGTTTTAGAACTCGAAAACTTATCCATGCAAAAAATCCAACAAGCAGGTCTTGAGATTGGGTTTTCACACTTACTGAAACTGAGAGCCTCACAGATTAACCAATGCGCATTCTGTGTGCGTATGCATACACAAGATGCCATGAAAGCAGGCGAATCAATGGAACGGATTGCCCTCATCAGTGCATGGCAAGAAAGTGGATATTTTTCCGAAAAAGAACGCGCCGCGCTGATTTTAATTGAAGAAATTACACTCATTGCTCAGCAGCATTTCCCCGACTCGGCGTATCAACAAGCAGCAAAAAACTTATCCGATGCAGAAGTTGCTGCTATTGAATGGATCGCGATTGTGATTAACACGTGGAATCGTATTGCGATTTCAAGTCAATATGCCGTCAATCCATAAGCCTGCCATTCAGCTTTTCAAATGATAAAAGCACACGAAAAAGGGAGCCTGCATGAGGCTCCCTTTTATTTTTTAAGAATGCTTTATTCAGATTGGCTTGCTGGTGGAATCTGCTTAATGGCTGCCGCTAGAGTCAGATAATTAATCCCTTGGAATAAAATATCAAAAGCAAGGAATAAGCCCAGCACCCAAAATGGGGCATCTGGTGTGGTTAAAATCATAATGCCTGCCAGCAGAGTTAAAACACCAGAAAAAAGTGTCCAACCCCAACCTTGGAATGCTCGAAATAATATTGCATTAAAGATACGAATGACCCCTGCAATAATCAAGAAAACCGCTAAAACACTGGTCAATACAATGGCTGTTTTCACAGGGGTGCTAAATGCATAATAGCCTGCGACCAAATACAACACACCAAACAATGCCCATAACCAGCGGAAGCCACCCTCAAAAACCTTAAAGGCTGCGATGAAGTGTAGAACACCACCTATCATCATCAGCACGCCAAAGATAAACACCATAGATAAGGTGGCAAAAGGCAAAGCGGCCAAAAGAATGAAACCAAACAACACCAATAAAATCCCTAAACCCAAATACCATTTACGATTTTCATGGAGTTGATGGCGAACTAAATCATTACCGACTGTTTTCATCTTCTTCTCAAGTTTGATTTTCGTTCACTTAGTTTTAACATGTTTTGCAGCGAACTTGTAGGTTTGAGTTTATCCACACTATCAATCCATGCTGTGGATAAACCTAGCATTATCCACAGTTACTTTTTCCACCCAATTTCAATCGCAGTGATCTCATTCACCAATGTTTCATCAATCGATTCAGGCATTTTACTCTGTGTTTGCGAGGTTGGAATGTGCCCCGCCATTAATTCAGCTTTGGCTTGAGGAAACAGCGGTTGTTGATTTGGATATGCATAACCCGCCGGATACATCGGCTGCCCTGTGGCTAAGTCATATTTATCACTGGCACCAAAGGCATGTAAAAGTTCATGTGCAAGCACGACTTTGTTTTGCTCAGTTTGCTTGGTCGATGCAAATAAATTCACCGAACCAATGCGACCTTTTTGCAAAGCTGTCGAGTGTTTCAGCTCTTTAGTCAGTGCAGGATCATAATAGTTCAAATATAAAGTAACGGCTGGTGCACCATCTGAACCTTGATGGTTTTTCCATGCATAATAACGGAACTTTAAGCTCCACAAGACCGTATCCAATAAACTTGCCTGCTCAGGCACTTTCGGTGGTAGCTGTTTGAGTTCACGCCCAAGTTGGAAGTAAATCGCAATCGGTTGTCCGCGATATGTCGCCGACATCTGCTCTAAATAACCTTGCACCCCTTTTAAGTTCGCAGGCGTCAATTGCTGTATATATTGCTGAGTTGTGCCTTGCCCATCTGCATTAACTGGATGGAGTAATACAATAATGGGCTTACTCCAATCTTGGTTCTGATCCCGGTAAGCATTCACAGCAACCACCAATAAAATCAGCAGCAAGATTAAAATACGAAGTTTTTTCCACATCTTTGATCCCCAATTTTTAATAATTTTTTATCACAATGATCAGTACATTACGTAATTTCTAAATGTATTATAGGTTGTTGTAATACAAAGTTTTCCCAAATAAAGTCGTATAATTTTCTTTGATTTGAAAATACAGCCACAGTTTTAGCTTCAGATAAGCTGCACCACCGATATTCAGTATGCTCATGATTCAATAGAACAGATTGGTTTTCAGCACAGAAGCCAACAAATGCGGGAATCATTTCAATCACATTCAAGCTTGGCTCATAAAACTGCTCGATGTAATCTGCACTAAATAAACGTTGTGGCTGAATGGCGGTTTCTTCTTTGATTTCGCGAAGTATCGCTTGGCTGGCGGTCTCCTTTTCTTCAACCTTTCCTGCGACATGGCACCAATAATCATCTTTAACACGCTTCATCAATAACAGTTTAATTTCACTCTCAATTTTTGACAGTAAAACTGCGGATACAACAACAGAGCGAATAGGAATCATACATTAACCAGAATCTTTTTTTATTTATAGCTGTACATCATATAAAAAATGCCCACCAAAGTGAGCATTTCTTGATTATTTCTAAGCAATTAGAACTTAAGCTTCAACCCATTTTCCATCATTGAACACCAATGACCACTTGGTTTGCTTACCTTCAGGCGTTTCAGAACCAATATATTGCGCTTGATTCTTACGGCTAAATTTGACCAAAGTTGGATTCCCTTCAGGGTCAACATCAGGTGCTTGCAAAATAAACTGATACTTCGGATCAAGCTGATCGGCAACACTACGAAGTTCCGAAACTTTAGGTGCACGTGTTTCACGTACTTTCGGGAACTTACTTGCCGCCAAGAATAAACCAGCCGCCCCATCACGTAATACAAAAAAGTCATCATGCTTGGTTGAACGTAAATGTTCCATCTTAATCGGGTCTACACGCGGAGGTGCAGGCTGACCACTTTTTAAGACTTTACGTGTGTTATCACAGCTTGAGCAAGCAAAATAAGGACCAAAACGCCCAGTCTTCAGCTGCATTTCCCCATCACACTTATCACATGGAATGGTTGGGCCATCATAACCTTTGATTTTGAACTCACCTTCTTCAAGTTCAAAACCAGCACAGTCTGGGTTATTACCACAGACATGTAGCTTACGACCACCGTCGATCACATAACTATCCATCGCAGTTTCACAGATTGGACAGCGTTTTTTCGACATCAAATCTGCTGTTTCTGCTGCGTCATCATCAGAAAGTGCGGCAAGTGATTCAACTGGCGTTAAGTTCAACGTGCCTTTACAACGCTCTTTCGGCGGTAAGTTATAGCCAGAACACCCTAAGAAGACACCTGTGGTTCCCGTACGAATCTGCATTGGGCGGTCACATTCTTTACAGTGTACGGCTTCAACCTCTACAGGTTGGTTGCGGCGCATACCGCCTTCACCTTGCGCATTGGTCAGGCGCTTTTTAAAGTCGCCATAGAAACTGTCGAGCAACTCTTTCCAGTTGCGTTCACCATCAGCCACTTTATCGAGCTGACCTTCTAAGTCCGCGGTAAAGTCATAGTTCATGAGGTTATTGAAACTTTCATCTAAACGATCAGTAACAATTTCACCCATTTTTTCTGCATACAGACGGCGGTTCTCGAGTTTGACATAACCACGGTCTTGAATGGTCGAGATAATCGCCGCATAGGTCGATGGACGACCAATGCCTTTCTTCTCAAGCTCTTTCACCAGTGACGCTTCGGTAAAGCGTGCAGGTGGCTTGGTAAAGTGTTGCGATGGATCTAATTTTTCAAGCGTCAGGATTTCACCGACTTTCACCGCAGGCAATAACACATCATCGTCTGACTTGTTTTGACCACGGACTTTAGTGAAACCGTCAAAGACTAAGGTGCGACCTTTGGCTTTAAGTTCAACACCGTTGGCATCCACTAAAATAGTCGATGACAAGTATTCTGCTGGTGTCATTTGACACGCGACGAATTGACGCCAAATCAAATCATACAAACGTTGTGCATCACGTTCCACACCCACTAAGCTATCGCCTTTTAAAGCCACATTCGATGGACGAATCGCTTCGTGGGCTTCTTGTGCACCCGCTTTGTTACCATAGCGGTTCGGCTTAGCAGGCAGATACTTCGTACCAAACTCGGTCTCAATATGATGACGTACCATATTCACCGCATCGTCACTCAAAAAGGTCGAGTCGGTACGCATATAGGTAATAAAACCAGCTTCATACAAACGCTGCGCCAACATCATGGTTTTCTTCACAGAGAAACCCAAACGTGTACTGGCGGCTTGTTGTAAAGTCGAGGTGATATACGGCGCGCTAGGATTGACCTTGGTCGGTTTATCTTCACGTGCTGAAACTTTGTAATCTGCGTCTTTAATGAGCTTCAATAAAGCATCGGTATCGGCTTTATTGCGTAACTTTAAGGCTTTACCTGCTTGTTTGACGGCTTCTAAACGAATCTCATCGGTCTGTGACTTGGTGTCTGCAAAAACTTGCCAGTATTCTTCGGGAATAAAGGCACGAATTTCACGCTCACGCTCAACCACCAGTTTAACTGCGACAGACTGAACACGACCTGCCGATAAACCACGGGCAATTTTTTCCCAAAGTAATGGCGAAATCATAAAGCCGACGACGCGGTCTAAAAAGCGGCGTGCTTGTTGCGCATTAACTTTATCGATATCAAGGCGTGCTGGATGCTTGAATGCATCTTGGATGGCATTTTTGGTAATTTCGTTGAATACCACACGTTGATAACGTGAGTCATCCCCACCAATCACTTCTTTTAAATGCCAAGCAATTGCTTCTCCTTCACGGTCCAAGTCCGTTGCGAGATAGACCTCGTCAACTTGCGAAGCAAGCTTTTTCAGTTCAGCAACCACATGCTCTTTGCCTGGAAGCACTTCATAATGTGCTTTCCAGTCATGCTCAGGATCAACCCCCATACGATTGACCAGTGCATTTTGTGCTTTTTCAGCTTTCTGAGCATCGGTCAGTTTGGTTCGTGTTGCTGGCTTCTTTTCTGCAGTCTTACTAGAACCACCTGTAGGTAAATCACGCACGTGACCCACAGACGACTTCACAATGTAATTCGAGCCTAAATATTTATTGATTGTTTTCGCTTTTGCAGGCGACTCCACAATCACTAAAGCACGCTTTTTCCCAGCCTCAGGAGAATCTGCTGTAGTACTTTTGGATGTGGACCGAGGAGCTTTCGCCATATTAACCGTTAATCCTGTTTCAATGGGTCTGTAAAATTAAAGTTCAGCCAAAGACTGTAAATATGCTTTCATGGCATCTAACTGGGTTGCTCTTAAGTCAGAATGCTCATCCCAATAGAGTCCCACGCAGTTTGCTTGCATATCAATAGCATAAATACCCTTTAATTCAATGGGTAAATGTTTAAACTTGTCATCACCTGTAATGAGTTCAAGCTGTTGATCAACAACGCGAGCGCGCATTAAAGGTAGGCGTGCTTCTGGAATCAGGACACTGTAGTACGCCACCATGCTGGCCCGGTTTTCCGAAGCCATTGGTATTTTCGTCCAGTCAGGTGCTGCGACTAAACGCGGGTGTAAACCCATCTTGCGCGCTTTATCACGCATTTCACCTAAAGCTTTCTCTCTTGGACTTACACGAAGTCCAAAAATCGAGCCGAGGATGAATAAGATGATAAATCCGACAACCCAAATTCCAGTATTTTCCATAGCACAACCTTTTTATTCCTTTATTAGAGTTGCATAAGCACAATATAAAACGCAAGTTTGAACGATAAAATTAATTTAAGAACATTTCATGACTATATAGAACTTCATGTCCATTCCAGTAAATATAGCCTTTATCGAGTAACTCTTTCAGTAACATACGCACATCTGACTTCGGAAACATTTGCTCAAGCAAATCACGTAGTGCATAGATATCTTTGGGTTTATTGGTTTTTAACTCGCGTAGTTTTCGTGCGACCTCAAGCTGTACAGGATCAATCTGTGCAAAGTTTTTAAACAGTTCTTGTTGCGCGGACTTCATATCTACAGTTGGTTCAAGCACACCTACCATACTGTCTTTTTGCAGTTGCTGTAGTGCTTGTTGCATGCTTTTCGGCTGTGTAATTGGGTCTTGTTCATTCAAATTCAGTGCCAACCACTGCTTCAACACTTTTTTACGAAAGCGAATCTGCTCATCATAGCGTTTGATGATTTTGAGATTAATCAACATCCCTACCACCCGCTGCGTCTTTTCAGGTACGAGTTGCAAAATATTACTTATTGAATTTTTTAGACCGTCCAATGTGTTCGGCTTACCTGACATTTCCCCCAAAGCATCACAATATTTTTTGACCATTTTTAAATAAGGCTGATTTTTGATGCTGTCTAAACTGGGAAGATGACGTTGAGTCGTTAACGCTTCAGACTGAATGAGAATCAAATTGCTTTGAATATGCGAAGATTGCATTAAGTCCAAGAGTATTTCTGCTGTATTGACCGCAGAGATAATTTCAACCTGCGTCTCTGGCTCAAGTAAAGCCATTAACTGTCCCACCACAACGGCATATTCGAACTCTTTTTGCTCGGCTTTGGGCGTGTCTAAAATCACCACTTGACCACTGCTGATCCAAGCAGCTAATTCTGTTAAATCTTGCAATGCATACTCAAATTGACCTTGGCAATGAAACAAATACAAAGTCGGATAATGCTCCACAATCTCGCGCAACAATTTGGCAGTCGGAACATTATTTTCAAGGTCAAGAAGAACAACTTTTTGAGTCATAGGACAGTTTTTATGGGATGCACCAGAAAGCGGGTATTAGAGTAGGAACTACATCAAAGGTCAAATGATTTCGTCAGTCAAATTGGGCTTTGAGTTGGGTAAAACAAAAAAGAGACAAGACTCAGCACTATCTGCACCCCACATCACAGCATTTTTTAGCCCCAGACAGCAAATGAACTTAATAATGTGGTGGACGATCGGCCATCGGATCAAATGTCGCAATTCCATCGGACAAATCTGAAGATTCAACACGTTGATACAAAATTTGCATTTGTTTTTTTAAATCAGCAATTTCCAGTCCTTGAATCACCAATTGTTCATTGAGTTGTTCAACTAAATCATCTAAAAATGCAATTCGGACTTGCAAATCTTCAATGGGTGCGGACAATGGCGCTTGATTATCAATATTTTGTTGTTTAGACACTTCAAGTCCTCATTTGAGATTTTTCAGGAAACATTATGGCCTATATTACTTTAAGGGATGTCCAACTTGCGTTTGGTGGACCTGCCTTGCTCGACGGCGCGAACTTTTCATTGGAGCGCGGTGAACGAGTGTGTTTAATTGGTCGTAATGGTGAAGGTAAGTCTACTTTACTTAAACTGATCGAGGGAAGTTTATTACCCGATTCTGGTGAAGTTTCTCTGCAAAACGGCATCACCATTTCCATGTTGGCGCAAGATGTGCCGATGGACTCGGGTAAAGTGGCGGATATCGTGGCAGACGGCGCAGGTGAAGCCGCAGATGTGCTCAGAGCCTATCATGAAGCCAGTGATGCTTGTGTATTGGGTGATATGGATGCATGCGACCGTATGGGTAACTTGCAACATAAAATGGATATGTTAGATGGCTGGGCTTTAGAAACCAAAGTCAATTCCATTTTAAGCAAAATGGGCCTAGACCCAGATGCTGATTTGGCTGATTTATCGGGTGGTCGTAAGCGTCGTGTGCTGCTTGCTCGTGCACTCCTCACCCAACCCGATGTACTATTACTGGACGAACCAACCAACCATTTGGACGTTGAAAGTATTGAATGGTTAGAAAAATTTCTACTCGATCAAAATAATTTAACTTTACTGTTCATCTCGCATGACCGTTCATTTGTTGACAGTATTGCAACTCGTATTGTAGAGCTCGACCGTGGCACTTTGCGCAGTTACGAGGGTAACTATTCACGCTACCTCGAACTAAAAGCACAGCAAATGGAAGCTGAGGAAAAGCAGAATGCACTGTTTGACAAACGTTTAGCTGAAGAAGAAGTGTGGATTCGCCAAGGGATTAAAGCGCGTCGTACGCGTAACGAAGGTCGTGTACGTGCCTTAAAAGAACTACGTGAACAATCAAAAGCCCGTCGCTCACAACAAGGCAAAGTCAGCATGGCGACACAAGACGCTAGCCGTTCAGGTAAAGTGGTCTTTGAAATTGAGAACTTAAGCGTTCGCTTTGGTCATGATGCGCCGATCATCAAAGACTTCTCTGCATTAGTGTTACGTGGTGACCGTATTGGTCTTGTTGGTGACAACGGTGTCGGTAAAACCACCCTCATTAAAGCCATTTTAGGCGAACAAGAACATACGGGTACGGTGAAAACTGGCACACAATTGGAAGTAGCTTACTTCGACCAATTACGTAATGCTCTCGACCTTGAAAAATCTGTCAAAGATAACGTTTCAGAAGGTTCTGACCATGTCGATGTGAATGGTAACCGTCGTCACATTTACAGCTATTTGCAAGATTTCTTGTTCTCACCAGAACGTGCGCGTACACCAGTCAAAGCCCTTTCAGGCGGTGAGCGCAACCGTATTCTTTTAGCCAAGTTACTACTTAAGCCATCTAACTTAATCGTGATGGACGAACCCACCAATGACTTGGATATGGTGACACTAGAGCTGCTAGAAGAAATGTTGTCTGACTACAAAGGCACTTTACTGCTTATTTCGCATGACCGTGCCTTTATGGATAACGTAGTAACCTCAACTTGGGTGTTCGATGGTAAAGGCAATATCGATGAATACATTGGTGGTTACCAAGATTACTTACAACAGCGACCAGACCAAACTGCGGTTGATCAAAAAAGTGCTGTGAAAAAAGCAGCGGCAAAAGCTGAAGCGAACGCAGCACCTGCTAAAAAAGTCAAACTCAGCTATAAAGATCAACGTGCACTTGAACAACTGCCTGCCGAAATGGAAGCACTGGAAAAAGAGCAAGCGGAAATCAATGCCTCACTTGCAGATGGTTCATTATTTATTTCAGATGCAGACAAGGCGATGACGTTGTCAAATCGTTTGACTGAAATTGATGAGCTATTGCTGGAAAAACTGGAACGTTGGGAAGAACTGGAAAATTTAACCAAATAATTTTTCGTAAACTCCATAAAAAAACTCCGCACAATGCGGAGTTTTTTTATATTTAACGCGGCTGACGATGCCCACCTCCGCTAGGATGTACGCCAGCACCTCCACCTGAATGTATCCCGCCCCCGCCAGGATGAGTTCCGCCACCACCTGAATGACTACCTCCTGGATGCAACCCACCTCCACCAGGCTGCCCTCCTCCTGGATGGATATGATCAGGATGTTGCCCTCCTGGATGTCCACCGCCATGACCATTAGGTGGTGGACGATGGTCTTCTAGTGGAAAGGGTGCATACCCAGTCCAACCAAACCCGTGATAATAATGATTATAATCATCATATGGACTATAGACACAGCCCGTTAAAGCAATAAATAGCACACCGCAACTGATAATGTTTTTTAGCATTTTTATCCCTCTGTTCTTATCTTTCTTCTTAGTATTGTGAATTTCACCCAAATTAAAACAAAACAAATGTTGCGAGATATTTAGACCCCGTTCTCCACTGAGCATGAATACAGTTTCACCCACCTCATAAAAACCATCACAACTTGATATGAGAAGGTCCTGTACAACAGGTTCATGGTGAAGATTGCATCTTCATTCTTGCTTCATGCTAAACTCGAAACATTCTCTTTTCAGCCTTTATCGCAATTTATGAGTTCGAAGCCAGACTATCAACCCGGTGAATTTCAGTGGTCTTTTCTGCATCCCAAATATTGGGGCGTTTGGATTGGTATCGTCTTTCTCATGATATTGGCGATTCTCCCATGGGCAATTCAACACCGACTGGCAACCCTCTTAGGCAACCTCAGTTTTAAATATTTGAAGTCGCGGCGTAAAACCACCATTCGTAATCTGGAAGTGTGTTTCCCTGAATGGTCGGCCCAAGAGGTCCTTGAAAATGCGCGTCTGGTTTTTGTCGATCAAATGCTGGGGGTCTTTGAAACGCTGAATGCGTGGTATAACCCAAAGTGGTTTACTGGCCGTGTCAGTATTGAAGGTTTAGAACATATTCAAAAAGCACAAGCAGAAGGTAAAGGTGCACTGCTTTTAGGAACCCACTCTACTTTGCTCGATGCGGGTGGTTATCTATGCGCGCAGTATTTTGAACCAGATGTGGTGTATCGCCCACAAAATAATACACTGCTGGATATGCTCATCTACCGCTGTCGTTCCACCATTTATGCACATCAAATCGATCATGATGACATGCGTGGTTTGGTCCGCAACTTAAAAAATGGCCATGCCATTTGGTATAGTCCAGATCAAGACTTTGGTTTAAAACAAGGTGTTATGGCACCTTTTTTTGGCGTTCCCGCAGCGACTGTTACAGCACATCGTCGCTTATTGAAAATGACCAAAGCCGCAGCCATCCCTCTGTATTTTTATCGTGATGGGGATATTAAAAACCCACAATACAAAGTGTTGATTGAACCTGCGGTGGAAAACTTACCCAGTGAAGATGAAGTCGATGATGCGACACGCGTGAATCAAATTATTGAAAATCAACTCCGTATTGCTCCAACTCAATATATGTGGTTCCACCGTCGCTTTAAAACTCGCCCCGCAGGCTATGACAAGATTTATTCTTAACAAAAAAAAGTGCTGCTTAAAAAGTAGAACCCGAGTTCTGCGTCCTGCAAAACTCGGGTACATGAGGTTGTGCTTTCAACGTTATTCTTGTTTTATTCGGTGGCATTCCATACCTACATCATATCCATGATGATTTCCATCAGCTTCAACTTCCATACTGGGATGATCCATTCCCGTTCCATCTGCTGATGAGACTAGAATATGGGGATATCAAATGACTAACCATTCGTCAGATTCCCAAATCCCTGTAAGCCATATCCTACACTGATGAAATCCGAGCGCCCCGTATGTTTACTGGTAATCTTTGACAATTTTATCTGTCACCTGCTTACCTTCTCGTTCCGCTTTCTCAATTCCATCTTCAATCGCCTCCTGCGCTTCTTGCTCATCGGCTTCGGTTTGTTCCAGCTCTTCTTGCACCTGCTCAAACACCCGACCGGTTTGTAGCACCACATATACGGGGAAATGATCTGAACCCATATGTGCTAAACGCTGCATCTGCACTAAGGCAAAATCCGTACTGTGAAAAACATGATCCAGTGACCAGCGCAGCAAGGGATAGTCGGCATGAAAAGTATTGACAAAATGTCGTCCGACTCGGGGGTCTAGCAGCCCACTGATCCGTTGAAAAAGTCGTGTCGTGCGCGACCACGCCACATCATTCAAATCCCCCATCACAATACAACTTTCATCCAAATCTTTAATCTGATCACCAACTATCAATAATTCAGCATCACGTAAAGTAGAGTCTTTGGCTTCTGTCGGACTTGGTGGTTTCGGGTGTAAGCAATACAGTTGCACTGGCTGTCCTGACCTTAAGATGACTGTGGCATGAATCGAAGGAATTTCATCGCTCAAAATAAACTTAACTTCAATATCTTTAAGCGCTAAACGACTATACAAGTGCATGCCGTACAGATTATCCAAAGGCACTGCAACCCGATAGGGATAGTCATCTTCCAGTACACTCAAGGCTTGTTGCCAATGTGCATCTGACTCTAAAGTCAAAATCAAGTCTGGTTGATACTGACGAATCTGCTGCAGCAATAAGTGATATTGAGTATTGAGTATTGGGCGTTAGTACATTCGACACAATTAAAGAAATCTGACGCTCTGACTGTAACTCTGTTTTGGTAACCGTTTTAACCTGTTTTTTCCACACAAAAGTATAAGGCAACACCATTTTGAGTTGGTACGCCACCGCCGCAATTAACCCAATCAAAATAGCTTCACGCACCCAATCCCAAGGCGCATCCCAAAGCAACATCAAGATAAAAGCAATTAACCCCAATGCCAAAATCTGTAAGCGTGGAAAATCTGCGCCTCGAAACCACCATTCATCTCGTGGAATCAGAGACCAGAAGCTTAACCAAATCACAACACATGCCAGCAACTCAACCCAGATCATAGATACCCACTCTTATATTCTTAATTTTTTGTAGATTCATAAATTAATATCAATTTTGCATGTAACATAAACAAGATATATTGCACAATATAATTGCTGTTTTCATTGTGTAGTGCTTGCAGTTAAGCGCTCTTTTGATACACTCGAATCCCCTTTTAATTTTAACGCACCGAGGCAAAGTGACATGAAAGTAGGTCTGGTCGGTTGGCGCGGGATGGTTGGTTCCGTCCTTATGCAACGTATGGTTGAAGAGAATGATTTTGCTCATTTTGAGCCATTTTATTTCTCTACCAGTAATGCAGGTGGTGAAGCGCCTGCGTTTGGCGGTAAAACTGCCCCAGCACTTATGGATGCATCAGACATTAACAGTCTGAAGCAAATGGATGTCATTATTACCTGCCAAGGTGGCGACTATACCTCTGAAGTTTTCCCGAAGCTCAAAGCGGAAAACTGGACAGGCTATTGGATTGATGCGGCATCTACACTTCGTATGGAAGATGAAGCCATCATCGTACTTGACCCTGTCAACATGAACGTGATTAAAGATGGTTTAGTAAACGGCACCAAAACATTCGTGGGCGGTAACTGTACAGTTTCACTGATGCTGATGGGCTTAGGTGGTTTATTCCAAAACAATTTAGTGGAATGGGCAACCTCGATGACTTATCAAGCAGCATCGGGTGCCGGTGCGCAAAATATGCGTGAACTCATCTCTGGTATGGGCTATTTGTACAACAACACCAAAGATTTGTTAGATGACCCACGCTCTCCAATTCTAGATATCGACTCTAAAATTGCGGAATTACAACGTGGCGAAGGTTTCCCTTCAGCAAACTTTGGCGTGCCATTAGCAGGCTCACTCATTCCTTATATCGACAAACAATTAGACAGCGGTCAGTCGAAAGAAGAATGGAAAGGTCAAGTTGAAACCAACAAGATCTTGGGCAACCAGCAAATCGTTCCGATTGACGGTCATTGTGTGCGTATTGGTGCGATGCGTTGTCACTCTCAAGCTTTAACATTAAAGCTGAAGAAAGACGTGCCTCTCGATGAAATCGAAGATATGTTACGTAGCGCAAACCAATGGGCAAAAGTGGTTCCAAATACCCGTGAAGCGTCTATGACGGACTTAACACCTGTGGCTGTAACAGGCACATTAACAGTTCCTGTTGGTCGTCTACGCAAATTGAATATGGGCAAAGAATACTTAGGCGCTTTCACTGTCGGTGATCAATTGCTTTGGGGTGCTGCGGAACCCTTACGTCGTATGCTCCGTATCCTGATTGACTACAAAAATACTTAAGCATTTACCCGCTAAAGTATTAAGCCGATCACACTTGATCGGCTTTTTTTTGTAACCCTGATGTTAACGTTTTACAAATAACACACAACTCGCTAATCTATAATTTTCGCTTTGCGATCTGTGACCGAGCTAAAGATTAAGATGACCGTAAATAACAAATTAAAGATAGCCATTTTAGCCATTATTGCTTCGCAAAATGTGAATGCGATCACTGTTGATCCTATTCAAATTCAATCTGCACCTGGGGAACTATTGTATGCAGAATTGAACTTTCACGATGCCGATCCAAATGCTCCGATTCAAGCCAGTCTAGCCAGCGCAGAAGATTTGATGTCTCTTGGTGTCATGCATCAGCCGCCCAGTAATCTGAACTTTTTTACCCGTCGTACCAGCGCCAGTACAGGTGTGATTACGATTACCTCTTCACGACCTTTAACTGAAGCGGAACTCAACATTGTCGTCAAAATCAAAGAAGGCAATGCGGCACGGCTACAACATATTAAAACAGCCAATAAACGCTCGGCAGCACTTCAAGCCCGTACGAATAATAATGAAAAAGCCTTAAAACCGGTGGTGATTGTCAATGAAAAAGATATTGCGCTGAACTTACCTGTCAGCACACAATTCAATAGCTTAAAAACAACAGCTACGCCGACGACAAACTCGACGCCCCTCAAACTCAATAACCATACCCCACCAAGCATGAGTGCGACCGCTATTGCCGCGCCAACGCAAGTTATTTCAGTAGCCTCTGCACAAATTGCAGCAGCTGCTCAAACATCAGCTCCACGTGTTGAACCTATTACGCAAGCAAAAAAATCGGCAGATCCGTTGGTGCAAAAGTATGCCGATTCAGTTCAAAAATCAGATACACCCATTTCTGCACAGGCTAACCCTCAAGCCACTCCATCGACAGCAAAAACAACACCTGCTGCCCCTGCAACTACTGCACGCCAAGCCGCACCTCAAAGTGCCCATGTAGTTCGGTCAAATGAATCTCTCTGGGGCATTGCATCGCGCATTGCTGCTGAAGAAAACCGTCCTGTCGGTGAAGTCATGCAACAAATTAAAGCCAAGAACGAACATGCCTTTATTCAAGGTGACGTAAACCGCCTACGTCGTGGTGCCAACCTCAATTTAACGGGTCTACAAACAGCCAAACCAGAACAAAAAGTCTCCGTTTCAGCACTTCCAAAACAAAGCTCACAGCAATCTGGCAAGGCGAAATATCGCCTCAATCAAGCCGAGATGAGTTTGGTTGCAGAGAAAGAGCAAGATTCAAGCCACGGTTCTGCCAAGAAGTCGACAGAAAAGAATCAAACATCAAACGAGTTGTCATTAAAAGTTATGACATCCCGTGAAAAAACCGTTAAATTACAGAGAAACGTAACACAATTAGACGTGGCACTTCATCAGAAAGATCAGAGAATTCAATTACTAAACGCTCGTCTTGTACAATTGCAACAACAATTGAAAGCACAACAAACTGAGAAAAAGCCAACACACTAGGTGTTATTTTTATTATTTGATTTTGGATGAACTTGCAAAAAGACAAGTTCAAAAGGGGTAAAACATGCTTATTTATGTGATTCCATTTATCTTACTATTGGTTGTTGCCATAGTCTTAAAAAAGCGTGAAGCGAGTAAAGAAGCAGAACCTAAAACTCAAAAAGCAGTCGCTGCAAAAAATAAAGCCAAAAAAAACAGTTCGTCTAAAAAATCCCCGCAACAAACTCAAGTTGTTGAAGATGTTGTCACTAAAAAAGCCACGACACCACTCGCCACAGATCTACGTAATAAAATTGAAGGTCAAATTCGCGACCGTAATTTCTTCTCAGCCGAAGCGCAAATCAACCAAGCCCTAAATAAAGACAATTCACAACACGAATTATATTTACTGCTGCTCGATATTCACTTGCTCCAAAAAGATGAGTTTGCCATCAGTCAATTGCTGAATCATTTACGTTCTTTAGAACTGGATGATATTTTGGCGCAAGCAGAAGCTAAAAAATCGGATTACGATCAATTAAATCAAAACCCTAGCGACGACACACTTGAATCAAAATCAATAGGAGTTGTTCCATCAACCCCTAAGTCAATAGAAACCATCAATACTGCTGACTTCGATGCTCTGATGTCATCAAATAATCCCGCTCCTGTGCCGGCTTCTGTTGTTGAATCGGTTCAAGACATTAAACCGCTTGATTTTGATACCTCAGCATTTACCACCACAACAACAGCTCAACCTGAACCGAGCATCGAAGTTCAAAGCTTAGAATTTGATATCTCTAGTTTAAATACACCAACAGCAGAACCAACCAAATCTGCTGAAGAACTTAAACCGCTCGATTTCGGTTCACTTTCTTTAGAAAGCACGCCTGCTCAACCAGCAGAAACTGCTGCAGCCGACATCCAACCTTTAGATTTTTCGTTCAATCTCGACACAGCGCCGACAACAGCGCCAGAAGCAGAAACTTCACCGCATGCTGCAGATGACCGTCCTGAATTTACATTTGATTTTTCAAGCGAATCTACGGCTGAAGCTGCAAAAGACATCCCTGCTTTTTCTTTCGATACGGTTAGTCCAAGTGAAGCGATAGTAGAAGAAACACCAGCAGTTGTTACGCCAAGCCTCAGTTTTAGTCTAGAGTCTACTGCACCTGCCAATACGGTGGATCAAAGCGATCCTCTGGTACAGTCTTTCCCTCAACTGAGCGAAGTCAATGAAATACAATTAAACCTTGAATTGGCTGAGCAATACATTCAACTCGGCGCTTTCGAAGCTGCACGTGAAATTTTGGTCGAACAAGAACCAAATTACTCTACGGAACAACGTCAGCAAGTAGAACAGTTACTGAGCCGCATAGCATCCTAAGCCATTTCGTTTTAAACTAAAGCAGTCATCACCGACTGCTTTTTTTATAATGAAAAAAATTGCGCTTATCTATATGGGTGGAACCTTTGGCTGTATTGGCGAACCCTTACAACCAATGCCTGCCGAAGACTTTATTCCCAAGCTCACACATGTCTTGCCGATTCATCTCGACATTGAATGTTTTATTGCACCTGTCATTAAAGACAGTAGCGCCTGTACGGCTGCAGACTGGTTATTGCTGATTCAGCAGATTCAACAATTGCAACTGCAACAATTCCAGCATTTTGTCGTGATTCATGGCACAGATACCTTAAGCTATGCCAGTGCTGTCGCGGCACACTTTATTGCAGATTCCGCACGTGTGGTTTTCACAGGTAGCCAATATCCATTACTGAATGTACAAGGTACAGATACGCGGGAATTTAGCGATGCGATTAGTAATTTGAATTTTGCCTTAGATGCGGTGATGAAACATCCTGTCGGAGTGTATCTAGCTTTTCATCAACAGGTATTGCATGCGCAAACTGCGCTAAAACAACATACCACTGAACTAGATGCTTTTACAGGCGTCATGGCTGAACAGCCGATTCCACACGGCTTAAAAACACACATTGTACAAACAGGTGATGTAGAACAATCCCACCAGTTCAATTACCTCAACCTGATGATGCAACCTGTTGCCTTGGTGCAGCAAGTACAAAACTTGCGAAATTTGCTCTCTGCGCCGCCACATTTCCTCATTTTGCAAGGTTTTGGAACGGGTAATTTAGCTGTGAATGCCGAGCTAATAGCACTTTTCGATGAATTTTACGCACAAGGCTGTGTTGTTATCTTAAGCACCCAAGTCCCTTTCGGCCGTACTGATCAACGCTATGCAGTTGCCGCGTGGACAACCCAAGCCAAAATAATTGTTAGTGATTGCCTCGGGCATGCAGATCTGTATGCCAAAGCCCTCAAAATGTATTTACAATACCCCACCGCTGAAGCACGCTTCAGCCATTGGCATGATTTGGGTTAATTTGAGGTACATATGCAACGTTTTGCGATCGGCATTGAGTTTTGTGGAACACACTATCGTGGTTGGCAAACCCAGCAAACAGGTGTGATCAGCGTACAAGAGACGATTGAAAAAGTACTCTCTAAAATTGCCAATGAACCGATTAGCTTACATGGTGCAGGTCGTACCGATGCTGGCGTCCATGCCACCAATATGGTGGCACATTTTGATAGCTCTGCACTTCGTTCAGAGCGCGGTTGGTTAATGGGCAGCAACAGCCAACTGCCAAAAGATATTTCGATCCAGTGGATCAAAGCGATGGATCAAGACTTTCATGCACGCTTCAAAGCACAGGCACGTCGTTATCGCTATGTGGTCTATAACTACCCGCAACGCCCTGCTCTTATGCATAAACAAGTCACACATGCCTATTATGCGCTAGATGTAGCGAAGATGATGCAAGCCGCGCAAAAGTTCGAAGGCACGCATAACTTTGAAAGCTTCCGTGCAGCCGCATGCCAATCCAATCAACCTGTGCGCCATGTCAGCCACTGTCGCTTAATTCAACATGGCCCATATTTGGTCCTCGACATTCAGGCTGATGGCTTCTTGCACCATATGGTCCGCAATATCATGGGCTGCTTACTGGAAATTGGTCAAGGTATGTATGAAGCCGAACATATTGAGGCTATTTTCGCAGCAGAAGACCGTAAAGCCGCAGGCATTACTGCCCCCCCTGATGGGCTATATTTCATTCATGCCGACTATCCAACGCAGTTTGAGCTACCAAAGCAGCCGCTTGGGCCACACTGGCTCAATATGCCTGAATAATTTATTTTTGAATCCTCCATCTAGCTAGCTTTTTCAAAGGTGGGGAGAAATTCCTCCCTTTTATAAAGGGAGGTTAGGAGGGATTTCTTAACGCTGCTTACGCTTGCGATATTCCACTGGGGTTTCATTGGTCCAGCGTTTAAATGCACGATAGAAGGTGCTTGGCTCAGAAAAGCCCGTCAAATACACGATACGCTCTACACTTTCAGCCGTATTGGCCAAAAGTTTTTTCGCCAACCGGCAGCGATAATCAGACAAAATTTGCTGGAAGCTAGTATTCGCCTCACTAAGCTGTGTTCGTAAACGTCTTGGGGTAATACTGAGCTGAGAAGCCACTGTTTCAAGTGTGGTTTCGCCACTTTCTAGGGTTGAACCTATCGCGCGACGCACCTCACCCACCAAATCATAGCGGGCTAATTCTTGAAGTTTTTCAATCGCTAACTGCTCATGCAGTTGCAATAATTCAGGTTCCGCCTGCCACAACGGATAAGCCAAAATACTTGGGTCAAAATATAAGCGAGTTTCTTTTTGTCCTAGGCTGACAGGGCACTCATATACACGGAAATACTCATCATCAAACGCGCCTTTACTGAAGTTAAAATCAATATAGATCGGTTCAAAACGCCCTTCAGTAATAAATTTAAAAAACCGTAAAATACCGGACATCGCACATTCAGAAAAATGTCGATTGACTAAATTCTCAGCCCAAGGTTGTTCCCCATTGGTCAAATAACACCTGTCATCTTCAACCACTAACTTGGCATGAAAGGCATCACTGATCAAGCGCTGATAAGCCAAAGCGCGTTTCAAACCCTCACCAAAGTTTTCCGATGAAATAAACAAATGCTCAATCACTTGGCCACGGTATAAAGGCAGATTTTCACCCAAATGTAGACCGATGTCTGGATCTCGGCTCACCTCTTCTGCGGCCACCCAAAAAGCGTATTGCGCGCTCAAAGGCGTACGCTCATTGGTTTCCATCTGATTTAACGCAACACCGGCCTTTGTTAAAATTTCTTCTGTTGGCAACCCTGAACGACGAATCGCTTGGTAGCCTAATCGCAAGACAATCGATGCATCAGTTAGCTGACCCACGCTAGAACCTTCCTTGTATGTTCTTCATTTATACACAAAACATTAAAATTAGATTAACTGCGATTGACCGAACTGACAACAACTTATACAGTTTTTTTGTTGAAAATATTTATTCCTCTTGTTCGCTTATTTTACTGACAGATGATCAGGCAACCGCCCATTCCGCCTTGTTTTATGCAAAAAAATTGACTATAATTTGCGCCTTTCCAATTTATTCATTCAGGTAGGCTATGGCCAATAAAGAGGAACTCATCGAGTTCGAAGGCGTTGTCACCGAGACGCTTCCTAATACTATGTTTCGTGTACGTTTAGAAAACGGTCATGAAGTGATTGCTCACATCTCTGGTAAAATGCGTAAACACTATATTCGTATTTTGACTGGCGACAGTGTTAAAGTAGAAATGACACCTTATGATTTGTCTAAGGGTCGTATCACTTATCGTGCGCGCTAAGTTTTAGCGAAGCGAAAAAGCCACTTTTTAAGTGGCTTTTTTAATGTCTGCGCTCAGACTAAAACGTTATGAATCAACTATATTCCAAGCAAAAATCAAACTATAATTAAATGAGATAACAACCTAATACGCCAAAACAATAATGAAGACGACTTCAACGAAGCTCGCTATTTTACTGTTCCCAATGCTATGTGTTGCTTGTGCCACAACAAGCCAAACGCAGCTCAAGCAAACCTTACAACACTATATCGGACAATCGTCACATCAAGTTCAAAATCAACTCAACCTCAATAGCATGGGCTATAAAGTGCTCGGTGCTCCTGTATATACCCCAGAGAAACTGACCTAAACTCTGTTACGTAATATGCCTATTCCGATGGGAACACCCAACCTTGGAACCAGTGTCAGTATGGGTGCACCCATTCAGACACCTTCCGGCGGTAGCCTGAATATTGAAATGAAATGTAAAATTGAGTTCAGACTGCATGATGGTCTTGTGGAATCTATTCACTATATCGGCAAAGCGTGTTAACGACTGCGTTATGTTGAGCCGCTTACATACCGTTTATCTCAAATTATTCGAAACATACTCAAACTAATGTTCAGATATACAATAATAAAAAGGTCTTTCTCTGCTTAGGGGATGATCATGAAGCCTTTTATTGTCAGTTGTTTGTTCCACCTGCTTTCTACTCCTTCAAGCTTGTAGCAGCTCTCCAGAACAACACCAGACCGTCGTTTCACCCGCTAAAATTGCGCTCTCCGACTATTTAGAACAATATATCGCCCAACATGTATCGAGCATTCGGCGCGAACTCAACTTACGTCATCTCGGTTATGAAACCTTAGGTGCGCCGATTCAAACACCAAACCAACTGAGTTATACCATTGTCCGACGGATTCAAATTCCAACTCCTATGCACTATGCGCAGTGCCAGCAGTGTCGGTGCAATTCCTATTCCCACACATACACCATTTTATGATGTTTAGTTAGAGTGCCAAGTCCACTTCTTTTTAAAAGATAGTATTGCGCAATCAATTCAATATCGAGGTAAAGCTTGTAAAGGGTTATTAAAGCTTCGGCATAAAAAACGCAGCGGTTAGCTGCGTTTTCAAATTGTTTTTGGCTTAGTGCAGTGCAGCCACAACCGCCTGCCCCATTTCCACTGTACCCACTTTGCTCATGCCTTCAGACATGATATCAGCTGTACGCAAGCCTTGATCTAGGACATTGCCTACTGCATCTTCAATCGCTTGAGCAGCAGCTTCTTCACGGAAAGTATATCGCAACATCATAGCTACCGAAAGAATAGTGGCTAATGGATTGGCAATATTTTGTCCTGCGATATCGGGCGCCGAACCATGACATGGCTCATACATCCCTTTCGCATTTTCATCTAAGGATGCTGATGGCAACATCCCAATTGAACCTGTCAACATCGCAGCTTCATCAGACAAGATGTCACCAAATAAGTTACCTGTCACAATCACGTCAAACTGTTTAGGCGCGCGCACCAATTGCATTGCAGCATTATCGACATACATATGCGACAAGTTAATGTTTGGATAGTCAGCTTCTTTCATCGCCGTTACGGTTTGCTTCCAAAGTTCAGTCACTTCAAGGACGTTGGCTTTGTCAACAGAACAGACTTTGCCGCCACGTAAACCTGCCATTTCAAAAGCCACTTTAGCAATACGCTTGATTTCAGACTCTGCATAAACGTCAGTGTTAAAACCTTGTTTTTCACCATTCTCAAGTTCACGAATACCCCGTGGCTGACCGAAATAAATCCCGCCAGTCAATTCACGAACGATAAGAATATCAAGACCTGCAACAATTTCAGGCTTCAAGCTTGATGCATCTGCCAATTGCGGATACAAAATAGCTGGACGTAAGTTCGCGAATAAATTCAATTCACTACGAATTTTTAACAAACCACGCTCTGGACGGATCGAACGCTCAATGTTGTCCCACTTCGGACCACCCACCGCACCAAGTAAAATTGCATCTGCATTTTTGGCTTGTTTTGCGGTCACATCTGGATAAGGCGAACCGTGTGCATCTATGGCAGCCCCACCGAGTAGGCCCTGTTCCCACGTTAAACCTAAATTGAATTGATCATTGACTCGTGTAAGTACCTGTTCTGCGGCTTTTACAATTTCAGGACCAATGCCGTCACCAGGCAAAATCAAAATATGTTTAGACATGAAATATTCCATTGTTGGTGAGTTCTGACTCACACGATTAAAGTTTTTGTTCTACAAACTCGCCCAAGCCATTTAAGACATTGTAAGGTTTGCAAAAACGACGAATTGTTCTTTGGTTTTGTTTTAAATCGACACACAAAGGGTCAGGTGCAGACATATTCAATAAGCTTCCCTGATGTCGACTGCGTGCACGAAACATCCTAAAGGTGTAGCGTTCCGCAGGCTTAAAACGATGAATCACATGCAGCGTTTCAGCGCGATCGACCGAAACAGGATAGAAGCGAATCACCAGTTCATGTTGCCCCGCTGGCACTGACAGAAACAAGGCATTCGCTTCATTCAAATCATCTCGTTTTAGACGCACGACCTTCTCTCGAATGGCCTCACGGCTGACGCGATGATTGTCTGCATTAACAATTTTGATCTGATTCCATCGTTCAAACTCGCAGTTCACTGTACCAGTACAATAAAGCTGCGCATTATTTTTACTCGCTGGGGTATCCTGAATCCGCTTAATGCTTGCCGTATTCATACTTTGGCAGGCAGTTAATGTTCCCACCAACGCCAGTAGAGCGATACGACTGTAACTCGTCACCATTGTTCAAGCCCAACCTTTACCAGTAGCAAAACGTTTAAAATTCTTTTGCTCGATATTAACAAGAGATGGCCCCAAGCACTAGATGCATCGAATTTTCAATTAAGCATGAATTTCAGCAAACACCCACGGACGTGATGCTTTGGTCTTTTCTTCATAGGCTTTGATGTCATCTGCAACCTGTAAAGTTAAACCAATATCATCCAAACCATTTAACAAACAGTGCTTACGAAATGGATCAACTTCAAATGTGAAGGCTTCACCTGATGGTGTACGCACTTCTTGCGCGTCCAAATCAATCGTCAGTTGGTAACCTTCTGTTGCTGCACATTCTTTGAAAAGTTGGTCAACAATTTCTTCAGACAAAATCACAGGCAACATGCCATTTTTGAAACTATTATTGAAGAAAATGTCGGCATAGCTGGGTGCAATCACAGTACGGAAACCATATTCTTCCAATGCCCACGGCGCATGTTCGCGGCTTGAACCACAACCAAAGTTCGCACGAGAAATTAAGATGCTCGCACCTTGGTAACGTGGCTGATTCAATGCAAAATCAGGGTTTTTAGGACGTTTGGAATTGTCTTGTCCCAAAAAACCTTCATCTAAATAACGCAACTCATCAAATAAGTTTTCACCAAAACCCGTGCGCTTAATGGATTTCAAAAACTGTTTTGGAATGATCAAGTCTGTATCGACATTGGCACGGTCTAAAGGTGCAACGATACCCTGTTCAACGGTATATTTTTTCATGTCTATGCTCCCAAGCCCGAATTAAAATGAACGCACATCGACAAAGTGACCTGCAATCGCTGCTGCGGCTGCCATTGCTGGACTCACCAAATGCGTACGACCGCCATTGCCTTGACGACCTTCGAAGTTACGGTTAGAGGTCGATGCACAGTGCTCACCGGGTTGTAATTTGTCTGCATTCATGGCTAAACACATTGAACAACCTGGCTCACGCCATTCAAAGCCAGCTTCAATCAAAACTTTGTCTAAGCCTTCAGCTTCTGCTTGAGCTTTGACTAAACCAGACCCTGGAACCACCATGGCTTGTTTAATGGTACTTGCCACTTTTTTGCCTTTAGCCACTTCAGCCGCGGCACGAATATCTTCAATACGTGAATTGGTACATGAACCAATAAAGACACGGTCTAATTGAATATCAGCCAATGCCTGACCTGCGGTTAAACCCATGTAGTTATAAGCACGCGTCCAATCATTTCGTTGCACTTCATCTTTGGCTTGTTCTAATGTCGGTACAGCTTGAGTCACTGGAATCACCATTTCAGGCGATGTACCCCAAGACACTTGTGGCTCAATCTCTTCACCTTGCAATACAACTACTGTGTCAAAATGCGCATCTGCATCCGAATGTAAGGTATTCCAATACGCAACTGCAGCATCCCACTGTGCGCCCTGTGGTGCATATGGACGGTCTTTAACATAGGCAATGGTTTTGTCATCGACAGCGACCATACCCACACGTGCGCCGCCTTCAATTGCCATATTACACACCGTCATACGACCTTCGATCGACATATCACGGAACACTTGACCACCAAACTCGATGGCATGACCTGTACCGCCTGCAGTACCAATTTTACCGATGATGGCTAAAACCACGTCTTTCGGTGTTACGCCCTGACCCAATTGACCATCAACACGCACCAACATGTTTTTCATCTTCTTTTGAACCAAGCATTGGGTTGCCAATACATGCTCCACTTCAGATGTACCAATCCCGTGCGCCAAACAGCCAAATGCACCATGTGTTGCCGTATGAGAGTCTCCACACACCACCGTCATACCTGGTAAAGTCAAACCTTGCTCAGGCCCGACCACGTGTGCAATGCCTTGACGGACATCATTAATGTCAAACTGCACCACATTAAAGGTTTTACAGTTGTCGTCTAAGGTTTGAACTTGGATACGTGAAGTATCATCTTCAATACCTGCGATTCCCTCTGAGCGCTCTTTGGTCGATGTTGGAACGTTATGATCAGGGGTTGCCACATTCGCACTTAAACGCCATGGTTTACGACCCGCAAGTTGTAAACCTTCAAAGGCTTGCGGAGAAGTCACTTCATGTAATAAATGACGGTCGATATAGAGTAAAGCCGAGCCATCGTCGCGTTGTTTTACTAAGTGGTCATCCCACAATTTGTCATACAATGTTTTTGCTTGTTGGTTTTCGCCTGCCATGTCGATTGACTCCACTGGACTGGGTAATTCTTTCATTAAAATCGATTATAGCGACGATTTCACATAAATCTAATTTATCATTTTTATTAATTTAGAAACTTTTTGGAATTATTTTAAATTCATACCTCTTTGTTTCAATCCCTTTGATGACAAGCCCTCACCGCTGGTTTTAATTCAAGCCCTATACGCCTATTTATCAACTTGTTGTAGGCCTCACAGTATATTTCCCTGCTCAGCCATGCAAGGTTTATCTTCCCTAGTTAGACCCATACTTTTTAAGGCTCTCTTCATTGATCTGAATAAAAAGAAAGCGACCTATTCATAAGCTAAAGAGTAAAATCTACAGAAGTTTGTTTTCTCAAGTCAAACATTCCAAACAATCGACTACGTCACCTTACATTCAAAAACCCAATCATGAGCAATCAAAATTTCATTTTGACTTTATTAATGATAATAATTACTATTTACAAATGAAAGACATTATTGAGAGGGTATTTATCATGGCGAACATTCAGAAATTTGTAGCGAACAATCAGCGCATATTCAAAAAAACCCTAAGCTATTACATCATGCACATTACTGTGGCCATGATTGTGGCTTACTTTGTCACAGGTAACTTATGGATGGCGGTCACCCTCAGCTTATTAGAACCAACCGTTCAAGCCTTCGCATTCTTTTTCCATGAACGTATTTGGGAGAAAAAGAACCGTACTACCGAAGAAAATATTCCTGCTTAAGCCCTTATATCAAGCGCCCTCTCAACTCTCCAAAAGATCACATCAAGTGATCTTTTTTATTTCAGTTCAGATCCAATAAGCTCCCGTTCATTTTAAAGATCGCAATTCATATAAAATTATTTTATAATTTAATTATACTTTCATAACTAGATTATCCTTATGAATCTTGCAGCCTTCGAAGCTTTTGTAAAAGTCATGGAAACCGGCTCTATTTCTTTAGCCGCAGATCAACTCTTCATTACGCAACCTGCTGTAACCAAACGTATTCATAGTTTAGAAGAATATTTTGGTGTGAAACTTTTTGAGTCTGCTGGTCGTGGTGTACAAGCCACACATGCCGCGCATTCACTGCTGCCTAAAGTCAAAAACTGGCTCAATGAACTGGGTGACATTCATCACACCTTGAGTCATGAACAAGGCATGGTCCAAGGCAAACTCAAAATTGGCACCAGTCACCATATTGGTTTACATCACTTGCCGAGCCATTTGCGTAGCTATGTGCAAAGCTTTCCAAATGTCACCTTAGATGTGCACTTTGTCGACTCCGAGCAAGCGCATGAAAAAGTACTGGCTGGCGACTTAGAATTGGCTTTTTTAACGCTTCCACCCAAACTCGATGAACGTTTGCAGTACGTCACCATTTGGGAAGATCCTTTAGTTTTTGTAGCAGCGCCATTTCATCCGCTGGCACAAATGCAAAACTTACAACTCGAAGACCTGATTCAGTACCCAAGTTTATTGCCTGCATCACAAACCTATACCAGCCAAATCACACTAGCAGAGTTTGAAAAACAAGGGCTGAAACCTAAAATCACCATGAGCAATAATCCACTCGAATCGATTCGTATGTTGGCATCGATTGGACTGGGTTGGTCAGTGCTTCCAAAAACGATGATTAACCAAGACCTACAGCAGTTGAATGTGAAGTTCGAAATGAACCGTCAACTTGGTATGGTTTGGCATCCGGGCAGAACCCAATCTCGTGCGGTGCAAGAGCTGATTGCAATGATGAACTAAGCTTTACAAGCATTAAAAAACCATCCACAAGGATGGTTTTTTATTTTGCGCGGGCGAATTAAGAAGCACTAATAGCCAGTGCAACCAGCCCAAGCCAAATCACCAGCAAGATCGAACCTGCTACGATATTTGTACCCCCACGATTTTCTAATTCCGTATTGACGTTGCTATTTCCAAATTGGCGAATTTTGGCAATCTGCTGATCGACATGATGCTTATACAAGGTCTTCCCAAACATTCCAAATGCTACGGCCAAGCCAATATTTGCACCAGAACTTTCAATCCCCAAAAGTATTTCAACCATCCCTATGACCACAATCAAACCAATGGCCATAAAGCCATAACTGTAGATTTTTCGATAAAATAACCAGACCACACCTAAGAAAAAGTCGGCAATATTAAAACCTGCATATTGTTTCCTTGGCGTGATTTTTTCAAATTGAGCTTGATAGTAAGACTCATATTTCACACCTATAAACAGGGCACGATCTTGTTCCAATTGATTAACTGAAGCTACAGAGTCTAAAGACGTAGAGTCAGGAAAAGCTTGATGATCGAGAGACATAAATTTCTACTTTTATCTTATTTTTATCAAGAGAGGCAAAGCTTCGATGCTCAGCCTCTTTGAGTTCTACTTATTTTTGGATCAGTGAATCTTCATGCAGGGATTCATTCAACTGGTCTACAATAATGGCCCATTCACCGTCCGATTTAATTTTTTCTGCCAAAAACTGACGTTGCGCTTCAGTCCAATACTCTGCGTCAACAATCGTGGTTTGTGCATTGAGCTGATGCGTTACAATAAACAAGGCGATGGCCTCTTCACTCGCATCTAAACCGAGTTGCTCAAACAGGTGGGTCATTCTTGGTCGTACACTCATATTTTTCTCCACGCTTATGTTCTAATTTTTCATAGTCAAAATAGTTTTAGCCAAGGTTCAACATAGCATATTTGGTTAATTTGCCAAGATCAGCCCACCTATAGCCCGATATTTTATTATCGCTTTACGCACTTTTCATTTTTGACATCGATGCCTTTCAAATAAAAAAGACTGCCCGAAAGCAGCCTTTTCAAACAACTAAAGACAGATACTTAAATCGACCAGTCTTGGATTTCCCATGCCTGCTCTTTAGCCAATGCTTCTAGGCGGTCATCTGGATTGACGGCAATGGCATGGTCAGCATATTCAAGTAAAAAGCGATCATTGATGGAATCTGAATACGCCCAAGACTCGCTAACATCACGCCCTGCAAGCCATTGATCTAAACGCGTCAATTTGCCTTTTTGATAGCATGGTGTATTGATCACTTTGCCCGTGTATTTACCCTCAACCACTTCAGCATTGGTCGCAATAATTTCACTAATCCCAAATTCACGAAAAATCGGTGCCGTAATAAAATCAGAGGTTGCGGTAATGCCAACCAAAGCATGTCCAGCATCGCGGTGCTTTTCAATGGCTGCAAAACCTTCGGGACGCATTTGCGGGCGAATCACTTTGTGCATGAATAGTTCATGCAGTTCAGTCAGGTAGGTATTGTCATGTTGAGTTAAAAATTCAAATACAAATTCATTATAGGCAATCGGGTCGAGCTGCCCTGCTTTGTAGTCTTCATAAAATTTATCGTTCATGGCGCGATGGCGAACTGGGTCGACCAAGCCTTCATTCACCAAAAACTCTCCCCAAGAATGATCTGAATCAGTGTTTAACAAGGTGTGATCGAGATCAAATAGCGCCAATTTCATGAAAATACTCGTAAAAACTGAAATTTAAGAAAAAATTTGTAAATCTATCTCCGCTAGTCGATAGAAATTCGTTAAGATCATAGCAATTTTAACATTTTTAAACTTTGCTTTTTTCGAGTTGGATACAGAAATAAAAATCCCCGATCGCAAAGTCATAAATTACACAATATTTAGGTAGCCAAATGATCGATTCGGAAGGTTTCCGACCCAATGTCGGGATCATTTTGGCAAACGAGTTTGGACAAGTTTTATGGGCAAAACGCATTGGACACAATGCTTGGCAATTTCCACAAGGAGGTATCCAATATGGAGAAACCCCTGAACAGGCACTTTATCGTGAGCTGAGAGAAGAAGTTGGCTTACTGCCCGAACACGTCCAAATTGTAGCGCAAACTAAAGGTTGGCTGCGTTATCGTTTGCCGCACCGATACATTCGTACAGATTCCGATCCCGTATGTATTGGACAAAAACAAAAGTGGTTTTTACTCAAACTCACTGCTCCCGCTCAGAACATTCGTTTGAATTTGTCTGATCCGCCTGAGTTTGACCAATGGCAGTGGGTCAGTTATTGGTACCCGCTGGGACAAGTTGTAAATTTTAAACGCGATGTATACCGCAAAGCGATGGTGGAGCTGTGCAATCAGCTCCCTCAAAAAAAGCCTTAAAAAATCTAGACGTCCTACAGATTTTTTAAGGATCTCTTGTTATAAATAAGTTGGACGCACATTATTTTTGGAGTAGACGCGATGTCGAATATGCAACTGGATACCCTTCGACGCATTGTACAAGAAATCAATGCGTCCACCAGTTTGCATGAATCACTCGACATTATGGTCAACCATGTGGCGGAAGCCATGCATGTTGATGTTTGCTCCATCTATTTACTCGACGAACGCAATCAACGTTATTTGTTGATGGCATCGAAAGGTTTGAACCCTGATTCGGTCGGCCATGTTTCACTGCATACCAGTGAAGGCTTGGTTGGTCTGGTGGGTCAGCGTGAAGAAATCGTTAACCTTGACAATGCACCGAAACATGAACGTTTTATGTACTTACCTGAAACAGGTGAGGAAATTTATAACTCGTTCCTCGGTGTACCCGTCATGTACCGCCGTAAAGTCATGGGCGTGCTCGTGGTGCAAAACAAAGAGTCGCAAGACTTTAGTGAAGCTGCGGAATCATTCCTCGTCACGCTCTGTGCTCAGCTTTCAGGGGTCATTGCGCATGCGCATGCGGTGGGCAATATCGATGTATTTCGTAAACCCAGCAATCTACCTGCCTACAAAACCTTCCAAGGTGTCCCAGGTTCAGGTGGAATTGCATTAGGGCGTGCCGTCATTCTCTATCCCCCTGCGGATTTGGCGGCTGTCCCTGACCGTGAAGCCGATGACATCAGTGAAGAATTAGAGCTGCTGGATCGTGCCCTCACCTCAGTGCGTGATGAAATCAAATCACTTGATGACAAAATGCAAGATGCCCTCATGGCGGAAGAGCGCGCCCTGTTTAGCGTGTTCTTACGCATGTTGGATGAAAATGCGCTACCAGCGGAAATTAAAGAACAAATTCGTGATGGGAACTGGGCACAAGGTGCGGTGCGTATCGTCATCGATAATCACATCGATCTGTTTGAACAGATGGAAGATGACTATCTCCGTGAACGTGCCGCGGACTTAAAAGATCTCGGGCGACGGATTTTGGCCTATTTGCAAGAAGCCGACTCCAGCCACCGTGAACTTACCGATGAAAGTATTCTGATTGGAGAAGAAATCTCAACCGCAGCCTTGGTTGAACTGCCAGTCGATAAAATTGCAGCCATCGTAACTACCGAAGGCGCCATGAACTCGCATATGGTGATTGTAGCGCGCGCACTCGGTATTCCAACCGTTGTTGGTGTCACTGAACTGCCAATTAATACCCTCGATGATGTGGAAATGATAGTCGATGCGCACCAAGGGCGTGTGTTCATTAATCCACCTCGCCGTTTACGTAGTCGCTATAAAGAAATTCAAAAAGAAGAAGAACTGATTGCCAAAGATTTAAAACAGTATGAAACTAAAGATGCCATCACCCCTGATGGTGTCGCAGTCAAACTGTTCGTCAATACTGGCTTGATGATTGATGTGGTCCGTGGTGTACAACGTGGTGCCAAAGGTGTTGGTCTATATCGCTCTGAAATTCCGTTCATGCTGCGTGATCGCTTCCCAGGTGAAGAAGAACAGCGTGCGATTTATCGTCAACAGTTGAGCCACTTTGCCAACAAACCTGTGGTGATGCGTACCCTCGATATCGGTGCAGATAAGGACTTGCCTTATTTTTCAATTGAGGAAGAAAACTCCGCATTGGGCTGGCGCGGCATTCGCTTTACGCTCGACCACCCTGAAATTTTTTCTTCACAAATTCGTGCCATGCTCAAAGCCAGTATTGGTCTTAACAACCTACACATTCTTCTGCCAATGGTGACCAGTGTCAGCGAAGTAGAAGAAGCCTTGTACTTACTGGAGCGTGACTGGGTCGCGGTGCAAGAAGAAGAACAGGTCAAAATCACCAAACCAAAAATCGGGATCATGGTCGAAGTACCAAGTGTCTTATTGCAGATTGAAGAGTTTGCCGAGTTGGTTGACTTTTTCTCGGTAGGTTCAAACGACCTGACACAATACTTACTGGCTGTTGACCGTAATAATCCACGTGTCGCCAATGTCTACTCACATTTCCACCCTGCGGTTTTACGTGCGCTCACCCGCTTAGTCAAAGAGTGTCATAAGTACAACAAGCCAGTCAGTATTTGTGGGGAAATGGCGGGCGATCCTTTGTCAGCGATCTTACTGATGGCAATGGGCTTCAATACCCTATCAATGAGCTCAAGCAACATTCTGCGTGTACGCAAAGCTATTTGTCATGTCCCAATGCCAGATGCGGTCGAATTGTTAGATCGAGCGTTGAAAATGAGTAATCCACTCATCGTGAAAAGCCAGATGGAATATTATTTTAAAACACATGGTTTGGCCGATATGGTCAAATCTGCAACGCGGATTGTGACGGCTTAAGAGTCTTAAGCTCAAAGAAGAGGCATTAAAAAAGGGAGATAATCATCTGAATATCTCCCTTTTTTGTGCTTGTCATAGCCTCGTTTTGCATTTTTCTTTCGGTCTACAAAGACTTGACTTTGGTTGACTTCATGCATGTGTTTAGCCACGAAGTTGTGAATCACAACTTTTGGCTCAGCTTTCTTCTTTGCCATTTTTTTCACCTTGTTGATGTGATCATCTCACTGATGATGCGCTAGAAATTTTACGCCTTTTTGAACGTATTACAAGCGATTTTGGCTGAACCTATATCACCAACTCATCCGCTATTTTCCAATTCAATTATAGGTTATGGCAATGCTTTATTTTGCACTGCCTTTGATCCATATACTTAAAATGTCGCTTAGCCATAAAGCTGCTCTAACAATAAAATCATCGCAATCAACATCATCAATGCCCCTGACACTCGACTGACCACCCTAGCAGCCTGTGGGCGTGTGCCCAAAACTTTCTGCGCACTAAATCCAACCAAGAAATAAACAGCCGCACAACTCATAAGGTGAATTCCCGCCAATAAAACAATTTGAGAGGTGGGCGACAAAGCCGCTTGCGGGTCGATAAAGGGCGGCAATAAAGCCAAAAATAACAGCAGGACTTTCGGGTTTAATCCACTCAAGTAAACGCCTCGAATGTACCATGACTTTGAAGATGCAATGGCAACCTGATCACTGCTAATACTTGCAGGACGCATCGATAGGCTCAGCCCCATCCACAGCAAATAAACAGCCCCAACGCCCGTGAGTACTTGAAGCAATACGGGCTGACTGGTCACCAATGTGCCCACACCCGCTGCAACAATCAGTGCCGCCATCAAATGCCCTGTTAATAAACCAGTTACCGCAGGCAACACTCTTTTGCCCTGTATCCCCGACGAAATAGCGTAGGCCCAATCGATACCCGGTGTCATCACAAACAGGATAGAAACACCCCAAAATGCAAGTAAAAATATTCAGTGACATCCCTTTCCCCTTTTATTAGCCATCGTTTTTGATGTTTGATCCAATCAAAAAATGATCTGTATCAAATAATTTTGAAAGGATATCCTTTAGGCTCTAAAATGTGCTTTCAAATATTTGTGTAATAACGCCTAAAAAAGGGAGATTCTTCCATATGGATAAAATTGATAAGAAGATTCTTGCTGAACTGCAAGCCGATGGTCGTTTATCTGTTACAGAGCTAGCCCATAAAGTCGGGCTGAGTCTTTCGCCTTGCCATCGACGTGTCAAAGCTTTACAGGAAACTGGCATTATTAAAGGCTATCGCGCACAGTTGGATATCTCCCAACTCGGATTGAATTTCTCCACCATTGTTTTTGTGACCTTAAAAAATGGCGATAAAGATTCGGTGCTGAGTCTTGAAGAAGCAATTCTTAAAGTTCCGCAAATTGTGAAAGCACAGCGGCTTTTTGGCGACCCCGACTACTTGCTGCATGTCGTGACCTATGACTTGGAAAGTTATCAAAAACTCTATGATGAGCACTTGTCAGCACTGCCGAATGTGCAACGTCTCATCTCGACCATGGTGATGAAAAATATTATTTCGCATCGCAGCGTTTTGTTCTAAGAGAACAAGCGCTTGGATCAGCTAAATACCTATAATTCAGCTGTGCTTTGCAAGTATGAAACCTCTTATTTTCAAGCAGTTGTTTAAGTAATCTGTTTGAAAATAAGTGCAACTCAACAGCGAATAATAAGAAAAATAAGCCTCTTTTGCATATAAAAGTTACTGCTGAAGCCTACTTTAAAATTAAGTGCGAATCATATTATTGCTCACCATTTTTTTGTTTACTTCCAGTGATAAAAGCGCTAGATTAAATCTTAATCACATACAAAATAATAGCATCGCCATGCCAATCGAAAAAGACAAAGATGCAACCATTGTGATCAAAGATACGCCTGACCAAGAAAAGTATGAACTTTTAAAAGAGAAAATTCGTTATAAACAAGCCTTGCGCGAAAATTCCAAAAAAATTGACCACCAAAAAGTCCGCTTGAATATCCAAGCCGATGCACTGCCAAGTAAAACATTTTTTATTATGAATGCCTTGGCTGCCGTCATTGCAGGCTATGGACTGCTGTCCAATTCGGCTGCCGTGGTGATTGGTGCGATGTTGGTTGCCATGATGCTGGGGCCAATTTCAGGTATCGCTTTGGCTTTAATTGATAACCGCTGGCTGCTGTTTAAAACCGCACTATCCACTTTGCTACTGGGCATTGGCATGATTTATAGCATCGGGATCATTTTAGGGCTGGTGAACTATGACCTACCCATGACCAATGAAATATTATCGCGTACGCAGCCAACCATTTTGGATTTGATGATTGCTTTAGCGGGTGGTGCCGCAGGTGCTTTTGCCTCAGTATCACCTCGCCTGTCTGTGGCCGTGGTGGGCGTCGCCGTTGCGACGGCCTTAGTTCCGCCCTTGGTGGCCAGCGGAATTTTATTTGCACATATGGAATGGAAAAACTCAGCCAATGCATTTTTACTGGCGGTGACCAATATCTTCGCCATTCAGATTAGCTCATCTTTAGTCCTTTGGATTGCAGGCTTTAGACGGGGTTCCACCGAAGAAGTGCAGAGTAGTGTCAAAGAATTTCTCAAACGTAATGCTGTTAGCCTAATGTTCTTGGCGCTTTTAGGGATTTATCTCTCACTCAACTTTTATGCGCTGCTCAATACACGCCTGTACGAAAGCAGTACCGAGGCGACCATTAGCACAGAACTCAACCACGCCAATAATATTATTGATACCATCCAATACGATAAAAAAGAGGGTTTTACTTTAGTCCGTGTCTCTATCCGTGGAGATATTCCGCCTAGCCCAGCGCAAATTGCAGCACTCAATCAAAAGCTATTGCCAGACTTGAACGATAACCCAAGCATTGTTCAAGTCCGCTTTATTCCGATTGATATTATTCAGGCTGAAGACAGCCCCAACGTCAAACTCGAACAAGATGAGGCGCAAAAGCTTTCAGTACAATAACGTGCTTTAAGCTGAAAATGCTCTATGCAGCAGTCGTTCTACGTCGGGTTGTTTCATCTCAAGCATCCCGACAACCCGACCATGAAATGGACTATAACGGCTTTGAATAAAGCCATCCGCCACATAGTCTGGTGCATGCCGTTTCAGTAGGACTGCTTGTGCCAAAATCACTAAACGGCTGACCAAACTGCGCCCCATAAATTGTAGTTCATCAGATTTCTGCTGGAACAACTGAAATAGATTTTGTAGCTCTTGTTTCAACTGTTCATCTTGCATAGCCGTGGCGGCCAAATCTTGAAACAGGACTTCAATCGACTCTACATCACGGCTGATGGCTCGTAATACATCCAAACACATGACATTGCCTGAACCTTCCCAAATGGTATTGACTGGGGCTTCTTTAAAAATACGTGCCATGATGCCGTTGTCGACATAGCCATTACCACCAAAGATTTCCATCATTTCCCCTGTCAGCTCAACCGCACGTTTACATATCCAGAACTTCGACGCTGGGGTCATAATACGTTTCCATGCTACGGACAGCGCATCCTCCGCTTCATAGCAATGTGCCAAATGAAAACTGAGTTGCATCGCCGCTTCTGTTTCTAAGGCTAAATCTGCCAATACGGCGCGCATCAGCGGTTGTTCAGCCAAATGCTTACCAAAGGCTTTGCGCTGACGGGTATAGGCAAGGCATTGCACTAAGGCTTGTCTAAGCATGGCAGTACTGCCCACCGAACAGGTCAAACGGGTATAGTTCGCCATTTCAATGATGGTTGGAATACCGCGTCCCGCCTCCCCAATCATAATGCCCCACGCCTCTTTAAATTCGACTTCGGAGCTGGAGTTACTTCGGTTGCCGACTTTGTCTTTTAAGCGTTGCACATGAATTGGGTTCTTGGTTCCATCCTCCAGCCAGCGCGGCACAAAGAAACAGGCCAAACCATCTTGTTCCGTCTTTGCCACCACCAAATGCACATCACACATAGGTGCAGAGAAAAACCATTTATGCCCTGTGAGCAAATAAGCTTGACCACGCCCTGACTCGGCGACTGGCACAGCAATGGTTTCATTGGCACGCACATCCGAACCGCCCTGCTTTTCGGTCATGCCCATGCCTAGCCAAATCGATTTTTTCTGGCTAATCGGCACATCACGTTCATCGTATTCGGTCGAAAGTAACTTATCGCCTATTTTAGCCCACAGTTCAGGTTCGCGTTGAATCAGTGGAATACTGCCTAAGGTCATCGAATTTGGGCACAAGTTTCCACACTCCACCTGCCCTGCCAAATAAAAACGCGCTGCCCACTCGACCCATTTTGAGGATGAATTGGGCTGATTAAACGGATGTGCATGAGTATCGAACTGACGATTTAACCCCATCCATTTATGCCATGCAGGATGAAACTCGATAAAGTCTTTACGGCGTCCGCGAGCATCAAAGGCGTGTAAAATAGGCGTATGCCTATTGGCGAGATCGGCATAGTCATAATATTCCGCTGAACCAACAACTTTGCCCATCTCTGTGAGTCTTGCCTGATCCTGACTACCATAACGAGTGAGAATTTCTTTTAAAACGGTATCGGTTTCAAACAAGTTGTAATTTTCCAGTTCATCAAATTGATTGCTGATTTGATGGGTCATCCATGCGGTATTCATATCACTTTGCTCTTGTTATGCTGTGCTTTTCATTTCAGTATAGAGAAAAATTGTGTCTGCCATGTTCAGCTTTGTGCTATGAAGAATCCTGAGATCCAAGTCCGCCGTAGACCGCGCCAGTCGCGAGCCAAGCTCACCCAAGAAGCTTTGCAAGAAAGTTTTGTTCGGCTTTTGCATGAGCGCCATGCGCACGAAATTACCATTCGGGAAATTACCGATGTGGCGGGTGTCGGTTTGGGTACCTTTTATGAGTACTTTTCAAAGAAGGAAGATTTGGTTGCATTGACCATTCACCAGCATGTGAAAACTAATGCGGAGCAGCTAAAAAGTTATGCACAAAGCCTGATGGAGTTATCCACAAAATTGAGTTTTGAGGACTATTTACAGCAAATTATTCACTTTCAGCTTGAGCAGATTCAGGCTCGACAGTTTCTCTGGGCACAGACTTTTCTACTGGAACGGCAGGTTTCAAACATTGAAAGCTATCGAAAGAGTTATGAAATGATGGTGCAGATGTGGCGCAGCATCCTTGAGCCTTATATTGAAGATGAAGTGCAACTCAAGCGAATCAGTTTAAATGTACAGCGGGTGTGTTATGGCTTTGTGTCGCAGACTTTGTTGGTCGAGCCTGAGTTTGAGGAGTGGGTAATGTTGGAAGGAGATATTCTTCAAAGTTTAGGAAAACTTAAGTTTGAATAAAAATAGCTTTTTTTAACTTAAAGATCCTTTTTGATTGGCAAAACATAACTAAACTGCTTACAAAAAATACTATTTGTCTAAAAATTGCTTTCCCATGATTTTCTGTGCTTACCTTTAAATTATAAATTACTGATATATAAAATAATATTTAAATTAGGTTCATATAAGCCCTATTATCTAAAATGGAATCAATATTTCAGGGTATTCCTTGGAATTTTGTATCGTTTAATTCTTATGGTTGAATAACAATATCGTTAAAAAATTATAAAAAATAAATGAAAGCATTAATCACAGTAGGTTGTAAAACAGATCATGGTTGAATCATTGTTTTAGGTGACTCATCTTTTTTAGTCGAAGGTAAGGCAGTACATCTTGATGGTATGACTCATTTTTGTCCTAAATGTAAAGTTCAATCACGTGCAATAGCTTCTAATCAAGGTTTTATGGTCGTGGGTGGAAAAAGCATTGTTGCTGTTGGTGATACCTCTAGTTGTGGATCAAAATATTTAAAAATTTCTGATTTAGCTGTGATGAGTAGTGGGACTAGTAGTCCAAAAATTGTATCTAATAATACTAATAGTTTTGTAGCTGAACCTAATTTTAAATACGGAAAAAAATTTGTACTACAGGATGAGTTAACAGGAGAACCTTTAGCTAATGTATGTTATGAAATATATATGAATGGTGAAACTTTCCACGGTAAAACGGATAAAGAAGGGTTTACTCATTTTATTACTAGTGAAACAGAAGAAGAACTAGAAATAAGAATAATTTTAGAGGATCATGAACATGGCGAATAGAGTAACAGGCAGAGGAAATCCTAAAAATACTGTTTTAAAGAGTATAACTTCTAAATTACAAAAAATAGATGCAGAGATGAAAAATCAAGCTGCTACTATTATTAAAGTCGGAAGTAAAAGACTGTTAACTTCTGGTGAAATAGCTATGTCTCGCCTGATTTTTAAAGATGCAATTGATTACTCTAAGGTCTGGATACATTTAGGTGGCTTAATACATACAAAAACAGGTAATGCCATGACGCCTGCTGGGGAAATCTATTTACCGAAAGATGATTACTTAAAAACACCTGACTATAGCAAAGCTACAGGTGAAAACTGATGTGTGCTGAAAAAACAGGAGGTTTTAACTTGGTAAACTAAACACACTCATCAGGAGTTTACCATGAGCAAGAAACACAAGACTTACACCACAGAATTTAAAGCTGAAGCCATCAAATTAATTGAAGCCAATCAAGGCAATGTCTCGGAAACAGCTAGACAACTTAGCATTTCAATGCAAACTCTTTCAAATTGGAATACCAAAGCAAAGGCTGGAACTTTAGCAGGTACAAAACAGTATTCACCTGATCTAAACGTTCTACTCGAAGAAAATAAAAAACTCAAACAACAGCTCAAAATAGCTGAAATGGAACGTGAATTTTTAAAAAAGGCAGCAGCGTACTTTGCCAAAGAAAGTCAGTAAGGTACGCCTATATGAAACAAAAAAGATATTCTTTTCCAATTACCTTAATGGCTCGATTACTTCATGTTTCAGTTTCATGTTTTTATGATTGGCTCAAGAGAGGCGTGAGCAAAAGAACGATTCAACGAAATCAACAGACGATATTGGTGAAAATAGCCCATGAGGAGACAAGGCAGAGCTATGGTTATATTCGATTAACCAAATACTTACAAGCTCAGGGCATAAAAATGAGTATGTACGCTGTACGTCAGATAAAAGCGCTGAACCACCTGTATTGTAAGCGACACAAGCGTTTTAAAAGGACTACGAATAGTGACCATAATCGAGCGATCTATGAAAACCTGCTGGAGCAACAATTCTCAATGACTAGACCAAATCAAGCATGGTCAAGTGATATTACGTACATATGGACTGTTGAAGGATGGCTGTACTTAGCAGCGGTAAAAGACCTTTACACGAAGCAAGTGGTTGGCTATAGCTTAAATGAGCGCATGACAACACAGCTTGTTTGTAATGCGCTAAATATGGCTATTCACAATCAAAAACCAACCAAAGAACTGATTGTGCATTCAGACAGAGGAAGTCAATATTGCAGCCATGAATATCGAAATATACTTGAGCAATATGGTTTTCAAGGTTCAATGAGCAAGCGCGGAGACTGTTACGATAATGCACCGATTGAAAGCTTTTGGGGAATACTGAAAAATGAGTTAGTGCATCATTACAACTATCAAACCAGAGAAGAAGCCAAAGCAGATATTATAAAATACATTGAATTATTTTATAATCATCGAAGAATTCAAAAGGGTTTGGGTTTTAAGACACCAAATCAAATGGCCGAAGACTTTTATAAGTTGGCTGCCTAGAATCTCCCAAGGGAAAGTCTCCTGATAATTCAGCGTATATCAAACCGTCATTGGTTTATTCATGAAATGGTAAGTTTACAAAAACAACTAAGCATGCGAAAAGACATTTTTGGTTAAACGATGTTTGCACATGCCACGGATTGTTACCGTCCCACTCAGCTTAGAAGAGCGTGAACAACTGATTCTTCTGACCAAGCACGCAGCACATTGGCGTGAAAGACAACGTGCTCAAACCATTCTCTGGCTTTCCGAAGGTAAAACTGTTGCCGAAGTTGCTAGGTTACAAGAGCGTATCCCAGAAACCATAAGGCTACAACGCCGACATTGGGAGCTACATCGGTTTGAATCGATTCAAGAAGGCCGTCGCTCAGGCCGACCCAATACACTGACCGCAGACTATCAGGTTCAAATCTTAGAGTGGGTCAACACAAGCCCACTCAATGCAGAACAGATCCGAGTCAAACTGCATGAAAAATACGGTGTGTCCGTGTCTGTTGAAACTCTGCGCAAGTTTTTGCGAGATTCAGGTATGGTCTTCAAACGCACCCGCCACAGCTTGAAAAAAAAGAGACCCGACCGCATTTGGACAAGCGCAACAGCAGATTGAAGCATTACGTGAGCAAGCGGCACGTGGTGAAATTGTATTGGGCTATGTTGACGAAACAGGATTTTCGGCTACGCCAGATAACCGTTATGCATGGACAAAGATAGGCGATGTTCATGCGGTTGATGCTGTAAGACTAAAGCGAGTCAATGTGATGGGTTGTCTCCTGTCAACGGGTCATCTGATCACCAGTTGCCTACAGGAATCCGTTAACAGTCGCTGGTTTTATGCCTATTTGATGGGTGTAGCAGCACAGGTGAAACGCAGCTATCAAGTTCCTTTGGTGTTGATTGTTGACAATGCCTCGATTCATCGCAGCAAACAGATGGTAGATTGGCGAAAGCTTCTTGTACAAGAGTATTCAACGACTTTGTATTTTCTACCTGCGTATAGTCCTGAGCTGAATAGAATTGAGATGGTTTGGAAGCAGATGAAGTATAACTGGCGGGATTTTAAGGTGATGAAGGCAGATCAAATAGAGCGTTGGGTTGGGCAGATTTCAAAGGGTTTTGGTAATGAATACATGTTTACTTTTTAGTTGATACTTACATGTTTGGCAATATCAAATGGGGACATCAACTGGTTGGCTTGGGATAAAACAATTATGTAAAGGAGGATATACTTCGGAGGTCAATTCTGTTGACTCGGACAATGAGTTAGAAGCCTATGACACGGACTTAGGAGGTCGAGATTTAAATAAAAAATTTCAAGATTTTAACTTTGAACAACAAGGTAGAATTATTGAGTTTTGGTTTGATGCTTGTTATTTACAAAAAGTTAATCCCAAACGGGATCATCATCAAAAAAGTTTACAATTATTAGGCTATGTTGAGAAAATATTAAGAGATTTTTTACTTAACCCCTCAAATAAAAATTTATTACCGAAATCGTGATTATGAAAAAAATAATATATAGTTTTGTAGCAATGGTGCTTATAGGTTGTAATCAGCAGAGTCGAGATCTTAATACAAAAATTATTAATGATAATTTATGTCTTTTCACGAATGAATCTAAAGATTATGGAAAAGATAATTTTCTAGTTCATTTTTCAAAAATTGACTTTTCTAAAGAATATCAAAGTGAATATGAAAAATCTTACTCAAAAACAGACTTACCTATTAGTGAAAAAAATTGTATAGCTATCCCATTAGATAAGTTAGAAAAAAATTTAGCTTATACAATTACTTTAAGCACTATTAATAAGTCATTTAACTCTCAAATTTGTATTTTAGAAAATAACAGCGGTATTAGTATTAAACAGGTAGAGGCTGGAAAAAGCACATGTGAATAACTCCTATCGCATTAATCCACTTTAAAATTAACACAATACACACCATACAAAAATAAACTTATAAATCAAATAATATCAGCATCTCATGATCTATAAAAAAACCGCTCTTTCGAGCGGTTTTTTTATTCCAGTGAAAACTACTTCACATCAAAACGGTCTGCATTCATCACTTTCACCCAAGCGGCAACAAAGTCTTTTACAAACTTCTCTTTGTTGTCATCTTGCGCATACACTTCTGCATATGAACGTAAAATCGAGTTTGAACCAAACACTAAATCTACACGTGTCGCCGTCCATTTGGTTGCCCCTGTCGCACGGTCTACAATTTCATAACGGTTTTTACCCACGGGTTTCCAGTTATATTTCATATCCGTTAAGTTCACAAAGAAGTCATTGCTGAGTATACCCACACGAGCAGTCAACACACCTTCTGGTGTACCTGCATAGTTTGTGCCGAGTACACGCATACCACCGACGAGAACCGTCATTTCAGGTGCAGTCAAACCGAGTAATTGTGCGCGGTCTAACAACATTTCTTCAGGCTGTACGCTGTAATCTTCTTTGACCCAATTACGGAAACCATCATGCTTAGGGAGTAAATCTTCAAAAGAATAGACATCTGTTTGCTCTTGAGTCGCATCACCTCGTCCTGCAAGGAACGGAACTTTGATATTCACACCCGCAGCATGCGCCGCTTTTTCAACAGCTGCCGTACCACCCAGTACAATCAAGTCTGCAATGCTGACTTTTTTCGCCAGACTCGCCTGAATTTCTTCAAGCTTCGCCAAAACTTTGGCTAAACGCTCAGGCTCATTGCCCACCCAGTCTTTTTGTGGTGCAAGACGGATACGTGCACCATTGGCACCACCACGGTAGTCTGAACCACGGAAAGTCCGCGCACTATCCCAAGCAGTATTAATCAATTCAACCGAAGTTAAACCGCTATTTAGCAACTTCGCTTTTAAGTCTTCAATTTCAGCTTCAGACAAAACATAATCGACCGATGGAATTGGGTCTTGCCAGATCAGATCCTCATTCGGCACATCTGCACCTAAGTAACGAGATTTTGGTCCCATGTCACGGTGAGTGAGCTTGTACCAAGCACGCGCAAACACTTCAGACAAGTAAGCTGGATCTGCATAAAAACGCTCTGAAATTTTGCGGTATTCAGGGTCCATTTTCAGCGCCATATCGGCATCGGTCATCATTGGATTACGACGGACATTGGGGTTATGTGCATCAACAGGTTTGTCTTCCTCTTTGATGTTAATCGGTTCCCATTGTTTCGCACCCGCAGGACTGGTGGTTTTTTCCCATTCATAAGTGAACAGTAGATAGAAAAACTCGTTATCCCATTTGGTCGGGTGTGTGGTCCAAGCCCCTTCTAAACCACTGACCATGGTGTTCGCGCCATTGCCTGTACCTTCAGAGTTATGCCAACCGAGACCTTGAAACTCCACGTCAGCGCTTTCGACATCTGCCCCTAAGTTTTGAGCTTTACCATTCCCGTGCGCTTTCCCTACGGTGTGACCACCCGCAGTGAGTGCGACGGTTTCTTCATCATTCATTCCCATACGGTCAAAAGTGACGCGCATGTCTTGTGCAGTACGAAGGGGATCTTGGACGCCATCAACCCCTTCTGGATTGACGTAGATTAATCCCATTTGTACCGCAGCTAATGGATTTTCAAGCGATTTACGGTCTTGGTCATTGGCATAACGGTTTGCCGTTGGTGCCAGCCATTGACGCTCTTCACCCCAGTAAATGTCTTTTTCGGGTGCCCAAATATCTAGACGACCACCACCAAAGCCAAAGGTTTTCAGGCCTGCTTCTTCATAAGCTACAGTCCCAGCAAGAACGATTAAATCGCCCCATGAAATTTTGTTGCCATATTTACGTTTGATTGGCCATAGTAGGCGACGGCCTTTATCGGTGTTGACGTTATCAGGCCAACTGTTGAGGGGTGCAAAACGTTGGTTCCCTGTGTTAGCGCCGCCACGTCCATCTTGTTTACGGTAAGAACCCGCCAAGTGCCATGCGGTACGTACAAACATCCCAATGTAACTACCATAGTCAGATGGCCACCATTCTTGGCTGCTGTTGATGAGTTCACGAAGATCTTGTTTCACCGCTTCTAAATCCAATGATTTGAATGCGGTTGCATAGTCAAAATCAGGATCCATCGGGTTGGTTTTTTTATCGTGTTGCGACAGGATGTCGAGATTGAGCGCATTCGGCCACCAATCAGAATTATTGGTGCTGGCTAAACTCGTTTGTCCACCATCTTTCTGGTGAAATGGACAGCCTGATGCTTGCATATTCTGTGTCATGTCGAGCTCCAAATTTGATCATCAAATTATGATTATCATGAACCGTTTAAAGTAATTATTACTGTTCTAACATAGCCTCTTTTGATGACAATCGAAAGCGAGTTTTACGAATAAAAATAATCGGATTCTTCCATGTAAACATTTAAGAAAAAAAAGAATTTTAATTTTTCAACAAGATAAGACCCGAGGAAAACACAGCAAAAAGAAAGCATTTTTATACGAGGTTGATGGGCATTTTCAATCGAGCTTATCGATCAAAACTCAGACAAACCTTACCAGCAATGTGCGCGGCTCAGATTGAGCAAAAATTAAATAGAAAAAGAGGCATACTTTCGCTTTATAGATTTTATTTGAAAGATATTTTGGTGATGTACTTATGGTCTCGGTGATGACTGTTTTGCCAGCCATCACCTGATCTTATACTTAAAGCGTTCATTACACGCTTAAACGTCGACCTTCTCTTAAGCAGACAAATGGATTCATCAGCTTCGAGCTATTTTTCATCGCCACTTTTAAGTCAATTTCAGGTTGTTCACGACTTTCATCGGTCAGCTGAAAAGTACGATAGTGAATGGCCATCGAGCATTTGGCATGCAGATCTTTATGCGCCTGAAAGGCATCTTGCGGGTTCATATGCATATAGCGCATCAGCTCACGCGGTTCATACGCCCCGATAGGCAGTAACGCAATTCGCGGTGCGCCAAAACGCTGATGCAGCTCTTTAAAGTGCGGTGAATAACCAGTATCCCCCGCAAAATAAGCATAGTCAGCGCCACAGTGAACACTAAACCCGCCCCATAACGCACGATTTTGATCGCGCAGACCACGGCCAGAACCATGCTGTGCTGGGGTGTAGACCAGTTTTAAATCATGCAGACGCGCCGACTGCCACCAGTCCATTTCCAATACTTGTAAGTGCTTGGGTAAATACCATCCATTGCCTAGCCCTGTATAAATGGGCATGGCGAAACGCTCATACAACCAGTTCAGACTGGCAATATCCATATGGTCATAGTGGTTATGGCTCAAGAGCACCGCATGGATGGTCGGTAAATCTTCCAAGGCAATGCCAGCAGGCATAACACGGCGTGGTCCCCGCCCTTGCTTCGGACTGACATGTTCCGCCCATACAGGATCGGTCAATAAGTTATAGGGCCCTATTTGGAGTAATACCGTGGCATGACCCACAAACCAAACCTGCCAATCATTTAAATCGGCATGGGGGCGATCTTGCGGCAGGCTTTTTTTATCGGCATGAAAGTGTGCATATTCTTGCGCCAAGTCCACATTCCATGTCGAAGATTTACGCTTAATCAACCATTTCAGCAAGTCGCCTCGACTACGGCCCTCAGGTCGACGAACCGAATTGACAAAGCGAGTCCCGTTATAATGGTCGGAGTGTAGAAACTGAAATTCGGGCTGTCGCCATGTATGGGACATGGTATTTTCAGTCGGAATTTGATAATGGAGTTCAGTTGATTTTGGCTTCATTTAACGTCGTTATCTTTATTGCAATACATCAGTAACAGGACCAGTTTTGAAAACTGACCTCTACCTTAACCTATTCCAAGCGTCCTTGCATTCGCTCTAACCACACTTTTTTTGATTGCGGCTTCACAAAGAGTGCCACAATCTCAGGATGATTTTGTTTAATTTTTGCTTCAATGCGATTGACACACGCTTCTATCTCATCGGTAGTGAGGTGATCTTCAAACTCTACGCTCAATGAGGCCAAAACCTGCTTGGCGCCCATTTGCTCGGTCAGTAAGCCGTTGGCCGACAGTACACCTTCATCGTCTTGGGCAATTTTTAAGATATTTTGCCGTACATGCAGGTCTGCGGTCTCACCAAGAAGCAAACCTTTGGTTTCTCTTGCCAGCAAAAAAGCGGACACCGCCAGCACCAGCCCAATCAGAATGGACGCTACCCCATCCAGTGCAGGCATATTTAAACGATGTGCCAAATAAATCCCCAGAAAGGCAATCAACAAACCAATTAACGCAGCGGAATCTTCAAACAGAACGGTAAACGTGGTGGGATCTTTACTGCGTCGAAAGGCTTCGAAATAACCCTGCTGACCTTTCGCCTTACGAAACACTTTCAGAGCAACACACCATGAAATACCTTCACTTACAAATGCAAAGCCAAGTACAACATAATTGATGGTCGGGTTTAAAATGGGTTCAGGGTGCAAAATGTGCATGATCCCATTGTACATAGACACCAATGCCCCTAAAGCAAAAACCATGAGAGATACAATGAAGGCCCAAAAATACAGCTCTCGCCCATAGCCAAAAGGATGATTAAAATTGGCAGGTTTATTTGACTTCTTCAGTCCATATAACAGTAGAATTTCGTTTAAGGTATCCACAACAGAGTGAATCGCTTCACTCAACATGGCAGAGCTGTTGGTCAAATAAGCCGCAATAAACTTTACCAGCGCAATGGCTAAATTCCCCAACAGCGCGGCATAGACCACCAGTTTATTTGAATCTGCCATATCGATTTTTAGCCCATATGTTCAATTAAATTCTATTTATGTTTTTATCATATCCAATTTCGGTAAAACGCAACTGTATTTTTATGTAGTTCACCTCCCCTGATTTTCAGGTGATTGGTATGAACTATTTTCAATATTGAATTAATACCTTTTAGCAATTATTAAACCTGTTATTTCATATACGAAAATCTCAAAAATCACCCCAAGATCATTTATTTTCTAAATAATTGAATCATCTTCACGGCATCATTGTTTATCGATTATACTTTACCGCAGTCATGGTAAGACATTTTTTGGATTAGTCAGTGGGTTATTTATATGGAACTTAGACACCTTCGCTATTTCATTACTGTTGCTGAAGAACTGAACTTTAGTAAAGCAGCACTGAAACTTTATACCGCTCAACCCTCATTAAGTCAGCAAATCAAAGACCTTGAAGAAGATGTCGGTGTACAGTTATTGTATCGAACCAAGCGAAAAGTTGAACTCACGGAAGAAGGCGCTGTTTTCCTTGAACAAGCACGTCTCACCCTAGCTCAGGCAGACAAAGCGGTCGCTATGGCACGCCAAGTGTCACAGGCCAAACAGCAGATGCTCCGCATTGGTTTTGTCCCTGTTGCGGAAATGAAAATCTTTCCTTATGTGCTGCCCAATTTAAGAGTACAAAACCCAGAATTAAAAATTGAGTTGTTCAGTATGAACAATACTGAGCAACTGCGTTTGCTGAAAAAAGGTGAATTGGACATTAGCTTTACACGAAATAATGTTCATAGTGATGAAATCGAAAGCCAGTTTGTACTGCGTGAACCACTCATTTTCCTGTTGCCGAAAGACCATCCTTTGGCCCAATACGAGCGAATTCCTGTTAAAGCGTTAAATGGCATTGATTTTATTATTCCCGTAGCCGAGCAGTCACAGACTTTGCACCAGACCATTTTAGAATTTGCCAAAGCCCACAATATTGAATTTAACATTGTGCAAAAAGCCGACAATATCCTATTCAATATCAATGCGATTGGCTTGGGGCTCGGCTGTACAATTTTACCCGGTTACATTGCGCCACTTAGCATGAACAACACTGTAATTCGTCCACTTGAGGTTGAGCTGCCGTATTTGGATCTGTATGTGAACTATGGTAAAAATAACAGCTCACTGGCAGTGACTAAATTTTTAGAATTACTGACTCGGGTATTTTATTTGGATATTAACCGCGAATAACTCCGCAGTGAGTCCTGATTATTCATCTCATTCGGCGCGCTACTATTTTCTGAATAAATAGTTACGCGCCTTTCTCATAGAACTATACGCTGTAAGACAAGCATATTTGCACCCTTATGTTTTTAAGCGATGTCGATGACATCTCGCTTTTTCATTTTGCATTCTTTTTAAGCTAGGATAGGCTAAGAAAAACAGGCTTTTGTCAAATTCCCTACAGCTGAAGTCCGAACACAGACTGGTACTGAAGTAGATCTTGTGACTTTAGCTGCACGAAAAAAAATAAAACGAAGAAGGAGAAAATTATGCCGATGCCCACTTTGCAGCGTTTAAAAACAGCAATGAAATTTCGCCCCTTCTTTTTCATTAGTTTTTTGCTAACTGCTGTTTTTTATACGCTGCTGAATACATTTACCGACTGGTCTTGGTCGACCAATTTATTGATCAGTTGGAATATTGCCGTCTCAAGTTATTTAGTGAAAACTATGACCACCCTGTGGTCTGTTGACCATCGGCACATTCTGCAACATGCACAACAGCAAGATGCCAGTAAATGGATCATTCTACTGTTGGTGATCATGACTTTGCTCATGTGCTTAATTGCGATTGTATTGGAATTGACTCATCTTCCGAATGACCCAACCATCAAATATGGGCATTTGGCGCTGTCCTTACTCACCATTATTAGTGCATGGTTCTTTATGCATACCGTGTTTGCCATTCATTATGCACATGACTATTATCTGGCTCTCGCAGACCAACAAGATGCAGGCTTAGACTTTCCCAAAACGGCTCAACCGACCTATCCCGACTTTTTATATTTTAGTTATGTGATTGGCACTTCTGCGCAAACCGCGGATGTTTCTATTACTTCGCGTTCGATGCGTATTCTCAATATTCTGCACATTATTTTAGCTTATGGTTTTAACACCTCTATTCTCGCCATTAGCATCAATGTCGCGGCGGGTTTTATCACGCTTTAAACGTTTTATTTTTTCATTTCTTGGTCATCTTCACAAATGACAACCATCCAATATAAAGACGATGATTGAAGTCATTTCGACGACAACATCACAAAAAAAGCCCCATCAAAGAGCTTTTTCAAATCACAAACCCAACAATTCAATCAACCGTTCATCAGCCTTAAAACATACTGAAGACAAAAGCTTTAAAGATGATCAACCCAAAACAGGCAGGCTCACTCTGACCATCTTCCACAGGCTATATATTTAGACGACTCAAATTAAATCACTTGTTTAAGGTCAACATATTGCAATAAATGCTGCTGCAAGCTCGGCACATCATCCGCGATGGCTAAAGGTTGATATTGTCTGAGCGTTTCAGGTGTATGCACCCCATAACTCACCCCGATTCTCGGCATGGCAATATTACGCGCCATCTCTAGATCATAACTGGTATCACCGACCATAATCGCGCGTTCAGCAGACACACCCGTTTCAGCTAAAATTTCTTCCAACATCAAAGGATGCGGTTTAGATTTGGTCTCACTGGCAGCACGTGTTGTGACAAATAGTGCTTGGCTCTGTGTTTGAGCCAATACTCGATCTAAGCCTTTACGGCTTTTACCTGTCGCAACCGCCAACTGTAAACCTGCTTCACGTAAGCCATTCAACATATCGGCTACGCCTTCGAACCAGACATCACCTTTCGAGTTCGCCACATAATGCTCGGCATAGCATTGCAAAATCTTAGTATGTAGCTCAGGTACTTGAGGAAATAATCGCTGCGCGACTTCTGGCAAACCTAAACCAATAATACTTTTTGCAGCATCAGCAGTTAAAGGTTGTGCAAATTGCTGCGCGGCAAACAATAAACTCGCCACAATCTGCCCCACTGAATCAAATAATGTCCCATCCCAATCAAAGATAATCAGTTCTACAGGTTTGTTCATGCTGGGGTTCCAATATTTACTTTTATAAAGACAATTTACACGATGCATTTGCTACACAATGGCGACAAGGAGTCGCCGTTGAGCTGACTTGCACTTCGCTTTAGAGCAGTGCTTAAAGCGCGTTCAGGATGTTCCATCAGCTCAACAAAAGCCATGTCTTTATCACCTCTCCTAAAATGAAAGGGAAAAGACTTAATCCTTCTTCTGCGCTCTTAACTGCGCCACAATACTCTGCATATCTTCAGGCAAAGGTGCTTCAATCGGCGCATAACCAGGGATGTCTAAACGCATTGCATGCAGACATAAACGACGTGGCTTCGGCCCTTTATATTCCGTTTCATGACCATATTTATCGTCACCTACCAGTGGATGACCGATGCTTAAACCATGTACACGAATTTGATGGGTACGCCCTGAAAGCGGCGATGCATAAACTAAGGTTGCATGCATAAAGCGCTCAGCCACATTCCACTGTGTTTTAGACTCTTTACCTTCACTCGACACACGCACACGACGTTCACCATTGGCCAGTTCATAACGGTGCAAAGGCGCATCAATTAACTGCTTGTCTAAACTCACCACACCTTTGACTACAGCAGCGTAAGTTTTCTTAATTTTGTGTTCACGCAACATGTCTTGTAAGCTTTTTAACACACTACGCTTTTTAGAAATCATCACCAAACCTGAGGTATCACGGTCAATACGATGAATCAGTTCTAAATATTTTTTACCTGTTGCCGCACGTAAGCCTTCAATCAGACCATAAGCCACGCCACTGCCGCCATGTACAGCAATGCCAGATGGCTTATTGACAACCATCAAGCCCTCATCTTCATACACCACACGGCTGAGTAAACTCTGTGCTACTTTGTCAGAAACAGGCGCCGCATTTTCATCTTTTTGTTCATAGCGAATTGGTGCCACACGAATCTGGTCACCAATGGACAGCTTAGTTTCTGCTTTTATACGCTTTTTATTCACGCGAACCTGACCTTCACGAATCAGGCGATAAATACGACTTTTAGGCACACCTTTTAAACGGCTAAATAAAAAGTTATCAATCCGTTGCCCTGCTTGATGCTCGTCCACTTCAAACCACGTCACGTTTTGCCATTGTTGGGTAGAATTCATACAGTTACTGCGACCTAAAAAATACGGAATTTGAATAAAAAATGACCATTTAGGCTATGCTTTACACAAGAAAGACTAGCTTAGCCCATAGGCAGATGGTACAAGGTTTGATATAGTCAGCGCACGGATACCACCATAAGTGAGTCAAAAGCTTAATCATTTCAATTTTAAATTGAATAGTTAAGAAAATAACTCAACTCAGCTTGGAACGGTCCCAAAAGAATTATGCCGACGCCGAAGGCTTATTATATCGGCAAAACAGCAAACTGTTAGGTTTAATTGTGCATCTGCACATAAATCAGTTTGCCCCAAAAAAATATGTGACCAACGAAGGTTGGTTTTTAAACGTAAACTGATATACATCAGATTAGTCGCTCCCTGATGTCGTATTCAGGCCACAGCGTTGATGCATATGGATCTGTTCAGTTGTAAAGGTACGATGATAATTCCGTATCAAGACACCCTATCCAAAAAGAAGGGTTGCTCTTCGAGCAAATGTGACAGTGAAAGTTACTTACATCCAATGCACCGCTTGTCCGCCAGTGAAACGCGCAGGAGACTTTAATCGTTTAAAGATTGAAGCCGTATTGCCATCATCAATATGTGAATCAAAACCGAAGCCGATCAAAAAGGCAGGTAATAAAACTCAGACCACAATCGGTTTATTTGAGATCTGAGCAAAATTGGTCCGTGATGTTTGATGTTCGCTACGTGTTTAGCGATAGTTTGCTGTGTATCACTATTAGGTGTTACACCCATGAAACGTATGTTGATTAATGCAACACATGCAGAAGAGATTCGCGTTGCACTTGTCACTGGGCAGCGTCTTTACGATTTTGACTTAGAGAATCGTACCCGTGAACAAAAAAAATCCAATATCTATAAAGGTCACGTGACTCGCGTTGAGCCTTCTTTAGAAGCCGTCTTTGTTGAATATGGTGCTGGACGTCAAGGCTTCTTGTCTATGCGCGAAATCGCAAATTCATATTACCAAGCAGACCCACGCCAAACTTCAAACATTCGCGAATTGATTACTGAAGGCACAGAGCTTTTGGTTCAAGTTGAAAAAGAAGAACGCGGTAACAAAGGCGCTGCCCTTTCTACCTTCATTTCTTTAGCTGGTCGCTATTTGGTACTTATGCCAAACAACCCGAAAGGTGGTGGTATTAGCCGTCAAATTTCAGGTTCAGTACGTGAAGAATTGAAAGAAATGTTGGCGTCATTAAATGTACCTCGTGGCATGAGCGTGATTGTACGTACTGCGGGTATTGGCCGTTCTCAAGAAGAGTTACAACTTGACCTACAGCACTTACTGGATCTTTGGGCGCAAATCCAAAACACAGCAAGTTCTGGTCCATCACCAATGTTGGTTCACCAAGAAGCGGGCGTAGTGACGCGTGCGATTCGTGATTATTTACGTGATGATGTTGCTGAAATCTTAATTGATTCAGAGCAGGCCTATAACGAAGCCTATAACTTCGTAAAAGCAGTCATGCCTCGTCAAATCGACAAGTTAAAAACCTATACGCTAAATGAGCCGTTATTTGCGCATTTTGGTATTGAAAGCCAAATTCAAACCGCTTATGAACGTGAAGTTAAACTTCCTTCAGGCGGTTCAATCGTTATTGACCAAACCGAAGCATTAGTGTCAATTGACATTAACTCTGCAAAATCAACCCGTGGTAGCGACGTTGAAGATACAGCGCTCAATACTAACCTTGAAGCGGCAGAAGAAATTGCACGTCAACTACGTTTACGTGACATTGGTGGGTTGGTAGTAATCGACTTTATCGACATGACCAAAGACCGCAACCAACGTATGGTGGAGGCGAAACTTCGCGAAGCTACACAAAGCGACCGTGCCCGTATCCAATTCGGCCAATTGTCTCGTTTTGGCTTGATGGAAATGAGCCGTCAACGTCTACGCCCTTCGCTTGAAGAAGCAACAGGTTATGTCTGCCCACGCTGTCATGGCACAGGTATGGTGCGTGACTTGCGTTCATTATCGCTTTCAATCATGCGTAAAGTAGAAGAAATTGCGCTGCGTGAACGTCATGGTGAAGTTCAAGTACAGGTTCCAGTTGAAATTGCAGCATTCTTATTGAATGAAAAGCGTCACACATTGGTTTACCTCGAACAAACTTCAGGTGTTCGTGTGACTGTACTTCCGCACCCACACTTAGAAACCCCACATTACGAAATTTCGTATAACCCTGAAGGCTTTGCACCAACCAGCTATGAACGCACAGAAGCAACACGTTCAAGCGAAAAAGAGTTGGGTTACGAGTCATCAGAATGGCATTTAGATGGTGCAGATCATGTGCATCAACATGCCGCTCCTGCGCCTGTACAACAAGAAAAAGGCAACAAAAAACCTCGTAACAACGCGCCACAACAACAAGTTGCGCAACAAGCCCCTGCCCAAACTGCACCTTCAAGCAGCCCATGTGCATGGTTAGAAAACTTGTTTGTACAAAAACAAGCCGCGACTGTCGATCAATCACGCTCTGCAAATAATGCTGCTGCTGCCATTGAGCAAATGGTAAATGGCGGTGCAGTGAGCCGTGGTCAGTTTGGTCAAGTTGGCACGCCTGCTGTGGCACCTGTCGCGCCAAGCAACAATGTCTACATGAGCGCTGCACCTGTTCATGCCAAATCTGAACACCGTGAAGATAAGCATGTAGAGAAAGAAGAACGCGGCACACGCCACAACAAAAAGCGCCCTAATAAGCACAAAGAGTCACGTGAGCAAAATGCGCAACATGACAACCAAGTTCATGAAGAAATTGTGCAGGTCTCTCGTCAAGATCAACAGCGCCAAGATCGTTATGAACAACGTCCTGAACGCAATGAATCACAACGCCAAGACCGTCATGAACAGCGTACTGAGCGCGGTGAACAACAACGTCAAGACCGTCCAGAGCGCAGTGAACAGCAACGTCAAGAACCGCGTGAAAACAAGCGTTCATCACGTCGCCAACACGGTGAGCAACAGCAAAACACTGATGTTCAAAACGAACAGCAAAATGCAATGCCACGTCGTGACCGCCGTAACCAACCTCGTCCAGAACGCCCAAATCGCCATCGCGACCCAAGTGTACTGAATGAGCAAGCGACTGAAGCAGCGCCAGCTGTGGTTCAAGAACCTCAAATTAAAGTTGAGTTGATTGAAGCACCGCGTCAAGAAATGATCACAACAGCCCATGTGGTCAATGTCGATCAAGCGCAAAGTGAAATCGTGGCATTAACTCCGCCTGCACACACTGCAACCGAAACCAAGCCTCAGCAAGCGGCTGTTGCGAAAGCAGAAGTTGAAGTAAAAGCTGAGAAAGTGGTACAGGAGAAAGCAACTGAAGTTGTAGCAGCACCTGCTGAACAACAAGCAGAGCAAAAACCACGTGAAAGCGTAAAACGTGCCAGCAATGATCCACGCCAACGCCGTCGCCAACAACGCGCTGCACACACACAGCAAACTGAAACACCTAAACTCACACCTTCACAGGTGCCAACTTTAGGTCAGTACACCATCAGCAGCTTGATTCGCCATGTCTATGGTGAAGACTGTTCAGTGCTGATTGAGCAGTTTGGTTTAATTCCAACCTTCAACCGTGCCCTTCAGAAATTTACTGAAGAGTATGCAGCAACGTTAAGCAAAACTGTGACAACGCCTGCTGTTGAAGCAGAGAAAAAACCGGTCACCCGTGATGTTGAAATCACAAAAGCGCAGCCTGAAGCAGAGCCAGTTCCAGTCTTGGATCTGACACCGCCTGCACCTGTGTCTGAACAACGTGTTGCAAATGACCCGCGTGAGCGTCGTCGTCTAGCTAAACTTGCTGCTGAACAAGCCAAACAAGCACGCGAAACAACACCTGTTGCTGAATCGTCAGCGCCTGAAACAGCGATTGTTGCGGAAACGCCTGCAGCTGTAACTCCACAGGAAAGCGAACCTGTTCTTGCAACAGAAAGCGAAGCACCCGTTGCCGTTGAAAGCAGTGAAGTGAAAAGCATGGCTGATGTAGCTGCGGTTGAAGAAGTGGAAGTTGTTGTTGCTCCGGTTCAAGCCAAAGCGCCTAGAGCATCAAAGCAAGCTGAAAAAGTAGAAGTGACTGAAACTGTAGCGGAAACAGCTGCGGACGAGTCGGATAAATCAGACTCGGACAAGCCAGTTCGCCCACGTCGTCCACGTGGTCGTCCACCGAAAAAAGCGAGCCCGACTGAGTCGTAATTCGCCCTAGAGTTGTAAATTTTAAAAACCTAGTCATGTCAGTGGCTAGGTTTTTTTGTTATTTTCGTCAGATTAGGTTGATTGCACTAGACCGAAACGATTAAAAGAACAAGTGTAGAAACTGAGCACTATTCAAACGCATTGGATTGCATAAAATAATTAGGATTCATATGAGCCAACACCCATCACATGACCTCATTGGTATTACTGACGTTGCAGCAAAACTTCCTCAATTCATCAGTAAAGTTCCCAACTTACTCAGTGGATTAAAGCAAGCATATTTACGTACCCCAAACACCCCAGCAGGCCTCGGGATTGCTTTTGAAAAAGCAGTGAAGCGCAACCCTCACGGTATGGCCTTGCTTTTTGAAGATCAAAAATTTAGCTATCAAGCCCTCAACGAATGGGCAAACCAAATCGGGCATTATTTTTTATCCATCGGGGCAAAAAAGGGTGATGTCATCACAGTGATGATTGAAAACCGTCCTGAATTGGTTGCAACCGTGATTGCACTTGCCAAAATTGGCGTTACTGCGGCTTTAGTCAATACCTCTCAAGTCGGTAAAGTGCTGGCGCATAGTATTAATCTGGTCAAACCCATTGCAGTCATCGTGGGTGAAGAATGCCGTGCCGCAGTTGATGAAATCCGTCATGATCTAAATCTCACTGCGGATCGTTTCTATTGGTTTGCTGACCAAGAAACCCAAAAAGATGCAGGCCTTGCACCAAAAGGTTTCAGTAATCTTGCTGAAAAAATTGATGCCTTTGCCAAGTTCAATACTCCAACCACACACAGTGTGCTGGGTAAAGATGGCTTATTTTATATTTATACATCAGGCACAACCGGTCTACCTAAAGCCGTTATTTTCACACATAGCCGCTGGACGTTGGCTTATGGAACCTACGGGCACGTACTCAACCTCGGCAAAGACGATGTAATGTATGTCACCCTGCCGCTGTACCATGCAACAGGCATTGTGGTGTGTTGGTGTGGCGTGATTGCGGGTGCGGGCACCTTGGCTTTGCGCCGTAAATACTCCACTTCTGCATTTTGGAAAGATGTGCAAAAGTTCGATGCCTCTGCCATTGGCTATGTCGGTGAGTTATGTCGCTACCTCATGGATGCAGCACCTTCAGATTTAGAAAAAGGCCACCGTGTCACCAAAATGATCGGCAATGGCATGCGTCCAAATATTTGGGACAAATTCAAACAGCGGTTTGGTATTGAAGAAATTTTAGAGCTTTATGCATCGAGTGAAGGCAATGTCGGCTTTAGCAATGTATTTAACTTTGACAACACTGTCGGTTTTTCACCCACGCCTTATGCCATTATCCAGTTTGATAAAGAAAAAAATGCACCTGTTTATGATGCCAAAGGTGGCTGTATCAAGGTCAAAAAAGGCGAAGTTGGTTTATTGATTGGTAAAATTACCCACCGCTCCCCTTTTGATGGCTATACCGACCCTAAAAAAAATAAATCAGTGATTCTTAAAGATGTCTTCAAGTCTGGAGATGCTTATTTCAACACAGGGGACCTAGTCCGCGACATTGGCTTTCGTCATGCCCAATTCGTCGACCGCTTAGGCGATACCTTCCGCTGGAAAGGCGAAAATGTGTCCACGACTGAAGTTGAAAACATGGTTAGTGAATATGACAAAATCACCGAAGCTGTGGTTTATGGGGTTGAAATTCCAAACACCAATGGTCGTGTGGGGATGGCTGCGATTACACTGGCAGATGGCGCTGAATTGAATGAGCAGGATTTAGCCCAAATGCTCGTGAGCTTTAAAAAATGTCTGCCTGCCTATGCTGTACCCGTTTTCTTACGCGTACAAAAGCAAGTTGAAACTACAGGAACGTTTAAATACCAAAAGAACAAGCTCAAAGAACAAGCCTTTGACCCGAAAAAAACGGATGAACGCTTGCTGGTCCTGTTACCCAACAGCAGTGCCTATGCAGATTTAACGCAACAAGTCTTTGATAACATTCAAGCCTATCAATATCGCTTCTAAACTCGAATTGCTTGTTTTTTAGCTACCTAATCACAAATTTGTTGTATTTATAATCAAACATCAACAAGTTTGCGATTTTTTACTTGCGCTCGATGCATATCTTGCTACAATACGCTCCATCAAATGATATGGGTCGTTAGCTCAGCTGGTAGAGCAGCGGACTTTTAATCCGTTGGTCCCGCGTTCGAATCGCGGACGACCCACCATTCCTTTGATACCCTTGATGGGTCGTTAGCTCAGCTGGTAGAGCAGCGGACTTTTAATCCGTTGGTCCCGCGTTCGAATCGCGGACGACCCACCATCTTTCTTGTAAAATCTAATTTTACAAACCTGCTCAGGTTGGAATGCTTTAAAAATTTCTTTTTTAAACTTTCAGCGAATACTCTTTCGCACACCTTGCTCAGGGTCGTTAGCTCAGCTGGTAGAGCAGCGGACTTTTAATCCGTTGGTCCCGCGTTCGAATCGCGGACGACCCACCATTTATTTAAATCCTCTTTAATTGCATTGATATGACATTTATTTAGCGAAATGCTATTTAATTCATAAAATTCGCACTCTGTTCATTTCTTCACTATTTTTATTCTTCAGTCTTATTCTGTTGCTTTACCCAATTCCATTTTAACTATGAATTAGGCTCACGCTTTAACGTATACGCACGCTCTAATTTCGGAAAACCTCGCGCATACAATTTTTGGTTAGTGGCATCTAGATTATTACTTTTATCCAAATCCATTTGCAGCGTTTGCGAATCCACCACGCGATAATAAAAATTAATCCCCTCTTTACGATGGACAATCAACTCTGTTCGCTCTTTATTCATGGTCCATGTATCACGGCGATAACTTAAGTTTGAAAAGCCAGGGCGTTGTTTTTCCGAAAAGACCTTACCCAAACGCACAATGCTGCGATGCACCGTACCATCAGGTAAAAAATTGAGAATAAAATCAGCCTTCCCCGTTTCACAAGGGAAAAAATAACCATCACATTGAATTTGTGTGCGATAACGCCCAATGAACTGCTGTTCACCAATATCCAGCGTACGAGGTGCATACTCCGAATCATCTTGCATGGTTGCCCGTCCTGCCACCTCAGTCAGCTTCTTCCCCGACTCAGGCGGAACAGCAACATCCTCTACTGTGCTATTTTCATGTTGTTGTGACGCCTCCGACAGCCCACCATCACAGCCAGCTAACGATACACCGATTAGCCCCACTGCCCCTTGCAGTAATGCGCCAATCAAACCCTGATGCTTTCGTTTCAACTTCATTCCACACTCACTTCCTGCACGTGATTAATCTCCATAACCATCACGAATATTCCATCCCGACCTCTGGTGTTTTCTCGGATTCAAATGACTTACTGACTTTAAGCAGCTAGCTCAACGCCAAATAGAGCACATTTTAGTCCTGATCAAAACCACAGCTTTTATCTCTTTACATAACTTTACTTTTTAATCGACTCCGTCACCTTTAAAAACTTAATTCCATCTCCATTTTTAAACTATGAGTGCATAAAGCCACTCAGATTTTAATTTTAAGGAGACCTAGATGGCCAATGTTGGTTTATATCGCTCAAACCGCTCAAACATGATTGCTGGTGTAATGGGTGGTATTGCTGAACGTTTTGGTTGGAACGCAAATTTACTTCGTATTGTTTTCATCACCATTTCACTGTTAAGTGCAGCATTCCCTGGAATTTTGGTTTACCTGATTCTTTGGTTGGTGATGCCGAAACAAAAAGACCAAATTGAGCATTCTCCACAGGCTCGATCAGGTTATAGCAATACGATGCGTACCGTTAATCCAGATCATCGCAACCCATAAGCGCACATCTTTCGTCTCAAAAAAGTTTCTTTTTATGCTACGACAACTTCCCCCAAAGTGTCGTAGCTTTTTTTTGCCTACGACACTCACATGACTTAGCGATGTTGTAACAGACGATACAACGCTGCAATCATATCGGCACGGCTAATGATGCCGACCAAAGCCTTATTTTCAACCACAGGAATATAGTTAAAAGAACGTTCAACAAAGTACGGAATCAAATCTTGTAGTTCTTGATCCGGCTGTACCGTGACCACCTGACGTTTCATAATGTGCTTGACTTGATCTTGCCAAGAGGTACGCAAATCCGTTGCCTTTTGGAACCACTCCACCACCTCATATAAAGCTAAGGTTCCGCAAACTTGTTCAGCTCGATTTAACACAGGTAAACTCATCAAATTGACCTGTTTAAATTTTTCCACAGCGACTTGAATGTCTTCATCTTCATATAAACACAGGACATCTTTACTCATAATGTCCCGACAACGCAGGTCTATGTGAAAGCGAGTATCGGCCTGCGCTTGAGCTTTTAAAATCAATTTTTGTAAATCATATTCACTGATGTCAAGCAACTGTGTTTCTTGGGCTAAAACTTGATGAATATCTTCAGGTTGAATTGTGACCTTCTGGGTGGGGGTCGGGTCGGTGCTACGCGTATTGACTTGCGCCACGGTTGGGTATTGCTTCCCGAGCAATCGGTTGAACGCAATCGCAATCACGAGAAGCAGGATCGAGTTAAGTAGAACAGGATAAAACACAAATTGATACCCTAACTCGTGTACCGTATCTCCTCCCAGTACCGCTGTAATTGCCACTGCACCACTTGGTGGATGCAAAGAATCTGTCGTCATCATCAAAATAATCGACAAAGCCACAGCAACACTAAATGCTTCTGTTAAGTTGGAAATATAGAGTGCACAGGTCACCCCAATCACAGCTGCAATCGTATTCCCAATCACAATATTCCATGGCTGAGCCAAAGGACTAGCTGGTACGGCAAAAAGCAACACCGAGGACGCACCCATCGGGGCGATATACCATGCATTGATCCCACCCAAAAGCCACCAACTTATGAGTGAAGACAGTGCTAATCCCAACAATGCACCCAAACCACAGAGCATTCTTTCCTTTAGCGGTAACACTTTAAAATTCGGTTTTAAGGTATTTAACCATTCAAGTTGCATATGAAACACAGCCGCCCTTCTACTTTTGCGCACTTAACCAGTGCAAAATTATACGCGGTCTCACCAATAAGATGCATCTATTTTACATCTTAGAGATATCAATTTTGTTATTTCAATTGTTATCAGCAAAGTCTATATTTAGCGCAAGAGTTTCATTTTTATAAGAAGAAAGGTACACGTCTTGGGAAAATTCAAATATGAAGATCACCTTGAAACTTTAGGTTTATGTGAATGCTTAATTGCCCTGATTCAATTTGAAGTGAAACAAGGCAACAAAATCTCTGGTTACGATACTCATGCAAAATGGCCTAAAGAAGAGAGCCATTTGATTTATCTAAAACAATCTCTGCATTTAAAAAATCTTAATTTTCCCCAACACCCGAATGTTCAAGCTCAGGTTAATCGAGATATGCATTCTAATTGGCATACAGATGCTTACTGCACCGTACATCATCACCTTATTATTGGATAATTTATGAAAAGAATAAAAAAATGACTGAAAAACTTGAAATCTGCGACTGCTTAAATGAATTATTAACACTTGAATTGTCACTTGGAAATTCAGTTTCCCACTTTGACAATCATGCCAAATGGCCTTATCCCGAGACCCATTTTGTTATGTTAGCCCATGATCTTCATACTCATTTAGAAACATTGAGATATTCAAAAAATATCTCCCACCAAATATGCAAAGATATTCATTATGGTTGGCATGATGAATGTTTATGCGAAATTCATCATGACTTACTCTGTGCAGGTCGTACTAAGCCATTTTAGCGAATATAAAATTAAGTGCTGAAAAATAAATAGAGCCTTTGCCACTCCCCTGCAAAATCCTTATACTTAGAACCAATTTTTTCTTATATTTATAATGGATGCTGCATGAGTCGCGCCATATCGCATATTGATACATTCCAAGGCTTAATTCTTGCCTTACAAAACTACTGGGCTGAACAAGGTTGTGTCATTTTACAACCTTACGATATGGAAATGGGTGCAGGGACATTCCACACTGCAACATTCTTACGCGCACTTGGGCCTGAAACTTGGAACGCCGCATACGTTCAACCCTCACGCCGCCCTAAAGATGGTCGTTATGGTGAAAACCCAAACCGTTTGCAACACTACTACCAATTCCAAGTGGTATTGAAACCAAACCCAGATAATATCCAACAACTTTACCTAGACTCCTTAGAAGCGATTGGTATCGATACCCTTACTCACGATATTCGTTTCGTAGAAGACAACTGGGAATCTCCAACACTCGGCGCTTGGGGCTTAGGTTGGGAAGTTTGGCTCAACGGTATGGAAGTGACTCAGTTTACGTACTTCCAACAAGTCGGTGGTGTTGAATGTTACCCAGTAACAGGTGAAATCACTTACGGTCTTGAGCGTCTTGCAATGTACTTGCAAGGTGTCGATTCTGTTTACGATCTTGTTTGGACCAAAGGTCAGTTTGGTACAGTCACTTATGGCGATGTATTCCATCAAAATGAAGTTGAGCAATCGACCTATAACTTTGAATATGCAAATGTTGAAAAAATGTTTGAATTATTCGATTTCTATGAAGCGGAAGCAACTCGCTTAATGGAAGCTGAACTTCCATTGCCTGCCTACGAACAAGTGATTAAAGCATCACATAGCTTTAACTTGCTCGATGCACGTGGTGCAATTTCTGTGACTGAGCGTCAACGCTATATTTTACGTGTACGTACTTTGGCACGTTCAATTGCGCAAAGTTATGTGGCTGCTCGTGCGAAGCTTGGCTTCCCAATGGCAGAACCGCATTTACGTGATGAAGTTTTAGCGCAATTGAAAGCTCAGGTTGAAGCGGAAGCGGCTCAAGCCGAAAAATCAGCGGAGAACAAATAATGTCTAAACATACCGTTTTATTTGAACTTGGCTGTGAAGAACTTCCCCCAAAAAGCTTAAAAACTTTACGTGACGCATTGCAAGCTGAAACTGTAAAAGGCTTAAAAGATGCAGGCTTGGCTTTTGATTCTATTGAGGCCTATGCAGCACCACGTCGTTTGGCATTGAAAATTATCAATGTCGATGGTGCTCAAGCAGATACTCAAAAACGTTTTGACGGCCCTGCTGTACAAGCTGCTTATGATGCTGAAGGTAAGCCAACCAAAGCACTTGAAGGCTTTATGCGTGGTCAAGGCATTACTGCGGATCAAGTTTCAACTTTCCAAGCCGGTAAAGTTGAAAAAGTTTGCTACCTAAAAGATGTGAAAGGTCAAAGTCTTGACGTTTTACTACCACAAATTTTACAAACTGCTTTGGATAACCTTCCAATTGCAAAACGTATGCGTTCTGCAGCAAGCCGTACTGAATTCGTTCGTCCTGTAAAATGGGTGGTATTGTTAAAAGACAACGATGTTGTTGATGCAACCATTCAGGATCACAAAGCAGGTAATGTGACTTATGGTCATCGTTTCCATGCACCTGAAGCGATTACTTTAGCCAATGCAGATACATATTTAGATGCGCTTCGTGCTGTCAAAGTCGTAGCAAATTTTGAAGAACGTCAAGCGATCATTGACCAACAAGTGAAAGCACTTGCTGATGAAGTGAATGCCATTGCGATCGTTCCTACTGATTTACGTGATGAAGTCACCGCATTGGTTGAATGGCCTGTTGCGCTACGTGCGAGCTTTGAAGAACGTTTCCTTGCTGTGCCGCAAGAAGCGTTAATCACCACCATGCAAGACAATCAGAAGTATTTCTGTTTGGTGAATGCTGACAATAAACTTCAACCTTATTTCATTACTGTTTCAAATATTGAGTCGAAAGATCCGACTCAAATTATTGAAGGGAATGAGAAAGTTGTACGCCCTCGTTTGTCTGATGCAGAATTCTTCTTCTTACAAGATCAAAAGCAACCGCTTGCATCTCGTAAAGAAAAATTAGCCAATATGGTTTTCCAAGCACAGTTGGGTACGCTTTGGAATAAATCTGAACGTATTGCTAAATTGGCTGTAGCTTTATCTGCAATCACAGGTGCTAATCCTGCCGATGCTGAAAAAGCAGCACTTCTTGCAAAGTGTGATTTAACTTCTGAATTGGTTGGCGAATTCCCTGAACTTCAAGGGATTGCGGGCACTTACTATGCACGTATTGAAGGCGAGAATGATGAAGTTGCGGAAGCTTTAGGTGAGCAATATTTACCTAAGTTTGCTGGCGATGTTCTACCGAAAACCAAAACGGGTACGACGATTGCCCTTGCTGATCGTTTAGATACGTTGACTGGTATTTTCGGTATTGGTCAAGCGCCTACAGGTTCTAAAGACCCGTTTGCTTTACGTCGTTCTGCGATTGGTATTTTGCGTTTAGTGACTGAAAACAATCTTGATGTTTCAATTGAAGAATTGATCAAGCTTGCTTTGGCTGCCTACGGCGATGTATTGAAAGACCACGACAAGACTTTGGCGGATGCTGTTGCATTCCTTGAAGGTCGTTATCGTGCGAAGTATGAAGACCAGGGTGTTGCTGTTGATGTGATTCAAGCGGTTCAAGCACTTTCTCCAAAATCACCACTTGATTTTGATAAGCGTGTAAATGCAGTCAATCACTTCCGTGCCTTGCCTGAAGCTGCTGCTTTGGCTGCTGCGAATAAACGTGTTGCCAATATCTTGGCGAAAGAAGCTGCACCTACAGGTGAAATTGTTGAATCTAAATTGGTTGAAGATGCTGAAAAAGCACTTTATGCCGAGATTCAAAATATCCTGCCTGTGGTTCAACCGCTTTTAGCTGCCAAAGACTATACCGCTGCGCTTTCTAAGTTAGCTGCGCTACGTGCGCCAATTGATGCCTTCTTCGATGGTGTCATGGTGATGGCAGATGATAGCGACTTGAAAGCAAACCGTTTACGTTTACTGGCTCAGTTACGTGACTTGTTTACCAGTGTTGCAGATATTTCGGTGTTGCAACACTAAAGTCTTAATTGGTTGTAAATTAATGAGAACCCCGCTATAAATTAGTGGGGTTTTTATTATTAAAGCAGCATGAAAGTATTTCTCAGTTACGCAAAAGAAGATAAAGAATTCGTTTTAGAGTGCTACGAAGAGTTAAATCGTAGAAACTTTAATCCTTGGATGGATGAACATGACCTTCTTCCAGGGCAAGCTTGGGATGAATGTATTAAAGCCAATATGGGAGATACGGATGTCGTATTAGTTTTTATGTCTTCTGAGAGTGTTTCTAAAATTGGGTATGTGCAAAGAGAGCTAAAATATTTTGCAGACAAGAGAAAAAATTATCCTGAAGGATTCATTTATTTAATACCTATCCAACTCGACACTTGCAAAGTACCTGATACTATTGCTTCCGAAATTCAGTTTATCAACATAAATCGAGATTTGACTAGTAAAGAGTGGGCTAAAGCTCTTAGATCCTTAGATTTAGCCGCCAAGCAACGAAATATTGAAAGAATAAATGAAGACTCTACAAAACCTAGAATAGAGCTAAAAGAAATATCTGAAAGTGTAAAATCATTGACAGGATATGAATTCAACGGAAATTATCCTGTTATTAAAACAATACATGACAATTTTAAGGAAGTTAATGATCTCATATATTCTATTGTACATAACCATCTAATTCATTTAAGACAGCGATTTTTTGAAAAGCCATTAGATATCGAAAGAGAAAATAATGAACCAATGTATATGGATATGTATGATATTTCAATAACTGCTGATATTGGTTACGTTCGAAATAACTTCGTGAGCTTTATATTCACTAACTACTACTACACAGGTGGAGCCCATGGTAATCATAACTTTTTAACTAAAAATTTCTATGTAAGAGATGGAAAAGCAGCTTTACTTACATACCATTCACTTTTTCACACTGACAACATTTTAGATGTACAAACCTTTATCAAGTCTTATTGTCATGATGATTTATTAGCCCAAATTGCTTATCGTTCCGAATCAGAAGATTTTGACAAAGATTGGGTTAAAACTGGTACTGAACAAATAGATACTGATACTATCCTTATAAAAGAAGACTGTTTAGAAATATTCTTTGCTCCATATTCAGTTACAGGATATGCATTCGGAGATTTTAAAGTAGAGATACCTTTTTATAAATTATCAAAATATTTGGATAAGAATCCCAACAGCTTGTATTCTCAATTAACAACTTATGAAGATGATAAAATTTAGAAATAATCAGATATCTTTTGTAGGTAATTTTATTAGAATTCCCTATACTCAACCTAACAACTCGCAACAAGAACGAACCTTATGAAATTAAAAACTGTGCTTTTCGCTACTTTTGCTGCCCTTTCTATTACAGCATGTACATCTCAACCAACGATTCCACAGTTGACAGCGGGTGTATTACAAGAAGTCCAAGACATTGAAGTTTATCCAGACACAACCAATAACAAAGCAAAACTGACTAAATTTGAAGACAAGTGCGTCATCGAATTTACTGGCAACCTCAAAGCAGGCAAAGTCGTAGAACAATGGGCGTTCCGTGACTACACCCTCATCACAGGTGGCTCAGCAACCTTTGCACTCGATGGCACTAGCACAGCAACCAAATTTGAATTACACGATGCAGAAGTACAAAAAAACTTCCTTGCACTACGTAATCACTTTGCAAAAGAAGCCTTAGCTCAATGTAACTAAGCAAATCGTCATCACTGATGCAACATCAGTGATGACTTCTCTCCCAAACACCTTCTGTTTCATATCTTTTATTTCAACACCAGTCTTCATACTTGTTACATTTAAAACAACGACCACGCATAAACTTACATAATTTTAATGAATTAACTGAACGACACAATTTTCAGCCCATTGTTCATGCGCTGTTGCCGCATTGTGCGACTTTCATATCAAACGCTATTTTTAAGCTCATTTCTGTCTATGATGACTGCTGTTCTGAACTCCTCATCGGGTTCTGTCATAAGAGGTAGAAAATCAAAGATGAAAGTTTTAACAAAAACACTCACCGCTTCGGCTTTAACCACTGCACTTTTAGCCTCCACGTCCCTATTTGCAAATACCACAGCCAATACATCGGCCAATGTTCAAGTTCAAACCTCGCAGCCAAGCGTATTGCAAAACTTAAAACATGATGTCAAACATGCCGCGCATACGACAGGTGAAACGGTTGAGCATGGTGTAGACAAAACCAAAGCATTCAGCAAAGAAAAATGGCAAGACACCAAAGATTTTTCAGCTGAAAAATCTGCTGTCGTAAAAGATAAGGCTGGTGACGTTAAACAGTCTGTTGAGCATAACACCAAAAAAAGTGGTCACTATATAGCGGATAAAGCGAAACAAGGCCAACAAGCGACCAAACAAAAATGGCAGGAAACTAAGCAGGCTGTCAATGGTCAACCCAAACGTGCAGACGTAAATGGGCAAGCCCAAGTGGAATTAGATACACCTGTTGCTAAAGCCAAAGTCGGTTCATCGACCGATGCTGCCGTTGGCGCGAAGTAAAAGTTAAACTCCTCCAGAGTTGAGAGAGCCCACACGCTGGGCTCTTTTTTTTTAGCTATATACATTTACACACGACGCTTGTTTACAACCAAGCACATGAAATTCACACAAAGAGGCTTTATGCTAAAACGCTGATTTATGCACGATAGCCCAAGAGGTACACTGCTCTATGAATATGATGAAAACAACACTCTTCTGCGCTCTTTTAATGACAACAGCAGGTGTATGGGCACAAACAGAAACCACTACTCAGCAAGCGCAAAAGCCAATTACGCCTTATGGTAAAAACCCCAATATCTTTCATGTCTGGGCTTATAAAACTCAAGAAGGTGTGATTAACACGGCTGAAAAAGTCGGGACAGCAACAGAAAAAGGCATCCAAAAAATTCGCCCTTCTGCACACCAAGCTTTGGACAGTGCAAAAACCATCACCAACAACACCGCAGAACAAGCCAAAGAAACAGGACAGCAAGTTACCCAAAATGTGAATAAAAAGCTGCATGAAACCAAGCAAGTGATTACTGGTCAAACAGATCAACCCGCTCCCATTTACCAAGGCAGCTTGAGTCAACCGTCATCTACACCCGTAGATGCTCCTGCGGTTCAAACACCGTCAGCCTCATCTGCACAGCCTGTCACCCCCCAAACAGTGAATGAACCCACGATTACCCAAGCACCATCTTCCTTTACACCTGCTCAAGCAGAAGAAGAAATTAAAGTAACTAAGCTTTAATAGCAAAAAAGCCCATCAGTTGATGGGCTTTTTAGTTGTCATTATTTGCTTTAATCCACCCGACGGATTGGCTGCCCTGCTTGAAAAGCTTGAGCATTTTCGACCAACTGCTGCACCATGCGCTGGCGCGCATCGACACTACCCCACGCGCTGTGTGGTGTGATGATTAAATTCGGCAGACGAGCCTCCAATAAAACATTACCCTCTTTGGGTGGCTCAACGGTCAATACATCAGTTGCTGCGCCCGCAATTTCACCCTGTTTTAACGCATCTGCCAAAGCTGCTTCATTGACAATTCCGCCACGTGCACAATTAATTAAAAAGGCACTTTTTTTCATTTTTTTGAAAGCTTCGGCATCAATCAAGTCGCGAGTATCATCGGTTAATGGACAATGCAGACTGACAAAATCTGATTGTGCCAGCAAGTCATTAAAGCCTACTCGTGTTGGGTCAGCATGTGGACGGTTTGGCAAATTGCCCACTAAAACCCGCATACCAAATGCTTCAGCGAGTTTAGCCACTGCCTGCCCCAATTCGCCATAACCTAAAATGCCCAATGTCTTGCCGGAAAGTTCGATAATTGGGTAGTCCAATAGACAAAACTGAGAAGCTCTATTCCATTCGCCCTGCTGCACCGCACGGTCATATTGCAAGCATGAGGTTGCAAGGTTGAGCATCAACATTAAAGTGTGCTGTGCCACCGCTGCCGTGCCATAACCCTGACAATTACACACCACAACACCTTGTACTTTGGCTTGCTGCAAATCGATGTTATTGGTGCCTGTGGCAGAGATTAAAATCAACTTTAACTGAGGGCATTGTTTTAAGGTGTCAGCATCCAGCATGACTTTATTGCTAATAATCACATCTGCATCTTGTACACGAGCGACAAGCATCTCAGCATCGGTACTTGGGTAAAGGATCAGTTCATCAAAAACAGCATGCAGTGCTTGAAAGTCCAAATCATTTTTATCTAAGGATGCACAATCTAAAAATACGGCTTTCATTGCTCACGTCCAGTTGTTCTGCATAATGATAGAGCGCTTATTTAAACCAACTCAACTCCATTTTTCAACGTAAACACTGTCTTGACCACCTAAAAATAGCCGTCACATACAGAAAAAAGCCCGCTATTTAATGGGCTTATTACGATGAATACGAATAGAAATACTGATTTGTTTAATCACATAAAACGTCAGGATCAGCAGGAGAATGAGACCACCACCGAATGTCAGATAAGCTGGGTCTAAACTTTGTGCCAGTACGCTTTGTGATGTTGAAATAAACAGTAATGTTATAAATACAGCCGACCAATGTCTTTGCATTGCTTCCACCCTATTTGATCTTTATCCGTATTGTTTAAAAGATAAACAATACTTTCATATTAAACCAAATAGGCCGGAAAACAAGCGCTTGGCTTTAGACCAAAGCCCTATAGGGATAAATCAAATGAACATATCATAGAAACACATCTGACTCAGCATCGCTTGGCACCAAAAACTGCGCCGTTTCAGGAATCTCTTCGACTAAATCAAAGCCACCATATTCATCACAGCTAAAGTTAAACTGCTTATAACTAATCAGATAATAATCACTGTATTTTTTCATTAATAATGGATGCATCCCAGCGCTCAATTCGGCTTGTTCATGCACCAACTTCATAATCTGACGGTCATTCATCACCACGGTATAGCGCATGTCATTATAGTAAATGTGGACCAGTCCGTTGCCCTTGGCAAAGATCGGCAACAGAAACTTATGATTCAGTGCAATAGCATCTGGTGCATAGCTTTCAATCTTCTGACTGATCATATTGAACACTAAACCATGTCCAAAACTATCCATTAACTGACAGCTATTTTCTTGCGGCAAGTTGACCTGAATACCCAATTTCAGCAGATCCGTCTGGCTCACTTGTCGATTGCTGAGTAACTCGCGGATAATGCTTTGTTTTAGCTTGGCATCAAAAAATTGACCATCTAACTCAAGCTCATTATTTTTCAGAATTCGCCCCAAAGAAAAGCGATGACGCGGCAACAAGTTTTCGATCACTTTACGGTAGTAAAACTTGCTGTTCTTTTTCACTTCACGAATTTTTTTATAAAAATACGGCGCATCAAACTCATGACGTAAAAAATCGTGTAACAAATCTGAACTGGCTAAAACCGCAATCGCATCATGCCCTGTAAAAGGTAAGTTCAGGGTATTCAGATTCGGCACGACCGTTTGTAATTTTTCATAATGCGCACGGTCTTCAGGGCAGTAAGGGTCATAAATAACAATGTATTCACACTCTGCCGAGACATCTTTCGGCTGTACCTGCATGTCATGGTTCAGCTCAGGCTGATAGAACATGTTATAGCGGTTATCCGTCACCTGTTCAGGGTCAATCGAATACTGCGGCACCAAGGCCACTACGCGCTTAAACTGAAGCAGTTTAGAGTATTTAATCGCAGCATAACCACCCATTGACCCTGCATAGGCAATACGGGTTTGAAAGGGTGCAATCCAAGCGCGAATTGCATCCAACATCGCTAACATCGAAGACTCTGGAAACCATGACTTTTGTTTTGGCATAATGCCAACCACATTAAAGCCAAACTTGGCTAGCGACTTTTCTGCATTGATCGACGTTCCCTTGGCACGGGTAATCAGGTCGCCAAAAGAGAAAATAAGTTCGTCCGATGAACCCTGTAAAAAAATGACACGAATCTGTTCGTCTTCAAAAATAATTTGTTTCGCCATGTCCATGCTGAGAGATTTCATTCCTATAAAGTGAGGTCATGTTCGTTCCATACAGCATAAGCGATTTCATCGAACCAAATGTGTTATTTTATAGATGCAGAGCAGATAAAAAAGCGCAAAATATGACACAATTACTCCATCCTGCAGCACAACACGGGTTTAGCGCAGCTGCTGAACTTTATCAACAAGTGCGTCCAAGTTATCCACAAGAGATCCATGCGTGGCTCACCGAGCAGTTGCATTTAAACGCAGATTCACGTGTGATTGATCTTGCCTCGGGTACAGGTAAGTTTCTGCCTTATCTGATTCCACATAGTGGACAGCTCACTGCCATCGAACCTATCACCGAAATGTTGGCTCAGCTTAAACTGGCTTACCCACTGGTGGAAACTTTACAAGCCTTTAGTGACCATATGCCCCTGCCATCGCAAAGTATCGATGCGGTTTTATCTGCGCAGGCCTTCCACTGGTTTGCCAACATGGATAGTTTAAAAGAAATCCATCGTGTCCTAAAACCGCAAGGGCATTTGGGCTTGGTCTGGAACCAACGCGATACTCAAGTCGACTGGGTCAATGCTCTGGCAGAACTGCTCGCTCCCTTAGAAGGAGAGACCCCGCGTTATCATAGTGGACTATGGCAAAAAGTCTTTGAACATCAACACTTATTTCAGCTCAAAAGCCTGCATCAGTTTGCACAGCAACAAACAGGTACAGTAGAACAAGTCGTCTCAAAACGCCTACTTTCAACCAGCTTTATTGCCGCAATGCCACTCGAACAACAACAGGATTTAAAACATCAGTTTGAACAAATTGTGCAAAAGTACACAGGTAAACAGCCACAAGACGAAATCAGTTTTCCTTACATCACCTATGCCTATCACTTTCAAAAAATAGCAGAATAATAGGACACCGATATGAACCCACATACTCTTTCATTGAAACAGGTTCTACTGCCGCTTCTTTTAGGTGGCAGCTTAATCCTCACAGGCTGTAACAAAGCAAATGAATCTGCTGAGCAAGACACGCTTTCGAGCGATGATAAAATTCTGCAAGAACTCAGCTCTGAACCTGTCAAAAGTTTTGCTAAAACGGCCAATGATCCACACGATATTGCGCTCTTAGTCGACTATGACCAGCGCTTTAGTAGCATGAGTGATGAAATGGAAGATGAACTCATGAAAATGCGTGAGGCAGGCACGCTCACGGATGAATTTGCAAAAACACGTCAACAAGACAATATTCAGTCTGCACTGAATATGCTGAAAGAGCTGGATTTAAAAACAGAACAAGGGCGCTACATTCAAACTCTGATGTACCGATATTGGGATAACCAAGCCAAAATCATCCAAGATAAAGCCGCAGCACCACATGACAACGTGAAAGGCCTCGGTGAGCTCATTCATGCTCAAGAGCAGCTTGAACACTGGCAGTCGCAGTATCCTAAAGCTCAAGATACGATATCGACAGGCTACTAACTCAATCGCAGACAAAGAAAAGGGATCCGATGATCCCTTTTACTTATATCTATTCTAACTATGGGCGTTCAGCATATTGTGGTAATGCATCACAAATGTTGTCCCACTCGGCTTGAGACGCCACAAAAATATGCTGCGTCGGCTTTTGCTGTAACGGGGTATCTAAAGTGCCGATCCGCAAACGGTAAAAGTCAGGTGTTTCAGCTTTAATACTGACAAGAGGTGAACCACAGTTGCCACAGAAACAACGCTCTGTGCCTGCACTCGATGCATATTTTTTCACAACGTCTTGACCAGAGGTCAGTTTAAAATCCGCCTTAGCAATCGGTGCATTTGTTGCATATGCCGTTCCATTGGCCTTGCGACATTTTTGACAATGGCATTGAATAATATCGCCAATTGGCCCATCAATTTGATAAGTCACTGCACCGCATAGGCAGCTGCCCACATACTGCTGAAGATCCGACATGATGATGCTCCTTGAATTTTTTATTCAAATTAGCACAGCTGATTTTCAGTTGCATCGCTTACGGCGATTTTTTGCCACATTCAAATACTGCATAACACCCTCACCTGCGGCACGCCCCGTTGCAAAACATGCAGTGAGTAAGTAGCCCCCTGTGGGTGCATCCCAGTCCAACATTTCCCCACATAAAAAAACAGCGGGATTGGATTTTAATTGTAGCTGCGGGTTCAGGTCTTTACGGCGCACACCACCAGCACAACTAATCGCTTCTTCAATCGGACGAAAACCAGTTAAAGGAATCTGTAATTGCTTCACCTGCTGCGCCAATTGTTCAGGGTGATTCCAGTGTTCTTTTGCAACCAACTCTCGCACTAAACTCGCCTTGGCTGCATCTAAACCTGCTTTACGCCAAATATTACTTAAAGACTGTTTTTTTGTGGGTTTCAGACGCACAGCCAATTCTTGTACCGTGACATCTGGCAGTAAATCAAGCGTTAACACTAAAGGTTGGAGCTGTTTTTGCTGCGCACGCAGCGCTCGACCTTGCTTATAGACCAAACCACTTTCTAGTCCATAATGGGTGATGATGATATCGCCCATACTTTTTTCCGCATCGCCCACCCATGCTGCGATACGTTTCAGGGGCTGCCCAAAGATGGGTTGCATATAGGTAGACCATTCATGTTCTACCCCAGCATTGCTGGCTTGAAAAGGCTCAATTTCATCGGCCTCCAACCAGTTTTGCCATGCGCCATCACTACCGAGCTGAGACCATGACACTGCTCCGCAAGCCAAGACGATCGCATCATAGCTCTGGCTATGTACTTGATCACTAAGCAAAGACTTGATTTCAAGTGTATGTTCTTTGAGGCTGAGGCATTGATGACGATAGTAAAACTTGACGCCTGACTCAACCAAGCGTTTCAACCATGCACGTAATAAAGGCGCGGCTTTCATTTCAATCGGGAAAATACGACCAGACGTCCCGACATAGGACTCAATGCCTAAACCTTTCATCCATGCTTGAATCCATGTGGCATCCCACTCACGAATCCAAGGTGCCAACCATTCGGCTTGATCATAGCGACCGATAAACTGCTCCACAGGTTCTGCATGAGAGATATTCAGTCCTGTTTTACCCGCCATCAGGAACTTACGTGCCGCAGATGGTTTTTGCTCAAACACATCGACCTGAACATCATATTGGCTCAACACTTCTGCTGCCATCAAACCAGCTGGGCCCGCCCCAATAATTGCAATACGCTTTGGCATGATTTATTCAGCGTGATCCGAAGATTGCGCCTGCGGGTTCTGACCTTGCAAGGCCTGAAACGTATCAAAGCGCGTACGATAACCTTCAGGTTTCGTGATGATTAACTGTTGGCAGAGCTCACCACGTTCTAAATATTTAATTTCAAAATGCGTGCGCGCTGAGCTATCCGCAATGCGCTCTTTCACAAATGGTAACTTCCATACCTCAATCAACTGTTGCTGTGCTTCTTCAATATATTCAGGAATATTGCTGGCTAACGTAATTTGTCCGCCCACTTGTAAACGTGAAATCAGAAACTCAAAAAAAGGCATATTCAACCAGCGCTGCGCAGGATTATGCGGTTCAGGGTTGGGATAAAGAATAAAGAACTGTTCAACCTGCTGCGGTTGCAAGGCATGTACCACCCAAGGCAGAGCATCGGCATGTACCAGCTGTAAATTCTGCTGACCTTCTAAGCCATGTTGTTTCTGCATCGCCACAAACTTTTCACGGGTACGCTCAACCGCAATCAGCTTTTTCTCAGGATGATTGGTCGTAAACAATAAGGCATGTTTCCCCTTGCCCGCCCCAATTTCCACACATAGTGGATCAGGACTGATCATTTGAAAATCACGAGGCGCATGCATACGCTGGGCTTGAAATTGACGAATCGGCATAATCAGATCAAACTAAGAAAAAACCGCATCAGTCTAACAACTGCCAACGTTTTTGCCTATTTCAATCCGAAAATTTTATCTGGAGTCGATCATGCCACATACGTTTCCTTGTCCCCGTTGTGGAGAAATGAGTCAATGGGAAGACAACGCCTTTCGTCCATTTTGTTCTGAACGCTGCAAACTGATCGACTTAGGTGCATGGGCCAATGATGAATATCGCCTCCCAACGCAAGATGCACCACAAGCAGAAAACTCAGAAGAATAATATGTTTAATTTCATGATATTTTTCATATTTTAAGAGAAATTGTTCATTATTTAATGTCTTAATAGTCGCTTAAAAGGATAATTCGTCGACTATACTCCCCCCAAAATTGATACATGCTCACAGCATGATCAAGTCACAAAAATAACATCCTAAAGGAGGATAAGATGAACATCCTGAGTAAGACTATTGTTTTAATTGGCGTTTTACTTGCGATCTGTCTATGCAGTTTTGGCATCTATATGCAAGATCTGTTGATCCTATCGGTTGGACTATTAGTGACCTTATTCTCCATCGTGTTTGCTCTTGAAACTCAGCACATTTTGAATAATCCATTTCGCAAATAAAAAAGTCAGCACCTGCTGACTTTTTTATTTTTTAATGAGACCTCAAAGCGTTTAGCCTGCTTTTCCTGCCACAAAGGGGTTATGTTGTTTTTCAAAACCAATGGTACTGATTGGACCATGTCCTGAAATGAACTGCGTCTCATCGGGTAAACTAAAGCATTCACGCTGAATAGAGTCAATCAGCTGCTGATGATTGCCACGCGGAAAGTCGGTACGACCAATGGAGCCTTTAAACAACACGTCACCGGTCCAAAGCAGACCATAGTTTTTGTTATAAAACATCACATGACCTGGGGTATGTCCAGGGGCAAAACGTACTTCAAACGCTTCATTGCCCAGTTTAAGGACTTCACCACCTTCTAGCCATGTCGTGACATCCACCTTTTCAGGAACAGGAAAACCATAACGCTGCGAGACTTCTTGGATCATATCCAACCAAAAGGCATCTTCTTTATGCGGGCCAATCACAGGGACATCCCACAGTTTTTTTAATGCCCCGACTGCTCCAGCATGATCTAAATGTCCGTGCGTCAACCAAAGCGCTTTTACTGTCAAACCCAACGCTTCAATTTCTGCTTTAAGCTTCTCAGGCTCCCCACCTGCATCAATTAAAATTGCTTCTTTACTGTCACTGTCCCAAACAATGGAACAGTTCTGCTGAAATGCCGTTACAGGCACAATTTTAACTTGCAACATAGAGTGTCAACCTCAATTCGTTTTGCTGGCTAATGTCTGTTTTAAGGCATCAAGATTAGCCTGAACCAGCGTATTGAGCAATTGCAAATGATCTCCGCGGCTGTTCAAGGCTGGAATATATTGATACCGCTCTCCACCTTGAGACAAAAACAATTCAGCATTCTGGATCGCCAGTTCCTCTAAAGTTTCTAAGCAATCCGCTGAAAACGCAGGACTCATAATTTGTACCGATTTCACCCCCTGCGCCGCCCATTCGGCCAGTAAGGCATCGGTATACGGTTTCACCCACTCTTGTTTCCCAAAACGAGACTGGAAACTGATTGCCCATTCATCTTCCGCTAGGCCCAATTCGGCTGCCACCAACTGTCCTGTGATACGGCAACGGTCGGCATAGGGATCACCTTTATCGGCATAAGGCTGTGGAATACCATGGAAAGACATTAACAGCTTTTCACTCACCCCATGTTCAGCACGGAAATCGCGCACACTTTGCGCCAATGCCTGAATGTATAAAGGGTGCTGATAATAATCACGAATAATGCTCAGCCCCGGCAAATTACGCTGCTTTGGAATCCACTTCGCGAAAGCATCATATAAGGGCGCGCTAGATGTCGCAGAGTACTGCGGAAACAAAGGAAAAAGGACGATGTGATCTTGCGGCTTTTGACTCAACTCAGCAAGCAAGGGCTGAATGCCTGGATTACCATAGGTCATCGCAGGGACGATATTCAGCTCAAACTCAGGGTATTGCAAAATCAACTGCTGTTGTAACGCGGCCACTTGAGTCAGCAAAATTTCTCGCATTGGAGAATCGCTGCCCCACACCATCTCATAAGCATGGGCAACGCGTTTCGGGCGAAACGGCAAAATAAATAAACGGAGAATAATTTGCCAAAGCGGTTTGGGAATTTCAATCACCCGCTGGTCTGACAAAAACTGATCCAAAAAGCGACGCACTGCTGAAGCTGTCGGTGCATCAGGCGTTCCCAAATTTGCCAAAATAACAGTAACTTTTGCTTTTGTTGCAGTAGACATTCAACCCTCGTGGCTCGTTTTCGAATGTCTCTACTGTAACAGTTTTCAGTTCATTATCTAAATGGATAACTACGAAGATTGAAATTGAAAAGGCCGATCCTTTTCCAATAAATTACTCTCCAAAAGTTTCATCGCCTTCGGGGTCAACTGCCAGAGCATGCGCTGACGATCATCTCGACCCGACTGAACAATCCAATCATTTTGACGCATTTGCATTTTGATACTGTGCAAAGCACGAATATTAATTTGTGAGCGCGCAACAGCATGGGCACGAGGCATTTCTAAGCGTGCATCATTTAAACCAGTTTCGTTTAAATATTCATTAATGCGTTTGGAAAAATACTCTTCAGGAGTTGGGTGAATAAAGGTTGTCCCCAAAACCGAGAGTAACTGCGCCCAAGTCATCTGCTTTTGAATTTTAAGCTCTTTAAAATTGCCATCTTGATAGGCATGCATCCGATAATCAAATGCAAAAAACTCATGCATAGCCACTTTGGGTAGAGACAAAAATGGATCAACTTCGCGTTTACCCGCTTCAGTTTCAAGTTGCACCAGTTTGGCTTTGAGTTTATCTATTTCGTCATGCAACACTTGGGTGTTCTGCGGACGTACCCAACCGGACACAGGATAGCGCTCTAGCATTTGCGTCATATTCAAGCGAACGGCCATTTCCAAGTCACGCATAGTGCGATAAGTGAAAACCTGATCGACTTCGTTTTGCAGCAGTTTTCTAAACTCTTTGAATTTTTCACGCAGCTCAGCTTTGTCGTCATGTAAACATAACTCACGGGCATCGGGATCATCATGCATAAATACAATAATCGGCTTTTGTTTGGTGACCGCATAAATGTATTCAAGGTGCATATATCCCACCCCTGACACGGACTGTTCGCCATATTTGCTGCCCAGCAACAATATGACATAGTCACAGTCATCGATCTGACGACGTGCAAAAGCCGTTGAAAGTGGTGTCCGTTGCTCTAATCCCCAAGAAAAAAATCCCATGCCCACTAAAGTTTGGGCCAAAATGATCCGCTCTGGCTGCATCTCGCTTCCAGAAGTGGTTATAAACACTTGATAACGCTTATCGAGCATCGGTTATCCTCATTATTCTTCGCAGCATCCCATCCCCCAAATTCCATTAGATAGACACTGCGACTAACTCAAGCATATTAGGTTGCAATTTTTGACTATATATCAAAATACTGGACTTATTTGTTTAAAAATTAATCAGATATGTTTGAAATAGTCCAATTTAGTTCTGGTTCAAGCAAAAGTTGTAAGATAGGTCTCAAACTTTCTGCATTATTTCCACTGACATAACATTCAATTCGAACATCACCATCATGATTTTGTTCAAATAATAACTCATTTTTGATTAAAATACGGGCTGTTTGTCGTGCAACTGCCAGTCCAGAGTCAATTAATGTCAGTTTCTGACCAAAAATAGATTGTATCGCTATTTTCAAAAAAGGGTAATGGGTACAGCCTAAAACTAAGTAATCTGCACCCTGATCAACAACCGGTTGTAAAATATCTTTTAACGTGGCTAAACATGCCGCACTCATCTGTGCGCCGCTTTCAACAAAAGGTACTAAATCTAAGCAGGTCACTGGAATCACAGTGACTCCCGAAGGCTGTGCAAACTTATCAACCACATCTTTAATCAGCTGCCCGCGAAAGGTCGCTGGGGTTGCTAGTACAGCTACGGTTTTGGATTTGCTTTGCAATACCGCAGGTTTTAGGGCCGGAACAAGGCCGATAATAGGGAAATTGTCGCCATAGTGCTCGCGTAAATAATCCAAACTAAAGGCTGAAGCGGTATTACACGCCACAACTGCAACCTTACAGCCTTTGCGGTAAAGCCACTCAATCGCTTGTGCAGTCAATTCTCGGATATTTTGATCATTGCGTGGCCCATAAGGCACATGTGCGGTATCGGCAAAATAAATAAATCGTTCATGCGGTAAATGCTTGGCAATTTCTTGAGCGATGGATAAGCCGCCTATCCCCGAATCAAATATCCCGATTGGCGCATTGGCTGTCGCTTTTGGCATAGGGTTGATCAGAGGAAATAAGGGCTGAATGGCACTCATGGGGACTCGTTGCAGTATAAAGTTAAAAGATCAATCAAGCTTAAACCTCAGGTGCCTAATTGCAATAGCAAATCACCACTTTGTAAGCACAGTTTGACCTGACCCGCCGCATCGTCGCTTAGCTCACCCATTTCCACCAAATGAAAAAAAGCAGCACGCTGAATCAGTGCATTGATGCCAAAACGAACATGCACATAAGGACGTAGCTCCCCTTGGAAGGCACGCATAAAAATGGGATGGTCTTCATCAACAATCACCACATCATGCGTGGTCGTGGTCAGTTGTAGGTAGATTTTTCCTGCAATTTCGACTTGCTCGACTTGATTGACAAATAAAGGTTCATCTTCAACCTCGATTTCAATCTGCTCGACAGGAGTTTTGAGATAAAATTTTCCGTCCTCTTTCCAAAGTACCGTTGCAAACAGCTCGATCATGGCTGGACGTTTGATCAATTGACCTTCGTGCCACCATTCTCCATTGGCTAAAACCTTCAAATCCATTGCGCCACAATGCTTTGGGTGCCATTGATCTAAAGGGGGGATTGACCTTTTGTGACTGGACTGTCCATCTTTTATGTATTGTGCAATATCAGTTAAGTTTTTATTATCAGCAATAGCTACTTTTTTCGTCGGATTTGCTGAGTTGTGCTGCTTATCCATAAAATTCATGCCTGTCTGACGGAAAAATAATATGATTCAGCCAATTGGCTAGAACTCGGTTTAAACCTATACTAGCTCACAATATAAAAGACACGATGATAAATTTTGTGTCTGGGAACTAAGAACACTCATGGCAGCACCGTTCTTTGAGTCAAAACGGTTGCCACCTTTAACCATATGAGGAGTCCTACATGGAACACATCGAACGTGAATCGATGGAGTTTGACGTAGTCATCGTTGGCGCAGGCCCTGCTGGCCTTTCTGCTGCGATTAAAATTCGTCAACTTGCAATTGAAAACAACCTTAATGATCTGTCCGTTTGTGTCGTAGAAAAAGGCTCTGAAGTTGGTGCGCATATCCTTTCAGGTGCTGTGCTCGAACCGCGTGCGATCAATGAGTTGTTCCCAAACTGGAAAGAAGAAGGCGCGCCTTTAAATGTTCCAGTAACTGAAGATAAAACGTATTTCCTAATGTCTGCTGAAAAGTCACAAGAAGCGCCGCACTGGATGGTTCCTAAAACCATGCATAATGATGGCAACTATGTGATTTCACTCGGTAACGTGGTGCGTTGGTTAGGTCAAAAAGCTGAAGAATTAGAAGTTTCTATTTTCCCAGGTTTTGCTGCGTCTGAAATTCTTTATCATGCCGATGGTACGGTTAAAGGTATCCAAACCGGTGATATGGGGATTGGTAAAGATGGTGAACCAACACATAACTTTACCCCGGGCTATGAACTACATGCCAAATATACGATTTTTGCGGAAGGCTGCCGTGGTCATTTAGGTAAACGCCTGATTGCCAAGTTCGATCTAGATAAAGATGCAGACCCGCAACACTATGGTATCGGCATCAAAGAACTATGGGAAATTGACCCTGCAAAACACAAGCCAGGTTTGGTGATGCACGGTGCAGGTTGGCCTCTAGCTGAAACAGGTTCTTCTGGTGGTTGGTGGTTATATCACGCTGAAAACAACCAAGTTACTTTGGGTATGATCGTGGATTTATCTTACGAAAACCCACACATGTATCCATTTGCAGAAATGCAACGCTGGAAAACACACCCACTGATTAAGCAGTATCTTGAAGGTGGTAAGCGTATTTCTTATGGCGCACGTGCTGTTGTCAAAGGTGGTTTCAACTCACTGCCGAAGTTTACCTTCCCAGGTGGCTCTTTAATTGGTGATGATGCAGGCTTCCTAAACTTCGCTAAAATTAAAGGCTCACATACGGCCATGAAATCTGGCATGTTGTGTGGCGAAGCGGTATTCGAAGCGATTCAAGCAGGCGTTGAAAAAGGTGGTGACCTTGCCATTGCACGTGTGCTTGAAGGTGAAGACTTCTTTGCAAAAGAGTTAACAGCTTACACAGACAAGTTCAACAACAGCTGGTTAAAAGAAGAGTTATATCGTTCTCGTAACTTTGGTCCAGCAATGCACAAATTTGGCACGTTCGGTGGTGGTGCATTTAACTTCATCGACCAAAATGTGTTTAAAGTCCCGTTTACACTGCATGACTTAGTACCTGACTTCAGCACACTGAAAACTGTAGATGCAGCAACAGTGAAACCGAACTATCCAAAACCAGATGGTAAGTTGACCTTTGACCGTTTATCTTCAGTATTTGTATCGAATACGGTGCATGAAGAAAATCAGCCAGCACACTTGAAACTGACTGATGCGTCTATTCCTGTGAATGTAAACCTACCAAAATGGGACGAGCCAGCTCAGCGCTACTGCCCTGCGGGTGTTTATGAAATTATGGAAGAGAACGATGGTTCGAAGCGTTTCCAAATTAACGCAGCTAACTGTGTGCACTGTAAAACGTGTGATATTAAAGATCCATCTCAGAACATTACTTGGGTAACGCCTGAGGGTGGTGGTGGTCCGAATTACCCTAATATGTAATTCCTTGCGACACGGCAAAGCAGTTGCTTTGCTAACCGTGTCGCATAACCGAACATGTAATGTTAAAACGGGCTTGCGCTGAGGCGCATTTCCGAGTAAGTAATCGCTTTTAGATTAAAAAATCCCTTCAGCACTGAAGGGATTTTTTTTAATTAATAGGCATCTGACTTTTTGCTAAAAACCATCACTGTTGGCCCTATCGCGGTATGTCCAACGTAAGCGTCCGCTGAACACATCTTATGAATTCGTCCTATAAGCCTTAATTTAGTCCTCACTTAAAAACAAGTGGGAACTTAAATTTATGACTACAAATAACCAGACATACATCGCATCTCTTACGATAATACGAAGAACATATAGTGCTGAATTTAAACAGCAGATCGTTCAGGCGTGTAAAGCATCGGAGGTTTCAATTGCTTCGGTCGCTTTTCAACATGGATTGAATACACATCTTGTATCCAAATGGATTCGCTTAATTGATGCTAAGCCAGGGAATGATCGCTCACTACTACCGAATAAACCTGCATTTATTGCCTTATCTTGCTCTGCACCATTAGATCCTATTTCTACTGGCATGTTAACGGTTCAAATTACTTTACCCCACTCAAAAGCAGAAATTGGCTTGAAATGGCAAGTATCAGAAATATCTGCTTTAGCAGAATTACTCAAGGCACTTACAACATGATCCGTATCGATGAAATCTGGTTGTCTACCCAGCCCATGGACATGCGTGCAGGTATGGATACGGCCATGGCTCAGGTGGTGAGAGCCTTTGGCTACATTAAACCGCATTGTGCTTACCTGTTCTGTAATAAACGTGGCCATCGCATGAAAGTGCTGGTACATGATGGACTGGGGATCTGGCTGTGTGCTCGGCGGTTGGAACAGGGCAAATTTCACTGGGCTAAAGTTCATCAGGGTGAAACCCTGGCACTCAGTCCAGAACAGTTACAGGCACTGATCCAGGGTTTGCCTTGGCAGCGCATTGGACGACAGCAAGTGGTCACAATGCTCTAAACTAGCTTGGTCCATTCTGCTATTCTCCAAACGTTCTATTTCATTCTTCTCATGACCTCAGGCATACTGCGGTCATGAATACACTGCCTGATTTAAGCCAACTGACCCATGAACAACTGCTGGAATTTACTAGACAGTTGGCAATGCAACATCAGTCTCTGGCACAATCAAACCAGCAATTAGATGCCAAAGTTCAGCATCTTGAAGTATCCAATCTGCAATTAGATGCTCAAGTTCAACATCTTTCCATTCTCACGCAAAAATACGAGCATGAGCTCGCACTATTTAAACAGCACAAATTTGGCAGTAAAAACGAACATCTCACCGCAAAACAAATCCATCTGTGGGATGAAGCGGTCGAAGAAGATATTGCCGCTGTTGATCTGGAACTGGAACGGCTGAATGCAGATAAAACTGATGCAGCGACACACAAAGCCACAGTCAACAAACCTAAACGTCGACTGCTGCCCGATCATCTACACACCATCCGTATCGAGCATGAACCAACATCAACCCAATGTGCTTGTGGCTGCACCTTGCGTCGTATCGGCGAAGATATCAGTGAAAAACTACATTTCAGACCGGCACAGTTCTATAAGGAACAGCATGTGCGTGGCAAATGGGTCTGTGATCAGTGTGACACACTGACTCAGCAAGCGATGCCCGCCTATTTGATTGATAAAGGCATTGCCAGTCCTGAACTGCTTAGCCATGTGTTGGTCTCGAAATACGCAGATCATTTACCGCTGTACCGTCAACGTCTGATCTATCAGCGGGCGGGAATCGAGCTTTCTAGATCAACTTTATCTGACTGGATAGGTCGCTGCGGTGTAGAACTGGAACCTCTGGCCAATGCTTTAAAAGAGGTGGTGCTGCAACAGCGGGTGATCCATGCCGATGAAACGCCGGTCACCATCATGCGGATGGGTGATGATGAGAAAAAACCGAAGAAAGGTTATGTCTGGGCCTATGCAACAACCCAATATAATCCAATTCAAGCCGTGATTTATGACTTTCAGGATAGTCGTTCAGGCCAGCATGCTGAAGCGTTCCTGAAAGACTGGCAGGGCCATCTGGTCTGTGATGATTACAGTGGTTATAAAGCACGCTTTAAATCAGGCCAAGTCATTGAGGTGGGCTGCATGGCGCATGCTCGTCGTAAATTCCATGAACTGCATGTGACCAAGAAAAGTCAGGTCGCTGAACAGGCCTTAGTGCTGATTCAGAAACTGTATGCCATAGAAGCAGAACTCAGGAGAAAGACCGATGGTACAGCAGAACAGCGCCGCGAATACCGACAACAGCATAGTCAACCGGTGATGCAACAACTGTATGAATGGCTCAACCAGCATCAACTGACGGTGCCATCGAGTTCTCCAACCGCCAAGGCCATCAATTACACTCTGAAGCGTTGGCCAGCTTTAAGCCGCTATCTGGATGATGGCAATCTACCGATTTGCAATAATTGGGTGGAAAACCAGGTGCGGCCTTGGGCGTTGGGACGTAAGAACTGGTTATTTGCAGGTTCGCTGCGTAGTGGTCAGCGAGCGGCAAACATCATGACTTTAATCCAGTCAGCAAAGCTGAATGGGCTGGATCCGTATGCCTATTTAAGTGATGTGCTGAAAAGATTGCCGACCCATAAAGTGACCCAAATAGAAGAATTGCTACCACACCGCTGGAAATCCAACTCAAATTAAAAAATAGACATGGGGTTCAGCGGACGCTTACTGTCCAACCCCATGATCTTGATAAATTTCAATCCGATAATCGGCACACTGATAGACATATTTATTTTCAGCTTGTTTCCAACCGTTTTGCGCCACCCGAAAGCGTTTTAATACTCGACTTTTAAAAACATCTAAATCGGTTTCATACGTCGCAAGTGGCCCATCTAGAAAACTTAAACTGTATGAAATAATCATTTTAGAATGCGGATCGTAACGAATATGCTGAACCCAGCTCACACCAGCTTTTTTAATTTGTGTATCTACACCTTGTGCAAATTCAAACTGATAATTATCGCCCCCTAAAATAACCGTTTTTGCGGTGGGATGATGCTGTTGAAATTCACGAATATGCTGTCCAATTTTTAAACCTGCAACATTCATCGTACCTACAGGAACTTCACAAGATTTTGCCCAAGAAATTGAACAAAATAATGCAAAAATATGAGCCCATAAGAACACATTTATTCTTTTCATTCTGATTTCCTTGGATGAACTTGATTTCTTTTTCTTTACTCAAGTACATTTTAAAAGGCTAAGACAAATGTCCTAACCTTTTTTAACTAAATAATGAAATTCTTTATTGCCGTTTTCGTCTAAGCGCTCTTCTTGCAGCAAAAGTTCATGCCCAAGATGCATACAAAATTTCGGAATATCCCATGAAGTTGAATTGTCCGTTGCAAACACCTCCACTACATCTCCCGATTTAGACTTGCGAATGGCTTGATGCAACATCATCACAGGCTCTGGACAGCGTAAACCACGGGTGTTTAATTGGATGCTTGGGCTCACTTCCAAATCAGACATATATAAACTCAAAAATTTAAAAACTTGCCAATTTTAACACAACTGCCCATTTCGCATATCTGTTTGCATAGCTTGATGGCAGATGAACCTCGTATTTAAAAGTATTGATCTAAGCATTCATGCAATCCTTGCTTAATTACAATAGACAACTGTGTTTTCTACGGTATGATAAAATTAAGTTTTTTAGATATTAAGAGTCTTTAGGAAAGATCATGCACGAGGAATCAGGCCCGTCGTGGGGAATGCGTGGCTTACGCAAATGGTTAGGTACCGCGCCAGAAACTCGCGATGAACTGTTAAAGTTAGTTCAAGATTCACGTCGTTTTTTAGAACCCGACACTGTTGCGATGTTAGAAGGCGTATTAGACCTTCCAGCAACCAAAGTCCGCGAGGTCATGACACCGCGTACATCGATGATCAGCCTACAAGAAGATGATGAGTTACTCGACATTTTGCATACCTTGGTTGAGTCGGCACATTCACGTTTCCCTGTCTTTTCATCCGATCAACCAGACAATGTCGTGGGCATTTTATTAGCCAAGGACTTATTGCCTTTTTTGACTGAACCAAACAATAAAGTGGATATACGTGCGCTGATGCGCCAACCTTTATATGTCCCTGAAAGCGCACGCTCAGACCAAGTACTTCGCATGTTGAAAAATACCCAAACGCACATTGCAGTGGTAATTGATGAATATGGCACGACCTCAGGTTTAGTGACGCTAGAAGATATTTTGGAAGAGATCGTCGGTGAAATTGAAGATGAACACGACAAGATCGATGAGGAAGCTGAATATATTATTCCCGACAATGACCCAACGACCGCAAATACGTGGCTGGTTCAAGCACTTACACCAATCGAACACTTTAACAATCTTTTAGATGCAGACTTTTCTGATGATGAGGTTGAAACTGTGGGCGGTTTATTGCTTCAAGAAATTGGTTTAGTGAGTGATTTACAAGGTCAGGTGATTGATCTTGAAAATTGGGAATTTACCATTGTAGAAGCAGATGCACGTTCTATTCATCTGATTCGAGCCGTTCGTAAATGAGAGCTTACTTTGACAAACTGTTAACCCCCAATCCACAACAAAAACAGTTACCTTTAATTTATCCGCTTCTAATTGCCTTATTTTCAGGGGCTGTCTTTAGTTTTGCACTCGCCCCTTATCATTATTGGTGGTTGGCAATCTTATCCCCTGCACTGCTCTATGCCACTTTACGTAAACGCAGTGCAAAGCATGCCTTTGGCATTGGTTGGGCCTATGGTTTTGGCCTATGGTTCGTGGGGGCTTTTTGGCTCTATACTTCCATCCATGTCTATGGCGATACCAATAGTGCCTTAAGTGTCGGCATGATCGGCATTATGGCCTTGGTCATGGGCTTATTCACGGCTGTCCAAAGCTTTATTTACCGCCGCTTTTTCCCTGAAACGCCACTGACCTTCGCCCCGCTTTGGGTGCTTTTTGAATGGGCAAAAACCTGGGTCTTCACAGGCTTCCCATGGCTGTTTGCAGGCTATGCCTTTACAGAACGTTTACTGGATGGGTATGCGCCATTATTTGGTATCTTCGGGGTATCGTTTGTAGTCTTGGTGTTGGCCTGCGCACTGGTCGAAGTTTTAAACCGTCGCGTCTTCTGGGTCATCCCCTCTGCTTTATTGGTGCTCGGCGCATGGGGCGCATCAAAAATTGAATTCGTCTCCGCAAAAAATACACCACCATTATCGGTTTCTTTAATTCAGGGCAATATCCCACAAGACTTAAAATGGCTCACTGAGTATCAACTGAAAACACTTGGAATCTATGCGGATTTAACCAAAACAGAATGGGGACGAGACCTCATTGTTTGGCCTGAATCCTCTATTCCGATGTTCCAGAGTGATATCGAACCCTTTTTAGTTGCAATGACGGCACAGGCCAAGAAAACCAACACGGCGTGGGTCACCGGTATTCCATACTGGGATATTTCAGGCTCTGAAGCGGCAGGTCGACCACTGTACTACAACAGTATTATGGCCAATGGTGCTGAAGCCGAAGGACTCTATAAAAAGCAACGTTTAGTGCCTTTTGGTGAATATATTCCACTATCTGGTTTACTGAAATGGGTCTTGCCAGCCATGCAGAATGATCCGTCGATGAGTGGTTTTTCGCGTGGTGAACAACAGCAACAACCGCTTTCTATTCATCAGCAGCATTTAGGCGCAGCCATTTGCTATGAAGTGGCTTATCCGAACTTGACGCGTCGTAATGCCAGCCAAAGTGATTTCTTGGTGACAGTTTCCAACGATGCATGGTTTACAGGAACCGCAGGCCCTTTACAGCATTTACAGATGGTTCAAATGCGTGCCAAAGAAAATGGACGCTGGTTTATCCGTGCCACTAATACAGGCGTGACGGCGTTTATTGACCATCAAGGGCATATCGTAAAACGTGCCCCACAAGATGTGGCAACCGTGCTTCGTGGTGAACTGCCTGCTATGCAAGGTCAAACGCTATATACCCGTTTAAGTGACTGGCCAATTTTAGGTTTTTCAGTCTTTTTACTGATCTTGGGCTGGATCTATCGTCCACGTAAAGTCGATGTATCATTTAAGTCTCGTCGATAGTTGCTATTGTTAGATCAGATTGTTCCAAAGAAAACCCCAAGCTGAGCTTGGGGTTTTCTTTTTCAATTATAGTAGCTTGGTACCTACTGGAACATCTGTATCAGGCACACACAGCACCACGCCTGCATCTGAATCATGAAAGCCTGTCACTAAGCACTCAGACTGGATGGGACCAATTTGTTTGTTTGGAAAGTTAACCACCGCCACTACCAATTTACCCAACAACAGTTCAGGTTGATAACGCTCAGTAATCTGCGCACTCGATTTCTTAATGCCAATTTCATGGCCAAAGTCGACATGTAAAATATAAGCGGGCTTACGTGCTTGCTCAAAGACTTCGGCCTGAATAATACGCCCGACTCGGAGCTCGACTTTTAAAAAATCCGCCCAATCAATCTGTTCCATATTTCACTCTATATTTATATTTTCTACAGTATAGAGAGCGAACACTAGGATCATATACAACGAAACAGACAAGCGATCCTATCTTTCCGCCATTCTTCATGACGCAATAAAAAACTGACCGTATGTGCTCGGTTTTTTTATCACAACTATGAATGTCAGTATTAAATTTGACTGACCAAATAGGACACCATACCAGCTAAAAAGAGCATCGGGGTATAACGGTAGAACATGACCACTTTTTGTTCTAATGCTGTAATCTGTACTTGATCGAGTGTGAGTACGGTTGCTTTTAACGCAGACCAAAAGCTTAAAACCGCCCATGTGCTGAACAGACTGATTGCAAAGAAACCCACCATAATTTGGCTGCTGCCTTCAGTCGACTGCCAGACACTTAAAACCCCTTGAGCAACAGGAAGCATACTCAGAATCAAAAGAACAGATTTGAGCATCGACCAATGGAATTGGCTCATTTCATCCAACAAGGTTAATGCTTTCATTCTATTCTCCTCAGGCAAATCAGTTGCCATTGAGAACATTATGCAAGGATTTAAATAAATAAAAAGCCTATTTTTATCCATAATTTACATTATTTGTAATCAATAAATATGGGAATAATTCTTATTATAAATCTCAGCTGATGCTTATTATATTTAATAATTTAAAATCATAATCTTAGATATTAATTTTAAATTAAGATGTATTATCATTACAGTCCACATTGACATAACCTATGCACTGTAATGATATATTCAATTAAACCCAATATATAATAATTCTCAATTAAGGTTGATACTGAATATCAGCATCGGTTTCTTCACCACCTTGCTGTCCATCTGCGCCAAAAGAATATAAATCAAATGGTCGTCCATCGGTCCCAGGTGCAACATATTGAATGTCATTATCCCAACTGTCTTTCGGATATCCACCTTTCACATAACCGCCGGGCAACCAATTTTTTGCAGACTCAGGCTTATTCACCAAAGCGTCGAGTCCACCCTCTTGCATCGAAGGATATTTACCATTATCCAATTTATATTGATCCAATGCCGCAGCAACACCTTTAAGGGTAATGACAGTGGTATCCACTTTGGCTTTTTCACCGCGTCCCATCACATTGGGTACAATTAAGGCTGCCAATACACCTAAAATAACAATCACCACCATGACTTCAATTAAGGTAAAGCCTGAAGCTTGGCGTCTATAGATTTTTGATTGCATGTGAATTTTCTCTTCCATCTTATATTTTTAAAATTAAATCATGTTGTTCATATTGACGATCGGTAGCATCACGGCGATCACAATCACCAAGACAATGCTTGCCATCAGAACCAACATCAGTGGCTCCAGTAAAGCCAGCAAGGTCGATATGAGCGTTGTCACCTCTCGGTCTTGCATGGTCGATGCGCGCTCCAACATCCGATCCAATTCACCCGACGTTTCACCACTTTTAATCATTTGTACCATCATCGGTGGGAAATAACCACTGCGCTCCAGCTGGGTCGCAAGGTTTCCACCTTCAGTCACTTTTTCTGCGGCATGATTGACCGCATCGCGAATCACCCAGTTATTACTCACCGCCGCGCCAATTTTTAACGCATCCACCAAGGGCACACCTGACTGGGTCAAAATCGATAAGGTACTGGCAAAGCGTGCGGCATTTATACCACGTGAAAGTTTACCGAATAATGGCAGTTTGAGCGTTAAACGATCAAAGGCATAATGCCCTGCTGTGGTTCTTAAAAATCGCAGTAATAAGCCGATGCCTAGTACACTGCCCACCAATAAAAATGGCCATGCCACTCGAATAAAATCGCTGGCTTTCATCAAGGCAACGGTAATCCATGGCAAGGCATCTTTGCTTTGGTCAAAGGTTTTGACAATGTCAGGCACTACATAAGTCATGAGCCCCATCACGATGGCAAAAGACATCAGCATTAAAATAATCGGATAAATCATCGCGCCTTGGATTTTCTTTTGCATCGCAAAGCGATTTTCAGTGTAGTCTGCCAGCTGATCTAAAATTAAGTCTAAATGTCCTGAACGTTCGCCAGCGGCAATCGTGGCAATGTACAACTCTGGAAAGCGTCCAGATTGCTGTAAACCCTGTGCCAATGAATGACCTTCCAGTACTTTAGAACGCACTGACATCAATAGATTTTGTACATGTGTTTTTTCTGACTGCTTTCCAACCGCACGAATGGCTTCTTCCAACGGAATGGCCGCCGCCACAAGTACCGAAAGTTGACGTGTCAATAAGGCCAAATCATAGGCGGTAATTTGTTTTTGAAACCATGTTTTACTGCTGTGCTTATCTTTTTGTTCAACAGGATCAACCGAGACTGGGATCAGCGCTTTATCACGAAGTTGTTGCCGAATTTGACGTGCTGAATCCCCTTCGAGCACGCCTTTTTGCTGCTTTCCTGCGGCATCGAGTGCGGTAAATTGATATGCTGGCATGTTTACGCTTTCTAATTGTCCATTTAGTCATTTGGCGCTGTTGCATGTCGGCACCAAAATCATTCATATTCTAAGTTATAAATTATGTCATCACTCTAACACAACTCATTCATCGCACAACGACAATTTCATCAGGACATTTTGAGCTTTTTATGCCAGAAACTACACTTTCCACAACACCAAGCTACCGTATTCGTGTGGCTGTTCCCGTTTATCTATATGACTGTTTTGACTATAGTTTAACGGCTGAACAATACCACCAAGCTGAAGTGGGTGCACGTGTGGCTGTCTCATTTGGTCGCCAAAATGTGGTCGGTGTCATTGTTGAGAAACTCACTGATGAGAAACCACTCGATTTAGGCTTTAAACTCAAAGCCATAACTGAGTTGCTCGATGACAGCGCTATTCTAGATGCTAAAGTTTTAAGTTTATTGACATGGTCAGCGCAATATTACCAATTTCCCATTGGGGAAGTGATGCATGCTGCTTTACCCAGCTTTTTACGCCAAGGTAAACCCTATAATTTACTGGCGCGGATGTGGAAGCTGATTGATGATCATGCCGAAGACAAATTGAAGCGTTCTGAAAAACAACAAGATGCCTATAAAATTTTAAAGCTGCATCCCACAGGAACGTCTGAAAACATTCTAAATTTGGCTGGCATTGAAACGGCGACCTTAAAAGCCTTAGAAAAAAAGCAAATCACCCAGTGCATACTTGAAGCTCAAGACTTTAAACCGCAAGTTATGACACTGGCGCAAATGCCCCTCACGCCCAATGATGAACAAAAGCGTGCCATTCAAAACATTCTCAAAGCTCGTCATAGCTACCATGCTTTCTTACTGGATGGTTTAACCGGTAGTGGGAAAACTGAAGTCTATTTACAAGTCATGCAAGAGATTTTAAAACAAGGCAAACAGGTCTTGGTATTAGTGCCTGAAATTGGTCTCACCCCACAAACAGTGAGCCGTTTTCAGTCACGTTTTCACTGTCATATTGCGCTACTACATTCAGGTTTAAATGATTCTAAGCGCCTTCAAGCCTGGCAAAGTGCGCAAACGGGCAAAGCCTCAATTGTGATTGGCACACGTTCTGCCATCTATACGCCCCTTCCGCATTTGGGTTTGATTGTCTTAGATGAAGAGCATGATCTATCTTTCAAGCAACAAGAAGGCTTTCGCTACCATGCTCGTGATGTGGCTTTATACCGTGCACACTTAGAAAACTGTCCGATTATCCTCGGTTCTGCAACGCCAAGTATCGACAGTTATGCATTGGTTGAACAAGGTAAAATGACCCGTTTGGAGTTGGACCAACGTGCAGGTGTGGCCGTGATGCCGAAAATGCATGTGATCGATCTGAAAGTGGCACAGAAACAAAATGGCATCAGCCAACAGCTGATTCATGAAGTACAAAAGCGCTTAGACAAAAAAGAACAGGTGCTGATTTTCTTAAACCGTCGCGGCTATGCGCCTGTGTTGATTTGTGAAAGTTGTGGCTGGCAGGCGAAGTGCCCACATTGCGATGCCAATTTTACCGTGCATCGACAGCCCTACCAGCATTTGCACTGTCACCACTGCGGCACCATCCACCGCATGCCTGAACACTGCCCGCAATGTCAGCATAGCGAACTGAAACCAATTGGTTTAGGCACCGCAAAAGTTGAAGAAAACCTACAAGCACTGTTCCCCAACTTTGATGTAATTCGGGTGGATCGTGACTCGACCAGTCGGGTCGGTAGTTGGCAAAAAATCTATAACAAGATTCAGAAAAGTGAACCCATCATTTTGCTCGGTACTCAAATGCTGGCCAAAGGACATCACTTTCCTTATGTGACTTTGGTGGCGATTTTAGACATTGACTCAGGCTTACTCAGTGTTGACTTTCGTGCCACAGAACGTACTGCACAGCTCATCATCCAAGTCGCGGGACGTGCTGGGCGTGGCGAGAAAAAAGGCGAAGTCTATTTACAAACTCTACGTCCAGATCATCCTTTGCTGAATACCCTGCTGGAATCTGGCTATCGTAGCTTTGCCAAGCAAACGTTGAAAGAGCGTAAAGCTGCATGGATGCCACCTTATCGCTATGCGGCTTTATTGCGCTGTGAATCCAAAGACCAAGAACTGAACCAAAGCTTTTTACAAGAGCATGCACAAGTACTGCGCCAAGCCTCCGAAAACAGTATTGATATTTGGGGGCCCATTCCTGCGCCGATGGAACGTAAAGCAGGCCGCTATCAAGCGCATATGGTACTACTGTCCAAAGACCGTGCGCGGATGCATTTTTACATTCGTCAGTGGTGGCAAAATGTCTGGCATAACAAACCGCATGGTATGAAATTGAGCCTTGATATTGATCCACAAGAGTTAAGTTAAGGCTTGACATGAATAAGGTTTAGACCTGAGTCGCGTTCTCCCTTAAACTTCCAACATAAAGAAAAAAATTTAGGACAGGGCAATGTCTCTACTGCTTCAAATCACCCTCTTTTTGGCTGCGGCACTGATGATCGTTCCGTTGGCTAAACGGCTGGGGATTGCCACGGTACTCGGCTATTTATTCACGGGCATCTTACTCGGTCCCAGTTTATTCAATGTCGTCCATGACCCTGAAGACATTCATAAACTCGCTGAATATGGCGTGATTTTCTTGATGTTCATTATTGGACTCGAACTTCGCCCGCAACGTTTATGGGAAATGCGTAAATCCATTTTTGTGATGGGCAGTTTACAAGTGATGCTCTGTGGCGTGCTACTGGCGTGCATCGTCTTTTTTGCCCTGCAACAGCAGATTGCGGCCAGTGTTGTGATTGGTTTTGCCCTTGCCCTTTCTTCTACCGCTTTTGTGCTACAGCTTTTAAACGAAAAACAGCAGCTTAATACCACTTTTGGTCAGCAGTCTTTTTCTATTTTACTCTTCCAAGATATTGCCGCGATTCCGCTGATTGCGATTATCCCCCTGCTTGCGGGAACAAACCCAACCCATCATGGCGTGGCCTACTTTGCAGCGATTGTTGCTACCTTTACAGGCTTGTTTTTATTTAGCCGCTATCTCATGCGCCCTTTTTTCCGCTTTGTGGCCAAAAGTGGCGCACATGAACTGATTACCGCAGTCGGTTTGTTTATTGTCTTAGGCGTAGTCGCGCTGATGGATGTCTTAGGTATCAGTACCACCTTGGGCGCATTTTTAACTGGGGTACTTCTAGCTGACTCTGAATTCCGTCATGAACTGGAAGCCAGTATTGCACCATTTAAAGGTCTACTTCTCGGTCTATTTTTCATGACCGTCGGGATGAGCACGCAAGTTTCGCTGCTGTGGGAAAGCCCAAGTCTGATTGTTGGCGGTGCGTTATTGCTGATGTTGGTCAAACTGCTGGCCTTAACAGCCATCGCTCGCTACTTCGAGTTTTCATGGCGCAATAGTTTGATGCTGGCAACCTGTTTGGCACAAGGCGGTGAGTTTGCTTTTGTAGTGCTTAATGTTGCCATGAGTGAACACGTGATTACGCAAGCCATTTTAGAGCCGATCAATTTGATCGTGACGTTGTCGATGATTCTAACGCCTATTCTATACTGGCTGATGAGTTCGTGGGTGGTGCCTCTATTCGAGAAAGAAACTACACCTGTCTATGATGAGATTCCTGAACAGCATAACCCGATGATCATTGCTGGCTTTGGCCGTGTCGGCCAAATTGTGGCACGACTGGTTCACTTACAGCACCAAACCTTCACGGCAATTGACAGCAATATCGACAAGGTCGATTTCGTTCGCAACTATGGTGGCAAACTCTACTATGGTGATGCCACTCAACCCGATATCCTGCGTGCAGCCGGTATCGAACATGCCAAAGTGTTTGTATTAGCCATTGATGATATTGAAGACTCCATGAATGTGGCACGGCATATTCGACTCAATTATCCAGATTTAAACTTGCTGGTCCGTGCCCGTGACCGACATCATGTGCATTTGTTGCGTGACTTGGGGGTAGAACATATTTGGCGTGAAACCTATTTATCGTCTTTAGGGATGGCCTATTTTGCCCTGCGCAATCTCGGAATTGCAGAACAAGATGCTTATAAGAGCATTGAGTTATTTCGCGATTATGATGAAAAACTGCTCGCACAGCAGCAAAGTATTTATAACGACGAACAGAAGGTCTATGAAACACATCGTAATGCTCTAGCCGAATTAGAACACTTATTTGAAAGTGATACGCAGCTCCGTCAAAGTCCTGTTGGCGTTGACCTACAACGCGAGTTACAACATGACCGAATAGATGTAACACGGGATGAAGTAAAATGACTTGTGTTTTACAATATCGTCACCATTAAGACAGGATATTGGAGAAATTTATGTCTGATTTGCGTCAACGCTTTTATATTGAAGATAGTCCTGTTCGTGGTGAAGTGGTTCATCTAGAAGAAACCCTACAAACCATCTTGGCGCAGCGTGATTATGCACCTGCAATCCAAGTGCTGTTAGGTGAAATGCTTAGTGCCACGGCATTACTTGCCAGTACTTTAAAAATTAAAGGCCGTATTAGTTTACAAATTCAGGCTTCAGGTAGTTTCAAATGGGCCATGGCTGAATGTAATCACCTTGGTGAAGTGCGTGCCTTGGCGGATTATGAAGCAGATCCACGCTTTAATGCTGCCGACAGCAGCAGTACGGTATTGAGCACCCTCATTAGCCCTGTACTATTTATTAATATTGAGCCAGAATTTGGTGAGCGTTATCAAGGGATTGTGGCTTTAGACAAGCCAAATCTTGCAGGTTGTTTAATGCAGTACTATGACCTGTCTGCCCAAATTCCAACGCGTATCGTTTTGGCCAGTTCAGCCCAACGTGCTGGCGGTTTACTCATTCAGCTGTTACCACGTAACAGTGAAGAGGAACAAGAACGTGTTGATCAAGACTTATGGCCACGTCTAACCATGTTGACTGAAACGCTCAAAATCGAAGAGTTAACCGATTTAGAGTCCAGTGAAATTCTTTACCGTTTGTACAACGAAGAAGAAGTGCGCTTACCTGAAGTTGAAATACTAAAATTTGGCTGTACCTGTTCGAAAGAACGTTGTGCTCAAGCGCTTGAACAAATTGGCGCCGAAGCCGTTCGTGAAACGCTAGAACATCAAAACCCGATTACCATGGACTGCCAGTTCTGTAACACACAATACAGCTTTAGTGCAGAAGAAGCCTTGGGTTTATTTGGTGAACACTTAAGCTAAGCGCGTCATGTGCAATAAAAAAAAGAGCAACTAAATTGCTCTTTTTTTATGCCTTTGTTCTCATAAAAACAAGATAATTCAAATGATTCATCACTTTTATTCATAGATATTTCACTGGTCACACAGCTTAAATTTCGTTATAAATAAACCCATAATTTTTATATGTCTTTATTTTTCTCTTCCATTGGGGTTTTATCATCATGAAATTTTCTTGCAGTCTTTTCGTACTCAGCAGTTTATGCGCCTTCTCCTGTTTTGCAGCAACTGATCCTTTGGTCGGAAAATGGAAAACTATCGATGATAAAACAGGATACTCTCTCAGTGACGTCATGATTGAAAAAGACAAAAACAATAGCTATAAAGCAGTCATCGTAAGTACGCGTGAAATTCCAGGTGCGGTAAAAATAGAAAACTGTAGCAAGTGTGATGGTGTCAATAAAAATCAGCCCATCGTCGGCATGACAACGCTCAGCCATTTGCAGTTAGACAATGCCAATGATTTGACCTATAACCATGGGCAGTTCCTCGACCCTTTCACAGGGTTACGTTATGACGCATATGCACGACTCAGCAACAATGGTAAGCACTTACGAATTCGAGGAACGTCGACCGAAAATGGCGGTGGGCGCAACATCACATGGGTCAAATATTAAGTATTCCTCATCCATCAAAGCCCCTTTCATCGGGGGCTTTTTTCTTGTCATGTTTTGAAACAATAAGGAACATATCTTTACTGTTGAAATCTGCTGAAAGGCTGAATAATGATTAAAACTCAATCAATTTATTTAATCTTATTTATGCCGAAGAACCATTATGAAATACTCGGTTTAACGCGAGATGCGACCGCCGAACAAATTAAAAAAGCCTATCGAAAATTGGCACGTAAATATCATCCCGATGTCAGTAAGGAGCCTGATGCTGAAGCACGTATGCAAGAATTAAATGTCGCCTACGACACCTTAAGTAATGAAACAAAAAAAGCTGAATATGACTTTGAACTCGATCATCCGCAAGGCTCACAGCAATTCAACTCCAATGCAGGCTTTGGCGGTTTTGAAGATACATTTCGGAATGCCCAAGGTGGGCAACAGGCACATGATTTTTCAGGATTTGAAGACTTATTTGGCCGTTTTGGTTCAGGTTTTGGAGGATCAAACTATCAATATCAACGCCAAAATAGCACACGCCATAAAGGCGAAGACCAACATGCGCGTTTAGAGGTCGATCTTGAGGTTGGATTCCACGGTACCACCCAAACTATTACCTTACAAATTCCCACTTTAAATGCCTATGGTGAAGCGGAAATTCAGCGCAAAACGCTGGAAGTTAAAATTCCCAAAGGCATGAAAGAAGGGCAACAAATTCGCTTAAGTGGTCAAGGACAGTCAGGTATTCAGGGGGGTGAAAATGGCGACCTGTATATCGAAATTTATTACAAAGATACGGAGACCACACGCGTTGAAGGAGTTGATGTCTATCACCAACTCAACATTAGTCCTTGGGAAGCCGCTTTGGGGCAAAGCATCACCGCCGCGCTACCCAATGGTCGGACATTACAAATTCAAATTCCGAAAAATGCCAAAACGGGGCAGCAACTCCGTTTAAAAGATCAGGGGATTCCAGCCAAAACGGCAGGACATTTATATTTAATTTTAAACATTGTTCAACCTCCTGCGCAGAGTGAGCAAGAACAGCAAGCCTACCAAGCCTTTGCTGAAGCCTTCCCTCACTTTAAGCCGCGTCAGTCTTAAGGAGAAAATTATGACGACTATTCAATATCGTGAAATTATTTTAGACGGATGTAGACACGCTGAAATTGTTGATGAACAACATAGCTTTGATTTAAAGCATTTTGCTGAAGCCTGCGGACAAAGTCCTGAATGGGTTTTACAGCTGTTGGAATATGACATTCTGCCTAACCGACCTGATAACCGCATTCACCAATTTTTTGGTGATGATGTCTCACGTGCACGGCGAGCCTATCGCTTACAACGTGACTTTGATGCCAGCTTTACTGCAGTCGCAATGATGCTGGATTTGATTGAGGAAGTTCAAAAACTTCGTCGTGAAGTAAAACATTTACATCTCACTGACCCAGTTCAAACGACTCAACACTAGTTCTATAAAGAAAGATTGGCGCATGCCTTTCTTTCTTTTTTTTATTTTTGAATAAGAGGATTAGACGGCAACCATGAAACTCAAAGTTTGTAATAAAAAGACTAAGCTCATGTTTCCTGAATACCGAGACATGATTCAACAGCTTAGAGAAGACAATCCGCATTTTTCTAAAATGTTTGACGACCATGAAGCTCTCGATCAGGAAATTTGTTTACTCGAACAAGACCCTGTCAGGATTCATCGTGGAGAGATTGAGCCCCTCAAACGCAAAAAGTTGTTCATTAAAGATCAGCTTTACCGGATTTTAAAAGGAGCCCAGTTAAAAACTTCTTAAATTAAATCTCCCTGCGACGCCCATATATCCGAATAATAAATTGAACAAGGATAGCGTCAGCATATAAAGAAATACCTTAAAGCCCATTGGCTTTAATGGTCTATGCGGAAAATCACCGAATTATTTTAATTTGGTGATTTTCTCTAAATCTTTGATGGTGCCCTTCACGGTTTGCTTGATCGGCTCATAATCGATAAACCAAAACAAATTCATATGTTGATCCGCATGCTGCTGTGCCAACATATCAATGACACTTTTTTCGCCACGCCCGACCAAATGACGTCGATAAAAATAATACAGCAGAATCAATGTCGTCATTAACATGATACCTAACATGATCCAAAACCCTGTTGGAGACTTCAGTCCAGGAATAAACTCAAAGTTCATACCATACACCCCTGTCAACAAGGTTAGCGGCGCAAAAATCGCGGTAATAATGGCTAAAATCCGCATGTTTTCATTGGTTTGATTGGCAATGGCTGAAAAATGTAGATCGATAGCTGCTTGCACTGCATTTCTCAAGCGAATGGTATGCTTTTGAATACGTTCAATATGACTGGTTAAATCATCGACACGTACCAGCATGATGTCTTGTTTTTCACTACGTTTTTTCCCTTTCAAGTGCGAATAATTATCGACAATTTCATCGCGTAATTCCTGCAAAGTCTCAATTTGTTCTTCGCACAAATTTTCCACTTGTTGGAAAGCCATATTCTCTTGCAACAGTTGATGCCACTTGGTAAAACGACGATGGCCTTGTAAAAGCTCTTGCTGCCAAAACTCTACTCGACGTGTCAGCGGCACACGTAAATCAAGATGACCATCTACCATGTTATTGAGCAGTCTCAAGGTCAAATCTAAAGGCGTTGTGGGTAGTTTCCGTGGCTTATTATGCTCTTCAATCGGACGGCTCAACACCGTTTCCATACGCTGAATATAGCTTTCAACTTCTTTATTGCCCTGCTCTCTAACCGTAATCAAGACTTGCGGCGTGAGCATAAAGCTAATCGGGGTCGTCGCCAGACCAAAAACCCGTTCATGTTTTTCAGCCGCTTGCGTATCAAGCTTGATTTGATCATCAGGTGTAATCAGCTTACGAAAGATCAGTAAGTCGTAATCTTCCAAAGTGTCAAAGGCACAAGGGTGTTCTAAATTTAGAATGTCACGCAGATGATATTCATTCATCCACAGTCCCGTTGCCGCATAAATGTCCTGCTGCCAATGTTCTGCCCGATTAACCACATCGTCACGGCTACACTCCACCCAAATAAACTCGGCTTCCTGCTCTGCAATTGGCTGTTTCTGCACATAGGTATGCTGTGCGGTGGGATGTTGATAGAAATAATAGCTTTGCATATCTCATTTATTATTGTCTGTCTTAGCCAGCATGATGCCATAAAAAAAGCCCTGAGCAAGCCAAAGTTTAAATTGGCCAAGCTCAAAGCTTTTCTAAGACAGCTCAATTCACATGGCAAACACCATGTGAATTGACAAGAGATTAAACTTGTTCGATGTCTTTCATCGTCAATTTGATACGACCACGGTTGTCTACATCCGCAACTTGTACCTTAATTTCTTGACCTTCTTTCAACACATCTGCCACGTTTGCGATACGCTCGTTTGAGATTTGTGAAATGTGAAGTAAGCCATCAGTACCTGGAAGGATGTTGACAAACGCACCGAATTCAACGATACGAATGACTTTACCGACGTAAATCGTACCTGGTTCAATTTCAGCAGTAAGTGCTTGGATTTTTGCAACCGCAGCAGCAGCAGCAGCTTTGGTTTCACCAAATACACGAACAGTACCATTGTCTTCAATATCAATAGCAGCTTTGGTTTCTTCAGTAATAGCACGGATGGTCGCACCACCTTTACCAATCACGTCACGGATCTTGTCTGGGTTGATGTTGATCACTTGGAATGTCGGTGCATGCATTGAAATTTCAGGACGAGCGCGTGAAATCACTTGGTTCATTTCATTCAAGATATGCATACGACCCGCATACGCTTGGTTCAATGCCGCTTCCATGATTTCTTCAGTGATACCTTCGATCTTGATATCCATTTGAAGTGCAGTAATACCGTTCGCAGAACCCGCTACTTTAAAGTCCATGTCACCTAAGTGATCTTCGTCACCTAAGATGTCAGAAAGAACTGCGAAACGCTCGCCTTCTTTCACTAGACCCATTGCAATACCTGCAACTGGCGCTTTCAATGGAACACCTGCATCCATAAGTGATAATGAAGCACCACATACAGAAGCCATTGAAGATGAACCGTTTGATTCAGTAATGTCCGATACGATACGAATTACGTACGGGAAGCGATCAGCCGCAGGAAGAACCGCTTGAACACCACGACGCGCCAAACGACCGTGACCGATTTCACGACGCTTAGGACCAGATTCACGACCTGTTTCACCGACAGAGTACGCAGGGAAGTTGTAGTGCAACATGAAGTTGTCAGTTTTAGTTCCTGCAAGCGTATCAACCATCAATGCATCACGTGTATTACCCAAAGTGGTGGTTACCAACGCCTGAGTTTCACCACGTGTGAACAATGCAGAACCGTGTGCACGGCCTAATACGCCCACTTGAACATCAATGGCGCGAACAGTTTTCGTGTCACGACCATCAATACGTGGTTTACCAGACAAGATGTTGTCACGTACCGTACGGTATTTCAAATCTTCGAATAATTCGTCAACTTCAGCAGCAATACCAGTTTCATCATTTTCAGGAACGAACTGAGCAAGAGCTTCTACGTGAAGTGCATCTAATGCTGCGTAACGGTCTTGCTTAACAGCAATGGTATACGCTTCAGAGATTTTCGCTTCAAATGCATCTTTCAATTTGCCAAGAAGCTCTTCATTTTTAACTGGCGCAACCCAAGTTGATTCAACCGCACCCGCAGCAGCAGCAAATTCTTTAATCGCTTGAATTGCGATTTGCATTTCGTCATGACCGAAAAGTACAGCACCTAACATTTGGTCTTCAGAAAGTTCTTTCGCTTCAGATTCAACCATCAATACAGCAGCTTCAGTACCTGCAACCACAAGGTCAAGATCAGATTCTTTAAGCTGTTCTAAAGTTGGGTTAAGGATGTATTCACCGTTGATTAAACCAACACGTGCGCCTGCGATTGGGCCTGCAAATGGAACACCAGCAATTGACATTGCAGCTGAAGCACCCAACATTGCAGCGATATCGCCTTCCATGGTTTTGTCAGAAGAAATAACAGTCGCTGTTACTTGGATTTCGTTGTAGAAACCTTCTGGGAACAATGGACGGATTGGACGGTCAATAAGACGTGAAATTAAAGTTTCAGCTTCAGACTGACGACCTTCACGCTTACCGTAACCACCTGGGATACGACCTGCAGCATATTGTTTTTCTTGGTAATTAACAGTCAACGGGAAGAAGTCTTGGCCTGCTTTTGCTTTTGGTTGAGCAACGATTGCAACAAGAACCTGTACACCACCCATGGTGATCACAACAGTGTTTGCTTGACGAGCAACACGACCAGTTTCTAAAACAACCGTGTGTTGACCATATTGGAATTCTTTACGAATAATATTAAACATAGACATGTATTTTTCTTTCCTGATTTTTATTCTAGTGGAGACCCCTAAGGTTTGGCATTCACATCGCCATTTCAGGCAACTGTATAAATGACAAAGCTTAGAAGCCGACCTCACCAGAGACTAAAAATATGATTTTAAGACACAAAGAAGGAGCGAAACATTCGCCCCTTCCCCATTACCTCACAGAAGCAAGGTAGACTTTCTTTTCCAGTAATAAAGCATTCAAAATGCGATAGTCCGAAAATAAAAGTTTAATCGAATTAACGACGTAAACCTAAAGCAGCAATCAAGTCGCTGTAACGAGTAGCGTCTTTACCTTTAAGGTAATCAAGAAGCTTACGACGTTGGTTAACCATACGGATAAGACCGCGACGGCTATGATGGTCGTGTTTGTGCTCTTTGAAGTGACCTTGTAAATCATTGATTTGAGCAGTTAAAAGAGCTACTTGAACTTCTGGTGAACCAGTGTCGTTTTCAGCGCGAGCAAATTTAGCAATGATCTCTGCGCGATCTGCGTTTGTTAAAGCCATTCGATTTCTCCGAGATGCTTATAAGTTACATTTGATACAAATCAAATTGATTCTTCAAAACCAAGTTGACTGCCGTGCATCACTACAGCAAAGCATTATTTTAAGGGATCTAGCGCTATATTGCAAAAATGTTTTATGTTCGCAGTCAATTCAGCAACTGACGGCTTTGCACAAATCATGCACAATCATGACAATTCTGATTTTCAATATCAGACTCAAATCCAATAAAAACGAAAAATAGAGAGAAATTTGTGAAAATTTTATCTGCCAATACCTGTTATGTCCCCCATGACCTCAACCACGTGATTCGTTCTAAGGATGAGGTCTCCGCTACCTTGGGTGGCATGAATGACGCACAAATTCAAAGCATTTGGGCCAGTGTAGAGTCCCTATATAAAACAGGAAACTACCCTTTCATCAGCCTCTGTTTACGTCGTCAGGGACAAATATTGTTAAATCGCAGCATTGGTTATGCGCAAGGCAACTCACCCGATGGTTTAGCGGCAGATGCGAAAATTGGCACACCCGATACCCCAGTTTGCTTATTTTCCGCCTCTAAAATCGTTACAGCCATGCTGATTCATATGTTGGATGAACGCGGTGATCTGAATTTACTCGATCCGATTAGCCACTATATTCCCGAATATGGCGTAAACGGTAAACATCGTGCCACCATTTTCCATTTACTCGCTCATCGTGGTGGCATTCCTCGCATTGACAGTAAAGTCACACCTGAACTGTTGTTTAATCAAGATCAAATTTTAGAACGTCTTTATGCTGCACAACCCGTTTCAGCCTCAGGCACACATCTGGCGTATCACGCCGTGACGTCAGGTTATATTTTAGGGGAAATTATCAAGCGGGTAACAGGTCAAACGGCCCGTGAATTTCTTGCCGAAAATATCGAAAAACCCATGGGCTTAGATTACTTTAACTATGGCCTAAAACCTGAGTATCGGGCGGATGTCGCTTTAAACTATGCCACAGGTCTACATCCACGTTTAGGCACAGACCATTATCTTAATCGGGTACTGGGCGGTGGTTTACAGTTGGCGGTCGATGTGACCAATGATGCGCGTTTTATGGACACGATTTGCCCAGCAGGCAACATTTATACCAGTGCGGAACAAGCTGGACGTTTCTTTGAAATGCTCTTGAGTGGTGGCGAATACCAAGGCAAACAAATCATGAGTGCCCAAACGGTATTTCGCTCGACCTTGGCCACGTCAGGAGTTAGTTTAGATCGGACATTATTAGTCCCGATGCGTTATGCCTTAGGCCCAATGTTAGGGAGTAATCCTATTGGGTTATTTGGACCCATGACTGGGCAAGCCTTTGGACATCTCGGGTTTTCCAATATTCTCTGCTGGGCCGATCCAGAACGTGATATTAGTGTATCGCTATTAACCACAGGAAAATCTGTCGTCGGGACCCACTTACCCGCTTTAGCGAAAACGCTTTATCAAATCTCAAAGAACTGTCCCAAAATCTTAAAGCACCAACGTCGCTCCTTATTTGCAACCGATCGAAGCGAAACAGACTTAGTCTGAGCATAAAAAAAAGCCCAAGTAAACTTGGGCTTTTTTGCGCTGTAGTGTTCTTTTATTTTTATTCTTGTTGTTTTGGTTATCATTATAATAATGCGCTTTTCCGCGTCTTCTATTAAACATTCCATGTTTAATTATTTACGTCCTTATGTGACACATTTTGCCACACAGAGCTAAAGAGAAAAGTCGCATTTTGCTCGTCTCCATGTAAGCAATTACTTACATTAAACTCTCAATTTCTCCACAATTGAACCTAAAGTACATTCTAGAACTCAACAACAAATACTTAAAATTATAAAAAAACAAATACTTAAAACAACAGCTAAAAAATACAAGCCACAATATATTGCGCCAATATCTACCCAACCGTTCATATATTAATGTATTTGTGTTCCGATAAATGATTGGCTATTTTTTGTCACATTATGCCAATTCAGCAGATATAAAAAAGCCTTGTAGTCTCTCCCAAAACTACAAGGCTTAGCGGCTGTAAGTTTCCTCTTTCACCTACTTCACTGTAAGTTCGCTGTCTACTGATGTTATTATTATCTTTTTGCGATTATACTCAACATTCCGTGTTGAGCTCTTTATGTGAAGCCATCTTCTCAAAATCCTCAGCAAAGCTCTATGCGCAAATCTCTTGAATCCATGTAAGCCATTTCGTACAAAACTCCTATTTGTTTATTAAATCTTCACAATTGAATTTGTTGATTAATTTTTCTTGATAGACCACTTTCTCGGGTGGTTCGAGTCACCATAGCATGTACGAATGCATCGGCATCGACCAGTAAACTGACCACTTTTTTCGCCCGCGTAATTGCGGTATAAATCAACTCTTTACTGAGTAATTTTTCAGCCTGCCGATCTAAAACCACCGCGGTATGGGTGAACTCAGAGCCTTGAGATTTGTGAATGGTCAGTGCAAAAGCCGTTTCAATATTTTTGGGTAACCGTGTCGCGGCCACCCATTTATTCAAACTAGGGAAATACACCTCAAACTGCAACTTACCTTGTTGTATACGCTGTAAACACAGGCCAATATCGCCATTCGACACCCCCAACTGATAGTCGTTATAGGTCATCATCACAGGGCGTCCTAAATACCACTCACCCTGCTTGATTTGTTTTGATTGTTCTAATAGACGTTGCTCGATTTGCAGATTGAGCTGTTTTAAGCCGAAATGGCCGTGACGTATGGCTGCCAAAATACGGTAATCATCAAAATGTTGAATCACTTTGGGTACGAGAGACTCATTAGGATTTTGCTGATATTGCTTTAAAGCCTCGACATAGCCCTGAAAGCCAAGCATCAACAGATCATAATAATGCTGCAACTGCTCTACAGATAAAGCCTGCTCGGGCAACAATTCGAGTTGTAAATAATCGACCTTGACCTGATCCAACTCAACCGCCTTCAACGTCATGGCATGTACCACTTGCTGTTGAAAAGTGTGCAATACTCTCTGTTTTTCAGCAGGATGCATCATTAAGTCAAAACAAGATTGCTGTTGAATAAATTGTGCCAACTTTCCAATCCGTGCATCTGATTTGAAACGACGGCTATTGACCAAATTGACTCTATTTTCAGCCAAAGCTGGAACCTGTTGTAGATCAGCGAGCACAGAGCCAACATCGACCGAAGCCAACTGATCGGCATCTCCCAATAAAATCAAACGGGCTTGATTCGGCATGGCAGCAAAGAGCATCTGTGCCAAATTTAAATCCAGCATTGACGCTTCATCAACGACAATCACATCATAAGGCAAGGGTTGTCTGCTATGAAAACGTGGCTGCTGCGTATTCCCAAGCCCCAAAAGGCGATGTAGCGTCACAGGGTTTAAGTTTTTCAAATCTGGGGTAACTAGGTTTTGTAACTTTTCATCCTGAAAAGAGTTTTGCAGCGCTTCTTTCATCCGCTGCGCTGCCTTACCTGTCGGTGCAGCCATCGCAATACGAATATCAGGCAGACTTTGCTTGAGCACCGCAATAATACGCGCCAAGGTATACGTTTTCCCTGTGCCCGGACCACCTGTAATGATCGCGAGCGCCTGCTCGGTTACCATCGCCAAAGCCTTTTTTTGGTGTGGATCTTCAAGCAAATGGGCATAAGCTGAAATATCCACTTGCATTAAATTTTGCAGTTTTAACCGTGCTACTTGCTCAGCCAAAGACTGCTCTAAAGCCCAATAACGATACAGATATAATTGCTGCTGATCGTAAACAAACGGCGCTTTTTGTTGCTTTGCCTGCTGTTCATCCATGACCAAATCATCTAAGACTGTGAGGGCTTCAGCTGCAACCGAGATACAACTCTCACCGCGTAGCATGGCTTCAAGAACCTGTTGAATCATTTCACTACGTGCTTCAGTGCCCCCTGTTGTACTCAGCGGTGACTGCTGAATAAACTGACTCCAACGCGTTAACCATGTGTCTACCACGGCAGCCTGATCAATACTGGCTTTATGAACATTTTCCACACGGTTATCCTCAAAGTTATCCACAACTTAATTCTTTGTTTATGAGTGACTAATTTCACTTAATTCAGAAGTTTTGCCTACATGATTTTCAGTAGAAGTATCCTCAGCAAAATACCCCAAGATGGCATCTAATCTTAAAATAAACTCTGGACTAGCACGCCAACTTAAAACCCCTTGATCAGGCTGCCCATTCATCCCTCTCAAATAGAGATAACTCGCCTGACCCAGATGTTCTTCAATATCATAGTCCAGCAAATTCACTTTTAAATAACGATGCAAAGCCACCAAATACAAACCCGCCTGCAACCAATAACTGGCATGTGACATATTTAATTGGATTGCGTCATAATTGTAGCTCTGCTGATCCGCCCCTAAGAAGTTACTTTTATAATCGGCAATGTGATAACGCTGACCATCAAAATAAACCAAGTCAATTGAACCGGTCAGATAACGAGCAGAATTGGCTTCATTTAAGTCGAGCAGATCAATGCCGTATTCTTGAAACAATGCCTGTATGCGTTTAATCGCCAGCACATGATCGGACAATGACAAATAAAAAGGAAATTCAGCCAAGTGTTCATCGGCTTTAAGCTGCTTCAACTGAAAACCTACATGCAAAGGCGTTTCTAGCACATCTGCTAACCACGCTTGCATCCACATCACCAATTGGGTTTCATCATCCTGTCCAAACTCGTGTTGATATTTGCCCAATAACTCTTGCCACAGTAAGGGACTATCATTTTTAAAACGACGATGAATTTCCAGTCCCCAGTCACCCGAGTCCTGAAAGTCAATATGCTCGAAAATTTCGTGCAGGAAGGTTCCCGCAGTCGTCCCCATTGGAAACTGCCGTTTAATCCACGCCAAAGGCTGAATCAGTTCCACATCCTCAAGCACAGGATGATTGATCTCGTCATCCGCACTGCCCACTTTCTCGCTCAAAACCGCTAAGGCATCCTTTGCCTCTTTACGACTCAAATGCTGTGCCAACGCACTAAAACTGGTTTTGGAACGTGGATAAAAACGCTGTTCAGGAAAGGCCAAAGCTTGCAGTTGAATGATCTCTTGCTGCTCCGCTGGCTGTAAACGAATCGGCTTTTCGGCCAATAATGCTTCATCACCACTGGCAGGATGTTCAAACAGATTACCTGCTTGACCACGCCAAAATGCTAATGCCGTATTTGATTTATATTCCTGATCTTGCAGCAAGGCATACACGCGGTGGCTGGCGCGAGTCAGTGCGACGTACCATAAGCGATGCTGTTCTGCTTCGGCTCGCTCATTGTGTTGATCAATCGCGGCTGGGTCTAACAGATTGGCATCATTTACTGCCACGATACGCTGTAACTCGCTCTGCCCTGTCGTCGGATTGATCTGTTCTAGCGTTGAAAAGTTTAAGGTTTTATTTATTTCCTTAAAGTCTTTGTCGGCACCCAGCAAAAACACAATTTTAAACTCTAGACCTTTGGACTGATGAATAGTCATCAACTGTACGCCTGTGGCATTGGAGAGTTTGCGTTCCAACTCCCACTCACGTTCCGCAGGCAAATGTAACTGTTTGAGATACCAATGATACAGTTTCTGCGCGCCTTGGAAGTGCTCACTATGTTGGCTCAACAACTCAGTCAAATGTCGCAGATTAACCACAGTCCGTTCGTTGTCTCGGCTTTGGTAAGCCACCAAGTTTTTCCACACTTTAAACAGGTTTAAAGCGTACTGCCATGCACTTAAAAAGCCTTTATTGATCCACATGTCGCGGATGTCATCAAAATCCGTCATAAACTGGCTCAAACCGTTGGCTTGCTTTTCCAGTTCCAGTAACTGTTTTAAATCTATCGCCAACAGCCGGCTCAAAAGCGCACGGCGAACCTTGGCTTCATCAAAAGGATGCATCATTGCGGTCAATAACGCACCGACATCTTTCGCGACCTGACTTTCAAACACACTACGTTTAGACGGACGGTTGACCAAAATTCCCAAACGCTCTAGTTCAAACTGAACTTTGTCCAAGCCATCATGGTTTTTCGACAACACCGCGATATCATTTGCACCCATAAACTGTGGCGGATCATCTGCCACATAGAGTTGCTGTTGAATGCCTTGGTTGATTAAATCACGAATTTTCCATGCCACTTGTTGAGCTTCATTTTTTTTATCTTCAAGTAACAGCCAGCGCAGCGGTACATGGTTTTCACCCTGTGTATCGACCAAAGCGGGATGTGGTCGAGTCCCTGCTTCTACAGGCTGGTAATAGACCTGCTCACCAAAGTCCTGTTGGCGTTGAAATAAAGCATCCACCACCTGTACCAGCTTTTGCACAGAACGATGATTATATTTCAAACTATACTGCCGACCATGCTTTGCCAAAACATCTAAACGCGCTTTGTTATACGTCAGCATGTCCCCCCCACGAAAACCATAAATAGCTTGTTTCGGGTCACCGACCATAATCATACAGCCTTGATGATAACGCTGTGCATCACGCCAAATCCGCGCCAACATATCATCTTGGTCTTGGTTGGTGTCTTGAAACTCATCCACTAAAATGAGCGGATAGCGTGCCTGTACAAACTGAGCAAAGCGCCTGCCTTGTTCGCCCTGTAAGGCTTCTGACAAGGTACGAATTTGCTGGGCAAAAGTCGTTTCACTCTTTTGCTGCAAGACTTGTGGTAATCGCTTTTTCACCTCAGAACTTAAGTGATATTTTAAATAGGCATCCAGCACATCCAAATTGAGCTCTAGCTCTGCCAACGCGTCTAAGAAACTGCGGACCTGTCGCCACACAGGATGCTGCTCAAACTGTTCTAGTACATCTACAGCACATTTGTTTAAGACTTTTTTCGTCGCAAGGTCAGTCAGATGTTTTAAGGTTTTTTCAAAATGTGGCGCGAATAAAGCATAAGCTCGTTGCTCTTTCAGGGCGGTCAAAAAAGCAGGTAAATCCTGACATAGAATACGCTGCATCAAAGCATCGGTACGCCACTTTTTCCCCAGCACTGCATGGTATTGCCCTTCGGGTGCATAATAGTCTTTCAAGCTTTCAATCTGCGCCACATCCAGCGCGGTAAATTGATCAATGGCCTGCTCAAATTGCGTCAAATCAAGCACAGGTTTTTCTACCTGTTGAAACTGTGCCGAGGCAAAGTTCAGACTATTTTCAACAATTGGCACATAAGCCTGTTCGGTTTTTAATTTTTGTTTTAACAGTAAATAATTCACCACAGGCTGCGGCTGTGCCTGAATCCACTCGCGTAATACGTCATGAATGAGCTGCTGAGTATAACTCTGCGCATCATCGGTAATATCCGCACGCTCAATCTTGCCACTTTCAAAAGAAAACTCACGCAGTAACTTTTGACTAAAACTGTCCAGTGTCCCGACAAATAACTCATCTAACTGGTCAATCACCAACTTCAAGCGCTCTTGGGCAAAACCGACCCGCTGTGCGTAGTCTGTGAGCACTTTGATAAAAAGCGGATCTTGTTCAGCGGCAATTTTGGCCTGTATTTCTCGCTCTGTCAGACTCTGACAACCTTCAAAATAACGTAAAGTTTCAACCAAGCGTGCCCGAACGCGACTTTTCAGCTCCGCAGCGGCAGCACGGGTGAAGGTGGTTGCAATGACCTGATTCGGCAAATAGGCCCCGAGAAAAATCCGTACCATCAAACTGGATAAAGTAAAAGTCTTGCCTGTGCCTGCTGAAGCTTCAATCCAATGCAAGCCCTGAAAGCTCATATCGGCAATGGGTTGATAAGACATGTTCGATGTAGTGACCTGAGACTGTGCTTTCATGACTTAGTCCTCAAGGCTTTGCTGATGCAAAAAAATCGGATGATATAGTTCATAAGAAAACTGCTCACAGGCATGGGCAAGTAATGCCTTGGCATCCTGCTCTTGTAGAATAAACTGCCAGTCGCGGTGTGCTTTATTGGCTTCGTTTTCAGTCATTGAAAAACCACTAAAGCGACCATCTTCTTCCCACACTTTATAAATGGCGTCCATGTCCGCAATCACCATCTGTTCCTGATCATTCAGTTGCCATTCATGCGTTTTATCTTTTTCTGCAATTTTCAGTAACAAGGCCGCAGGTAAAACCAAAGGCTGAGTTTGTGCATACTCCCATGCTTTCAACCAAGGTTTGAGCCATTCACGCGCCTGATTTGAACTCACACCAGTACATAAAATGGTTCGGTCACTAAACACCACGATGCGTTGATATTGCTGTCCGCCCTCTCCCAAATTGACATAAGCCAACCACAGTAAATACTCTAACCAAACTTTGGCACGGCGCTTTGCTCTGGCACTGGATGCTTCTACACTGACCCATTTTTCAGCACTGTATTTGGCTAAAGTAACATTGATCTGTAAATGTTCATTCACCTTCCAGACTTGTTGGGTCGTGGCTGTAGCCTCGGGTGCATAGCGTTGTAAACGTGTCAGCAAGCGCTGCTGCTCAAGCACGCTCATTTGCCAGACCCCATCTTGGACTTTACCAATCGGCAGTTGATCCATCAAAAGATTGGCATCTGCCGCTGCCTCATGTTGTTGTAAAAAATGACGAATGGCATAACGCCCTAAACCATCGAGCAGTAACGGTTCTTGCGTTGCAGGAATCTCTTCTGGTTTTAAGTTTTCCACGCCTAAAGTCTTGAGATACAGCCTTGCAGGGAAAGTGATGTCCTGAATCCACTGCTGACTATCAAGAACTTGAATATCTTGCTCTAATTTTGGATAAGGCGTGTTAACCCAACTACTCCGTTGCCCCGATGCATACTGTAGTTGTTTCGCGACCTGAAACCATTGATCCTGAAAACGAATACTGTGCTCAGACTCAAAACCACGCGGATCAAAAGGCAATAAAGGATGGACATGATACAGCGATGCCAACTGTGCAGGGACAGTCACACCATGCTTATCAACCGTTGCATTGACACTCTTGCTTTGTATGTCAGGCTGCACAATAAAGGCCATATGCTGAATCAGTTCTTGCAATACCGTAGACGGATCACGGACTTCACCATCGTTGATATCAAAGCCATTATAAAATAACCATATGTTCTCTTGTGCCAACAACAAGGCATCTAGAAAAGCCCCTTGATCATCTTCCAAACGGGAACGATCCCCCAGTTGTGGCTTCAGCAAGTCCATCAGGTCAAAAGGCAAATGCGCACTGCGGTTGGGAAACTTGCCACTGTCCAAGCCCAACATCACGATCAACTTATACGGCACAGGTCGAATCTGGCCAATTTGACTAAACGTGATCTGCCCCGTGGGTTCTGCATAGTCCAGTTGCGCTTCTAAGGTCTTTTGGATTTCTTCTAATACATAAGGCAAAGGTAAACTTAAACCGCGCAGTGCATGATGGTCGTGTTCATCATAAAAACTCGCCAAGGTCAGCATACGTTCTTGTTTTTTGACCATCTTATACACTGCGGCCAAAGACTCGACACCCGCAGCTTCGAACTCGCGAATATCTTCCATCAAACGATTCAGCCAGGTTTCAGCAGTCGTCCGTTGTCCAATTTCATGCGCGATCATCCATTCGGAACGGTGTTTAAAATCCTGATAGATTTCTATCAAAACACCAATCAGCTCAAAATCACTCGACTGTACTTGGGCATAGCTCAAGGTCTCATGAAACAGCACATGCTCTGGTAAAGCGACGCCTAAAGCCAAACGATCTAAGGCAAACTTCAGACTATAACGATAGTCATCATCCCCTTCGGCCAAACTACGTTTTAAATGTTCAGCATCCAATCCACGTTTAAAGCCTGCGTTGATCAACAGCTCCGTCATCCGCTCAATCATATTCATGTCTAAGCCATAACGTTGCTGCGTTGCATTTAAACTAAGCCAATCGGCAAAGTCCTCAATACTCAAACGCCCCCGCACCAAAACCATCCGCCCCAACACAGCACGCCATGCATTTAAGGCATCGAGTTGAGTCACGCCAGCCAGCTTAATCGGCAGATAAATACTGTCTTTACTGAGTTGGTGACCCTTTTGCAAAGCTTCACGCTCATGCGGAGGAGGCGCAAAAACACTGCGAATAAAAGGTTCTAGCTCAGTCAAACTGGGCGTCAACACTAAAATATCGCTTGGACGTCGCGGTGCATCAGCCGTGCCCTGAGCCAACCAATGCGTCAGTTGATCTTTGAGGACTTCAAGCTGTCTAAGGCTGGAGTGACAGACATGAATCTGTATCGAATCATCTTGTTCAGCCAAGGCATACTGATGCTGCGTAGGTTCTACCAAATACAGGACATCAGACTGAATTTTACCAAGTAAAGTTTCTGGATATTCATCGACAAAGATATCGGCCCAGACGCCGTCTTCACCTGAAGAAAGGCTGGAAAGTAAAGAGAAATGGTCGCGCGCTTGTTTACCAAATCGGGTCAGTAAAGGATGGCGAGACTCTCGGGTTTCTGCATTAAAATTGAGGGTAAACTCATCAAAAAACTGCTGAATCTCGGCATCATTGGCATTTGGATTTTTTTCAATAAAACGCTGCTTCACCCGTGCGTCATAACGCGCTTTCCAATTGGGATCGACACTGTCCGCCCAATATTCTTGCGATGGGTTATAGTGAAAAATAAAGATCTCGAGGTATTGTCCCAATCGATGTAAAAACTCCAATTGCCTTGGCGGTAAATCTAAAACCGTAAATACCACCAACTGTGCAGGCAACTTTTTAAGTGCAGCGTCTCGGGTCTCTGCTTGATCGAGTAAGCCCCAAAATGCAGTATCAATACGCTGAATTTGTTCAAAGTCAGCATGGAACACCACTTGCCAGAGCCAACGTTGCCATGCTTCCAATTCATAAGCTTGATTGAGTTGAAAAGCACTGAGTTCTTGCTGAGTTTTAAAGAACATCTGCTCCAAATCGAGCGGCTGGTTTTTGCCCCACGCTTGTAACCAATTGGTCTGGCAACGGCAACTTTGCGGTGGGCAGCCTTTGGTGCAATGCCCACGATAATCCATATAAAAACTAAACAGCCGTGAAACCTGCTCCGCGACCCAATACAGCATGCTTTGCTTTTTGAGCTGTTTATCGATGCCTTGTTGCAAACGGTCAGCACTGGCATAGATCCGCTGAATAATCGGATACAACGGATGAGCAACCTCTAAAGGATTCAGCTCGGCTTGTATAAATTCTTTTAAGGCTTGAAAGACACGCCATTTAATAATCAATCGCGGAATATTGGCTTTACGGACTTCATCTTTTTGGTCGACCAAAACCCACTGATAAGCCGACCATTGAAAACCACGAATACTATGATGAAACTGCGTGTTGGCACTGATGCCCTGCTGTTCTGCCAACTTTTGCGTTAGCCACGCCTCAACCGCAGGTGAAGGTACAATAAAATGCTGTGCTTGCAGCACTTGAAAGGCATTTTTGGCCGGTTTAAAGACGGTTTTTTGCATGGCTTGCAACAGAACATCAATACGCTGACTTTGTATTACGTGTATCGCCATGTTTCCTCTCAAATAACCATCTTATGAAAAATCTACAAAAGTACACAGATTATTGACTATACTTCTGGTTCTGTCTATGTCACTTTGATGACATATTTCTATTTAAAATTTGCTTTAAAATACGTACTTTAAGCAAAACTAGAATCAATGTGAATCAGGATATTTTAGGATTTAGAAAATGAAATTAGAGCATATTCCAGAAAAAATTGATCCCTCTTTAAATTTAGAACAAATCCGTGAAGAATGTTTGGACTTAGTCAAAAAGCGCGCCTATTTTTCCGCAGGTGCAGCGGTTATTCCAGTCCCTTTCCTTGATGTGGTGATTGATGTGGGCATATTGTCGCAGTTGATTCCAGAAATTAACGCCCGCTTTGGTTTAACCCCTGAGCAAGTCAGTGTCTACGACCCAGAAACCAAGCAAATACATTGGTCAGAACTACGTAAACGTGGTGTGGAGTTCTCTGGACTGGTGGTGGCACGTACAGCCGTGAAAAAATCCATCAATAACATGGCAGCCAAATACATCACCAAACAAGTCACCAAATTCATTCCCTTAGGTGGACAAATGATTGCGGCCAGCTTGGGTTATGTCGTGATGAAAAAAATTGCGGAAACCCATGTGGAAGAGTCGTATAAGCTCGCCAAAGGCATTCAACTGAAACAAGCCGCTGAACAAGGAATTCCTGTTGCAGCGCCAGTGACTCAAATTCCCTTAAGTTAAAGAACTAAATCCGCCTCTAAAAAACGATCAAATGACCATAATGCCAGTCCACTAAAAAGCCGACTGGCATGTCTTTTTAAACTCTAAATTCTCATCGATACACAACAACGTCATTCGCAACCTGCTCAGCCTTTAAAATGGACTGTTTTTGCAATAAAAGTTGTTTTATATACAAAAATTGAACAGGTTTTGCGAATGACAAATGTTTTTGGTTCTTTTGGCTAAACAAAAGAACCAAACGAACTCCAAAAATTAGACTTTAAGCGGTAAGACTCCGCAATAAAGAGCTAAAAATGCAACCTGAAATCGACTCAAATATTCCACCAACTTATTGAAAAATAACTATCTTGGCAGAGTCTTATCAGGCTCTTATCCAATTTCATCACTATCCAGAGGCTCGCCCTACTTTTCTTTCGGGAAAAGTAGGCAAAACCATTTTCATCTGCAAAACCTGTTCTCTTTTTGGATTTATTAAAATAAATCGCAGACATTATTTTACTTACACCATGCAGGTTGCAAATGACATTTCCGTGTATCGTATTTTTGTCGAGCTCAGGTTAAAAGGTTAATACGAAACTACTTAACCAACTCACATTAGCTCAAATGACCGTTTTTAAGCTTTTTAATCTGTATCGCGATCCGCTTTGAGCTGTTTTAAAATTGCCCTTAAGACTTCAATTCGGGCCTGTTGTTTATCATTGGTGGAAATAATATACCAAGGCGCATAACCCGTATCGGTATGTGCAAACATATCCGCGGCTGCCTTTAAATAGTCATCCCATTTGTCGCGATTGCGCCAATCTTCTTCGGTAATTTTAAAGCGTTTATGCGGAGTACTTTCGCGGGCTTTAAAACGCGCTGCTTGTTCATCTTTATCAATCGCCAGCCAAAACTTAATCAGTACGGTTTGACTGTTGCTGAGGTTTTTTTCAAAACGATTGATTTCCGCATAAGCGCGTTGCCACTCCACCTCGGTTGCGAAGCCTTCTACCCGTTCTACCAAAACGCGTCCATACCACGTTCGATCAAAAATAGTGATGTCATCCGACTGCAATTTGCTCCAAAAACGCCACTGGTAAGGACGGCGTAACTCATACTTTTCAGGTGCGGCAATGGTATGAATTTCATATTCTCGCGGGTCGAGCTTTTTCACAATGCGCTTAATCGCCCCCCCTTTCCCAGCGGCATCCATACCTTCAAAAGCGATCACCACTTTACGGTCATCACAGCGGATGGCATCGGCCACTTGTTTAGTGAGTTTTTTTAACTCTGCTTTCTTTGTACACGACAAAAAAAGATAACTCATTGAAATAATGGCATAATACTTGTTTTCTGACGACGAATATGATGACACATTTCAATGAGTTACATCTCATCTTAAACAAATATCTAAAGTGGAACAAGTCACATGCAAAATGTTTTACACTGATTATGCTTGCATTAATTGTAAAACAGACATGTAATCTTTCTTCTGCATCTAAAGCCTTACCCATCAAGTGCTTACCACAATCATTTTATCGACGTATACAACGCTTCTTTGCAGATCAGTATTTCGATTATCGTCAAATTTCTCAGTTAATTTTCAATATATTTTCATTCGATAAAGTCCAATTAACTTTGGATAGAACTAATTGGAAATGGGGAAAACGAGATATTAATATCTTGATGTTAGCCATCGTCTATCGTGGAATAGCGATACCTATTGTTTGGACATTGCTCAATAAACGTGGAAATTCAGATACAAAAGAGCGTATTGCTTTGATTCAACGCTTTATCTCCATTTTTGGTAAAGATCGTATTGTGAATGTGTTTGCAGACAGAGAATTTATCGGTGAGAAATGGTTTACATGGTTAATTGAAAATGACATTAACTTCTGTATACGTGTTAAAAAAACTTTATTGTGACCAATCACTTAGCCAAGAATCATAAAATTAGTGATTTATTTCGTCATCTTCAAGTTGGTCAAACTGAATGTCGTAAACGACGTATTTGGGTTGGTCGAGTGAAACTGTATATTAGTGCGCTACGATTAGAAGATGGAGAGCTTTTACTTGTTGTTTCTCCTATGTTTAATGCTTCTGCTATTCGTGATTATGCATTACGCTGGGAAATCGAAACGTTATTTAGTTGTCTCAAAGGACGTGGATTCAATCTTGAAAATACTCGTTTAACAGACCCTAGACGAGTCAAGAAATTGATAGCAGTGCTAGCTATCGGTTTCTGTTGGTGCTATTTAACAGGTGAATGGCAACATGATCGGAAAAAAGCGATAAAAATAAAGAAGCATGGACGACTTTCAGTAAGTTTATTTCGCTACGGTTTGGACTATGTTCAAATGGCTATTCTACGTTTGATTGGTTTTGGAAAAAAAGAAGAATTTAAGAAAGTGCTAGCAATTTTAAGAAAGAAAAAGCCTGATAGGACAAGGATCCTATGAAATTTGTCGTGTACAGAGCTCTGCTTTATAGTTTGCATCCTCAGCTTGAGGGGCTTCAAACTGAGTCAGAATATCCGGTATCGCTGCTTGCTGCCACTTTAGCGCGGCCTTTTTTTCATGCTCTGGACAGTGTCGCAGCGCTGTTAAAATTGCTTGTGCAAAATTGTGATTACGCAAATCTTCATCTTCACCATCAATGATTTGCCAGTCATCGGTGAAGCGCGTACGTAGCTTTTGTAAGGTGTCATATTGTTTTTTATTGCGCCAGTCTAGCCCATGCAACTTATGCCAATGCACTTCGCTCGGGTCCATATCATCCAGACGCTTTTGCAGAGACTTCCACGACAAATCGAACCAAACTTTTAAGACATCTACGTTGTTGTTTTTTAAGTCCTGTTCAAAAGCCCGCATATTGCTGACGTATTCATCAAACAAAGTGTCGTCCAAAGGCTTTGAAGCATGCATGGCCGTAGCCAACAAGTCCCCATACCAATTACCAAACCACACCATAATTTGCCCTTCGGCAGGTACAAATCGAGTATAGGGCTGCCAAAAAGGCTGTTTTAGATTAAACAGATGCGGTGGATCGGCTTTGACATATAAAAAACGCGGATCGACCCATTCGCGCAGCTGTTTCACCGCTTCGCCTTTACCCGCAAGTTCAATTCCACTGACCAAAATCACTAAACTTTTTGCATTGCTCTGATCACGGGTATTCATCAACGCATATTGCGCTTCAATTAAGTCCAGTGAAAGCTGTTCTTCATTCAGCACTGTACTGACGATCGTTTCTGTATCCATGGCCCCCTCCTTTTTTCTATTTAATCAGATCACTAGATCCTAAAAGATGATGGTCTAGATGATTTTCATATGTATCTTTTGACTACTTCTACATCAAACTGACCACAAATAAATAGTTTTTTTGTCACTTTGTCATAGCGAGTTCCGTCATCACGCACTAAGATTTAGCTATCTTTAAATAGAACTGAGACAGCAAATGTCCAAACTCGCCGCCCTCGATGAGCTTTTAGAACAGTATTACCAATTGCATTATCATCAAGATTCGGTGCTCTTCCAACGTTTACAAGATGTGCAAGTCTGGCAAAAGCAACGGATGCAACGCACGCATAACCGTGCTTTCGCAGAAAAACAGAACCTCTTGATGGCCGAGTATTTTATCAACCGTTTATATGGTGGCCCAGATTTTGACGCTTTGGCAGGACAAATTGCGCGCTTGAGCAAATATGCGCACAAAGCAGAGAAATTAATTCCTGAAAATGCCATTAAAACAGGTACCTCTGGGGTTGAGTTGGCTATTTTGGCGGTGCGACTGGATGAAAAAGTGGCGATGCAATTGCTGAAAGATCACCATCCCTCTGAAGCCTTAACCGATGATTTGATGCGCCAAGCCTATTTAAAACTAGAACAAGGCGAAGAACGCTTGAAACAGCTGTATTTACTCGATCAATTGGGTAAGAACCTCGATAAATACATGCGCTCTTTTATGGTCTATACCGCTTTTAAGATGTGTAAAGGGACGGCCAACAAATATAACTTCAATGTCATGTATGAATTTATGCAGGATGGCTTTTTGGCCATGAAACCGCTAAAGTCGGCGGAGAAATTTGTGAAAGACTTTACTGCGGTGGAACGTCAAATTATTGATAAAGTCCATGCGGGGCATTTGTATCCTTTTCAGTAAATTTCAACGAATGACTTGATAAAAATAAGCCAGCAGCAGCTTTGCTCTGCTGTTTTTCTGTATATTATTCAGCACAATTGCATGATGGTTACTGTACAACGTCCTAGAATCTGTCATCATGCATGCACTGCAACATTTACCCTATTGCTATGTTAGGAGTGACTCCCATGTCGAATGAAAATCAAACGCCTACCGCTACTCAAGAGTCGGCACAAAACACAGACAAAGTGAGTCCATTTTTAACTGAACCATTACCCCAAGGCACGGCGCAAGGTCAGCAAAAATCATTACAACAACAGTTGACTGATACCCCTGTGACGGGTTCTGTACCCAAATACAATCTTCCTCGCGGAGCTAACACAGGCAACGTCGGCAATACCACACACTTTGGTTACCAGACGGTGAGCAGTGAAGATAAAGCTCAAAAAGTAGCGGAAGTTTTCCACTCGGTTGCCAGCAAATACGACATTATGAATGACTTGATGTCTTTTGGCATTCACCGTCTATGGAAACGCTTTGCGATCAATATGTCAGGGGTACGTCGTGGTCAACGCGTGCTCGATATTGCTGGCGGGACAGGCGACTTGGCTAAAGTGTTTAGTCGTGAAGTCGGCCCTACTGGTCATGTGGTACTTTCAGACATTAATGAATCGATGTTGAATGTGGGTCGTGATCGTTTAATTGATGCAGGCTGTACCAATGTTGACTTCGTATTAGCCAATGCTGAAACCCTAGAGCCGTTTGAAGACAACAGCTTCAACCTACTCACGATCTCATTTGGTCTACGTAATGTGACCGATAAAGATGCAGCACTTGCAGCGATGTACCGCGTGCTTAAGCCAGGTGGTCGCCTACTGGTATTAGAGTTCTCTAAACCTGTGTTTGAGCCTTTTTCAAAACTGTACGATCTATATTCGTTCACCGCACTGCCGATCATGGGCAAAATCATTGCCAATGACTCAGAAAGCTATAAATATTTAGCCGAGTCCATTCGTATGCACCCCGACCAACGTACATTGAAAGGTATGATGGAAAATGCAGGCTTCCAAAACTGCGACTATCATAACCTGACAGGCGGTATCGTTGCTGTACACCGTGGTTTTAAACTTTAAAATTAAACGTTTAAGGGCAAATTATGTGGTCGATTCTGGCACTCGGTGCAGTTGAACGATTAATTCATCATGTGATTAATTTGGATGCGATCACTCGCATCCAGCTCAATGAACTACAAGGCAAGATGTTACGTGTGGTGATCGCATCCCCACAACTGTCTGTAGATGTGTTCTTTGATCAAGCTAAAGTGCGCTTAGAACCTACCGTTACGGGGCATAGTGAAACAGCGTCCATTTTCGAACAACGCCCTTTTGACCAAACTCAGTCTCACACCCCAGCAACCGCAACTTTAACGGTGGCCAATGTGGTTGAGCTGCTCAAGCTATTACTGGCGGATGATATCGGCAATATCCCGCTCCAAGGTGATTATCACCTTCTACAGGATATTCAACGGATTATGCAACACGCTGAGCCTGACTTGGCTGCGTATTTAAGCCCATGGATTGGCCCAAGTTTGGCGCATGAATTGGCTAAAATTCAGCTGGCCCCAAAACACATCAAACAGGCCTTACAAAGTCATTTTTTCTTTGCTGAAGATGCCTTGAAAGAAGACAGTGGTCTATTTGCCCCACGTTGGCAAATGGATGATCTGCATCAAGACACCCGTATTTTTAATCAAAACTTAGATCGTGCCGAAGCCAAAATTCAACAGCTTCAAGCACAGATTGACACTCAAGACTCAACTCAAAACTAGGTATTTACATATATGATTCCGCACGTTTCACGTTTACTCGAACTTTGGCGCATTGCCGCGCACTATAGACTCGACACGTTGTTTCCTGCGGAAGAATTGCCTGAAAAAGCGCGCCATGCGCTGGGTGTAATTCGTATGCACCCTGCGGCATGGTCCAGTCGTGAACGAAAAAATCCACTGAAGCTCAAACAAGCTTTAGAGGAAATGGGACCACTGGCGATTAAAATGGGACAACTACTGTCTACTCGTCGTGACCTAATTCCACCTGAAGTGTTACAACAACTGGTTTTACTCCAAGACCGTGTCAAACCGTTTGGTTCTGATGTGGCGAAAATACGCATTCAAGACTCACTGAAAGCCGATGTAAACACGCTGTTTGCTCGCTTCGACGAACAACCCTTGGCAGCAGCCTCGATTGCTCAAGTACATACGGCCGCTTTACATGATGGTCGCGAAGTGGTGGTGAAAGTCACCCGTCCCGCTATTCGTAGTCAAATTTTACAAGACTTTGAAATTTTAGAATGGCTAGGTGATTTTCTAGAAAAACGCCTAGAAGCCGCGCGTGCACTGCACTTATCTGAAATTATTCAGGACTATCGTCAGGTCATTTTAAATGAACTGGATTTGACTTTAGAAGCCGACAATACCCGTCGTATGCGCCATTATTTTACAGGCTCAAGCATGATGTATGTGCCTGAAGTCTATATGGATAGCAAAGACGTGATGGTGGCCGAACGCATTACGGGCGTTCCCATTTCAGACATTGAAACCTTTGAAAAGCTGGGAATGGATCGTAAAGATCTGGCGGAAAAAGGCTTAACCATTTTCTTTACCCAAGTCTTCCGTGACAACTTTTTCCATGCCGACATGCATCCGGGCAATGTCTTCGTTGAAACCCTAAACCCAAGCCAACCCCGCTATATTGCACTAGACTGTGCCATTATGGGTGAGTTGTCGAAGCACGACCAAATGACCGTGGCGCGTATGCTGCTTGCGGTCATGAACAGCGACTTTATGCAACTGATTCAAATCGTGCATCAAGCTGGTTGGATTCCACCGGGCACAGACCAAGATGCACTAGCACGTGAAATGCGTCGCACGGTCGGGCCAATGGTGTCCAAACCTATGCATGAATTGGACTTCGCGGGCATTTTGATTCAAGTGATGGATATTGCACGACGCTTCCATTTGGAAATTCCACCACAGCTGATGCTGCTGCTTAAAACCCTCGTGCATGTTGAGGGTTTAGGTACAGACCTTTACCCAGAGCTGGACATTTGGAGTTTGGCAAAGCCAATCCTGACCGATTGGATCAAAGCGCAAATGAATCCACAAAAGAACCTAAAAGAGCTGGGACAAAAAATTCCAGATTTACTTTTAGGGGCACAAGACTTCCCAACGCTGTTGGTCGATAGCTTAAATGGTCTCAAAAACCAATCAGCTTGGCATGCTAAACAGCTCAATGAACTGCAAAGTATGCGCCTACAAATGGAGCATCAGCAAAAACGCAGTTGGATTTTTGGCAGTCTCATGGCCATTTTGCTGTCGATTGCGATTATCTCGCCTTGGTTTATTTCAGTGATTTTAATTGTACTCACCAGCTTACTGGCGGTGTGGCGCGTGTTTAAATAGACGCTTTCTGCTGTATTAAAAGCCTGAGTCTCTCAGGCTTTTTTATGTTTAGGTTTTATGTCGGAAGTGACTCCCAAGTCATTCTTGGATCACTTTTGCCAATGCGCTCATTCTCTCACCAGTTAAAATGACAATACATATTGTCTATTTTGAATGATCACGATGACTCAAATCCTGCATAAACACCCTCCAGCTTTAAGCATTCGTGCAGGTAAATTAGCACGTCAACTCATTCAAAGCGAAGGCTTACAAGCTGAGCAGGTCGATATTGTACCCGGTGCCGCAGGTGGGCCCAAAGGGATCGGGATTCAAGGTTTAGACCAAGCTATTTTTGGTGAATTCTTTGCTCGTGCGCCGCAAAGACGGACTTTGATTGGTTCGTCCATTGGCAGTTGGCGCTTTGCCAGCATCTTAGCGCACGGTGCAAAAGCAGGTACCGAACGTTTAGGTGAACTCTATACCAATCTCTATTTTGACAAAAAAATGCAGCGTCAAGAAGTCAGTGATATTTGCCGTGGCATGCTGCTCGACTTGGTGCAAGGCAAAGAAGCGGAATTGGTCAATCATCCCGATTACCACCTCGCGGTACTGTCGATTAAGGCTCAACACATCTTCCAAAGTGACCAAGTTCTCCCGCTCTTAGCTTCTGTGGCAGGTATCATCGGCACAACCGCTGTTGCGCGAAAGCATAGTCGCCACTTTATGCAACGAGTGATTAGTCAGCCCAGCAATGGCAAACAATTTAAAGTAGAAGATGATTTCCTCACTCATTATCACAGCCTCACCGCTGCAAACGTTCTGCCTTGGTTGATTGCCTCAGCCTCTATTCCAGGCGTGATGGCCGCGATTCGTGATATTCCAGATGCACCACAAGGCAGTTATCGTGATGGTGGTCTGATTGACTATCACATCGATCTGCCTTTTGAGAGTCAAGGCATTGTGCTTTATCCACACTTTACGGACAGCATTACGCCCGGTTGGTTTGATAAGCTGTTTAAACGTCACGCCAATCCTGAAAATCAAGCCCGTACGCTGCTATTGTCCCCATCCCAAGACTATTTACAGAGCTTACCTTTAGGACGCCTGCCCGATCGTAAAGATTTCACACTCAAAGGGCTCGACCAAAAACAGCGCATTCAAATGTGGAACCAATGTATTTCTGAAAGTCAGCGCTTAGGTGATGAGTTCTTGGAAATAGTGGAAAAACAGCATTTTGCACAGGTCATACAAGATTTATAAACAAAATTTGCGCATGAATGTAATCTTGTTTAATCTGACCAAATAAAGAAAAATCGAGATTACATTTTTTCTATGCTAACAATAATTTTAAGTGAACAAAAAAAATATGGTCAAGTCATTGAATTACAAAATGAATCGTGGAAAAAATGTGATTGCAAGCTCGTTAGAAGATTTCATTCAAATCAACATCGACCAATTAAAAAAATCTGATGATATTCGTTACGCATTCATTTTAGACAATGGTTAAATCATTCGATCTATGATTCCTAATCACCCGCCCCACTTCGCCATCATCGGTGCTGGAACCGCAGGGTTAGCCACTGCGATTTTACTGGCTCGACAAAATATTCAAGTCAGTATTTTAGAGAAAGCCTCAGAACTCGAACCTGTCGGCGCAGGACTGTTACTACAGCCTTCTGGTTTAGCTGTTTTTGAGCATTTAGGCCTTTTAGATGAGGTTTTAAGACTGGGTGCAAAAGTCACTGGGCTCAAAGGTCAGTTACCGAGTGGAAATTTACTGGTCAATAGTCATTATCAACAAGCGCATCCTGATTTTTATGGTGTCGGTATCCATCGAGCAACGTTATGTCATGTTTTAGAAAATAAATGCCGTGAATATTCCGAACTGATTACTTGGCAAATGAATACCGACATTCAAACATTAGAAGAAACATCCAATCAAGTGCGTGTTTTGGGTACAAAAGATGGTGAATCATTTGATCAAGCTTTTGATGCGGTGATCATTGCCAATGGCGCACGCAGTCTTTTAAGACCGAAAGAATGGGTAAAGGTTGATCAAGCTTATCCTTGGGGAGCCAAATGGACAATTGTTCCCGAATGTATTGAATTAGATACAGAAATTTTACATCAGTTTCATGATCGCTCTAAAATGATGATGGGCATCTTACCGACAGGTACAGTGCCACATGAACCCAAGCAAAGACTGTCGAGTATTTTTTGGAGTCTTCCCAGCCATCAGCTAAATAACTTTCTACACAATTCACAAGCTCACTCAGACTGGTTAAACCAAGTGTCTAAGCGTTGGAAACCTGCTGCGGATTGGTTAGAACAAGTCATTGCCCAGCCTGAACAAAAATCACAATGGTTAACTGCAAATTATCGTGATGTAGTACTGTCTAAGTTTGGTGAGGGTCGTATCGGTGTCATGGGTGATGCAGCACATGCGATGAGTCCACAACTGGGGCAAGGTGCAAATATGGCCCTTTTAGATGCATGGGCTTTGGGACAAGCGGTTCAAAGCGCAAGAAAAAATGCAGCCCTTGATTATGTTCAACTCTGGCAAACTTATCATCAACACCGTCAAAGTTCGACGGCGTTCTATCAATTTTTAAGTCGTTTACTTACACCACTTTACCAATCTGACCTATGGTGGGCAGGTGGTTTACGAGATTTAAGCTTTGCTTGGATGTATCGAATTCCCTATTTCCGTAAAGAAATGGCGGTGACAATTTCAGGTTTAAAATTAGGCATGTTCAGTCAAATGAACTATCGGGATATTGCAAAACAAAACAATCATTCTGTGTAGAATGCGATGACAATCATCGTCATCCGCTTTGGATGGGTGACTGATGGTTGAATTTCTAAAATATATCAATTAAGCCGCTGTGAGATAACTGTAGAAAGTTTCTCCTCTATTCTGTTTAAATCACGTAGACTATAGCGCGCTACGTTAACATCGTAACACTCTCAATATTTATTCGCTTGGTGAAATCTTATGAACAATTTGCAATGGCTCGATGAAGTAAAATTTAACGAACAAGGTTTAGTCCCTGCCATTGCACAGCATCACCAAACGGGACGTGTCTTGATGGTTGCATGGATGAACCGTGAAGCTTTGGCTTTGACGGCTGAGAAAAACCAAGCCGTGTATTTCTCTCGTTCACGCAACAAATTATGGCACAAAGGCGAAGAATCTGGGCATTTTCAAACCGTACATGAAATTCGTCTCGACTGCGATGCCGATGTAATTGTGCTGCAAATTGCACAGCACGGCGGAATTGCCTGTCATACAGGTCGCGAATCGTGCTTCTACCGTAAACTCACGCCAAATGGCTGGGAAATTGTGGATGCACAGCTCAAAGACCCGAACGCGATTTATGGTGAAAAATCAACCAATCCACATACATTGGCGATGAATGCCTCAACGGCGCAGTCTGAGCAAGTTGAAGTTTTGTCTTACCTCGGCCAAATGATGGCTGAGCGTAAAGCAGCGGATCCAGACTCGTCTTATGTTGCAAAGCTGTACCACAAAGGTCTCAACAAAATTTTAGAAAAAGTCGGTGAAGAAGCCATCGAGACTGTGATTGCCGCGAAAGACTTTAAGTCTGAAGCCAATGAAGATCATAAAAATGATTTGATTTATGAAGTGGCGGATCTTTGGTTCCATACGATTGTGGTTTTAGGTTATTTCGACTTAGACCCTCAATTGGTTCTCAATGAATTGGCACGTCGTCAAGGGCTTTCTGGTTTGCTTGAAAAAGCCAACCGCAGCCACTAAGTTTATTGCCTGTGTCGAATATCATCAAACCGAGCGCGACTTATGAGCAAGCCATTGCCATTGATAACGCGCGTCTGGGCAAATCGTTTAAAGTAATTGCCTACGCAGGCACAGGTAAAACCACCACACTGCAAATGATTAGCGATGCTATGCCGCAAAGACGAGGCATGTATTTAGCGTTCAACAAAGCCATTGCCAGCGAAGCGCAAATGAAGTTTCATGGCAATGTCGACTGCCGAACCTTTCACTCGCTTGCTTTTCGCAGTGTTCCACGTGGAGTAACGGACAAACTTCGTCTGCCTCGTTTAAGTCCGAGTTTTATCGCCAAAGAATACCGCCTTGAACCCATCACTTTAAGACGGATGATGGGCGGACGTTATGAAAAATATGTATTGATGCCATCACGCTTGGCCAGTCTTGTGGCGAATGCCGTGAGTCACTTCTGTTCAACCAGTTCTCAGTACCCAGCACCGCGACATTTACAAGCACCGAGCTGGTTACATCCCGATGATATCGATTCACTACAAAAGCACCTCTACCCTGCCATTGAAAGACGTTGGTTAGAGTCCATCGATCCCAATCATCAAGCTGGGATTGGTCACGATATTTATTTAAAACTGTGGGCGTTGTCTGAACCCAATATCCCAAGTGACTATGTGTTGTTTGATGAGGCACAAGATGCCGATCCGCTGATGTTGGGCATCTTACTGAAGCAGCGTAATACACAAGTGATCTATGTCGGAGATGCACACCAACAAATTTATGCATGGCGCGGCGCAGTCAATGCCATGCAACAACTGCCTTTGCCTGAGTCACGCCTTACCACCTCGTTTCGTTTTGGTGAAGAGATTGCATTGCATGCCAATGCTATTTTAGGCGCCTTGAATGAAACCGTGCCGCTCATGGGCAACCCTCTGCTCAACTCCAAAGTGGTCAACAAACCTCATACCAAAATGCGCGATGCGATTTTATGTCGCACCAATGCGCGCGCTATGGAACTGCTGCTTTCAGGATTAGTTCATGGCGACAAAGTCAGCTTACAAGCCGACCATGTCAAACTGAACCGCTTTGTCGATGCCGCAGCGATGTTGAAACAAGGTAAGCGCGTCACCGATGTGCCTGAACTGGCCTGGTTTAATTCTTGGCATGATGTACATGAGTATTGCGAAACCAATGACGGCAGCGACATCAAGCCTTTAGTGAAATTGGTGGATGATCATGGCACCGATCCACTCAAAAAAGCCCTCGCGAAGATTACGCCGATTGAACAAGCGGATTATATTATTTCCACCGCACACAAAGCCAAAGGCCTAGAGTGGAACCGCGTTCACATCGAAGATGATTACCAGTTCAAGGTCAACGACAAAGACCATAAAATTAGTGATGAAGAGTTAAGACTGCTTTACGTGGCCTGTACACGTGCTAAAGTAAGTCTAAATATCCATCACATTTACGACCTGATGCAACAGCTGAAAAAACAAATGCCAAGCTCATTACGTAAAGTTGTTGGATAGTCGAATGTAAAAATAGTCACAACCGCTGCGGGTGTTCTATGAAAATTCAATCGATTCACCTGAAACACATCCTGCATTTTGCTGACCTTAAAGTCGATTTTTCTTATCACGATAAACCCGTCACTTTAATTTTAGGCGATCAAGCCTCAGGCAAGACCTCGATCTTACGTTTTAGCTATCAGGCTCTGACTTGGTTTGCGGCCCGTTATAAAGATTTACGCTCTGCAGGTGTGGTGATGTTAGATCACGACATTATGCTGAACCGCCTTCAGTCCAAAATTGATATTCAAGTTGCTGTGCCCGCTGAGTTGTATGCTCTCAAACCTACGGCAGCCGATACTGCGCCCGAATCTTATACATGGCAACTCTACAAAACCTTAAACCAACAAGGTATTGGCATCAGTCGAGTTGAAACCTTGGAACTCGAACAACTGGTGAATTTATATCAGCAGGCAACGTTACAGGATCCGCTGCAAGGTTTGCCGTTGATTGCATATTATCCTGCGGAACGTTTTGTCAATGAGATGAATATTCTCAGCAAGAACAATCCCCTGATTTTCCAACATGCACATGCCTATGAAATTTCAGCTATTCCCTATACCACCTTTGCACGCTTCTTTGAGTGGTTTCGTGAAATCAGCGATATTGAAAATGCGCAAACTGCACAGTTTTTACAAACGATATTGCATCAGCCCAAAAGCATGCCACCCGATATTCCCTTAAGCTATAAACTGGCTCAAGCTCAAGCACACATCCAGTCGCCCAGCCTACAAGCACTTAAGCAAGCGTTAGCAACCGTTCTGCCCGAAATAGAAGATATTTATCTGCAATATCACCCCAAGTTACAACTGATGGTGCGCTACCATGGCAACATCATGCTCTATCAACAGCTTTCCAATAGTATTCGCAACTGGGTGGCGCTCGTTGGCGATATTGTGCGACGTTTATGCCTACTCAATCCTGAAAGCCTATTCCCCTGTTTAGAAGGTGACGGCGTACTGTTGATTGACGCGATTGATCATCAATTGGATCAAAATATGGCGCAAGTCATTTTAAAACGTTTAAATCAGGCTTTTCCTCGACTACAAATTATTGCCTCAGGCAACCGAAGTGAGTTGCTGGAACAAGCCAGCGAGTTTCAATGCCTCAAACTGGAAAATAAGCAATTAAGTCCGATCCAACTCGAACCACTGCAACATCAGTTCGATGTCATTTACCAAAACCTTGCCAATCATGAAGCGACCATTGGAAGCACCGAACCGATTGCGGCTGAACCCCAAGATTTAAGTGTGGCTGAATTATTCACACAGATTCAACAGCAGCTTTCTCCCGAACAGCAACAGCATTTGATTACTTTACTCAGTGCCGAAGATGATGCTTCATCGGCAAATCCATTAACTTAGCCTGCTTCATAAGCATATCTATTTCAACCCTCAAAAACAGGCGACCAATGGTCGCTTTTTTACATTTCTTGCACTGAGAAAGTACCTGCCATCCACCAAGAAACAACCATCACGCGTATAATGTTTTGCGTCAGCGCAAAAAAGATTGATGTTGTTTTAGTCATGTTATATGATCGGTTTTACTTGCAAATTTCCAACTGAAATCGGATTTTGCTATAACGCTTCATGAGTTGCGCAACACAACTTCATTATTTTTAAATTTCACATTGGCTTTCAAGATTGAAACTCTTGGGCTGCTCTTTGCAGTCCTGTAATCCTTGAAAGATGAGATTCACCAATAGGTTTTGACCTATTCACGACAATGGAAACGAGTGTGCTACCGATTATTATATTGTTACCGTTAATACTTGGCACAACCCTTGTCTCATTACTGAAGCAGAGCTCACGCAGGCTAACCGCCTTCGCAGCTGTTGGGGTCAGTATGACAAGTTTAGGCTTATTACTGACCCAAGCACGAGAGGTGTTTAATGGCGCTGTCATTACGCAGTCGTGGTCATGGTTGCCGCAGCTTGGAATTGACTTCAGCTTCCGTCTAGACGCATTAGGCCTACTCTTTGCCTTACTCATTAGTGGCATCGGGACGCTCATTTATATTTATGCCTATTTTTATTTAGGCCCAAAAAATTCTCTCAATAAACTCTATCTACTGCTCATGTTGTTCATGGCAGCCATGCTCGGGATTTCTCTCTCCAATAATTTAATTTTACTCCTCGTTTTTTGGGAGTTGACCAGTATCTCATCTTTTCTGTTGGTCGGTTATTGGAGCAATTACGACGCGGCGCAACGTGGCTCACGAATGGCATTGACCATTACGGGTATGGGCGGATTAGCCATGCTAGGTGGTTTCATCTTGCTCGGCCAAATCACAGGCACCTACGAGATTGATCAAATCTTGACGATGACAGCGCAGATTCAAAGCCATGCTTTATTTGTTCCTACGCTGCTGCTGATTTTACTCGGTGCTTTTACCAAAAGTGCGCAATTTCCATTCCATTTTTGGCTACCCAACGCGATGGCTGCCCCGACCCCCGTGTCTGCTTATTTGCACTCAGCAACCATGGTAAAAGCGGGCATTTTCTTGGTGGCACGACTGTTACCCATTTTTGCAGGTGCGGCACTGTTCCATAATTTGGTCACCTTTATTGGCTTATTTACCCTGTGTATGGCTGCATTTTTTGCCATCTTTAAAGAAGACCTGAAAGGTTTATTGGCCTATTCAACCATCAGCCATCTCGGCTTGATCATGTGTCTCTTGGGAATCGGATCACCATTGGCTGTGGCTGCGGCTATTTTCCATATTATTAACCATGCCACCTTTAAAGCAGCGCTGTTCATGATCGCAGGTATTATCGATCATGAGTCAGGCACACGTGATTTACGTAAGCTTAGTGGGTTATGGCAACTGTTGCCTTATACGGCCACTTTGACGATGGTCACTGCAGCATCGATGGCTGGCGTACCCTTGACCAACGGTTTCTTATCTAAAGAAATGTTCTTTACTGAACTGCTCAGCAATCTGTCTGGTCCTGTGCTCATCTGCTCGGCGATTGTCGCGACACTAGCGGGGATTTTTGCAGTGGCTTACTCTGTGCGTTTGGTGCATGGGGTTTTCTTCGATGGCCCGTTAGGCAAGCAAGTTCCGAACAAAGATGCACATGAACCGCCGTTTGGCATGCGTGCACCCGCTACTTTACTGGCGATTCTCTGTATTTTAGTCGGCTTATTCCCTGCTCTACTAGTTGAAAATATCGTCAATAGCACAGCACGCGCTAGCACCCAAGTGATGGACTTTGAAGGCGCACATCTTGCCCTATGGCATGGTTTTAACATGCCATTATTGATGAGCCTGATTGCATCGATTGGCGGTCTGATTTTCTATTTCAGTCTGGCGAAAGGTGGCAAAATTCGAGAAATTGATCTCGATCCATACCTAGGTCGTCTACAAGGTCGAGTTGCCTTTGACTTATTCCTGAAGTCACTCCTACTCAACTCGCGCAAATTTAAACGCTGGACTGAAAACGGTAAATTACAAAGCTATATTCTTTGGATTGTGATCTTCAGTATTGCCATAGTCTCACTTCCATTTTTAGGACAAGGACTGACCACAGGTACCCGTGAACTCACCCATGCCCCTGCTTTAGCGATTGTCCTGTGGCTACTGTTATTCTCTTCGTGCTGGATGATGTTGTGGTTCCACCACGAACGGATTAAAGCGGTATTGATCAGTGGCGCGATTGGTTTAGTCGTAACTATGGTCTTTATCTGCTTCTCTGCACCTGATTTGGCCTTGACACAAATCACCGTCGATGTAGTCACCACCGTACTGTTATTGATGAGTTTATCGCTTTTACCACAGCTCACTCCCTATGAGTCGAGTGTCTCACGTCGTTGGCGAGATGCCCTGATTGCGATTGGCGGCGGGCTCGGCATTGCATGGATCACATGGCTCATCTTGACCCGTGATCACAACTCCATTTCATGGTTCTTCATGCAGCAGTCGATTCCATTAGGCGGCGGTACCAACGTGGTCAACGTAATTTTAGTCGATTTCCGTGGTTTCGATACCTTCGGTGAAATTACCGTCCTCGGCATTGCAGGCATTGGCGCGCTGTGCCTAATGGATGGTATGCGTACCCACGGCACGACTATGACCCAAGGTCTCAGTTACCGTTTTAATCCATCGCCATTGATGCTTCGTATCACTGCATCTTGGATTTTACCGATTGCCTTGGTGGTCAGTCTGTATATCTTCCTGCGTGGACACAATCTGCCTGGAGGCGGTTTTATCGCAGGTCTAATTACCGCTTTGGCCTTGATTATTCAGTACATGGCACTCGGTCAAGACCATGCGGAACAGCTGCTCAAAGCCAAGTCAGGTCGTTTGTATGAAATCTGGATTGGAACTGGTCTGGTCATTGCAGGATTAACAGGCTTAGGTGCATGGTTCTGGGGACGTCCATTCCTCACCAGTGCACACTTTTATGTGTCGCCACCGATCTTAGGTGAAATGCACTTAGCGACAGCTGCACTGTTCGATGTCGGGGTTTATATCACGGTTGTGGGTGCAACCATGCTACTTATTTCAGTACTCGGGGACTCGCGTCACTCTAGTATGTCTGGTCCAGTACCAAAGGGGGATTAATATGATTAGTTTAGAACTGTTACTTGCCTCCGCTATTGGTCTGTTGACTGCCACAGGCATCTATCTGATTTTGCGTGCCCGTACCTTTCCTGTGGTACTTGGCTTGGCCATGATTGGATATGCCGTCAATTTATTTTTATTTGCCATGGGGCGACTTCAACTTAATGCACCCGCAGTACTCACGGAAGCCAGCAAAGCCACTGACCCTTTGCCACAAGCCTTGGTGTTAACCGCAATTGTGATTGGCTTTGCTACCACGGCGTTTATTGTACAACTGGCTTTACGCAGTCGTTATGAAACAGGAACCGACCACGTTGACTCTAAAGAAGAAATACCTCAAATTGACCCACGTGAGGATGAGCCATAATGAATGACCTCATCCAATTTTGGACCGAACACACCCCAATTTTTAGTATTTTAATTCCTGCCATTACCGCCTTTATTTTGGTGTTATTGGGCAATCCTGGATCAGGTTCTTTAGCACAAGACTGGCGACAACCTTGGCGTCGAGGCATCAGTTATACCTCTGGCCTGTTGGGCTTATTTACAGCGATCAACTATCTGATCTTTGCCAGCTCAGGGCAAATCAGTGTTTATAACCTGAGTGAATGGGCTGCACCATTTGGTATTGTTTTGGTCCTCGACCAACTGTCTGCCCTGATGCTGGTTTTAACCTACGGCTTAGCTGTTCCAGTGATGTGGTTCGCCAGTAAAGAATGGGATGAACGTGGCCGTTATTTCCATGCCATGTGCCATTTCCTACTGATGGGTTTAACCGGTGCCTTCCTGACAGGCGACTTATTTAACCTGTTCGTATTCTTTGAAATTTTGTTGATGGCCTCTTATGTTTTGTTACTGCATGGCCAAGGCAAAGCGCGTTTTCAACTCGGCATTCACTATGTCACCATTAACTTGTTGGCATCAGCTCTGTTTCTGATTGGCCTTGGCATGATTTACGGCAGCGTCGGCAGCCTCAATATGGCGGATGTTGCACGTCTGATGCCATTGTTAGAAGGCGATCAACATCGTATTGCTGTTGCTGGCGGGCTGTTGTTGTTTACAGTCTTTGGCATTAAAGCAGCCATGCTACCTGTCGGTTTTTGGCTACCGAAAACCTATGCAGTCGCGACCACTCCTGTGGCGGCACTGTTCACCATCATGACCAAAGTCGGTATTTATGCCATTTTACGTGTTAATGGCACCGTATTTGACGATGCGATTAGCCGTGAAATCCTGCAATACATTCTATTGCCGATTGGTTTAATTACCTCAGTCTATGGTGTGATTGGCGCGATGGGCGCAGAACGCTTACGTCGTTTCATTGGCTTTATGATTTTGTCTTCTGTGGGCACGATTTTAATCGCCATTTCCCTATTCAATACCTTGGCATGGGCAGCGGCACTGTATTATTTGGTGCACAGCACCATTATTGCGGCAGCTTTCTACATTTTAAGTGGTTGGATTACCTCTCAACGTGGTGAATTTAAAGACCATTTTAAAATTGCACCACAAATGAAACAGCATAAGGTGGTGGCGTTAACCTATTTCACCATTGCCTTGATGATGGCAGGTTTACCACCCTTTAGTGGTTTCTTGGGCAAAGTATTTATTCTCCAAGCCACCGCACACTCACCATATCAATTGCTGATTATTGTGACCGTTTTAGTGGTGAGCTTATTGAGTATTATTGCGTTTACACGTGTGGGTTTCGTGATTTTTTGGCGCGCAACTAAACCAGAAGACAACCCGAATGAAGCTGCTTATGCCGCGTACCAAGCTTTGCCTGAACAAGCACCGAAGCGCAATGACAAAACCATCTATCTATTGTTGGTAGGTTTAATGGCTTATATGGTGTTTGCAGGCCCGATTCAAAAGTACACTTACCAAACGGCTGAGCAAATCCAAAATAATGTGCTCTATGAACAGACTTTGCTCAAAACTGATGAGCATGGGCAAAGCATTAGCGTACAACCTTTCGACAGTGAAAATTTACCCGAGACCAAATATGGTGGCGAACGCGTAGATCCGAATGCACATTTGATTCCATATTTAATTTCAGAGGAAACACTGGAAGGCGAACATATTTCCGAATACAAAAAACGCCAAATGCAACAGCAACAACAGGCTGAAGTGAATCCCGATGCTGAAAGCCTACAACCGATGGTGGAGCCTTAAACATGAAAAAAACGTCGTTTTTGGAGCGTTGGTTACCCCACCCTTTTGTCTCGGTGATTGTTGCGCTGAGCTGGGTGATGTTGGCACATAGTGTCGATGCAGCCAGCTTAGTGATGGCATTTTTACTGGCTATTTTTATTCCGCGTCTGATCAGACCATTCATTACGTATACTCCAAATATTGAATGGAAAGCGGCGGTGAAACTATTTTTTGTGGTGTTATACGACATTGTGGTGTCGAATATTCAAGTGGCTAAATTGGTCCTCGGCCCAATTGATCGTCTACAACCCAAATGGTTTCGCGTTCCGCTGGAAACACAACATGAGGAAGTAAACACCTTACTGGCGATGATTATTACCACCACACCAGGCACTGTTTCAGCAGGCATCGATCAAGATCGTGGGGACATTTTAGTTCACGCCCTCAGCACCGATGATGAAAATGCCGAGATTGAAAATATCAAAGCGCGTTATGAAAAACCGTTGATGCAAATTTTTGGTGTCGAAGCAGGAGACAAAGCATGACTATTTTGCCTTATGCCCTCGGGATTTGTTTAATCGCCGTCACCATTTCAATGTTGTTGTGCTTAATTCGCTTAATCATCGGTCCATCGATTGTAGACCGACTCTTAGCACTCGACACTCTCTTTTTAAATGCAATCTGCCTCATTATTATTTTAGGCATTTACTGGGCCAGCACTTCATTATTTGAAGGTGCTCTTTTGGTTGCGATGCTCGGCTTTGTCTCTACAGCCGCTTTAGCACGCTACTTCACCTCAGGTCATGTGATTGACTAGGAGCAAGATCGATGCAACTTACGATGGAAATTTTAGTCTCAATTTTTCTCATGATCGGTACTTTCTTCATGCTGGTCGGAGGAATTGGAATGGTGCGCCTGCCCGATTTATTCATGCGCCTGCATGCCCCAACCAAGTCCAGTACCTTAGGCTTAGGGAGCTTCTTGATCGCGGCAATGATCTATTCTGCATTCCAAGGACGCTTTGGTTTTGCTGAGCTGTTATTAACGCTGTTTGCCTTCTTAACTGCACCTGTATCGGCAAATTTGATGGCGCAAGCGGCTTTGCACTTACGCTTACGCTCGCTGAGTGGTGACGTTCCTGAGGCACTCAATCGCCCACTGCCTTGGCAACGCACCCGCCGCAGAGCTTTTAGCAATAAGCATGAAGACACTGAACATCGCCTTTAAATGCTTGTGGTGTTAAGGATATAAAAATAAATACATTTCTAGCGCTTCGGCACTGATATGGTGTTGTTGCGCTAATTTGAACATTGTAATGACGATAAGATTCAAACTTATTAGATAGTGTCACATCCATTACATTGACCAATGCAGGTGGACGGATCAATCTACGCAAAAATTAAAATGATCAAAGTGTACCCCCTTGTAAATCATTGCCCATATCAATCCACAGTAACTTGATGGTCAAAATAATCCCTAAAAGTTCAACCCTCTATCCCCCACCATAATCCTGTGCAAAACCCCTAAGTCTTGATCTAGCTTCAGCTATTACTCCGCATAAAAAAAGCCACCCGAAGGTGGCTTTTTGATTCAGTTAGACTGAATTATTCATCATCTTTGTTTGCTTCGTCAGCGGGTAAATCCTTTACTGCTTCAGCAATCAGACCAAACATATAGTTACCATATGCATTGGTTTTATCGTAATGGAAACGCAAACGCGGTGTAATACGTGTCTTAATACGACGGCCGAGTTCGTGACGCAAGAAACCAGATGCTTTGTTCAGCACATCTAGGGTTTCTTTATTGGCTGCTTCACTTTGCTCATCGCCAAGCTCACGGCCCATCACAGTCACATATACTTCAGCATAACCTAAGTCTGGACTAACCTTCACCGCAGAGATGGTCACGAGACCACCTAAGCGTGGATCTTTCAACTCTTGGCGAATTAGTTCAGACAACTCACGTTGCACTGTATCCGCCATGCGCTTAAGACGTTGACTACCCGCCATTAAAGACTCCGTTTGATCAATTGAACATCATAGACTTCGATCTTGTCTTTTTCTTTGATGTCTTTATAACCTTTAACCGCAAGACCACATTCCATACCTGCGCGAACTTCTTCAACCACTTCTTTATAGCGACGAAGTGACTCAAGCTCACCTTGGAACACCACCACGTCATCACGAAGGACACGAATCGGTTTATTACGGTGTAACATACCTTCAAGTACCATACAACCTGCTGCTGCACCAAACTTACTTGAGTGGAACACTTCACGTACTTCAGCCACACCCAGAATAGTTTCACGGTGTTCAGGCGCAAGCTTACCGCTCATCGCTGCTTTCACATCATCAATCAATTGATAGATGATTGAGTAGTAACGAATATCGATGCCGTCAGCATCCGCTTTTTGACGAGCTGCGTTATCCGCACGTACGTTAAAGCCAAGAAGTACCGCTTCAGAAGATTCAGCTAGTGTTACGTCAGATTCAGTGATCGCACCAACACCTGAGCCAATAACACGGACTTTAACTTCGTCTGTTGCAAGGTCAGCAAGAGCAACGTGTAATGCTTCCAATGTACCACGTACATCAGTTTTCAATACCACATTGACGATAGGCACATCTTTCTTGCCCATAGACGCCATGATATTTTCAAGACGCATTGCGCTTTGACGCTCAAGACGTTTTTGACGTTCACGATCCATACGCGCATCGGCAACTTCACGTGCTTTCTTCTCGTCATTCACAACAAGAACTTCATCACCAGCCATTGGCGCTTCAGGTAGACCTAAAATTTCAACTGGAATTGAAGGACCAGCAGATTGGATACGTTTACCGTTTTCATCTGTCATTGCACGTACGCGACCGTAAGATGCACCTGCAAGAACAAGGTCACCTACTTTCAATGTACCGTTTTGAACAAGGATAGACGTTACCGCACCACGGCTGTTGTCTACACGTGCTTCAATCACGACACCTTGAGCAGCACCTTCTTCAGATGCTTTCAACTCAAGTAATTCAGCTTGAATTGAAATAATATCTAGAAGCTCATCAATACCTTGACCTGTATGTGCTGAAACCATTGCAACAGGAACATCACCGCCCCATTGTTCAGGCACGATTTCTTTCACAGTCAATTCATTCAATACGCGATCTGGATCAGCAGATTCTTTATCCATCTTGTTGATGGCAACAATAATCGGCGTACCTGCAGCACGTGCGTGATCAATCGCTTCAGCTGTTTGCGGCATTACACCATCATCCGCTGCAACAACCAATACCACGATGTCTGTCGATTTCGCACCACGTGAACGCATTGCAGTAAATGCTGCGTGTCCCGGAGTATCTAAGAATGTGATAATGCCTTTATCCGTCGTAACATGGTACGCACCGATGTGCTGAGTGATACCACCCGCTTCACCAGCTGCCACTTTTGAACGACGAATGCGGTCAAGTAACGATGTCTTACCATGGTCAACGTGGCCCATGATGGTCACAACAGGAGGACGAGTCGTTTGAGCGCCACGTGCTTCTTCTGCTGCTTCAAGTAAGTTATCTTCAGCTTGCGTATCCGATACAAGAACTGGGTTATGGCCCATCTCTTCTACGATTAATGCTGCAATTTCTTGGTCAATCGCTTGGTTCTGAGTCACAAGCTCACCCATTTTCATGAGTGACTTAATTACTTCACGTACCTTAACTGCCATTTTGGCAGCCAAGTCAGCAACCACAATGGTTGAACCAATTTCAACATCATAAACTTGCTTTTTAACCGGTTTTTCAAAGCCATGCTTGTTTGCAGAGCTTGTTTTTAAACCACGTTTATGCGAGTTATCACGGAAAGATTGCTCTTCACCACGACGACCACCTTTCTTCGGTGCGCGTGTAGCTGGCGTATTGGTACCACGTTTGATTTCGCGGTCTTCTTTCGCAAATGAGTCTTCATATGCTTGACCAACCAGACCCGCAGCAAGTGGAGAATCATCCACTACACGAATGGTCGCAGTTGCATCTTCGTTTGAATACTTAGATGCCATTTGACGCATTTGTTCAAGTGTACGTTGCTGCGCTTCTTCAGCTGCCTTACGACGTGCTGCTTCTTCGGTCGCTTTTAATTGAGCGGCTTGAGCTTCACGTGCTTTTTTCTGTTCAGGTGTTTCAACAACTTTAACTTGTGCTTTAACCACAGGCTTATTGTTTGATTTACGCTTCACAACTACCGCAGCTTTCGCAACTTCTTGCTTCGTCGTTTCTTGCTTTGCAGCAGCACGCATTGCTTCAAAGTTTGCAGCCGCTTTATTTACTGCTGGAGTTTCAGCTTTAGGTTCAACCATAGCTTGAACGTTCGCACGAGCTTGTTGCTCAGCTTGCGCTTTTGCCAAAGCTTCCGCTTTAATTTGTTCTGGATCTGGCTTGGTAAATGTATGTTTCTTGCGAACTTCTACATTAATCGTTTTTGCCTTACCTGAAGTACTCGCTACTTTAGCGGTACTGGTCGTTTTACGTTTCAACGTGATTTTTCCTGCCTGACCATCGTTTTGACCATGAATTTTCTTCAAATGGTGCACGAGGGCATCTTGTTGTTCAGTAGAGATTATATCGTCCGATTTACGCTGTGGTAAACCAGCATCACGAACCTGCTCTAGGAGCTTCTCAACAGGGCGGTTCACACTGAGAGCTAACTCTTGTATCGTCTTATCCGTCATGTAGATCTCCTAGTTAAACCATGATTCGCGCGCTTTCATAATAAGTTGACCTGCTTTCTCTGTACCTAGACTTTCAATATCAGCAATATCGTCAGTCGCTTGGTCAGCCAAGTCATCAATTGTGATGACACCACGTGCTGCAAGTGCATAAGCAATCTCTTGCGTCATCCCTTCCATTGCAACGAGTTCCGCGCTTGGATCTTGGATGTTTTCTTGCTGCTGTAATGCATCAGCCAATGCAACTTCTTTGGCACGACTTTGAAGTAATTCAACAACTTCAGCATCTAGCTCGATTTCGTCAAATGTTTCAGCTGGAACATAAGCAATCTCTTCTAAAGAAGTAAAGCCCATTTCAACCAATGCCATTGCCAAATCTTCTTCAATATCTAGACGCGATACAAATAGGTCTAAGTATTGTTGTGCTTCATTTTGCTGACGAGCATGATACTCATCTTCAAGCATCATGTTGAGTTTGTAGCCTGTCAGTTCAGAGGCTAAACGTACGTTTTGACCTTGTGAACCAATCGCACGCGCTAATTGATCGCTAGTTGCGAAAATAATGTCCGCTGTACGCTCTTCTTCATCAATCACAATACCCGATACATCTGCTGGCTCTAAAGCACTTGCAATGTACTGCGCAGGATCATCAGACCATACAACAACATCAATACGCTCACCGTTCAATTCTTGCTGAACTGCTTGGATACGTGTACCACGCATACCAATACATGCACCCACTGGATCAATACGATGATCATTGGTTTTCACAGCAATTTTAGCACGAACGCCAGGTTGACGCGCTGCCGCTTTAATCTCAATGATTTCTTCAGAAATTTCAGGAATTTCTTTCTTCATCAAAGCGATGAGCATTTCAGGCTTGGCACGTGACAATTGTAATTGTGCACCACGACCTTCACGGTTCACATTAAACAAAATCGCATTTACACGTTGTTTCGGACGCAAAATTTCTTTTGCAATCATTTCTTCACGTGCAAGATACGCTTCTGCGTTATCGCCAAGGTCAATGATAAAGCCATCTTTGGTTTGCTTTTTCACTTCACCGTAGATCAACTCACCCACTTTAGACTCGTAGGCATCTGCAATTAGCGCACGTTCAGCTTCGCGAATCTTTTGAACAATCACTTGTTTTGCAATTTGCGCCGCAATACGACCGAAGTCAATTGAAGGCACTTCAAGCTCACGAATATCACCAATCGACCATTGTGCAGGATCAACATCTGAAATCGCATCTTGACATGCTGGCATTTCATGATCTTCATCCGCAACCACTTCCCATTGACGGAAAGTGCTGTATTCGCCCGTTTTACGATCAATCTCTACACGAAGCTGAGCTTCTTCAGAGTTTGTTCCTTCGTAAAATTTCTTTTTAGTCGCAGCAACAAGCGCTTGTTCTAAGGCTTCGAAAATCGCTTCACGAGGTACACCTTTTTCATTACTAACCGTTTCAACTACGGTAAGAATTTCACGTGCCATAAGCCACCTATTCGTTCAGATTCTTATTTATTAAATGAATTAATCTTGATAGACCAAATTGGCTTTATCAATATTATTACTATCGATTTCAAGCACCTGTTGCTTTTCCACTTCGACTTGAATCATTTCAGCTTCAAGATCTACAGCAACCAATTTAGCTTGGAATTTACGACGGTTATCGACCGCACTGATCAAACGAAAAGCGATCTGTTGACCAATATATGCAGGTAATTGTTCAAGTTGGAAAAATGGACGATCCCAACCCGGAGATGACACTTCAAGTGCATATTCACCTGAAATTGGATCATGGACATCCATCATTGCGCCAACTTGCTGAGTCACGCGTACACAGTCTTGTACGCCGATGCCACGGCCCTGCTCTTCTTCACCATCTTCATTGATGATGGGTTCTGCATTCTCGTCGACCGCTTTGTCGATATAAATGCGTAATAAAGAACGTTTTCCTTGAGGAAGAAATTCAATCCCCCAAAGATCAACACCACAGGCTTGCACTGCAGGAGCAATTAAGTCTTGGAGTGCTTGAGTTTTATTTGATAGCTTCATTTACTCTCGTCATTTTTGTGCGATTCAATGGCCGAAACAGACCACTACAAGCCAATACAAACTATAGTAGTAGTGGAACATGACACTTTGACTTTCACCGTATCCGGCTCACATCGACACTACACGATAGCCAATAAAAAAGGGCGTAATCGCCCCAATTATTGCACAGAAAATTAATATCCACTGTGCAAAAAGGCCCACCTTGTTGTGAGCCTCTTTTTAGAAACTTGGTAGCGGGAGCTGGATTTGAACCAACGACCTTCGGGTTATGAGCCCGACGAGCTACCAGACTGCTCCATCCCGCATCAACGTGCAAAAATTATATACAAATATGAACTATTTTTCAATCTAAATACTTCGTACTTGCTCTGATTTAGTTGCACCTAAATCAAATTGGTAGCGGGAGCTGGATTTGAACCAACGACCTTCGGGTTATGAGCCCGACGAGCTACCAGACTGCTCCATCCCGCAACAAAACGCAAAAATATTCTTAACTTAATGACTTAAGTTACTCACCTTAGTTTGCATCTAAAATAAGATTGGTAGCGGGAGCTGGATTTGAACCAACGACCTTCGGGTTATGAGCCCGACGAGCTACCAGACTGCTCCATCCCGCAACAAAACGCAAAAATATTCTTAACTTAATGACTTAAGTTACTCACCTTAGTTTGCATCTAAAATAAGATTGGTAGCGGGAGCTGGATTTGAACCAACGACCTTCGGGTTATGAGCCCGACGAGCTACCAGACTGCTCCATCCCGCATCAACAGAATTTGCTGCATACACCAACTTAATCTTCTGGATTCATAAGTTGGTGCGGAAGGGGGGACTTGAACCCCCACGCCCGAAAGCACTACCACCTCAAGGTAGCGTGTCTACCAATTCCACCACCACCGCAGCTGTGACGCATTCTAGTAGCATCGTCACAAAAAAGAAAGGACTAATTCCAATTATTCGCTTGTTTTAGGTGCAGCTGGCGAAGTTTCAGTCGATTGTGCAGGTGCAGAACTTGTCGTTTGCACTGACTTTAAGCTATAGGCATCTGTGGTTTGCTTTTTGGCAAACACAGCCAACGACAAACTGGTGATAAAAAACAAGGCCGTCAAAACCGCAGTCAATCGGGTCAAGAAATTACCTGAACCTGATGCACCAAATACAGTTGCAGCACCGCCACCACCAAACGAAGCACCAGCATCTGCACCTTTACCATGCTGGACCAAAATCAGCACGATCATCAACACAGCTAAGATAATATGTACTACCAGCACAAAAGTTTGCATGCTGAACTCCTAATTATTTTGTATTTGCAAATGCTTCGACAATTTTATAAAACGACGTTGCATTTAAAGATGCCCCACCGACGAGTGCACCATTGATATCTGGACAGGCCGCTAACTCTACTGCATTTTCAGCTTTTACACTACCACCATATAAAATGGCCATGTTCCCGCCATGACTGGTAATTTGCGTGAGGCCTTCACGGATTTTCGCATGCATGGCTTGTGCATCTTCTGGTGAAGCAGTTTTTCCTGTACCAATGGCCCAAATTGGCTCATAGGCAATCACAATATGAGGCCACTGCTCTGCCGTTACCACACTGGCTAAGTCGCAAATTTGTTGTAAAACCACTACTTCTGCCTGACCAGATTCACGCTGTTCTAAGCTTTCACCGACACAGTAAATGACTTTTAAACCCGCATTTAAGGCATTTTGAACTTTCGCATTTAAAATTGCTGCGCTTTCAGCAAAATATTCACGACGTTCTGAGTGACCAATTAAAACATATTCAATTTGACTATCTTTGAGCAGTTCTGCACTCACCTCACCCGTATATGCACCCATGTTACCAAAACGCGATACATCCTGCGCTACAGTAAAAACTGAACGTGCAGCATTCGCCAATTCAGCCTGCATTGAAGTCAAAGCCAGCGTCACAGGCGCAAGCCCAATATTACATTTTTCTTCTGCTATTTCATTCTCTTGCAAGAGCTGTTTAAATTCTTTAAGCAATTGCTTGGCATCTGCCTGCATTGGGTTCATCTTCCAATTGCCGACAACCCATGGCTTAATCGTCGAACCCGACATACAGCACCCTATTCAAAACAGTTCATTAAAACGGCCTCATTCTACACGGTATTTATTTTTCAAAGATAGTTTTCTTCTAGAATTTCTTCGGCAATCAAAATAATACGAGTCAAAATAAAGACATCTTTTTGTAAAAAAACCGCCTGCTATCACGACCAGTTCATGCTTTTAATCGATATTAAGGTGGTGACAACACTTTCAGATATGGTATTTTTGTGCAACAAAAGTATAATTTTACGATACCAATTATAAACAATTGAGAAGTTAAGGATCTGGGGAATGTCAGTATCAAATGGTTTGCCTAAGTTCACAGGCTTCATTCGACGCTTAGTCGAAGACGGACGCATGACTGCTGAAAATATGCAGCAGGCAATGCTCTCTGCAAAAAAGGCTCAGCAAGACATCGTTCCTTATCTGATTGAAAATCATAAACTCTCCCCACAAATGATCGCTGAAACGATTTCTTTGGAATTTGGCGAGCCTGTTTTTGACTTAAGTGTCTATGATTCTGTACAAATTCTACGGGATCTGGTCGAAGACAAACTTATCACCAAGCATCGTGTATTGCCGATTTACCGTCGTGGCAATATCCTCTATATCGCTACCAGCAATCCAACCAACATGGATGCGATGGACGCAATTCGCTTCAATTCTAAAATGAATATTGAAGCGATTATTGTTGAACATCCTCAACTTGAAAAACTAATCGAACAAAATTTCGCGCAAGCCGATAGCTTTGAATTTTCTGATGAAGATATTGATTTAGACTTAGAGCAAGACCATCAGAACTCCAATGACGAAGAAGATGACTCACCTCAAGGGGATGAAGCGCCGATCGTCAAATACATCAATAAATTACTGATCGATGCGATTCGTATGGGCGCATCAGACTTGCACTTTGAACCTTATGAAAAATCTTACCGTGTCCGTTATCGAGTAGATGGGGTTCTGCGTCATATTGCCAGTCCACCACTACAACTGGCGACTCGTCTTGCCTCACGTTTAAAAGTTATGTCACAAATGGACATCTCTGAAAAGCGCGTCCCGCAAGATGGCCGAATTAAATTAAAGCTGTCGAAAAGCAAAGCCATCGACTTCCGTGTCAACTCACTTCCAACCTTATTTGGCGAAAAGCTGGTTCTACGTATTCTCGATCCATCCAGTGCTATGCTGGGGATTGATGCTTTAGGTTATGAACCAGATCAAAAAAACCTATTTATGCAGGCTTTAGACAAACCGCAAGGCATGTTGTTAATTACTGGCCCGACAGGTTCAGGTAAAACGGTATCGCTGTATACAGGTTTGAATATTCTAAATAAAGAAGACACCAATATTTCAACTGCGGAAGACCCTGTTGAGATTAACTTAGAAGGCATTAATCAGGTCAATGTGAACAATAAAGTCGGCCTCACCTTCTCTGCTGCGCTGAAGTCCTTCTTACGTCAAGATCCTGATATTGTGATGGTTGGTGAGATTCGCGACCTTGAAACAGCTGAAATCGCAATTAAAGCTGCGCAGACAGGTCACATGGTCATGTCGACACTCCACACCAATAGTGCACCTGAAACTCTGACACGCTTACGTAATATGGGGGTTCCCTCTTTTAACATTGCGACCTCGGTCAATTTAGTGATTGCACAGCGTTTGGCACGCCGTTTATGTAGCCAATGCAAAGCCGCTGTCGACATTCCTGAACAAAGCTTGCTCGAAATGGGCTTTACTTCCACAGATATCAAAGATCCAGACTTCAAAGTTTATCAACCGGTGGGGTGTGCTGAGTGCCGTGAAGGCTATAAAGGACGTGTTGGTATTTATGAAGTTATGAAAGTCACGCCAGAAATTTCAAAAATTATTATGGAAGATGGCAATGCCTTACAGATTGCTGAAGCATCTGCAAAATTAGGATTTAACAATTTACGTCGTTCAGGTTTACTCAAGGTTATGCAGGGGGTCACTTCCTTACAAGAAGTGAATCGTGTAACCAGCGAATAGTTGAAATATTGAAAGAATAAGGATAAATGCATGGCTGTCAAAAAAGCACAGATGATGCCAACCTTCAATTATGAAGGGATTGATCGTAAAGGGGCAAAAATTAAAGGGGAATTGCCTGCACGTAATCTCGCCCTCGCCAAAGTTACTTTGCGCAAACAAGGGATTACCATCAAGAGTATTCGAGAAAAGAAAAAGAATATTCTTGAAGGGATAATGAAGAAAAAAGTGACCACACTGGACATCACGATTTTCACTCGACAGCTCGCAACCATGATGAAAGCGGGTGTACCGCTGGTTCAAGGTTTTGAAATTGTGGCTGAAGGCCTAGAAAACCCATCTATGCGTGAAGTTGTCCTCGGCATTAAAGGTGAAGTTGAAGGCGGTAATACCTTTGCGGGAGCACTCAAAAAATATCCGCAATATTTCGACAACTTATTCTGTTCATTAGTTGAATCAGGCGAACAATCAGGTGCGCTTGAGACCATGCTGGACCGTGTAGCGGTCTATAAAGAAAAAAGTGAATTGTTAAAGCAAAAAATTAAAAAAGCCATGAAATACCCAGCAACCGTGGTTGTGGTTGCTGTGATCGTGACTATTATTTTGATGGTCAAAGTTGTGCCTGTTTTCCAAGATTTATTCAGCTCTTTTGGTGCAGACTTACCTGCATTCACTAAAATGGTGGTAAATATGTCTGAATGGATGCAGAAATACTGGTTCATTTTGATTATTGTCGTTGGTGTTGTGATTACAGCTTTACTCGAAACCAAAAAGCGTAGTAAAAAGTTTCGTGACATGTTGGATAAAGCCGCGCTGAAAGCCCCAATTTTTGGTGATTTAGTCTATAAAGCAATTATCGCGCGCTATAGCCGCACGCTGTCTACCACCTTTGCTGCGGGTGTACCCTTAATTGATGCTCTCGAATCTACAGCAGGCGCAACCAACAATGTTGTGTACGAAGAAGCTGTGATGAAGATTCGTGAAGATGTCGCAACAGGGCAACAGCTTCAATTCGCGATGCGTGCCACCAATAAATTTCCATCAATGGCCGTACAGATGGTGGCGATTGGTGAAGAATCTGGTGCGCTCGATGCCATGCTGGATAAAGTTGCAACTCACTATGAAAACGAAGTCGATAATGCGGTAGATGGCTTAACCTCAATGATGGAGCCTCTCATCATGGCGGTCTTGGGTGTACTTGTGGGTGGCCTAGTGATTGCCATGTATCTACCAATCTTCCAAATGGGTTCTGTGGTTTAATGCAAGAAATAATTTCCTATCTTATCAATACTCCAATGGCGCTTTATTTCGCCGTTGGAGTTTTTAGTTTGTGCATCGGTAGTTTTCTGAATGTGGTGATCTATCGCACTCCAAAAATGATGGAACAAGAATGGCGCACCGACTGCCAACTTCTGCTTCATCCTGAGCAGCCAATTATTGATGAAACGAAGCTCACATTGAGTAAGCCTGCCTCAACCTGTCCAAAATGTAAAAGTGCCATACACTGGTATCAAAATATCCCTGTGATGAGTTGGTTCCTGCTACGAGGAAAGTGTGGCACTTGCCATAACCCGATCAGCATTCGCTACCCTGCGATTGAACTCCTGACCGCCATTTGTGCTTTGGTCGTGGTTGCAGTATTTGGGCCAACAATCCAAATGCTGTTCGGTCTCGTGCTCACTTATATTTTAATCGCCTTAACATTTATTGATTTTGACACTCAGCTTTTACCTGATCGTTATACCCTCACCCTTGGAGGTCTAGGTTTAGGTATCAATAGTTATGCGATTTACACCACACCAACAGCGGCCATTTGGGGTTACATCATTGGCTTTTTATGCTTATGGATCGTGTACTATCTGTTTAAGCTCATCACTGGCAAGGAAGGTATGGGTTATGGCGACTTTAAGTTACTTGCTGCTTTAGGCGCATGGATGGGCCCTTTGCTGCTGCCGCTGATTGTGCTACTTTCCTCTTTCGTAGGTGCCATTATCGGCATCATCCTGCTCAAAGTGCGCAAAGAAAATCAGCCTTTTGCTTTTGGTCCGTATATTGCCATCGCAGGATGGATTGCCTTTTTGTGGGGTGAGCAAATTATGAAAATATACTTAGGCAATTAAAATAATATGTCATTTATTTTAGGTCTGACAGGCGGGATTGGCAGTGGAAAATCTGCTGCAAGCCACTGGTTTGAACAACAAGGCATACAGGTAGTTGATGCTGACGTGGTTGCTCGAGAGATTGTTGCTGTAGGGCAACCCGCACTTCAGCAAATTCGAAGCAGCTTCGGCGAGTGGGCCTTACTGGACAATGGCGAACTGAATCGACGCGCTTTACGTGAACACATTTTTCAGGACCCGTCTGCCCGTAAGCAATTGGAAAAGATCACCCACCCTGCAATTCGTCAGTCCATCATGCAACAATTACAAGCTGCGACCAGCCCTTATGCGATTTTGGTTTCACCGCTACTTTTTGAAACCAATCAGCATGAACTAACACAACATACACTTCTGATCGATGCTTCAATTGATATCCAGATTCTTCGTGCTTCGCAGCGCGACCATCAAACCATTGAGCAAATTCAAACCATCATTAAAGCGCAAATGTCCCGTGAACAAAAACAAGCGTTGGCCGATGATATTGTGGTAAATGATGGACACTTGGAACACTTATATGCACAACTCAGGCCATTGCATTTAAAGTATTTGGCCCATTCAGAAGTCTAAAAAAATGCAGTCGACTATGACTGCTTTTTTTGTTGCACGAGTTGGGCTTTCAAACTGTCCTTGCGTATCCAGCGCCAAGGCTGCAAGGCACCAATCCCCATCCCCACAAGCCCACATAAAATGGCAACACTCAAAGGTTCATTGAGCAAAGGAACCGCAATAATCGCAGCAATAAATGGTGCTAAAGTAACAATACTGCCCGTTTTAAATGCCCCCAAACGTTTAATGGCTTCTACATAAGTAAGGGTTGCTACAATCACCACAAATATGCCATGAAATATGACCTGAGCAATCAATTGCACAGGTTGCACATGTGCTAAGGTTTTAGGCAAAAACAAAACATAAATCGGCACAAATACCATCGCAGACCAGATCGCAACACCTGCCATCGAATGCCATGCGGATAATTTCCATTGCCGAAGCAAGACAGTAAATGTTCCCCAAAGCACCGCACTAAGGAAAAATAAACCATCGCCGAGACTAAAAGCGATACCTGTTTCTTGATACATCAACCCACTCATGGCCGTCAGTGCCAATAACATAATACTGAGGCTAAGCCAAGTATGGCGGTCAAAGGGTTGCCGAAATAAAAGATAAGCCGCGACAGCCGTGCAAAGTGGAATACAGCCATTGAGAAAGATCGCAGCATGTGCCGCAGGCACATAATGAAAAGCTCTATAAGCGGTGATGCAGTAACACACCCCTCCAATCATCGCCAAAATAAAAGGCTCTTTCTTCCACAAAAAGGCGGTATCTTTTTTATAGATCAAGATTGGCATTAAGATGCAAAACGCCAAGAGAAAACGTAAGGCGGTAATATCCCACGCACCAATGCCCCAATTGGCACTGAGCCGCGCCGTTAAGGTAAATCCCCCCCAAATACACATGGTGATGGCAATAAAGACATAGCCTTGTTTTTGAGGGGTCATCATTAGGCTTACATTGAATCAGGAATTAAAAAAACTTAGACATTACGTTGACGGCATGCTTCATACAAAGCCATACCCGTTGCCACACTGACATTCAGACTTTGTAGATTGCCCGCCATCGGAATATAAACGGTTTGATCGCATTGAGACTGGGTAATTGGACGAAGACCAGTATCTTCAGCACCCATCACCACACATACAGCCGTTCCAGTAAAATCGAACTGTTGTAGCGGCAAGGCTTTTTCATCCAACATGGTACCGACCACACGCACATTAAACTCATCTTTAATTTGCGCTAAAGTCCGAGCCAGATTGGTCACTTGGATAAATTTGACTTTTTCAGCACCACCTGCCGCAACTTTGCGCGCGGTCGGGGTCAAACTTGCAGAACGATCGCGAGGCACAATCACGGCTTCAACGCCCATTGCAGCCGCGGTACGGATACATGCGCCGAGGTTATGCGGATCGGTGACTTGGTCTAAACCCAGCAATAAACAATTTGGAGATTGTTTCAGTAAGGCTTCTAGATCTTTTTCATTGAAAACTGGATTAGGACGGACCGCAGCCACAACTCCTTGGTGGAACGGCAAGCCAGCCATTTTTTCTAATCGATCCCGACCCGTTTGTTGTACGCTAATACCAAACGGTTCAGCCAACTCAAGTACACGCTTTAAACGCTGATCATCACGTCCTTTTAAGGTAAAAAGCGTCAGTACGCGTTCAGGTTCAAGTTCCAACAATGACTCCACCGAATGAACGCCATAGAAATATTCAGGTTTAGCCATGTAGGACCTCTAAAAAGATAAATGACCATCGACACGATGTGCCAAAATAAAAATCCTGTAAAGCTGACTTTACAGGATTGCTGTGCAACAGATAGTTTAACCGATTTCGCTCGAAATTACTTGGCGAGTATCGGTTGAAAGCTTAGCCTTCTAAATGGCACACGTAGTCCAACACTTCGTCGGTTTCAATTTTAAAACGACTATTGCCAGGTACATAAAAAGACTGACCTGCGCGGAACAATTCGCTCTCTTCGCTGTCAGCAATTTGTACACGACATTCGCCTGAAATAATTTCCATACGCTCTGCTACATGTGTTTCAAACGTCAAAGCTTGCTCTGTCGGAAGAATGACCCCTAACGTTTTTTTGGTACCATCTTCAAATTGCACAGTATGACTGATGCATAAACCGCCAAAATAAACATTGGATTTTTTAATGACAGAGACATGGTCGAACTGAGTTGACATGCGTACACTCCAGATAATGCGCATTTATATTCGTATTGATTCGCTAGTTTAAAGATGTGCGATTAACTAATCAATCGATGTTTTATTCCCCTCAATCAATATTTTGTTAAAGTCCGACCATCGTACAATTGCCTCAATTTCCAGCCCATTTTGGCGTGTTTTTTGCCCGTGCGTCGGTTCGCTGAGTCGTTCTCTTTCTGTATACATCGCATACCCACAAGTTTGTGCTGTGTTTGCTATAACAGTTGGATTTAAAAAAATCTGCTAGGTCGACTTTCAGATTCACGCTAAAATAAGCCGACTTTGCACAAAACGAATAGCGTTGCCGTCTTGTCGGCTGAATAAAACTTCACTATCTTAAACTAAAACTTTTCGCAGCTCGGATGCGTTTATGCTGACACATTTAACTTTAATTAATTTTGCTTTAGCCGATCACTTAGCACTTGATATCGATCAAGGTTTTAATGTCCTGACTGGGGAAACAGGTGCAGGCAAATCATTATTGCTAGATGCACTGTCCGCCTGTCTGGGAGAACGTACCGATACCAATTATGTCCGTTTCGGTTCAGATAAAGCCGATGTCACGGCTATTTTTAGCTATCAAGAGCACAGCCCTGAAGCCATATGGCTAAAGGCACATGAGTTAGATGATGAGTCAGGAGAAATTCATCTAAGACGGGTTATTTTTGCCACTGGCCGCAGCAAAGCATGGATTAATGGTCGTCCGAGCAGCTTAGCTGAATTGAAAGAAATCGGGCGTTTGCTGGTACAGCTGTATAGTCAACACAGTCAGCAACAGCTATTAGAACCGCCTTATCCAAGACGCTGGTTAGACCTCTATCATAACTTCTACCCAGAAGCGCATGCTGTGCGTGAAGCCTATAGCACATGGCAAAAAGACATTCGTCAGCACCAAGCAGCATTGGATGCTCAAGCCACGCGTAAACAGCGTATAGATACTTTGAGTTTACAATTAGAAGAACTCGAAGATGTGGTGCAAATCGACTATAAAGAGATTGAACAAGAGTTCGACCGCTTGTCGCATCATGAAAATATCATGCAGGACTGCAGTTATGCCGTTACGGCCTTAGATGATGCTGAACAAAATATTAATCAAGAAATTTCCAGTATTATTCGCCGCTTAGAATCACATGCAGGACGCAGTGAACAATTGGCCGAGATTCATACGTCTTTGCTGAATGCACAAAGTGAGCTTGACGATGCCACGGCTAATCTACGTCAGTTTATTGACCGTCAAAGTTATGACCCAGAACGTATGGAAGAGTTGAACACCCAGCTTGAGATGTTCCACCGTTTTGCCCGTAAGTACCGCACGCAGCCAGAACACTTAAAACAAGAGCATGAACAATGGCAATCTGAACTGGCACAGCTCCATTTATTAGAAGATCCAGAAACCCTTGCTGAGCAAGTTGAAGTCTCGCATCAGGACCTGTTAAATAAAGCCCAACACCTCGACCAAATTCGTCGTGATGCAGCCGCACCATTGGCAAAACATTTAACCGAACAGGTCAAACAATTGGCCCTACCTGAAGCACACTTTGAGTTCAAATTTGAGCCGATGGAGCAGGTCTCTAGTGAAGGCTTGAGCTTTATCCAATTACTGTTCACCGCCAACAAAGGTATTCCACCACAACCATTAGCCAAAGTTGCTTCAGGGGGAGAGTTGTCACGTATCGCATTGGTGATGCAAGTGATGAATGCTGAAAAAACTGAAGCAGAAGTTTTAGTCTTCGATGAAATTGACGTCGGCATTAGCGGTGGCACAGCCGAAATTGTCGGTCGTCTCTTGGCCGACTTGGGTTCGCATGTACAAATTCTGTGTATTACCCACCAAGCTCAAGTTGCAGCACAGTCTGACCAGCACTTGTTGGTGAAAAAACGTCAGACCGACCCTGCCAGCAGCACCATTTTAAACTTAGAAGAAGATGAGCGTATCAATGAACTCGCACGTATGACCGGTGGCGTTGAAATTAATGACACCACGCTACAACATGCCAAGCAGTTACGTCAGTTGAAGTTTCAATCTGCCTAATTTATGTAGACTGGATCACAAAAAAAGATTTGGAGAAAGTGCATTAGTCTAGTAACGTGGTAGAGAACAACATTTGACTAGAAGCATTTTAATTTCAAGGAGAAGCCTTTAGGTGAGCAAACAATATCTGACGCATCGCTGTCTCATTGCCCCACCCGATATGGCAGATGAAGTCTTTGCCCATACCGTGATTTATTTGGCCCGACACGATGAGGAAGGTGCTCAAGGCATCATCATCAACCGCCCTTCAGGACTTTCAGTCAAAGAACTGCTCAATGATCTTGAAATTGAAGCCGATCACGTACGACCACACGATGTGCTCCAAGGTGGGCCTTTGCGTCCAGAAGCTGGCTTTGTCTTACATACGGGCCAGCCGACATGGCACTCTTCCATTGCGGTGGGCGAGAATATCTGTATCACCACGTCTAAAGATATTTTAGATGCGATTGCACATAACGAAGGTGTGGGTCGCTATCAAATTGCTTTGGGCTATACCAGTTGGACCAAAAACCAACTGGAAGATGAGCTGTCTCGTGGTGATTGGTTAGTCTGCGACGCTGATATGGATTTGATTTTTAATATTCCTTATGACGACCGTTGGGACGCTGCCTATAAAAAGCTCGGGCTAGACCGAACATGGTTGTCTTCTGAGATTGGACATGCCTGATTTAAACACGCCCCAAATGATTATGGCATTTGATTTTGGTACACAAAAAATGGGCATGGCAGTCGGTCAAGCACTGATTGAAAGTGCAACGCCCTTGGCTTTGTTTCCAATGAAAGATGGTATCCCCAACTGGGATAACCTGCATAAAATTATTAAACAATATCAGCCCAATGTATTTTTAGTCGGTTTACCGCTGAATATGGATGATAGTGAGTCAGAATTATCTGCTCGAGCACGTAAGTTCGCACGTCGTTTACGTCATCAAACCAATATTGAAACATGGATGGTGGATGAACGCCTAAGTACTCGTGCAGCCCGTGATGAGCTAAGCCATTACCATGCGCAAGGCCGAGGTAAAAAACTTTCTGCTGATAGCCTTGCCGCAACATTGTTTATTGAAAGCTGGTATCGCGATCCTGAAGGTCTTACGCCTTAACGAGGCTTTCTTGAAATAGATGACATGGGTTTTATGGCTGGAGTCGGATCTCAACACAGCAAATTGTCTTGTTCTGAAATAGATTGACAGTATTCCACTTCAAACCGAGTTAAGCAATTAGCTCGGTTTTAGTTTGCTCATACATCTGATTCGGGGTGTTCATATTTAAACTTAAATGTGGTCTATAGCAATTATAAATCATGATAGATTCCGTAATTAAGTGATCTAACTCCTTCATGGTTTGACATCGTGTAGTTAAAAACTCCTGCTTTAATATTCCATTAATCCGCTCTGCTAATGCATTTTGATATGAGAAACACTGTTTCGCAAGTGCGCCATCTGTCATGGAAGGACATATCCCATAATGGCGCAATGCCGATTGATATAGCTCAGAGCAATACTGAGAGCCTCTGTCTGAATGATGAATCATCCTAGTCGCTCGATCCGTCACATGCTGCATCGCCATATGTAGAGCCTGCATAACATTCTCCGCACGCATATCATTCGATAACTTATAACCTTTAATCTGACGGGTATAAGCATCTGTCACCAATGATAAATAATGTACGCCTTCAGCACTCTCAACATAAGTAATATCACTAACAAAGACTTCGTTGGCTTGCACTGCTGAATAATCCTTTAATAAATTTGGATGCTTCTTCATCCAATGCTTGCTATCCGTAGTTTTTGTATAGCGACGCTTGGGGCGAATCAATAAATTATGCTCTTTCAATATTTTAAATAACTGATCCCGTCCACACTTTAAACCACGCTGCAACAATTTGCCTTTAATAAGCCAATACAACTTACGTGTTCCGATACTTGGCATGAGACAACGATATTCCATAACCAACTCAAGTATTTGTTCAGTTGCTTGTGCAGTCATTTGAGCACGTTTTTCTGCTTGATAATAAGCTTGTCGGGTGATTCCCAACCACTGACAATAACGTGAAACGCTTAGTCCTGTTTGGCTTTGCCAATCTTTGAAACGTGCTCGGTATACTTTTTTCCAAGATCAGTCCCACATTCTTTATCAATGTGATAAATCACATCCTGAATAAATTCAGTTTTAAGCTTTTCTGCGGCTAACTGCTTTTCTAATTGGCGGATTCGTTGTTGGGGTGTTAATTGGCGTTTAGAAGAAGGCGGCATATTCGAAGTCCAGTCCTGTTGTCCGTGCTTGCGTAACCATACCAGCACAGTTGATCTTCCTTGAATACCATATTTTGCCTGAGCTTGTTTATAAGTAATTTGCCCTTTTTCTACTTCATGTACAACCATCATTTTAAAGGCAAAGCTATAATCACCTTGTGTACGTTTAACTCTTTGTTCTCGTTCATGTTCCATAAAATAAACCTCTTAAAGGTGTAAACTTATTTCAGGACGGGACAAATAGCGTTCTAAAAAAAGCATTCTCATCGGATGCTTTTTTTGAAATGAACAGAGCTCAATTTAGTGCTGTGACTCGGTAATATGTACTGTCACGGTTCGCCCCGCGACAAAGGCCAATTCATTTTTCGGAATATCATCCAGTGCAATTTTCACAGGAACGCGCTGCGCTAAACGCACCCAACTAAAGGTTGGGTTTACATTGGCCAATAAACCTGTACTTGTAGTTCGTTCACGATCTTCAATGCCTGAAGCAATCCCCTGTACATGCCCTTTTAAGATGTTTGAGTCGCCCATCAACTGTACAGTCGCGGGCGCACCCAAATATATTTTATTTAACTTGGTTTCTTCAAAATAACCGACCACATAAAGCTGCGAGCGATCTAATAGCGCCGCTACCGCTTGCCCTACTTTGACATAATTCCCTGCTTTCATCTCAAAATTAGACAGTGTGCCATCGGCTGGTGCTACGACTTCGGAGCGGTTCAGGTTTAATTCAGCCAAATGTAAATTACTGGTGGCTACATCGATTAACGCCTGTTGCTGCGCAATATTGGCTTTGGCCTGCTGAATCGCCGCTTGCATTTGTTCATGTTCGGCATGTGATTGATCTCGTACGGCAAACATCTGATCTTGTTCTTGCTTTGAAATAGCACCATCCATCAAATTGGCATAGCGTTCTGCATTTTTATCGGCCAAGTGACTATTGGCTTGTGATTTGGTCAAATTGGCTTTGCTTTGAAACAGCTCCGCTTCGGCGGCGGCCAAGCTGGCTTTGGCTTTAGCCAAGTCTGATTTGGCTTGTTCCACATCAAGCGCCTGACGTGCAACATCAATTTTAAACAGCACCTGCCCTTGTTTGACGCTTTGATTATCATGCACTAAAACTTCAGTGACTAAGCCTGAAACATCGGAAGACACTTGGATCACATCGCCACGAACCCGCCCATCACGTGTCCACGGTTCAGCATTATAATAATGCCAAAGATGCACGAGTACCGCGATCGCGATACCCGTAATCAGCACTAAAGTGATGGGACGGCTCAGTTTACGCCAATCAAAGGATGCCATTTCTTTTACCTCATTCATTTCAATCAGATGTGCGCTTAGGCAAAGCTCACGATAAAACCCCAATGGACTACGCCAAGCACAGTAATGTAGAGGCATAAATAAAAAATACTGGGTAAAAAAATCCAGCCTTTGTCGACCCAAGGATCGGTCACCCGCATGAGTAACCGCAATACGATGTAAGCCAATACCGCCTGAATGACCAAAACTGGCACATACACACCATAGATATTAAGTTCACCCATCGTTATGCTCCCAGCAAACGGACTTGAGACATTTCATCCCATGTCGCATGACAAAGACTGCTTTGAATATTATTCAGTGAAACTTGCAAACGCCGAGCAATACTTAGGTCTTCCAGCTCTATAAGCTCGGCCTGAATGATCTGAATTTTGTCCAAAATTTGTTGTCTGACCTGTAGGTCGCTATGGTCTAATTCTTTCGCGTGAAAATAAGCATCCATTTGGCTTTGTAGTTCTTGTAGATGAAGCGTGATAGAGGCCTGCATAGGCATTTTTTCAATCAATTCTTGCACCCGAGTTAAATCAATCACCGCACTGGATTCAATCAGGGCCAAATTGATTTTTTGCTTCAAACGATCGGACTGTACCAATTTGGTATTCAGTACGCCTATCCGATCCAACATACTGCGCAAATGCACTCTAAATTCCACCCCATAAGGCAAGTAAAGCGCTTGTCGTATCGCTTTATAATGTAAAGACAGGATTCGCTTGGCGGTAATGTCCGGCGACATCGCACGCACCAAGTGAATCACATAGACAGAAATGATGGGACCAAGCACCGTCCCAATCGATGCATCAAAAAACATCACTTGGTCAAGGTGATAACGGTTTTGCAGGTTTAAGCCCATGACCACACCCATTATCAAAGGTAACGCCAAACCTGTGAGTGGTGGATGTAAAAACAGCATCAGACAGTACATACAAAAAGGGGCCAACACCACAGCCAACATCCAAAAAGCACTAATGTGCGGAAAGATGCCATAAGCATAAATAAAGACAATAATCGCCGCATATAGACTGGCACGGATAAAGATTTTTAAGGCAGGAACAGGATTGTCCATGCTGGTCAGAATACAGGCACAAATAGCGGCCATCTCTGCCATCATAAAACCCGCTTTCCAACCACTGACAATCCAAAAGCCAGTCGCCACAAGCACCACAATAAAAGCTGAAATGCCGCCACGCACAGCTACGCCATGATCTCGATGTAAGTTGGGATAGTTTGTACTAATTGGGGTCACGATTGCGGGTAAGCTGTCATCTCCCTGTTGGATACGCTGCCAAATCAACTTAATAGCACGTATATTTTGGGTGAAATGACGCACATCCATTTTTAAACTGGCCAACATGACTTGCTGCTGTGGCAAGGCACTGTCAAACACGGCTTGAAAACTCGACTCAAACTGCTCAGGTGGCTGGTTTAAGTCCTGCTCTAAAATGACCTGATCACTTTGTAAAAATTTTACAATCTCTGCATGCGCCTTTTCTAAAGCTGGACGGTAGCATGCGTCAATGTGATCTAACTGCTGAATTCGTTCGGCCATGGCCACCAAGTTCGTCACCAACATACTGAGTTGATGCAGCATTTCTTGGAGCGGTTTGGTCATGCCCTGCAAGGTCGATTTTTCATAGCTCAAGTGCACGGCCATCACATGAATATCGGCAATATCCCGCGTGATATGACTAAGCGTAGTGCTGTAATTAATGGCCTTAACATCATCTGTCAGGATCTGATCAAAAACCGCTCGGGTGTCTTGAAAAGTCTGTGAAACACGGGTTTTGACTACGGGACCAATATGCATGGGAAACAGTACCGCATTCACCACTGCACTACACAGTACTCCCACCGTGATTTCAATACAGCGCCCAATCGCCATATCAAACATGGAAGTGGTTTCAATGTTATACACAATGTTGTAGCAAATAATGACCGTGGTATAGCCCGCCAACATAAAAATATAGCTACGCGGCGTCCGATCCAACAATGAAAAATATAGACAAAACCCGACCCATGTGGCTAAAAATAACGTGAACAATTCTGGAGTGTTGATCAGGTTTGGCGTGACTGCAATCGAAACAATCGCTCCCAGCAACGTTCCCAACACCCGATAAAGACTTTTTGAGGAGGTCATACCCGCATAGGGGTTTGCGATGACGAAGACGGTTCCAATCGCCCAAATGGGATAAGCCAAATCTAATGAAAATGCGACATAAAGTGAAAGCATGCCTGCCAAAAAGGTTTTCGTCGCAAAAATCCAGTCCAATTTATTTGGACGGAATGCGAGTAACTGTTTGGTGAGGAACATAAATTCATCTCTAAATGCGCTGAATGACAACATTTAAACAATTCTTCCACACAGCATTGCTCAGACAAACAGCATCACTTCGTCCTCACCTCATGCGAAGACGGATGAAAAAATAATTCAATAAATGAAGTCTTTTACAGAAATGGTCAAAGACAGCGCCATGTTGAAAGGAAAGAAATAGCTCAATAAATAACAAAAGCATTATTCATTAAAAGACATTTGCAATGATAATTTTTCCAAAAATAGGGATTTTTGTCAATTAAAATATCTTAATATGATAATTTACATATTTTTAAGATCATATTTCACCCTTTTTATTGCATTACAAATGCTGATAAAAGTCCACGAAAGCCATGCGCCCAGAACGAAAGCCATGTCGAGTCTAGGGTTTTTGTTATATAGTAACTGTCGTTCAAATGGCATTTATTTTGACTAAGTAGGTTCTTATGGCACTTTCAAGTTTCGGTAAAATTCTCACTGTCTTAGACCTCTTTTCTGTGTCACGCCCGATTATCAATGTCGATATCATCAGTGCCGAACTGGGACTATCACAGCCCACCAGTTATCGCTATTTAAAGGAATTGGTATCCGCAGGACTTTTACAGCGCTTAAGTGGTACCAGTGGTGACTATACTTTAGGCTCTCAGATTGCCGTTTTGGACTATATCTCTCGAACCACAGACCCACTCTTACAAATCAGCATTCCTTTTATGCAAGACATCGTTGAGCGAACGGAGTTTTGCTGTATCCTCACTCAGCTCAACGCAGAGCACTGTATTGACCTATATGGTGAAGTGTTTAAAGACCTTGAGTTATTTTCTTACGGGCGTGGTTGCCCACGTCCCGTGTATTTGGGTTCATCGCCTAAAGTGGTCATTTCACAGCTCAGCAAAGCTAAAATTATTGAATATTATCAAAAATTTTCAGCTCAACTGGCCGAGGTCAATTTTGCTGCGAGCCAAGATGAATTTTTACAGAAAATGAAAGCAATTAAGAAACAGGGCTATTATTTTTCCAATGGCGAGTTTGACCCCAACCTTGCCAGTCTGTCTGTACCTGTCAAATTTTCACCCAAAGATACACCGTTGGCACTGACCTTATTGGCTTCAAAAAATCGGTTTGAATTTGTGGATCTGAAAAAAATGGTTGAAATATTAAGACATAGCGCCTTACAGATCGAACAGAAATGCCATCTATTGCATAATATTGAGGCTTAACTCAACTTAGCTTTGAGGCGCTGGATAGAAATAGCGAAAGGTTAAATTCAGACGTGGCTCAGTGATTTTGCTGGATTTCATCAAAGCATGTTTCCAGTAGCGCTGGGTCTGTCCACGCATCACGATTAATTGCCCGCTGTGCAACATCAGCTCGACTTTTTCCTGTTTAAACTTGTGCTTAAAGCAAAACTTACGGGTTGCACCAAAACTGAGTGAGGCAATCACCACATTTTCTTGCTGCGGCGAACGTAGTGAAGGCTCATCATCACTATGCCAGCCCACGGCTTGGCTACCATTTTCATATAAATTAGCTAGACATGAGTTAAATGGATGTCCCACCAATTGCTCAATATGTTGTTTTAAACGAAACAAAGCGGGATGCCATAACAGTGCTTGCTTGGCACTGCCCGAATAGTGATATTGGTACTCGGCATCGCCATACCACACCACTTTTCGTTCCGTGACATAACGTTTGCCATACAGTACGACCTCGTCAGGTTGCCATGCCAAATGTGCTAAAAAATAATCCAAATATTTCGCACTTTGCTCTGCCGTTAAAATCAAGCCCAAGTCCTGCACCTGCCCATCAAATGGGAGCAAGTTTGCTTGCGGTTCAGGACTAAACAGATCTAAGGTCATGACTTTTCCTCCTCTGCAAACAGTTTAACTGAATTTAGAACGACACAAATCAAAACAAAGTCACAGCTTGTCGCCTAGCCTCCTTATGCATACACTCATGTGAACTTTCACAATAAAAAGAAGCATGTATGAACCTTTGGCAGTTGTTTCAAAAGCTTCGCCCCTTTGTCCGTCCCTATCGGATATTGGTGATTGCGACCTTGATCCTGACGCTGATTGGCTCCTTCACCGCGCAGGTTAATGCTCTGACTTTGCAATATGCCGTCGACAGTATCAACCGTCTGGTCGAACAAGGCCAAGGACTGACCGAAGGCCTACATATTTTGATCACCATTTCTGTGATTTTACTCAGTAAAGAAATCATCAGTGCCTTGGTGCAGTTTGGTCAAAAGTTTTATGGGGAAAAGCTCCGCATTCTGGTATCGCAAGACTTGGCGCAAAGCATTATCGAAAAATTTCTCAGCTACCGTTTGGCTTTTTTTAATGCCGATCAAAACCAAGCGGGTAAGCTACAAACGCGAATTGACCGTGGCATTGGTTCACTGACCCGTCTGGTACAAATCTTTTTTATCGATATTTTGCCACTTTTTAGCAGTGCCATTGTGGCACTGGGGCTGATGTACTATGCCAACTTCTACGTCGGTTTAGTGGCGACCAGTATTATCCCAATTTACTTTTGGCTGACCTTCCAACAAGCTAAAAAACTGGGCGGATGGCGGCGCAACCTGCGTGATGGCCGTGAAAAAAAGAGCCAAGGCATTCTCAGTATTATCCAGTCGATTAGCGTGATTAAGTCCTTTAACCGAGAGTCCATTGAATCGACTAAACAACTGAAATTGCAAAAAGCACTGACCGATAACCAGATGCAAACGCGTCAACTCAGCTTTTTATTTGATGGCTTAAAGACCTTTATTGAACAAATCGGGATTGTGCTGATCATCATCCTCACGGCGTACTTTGTGCTCGATGGACAAATGAGCATTGGCATGATCATGTTTCATATTTTGCTGTTTAATAATGTCTCCGCACCCATTCGTTCATTGCACCGTATTTATGATGAAGTGAATGATGCAATGATTTATGCGGAAAGCTTTTTTAAAATTTTAGAAGCAGATGATGAAATCGAGCAAAGTGGTGCACTCAAACCCGCCATTCAGGGAAAATTCAGCCTAAAGAATGTCGATTTTTTCTACCCCAATGGTCATCACGCTTTAAAACAAATCAACATGGAAATTCGACCCAACAAAATTACAGCGTTGGTCGGTTTATCGGGTGCAGGAAAATCGACCCTAATTAGCCTATTAGATAAATTTTATCAGCCCGAAGCAGGAAAAATTGAACTCGATGGAATTGATTTACAAGACATCGACACCGCCTATTTACGCGATCACATTGGCCTCGTCTTACAGAAAAATCACATTTTCCAAGGCAGTATTTTAGACAATATTCGCTATGGAAAAATCAATGCCAGTGATGAAGAAGTGTATGCTGCCGCAGAAAAAGCCTCTATTCATGAACAAATTTTGCAGCTCCCCGCAGCTTACCAATCCGATGCACTGATGCTTTCAGGCGGGCAACAACAACGCATTGCGCTGGCACGGATGTTCCTCAAAAACCCACCGATTATTTTTCTCGATGAACCAACCGCCAGCCTCGATGCGATTGCTAGCGAGCAAATTAAACAGAGCCTCGATGAGATCAAACAAGGGCGAACGGTGATTATTATTTCGCATAGTTTGTCACAAATTATCGATGCCGATTATACCTATGTCATGAAGGAAGGCTGTATTGCAGAACATGGGGAACATGAAGCACTGTACCGTCAGGATGGGGTCTATAAGGAAATTTTCGATGCCATGGCCAAGAGCCTCAATATTGAAAAAATTGCCAAGACTTTTGAAGATGATACTGAGTAAGAAACGCATAGTTAATCTTTTCAAACACAAAAAAAGCTCCCGCAGGAGCTTCTTAAAAATCTAACAATCAAGGCTGTTTTAAGTAAGGCCAAGCCGCTTTGAGATAAATAAACATCGACCATAAAGTCAAAATTACTGCGGTATACAACAATGCATAAGCCAACATTTCAAGCGGCTGCCAATTCAGTAAGAACACGGTAATCGCAATCATTTGAAAAGCGGTTTTATATTTCCCGACCGTAGACACGGCTACATTAGTACGCGCACCTAATTCCGCCATCCATTCACGCAGTGCTGACACCGTAATTTCACGGGAAATAATCACAATCGCCGCAAATGCCATCGAAATTTCAGGTTTCCACTGTACCAACACGATCAGTGCCGCTGCCACCATCAATTTATCCGCAACTGGGTCTAAGAAACGCCCAAATGCAGAGGTCTGATTTAAAGTCCGCGCCAAATAACCATCGAACCAATCTGTCACCGCTGCAACGACAAAAATAGACGTCAACAAAATATGACGAGACATACTTACCGCTTGTTCAGCGATACCCATTACAGGGGGCCAATAGGCCACCAACAAAAAGACCGGAATTAAGGCAATACGCGCCAAGGTCAAGATATTAGGAATATTCAGGATGCGACCTGTAGTCATAAACACCGCCCGTTGTTTCCCTCATGTACGATGAAAATGCACACTTTTTTGAGGTTTAATCCATCGTTAATAGCGCCCACTTTATACGAATTGACCTAAGGTGTCACTAGGCAAACACGGTAACTGTTTGACGTGAAATTGCAATTAAACGATTCTGATCATCCCACAAATAGGCGGCTTCGGTGGAATATCCATCCGCAGCATATTGCGTTTCAACGTGGTATTTCATCCAATCGTGTAACTGATTTTTCAGCGGATGCACATAGGTCAAATGCCATGTTAGCGAACTGGCAGGTGCCATACTTTTAAACATCGGTAGCACCCCTGGTGGCCAAATGTCCATCGACACCATGAGGTCGGCTACGGTCATGTCTCGATTTTCATGTAAGTCTGGATTAAAGCGATACCAGCCAGAAAAGTCAGGCTTTGGGCTGGCTGTACACGGATACTGCCCTGTGACCCAAACCATATCCAGCTGCTTAAAACACTCAGGTGCAAGCGGGTGATGCGGTGCTGTTGTAAGACCATCAACCGATGGAAACGCTGGCGCTACAGGTTCTTGATGCACATGGATACTCGATTCACGCTGTGTCCCAAAGCTTGCCACTAAAATGCTTTGAACTGCATCATCTTGCCATAAGCGTACTTCCAAGGTGGTAACCGACTTGCCTTGACGTAGAATCTCGCTGGTTAAACGAACTTTGGCCTGTTGTACTGGGCCAACAAAAGTCACGCTACAACTGAGTAAATGCTTCGTGTCATCGGCAAGAGTCGACAATGCTTTTTGCATCATTAAACCTGCGACCAGTCCCCCATAAATCGTGCGTCCTTGTAACCAGCCTGTAGGAATATCAATCCATTCTTGTTCTGCTAAAGCCTGATAACTGTGTTGAAGCGACATGTGGCATCCTTGTTTTAAATTCCGTCTATATCTTTACAACACAATTCAACCAATGTGAATGATCAATGACCCATGGGTCAATAAGCACTTTTGCCATCGCAGTAGATGCTGTTCTATTCATGCAAAACTTTATAAATAGTACGGGCCATCACTTCACCCAAACCGGGGACTCTGATTAAGTCTTTTTCGGAGGCCTTTAACACCCCTTGAATCCCGCCAAAGTGCGTCAATAAATCGCGGCGGCGTTTCGGCCCCAACCCCGGAATCACTTCCAAAATCGATGAACCCCGTTTTTTATCACGTTTAGCCCTGTGTTTAGTAATCGCAAACCGATGTGCCTCATCACGTACCTGTTGTATCAAATGCAACGCTTTATGATCTTCAGGCAACTGAATTTTAGTTCCATCGGTAAAGTGTAAGGTTTCAAGGCCCGGTTTACGCCCTTCACCTTTTGACACCCCAACCATAAAGGCTTCTAAACCCAGCTCTTGCATGACTTCCATCGCCATATGCAACTGCCCTTTGCCACCATCAATCAGCAGTAAATCAGGCAGCATAGCTTTTTTATAACGACGAGTCAGCGCTTGACGCATTGCGGCATAGTCATCACCAGCGGTAATGTCTTGAATTGAAAACTGACGATAATCGCGCTTACGAATGCCACCACTGTCGAATACCACACACGAAGCCACGGTTTCTTCACCCATGGTATGTGAGATGTCAAAACATTCGATCCGATCAATCGGACGCCCCACCACTTGTTCAAGTTGATGGAAACGCTCATTCAGTTCAAAGTGATTGGCCAATTGTCCTTTGATCGCATGCTGCACATTCATCTGTGCCAGCTCTAACCATTCTGCACGTGTCTCACGCACGCTATGTTTAATCTGTACTTTCTTATCAAACTGTTGTTGTAACGCTTGTTCCAGTTCTTTTCGATCGGGCAATTCAACATTTACAATCAACTCACTGGGTACTTCATCTGCCACTTGGAAATAAAAGTTCGCCATGAAGTCAGCCAGCATTTGCCCCAAATTATCTCCGAGCATATCTGGAAAATAACTTTTACCTCCGAGCATTTTGCCGTTGCGCACATGCATAATCTGCACGCAGGTCACCCCTGCCTGATAAGCAATCGCTAAAATATCTGCCTCGCCTTTGAGCTTATAAATAGCTTGTTGTGACTGGACATCCCGCAGTAATGCCATACGATCACGGTAAAACACCGCTTTTTCAAATTCTAGGGCTTCGGCCGCTTGCTCCATTTTCGCAATCAGTTCTTGATTCAGCTCTTTGGTGTCCCCTTGTAAAAAACGAATCGAGTTATCGACATCATTTTTATACTCTTCAGGGCTAATGAGTCCCACACATGGCGCTGAACAACGTTTGATTTGATACTGCAAACAAGGACGCTTACGCTGTGAAAAATAGCTATTTTCACACTGACGAACATTAAACAGTTTTTGCAAAACCAACAAAGTATCCCGTGCATTATAAGCACTCGGATAGGGCCCAAAGAACTTACCAACTTGGTGTTTGCCTTTGCCCCGACCCGATGCAATCCGTGGATACGGTTTGTCGGCAGAGACAAAGATATACACATAGGATTTATCGTCCCTGAGCATAATGTTATACGGAGGACGGTGCAGCTTAATCAGGTTTTGTTCAAGCAGCAGTGCTTCAGTTTCGGAACGAACGACTAAGGTTTCGATGTCATAAATACGTGCTACCAAAGCCTGCGTCTTCGGGTGCTCAATAGTTTTGACAAAATAACTCGAGACACGATTTTTTAAATTTTTCGCTTTGCCCACATACAGCAGTTCACCGTCTTTGCCGAGCATGCGATAAACGCCCGGCAGTGTGGTCATATTGGCTAAAATTTTTTCGATATGTTCTCGTGCGTTTTCGTTCACAGGGTTCCCTAATTTTCTCGGCTCGCCGTCACCTGTTCTGCTTAGGCTTAGCCTTTGATCTGTCTTTTAGATTGGGCAGATCTGACACATTTCAAGCTTATTGCTAGTGCGTTTCAAAACCAGTCCGCTGGTAAAAGACATTGATACTGAGATTGAAGGCTTACTCCAGATCCATTGCTTCAAAGTCGATCCGTTCAAACACACCTTGTTCATTGCGGGCAAAGTGACTTCCCGCAGGTGCATTTAAGTGAGCAATGATGTCCGCATCATAATTGGCAATCACATTGACCTCATAAAGGCCTAAATTTTCAGGGTCTTCAATATAGTCATCTCCTTCTTCACCCGATAAAAACACCCAACCACTTTCATCGCTAGATTGTGCTTCTTCACGGTACATATAAGCCACTTTTAGGCCTTGCACCGTAATCATATCTGATGCGATACAACTCCCCATATGCGGCACTAAAGTTTGAATTTGTGTCGGACTCAATTGATACGACTTCATAAGCATATCCTTCAACGGCAAGTAGACGTTTTGCATGTGGAGGTTTGTGGGATGAACAGAACTCAAGTTTATTTTACTTTAGTCCTCACGGCATATTTGAGCAAGGCTTTCACTCGCTTAGTCCCGTAAAGCATACAACTTGCCTAAGACTGTATTTATGACAATTTTAACGCAGCTTTAAACGCGACTTTGTCTTTCGGCGACACCAAAATGGTTTTGGTTTGGCCCTGTTTCAAGTATTCAATCTTTAGACGATCTAAGGACAAGGCTGGTGAACTGATGGAATTATCTGTTTCAGAAACCGACTGTATCGCGCTTAAGGGAATGATCCACTTAAAACAGAGACTGCGAATTGTCAGTTGCTCCTGATCGACCACATAGCGGGTACTCCACAGCGGCCACCACAGCAAAACAATAGTCAAAGCATAGACCACAACGAACAAAAGATTTTGCATCAAAATGCCTTTGCCATAGGTGGTCAAAATCAATTGGGCCAACAGGCCTGACATCGCAATAATAAACCCCAAAAACCACCAGTCCATCTTCGAACGAAACTTTTGCACCTTGAAACCTCATGCTTTATCTAAATTATAAGTTGCGATCTTAAAAATGACACAGATACGCGCTCATGTTGTTTTTAGTTTTAACTGGATAAAGCATAAAGCCATACGTGGTTCGAATCCACTGTGAGCCTTGAAATAAATAGAAAAATCAAAAGGGCAGATAGGCTTCCCCCTTTTCTGCCCAAATAAAAAACGCCCCTCAGGGCGCTTAATGTGCTTTAAAACACATAAGGCCGAACAAAGATCAAAAAGAAAATTCCGAGCATCAGGAACCACTTTAAGAAGTAGTACAATTGACGGTTGGTTTTCTTCAAAGCTTTGGCTTTGATCCGCACTTGATAGACATAACCAAAGACTTTATTCAGCCCACCCGTTTGATCCCCTGCTTCATTTGGAGAACTGGCAGCGGTCATCACTTTTTTACCAAACCAATGGTTAAACTTTTGCATAAAGCGTGTTTTTAAAGGACGCTCGACATCAGCAAAGAAAATAATGCGGTTTTGATCAGTGGTGTTTTCGGCATAGTGAATATAAGTTTCATCAAAGACCACACTTTCACCATCGCGCCATGAATAGCGCTGACCATCCACATCAATAAAGCAGCGGTCATCGTTCGGTGTGATCAGCCCCAAGTGATAACGCAATGAACCCGCATAAGGGTCACGGTGACGAACCAAACGGCTGTCTGGTGCCAGTTCAGTAAACATCGCGGCTTTAATGGTCGGCAAGGTTTTCAGCAACGCCGTCGTTTTTGGACAAAGTTCAGCGGCTGACGGATGCGCAGAGTCATACCATTTCAGATAAAAACGCTTCCATCCTGTTTTGAAAAAGGAGTTAAACCCCAAATCATCATAACTGCTCGATGCTTTAATTCCGCCTTTTTCATATAAAGCTTTTGCTTCATCACGAATCATTTCCCAGTTTTCATCCAACACTTTTAAGTCTTGAAAATGCTGGGGGTCGATATATGGCTGATTCGGCACCTTTGAAAACATGTACATGAGGTAGTTTATCGGCGCAAGAATCGTTGAGTGATCGAAAAATTGACGATAAAACGAGTGACGAACCTTCCCACGTTGCTGAATATAAAGTGCAGAAAGAATAAAAATCGCCAGAATGATCCACTTAATCATATGAAAACCTGGAAACCAAAGAAAACGAAATAAAAGAAAAAGAAAAAGACCGGTATTCGGTCTAGACTGCGAATTGTAACATAGGCTGCAAAGTACGTCCTATTTCCAGCTTTTCATCACAAGTTTTCATTCTGTTTGGGTTTACCTGCAAGTGCAGCATTGACTAAATTGCCAAAATCGGCACAAAGATTGACTTGAAATATAAGGACGCCGTCTAATCATTTTTTAACCACTCATCCATAAAAAATCTTAAATGAAACAAAAACTTCACTCTATTTAGGCCGCATCATTCAAAAATACATCACGCAAGCACACGAAATAATTGAATAAAAATAGATGACCCTTGCGTCACGGCTTGATACAACTTGTTATGTTCTTTTTCGATATAGTTATCGTAAGATTGGCGGAGCATAGATGTACGTAGGAATGACGTACTCGCTTCACAACATCAACTTAGAAGTCCTCCAAAATAAAGGAGATCAGGCATGATCCACGCTGGCAATGCCATTACCGTCCAAATGCTTTCGGACGGAATTGCAGAATTCCGCTTTGACTTACAAGGTGAGTCGGTCAACAAATTTAACCGTGCAACGATTGAAGATTTCAAAGCTGCAATTGACGCTGTTAAAGCAAACGGTGACATCAAAGGCTTAATCGTTACTTCGGCTAAATCTACATTTATCGTTGGCGCAGATATTACTGAATTTGGTGCAAACTTCGCTCAAGGCGAACAAGCGATTGTGGATTGGGCATTGCCTGTTCACGACATCTTCAACGCGTTTGAAGATTTAGAGATTCCTAAAGTTGCAGCGATCAATGGTATGGCATTGGGCGGTGGCTTTGAAATGTGTCTCGTGTGTGACTATCGTGTGATGTCAGAAGCGGCTCAAGTCGGTCTTCCTGAAATCAAACTGGGCATCTTCCCTGGTTTCGGTGGTACGGTTCGTTTAAGCCGTCTAATTGGTATCGACAATGCAGTTGAATGGATGGCCATGGCTAATCCTAAAAAACCAGCTGCTGCACTGAAAGATGGTGCGGTTGATGCGGTTGTTGCTGCCGACAAACTCCAAGACGCTGCAATTGACTTGGTTAAACAAGCCCTTGCTGGCCGTGTAGACTGGAAAGCAAAACGCCAAGAAAAACTTGACCCAGTTAAATTGAACCCAATCGAACAAATGATGGCGTTCAACTCGGCAAAAGGTGCGGTACTTGCAAAAGCAAATCCTGCTCAATACCCTGCGCCTAAACTTCTTCTTGACTCATTACAAGCCGGTGCAAGCCTTCCACGTAATGAAGCACTGCAAGCTGAAGCAGCTGGTTTTGCAAAAGCAGCGATTACACCACAAGCAGGTGCATTAATTGGTCTATTCATCAATGACCAAGTGGTGAAGAAAACTTCGAAGAAATATGAAAAAGGTGCGCACCCTGTCAACCAAGCGGCTGTTCTAGGCGCGGGTATCATGGGTGGTGGTATTGCTTACCAAGCGGCAAGCAAAGGCACACCAATCATCATGAAAGACATTGGTAATCCACAACTTGCTTTGGGTATGAAAGAAGCCAATGGCTTACTGACCAAACAAGTTGAACGTAAGAAGATGAAACCTGCTCAAATGGGTGAAACGCTTGCGCGCATCCGTCCAACTTTAAGCTATGACGAGTTTAAAGAAGTGGACATCGTGATTGAAGCAGTAACTGAAAATCCAAAAGTAAAAGGCATTGTACTTGCTGAAACTGAGAAGAATGTTCGTGACAACACAATCATTGCCTCAAATACTTCAACAATTTCAATCACACGTTTGGCTGAAAACCTACAACGTCCTGAAAACTTCGTGGGTATGCACTTCTTTAACCCAGTACACATGATGCCTTTGGTAGAAGTGATCCGTGGTGAGAAGACTTCGGCTGAAGCGATTGCGACCACTGTAGTTCTTGCTCAGAAGATGGGTAAAACACCAATCGTTGTGAACGACTGCCCAGGTTTCCTTGTAAACCGCGTATTGTTCCCTTACTTCGGTGCATTTGACCTTCTATTGAAAGACGGTGCTGACTTCCAACAAGTCGACAAAGTGATGGAAAAATTCGGCTGGCCTATGGGTCCTGCTTACCTAATCGACGTTGTTGGTATCGACACGGGCGTTCATGGTGCAGAAGTGATGGCTGAAGGTTTCCCTGACCGCATGAAGCCAGACTTCAAAGGTTCAATCGAAATCATGTACGAAAACAAACGTTTGGGGCAAAAGAACGACGTTGGTTTCTACAAATACGAACTTGACCGTAAAGGCAAAAAAGCCAAAGTGGTTGATCCTACTGCGTATGAGCTTGTTGCTACTGTGGCAACTGCGGAAAAACGCGAGTTTGATGCTCAAGAAATCATTGACCGTATGATGCTTGCTTTCTGTAACGAAACTGTTCGTTGCCTAGAAGACAACATCGTCGCGACTGCTTCTGAAGCAGACATGGCGATGATCATGGGTGTAGGTTTCCCTCCATTCCGTGGTGGTCCATGCCGTTACATCGACCAAACAGGTGTTGCTGAATACGTTGCCCTTTGCGACAAATACGCACACTTAGGTAAGGCTTATGAAGCGCCACAAATGTTGCGTGACATGGCTGCTAACAACAAAAAATTCTACGGTTAAGGAGCAACGTGAATGGCTACTTTAAATCCACGTGACGTTGTCATCGTTGATGGCGTACGTTCAGCAATGGGTAAAACCAAAAACGGTATGTTCCGCAATGTACGTGCTGACAGCTTATCGGCTGAATTGGTTCGTGCTTTAGTTGCTCGTAACCAGTTTGACACCAATGAAGTTGAAGACCTGATCTGGGGCTGTGTAAACCAGACTTTAGAACAAGGTATGAACATTGGCCGTAACATTGGTTTATTGGCTGACCTTCCAAAAACTGTGGCAGGTCAAACAGTTAACCGTTTGTGTGGTTCATCTATGCAAGCGCTTCACACCGCTGCTGCACAGATTGCAACCAATCAAGGTGATGTATTCATCATCGGTGGTGTTGAGCACATGGGCCATGTCGGGATGATGCACGGCATCGACCTGAACCCAGAAGCGTCTAAACACTATGCAAAAGCGTCTAACATGATGGGCTTAACGGCTGAAATGTTAGGTCGTATGAACGGCATTACGCGTGAAGAACAAGATGCGTTCGGTGTTGAATCTCACCGCCGCGCTTGGGCTGCAACGCAAGAAGGTCGTTTCAAAAACGAAATCGTAGGTGTTGAAGGTCATGATGCAAATGGCTTCAAAATCCTTTGTGATATCGATGAAGTGATTCGTCCAGATGCAAACCTTGAAGCATTCAAAGGTTTACGTCCTGTATTTGACCCGAAAGGCGGTACAGTAACAGCTGCGACTTCTTCAGCTTTGTCTGATGGTGCATCTGCAATGTTGTTGATGTCTGCTGAACGTGCTCAAGCTTTAGGTCTTAAGCCACGTGCTGTCATTCGCTCTATGGCGGTTGCAGGCTGTGATGCTGCGATTATGGGTTATGGTCCAGTACCTGCAACGCAAAAAGCGCTTAAACGCGCAGGTTTCACCATGGCGGATATTCAAACCATCGAGTTAAACGAAGCGTTTGCTGCTCAGGGCTTATCGGCCATGAAAGGTTTAGGCATATATGAGAAGCAAGACATCATTAACTTAAATGGTGGTGCGATTGCATTGGGTCACCCATTGGGTTGTTCTGGTGCACGTATTACAACCACGTTGTTGAACGTAATGGAACAACAAGATACGCAAATTGGTCTTGCGACTATGTGTATCGGTTTGGGTCAAGGTATCGCAACCATTATCGAACGTGTTTAATGTTTAGTTAAATACTGAGATAAAAAGAACCCCGCTTATTGCGGGGTTTCTTTTTATAGAATCCTAAAATCATCATCACTAAACGGTTGAAAACTATCAGGCCATACAGCATTCATTTCACATAAGACTCTAAATTGTACAGGAGCGTCGGAATTTACCTTTAGAACAGTAAATTTAACTTTATCCCTATCAATAAAATTCAGTAAATTTTTAAGATCCTTACATAAATAGTGTGGCAGATAACCAACTTTAATCTGCTCATCTTTCAATAAAATAGTAGCATCAGCATCAATAGTATTCACATTATCAAATTGATAATTTAATTCATCACCAATATTGACCTGCTTCAATGACTGTTTTTCACTGGAAGTTAAATAGTTAATACTACTAATAAAAAACTTTACTCGATAAAAATCATTCACTTTTTGGGGTACGTTCACAATTCTAAAGTGATCTGTCTTTTTTTCTCCACCAGAAATAGCTAGTAATTCCAAGTAGTCTTTAGAATTCGCAGACAATCCAGACCATTCAAACATACTATCGTGCTCTGGTCGGCTTTCAGGAATTAAACGGTTTTTAAAAAAGGCGAACAATTTATCTGACTTATATTCCTCTAACTTATTTTCCATACTAGGAAAATAAGTAAAATTTTTATGATCAGAGCCTTTCGTATACTTAAAAACATATTCCAGGTCAGATTTCTGAGTTAATTTAGCCACTGGATACCACATTCTTGTATCCGCTGAATCCTGCCATAACACGAAAACATTCTTCATCATGACAATTTCACCTTAAACACCTTCACTAAATTCATTGTACATTTTTAACAAATTATCTCTATTGCAAATAAGCAATTGGAAAGTAAATTGTTTTGAAATATTAGACATTAACAAACTTGGAACTTTATCAATAATTATCCAAATTTGAGTATCTTCAATCTGATTTAACCTATCCAACCATGCCAATGCTGCAACTTTTTCCATTAAAGCATAACGTCTAAAAGCTTCAATCAACTTTAGGCGCTTATTCGTAGAAGAGTCTTGAAACTGTGATTTAGCCTTTCTTACATAATTAGGAACTTGTTGGCCTTGATCCCTACTCTCAAGTCTAATTTGACGTGTTTTATCACTTTCATTTCTTGCTAGGCTAGCACCATGATCATAACTAGGTGCTAAATGAGTAACACCTTTAGAAGTTATAATCATTCCCCAATTTTCATTATGTCTATCCTGATTTGAAATCAGAACATCAAACATTAAGTAACCAACAAAAAACTCACTTGCTGTCTTAATGTTATGAAAACTCGAAAAGCCGATCGGCTTTCCTTTAACATTATTTTTCATCACTTTAAAAACATGCTCTACATATTGAATATTAGGATTTTCGCCCCCCAATTGAGAAACATGTTCTTGTAGTAACTCATTACCGGCTGTAAGTGATTCAGAACGTTGGGCAAAATTTTTATTAATAAAGTTCTTCGTGACAACACCCCGTACCCCCTTATGTATAGCCAATTCATAATGAGCATGAGGTAATCCTAATAACTCTGCAAGTTCACACGCTATTTTTTCAGCCCAATCTTCACCTAAGCGCTCGCCAGTATTAGATGTAACACTTTTAAAAAGATATTCTATATCTTCATTTACATACCAAAACTTACTTTTTGTCCCTAATTGTTCTAAAGAATCTGAATCAAATTCAGAAATGTCTTGGATCAGATATTCATTACTCTCAGGTGTGTCCATAATAGCCTATTTAATTCAATAATAGAGGTCGTCTATCTGATAAGACGTCAATATATGACGCACAATTTTTATGTCGAAAAGAAATCTAATTTAATAAATTTTAGCAAATAATTTTAAATCAAAAATTACATTAAATTTTGATTAATTTATATCCTCTGTGCCAACAAGGTCGCAAAATGCTGCTTAATCCGATTGCCCTGCTCATCGACTCGATGTAACTCACCTACATTTTCATTGTATTTCACAATGTTCCAGCCATCGTATAGCGCACTTAACTCTCCTGCTTTAAACGCAAAAGGAAATTCAGCCTGCGCAGGAATAGTATCGGTATCCATCGCACAGACGATCAAGTTAAATCCATTTACATTTGTGGCTTGCTGCATCTGCGCAATCAATGGTTTCACTGTTGAGGCCTCTAAAAACATCATCACCACCGTACAGCAAATAAAGTCGTATGTGCTGGTAATGCTTGGGTCAGCATTGAGGTCACGCTGTTGCAGATGAATCTTTTGAATACCTTCGGCATCTATTATCTGCTGTAATTTTTGCAAACTTTGCGGATTCACATCCCAAGCATCCACCTCAAAGCCCTGCTGGCTTAAGTACAGCGAATTTCGCCCTTGTCCACAGCCGACATCCAAAGCCCGACCACCGTGTAAATACGGCGTAGCCGCCAAAATTTCTGAATGCGTGGGTGAAAGCTGATATTTCTTATTAAAATAATCCTGCGGAGTACAGTAAAACTGTAGTTGACACTCTATGTCGTCGCTGGTCGAAACAATCTTGTGCCATGCTTGAGGCTCAATAAACGGTGGCTGTTGCTCAGGGGTAAATAGATGTTCAGATTGCACTTGACCTGCCTCATCTAGAAAAGCAAAACTCAGCTCACCTTGATAAATCTTTAGCTTTGCCCACGTGCCCGCTTTGGTATTGTGTTGATTTTTAAAGCCTTGCGGAATGGTCTGCGCAGTCCACACAGGAAGTTCTTTATAACAAATCAAGTCTTGCATCAGCCGATTCCCACCTTTGTTATGACGTATTTGCTAATCCATCTTTTATTATTGAACGCTTGTATGATCATAGCCAGTTCAGACTCAAATGAACATTCATTCAGTGACTAAAAACTACAGATGTGTAAGAAATAAAATCTGTCGCTCCCCTGCATTGAGCGACTCATAGAACTTTCATGACGTTAAACTTTTGAGCTTTGACGCCTTTTTGAACATTTTAATGATAGGCTTAAAGACAATAAAAATTCAGCTTAACTATATTTCAAATGATTCGGAGTCTATCGATGTTTGCATCACCTTTAAGAACCATCATTTGCTTAGGCGTCATGGGAACATTATTCACAGGCTGTGCCACCAAAACCCTGATGACCAAAGACAATAAAACCTATACCCTTACCAACAAAGTGACCTTAATCGAAGACCAAGTGGTGGCTTTTGGCAAACCTGCTCAGCCTCTACCGAATTTACCTGCGCATAGTTTAGTGATTGCAGGCCAACAAAAAAGTTATGTATTGACCCAAGGTGGGCCTCAATTTGTCAGCTTGATTGGGAAACTGGATCCGAAGAATATTCAAGTGACCCGAGCACTAAGTTTCTATTCAGAAAAGAATGATGGTCATTTTACAGGGACATTGCCATTATCTTATGTGAAGCTCAAAGAAGACATCAGCAAAAAAGATCTGGAATTTTTTATTGAAAATGGCGCGAAGGAATGTTCAAGTTCCAGTGATGAACGCATGTTTGCACAGCGTTTCTGTTTTGAGATCAAACTGGCAGGTGTAGTTTACCCTGCCGCGAACAATTTAGCGTCGTTAAAAGCTTTGAGTAAGCCTTATCAGGTGAGCATTTATACCCACCAAGAGGAAAGTTATAAATCGAAGTCAGGCATGAATCCTTTTGAAAAATTAGTGCTGCTACCTTTTGCCGTCGCAATTGATGTGGTCAGCCTACCGTTCCAAGCCGCCGATAAAATTTTTGATTAAGACAATAAAAGTACAGCGCCTAAAACGAATCAGGCGCTGTACTGTTGTGTGAAGGATTTAAATTAAGAGCTCGCCCATCAACCAAGCCATATACTTTTCTTTGTCCATAAAGTCAGGCGCGCTGCCCGTATCTAGACTGAAGTACTGTTGGTTGAACTGAATCACGATTTGTTCGGTGTGGTGCCAGTCTTCGATCATTTTGAAATATTGGTTGAAGAAAAAACGATTCTTCCCCCAGTTGCTTAAACGTTCTAATTTTGGATAGTTTTTATTTTCTACAAACTCACTATACACATGCTGAATATCATCAAAAACGTGTATGGTTCTCATGACTCACCTGCCTGCACTGAAAAGTCGTCATCGTTATGTGCTTTTACTCTAGCAGCCAATTTTGAACAACAGATGACAGCCCGCTTACAAGACTGTCATCTTTGCACGGTGTTATAACTTCTGTTCTACCTCTTTTTGTGTCTGTTTTTCGACCTGCTGCATTTGGCTATTCAGTGCCAAAATCTCTTTATACAGCGCATTAAACTGCTGTAGTGGTGCATCTTCATAAAACATAAAGGTGTTATTTTTCTTTTCCCATTGGTTATTTTTCAGCACCAAGAAAATTTGATCCGCTTTGGCTAAATTCTGCTGTTCAAGACTAAACAGGCGGATAGCTTCATGGCTTTTTTCACTGGCTTTCATGCTGTCGGTCAGTTGATGGCGGAACCGCGAAGATATTGCTAAATCTTTGGCCTGAGCAATGGCATCTTTTTGACGTTGTTCAACTTGCTGTGCATAGCTCTCAACAACGGCATGTACGTTTTTCAGCATTTGCTCAGTTTCAGCATAATTGTTCTTTTTGTCTTTGCTTAATCGGTCAATATTTAGAAACTGATCCCAATTTAAGGCTTTTAAATCTCGCAGATATTGATTACGCGCTTCGGTATTTTGCAGCATATGACTGAGCACAAACTCCGCCATAATTTGATAGTCACCTGTCAGACGTGGGTCTTTTACATCGACTTGAATTGGTGTGGTCCAATCTTGAGCTTGTTTGTAAATTTGTTCAGTCTTTTCATACAGCACCGTTTCATAGCTTTGTAGCTGCTGCTGCTCTTTTTGTTGTTGAGAATACTGATAAAACATCCAACCAAAAACGGCACTGGTCGCAAGAACTAAAATCAACACGATACGTCGCATGTTCAGCTTCCTCTTCATTTCTTTTCATCATAGCAAATATAGGTACATGATCAATATTTCAACATGTTATCTATCTTTTAAGACCCTACGGCCGTACCTTCCCCAAGTCGATGAGGAATGTACTGGCGATAAACAAATAAGGACGTGTTACTTCGCTGGAGCTATTCTCGGCTGCTGACTATTCTGTTGAATCCCTTGCATAAAATTCCGATCAATCTGCCCAATCGAAATTTGTTCACGGGTAATTTGTACATTGGTCGCATTACGGTCAATGCCAAACGGCTGCAACATGATATACAAACCTTCAGTTGGATTAGACGACTGCAAACCAGCGGCGATGTTTAAGACATGCTCACGTAACAAAGGTGGCACAGAATTTAGATCTGCTGTGACCGCAGGTGGCAAAATATCGATGTTTTGAGTGATAGTCGGATCGACCACAAAAGACTGTGCATCATCCTGTAACTGAACAATGCGGTGCTGCAAGGCTTTACGAATATTTTCATCCTGTTGATAAGGAATCACGCCCGTTTCAGCACGTAGCTCTGATTCCGCCATGGTTTTAAAAGTCGGTAGACTCACGATCTCCCCATTGGCTTGCAGCAAAGTCGGCATAAGAAGAGCGCAACAAAAAATCGGAAGAGAATTTAAAAATTTCATAAAACAATCCCAAACGATAAGAGATATAAAAAGACATGCTCACACTGAGCGTCTTAACCCTATTGTATATTTTTCGATCTTTGTGCTGCGTAGTTGTCAGATAAACGGTCAAGCCCAGAAGATTCAACTGATTGAATCCATAGCGAAACAGCTTTTTTTAATGGCCCTGCTTTAAATTTTATAACTCATCCCCATCATTTCCTTAGTTGCTCTTTTTACTATTTTTGAGAAATCGCATGCGTGTAGATATTTGGTCAGATGTTGTTTGTCCTTTTTGTTATATTGGCAAAAAACGTTTAGAAGCGGCGGCTGAACAGGCTGGTGTGGAATTGGAAGTGCATTGGCACAGTTTTGAACTGGATCCAGATGCACCAGTACGCCAAGAAATTTCGAACTCAGAACGTCTCGCACTAAAATATGGTCGCACAGTGGCTGAAGTTGAAGAGATGCAACGTAATATTGCCAAAATGGCTGCGGAAGAAGGCATTGAATTTAACTGGGAAAATGCCAACTCAGGCAACAGTTTCAATGCACACCGTATTATTCACCTTGCTCAAAGCCATGGTTTAGGCAATGAAGCTAAAGAAGCCTTTTTCTTTAGCTATATGACGCAAGGCTTACCGATTGGTGAACGTGAAACCATTGAAGACGTGGCCTCTCGTATTGGCTTAAACCCAGTTGAAGTAGATGATGTGCTGGATTCTGACGAATACGCAGATTTCGTGAAGTTTGACCAAGAAGTGGCGCGTGAACAACTGAAAGTAACGGGTGTACCTTTCTTTGTTTTCGATCAACGTGTGGCTTTAGCGGGTGCACAGCCGCGTGAAGTCTTTTTACAAGTCCTTGAAAAAGCACAAATGCCAGCAGAAGAAAATAATGCGGCACAGTGTTCCGATGAGTCTTGTGAAACACCCAAATAATCATAAGGATACTGGTTTCAGACCTTAACTGAGCCCTATCTATAGATGAGAAAATCCCCGGCCTGCGGGGATTTTTTTATAGGTTAAAAAAAATGGATTTATGTTTAATCGACCAAGAAACTAATTTTAAGATTGACCCGATATTCTACAATTTGGTTGTCCTTAATCACCACTTTTTGTTCATTGATCCAAGCACCTTGAACATTCTTCACCGTCTCAGTGACTTTTGCGATCCCTGTCTGAATCGCATCTTCAAAACTTTTCGCACTGCTTGAATTGACTTCTACCACTTTTGCAATGGCCATCTGTTTGTCCTCAGCTATTGTTGTTTTTGCCTGTTCATCTTAGGTGAATTTTTAATCAAAAATAGATAACTTAAACATTCCACAGCAAAAACTTACACAGTATGCACAATCAAAAGACTTCAAAATGATGAATATTTAAACAATTAATCATGTAACTCCAAGTCCTTTTTCAGGTCTCATTTCAGACAAAAAAGTCCTACTTTCAAGCTTCATTTCAAACTTGAAAATCTAAATTTTCACTTTAAATTTAAACAGCTTAGCGCTGGAGTAAAAACTCTATACCAAGCTAGATCACTTATTCTAATTTATTGTTTTTTAACAATAAATGAACTCAACATTCATCTTTTAATGGCCTAAACCAGCGCTTAAATCGATCATTTTTTGATATTATTCATGCGAAATTTATCTTTTTAAAACTCCCAGTCTCCTTAGTGAGACCTCCTTTTTAGAGGAAATATCATGAACGCTGTTAAATATGCTTTGGCTGTCGCTGTAATGGCTCTTTCTGCAACTGTTTCTGCACAAGTTGTTTTTGTTCCAGATTTTCCTGTAAAAAAACCAGCAGACACTCAAACGGCAACGGCTGATGCTCCTGCGGCTGCACCACATCAAGAAGCGTAATTTGTGCTGACTTGGTCAAAAATAGGCAATGTTGATTGCCTATTTTTTTGCCCAAAATTGCAAAGAACTGACAAAAAATTTCAGCTATGAACCCTCTAGGGCAAAATATTTAATTCAATCTGTGCTGAAATCGAAATTATCTACATTTTTCACTACCCTTTTCTCGTATCGAGAGCAGAATAATTTTTGCCTATTTACTCTTTTATAATTATGATCAAACAAGAAGACTGAATTCCAAAACCAATAAATTAAATGCACTCAATAGCACATGCCTATGCAAAATTTACAAGCCCTTATCCAAGGTCGTATTACGCCCCAAGCCATTGACCTTGATCAATTGATTGCGTTTGCACAGCAGTATACGCAGCCGACTTCAGCCGAATATAAATTACTTGAACTGGCCATCAATATGGTTTTGGCAAGCTACTTGGAACAAGCACAAAAACAACTTTAGAGTTCAGCGCATGAAAGCAATCGAAAAAGCACTGCTGATCAAAGAACTGCATCAATTGATTGATGGTTTGGAACATCAACCTCTGTCTTTTTTTGAAATTGCGCGCTCGAAAAAACGCATCCGCGAAATCTTTGCACTCTGTGATGAACCCATTTTTCAAAAACAACTCGAAGCCTATAAGGCACTGACGCAACCTCAAGCGGCGGCTGAACGCTGGATACAACAAAGCCCCTACCAGCATGCCTATATTGGACTATTTCAATATGAGTCTGCTTTAACCGATGCCTTAAAACAGCAGGCGGCTTTCGCATGGGGTGTTTTATATAAATCAGGTTTAGGTTGGCAAATTGCTTTTCAAAGCACCCCACCTACACTGTATAGCAGCCCATGGCACATAAAGTTTGAACACGCTTACCAATGGTTTTTGAGTCATGCACAAAGTGCTCAACAACCCGAGAACGTACCTTTTCTCACAACATCTGAAACATCCATAGAAGTTGCAGAAGTTGCAGAAGTTGCAGAAGTTGCAGAAGTTGCAGAAGTTGCAGAAGTTGCAGAAGTTGCAGAAGTTGCAGAAGTTGCACGAGACCAGTTTATCCTGCCCGTTACAACCACATTCCATAAAAAAACTGACATAAGGCATGCACAGGACAATGTAGTTACCGATGCTTTTGTTTTCATGGGTATTGAGCTTTTAAGCATTGCTACAAATGATGATACATCGACTGTACGAACCCAAGAGTCTGAGCCCTCCTTCCCCAAAGTCAGTCCTGAGTCTAGTCTACTTTTATCTAAGGCTGAAGTAGCGCTTCATTTCAATACGGAAATTCAACCTACATTCGACAGCAACCCAAATACAACTCAAATTGAAGGAACCAAACTCAGGTCTTTTAAACAAAACACTGTAGAAGATGTCGTCCCAATCAATGCTATTGAGCTAAGTATCAAACAAGATAAGGAACCTGAAAATCAGGTCAATATCGTACGAACAGATTTAGAGCCTCGACCTGAAGTATTAGCAGAAAATCATTCACTTCTCAGTCACCTGCCTCTTTTAAGTGATGAGCCATGTCAGCCTCAGGAAGAATTTATCATTGAGGCCGCTGCACCCATTCGATTTGACCTCAAGCCAAGCACATCTATTTCAACGCTTGCCATTCAGGACTTTATCCAAAGGCGATCGATCTTGGCTGAACAACCAGATACAGACATTTCATCTGAATCTCAAAAGCAAGATCGACTTAAAAGCGAAGTGACAGCACCACACCTTGCTTTGCAGGATAGCCATACAGAAAATTCAGAAACATCGGCCACTGCTGTGCAACCTATACTGCCCACACAGATCAATCTAGGGCAATATCAAGCGAAATTGCGCACGCTGCATCAACCAAACTTAGATCCTAAGCTGTATGGCCTCGACCTTTCAGGGCACACCGAGATCGGCCAAAATATCGATTTTCTGATCCACAGCGACCGACTCGATCACTGGTTGGACTCTCCCATCTATGTGGCAGAACAGACCCATCAACACGGCGGGTTTATTAAGTATTTGGCTCTATTTGGTGCTGACAGTCCCACGGAAGCCATTTGCCTGAGCCAACAATTTGCCCAGAGTTGTCAACATCAAGTCGCAGCTATTCGCGAAATTGGATGGGACCAGCTACAGGGTCACATGCATGATGTATTTTCGATTTTTCAGCTGTATACCCAACAGGCCAAACTGGTATGGCATATTGAAGACTATCACCCCTTTATTCTGGCCGATCTACTCAATAGCCGTAAATTCATCCAGTTTGAAGAAAGCTCCGCGGACGCAAATACGCCCATTTTAGTGTTAAAAGAACGACAAAAAATTCGAGTAATTCATGGTCAGAAGCGGGTTGAACTCTCACGTACCGAGATCGCGTATCCGTGCTTGGTCTTAGACCGACAGCACGGCATCAGTTGGCAACTGATTCAAAATACGATTTCTACTTTGCCTGAACCTATCACTGTGTTTCAATTATTTGATTCTATTCAAAAACAACTGGGCAGCGAGTTGTAGAGTTTTGTATTTTCTACTTGTGTTCTTATGTGAAATTTACAACACTAAAACATCGAAGAACAATAAAGTACGAAAGCATGCTAAGAACTCAACATGTGGGATCCATCTCTTTATTTTTCTGCCTAAGTTTAGGTACATACGTCAACGTGGCTTGGGCGGAAAGCAATACCAACAGCACACAACATTTTGTGCCACCTCACGACGTGGCTGAAATTGACAAAATCGCATCGCCCCCCAAAGGTAGTGGACTTTTATACCAAATTCCACAGTGGATAGACTCACTTCCAACCGTTCTACCTGAAGAATCGGACGAGCTGATTGTGCCCACGACTGACCTCACTGAAGAACGCACGTGGGTCGACCGCCAGCAAAAAGAAGTTCGAAACTGGGCAGACCGAACAGCCGCCAAAATGGACAATTGGTTTGGTGAAACCGATCCTAAAAAACCGGCCACAGCCACCTTACGGGTCTTGGTCGATAACCGCTGGAATAAACATGATGAATATGATGTAAAACCGCGTATTCGGGGTCGAGTTAAACTTCCAACCTTAGAACATAAACTCAGTGTGGTGTTTGGGGATGATTCTTTAGATAACGAACTACAAAACAATGTCGCGATTACCAATGAAAATCCACCCAGTGCGAATAACGATAAAACATTTGATCGCCGCCAAACCCGTGATGCCAATAGTTCAATAGCATTAAGATGGTCGCAATTATCAGATCGTCTGCCTTTTGAAACCGATTTCGACTTGGGTGTACGCTCAGGGGATGATATCTATGCGCGGATCGAGTTATCGAAAGAATGGAAACTCGACAATGATTTTCGTGCGTATGCTGAACAGATTTATCGTTATGGTATCGACAGTGAAAATTATTTACGTACCAACCTAGAGCTGACCCATGCGCGACCCAATCAACCCTTTTTATCCAATCAGTTCAGTCTGACCTATGCCGACGAACAAGATGATGATCTGCTCTGGGATAACTATAGCTTTAGACAACACCAATTCTTTAATGGCAATCGTTTTAACTACGGCATTTACACTGGCGGTTTCTACAACAACGACGACCTGCGTTTGAACCGTTGGGGACCTTTTGTCTCGTGGCGTCAACCGTTCTTAAGGGAGTGGTTTTATATCCAAGGTGACTTAAATTATTTTAACGATCACCGTGAAGACCGCAGCCATTACGTCAGTGCTTTGGTGCGTTTTGAAGCTTTATTTTAATGGCATGGTGGATATTTAAGCTGAACTGTGGATAAGTTCTAACTTATCCACGAATATCCACATCAGCTTCTTTTCCGCCAATTTAATCGATGCGTTCAACAGATATTAAGGTGCTTGATCCAACTCATTGACATAAAAAAAAGCCTATCTTAACGATAGGCTTTCTTTAAACATATAATGGTTTATTGAAGCAATAAGCTGTTAATCCGTTTGATATATTCGGCAGGATCATCAGGTAAGCCGCCTTCAGCAATCACCGCTTGGTCAAAAATTACATTAGCCAAGTCATCAAACTGTGCCGAATTTTCTAATTTTCTCACCAATGGATGCTCTGGGTTAATTTCCAAAATTGGCTTGCTTTCAGGTACGGCCTGACCCGCTTGTTGCAGCATACGAATCAGTTGTGGAGAAAGTTCTCCCTCACCTGTCACCAAGCATGCAGGTGAATCGACCAAACGTGTGGTCACACGTACTTCTTTGGTCTTGGCTTTCAATGAGTCAGACAGTTTTTCAACCACAGGTTTAAACTGCTCTGCAGCTGCCTCAAGTGCTTTCTTCTCTTCGGCATCTTGAAAATCACCTAAGTCGACTGCACCTTTCGCCACGTTCTGCATTGGTGTGCCATCAAACTCATGGACAAATTCCATTGCCCATTCATCGACACGGTCTGCCATGAGTAAGACTTCAATGCCTTTTTTCTTAAATAACTCAAGTTGTGGCGAGTTCTTCGCAGCATTGAGACTGTCTGCAGTCACATAGTAAATCGCTTTTTGCCCATCAGGCATACGCGCTTTATAGTCCTGCAAAGAAGTGCTCACCGCATCATTGTTTGAAGTTGAGAAGCGTAAAAGTTTTAAAATACGCTCACGGTTACCCAAGTCTTCGCCCAAACCTTCTTTTAACACTGAACCAAATTCACGGTAGAAGGTTTTGAACTTCTCTTGATCTTTTTCATCTTCCGATTTGGCTAAACCATCCAACATGGTCAATACACGGCGTGCATTCCCTTCACGAATGGTTTTCACATCGCGGCTTTCTTGTAACAGCTCACGACTGACGTTTAATGGTAAATCGGCACTATCGACCACCCCTTGAACAAAGCGTAAATAGTTTGGAATCAAGTTATCCGCGTCATCCATAATGAAGACCCGTTTTACATAGAGCTTAATTCCTGCTTTGGCTTCACGGGTAAAGATATTCGCAGCAGCTTTACTCGGTACATACAACAACTGCGTATATTCGGTACTGCCTTCAACACGGTTATGCGCCCATGCCAGTGGGGCTTCAAAGTCATGGCTGAGGTTCTTATAAAACTCGATGTACTGCTCTTCAGTCACTTCATTTTTATTACGTGTCCACAGAGCACTGGCTGAGTTAATCGCTTCCCACTCACCCGTTTTCACATACTGACCCGGTTTTGGCTCTTCATCTTCGACCGCTTCTTCTTGCTGCCAAACCTCTTTTTGCATCTCAATCGGCAGGCTAATGTGATCTGAGTATTTATTGATAATTTGCTTCACTTTATGCGACTGTAAATAGTCCAACGCATCTTCACGCAAATGTAAAATAATATCGGTCCCGCGGCTGTCTTTGTGGATCTGCTCGACTTCGAACTCACCCGTGCCCGCACTGACCCAACGTACCGCCTGATCAGCATCCACACCTGCACGGCGTGATTCTACGGTAATTTTGTCAGCCACAATAAAGCCTGAGTAGAAACCGACACCAAACTGACCAATCAGTTGTGCATCTGATTTTTGGTCACCTGTAAGCTTAGACATAAAGTCCTTGGTTCCAGACTTAGCAATCGTACCTAAGTGGTCAATCGCTTCTTGTTCAGTTAAACCAATCCCATTATCTGAAATGGTCAGTGTTTGATTGGCTTCATCAAAGCTGACGCGCACATGTAGGTCTGGGTCATTTTCATAATATTCAGGATGATTAATGCCTTCAAAACGCAATTTATCGCAGGCATCGGACGCATTTGAGATCAATTCACGTAGGAAAATGTCAGGATTCGAATACAGTGAGTGCGTCACTAAATGTAATAGCTGAGCCACTTCAGCTTGGAAACTATGTTTATGTGCGTTTTGCTCGCTCATCAATCGCTCCTTAATGTATTAAGTCTTATAGAGAATGCTTAATGAATTGGAGTGAGCGATACGTTTTTCAATAGCAATCGCAAGTTTTTTTGCTTTTTTTAAAATGGGCCCTGACGGTAAATACGATCTAGCTGTAGTTCTAACTGCTGCTGGCGCATTTTATACACATCCATAAGGCAACTTTGTGAAGCACCACAACGGTCACGAAGACTCAACCACTTCACTTGCTCATCCTGAATCATGCCACGCGTCCCCATCGGAACAAGGCGTTTTAAAATGGTATAAGTGGTGGCCATTTTCACATCGGCGTCATTAATTTGGCGATGTTCACAGATCGCGTGCTCCGTCGTCGTTTTCGCTTTATCACAATTAAAACTGGCCGCTTGAGCATGCATGCTCCACGCCAAAGCACAGACTAAACCAATCCCGAGCATAGCTTTCATTTTTATAACTCTCTTATTCTGTTTCTATCCATTCTATAGATGATTTTCTTTAAATACTGAATCATCGTGATTTATTTCAGCATTGACCACTATTCAACTTTAGTCTTTGCATAAAAAACCCCATCATTGATGAGGTTTTTAAAAAGCTACTTTTGATTATTAAAATTTGTAGCTATAACCGAGGGTATAAATCACTGGATCGATATCTAATTTAAAGTTTTCAACCACAGTTTCAACTTTTGGGTTTAAGTCCGCATAACGAACATCGACAAACACACCCCAGTTTTTCGCATCAGCAGGTTGGTAATTAAAACCAAGTTGTGCAGCGTAGCCGTAGTCGTCTTTGACTTTAACTTTAGTTCCTGCAAGTACACCTGAAGTTTCTTCATCCCAAGCAATAAATGCTGTTGCACCGACACCAATATAAGGCGTGAAACCTGTTGAGTTTTTAAAGTTATACTTTGCCGTTAAGGTAGGCGGTAAATGTTTAATTTTTACTGCTTCTGCACCATTAATGAGTACATCGTGGCTAATTGGCGTTGCTAGCAGTAACTCGGCAGAAATATTGTCATTAAAGAAATATTCAACCGATGGCGTAAACGCAAGTTCGCTATCAGCTTCAATTTTTGCATTCCCCAATGCAGCAACTGTTGTATCTTGCGTTGGTGCAATTGCAGATCCACCGACTTTGACTTGCCATTGACCTGCCATTGCAGCAGATGCAGAAAGACCCATTAATGTAATTAGAGCAATTTGCTTCAACATTTCAAACAACCTCTGTTTGTAAAATAATTAATATAAAAATTAACATTAACTCATCATAAACAAGAGTGTAATTAATATGCAATTATAATAATAATGTATTTTAAATGCTATTTTTAAGTGATTGTTTATAATTGATTTAAATATTAAATACACTGTTTTAGTTGGTTTTAAATTAATAACGAAAAATCAAAATAAATATATTTTAATTCCAACCTTTTTAATCCGAATTAACATTATAAACCCGATTATTTTAATCTGAATAAATAATAAAAAAGGCGATTTAAAATCGCCTTTTTATAATAATTGGAGGGTAAATTACAAAACCATGGCCGCAATCCAACCGAAAATCATGAGTGGAATATTAAAGTGAATAAAGGTCGGGATCACGCTGTCTTTCATGTGATCATGCTGACCATCCATGTTCAAACCCGAAGTCGGTCCCAAAGTGGAGTCAGAAGCCGGAGAACCCGCATCACCGAGTGCCGCAGCCGTACCAATAATCGCAATGGTTGCCGCTGGACTGAAACCAAACTGGATACACAAAGGCACATAAATAATTGCTAAAATTGGAATGGTAGAGAACGAAGAACCAATTCCTAAAGTAATCAGTAAGCCAATCAATAGCATCCAAAATGCAGCGAGTCCTTGGCTAGAACCAATCCATTGCACTGATGCTTCTACCAATGCTGGCACTTGATTGGTCGCAGAAATAACAGATGCAAAACCTTGTGCTGCAATCATAATGAAACCAACTAATGCCATCATTCGCATACCGCTAATAATCACATCATCTGCTTCTTTCCATTTAAAAATTCCCGCACAGCTCAAAATCGCAACACCAACCAGACCAGCTAAAATCATGGAATCTGATGCAATTTGTACCCAAAGCGTAGCCACTACAGCAATAAGCGCCATAGATAACGTAAACTTTGAAATTTCGGGCTTAGACTTCTCACCCGTGATATCAAGTTCAGAAGAAATACTTTGCTGCACTGGTTCCACATGCACTTCTTCATATACACGTTTCTTACGGTAACTAAAGAATACAGCAACCAATAAACCGACAAACATACCCGAAACAGGAATGGCCATTGCTGAAGGGATATCGGCATAATTGATTTTAAAACCGTAGGGTTGCCCAAAAGTATTAATATTTTGACCTAAGATGTCATTTAGGAAAATCGCACCAAATCCAAATGGTACCAACATATAAGTGGCAACCAAGCCAAAGGTTAGAACGCAAGCAATTAGTCGACGATCTAACTGGAGATGGTTAAACACACTTAATAAAGGAGGAATCAGGACTGGAATAAACGCAATATGCACAGGAATGACGTTTTGTGAACAAATGGCTGCTAACGCGACGGTTATAAAAATCAGATATTTAACCCGATTTTGCGCCTTTTCATTGCTCGAACCTTTCAATGTTTTAATAAGCTTATAAGCCAACAAGTCAGGTAAACCTGAGCGTGCCAAAGCCAAAGCAAATGCACCTAAAACCCCGTAAGCCAACGCAATTTTTGCGCCGCCCCCAAGCCCATTATTAAATGCTTCGAGGGTACCGTGTAGCCCTAAACCAGCCAATAAACCGCCTGTGACAGCACCAATAATTAATGCAAATACTACAGGCACACGAGCTAATGAAAGTCCAAACATGACCCCAATAGCGGCAAGAATTGCGAACATAGTGAAAAGAGTGACTTGGAAGAAAGGCGCATTTTATCAGAAAATAACCAAAAAATTCTGCCCTTACAGGTCGCTAGCGCCTTTCTCTTTCACAGATCATTTCAGCTGGCTTCAACACAACGCCAGTTTTGAACAAACCTTTTGATTTCTTTAGCAATTACCTCTGGCTGGCTCAAGATTGCCCAATGGTTGGCATTCACATTCACCCGTTGAAAATCCTCGACCCACTTCGGCATTTCATCGATTAACGCTGGACTCACAAACTGATCTTGCTCCAACACAATCGCTTGTACGGGACAAATTGCAAAGCGTTCCCGAGGTTTCGTCAGACGTGGGATAAAGTTAGCGCGGTAGAGCGCAACCCCGTGTTTACCATCGGCAGCAATGTGATGATTCAGCGGTAAGTCTGAGCGTCCTTCTAAACGCGATAAAACTTTGCCCCAATGCTCAGGACTAAAAAACTGCCATACAGTTGGTGCTAAAAAAGGCAACTGAAAGGCCGCAATGTACCAAGACTTCGTTAACTGATTAAAAAATTGAGGCTTGTGTTGTCTGAACTGTTCTCGCATCCAAAATGCGGCATGGTCTAAGCATGGGCCTGAAATAGTGGTAAATGACAACATACGCTCTCTAAATTTTGGCTCAGTCGCGGACTCCCATGACTGAATCGCTCCCCAATCATGCGCAACCAGATGAAAGCTACGCTGTGGGATCATACTATTCACCACACTTTCCAAATCTAGCGATAGCTGAGGCAAGGCATAGGCCCGTGTACGACGCGGCACACTCGACATCCCTGCACCGCGAACGTCATAAGTCACAATATAATAATCATGGATGAGGTATTGAATCACAGGCTCCCATACGTCCTGATTATCAGGATGGCCATGCACCAAGACTACGACAGGATTGTTCGCATTGCCCCATGTTTTCACATAAAGTCTTTGCTGATCTGTAGTTTGTACCCAGTAACTTTGCTGCTCCATATTCAGCTCCTTATTGTTATTGACTGTTTTTTATACTTTACTGGCAAAACGATCAATGCGAATTGATTTGATCTTCTCTAGTATGGATAGAAGTTCATCAGATACCATTGACCGAAATGAGCATTTTAAAAAACTTGTGACACAGCCAATTGTCGCGAAATACTTTCTCAATCATTTTGCTCCCTTTAAAGGTGCAGGGATTCAAATTTAAAAATTTGACCTTAAACACTACCACATTCGTGTCAAAATGCCTTTGACCCGACACAATCGGAATATAGTCGGCGTACATTTTGGCGGGAGTTTATATGCGATGGTCGACCCGTTTTATATGACCCTACTGATGCACTACTTAGGCAATAAGTATATTGTCTGGGACAAAGCAGCCTCTATCCAATTTCTGAGACCAGGGCGAGGTACGGTTTATGCCGATTTTCATCTCGATGCTCAAGAGATTCAAACTGTAAAACAGTTGACTGAAAACCATGCTCCCATACATCGTGTGTATACCCTCAGCATTTATGATGATGCAGGGCTACGTATTGCAGAGGTAGAAAAAACCTTATACATCCGCCGCAAAAAACCTAAACCCGCACAGCTATAAAAAAAGCACTTCCATGAAGTGCTTTTTTTTGAAAATTTGAACTTAAAACATTATTTACGTTCTTCAATAGCCGCACCTGCACCGCCACCGATAGCACCACCAATCGCAGCGCCGGTATTACCACCAAACACGCTTTTACCTACTGCTGAACCAATCGCACCGCCAACACCACTGTAGGTTGCATTACGGTTTGATCCACCTTGAGCTTTACTGCCCACAGCCGCACCAGCACCACCACCAATGGCTGCACCTACACCACCACCGAGACTATTCCCAGCAGCGCCACCCACTGCACCACCTAAAGCCGCTGTACCAATACGTTGCTCAGAAGCGCTCATATTTTCACAACCTGCCAACAGCATCGTCGAAAGAGCTGCCACTGCAATAATGCTCATATACTTTTTCATGAGATTTGTCCTTATTGGCTATTTCTTACAGCATAAAAGATCAGTATGAACTTAAAACCCGTGAAATGTTACGGTTACAGGTGCTATTGCTGAAAATTTGTAAGCAAGAAGCCCTCCTGAGAGGGCCTCTTACCGTATTCAACTCAAGATTATTCAGGCTCTTTCACCACAACCACATCTTTGGTGGTGGTGCCATTTTCTTGGAGCACCGCACGCGTCACACTTTCTTGACTGTTCGGGTCTTTCACTTGATCCAGTTTCAGCTCCTTACGTACAGGTTCCTGCCCTTTCTTAAACTCAACCCCTTGTGCATCAACTTGCTTACCTTCTGCAAGGACGACACCACCTTGACTCAAGGTCGATTTCACTTCAACTTTGGATGTCGGAACAATCACGCTACCTTTTTGCACAATCGGTGCAGACATTTTTTTATCTGAAAATTGGCTGGCATTTTCTTCGAGAACCACTTCACGCGCCACAATATCTTTACCACCATTTTTCACTTCAAAAATAGTCGCTTCGGTCGTCCGCACTGGGTCTTGACCCGCGACACTGCGAATAATCTGTGTTTTGACAATCGGTACAACCGCCTTATCCTCCACTGTGATGGTATTCGGCATCGGCGCTGCCATCGTTTGGCTCACAAATGCGAAGATGCTTAAGCCCAATAGTTTTGATGTCAATTTCATGTAGAACCACCTCTATTTTTTAATCGTTAATGAAGTAAGGAGATTTGTGTACTTATATTTTTACTATAGGAAAAATGTGAAATTTATAAAAGCTTAAATCCACTTCTGTAACAAAAGGACAAAAAAAGCCACCCGAAGGTGGCTTTTTCATGCATTTAAAGGGCTAATTATAGACCGTTAAACTCATCGCTAAATGCTTGGCTTAATGCTTGATCCACATCAGAGAAGTCATTTACAAGCTCATGCTCTGCAGCTTCAGCTTCTTGACGACGACGCTCTAAGTGATACGCAAGACCGGTACCTGCAGGAATCAAACGACCTACAACTACGTTCTCTTTCAAGCCACGTAAATCATCTTCTTTACCTGTTACAGCCGCTTCAGTCAACACACGAGTGGTTTCCTGGAACGATGCAGCAGAGATGAACGAGTCAGTAGAAAGCGACGCTTTGGTAATACCCATCAATTGACGTTCAAACTTCGCAGGGAACTTGTTTTGCGCAAGAACAGCTTGGTTCTCTTGCATCACGCGGATGTAATCCACTTGCTCGCCTTTGATGAAGCTTGTATCACCGCCATCAGTGATATCAACTTTACGCAACATTTGACGTACGATCACTTCAATGTGCTTGTCGTTGATTTTTACACCTTGCAGACGGTATACGTCTTGAACTTCGTTCACGATGTAGTTGGTCAGCGCAACTTCGCCTTTCAAGCGTAGGATGTCATGTGGGTTTTGTGGACCATCAGAAACAGTCTCACCACGGTTCACATGTTCGCCTTCGAACACGTTCATGGTTCGCCATTTTGGAATCAGTTCTTCGTAAATCTCAGAACCATCATCTGGAGTAATCACTAAACGGTTCTTACCTTTAGTCTCTTTACCAAAGCTTACAACACCTGAAATTTCAGCAAGAATCGCATGCTCTTTCGGTTTACGTGCTTCGAACAAGTCAGCTACACGCGGTAGACCACCGGTAATGTCACGCGTACGTGAAGTTTCTTGTGGTACACGACCAATAACGTCACCCACACCAATTGTTTCGCCATCACGGACAGAAAGAATCGTGTTTTGTGGTAGGAAGTAGAACTGCTCACCACCGTCCGTCGTATCAAGAACAACCGCAGGACGTAAATCTTTACCAGACGCAGGACGTGCAGTCACAGGTAAGATTTCAATCGTCGTCATACCCGTTGCATCATCAGTTTTAGAGGTAACAGTTACGCCATCAGCGATTTGGCTGAAACGTACTTTACCTGCAACTTCTGTTACAAGTGGGTGTGTGTGCGGATCCCAAGTCGCCACAATACCGCCAGCTTCTACAGCTTCGCCATCTTTCAACAAGATAGACGCACCGTATGGCAGTTTATAACGCTCACGCTCACGACCTAAATCATCCGCAATACCGATTTCGCCTGAACGAGAAGTCGATACCAAGTGACCTTTAGCATGTTGTACTGTTTTCACATTGTGGAAACGTACGGTACCTTTGTTACGTACTTGTACGCTGTTTGCAGCAGACGTTCGGCTTGCAGCACCACCTACGTGGAAGGTACGCATTGTTAACTGTGTACCCGGCTCACCAATCGATTGTGCAGCCATAACACCCACAGACTCACCAGGGTTCACCTGATGACCACGCGCAAGGTCACGACCATAACATTTCGCACATACGCCGAATGTAGATTCACACGCAACCACTGAACGTACTTTAACTTCATCGACACCTTGCTCTTCTAGGAAGTTTGCAAGTTTCTCATCAATCAAAGTGTTACGAGGCAGGATAACGTCGTCAGAACCTGCTTTCTTCACATCTTCAGCAACAACACGACCCAGTACTCGAGTACCTAAGTTCTCGATCACGTCACCGCCTTGAATGAACGGAGTCATTACAAGACCGCCCAAAGTACCACAGTCAGGCTCAGTAATGACCAAATCCTGCGCTACGTCTACAAGACGACGTGTCAAGTAACCAGAGTTTGCTGTTTTCAGTGCTGTATCGGCCAAACCTTTACGTGCACCGTGTGTTGAAATGAAGTACTGAAGTACGGTCAAACCTTCACGGAAGTTCGCTTTAATTGGAGTTTCAATGATCGAACCATCTGGTTTCGCCATCAAACCACGCATACCCGCTAACTGACGAATCTGAGCTGCCGAACCACGGGCACCTGAGTCAGACATCATATAGATCGAGTTGAATGATTTTTGCTTCTCATCTTCACCCTGTTTGTTTTTAACAGTGGTAAAAGACAAGTTGTCCATCATCGCTTTCGCTACTTGGTCGTTGGTACGTGCCCAAATATCGACAACTTTGTTGTAACGTTCGCCCGCAGTTACGAAACCTTGTTCGAACTGTTGCTCAATTTCACGAACTTCAACTTCTGCTTTTTCAATAATTGAGTACTTCGCAGGTGGAATCACCATGTCTTCCATACCTACCGATACGCCTGAACGTGTCGCTTGACGGAAACCTAAGTACATCAATTGGTCAGCAAAGATCACGGTATCTTTAAGACCTAATTTACGGTAGCAAGAGTTAATCAATTTAGAGATGTTTTTCTTGGTCATCTCAACGTTGATTTGTTGGAAATCCATACCTTCTGGCACAACTTCCCAAAGTAAGCAGCGACCTGGTGTGGTATCCACAACAATAGTTTGCTGTTCACGGTTACCATTTTCATCAATCACAGTCTGGTGTACACGTGCTTTTACGCGAGCGTGTAAATTTACCTGACCTGTTGCAAGTGCACGGTTAACTTCGTGAGTATCTGCAAACACCATGCCTTCACCTTTGGCATTGATCGCATCACGAGTGATGTAATACAAGCCTAAGACAACGTCCTGAGACGGTACGATGATTGGCTCACCGTTCGCTGGAGACAAGATGTTGTTGGTCGACATCATTAACGCACGCGCTTCTAACTGCGCTTCAAGCGTTAATGGTACGTGTACCGCCATTTGGTCACCGTCGAAGTCGGCGTTAAACGCAGCACAAACGAGTGGGTGAAGACGGATCGCTTTACCTTCAATCAGGATCGGTTCAAATGCTTGAAGACCCAAACGGTGAAGTGTAGGCGCACGGTTCAACATCACAGGGTGCTGACGAATCACGTGAGCAAGAACGTCCCAAACTTCTGGCGTTTCGCGCTCAACCATTTTCTTCGCAGCTTTAATGGTTGTTGCTTGGCCAGATGCTTGTAGTTTCGCGAAAATAAATGGCTTGAATAATTCAAGTGCCATTTTCTTCGGAAGACCACATTGGTGCAAACGTAAAGTAGGACCTACAGTAATTACCGAACGACCCGAATAGTCAACACGCTTACCAAGTAAGTTTTGACGGAAACGACCTTGTTTACCTTTGATCATGTCTGCCAAAGATTTAAGAGGACGCTTGTTCGAACCCGTGATTGCACGACCACGACGACCGTTGTCTAACAATGCATCGACAGACTCTTGTAACATACGTTTTTCGTTACGTACGATAATGTCTGGCGCTGCAAGGTCAAGAAGACGCTTCAAACGGTTGTTACGGTTGATCACACGACGGTAAAGGTCGTTCAAATCAGAAGTCGCGAAACGACCACCTTCAAGTGGTACTAACGGACGAAGATCTGGTGGAAGTACTGGAAGTACATTCATCACCATCCATTCTGGCTTGTTGTTTGACTCTTTAAACGCTTCCATCAACTTCAAACGCTTAGACGCTTTTTTAAGCTTCGTCTCAGACGTTGTGTTTGGAATTTCTTCACGTAAACGTGAAATTTCGTTTTCAAGATCGATGTCTTTTAACAAGTCTTGAACGGCTTCTGCACCCATTTTCGCAGTGAATTCATCACCGTGTTCTTCTAAAGCATTGAAGTATTCTTCATCGTTTAAAAGTTGGTATTTCTCAAATGGAGTCATACCTGGGTCAGTTACCACGTAAGATTCGAAATACAATACACGTTCGATATCACGTAAAGTCATGTCTAATAATAGACCGATACGGCTCGGAAGTGATTTTAAGAACCAAATATGTGCAACTGGAGAAGCCAATTCGATGTGACCCATACGCTCACGACGAACTTTCGCAGTTGTTACTTCAACGCCACATTTTTCACAAATGACGCCTTTGTATTTCATACGCTTGTATTTACCACACAAGCATTCGTAATCTTTGACTGGACCAAAAATTTTGGCACAGAATAAACCATCACGTTCTGGTTTGAACGTACGATAGTTAATGGTTTCAGGCTTTTTAACTTCACCATGAGACCATGACTTAATCATTTCTGGTGACGCAAGACCAATACGGATGCGATCAAACTCAACTGGAGCATGACCGTCTGAATCCGTCTTTTTGCGCATGATATCGAGCAAGTCTTTCAATTTTTTTCTCCGTGTGTTGTGGAGACTTTCACTACACAACTGGGTCACAAATATTGTTTTTTAACTGAGAAATCTCCCCGCTTCCCTTTCGAGGAAGCCTCTCTTTGAACAAGAGAGGTTGGGGAGATTCAATGGAGAAACTTAGTCACCATTTTTCAGTTCAATGTTGATACCTAAAGAACGGATCTCTTTGGTCAATACGTTGAACGATTCAGGCATACCTGGGTCCATATAATGGTTACCATCTACAATGTTCTTATAGATACGGGTACGACCTTCAACGTCATCCGACTTAACAGTAAGCATTTCTTGAAGCGTGTAAGCTGCGCCATATGCTTCAAGCGCCCAGACTTCCATCTCACCGAAACGCTGACCACCGAATTGTGCTTTACCACCAAGCGGCTGTTGAGTTACTAATGAGTAAGAACCAGTAGAACGCGCGTGCATCTTGTCGTCTACCAAGTGGTTCAGTTTCAACATGTACATGTAACCTACAGTTACAGGACGGTCAAACTGTTCACCTGTACGACCATCATACAATACTGTTTGACCAGTACGTGAAATGTTCGCAAGCTCTAACAAGTCTTTAATTTGAGATTCTTCAGCACCATCGAATACCGGCGTTGCAAGTGGAACACCCGCACGTAAGTTACCCGAAAGCACCAAAATTTCATCATCAGTTAAGCTATCAAGATCTTCTTGCTCGCCACCAACTTTGTTATAAATCTTGTCTAAGAATCCACGAAGCTCAAGTACAGTACGTTGCGCTTTTAACATCTTGTCGATTTCTTCGCCAAGACCTTTCGCTGCCATACCTAAGTGAGTCTCTAGAATCTGACCCACGTTCATACGTGACGGCACACCCAGTGGGTTCAATACGATGTCGACTGGAACACCATTGGCATCGTGCGGCATGTCTTCAACAGGTAAGATGTTAGAAACAACACCCTTGTTACCGTGACGACCCGCCATCTTATCACCCGGTTGAATGCGACGTTTAACAGCCAAGTAAACCTTAACAACTTTCAATACACCTGTTGTTAATTCATCACCTGTAGAAAGTTTGCGTTTTTTCTCTGCAAATTTCTCATCAATTTCGAAGCTCTTCTCTTTCAAGAACACTTGAATTTGAGTTAAACGCTCTGCAATAGCTTCATCAGTCGGTTGGATTTCAAGTAAATCAACCAACTCTAAACCAGACAATACGTCTGCAGAAAGCTTATCGCCACGCTTAGTTGTACCACCACCGTTAGACTCTTGACCTGTCAACAAACGAACAATACGTTCACGTGCTGCTTCTTCGAAGATTTTGTATTCTTCTTTCAAGTCTTTACGGTATGAATCAAGCTGAGCTTTTTCAATTGCTTGCGCACGTTCGTCTTTTTCAAGACCATCACGTGTAAACACTTGAACGTCAATGACTGTACCTTTCGTACCTGATGGAACACGTAAAGATGAGTCTTTTACGTCAGCTGCTTTTTCACCGAAGATTGCACGAAGCAATTTTTCTTCTGGTGTTAACTGCGTTTCACCTTTAGGCGTTACTTTACCTACAAGAATATCGCCAGCAGTCACTTCAGCACCAATATATACGATACCTGATTCATCAAGCTTAGACAGTGCAGCTTCACCCACATTCGGGATATCCGCTGTGATCTCTTCCGCACCCAATTTCGTATCACGTGCAACACATGATAATTCTTGAATGTGAATTGACGTTAAACGGTCTTCTTGAAGTACGCGCTCTGAAAGTAAGATCGAGTCTTCATAGTTGTAACCATTCCACGTCATGAACGCAACGCGCATGTTTTGACCGAGTGCAAGCTCACCGCCATCTGTTGATGGACCATCAGCCAATACATCGCCACGACCCACTTTATCACCAAGTTTCACAAGCACTTTTTGGTTAATACAAGTGTTTTGGTTCGAACGTGTATATTTGATCAGGTTATAGATATCTACACCTGCCTCGCCTGCAACCATTTCATCTTCGTTGACACGAATCACAACACGTGAAGCATCGACGAATTCGATGCGACCACCACGACCCGCAATCACACACACACCAGAGTCATGCGCTACATTTGCTTCCATGCCTGTACCCACAAGCGGTTTGTCAGCAATCAATGTAGGCACAGCTTGACGCTGCATGTTTGAACCCATCAATGCACGGTTGGCGTCATCGTGTTCAAGGAATGGAATGAGTGATGCAGCAACAGAAACAACCTGCTGTGCAGAAACGTCCATATGCGTCACTTTTTCAGGCGGCATACGTACGAAATCACCTTGGTGACGTACAGAAACAAATTCTTCTGTTAAGTTACCGTCTTTATCTACGCCAGAATCGGCCTGTGCAATCACAGTACCTACTTCTTCAATTGCAGATAAATACTCAACTTCATCCGTTACACGACCATCAACCACTTTACGGTATGGTGTTTCTAAGAAACCGAAATTGTTACATTTCGCATAAACAGAAAGCGAGTTGATCAAACCAATGTTTGGACCTTCCGGCGTTTCAATTGGACATACACGACCGTAGTGAGTTTGGTGTACGTCACGTACCTCAAAGCCCGCACGTTCACGTGTCAAACCACCGGGACCAAGTGCCGACACACGACGCTTGTGCGTAATCTCAGACAATGGGTTGTTTTGGTCCATGAACTGAGATAACTGGCTTGAACCAAAGAATTCTTTGATTGCAGCAGCCACTGGTTTCGCATTGATCAAATCTTGCGGAGACAAGTTATCTGTTTCAGCTTGGCTTAAACGTTCTTTAACAGCACGTTCTACACGAACTAGACCAACACGGAATTGGTTTTCAGTCATTTCGCCTACTGAACGCACGCGACGGTTACCCAAGTGATCGATATCGTCGACTTCACCTTTACCGTTACGGATTTCAACCAATGTTTTTAATACATCAGTGATATCTTCGTTCGACAAAATACCTTCAACTTCACGAGACTTCTGATCCGTACCCACTTCGTAAGGACGACCTAAACGACGGTTGAACTTCATACGACCCACTGGAGAGAGGTCATAACGTTCTGAAGAGAAGAACAAGTTGTTGAATAAGTTTTCAGCCGCTTCTTTCGTTGGTGGCTCGCCTGGACGCATTACTTTGTAGATTTCTACCAATGCTTCTTCACGACCTGTCGTGGTGTCTGCACGTAAAGTATCTGCAACGAATGAACCACGATCGATATCGTTGGTGAATAGAATGTTAAATTGTTTAACACCACCTTCAGCCAATTTCACCATAATTTCATGGCTTAACAAGGTGTTTGCTGCAATCACATCACCATCTTTAAGTGGAATGTCTTCTGCAGTAATACGCTCGTATAAGTACTCATCAGGCACAGAAAGCTTTTCTAGGCCAGCAGCTTCCATTTGACGCACATGACGCGCGTTGATACGCTTGCCTTGCTCAACAATGGTTTTGCCATCATTGTCTACGATATCAAATTGTGCCATTTCGCCACGTAAGCGTTCTGGAACAAGGTCAATCTGGTAGCTACCCATGTCTAGATATACAGGCACTTTTTCATAGAACAAGTCTAAGATTTGCGCATTGTTATAACCCAAAGCACGAAGAACCACAGTCGCAAGTAATTTACGACGACGGTCAATACGCACAAATACAAGGTCTTTTGCGTCAAATTCGAAGTCTAACCATGAACCACGGTAAGGAATAATACGCGCAGAATAAAGCACTTTACCACTAGAGTGGGTTTTGCCTTTATCATGGTCAAAGAATACGCCAGGTGAACGGTGTAATTGAGATACGATTACACGCTCAGTACCATTAATAACGAATGTCCCGTTATCGGTCATGAGTGGCATTTCACCCATGTACACTTCTTGCTCGCGCACGTCTTTAATTGATTTAGTTTCGCGATCTTTTAAGATCAAACGAATTTTTACGCGCATTGGTGCTGCATAAGTTGAGCCACGAAGAATACATTCGCGTACATCAAACTCAGGCTTACCAAGACTATACTCAACAAATTCTAAAGCAGCATTGCCAGAATAACTTTCTATAGGAAAAACTGAACGAAACGCGGCTTGCAGACCGATATCTTCGCGGTTTTTTGGTGATTTGCCATCTTGTAAAAATGTTCTGTACGAGTCGACTTGAATCGCGAGCAAGTACGGAGCATCCATAACACTAGGCAATTTACCAAAATTCTTACGGATCCGTTTCTTTTCGGTATATGAGTATGCCATCTGGAGTCCTCGGAAAGTAAACCGAGCCCGCCTGCAGAACGGGCTCAGAAGGAATTACGCAGGCCGATATGGCCACCACTTTTTACAAATGCTGCAATTTTCAGTGGTATTGAAACGCTTACCAATATTTTTAAATTTGAAAAATATTGGTAAGCGTTTGATTCTTTTCTTTATTTTAATTTGATGGATTTTCCACCAAGCAAACAAAAATCGAGCCGATTATTGTAACGCAAAAAGGCTGATGACCCAAGAGCCATCAGCCAATTTTTGGGGTGAAATTAATATTCCCCCCCTGGTAACATTACTTAATAGTAATAGTAGCACCAGTTTCTTCAAGTTTTTTCTTAAGTTCTTCAGCTTCTTCTTTAGAAACTGCTTCTTTAAGAACTGAAGGAGCACCTTCAACCATGTCTTTCGCTTCTTTCAAGCCAAGACCAGTGATTTCACGAACTGCTTTAATCACAGCTACTTTGTTCGCGCCGAAAGAAGTCAACTCAACGTTGAATTCTGATTGCTCTTCAGCAGCAGCAGCAGCAGGACCTGCAGCTACAGCTACAGCAGCAGCAGATACGTTGAATTTTTCTTCGAAAGCAGAAATAAGTTCAACAAGTTCAAGAACAGTTTTTTCAGCAACTGCGTTTAAGATTTCTTCGTTTGTTAAAGCCATGAGAGTAACTCCAAATGGGTATTGAATGATGTGTGTTTAAGTTTGAGCTTATGCAGCTTCTGACTCGTTTTTCTCTTGAAGCGCTGTAAGTAAGCGACCCAATTTCGAAATAGGAGCTTGAAGAACGCTTGCAAGCATAGTAAGCGCTTTCTCTTGGTTTGGAAGATTCGCGATAACGCTAACTTCTGCGCCTTGATAAAGTTTGCCTTCAAATGCAGCAGCTTTAAGTTCAAATGCTTTGTTAGTTTTCGCAAATTCTTCGAATAAGCGTGCCGCAGCACCCATATCATCTGCAGAAGTTGAGAAAGCTAAAATTGTTGGGCCAACAAGGTTGTCGTTCAAGATATTGAATGGAGTATCTTGAAGAGCGCGTTTAGCCAAAGTATTACGTACAACACGTGTAGCAACACCTAACTTACGAGCTTCAACACGAAGAGCAGTTAATTGCTCAACAGTTAAACCTTGGTAGTCAGCAACAACAGCAGCAAACGCAGTAGAAGCAACTTCAGTTACTTCAGCAACGATCTGTTTTTTGCCTTCGATAAGAAGAGCCATTGTAAAACCTCCTAACGGTGATTTATGTACTTACGCGAAGTACACTCCCAATTCGCAAGTTCATCACTGAACTTACACGCGGAGGATGAACAAATCACACCACCGCGTCTACTCAGGCTGGGAAATTAAGAAAGTAATCGAAATTACTCTCGCCTGAGGTCTTTGACGCTGATAAATCTACATTTACCAATTCAAAGTTTGCCTAAGTTTGCAAGTAGTCCGAAACCGGTTTCTCTTGCGTAATATTTGAAGCAGTGCTTCAAATATTACTCAGGGCTTCAAAATTCTGTCTAAGTTAAACTTAGTTAGAAACGTTGTTTACATCAACAACAAGACCTGGACCCATAGTTGAGCTCAAAGTGATCTTTTTGATGTATACACCTTTAGATGTCGCAGGCTTTAACTTTTTCAAGTCTGCAATCAAAGTTTCAACGTTTTGACGAACAGCTTCAGCAGAGAAATCTACTTGACCGATCGCAGCGTGGATAATACCCGCTTTGTCTACACGGTAACGTGCTTGACCAGCTTTTGCATTTTTAACTGCACCAGCTACGTCAGGAGTTACAGTACCCACTTTAGGGTTTGGCATTAAGCCACGTGGACCAAGAATCGTACCCAACTTACCCACAACGCGCATTGCATCAGGAGCAGCAATCACTACATCAAAGTCAAGGTTACCCGCTTGGATGCTTTCAGCAAGGTCATCAAAACCAACCACGTCCGCGCCTTCAGCTTTAGCAGCTTCAGCAGCAGCGCCTTGAGCAAACACAGCTACACGTACAGTTTTACCAGTACCTGCAGGAAGTGTAGTCGCGCCACGAACAACTTGGTCAGATTTACGAGGGTCAACACCTAGGTTTACCGCAACATCCAAAGATTCTTTGAATTTCGCAGCAGGAAGACCAGCAAGAACAGCTACGGCTTCTTCTAAAGTGTAAACTTTGTTTGCTTCAATAGCAGCAGCAATGGCTTTTTGACGTTTAGTTAACTTTGCCATGTCTTATAGCTCCACTTCCAAGCCCATAGAACGTGCAGAACCAGCGATGGTACGAACACGTGCGTCTAAATCAGCACCAGTTAAATCTGGTTCTTTAGTAGTCGCGATTTCTTCCAATTGAGCACGAGTCAACTTACCAACTTTAGTTTTGTTAGGTACAGCAGAACCCTTTTGGATACCAGCAGCTTTCTTAAGAAGAATAGATGCAGGAGGAGTTTTCATGATGAATGTGAACGACTTGTCGTTGTACACAGTGATCACGACTGGAATTGGTAAACCAACTTCAAGTTTTTGTGTCGCAGCATTGAATTCTTTACAGAATGCCATGATGTTAACACCACGTTGACCCAATGCAGGACCAATCGGTGGAGATGGATTCGCTTTACCAGCTGGAACTTGCAGCTTGATATAGCCGTCAATCTTCTTAGCCATTTCAAATTACCTCTGGGTACAAACGCCGATGAAGGCTCCCCAATTTCTAAGTAACGATACCGTTACAACAACAATGCCTGACTTATAAATAAGCCAGGCGTTTTTCAACCAGTTCTAATTAAACTGATTTTTCGACTTGGCGAAATTCCAGCTCAACCTGAGTTGGTCGATTAAATACATTAATGGTCAACGTTAAACGTGACTTTTCGTATAGAACTTCTTCCACCACACCTTTAAAGTCTGTGAATGGACCGTCAATTACGAGTAATTCTTCGCCTGGTTCAAACATCGTCTTCGGACGTGGTGCTTCACCAGTATTGCGTACACGAGCAAGAATCGCATCTGCTTCACGTTGGGTAATTGGCGCCGGTTTCTCAGCCGTACCACCAATAAAACCTAAAACTTTTGGACATTCTTTAACAATGTGCCAAGTTTCATCATTCATTTCCATTTCGACCAACACATAGCCTGGAAAGAACTTACGTTCAGATTTACGTTTCTTACCATCCTTCATTTCTACCACTTCTTCGGTAGGAACAAGGACTTCACCAAAGCTATCGGCTACAGCGCTACGCTGGATTCGATCATTAAGTGAACGCATCACTTGTTTTTCATAACCTGAATAGGCATGAATAATGTACCAACGTTTCATAGCTCTCTTACCCGATAATAAACTTCATTAACCAGCCCAAAATGTAGTCAAAACACCATAATAAAATGGATGCAACAACTACAACCGCAAGCACCTGCCAAGATGTGGTCATGGTCTCTTGCTTCGTTGGCCAAGTCACTCGACGCAGCTCAATTCGTGAATCTTTCAACAAACGAGCAAAGCCTTTGCCTTGATGGGTGGCGTATAATAAACCGAATGCCACGATGATACAAGCCAAAATTACCCCAACGCGCACCCAGATATCGTTGGCTGGTGCCCAATACGCTGGTAGGTGTTGATTCACCATGGTCGCACCAATTAATAAAATCAATGCGATAATCCATAAGACGACGTCCAGGGGAGAACCAGATTTAACTACTTCAGCAGAATTATTTCTTTGAGGGATTGCCGCGTCGCTTTGTGCGTCGCGTAATTTTTCATTCGACATTTTTGTACTCGTCGTAGGTTTCGCGACTTATTATATGACCAGTTTTGCCGACATCAAGCGTCTTTTATAAAAAAGTTGGCAGGCCAGGAGGGACTCGAACCCCCAACATTCGGTTTTGGAGACCGACGCTCTACCAATTGAACTACTGACCTGCAAAACAAATTGGAGCCGAAACCCCAATTTGTAATTTTATTTTATAATTATGCAGTTACTTTAGCAACTACACCAGCACCAACTGTACGACCACCTTCACGGATCGCAAAACGTAGACCTGGGTCCATTGCGATTGGGTGAATTAATTCTACTGACATTTCTACGTTGTCACCAGGCATAACCATTTCAACGCCATCTTGTAATTTGATCGCGCCAGTTACGTCAGTTGTACGGAAGTAGAACTGTGGACGGTAACCGTTAAGGAATGGAGTGTGACGACCACCTTCTTCTTTAGAAAGTACGTATACTTCTGCATCGAATTTAGTGTGCGGCTTGATTGCACCTGGTTTAGCAAGTACTTGACCACGTTGTACGTCTTCACGCTTAGTACCACGTAGAAGAACACCACAGTTCTCGCCCGCACGGCCTTCGTCTAGAAGTTTACGGAACATTTCTACGCCAGTAACTGTAGTTACTTGAGTATCACGGATACCAACGATTTCAACTGATTCGCCTACTTTCACAATACCAGTTTCTACACGGCCAGTTACTACTGTACCACGACCAGAAATAGAGAATACGTCTTCGATTGGCATTAAGAATGCTTGGTCGATTGCACGTACTGGCTCTGGAATGTAAGTGTCAAGCGCGTCAACAAGCGCAACAACTGCTTCTTCGCCATACTGACCAGCGTCACCGTTAAGTGCAAGAAGAGCTGAACCACGGATAACTGGAGTGTCATCACCTGGAAAGTCATAAGTAGAAAGAAGTTCACGAACTTCCATTTCTACTAATTCAAGAAGTTCTTCATCATCAACAAGGTCACACTTGTTAAGGAATACAAGAATGTAAGGTACACCAACCTGACGAGAAAGAAGGATGTGTTCACGAGTCTGTGGCATTGGACCATCAGTCGCAGCACATACAAGGATCGCGCCGTCCATCTGAGCAGCACCAGTAATCATGTTTTTAACATAATCGGCGTGGCCCGGGCAGTCTACGTGTGCGTAGTGACGAGTTGGAGAATCGTATTCTACGTGTGAAGTATTAATTGTAATACCACGTGCTTTTTCTTCTGGTGCAGAGTCAATTGCAGCGTAGTCTTTCGCTTCGCCACCGAATTTCTTCGCACATACAGTTGCAATTGCAGCTGTTAAAGTTGTTTTACCATGGTCAACGTGACCGATTGTGCCCACGTTAACGTGTGGCTTATTACGTTCAAACTTAGCCTTAGCCATGTTCATCTTCCTCGTTTACGTCGAACACAGGTATAAACAACTCAGTATCGACACATCGCCTAAAAAATCAAACACCAAATACTTGAAAAGCAGACTAATAAGCCTGCTTCTTTAAAAATTTGTAGAAATTCTACTAAACTGTAATCTGGAGCTCTTATCGAGATTTGAACTCGAGACCTCTCCCTTACCAAGGGAGTGCTCTACCACTGAGCTATAAGAGCAAATATAAAACTTCAAATGGAGCGGGAGACGAGGGTCGAACTCGCGACATGTAGCTTGGAAGGCTACCGCTCTACCAACTGAGCTACTCCCGCACGATGTTGGTACAAAGACCACTTTCTTGAAGTCTTAAAATTGGTGGTGAGGGAAGGATTCGAACCTTCGAAACTTTCGTAGCGGAGTTACAGTCCGCCCCCTTTGACCGCTCGGGAACCTCACCATTTTACACTTACTTCAGTGTCGTTCTTTACTTAACCCACTCAACTCTCTAAGATGGTGCCGGCACACGGATTCGAACTGTGGACCTACTGATTACAAGTCAGTTGCTCTACCAACTGAGCTATGCCGGCGTTTCTTAGTGTTTCGTACGTTTCGTATCGGAACGGTGTGCAGTTTAGCAAAACTCAAAATCCTTGCAAGTGTTTTTTTCAAAAAAAACGTCAAAAACTCACAAAATCAATCCGTTTGACGATAATTCAACCGCTTTGATCACTGCGCGAGCTTTTATTTGGGTTTCATTCCACTCAGATTCAGGATTTGAGTCATAAACAAGCCCCGCTCCTGCCTGAACATACACCTTATTTTCACGAATAACGCAGGTACGAATTGCAATCGACATGTCCATTTCGCCATGCCAGCCTAAATAACCAACAGCACCACCAAAAATTCCACGTTTTACGGGCTCAACTTGATCAATAATTTCCATCGCACGAATTTTTGGTGCACCTGAAAGTGTACCTGCTGGGAAAGTTGCTTTAAAAACATCCAAGGCATCTACATCATCACGAACTTCGCCTTGCACATTGGAAACAATATGCATGACATGCGAATAACGTTCGATCACCATTTGATCAGTCACTTGCACTTTGCCAATTTTCGAGACACGACCAACATCATTTCGCCCCAAGTCAATCAACATTAAATGTTCAGCAATCTCTTTTTCATCCGACAGCAAGTCTTGTTCAAGCGCCAAATCTTCTTCTTTGGTTTTACCACGCGGTCGCGTTCCTGCCAGCGGACGCACGGTTGCAATCCCATTTTCAAGGCGAGATAAAATTTCAGGGGAAGAGCCGACAATATGAAAAGGCTGATTATTTCCCAAAGTTTGCCCTTGTACCAAGAACAAATAAGGCGATGGGTTCAAATGACGTAGCGCACGATAAACTTGTAAAGGCTCACCATCAAAGTCAGAGACCATGCGATGCCCTGGCACCACCTGCATCACATCGCCTGCACGGATGTACTCTTTCACCGTTGCAATCGATTCTAAAAATTTTGCTTTGCCCGTGAGTGACTCAAAATGCGGTGCAGTATGCGGCGTGGCTTTTAAACTAATTGGCGTTGCGAGCAAATCTTCCAAAGCATCCAGTTGCTGCTGGGCTTGGTTATATGCATCCGCATCTACTACATCGGCATGCACGATCAGGAATAGCGTATCTTTTAAGTTATCAAACACAATCACTGTTTTAGACAACATCATCCAAATATCAGGCAAACCCACTGGGTCTGCTTCTGGCGCGTTGTTTAAACGCGGCTCAATGTAACGTACCGCATCATAACCAAAGTAGCCCACCAAGCCCCCTGTAAAGCTTGGCAAAGCAGGTAAATCAGCTTGAGTTGGTACTTTATACTGCGACTGAAAATCTCGAATGAATTGAAACGGATCTGTACAAGGTTGCTTTTCTATAGTGCCGTCGGCTTGTTGAATGGTCAGCTCACCCGCGTTGCATGAGAACACAGTAGATTCACCTAAACCAATAATCGAGTAGCGTGCCCAGTTCTCCCCACCTTCTACGGATTCAAACAAATAGGCTTGCTTATGCTCTTTTAGGCGCGCAAAAACTGACAATGGTGTCTCAGTATCGGCTAAGCGCTGACGATAGACTGGAATCAGGTTATACCCTGCTGTTTTGAGTTGATCGAATTGAGTTTGCGTTGTCATGAGTGTTCTCTATTTTTTCAATATGGCGTGATCAGTTTTTAAAATTAGTGCTTGGAGTTTCGCCATCGAAAAGTCATATGTTTACTCATGTTCATTCCTTCGTTTGCAAAGTTACCCAATCAGTTCACACAGATTATCCACCACTTGCTGTGGCTGACAGTCTAAAATATTTTCACCATGATTATAGCCATAGCTGACCACAACACAATCAATACCCGCACGACGTGCAGCCTCAACATCATTAGATGAGTCCCCAATCATTAAGACCTGATCTTTGCTTTGCGCATATTGTTCAACACAGTGTAACAATTGACGCGGATGCGGCTTCCGCTCTTCGAAACGATCGCCGCCGATGACATCAGCAAAATAATGATTCATACCTAAATGATCGACAATCGCGCGTGCAGGCGCTTCAGGTTTATTGGTCACACAAATCATGGTTTTCTTTTGTGCCAAGCCCCATTCTAAAAACTCAAGAATGCCATCGAAAGGCTGAGTTTCCACACATGGGTCGGCATTATAAATTTTTAAAAACGTATCCAACAATTGTTGTTGCTGGGCAGGATCAACTTTACCCGTTAAATGCTGCAAGGTACTTTGACAAAACAGCGCCGTTCCCTTCCCAACCCAGATTCGCACCTGCGCTTCAGTAACAGTAGGCAGCTGCAAAGCATTCAGGCTCATATTCATGGCACGATGCAAATCTGTTGCTGAATCCACCAAGGTTCCATCTAGATCGAAAAGTAAAACCTCTCGCTGTGCCACATTTGCAATATTCATTCACCCTCACCCATTTTTATCGTGTACTGCCCAAAACAATCAAGGCATGCTTGTGCATGCCTTGATTGTAGTGTGATCTGCGTTTTATTTGAACATCAGCCAAGCAATAATCGCTAAAATAATCAAGACAATAATCGAGATTAGACCCAGCGAGGCATTTTTCTGAGTTTCAGCCTCTTGCTCAACCTGTACTTTTGGAGCCTCATTATTCTCAACCTGAGGCACGCTAGGCGCAGTCAAATCCACCCCTGCAGGAATAGGAGCGGGTTTCGGAATACCGACATTTTGTGGCATCCCGTCACGCGTTAAACTCACATTGCCATCGCGTTCTTTTAGCTCAGGCATACCCTGATCGCTCATATGCTGTGCTGCCGTTTTCGGCAGTTCTGGCTCAACAACAGGCGCATCAGCACTCACTTCCGCTTGAGCCGTTTCTGAAGCAGCTACTGCTTCAGATGGCTGGCTAATCGGTGTTTCAACCACAGCTGCACCTAAAGTTGCAGCCTCTACCGATTCCACCACATCTTCTAACGCTTTAGCAGGCTCAAAGACCGAAAACTTTATGCTTGCAAACTGGACGATATCACCTTGCTTCAACAACGTTTCTGCCGTAATTTGCACATCATTCACATACGTGCCATTGGAAGAACCCAAGTCCTGTAGCCACAAAGCCTGTTCTTTCAGTAAAAAGGCCGCATGTTTACGCGAAATTTCAGATTGTTGTAATAAAATATCCGCTGCTTGATGACGACCGACCAACATATCACGGTCAATGCTAATTTCCTGACCCGTTAATTCGCCAGTAATTGCTTGTATTTTCCAAGTCATGACTTATCTCTCTATGTGCTGATTTATGATAACACAGAGAATATTCTTTACCATTTCACCTTCCCTCACAGACGAATGGCAGAACAGCTAGGCAGAACCTATCGAGATATTCTCAGTATACCGCTCAGGGATGGAATAGCTTGTCGATACCACCTGTGCCATGTGTGCCACGCGAGCACCTTGAACATTTTGCATCATCAAGTTCAAGCCAATGTGAGGATGAACCGTTGGGTATAGCTGACGCGAGGTGGTATTTTTAGGAACATTAGCAATCGGCTGTTTACGAATCGCAGGCTCAATAGTCACAGGCGTTGTTTCAACCATCGGCTGCGTTGAGGTTGGACTGCTTGGCACCTGTTGATACGATTGTGGCAAGGTCGGTTTGGTTGATGTCACAGGCAAACGTTGTTGGAAAACATCATCGACATTTTCAGGCAACTTAGCAAAGCTACCATCTTTATCCATGGCCAACTGCAAACTATAAAGCTGACTGTAGCGCTGCTGAGAAAGGCGACGTGCAGACTCCCCATCCCCCACAATCGTCGGATGAATGAAAACCAGCAAATTGCGTTTCTGATCTGACTTACCATCTGAGCGGAACAAACGCCCTAACCCTGGTATTGCACCAAGACCTGGAATCGATTGGCGTGAATAAGACGTATTATCCGAAATCAAGCCACCTAAAACGATGGTATTACCATGTTCCGCCAAGACTGAGGTTTTAATCGCACGCTTACTGGTGACCAAATCCTGCGCTTCACCTTTATTGGTTTTGACATCCGAGACTTCTTGTTCAATCTCTAAGCGGATGGTGCCACCTTCACCAATATGTGGCACCACCTTAAGCGTTACACCCACATCTTTACGCTCAATGGTGGTGTAAGGGTTAGCTGTACCTGAAGAAGTCGTAGAAACTGAGCCTGTTACAAAGGGCACATTTTCACCCACGACGATATAGGCTTCTTCATTGTCCATGGTAACAATCGATGGTGTAGACAGCAAATTCGACTTGGTATTACTTTTTAATGCTTGGATCATTGCGCCATATAACCGACGCGAGCCATCACTGCCTTCTTTATAATCGCCAAGGATTAACGAACCACCCGCGCCGATTGCACTTGCAGCCCCCGCACCGCCCCCCGTTAAATAATTTGCAGCAATACTTTTGAGACTCGAACCAATATTGTCAAAATTGATAATCCCAACACCACTGCTTAAATCGCCCATCGCCCATTGCACGCCCAACTGGTCGGCATCGTTACCTTCCACCTCGAGAATAGTCGCCTCAATCAGGACTTGCTGACGACGGGTATCCAACTGCTGAATGGCAGACTCGATTTCACGCATCAACTGAGGGTCTGCTTTGACCACCAATGCATTTTGCGAACTATCGGCAATAATACTGACCCCATTACTGTTAAAGCTGGTGATGTTATTCTGATTGCGATTGGACTGGCTATTTAAGTTAATACTTGGGGTAGAAATCTGTGAAGATGAACCTTCACTCGAGCTATTACTTTGGTTATAGCTCGAATTACTATTGTTATTGCTGTCGTTAGACTGGCCAGAATTAACAGCCTGCCCTGAGACCAAACCTTGTAAAATTTCGGATAAGCTTTTAGCGCTGGCATATTTTAAGCGGAACACTTTCAATCCGCCTAGACGCTCCGCAGCAGGTACATCCAGCATCTCGATCATTTGGCGAATACGTTTACGCGTCGCGGTATCTCCTTTTAGAATAATTCGATTGGTACGGTTATCTGCAATGATTCGTATTCTGGAACCCTTTAAATCTTTGATCGAGCCCGTTCCGCTCATATTTTCTAGTAACCCAATCATTTCTTCAGCCTGACTCGACTGCAACGACACCGCTTCGATGTCATTTTGTCCCGTCCCATCCAAATTACGGATAATGGTCTCAAGCTGATAAATATTGTTGGCGCGATCAGACACAATCAGTGCATTGGTGCCATTCACCGCAGATAAATGTGCAAACTGCGGCATCAATGGACGCAGTGCAGGAATCAGGTCATTGGCATTGGTGTTTTCCAGCCAAATCACCCGCGTCACAACCTGATCGCCTGTGGCGCGGTGACGAACATCATAGGGAATGCCAGAACTTTTGACATTACTGTCAGGCACAATTTTAATGGTCCGACCAGAAGGAATCGCAACCACACCATTGACATTCAAGACCCCTAAGAATAAGTCGTAGACTTCTTGCTTATTCAACGCTTTGTTTGAAATCACCGTGACATTGCCGCGTACCCGTGGATCAACTGCAAAGTTTTTCCCCGTAATATCGGCAACTTCATTAATAAATGCAGTTAAGTCCGCATCGCGCAGATTAATTTTCCATGTTTGTGCATAGCTGGCTGTACTCACCATGGCAAGCAAAGGCGCTGCGATTGTCAGTGCCCAAACAGGGCGGTGATTCAATAAAGCCATAAATCCAAGTCATTCCTAACTAATATTGGTGATGTTCGATCACTGAAAATTCTGTTGTACCGTAATGATACGATCACCACGTTTCACTTCTATTTTTACTTGTCCTTCACGGCGCGCACGTTCTAACAGCTGCGCGTCGTTTTGCCCCTGTCCGATCGTTTGACCATTTAAAGACATAATCTGATCCCCAGCCTGTAAGCCCAAACGACTTCGCAGTGCAGCTGGTGTTTGCTCAGTGACTTGATACCCCTGCCCTGTGTTATTGGTATTTACACCCAAATCTTTTAAATATTGCTCACGATCCTGTTGTAAGTTTTGTACTGCTTGGCCTAATGCTTGCTGCTCTTGACTCACAGGAGGCGCTGCAACGGGTGCTGTTGCTGGGGGCACAATTTGCTGATCTAAATTATCAATCCCTTGAAAGAACAATTCTCGGGTTTGCCCACTGTTATTTTTAAGAATAGCGCGATCCCAATACACCTCTGCCAAATAATAAGCGCTGCCTTCGATGTTTTCCCCCACTCGATAACGCTCTGCCACATTATTTGCCTTAATCACAGCAGATGAGAACTGACTGGGTTGTCCAACCACCACCCCTTGTAGCTGTAAATTGAGCTGATCATCTGCGGGATTCTTACTTTGCTCTGCAAATAACGCAAAATTGGTAATATTCGGAACTTGAGGTTGCTGCGAACCCAATTCAACGCGTGGCATTTGCATGACTTGTGGTGGCGCCACCCAAAGCCAAAATAAGCCAGCCAACTTCCAGCATAGTGCCAAGATCAAAAGCATTAAGCACAGTGGTGCTACGCGTTCAAACTGTTTGAGATTCAGCTCTGGTAATTTTTGCAGATCAAAACCCATTAAAAGCCCCCACTAAGTAAAGGCTGACGTGAACTCACCACATAACTATCTAGGCCTGCTTTACCTTGATATGAAGGCACATTCAACATGAGACGCTGGGTTAATTGCACATCTAACATCAGACTTGGGTCGATGGTCAGGTTCATCAGTTTTTGTTGTCGTTGATCGCGTAAATCGACCATCAGCTTATTTTGCTCCTGCGACAAACGGCCCGCTAACGATGGAATCTGCATTTGTTGTGGGCGCTGCGCAAAGATATACATGAGTTCGCCGCCTGCCCATTGTATTCCCCCATCCACTTGATCAAATCCCTGCTCTTTTTTATAGTTAAAATCAATTTCTTTTAACTGAATCGCATTACTTGGCCATTGCCAATTGGCCAACGACTTTAACGTTTCAGGTGCAATTTGTCCGTTTAAATCACGTACCATTATTTTTTTCCCAAACCCATAGGCCAAAACGCCTTCAAGCTTGGTATTGGCACTATAAATTTCGAGATTGGCACCTGCACGAAGGAGCAGTAAATCTAAAGGTCGGGTGGTCCAAAGCACAGTTCCACGCAATTTTCCAGTTTGCCAATCAGCCTGTCCATGCCAAATATTACCGCTGACGTTATGTAAAACTTGGTTGTTTTTATAAAATTTTGCAATGAGCCATGCCGCAGGAATTTGCAGCAAAACAAAAATTAAAAAGGCAACGACTGCAAACATCCACCACGTGATGTATTTAGGTTTTGTGATTCTCCCACCACGAACTTTCAATTATTCTTCCTTGCTTCATTTCTTGTCTTTCTTTGATAGACATTATGCATAATTTTACAACAACACCAAACTTTAACTATAAAAAAACCAAGCAGATGATGCTTGGTTTTTTGAGCTTATGTCACATCTGTGACAAGGTGATGACTTAGATTAGAAAATCTTCAAGCTTCGCACCTTTTTCTAACTGAGCCACCAACCAACGTGGTTGCTTACCACGGCCAGTCCATGTCTCAGCAGCATTGCCTTTGTTACGGTAACGCGGTTCAACCGACTTACGTGTGCCTTTTTTACGCTTGGTCGCGCCAAACTCTAAAATTTGTTCAATGCTTAAGCCTACATTTTCCGCAATCGCGTTAATTTGAGTATAAGCATCTTCAATTGCTTGATCTTTTTTAGATGCAATTAAAGCTTCCGCTTCGATTTGTAGACGCTTTAACTCTTCTACGGATAAATTACTAATATCTGGCATTACATTAACTCCATTAACCAACATTTTATTTACTGAGTCTATTTAATAATATTTTGATTAGACCAAAGACTCAACTCATCCATGACTTAAACAACAATACTTAGACAATATTTATATAGTCTAACGACTTTTAAAATAAATAAAAAGAGATTTATATTTGGTGACCGACGGTTAACTCAAATTCTTTGAGTTTTTGACGCACCAGTTCAGGAATTAATGTTTTCTGCATATTGGTTTTATTAACACAAACAATGACCGCTTCTGCTTCCGCAACGAATGCTTGTTGCTGTTCACTCCATAATAAATAGTGCATACGAAATGCACTATTTCTGAGTTCTTCAATACGTGCACTAATTTTTAATTGGTCTGGATAAAATACTGGTTTTAAATATTTGCACTGATTTGATGCAACAACAGTCAGCACATCAGCAGATAAAATACCCGTATGTTCAATATAAGCCAAACGAGCACTTTCAACATAACGATAATACATGACATTATTAACATGACCAAAGGCATCCATATCTCCCCAAGCCACGTGTTGAGTATAAACCAATGGGTAATCTAAAACGCTCTGCATTATGCACCTATATTTTCATTTCTACAAAATTTGCATTATTTTCAAAAATTAAATTTAACTGTTTAATTAAATCTTCATCACCATTTAAAGTCGATTTGATTCTTAAATAGTTCATTAATACATTATCGGGATATAAACTTAATAACGCATCCGCCTGCTCTTGCATGCCTAAAGCAGTATAAATATGCCACTTGGCAAAACTCAAAACCGGCACACTCGTATACTTCGCTTCCCATGCTTCAATGTGTTGCTGCAAGTCCACATAATCGGGTTGCTGTTTCAAAAGTTGCTGCTGGAACCACAAATAAAATACTTCCGGATTAAACTGCTGATTGAGCAAATAAATCGACAAGTGTTCGTGCTGTTCACTCATGTCTGGCATACGTGCTAATAACTTAAGCCACAGCAGTTGAACATCATAACTGCGGCTGAAAATCTGATCAGACAAGTCCAAATAACGTTGTTTTAAATCCTCTAAATTTTCATAATTGGCTTGATCAAATTTTATCAATAAACGCTTCAGCCATGCTTTTTTCACATCTTGATCTAAATGACCATATTGGGTTGAGCGTAAATACAGCCACGGAAACTGAATCGCAAAACGCCCCCATAGCTCTTTTAAACACGCTTCATAAGCGGTTTGCACATCTTTAAGCCAAGGTGACAGTTCATGTTGATTGAGAAACTCTAGATGAGTTAAAGCTTGTTCTGCATCTTCTTGTGCTAAAAACAGTTCAATACGTTGCAGTTCAGCCAACTCAAAGGCCATGGCATTGCTTTGGCTCAAGGCGCTTAAGGCTTCAGGGAACTGCTCCTTCATCAAATATAAACGTGCATCGATAATACTTTTGAGCAAGCCTGACTGCGCGAAGACATTTTGAATAAAGGCTTGTTGATCTCGGCCTGCATCCAATAACCAAATCACAGCCAGTTGTTCATAAGGATGCAAACTTTTAAAATCAAAAACGGTTTCTGCTTTGCGTTTTTCTCGACTGAGATAGCGTTTTAGCCCCAACCAAACCAAATGCAAGCTAAAACTAAGCAGTGCTAGCGCAATAAATACAATCCAGAGATTGGTTTGTAACTGCCAGTCATGCCAAAACACGTAGACATAACCCGCACCATGCCCATAACTCAAGACACTCAACACAGCAATTGCAATTAAACTCACCAAACCATAAGCAATCAGTATTTGTTTCATTCCATTACCCCAACAACGCACGCGTACTTAAAATAGGCGTTGGGACAACCACCAATGTTTTCAGCTTATTCAGTTGTTTCAACAGCTCTTTGGCTTTAGGGTCTGGAAGTTGCTGGATCAACAGCATCACTTCGGTTAAGTCTTTTTGATATTCGGTATATTGCCCTGCAGCTAAGGCTTGGCGTGCCAACAATAAACGTAACTGAGCTTCTTTAAGCACGATTTGTCGTTGCATTAATGCTGTTGCAGGTGCTTGCGCAGGTTCGAGCCTCAACCATTGCTTCCAAAAGGGTTCGGACGGATCGCGTGTGGTGTTTAACTGAGGTTGTTGTATTTCCCGACTTAAGACCTGACCAATTTGTTGCAGCTGGCGGTTAATCAGCGCTTGCTGCTCATTGCGCTCAGCCACAAATTTCTGAATGGTTTGCATATCTCGCGCTATGACCTGATGCAAACTTTGCTTCAAAGCCACAGCCAAGTTATATTTTTCCAGCTGCATATCTAAAAAAGCCAACTTATCAGTGGCCACCACATACTGCTGTTGCTTTAAGGCAAACTCAACCAAGTCCAGCTGTTGCTTAATAAACAAAATTGGATCAATGCCTTCAACCACCAATTCGGCAGGTTGGCTAATCGTCGCATTCGCTGCTGTTGAGTCTTGTTTCAAAGTTCCTTTTTGACGCTGCATAGCCACGACTTGATCGTTCAAATTGGCGCTGCGCTGTTCGATTTGGTGCATTTCATTGAGCAAAGTGGCTTGCTGTGTACTCAGCCCCCACACGTCATAGCTTAGCTTCGCAATCCACGCCAATGCAGCCATCAATACAATGATAAGAATCTTCTTCATGCGTTCCCTTGCTCACTTTGTAACAACTGTACAATCGTGGCTGTCTTTAAATCTTTCAGTACACTCATTTTAAACAGCACATGCATTTGCTGTTGATACTGCTTCAAGATCTGTGCCAAACGCTCACCCAACACCAAAAAGTGTCCTTGTTGCAGAAGCTGAATATTTGAGTCCAGCAGAGCTAACCAATTCAGCCAACTGGCCTCACTGCTGATCAGTGCGACGTAGTGATTATGTTCTGATAAACATTGAATTAATTCAGCCTGTTGCTGCATCGTTTCATTTGGACAGCGACGCTCATACAAAACAAAGTTTAGTATAAGACGCCCGTGTTGCATTAAGGTGTCCATCATAAACTGACGCCCACCTTCTCCTCGCCAAAACGCAATGCTCGCATCACTGGCCAAGTTCTGCAAAACAGGCAGTTGCAACATCCCTTCAGAGGTTTCCACCTCAGGCACCACACTGTCCAAACCATATTCGCCCAAAGCCTGCGCTGTTTTTTGTCCGACTGCAATCCATTGAATATGCTGTAAATCGGACACCGTTAAACCGCTTTGCAGCAAATGTGCCATACCAAACTGCACAGCACTAGGGCTGACCACCACAATCACTTGGGTGTACACTAGCTGCTGATACAAGCGCTCTAGGTCATGACTCCATGCTCTAGGCAACAACTCCAGTAACGGCAATGGATAGACCTCAACAGCCTGTTGCTCTAGTGCCATCGTGAGGCTTGCCGCGCGATCAACAGGGCGCGTATTAATAAACAGCATCGTTAAGCAATATTAGTGATAAAAGGCTTTGAGTAAATCACCTGCACCTTGAGCCAATAGCTCTTGTGCAAGGACAACGCCCAAATGCTCGGCTTCAGCTGCATTGCCCGCCACTTGTGCTTTGAGGAGCGTTTGCCCATCGACACTCCCCACACGCCCTTCGATATGGATGCGGTTGTCTGCTAAAGTAGCATAGCCTGCAATGGGTACCTGACATCCACCTTCAAGATAAGCATTGAAAGCACGTTCAGCCCGTACACAGGTATCAGTTTCTACATGCAATAAAGGATGGATTAAATCCAATACCGCTTGATCATTTGCACGGCACTCTAGCCCTAAAGCGCCCTGACCCACGGCAGGTAAACTCAACTCAGGTCGAATGGTATGACGGATACGTTCTGCCAAACCCAAACGTTTTAATCCCGCACTGGCCAAAATAATGGCATCGTAATGACCCGCATCCAATTTAGATAAACGCGTTCCCACGTTACCACGTAAATCGATAATTTCTAGGTCAGGTCGTTGTTTTAAAATTTGGCATTTACGGCGTAAACTCGAGGTGCCGACCTTCGCCCCTTGTGGCAAGGCATCAAAACTCACGCAACTATTCGACACAAAAGCATCTAAAGGATCTTCACGCTCACAAATGACGGCCAGCGATAACCCCTCAGGCAAAGCCATCGGAACATCTTTCATCGAATGCACTGCCAAATCAGCACGACCATCCAACAAAGCTGCTTCAAGCTCTTTAACAAATAAACCTTTGCCACCAATTTTTGCCAATGGTGTATCTAAAATTTTGTCCCCTTGGGTAACAAAAGTCACCAACTCTACTGTGAGCCCCGCATGCAGTGCTTCTAAACGAGCACGAATATGTTCAGCTTGCCAAAGAGCAAGCGGGCTTTGTCGAGTAGCGATCTTTAGGGTTTTCATAAATTTTAGTATGTGCCAATAAGAATGAAACTATCTTAAACTGAATTTCCCCTATTGGAAATGTATTCAGCCCAAAGCACCCCGTCTCATCAGCAGCAGAGCCATTAAATTGGCATGCTAAAGCTTATGTAAACGCTCGCGCAAGCCTGGCAAATGCCGTCGACTCACCGCTAAACGCTCATCTAACTCACGGCAACGCACTTGATGCTGCCCAGAGTTGACCACTTCAAGCCCTTCTAAAAAGTGAACTGAAACCAAGGCATTACGGTGGATACGAATAAAGGCCTCCCCAAACTCATGTTCTAAGTCTTTTAAGGTCTCATCAATTAAGACACTGCCGTTTTTGTGGCGTACCGTGACATATTTTTGATCCGCCAAAAAATAATAAATATTTTCAATGGGAACCAATTCCACACCACGATAGGTTTTCGCTGCGATTTGATGTCGCTTTACGTTAAATTCGTCCATATTTTCTTTTTGTTTTATCTCGCTCATTTGAGCTTGGGTTAATTTAGTGAGGTGACCAAGCACCTGTTGCAATTCCTGTTGCATCACTGGTTTTAATAAATAACCTTCAGCATGTGACTTAAATGCATCGAGTGCATGTTCATCATAAGCTGTACAAAACACCAAAGCAGGCATCGGCTCAAGCTGACGCAAATAATGCGCACAGGTCAAACCATCCATTTCTGGCATCTGAATATCTAAAAGTACCACATCTGGTTCATATTGTTGAGTTAATTCAATTGCTTGTTGACCATGTGAGGCTGTTGCCACCACTTGATGTCCGAGCTGACTCACCAATCTAGACAAACGTTCGATTGCTAAAGGCTCATCATCACAAATTAGGATGTCCATTTATCTCCTCCCCAACAGTCACCTTGTTTATTTTTATAGGTTCACTGCGGCTTATTTATATTGATACTGCACAACAGTGGTATACATTCCCTCCCCTGCATAGGTTTGAAAACTCACAGTTCGCCCAAAATATGCTTCTAGACGCTGCTTCACATTTTCTATGGCAATACCATGTCCTTGTCTTTTATGAATTGTTTCCTTTGTAAATGGGTTAGTTATGACGATATTAACTTGATTTTGCAATATTTCAATCAGTACACTTATCGTACTCTTAGTTAAAAATTTTTCAACACCATGAAAAATACTATTTTCAAGTAAAGGTTGTAAAGTTAAGAGTGGAATTTGTACCTGCTGACACAATTCGGCATGCTCGATTTTCCATTCAACCTGTAAACGATCCCCCAAACGAATTTGCTCAATCGCCAAATAACGCTGACACAACTCAATTTCATCACTGAGCTTGACCAGTTTTAACTCTTGGAAACTGGCTCTAAACAGACGCGATAGATTGAGCAACATCTGTTCGGCTTTATCTGGATCAATCGCGATTAGGCTAATCACATTGTTTAAACTATTAAACAAAAAATGCGGGTGGATACGGGCTTGCATGGCCTGCACCCGTGCATTCAGCTCACTATTTTGCTGCCTAAACCACTGTTCTCTTAGGTACAAATAACGAAAACAAAAGCTGCCTAACAGCAAGCCATAGCCCAAATGCAAAGCAACATCATTCCATAAGATGGCTGAAGTCAAACCATTGAAACTAAAATTAGCTCCAAAGAAGATCAGTATATTAAGGCTGAGCGTGGTCACCAAAACAATGATCTGTAATAGAAAAAAGCCTGACAATAAAGTCATACCCAGACCCAAATTCTGCAACTTTTTTTGCCCATATTGCATTAGCGCAGCAAAAGACAGTAAAACCCAATTGATGTAAAGCATATAACCGAGTACATGCTCAAACACCAAGTTTGACCAAGACTGCGCCTCGGCCAAAGCCAACAGCATGGCCAACAAATTTCCACCAACAAATAATTCCAACAAATGCGGCCATTGCACGATTTTACTAAATAAATAAGAGATATTTGGCTTAGCCATGCTGGAAGTTAAACTTTGCGCATCTTGAACTTCGGCAAGTTGTCTTGAATTTGTTATACTCATGCGAGTTCTACCGCTTTTTATCTTATTGAGCCGACATGACCACATCTTCTAATTCCTCAAATCCGTCACAAGCCCAAACTTCGGGTATGTGGGGCGGTCGTTTCTCTGAAGCTACTGATGCCTTTGTTGCTGAATTTACAGCATCTGTACAATTTGACCAACGCTTTTATAAACAAGATATTGCAGGTTCTATTGCTCATGCGACCATGCTTGCAAAAGTTGGCGTTCTGACTGAACAAGAACGCGATGACATCATCAATGGCTTAAACACCATTCAAGCTGAAATTGAAGCGGGTCAATTCGAATGGCGTATCGACCTAGAAGATGTGCACATGAACATTGAGTCGCGTTTGACTCAACGGATTGGCATCACAGGTAAGAAGCTCCACACCGGTCGTAGCCGTAATGACCAAGTGGCAACCGATATTCGCCTCTATGTCCGCGATGAGATCGATGCCATTTTAGAATTACTAAAAAAATTACAAAAAGGTATTTTGAGTATCGCTGCTCAAAACACGCATACCATTATGCCGGGCTTTACCCACTTACAAACAGCACAGCCTGTGACTTTTGGTCACCATCTGTTGGCATGGTTTGAAATGTTAGTGCGTGACTCTGAGCGCCTCATTGACTGTCGTAAACGTACTAACCGTATGCCTTTAGGTTCAGCAGCACTTGCGGGTACTACTTACCCAATCGACCGCGCATTTACAGCAGAGTTACTGGGTTTTGAAGCAGTTTCTGAAAACTCACTCGATGCAGTATCTGACCGTGACTTCGGTATTGAATTCAATGCTGCGGCTTCTTTGATCATGATGCACTTATCACGCATGTCAGAAGAACTGATTCTGTGGACGTCTGCACAGTTTAAGTTTGTAAACATTCCAGACCGTTTCTGTACGGGCTCATCCATCATGCCACAAAAGAAAAATCCAGATGTTCCAGAGTTAGTGCGCGGTAAAACAGGCCGTGTCTATGGCGACTTGATGAGTTTGCTAACACTGATGAAAGGTCAACCGTTGGCGTATAACAAAGACAACCAAGAAGACAAAGAACCGTTGTTTGATGCGATTGATACCGTGCGTGGCTCGCTCATGGCTTTTGCAGACATGATTCCTGCTTTGGTTCCAAACATTGAAATCATGCGTGAAGCAGCGCTGCGTGGTTTCTCAACCGCAACGGACTTGGCTGATTATCTTGTAAAAAATGGCGTAGCTTTCCGTGATGCACATGAAATTGTGGGTAAAGCCGTTGCTTTAGGTGTACAAGAATCAAAAGATCTTTCTGAATTAACTTTAGAACAACTTCAACAGTTCTCTGACTTAATTCAAGCGGATGTATTTGAAAAAGCACTAACCCTTGAAGCGTCAGTCAATGCACGTAACCACATTGGTGGAACTGCACCTGCGCAAGTAGAAGCTGCCATTGAACGTGCCCATGCGCGTTTAGAAAAACTTTATGCTCAATAAGGACGTCTAGATATGACTCGACAAGTTTTTTGCCGTAAATATCAAACAGAAATGGAAGGTTTAGACTTTGCACCGTTTCCTGGTGCAAAAGGCCAAGAACTTTTTGAAAGCATCTCCAAGCAAGCTTGGGGAGAATGGTTAAAGCACCAAACCACTTTAATCAATGAAAAACGCCTAAATGTGTTTGAACCTGATGCGAAAAAGTTTCTTGAAGAACAACGTGAGAAGTTCTTTAACAATGATGAAAGCTTAGAAAAAGCAGAAGGCTTAAAGCCTGAGGCATGATAAAGCGGAGCACTGCTCCGCCACGCTGCAAGATGAAAAGCTATGCTTGGCGTGACCCATAGAGTATTGCTCTGAAAATTATCTAAAGTAAGCGCAGTACGTAGTTTCACATTTGAAAAGCCCCGACATCGGGGCTTTTCTTTTTATTCATAGAGTGTTCTATCTAAGCACAGGGATGACCAACCCCCAAATAGATGACATATTGATGACTCAATCAGACTATAGAACAGCTATTTGTATCTAAATAATTAAGTGTAAACATAGCGCTACACAACCATTGCAAAACTCAACATTACACTACAAGAACCTACATGACGCAGAAAAACATCTTTCCTATAATGGCATTCAAGGATAGAGGGAAACCTCTTATCGATAACGATAAATATCCCCGATTTTAGTCTCAGATTTCCCCCAAAGTCTGAGATTTTTTTTATTCAAAAATGAAGCAACCATTAAAAAGCACAACCGAAGTTGTGCTTGAAAAATAAGATATGCTTTTTATTTTTGGATATGTTTTTCAACTTCTTCAAAACTGGTATGACGCACATCCAAACCTTTCACCATGTAAATCACTTGCTCAGAAATGTTACGCGCATGATCGCCAATACGCTCCAATGAACGTAATACCCACATCACATTAATCACACGCGCAATATGACGCGGGTCTTCAATCATATAAGTCATCAAAGTACGCGTTGCAGATTGATATTCACGGTCAATATCAGCATCGGCCATCATCACACGTAGCGCTTGTTCTGCATCTAAGCGTGCAAAAGCGTCTAGGGCATCATGAATCATGACACGGACTTGGTTACCAATATGACGCGTTTCCATATAACCGCGAGGGGATTCACCGTCTTCACATAAGCTTTGCGCAATACGAGCAATTTTCGCAGCTTCATCACCAATACGCTCTAGGTCGGTATTGGCTTTCGACATCGCAATCACCATACGCAAATCAATCGCAGCAGGATGACGACGCGCCAAAATCAAGGTCAAGGCTTCATCAATTTCACGTTCGAGCTGATTCACCGCATTGTCTTTAAACTGAACATCAACTGCTAAGTTGGCATCGGTGTCGAGTAGCGCATGAATTGCATTTGCCACTTGTTGCTCTACCAAACCACCCATGGTCATAAATTTGGTGTTCACATCCTGCAAATCTTCATTGAACTGTGAAGAAATGTGATGGTTTAAAACAGGACTATTTGGCAAAGGACGTACTCCACAGCAACATCATGAGGGACTAAAGATTGAGCGATATTAAAGCATAGCAATTGTGAAGATTTGATGACAAGACCCTTTTATAAGCGTGCTTTGTCCACCAACCATGCATTCATTTCTTGAATATCTTGTTCAGTCAACTTACCCACAGATGCCTTTAAATGCAAGACATTGATCAGGTAGTCATACTTGGCATTGACATAGTCTTGCTTGGTCGAAAAGGCATTGCGCTGTGCCAGTAAAACATCGACCATGGTTTTTAAGCCTTCTTGATACTGCGCTTGTGAGGCACGAGAGACGAGGCTGGATGATTCCATGGCAGCTTTACGTGCTTGCAACTTGGCTTGGTCTGTTTCCACTTGTAAATAAGACTTTTTCACCTCGGTATTGGCTTTACGGATGGCGGCATCCAGTTCAGCTTCAGATTTTTTGACGTTGACGGCGGCTTTTTGAATCGACTTCTTGGTTCGCCCCCCCGTATAGACATTCCAATTCATCTCAATACCAATCTGATCAAAGTTGCCTTTGGCCGACATAATATTCTCAGGCGTCTGCTCACTATAACCATAGCTTCCCACAGCTTCAATTTGCGGATACAACGCAGCTTGTTCAACCCGTTTTTGATCTTCAGCATAGCGCTGCTGTAAACGTGCCTGCTGAATGCCTAGGTTCTGTGCGAGAGCTAAATTAGTCCATGCTGAAAGTTCTGCAGGATAAGGCTTTTGAAACTGAAAGTCTTCACGCAGCACTGCCAAGTTTTCTTGATAAGGCCCGATAATTTGCGCCAGTTGTTCCTGCGCCAAGACCAGTTGTACATGCGTCGCAATGCGGTTAGCCTGTGCGCTTTGGTATTGTGCATTGGCCTCACTCACATCACTTTTTGCCACCAAACCCTCTCTGAGTTTGGCATTCATCATATTCAGTTGCTCAAGTAGAGCCTGTTCTTCTTGTAAATTGGCTGCGGTTAAACTTTGTTGGCGCAGTACATTAAAATAGGCTTCCGTCACGTCTAAAATGTGTTGCTGCCGCTGTAGCTGTAAATTGACTTCACTTAAACTGAGGGAGGTCTTGACTTGTTTCAATCCTTCCCACGCATCCCAACGAAAAAGGGGTTGGCGCGCCGTAATCGCCACTTGTTTGGTGGTGGTCGTATCGGGCATGGAAAGAACCGAACTCACCTGTCCAATGGGTTGATTTTTTCGAGTCACATTACCAGACAGACTAATGGTAGGTAGTAAGTTACCTTGAGCAATGCCTAAATTGAGTTGATCTGCTTCATATTGGAGTAAATTGGCTTGCCAGTTAGGATCATTGACTTTGGCGCGTTGTAACGCGTCGACCAAATCCAAGGCATGACTCCACGGCGCGAAAAACAACACACAGCTGGCTAGGACACATTTAATCTTCATTGTTTTCAGTCAACCTTTCCGCCTCACTGGCCTCGTTCTGAGCAACGCCATACTAAAACGAGTTGTCATTATTTTCGTATATTTTTTATTGCACTGGTTACAATAGCACCCAATAATTTGTTCATTATGAAGTAAATATTGAACAGTGTCACAGCCGGTTCAACAAAATCATTCACAATACTACACATTAAAAATTCCATCCCCCCTATAAAATGAGGTACGGAGAAAAGGAGTTTCTCTACTGTGTAGTCGCTGAACTGAGTTTTTGATCGAGTCGCTGTGAATCATTCTTCTTTATTTTCGCTTAAACCTTACGCACTGATTTTTATGTGTGCGCTGTTGGCTGCCTGTCAAAAACCTGAACCTGTCAGCTTTCAAGAGCCCGCACAAATAGAAGCATCTTCGACTCAAACCTTGGACTTAACCGACTTGTGCCAAAAAATTGATAAAAACATGTCGGAAATAGATGCACAACGTACGACTTTTGCTCTAGAGCAAATCAATCAAGATCTTAAGCTGTGTTTACCTTTACTCGGCTTTCAACAACAAAAGCATTTATTGGGTTTATCCAATAAAATGTACCATGACTTTTTATCGGTCGAACGTACGCCGCAACAGCAGCGCGCTTTTGAAAGTTATGCTCTAGAAATGGCGCAACATCCGACCATTCAACAAAGTCTTTTTGAGCAACTGACCATTCGTGACCAATACCTCATCAAACACCAAGGGCAGTCTTATGTCGAGTTGTTTGATGCAGGCGAAGGACAAGTGCATTACCGCCGTAGCCCTGAGTATTTAGCCAAAATTTTTGCGCCTTATCTCCCTGTCGCTGAGCAAGAGTTTATTGAACATCTGGCAATACAGAATCAATACCCTGCCGTGATTGGAGGTCAGGTGAAAATTGACGCCAAAGAAATTGCGGATCGTGCGTTGTATTGGGAAAGCTATTTACAGCAATATCCAAAAAGTAGCTACCACCAAGATGCACGTCATCTATTGAACCTATATAGCACCCTCTTGTTTATCGGACTGGATGCTCAACGCGTTTACGACGGCTATACCGTGCATAGCAATTATTTGGAAGAAATTGAGCGCCTAGCCGAATTAAAAAATTCAAGTGTGACGGATCAAGCGCGCTTATTTTTAAAGTTTGTGGCGCTCAGCCCAGAACAACGAGCGGCTCAAATCATCTTGCCTGCATCCGCTCACGCGCAGCGCCTCGGTGCAGATCAACTATTACAAAGACAATTGGCGCACTTTATTCAACTGCGTATGGTCCAACCCGATCAAGGCAAAGACTGCTTAAGCGATGCCATTTGCTTAGAACGTTGAACACATTTCCCTTTCACACTTGGAATAAAAAGGTCGCTGTTTTTAACAACAGTGCATGTTAAGATGATGCATCGCTTGACGGAGCGCGAGTAATTGCTCGCTGAGATCAGCTAAGACTTTTCAATAAAGTTTTGAAGCTGAGTACCGTTGAACCTGATCAGGTTAAGACCTGCGTAGGAATCAAGCCATCTAAAAACTGAACGCCTTTCATTGAACTATTTCCAGTAGAAATACATCCGTTGCATTTGCACCCGCAAATCAACAACACACAGAAATAGCTTCAATTGCCATCGTTTTTGGTCGTGCTTGATTCGTTGATGTCATTCATAAGGATCATTGCAATGAACCAGTTAACGAATCTTTCCGCTGAAATTTCAGCACAACATGAACAAGATGCCAAAGATCTGACCCGTATCTTGCCTGCCTCTAAAAAAGTTTATATCCAAGGTTCACGCCCAGACATTCAAGTCCCCATGCGTGAGATTGAACTGACCGAAACCCCAACAGGCTTAGGCGGTGAATACAATCCACCAGTGATGGTGTATGACACCTCTGGTGTGTATACCGACACCAATGTCAGTATTGATCTAAACAAAGGTCTACCGAATGTCCGCGAAAATTGGATTGAAGAGCGCAACGATACCGAAATGTTAGACAGCCTCAGTTCAAGCTTTGGTCAAGAGCGTTTACGGGATATTCGTACCGCTGATATTCGTTTTGCCCATATTCAAAAACCACGTCGTGCCAAAGCAGGCCTCAATGTCACGCAGATGCATTATGCCAAACAAGGCATTATTACCCCTGAGATGGAATACATCGCTATTCGTGAAAATCAGCGTCAACGTGAAGGGGTCGATGCACGTCAACACGCGGGGCAAAACTTTGGTGCGCATAACCTGATGGAAATCACGCCTGAATTTGTGCGCAAAGAAGTGGCTGAAGGGCGGGCGATTATCCCTGCCAATATTAACCACCCTGAAATCGAACCCATGATCATTGGCCGAAACTTCTTGGTAAAAATCAATGCCAATATTGGTAACTCGGCTCTCGGCTCTTCAATCGATGAAGAAGTCGCAAAAATGACATGGGCAACCCGTTGGGGTGCAGACACCATCATGGACCTCTCCACAGGGAAGAACATCCATGAAACCCGTGAGTGGATTATCCGTAACTCACCTGTTCCGATTGGTACTGTACCGATCTATCAAGCTTTAGAAAAAGTCGATGGGGTGGCGGAAGACTTGACATGGGAAATCTTCAAAGACACGCTGATCGAACAAGCTGAGCAAGGCGTAGACTATTTCACCATTCATGCGGGTGTCTTATTACGTTATGTTCCAATGACGGCGAATCGCCTCACCGGTATCGTGTCTCGTGGTGGTTCGATCATGGCGCAGTGGTGTTTGGCCCATCATCAAGAAAACTTCCTCTATACACATTTCGATGAAATCTGCGAAATTATGAAGGCTTATGATGTGTCATTCAGCTTAGGTGATGGCCTGCGTCCGGGGTGTATTCAAGATGCCAATGACGAAGCACAGTTCTCTGAATTACGCACTTTAGGCGAACTCACCCATCGCGCATGGAAACATGATGTGCAAGTGATGATTGAAGGTCCGGGGCATGTGCCTATGCATATGATCAAAGAAAATATGGATCTACAACTTGAAGTCTGTCAAGAAGCGCCCTTCTACACTTTAGGGCCATTGACCACCGATATTGCCCCAGGTTATGACCATATTACGTCTGCGATTGGTGCAGCGATGATTGGTTGGTATGGGACTGCCATGCTCTGTTATGTCACTCCAAAAGAACACTTGGGCCTGCCGAACAAAAAAGACGTCAAAGATGGCATCATCACCTATAAAATTGCAGCGCATGCAGCAGATTTGGCCAAAGGTCATCCGGGTGCGCAAGTCCGTGATAATGCCCTATCTAAAGCACGTTTTGAATTCCGCTGGGAAGATCAGTTTAATCTCAGCCTTGATCCAGACACGGCGCGTAGCATGCATGATGAAACCATGCCGAAGGAAGCGCACAAATCTGCGCACTTCTGTTCAATGTGTGGTCCCAAGTTTTGCTCGATGAAAATCACCCAAAACGTGCGTGATTATGCACAAAATCAGCAAAACGCTACACTGAATAAAATTCAGCAAGAAGAGGTTGAAAACGGTCTCGATAGCATGAAAAAACAATTCCATGCAACCGGACAAAACTTGTACCAAAAAGTGTAAGTTGATAAAAAACCTTTTGTAATCATGTGATTCTCAGTTAGGATGAAATGATAAATTTCATCCTGATTGCGCTTTATGAACATAATTAAGCAAGCTACATATCACAGTGAAGATGTCCAAATTGTAGACAGGGCCTTTGTTTTTCAGGGTTTTGTTCAAGTAGAAAAAGTAAATTTACGTCATCGCCTGTTTAATCAAACTGAGTACACCGCTGTGATTTCACGTGAGCTCATTCAGCGTCCTGAAGCTGCGGGTGTCTTAATTTATGATGATGCACAACAAAAATTTGCCTTGATTGAACAATTTCGTATTGGTGCTATGGATGATCAAGATTCAGCTTGGCAGCTGGAGATTATTGCGGGAGTACTCGATGGTGATGAATCACCAGAAAGCTGTATTCGCCGTGAAGCATTAGAAGAATCAGGCTGTCAGATTGAACACTTACAACATCTGTTTAGCTTTTATCCTTCTGCAGGTGCCTGTGCGGAACTGTTTCATCTGTATAGTGCTGCGGCCGATTTACCCAAACAAGGTGGTGTATTTGGTATGCCCGATGAAGGTGAAAATATTTTATTACACCTGATTGATTATGCGCAGATCGATACATTACTTTCCAATGGTCGGCTCAGAAATGCGCCTGTCATAATGGCCTTGCAATGGCTACAACAACAGATTAAAACGACAAGGAATGTCTAAGGGGTCAGGCATGACTTTAAATAATGAGAAAAATTGGACCATTATCCAAATTTCAGATACGCACTTGATGGATCAAGATCATCTGGAGTTTGTACGTATGAATCCAGAGCAAAGCTTTCATCATGTAATACAACACATTGTGGAACGTCATCCACAAATTGATGCCTTCGTCCATACGGGCGACTTGGCACAAGTACCTGTGCCTCGAACCTATCAACGCTATTTAGACTTTATGCAGAGTTTAAAGACGCCGTTTTATCAGGTTCCGGGCAATCATGACAATGCCGAGCACTTCCCTTTTCATCAGCAGCAAAACAAAGTTCATGTGATTCACTTTGGTCCTTGGAGCGTGGTTTTACTCAATAGTGCCGTCAAAGGTAAAATCGATGGCTGGGTCGATGAAGCACAATTGAACCAACTGGAACAAATCCTACAAGAATTTGCCCAGCAACACATTGTGATTGCCTGTCATCATCATCCTTTTGAAATGCAGTCAAAATGGATTGATCAACATAAACTCAAGAACACCCAAGACCTCACTGCGGTTCTTGCGAAATACCACAATGTCAAAATTGTGCTGTCGGGACATGTCCATCAAGAATCATGGCGTGAATGGCATAGTATTCAGTTTTACTCGACGCCGTCTACCAGTGTCCAATTTAAGCCTTTAAGTGATCATTTCGCCTTAGATGAGCAAGCACCAGGTTATCGTATTTTACAATTAAACGCAGATGGCAGCCATGAAACCCACGTAGAACGTGTCTTACACGCACAGCAAAAAATAAATGTTGAAATTTCAGGTTATTAACTTTTCATTTTTATCGTTTTCAATTACCTTAGTTGCTCTTACGAAAAAGTGATCAATTTAATCCAAACATCAAAGACTATCAAAATACTTAAAAAGTCTATATGATGACGACCCCCGAGGGTGAATCTCCTCGAGGGTGGATAAAAACACTTGCATATCACCATATTTTTTGCGTATTAAAGATACGTATATGATGAGGATTGCCCTAAATGGCGAATGACAACCAAAATACTGTCTTAGACGAACAAACTGATGTTGTAGATGAAAAATCTACAAAACGTGTGCGCAAAACTAAGCCTAAAGCGACTGACGGTGGTTCTACTGCAAGCTTATTTGGTATTGAACCTTATCAGCCGAAAAAAAATGAAGAATACATGTCTGAAGGTCAGCTTGAGCACTTCCGCCAAATTTTGTTGGCATGGAAAGCAGAGTTGATGTCAGAAGTTGACCGCACACTCAACACCATGCAAGACGAAAACACCGCTTTGCCTGATGTGAATGACCGCGCGACACAAGAAGAAGAGTTTGCAATTGAACTACGTACACGTGACCGTGAACGTAAACTCATCCGCAAAATCGAACAATCAATTGAAGCGATTAAAAACGATGACTATGGTTTCTGTGAAACCTGTGGCATCGAAATTGGTCTGCGCCGTTTAGAGGCCCGTCCAACTGCGACTTTATGTATTGACTGCAAAACACTGGCAGAAATCAAAGAGAAGCAAAATAACGGTTAACTGTGACTGTTGATAACTCTCCAGCCAAGCATCGCTTGGCTCTTGCGCAGCGGCGAAACGATGTTTCGCTAACTCGCTACTCAGGTCGGTTTGCGCCATCGCCAACCGGCCCTTTGCATTTTGGGTCACTCATCACAGCCGTTGCCAGTTATTGCGAAGCAAAAGCACATCAAGGCACATGGTTGGTTCGTATCGAAGATACCGATATCCCGCGTATTTACCCCGGCAGTGAAAGCCATATCTTGCGTTGTATCGAGGCTTTCGGCTTTCAGCCCGATGCGGAGATTATTTTCCAAAAAGATCGTCTCGACCTATATGAAGACGTGATTCAACAACTGCATCAACTCAAACTGGTCTATGCCTGTCAGTGCACCCGAAAAATGCTTGGTTCTAACCACATTTATGCAGGCACCTGCCGTGACCTTGCTCTGCCTTTTGAGCAACAAGCCATTCGCGTCAAAGTAGAAGATGTCGAGATTTGTTTTGATGATGCGCTGCAAGGCAGACACTGCTCACAACTGGCACATGAGCTCGGTGACTTTGTACTGAAACGCCGCGATGGCATTATCAACTATCAATTAGCGGTCGTGGTGGATGACTACCTACAAGGCATCACCCATGTGGTTCGTGGTGCAGATCTCTTAGATAATACCGAGCGTCAAATTTATTTAGGTCAGCTGCTAGATTATCCGCGTCTTAGCTATATGCATCTGCCTTTAGCCATGAATGATCAAGGGCAAAAGTTGTCTAAACAAAACATGGCACAGGCACTGGATCTTAACCAAGCATCAGCACTACTCGCTCAAGCGATACATGCTCTAAATCAGCCATCTGTCACGTTAGACCACCCTGAACGAATGTTGCAACAAGCCATTGCACAATGGGATGTTTCACTAATTCCGCACCGTACTACCCTGCGTGGTATCTATTTATAGCAAAACGATTGCGGCAGAAACTCAACGCGAGGTCTAGTGCGCAACGTTTGTAATTGAAAGAAATTCAAAAAATTTAGAAGGGCTCAAACGCTATCCGCATAAAACGAAAAGTACGTTTAGTCTGCGGATAGCGTGATGAAAGAACAACCCGCTTAGAAGCTGGATTCTTCTTTGGTTGGATTAGCACTTTGTGTTGTTGCATCAATTTTCAAAATCAAACTGATCATCACTGCACACATAATCAGTGATGATCCTCCATAACTAATGAAAGGTAGCGTCAAACCTTTGGTTGGCAGCATCCCCATATTCATACCTGCGTTTACCAAAATTTGCAGTAAGAAAATAATCGATACCCCATAAGCCAAATAACCCGCACGCAGGTACTGATTTTTCAGCGCACGATGACCCACTTTGATACAGCACAGCAACATGGTAAAAGACAGAATTAAGACCGTAGTGATGCCGAAAAAGCCAAACTCTTCGCCTAAAATGGCCAACATGAAGTCGGTATGCGCTTCAGGCAAGTAGGCCATTTTTTGTACACTGTGGCCAAGTCCTACACCAAACCATTCACCACGCCCAAAAGCCATTAAGGCATTGGAAAGCTGGTAACCAGTACCTAGCGGATCTTCCCAAGGGTTTGAGAAAGACATTAGACGTTCAAAACGGTAAGGCTCAAATACAATCAGAAAGACAAAGGCCGCAAAAATTGCACCAAAAGCCATACCAAACTGAATCAACGGCGCGCCAGCAAGGAAGAAAATCCCGAGCATCATCAAACTAATCACCACGGTTGCACCCAAGTCGGGCTCCGCAATAATCAAACCCACCGTCAACAGCATAATAATACCGAGACGAATCAAGCCTTTGATGTTATTTCTTACTTCTTCGGCACGGCGTACCACATAGTCGGCCGTGAAAATCGCCATCATCACTTTGGCCACCTCAGAAGCCTGTAACGTGAAGCCCGCAACACGAATCCAGCGGGTCGAACCATTGACCTCCGTACCGACAACCAATACGGCGGCCAGCAGTAAGATAGTCAAAATCCACAGCGGAAAGGTGTTGTTGAACCAAACATTGAGTGGAACTCGGTATACCGCATAGGCCAAAACGCCAGCCACTGCGATTGAAATCCCGTGACGAAGGACATAGTGAAATGAATTCTCATGAAGGCGTTCAGCATAAGGCATCGACGCAGATGCGACCATGATCGAACCTAAACACAACAACGCAACGACGCAGAAGATCAACACATTACGTGGTGTCACTTCGCTGGGTACACGCGGCGCCCAACGGCTATAAAACTGGTTAATTTTATTGATCGTTGTCTGAGCAAACTCAGCCATCTCAATTTCCTTATTATTTTTAGTGGAGTTCTTGCACACAAGCGACAAACTGATGTCCGCGCTGTGGGTAACCACTGAACATATCAAAACTTGCACATGCGGGTGACAATAACACGACATCATGGGCTTGGGTATGGGCTTGGCAAAGTGCAACCGCCTGCTCTAAAGTCTCAGCATGCAGCAAGGTCGTTGTTCCTGCCACAGCTTGTTCAATCAACGCCGCATCTTCACCAATCAATACCACCACTTTCACGTATTTGCTCAAAGCCTCACGTAAAGCGCTAAAGTCTTGCCCTTTGCCTTGACCACCTAAAATGATCGCGACTTTGCCGCCTTTGGTTTCAATCGCAGCACCTAGACCATCAATTGCAGCCAGTGTTGCGCCTACATTGGTGCCCTTAGAGTCATTATAGTAACGAACACCCTCAACGTCTTTCACAAACTCACAGCGATGCTCTAAGCCTTTAAAGCTTTTCAGTGTTTCCAACATCGACTCCAGCGGAAGATTGATTGCCTCACCCAAAGCCAAACAGGCTAAAGCATTGGCAACATTGTGTGTACCTTGAATATACATCTCTGCACTGTTCAATAAACGTGTGCGGCCACGGGCCAACCAGATCGTACCGTCGTCATCTCTTAATACACCGTACTGATTCATATCAGGTGCATTTAAACCAAAGCTTTGCATTGGCGTAGCATCAGGTACCAAAGGACGCGTAAGTGAGTCATCACGGTTATGAACGACTTTTTTCACGCCTTGGAAAATGCGATGCTTCGCGGTGTGATAGCCCATCATATCGCCATGACGGTCAAGATGGTCTTCACTCATATTCAGTACCACCGCAACTTCAGCTTGTAAATTTGAAGTGGTTTCTAACTGAAAGCTGGATAGTTCTAAAATGTATAAATCTGGCTCATCTTTGGTCAAATCCAACGCTGGGCGACCAAGGTTACCGCCTACCGCAACTTTCACGCCTGCATGTTCAGCCATCAGACCAATCAAGGTCGTCACGGTACTTTTTGCATTCGACCCAGTAATGGCCATGATCGGCTTGTCGGTTGCACGGCGTAGGATTTGAATTTCACTCACCACGGGGATGCCTTTGGCAATCGCAGCTTGAATTTCAGGTAGTTTAGGATCAAGCCCAGGGCTAATAACGATTTCTTCAGCAGACAACAACAGCTCTGCGTCAAACTGACCAAAACTGGTTTGTACCTCTGCAGGAATTTGGTCATGACCGGGCGGGGTCGATCGAGAGTCCGTTACTGCAACGCGGTAGCCTTGGTTATGTAAAAAATTGACCGCTGCAACACCAGAAATGCCGAGCCCTGCAACGACCTTAAGTCCACCACGTTGTATTAACATTTTCGCCCCATGCTTGGTCTGAGATTTATCTGCGGAAATGTTAGCACTTTGCTGTTTTGAATGCTTTTTCTGTTTTGACTTTCCTGCACTTTTTTTGTGTCAGTGCGTAAAAAAGCCGTCCCTCTTGGACGGCTTTTTAATTTGTGAACAAAAATCGTTTTATTTCCACTTCACCGCTTGAACTTCAGGCTTTTTCGCATTGCTGTCTTCTGTTGCCGGACAAGCACAGTTTCCGCCACAACCGCCAGCCATTGACGGCCTTAACCACGTCGCCAAACGTGTCCAACCACGAGCCTCACACAGTGCGGACAAGGACATGAAAACTGAACCCGATGTCTTAGGAAATACTTTCTTAAATACCACCACTGCACTCCAGATCACTAGAGCAGCAACAATTAGAATTTCAATCATCTCAATCTCCTCGCCTATTTACGCCGATTAGCCCAAATAGTGCGTTGCAATTTGATAGGTCAGGAATGACATGAAATAAGCCAAACCAAACAAGTAAATGGTCATAAAACTCACGGTTTTCCATGAACCTGTTTCACGTTTGACCGTCGCTAAAGTCGCCAAACAGTGCGGTGCATAAATAAACCACACCAATAAAGACAGACCAGTCGCTACCGACCAGCCGAGCTCACCGCCACTACTGATGAGCGAAGCCAAACCTTGTGACATGGCATCTTCATCAACAGCGGATAAGGCATACACTGTACCTAAAGCTGCCACCACGACTTCACGAGCAGCCATGGCTGGAATCAAGGCAATACAAATCTGCCAGTTGAAGCCCAGCGGTGCAAAAATTGGTTGCAGTAAATGACCGAGCATACCGGCAAATGAATAATCAATTTCAGGTAAAGTCGCGCCTTCAGGAGCTTGCGGGAAGGTACATAAGAACCACAGCAAAATAGACAACGCGAAAATGATGCCACCCACGCGACGCAAGAAGATCTTGGCACGGTCAAGTAAACCAATCCAAATATTCTTTAAGTCAGGGAAACGATAGCTTGGCAACTCCATCATCAACATATGTTGTGACTTGTCTTTATGGAAGAATTTCAGAACGAAAGATACACACAGTGCACTGACAATCCCGGCCATATATAAAGCAAACAACACTAAACCTTGCAGATTAAAAATCCCCCAAACAGTTTGTTCAGGAATAAAAGCAGCAATTAACAAGGCATATACAGGTAAACGTGCAGAACACGTCATTAACGGTGCCACAAAAATCGTAGTCAAACGGTCACGCGGATCACTAATGGTACGCGATGCCATGATGCCCGGAATTGCACAGGCAAAGCTAGACAACAATGGAATAAAGGCACGCCCAGAAAGACCTGCTTTAAACATCAGCTTATCCAGCAAAAATGCGGCACGCGGTAAATAACCCGACTCTTCCAATACCAAGATAAAAAAGAACAAAATTAAAATCTGCGGCAAGAACACCACGACACCGCCCGCACCCGCAATAATCCCGTCTACCACCAAACTGTTAAGTAAAGGATGGCTAATAGACCCACCGATGGTTTCACCCAGCCAGCCAAAGAAGGTTTCAATCCCATCCATAAACGGCGCTGCCCAAGAAAAAACGGCTTGGAAGACAATAAACATCATTACTGCAAGGCTAACTAGCCCCAAAACTGGATGTAGAAAAATCTTATCCAGAAAATCAGTTCGCTTGTCTTCTTCATCGACGTACTGCACGGCATCGTGTAATAAATTTTCTACTTTCTCATGTGCAGTGTCGCCTTTTAAGCCCGTCAACTCAGTATAAGGCACGGCATATTTGCCCTGCGCTAAAGCACTGAGCAAGCTTTCAATACCCGAATTACGCACCGCAACGGTTTCAACGATCGGTACACCCAAGCGCTCAGAAAGCTTTTGGGTATTGATTTGCATGCCACGGCGACGTGCTTCATCCATCATGTTTAAAACGATTAACATTGGACGGTCCAATGCAATCAGTTCAATCACTAAACCGAGGTGAAGTTTGAGGTTAGTTGCATCAACGATACATAAGAAAGCATCTTGCTGACCTTCTTCTGCAATTTTCCCCATCACCACGTCACGGGTAATCATTTCATCAGGGCTAGTCGCATCTAAGCTATACGTCCCTGGCAAATCCAGAACGCGAACTGCTTGACCTGAAGGAAGAGTAAATTGACCAACTTTACGCTCAACCGTAACACCCGCATAGTTACCTACTTTTTGGCGGGTTCCAGTGAGATGGTTAAATAACGAAGTTTTACCGCAGTTTGGATTACCTACAAGGGCAACACGCAAGGCATCACTCATCTAGGTGCTCCTTCGACTTGAATTTCAATTTTTTCAGCTTCAACTTTTCTTAAGGCGAAACGTGTAAAACCCACTTGGATTAAAATTGGATCGCCACCAAAAACACCTTTGGTAATCACCTGTACTTTTGTACCTGCGACAAAGCCTAATGTTTCAAGACGACTAGCCACCAAATCAGTCTGAGCTTCGCCATCCAAAGTATGATTCACTTTGTTAATGATGGCAGTTTGTTTGACTTTTAAATCAGATAAACGCACCGCATCCAACCCTTTAATATTTTGAACAGTATACAAACAAATGAGAATAATTACCAAATCAGATTCGATAATGATTCGCATCTGTTATAACACATCGACAAGCGAGAATGATTACACTACATTGAATAAAACCCCTATTCCTTGTTTTTGTCTTTCCGTGATGATGTGCTTGAGAGCTTTATGTTAAATAAAAAACCGCGTGTGCCTGCGCCTGTTCAAATTCCAACTCAGCTCAGTTTTTTACACGGCTTTAAAGATTATCTCATTGCACAAACCGTCAGCCCACACACCCGAAATGCTTATCTCTCTGACTTATTGCAGTGCAGCGAGTGTAGTCGGGTGAGCATGCCTGAATGGAGCAGTGACGATGTCGCCGATGTTCTGCTGACCCTCACCAAGCAAGGCAAAAGCCCGCGCTCCATTGCGCGCTGCTTATCGGCCATGCGTTCATTTTTCAAATTTTTACGCGAGCAAAAATTACGTGCAGACAATCCTGTCGCGCTGCATAAAACACCCAAAATTGGCCGCGCACTGCCTAAGGATTTGTCTGAGCAAGACGTGGATGCCTTAATTCAAGCTCCAGATATTGAAACCGCTCTCGGGCTCCGTGATCGTGCCATGTTTGAAGTGTTGTATGCCTGTGGATTGCGTGTATCTGAGCTACTGAACCTACGCCTAGACTTAATCAATTTGAAACAAGGCTATTTAAGGATTACGGGTAAGGGCAATAAAGAACGCTTGGTACCTTTGGGGCAAATCGCAGTGGAATGGGTCGAAAAATACTTAATTGAATCCCGTCCGCAATTATATAAATCTGCAACCGACTATCTGTTTTTAACTCAACATGGCGGCATTATGAGTCGACAAAACTTTTGGTATGCCATTAAACGCTATGCCTTACAAGCAGGGATACAGGCAGAACTGTCTCCACACACCTTACGACATGCTTTTGCAACGCATTTACTCAATCACGGCGCCGACTTGCGTGTGGTACAAATGCTATTGGGACATAGTGATCTGTCCACGACACAAATTTATACCCATGTCGCGCAAGTGCGTATGCAACAACTGCATGCCAGCCATCACCCAAGGGCTTAAGGTCTTGATCATCCATAACTTAAGGCTGTTTTTAGCACGAAGACTACGAAGTATTACCGAGTCCTGTACTTTTTTTGCTATGCTTGGCGCTCTGTTTTTATAAAGTCAAAAGAAAAAGGGTTATCTATGTTATTTACCCGTAAACCATTGTTCATTGCCTGTGCCATTGCTTCAAGTGTTCTATTTACAGCATGTTCAAATAACACTGAAGAAAAAAAACAAGACTCTTTAACAGCAAGCGCACCAGCCACAGGTGAAGCGTCGACCTTGACGGAACGTAATGCAAAACAACGTTTAATTGATACCCTTCAAAAGCATTTCAAAACAGCCAATATCAATGCCAAAATCATCGATATCAAAACCACTGAAGTGCCAAATTTATTTTGGGTCAATCTTGAAGGGATGAGCTCGGTTTATACCACAGCAGATGGTAAATATATTATCCAAGGTGATGTGATTCGCTTGGGCGATAAAACCCTCCACAACGTCAGCGACAATCTTCAAGCTGAAGCCAACAAAAAGCTTCTAGCAGAGCTCAAAACTGAAGACCTACTGGTTTATAAAGCCAAAGGCAAGACCAAACATGTGGTTTATGTCTTTACCGATGCTAGCTGCCCTTACTGCCATAAACTGCACGAACACATCCCTGAAATCACGGCTCAAGGCATTGAAGTACGTTACATTGCATGGCCGCGTGGCGAACAGTTCATGCCAGCCATGGAAAGTGTGTGGTGTAGCGCAGACCGTCAAGCTGCCTTTGATCAAGCAATTTCAGGTGCTCAACTTCCACCAGCGACCTGTAAAAACCCAGTGCGAGATCAATACCAGTTGGGCCTCAACATGGGCGTAAATGGGACACCTGCCATCTACAATGAAGATGGTGAATATCTCGGTGGTTATTTGGCCCCAAGTGAATTATTAAATCGCCTTAAATAACTAATTTTTATTTGTTATTTAACTAATATTTATAGTTGAACATAAAATGATTTCTTTCCTAGAGTCTCACAGTTTTTTTAGCTATGATCTAGGCTTGGTTCAATATATAAGTAAATTGGAGTGTGACGTGAAACCAGTTCGTCTGGCAATCCTCGGTCTTGGTACTGTGGGTGGTGGTGCCCTTAAACTACTAAATGAAAATGCTGCTGAGATTAAACGTCGCACCGGTCGTGAAATTCAAATTACCTATGTCGGCACACGCCGCCCTCGTCCAGACTTAGATTTAGGTGATGAGGTCAAGCAAAGTGCTGACTTACTCGACATTGTGCGTCAGCCTGATGTCGATGTTGTGGTTGAAGTAATGGGTGGCATCCACCCTGCATATGAAGTGATTAAAGAAGCCATTTTGCATGGCAAACAAGTCGTCACCGCGAACAAAGCTTTACTTGCTGAACATGGTAATGAGCTGTTCAAACTGGCGGATGACAATGCCGTGCAAATCGCCTATGAAGCTGCGGTTGCAGGGGGCATTCCCATCATTAAAGTGATGCGCGAAGGTCTAGCGGCAAACAAGATTAATTGGTTAGCGGGTATCATCAATGGTACAGGCAACTTTATTCTGACTGAAATGCGTGAAAAAGGTCGTGCTTTTGCAGATGTGCTCAAAGAAGCACAAGAACTGGGTTATGCCGAAGCTGATCCAACTTTTGATGTCGAAGGCATTGATGCTGCACATAAACTCACGATTTTAGCATCGTGTGCTTTTGGTATTCCGCTACAGTTTGACAAAGTCTATACCGAAGGCATCAGTAAAATCACAGCGCAAGACGTGAAGTATGCTGAAGAGCTGGGTTTCCGTATTAAACATTTGGGGATTGCGCGTCGCGCAACGAATGGCATCGAACTTCGTGTTCACCCAACCTTGATCCCTGCTGAAGAACTGATTGCCAATGTCAACGGCGTTAAAAATGCTGTCTTGGTACAAGCACATGCTGTCGGCCCAACCTTGTACTATGGTGCAGGTGCAGGCGCAGGCCCAACTGCTTCTGCGGTCGTTGCAGATGTCATTGATATCGTGCGTGATATTTCTTATACCGAAGATGGTGCTGGAACGATTCCGCAATTGGCCTTCGAAGCACTAACCAATGTGCCCATTTTAAGCCGTGAAGAAATGACTACAGGTTATTACATCCGGATTAATGCAGAAGATCAAACTGGCGTCTTGGCCGATGTAACCACGATTCTCAGTCGTGCAGGCATCAGTATCGATGCCATCATGCAACAACCACGCTTAAAAGACCTTATTCCAATCGTGATTTTGACTGATCCAGTCGTTGAATCAAAAATGGATGAGGCACTTGCTCAAATTCAAGCCTTACCCGTCATTCATGGCGAAATCGTGCGAATTCGTTTAGAATCGCTTGATAATTAATCGGGTTGAGGAAAAGAACGCTCTTCTCTTCCTCACCAAGCTCTACACACAATTGGAACATCATCATGTCGAATGCCAATCGTTATACTGGTTTAGTTGACCGTTATCGCGACCGTTTACCAGTGTCTGCAACTACTCGCGCTATTTCTTTAGGTGAAGGTAATACGCCACTGATTAAACTCGAGAACATTCCACGTTTAATTGGCAAAAATGTTGAAATTTATGTGAAGTACGAGGGCTTAAACCCGACTGGTTCATTTAAAGACCGTGGTATGACCATGGCGGTTACTAAAGCCGTTGAAGAAGGCTCAAAAGCGATTATCTGTGCCTCTACAGGTAATACCTCAGCTGCGGCTGCGGCTTATGCAGCACGTGCAGGCATCAAAGCGTTTGTGTTAATCCCAGAAGGCAAAATTGCCATGGGTAAAATGGCGCAAGCAATGATGTATGGTGCCATCACCATGCAAATCCGCGGTAACTTTGATGACGGCATGCGTCTGGTTAAAGAAATTGCCGACAAAGCCCCAGTGACCATCGTAAACTCAATCAACCCATACCGTTTGCAAGGTCAAAAAACCATTGCTTATGAAATCGTCGATGAGTTAGGTCGTGCACCAGATTACCACTGCCTACCAGTAGGTAACGCAGGAAACATTACTGCACACTGGATGGGTTATACCGAAGCAGTTGCCAACCAACCTGCAGATCAATTTGAGCAAGTGATTTACGACGCTGAAACAGATCAATTTACGGGTCCTAAACCTGAAGGTTTACCAACCATGGTTGGTTACCAAGCAGCAGGTGCTGCGCCATTCTTACGTGGTGCACCCGTTGAAAACCCTGAAACTGTTGCAACGGCTATCCGCATTGGTAATCCACAAAGCTGGAACCATGCTAAAGCGGTGGTTCGTGATTCTCAAGGTTGGTTCGATGAACTGACTGATGCTGAAATCTTAGAAGCACAACGTTTGCTTTCAATGTATGAAGGTGTCTTTGTAGAACCTGCTTCTGCAGCGTCGATTGGCGGTGCAATCCGTGACATCAAAGCTGGAAAAATTGCGGAAGGTTCTGTGATTGTCTGTACGGTGACAGGTAATGGTCTGAAAGACCCTGATACTGCGATCAAGCAATGTTCTGATGCGGTCATGCTGTCAATCGATGCAACTTTAGAACAAGTTCGCGATTCCATTCTTTCAAACATGTAATTGAGTGTCTTGTCCTGAAATAGATTGACAGTATTCCACTTCAAACCGAGTTAAGCAATTAGCTCGGTTTTAGTTTGCTCATACATCTGATTCGGGGTGTTCATATTTAAACTTAAATGTGGTCTATAGTAATTATAAATCATGATAGATTCCGTAATTAAGTGATCTAACTCCTTCATGGTTTGACATCGTGTAGTTAAAAACTCCTGCTTTAATATTCCATTAATCCGCTCTGCTAATGCATTTTGATATGAGAAACACTGTTTCGCAAGGTATCCATCTGTCATGGAAGGACATATCCCATAATGGCGCAATGCCGATTGATATAGCTCAGAGCAATACTGAGAGCCTCTGTCTGAATGATGAATCATCCTAGTCGCTCGATCCGTCACATGCTGCATCGCCATATGTAGAGCCTGCATAACATTCTCCGCACGCATATCATTCGATAACTTATAACCTTTAATCTGACGGGTATAAGCATCTGTCACCAATGATAAATAATGTACGCCTTCAGCACTCTCAACATAAGTAATATCACTAACAAAGACTTCGTTGGCTTGCACTGCTGAATAATCCTTTAATAAATTTGGATGCTTCTTCATCCAATGCTTGCTATCCGTAGTTTTTGTATAGCGACGCTTGGGGCGAATCAATAAATTATGCTCTTTCAATATTTTAAATAACTGATCCCGTCCACACTTTAAACCACGCTGCAACAATTTGCCTTTAATAAGCCAATACAACTTACGTGTTCCGATACTTGGCATGAGACAACGATATTCCATAACCAACTCAAGTATTTGTTCAGTTGCTTGTGCAGTCATTTGAGCACGTTTTTCTGCTTGATAATAAGCTTGTCGGGTGATTCCCAACCACTGACAATAACGTGAAACGCTTAGTCCTGTTTGGCTTTGCCAATCTTTGAAACGTGCTCGGTATACTTTTTTCCAAGATCAGTCCCACATTCTTTATCAATGTGATAAATCACATCCTGAATAAATTCAGTTTTAAGCTTTTCTGCGGCTAACTGCTTTTCTAATTGGCGGATTCGTTGTTGGGGTGTTAATTGGCGTTTAGAAGAAGGCGGCATATTCGAAGTCCAGTCCTGTTGTCCGTGCTTGCGTAACCATACCAGCACAGTTGATCTTCCTTGAATACCATATTTTGCCTGAGCTTGTTTATAAGTAATTTGCCCTTTTTCTACTTCATGTACAACCATCATTTTAAAGGCAAAGCTATAATCACCTTATGTACGTTTAACTCTTTGTTCTCGTTCATGTTCCATAAAATAAGCCTCTTAAAGGTGTAAACTTATTTCAGGACGGGACAGAGAGAAGACAAAAAAAAGCCCTGCATATGCAGGGCTTTTTTATGACTCAATTTTTGTTGTTGAGTGAACAAAAACAAAGTCGGGTTAAATACGTTTTGGTAATTGGCTTGCCCAATTCATTAGGCGCGTTGCATCATTGGTACGTGCTGCAGATGAGTCCGCACCCAATAACACCACCACTGCTGGACGGTTATTTAAAGTGGTATGCATCACCACACAGCGACCGGCTTCATTAATGAAACCTGTTTTTGAAATATTAATATTCCAACCACCATTACGAACCAAGGCATTGGTATTGTTTGATTTCAATACACGATAGCCCAAGTTAAAGTCATAGCTTGCTGTGGTTGAGAACTGACGAATCAGACCATACTGAGACGCAGCATTGACCAAAATACCCAAGTCACGTGCTGAAGCGACATTGCCTGGATGCAGACCAGTCGATTCCATATAATGGGTTGAATTCATACCCAAAGATTTTGCTTTGGCATTCATCGCCGAAACAAAGGCTGAGCGACCACCCGGATACGTCCGTGCAAGCGCTGATGCTGCTGGGTTTTCTGACTTCATTAATGCAAATAACAATGCCTCTGCACGGTTCATACTGTCCCCTGCACGCAGGGACGAACTTGAACTTTTACAACCCGAACACGAAAAGTCCGCTTGCTGTAAAGTAATGTTTTCAGACATATTTAAACGCGCATCTGAAATCACCACTGCCGTCATCAGCTTAGTAATCGAAGCAATCGGTAGCGCGGTATTACTGTTTTTACTGTACAGCACTTCACCTGTATTGCCATCCATCACCAGTGCTGCACGAGCATTGACACTGGGTTGGTTGGAATATTTCGAGGTATCGAAAATTTGTACCGTTTTTGAGGTACTGTTGTTCGTCACCACACCGTTGGAACTGCGAATACTGGTGGTGACTTTTGTTGAACCCTGAGGAGCGTACTCTTCAGGATCTTCCATTAGATCATCATTCAGAAGCTGTTCTGCATCTGCCGCAGACCAGCTCATGCTTGCTTGGCTAGGCCTCGAGCCCGGGTTCATCACCAAGTCTGCAAAGCTATGGGTACTGACCGTCATTGCAATCGACCATCCCAATAGATGCATTAAAAATTTATTTGATTTTTTCACTTTTCTTCACTCAACTTCATAACCCATAAGATACATTTGCGTATTCACGCCAATATGCCTTACATTTGTACACAATGCGAACAGCATTGACGTCGACAGCGTGCATATCTTTTCAAATAAGCCTAAGAATAGGATTGCTAATTTTGTCGTTTCATTGCAAGCTTATTTTGCTTTATGTAACAAAAAATATGGTTTTTATAGTGAGGAAGAGCTAGGTGATCACAGTTTTAGTGGTAGATGACCATGAGTTAGTACGTACAGGGATTTGTCGAATGCTCGAGGACCATGCCGATGTTCAAGTTATTGGCCAAGCTGAATCTGGTGAAGAAGCAATTAACCTCGTCCGTCAACATCACCCAAATGTGGTTCTATTAGATGTCAACATGCCAGGTATTGGTGGAGTTGAAACCACACGCCGCTTACTGCAAACCGCACCCGAAACCAAAGTACTGGCAGTCAGTGGTCTAGCTGAAGAACCTTATCCTTCCCTGTTACTCAAGGCAGGCGCCAAAGGCTACATTACCAAAGGTGCACCTGTGACCGAAATGGTACGTGCCATTAATAAAGTGATGCAAGGCGGCAAATATTTCAGCGCTGATATTGCTGAACAACTGGCCAGTTCTTATCTATCGGATACACAAACCTCGCCTTTTGATGCTCTGTCTGAACGTGAAATGCAGGTAGCGATGATGGTCGTGAATTGCATTAGTGCACAGGAAATTTCTGACAAGCTTTTTGTCAGCGTAAAAACAGTCAATACCTACCGTTACCGAATTTTTGAAAAGCTCAACATCGACAGTGATGTGAAGCTGACTCACCTTGCTATTCGTTATGGTTTAATTAAACCCTGATGCAAGCTGACTAACACCCGCATGCTGCAATACTCAACCAATATTCAGTTAAATCAATACCGTCTAGGTGTTTGGTATGCGTCTTATCGACTGTTTATTGGCTGTTGTTTGTTGTTGGTTTATCTACTGACCTATGAGCAGTTGTTTTCAAATTATCAATATCCAGTATTGTATCGTTCTGTCCTGATTGGCTTTATTTTTATCAGTGCCTTTCAGCTATTGAGCCTCAAGCATGTGCGCAAGCGCATACCACTTCAGCTCACTTTGCTGTTTATTGTCGATGTCATTAGCCTCAGTTTACTCACTTTTGCCACCGATGGTCCGAACTTACAGTTAAGCTTATTGTTTGTGATCACGATCTTTGCCGCTTGTGTATTGGTCGATAAACAAAAAGCGCTCATCATTACCTTGATTGCTGTAATTACACTGGTTTATCAACACTTTATTGGAACGCTATTTTCAATTAGTTCATTGAATACCATTGGCAACAGTGCCGTGCTCGCCTTTTTGTTCTTTGTGGTTTATGGGTCTGGACAAATTGCAGTACGACGTTTTCAAGTCCTTGAAAATTTAAACTTCTATCAGTCCCAAGAACTGGACCAACTGCAAAACATTAACCGTTATATTTTAGAGCAAACCGAGCTCGGCTATTTGGTGCTCGATGAAAACTGCCACATGGTGCTGAGTAATCCTGCCGCATGTACATTATTGGGCATCTCCCCGATTTATGCCTATGACAAATATCCTTTATATAAGGCACAGCCTGATTTATTTGAACTCCTTAAATTCGACCAACTGAAAAATGGGGAAAAATTCCAATTTACATCCCAGCTGAGTCGCTTTCAAATTCAGATCGAAATTCAAAAACTTCAAGTCCCGAATCAAACACTCACCTTATTCGTGCTGCAAGATGCACAAAAAATTAATCAACGTGTACAACAACTCAAGCTGGCTGCACTGGGTCAACTTTCTGCCAGCATTGCACATGAAATTCGCAATCCACTGGCAGCCATCACGCAAGCCAATGAATTGATGCAGGTGAACGATCCTGAGCAAGCCCTGTTACATAACATGATCGCCAAACAAGCCTCACGGATTGATAAAATTATTGGCGATACACTGAGCATGGCACGCAGTAAAGAAACCTATCCAACCCTAATTGATGTCGCCGCTTTTTTAGAACGTTTTATCGTTGAAGATTTGCCCGATGTCAAAGATCAAATTGATTACCGCATCTCCGATCAAGCTCAGATTCAGTTTGATGAACAACAACTGAGACAAGTGCTGATCAACCTGATTCGAAATGCCATTCGGCATAATGCGGATGAAGCCGAGCACATTCAAATTCGTGTCTATAGCTATAAAAACCTCGTCCATATTGAGGTCCGCGATTTTGGTGAAGGGGTCGCCAAACAGGATCAAACCGCCCTGTTTCAACCGTTTTTTAGTACCTCCATCAATGGAACTGGGTTAGGATTATATTTATCCCATAGTTTCTGCGAAGCCAACCAAGCTAAGCTATACTATGTAGAACAAAAAATAGGGGCATGCTTTCGGATTGAATGCCCCCGTATAAACAATGACGTGTAATTTTTGGGGTTAATCGTGGAAAAAAAACCACTTGTTTTATTGGTGGATGACGAACAAGACTTATGTACACTGATGCAAATGTCTTTAAGTCGGATGGGGATTGATACACATATTGCCTATCGCTTACAAGAGGCGGTTCAAGCCCTGAAAACGCATCAATATGATGCCTGTCTAACCGATCTGAATTTACCCGATGGTAATGGTCTGAGCTTGGTCGATTTTATTGCTCAAAATTATCCTAATTTGCCTGTTGCAGTGCTGACTGCTTACGGCAATATGGATATTGCGATTGCAGCACTTAAAGCTGGTGCTTTTGATTTTGTCAGCAAACCGATCAACCAAAAACATTTAGAGCAACTTTTACAAAAAGCCTTTAATCAGCCCATCAGTCAGCTGCATATCCAAGAAGATACGCTTGAACATCGTCTGCTGATTGGTCAGTCCCTTCCTATTCAGCAGCTACGTATCACCTTAAAGAAAATTGCACGCTCGCAAGCCCCTGTCTTTATTACAGGTGAGTCAGGCACTGGCAAAGAAGTGGTGGCGAATCTGGTACATCGCCTGAGCAATCGTAATGAAGGGCCATTTATTGCCATTAACTGCGGTGCCATACCGACTGAACTGATGGAAAGTGAATTGTTTGGACACCGTAAGGGTAGCTTTACAGGGGCGACTCAAGACAAACAAGGGCTGATTCTATCTGCGCATGGCGGCAGTTTATTTTTAGATGAAATTGCCGAGTTACCGCTCACTATGCAGGTGAAACTGCTGCGCGCGGTACAAGAAAAACGCATTCGCCCCATTGGGAGTGACACCGAAATTGATGTCGATTTTCGTGTGATTAGTGCCAGCCATCAAGACCTAGAAGCACTGGTACAACAAGGCAAGTTCCGTCAGGATTTGTACTTCCGCATCCATGTCATGGACATTGTACTGCCAGCCCTACGTGAGCGTGGCAATGACATTATTCTTTTAGCACAACATTTCATTCAGAAAATCTGCCAAGAATGGGACATCCCAGTCAAAGCATTGAGTGAACGTGCACGTGAGTTTTTATTGGCCCAATATTATCCAGGCAATGTGCGTGAACTACGCAATATGATGGAACGTGCCATCACTTTAAGTGATGAAAGCAGTATCGACTTACCACACTTGCAAACAGCTCCACTGCGACCAATTGCTCAGACTAACTATGCCAATGCCACCCAACAAGTTCCTGTTAGCAATGATCAACTCAGTCATGTGCCTTCGCGTAAATTGCCCGAAGAGGGTTTAGAGCTATATTTAGAAAAAATTGAAAAAGAAATTTTGATGAATGCGCTCAATCTCACCCATTGGAACCGAACACTGGCGGCTAAAAAGCTCGGTATGTCTTTCCGTTCTTTACGTTATCGCTTGAAGAAATTCGGGCTAGATGGCGAAGACGATTCCGTTTAAAGACTTAACGACGATTCATTAAAATCTCTGCCACATGTTCAACATAACTTTCATCTTTGAGTTCATGTGGCATTGGATACACCTGATTTGGCGCAATCCCCACCCCTTCAATCATCCGACCACTTGGGGTGTAATAATGCGATACGGTCATTTGCAAAGCTGCACCATTCGATAACGGAAATAGTTTTTGTACCACGCCCTTACCATAACTTTTTTCACCCATCACCCACGCCCGTCCATGCTCCTTCAGCGCAGCGGTAAACACCTCCGCGGCCGATGCAGAGCGGTCATTAATCAAAATGCCCACTTTTAAATTTTGAAACTCGAGGCTAGGTAAGGCCTGAAACTGCTGATCGCCCTCGGAACGGCTTTGAGTTGAAACAATCACGCCTTGGTTTAAGAATAAATCGGCAGATTCAACTGCGGCAGACAACAGCCCCCCGGGATTATTTCTGAGGTCTATCAAGACCGCTTTTAAACGCGAAGACTGATGCTCTTCAATCAGTTGCTGAATTTCATTGGCCGTATCCTGTTGGAACACCCGCACCTTGAGCACCAAAACTTGGTTATTCAACAGTTGCGCCTGGATATCGGTTTCAACTTTTTTGGTTCGGACTAAATTGATCGGCGTTGAGTTAGCTTTCAACTGCAAGCTGACGGTACTACCAATCGCCCCACTGAGTAATTCATTGACTTGAGCATGGTTGAGCTTGCGTAGCTCTTGATCATCTACTTTAAAAACGGAGATCCCATTTTTTAAGCCCAGTTTGCTGGAATCTGAGTCAGGTTTTAATCCACGAATCAGCCATTGTTGTAAGCGAGAATCAAACTCTAAGCTGAAGTCAACTGAAGCCAAATCCCCTTCGGTATATTGCACCAGTTGTTTATATTCTTGAGGAGATAAATAGCGAGAATAACGGTCTAAGCCACTGACTAAACCTTTAATAACCTGTTGAAACAGTGCTTCATCACTACGTTCAGCCACATAATTGTCTTTGACTAAACCGTAGATTTGTACAAATTGTTGAATTGATTCAATTGGAACTTCGACATAACCTTGTTCCAATTCATCATCAAAAGCGGGTGCTGCCGCTGTTTTTGCAACAGCACCCATCGGGTGGATCAGACTCAGACCTAAAGCAATCACTACACCTATTGAAGTCCACGATGCTTTTGTCATTTACCCACCCAAATTGATTTATACGTCTAATGTAATTAAGTTACGACCTTGCATGTCTGCTGGAACAGGAAGATGCATCAAGCTTAACAAGGTTGGTGCGACATCGGCTAGTACGCCACCCTCAGCAATGGTTGCTTGAGTTGGGCCGACATAGATAAAAGGCACCAATTCTGTCGTATGCTGGGTATGCACCTGACCACTATGATAATCCTGCATTTGTTCAACATTACCATGGTCAGCCGTAATTAACATATGACCTTTTTGTGCCATCACCGCCTCATAGACACGGCCTAAGCATAAATCAACAGCTTCCACTGCTTTCACTGCAGCATTAAACACGCCCGTATGACCAACCATATCGCCGTTGGCATAATTCACCACCAATAGATCAAACTCGCCTGAGTTAATCGCAGCCACCAATTCATCGGTTACTTCATAGGCGCTCATTTCTGGCTTGAGGTCATAAGTAGCCACATTCGGTGATGGAATCAAAATACGTTTTTCACCTGGATATTCATCTTCACGACCACCACTGAAGAAGAATGTCACATGTGCATATTTCTCAGTTTCAGCAATACGTAATTGGGTTTTACCAAGGTCTGAAAGATATTCACCAATCGAGTTTTTTAATGCTTCAGGCATATATGCCACAGGTGCATCAATACTGGCTTGGTAGCGTGTCAACATCACAAACTTAGATAGGTTTGGTACGACTTTACGCGCAAAGCCTGCAAAATCTTTTTCAACAAACGCTTTGGTAATTTCACGCGCACGATCCGCACGGAAATTCATAAAGACGATGCTGTCACCGTCTTGAACTTTCACAGCATCGCCAATGCGTGTTGCTTTGACAAATTCATCAGATTCGTCTGCGGCATAAGCCAATGCTAAACCTTCAACAGCTGTAGCTGCAGTACGTGTTGCTTCAGACTCTGTAAGTAAACGATAGGCTTGTTCCACACGGTCCCAACGGTTGTCACGATCCATCGCAAAATAACGACCAATCAGACTCACAATACGACCTTGATTTGGATATTGAGCAAACAATGCATCTAATTTTTCTAAAGAAGGCTGTGCACTGCGTGGTGGGGTATCACGACCATCTAAGAAGGCATGGAGATACACAGTTGCACCGCGTTTTAACGCAAGTTCAGCCATGGCAACAATATGATCTTCATGTGAATGCACCCCACCTTCAGACAATAACCCCATGATGTGCAACGCACCACCCGCGGCTTTGGCTTTCTCAACAGCATCAACCAAAACTTCATGTTCGAAAAAAGCACCCGTACGAATGTCTTTGGTGATTCGGGTAAAGTCTTGATAGAGCACACGCCCTGCACCCAAGTTCATGTGGCCCACTTCAGAGTTGCCCATTTGGCCATCTGGCAGACCCACGTCTTCACCAGAACCTGAAATTAAGCTATGCGGATGCTTTGCTTCAATCGCTGTTAAATTCGGTCGATTCGCTGCTAAAAAAGCATTGTCTTCGATCGCTTCACGGTGTCCCACACCATCCATAATGACCAGTACGTGAGGGATTTTGCCAGCAGTTGCATCCGCCATAATAAGCACTCTTTTTTGTCTACAAATTCATCGCTCTATCTTACCGAATTTTCGGTCAAGACTCTATGCAGGCATGATGGTTTAACACCATCATCCGCATTGTTTTCTTCAATATCGTACAGTTATCGCGCACGTTGTAATAAATAACCACCTACGACAAACATCAGTAAAATCGGCACAAAAACAAACCATGCGGGTGAAGGCGAATACACCAAACTTGCATAACCCAAGAAGTCTTGTAGGTAAAAGAAACCTAGGCCTGTAAACAGTGCAATGACCAAACGAAAGCCCATCGATTGCTGGCGCAGTGGGCCAAAAATAAAGGAACAAGCAATCAACACCAAAGCAATCAAGGCAAATGGAGACGCCACTTTCTGCCAAAAAGCCAACTGATAAGTTTTAGGCACTTGGCTGTATTCATGCATATAGCTCATGAAACTGACCAATTGACTCGGTGAAAGGTCTTCAGGGTCAATCGTCACCATGTGCACATATTTCGGCTGCAGTGCCAGTGCCAAAGGCGTTTCAGCGGCCTTTTGTGCCGTAGCATTGCCTGTCGGCAGCAAATCAACTTGGGCCGTATTTTCTAAAATCCAACGACCATCTTGCACAAACTGACCTTGCTCAGCATTTAAAACGCCTTTCAAACGAGCATTATTGTCAAAGTCGACCACTTGCACATTTTTCAGCTGACCTTGAGAATTGGCATAATCGACATAAATAAAACGCTGCCCTTCTCGTGTCCAGTAACCACGTACTTCACCAAGTTCAGCCGCAGTTCGATGGCTTTTCACACCTTTAGCTTGCTCATTGGTATATGGAATCACCCATTCACTTAAAGCAAATGACAGCACCACCAAAATTAAAGCCGAACGAATCACCCAGCCGACGATTCGCCAGAGACTCACCCCCACCGAGCGCATCACAATCAGCTCACTGTTTGAAGCCAAAGTGCCCAGTCCCAGTACCGAGCCAATTAACGCGGCAATGGGTAGAATCTCATAGAGATATTGCGGTGCTCCCCACAGTACATAACGTAAAGCATCCCAAGCGCCATAACCTTCTTTTAGGGAGCCTAACTCACCCAAATAGGTAAATAGAATTTGCAAGACCGATAAAATAGCGGTAGCACCCAGCATTGCCATCGCGGTGGTTTTGGTCACATGTTTTGCGACTATACGACGTGCGAACATGATTAAGACCCCGCTCGTTGTAATGTTTTCTTAATTTTCGGGGCCAGCTTTTGTTTACGCGAAAACAAAGCCGCTGCTATCGCATAGATCACCAAGATCATTGGATAAGCCCAAATCCCCATTTCTTCTTTACTAACTCGGGTTTTAATTGCCATCAGCGCCACGATTAAACTGGCAAAAATAAGCAATGCAGGGAACAGCTTTAAGTAACGTCCTTGGCGTGGACTCACTTCAGATAAAGCCACAGCGAGGAGCAACGCCACTACAATGGCAAACGGTACAAAAATACGCCAGCCCAACTCACTCGCCACGACAGGATCATGACGATTATCCCAAAGTTTCATGGTGGACAATGCTTCAACATCGGCACTTTCAAACTTCGCTTCTTTATCATTTTCTAAACGTAGGCGATAAGACTGAAACTCGGCTTGGCTATAACGCGGCTGTCCCGGATAAATTTCATAACGGCGACCTTGCACCAAATCCACCACATTGGCGGGATCATTTTCAATTTCAACCCGCGTGGCTTCTTTGGCCAAAATCATCACATCAGGCTTACCTTCTGCTTCAGCGCGTTGATAGAAGAAGATGTCTTTGAGGTTCTTACGGTCTTCGGATAAGTCACCCGCATAAATGGTATAAGGCCCCGATGAAATAAACTCTTTGGGTCGAACCAAATCAAAACCAGTACGCACCGCCTGACTGGTGGTGAGCTGCTCAAACTGACGAACACCCCACGGCGCCATCCAAAGCATCAGCACGGCTTGAACAGCAAGAAACACCACGGTCATAGGAATCAGCAGTCGCCCCAATTGATTACGACTGACGCCACTGCCATTGAGTACTGCCATTTCATGATCGACATACAGACGACCAAAAACCAGCATCAGCCCAATAAAAAAGCCTAGAGGAAGAATCAGTGTTAAAAATTCAGGCAAACGATAGCCAATAATGCTAAATAAAATACCTGCATCTAAGCGACCCTGCGCGGCTACGCCAAAATACTTGATCAAACGACCGCCCATCATGATCAAGGTCAATAAGGCGATCACAACCAAGGATGTCGACACCACTTGTTTGACCAGATAACGCCGAATAATCAAATTAATTCTTCCAAAAATAGGTGAATAAAAACTAGCGCTAGTTTACCCGAATAGTGAAAATATAAAACCTGTACTCTTGTTGCACTTTGCAACTCTATTCATGTTAATGTTTCAGTGGTTTAATCATTTTCAAACTTTATAAGGCTTAAATAAAACTTATGAAACTCTCTATTAATACGTCATTCACAGAGAATACGTCTAGCCAATTTTTGTTGATATTAGTAGATTCTGAAAACACGCAACACCTTGCAAATGCTTATCAAATTAATGATTTAAACAACTTAATTGAAGCGACTCAGTTTAAAGCTGCGTTCAATGAAACCTTGAGCCTCATTGGTCAAATTCCAACAAGCCCCAATGCAGCCTTGGTCGGGGTGGGTAAAGCTGCTGAATTACAAGCAGCAAAGCTGGTGAAAATTGCTCAAACCATTATCAAAGCTTCACAAAAAAAATTCAAACACATCAGCCTTGACCTTTCAGCACTTCCAGCTGAACTCCATTATTTATTTGCTCTCAGTTTGACGCAAGCGGCATATGCTTTTGATGAATTCAAATCGAAAAAAGCCGACAACGTACTTGAACAGATCAGCCTCATTGCCACCGAGTCGCCGCTGAATGCTGCACAACTTAAATTGATTGAAGCCGTGCAGTCAGGTCAAAGCTTTGCTCGTGACTTAGGCAACCGCCCGGGCAATATCTGCTTCCCTGAATATTTGGCAGAGCAAGCCTTAGAACTGGCAGCCCAATACCCTGACCTACTCCGTGTTAATGTCCTTGATGAGCAGCAAATGGCGGATCTGAGCATGCATTCCTTCCTTGCGGTGAGCAAAGGTTCAGACCGCCCAGGCCGTATTATTACCCTTGAGTATCAAGCTGAACGTACTGAAGCCCCAGTGGTCTTGGTCGGTAAAGGAATCACCTTTGATACAGGTGGCATTTCATTGAAACCGGGCGCTGGTATGGATGAAATGAAATATGACATGTGTGGTGCAGCATCGGTTCTCGGGACACTCCGTGCTCTGTGTGAATCACGTTTAGCCATTCATGTCGTAGGTACGATTGCTGCAGCTGAAAATATGCCGTCAGGCAAAGCTACACGTCCGGGTGACATCGTGAGCACCATGAGCGGTCAAACCGTTGAAATTTTAAATACCGATGCAGAAGGTCGTTTGGTGCTGTGCGACACATTGACCTATGTAAAACGCTTTAACCCTGAATTGGTCATTGATATTGCAACCTTAACAGGTGCCTGTGTCGTGGCACTCGGTTCAGTCTTAACGGGTATGTTTACCCCAGATGACAAACTGGCGGCCGAACTATCTGAAGCAGGTCAAAATAGCTTTGACCGCGTCTGGCGCATGCCTGTGATTGATGACTATCAAGAACAGTTAGACTCTCCATTTGCAGATATTGCCAACATTGGCGGGCCTAAAGCTGGTGCTGTGACTGCGGCTTGCTTCTTGCAACGCTTCACCCGTGATTACCGCTGGGCGCATTTGGACATCGCAGGTACAGCATGGAACTCGGGTGCCAATAAAGGGGCAACCGGTCGCCCAGTACCCTTATTGATGCAATTCCTAGCTCATCGTGCGCAGTCTAATGGCTAATATTAGCTTTTATCTGTTTGAGCAAAGTCCTGAACGACAAGTCGAAAGTGCTTGTCGTTTATGTCGAAAAATCTTGCGTCAGCCAGAGCGAATCTGGCTGTATGCAAGCGACCCTGAACTACAACAGCAATTGGATGAACGTTTGTGGAGTTTTGATGACACGAGCTTTATTCCACATGGCATTGATCAAATCGATGCGCGCATTTGTATCTCAGCCCAACTGCCTGAGCAATCCGATTGGATTGTGTTCAATTTTAACGATCAAGCTCTTGAACAGTTCGAAAAATTTAGCCACATTATAGAAATTATTGAAAATAACGAATCGGCCAAACAACAAGGTCGTGAAAAATTTAAACAATATAGACGTCTCGGGGTTGAAGCTCGAACCTTCAAGCTTTAAATGATTCCCCGTCTAAATAAGGAGATGCGTAGTGGCATTGAATGTTGGTCCAGATTTTAAACAGCGCTGGTTAAATGTACCTGATGCTGTTCGTCAGGCCTTTATTGATGACCTGAGTCGCGTCTGCGATGTACTCAAACCTGAAACAGGTTTACACAGTTGGATTGAACAATACCAACGCGCTCAAGCTGTCTCGACCCAACGAATTGAACAAGCGTATGCCGATCTGAAAGCACAGCTGATTGAAGAAGCGCGAATTCGTAAACAACAAGCGTTGGAAAAATCACTGGCAGATAAACGCGCAGCGCAGGAAGCTTATGCGGAAAGCCTCAAAAAAGACGAAATCCGTCAGTTCAATGAGCAAACCCAAGCTTTAAATGTGATGCGTCAAAGTGTCGATCAGGAAATTTCGAGCTACACCGCACGCTATGAGAAAACGCCTGAACAAGCTCTGGACTATGCCAAAGGTAAATTTGGCATTGATGACTCACAAATTTTGTCTGAGTTAGAAAGTGTGCGTTTACGTTTAGAGCTTGAAGCGGAAACCTTAATTGAAGAGTCCGTCGCCAGCTATCGCAGTAAGCTACAAGCCGCGGCTCAAGAAGAAATTGACTATATTTTAAAAAATTCAAACTTTTCTGATGAAGTGGTCTCCAATTCTACCTAACAGACCTTGACTTCCACTTAAACTCACTTCGGTGAGTTTTTTTATGCCCGCTTGTTTTGCTCGGCTGATGTAGTCTGTCTCGATCTCAAACCAATACATCAACCATAAACGATAAGGTATTACCCACACCATAACCAATCGCCAACAAACTACCAATCCAAATCAGACCACCGGTCACGTTGTACCACATAAAAGTCGCCAAGCTCATATGCCCTGCGCCCGCGGCAAAAGGCGCGAAAGAACGTACAAAAGGAATAAAACGTGCCACTAAAATGGTTTTACCGCCATGCTTTAAGAAATATTGATTGGTCTTCATCATATATTCGGGTTTCAACCAACGTGAATGCTGATGGGCAAATTTAAAGCCCAACTTCTGACCCGTATAATAATTGACGATATAACCCAATACCGCAGCAATCATCATCAAAATACCCATGGTATGGATATGGATTAAATCCGAGCTAGAACATAGGGCACCAATGGCAATCAGTAAACTGTCACCCGGCAAAAAGAACATAAAAACGAAACCGGTTTCTGCAAAAATAATCAGAAAAAGAATCGCATAAATCCAAAGGCCGTATTCTGCAAGCAGTACGGGCAATAATTGTTCTAGATGGAGAAAAAAATCAATCATTGTCACCTATCCGTGCAATGAACTGCGTACTATCTTTCATCATACTCAATTGCTTACCTATTCATTTCAAAAGAAAAACTCCCTCATTTTGGGCAAATAGGGAGCTCATCTTTTGTCTATTCTTGCTGCAATCTAAACGATTTTTCTATTTCAAGAAACCATTTTGTGCCAAAAAGTCTAAACTAATTTTAGATTGTGGGGGAGTTTCCGCAGCTTTGTCACCCATCATCAGACGTTCAATGTAGCGTGCTAACACATCCACTTCAAGGTTCACTTGACTACCTGCTTTCCACGTTCCAATGTTGGTTCGTTCAGCCGTATGCGGAATTAAATTGAGGCTTAAAATACGCCCACGCAAATGATTAATGGTTAAACTGATCCCATCGACCGTAATCGAGCCTTTTTCTGCCAAGTAACGTGCAATTTCGGCTGGCGCAGTTACTTCAAAATAAAGCGAGCGTGCATCTTCACGCACAACGGTGATTTCACCCACAGCATCGACATGACCTGACACAATGTGCCCACCAAAACGTGTGGTGGGCAACATCGCCTTTTCCACATTTACACGTTGGCCAACTTTCCAGTGGGTCAGTGTGGTTCGGTTCAAACTCTCACGTGAGACATCGGCAGCATACCAGTGCTCACCCCAGTCAATCACCGTGAGGCAAATGCCATTGGTGGCAATCGAGTCACCCAAATGTACATCTGACATATCAAGATCCGTACCAATGCGTAACCGCACATCGCCACCGACATTTTGTACGCTTTCAACCGTGCCTAGACTTTCGATGATCCCTGTAAACATTTCTGATTTCTACCTCTATATTTTTACCACAGCGCCAACTGTGTCGTGACCCCAGATGTATCGACTCCACCCAATTCGGCATAATGGTACAACTGTCCCAGTAGCTGACGAATTGGCGGACCTGACTTGGCATGGGTATCAGTGATCACAATAAACTCTAACACACGCGCACGCTCAGACTGACGCTGCTTACTCACGCGATAACGCGGTACATCCTGCGTTAATAAAGTCACGCGACCTCGCTCCAAATTGGCTTTGAGCAAGTCCCCTGCTTCAATATTACCATCGGTTGAATAACTGGTCAGAATGTAACGTGCATTGATGGTGGAAAGTAATTTTTCATATGCCTCTTTGGCATACTTTGACGAGTTATAAGGACTCGGACGCTCTTTGCGCCACGCACGGTCAATTCCGCTTTTAAAACCTTTGGTGTCTGGTGTCGGCAAATCCACCTGATCCCATAGCGTTAAAGCATTTAAGACATGATAGTTACTGCTGTAGGCATGCTGGTTATAGGGTGGATCTAGATAAGCTACATCGACCTCAAAACTGCTCATTTGATTTGCCAAATGCTGTGCATCGACACACCACATTTCAGCCATCGGATTCTTTTGCTTATTATCACCCACTTCACTAAAACGACTTGGAGTCAACCACAACAAGGATTCAATCCGCTCTAGCGCTGTTTGGGTTTTACCCCCCCAACCGTGGTGGAAGCTTTTAAAGACGCCGGAAGTATTGCTGACAAAACTTGCAGAATACAGCAACGGTGCCAGTAAAGCAGACATCTCCACATCATCGATTGCCCCTTGTGCCTGCCATGTGGCAATTTGCTGACGAATCGCATCGATACGCATGCCGTTACGACGTTTGAAGAACAAACGATCTCGGCTTGGATCATAAATCTCATCATTTCGCGGACATAGATTATGCGTTACCCAGCCCTTAACTTCAGGCAAGCGGTTTAAATAATCAATGGCTTTTTGATAACCACCCAACTCCTTAAATGCAGGCGCTTCGGTACAAGCCAAAATGGCATGGTTCAGCGCATGGCTATACGGTTCCCAGTCATTGGCAATCACGCGATAACCATTTTGACGTGCCAAACGCGAGACCACACCCGAACCAGCAAAGAAGTCAGCAAAAATAGGCGCACGACCATCTGCACGGTTTAAAGTCCCTGTACTCTCGAGTGCCTCTAAAATCAGATGTAACAGGCGGCGCTTATTCCCCAAATAAGGAACAAGTTGATGAAAGAGATATTCATCGGTGGTACGTGCCGCGTGACGACGTTTATGATAAACCGTAGACTCTGAACTCATAATGACTCTTGAGAAGGGATAAGCGTTAAGCGCACATCATCACCCAATTGTGTGACATCCATGAGCTTAAAGCGGAGTTGCTCTGCCATCTGAGAAAACTCAGCATTGAACATTGCACGTGCAGACTGACCCAATAAGGTCGGTGCCACATAACTAATCATTTCATCGACCAACTTCTCTTGTAAAAAAGCTGTCGATAACGTTGCACCTGCTTCAACCATGACATCGTAAATTTGATGCGATTGAACCAACTGCGTTAATAACTGATCTAAAGGCTGTACAGCAAACTGTAGCACGCCTACATCGGCCAATGCTTGACGATAAGGCCCCATCACCATCACAGTATCCGGCTGCTGTAAAATTTGAGCCGTCAGCGGCAAGCGTCCTTGACGGTCTAACACCAGACGTTTTGGTTGTACAACCGTTGTCAGATCCGCAACACCCTGAAGCTGTCTGACATTGAGCTGAGGATCATCGGCCAGTATGGTTTCAATCCCCGTGATCACGACGCCAGAAATGGCACGAAAATGCTGAACATCTAAACGTGCGGCTGGGCCTGTAATCCATTTCGACTCACCCGAAGCCATCGCCGTTCGACCATCTAAACTAGAAGCAACTTTTAAACGCACATAAGGCATACCTGTAGCCATGGCTTTTAAAAAGCCCAAATTCAACTGATGCGCTTCGGCTTGGCAAATACCAACATCGACCTCAATGCCTGCTTCTTTTAAAATTTGTACCCCTTTACCGGCCACCAAGGGATTGGGATCTGGACAGGCAATCACAACACGCGCCACACCTGCCTCGACCAAACCTTTGGCACACGGCGGTGTACGCCCATAATGCGCACAAGGTTCTAAAGTGACATAAGCCGTTGCGCCTTGGGTCTGTTCGCCCGCTTCACGCATCGCAAAAACTTCTGCATGTGGCTGACCCGCTTTAGGGTGATAACCCGTCCCCAGCAACTGTCCATCTTTGACAATGACACAGCCTACATTTGGATTTGGCTTGGTACTGTATTGACCTTGCAGTGCTAAAGCAATCGCTTGTTTCATCCAAGCTTGGTCGGCGTGTAAAGCACTAGACTGTAATTCAGACATGGATGCCAACTCGCTTAATGTTCACGTTGTTGCATTTGTTCAATTTGGTGGCGAAAGGCATCCACATCCTGAAAGTCTTGATAGACCGATGCAAAACGTACATACGCAACATGATCCAACGAAAATAAAGATTGCATAACAATTTCACCAATGGTGCGTGATTTCACATCACGCTCACCTAAACGGCGGATTTGCAGCTGAATATCGCTCAAGACGGTTTCAATTTGCTCTTGCGTCACGGGACGTTTTTGTAAAGCATGCATCAAGGAACGACGCAATTTTGCTTCATCAAAAGGTTCACTTTTGCCATCCGACTTGATCACACGAGGCATGACCACTTCATAACTTTCAAAGGTTGTGAATCGTTCACCACAACTAATACATTCACGACGACGACGAATTTGACAACCTTCAGCGGCCAAACGTGAGTCGATCACTTTACTGTCTTCAGCGTTGCAAAATGGACAATGCATAGTGGTTAAATTGAACAAATTTGAATGGTTTTAGAGTGTAGCAAAAATTCGGTGTTTTGTAGAGTTTTACGCTAGATATAGAAAAAAAACAGCCCTTTCGGGCTGTTTCACACAATATATTGATTATACTGTTTATTTATTATTCTATTGATTAATCCACGCGTTCGCCATGTTGGCTCAAGTCTAGGCCCATACGTTCATCATCAGATTCAACGCGAATTCCAATCACCAGATCAATCACTTTTAAGATAATGAAGGTTAATACTGCTGAGTATGCGATCGTTGCCAACACCCCTTCAACTTGAACCCAAAGTTGATGCATCACATCACTTGGTGCTTTGTCGCCCATGATGAAATCGCTGGCAAAGAATGCCGTTAAGATTGCACCGACAATACCACCCACACCGTGTAAACCAAATGCATCTAAAGAGTCATCGGCTTTCAAAGCACGTTTCAAGGCACTGATACCCCAGAAGCACACCACACCGCCGATTAAACCCATCGCCAGTGCACCGCCGACAGTCACAAACCCTGCTGCTGGTGTAATCACTACCAGACCAGCAACCGCACCAGATGCAGCACCAAGTACTGAACCTTTACCACGTGCAACTTTTTCAGTAATTAACCAAGAGATTGCCGCTGCTGCTGCTGCTACTTGAGTCACAAGCAATGCATAACCTGCTGAGCCGTTTGCGCCCAATGCAGAACCACCATTGAAACCAAACCAACCGACCCACAGTAGGCTTGCACCCACAACGGTTAATGCCAAGTTGTGTGGAGCCATTGATTCACGGCCTAAGCCCATACGTTTGCCCAGCATATATGCAGCAACCAAACCTGCCACACCTGAGTTGATGTGTACAACGGTACCGCCGGCAAAGTCGAGTGCACCATCATTTGCTAACCAACCACCGCCCCATACCCAGTGAGTAATTGGTGCATAGACCACGACTACCCAAATCGAGATGAAAGCGATAAATGCGCCGAATTTCATCCGTTCTGCAATTGAACCACTAATAATGGCAACCGTAATGATGGCAAAGGTCATTTGGAAAATAACGAATAGAACTTCAGGAATGGTTCCTGTGAGTGCATCTGTGGTAATCCCTGTCAGCATGAACTTATCTAAGCCACCAATAAAGGCATTGCCCTCACCAAAGGCCAATGTATAACCAATGATGACCCATGCAATACTCACCACTGCCGCAGCAACAAAGCTATGTGCCATAGTGCTTAAGACGTTTTTCTTACGAACCATACCGCCGTAGAATAACGCTAAACCTGGAATGGTCATTAATAAAACCAGTGCTGTGGAGACTAAAATCCACGCCGTATCACCTGTATCTAATGTTGGTTCTTCTTCTGCAGGTGCGGGTGCTTCTACTGGAGCAGCAACGGCTTCAACCGCTGGAGCAGCCACATCCGTTGTTTCAACCACTGTGACTTGTTCTGATGGAGTTGGCGCTGTTGCTGCTTCTTCAGCCCAAGCAACAGAACCACCTAAAAGTGCGCCAGATAAGCTCAGCGCGAATAGCATCTTTTTCATTCGTATCCCCCAACCTAATTTGTGCGAGTTATGTGTTACTCAGCAAACTTCATGCCAAATTAAACGGCATCGGCACCTGTTTCACCTGTACGGATACGGATGACTTGCTCTAAATTTGTGACGAAAATTTTACCGTCGCCAATTTTTCCTGTACTAGCCACACGTGTGATTGACTCAATCACCGCGTCGACCATTTCATCACTGATCGCGATTTCGATTTTTACTTTTGGTAAGAAATCAACAACATATTCAGCGCCACGATAAAGTTCAGTATGACCTTTTTGACGACCAAAGCCTTTGACTTCAGTTACCGTGATCCCTTGAACACCAATTTCAGACAGTGCTTCACGCACATCATCCAATTTAAACGGTTTTACAATTGCAGTTACGAGCTTCATGTTTGTTTTCCTTCGGCTTATTTCACCAGTAAGGTTTTATGTTCAAATTTCATGCCAAAAATTCTTAGGTTGGGGGGAAAAGAAAGTCTGACATGAGTTTTCTTTATACCCTATTCTATACATTTAAATGCGTTTTGAGCTTCAAAATTCAGGTTTTTTAGTCGAAGATTTATGATTTTTTTACAATCGATGAAATCATATTTCATCTGAAAGGCTATAGAGTCAGAAGCAGCAATGGTACACTGCTGTCACTTCTCCAACTGTTGGATATAGAAATGATTGAAACTTTATTACAAGCCATACTGGAACAAGTCGAACAACCTAAACAAGACTTAGAACATAATTTACGCGCACTGCTGAATGAAGCAGTCACCAAGATGGATTTGGTTTCCAAAGATGAAATTGAACGTCAACGTACTGCACTGAATAATGCCAATTTGCGTTTAAATGATTTATTGAAACAAGTAGAAGCTTTAGAGTTACGCATCCAGAACAAAAAATGAGCACCTGTTTGGTGCAACAAAAGACGCATAACGAATTAAAATAATGCACTATAATGGAACAAAAGATGTCTTTTGCCAAAATTTACACTCGAGCTTTGCTCGGTTTACACGCACCTTCGGTTGAAGTTGAAGTTCATCTGAGCCAAGGACTACCCTCTTTAACCATTGTGGGGCTTCCTGAAGCAGCCGTTCGGGAAAGCAAAGATCGGGTGCGCTCCGCCATTATCAATAGTGGCTTTCAGTTTCCGACCAAACGCCTCACCATCAACCTTGCGCCCGCAGACCTGCCCAAAGACAGCTCACGACTGGATTTGCCTATTGCACTGGGTATTTTAATTGCCTCTGGTCAGCTCCCTGAGCAAGGAACTGAAAATTTTGAATTTATAGGTGAGTTGGCACTTGATGGGCAACTGCGACCAATTTCAGGTACTTTAAGTATTGCAATTGCCTGCCAGCAAGCTGGACATCAACTGATTTTACCGGAGGCCAATGCGCAAGAAGCCTCTCAACTGCCCAACTTTCAGGTGTTTGCAGCGCAACATTTAAAACAAGTCTGTGAGCATCTGTCGCAAAACCATCTCATCCAACAGTTTCAACCCACGGCGCTAAAAGCCTCACAGCACTACAAATTTGATTTGGCCGATGTTAAAGGTCAACTGCGTCCAAGACGCGCCTTAGAGATTGCGGCAGCAGGTGGTCATTCTTTACTGTTTAAAGGACCGCCAGGGACAGGGAAAACCCTATTGGCTTCACGTTTAGCCAGTATTCTCCCACCCTTGAACACGCAAGAGAATTTGGAAGTGGCGAGTATTTACTCGGTGGCCAATCATCAACATCCTTTTGGACAGCGGCCATTTCGTGCACCGCACCATACAGCTTCTGCGGTTGCCTTAGTCGGTGGCGGGTCACAACCCAAACCCGGTGAAATTACTTTGGCACATAAAGGCGTGCTGTTTTTAGATGAACTACCAGAGTTTGACCGCAAGGTGTTGGAGGTTTTAAGACAGCCGATTGAAGCCAAAGAGATTGTGATTTCGCGTGCTTCACGGCAGATCACCTTTCCAGCCAATTTCCAACTGATTGCCGCAATGAATCCGTGTCCCTGTGGTTATGCTTTTAATCAAGATAGCCGTTGTCAGTGCTCAGCCGAGGCGATTAAACGCTACCAAAACCGCATTTCAGGGCCGTTACTGGATCGGATTGATTTACATATTGATGTACCACCCTTGCATGCATCTGAATTGCAGGACACACAAGTCGTAGAAGACTCGGCAACTGTACGTGAGCGCGTGATTCAAGCTTATCAATGGCAAATGCAGCGCCAAGCTTGTCTCAATATGGCTTTATCACCCAAACAACTCGAACAATTCGCACCGCTAGATGGACAAGCGGCTTTAATCTTTGAAAAAGCACAACAGCGTTTAAATTTGTCTGCTCGGGGGTATCACCGTATTTTAAGAGTGGCCAGAACCATTGCCGACTTAGCGCAGTCTGAACAGATTCAAACAGGCCACTTAACCGAAGCCCTGTCTTATCGTGGGCAACATCACTAAAACGGCTGACTGTTCATAAAAACTGACAAGTTAGAGCGAAATCCCATCGCCGATAAAAAAAGCCCACTCGATTGGAGTGGGCTTTTTTATATTTAAGCAGCGTACAGCTTAGAACTCATACTTCAAACCGAAGACAACTTTGTTCTTTTGTTTTACGTCCGCACGGTCATAACCACCCAAGGTGTAATTCATACTTGCGGTTAAACCTGTTTCAGCTAAAGGTTTGCTCACGCCCACATCAAAATGACGGAAACCAAAACTCTCCGTCGTCCCTAATGCTTCTTCATAATCGCCAGAGTCTTGATAAGCATATAAGCCCAATGCCGTATCTAAGCTGAAATCATTCGGCAATGGATAACTATAAGTTGCCTTAATATAAGTATCACCCGCGTTACTCCAAGTGGTATCTTCCAGTAAAGTCTGTACAGTGACGCCAAAGTCTTTGTAGCTTAAGCCAAGCAAAGTTTCAAAACCGTTGGTATCTGAATTATCTGTTTCATAGTAATAACAATAAGTCGTACCAATAGTATAGCCGAGATCATCATTAATTGAGCCGTTATAGCCCGCGTAGAAATTGTTTTCAAAGGCATCACGGCCTTCTTCAACCAATGAATAACCCAGTGTAGAACCCCACCAACCTGCATAAAAACCAGATGCGTGGCTGTAATCTAAACCACCTTGAATAGTCGCATCTTCATTTTCAGGCGTATTGGTAATACCACGTAAGTTATAACTAGAAAAAACCCCAATATTCCCTGACACAGAATGAACGGACGTTGCTTCATCTGCATAAGTGAATGTAGAAGCTGCAGCTACCACAGCTAAAGATAATGCCTTAAGTGCAAATTTCATGGTTTGATTCCCCCACATCGTATCCGACGTCTTTTGGTTATTTCGATAAACTCATGTAGGTAGTAGCAATAGCTATGCCACATTCAATTCAACATCAGATACACCTTTTACAAAATCATTATAAATAATTGTTTTTATTAAAATTATTTAAAATATAAAAAAAATTGAGCTCGCACTCAACTTGATCGTTAAACCTCTTCGCGGTGAATTGAAGCCAAGCACATCAAGCAAACATAATTGTTTACAATATGCGCTATTTTGAGACTCATCTTTGGAAGGTACGTTTTTAAGTGCATAAAAAAAGTGCATCCCCAACCGATCTGGATGCACTTTTCATATCTACAACATTTAAAAGTTGTAAGTTAAACCCAGCACCAGATGGTCCTCTAAATCCTCGCCCATACGGTTATGTACACCATAAATATAATCCGCAGACATCTCGATCCCTGTCTCTGCAAAGGGTCTACTCAGGCCTAAGCGAACTTCATTAACAGTAAAGTTCTTCTCTGTAGTGAGTATGGCATCATCATGCTGACGATAAATCGATGCACCAATTGAACTATTGAATTGAAAGTTTTGTGGAAGTGCATAATGATGTGCAAGGCTTAAATAGGTATCGCCTGCATTGGCATAGCTCACATCAGCTAAAGCCACCGTGACGCCTACATCAAAGTCTTTATAGCTCAGACTATTTACAAACTCTGCTCCAGTCGTACTTCGTCGTTCTGTGCGATCTTCACTATAGACCGAGCCGCCATCATTATATAAATAAGTCACAATATGTGAGCGATAGCTTACATCTGGACTGAGTGTGCCTGCATAACCCATATAAAAGTCATGCTCAACACCGTGATCTTTGCTGATATCTGCTGCATCATAATTCAGTGTTGAAGCCCAATAACCAGCATATAGGCCAGATGCATGTTCATATTCAAGCCCTGCTTGCAAGGTAGGCTGATCATTTTCAATCCCCCCACGATAAATATACTGACTGAGCACAGCAAGGCTTCCACTGAGCACACCTTTTGAGCTTTGTTGCTGGGGCTCGCTTGCGTTGACCGACACACTGCCAGTGAAAAAAATTAAAAATAGTGCAGTTTTATGTGAATTTTTATGCATTTAAGCTCTCAAAATCTCTTTAGACATGAATCATTTACTGATTCCATACCTATAAATTTTAAAGCTATTTTTTAACAATAGGTCAATTTTATCTAGGCAACTGCTGTGTAATTCATCATTTTCCAATCTGGGTATAGGTTATTCTGAACCGATTCCAGACGACTAGAAATGACTGAACACTTTGATTCATAAGCTAAAATGACCTCACAGTCTATATATTATTTTCTGCAATACATAGCAAAAAACAGAATTAAGAGGAGAAAAATAAATTCGATGTTTTATAAAGGTTTATTTTATCAAACCGAATATTTTAACCAAAATTAAAATATTTCAAACATATCACTTACAAAAAAATGCATTACTTTAGTTGAATATGTTAAATAAAAATGAAAATTTTTCAGCGATTACTTATACAATTGCTGTTCTCTTTCCATCCAATTTGTATAAGGTTCGCTCCCCAATGCAAAACACAAAAAAATTAGCATTAGCAGTTTTAGTACAAACTGCACTTATATCAACAGCTTTTGCGAGTGAGCAAAGTGAATCTAAAGGTTTCGTTGAAGGCGCTGAAGGATCAGTGCTATTCCGCACAGGCTTTTTAAATCGTGATAAAAAAGACGGTTTAACAAATGATACAAGCTCAACTGCTCAAACTGCCATTTTTGATCTTCAATCAGGCTTTACAAAGGGTATTGTTGGCTTTGGTGTTGGCGTAGTAGGTGATGCATCTTTCAAGCTTGGTGCGAATAATAATACGGGTAATCAAATGATTCCTGTAGATGATCGTGGATTTGCTTATGATCATTGGGCTCGTGGTGGTGCCAATGTGAAAGCACGTATTTCCAACACAACCGTGACTTATGGTACACAGGTGTCAACACTTCCTGTCATGGCAAGTAATCAAGCCCGTTTAGTGCCTGAGTATTACACAGGTGTTTTCATTGAAAGTAATGAAATTCCAAATCTAAATGTGGTTGCAGGTAAATTCACAAAAAACCAAATGTCAAACCAAATTAGTACCGATAAAGATGTGACAGGTCAAGGACTTGATCGTGCAGTAGTTTGGGGTGCTAAATATAAATTTAATGATCAACTCAATTCATCGTATTATGGCTTAGATGTTCAAGATAAGCTAGAACGTCATTATGCCAATGTAAACTTTACCCAAAGCTTAAAAGACAAGAGTACCTTAACACTTGATGCCATGGGTTATCATACAAAATGGGATAAAGATGCGCTCACTGATTCACATACCACAGATGATCTAGCAAACCGCAAAAACTCGATTTGGGCTGTTTCAGTGGGCTATGGCAAAGATGTACATAATGTCATGCTTTCTTATCAAGATAACACAGGTAATACTGGGTATGACTATGGCTATAATGCTGATGGTTTACAAAGTATCTATGTCCCTAATTCCTATTTAGGTGACTTTAATGGTAATGATGAAAAATCTGTCGGGCTACAATATAACTACAACTTCAAAAATCACGGTTTACCTGGTCTAAACTGGACAACTGCATTTGTTTATGGTTGGGATATTGATATCGCTAAAATAACAGATCGCTCAAAAATCATTGACCAAGCCGAAGAACATGAGTTCTTTAACCAAGTCAAATATACAGTTCAAACAGGTGCATTGAAAGATGCAAGCCTACGTGTTCGCTATTCTTACTTACGTTCAAGTGATACCTATAATAATGTTTCTGGTCAATATGTCAGCAATGTCATTGGCTCAACCAATGAATGGCGTTTATTCCTTGATATTCCTGTGAAACTGTTCTAATTCACTTTAGATCAATTCATAAAAAACCGCCATTCAATTGAATGGCGGTTTTTTTATGAGCCTGATTTTAGGGTAATAAAATCAGGCTTTATTTTTTCAAAATTATTTTTTAGCAGCTTCGATTGCTTTCAACACTTCTTGCTTAGCAACTTCAGAACCTTCCCAACCTGTTAATTTAACCCACTTCCCTGGCTCTAAGTCTTTATAGTGAGCGAAGAAGTGTTCAACTTGTTGAATCAGTAAAGGTGGAAGATCGGTATATTCTTTCACGTCTTTATAAATTGGCGTTAACTTGTCATGTGGAACTGCGATCAATTTCGCATCGATACCACCGTCATCTTCCATGTTCAATTTACCCACAGGACGGCAACGAATTACTGAGCCTGGTTCAACTGGATGTGGCGTTACAACAAGTACATCTAATGGATCACCATCTTCAGACAAGGTGTTTGGTACATAACCATAGTTCGCTGGGTAGAACATTGCTGTACCCATGAAACGATCTACAAAAAGCGCATCCGAATCTTTATCAATTTCATATTTGATTGGTGCTGCATTTGCAGGAATTTCGATGATCACGTAGATATCGTTCGGTGCATCTTTACCCGCAGGGATATTGCTGTAGCTCATAACATCACTCTTTAACAAGTTAAATCTTTTTAAAAAACCGCATCGATTATAACGGTTTTTGAGAAAAAAATATTTCTGCGATTATACATCCACTGGGTGAAAATATATATGTTTCGCACTTAGCCCATCGTTAGTCGAATGACCAACAATAATAAACAAATAGGACAAAGCAGTGACAACAGCCAAACGATCGATCGAAGCGTCGACCAGTTGGCCAAATAGCAAATCCCATACACCACACGAAAGACAAGATAGGCAATACCAAACGTCATGGTGACCACTTGCGGAATCACCATATATTCAGCCATTAAGATAGCGGCAATAAATAAGGGTAAACTCTCAAAGCTATTTTGCTGTGCCGCATTGGCACGTGCTGCCAGACCAGTCGTCTTGGCGAGAAATTCACGCGGATGTTGATTATCTTTGGCGCGAAATCCTGCTGTTTTTTTAGCAATGATTGTAAATACGTACGGTAGTAAACAAGCAATTAAAATGAGATAAATAATCCCGCTAATGCTTTGCATTGGTTTTTTCTCATCAAGATCATTTCGACGGCTATCATAGCATGGCATTCCGAGGATAAATTTGGTTAAATTATAGTGTTTTTATAATTTCCCAATGAGACTCCTGCATGGCTAGCCCTGATCAAAAAGAAATGTTCGACGTGCTCGAAATTCAGCGTCAACATCAACGCCACGTGGATCGTGTTTTAAAGATTGTGCTTCCCGTTACTGCATTTTTATTGGCGGTCATTTGTGCCAATATGAATATTGGTTCGACTCTTGGCACACTGGTCATGCTGATCATTGCATTTTGGATGGTCGGGATTAAACGTCAGAACCTATGGTCTTGGTTGCTTGCAGTGACCGTCTATTGTCTGATCGATAATGTCCTGAGTTTTGGTAGTTTTGCTTTCCCAGCCTTTAGTCGTCAGTGCGGTACGATGCTGACCTTTGTTGGCATCTTGGGCATTGGCCGTCCCTATATCGACCGTTGGCTAATGAAAAACTAAAAATATAAATAAAAAAAAGCGCCATTCGGCGCTTTTTTTGAACTCAACTTATGCTGTTTTACGTAAATCTTTACGTAGGATTTTACCTACGTTTGATTTTGGCAATTCATCCAAAAATTCAACATAACGCGGACGTTTGTAACCCGTTAAGTTCTCTTTCGCAAAGGCCAAGACTTCTTCTGTAGTTAAAGATGGATCTTTCTTCACCACAAAGAGTTTTGGTACTTCACCTGATTTTTCATCAGGTACACCAATGGCAGCGACTTCCAATACTTTAGGATGCTTTGAAACCACTTCTTCGATTTCTGAAGGGTAAACGTTAAAGCCTGACACCAAAATCATGTCTTTCTTACGGTCTACAATTTTCACATAGCCGCGAGCGTCCATGACACCAATGTCACCCGTACGGAAGAAACCATCTTCAGTCATCACTTTAGCTGTTTCATCTGCACGATTCCAATAGCCACGCATTACTTGTGGACCACGGATTGAAATCTCACCTTGTTCACCCAGTGCAACTTCCTTACCGTCATCATCCAAAATTGCAACTTCAGTTAATGGCAATGGAATACCAATTGTGCCGCTAAATTCTTCTGACGCTGGCGGATTTGCCGTTGCCACAGGTGAAGTTTCAGATAGGCCGTAACCTTCAATGATGTTGGTTCCAGTAATTCGCTTCCACGCTTCTGCTGTAGAAGGAAGCACAGCCATACCACCGCCCATCGCCATTTTCAATTTGCTGTGGTCGAGTTGCTTAAACTCTTCATTGTTCACTAAAGCATTGAATAGTGTATTCACTGCTGGGAAGAATGACGGTTGATATTTACGTAATTCTTTCATCACCGCAGGTAAATCACGCGGGTTTGGAATCAAAACGTTGGCTTGGCCTTTGTACATGCCGTACATCGCACACACCATGAACGCAAAAATATGATATAGCGGTAAGGCACAGAAAATGCGGTCATCAGGTTGACCATCTTGTGCACCAAATTTACTTTGGAAAATACCGTCACACTGCAACATGTTCGCCACAAGGTTGCGATGCGTCAGTTCTGCACCTTTAGATACCCCTGTAGTGCCGCCAGTGTACTGAAGCACTGCTGTGTCACTTAACGTTAAGTTCGGGCGCTTATAGTTACTCGCACTAACTTTCGACATTGCCGCATTAAAGCGAATATGGCCAGGAATATTCCATGCTGGAATTTGCTTACGCACAGAACGTAATACAAAGTTCACCAGGGTGCCTTTTAATGCACCCAACATGTCACCTACAGAGGCAATCACAACATGTTTAACTGGGGTTTTACCATTAATCGCTTGATAAACAGAGGCAAAGTTTTCGATGATCACTAAAACTTCTGAACCCGAGTCATTTAACTGATGTTCAAGTTCACGCGCGGTATACAGTGGATTGACGTTAACCAATACTAAACCTGCACGGAATACACCCAAAGCAACGATAGGATACTGAAGAACGTTCGGCATCATCACAGCGACACGTGAGCCTTTTGCTAGACCCAAACTTTGTAAATACGTTGCAAATTTACGGCTTGCTTCCTCTAACTCATTAAAAGTGAGCACTTTATCCATAAAAATAAAAGCATCACGAGAGCCAAATTTTTGGAAATTTCGTTCAAAAACATCGACTAATGACGTGTTTTCTGGTGGCAATTCTACAGTCTCTGGAATCCCCATTTTTTGGTATTCTGCGAACCAAATTTTTTCCATATCGCCCGATTCTCCTATCAGTAATCCTTAAATTTCAACTATTGTTCTCAATATTAAGCGCTCTTTATTTAACTTCTGTTGCTTAATACTGCATCCATTTCCCGCATACATACCATATATAACGTATTTTGATCAATGGATGCTAGTTTTATCTCTGAACTAACAGTTTATTTGCTTTTTGATAACCACGTGGTAATAACTGCCCTTTTGATGCTCTTTTGCCTATGTATTTTTGCAAGTCATCACCCTTCAATTTTAATTGCTGCTGTCCTGCAACGACTTGCAGTATTTCATCTAGCGTTAATCTTGTCATGAATACAATTTGATCTTTCTCTTCAAGTTGTATCAATTTATTACCTTTACCTTTATTCAAAATAGGTAACTCTGACAACTCTAAAATCAACAAACGACCCGTTGAGGTCAATAATGCCAAATGGGTAGCTTGATCAACACTGGTTAACGGCATGACTGTGGCTTTTTCAGGTAAAGTTAAGAAGGCTTTCCCTGCTTTTGCATTGGTATCTAACTGTTTTGCCTGTGTTTTAAAACCATACCCTTTACTACTTAGTGCTATGACTTCGGCTTCATCATCAGCAATAAAGACTTGTTTAAAACCAATACCACTGGCTGGGGACAATTTTGAACTCAACGGTTCTCCCAGACCACGCGCGGACGGTAGGCTATTAATGGCTAGGGCATAACTACGTCCTGACTCATCCAATACATACACGCGCTGATTCGATTTGCCTTGCGCATGACTGAGGTATTGATCGCCCGCACGAAAGTTCAAGTTTTCGGCATCAACTTCATGACCTTTGGCTGAGCGAATCCACCCTGCTTCAGACAAGACCACGGTCACAGGATCAGCAGGCATGAAATCTTGCTCACTCATCGCCGTCGCTTCTGCTCGATGCACGATTGGTGAACGACGGTCATCGCCATATTTTTTCGCATCATCTTTGAGTTCATTGATGATTAAAGTCTTTAAAGACTCAGGATTAGCCAACTGTTCACGAATCAGTGCAGCTTTGGCCTCTAACTCTTCTTGCTCACGGCGCATTTCCATTTCTTCAAGTCGGGCCAAATGACGCAACTTGAGTTCTAAAATGGCTTCGGCCTGAATGTCATCAATATTAAAACGTGACATCAACTCCGCTTTGGGCTGTTCTTCTTCACGAATAATACGAATCACTTCATCAATATTTAAATAGGCAATAATCAAACCGCCCAAAATATGTAAACGTTTTTCAATTTTATTCAGGTGATATTGCAGACGACGGGTAACAGTTTCCTTTCGAATTTCAATCCACTCCAGCAAAATACGACGAATCGATTTCACTTGTGGACGGCCATCCGCACCAATCATGTTCATATTGACCCGATAACTCGACTCAAGATCGGTGGTGGCAAAAAGGTGACTCATTACCGCTTCAGCATCAATCCGATTTGAGCGCAGTACGATTACCAAACGGGTTGGGTTTTGATGATCCGATTCATCTCGTACATCGCTTACCAAAGGCAGTTTTTTCGCCTGCATTTGATCTGCAATTTGCGAAATAACTTTCGAGCCTGACACTTGATAAGGCAAGTCCGTGATCACAATTTCATTTTTTTCGATGCGATACACCGAACGCATACGGTAACTGCCGCGACCTGTGCTTTGTATTTTTAACAGCTCTTCAGGTGGCGTAATAATTTCTGCTCTGGTCGGCAAATCGGGTGCAGGAATATATTCTGCAACTTTTTCATCGCCTAGATTTGGATTACGAATTAAGGCAATGGTGCCTTTCACGACTTCACGCAGGTTGTGTGGTGGAATGTCCGTAGCCATACCAACCGCAATGCCCGTAGTGCCATTTAACAAAATATTCGGAATACGTGCAGGTAAAGTCACAGGCTCTTTCATCGAACCATCAAAGTTATCCTGCCAGTCACAAGTTCCCTGTCCCAGTTCAGACAAAAGTACTTCACTATACTGAGATAATTTGGCTTCGGTATAACGCATCGCAGCGAATGATTTCGGATCATCGGGAGAACCCCAGTTACCTTGACCTTCAATAAATGGATAACGATAACTAAAAGGCTGCGCCATCAGCACCATGGCTTCATAGCAGGCCGAATCACCATGCGGGTGATACTTACCGAGCACATCGCCGACGGTACGCGCAGATTTTTTGGGTTTACCGCTGTGTTTCAGCCCCAATTCACTCATGGCATACACAATACGGCGTTGTACAGGTTTTAAACCATCGCTGATATGCGGCAAGGCACGATCCATGATCACGTACATGGCGTAATTGAGATATGCTTGTTCAGTAAATTCTGCTACGGAACGGTTTTCTGTCGCTTGATGCGCAAGGTTCGTCATAACAACCTGTCATCCTAATTAATCGTTTTTTGTTTAAGTTCTTATGCTATGTCGCAGGCTCTGCCTATACAAGTGAAAGCGTACACCACTACGACAAATTGCGTCTTTAGATGTTCCTAGTGTCGTAAAATTATCCATTTTTTTTAAAATGAGCAACTAATTATTTTTGAAGTTCAGTTCCTGTGTTCATCTCTGCTCATCAATGAAAATGGTTAAGCAACTTCAGCCCACTCAACTTGATCGATACGATCGACAAAAAATCGGGTCATCCTCGCCCAAAATGCGACACAACCAATTGGATAGATTGCATCAATCAAGTCGCAGCTATTTTAAATAGCCTCATCATGCACGGGGCTAACTTTTATCAAAATACAACGCTGAGAGGCTACGTTTTGGCCGAGCAATTGAATTCTTATAGCTGAGTTGGATCTGGTTATTGGTTATTTTCAGATCCATCATCTAGATTTTATCTTGAGATTTACTGGAGACTGAGAGTCTCAGCACATCAGACGCTCAATCTTCAGCGCGAACTAAATTACAGTCCAATTTCTTCCAATGTTTTGCCTTTGGTCTCTTCACCCAAAATCAAAATTACCGCTGCCACCGCAAGCAATACTGCGGTAAACATCATGAAAATCGCACTAAATCCATTGCTCTGTACCATCATATGCGTCACCACCATCGGTGCGACAATGCCGCCCATACGGCCAATGGCTGATGCCCAGCCCGAACCAAAAGCCCGGATATTGGTTGGATATTGCTCTGGGGTATAGGTATACAACACCCCCCATGCACCGAGGTTAAAGAATGACATCAGGCAGCCCCAGAACATGATCATGCTCACAGTATCAGCTTGACCAAAGAAATACGCGGAAACTGCACACATGCCAATAAAACCAGCCAAGGTTACTTTACGTCCCAGCTTTTCGACCAGCCATGCTGCGGCCACATAGCCTGGCAGCTGTGCCAAAATCATCACCAGTACGTATTCAAAAGACTGAACAATGCTATATCCCTGCTTCACCAGCAAACTGGGCAACCATGTAAAAATGCCATAATACGAATAAACAATACCAAACCAAATCAGCCATAACATCAAGGTTCTACGTGCAAATGCCCCCGACCAGAGCTGGGTAAAAGACACATTCTTTTTTTCTGCCACTGGTTTAACGATGATATGTTCAATCACTTCCACACCGCATTGACGTTCAATCTGCTGCACTAAAGCATGGGCTTCCACAATACGGCCACGGTTGATGAGATAAGGAATTGACTCAGGCACTTTGAACCAAATCACAATGGCGTACAGTGCAGGAATCCCGCCCATCAAAAAAGCCATGTGCCAGCCAAATTTTGGAATCACAAAATACGCCACCAATGCAGCGCAAAGCCAACCTAGACCCCAAAAACTCTCTAGCAGAACAATAAAACGCCCACGTACCTGTGCAGGAATATACTCACTGACCAAGGTCACCGCTACTGGCAACTGTCCACCTAAGCCTAAACCCACAATAAAACGAAACACCAACAACCACGTTAAGTTCGGGGCAAAGGCACAGGCTGCCGTCGCTAAACTGTAAATCACTAGGGTCGCGGCAAAAACTGTTTTACGCCCAATACGATCGGCCAGACCACCTGAGCACACCGCACCAATCGCCATTCCGACAAAGCCAATGGAAACCACCCAACCTTTCTCGGTTGGACTCATGTGCCAGTCTTCGGCCATTTTTGCCAAAATAAAAGAAATCAGCCCCGTGTCCATCGCATCGAACATCCAGCCCAAGCCAATGACCCACAACAAGGTGTAGTGAAATTTACCGATCGGTAAGCGTTGTATGCGAGAAACTAAATCCATAGCTCGGCCTCTAAAGCGGGAAAAAGATAGCGGGCTGCTTCCTCAACAGGCTTTATCATTATGTGCTTTTTTATACAAATAAGGCAGTCAAATCACTGCTATTTTAGCTGGCATCTTTCGAGGAAGCAGATTGCTCATCATCGTCTTGATAAATGAATTTTGGCATTTCTAAGCCAAAGTAAATCGCGATTAGACGTAAGCTAAAACCAAAGATCAAAGTCGAAATCACGGTCAGCTCAAGTGATAAACCGAGCTGAATGCAGCCCCAATAGAAAATCACCGCGACAAAAGAAATACTGGCATACAGTTCACGGCGGAAGACCAAAGGCACGTCATTACACAAAATATCACGTAAGATACCGCCCGATACCCCTGTCAGAACTCCTGCGACCGCAGACACCACAAAACCATGTCCCATTTCTAAGGCAATTTGACAGCCGATGATGGTAAAACCGATCAGGCCCAGAGCATCGAGCACCAAGAAGATATTACGTAAATGGCGCATCCACTTGGCAATCAAAATCGTCATAAAAGCAGCAAAACAGGTCAGCATCAAATATTCAGGATGCTTGACCCAAGTCAGCGGATAATGTCCCAACAACACATCGCGGACAGAACCACCACCCAGTGCTGTGACACAGGCAATAATCACCACACCAAACCAATCCATACTACGCCGACCCGCCGACAGTGCACCTGTCATTGCCTCTGCTGTGATCGCTATAATATAAATAATAGTGAGTAACATCGCCTGGATTCCATATAGGCTAATTGATGCGCGCTATTCTAAGCCAAATTTGCTTAAAATTATAAAAATTGTGCACAACATTGTTTAAATTTTTTCCCTGAACCGCAGATGCACGCTTGTTTCATGGTGATTTGCATTTCAATGGTTGGATCTAAAAAATACCATGCCTCTGCATATTTCACAAAATGTGAAATTTCATGATGTATCTGTGGCGATGTGCCATCGTGATAATGGGCCTTGAACTCGACCATGGCATGGTTTTTATCGAGTTTTTCCTTAGCCTGTACGACGTCTAACTTCAACCATTGGTTGCTTCGACTCCACTCTGCAATTGCTGCAACATCTAGAGCCTGTTGCTGCCCCAACGCTGTGGTTTGCACAATGTAATCAATTTGCTGTTTGGCAAAAGCACTATAACGTGAGCGCATAAGTTGAGCAGCGCTCTGCGCACGGCTTTGTCTCAAGTGCAAAGGCTGACAGCACTTTTCATATTCACCCTGCCCACATGGACACTCAACATTACTCATGATTTTTCCAGAAAAAATAGCTCTACATTGCGAGCTATTTTAACCTGTTCAAACCAGATTAAGGTTTGTTTTAAGATGATTCCTTGTGCAGATCCGACTTTGGAATCACATGTACTTTTTCAATTTTGTGCCCATCCATCGTCACCACTTCAAAAATACAACCATCTGCTTCAAGGCTAGAGCCATTTTCGGGTAAACGGCCTAAATGAAAGAGGATATAGCCTGACAAGGTTGAGTACTGATCGGACTCGTCGACCAAATCACGATCCAACAATAACGACACATGGCGAATATCAGTGGAGCCATCGAGCATCAGGCTACCATCTTCTAAACTTTCAGCCACATTGTCTTCAGCATCTTCATCGGGGAACTCCCCTGCAATCGCCTCTAATACATCAATCGGCGTGGCAATCCCTTCAATCGAGCCATACTCGTTCAAGACCAAAGCCATTTGCAACGGTGCTTGACGCAATTGCTCCATCACCATCAGGACTTGCGCATTTTCATGCACAATCACAGGTTCACGTAAATGTTTATCAAAATCGAGTACACCCGTTTCAATATATTCATTCAAAACTTTATGGGTCAGTACCACACCAGCGATGTTGTCTAACTCGCCCCGTGCCACAATTAAACGCGAATGCGTAATGCTGAGTAGCTGTGATTTGATAGAAGCTTCTTCATCCTCTAAATCAATCCACTCCAACTCTGGACGTGGGGTCATCACGGACTTCACAGGACGTTCAGACAAACCCAGCACCCCTTGTACCAAGACACTATGATAGACCCCATTTTCAGGATCAAACACTTCATCCGCATAAGCGCGAGTTGCCAGTACATCTTCAGGCTCAGAGGCATGATCACTACTTTTACCGCCCAACATTCGCAGTACCGCAGACGCAGTTTTATAGCGAAGATCTGTGGTGGTGACCATTTTCTCTTGATTACGGCGCATGGTTTGGTTGATGAATTCAACAATCACCGAGAAACCAATCGCGGCATATAAGTAGCCTTTTGGAATATGGAAACCAAAGCCTTCTACAATCAAAGAGAAACCGATCATCATCAAGAAGCCGAGACACAAAATCACCACGGTCGGATGTTTGTTGACAAATTCCATCAAGGCTTTCGATGCCCACAGCATAATGCCCACGGCGATAATCACCGCAATCATCATCACAGACAGGTGTTTAACCATACCGACTGCGGTAATCACCGAGTCTAAGGAAAACACAGCATCCAAAACTACAATCTGAACGATCACCATCCAAAACACAGCATTGGCTGGACTTTCTTCTTTCTGAACCACTTTGGCGTCAATGCGTTCATGCAGTTCCATAGTACCTTTAAACAATAAGAACACCCCACCAAACAGAAGAATCAAGTCCCGTCCTGAGAAAGGATGATCGAAGATATGGAACAGCGGCTCGGTAAGTGTCACCACCCAAGCAATTGAGGCCAACAGCACCAAACGCATTAAGAGGGCAAGGATCAAACCAACAACTCGAGCCGTATTGCGTTGTTCTGGTGGAAGTTTCTCCGCCAAAATCGCAATAAAAACCAAGTTATCAATCCCCAGCACAATTTCCAGCACCACTAAGGTGAGTAATCCTACCCACGCAGAAGGATCAGACATCCATTCAAATATCATGTGATCTGCTCCTGTCGAGGGGAAATATATGGTGCATAACGCAACTTAAGCGGATGAAAAGGAAGATTCAGCACCAATGGCTGTAATTTTTTTTCGGAAAACTGAAGATGTCTTGAGCGACAACTACCACTACCCATGTTCGTTCTTGTGTTGTAAAACAGGAAATAAGTATAGGCAAGATCTACATGAAATTCATCTTTTTTTCAAAAGCGCACTGTTTTAAAAGATTTAACAAATTATTACCCGATTGTTAGATTAAATACAGCTTGCCGTCACATTTCTTGCTTAAACTAAGAGAGAAAAAGTAGATAAAGCAAAAGGTAAAAACATACGCCATGAATAGTGAATTAAAAATATCCTCTCTCAACACTCAAGTAAATGTTCAAACCACTCAACCTCTGATCGCACTTTATTGCGGTTCTCGTTCAGGCAATAAACCGATTTATCAAGAAAAAGCGATTGCACTGGCACAAGGTTTAGCTAAACAGGGTTTTGGTCTGGTTTATGGGGGGGCCAGCATTGGCCTCATGGGACAAGTGGCCGATGCCATGATTAGCCACGGCGGTGAAGCAGTCGGCGTCATTCCAGAATTTATGCTGGATTATGAAATTGCGCATCACCAACTGACCGAATTACATGTTGTACAAACCATGCATGAGCGCAAAGCCTTAATGGCCGAACGTGCAAGCGCCTTTGTCGCACTACCCGGTGGTTTAGGCACTTTTGAAGAAATTTTAGAAGTGGCAACCTGGGGACAACTGAACCAACACCAAAAGCCGATGATGATTTATAACGTCAATGGTTTCTATGACGCACTGATTGCCCAGTTGGATCATGCAGTAGAAGAAGGTTTTCTACCGCCACAGCACCGCGCAAAACTGATTGTGTGCAACCATGCTGAACAGATTTATTCAGCCATTGCCAACCTCGGCAGCCCAGCGCACTTCGCTATTTAAATCCTGTTCTTAATGCCATAAAAAAGCGAGCCTAGAGCTCGCTTTTTTAACATGTGCGGTTATTGCCCATAATGGGTGACAAAGTTATAGAACCACGGCAGTGTGGTCGCCAGAATCACGGACATGGCTAAACCAAACATCAATTTCATCGCATCTTTACTGACGTTACGCGAAGTGCGGTGTTTGTTCACTTCATCAAAAATCATCGACATTGCAAACTCACGACCTGCAAGTAAACCTAAGAATACCCATGTGGTACTCATTGGAATATTGCTCCACTCTTTGAAGACCAATAAAATCAGGGCATACATAAAGTCAATAATGGTTGCTGCACGAATATCGGTAACACCTGTTTTGGTATCAACAATCTTCTGAATCGCACCACCACGCTGGTACAAAATCACCGCCAACAACACCACAAAGACCGTGATGGCAAACAGTAAAAATGAAAACGGCACTTGACGGGGTACATAGACGAAAATATTGGCCAAATCTTGAATCAGCCACTGACTCCACAGAAAAGCCGTAGAGACCCACTGTAGCCCAATCCAAATATGCGACGGTTCTTGATTACGGGTTTTCGCAAAATACTTTGCGACTTGGCGCATTACAAAACGATAGACAATAATCGCAACCACAAAGGCCACCGCATAGCCCATCATCGATTTCACCATCATCGAGCCTAAACTTGCAGGCGAGAAAATGGTTAAAACCAAGAAAGTGGTACTGACGGGAATTCCGTATTTGGTTAAAAATAACAGTAAAATCGGTGGCACAATATAGAGCCACGTGACCCCACCCTCAGGAAAAGGGATCGTTTCTAAACGGCCATATGATGCATCACCCACACCGGATGCATACCAACCATAAATCAACACCACCACCAAAATGCTGCTGATAAAGAGCCAAAGCACCCACCATGGACGGTGTGCATTGGATGAAATAAACGTACCTAATGTCTGTGGCACATCATTTCCGACGATAGAATAAGCGGCTAAACAGAAGCCTATCACCATCAAAATTTCGATTGTCATAAAACCAACCTTTTGAATAATTTATTCCAAGACAGTGCCCTTGGACGTTTGCCAAAGATTATGACTGTTTTATTTCATTTTCATGACATCCTTGTCATATATTTTTTGTAGCGCCATAAAAAAGAGCACCGTAGTGCTCTTTTTTCAAATTCAAAACTCAGTTTTTTAATTGAGTTTGACTTCATAAACCGCTGTACTACCACTGACTTCATTTCCCACCACCAACAGCGGGTGACCATTGGGTGAATTCTTCGCCGCGATGAAAATCAAACCTTCTGGGCCTAAGTCACCTTGCTTCGTGACTTCTGTTTCCGTGGTGTTGCGATGGTTCAGATACTGAACAAATTTAGCCTGATTCGGGTTGCTAATGTCATACACTATGATGCCACTGGCACGCTCAAGTCCAATAAAGGCAAAGGTCTTTTCACCAATTTTACCCAAAGTCACACCTTCAGGTTCAGGGCCTTTATTGTCACTACGGTCATCAAATTTAAATGCTTCATGATTGCTATTAAATTGCTCTGGGAACAGCTCCGCAATTTTTTGCTCAAACTCACTCCCCGAGTCCCATACAATCTGTTTGGTTTCAGGGTCGACAATACTCACCGAACGACCACCATAGGCGTATAATTTGTCATAAGTCAGACGACCATTTTCATCTAGCTCCGGCAGACCTGTTAGTGGATCTTTTTGATAACCTTGCGTCCAACTAATGGTCAAACGTCCAATTTGTGAATCTTTAATTAAATTGTCCGCACAGACTTCTGTTGCATCAGCCGTTTGACAAGGTTTAAACACCTCGGGGTTTAATTTTGCCCCTTTCACACCCGGTGCAAGTTGACGTAAATGCGCGGCATAATCACCTTTGGCGTCAAAACCTGCTTTTTTAAACAAATGTTTGATGCGTATCTCTTCAGCATAACCAGCATTTAAGTCCCCGCCTTCAAAGTATTTGGCTTCATCCCTTAGCCATTCACGGGCATCCCCCTCATTGGCCGTGACCAAATAGGTTTTGCCGTTGGCTTGATATTGTGCAATGGCATCAGGCATATACATGCCATATAGTCCTGGCCAAGAACTAATATTAATCATGCCTGCATCTTTTGCACATTCTGTAATACTACGTCCCAAAGAGTCTTGACCAATAGCACAGTCACGGTCACTTCCATCCAAGGCATTTTCAGGCAAGCTATGGTCCTTGTAGCCCATCGGGAAAAGGTCAAAAAATTGATTTTTTTCTAGGTCTAAAACTCCAATCGCATTGTTTTCCTGCAAACTAACCCATGCTTTTTTACCATCAGCACTGACTGCGATGTACTCAGGCTCTAGGTCTTGTGCAACGGTGGTCGTTTGAATACCTACGTTAGCAACATTTGGGTATTGACTGATGTCTGGGCCAAAAATTCGAATGCCTGCATCTAATAAGTCTTGTTTACGGTCATTCCATGCGTGGAAGCCCGCAATAGTTGCTGTTGGTTTTTGAATATCTGAAATATCAATAATGCTGACGGAACCTTCGGGATCGACTTGATACCCTTCATTCGGTTCCGCTTCATTCGCTACCAGTACTTTTCGACCATCAGGCGTGAAGGTCAACATATCTGGCAAAGCTCCCACGTTGACTTGGCTGATAAAGGAAAGATCCTGTGCTTTAAAAAAAGCCACAATACCGGTTTGGGTTTTATCCTCAGCCTGAACAGCAAGCGCCACGATGCCATTATGCACCGCGACACTATTCACTTCGGAATTGGCTAAATAAGTTTTGGCATCCAAAGATTGGATATATGTCGGCTGCGCTGGTTGGGAAAAATCTAAAACATCGACCATACCTTTTTGTGCATTCACCACGAACAGACGCTTACTCGCAGCATCATAAGCGGGGATTTCAGCTGCACTCTGTCCAAATATCCCCGATTCATAACTTGCAAGATGAACCAGTTCAATACTATTCGGTGTAACTTCCTCTACCACAGGCGGTGATGTGATGGTTTGCGCATCATCGCTGTCATTACACCCCGCTAAGCCCAACCCCATGCATGCTAAAAAGACAGCACTATATGTTTTATTGATCATGATCTAAATATCGATTCAAATTTGACCAATGTATGACGTACGCGTTGCAAACACATGACGTAGAGATGTCAATTTGATGGCATGTGATAAATGCACATTCGCAACAACAGTCCAACTTAAATTAAGCTAAACTGTTTAAAAATTTCACTTTGTTGTATCTATGAACCAAACGCCGACCCATCAAGCACTCGCTCCTGAGTACCGTCTTTTGGTACTTCTGGTCTCGATTGGCTTTTTTATGCAAGGCTTAGATACCACCATTGTGAATACCGCTCTACCGGCTATGGCAGCCAGTTTGAATGAAGACCCGCTGCAAATGCATAGCGTGATAGTGGCCTATGTGCTTGCCGTTGCTGCCTGTATTCCCCTGAGTGGTTGGCTCGCCGACCGTTTTGGAGTGCGCAATACCTATTTCAGTGCCATTATCATTTTTACCCTTGCCTCGCTGGGCTGTGGCTTTTCTGAAAGTTTAAATGAATTATTGTTCTATCGCGTGCTACAAGGCATAGGTGGTGCATTATTGCTCCCTGTTGGCCGTTTAGCTATGCTCAAGGTCATTCCGCGGACGCAGTTCTTATCGGCCATGAGTTTAATGAGCCTTGCGGGACTAATTGGCCCTCTGATTGGTCCAACACTCGGGGGCTGGTTGGTCGAAGTCAGTACATGGCATTGGATTTTCCTGATTAACCTCCCCATGGGACTGTTAGGGGTCCTGATTAGCTTTAAAGCCATGCCGAATGTCACCGAGCAGAATGTACCGCATTTTGACTTTTGGGGTTTTATCCTGTTGGTGATCACCATGGCAGGACTATCTCTAGGGATTGAAAATTTTGCCAGTCCGCACCTGACTTTATGGTGGAGTATGGGGCTGATTGTGCTGAGCTTGGCGACTGCGCTTTGGTATGCCTATCATGCACATACGCATCAAAATGCGCTATTTCGCAGTAAACTGTTTCGTAACCGCATTTATGCCGTGGGTATTTTAGGTAACTTCTTTGCTCGCCTCGGTGGCAATGCTATGCCCTTTTTGATGCCACTCATGTTACAAGTGGCTTTCGGTTTTGAACCCTTTGTGACGGGACTCTTAATGATTCCGACCGTGCTGGGTTCACTGGCATCCAAACCCATCATTCGTCACTTGATTCAGCGCTTTGGTTATCGCCACGTGCTTTTGGTTAACACCTTATTGGTCGGCGCATGTATCGCCAGTTTTGCCCTCAATACCGCAGATACCCCAACCTGGCTGCGCGCGCTGCATTTCTTTGTTTTTGGTATGCTGAACTCCCTGCAATTTGTGTCTATGAATACCCTCACGCTGAAAGATTTACCGCAACAAGATGCCAGCAGTGGCAACAGTTTCTTGTCAATGATCATGATGGTGTCGATGAGTATTGGTGTGGCTCTAGCAGGTACTTTGGTTAATGTCTTTACGGCATATTGGGGTACAGATCACATCGTCATGGCATTCCATAACACCTTAATTGTTTTGGGCTGTATTAACCTGATAACCGCAGCTATTTTCTGGCACATCCCCAAAGATACCGTGGATTCATAACAGATACAAAGTGCTGCCATTCACTGACCATAATCATCATGGTCAGTTCCGCAAATTCGAGCTATGATGATGAGCTAAAAACCAATACCTGCAAAAGCATGTCCGCAAGAAAGAAAGTTTCCACGCCGTCAAAAACCTCATACCCCTATTACATACTTGCCTGTGTAGTGATGCTATGTGTCGGACTCGGGATCACCTATTTTTTCTTGCAGAACAATGTCGCATCTGCCCAAGAGTATCCAATAAAAGGCTTTGATGTGTCTCATCATCAGGGCGACATCCAATGGCAATCCATTTCTCCCCAAGAGTTTAAATTCGTTTATTTAAAAGCCACTGAAGGGGGCGATTTCAAAGACCGTAAATTTCAGGACAATTGGCTCAAAGCTCGTGAACAAGGCTTTTTGGTCGGGGCTTATCATTTTTATCGTTTATGCCGTGATGGCCAGATTCAGGCGCAGAACTTTATCGAAACTGTGCCGAAGAAAACCGATAGTTTGCCGCCTGTGATTGATTTGGAATATGACAGCACCTGTATCAATACCTATACCAGAGAACAGCTGCTCAAAGAAATTCAGGTCATGCACGACCAACTGTATCAACACTATGGTTTGCAACCCATTTTTTATACTTCTAAAGCATTTTATAATATTGTTTTGGTCGATGAATTTAAACAAACTCCCCTTTGGATTCGTGAATATCAAAGCCAGCCTGAGCTCAAAGGCAATCCGAAATGGACTTTTTGGCAACACACCAGCCAAGGTCAAATTAAAGGCATACCAACCTTGGTGGATCTCAATGTATTTCAGGGTTCAGAACAAGATTGGATCAGCTTTTTAGAGCGCCAAGGACTTTATCAACTGCCACAAAACTTACCAATCAAGTAAGCAGTTCCAAGCTCAGCATTGAAATTCAAATACAAAAACACCAAGTCCAATTCTGTCGCTTATGCCGCATACAGGACTACGCAATCGATCTGAATAGTGCAATACTGACTTAGGTTTCAATATTAAAATTCAGCATGCGAAAAATCATTCACATCGACATGGATGCCTTCTATGCCTCTGTGGAGTTACTTGATCGTCCCGACTTAAAGCATTTACCTGTGGTGATTTCTTCACACCATCCTCGTGCCGTCATTGCAGCCGCATCCTACCCTGCACGTCGCTACGGACTCCGCTCTGCCATGTCGATGACTCAAGCCAAAAAACGCTGCCCTCAAGTGATAGTAATTGAACCTAATTTCTCTAAATACCGTGCAGTCTCAGCGCAAATTCATACAATTTTTCAGCGTTATACCACACTCATTGAACCGCTTTCCTTAGATGAAGCTTATTTAGATGTGACGGAAAATTTACAACAACTGGCCAGTGCCACAGAAGTTGCTGAACGCATCCGTGCTGATATTTTTCAGAGCACAGGACTGACCGCCTCTGCGGGTGTTGCACCCAATAAGTTTCTAGCCAAAGTTGCTTCGGACTGGAATAAACCCAATGGTATCTGCGTGATTAAACCCTCACAAGTTCAGCAGTTTATTCAGCACTTGCCGCTTAAAAAAATCCCCGGAGTGGGTAAAGTCATGCAAGAAAAATTACATGCGCTCAAACTTGAAACTTTAGGTGATTTACAGCATGTGGATGCAAATATCCTGATTCATCATTTTGGCAAATATGGCAAACAGCTCTATCTATATGCACAAGGGATTGATGAGCGCCCTGTACAAGCGGAACGAGAACGTCAGCAAATTTCAAAAGAAACCACTTTTGATGATGACTTAACCATTGAACAATGTCTCCCATTTTGGCCCAAGTTGATTGCGCAAGTCTGGCAAAGCTTAGAGAAAAAGCAACTGTATGCCCGCGGTGTCACCGTCAAAATGAAACTGAAAAACTTTCAAACCCTACAGCACAGTAAAAGCTTCAAAACGCCATTAAAGCATCAAACTGAACTGCAAATGACCTTAGATATCTTACTCAAAGAAATGCAAATCACACCGGATCAACAATTTCGTCTGATCGGTGTTGGGGTCTATGCACTTTCGACTCAAGAGCCTCCACCCCAGCTCTCTTTATGGTCGAACTGAATGCTCAATCAGTCACTTTTTAATCAAAAGAACAAAAATAATGCAATTTAGCATTCACAAACTGTGTTTTTAGAGTAATCTAATGACGCGCTGCATTTATCCATGTAACCGCTGAGATGCTAAAACTTACCTTTACTTTTAGCATACGTCCTGTGATTGGCGTGACGATCAAATCCGAAGATTACAGGACATCTCTGATATTTATCATGGTATTCCCCCCCTATATTGCAGAGCAGTGCTCTATCATCAAAACAATCCAATATTCAAAAATATATTTTTATAAAGCCCGCATAAAATTTACCTATTGACTACGTTCCTTCATCTTTTGTAATTCATGTCGATATATTGAATCCATCCTCTGTTCACATGCGCTTATAACAATAGATAGGATCCTTCACGCTGTAAAATTCTGCACCTGATTGAAAGCCAACATCGCAGCCATCTGTCATACATGAGTTTGTGGTAGGCTATTGAACTACTTTTCATGTTCTATTTTTATACTCATCACACAGGATGCATACATCATGACGGTTCAACGTTTGCATGTCTCAAATCGTTTTTCTGAAGTTGCGATTGCTGGCAACCTCGTTCATTTGGCAGGTCAATTGGCGTCTGACTTTGATCTCGATATTAAAGGTCAAACGCAACAGACATTGGACATGATCGACCAATTTTTAGCTGATGCAGGCACAGATAAAAGCCATATCTTATCGGTAACGATTTATTTAAAAGACATTGAAAATGACTATGCCGCTTTCAATGAAGTTTGGGATGCTTGGGTTGCAGACATTGATGCCTTACCCCGTACCTGTGTTGAAGCTAAACTTTATGATCCACAAGTATTGGTAGAGTTAACCGTTGTTGCAGTGAAACCTGCATAAAAAATACATGCATAATAAAAAACATAATTTTTCATGTTTTTTTATTATGCGCACTAAGATTCAGTTAGCCGATCAGACGTAATTTTCGAGTTTGTGCTGCATTATAGTAATCATATTTTTTGGCTACACGCGTATCTTTAGTCAAACGCGACGAAGCATAGAGATCGCCATAAAAATCTTCACGTAACTGATGATAGTCAGGCACTTCTTCATAACGAATCACTTTGTAGCCAGCCATCTCGAGGATCGCATCCTTAAACTGTGCCTTTTGTGGACGTTTCAGTGAAAGCGGATCTTCTAAAGCAACCACTGCCAAAACTTGTTGTGCACTATCCATAATCACAAAATCAGCCACCAAATTGCGGTATTTGTTTCGTGTGCGTGAAAATTTTGTCGTGAGTAAGGCATCATAAGACACATGTGCCAACACAGTATGATGCGGTAAAATTTCTTTCAGACGAGTATAAGTCAGTTGCTCATGCATACTAAAAATAGCACGTTGTCTTAATGCACTATCTTGCTTCTTGGTCCCAGGGATCAACGCTTTACTCGCTAAAATCATGACCAGTATCAACAACACGCTACCAATTACCATATAGGTTGTCATATTTGTATCCTTTTGATCTTTATTATAATTTTCGGTATCACACCGACTTTTATCCGATCAGTATAACCTACTGACCATTTACCCAAACCACGCAATAAAAAAACTAAAGCTAAAATCAAACAAACGCTGATAAAACTAAACAATTTTTTGCAATGTCATTCGTTGTAACACGCTTTGTTTTAATCTGAATGAAATTTTGGCTCTTTAGCCTATCTACACTGTAATAGAGTGATCCATTCACGTGCAATATGATTCTTCGGATTGACCCAATTTTCCAGACGGATGGCAGAAAAGCCAATCTTTGAGCTATTTTTCTAACGCAATAAAAAAGATCGATCCTAAAAAAGGATGCCGTAGCATCCTTTTTTATATTCAATTGCTATTAAGCACGTGACTTAGACTTTGGTTTTGACTTTGAATGTCCAAATGGTTTCTTGGCATCACCTGTTTCACGCGGTGGCAAACCTGTATGCTGCGTTAAAATCTGACCGCGCTCAGGACGCTTTTTGGTATTCGATGGACGCGATTGATTTTTCGCTTGTTGGTTACGGCTATCACCATTACGTTTTTGCGAATCGCCATCCACGGTTGAGTTTTTCTTCCGAGCAGACTGATACTGACCTTCTGTCCCTTGCGGTTGATAGGTTGGAATCAAATGCTGTTTCGAGTTGCCAATCAAATCTTGGCGACCCATCTCCTTTAAAGCATCGCGGAGTAATGGCCAGTTGTTTGGATCATGATAACGCAAGAAGGCTTTATGCAGACGACGACGCTTCTCACCTTTCACAATATCCACATCTTCAGTATATCGCGCCACTTTGGCTAATGGGTTTTTACCCGTGTGATACATGGTGGTCGCGGTTGCCATTGGCGATGGATAGAAAGTCTGTACCTGATCAGCACGGAAACCATTTTTCTTCAACCAAATCGCCAAATTCATCATGTCATATTCGGTCGTACCCGGATGCGCTGCGATAAAGTACGGAATTAAATATTGCTCTTTACCTGCTTCCTTACTGAAACGATCAAACATTTGCTTGAAACGATCATAGGTTCCGATGCCCGGTTTCATCATCTTAGACAATGGACCTTTTTCGGTATGTTCAGGCGCAATTTTTAAATAACCACCAACATGATGCTGTACCAATTCTTTGACATATTCAGGGTTTAACACCGCCAAGTCATAGCGCAAGCCTGAACCAATCAGAATCTTTTTGATGCCTTTGAGTTCACGTGCTTTACGATATAACTGTGTTAATGGTGCATGATCGGTATGTAAGTTTTGACAAACACCTGGATAAACACAGGATGGTTTACGACAGTTCTTTTCAATCTCAGGGTCTTTACAATGCAAACGGTACATATTTGCAGTTGGTCCACCCAAGTCAGAAATGATGCCGGTAAAACCAGGTGCTGTATCACGAATCTTTTCAACTTCACGTAAAATCGATTCTTCAGAACGGTTTTGAATGATACGACCTTCATGTTCCGTAATAGAACAAAACGTACAACCGCCAAAACAGCCACGCATGATATTTACAGAGAACTTGATCATATCAAATGCAGGGAAACGTGCATTCCCATAAGCAGGATGTGGCAGACGTGCATAAGGCAAGTCAAACACATAATCCATTTCTTCAGTAGTCAACGGAATTGGTGGAGCATTCAGCCACACATCACGTTCACCATGCTTTTGCACCATTGCACGCGCATTTCCGGGATTGGTTTCAAGATGTAAGATACGATTGGCATGCGCATATAAAACTGGATCATTTGAAACATCTTCAAATGCAGGCAAACGAATCACCGCCAACTCACGTGGTGGTAATTTATGCTTAATCGCTTTAGATGCTGGCTGTAATTGAACAATTTGTGTATCAGGATCGAGTTTATCCCCTTCACGAACAATTTGATTCGTCACAATTTCTTTTTGGAAATTTTGATATTGGGTTAAAGAATTACCCTTATCTTTTTCAATTTCACAGCCATCTAAATCTTCAGTCATCACATAAGGATTGATGATTGGATCAACACGGCCAATGGCATCCACATCATTCGATGCGATTTCCACAAACTTGGCTTTAGATGGACGGTTTAATTTATTCACGATAAATGCCGTGCCGCGAACATCGGTGATTTCGTGAATTTTTTCGCCTTTGGCTAAGCGATGCATCACTTCAGTAATTGAACGCTCACCATTACCATACATCAAAAGATCGGCTTTTGAGTCCATCAACACTGAACGACGAACTTTGTCTGACCAATAGTCATAATGTGCAATACGACGTAAAGATGCTTCAATTCCACCTAACAATACAGGTACATCTGGAAATGCTTCGCGTACACGTTGGCAATACACCGTTGCTGCACGGTCTGGACGTTTATTGGGTAAATTATCTGGTGAATAGGCATCATCAGAACGAATTTTACGATCAGCCGTATAACGGTTGATCATCGAATCCATGTTCCCAGCAGTCACACCCCAAGCGATATTTGGCTTACCCAAAACGCGGAATGCTTCAACATTCGTCCAATCAGGTTGTGCAATAATCCCGACACGGAAACCTTGTGCTTCTAACGTACGGCCAATAATACCCGAACAAAATGATGGATGGTCGATATACGCATCACCACAGACCAAAATAAAGTCACAACTATCCCAACCGAGTTGGTCCATTTCCTCGCGCGACATCGGCAAAAATGGCGCAGGTTCAAAACATGACGCCCAATATTTGTCGTAATCAAACAACGCTTTAGGCGCGGTCTGCATAGTATAAGCAGTAGACATGGCTAGCAATTCTCGGCTGGCAGATGAAAGATCTCAAATAAAGATCAAAGATGAAAGCCGATCATTTTACCATGAATTACATTCAGCTTGCTTGGTTAAAAAAGCATCATATACAGCACGTTATCATTTATTTTTTTATGCAAAAGTAATTTCGAAGTTTTTATTTAAAAAGGAACAATTTGACAGTGAAGAGACAAAAGCTGGCCCTTCATTCCTTAAAGAATAAAGACCACTGTCCAATCACTTGGGACAGTAAGCAATACATCGAGACCCAACTGACTCAGCTGAATTATCCAGCAAAGAATGAAAAATTAACATCAACTATAGCTATGCCGATCTCTCAGAATATCCCTCACTTTATGGCATTTTTATTTAAGATCTCACCCATTTCCTTTTAAGATTCTAATATTTAGATTAATGAAAGATGCTGCTAAAAATAAACACCATCTTTCATCATGTAAAAACTCAAATCAGTTGAGTTCTTTCATACCAACTTTATTATTTTTGAGCGGTCGATAAGTCCATAATCAACTTTGTCACTAAATATAAACGCGGCACAATACTTTCGACCAGAATATATTCAGCATTATTCGAATGTGCACCATCACCAGATAAGCCCATGCCTTCTAAAATCGCTGCTTTCGAATTTAAGCCAGCAAATGCAGCATCTGTACCACCACCTGTTGCTTCAGCCAATACTTTCATTGGTAAATTAAAATCAGTTTTGTAAATAAGCTGTGCTTGTTCAGCCAATTTTTTTGCCTGTGGGTTTGCCATTAAAGGTGGGCGACGCATTTCAAACTTTAACTTAACTTCACTATCAGCTAACTTTTTATGTTTAATCCTTTCCTGTAATACACGTTCCACTTGCTGAAAATCTTTAACTTGCAAAGCACGAACATCTGCTTGTGCAGTCGCAAGGTCTGGAATCACGTTACGCACTTTACCTGCACTCGCTACAGTCCAGTTTAATTTCAACCCTGTTTTAGGATTCGATAAATCTTGTAACTGTAAGATTTGATGTGATAATTCTTTCAGTGCATTTATGCCTGCTTCAGGCTTAACCCCTGCATGTGCAGATTTCCCGTGAACCTCTAAATATGCTGCACCAATCCCACTGGTGGCTAAACGCAAACTGCCGTCTTTACCACCACCCTCAAATGACAAAACTACATCTTGGTCTTGTGCAGTCTCAGTAATCAGTTTACGTGAACCTGGCGAACTGATCTCCTCATCGGAGTTTAATAAGACTGTAATCGTGCCATAGTCTTGATAATTCAACTTTTTCAAAAGATCAAGCGTATGAATAATCGCAGCAACCCCCTGTTTGTCATCTAAGATTCCAAGACCAAAAACTTTATCCCCTTCCATTTTAAAAGGTTGGTCTTTCAATATTCCTGTTAAATACACAGTATCCATATGAGCAATTAGCATAATTTTACTGCTGCCTTTACCCATTAAAACAGCTTTTACCATTGGACCAGTCTGTTGGGGCGTATCATCCATACGATATATATCTTTAGCTTCTACAATACTGACCTCAGCACCTGTCATTTTTAATTGTTCAGCGACATATTTAGCGATCTTATTCACGCCGACAAGATCTTTACTGCCCGACTCAATATTGACTAAAGCCTCTAGAGTATTTAAATAATTCTTTTTTTCTGACTCAACCAGATGTTTGACCTGATCATTAGATACAGCATGTACTTGCCCAAAAGCCAAACAGCTCAACAACGCACATGAAATTAAAGGCAGTTTTTTCAGTTGATATTGAATTTTATTAGACATACTCATTATTCCATTTAAAGATATTGCTAACAAACTATGAGCATTTGATCGACTATCCAATTTTTTTAAAATTTTAAAACAAAAATGTTGGGTAGATTAAATGTCATGATCGATAAATAAGTAAATCAGTATGTAGAAACCTGTCCTAAACCTCAATTAGCCGATTGATTCCTTTATTATTTAATATTTTCATCATTCCGTGCATAAAAAAATCCCCCTATCTCATTTGAGTTAGGGGGATTTAGAATGAATGAGCTGGCGATGACTTACTCTCACATGGATAACTCCACACTACCATCAGCGCTAAGAGGTTTCACTTCTGAGTTCGGGAAGGGATCAGGTGGTTCACTCTTGCTATTGTCGCCAGCACAACTGTTTATGACTATTCGTTGGGTCTAACCTCAGAGCAGTGCTCTTCGTGCCTAACTTTCATCAAATGAGTTATTAACAGGTATATTTGAGTTGGATATTTTATCTAGCTTTATAACTAAATCAAGTTGTTTGCAGTGATTTGAACCACAACACCAACTGTTTGGGTGTTGTATAGTCAAGCCTCACGAGCAATTAGTATTGGTCAGCTTCACATATCACTATGCTTCCACATCCAACCTATCAACGTCGTAGTCTTCAACGGCTCTTTAGAGGACATAAAGTCCTAGGGAAATCTTATCTTGAGGTAGGCTTCCCGCTTAGATGCTTTCAGCGGTTATCCCTTCCGAACATAGCTACCCGGCGATGCGACTGGCGTCACAACCGGTACACCAGAGGTTCGTCCACTCTGGTCCTCTCGTACTAGGAGCAGATCCTCTCAAATTTCCAACGCCCACGGTAGATAGGGACCGAACTGTCTCACGACGTTCTAAACCCAGCTCGCGTACCTCTTTAAATGGCGAACAGCCATACCCTTGGGACCTGCTTCAGCCCCAGGATGAGATGAGCCGACATCGAGGTGCCAAACACCGCCGTCGATATGAACTCTTGGGCGGTATCAGCCTGTTATCCCCAGAGTACCTTTTATCCGTTGAGCGATGGCCCTTCCATACAGAACCACCGGATCACTAAGACCTACTTTCGTACCTGCTCGACTTGTGGGTCTCGCAGTTAAGCGCGCTTTTGCCTTTATACTCTACGCGTGATTTCCGACCACGCTGAGCGCACCTTCGTACTCCTCCGTTACTCTTTAGGAGGAGACCGCCCCAGTCAAACTACCCACCAGACATGGTCCTCGTCCCGGATAACGGGACAGAGTTAGAACCTCAATATTACCAGGGTGGTATTTCAAGATTGGCTCCACCGAAACTAGCGTCTCGGTTTCAAAGCCTCCCACCTATCCTACACAAGTAAGATCAAAGTTCAATGTCAAGCTGCAGTAAAGGTTCACGGGGTCTTTCCGTCTAGCCGCGGGTACACCGCATCTTCACGGCGAATTCGATTTCACTGAGTCTCTGCTGGAGACAGCGCCCCCATCATTATGCCATTCGTGCAGGTCGGAACTTACCCGACAAGGAATTTCGCTACCTTAGGACCGTTATAGTTACGGCCGCCGTTTACTGGGGCTTCGATCAAGAGCTTCGCTTACGCTAACCCCATCAATTAACCTTCCAGCACCGGGCAGGCATCACACCCTATACGTCCACTTTCGTGTTTGCAGAGTGCTATGTTTTTAATAAACAGTTGCAGGGGCCTGGTTTCTGTGGCTGCCAATAGCTCAAGGAGTAAATCCTATCACCGTCGGCAGCGTACCTTCTCCCGAAGTTACGGTACCATTTTGCCTAGTTCCTTCAGCAGAGTTCTCTCAAGCGCTTTGGTCTACTCGACCTGACCACCTGTGTCGGTTTCGGGTACGATTCCTATGTAACTGAAGCTTAGAGACTTTTCCTGGAAGCATGGTATCAGCCACTTCACTGTACAAGTACAGCTTGCTATCAGTTCTCAGCATAGAGTACCCCGGATTTGCCTAAGATACATGCCTACAACCTTCCACCTGGACAACCAACGCCAGGCTGACTTAACCTTCTCCGTCCTCTCATCGCATTACATAGAAGTATTGGAATATTAACCAATTTCCCATCGACTACGCCTCTCGGCCTCGCCTTAGGGGTCGACTCACCCAGCCCCGATTAACGTTGGACTGGAACCCTTGGTCTTTCAGCGTGCGAGTTTTTCACTCGCATTGTCGTTACTCACGTCAGCATTCGCACTTCTGATACCTCCAGCATACTTCTCAATACACCTTCATCGGCTTACAGAACGCTCCCCTACCACTTGCAATAAATTGCAAATCCGCAGCTTCGGCATATAGTTTTAGCCCCGTTACATCTTCCGCGCAGGCCGACTCGACTAGTGAGCTATTACGCTTTCTTTAAAGGGTGGCTGCTTCTAAGCCAACCTCCTAGCTGTCTATGCCTTCCCACATCGTTTCCCACTTAACTATAATTTTGGGGCCTTAGCTGGCGGTCTGGATTGTTTTCCTCTTGACTACGGACGTTAGCACCCGCAGTCTGTCTCCCGGATAGTACTCATTGGTATTCGGAGTTTGCATCGGTTTGGTAAGTCGGGATGACCCCCTAGCCGAAACAGTGCTCTACCCCCAATGGTATTCGTCCGAGGCGCTACCTAAATAGCTTTCGGGGAGAACCAGCTATCACCGAGTTTGATTAGCCTTTCACCCCTATCCACAAGTCATCCCCTGGCTTTTCAACGACAGTGGGTTCGGTCCTCCAGTTAGTGTTACCCAACCTTCAACCTGCTCATGGATAGATCACCCGGTTTCGGGTCTACACCCAGCAACTAAACGCCCTATTAAGACTCGATTTCTCTACGGCTCCCCTATGCGGTTAACCTCGCTACTGAATGTAAGTCGCTGACCCATTATACAAAAGGTACGCAGTCACCGAACAAGTCGGCTCCCACTGCTTGTATGCATGCGGTTTCAGGATCTATTTCACTCCCCTCACAGGGGTTCTTTTCGCCTTTCCCTCACGGTACTGGTTCACTATCGGTCAGTCAGGAGTATTTAGCCTTGGAGGATGGTCCCCCCATATTCAGACAAGGTTTCACGTGCCCCGCCCTACTCGACATCATCATATCAGCCCTTTCGTGTACAGGACTATCACCCACTATGGTTGCACTTCCCAGAGCATTCCACTAAAACTGATATGACTTAATGGGCTTTTCCCCGTTCGCTCGCCGCTACTGAGGGAATCTCAATTGATTTCTTTTCCTAAGGGTACTGAGATGTTTCACTTCCCCTCGTTCGCCTCGTATGACTATGTATTCATCATACGATACCTGCCTTATGACAGGTGGGTTTCCCCATTCAGAAATCTCCGGATCACAGGATATTTGCCGCCTCCCCGGAGCTTATCGCAGGCTATTACGTCTTTCATCGCCTCTGACTGCCAAGGCATCCACCACATGCACTTAATTACTTGACTATACAACCCCAAACAGTCGTTAATCCCTACAAGTAGGATTAAGACAGTCTATGATGATTTCTCATCACTTCCTTACAGTTTGTTGTTCTGTGTACTTAAACACTGTACAGCTTCAATTCAATTCACATACCAAAACGCTTGATTCAGTTAATTTCGCTAGTAACTCATTTCTTCAATCTTCATCAATCAGTAATAAATCACTGTTAATGTCGATCTTAAAAACGAGTATGAACAAATTATTTCAACTCAAATATATTCTGTTAATGATTTCTCCAGCCTTCGTCAGGTCAGGAAACTGTGATAAATCACAGAAGTTAATAAGTTATCTACTTACTAATTTCTGTAATCCAACCTATCTGCGCGAAGCATAGCTTCTTGCTTAAATTTCAAGGAAAAACGTTGTTTCTCTATTCTTGAAATTTGGTGGAGACTAGGAGAGTCGAACTCCTGACCTCCTGCGTGCAAAGCAGGCGCTCTACCAACTAAGCTAAGTCCCCAGCTTATCAATAAGTCAATGTTTCTGTTTTCTGTATTCAGCATTTAACAATGCTTGTTAGTCAGATTTGGTGGGTCTGACAAGACTTGAACTTGTGACCCCACGCTTATCAAGCGTGTGCTCTAACCAACTGAGCTACAGACCCTCAGATACATCGTCATGAAGAACAACTTGTTGTGGATTCTTACCAATCGTCAATCTTTCGTTAAGGAGGTGATCCAGCCGCAGGTTCCCCTACGGCTACCTTGTTACGACTTCACCCCAGTCATCGGCCACACCGTGGTAAGCGTCCTCCTTGCGGTTAGACTACCTACTTCTGGTGCAACAAATTCCCATGGTGTGACGGGCGGTGTGTACAAGGCCCGGGAACGTATTCACCGCGGCATTCTGATCCGCGATTACTAGCGATTCCGACTTCATGGAGTCGAGTTGCAGACTCCAATCCGGACTACGATCGGCTTTTTGAGATTAGCATCCTATCGCTAGGTAGCAACCCTTTGTACCAACCATTGTAGCACGTGTGTAGCCCTGGTCGTAAGGGCCATGATGACTTGACGTCGTCCCCGCCTTCCTCCAGTTTGTCACTGGCAGTATCCTTAAAGTTCCCGGCTTAACCCGCTGGCAAATAAGGAAAAGGGTTGCGCTCGTTGCGGGACTTAACCCAACATCTCACGACACGAGCTGACGACAGCCATGCAGCACCTGTATGTAAGTTCCCGAAGGCACCAATCCATCTCTGGAAAGTTCTTACTATGTCAAGACCAGGTAAGGTTCTTCGCGTTGCATCGAATTAAACCACATGCTCCACCGCTTGTGCGGGCCCCCGTCAATTCATTTGAGTTTTAGTCTTGCGACCGTACTCCCCAGGCGGTCTACTTATCGCGTTAGCTGCGCCACTAAAGCCTCAAAGGCCCCAACGGCTAGTAGACATCGTTTACGGCATGGACTACCAGGGTATCTAATCCTGTTTGCTCCCCATGCTTTCGTACCTCAGCGTCAGTATTAGGCCAGATGGCTGCCTTCGCCATCGGTATTCCTCCAGATCTCTACGCATTTCACCGCTACACCTGGAATTCTACCATCCTCTCCCATACTCTAGCTTCCCAGTATCGAATGCAATTCCTAAGTTAAGCTCAGGGATTTCACATCCGACTTAAAAAGCCGCCTACGCACGCTTTACGCCCAGTAAATCCGATTAACGCTCGCACCCTCTGTATTACCGCGGCTGCTGGCACAGAGTTAGCCGGTGCTTATTCTGCGAGTAACGTCCACTATCCTAGAGTATTAATCCAAGTAGCCTCCTCCTCGCTTAAAGTGCTTTACAACCAAAAGGCCTTCTTCACACACGCGGCATGGCTGGATCAGGCTTGCGCCCATTGTCCAATATTCCCCACTGCTGCCTCCCGTAGGAGTCTGGGCCGTGTCTCAGTCCCAGTGTGGCGGATCATCCTCTCAGACCCGCTACAGATCGTCGCCTTGGTAGGCCTTTACCCCACCAACTAGCTAATCTGACTTAGGCTCATCTATTAGCGCAAGGTCCGAAGATCCCCTGCTTTCCCCCGTAGGGCGTATGCGGTATTAGCATTCCTTTCGGAATGTTGTCCCCCACTAATAGGCAGATTCCTAAGCATTACTCACCCGTCCGCCGCTAGGAAATGTAGCAAGCTACATCTCCCCGCTCGACTTGCATGTGTTAAGCCTGCCGCCAGCGTTCAATCTGAGCCATGATCAAACTCTTCAGTTAAAAATCATTAGTAGCTTATGGCTACAAATCTTGGCTCATCAATTTTCTGACAAATATTTCTCAAATAAACTTCGAGTAATTTTTACCTTCAATCAATGAAATATTTTCGATCGATCAATCAGTAAAAATCCACACAAGTTGTTCTTCATAATCTCTTAATGATCTTCTTACTGATTCGTCATCAGCAAGCTAGGTCGGCTATACTACTCTCTTTCAAGAAGAAGTCAACAGGTTTTGTTAATTATTTTTAAACTTATTCAAGACTTTCAGATTCTACCACTTGGGCTAAACCCTTGTTTCTCAACAAGTTTTAATCAACATCACCGCCGATGGATGTGCATTCTACAGCATTTCTAATCCCTTGCAACACCTTTTCTCAATAAATATTTCTGCATGTTTATTTTTCAAACTCATAAAATTATAAGTTACTGTTATTTATGTAAAATATTTTTTAATAATTTTATCTACTTCCTAGTTAACGCCTTAAACCGCACCATCACATTCGCACAAATTAAACTTAATATATTGTTTTAATTAATTTAAATAAAAATATATCGAAATAATAGACTTCCGTCATAAATCAAAAAACGTACAATTTATTTGATCTTAAATTAATCAGCAAAATTATTTAATTCAAGAGATAATCCTTGGATGAAATTCAAAGATATTCAAAAATTATCAGACGTTAAGTTTCGTAGGCTTACCGGTGTTAGTTGGGCTACATTTAACCTCATGTTGGCCGAGCTAAATAAGCATTTACCTCGTCATATTGGTAAAGGACGACCGCATAAATTACCGTTGGAAGATCGTTTGCTCTTATGTATAGAATATTGGAGAGAATATCGAACATTTTTCCATCTTGGTATGAGTTACGGTGTATCTGAAACGAGTGCAATTCGTATCACACGTGTTATTGAAGATACCTTAATCGGTTCTGGAAAATTTAACTTGCCAAAACAACTTCCTAATCGAGATGAAGTGGATTGGGAAGTTGTTGTGATTGATGCAACTGAAATATTAGTTCAACGTCCAAAAAAAACAGAAGAAATGGTATAGCGGTAAAAAAAAGCGACATACCTTTAAATTTCAGCTATCTATGCACTATACAACAGGTGAAATACTGAGTGTATGTGGAAGTCATGGAAGCATGCATGATTTTAAAATATTTAAAAAAAGCATGAGGAAATTAAAATTTAAGCCCTTTTTTATTGTTGATAAGGGGTATTTAGGGATAAAGAAATTGGGTTTTGGATGCCTCATGCCATCTAAAGCAAAGAAAACTGAAAAACTAGATTCTGAATTAAAAAAGTTAAATAGAGAGATTGGTCGTAGACGAATTCAAGTAGAGCATGTATTTGGAAGGATGAAATGTTTTAAGATTTTATCTTGTGTATATAGAAATCGTCGTAAAAGATTAAACCTGCGGTTTAATTTACTTGCTGGCATATACAATTTAGATTGGGTGAAAGATAAACAATTAAATTGATTGAAAAATGATTTATGAAGGAAGTCTAATATTTAAATATTTTATTTAAATCGCTGTTTCTTTCTACTTTTTATGGTGAATATCCACTCAAAATGCTGTTTTCTCAGTCAATTTCTATCTTAGAACCCAAAACAGCCATTCTATTTCTAGAATGGCTGTTTCCGATCATCACAATAGATTTAGAACTTCATACTGATACGCGCCCAATAATTACGTCCAATATTGTTGAATTGTTCTGTTGCAGCATAACCAAAGCCTGAACTTCCAAGTTTATTCAAATGCTCGGCATAGTTTTTATTCAGCACATTATCTATCCCGACTGAAAGGTCTAGATCTTTTTGGATATTATAAGTCCCATTTAAAGACAAAGTTCCAAAACCTTTACTGTCTTCTAAATCGTATCCAATGATATTGCCTTCTCGATAGCTGGTACGATCTTGTGCTGCCACCACACGCCATAACAAACCGAGATTATATTTCTCTTGCACATAGCGTAAATTGAAACGTCCTTCTAATGGTGCAATTTGCGGTAAAGCAGTGTGATCCGTTGTATTTTCGCCCCATGCATACATGGCACTGATGTCCGCTTGAATTTGATCCGTCAACTGGTAAGCCACACCTGCTTCAGCACCTGCAATGGTTGCATCGATATTTCGGCTTTTGGCTTCCAACCGCCCCATTGAACCTGTCGGAGTATATGCCACCAATATATAGTCTTGAATCAAACCTGCATAAACTGAAGCCCATGATTTAAATGCACCCTGTTCATATTGATAACCTGCATCAAACTGCGCGGTTTTTTCATTCTCTAAATCGGCAAAGGTCGTACCTGCACTTTGATGATATTTGGTACTAAACAATTCCCAATAATCAGGCACACGCTCTACATAACCCAAACCTGCGTAAGTTTTAACATGTTCCGCAAGTTCACTTTCAATTCGAACAAAACCACTTGGCAGGGTTTCTTTACGTTCTGTATCAGTGGCTAAGTTATCGATCTTCGCTTGATCGACGCGTGCACCTGTCACCAGTTTATGCTGATCATTAAATGCATAACTCAGCTCACCGAAAGCCCCATAAGACTCAAAATCCATATCTCCGACACGAGCTTTATTTTGATAAGGAGACATTAAGCTGCCACTACGTTTAGTATGCTCATTTTTTTGACTATCAATACCTGAAATAAGTTGCAATTTCCCCCAGTCCTGCGTCATAGCAACCCGTGCATTTAAAGTCCTACGAGCAACATTTGAAGCCATCGGCATTGACATACCATCTGCGGGATTAAATTTTCGCAAACTAAAATTATCCATCACATGATCGTTATAGCTATAGTCAACTTGCGCTTCGACTTTCTTGATCACATCGCCAATGTTTTTCTTTTCAACATGTAAGCCTAGACTTTCACGAGCAAACTTAGAGCCATCCATTGGACGTCCAGCATAGACTGCCTCACCATCACTTTTCCCACCTTTCAGCTCTACCCATGTGTCCTCATTTGGAGTCCAGCCCAGCGCGAGATCTGCATTCCACTTTTCCCAATCGGACGGAACCGTATTGCCAGCTCCATCTTGATAACTATCTGCAATCGAACGGTTGGCATTTAAACGTGCATATTTCGTTTCATCACCAACAGCGGCTTCAACATTCTGATCCAAACGACCATAAGAACCAAGCATGACACTGGCTTGCCCACGATAAGGTTTCGCCGAAGTGAGCTGCTCAGGTTCACGTTCGAAAATAACAGTTGCTGCTGAACCCGTATGCGCATACTGAACAGTTTGTGGCCCTTTTACGACCGTGATTTTGTCGTAGCTTTCAGGAGAAACATAAGAAGCAGGATTATCCATACGGCTTGGGCATGCGCCTAAATTTTCCGTACCATCTGTGAGGATTTTAATACGTGAGCCAAACATACCGCGGAAGGTGACATCACCATTCGCGCCGCCATTTTTGATTTGGTTAAAACCCACAATACTTTGTAGGTAGGCTGCACCATCAACCGCAGGAATTGGCTGCGTGGGTTGTTTAGGGTCGGCATGTACAATCAGACCATGGGCATCATTGCCCTGCTGAGCCGTCACCACGATAGGTGCTAAAATGTGCGCACTGTCTGCTTCAGCGGCAAAGACTACGCTTGAAAAACAAGCAAGAGAAATCGCAGCCGCAAGAGGCTGTAAAAAGAATGTAGGCTGAGCCATTTTTATTCTCACTGAATCTATAAATACAACTAGGCTAGAGTCCGTTAAGACTCGAAAAATATATGTCTAGGTTTATACAAACAGTGGCGGTGCTCGCCCTTGAGGTAGTAAAAAGAGTTGTTGCAGTGCAAACCAAACATGCGCAAAGGCTTTTTGGAATGCAATTAAACGGACTTGAATACGGTCCAGTACCGCTTTTAACTCTAAATCAGGCGGCAACACAAGATTGCCATATACCGTACAGTATTGGCATTGATGACTTGCATCATGATGATGGTGTTCGGCAGGTTGTGAACTGAGTTCATGCTGAGCCTGCATTTCATGATGATGTGTGGAATGCTTTTCAGCATGAGAACTGAGATGTTCAACTGGTTTGAGTAAAAGCGCACGCGAAATGGTTTCACAGACCGGCGCAATTTGATATTGCGTCGGGAGCAAAGGCTGTAAAAAAACAGCAATCTGTAAAAACACGGCTACACAAGACAGTAGCAACGCAGCTCTAAAAAACAATCCATTCCATCCGAATTGAGAACGCGGCCAGTATAACAAAGCCCAATCGAAATTGGGCTCACTGTAAAGATGATTTTTAAGCAAAAAAACTTAACCGCGTTTCACAGCCACTTTGTCTTTTTGGCGCTGACGAGTCAATTTTTCTACTTTTTCACGTGCGCGTTGACGCTTCAATGGTGACAAATAGTCGACGAACAATTTGCCATTTAAGTGATCCATTTCATGTTGAATGCAAACAGCGAGAAGTTCGTCAGCTTCGATCTCAAATGCTTGACCTTCAAGGTTAATTGCTTCGATCTTTACGCGTGACGGGCGCTCAACTTTGTCGTATATTTGGGGAACTGATAGGCAGCCTTCTTCATAGGGCTGCGTTTCTTCAGTCAATGGGGTAACTTTGGGGTTAATGAATACCAAAGGTTGATCTTTATGTTCAGATAAGTCCATGACAATCAACTGAATATGACGATCAACTTGTGTCGCGGCAAGTCCAATGCCTGGCGCTTCATACATGGTTTCAAACATATCTGCAGCCAGCTGACGAATTTCATCAGTAACTTCTTCGACGGGTTCTGCAATGGTACGAAGACGGGGATCAGGAAAACTTAAAATAGGTAATAAGGCCATACTGCGTCCTCAATTATGCCATTGATCAAAAAACCAAATGAAGGGAATGCTTGATCAAAAAAATGTGTGTAATATCGTTATTATAACGCAACTACATACATAATTTTAGGAATTATGATAATGAAAAAGGTTTTTATGGGCATGCCATCTTTTAGTGCCTTGGGGTTTAAGCAACACATGTTAGCACTTGCCGTTTGCGTAAGTGTTGGCGCTGGCGTCATTTCAACAGCTCAAGCGGCGCCTACACGAAATTACAATCCACCTGCTTTAAAAGCCAATGCACCGAATGTTTATGTGGTGAAAAAAGGCGATACCCTGTGGGATATTTCTAAACGTTTCCTAAACAATCCTGTGCGTTGGCCTGAAATTTGGGCCAGCAATAGACACGTCAAAAATCCGCATTGGATTTTCCCAGGTGACCGCTTACTGATGTGTACTCATGAAGGCCGTCCAATTATTGGTAAAGATGAAGGCGATGGCTGTGAAGGGATCATTCGTCGTTATACAGGCGGCACCAAACTTCAACCTCAAGCACGTGTTGAATCTTTAAACAATGCCATTCCTGTCATTCCACTGGAATACATTAAAAACTGGCTTGAACACAGCACTATTCTTTCAAAGGAATCTTTAGAAGGTACGCCGTATATCGTCGGTGCTGCCGATCAGCGTGTGATTGCAGGTAAAGGTCAAACCGTTTATGCACGTGGCCAAGGCATTGAAGTCGGTCAACGCTACGCGATTTACCGTGAAGGCGAACCATACATTGTGACGGATGCAGAGGGCAAAAAACAAAATCTAGGTCTAGAATTGACTCAGGTTGGCTCAGCCATTGCCATTCGTGGTGAAAATGACATGTCCACTTTAGAAATCACAGATTCGTATAATTCTGAAGTACGTCGTGGTTATCGCGTACTGCCTGAATACGACGCCATGCTTCCAACCTTGTTCTACCCAACGCATGCACAAGATGTGACTGATGGTGGACAAGTGATTCGTGTTCAAGGTTCGATTGGTCTAGCTGCGAAGCATTCAGTTGTAACCATTGACCGTGGCACAGTGGATGGCGTTCAATCGGGTTATGTGTTCTCGGTTAGTCAAAAGGGTCAAGAAATTCGTGATCCGAAAACCAATGAAAAACTGACCCTTCCAACGGAACGTATCGGCAACATCATGGTGTTTAAAACCTTTGACCGTGTCAGCTATGCTTATGTGCTCGACAGCGAACTGCCAATGAACTTGGGCGCGAAACTTTCTCCATCTGTTGTGGATGAATAATCTGTTGTCTTAAGGTGTATACATGCTGAACTCTTTATCACATGAACAGATTGCAACAATCACCCTGTGGTATTTAGTTCAGCATTCTTTATCGAGCTTTCAAAAACTACAACAACATTTTGGCACAAGCACAAAAGCCGTTGCTGCTTCCAATCTTCAGATCTGGCCAAATCTCGGCTTACACAAAAGTCATCTACAACGTGTCGTAGAAATTCAAACACCTGCTGGACAAACCAAATTACAAACTTTATTGCATGACGTCCAAGCCAGTTGTGATTTTATTTTGCTTGATACTGAAAGTCATTATCCCTCGCAACTGCTGCCCTATTCTGACCGGCCACCGATTTTATTTGGTCAGGGTAATCCACAAAGTTTACTCCAACCTCAAGTTGCTATCGTTGGCAGTCGAAAACCCAGTCCACACGGCAAACAAGTGGCTTATGACTTTGCCTATTACCTCGCCGAAAAGGGCTTTTATATTTGCAGTGGTTTGGCTGAAGGCATTGATGCAGCGGCACATCAGGGCGGCTTAAAATATCAACGTACCATTGCAGTGATGGGCACGGGCTTAGATCTCACTTACCCGTCCCAACATCAAGCCCTGCGTACGCAAATATTAGAAAATAATGGCTGTATTATTAGTGAATTTTTACCACATACACCGCCTTTACAGCATAATTTTCCACGGCGCAACCGCATCGTCAGTGCATTGAGTTTAGGGGTTGTGGTTGCAGAAGCCGCACTCAAAAGTGGCTCTCTTGGTACAGCCAAATCTGCTGCTGAACAAGGGAAAACCATTTTTGCGATCCCCGGTCATATTTACAGTGAACACCATCAAGGCTGTCATCAACTGATCCGAGAAGGGGCGATTTTGGTCGATCATCCTGAGCAAATCATTGAAGACTTGGCACTCCCCACTCAATGGTATAGCCAATCCCAGTCACAAGAAACCACCCCAAGCGCTAGTATTGAGATCCCATCTGATTTACTCGAACTTTATAATCAACTGGATTGGGTGGGACAAAATATGGATCAACTTAATTTCAAACTTAACACCGATATTGCCACACTCACCAGCCAGTTAATGGAACTGGAAATTTTGGGGCTTGCACAACAACAAGCTGGCAATTATCTGCGTTGCCGTTCCAGCCAATAAGGTTCACAATAACCCTTTATGAATCAATAAAAGGTACAAAGTGTAATGATTACCACCTCTGTGACTGAAGCGGCGCAATGTTTAAAACAAGGTCAAGTTTTAGCATATCCAACAGAAGCAGTATGGGGTTTAGGCTGTGATCCGTATAACGAACAGGCCTTTCTAGATATTTTGCAGATTAAGCAACGCCCGATTGAAAAAGGGGTAATTTTACTGGCTGGGCAAATTGCTCAAGTTGAACCGCTTTTAGAACATTTAGATCCTCACATCCGTCAACAAGTGATCGACAGCTGGAGCGATCGCAGTCCATCAGAACGCGCAACCACGTGGTTGTTACCTGCAAATAAACATATTCCAACATGGATTAAAGGCAATCACCCTAAAGTTGCTGTACGGGTAACCACACATCCGATTTGTGTGGCACTTTGCAATGCCTTTCAAGGCTTCATAGTCTCAACCAGTGCCAACCCTGCTGGATTATCACCTGCCCGCTCATTACAAGATGCCAACCAATACTTTGCGCAACAAGTGAATTATCTAAATGGTGACCTAGGCTTGAGCCAAGAACCGAGTCGCATACTCGATGCCGAAACTGGAGCAGTGGTTCGTGCCTAAAAGCGTGCTATTTCTCAGGATTTTTACTGAAAAATAGATAAAAAAAAGCTCAGCCATATAGGGATGGCTGAGCATAAAAAAGGATGTGTAATCACATCCAGAGGGTCTGAAAACTGATGAGCAAACACTTAATACCCGTTTTGACATTGGCCTAAGTTTGCAGTGGGCGTATTATGTAGCAAATTGCTTTTCTAAACAAATAGATTTTTTATATTAAAAACAGCGTTAAAACGCTGATTAATGGAGATAATTAAATTATAATTCAAATTATCTACCTATTTTTAATCAGCTTTTGCATACATTAAATACATAAACTATCTGAAATAGCATTAATAAATTAACTTATTAATGAATTATTCTATTAAAAAAACAACTCAAATGATCGTTTTTTAATCAACATCAATCCATCGAGTTTGCTAAAGGTGCCGTTTTTAACGCTGTTTTACGCTGTGCCAGTAAAATACCACAGATAATGACCACGCCACCGACCGTATGATAAACCGTCCACGCCTCTTTCAACCAGACATAGGCAATCACTGCGGTAAAGACCGGCATCAAGTTCATAAAAATACTGGTTCGATTCGGCCCTAAATGGGTAATGGCCAACATCCATAGTAAAGGGGCAACTAAGGAAGGGAAAATGCTGGCATACATAACACTTGCCGCATTTTGACTATTGATTGAATCGAGACCGAAATAGGCAATAAAAGGTAAATGGTAAAGCAGTGCAAAAAAGATCTGCACATAGAGGCTCAACATCAAGGGAATTTGCAATTGCCACTTTTTCAAAAACACCCCATAAAAGGCATATAAGAATACCGCAACCACCATCAGGACATCACCCAAATGCCCACCCGATTGAACTAAGCCTGCAAGATTGCCCTGCCCAATGATATAAACCAAACCTGCAAAAGATAAAATACTCCCGATCATCGCAAAACGATTTGGAATATCTTTTAAAATCAGCAGAGAAACAAAAATGGTAAAGATCGGAATAAAGGCATTAATCAGTCCCATATTGGTCGCAGTTGTATAGTGCGCTGCGGTATAGGCTAAGCCCTGATACAACACCAGGCCAAATGCACTTAGCACTGCCAACTGCCCCAAATGCGCTCGGATTAATGCCCACTGCCGACATAAAGGTCGCACGACAAAAGGTGTTAACAGAATGAAGGCAAAGAACCACCGATAAAAACTAATACTGACTGGCGAAATGAAATCAGCTACATAACGCGTAACGACAATATTGATCGACCAAATGAGTACGGCAATGATAGGGAGACTCAAAGCCCAATACATACGTTGTGGTGTGGTACTCATTCTTTTTCCCGTTTAGCTTTTGTTTGCAAAATTTAAATGAATGGTAAAACATTTTTATGATTTATTCGAATATCATTTGGGTATCACACATAATTGATACATTTATCTTAAAATATAAAATTCATAAAAAACATAATATTAAGATGATGCAAAACTATACATTTCAATAAATTGATGCATTTCAGCAGCTTCACTCTACAAAAACACCATAGAACAATGTCAACGATCTCTGCATCGTATTGATGCTGTTCTAGCGAACGTATTTTTTAATTGATTGGTCATTGCTCTTAGACTCTGGCCTACAAAAACATATTTCCCGATAGAAGGATGTCGTTATGAAAAAGTTACTTTTAACCACAGTTTGTATGGCCACACTTACTTTGGCTGCGTGCGAAAAAAAAGGAACTGAGCCAGCCGTTGAACAAACGACGTCTGCATCTGAAGCGACCTCAACCGAAGCAACCACTATCGTTGCTAATCATAGCAATAACAATATTGCCGATATTCAAGCCGATTTGTTAGCCGTACAAACGCTATCGAATGCCAAAGCTCAAGAAGCCACCGCGTTTCAAAAAGAAGTGAGTGCAACCTTAGAGAAAAAGGATCCCGCTCAAATTAAAAATATGGTTGAAAAAACAGAAACCTATGTGAAGCAATTTAATGATGAATTAGATGCCTTAACCTTAAAAAGTGCTGAAGTAGATGCTTTACGTGAAAAAATGCAGGACGCCAATGATCTGGGTGTCGAGCTCACCAAAGAAAGTACAAAAACAACGCCAGATAGCGCGAAAATCACCGAACTTCAAAACAAAGCGACTGAATTGCAGAAATCGATCATTGCTGACGTAACGGCTTTGGAAGCGAAAGTCAAAGCGGCTCCAGCGTCTTAATGACCTCCCTACCCTTTAAAGCAAGCCTTGGCTTGCTTTTTTGTTGCGATCAATCCGCAAATGGGCGTGACTTTGTCGAACGCTTCCAACACAATAAAATGCACATCGTATAAGGACACGCAAATGAGCACTTCGATTTATAATATTCCAGTCAAATCCATTCAGGGCGAAGACATCAACTTAAACCAATACCAAGGTAAAGTTCTCCTGGTGGTGAATGTGGCATCTAAATGTGGCCTCACACCGCAGTACGAAGGTTTAGAAAAACTCTATCAAGACAAAAAATCACAGGGTTTAGAGATTCTAGGTTTTCCTGCCAACAATTTCTTGGCACAAGAACCGGGTTCAGATGCTGAAATTCAAGAATTCTGCTCTTTAAACTATCAAGTGGATTTCCCGCTTTTTTCAAAAATCTCGGTTGCTGGGGATGATAAGCATCCACTATATGAAACGCTCACCCAAGCGGTGCCTGAACGCATTGGTGAAGGCCCTTGGTGGAAAGACTTGGTAGACTATGGTTTAACACCGAACGAACCACCTGAAGTGCTGTGGAACTTCGAGAAATTCTTAATCAATAAAAATGGCGAAGTGGTTGCGCGTTTTGCACCGGACATTACAGCCAATGATCCGCGTATTGTCGATGCTATCAATGCTGAATTGGCCAAATAAGCCAGAAGCTGTTTATAAGCAGTCGAATTTAACGGCTGCTTATATTTTATTTTTTAAATGAATAATGGCACTCGAATCGGCTCAATCTTCATGATTTCTTCTTTATTTTGATGATTTTACAACACTTCATTCACGATCAATCAAATACTTCACTCTATGATGCATCTATCCGCTCAAGACAACCAAAAGTGAAGCTCATGAATACCTTTATAAAAGCAGCTATTTTATCTATCTCAACGGCATTGATTGCCCTTCCTACACTAGCAGCACCACAAGAACAACATCAGCAACATCACGCAGCTCAGTCACACGGACATGCGCAACAGCAGACATCAAATGGACATCAACAGCCAACTCAAGCCACTGTCAAAAAAGCCAACCGTCCATCTCAAGACTGGAAAGCCGGTCAAAAACTCCCAAGCGCTTACCATAGCAATGCCTATAAAGTAGATCACCAAAAATACAAAAAACTCAGCAAACCGGCTAAAAACCAACAGTGGATTAAAGTGAATGGCGACTATGTACTGACAGACATTCGTAATCATTCCATTATTAAAATCATTGCTGGTTAAACTGCTGTAAATGAAGAGTGCTCAGGCACTCTTTTTTTGTTTTAAAAAGTTTTGTTATGACTTTGAAACCCAGCATTTTATCTACACATTTTGCCCTTATATTAAAAAACACATAGCCCAATATTGATTTGATGATGAAAAAACTTTTACAAAACTTAGTTCTTCCTTTTGCACTGTTTAGTTCAGGCATCCTACTCATTGGCTGTGAGCAAGCAACAGAGCCGAATCAGCAAGACATCCAGACTGAGTCATCTGAGCAAAACCAATCTGCGAGTACACAAAGCCCTGAAAAAGCTGAACTGAAAAGTGGCAACATGCTCTATATCGTGCGTGATGTGGCAGATATGCAATTAAAAGCAGGTGAATACGTCACTCAGCTGCAAGAAACCCAAAGTGACTTGCAGGCCGCAATTGAACAGCACGATCAGCAACAGTTGCAACACGCCGCGACAGCTTTACAACAACAGCTCACAGGTTTCAATAATGCCTTGAATGGCCTAAATCTTAAAACACAAGAAATCAATGATATCCGTGAAAAATTACTATCTGCCAACCAACAAGTTTTAGCTTCGCCTTTTTTAAATGGACAGGTGGATTTCAGCCAAGTCGACTTTAAAAAGATGCAACAGCAAATGGGCACTATTCAATCTGAAATGTTGAAACTCGCTTCAATGATGATTCCTCAGCAAGCTGAGAATGATAGCTCAAACACAAACCAATCTTAAAACATGTAAATATTGGTGCTTTCAGCAATAGAGTAGGAGAAAATGACTACAACCGTTTTCTCCTACTTTGATTGAGGCACGATTTCACACATGCAGCTGATTATTTTTATGGGCATCCAAGCTTCGGGAAAATCGAGCTATTATCTGCTGAATTTGGCACATAGCCATTTGCGCATCAACCTTGATATGCTGAAAACACGGCATCGTGAAAAAATCATTTTTGAAGCAGGACTGGCCTCAAAAACCAAAATGGTGATTGATAATACCAACCCTACGCCAGCCGATCGTGCGCGTTATATTGCCAGTGCTCAGGCCGCAGGCTTTGAAATTGTTGGCTATTTCTTTGAGACTGAGCTTAAAGGTGCACTGGAACGCAACCACTTACGTGAAGGCAAAGCCTGCATTCCTGAAGTCGGAATCAGAGCCACCGCTCAAAAATTTGAACCTCCACACTACGCTGAAGGCTTTGATGCACTGTATAAAGTTCGTATTCTTGGGCAAGGTGAATTTTCAATTTCACCCATACCGATTTGAAGCTTTAATGAAAAAACATTAACTATTTCTCATTTTTAAGCTACCATGTACAAATAAGAAACACAGAAAAACATTTTTATAATGAAAAAAGTCATTCTTGTGATCGCCTGTTTAGCAATCATCGTCTTTGGCGGGATGCACTTTTTAATGCCTGAAAAAACCACGCCACACTTAACCCAGTTTTTTTCTAAAGAGCATAAAGAAGTTCAACGTATTCAGGACTGGCTCAAATACAAACAACAACAGCAGTTACTTTTGGTCGATGTTACAAGCCCTGTCAGCCCCAAACAACAAGGTGCTTATGCTGAATACATCAAGCAAAAAATTGAGCTCAACCAGCAAAATATTCAGCGCCTGCAACTCAGCCGCTATCAGAGCAAAGCGTTTAAAGAGCTACAACAGCTTGAAATTCATGCGCTAGAGCAATGGAATACATTATTTCAGACGCATATTGTAGATGCCTTCGTTGAACAACAACATTTCACTGAAATTCCAGCCGAAGAATACCAACAATTTGATGCTGAAGCGCGCTATGCCTTACAAAAGCAAGAAATTTTGATTCTCGAACACTTACAACAATTGCTGCAACACAAGAGCCCATATCTGTCTGACATCGATCATAGCCTGCTCAGCGATTGGCTTTCTTACCAACTGATGCAACATGAAATTCATCCAGTGATCTCTGAATGGTTGGAAGTCGAAACAGATATGCCTCGCCGAAGCCGTCAAGATGCGATGCAAGACTTAAGGCTTTATAAGAGGTTTAACCCGAATACTGATGAATATAAGTACATCATGTCACTCGAAACACAGCTTTGGCATGCCGAACACCCATCTTCAAATTTACTTACGCAACCATCCACTACCATGTCAAATTCAGATATCGAAATCGATTCAGAGATTTTGATTCCTGAAGATAAGCCTCAGGTTGAGCAAATCAAAAAGCTGATCGAGACGCAGCACGATACCGTTAGCCGCATGATGTTCAGCCAATTGCGTCAGAGCTTTTTAAAATAATTTTAAAACAATGCTTTAAGCTCACACCTCATCAAAACGAGGACTGTTCCTGAGTTTTGCTCTGTGCTAACCATTCTTTAAAAGCCTTTTGCATGGCGTGACGCTCATATGGCTTGGCTAAACGTGATTCCATCATTGAGAAATCACCTTTATAAGCTGCTTCAATCATGGCTTTGGTCAGCTCCTGAATGCTCGCGCGACCCCGATGTTCATATTGCAATATTTCTTCTGAAGTCAGTACCAAGTCCCAACACGACACCACTGAACTCATATCGACTGCAATACTCAGATAATAATGCTCAAAATCTTGGTAAAGTTCCCAAAAGTGGGATTCATGCGCAATCAGGTTCATATTCATCTTCGCTTACAGAGAAGCTTTCAAAATATAACTTCTGTTGAATAAAAGATATGCAACTTTAGATAGCTATGTCCTTGCTTAACGAAATATATCAAGCATAGGAGCATTGATTCAGATGAATTTTAAAAATTGTGTATTCAAAATATTCTACAAGCCAGCGCACAGTTAAAAGACGAAGCACTATCATGCAAAACAAAGATTGCATGTATGCAGCAGACCAATCCAGTCCATTTGAACAATGACAACTAAGAAACCAACAAACTCATCATGAAATAAGCAATTGACGCCTTTTTATCAACTGACATAAAAAAAGCCACCTTTCGGTGGCTTTTTTTAATCTCAAACCGTCGCTTATTGAGCGCGGTTTTTGATTTTGCGGATGGTTTCCAACTGAGCAGCAGTTTCTGCAAGAGCAGCCAAAGCAGCAGCCGAGTCCAAGTCGCTCTTTTGATTTGCAAGCAATTGTTCAGCGTGTTTACGCGCTTCAAGAATTGCTGCTTCATCTAAGTTTTCTGCACGGACTGCAGTATCTGCAAGAACCGTAACAACATGCGGTTGAACTTCTAGAACACCACCAGATACATAGATTAACTCTTCTGTACCGTTTTCAAGCAGAACACGGATTGTACCCGGCTTGAGTAAAGTTACTAGTGGCGCGTGACCAGGCATAATACCTAATTCACCACCAGCACCTTTAGCAATTAACATCGTTACAGCGCCAGAGTACAAAGACTCTTGAACACTTACAACATCACACTGCATAGTCGACATGAGAATCTCCTAAATTAGGTAACTAATTAAAGTTTCTCAGCTTTAGCAATTACTTCGTCAATACCACCAACCATATAGAACGCTTGTTCTGGAATGTGGTCATATTCACCAGCTAAAAGACCTTTAAAGCCACGAATCGTTTCTTTAAGCGGTACAAGTTTACCAGGAGCACCAGTAAACACTTCAGCTACGTGGAACGGTTGAGAGAAGAAACGTTGGATTTTACGCGCACGGTAAACAGTCAACTTATCTTCTTCTGCAAGTTCGTCCATACCAAGAATCGCGATGATGTCTTTCAATTCTTTATAACGTTGAAGAACGTTTTGAACTGAACGAGCGATCTCGTAATGCTCAGCACCCACTACGAGTGGATCTAACTGACGTGAAGTTGAGTCAAGTGGATCGATCGCTGGGTAAATACCAGAAGATGCGATGTCACGGCTCAATACTACAGTTGCATCTAAGTGAGCAAACGTAGTTGCAGGCGATGGATCTGTTAAGTCATCGGCAGGTACATATACCGCTTGGATTGACGTAATAGAACCAGACTTAGTCGATGTAATACGTTCTTGAAGAACACCCATCTCTTCTGCAAGTGTCGGTTGGTAACCTACTGCAGATGGCATACGACCTAGAAGTGCTGATACTTCAGTACCTGCTAGTGTATAACGGTAAATGTTATCTACGAACAATAATACGTCACGACCTTTGCCGTTTTCGTCTTTCTCGTCACGGAAGTACTCAGCCATGGTCAAACCAGTCAACGCTACGCGTAAACGGTTACCCGGTGGCTCGTTCATCTGACCGTAGACCATTGCTACTTTGTCTAGAACGTTTGAGTCTTTCATCTCGTGATAGAAGTCGTTACCTTCACGAGTACGCTCACCAACACCAGCGAACACAGATAAACCTGAGTGCGCTTTAGCGATGTTGTTGATCAACTCCATCATGTTTACAGTTTTACCAACACCGGCACCACCGAACAGACCAACTTTACCACCTTTAGCGAATGGGCAAAGTAAGTCGATGACTTTAATACCCGTTTCTAAAAGGTCAGTAGAAGCAGCTTGTTCAGCATAAGAAGGTGCTTGACGGTGAATTGGCAAACGCGCTTCAGTTGCAACTGGACCAGCTTCGTCGATTGGGCGACCAAGAACGTCCATGATACGACCTAGAGTCGCTGTACCTACTGGTACAGAGATCGGTGCGTTAGAATTCGTTACGTTCAAACCACGCTTAAGGCCTTCAGTAGAACCCATTGCAATAGTACGAACTACGCCATCACCAAGTTGTTGCTGAACTTCTAATGTAGTTTCAGTGCCATCAACATGGAGAGCGTCATAGATCTTAGGAACGCTGTTACGTTCAAACTCGACGTCGATAACCGCGCCGATGATCTGAATGATACGACCGCTACTCATTGCTGTCTCCTCAATTCAAAATAATGTTAAACGGCAGCGGCACCACCAACGATCTCAGAAATTTCCTGAGTAATCGCGGCTTGACGCAGCTTGTTATAAATAAGTTGTAGGCTCTTGATCAAATCACCTGCGTTATCCGTTGCAGCTTTCATTGCAACCATACGAGCTGACTGCTCACACGCGATGTTTTCGATCACGCCTTGATATACCACAGACTCGATATAACGAACCAATAAGCCATTTAAAAGCTGTTCAGCTTCAGGCTCATAGATATAATCCCAACCGTATTGACGGTTAAGGGTCTTGTTTTCTTCAGCAGTTGCTAAAGGAACAAGTTGTTCGATTTTTTGATTTTGAGTCATGGCATTGACAAAGCCGTTTGACACGAGATAAATACGATCTAACTCGCCTTTATCAAATGCGTCTAACATCACCTGTACAGAACCAGATAACTGTTCAAGGCTTGGTGTATCACCGACATTTGTCGTAGCACCCAGCACTTTACCGCCGTAGTTTTTAAAAAACGAAACCGCTTTTTGACCAATTAAAGCAAATTGAACTTCAATTGACTGCTCTTGTTGCTGTTGTACGTGTTTAACCACTTTTTTGAACAAGTTAATGTTCAAACCACCAGCAAGGCCGCGATCTGAAGACACAATGATATAGCCAACGCGCTTTACAGGGCGTTCAACCATATAACGGTGTTTGTATTCAGGATTCGCTTGAACCAAGTGAGCAATTACACGGTGCATATTTTCGGCATACGGACGGCCTTGAGCCATGCGCTCTTGCGCACGACGCATCTTAGAAGCTGCTACCATCTGCATCGCGCGAGTAATTTTCTGCGTGCTTTTGATACTAGCTACTTTGGCGCGAATTTCTTTTAAATTTGCCATACGCTTAACCTAGTATTCGAAGGCCCTTTCGAGCCCTCGAAGGTTGATTCCGTGAACCAAACCAAAACTAAATCCAACTGAAGTTGAAATTAGTAAGTTTGAGTCGCTTTAAAGCTTTCAATACCTGCTTTAATTGCAGCTTCGATGTCTTTGTTGTAATCACCAGTTTCATCGATGTTTTGCATTAACGCAGCATTTTCTGAACGGAAGTAAGAGATTAACGCAGCATCAAAGTCTACGATTTTCTTCACTTCAACGTCAGCCATGTAGCCTTCGTTAGATGCATAAATTGAAACAGCTTGGTCAGCAATTGAATATGGAGCATATTGTTTTTGCTTCATTAATTCAGTTACACGTTGACCATGTTCAAGTTGCTTACGAGTTGCTTCATCAAGGTCAGAAGCGAACTGAGCAAACGCTGCCAATTCACGGTATTGCGCCAAAGCAGTACGGATACCACCAGACAATTTTTTGATGATCTTAGTCTGCGCTGAACCACCAACACGAGATACAGAGATACCCGCGTTCACAGCAGGACGAATACCTGCGTTGAATAATGATGTTTCAAGGAAGATCTGACCGTCAGTGATCGAAATTACGTTCGTTGGTACGAATGCAGATACGTCACCCGCTTGAGTTTCAATGATTGGTAATGCAGTTAATGAACCAGTTTGGCCTTTAACTTCACCATTCGTGAATTTCTCAACATAGTCAGCAGAAACGCGCGAAGCACGCTCAAGAAGACGTGAGTGAAGATAGAATACGTCACCTGGATACGCTTCACGACCTGGTGGACGACGTAATAACAATGAAATTTGACGGTAAGCAACAGCTTGCTTAGACAAATCATCATAAATGATCAGTGCATCTTCACCGCGGTCACGGAAGTATTCACCCATTGTACAGCCAGAGTATGGAGCCAAGTACAACATTGCTGCTGGATCGGCTGCAGCTGCTGCTACAACAGTGGTATACGCCATAGCGCCAGTTTCTTCTAGCTTGCGCACAACGTTAGCAATAGTCGATTGTTTTTGACCAATTGCTACGTATACACATTTAATGCCAGAGTTTTTCTGAGCGATGATCGCATCGATCGCCATCGCTGTTTTACCAGTTTGACGGTCACCAATGATCAACTCACGCTGACCACGGCCTACAGGGATCATTGTATCTACTGATTTATAACCAGTTTGTACAGGTTGATCCACTGATTGACGCCAAATTACGCCTGGTGCTACTTTTTCAACAGCATCAGTTAATTTTGCATCAATTGGGCCTTTACCATCAATTGGGTTACCCAAAGCATCTACTACACGGCCTAAAAGTTCTGGACCAACCGGAACTTCTAATACACGACCTGTGCAACGCGCTTTTTGACCTTCTTGAAGGCTTAAGTAGTTACCTAAAACAACGACGCCCACTGAATCCTGTTCTAGGTTCAGTGCCATACCGTATAAGCCGCCGTCGAATTCGATCATTTCACCGTACATTGCATCAGCAAGGCCGTGAATACGCACAATACCGTCGGAAACCATAACAATGGTCCCTTCGTTTTTAGCGGTCGCGCTGGTGTCCAGATCGCCGATACGCTGTTTAATGAGCGCACTGATCTCGGATGGATTCAGTTGTTGCATTGCGCTATACCTCAATCTTTTTAAAGTTCAGTCTTCATATGCAATTAAGCAAGAAGACGAGTCCGCATTTTTTCTAGCTTGTTAAGCGCAGAATCATCTATCACTTGGTCGCCTGCACGAATAACAACACCAGCAATAAGCTCTGGTTTAACTTCTACAGAAACATTTACTGCAGCTTCAAATTTTTTCTCTAAAGCATGTGCAAGTAATTGTTCTTGTACAGAAGTCAATGGGAATGCAGATTCAATCACTACATCCACAGTATTGTTATTCTGTGATTTGAGCTGCTCGTATTCAGCAGAAATTTCAGGAAGAAGCGCCAAACGGTTGTTTTCAGCAAGCAATGTCAAAAAGTTTGACACTGCTGCAGTTTGGTCTTCGCCTAATACTTTTGCAAAAAGACTTACCTGCTCAGCAGGAGTAAGCTCAGGGCGAGTTAATAAAGCTGAAAATGCTTCGTCTTGCACCGCAGCACTGAGCAAGTTCAATGCAGATGACCAAGAGTCAGTTGCATTTTGCTCAGAAGCGTAAGCAAATGCTGCTTTAGCGTACGGGCGTGCCAACGTCAAGAGTTCAGCCATAATCCGCCTCTCTTAAAGTTTAGCAGCCAGCTGAGTCAGCATGGCATTGTGAGCTTCAGCATCAACTTTTTGGCTAAGAATTTTCTCAGCACCTGTTACTGCAAGATCAGCAACTTGTTGACGTAATTCTTCACGAGCAGAATTGATTTCTGTATCAACAGCTTCTTTTGCTTGTTGACGAATACGCTCACCTTCAGCTGACGCTTGAGTACGAGCTTCTTCTACCAATTGTGCACCGCGACGGTTCGCTTGTTCGATCAATTGAGCCGCTTGCGCTTTCGCTGCATCTAATTCAGCTTTCACTTGAGCTTGCGCATCCGCAAGATCAGCTTTTGCTTTTTCAGCAGCGTTTAAGCCATCAGCGATTTTACGCTGACGCTCACTAATCGCATTGATTAGTGGTGGCCATACAAATTTCATGCAGAATGCGACAAACATCGCAAATGCAATCGCTTGGCCAATCAATGTGAGGTTGATATTCATTGCTATTCCTCAATAGTTTAATTTAGGAATTAAGCTGATTAACCTACAAATGGATTAGCAAAGATGAAGAACAAGCCAATACCAACACCGATCATAGGCACAGCATCAAGAAGACCCGCGATTAAGAACATACGAGTTTGAAGTTGTGGAGCCAATTCTGGTTGACGTGCAACAGCTTCAAGGAAGCGACCGCCTAAAAGACCAAAACCAATCGCAGTACCTAAAGCACCAAAAGCGATCAAGATAGCAGATGCAATTGCAACTAGACCTAAAGTGAGTTCCATGATAATTCCTCAGAGGTTAGGTTTATACCAAATTAAATTAAAAAATTGTGCGCCCAACCATCCAGTGATAGTTGGGCATTACCATTAATGCTTTTCGCTTGCCATGCTCAAGTATACGATAGTCAGCATCATAAAGATGAATGCTTGTAGCGTGATAACAAGAATGTGGAAGATCGCCCAAGGCACAGACAACGCCCATTGGATCCAGAACGGTAATAATGCGATAAGGATGAAGATTAACTCACCTGCATACATGTTACCGAAAAGTCGCAGAGCCAATGAAACTGGACGTGCAAGGAATGTTACTAATTCAAGAATTAAGTTCACTGGAATCAATAACGCTTTTGCAACTGGGTTACTTGGGTTAAATGGGTTAAGTGCTAATTCGCCAACGAAACCACCAATCCCCTTTTCGCGAATACTGTAGAACAAGATCAGTACAAATACAGATAAAGACATACCTAGGGTAATGTTTGGATCTGTAGAAGGTACAACCTTGAAGTAAACGTGATGAGGATCCATACCAAATACACTTGCACCAATCAGTTGAGCTGTATATGGAATAAAGTCAACTGGGATTAAGTCCATTGCGTTCATGAGGAAAATCCACACGAAAATGGTCAATGCAAGTGGCGCAATTAAGCGTGATTTGCCATGGAAAGTGTCGCGAACACTTGAGTCCACAAACTCAATGATCATTTCAATTGCAGACTGGAACTTGGTTGGAACACCAGAGTTTGCAGCTTTCGCTACGCACCAGAACAACAAACAGAAAATCACACCAAGAGTGATAGACCAACCCATTGAATCCAAGTGAATAGCAGTGAACCCCATCTGTTGAGCTTCTTCAGCAGTCTCAGCCAACTTCCATGAACCGTCTGGCATTTTGCCATAAGTCATATTCGTCAAGTGATGCTTGATATACTCGGTCGAAGTAAGGGCATGTTCTTCAGCAGCCATAAATCACACCTGGTCAATGTCAAATACAAATAGAGAGAACGAACATCGCGTGCTGCTTGATATCTCGTCCATCTCCTAAAAAACTTTTCAATTTTTTGTAGTGCTTATTAAACTCGTTTTTGTTGACGCGACACCCAAAATGGAGCAACCCACGTCATGGCTTGAACGAGCATAAAACCACAAAACAACGCCACCGCTGACAACGGTTTGACATTGCTTAAAATTAAAATGAAACCAACAATCACAATTGCAAACTTACCCATCATGCCTTTATACATGTTCGCAAGAACTTGTTTAGAAGCGCGAGCTCCTGCTGCTCGAAACGACTGCCATGAAAAATAGCAAGTCGCAAGCCAACACACGAGCGCACCTAATGCTGCACTCAGGGCTGCGGTTGAGTCTTTCACGACCCAGCCGATCAAGGCTGAAACAGGAATCATACATGCTTGTAAGAGGACTAAAGCTTTCGCTAATCGTCGGTCAATCAAGCGACTAGTTCGGCTCATTATTTATTCACTCACAACAATCATGCTTGACAAGTTTAGCTGATGATTATTTTTAATCGCAGGCATTATAGAGTTACACCCCTGAACATGCAATCTTTTCCCGACCTAAGTCGAGTTTTTTTCTATGTTTAAATTGCTTTTAAACTAATCAATTATTGTTTAATTTTTGCGTCACTTTCGCGCATTTAGCACACATTTATGCACATGATCGGCCAATTGCTTCCACGCGCTGACAAAATCCCCTGCCCCAGTCATGCTTTCATCAACAGCTTGGAAAACCAATGGGTTCAACTTTTGATATTGTGCTTGACTGGCATGCACTTCGGCCAAAAGGCACATCTTTGAATAAGGGCGGCTGTCATTTAAGTATTTGATTTGCGCAACCGTAGGGGCAATATGTGGGTCATCTGTCAAAGCGCCTGCAAAGCGTAAGTTTAAAGGTCGCTCAATGTATTGATAGGCATCATGAAAAGACCAATATGGGCGAGCTTGGGTACTTTGACTATATATAGCTGAGGCTTGCAACATTTTCTGAGCAAAGATTTTGGCATTGTTCCAGTAGCGCTCCTTATACTCAGGCATCTGCTGTGAACGGAGGCCTGCAATAAAGAAACCGATACGTACCGCATTGTTTGGGTCAAGCCAAACATGGGTATCAATGGTATTTTTTAAGGCATCACCACGGGTATTTCGTAGTGGTAAGGCATTGATAATGCCTGAATCTAAAATAGAAACTGCTTTATCATTGGGGGTCAGGAGTTTATCCAGCGGTGCTTCATGTGCTCGTCCCAGCCAAACAACCAAACCTGCATCGTGAATGATTTTACGATGCATTGGGGTCAAACTTACATCATGTCCAGATTGATCGGCCAATAATAAGGTTGGTTTTTCAATGCCTTTCGTCACTTCCTGTGCAATCAAGTAAATCGGCTGTGTAGAAACAACCAAGTCTTGCGTCCAAGCAACACTACTAAACAGCGCAAACGCAAAAAGAGCCAAGAAACGGGACATGGGGAGCAATCACTAGAAATACAATTAGTGTTATAATATAACAAATCGACAAAAATACCTATGCCTAATCGAAACTCTCTGCGCTTCATGTTAAGATTTAATGTCGTTTTTCTTTTATAAATTTTGCACTTGAGGTTTGTTATGAGCGCTTGTTCTCACGAACACCACCATGCTTTACATGATGTGCATGGTCATCACAACGTTGAGACGCGTTTGGCTGAAGCAGAAGTCTTGTGCGCAACAACTGGTGCGCGCCTAACCCCCTTAAGAAAAGAAGTCTTGGCATTGATCCTGAATGCGACAGGCCCGATGGGTGCGTATGATTTGTTGGCTAAAATTAAAAGCAATGCCGACCGCCCTGCTGCCCCACCGACGGTGTACCGCACCTTAGACTTTTTATTAGAAAAAGGCCTCATTCACCGACTCACCTCGATTAATGCCTATATCCCGTGTTGCCATCCACGCGAAGGCCATCAAGCCGCTTTTCTCATTTGCACTGATTGCAAGTCAGTGACAGAAGCCTCTGCCCAAGGATTATTACAACAACTCGATGCACTTTCCGCAGCCGATGGTTTTACGGCACAACATAGCATTATCGAAATTTCAGGAATTTGTCAGCAGTGTCGCCACAAATAAGCCTCGATCCGGTTCTGGTCGAACTCTCCCAAATTAGTGTTCGTATCGATGAACGCGACATTTTAAAGCATGTCGATTTTGTCTTACATGAACGGGAAATTGTGACCTTGATCGGCCCAAATGGTGCGGGAAAATCCACGCTCATTAAAGTGCTGTTGGGTATTGTGCACCCTAATGCTGGCGACATTAAAACAACAAAGCCACTCAAGTTTTCTTATGTACCCCAAAAATTTAATCCCTCACATAGCCTACCGCTTAGGGTGAAAGACCTTTTGGCTTTGGAAAAATGCGATCCTGTAATCAAGCAAGAAATTATCCACGATACTGGGATCAGCAAACTTGAAAATTCTAAAGTACAGCAGCTTTCAGGTGGAGAGCGCCAACGCGTTTTACTGGCTCGTGCACTGTTACGTCAACCCGATATTTTGGTTCTCGATGAACCCATGCAAGGCTTAGACATTCAGTCTGAAGCTGAGCTGTACGACTATGTACGCAGCTTACCCGCCAAATACGGCTGTGCTGTACTCATGGTTTCACATGACTTGCAGTGGGTCATGCAAGGGACTCATCGTGTAGTGTGTTTGAATAAACACATTTGTTGTAGCGGCCTACCTGAAAACGTGCAACAACACCCTGAGTATCAAGCCATTTTTGGTACCAACCGCGTGTTCTATCAACATCATCATGATCACTGCGCACATGGTGATAGTGCAACGCCTTGTCAGCATGACGCTCGCCCACACATTCACCCTGAACCGGAAGCTTAACTCATGATGGAATGGTTACAACTGCTGTTGCCTGCATGGATTATGGGCACGCTTCTGGTCTTTTTAACTGCGCCACTGGGCTGTTTGATGCTATGGCGCCGCATGTCTTTCTTTGCCGACACCATGGCACATGGCACGTTACTGGGTGTCGCGATTGCAGGAGCAATGGCGTTGCCCCTGTGGATGGGTGTAGCTTTTATTGCGGGGTTGTTGGTGGCAATCCTTTGGGTGTTGCATGATCCACGTTTACCAAATGATGCATTACTCGCACTCTGTTCTGCGACCTTGCTCTGCTCGGGTCTGATGTTTATTCAACACATTCCAAGCCTAAGGCCTGAACTGCTGAGCTATCTGTTTGGAGATCTGCTGCAAATTTCCTGGTCAGACTTACCAGTGTTTGCACTGGTGATCATTGCCGCTTTAGCGGTACTGTATACAAACTGGAAAGCCCAAATTCAGATTGCGATTGACCCGGATATGGCTGTTAGTGAAGGCGTCAGTGCGAAATGGCAACGTTTGATTTTTATGTTGCTACTGGCTTTATTTACCATTTTAGCGCTTCGTGCAGTGGGTTCTTTACTGATGGGTGCCTTGCTTGTCATTCCAGCACTTACCGCTCGACTACTTGCCCACTCTCCAAAACAAATGGTGATTTGGGCCTTTGTGATTGCGCAAATTGGGGTGACGGTTGGTTTATGGTCCAGTGCAGGACTGAATACCTCTACAGGGCTCAGCATTGTTTTAACCATGTCGATTCTGTTTGCGTTGATTTTTATCGCGCAGAAGTTTAAAAAATTGACATAACTAAATGAGCCATAAACGTTATTTTATCAGTGCATGTCTACTCGGACAAAAAGTCCGTTATGACGGCAAAGACTGCTTAGTCTCTGAGTTAGTTCAAGCTTTGCTCGATAAAAATTATGTCAGCTTATGTCCTGAAGTCAGTGCAGGACTTCCAACCCCGCGTCCCGCAGCAGAAATTCGCCACGGGTCAGGTGCTGATGTTTTATTAGGCCACGCACAGGTTTTTTCCTCAGATGGCCATCAGATTAGCGATGTCTTTATTCAAGGTGCTTACAAAGCTTTAGCATTGGCGCAAGCCAATCACGTTACCCATGCTGTGCTCAAAGCCAATAGCCCATCCTGTGGCAGTGATGGTATTTATGATGGCTCATTTACTGGACAAAAAATTGCAGGGGAAGGAATTACTGCCGCCCTATTTCGTCAGCACGGTATACATGTGGTTACCGAACAACAATTTTTAGCAGAACTGACGCAGACTAAACTTACTGATGAACCAAACTAAGCAATCCCGCCGCACAACTAAATAACACTGCGAAAGTACGATTGAGATATTTTTGCTGTCGCGGTGATGTTAAGAGTTTTAAAACTTTCGCTGCTAATCCCGTATATCCTGCCATCACAATCAAATCAATCGTGACCATCGTGACGGCCATCACAGCATATTGACTCCACTGCGGTTTAGACAAATCCAAAAATTGCGGTAAAACTGCCAATAAAAATACGATTGCTTTGGGATTGCTCATATTGATCAAAAAGCCATACATCACCAATTTGGAGCGTGACTTAGTCGGTTGTTCTTGTTGAATTTCAATCGATTGGATGGGTGCCATCCATTGTAAATAAGCCAAATACAATAAATAAGCCACACCAAACCACTTCACGGCCCAAAATGCCCACGGCGTTGTGGCAAAAAGTACCCCTACCCCAGCCGCCACAATACCGATCTGTACCAACAAGGCGAGTTGTAAACCCAGCGCATTCCAATAGCCATGCCAAAAACCGTAGTTAAGGCCACTCGACATTGACGCAATGGCCCCTGCCCCTGGAGAAATACTAATGATCCAACATGCGAGTACAAAGCCCAGCCAAATTTGAAATGACATAGTGGTATTGAGAAAAAAATGACCTTTAGATTATATGATCTTTCATGCTTTTAGGGTTTATTATTCATCAATGAATTTATCACTTAAGGCTATGAAGCTGAAACTGCATAAGGCACAATAAGTACAGCCAATAGAAATAACAATTTTTTTAGGAGCCATGAATGACCGCCCAATCTGTAATTCTACCATTACCTTCAGATCATGCCCGTTTTATTGTTTTACGTTTAAAAGATTTAAGTATTGATGAACTTAAAGAAAAATTAGAAGATTTATTTTCCACCCGTGATCGTCTTATTACCCAATATCCACATGCGCAAATTAAAACGGCTGTTGCTTTTGGCCCTGAACTTTGGGCACAACTTCATCCTACAGCGCCTGCAGGGTTTAAACAGCTAGAGCCAATTTATGGCTCTTTCAATATGCCTGTTTCACCTGCGGATGTTTTAATTCATATTGCGGCTCAGCGTACCGATATTTGTTTTGCCCTTAGTCAATCGTTCTTCGAAGGCATCCAAGATAAAGTTGATGTTTTAGATGAACGAGTCTGTTTCCGCAATTTTGATGGTCGAGATTTGACTGGTTTTATTGATGGTACTGAAAACCCGCAGTTTCCCGATGATCGTGCTGCAACGACATTATTAAGTGAAGATGCAGGAGTATTCGCAGATGGTTCTTTTATCTTTGCACAGCGCTATTGCCATGATTTGGAAAAGTGGAAAAAGCTAAAGGTTGATGCTCAAGAGCAAGTCTTTGGACGGACAAAACTTGAAAGTATTGAACTAGATGATGACGTTAAACCTGAAAATTCTCACGTTGCACGTGTCGTGGTTGAAGATGATAAAGGAGAGGAAATGGAAATCCTACGTCACTCTCTTCCATATGGCGATGGTAAAGGTGAGCAAGGTTTATTTTTTATTGCCTATACGAAAGATTTAAACATTATTGATGCGATGTTACTGCGTATGTTCGGCACCAGTGGTGATGGAATTCATGATCGTATGCTTCATTTTGTGACTCCTGTGGACGGTGCTTATTATTTTGCGCCGAGTGAGGAGTTGTTAGAAGAAGTGTTGGAAGGGTGATAAAAATCCATATCTCTATACTTTAAAAGTTGAATATAAATTTTCTTTACTAAAAAATATTAAAAAGAAAGGTATATAATTACCTTTCTTTTTATTCTTATTTTTTTAAATCCAACAAGCCTGAGCTAACTATTTTATCATTTTCAGTACATGATGGCTGTATATCCATATCTAAAAAAGTATAACGGTGCAATAGTTTTTCCTCATTATTGTGCCCTCCCCAAATATTAAAATGTGAACCTTCCTGTGAAAAACATTCAGTTATAACATTTGGAATACTATTTCCAATTAGATCTACTCCTCTAATTTTTCCATTATTATACATAATTTGGCTTTGACTTAACTGAAAACCATAACCTCGAATAGAGGTTCGAGTTCTTTTATCAATATTATAAAAATAGTTAGGTTCATCAGTTACAAACGTTAAGTTTGAAACACAATCAGTATCATCCTTTTTAGTTACTGGTTTCACCATATCATATTTAAATTTTTCATCTTCCTTATATATAATAATAACATCATTATTAATTGGTTTTTCACTTACAATACATCCTTCTTTAGAGTTTAATAATACATAAATTTTATTATCTAAGGCTTTCTTTATATCTTTACTACTGTGCAAAATCTTCCCAGGTGATAAATCTGATTGTGGCGTCTCTATTTTCTGTTGTTCAATCGATTTAGCATGAGCAGTCTCACCTAAATATTTAGTTTCGCAAGCACTTAAACTCAATAAGCACATAATAATCAATGTTTTATAAATCACTTTTACCTACCTGTGTGTGACCAATGAGGTGCATCTTTACTACCATACCAAATTACACTATGTTTTTTCCCTAATTGCGTTAATGTAGACCAACTGGTAATTTTTGTGCTTTCACCATCAATAGTCACAACTTTTCCAATATAATTAGATATTTTCATATCTACTGCCATTTTTCTATTATGGTTTGAGGATCCTGGCTTACCCACTGGGTTATCCCCTATACCATATTTTTGATGCATTGCTTTGGCAGCTTTTACTGCTTCAGCTTTCTTTCCTTTATGTGTCCAATCAATACTTACTCCTGGGAAAGGAGGTACTTTATCTACAGCTATTTTCCCTCTTGCTATTGCTGTAGAATAGTACATTAAATAACTTCTTTTATCAGGGCGCCAAGTTGTGTTAATTACAACATTAATACCGGCATTTTTCATACCATTAATAAATTTTGTTGCGTTCGTTTTAAAAGGTTCAGCCAAGTCATTTAAACTACTACTTTGTAGAAATAAACCACACCAATCAGCACCACTAACTCTTAGTTGTGAGAAATCTGCTTTAGCAACATGAATAGATATAGGTTGCATATCTTTTTTCAATACGATCTGAGTCAACAAGTTATTATTTTCAAAAATTTTAATTGTTTGCCCAGATTGTCCCTTATGATTTTTTGCCCCTACACCACTAACGCCGCTTATATGAGATTTTTTATTTCCTTTATACTCAAGTACATATTCACAATCACTAGCCAATTGATGAGATACTTTGTCATAAGTTAAGACTTTAAATTCTATATCACTATTATCTGTAACAATTGTTTTAGGATGTCCTTCAGTGCTGGTTTTTACTTTTTCATCTCTCTTAGGAGTAGAATCCTGAGATTCAACAGGCTTTTGAATTGGTTGTTTACGTTTTGATTCGGAAGAAATAGCAGTCGGTTGTTGTGTTTCATGAACTTTGCTACCCACCTTGATATTTTTTGATGCGTGTTCTATTGCAGAAGAATCAACATCTATAATACGAAGTGCTTTATTTTTATCAACTTTGATTGTAAGTAGGTTCCTTTCATCTCTCAATTTATAATTAAGTTCAAATCCTGGCATCGCACTAACCGTTATTTTTCCACTACTATTGGTTTTTTTTGGCTTTGAGTTATTTCTATATTTTTGAATTAAATTTAAATTTGTAATAGGTTTTTTAGTGCTTCCATGCCTAAAAAGTATATCAAAAGTATATAAATTAAGTTTTACAGTTTTTACCCCCATACCATCTTGTACTGTAAAACGATTAATCTCTTGCTTTGTGTCTCGCCCACTAATTAAAACTACAATTTCCTCACCACTTAATCCTATTAAACCATTTTCAATACCATCAGCACCTGCACGGTGTTTCTTTTCAATATTTTTATATTTTAAAAAGTAAGAAAAATTGGGAATCGTCTTATTTTCACTATCTATAACCTTAATACTGAAATTAATATTTTTTTGCTGAACATCATTTTCATCTACTTTCGACGTTTGCTCAATACTCGCTTTGTTATCCTCTTTCTCAGGCTCTTGTTTCTGTGAAGACGTCGGTTGTTGGATATGGATATCCGTTTGAGATTTTATTCCACTACTGCTATTTGCAACCACTAACACCGATGAATGATTTTTTCCATCTGCAATTAGCTTTATTTCATTCTTATTATTATCAAGAAGTTGAACACCATCAACAGTAAATCTTGCCCCCCAACCATCTTTTACTAAAAATGATCTGATTTTACCCTGATTATTGGTTATTAAGTTAGTAAGTGATGGAACCTCTTTCGTTTTTTTGTACCCAATACTTACTTTAGATTTAACAAGGGCATTAGCACTTCTATCCACAAATTGAACATAAAAACGAGATGTGCCTTTATATCTGTACCATTGCATATCATCATTTTCTGTTCCTTTTATTTTCACTTCTTCAGTTAAAGAGCTTTTAGCAAAATCTGGGATTAAAGAAGGCAGAGTAAAACTTGAAGTGCGACATAAACCACCTAATTAATTTAAAGGGTTTATGGAGTATATAAAATTGTCATACCATCATCTTAACTTTGAAGATCGTACTGCATTAATGCTTGAGTCAAGAAAAGAAGGCTTTTCAGCCAGAAAATTTGCTGAACTCATTAAAAGACATCCTAGTACGATCTATCGTGAGCTTAAAAGAAATAGCATCAATGACGTTTATCAAGCTCAATATGCTTCTGATAACACCTTCGCTAGACGTAGACGTGGTCACAGAAAACTCAAAATCGATTCAATCCTCTGGAAATTTATTGTTGAAGCGATCCGTTGTTTATGGTCTCCTCAGCAAATAGCAAAGCGTTTAAAGACATTTCCTGATTTGGATCAAACAATGAATGTAAGCCATACAACGATTTATTCAACGATACGAGCATTACCAAAGGGTGAGTTGAAAAAAGACTTATTATCCTGTCTGCGTCATGAAAATAAAAAGCGAAAAGCTAACGGTGAACCTAAAAAAGATTCTATATTACAGGATATTAAAACTATTCATGAGCGCCCAGCCGAAGTTCAAGAAAGAAAAATACCGGGTCATTGGGAAGCTGATTTAATTAAAGGTAAAGACAATAAAAGTTCGATAGCAACACTTATTGAACGAAATACACGGCTCTGTATCTTGGCAACATTACCTGATGCAAAGGCAGAATCAGTGCGCAAGGCTTTAACTGAAGCTCTGAAATATTTACCTGCAGAACTGCGTAAAACGTTGACCTATGACCGTGGACGCGAGATGGCAGAACATAAAATACTTGAAGAAGATTTAGGCATAGATGTATATTTCTGTGACCCACATTCACCCTGGCAAAAAGGCACATGCGAAAATATGAATGGTTTAATTAGGCAATATTTACCTAAAGGGATTGATTTAAATCAGGCAGATCAGCATTATTTAAATCAAGTTGCCATGTCACTGAATACTCGTCCTAGAAAAGCGTTAGATTGGCTTACACCATTAGAGAAATTTGCTCAGCTTGTTGATTATCATAAGACTTTTCAAACTGTCGCACCTCATGTTTGAATTCGCCGAAGTATATTTACTAGGGTTTTTACTATGTAAAGCAGCTTGAGCTTTAGGGCTGAAATATAAAACAACTCCGTTTGTTATATCCTCTTCTAATCCTTGATAAATTGGAGATATCGCATCAACAATATCTTGTGTATGATCCGATATGTTTCCTAAACGCATTTCTGTCACAGCTTTTTTAAAAGGTCCATTTTTATCGGTAATTGCATCAAAATTCTTTTTTAAAATATCACTAACATCTCTCGCATTGACCCACTCTGCAAAACCTATTCTATTCTTTATACAATGGGCAACAGCTTTCCAGGTATTTACACTACATCCTCCTGCTTCACCTGCTACAGTTCCAACATATTTAATAAACTCTTCTGAATAGCTCATTTTTCATAATTTCCACATGGGTTTTTTATTTTCTTTTTAAATAAAATTTCACCAAAATCATTTGCAATCAAATTTAGATTACCAAATTTATCAAAATACGACATCTCATTAAAATCACTATAATAATTAAATTTTGATGGAAGAATATCAAATTTTTTTTCATTTAAATTTATTAAAGTTTTTCTAGTATTAGAAAATATTTTTTTTGCATATATTTTCTTTTCATTACTATCACTCTCTATAACGCATTTTGATTTAAAATCAACTTTAATCAACTCCTCAGTATAATATTTTGCATGCTTACCAATAAAATAATTCCCTACACAAGGCGAACCACATGAACTCACCACATGAAAAACATCTTTACCAATTTCTTCAATACTTGGTGATTTTATATTACGTAAGAAAATATTTTTTTCATTACCATTTATCAATACTAAATCACAACTTGTTTCATATTCATCAGTACATTGCGAAATAACATTAAAATCATCTTCTGCATAAATTTTTAGTGATAAAAAAACAAAAATTAAACAAGCAATATTTTTTTTATTAAGCATTATTCAACCTCCCTTGTATTATTACGTATATGTTCATGCTCCTCTCCACAACCACATACTGTAACTTCATCTTCATCCAAAGACTCTGTCTCTTGTTCAGGGGGTAAGTCTTTAATTTCTGTCAAATATGCGCCTGGTACTAATGAGAGTTCTACATTATCAACAGCGTCACTATAAACACGTGCACTGCTTTGCTGCTCAAACTCATATTCAGCTTCAATTTTTTTAGAATGATTTATTAATTTATATTTCATATTTTTCAATATATTCGGATCAAAAATTTGGCTCAGATCAAATCTCATACTATACATTCCACTCTCAGGCATTTTAGGTAATTCAGCATTTACTGTGGCCCCACCCACAAAACTATGCTGCCCCGCCTTACTTTCAAACTTTCCACCTGTTGTCGTAAAAATTCCATCCCCATTAATTTTGAGCTGTGAACCACCAGCAGTCAGTACAATTTCTTTCGGACTGGTTATTTCTATTTTATCTTCTGTTGAAATTAGCTTAATCACCTTACGCGCAATCGCTTCTATTGCATCATCTTGCGCCTGTAATTCAACTTTTCCTTTCGCAGCAAATGCCTTTAGCCCTTTTTGCGCAGCAAATAAGCTCACCTTATCCTGTGCATGCGCAATAATATTCTTCTGGGCACTTAAGTTGATGGATCCCTGTGCACTTTCAGCGATGTCTTGAGAAGCTTGTAAAACAATATCTTCAGGCGTCGTTAAAGCAATACCATTGGGGGAAGCCAGCAGCATTAAAGCCTGACGAAAGATCTTCGCTTGAGCTTGATTCTGAGTATCCTGCGTTTGCTCTGCCTCTTGAGCATATGTCTCCATAAAGCCTTGCATGGAGCCCAATGCCTGCATGGGATTAACATTCAGTTTGCTGCCTTTATTAAAGCTTCCGCAGGCACTGGTCAGGTCAAAGTCTTTCATCTCAACATTGGCAATCACTTTGCCTACATCTTTTAAAGCGGCGAATGGATCTGCGTTCAATTTTTCTTTAACGCCTTGCAACTGACTTTTCAAAGCATCTGTGCCATGTTCTTCGAGGTTATCAATAAAGGCTTTTAAATTACCTATTGAAGCCTCTGCATCCCGAAAATAATCTTTAAATTCATTAATCAAATTGTCCGTATCTTGACCAAATTTTTGAATATCCTCAAGAAAACCCCCGCACGTTTTTAATGCCGAAATCGGATCCTGACTAACTGCGGATTTAAATAAACCAACAGTTGCTTGGAGGGCTTGATTGGCCCCTTTTAGCTCTACAGACTGAATCAATTTAGGCAGACGATTGATCACATTCAGTGCATCAGTCTGTTGTTTAACAGCCAAAGTACTCAGCATGTGCATACTGTCATGACCTTGCTGCAAGATGGACTGGGCTTCTGATGCAGCCAAATGATCCGCAACCGCTTGATCCTGTGCATAGGTACTAATCAAGAGACCCTTGCCTGCACGCATGGCTCCCCATTGATCCGTTCTTAACTCAAAACCCTCACCACGCCCATCACTGTTCTCAGTTTCTTTCGGATGACTGAGGTTACCTAGATTAAGCTGACTCGCTCCATGACTGCTATGTAGCTGCACACTAATTTGCCCTGTCGTATCATCAAAACGCAGCTGGTTAAAACCTTGCCCTGCAACTTCTTGTGAACGAATCCCGCTGAGTTTTTTCGTCGCAGGCAATGTCCCTTTCACATCAAACATGGTTTGGTGGCGCTCCGCTTCATGAATACGTCCCACCACAAAAGGTCGATCGACATCCCCCTCAAAGAAGTCGATGACCACAATTTCTCCGACACGCGGATGAAAACGTGCTCCATATCCCTCACCCGCCCATGGAGTCAATACATCGACCCATGCCGAGTCCGTGTCATTGTCATTTGCACCTGCACCACCATCATGAGCATGGTCATCACTACGCGTAAACATAAAGCGAACTTTAATTCGCCCCCATGCATCCACATAAATTTCTTCTCCCTCAGGTCCGACGACTTTGGCCCGTAAAGGATAGGCTGCTGGACGGTGTATCCACGCTTGATATTCAGGAACAATTTTGACCTCACGGCGTACGACAAAGAGTTCATTGGCTTGTCTTTCCTCACTCAGAGCTTGCCAGCGACTTCCTTTTAGTAACAGATTGATTTGCTGTAGCAACTCTTTGGGTAAATTATTTTGGTTATAAAAGACTTTGCCTAAAATGAGAAATTCACGCTCTACGGACACATGTTGGTCTATTTCAGGATGATCCACCATTTCAAACCAATAGCCCACTTGCGCATCTCGAACGCTACTTTTTGCTGTGAAATATTTGGCCTGAAGCTCATGATATTGGTTCAGTTGTTGGTTGAGACGATCTAGTTGACTGCTATTGGCAGACGTGGCCTGATCCGCACCCTGTAGATCAGCTGTCCATGCTGGACTGACACACCAGACTTGTTCCAAACCCAAGCTTTCATTGTCCTGTTGATCACTGTGCTGATGCGCACTCAATACAGCCTGACTCTGATCTTGAGCTAAATGTTGCGCTTGCCAACGTTGCGTCTGTACCGTGGTGGACTGTAAGTGACGTTCAGCAATAAAACTGGTGATGCTATCAAAAGGCTCGGTGGCATGGCTGCGGTGGAAACGAATCTTTCGGCGACCCAGTGCTGTAAAAGCTTGATTATCATCCATCAAACGAAGTTGCTGTGCCTGAATTGGTTCGGACGAACTGAACACCATCGGAACTTGTTCATCGATCAACCAATTAATACCTTCACTCCGCCATAATCGAGTGAGAAACTCAGCGTCGGTTTCATTAGACTGCATGACAAAGGGGCGTACATCATAATCACGACTCAAACCGTCTAAGTTCAGGCTTAAGCTGGCTGCAAATAATGTACTGTGACTTTGCCATTCACTAAACAGAGTTTCAGTGATTTCACGAACACTTTTACTCATAAACACGCGACTATTTCTGCGCTTATGCCACAGCGCTGTTGCATCTTCAATCGTCAGTTTATAAACAGTTAGCGCACCATCACTTTGCCCCTGACTGGCACTGGTAATCACCCCTGTCAGACGAGAAAGCTGCCCCACATCCGTGACCTGATCAACTGCGATACGCCCACCAATGAACTGTTTTAAAGGCAGATAAGCATTGGTCGATAGACATAGAATTTCAGCTTTTAGGCCCTGATTAATGCGATGTTCACCCTCAATCCGCTGAATAAACACCTGTGTGTTCAAAGCCGGATTGGAAAAATGAATATGCAGAGCACGTTTTTGTGAGCCGAATCCAAAGGATTCCAGCATTTTATAAATAGAATTGAACATGATCATTGTTAACTTATTGGTTTTTATACTTGTGCGCGGAGTGTACAAAATGTCTTTTTTTTAATCTAGTAAAATAATGTTAATGAAGACTTAGCTCTAAAAAAAAACAAAAAGGAGCAGCATGCTCCTTTTTGTTCGATCTCATTTTAAGCTTTAGAAGGCGACACGTTTATAGTGACGATACTCTGGCTTCCAGAAGTTTTTCTCAATCGCGTATTGCAATTGTTCATCACTAATAATCGGAGCTACACCTGCACCCATTGCTGCTTTGGCCACTTTAAAGGCTATCAGCTTAGAGACTTTCTGAATTTCATCAATCTCAGGCAATAAATCTGCTGTAGGGTTCACCAGCATCGGTGAGCAATCTGCCAAAGCATTACTCGATGCAATCAGCATCGAATCGGTCACACGGGTTGCATTGGCCGCAATCACGCCTAACCCAATGCCCGGGAAGATATATGAGTTATTGCACTGCGAAATATTATAAATTTTGCCTTGATAGTTGACTGGAGCAAAAGGACTGCCCGTCGCAATCAAAGCCTTACCGCCCGTCCAGTGAATAATATCTGCTGGCACTGCTTCAACACGCGAAGTTGGGTTAGACAGTGGCAATACAATCGGACGATCACAGTTCGAAGCCAAAGTGCGAATTACTTCTTCAGTGAATAAGCCCGGCTGACCCGATACCCCAATCAACACGGTAGGTTTGGCATTTTTCACAACATCGAGCAGTGAAATCACTTCTTCAGCATTGCCCCATTGCGCTATCACATTTGGCTTTTGCGCCAATTTACGTTGGAAATCGAGTAGATTCGGCTGATTTTCAGTGATTAAACCAAAACGATCGACCATATACACGCGTGCACGCGCTTCGGCATCAGTTAAACCTTCAACTTTCATCTGTGCAACAATTTGCTCAGCAATCCCACAGCCTGCTGAACCCGCACCTAAGAAGGCAACGGTTTGATCTTTGAGCTGTTTACCTGCCGCACGTGATGCAGCAATCAAACTGCCCACAGAAACGGCTGCGGTACCTTGAATATCATCATTAAAACAACAGATTTCATCACGGTACTTATTCAATAACGGCATGGCATTATTTTGTGCGAAGTCTTCGAATTGAATTAAGGCTTTCGGCCAACGACGCTTGATCGCAGCAATCACTTCATCAACAAAAGCATAGTACTCATCACCACTGATGCGCGGTTGATTCCAACCCATATAAATCGGGTCATTGAGTAACTGCTGATTATTGGTACCGACATCGAGGGTAATTGGTAACGTATAAGCTGGGCTAATACCCCCACACGCGGTATATAGCGACAATTTTCCAATCGGAATACCCATCCCGCCAATACCTTGGTCGCCCAAGCCTAAAATACGCTCGCCGTCGGTAATCACAATAACTTTGACATTTTTCTTGTTGATGTTATGCAAGATGTCATCAATATGCGCACGGTCTGGATAGGAAATAAATGTACCACGATGGCGACGATAAATATCCGAGAAACGCTGACAGGCCTCACCCACCGTTGGAGTATAGATAATTGGCATCATCTCACTTAAATGGTTTTCAATGAGGTGATAGAACAAGGTTTCGTTGGTGTCTTGAATGTTACGCAAGTAAATGTGTTTATTGATCGCATCATTAAAAGCACAGTACTGTTGATAAGAACGCTGACTTTGTTCTTCAATGCTTTCTTCAACATGTGGAATTAAACCATGCAAGTTGAAGCGAGTGCGCTCTTCTTCCGTAAACGCCGATCCTTTATTTAACAGCGGCAACTCAAGCAAGGTATTGCCCGCATAAGGGAGGTATAAGGGTTGTTTTGTCTTTAAATATTCTGTCGTCATTACCTATCTCGTTATACATAGATTTAGATGAACCTATGGGGAGAATCTATGCATCTAATTCGGCTACTAGCTTAGCGTCATTTGCTCGTCTTTTGATATTTATAAGCGTGATGTAATTATCAAAGCGATTTAGTCTGAAAATAAAAATCAAACCGACTCAACGCAAAAATGACTTTTATGACAGCCTTTCGGTCAAATAGCGCATGGATAAAATTTGAACTTGAACAAAGCTCAAGCTAAGCTAGCGCTTTTATTTCTTCTTTATATTAAAAATGATCATCAAAAAACTGATGTTGTTGAGCCTTACATGTCTTTACATCACGCAAATGACAGCATGCCAATCTATTTCTACGGCGCAAACGACAGTGAGTGATAAAATTACAGGACTATTTGGTCATAACGAAAAACTGCCTGAAATCGATCCCAAAGGCATTGTCGATATCAGTAAAGCCACCATCGAGCAATATGAGCAACTCAGTGCAAATTTACCCTTGAACCAATGGGTCTATTTGGAGAATGAAAAACAAGGGATTTATCAGCTACAAAACAAATCAACTGAAGGCTTTGTAATCTCACTGCGTCTGAATTGTAAAATCAGCAGTCATCCCCCTACGTTTGAGCTTCAAGATGCGCAAGGCAAACGTATCTTATACGGCTATGATAAAGAAGCAGGACAGATTCAGTTTTTACTCGACAACAAAAACTACGGCAATCCGTTTGATCCATTTCAACGCCAAACCCTAAGTCGTTTTCAACAACAGCTTGCCAGTGCCAAAGTGATTAAACTCTTTCATGCCGGCAAACTGTATCGTTTTCAAAACCAAAATGCGGAACTCCTCAGCAAACCTGTCTCATGCCGTGAAAATAGCTAAAATGGGGCTTATTTCGGTGGGTTCAAATGTGACATATCAACAAATACACCGGTCAAACGGCGCACAATCGGCAGTACAATGAGCACTACAGGATAGGCCACCAACCAAGACATCATCCATGCGGACAGCCAAACCTGTAGGAAATTGTCCACCCAACCCAAATTGCGCCAAAGATTGATCATCGAGATAATGCCACTCATAAAAAATGAGATAAAAAACGGCAAAATAAACATTGCATATTTTGCTGGTAACTTGGGAATATTGCCAATGATCATCGGTCGCTGTTCAGACACGTTTTATCCTTAAAAGTATGCGTTTTGGTTCTCATCATACTGCGCTTTTCATGTTTATTGCAGCGCAATCGTTAGCAGTTTTTGAACATTTTTTATTCTAAAAAAATGGATTCACCTAAAGACGTGGAAATTTGCTATATTTAGCGTTTTTCTGCGACATTAAATTTTCGACTGAATATGAACACGGCAATCCAAGCAGCTCTCGAGCACGCAGTGCAAAACCTTCAAGCTGAAGGTATCCTTCCAGCAGACTGGAACAACAGCAGTACTTTGACGCGTACCAAAGACCGAAGCCACGGGGATTTCGCGTCCAATATCGCGATGATTGCCTCTAAAGCTGCGGGTATGAAGCCACGTGATTTAGCCGAAAAAATTCTTGCTGCACTGCCTGAAGTAGCGGATATCAGCAAAGCAGAAATCGCAGGCCCTGGCTTTATTAACTTCTTCTTAAATGCTGATCAACGTTTTGCCGTGCTCGATCAAATTCAAGCGCAAGGCAAGCAATTTGGCCGCACTCAAGCCAATGCTGCGAAAAAAATACAAGTAGAATTCGTTTCTGCCAATCCAACGTCTAGCTTGCACGTTGGTCATGGTCGTGGCGCTGCCTATGGGATGACGGTTGCAACGTTGCTTGAAGCAACAGGTGCAACAGTAGACCGTGAATATTATGTGAATGATGCAGGCCGTCAAATGGACATCCTTGCAACATCTACCTATTTGCGCTACCTCGAATTAACAGGCCAAGAACTGGTTTTCCCTAAAAATGCCTATCAAGGCGATTATGTTAAAGAAATCGCGCAAAGTATTATCGATGCTGATGGCGATGCTTACGTTCGCCCTGTAGCAGACGTCTATAAAGATGTTCCTGAAGATGTACAATATGCAGAAGAACTCGATGCTGAAGGCAATAAAGTTGTCCTTTTAGGCGACAAAGAAAAGCACATCGATGGTTTAATCCATAATTCACAAAGCTTAATCGGTGAAGCTTACCGCGTATTCCACCAAGCAGCGCTGAATGTGATCTTAGATGACATCAAAGATGACTTGGGCGAGTTTGGTGTAACCTTTAACCAATGGTTCAGTGAAGCTTCATTGACAGACAAAATTGATGAAGCTTTAGAAACTTTAGAACAACGTGGTTTCTTATATGAAAAAGACGGCAACATTTGGTTCAAATCGACTGAATTTGGCGATGAAAAAGACCGTGTTGTGAAGCGTCGTAATGGACAAACTACGTACTTTGCTTCTGACATTGCTTATCATCTGAACAAATTACAACGTGGCTATACCGATATCATTGATATCTGGGGCTCAGACCACCATGGCTATATTTCACGGGTCAAAGCCGCCATTGATGCCTTGGGTTATGACTCGAAAAAACTCACCGTTCTATTGGTTCAGTTCGTCAGCCTATGGCGTGGTGGTGAGATGGTACAAATGTCATCTCGTTCTGGTCAGTTCGTGACTTTACGCGACCTGCGTAAAGAAGTGGGCAACGACGCTGCGCGTTTCTACTACGTGATGCGTAAGTCCGAGCAACACATTGACTTTGACTTAGACCTTGCGGTTTCACAAAGCAAAGACAATGCGGTGTACTACATCCAATATGCGCACGCACGTGTCAATCGTATGGTCGATGTGAAAGCCCCTGAAAAAGGCATTCCTTTTGATCGTAGCAAAGCAGCTGATTACGATGCGACCTTATTAACTCTTGACGCTGAAACTGAAATTCTTGCCAAACTTGCAGCCTATCCTGAAATTGTGCTTCGTGCTGCAAATAGCTATGAACCACACCAAGTGGGTAACTATTTGAAAGAACTCGCAGCGTTATTCCATGGTTGGTATAACTTGGATAATACAAGAATTATCGACGAACAAAATATTGCCCTTTCGCAAGCCCGTTTATTACTTTCAATAAACGTACAACAAGTTTTGCGTAATGGTTTAGAGTTACTAGGTGTGTCTGCACCTGAGACGATGTAATCTGAAAAGCAAAGCTTCACACATGGCTGCAAGACCGAAAGCTATGCTTGAGGTACCGATGTAAAAAGCAACGCTTTGCACATCGTCGCAAGATGGAGAGCTTTGCCCGAAGTAGCCATATCAACCCCGATGTATTGCTCGCTTTGTGAAACTTGAATTTTGCAAAGCGATTCTTTATTTTACAATGACGCCTCTTTTAATTGCTTGAGGCCAAGTACTAAAATAAAGCAAAGAATGGGCCAGTCCCTCATATTGATTAGAAGAAAAGAGGTTTCCACGTGTTTGGAAAAACGCAGCGCGGTGTATCTGAAAGACCGAACAAACCCAAAAAGCCACTGATTCCAGCTTGGCTCGGTACACTTGTGGTCATTTTAATCGTGCTCTGTTTTGCTGTAGCACTGTTACTGTGGAAGCCTTGGGCGCCAGTGAAGCCGAAAGGTCAAATCACCTCGGAACATTATCAAGAAGAAACCAATAAAGACTACCGTTTCTACGACTTACTGCCACAGCAGCAAGTGACTCCGATTCCAGATCAAGCCATTCCTGAAACCAAAGACAATCCAAGCACTGTGGTGATTGTTGAAGCACCTGCTGCCGAAGAAAGCATCCCTGCTGAACCGGGTTTAACCGAAGCAGCACCGACACCGCAAGCGCCAAGCTTTATATTACAAGTCCGCAGTTACCCCGACCCTGACAGTGCCGATGCACGTCGTGCAGAAATTATCTTAAATGGTCTCTCTGCCGATGTCGTCAAAACCGTTGAAGGCGGCCAAACATGGTATCGCGTGATTTCAGGGCCATATGACTCGCAAGAAGCCGCGGTGATTGCACAGCAAACCCTACAACATAGCGGGATTGATTCGATTGTAGTCAAACGCTAAAACAAAAAAGGATGCCTCGGCATCCTTTTTTATACTCTGAGTTTGGCGAGAAAATTTTGAATCAATTGCACAACATGCTCAGCATGCACATAAGCCAAATCATGTTGACCCTGTGACACGATGTGCAATTCAGCATGTGGTATTTGACGGTGTAAGGACTGCCCCACCGCAACAGGACTAATCGGATCTACATCGCCCCAAATCAACAAAACTGGACACTGGATACGCTCCAGACTGTCTGTCAAATCAGACTGATGCTGAACAAACCAATCAGGAACCGTAAAGCTCTGTTGATAATCCTCTCTCCAATCCGCCACCTGAAAAAAACTTAAATCAATGCCACCTGAGGTTGCCACGAGTACCAAAGCCTGCACCTGCTCAGGCTTTTGTAAGGCAGCTTGTACTGCAAAAATACCGTCCATCGATTGTGCAACGACCACAGAAGGCTGTTGGATTTGATTCAATACATCGTCTTGTAAGCTCTCAAAACTCTGCACATCCACATCATCAGAATAGTCACCAAAGCTCGGATAAGCGACGACCATGGTTGAATCGTCTGTAGGCGTTGGATAACAGGTTGCCAGAATGCCGTATTGCCCGACGCACCAGGCAAAAAAATCAGGTTCAAATCATCACCATCCACTAGAACCCACTGAGCTCTTTGGCTTTTTTAAATGCTGGGCGCTGCTGAATGCGCTGTGCATAAGTAACCATTTGAGGGTTATGGGCTTTTACCCGCTCTTGCATCGCCACCACAGGAAAGCTCATTTGAATATCGGCAAAGGAAAAATCACCTGCAAAATAGTCATGTTGAGACAAATAATCTTCCAAATATGCACTGTGTTCTTTCAAGCGTGGATTAATAAAGCCGCCTTTCACCCCATCACAAATTTTATTGGCAAGCGGTTTAATTAGAAAGGGAACATGTTTCGGTACATGACTCATCACCAAAGTCATAACCAAATATGGCATCAACGAGCCTTCGGCATAATGCATCCAGTAGTTGTATTGCATTAAATCCTTTGGATTTTGCGGTTTAAACTTGTGCTCCGTATCGTAGGTGGCTTGTAGGTATTCCAAAATCACCGCAGATTCTGCTATGACCAAATCACCATCGGTCAAAACAGGGGCTTTGCCTAAGGGATGAATGTTTTTTAACTCAGGTGGCGCAGCATAGGTCGGTAGGCGTTTATAAAACTTCACCTCATACTCCAACCCTAACTCTTCCAAAGCCCATAAAATGCGTAAAGAGCGTGAATGTTCCAAATGGTGCAGGGTGATCATTGTTTTACCTTTTTTAATTGAAATCTAGCACCCACTTTACTCTAAAATTTGGATTTTGCACCTCTCGATACACATGAATATCCAGTCGCACAAAATCCTTTACCGCCTATAAAAAACCGTCAAGCGAGTTAGACAATTGAGGTTTCAATCTCGACGGAACGTAATAAAGTTTTAGTGACTGGTGTTTTTTGACAGATGTCTAAGATTTTTTGGCGTACTTCTTCTGTCAATGTTTGCTCAAACGACAAACGACGGCTGATCCATTCTCGGCCTTCTTTATTGGCATTAAAATCTGCTTCGACACTAAAAGCCCCCCACTCAATACCTTTGTGCTGCGCATACATACGTAGGGTAATCATGGTGCAGGAAATCAAACCTGTACAAATAAAGTCATAAGGTGCAGGGCCTTTATCTTGACCGCCAAAAGATGCTGGTTTATCGGTAATAAATTGGTGTTGTCCACTGCTTACTTCACCAGACCATGCTTCGACGCATGTTTTGACTTCTGCATTCGCAATGATTGCCATTTTTTTATTATCCTATTTTTCATTGATATTATTTTGAATAGGTTTCAAGTATTGAAACTGTCCACCTATTCTGTTGTTGAACGACTTGTCGCAGTATTCAATTTATTTTGAAGCACGCATTTGGTCTGGAAATGCTGGAGCTTCCAAACGTGGACCTTCATAGTCAGGAATGGAACCAAAACGTTCATCTTGTGCAATCCACTGATCACGCGCAATTTTCAATTCTTCTTGAGTACGACCAACAAAGTTCCACCACAGTAAAATTGGACTTTCAAATGGCTCACCACCTAACAGTAACAAGCGGCTACCAGCATGGATTTCAATTTCAATCGCACTTACACCCTGCTCGAGTACCACCATATTGTCTTCTGTCAGTTCGTGCCCATTAACCGTGGCCGTTCCTTCTAAAGCCATAAAGCCATATTCAAAGTTTGGATTGAGTGTTAAACGGGTTTTGGTGCTTTCTGTTGCGCTTAAGTCCACTCCTAACAGCTCGGTATAAACACTCACAGGTGAGGTAGTATTTAAAAACTCTCCGACCAAAATGGTAAATGCTACCCCATCTTTTTCCACCACTGGCAGTTCTGGATAGTGATCGAAACGGGGTTCAACAGCAATTTTTGCATCGGGTAATGCAATCCACAATTGTGCCGCATGCATTTTGGTTTCTGTATCTGGTGCGACTTCCGTATGGGAAATCCCGTGTCCTGCGGTCATTAAATTGACCTGTTTTGGACGAATCAGCTGTTTGCTGCCCAAACTGTCGGTATGCATCATGGTGCCTTCAATCATCCATGTAAAGGTTTGCAAACCAATATGTGGATGTGGACCAACATCTAAACCATCCCCTTGTGGGAAAGTTACAGGGCCTGCGTGATCTAAGAAACACCATGCGCCAATCATTCGTTTATGGCGACTTGGCAGCGCGCGTTTGATGACCGTCCCTTGGCCTATTTCCGCACTTCTCAGTGGAAACTCTTGAATGAATTGATTTACGTATTTTTCACAGTCATCCGAATGTGATAGTTCAGTATAGTTATTATTCGTCATGTGCTTACTCATTACAGATCCATATATCCCAGATCATAACAAGCAGATTCCCAACTGCACATCCCTAAAAATAGAATGCTGATTCTTAAACATGGGACAATACCTTGTGTTTTCAAAACCTAAGTTCAAGGCAATGAGTGGATGTAAAAATGTTGTTACATCTTTATAAGGTGTGTTTTTGCTCTGCAAAAGTGTTTTAGAAGTGATGGAAAGCCATCGCTTAGGAAGAATCAAAAGTTTTCTTTATCGAAACAATGTAAGCTTATTATTTACTAATTTTTGACTATTTCATAAATCTGAGAAGACGTAATAATTTCTACCGCTTTAGGTTTTTCCAAATTGATAGATGAGAGGAACTCTATCATTTCATCAAATGAGATTTCATCCCCTAATACAATGTCATCAATTCCTAAAAGGTCTCCCTCTTTTAACTTTTTTTCTAATCTCATGGCTTCAGGTTTATCCATAGTAACTAAGTAACACCTAGCCTTACGGTGTACATATTTTAATGATACAGCTTCTAAATCGGCCTGCTTATATCTCTCTCTTAAGGATGTCTTAGCCGAAATTGATATTGGACCAAATTCTTTACTATAAACAATCAGATCAAAGTTAACATTTGGTACAAAAACAACATTTGCTTGAGAAAAAATTGGCCCGATTCCGCTCTCAAGCATTACTGTCGCAATAATTACCTCAAATACTTTACCATTAATATTGTTATTGTTTGGACAATTGTCTTTATATGCTTTCCATAGAACTTGTAGTTGTTCATGCGGTTTTAAATTTTGAATATCTAAACTCTTTTCAAGAACCAGTTTAAAAGCCTCATATACAGCCCCTTTCTTTACAATGTTATATTTATTTAATAAGTGTGAATTGTTCTGCACTTAGTTTTTCCTTAATTTTTTTATAGAATGCTTCTATGGCATCAACTGATACAGAATTTCCTAACTGTTTCATTGCCTCTATTTCAGATACAGGAAAAATGAAATCCGAAGGAAACCCTTGCATCAAAAGACCTTGTTTAGAAGTTAAACGTCGAATCTCACCATCAACTTTATAAAATTCCCAATTTCGTCGATCACCATAAACTGATCCACGCCCACCAACTCGTAGTGTAAAGCCAACTTCTTTTTCACAATTGCCTGAAAAAATATCACTCATTGTATATTTCAATGGAAGCTTTTCTGGTAGCTCTATTTTTGTTACACCATCTCGAAAACCAATCATAAAAAGACGAGGCCGATGCTGTGGTAAACCATAGTCGCTTGATTTTACAACAAAACTTTGAAAGCTATAACCAAGTGCCTCAAGTTTTTCTTGAATAACTGAAAAAGTACGCCCATTATCGTGCTTAAGCAATCCGCGTACATTTTCCAAAAAATAGGCTTCTGGTCTTTTTTCTTCTAAAATTTGCAAAATATTAAAAAATAAAGTTCCTCTGACATCATCGAAACCTTTTTTTTGTCCTGCTTGACTAAACGGCTGACATGGAAAGCCCGCACACAAGATCTCATGATCAGGAATCTGTTGTGGTTCAATTAATGTAATATCACCATGCCAAGCATCTTTATCCAAACTATGATTGGCTAAATATGTTTTCTTAGCCTTTTCATTAATTTCAGACGCAAAAACACATTGTGCGCCTTGTCGCGCAAGGGCTAGATGGAAACCACCTATCCCTGCGAACAAGTCAATAAAGCGAATTTGTTGCATTTGATCGAAAAACTGCAACTGTTGCACTTGCTTTATTCCCACTCAATCGTTGCTGGTGGCTTAGACGACACGTCATAAACCACACGTGAAACATCTTTAATTTCATTCATGATACGAGTCGAAATTTTATCTACAAGATCATAAGGAAGATGTGCAAAACGCGCTGTCATAAAGTCAACGGTTTCAACAGCACGAAGTGCAATCACCCATGCATAACGACGACCATCACCGACGACACCAACAGATTTCACCGGTTGGAATACAGCGAAGGCTTGCGCAGTTTTATCATACCAACCGCTGGCACGAAGCTCTTGCATGAAGATGTCATCTGCAAGACGTAAAATGTCTGCATATTCTTTCTTCACTTCACCCAAAATACGCACGCCCAAACCTGGACCTGGGAATGGATGACGATATAGCATTTCAAACGGTAAACCTAAAGTTGTGCCTAAACGACGCACTTCATCTTTAAACAAATCACGGATTGGCTCAACCAATTCAAAAGCTAAGTCATCTGGTAAACCGCCCACATTGTGGTGAGATTTAATCACATGAGCTTTACCATTTTTGGTTGCAGCAGATTCGATCACGTCTGGGTAAATCGTACCTTGAGCAAGGAAGTTTACGCCATCAAGTTTACGCGCTTCTTCAGCAAAAACTTCAATGAACTCACGACCAATGATTTTACGTTTCTTCTCAGGATCAACTTCACCCGCTAAAGCAGTCAAGAAACGCTCTTCAGCATCGGCACGAATCACACGGATACCCATGTTTTTCGCAAACATGTCCATCACTTGTTCGCCTTCGTTCAAACGAAGCAGGCCGTTGTCTACAAATACACAAGTCAATTGATCGCCAATCGCACGGTGTAAAAGCGCAGCAACCACTGATGAATCAACACCACCAGACAGACCTAAAAGAACTTTTTGATCGCCAATTTGTTGACGTAATTGTTCAACACGCAGGTCGATAATGTTTTCAGAGTTCCACAAGCTACGACAGCCACAAATGCTGTGTACAAAGTTCGATAATAACTCTGCACCTTTTGCAGTGTGTGTTACTTCTGGGTGGAACTGAATACCGTAGAAGCGACGTGTTTCATCAGAAACCATCGCCACTGGACAGCTTGGTGTGCTTGCAGTGATTTGGAAACCTTCAGGAATCGCTGTCACTTTGTCACCATGACTCATCCAGACTTTAAGTTGGTCTTTGGTGTCTTCAAGATCACCAATCAACTTGTCACGAACTTGGATGTTTACTTCGGCATAACCGAACTCATGTACAGTACCCGGCTCAACTTTACCGCCAAGCTGTGCAGACATGGTTTGTAAGCCATAGCAAATACCCAAAACTGGTACACCTAAGTTGAACACAACTTCTGGCGCACGTGGGCTGCCTTCTTCGTGTACGCTCTCAGGACCACCTGATAAGATGATACCGTTTGGATTAAATGCACGAATGTCTTCTTCAGACATGTCATAGGCATACATTTCAGAATATACACCAGCTTCACGTACGCGGCGTGCAATAAGCTGGCTATATTGAGAACCGAAATCCAAAATAAGGATACGATCTTCAGTAATTTGAGTATTGGTAGTCATGACAAACAACTATGAAAGGCAAACGAATATAAGCGCCGCATTCTAGCATTTTTCCGCGCATAACGCACATAATTCGGACAAGCTTTATACAACGCTTAAAACCTAATGGTTTTTATATCAAAAAGCACGCTTTCGCGTGCCTGATGTTTATTTCAAAACTTTTTCTATTTTAACGACTTCAATATCAGTCGGTTTATAACGATGTGTATCCACCTCACCGACCACCTGTACTTTATCGCCTGCTTTAATATTGGATGCTTTCCATAAATGGTCATCAATATCCAGCAAAATAACCCCTGTACCATCGCTGAACTCGTAGTGGTCTTCATTGAGATGTTTCAGCAGCGTGCCTTTTAAGGTGACCGCAGTTTCATCTTTGAGCTTTGCAATGGCTGACACAGAGACATGGTTCTTTGCAGCTTCTTGTAAAATGATATGATCATCTTTGGCCCATGCGCCAGCGGCAAGACTTAAACTTGTAATACATAACCCTATTTTAAAAAGATTTTTTCATCTTATTTTCCTCATGTTTTATTGATCTTGATCAAAAAAAATAACGTCCACACCGTACTTTTTTGTAAATAAAAAAGCAGCATCCTGCATGCTGCTTTTCATTTTGAATTATTTTTCAATCAAATGATCTAGACTCATTTTTCCTGCACCATGCAGCATTAGAAACAATAGACCACCTGCCATGGCAAAATTTTTCATAAAATTAATGCTGGCTTGTGCGCCATCGTGAAAAATAAACGCGGTAATAACACTAAATAGGTCTAAGCCAAACGCAGGAAAGTGGGCTTGAAAACCAAATAACAGCGCTAAGCCACTACCAAACTCAACTAAAATGGTTAAAGGTAATAGCGCTCCAAGCCCCCATATACCCTAAAGTTACGCTATAAGCTGAAATTTTTCCCTAGCTTGCAACAAGAGAATATAAGCCATCAGTACACGGGGAATTAAAGCTAAAACTACATCTGTATTGGGTTGATTGATAATATTTTTGGCCACAACATTTCAATTAAATATTTTTACACCTTTAAATACGTTTTATTTGAAGTTGTAGCTATCTTAATGTTCTCTATTTTTAGAATAAATATCCATTTTCATCACACATACTTTTAAGATAAGAACACTGATAGCTAAATTTATTTACGTTTTAATACTGACTTCTGATAACGAGACTGCTAGGATTTCCGCACTCTTTTGCTTATTTGTGCCCCATGGAACTGATTGATTTTATATTACATGTCGATGACCATCTGCTTGAGTTTATCACCAACTATGGGGTTTGGATTTATGCAATTTTGTTTCTCATCATCTTTGTGGAAACAGGTTTGGTGGTCATGCCGTTCCTACCCGGCGACAGCTTATTGTTTGCCGCAGGTGCCTTAGCAGCATCCACAGGTGCAATGAATCCGTGGACTCTTGGTGTTTTACTTTTTATCGCGGCCGTACTGGGCGATACGCTGAATTATCACATTGGTCGTTATATTGGACCGCGCGTTTTTGAAATCGAATCCCGTTTCATCAATAAACAACATCTGATTAATACACAAAAATTCTTTGAAAAACATGGTGGTAAAACCATTATTTTTGCGCGTTTTATTCCTTTTGCGCGGACTTTTGCACCTTTTGTAGCAGGTGCAGGAAAAATGGATTACAAATTTTTCCTGTCTTATAACCTAATTGGCGCATTCTGCTGGATTGGATCATTCATTACTTTAGGCTATATTTTTGGTAATGTGCCTGTGGTCAAAGACAATTTCACGCATCTGATTTTCGGCATTATTATTATTAGCATCTTGCCGGGAATCATTGGTTTTATTCGTGCCAAATTAAAGAAAAAAATCAACCACTGAAGCTTAAGCAAAAAAACGTAGAATTACGGGAAACATACACACCACCAACAACATGGCCGATCCTTTATATAAGAGATCGGCTTTTATTTGTTTGGACTCACCCGATAAAATGGCACGGCCAAAAGACATCCAGAACAGTGCCGTTGGCAATAACACCAGACTAAACACCGCAAAGACCAAAAAGAAATTGGTTGGATTATCCCAGGCTTCATAGGGAAAAATACCCGCAGCAAATAAGACCGCTTTCGGATTTTTCAAAGTAGAAAAAAATAATTGTTTAGGTCGAATCGAGGTAAAACGTTGATTATGTTTTTCTAGGTGTGAGCTTTTCCACAAATGAAAAGCCAGCCAGAACACATAGACTGCACTGAGTGCATGTAAAAGGTCTATCAGATAAGGCCAAGTCGGTGTACTGAGATGAATCAGGAGTACCCATAAATTGATGGCATAGAAATACCCAAACAGTTCTGCGGGTACAAGTAAGCTGGTCTTCGCCAGACCTTGCTGATGTGCAGAGCTTGCGAGTAAAGCATTGGTTGGTCCCGGAATCATCAAGACAGCAATCATTGCCAATACAAACAGCCAACTCTCAATCATAGACATCCAACAACAGCATTAAAGATGCGCAATTTAGCCGAAAAAGAACGGTTTCCTCAAGTCAAAGCGGAAAAAAATACAGAACCCATAAGGTAAAAAAGTGCGTGTTAAAACGATAGTCCATTGTTTTATTGAAATTATTTTCGAAACATTTTGCTAAGATTTTAATGACTGCTGAAAGGTTGAACCCTTCAGCAGGATGAATAAATGCGGCATTAATTCGTCTTATTTTGCACGGTAATCGCACAGCCTTTGAATTTTGCAGCCTGTACAATCGCCTCTTGCTGACCCAAAAGTCGTGAAATTTCAGTTTTTTTGGTATTCGATGATTGTCCCATATTGACTGAAACGCTTGGGCCAAAGCCCCAACCGCCACCATGACTCCATCCACCACCCAGACCTAGACCCACGCCGACACCCGTACGTTTTGCAGTAGGTGCACCTTCATCTAAATGTTGCTGAATCCGATTATATTCTGCTTGTAACTGTTGGCAGTTCAAAGCTTGATACTGTGTAGGAGAGACATAAGTCGGTTTAACCGTTGTGGCACAGGCGCTCAATAACAGCGTACTGCCCATTAAAAAAGCAATTGTGATCTTTTTCATGCTGAATCTCGCAATTTATTATTCTCAATCTCATTGAACAATGATTGATAGGCCTGCGTCAATTTATGATCGTGTGCCAAATGAATTAAGGGTAAATTTTTGTGATGCGATTCTTTCATCAGCACCGATGGGGGCAACATACTTTCTAGTACAGGAAGACCTTCATCCTTCAGCTGTTGCACCACTTCACGCGGAAGTTTGGCCTGCGCTTGGAACTGATTCACCACAATGCCTTCAATTTCCAAATGATCATTATGATCGTCTTGAGTTTCGAGCACATTTTCGATCAAAGTTTGCAATGCACGTTTAGAAAAGACATCACAATCAAACGGAATCAGGACTTTATTGGCTGCGATCAGTGCCGACAAAGTAAAGAAGTTAAAAGCTGGAGGTGTATCGATATAGACACGATCATATTTTCCAGCAAGTTGTTGTAACGCATCACGCAGTTTATAAATTTTATGTTTTGACTCTAAAGCATAAGCCAACGCCCCAAGGCTTGGGCTGGCTGGAATCACATCCAAATTTTTAAAAGGGGATTGGTGTACATAACTTTCTAAGCCTTTAGCCCGTCCTTTGAGGATCGAACCAATGGCACTGCCCAATAGACTTTTATTTTGAGTCGTTCCAAGCACTTCTTCAAAATAGTTTTCAATATTGGGTTCTAAAGCTGGTTTGTCTGCCGAATACGTTGCGTCATCGCCCAGCACATACTGACTCGAGTTCGCTTGCGGATCGAGATCAATCAATAAGGTTTTTAAGCCTTGATGTGCACTAATTGCCGCCAAATTTACTGCAATACTGGACTTACCGACACCACCTTTTTGATTAAATACCACACGTGTATGCATGAAATCCCCTCCCTCTTGTTATTTTTCCGCTATAAATAGCAGTGTAGCGCAGAACAATCGCTGTGCCGATGATTATGTCTAACAATTAGCCAAAGTTTGGTTTAATCATGACTAAACCTAAAATGGAAATCATCGCAACCACCGCCAAGAATAAGCCCGCTCGGCGCTGTGTAAGTAAAATGCTGTCTTCTTTTTTATAAGCTTTCGACAAAGAAGATAACATCACTAAAAATAAAACCACTTTGGCATAAAACCATGTTTGTACATCAAAGTTTTTCATGACCAAAAGGGCAATGCCAGTCAGTACAATCACCAGCATGCTTAAGTGCTGAAGGGCTACAAAAGCTGTTCGACCTGCTGGATTGGGCTGATTGCCTTGGACGCCTTTAAATAGCGTCATGGCACGCGCCAAAATCACGACACATGCCAAGCTGACCGCACTCATATGCACGATCTTAATCAATAATTGTGTTTCCATGACTGAATCTCTGCTTAGCTTTTCGGGGCATGTGCGCAATTTGGACTAGAAGTGTCTTGTCCTTGCCATTCTGCGGGTAAAAAGGCATGTATAGCCAAAGCATGAATTTTACCTGGACTGAGTAAGTCTCCTGCTACCGCATAAATTTTTTGATGACGCTGAACTAAACGTAATCCCGCAAAAATATCACTCACCACGATTACTTTAAAATGTGATTCTTTCCCTGGGAAATAGCCACCATGACCAGAAGATTCATTCACGACTTCTAAATGTGATGGGGAAAGCTGTTGTAAGCGTTCAATCAGTTGCTGCTCCAAGCTCATACCTGTCTCCAAAAATGATGATTCGTTCAAAGTATACCTGTTCCTTCGGGATGTTGAATGCGTAAAACTCTTTTCACTAGTATGAGGCACAACGTTTCGCGAGTAAAAGTTAAAAAAGCTCAAGGCATCGTCTAAAACTGGCTTTATTTTATGCAATTAAACTCAGCTTTTTCATAAAGCTATTGACCCTGAACTTGCTTGCTGTATCATACAGCGCTATGCGGGAATAGCTCAGTTGGTAGAGCACAACCTTGCCAAGGTTGGGGTCGCGAGTTCGAGTCTCGTTTCCCGCTCCAAATTTTTTTCAGTGTAAGTTTTAGCAAAAACTGCTCAATACGCGGGAATAGCTCAGTTGGTAGAGCACAACCTTGCCAAGGTTGGGGTCGCGAGTTCGAGTCTCGTTTCCCGCTCCATTTTTTAGTGTAAGTTTTAGTAAAAACTGCTCAATACGCGGGAATAGCTCAGTTGGTAGAGCACAACCTTGCCAAGGTTGGGGTCGCGAGTTCGAGTCTCGTTTCCCGCTCCAAATTCAAAAAAGCCCTCATCGAAAGATGGGGGCTTTTTTTATTGATTTAATTATGATTTTTTCAATGTTCAACTTATTCAAAGGCACCATACATGATGTCAGCATGATCTTGCTGTGAATGGTTTGTGACCAACATATGACCATTTTGTGCCTTACATATATACCTAATCTTAAATAACATTAAATTTGGTTAATTTACATTGGAACTTGGAGCTCAAATCAATAATTTAAAACTCTTATTAAAAGTTTTCATCCGTTCATTTTTTCATAGATAACTCAGTCAAAAATTGTGACCAGTTGTGACCAAAGGCTTTCTAAATACATAAGTAAAATTTGTTCTTTTAACAATAAACCATAGCATTTACTTATCTAAATAATTCCCAACGTATGGCTCCCATCGAAATAGGCTCACATTTGTGACAAACTGCAATTTTAATGTGACCAGTTGTGACCAAATTAGGCTCCATTTACCTGATTATTATCATTTTTTTTGAAAATCAATAAATCACCGACCTCTATGTCTAATGCAATACAAATCTTATCTATCGTTTCAAAATCAATTCGCGCAGATTCATCATTATAAAGTTTATGCAAAGTGGATTTATTGATTCCAGTACTCCTTACCAAATCAGCCACCTTTAACTTTCTTTCAGCTAATAAGACTGCCAAGTTTGAAATAATCATACTTTTTCCTATTTAAATAATAAAAAATACTTGAAAGAACATAAAAATATGATAATTTATGTGTAAGGAATAAAAATTCCCACTTTCCTAGTAAAATATTTGAGGCCCTATTATGTCATATACCTATCTTACAACCCAGCAACTAGCTGAAAAAATTCAGTATGACGCTCGTACTATTCGTAATCAGCTTAAGGATAGTGTTCTCATTGAAGGTGTGCACTACATACGCCCTTTTGGTGGTCGAAAAATCCTTTTCGTTTGGGAGCGCATCGAAACTGAAATGCTTAAGTTCACAGGCTTAAGCATGAATGCCTTGCAATAACTGCCAGGAGATTTAACTGATGGCTACCATCCGAGAACGAAGTGGAAAGTTGATTGCCGACTTTCGATATATGGGCATCCGTTGTAGAGAAACAACCCATCTTGAAGACAATGCTTATAATCGCCGCGTTTTAAAAAAACGACTCGAGCAACTTGAAGCTGAAATTACTTTAGGAACTTTTGAATACGAAAAATACTTTCCAAAAAGTAGACGTGTTGAAGATTTTAAAGAAAAAAGAAGTCAGCAGATTGCTGTACAAAGCAAAGTTCCTCTGTTCAAAGAATTTACTGATCTTTGGTTTAAACAGAAAAAAATTGAATGGAGAAAGTCTTATCAACAGAAGGTTTTAATAGTGATCACCAACTATTTAAAACCAGCTTTTGGAAATCAAGTACTTTCAAAAATTAAGAAATCAGACTTGCTCAACTTCCGTGCCTCCCTCGCCAAAGTGACACACGGAAAAGATCAAACAAGTCTGAAAGCATCACGGATTAATCAAATCATGACACCTTTACGTATGATACTGAATGATGCGGCAGAACGATATAGTTTTGACTCGCCTTATAAAAACATCAACAATCTTAAAGAAAGTAAAATTGAAGTTACGCCCTTCTCGTTGAAAGAAGTTCATCAGATTCTCACAACTGTACGTGAAGATTTTAGACCTTATTATACTATTCGATTTTTTACTGGCATGCGTACCAGTGAAATCGATGGACTTCAATGGAAAAATATCGATTTTCAACGCCGTGAGGTTCATATCCGTGAAGCCTTAGTGAATGGTATTTTAGGTGGAACAAAAACCTATGGTTCAAACCGAACCATTCAAATGAGTGACCGAGTGTATGAGGCTTTTAAGCAACAAAAGAGCTTAAACAATGGCAAATCTGAATTTGTCTTTTGCAGCCGAGATGGTTGTCCTTTGGATTATAGGCTTGTCAATAAAAGAGTATGGCATCCCATTCTACGCTTTCTAAAATTAAAACCTCGACGTGCTTATCAAACACGTCATACAGCAGCAACGCTTTGGTTATCTGCAGGAGAAAACCCAGAATGGATCGCACGTCAACTGGGGCACTCAACCACTGAAATGTTGTTTCGTGTCTATAGTCTCTATATTCCCAATGTAACCCGTCGAGATGGTAGTGCTTTTGAAGCAATGCTGGAAAAACTTGATACAGAGGAGCTTACGTATGAACAGTAAAGCTTTCTTTGGTGGTGTAGTTGTCAGTCCTGAAGTCGATATAGTCGCTCGTGAATTAATTCAGGAATTTCATATTCCAAAACTACACAATTTGGCTTTCCTGCTAAAGGTTAATAAATGTTTCGATGATCATGAAGCATTGAGACTTTGGCTACAATGTCTGCTAGATGATGGGCAGGTCCATTATGATGATCTAGCCCAACAAGCCCGCCTCCAATTAATGAGTCTGGCTCATTCATAAACACACATATAAGGTCATCTATTCGGTGACCTTAACCCATTTATACCTATAAGAAAGGTAAACCCATGCATAAAAATATTTCAATCTGGATGCCACTCTATATTGGTGACTTACAGGCAAAATTCGCACGAATGACTACGGAACAAATCGGTGCAACTCTATTGCTAATGATGGATTTCTGGAAAAATGGTGCTATCCCTAATGATTTCACCACTATATGCAGTATCACAAAGTTTCCCCAACAAGCCAAAGTAAAAACACTTCTAATGACTTTAGACAGCTTAGAACTTTTTGAAGTTGAATCTAGCTTGATCACTTCTACATTTTTAACCGATTTGAAAAATCAAGCTGCTCAAAATCAACAAATGAAATCTGATAAAGCAAAAAATGCTGCCCAAGCACGTTGGAACAAATCCTCAAGCAATGCACAAGCATTACCTAAACAACCACTAGGGAATACCCAAACTTCCTCTGAGGATAGTACAAGCATTGCTCTAACCACGCTCAAGCAATGCCCTTCATCTTCATCTTCATCTTCATCTTCATCTTCATCTTCATCTTCAAATTTTGAAGAAAAAAATCAAAATGTTTTAGAAAGTTCTAATTGGATTTAGGAGAATAACCATGAATACTATGCTTAGAGCACTCCAAACGTATCCAGTAGTAACAAACGAACTTTGCCCCACTCACCGTTGCCCAATGCTTGAAATTTCAGGTCACCAACTCTGTAAGCAATGTGCAAAAGAAACTATTCGTAAAGCTCATACTAGTTATGAAAATGGATTACAGCAGCGCCTGTTTCAACAAAAAATTAAAAATTCAGGACTCAATAAACGCTATATGAACTGCGGATTTAAGAATTTTGTTGTCTCAACTTTAGCTCAAGACAACGCAATAAAATTATGTCAAAGCTTCGCACAACAAATCATTTCAGAACAACACCCAAATCTACTACTTGTAGGAACACCAGGAACAGGAAAGACCCATCTAAGTGCCTCCATCATCCGCAATCTTTTGCATAACAGCACTAAGTCTGCACGTTACTACACCAGTGCAGAAATCGCTCAAAATATGATGGACACATGGTCTGATCCTTCACGCTCCGAAAAAGAATTAATCGAACATTTTTCTAGCTTTGATTTATTGGTAATTGATGAATATGGCCTACATGACCGACATGAAAAACGCCTAGAGATGGTACATAAGGTTTTATATAGTCGTTATGACAACATGAAATCTACCTTAGTTATTTCTAATTTTTCTCTAACGATGATGGAACAGGATGTAGGACCTAGGTTGTGGTCACGGCTACATGAAAATGATTTAATTGTTGTGCCCTGTTATTGGAAGGACAATAGGATCAATTAATGCATTAAAAATAAAGGGAGTTAAGTCACCCTTTATTTTTTATAACTTAACGTATCCGGATATTGAGCTCTTTACCTTATCAGGTATATAATCCTGATTGATGTTTTAGATCACATATTAAAATATACTTACCTTAGATAGGATTGATAAAAACTTTTCAATTAAAATAAAAGACATGTTATTTAACAATCATATTGTGAACAACAATATAATTAAAATCCATCCTAGCAATTTATACATAGCAGCATTTTTATAATTTTAGAAATTACAAACCTGCAAATTGAACATCAAATAAGTCAAATAACATAAAAATTAAAAGAAAAGTAATCTTTTATTAATAAACTAAAAACATATTTTAACACCCCATAAAAAACACCAAATATCCAGACTAAAAATTACTTAAAACATCAATTAAAATAATTTTATAAATATATATAATTCGAATATCGATTTTATTAAAATAGGCTAAAATATAAAAATAAATAGCAAAAAATAAAATTTTATAATGTGTACAGAGAATGGTTATTTCCTAAGAGTGCTGACTCTTTTGTATGTAAATAGAAACCTGAACTAGACTTATCTGTGCTAAATTTTACTCATAGTATCTATTTGAAAAAACACTCAAAACATTGCAGAAAAAAGCTTGAAAATCACCGCCTTACAAACTAGAATTTATTTATAAAAATCCTCAACATTACACTCAATATTTTAGGAAACCACTATCAAATTAAATTAATATTAACAATTACTTAAACTTCAAGTTTACGATTAACTCAACTAGAACCAAGGCGTATTTTCGGTGCGAAATGAAACAGAAAAATAAAATTAAATGGATAGGGGACGTTATTCTAATAAGACCTATGTCATTTACGTTACTAACCACAATTACTGCTTCAATTACGGTAATTATTATTGCTTTTTTTTATTGGGGAACCTATACAAAGAGAACAACAGCAAAGGGACAGCTAGTTCCTAATACAGGGCTAATTCGAGTATATTCAAATGATTTAGGAGTTCTTGAAGAGAAGTTTGTTAATGAAGGTCAAAAAATAAAAATTAATGATAATCTGTTAAAAATTAAAATGAAAAAATTCAGCAATATTGGGGACAACAACTTATTAATAGAACAACAAATTCTATCAAAAAGAGAGGAATTAAATATAGAAAAGATTAAAATTCAAGAACTGAACAAAAATGAATATATAAAAACCAAAGAAGAGATTGAGTTATTAAAATCTGATATCAATAAAATGAATGAATTAATTAAACAGCAAAATCAAAGAGTAAGCCTTGCAAAAGATAATGTTAACCGCTATGCTTATCTCCAAAAAAAAGAATATATTTCAACTGAAGAACTTCAAGCAAAGCAGGATATACTATTAAATCAAAAAATAGCATTACAAAGTTATGAACGCGATCGAATTGAAAAGCAAGCAGTATTGATTAATACCGTAAGTCTATTGAATAGTTTATCAAGCAAATTATCGAGCGAATTAAGTAATATTAATCGCCAAATTGCATCCAACCAATTAGAATTGATTGAAAACAAGGCAAATAACTTACAAATAATTAAAGCCAATACAAATGGCACTATTTCTTCTATTAATGTTGAAGTTGGCCAACAAATTAATCCAAACATTAATTTATTAAATATAATTCCAGATAATTCAACTTTAGAAGCACATCTATATATTAGCACTGAAGCTATTGGATTTTTAAAAAAAAATCAAAAAGTAAATTTACGTCTTCATGCATATCCATTTCAAAAGTTTGGGCATGCTCAAGGTAGAGTAATCTCAATTTCCGAAACAACTATAAGACCTCAAGAACTACTTAACACAGTTGATTCAAGTACTAGTCAACAAAGAGATTCAATTTATTTAGTAAAAGTAGAGCTAAAACAGAAAGGTATGCAAGCATATGGAGAAGTATACCCATTTAAAGCAGGAATGACATTTGATGCAGATATTATGCAAGAAGAACGGAAATTATATGAATGGGTTTTAGAGCCTCTATATAGTATTAAAGGAAAGTTATAAGAAGTTAAACAATGCAAATTTTAGATAAAATATCATTTAACATAAACCGTAATATCCCAACTATATTACAAACAGAAGCAACCGAATGCGGACTTGCTTGTATTGCAATGATAGTACATTATTATGGATATGAATCAGATTTAATTGTACTACGAAGGAAGTTCCCAACTTCTCAAAAAGGTAGCACCTTAAATGATCTAATAAAAATAAGCAAACAAATAAACTTAACTACTAGGCCACTAAAATTAGAGCCGGATCTTATAAATAAATTACGCATGCCTTGCATTTTGCACTGGGATTTTAACCACTTTGTTGTTTTACAGAGTATTAAAGGCAACAAAATCATCCTTATTGATCCAGCATTTGGCAAGCGAATCATAGATATAAATGAATTAAAAGAGCATTTTACAGGCTTTGCACTTGAATTATGGCCAAATACTAAGTTTGAAAAAAAAGAAGAAAAAAGCCAAATTAGATTTCAAGAATTATTAGGGAAAATACAAGGTTTCTGGAAATCATTTGGACAGATCTTAATTTTAGCTCTGTCTTTAGAGATCTTTTCATTAATTAGCCCTTTTTTTATGCAATGGGTGATCGATCATGTCATTGTATCATCAGACTATAGCCTACTAACCATCTTAGTCATTGGCTTTACATTACTTATGATCTTACAACAGCTGATTAGCCTATTAAGGTCATGGCTAACGATCTATATGAGTACACATTTAAATGTACAATGGATGGGAAATGTATTTGACCATCTTTTAAACATTCCAGTTTCATATTTTGAAAGACGGTCATTAGGCGACATTATTTCGCGCTTTAGTTCAATAAATAATATACAGCAAACGCTAACCTCAACGTTCATAGAAACCATATTAGATGGCTTAATGACAACTTGTACATTAATTTTAATGTTTATTTATAGTCCAAAATTAGCATTGATTGCCCTATTAACAATGTTAATTTATGCTTTAATAAGATGGATTTGGTATACACCACTAAAAAATGCTACGGAAGCAGAAATTATTCACGCTGCAAAGCAAAATACCCATTTCATGGAAACTATTCGCGGCGCAAAGACTATAAAATTATTTCAACGTCAAAATATTCGACATGCAATGTGGTTAAACCTGGTTGTAAATCAAATAAATTCAGGATTAACAACGCAGAAATTAGGTCTAGGTTTTAGATTTGCTAATGGCATTTTATTTGGGTTGGAAAATATAATAATAATTTGGTTAGGAGCAGTTTTAGTTTTACAAGGAAATTTCACAGTCGGTATTTTAATTGCATTTATTGCATACAAAAATCAATTTGATAGCCGTGTTGCAAACTTAATAGATAAACTCGTTACTGTAAAAATGCTTAAAATAGATTTAGAACGCTTATCTGATATTTTACTAACTGAACCAGAAAGCTTAGAGACTGGTAATGAATTAGAGCCAAATAAAACAACAAATGCATTAGAAATAAAACATTTATATTTCAAATATTCAGATAGTGAACCTTATATACTTCAAGACATTAACATCAAAATACCGTTAAATCAGTCTGTTGCAATAATTGGTGCTACAGGATGTGGTAAAACAACTTTATTAAATTTAATACTTGGAATTTTCCCTAAGAATAATGGTGAAATCTTAATCATGGGACAAAACATTGAAAAAACAGGTTTAAATACTATAAGAAACCAAATTGCAACAGTATTGCAAGATGATATTTTATTTGCAGGATCTATTGCTGAAAATATCTCATTTTTCGATCCGCAACCTGATTTTAAATGGATACAAGAATGTGCAGAAATTGCAGCAATTCATGATGATATTCTTAAAATACCAATGGGCTATCAATCTTTAGTAGGTGATCTCGGCAATATACTTTCTGGAGGACAAAAACAACGAATTTTACTTGCAAGAGCAATTTATAAAAAACCCAAAATATTATTCATGGATGAAGCTACAAGTCATTTAGATATACAAAAAGAACAAGAAGTAAATGAAAATTTAAATAAATTAAATATTACCAAGATAATTATTGCACATCGACCTGAAACTATTGCATCTGCAGAACGAATAATTGCACTTCAAAATGGGGTTGTTGTCCAAGATTTATTAGTAAAGGAAATTAATCCCACATGAAAAAAAGAAAATTTAATATATTTTTATTACTTACGATTATGCATCTCTATAGCATTTCAAGTTCTAATGCTGGAGAAAAAACAGAAAAAGATGATACACTCACCGTTAAGTATAGTGTAGAAAAACCCATTAATAAAAAAATAATAGAAGACAAAGAGACATTAGATTTTGAATGTTTAGAGCAACTAAATCTCAATAGCTTTAAGAAAATTGATTTGATAAGTGCAATTGAAAAAGTAATATGCAATGATTCTGATAATAAAATTGCATGGATCCAAACAAAAATACACGCACAAAATTTAAATATTGAGAAATCATCATACTATCCGATAATCACAAGCAGTTTAAATTATAGTTTAGAAAAAAATAAATATAAAATTGAAAGCCAACAGGCTGTAAAAAATGAAAAAAATATTAATCATAATGTTAATTTAAAAACAAGCTGGTTATTATATGATTTTGGCAGTAGATACCACAGGATTAATGAAGCAAAGAACTTATTGGCTATGTCTTTAGCTTTAGAAGACTCTACCCTACAAACAATAATTTTGAAAACCATAACTTCATACTACACTATAGTAGAATATGAATTTCAAAAAGAGAATATAAAAGAATTAGTTCAATCCGCTGAAAAAAATTATGAAATTGCAAATGAACGATATAAGGTAGGTGTTGGAAATAAGTCGGACCAATTACAATTGTATTCCAATTTAATTAAAGCTAAATCTGAATATAAATTAATAAATGGAAAACTAAAAATAGCTAAAGGTGAATTAGGCATATTAATGGGAAACCCTTCTCTTGATGATTTTGATGTTAGTACTCAACTATACACACCCGAAACTCTAGATTTAGAGCCGATTAAAGACCTCATTGAACAAGCTAAAGAAGATCATCCACGCTTTAAAGCTTTATATTTTTCAATAAATGCTGCAGAAGAAAAAATTAAAACACTTAAAAGGTCAAATTATCCTACTATTTCATTCATTTCAGATTACAATAATTCAGAGCAGTCCAACCAGAGCTTTAGCTCCACACAATCGCACCAAATACAAGCTGGGATACAAGTAGATATACCAATTTTTGACGGTTTTAGCCGTAAATATCAGATTGCGAAAGCAGAAAAGGATTTAGAATTAAAAATATTAGAAAGAGAGAAGCTTGAGGAAGAAATATCTATCCAAATTTGGAAAAACTATAAAGAAATTGAGTTAACATTCGAAAATATAAGAGATCTCATCTCTCTTAAAGAAAGTGCTGAGCAAGCCTATAATATCTCACAAGGGCGCTATAAAGCAGGAGTTGGCAATATAATTGAAGTCATATATGCACAGAATTTCTTTAATGATGCAAATATGAATTACTTAACTGAACTAAAAAAATTTATTAATCTTCGTTATCTTCTTTTATACAATATTGGTAAGTTATGATAAGCACCAGATAACACTATTATTACTCATATTCTTCCGCTAATAATATTTATAAATTCAGTTTTGTTTTTTGGTGATATAAAAACTTCTTCGGTTAGTCCATTTACACAGTATTTAATATAAACTCTATCGACAGATAAGGCAGGAGAGGAAGAAAAAGACTTCATACTTTTAATTAAGACAATAGAGCTTAATATAATTTCTTTACGATAAAATCCGCATTGAATAAATATTTTATCTTCAAAAATTGCATACTTAGTGTTAAAAAATTGAAGCCACATTGTATAATAACCAAAAAAAACTATTACTATTAATAATAGAACGCGAAATACTCCCCCATAAGAAATAGTATCAAAATTTTCCCAAAAATAAAAAAAAGGGAACAACATTAAACAAGTAGAACCTAAAATTATTAAAGTAAACCACCAATCAACTTTTGAACGGAATATCATTATATTTTCTCGAAAATAAAAATTTAGATATTATTACCATACAAAAAAATTTAATGAAATACTAGAATTTAAAACTCTTTTCAGATTCTTAATTCAAATGCCTAATTGACGGATCTCGACAATTTTTGACTGAAACGAGGCTTTGTTGCACAAAGATTTAAAGGTAGAGTTTTCCTAAGTTGCTAAAATTTAAGTGACAACTTGGGTATGAGGTCTGCCTAATTCCGTAAATTTATTTAATACGGCTACGCGTGCATGAATCTTATTCACTTGGCTGTCAAAATTCCTTGAGCAGAGTTTATCGCCTAATAAATTTAATGCAATGCATCTTGGTTTCAACCAGACTTCGCCAATGATAGCCTGACCATTTTTTCCATAATCTTCCACCTAGTAAGTCATTTCGCTCCTGTGAGCTAATCTTTTGATCCTTCCAAGGCTTTGTATTTTTTCTGGATGGAATCACTGTATGCGCTTGACGATCTGCAACAAACTGACTGCATCGTTTTGTATCATAAGCCCCATCGTTATATACGGAGTCAATTTGCTCATCCAGTGAAATTTGATCAAGTAAATCTCCGAGTATTTGTGAATCACTGACATTATTCGTTGTGAGCTGAACTGTCCGTATTTGCAGTGTTGCAGCATCTATACCAATATGGAGTTTACGCCATTGGCGACGATATTCAGGTTGGTGTTTCTTGCGTTTCCATTCACCCTCACCTAAAAACTTCAAGCCTATTGAATCTACGAGTAGATGTAGTCCATTACAACTCTTTTCATACCTAATTTGAATATCAATATGCTTTTGTCTGCGACTGAGAGCGGAATAATCTGGCGCAATCCAATCTAGACCACACAGTTTAATCAGACTTTGTACAAAGCACGTGATCATACTTAAAGAGAGTCGAAATAAGGATTTAATCATTGAACAACATTGAACGCTGTAGCTAAGTAGGTTTGATTTCGTTCATACTTACTTTGAGACTGAGCATACCACTGAGTTTTAGGATCAAACCAAATGGCAATATTTCTACGATTAATGAGAACCAATTGGTTGTATGGTAAATTTTAAGTGCTGGCTTCTTCATTCGCAAATTATATTGCTAAAGATAGCTTTAAGAATAGGTTTGTGCAAAAAATCCTCTTTAAGTTATTGATGTAAATGTATAAAATTAAGTGTCTATTCTTTTTTTTAATGTTGTGAAAGACTAAAATAAAATGATTGGAAAATACGAGTTGTGATCGAACACATCAATAGTCAATTGAAAATCTTTAGAAAATTAAGTGAACGCCATAGAAATAGGCTGAAAAAAATTTGATTTACGCTTTAACTTCATTGCTGCACTGGTAAACTAGATGAACTTGCAATAATGTATTTCATAAGAGGTCTAATAATTAAACTATAAACACTCCACCCAATCCACAATATCCTTAATAACAATTGATTCAACGTAATTAAAAGATTTCACCTCATCTTCATTATAAAAAAAATGATTTAGGTGTGGGTATAACTTACAAACACTTTTTCTATTATTTGATTTTAATACATAATTCTTCCACTTTAAAAAATCCTTGTTCGGCAAAACATTGTAATCCTTACCACCTTGCAATACAAATATTGGTATATTAATTTTGTTAAATTCTTCAATTGGATCATAACTTTCAAGGTATTTCAAATATTCCCCTGCCTTATTAAAAATAAGATTATCATCAAAATCACAAATATTGGAATCACTCTTTTTACACTTTTCCCAGTTCCTTTTCGCTAAAGTAACTTCTTTTATTTTTTTTAAATATATATCGTGCAATTCTGGATTTTTACCTGATAAATAATTCAACTGATATATCAATCTATTATGAATATCATTATCAGCAGGAGGAGCTAACAAAATAAACCCACTTACCGTATATTTTAATTTCTCAGCAATCTTTGCCAAAAATAACGCACCTTGACTATGACCAAGTAATACTACTGGAATATCATTTTTTTTTAATTGATCATAAGCTAAATTGGCAGCTAAAACTGCATCATTAATTATCTCTTCCTCTGGATCTTTCATATTTAGAAATGGATATACCCATGTTCTTTTGTCAAATCTAATACTAGCTATATTATTTTTTACCAAATTAACAGCTATATCGAAAAAAGGGGCGCAATTACCAACATTCTCATTTTTATCTAATGCACCACTTCCTTGGACCATAACCATCATTGCTGAGGTTTTATGTAACGGAATTAACATAGAGCTATCAATTAGGAATTCCTTATTTGAACCTATTTTAGACGTTATTTCTTCAGCGATATCAATAATATTTGATGGAAGTTTTATATCTTCTCTTAGTTCATAATTATTAGGGAAAAAAAATAAACCCTTTAATTTATTCTGATGATCAAATCTAAAATTTACGAAATATTCAGATAATTCAAATTTTATTTGAATTGTAAAATTTGAATTTTCTAATTCATTTATATTACTAACATCTTGAATTTTGCCAAATTTTAGAAGCTCTTTTTTAATAGTTTCCAACTTATCTAGAGTGAGATTTTTTTTTAGTTTTATATTCCAGTTCGTAAGACTAAGTTCAGTCTCATTTCTGAGCCACTGTATTAAATTTAAAACTTGATTTTCAATAATTTCACTCTTCATATTTATTTAAAACCTTCGAACCTTAATGCTATAATATTCTGGTAAATTACATTCCGCTAACATTATTGTAACTATTAATATATTTATTTAATTCTAGCTGATGTCGCTTGTTAAATTCAGAAATAGCTATGTCCTTATTAATTTTAGAAAGGTTTATATCTTCCCTAATCTGTATAGAGGAATATCTATCATTGCTTGCATGTAAAATATTATATATATCTGAATATGCAAGATATGCGATATTTTTTGAATTATACAAATTTAATTTATGTAATAATATAAAATCTACCAACTCTTTTCTTGATAGACTGGGTAGTTCCCAGTCGCAATTACCCCAAATATCTATCGTACTATTCAACTTATATTCACCACTCTTTGCTAGCTTAGAATTTATATTTAATGAATTTTCTTCTAGGCAAATTAGGTCAACATAACACTCAAGAGAGGATATATACAGCTTGATCAGACTAAGGTTATTTCCAGGGAATCCTGCAATGAAATTTATTAAAATATAAGGTACATATCCTATTATATTTCTAATTTTAACAATTGTATCAAATACTAATTTTTCAAAATTTTCACAATATTCTTTATATAATGGGATTATTAATTTTAAAGATCCAATCCTTAATTTTTTTATAAGCGCCCATGATTCAGACAGACAAAAAAAATCAAAAAAGTTAATTTCTAAATGTAACTCAATACTATTATTAGGAGATATTTTATTGATTAGCTCATATGTATTTTTAAGCTTTGTATTGTTTAGTGTCAATGGATTTCCAGTTAACATCAAATTTAAAGGCAATTCTCCTACTAGAATCTCTCTCTCTAAAGAATCAAAATTTTCATGTAAAACATTTACTTTTGAACTCAAATAAATATCGCAGTTATTTTTTTCTAAATCACAATTTCTACAATAACCAATTGGACAAATCAAAGGTGGCATGTCAATCATTAAATTTAAAGAACGCCATTGAAAACCATTAGCTGGAGGATAATTAACAAATTTACGATCACTATATATTAAATTGTTATTTTTTAAGTTAACTAAATTTGCATAATCTAATATTGAATCATAGCCATTTACCAATACAGCCTGCGAGTTAAAAAAGATTTCTTTAAAATTTGAATCATCACCTGCAAGACTAATGATACAAGAATTAAAATTTGGTAAACTATTTCTTATTAAACCAATTTTACTATTTATACCTTCAAGCCAACTCTTGAAATCTATCTTTAATTCTTCATAATAAAAACCACCAATATAAATACTTATCCAGAAAACTTTATCTCCATAAAATTTCTTTAAATAATTAATCAAAAGTTCACTAGGAATTTTTAAAAAACTATCATGAATATTTATATATATTCCATTCTCTTCAAAAATACCCTTACATGCATAAACACCAGGTATTGGCCAGATTCTATTATCAGGTCTCTCAATAAATAATTCTGTTTTTAACATTATTTTTCCAAAAATGTAATATCTTTTAGATCAAATTCACCCATTTCACACTTTAAACTTATAGGGATTAGTCCTGTTATCCAATATAGTGCTGCACATAAAAAAGGTAGCCTATAAAAAAATTGTGATTTACAAACTTGATCAAATTTTTCACCCTCCAAATATAGGCAGCTACCTTTACAGAAAGAAAGTAAAGGACAATTTGAACAATTTTTTCTAGATTTCCAATGGAAAATTGTATTTATCTTTAAGTTCTTCAAGTCAGAAATAGGACCTATATCATGTTTTCCTTCCGGTAATGTATTTTGACATGTAACAACATGCTGCGTTTTTAAATTTAGAACCAACACATCAGCCCGATCTAAACCGCATTTTTGCTCAATACAGTTTGATGGTTTTGACTCACTTATCATTTTAAAAAAACCAAAAATATCAACACCATATGCAAATAATGACTCTCCTGATATGATTTCTTTATAAATTACATTAAGGTGTTTGGCATCATAATCATTATCATTATGAATAATAGGCATAGCCAAACCTTCAGTAAGTAATATTATTTCTATAGGATCTGTTTCCAATTCATCTGCAATGAATTTTCTAATTTTTGATATAGATATATTATCAATAGTTAAAACGCAGTTGAATTTTAGCGGACGTATTGTTCCTTTCAACTCATGAAATAAGTTGTAAATATTTATATTCTTTAAAACATTTTCATCTCTATGTGTACTTTCGCCATCATGACTAATTGTTATCGTGATATTATCATTATCCAATATCCAATTTGCTATTTCAGAATTAATCAAAGACCCGTTTGTTGTTATACTTATAATACTATTTGAATATTTATTTATAAGCTCTGTTGCTAGTACATTTATTATTGGCCAATATAAAAATGGCTCCCCCCCCCACAGTTCAAAAATTACTTTATCAGTGTCGTTAATTATATGATCTAAGTTTTCAAGCAACTTATAGACATCCTCCCTTTTTGCCATCTTTCTTAATGACAACTCCTTCGGAGAATTATGAGGAGTCTGAGCACAATAATCGCAACTAAAATTACAACTGAGTCCCAACTGAATTTTAATTAAACGAAAAGGCCCTGATTTTACTCCAGGGTTCAGTGGATTAACATCAGTTTGATTATGATGTTCCCATGGCTCAGTAGGCCTTGTATATGATCTTCCTATTGTACTAAGATCAACTAACTCATTAGTATCCTTCCATATTAGTTTATTTTTATGAATATCATAAAAAATTGACCTAACATTATTATTAAAATCATTAAAAGCTATTTCAGCATAATTATTCATTTCCATTTTATATCTAAACTCATTTAAAAATTAATCACGTTTTACACTGAACTTTCCACCGCATAATCATTAGCATAAAATACTTTTGTACCATTAAGAACAAATGAATGTAATGTTTCATTTTTATCAACAACCCTATGGTTAATGCTAACCACTTCAGATAATTTATCAAATAAATAAACCTTATCTCCAACTTTCATTTGTTTTACAGCAGTATCTTCCAAACCAAAATTCGGTTTATTTATTCTTTTGATTGTTCGATATAAGCGATAACCATCTATATCTACTGCTAACCACTCCCCATGTTCTCCTAGAAATAACTGTTCCCAGGTACTTTCAATTTCATTATTAACATTATAAATTTTATCGCCTTTCTTTACTTCACATAAAACTCGTTCAACCACTACACCTTTTTTTCCGTCTATAGAAGCTAATTCATCACCTATATTAATTTTTTCAATCGATATCTTAGTTCCATCTACTTTTCGCACCCCAGTTCCGCGCGGGAAACAACAAAACCCTCCTGTTTGTCCTATTGCTACATACTGAATGCCAATTACCATAAGATAAGCTACTGCATTGGCCGCAGCTATAGCATTTGTGACTGCATTGATATTAACAGCATAATTCACATTAATTGCTTGATTAATATTGCCTGCAGCGGCTCCAGAAACATTATCTAAAACAGGATCTCCTTCATTAATTTCAATCCAATCATCACCCTTTGCTCTTAAAAATATAGAGGTACTTAATAATTCAGAATTCAACTCGGTATTTATGTATTCTGCTAGATCTTTATTATTAATTGATATATTGTTTTGTACTTTTACTTCATCCAACAAATGAATCAGATTAAAATCTTGCTCTAAATTCTCTTTAATTTCTCTATCAAGACAATCTTTATCTTTCATGTTAACCTCTTTAATAATTTAAAATTAGATTACGTTTCAACTAAACCATTGTCCCATAAAAAATTGATAAGGTGAAAATTCTTGATTTTATTATCATCCATTAAAACGATATCAACTGGAGTATGAGAACCACTATTACAATACTCAATAAATTTTTCTGAACACTTAATTTCCCTCTTTAAATTTGGAGTTTTTAGAAATGCCATACCATTCTCAAACTGTAGCTCTACATTAGCAACTATTTTTATAGCCTTTTTAGCATTAATCTCAAGTGATGATTTAGAGATCATACTCTTCATAATTTTTGATATTTGATCAGGTGAATCATATTTTGCTTCATCAAATATAATATATCCATTAGGCCATATATCATTTGCTATTGTCGGGCTAACAAGTTTAATTGATTTTGTTACAATATTGATCAAAAATCCTGATACACAGGCAATTGTTGAGCCTCCATCGACTGATTCGAATTTTTTCTTCTTTGATTCAGAAAAAAATACTTTTTCATCTTCGTTTATTAAAGCTTTTCCTGAAGCCGATTTAATAGTGAATAATGCACCTTGATTCTGTAATACTAACTCTACACCCAATAATTCTTCGTCATTAAAATTACTATGGATTTTTTCTAATATCGAAGTTGTCAATACTGAGAAGCGATTTGGAACCGTTTTTTTATCTTCCCAGAATTTCAATACACTTTTTGTTAAATCCACATTTTTTAAAGCAATGGCGGTAGTTGTTTGTGGTATTGCATCGACTATAGATGTATATGTTTCTAGAAACTCGAGATAATCTGGATTATCTAATGGGTCCGTAGCCCAGTATAAGAAACTTGATTCCATAGATGAGCCTAACAAAGAATAAGCTTCGTTCACAATTGCTTTCCACTCTCGTAAATTTTCAGGAGTTAACTCAAAATGCCCCTTAAATTTTTCTGCAGAAATACCACAAAACCAACATCCTACTGAACATCCATCCGACAACTCAAATGCTATTGGTGGATGGATAATCCCCACTGATTTTGCTCCCATCTCTATCGAAACTCTATTTATATTCCGTCTACGCCATTTATCAAACTCAGGCCAAATGTCATAATTACTCCCTATTTCTATTGAGTACTTTCGGTAAGCTTTAGCCGCATCAATATAGTCTAACCAAAGCCCGACTAAGGGCCATTTTTCTTTAATCTCTTTTTGAGAAAAATGACTTGGGATTATTGACGAGTCTATTACTGGCATCACATCATTTAGACTAATCCCACTTCCTTTAAAATTTTTGTCAATATTTTCAATAGGTATACCAATATTTAAAGTATTTCTAAGCCTCTCATTTCCAGTATAAATTTCAAGCAACCTCTTTACCAATCCTAACTTTTTCTTCTCAGCTTCACTCAAAGAATTCAAATAATTCGAGTAAGGATTTCCTTTAGATATTCTATCGTTATCTAACATTTTTTTTATGGCTCAAAAATTAAAATTTTACATCTAAAACTTATCACGTTATTAATTTTTATGCAATTTCTGTGTTTAACTATTTAAATAATGTTGCACTATTAATGAAACAACAGCTCTATTTCTAATTTTTTTATTTATTACTACAGACTTACATACTCTATTATTTATCTGATCGAGATTAAGTTTTATCAATATAATTGGCAACATAAATCTAAAGTTTTTACTTTCTAAAATCCCCCATAATCCATTTAATTCACTCAAAAATCACATTTATTCAATTACGATTATAAAGATAAATTTTTAGATTCTAAATTATTTATTCCTTACCCATAATTTAAAAGTTAATAGTTTTAAAATAGTCATTTACTAATTTAATCAATATATTTTGCACTGTATTCAAGCTTATGAAAAATTAAAAAGCTAGTTGAAATCTAAATTAATTTCAATTTTTACATGTTATTTTACCAGCTTCTATTAACTCAAAGACATTTCTTAATTGCTTGGGCAGAATTTTAACGCTATTCGCATTTAATTCAACACAAGCACTCACAATATCCAAATGACTCAATTAAGGTCCAGTTTATCTAAAATAATAACCCAGCGTATCGTCTTTTGAGTCTCCCCACCCGGTCCAGATTTCTGTTAGCTGCACATAATCCTGATTGATGCTTTTGACTTTGTATAAGAAGCTACGTGGCGGAGAGGTCTCATTGAGACGTACTTTTTCGATTAAGATAAAGGTCTTGTCATCCAACCATCTGACCCTAAGCGGCATGGGATCCTGACACTGCCCCAGTTCTGCATACATCGCCGCATCTTTGCCATTTTTTGAGAAGGACAAGCCGGCACATTGAACATCCGGGATGTCCATCACCAGACGTTTTCCGATTAGGCTTTCTTTGGCGCCCGCACAGGCCAAGCTTGAAAGGCTGAGACATAAGCCCGCTAAAAATATTTTTTTCATGGCGTTACTCTTTATTTATTCGGTTGAAGCGGTTTAAAACATATTGTCAATAAAGCCACACTGTAATATGTGCTGTGATGGATCTATTGGATGGTCATACAGACTGATATAAGCAATCATGCTGCTCAGATCAGAAACATCCCGTTTATAGTGCTGGGTATAGATGTAAATCTGTTTAGGGCTGTAACGCTTTCCGTTTTGAAAGACCTCTCCGTTAAACACCTTTAAATGCGGATACTGTTGAAAGACCTGCTGGGTCTTGGTTCGTTTTTCATTGTCATGTGCTAAGGCTTGATCCCACTGCTGTTTAAAGCGTTTAAATTGCTGTCCACTATAGTGACTGAGCTGAATATTTAAACCCGCTTCAATGTTATCTTTGGTTTGGGCCATGTCATCATTGCGATAAATCGAGGTACTGGCCCCAGCCACACTGACCTGCATCAAAGCCTCAATCCGTTGAATCGGATTGCGTTGATCGTTGGGCAAATAGACTTCTATTTCAGGACAATCCTCACAGTAGTTTTCATCGTCTGGATCATCTACAACAGTTGATTTTTGCTGGGTGTATTGCTGTTTAAATTGTTTCTGTAGAACCGTTAGATCAGAGGCTGCGGTATGCGTCCAATCGCCCGTGGCCAGTTGATTGCTAAAAGACTGTTCTTGCTTGGCCCAATCCAAACAGTTTAAGCCTTGCTCTAAAGTCACTGGCTGCACAGTCACTGCATTGGCGGTAGAAACAGGTTGAGCTACCGCAGTCTGCAATGCAAATAATGAAGCGCTGGCGAGTAAAAATGATCTCAGCTTAAATCTCATTGGATGATTCTCCTGCTGAGCGTTGTTCTCCTGATAAGCGTTGTTCACCGGACTGATCATCAACTTTAAACCAGTAGGTATAGTCCTCAGCTTTTCCATCCACCCATACATTCTTCACCTGAACGTCATAGATCACGTTGTATTGCATTGCACTAAAATGAAATTGCAGATTATTGGCCACTAAACCATAGCTGATATTGTCATACTGGATGTTGCTGATCGTTTGAACTTGCTGATTATCCCGTCTCGTCACTGTGAGCTTTGCCTGTGAAAAATCCACCGTATTGTTGGCATAAGCATTTTGTGGATTGACTAATATCGACAAGGATAAAGGTTCAGCTTTTGAAAAGAATTTCTTCGGATACACATGATACGGATAAGCAATCACCCCTTTCGGCATCGTGGTACTTAGGGTTTGCGATGCAAAGGGATAGACCACTTTCATGGCAGCGCCTAAGATGGTCGATACGCTTTTAGCCTCAGTATTGGAGACTTCACCATAGGCGGTTTTGATCAGGAAGGGACTCAAGATATGACGTCGATGTCCAATGCTGGCCGAGTTTTTTTCAATCAACCAATTGATCAGATGGGTATCTGCACCGTAGCTGGCTAAAGGTTGATAGGCTTGAATAAAATTCAAGTTCGATGTTGAAGCCCCTTGATAGCCAATATCACTAAAACAGCGCCAAGTACGATCCGGATAGTGTGAGGTCTTTTCATTCACCGCCAGTAACATAGAGGCTTGCATCATTTGGTCTTCATAGGCATCGTCGTAGCGAACTTTCGGCAGATTGTGTAAGGCACGAATCTCATTCAGTGTATTGATAAACAGCTGACGCTCCGCCTCACTGGGTCTCCCGGCCTGACAGGCATTCAGATCTTTATGCTCCTCTGCATGCGCCTCAATGACATCCACCACCATCGTGCTATGCACAGGCAGAAGCTGTGATGTTCCTGCTTGTGTCAGTGTTAAACTACATTTGCCCACACCAAGGGCTTTGAGCTCGCCTTGTTCGAAGTCACAAATACTTGGACTCTCACTGCTCAAACTGAGGGCCAGATCTTGATCCGTCTTCAGATTTAACTGATACATTTGACCTTTGAGAAAGCGATGGATCTCTAAGGGTTCAAAGCGTTGTGCTGTCTTGTTTTTACAGATCCCTTCTTGCAGATATTGCGTTTCAGAACACGTGACAGGTTGAGGTGAAGTACCACCATCGTTTGCCCCACCCGTTCCACCACTATTGGAACCAGTATTTCCACCTGACCCACCACCGCCACATCCAACCATCGCCATACTGATGGTCAGCATCAGGGTGCTGATTCTAATGGATGGTATCCCCTTTTTTATACGTTTCATCATTTTATCCCCCCCTCTTATGCTTAGTTATTATTGGTAATGATCAGCCGACAGTAGTTGGCGGATTTCACTGGCCATTTTGGGGCTACGCCAAGGAAACAACACTTTGAGGCGGTAATGCGGTTTGAATGGGTCGCGTGTTCCAATATTGACTTGGTATTCTCTTTTGACTGGGCTGCGATGTTCATGATGGCGGATATGCGTTCCCTTCATCGGATTGCTGGTGATTGTGCTGGAATAAGAGACTTTGTCTTCAACTAAGTTGAAGTGACCGACCGACGTAATATAGTCAAATGGGTATTTCACTAAACGCTGTTCAGGTTCATCAAACAGAATAATGGTTTTATGCTGACTGTTAATCCAGACCCCACGATTGTGATAATTAAACTGTTCACCTTGACGGGTCAGTTGCTCCGTCATACCTGCAAAGTAGGTGCTGCCATAGGTATACAAGTAATAAACAATCACAAACCATAACAGCCAGATGCCAAAGAATAGGTAGCCAAACCAGCCAAAGGAAAAGACTTTGGCCAGAATTAAAAAAATGACGATCGGCACCACGATGCACTTTACAAAGACTTTGGATTTTGGTGGACGATTTTCGATTGGAATGATTTTTGGTTGAGTGAATTCAGACATCATTGTTCCCCGCATGTTCAATGCAATTGACAATCACAAGGGGATATAAAAATAAGTATTTTTTTATAGGCGTGATTGAGCCATCCACCTTAGAGATTGTTCGTGTAAAAATGTTTTTTAATACAGCTTAAAAATTAAAATCAGTGCTGTATGCCCTGTTGAATGACACAACAAGGTTGAACAGGTGCGGAGACACAATAAAGAATAGATGGATACAGCATGAGAAGCTCCTTGAATATTAAGAAGCTCTGCCGATTACTGCTAAATAATGGTGGCAGAGCAAAAGAGGGTTAGCAGACTGGGATCCAAGGAACCAGCACGTCAAAGACGTCCCCCTCCTGCCCTACCATAGAAAAAAAGGGGGACGAGAAGGTTCACAAAAAATAGACAGGCTATTTTCTGTGCTGGATCAACGGTCTGCTAAAACCGACTGGCAATGTAGGCCAGCGATATAATATTAAGTTGAAGTAAGCTTTCAGTCAAATTAACTATTTCAACTAATGTAACTTTAATTATGAACAATCAATATTTCACAGCTTAGCATATACATTAACTACAGCCTGCTTCATGTTTCAAAACTATTTTTTTGACAATGCACTATCTAATAAAAAATTGGTTTCATGCTAGTTTCAAAGAAAATTTTTCATAATCTTCCGCTGATAACTTATTTTTATAGCATTTGTTGTCTTAATAATTAACAGTATTTCTTCCTAGATGATACAAAGTTAAGATCGCCATCCCCCACTTTTGTTACGGAGACAGGAAAGCCTTTGATCACTCATCTACTAAAAACACTAATCTAGACTACCTATTTTTAATCACCTTGATTAGCCACTTGTCTGTAGTAATACATGATATAACTTAGACCTAAACGATTTGTACAATAATGTTCATCATATTGAAAAATTTCTCATATACATCGATTAATAGCATCTAATACATCCTAAATATTTGAATTAAAATCTCTATTATTTTTAAAATCTTAGAGAATTTAATTTTATAATTAAGATCCTTCACAGAAAATAAGCGACCTGCTAAATTACTCAACTCATCTTGCAACAATTTTTTATTGATAAAAATTATTTATGAAAAATCCTATTAAAAATATTGTAAATTTTTATAGATAACCCGAATCTTGGATAAAAAATTGACTTGAAAAAAGAAAGGCTAGAACCATCAGTTTAGTTACCACACAAAACTCACAGCCCTAGTCCTTATGTTCCTTACGCTATATATAGCTCATACCGAATTATTCTTTGTCATTGATGATTTCTTTCTTAGATTTGAAGCAACTTATTGGAAATTTCTTAAACAAAGCGGCAGATGCTTAAGAATTCGCCCCTCGGAGCTCAGCATTTCAGAAATTATCTTTATCGTAGTTTGGTATAAGTGTTCCAATTTTACGCATTTCAAAGCATTTTTCTTGTGGTTAAAAAATGATAGATATCATTTATTTAAAAGCTTACCCTGTTATCAACGTATGATTCATTTGATTAATGCACATCAACTGGCTTTGCATGCCTTACATTTTGCCTTGATGAGAAATCATCAAAGTTCATTTTATGGATTGATTCAACCACATTACCTGTTTGTAAAAATCAAAGAATACAACGTCATAAGTCCCTATCTGCGATAGCAACGCGTGGTAAAAGTTCAATGGGATGGTTCTTTGGCTGTAAATTACATTTACTCATGAATCCATCAGGAGAAATTGTAAATACAGCATTATCTAATGGACATACAGCAGACATCAAAATGGTTGAACAGTTAGTCGAAGGACTCAAATCAAAACTCTATGCTGATCGTGGGTACATTAGTCAAGATTTAAAATTAAGACTAAAGAGTCAAGGTATTGATTTAATTACCTATCATCGTAAAAACATGCAATCGATTGATCTATTGAAAGCAGATGGATATCACTTGAAACAACGGAATAGGGTTGAAACTTTATTCAGTTTGCTTAAGGGGACCTATAATTTAGTCTCGAGTAAAGCTCGAAGTGTTGCTGGCTATTTGTCTGGTATTTATGCTTCTTTGTGTGCGTACCAACTCTGTCATCAAAATAAACCAATGATTCGTTTATGAAAACATCAGCTTAAACAGGATTCGGGTTATAGATAGTTAAAGTATATAACAATGGCCAAGTTTATTAATAAAATATGGCATTATTATATAAAAAATTAAATAAGCATTAAAAAAGGCCTGAGAGTTGAGATCAGACCTTTCAAATTCATCAACTTATTAGAATCAATGAATCTAAAATTAAATTTAGCACAACAACAAATTTCAAGCAATACACTAAATTAAAAAAATAATTTATTGAATGTATGCTTGTAGTTATCAAATTAATTAAAATTTCCCCATTTTCTTAAGGTACGCCTTAATTATTTACAAACATCAAATATAACACCTTCTTCTTTGATTTTATTTTTTCATAATTTCCCCTAATTTTCGATCCAATTAGGGTTAATACCACATTATTTTAGGTGACAAAAAATGTCATTATCTGTATTTAAATTGTAATAACAAACAAAATAGAGCTTGTATATATTGTTTTAATTTTCAATTAAATATATGAATATTACATTAGATCTTAATTTTGAGAATACTCGTCTATATGGGAATAGTATTAAGCTTCAATGACGAATTTGGTGTACATAAAGAATTATCAGTCAAAAACTTCAATAAGATCCATATTAATGTACACCCTGAATTCATTGGCATCCATCTTTGCTATCTTGAAGCTTTCAAAAGCTTAAAAACTAGTTTATCAATATTTTCTTCTCTTCCAGAAATCCAGGTATGGAAAGATTCAAAGCTTCAAGGCTATTGCATCGCAAGTAAATTCTCCTCGTATCTATATTGGTCAGAAATAACACCACAAAGTATCAAATTACTAGTTCATTCTTTCCCACAAGACGAAGAAAAAGTTGAGCTATTAAAAAATGCTGCTAGTACGGAATTTCTAGATTTTCTATCCTCTTTTCATCACGATTTGAATCTGATGAATCCTATAAAGTTACAAACACTCATCAATCGCCACATTTCACCTAAAGCTATCTTAGCTCTAAACAAGAAATACTCTAATAAACCACATAGTGAAATCAGCTTAGAACAACTTGCGACATTACTATCTTGTTCACGGAATCAGTTGAATTATCGCAATAAAAATATCTACCGAGAACGACAGAATGTGCTTGATCAATTAGAAAAATCCGAGGCTATCGTATATCAACTTTTAAACAATACTGACTTTACACTTACATTAGATCAGTTTTGGAAATAATCATGTCAAAAAATAGTTTACTTACTCAAAGTCCTTCTAATACTCTAAAATTATCTTTAAAACAGATATTAGAAAAATTGTTTGGAGATGAAGATCTCAATCGCAACGAGCATATTCAGTATGTTGTTAATTTATTAGCGTCACAAAAAACTGATGAGTATTTGTATGGTCTCAATCTCGATCTATTTAACTTTGATCTACAAGAGAATGTTACTACGTTAAAACTAAGACCTTTAGTTTCTTCGAGAAAGAATAAAGTCCTTGAGGCACCCATTACTTGGTATGTAAACTCAATTGCGCAATTAGAACATCCAGAAAGAAATATTTTAATTTGGAATATTTTAGTTTTAAAAGCTGCAATCTATTTAATTGCTTTACCTGACCTATATCCAAAGCTTTATCAGAATAAAGAGAATTTTTCAGAACACCTTAATACAATAAAACGACTATTTCAGCGTTTTCGCGCAGCTAATCGCATTCTAAACCCAAATAAAAAATATAAGAACACTGAAAAATACATGAACTTGTGGAATCATTATCTAAATGATCCCACACTTTCTTTAGAAGAATTTGTTGAATTTTTAAAAGATCACGATAATCAAAATGACACGAATACTTTTGAAAATAACCTGTTGAATGATCTTCGCGTTACTTTTACCTATGTTTTAAAAAATAAAGCAAAAATTACCAAAGTTAGTACAGAAACTAAACTTCAGCATCAATTCTTAGATGAAGATGAACTCATTTTGGAGTCATCAGAAGTCTTCAAAGGCTCGAAGTCTAAATCACTCAATATTGAAAAACAGTTAGATGATCAAGATATCCGTCAAATTCATGTAGATCCCCTTACAATCACCCCACTTGCTAAAAACTCAGAGACTATTCAGAGTTACTTACTACCTTTAGTTTCTAAACATATTCAGAGAAAAGAACATTTATTGCCATTTAGTAGTTTATATCCAAATAAAACCACTACCTGCGCTCTACTCTCTAAACTATATGACGATTTCACTCAAAATAAAAAGCGTAATGTATCGCTTATTTTGATGCTGTCATTCCTGACAGGAAATACAACGAAAGAATGGCTTAAATTACAAAATAAACGTGTTAAGAGCTTAAATTCACGGCAAAAGGTTATCAAAATCAATGGGAAATGCTTTCTTCGAAGTAAGTTTTCAATTTTTGAAAACAAAAATTTTTCTTATCCAAATGCCCTCCTAAACCACTTAATCTATTTAGATATCCCTATACCAAATTTATTCATAACTTCTCTACAAGAAAGTAATCTAGTTTCGGAAAAAGAACTTAATGAACATTTAGCAAAATTGAGATTAGAATTGTATGTTCCTAAATTATCACTCATAAAAATAAGCTCTCTTTTACATCAATCAATTCTACATAGAACTGGAAATAGGCAACTTGCCGATCTTCTCACTGGTGTTGACGCAAATAAATCTTCTTCAATTTCTTATTGTCATCAGAGTATCCCAACCTTACAGCTACAATATCTCTCTTTTTTAAAATCCCTATGTGAACCCCTATCTAATGCTTATCCAGAGATGGTCCCACTTGTTTGAACAACTAAAAGCTTATTTATAAGTGATATTCTGCTCTAGTTAAGCTACCTTATTTTGTTGTGGTAGCTGGTCATAGTAAAACTCATCTGGAGTCATTTTGTCCAGACTCGAATGAGGTCGTTTCAAATTATAAAATTCAAAATAGGCATTTAATTGCTTTTTCGCATCAAAAACATTGCTGTAGGCTTTGAGATAAACCTCCTCGTATTTAACGCTCCGCCATAATCGTTCAATCATCACATTATCAACCCAACGACCTTTACCATCCATGCTGATTTGGATGTCATTTGATTTTAACACTTCAATAAATGCATCACTGGTAAATTGACTGCCTTGGTCTGTATTAAAGATTTCAGGTCGGCCATATTTTTCAATAGCTTCATTTAATGTTTCTATACAAAATGCAACCTCCATACTAATCGATACGCTATGGGCAAGCACCTTACGGCTGTGCCAATCAATCACAGCACATAAGTAGACAAAGCCTTTTGCCATAGGGATATACGTTATATCCGTTGCCCACACTTGATTACTCCGTTGAATATTCAATCCTTTGAGCAGATATGGATATTTACGGTGAGCTTGATTGGCCTGACTTAGATTTGGTTTACGATATAACGCATTAATGCCCATTTTCTTCATTAAAGTACGTGTATGACGTCGTCCTATATGATGTCCTTGACGGTTCAATAAATCACGCATCATACGGCTACCTGCAAAAGGGTATTGCATATGTAATTCATCAATACAGCGCATCAGCTTCAGATCTGATGCACTCACAGGTTTTGGGCGATAGTAATAACAACCACGGGAGACTTTCAGTAGCTTAGCTTGCTTAGATACTGAAATCTGAAGTGAGTCGTCGATTAACTTTTGTGGTTGAAGCGGCCCAGTTTCTTCAACACACCTTCTAAAAAATCAATTTCTAATGCCTGCTCACCGATTTTTGCATGTAGTTTTTTTAGATCAATGGGCGGTTCTGCTGGAGCTTTTGATTGATCGAAGGCTTGCGAGGAAGCTGAAAGCAATTGATTTTTCCAGTCGATAATTTGGTTTTGATGAACATCAAATTCAGCACTCAATTCAGCAAGTGTTTTTTCTGCTTTAATCGCAGCAAGCGCTACCTTAGCTTTAAAGTCATTTGAATGATTTCTTCTTGGTCTACGTGCCATAAAATACTCCATATATCGATGTTTATAACATCATTTGGGGAGCAAAATATCACTTATAGGAGTTGTTCAAATTTACGGAGCCATCTCTTCCAGACATCGAATCTAGCAGCACACTAAATTTTGGCAGTCGTAAAGCTCCAACACCAAATATGATCAAAAGAATATTTACAGTGCTAAAAACAAAAATATTCATTCAGGATGAGCATAATTTAGTAGCAGTTTACAACCACTACAACATTTGGATGTGGCACTTTTTATTACTTTTTACTGCTGCCAGACCTGTTTCAGAGTTTCCTGGATTTTTAAAAAGTTTTAATTTGAAAAGGAAAATATTCATGGTCTCTGATAAAGAAATCGGTGGGCGCCACGACTATGGACGATTAATCCCCCTCAGCCCTTTTGTTGTAGAAGAAATACAAAAATTCCTACATTTTTTGGACTATTTCAAACTCCAGATTGGACCAAGTTACCCCGAGATTCAGTATCAAATACAACTAATTCTAGTCAACAAACTTCCGTTACTAAATATTTTTCATAATGAAAAATGGCAAACGTTAAGTCCATCGACTGTGAGAAACTTCACTCCTGAATTAGACTTAGAACATGCTAACTGGCACCGACATGCGGCCCGTGCTTTTCTTAGTAACAAAATTAGTGAGACTGAAATTTTAGCATTATTTGGTCATGAACAAATGCAGCAAGAAGCAGCCCATCCTTACTCAAGTCTATCTATTACCCAATACTCGAAAATTTCCCTCATTCTTGAACAAATGAAAGATCATTTTCAAATTACAGGTATTGAACTTAATGCTCTTATCTAATATTCAAATGAAAAAAAAACAACCACAGTATGCCGAAAACCGTAGAAAACAAAATCGAGACTATCAGGAAAAGCAGCTACAGATTGATGTAGAACAGGAATTACTCCAATATTTCAAAGAACATGAATTTGAGAAGCGTGAAAATCCTGAAGCATTCTATCCAGCAATTTATGAATTTATCAAGCACAAAGCTCCTAGCCTTGCCTGGAAAAGATATGCACATGAGTTCTTCAGAACATATATCAAAAAAATCAATCTAAATCTCCATGAAGCTTTGGCCCTTCCTAATCTGACGTTTGAAATGAAACGCGATCAGCCTGTTTTTACTATGAACTGGATCGAAAAAGGTCATCAGATTGATGAAATAATGGATAAGCTTTGGGACTATTGGGTTCTAGTTAATAACAGCCAAGCATTTTCTGACGATGAGATTATTGGAAATATTCTTATTTCAGCAATGCTTTACTCAGGCTTGAACCAAAAAGCGTCGTTAGATGCTTTGCTTGAGCATTTAAAAAATCCTGAAAAAATCAGAAATCTTGAAAATATTAACATTATTTTTTTAGAGCCTCTCTCCTCTTCTTATGGAGATCTATTTATTGATGAGAAAACCATTCGAAAATCACGTAATTTTATTCCAGATCAGATTACTCGATTATGGTTAATCCATTTTAATACCAGGAATATTCGCTCAGTGAATCAAAATATTGAAGAGTATCTCCAGACTATTTTCAATAAGATCGAAGTGCCTTTTGATTCCAAAACATATAAATTCTTATGTAATTATGCCAACTTTAACTGGATGCAACTTCCTAAAGTTAACATTGACCCTGCACTTTCTCAATGCTTACTTGAAAACATTCAAACATGTGGATTATCAGAAGCTGAGTTTGAAAGATTTTTGCAACCGAAATTCAAATATAAGCAGAATTCAATTGATGATATAGATATAGAAAAATCATCAACCATAGTGAGACCCTCTTACTCCGATGATGTTCAACTTCTCTTAGATAATGTAATAAGGATTCACAAAGATCTTTTACAACTAATTCGTACGACACAATCGAATCAAAGCATTTATGTATTAATCATTGAATATTGTATTAAAAATGCGGATAACTTTAATGAGTACAGTAAACGTGTCACTTTATGGCTGATCAGCCTTTATAAACCAACATTAGAACAAATTCAGCCTCTAGCTGAATGTTTTAGTTTTTGCACAGATAAATTTCAAAAATCATTGCATCAAAATAAACCTTTAGCAGATAGTTCGATTTACACTTATTACTCACGTATTGCTGAACCCTGGCTAACTCATTCATTACAATATCTAGATAGTGAAGATGATTTCAATATAAGCATAGCGAAGATCTACCAACAAATAGTTACGAACACTCGACTCGCAGATGACGCAGGCCAACCTGAGTTTAAGAAATCCGTAGGCGAGACAAGTAGGATGTTGAAACGCTTCCATAAATTTCAACAAATCCTGTTCCAAACAGAATCTATCGAATTTGAATCTTTTGCCTTACAAAACCGGCCTAAAGCTCGTATTATCGGCCCTTTAACTTATCAATCTTTTATGAATAAGTTAGATGCATTCTTTTCAAGCTCTCCAAGTCAAGAAAACACTTATAAAGTATTAAAAATCATCTATATTTTAGCTTATCGAACAGGAATGCGCCTTGATGAAATCCTAGGTTTACGTGTACAGGATGTTGAAGGTTTAAGTTGCCTCTCAGTATGGATTCGACCTTATGGCTCTATTAAGACAGGGAACTTACATGAACTCAAAACTGATAGTTCAGAACGAAACGTGCCCGTGTATGTGTTATTAAAAGCTGATGAATATCAGCTCTTCCATAGTTATGTAGTTGAACAACGCCTACTTAATCAGAGAAACTCATACCTATTCCGTACTTGGAATGGAAATCGTAAACTAAATCAATATACAGTAACGGCACCTTTTAGAATGATTATGAACAGACTTTTCAAGCATCATAGTTATTCTTTTCACTCATTTCGTCACACAACTACGAATCAATTATCCCTTCTTCTTAACTGTGATTATGCTCCTCTAGTAAAGAATCTGACAGATTATTCTGAAGATGAATATTATTCTATCCGGACGGAGTTACTACGCAATCCAAATGGTCAAAATCATTGGTTTATTATTGCCCATCTACTGGGGCATATTGATCCTACAGAAACTTTTAAAAGTTATATTCATCTGAGCTACCTTATGGCTGGGCATAAAATACTTCAATACCATCCGGATATTGATAATCAATTTGCAAAAAAAATAATGGGCTACCAACCTTCTTTCAATTTTCTAAACACAGTGAAGGATTCTGCTCCATTCAATTTCGAAAAACATTCTTCTCATTTAAGCCAACAGTTACTCAATGATCAAACCAGTTGGTTGGATAGTAATGTAGAGGATATTTTAAGCGAAACCACCTCAGTTTCTTCCAAGAAGCATAATTTTTTCAAATATTTTGCTGGAACAAAAGAATCAAAAATTTCACTGAATGTGTTCTTCAAATGCCTAAATTTATTGGAAATCTCTAATGACCCACACCAAGTTTCAATTGAAATTGGTCTTCCCTTAGAACTCGTTCAATATTGGTATGAAAATGCCAAACAATTAAGTCAGATCCGGTCTCAAAAGAACAAACTTAGATTATTTGATCAGAAGTATACCAATGATATTACTTCCCCTCTTAAACCAGCCATGATTGACACAAATGAAGAACAAACTGCGATGATTTTCTTTTTTGAGAATATTCAAAAGAAATTTGAACAAGATCCTCATCAAATTGAAGCCGTGCTTGAGACATTTTTAAGTCGTGTCACTGCGTCGCATACAGGTATCCACTATAGGTGGAATAAAATTGATCAATTAGAATCATTTTACTCCAAAGTAAAAGACCTGTTTCCACCCAAGTTTTGGCATCTACTCGGACAAAACCTTATAGAATCGTTAGATGCTAAAAAACAGCCGTTATTAAAAAAACTCGCCAAATTGAATACACCCAATCATCCAAAAACTCAAGAAAACTACGTCCGTCTCCAACTTTACTCAATAAAAGATGGTAAGGCTCTTGCCGCATTTAAATTTTGTCTACATTTAGCATGTATAGGTAGACCAACTTCTCTAATACTCAAATAGCCGATCCTGAAATTCTGAAAAATTTACTATAAACATTCTATTTCAGAAGACCCTGTAATTTTAACTTTATTAAGTTGGCATATTTTTTTATGCACTCAAGGTTTAAGCAGCCAACTCATTAAACTTAATAATATTTTTATCGTAAAGATCAGAAATAAAAAAGTCTACTTTGTCTAATGTCGCATAAACCGCACCCGTTCCAGAATAGTTTTCTTTAAAATTTTTCCAATTTAAATGTATAATTTCTTTTAAAACTTGAGCTTCTTCAACACTTCTACAGTCTATAGAAAATATACAATCTGAAATCACAACCTCTACATCAGGCAATAAGATACAAACCTTATCCTGATTAAAATTACCAACTCTTGGAAATAACACTGCAGGTCCTTTTACTATAGAATTAGGGCAAGTTACATAAAGAGTATTTAAAAATTCGATTTTATGATTTTTTAAAGAAGTTGTGTGTACTAAAGGAAAGCCATCTTTATCCAGTTTTTTTGAGACTATATGCATTTGAAGCTTACCTCTAAAAACTTTTGATTTTAAAGGTTTTTTCTCACAAGATGAATCTAAAAATAATGCTTGAGGACTTATATTTTCTATTAAAATTATTGATGTTTTTACTTTAACTTTATCAAAACTAGCCTCTTTGTTCTGAGCAATAACTTTAAAAATATAGTTTTTTTTCAAATAGTTTAATGCTTTTCTATCTCTTTGGCTTGTTAAACAGCCATTTGGAACTACAGCAACCAAATAACCAGCTGGCTTTAAAAAAGCCAGCGACTTATAAATAAAACTTAAAGCAAGGCCTGAAGTGATTTCACAACTTATCCCTTCCCATGCGATAGGCTTCACGTGTCTCTGACTAAAAGGTGGATTCAACAATATCAAATCAATCTTATTTTCAAAAGACTTCAAGCCAGAATTAGAAACTAGTTTTGAGTCTAAAAAATTCATATTAAACTTATACCAGTTTTCCTCATTCAATAGATCTAATGTAGTTTTACATAAATCATTTGCAACAACACTCACCCCTCTCGGCCACTTTTTTAGAGCAGCATAAATTAGGCTACCCTCACCAACTGCAAAATCTGCAATGTAAGATGGTATAAATTCTTTTGGCAGGGAATCTACTAAAAGACTTGCCAATAGAGGAGGAGTAAAATGTTGATCAATCATTAAGCTGAACTTGTCCTACGTGTTCTCAAACTTCTTATAAAATCTTGTGTTCTAGTCGGATTTGGTTTGACGAGACTAGAAACATGATAAACATGTAGCTTTGAAGATCCATCAGTTCTACCTGATTTTCTAACTGGATGATCGTAGATTATCTCTATCTGAGGATGATTCAATGCAAACATGACGGCTGCTAAAGCATGAGGTTTAGTTCCTATAGGTGCAATTTTAATATGCTGTTCATTATACGTTGTATATACGTCATTTAATAAATAATAACAACTAAATGGACAGTCCCCAGGAGCATATCGAATTGATTCCCATGCACGAGTTTCAACTAATGAAGCTTTATTCCCCTTCAATGTTTCAAACACATACCATGGTTTAAATCCAGGTAACCCAACGATAGGCATTATATGTTCATTAGCAGGCTGAATTTGTTCAATAATGTATTTTAATCTCGTACCTTCAAAACCAAGCAAAGGAACAAACATAGTCTCTGCTTTTTTAGGCGCAAGTACTGCAAATCCAGGCAAAGGAGAAATTTCTGTGATTTTTTCACTTAAATCATAAATCTGCCCCTCAAGAGGAGCATCACTTCTACTATATAAACCTGGTTCTACATATACAACCAATACTTTATAACCATTGTCTATTGCAGACTTCAATACTCCTGCCCACGTAGAGTGAGATAAGCCCGTGATATCTACATAAATGTTTGATTCTTTTGAGACATCTTTCCATAAGTTTGATAAATTTTGGTCGCTTCTCAAAAAAATCTCATTTGAATCATCACCATTAACAATGAAGGAACTATTCGTTTTCTCTGAAATTTCAATGAAATTTACGTTTACTGTAGAATTCCTCCAATCAGCAATATGTTGACTTCTAACTTCATCTGTTAAGCCGAATACATAAATACTATGATCAAGTGGTTTAAAATCCCCTGCTTGTTGAAAAGTATCAGTATAAATTGGTACGTTTTTTAATTTATTCATAATAATTTCCAAACAACTGTAGTTGATCAGGTAGTTGAAAATCTAAGCTTTCATTACGATTAGAGTTTTCAAGTACTTCTTTAATACCTACTTTAGGTTGGAGAACTAACTTCAAAAGACTACTAGATTGCAAGGTTATCTTACGTTTTTTCCTATAGGAAAATACAAAAAATGGAGAAAAAATAGGATGGATCATGTAATCATAATCCCTAATATCAGTTTTATCAGTTAACTTGCTGCCAGGGGTTCTAGTTAAAGCTAAATGCATCACTGCTTGGGTAAGGATATTATTTACAGTATCTTCAGTTGTTACATCTGAATCGCTAGCTAATTGAAATTGATTAGCTTCAGGAGTATGCCCTAGAGGTGAAGCAGCTAATACACCAAAAACACGTCCTAGGCTTAATAACAATTTTGTTAGTTTCGCCCCTTCAACACTAAGCCCTTCCAATTCTGTTAGATTTTTTCGGCCAATTTGAATTGCAGCATTAGTTTGTACATCATAAGTGATTGGTATAAAATTAGTTGTATTTGACTCTTCCAATACATTTAAATGTTCCAATAATGCCGCATGTACCAACTCTAATAAGTAACGAATATTACCATTAGCTAAACTTAGATAAGTATCCCAACCTGTGTAATATTTTCTAATACCAACTTTACCTGTTCGAATAGAAAATAAAGATGCATAGAAATGATTATTCAATCTCGTATTCCAAGATTCTTTACCATTTAAAATCCAGTCTTCAACTAACTCAGCAAAACACTTACCATTTTCCTTTTCACTCCAATATTTTATGAAGAAAAGATAGCCTGGTTGTATCGCTTTAGCTTTTTCATAAAGGTTTTTATCAATTTTTATCTCTAAATCTTTTAACCATCCCAAATGACTATTTTTTAATAGTAAGTTAGCTTCTTCAAGTTGAGATAAAGATGGTAAAAGATCAGTTATTCTTATTTCCTCTTGCTGTCCAAGAAAACTAGAATCATTTAAACGACTATTAATGACGGCTTCAGCAAATTCCTTAAACTTATTAGCTTCTTTATTACCTGTACTATTCTGAAATATTTCTGTTAAATCAATTCGAACATAATCTGCCGGTGATGTTAACTGTTCATTCTCATTTAAAGTTGCCTTCTGTCTAAATCCTAACTCTCTTACACCTATTTTAAATGTATAAAAACTATTATTATGTTTTATAAGAGTATTTAATACTTGTTGTTGGTAATCTTGAAAATTTTCAAACTCATCAATTAAAAAAAAGAATTGCTTACCTTCTAACGCTGTACCTGAAAGCAAAGCCTCACTTAAAGTATCTATTGGTGCCCCTTGCATAGTAATTTTACTTGGAGGATTATCAACCACCTGATTAATAGAAGACTCAAATTCCAGTAATAAAATTTCTAACTCTTCTTCCAAATACTCTAAAGAATCAATTGCCTCCTCTAATTTTAGTACTGTTTTAATACCTCTCCATTTTCTTGGAGTTATTTCAATTTTTTCACCTGTATTTTTTTCATACCACAAAGCAAACTTAACTAATTCCTGACAAAAACATAAATTAATATAATGGCTGAAATAACTTATCCATCTATCTAAAGAAACATCATTCCCACTAAACGTTGCTACTCTATTAGTGTTTACTCTGTAATAGATACCTATAGAATTCCAATCCTGAATCTGGGTATTGGTATTTATAGCGAATTGTCCTGTATAGGACAGCCCTTTAAGTACAGTTGTTTTACCTGTGCCTCGGCCACCAATTAAAACACATGGTCGATTGGTTTTTAATTCCGAAAAATATCCTGGCTCATTGAAATGATCGAAAAGCTTTGAACTTAACCATTCAGCCCTGTATAAACCTAATAACTTTTGAGCTTGTTTTAATCTCAGTAAATAATTATTCATAACTCTCCCTTTTTCAAAAGAGGCTTAAATCCTCCTTCATTATGATAAAATAAAGGCAGTGTTGCATCTGGCCAACCGTGGGAAAAACCTAATACTAAGCCCAATTCTAAATATCCTTGCCAACTAACAATCTTCGTTCCATCAGCATTTACAATTACCCCCGCATTTTCTAATTCAGGTATACCAACTTTCATACTTATTTCTTTTATAAAATCTGGGCCATCTTTAGAGAAGTCTCTCCATATATAAGATTCTGGATTTAAAGCACTATGAAGTTCAGTATATAAATGTGCAGGTAGTACTTTTACAGGACAACATTTTCTAATTAAGTTATATCCCATCTGAGTACATATAGCTGGACAATAAAAGAATTTTCTATTAGGGAAATGCTCATATATTTTTTGAAAAGTTATATTCGGTAAAATTTCTTGCTGATGCCAGAAACTAATAAATTGATTACCAGAACCAACAAAATCATCGACGAAAACAAAGCTTGCTTCAGGGTTATATTGAATTACTTCAACAAACTTTTGTGAGGTAATTATTTGTGTTTCTGGTATACCTAAAACATCTCTAGAGCTTCTTGTAAATATGTATCCACTATCAGCATCACTTGGATCCTCTCCCGTAACCCTCAATATATAAAGATTATCTAAAAAAACCGACCACTCTCTAGCTGATAAAATAGAATCCGCCTTATTTGTTAGAATATATTTTGAAAGTGATACAAAACTGCTTTTAAATAATTGTTTAACCATGTCTTCAGAAAAATAAGTGAATTTTTCTAATAATCTTCTAGCAAACTTTTTCTCATCAGAATCAAAATTATTTATCCACTCTTGGGGAGCGAATTGATTTCTTTTAGGCCAAACCCCAGTGTCTATAAAATATTTCCACTGATCATCACTTTGAAACATTATTCAATACTCTGCTTATTTCTCTATTTGCTTATATCTTTGTTCTAACTGTGTGTATAGATAACTAGATAATTGAATATCTATCTTATCTTCATAATAATTATTTAAAATCTCATATAAATGTTCATTATCTTCGCGATTATTCCAAATTTTTATATATTCTCCAGATTTATATCCGTTGTGCTGTCTAAAACTGTTCAATACATTTTTCGCAACATATAGTTTATAGATTTCAACTATATCAAGAGATAACATAAGTGATAGATTCATAAAACTTTGTATATCAAAACTTTTATGTGTAACTGTAAAAGCCATGAAATCTTCAACTTTTGTTAATAGTTCACTTTTATCTATAGTTGTATGATGAATGTCTATCAAAGCATCTAAACTAACTTTCTCTAACTCTTTGGAAATTTCATCAATTGTTATTTTTCTTTGAAGAATATCACTAAGACCAAAGTGCCAAATATCTATTAACTCAATTTGGGCTTGTTCAATATCGATTTCTTGCTTCTTCCACCATTTCCAACCAATATGATCCATTAATTCTGCACATTCAGTCCAAATAGCCCTATACCAAGGATTTTTTGCATCACGCCAATTAGGGTTAATTACACTATTTATCGAATCTTGTAGATTCAACATTTCTTCAATAATTTCAAAATTATTATTTACCATAACGCCCTCAAATTTTTAAAAATATTCAACAACTTAATTATAAACTTCTTTTATATTGTATCAATGTTACCTTCATTTTAAATTTAATAAAAAATTGTACCTATGCACACGTACTCAATGGCGTACCAAACATATGGTTATTTCATTTGTTTATTCTTACCAAAGCCTATGTACATCTACATAGAGTTCTGTTTCTACGGATATAGCCTTGAAATCAATAAGCAGACTAAGAGCTTCTTGGATTAGGACGACATTTAAGTTGGTGAGTTGGTCGAATCAAGGATATGCGACAATGAGGACTAGAACGGAACCGATCGAAACTCCTGTTTATGATAACCAAAAGTTAAACGATTCGATAATTTATTAAATTCAATTATTGTGAAAAAAGTACAAGATGCTTTAAGGATCAATGTAGTTCACTTAAGTATTCCCTTCGGTACAAACTGTACAACAAAACCATTAAACAAGCAGAATCTAAGATATTGCTGCTATTTGTGTATCCCAGATCATGCCATAAAACTTAAAAGATAGCTTATCCATACTCAATCTATTTAAGACTAAAAAATGCCGTCGTTTATTTTACCAAACGATAAAACCAACAAGATATATAAAGATTTATGTCTTTAATTATTGTTGAATTTTTAACTTAAAATGTGACCAACTTACTCGTATATAATTTTATCTCACATTACGCCGCGAAATAAATTAAACATAAACCATTGTTTTAAATTGAATTAATTTTTTGTACTTTTATAAAGTATAATGCAACTTATGTTGGTGACTCTTGCCAAGGTTGGGGTCGCGAGTTCGAGTCTCGTTTCCCGCTCCAGATTCAAAAAGCCCTGATCGAAAGATTGGGGCTTTTTTTATGTTGATTTTATTAGATTTTTTAAAATAAGAAAGCTTCTTACGCTGATTTCAAATACCGTCTATCCCAACGTCTTCAATTTGCATGGTGACCACAAGTGACCAAAAAGTGCCTTCAATAAATCAAGAAGATACGAAACTCTGTTTAAAAATGCTTAGAAAATTACTCTACCGAGAATTTTTATGTCATTAGACTTCTATTCTTTTTTAATTCAATATTCTTACAAGATCAAATAGTAGCGTGACCAAATTTGGTCACGCAATAACACCCTCGATAAATACAGATCATTTTTAAAAATTTCTTAAATTCAGTCCAGCATGCTCAATCTACACACTTATCTGAAAAATCAAAGTCAAAAGTACTCTAAAAAATAAGGTGACCAAATTTGGTCACCTTATTTTTATAGATATTTCATTAGCTTAAGATTCTTCAACTTGTAATTTCAGAAGATCTCCAACCTCTACATTTAATAATAAACAGAGCTTCTCAATAGTTTCAAAATCAATACGAGTCGATTGACCATTATAAAGTTTATGCAGAGTGGTTTTACTCATCCCTGTTTCACGCGCAACATCCGCAACCTTCATTCTACGTTCTGCTAATAAGACTGGCAAATTGCAAACTATCATTAATTACCACCATTGTGTAATAAAGTACTTGCATGATGTATTTAATACTTGTAGTATTTCATTGTGTTCTTAAATAACATCATTGTGATACTTTATAAAAGGATATACATATGAACTTCACGTATCTTACTACAAAAGAGCTTTCGGAACGAATTCATTACAACGAACGCACTATCCGAAATCAACTCAAAGATAGCGTCTTACTCGAAGGTATTCACTACATTCGCCCATTTGGTGGCCGCAAAATTCTTTTTGTTTGGGAGCGCATTGAGGAAGACATGACAAAAACCTCGTTCGGCTCTCTTTATAACCTACAACTACAATAGGAGTCTTAATCACATGGCCTCAATCCGTACAAGATACGGCAAGCTTACAATCGATTTTCGGTACTTAAATAAGCGTTGCCGTGAAACAACTGCAATGGAAGACACCCCCAACAATCGCAAAAAACTTGAAAAAGCGATTGAACGTATGGAAGCTGAAATGCTCTTGGGTGTATTTGATTATGCAAAATATTTTCCCAAAAGTGCTCGGCTGGCAGAAATTAAAACCGCCGAAAACCTAATTAATGCAGTGAGCTCTAAAACACCTATTTTTTCTAAATATTGTGAAATATGGGTTACTGACAAAGAAATTGAATGGCGTAGCAGCTATGCAGGAAAAATTAGGATTGTTATTCGAAAATATTTAACTCCATATTTTGGAAAAATTCCTGTTATTAACATCAAAAAGTCAGACATCCTTGGATTCCGTTCATCCCTCGCCAAAGTGACATACGGAAATAACCAAGAATGCCTTTCACCATCACGAATCAACCAGATTATGACAGTACTTCGTATGATACTCGATAGTGCTGCCGAACGATATGACTTTGATAGCCCTTATAAAAATATCAAGAACTTAAAGCAAGGAAAGATTGAAGTTACTCCCTTTTCTCTGGAAGAGGTACATAAAATTCTTAGCACTGTTCGTGATGATTTTAAGCCTTATTACACTATTCGCTTTTTTACGGGTATGCGTACCAGTGAAATCGATGGTCTTCAATGGGAAAATATCGACTTACAACGTCGTGAAATCCATATCAGAGAAGCGTTAGTGAATGGTGTGCTTGGTGGAACCAAAACTTATGGTTCTGACCGTACCATCCAAATGAGTGATCGGGTTTATCAGGCCTTTCTGCAACAGAAAAGCTTAAATAATGGTAAATCCAGTTTTGTCTTCTGTAATCGTGATGGTGGGCCTCTCGATTATCGCTTGGTAAACAAGCGTGTCTGGCATCCCCTGCTACGCTTTTTAGGGCTAAAGCCCCGTCGTGCTTATCAAACACGTCATACCGCAGCAACTCTCTGGCTGTCGGCAGGCGAGAACCCGGAGTGGATCGCACGCCAGCTGGGACATTCAACTACTGAAATGCTGTTTCGGGTCTATAGCCGTTACATCCCCAATGTTACACGTCGCGATGGCAGTGCTTTTGAAGCCATGCTAGAAAAACTCAATACAGAGGAGCTTGCACATGAATAGTAAGGCTTTCTTTGGTGGTGTGGTCGTCAGCCCAGAAGCAGATATGGTCGCTCGTGAATTAATCTATGAGCTACACATTCCCAAACTGCACAATCTGGCCTTTTTGCTGGAAATCAATAAATGTTTCGATGACCATCAGGCTTTGAGACTTTGGCTACAGCGAATGCTAGATGATGGACAAGCCCATTACGATGATTTAGCTCAACAAGCCCGTATCCGGTTAATAAATCTAGCTCCCTGATCTAATAAATATACAAGGTCATCAAATTGATGACCTTAGCCCCTTATACCCATAAAAAGGTAAACCCATGCATAAAGATATTTCAATTTGGATGCCACTTTATATTGGCGACTTACAGGCAAAATTCGCACGAATGACTGTAGAACAAATCGGTGCAACACTGCTGTTAATGATGGATTTCTGGAAAAATGGTGCCATTCCTCATGACCTAGCGACTGTATGTAGCATCACAAAATTATCGCAACATACCAAAGCTAAAACTTTATTGAATACGCTGTTGGCCCTTGAATTGTTTGAAGTCGAATCTGAGCAGATTCATTCAAATTTTTTAACCAGTTTAAAAAGCCAGGCATTGCAAAATCAGCAAATGAAATCTGATAAAGCTAAAAATGCAGCTCAAGCACGTTGGGGGAAATCCGCAAGTAATGCTCAAGCATCAACTAAGCAACAAAAAGTAAATGCTCAAGCAGGTCCTGAGAAGAGCTCGAGTATTACTCAAGTTATACTTGAATCATGCCCTTCATCTTCATCTTCATCTTCATCTTCATCTTCATCTTCATCTTCATCTTCATCTTCATCTTCAAATTTTGAAGAAAAAAATGAGAGTTTTTTAGAAAATTCAAAATGGATTTAGGAGATCAGCCATGAATACCATCCTTAAAACACTCCAGTTTCGTGCAGAAACAACGGAAACACTTTGCCCTGCCCATCATATACCCATGATAGAAATTGCAGGTCACAGGCTCTGTAAATTGTGTGCCAAAGAAACCGTCCATCACTCACATGCGGCTTATGAGAATGAACTGCAACAGCGATTACTACAGCAGAAAATTAAAAATTCAGGACTCAATAAACGCTACCTGGATCGTGGCTTCAAGAATTATGTAGTTGCATGTACTGCACAAGACAATGCCATCAAACTATGTCAGGCTTTTGCACAGCAGATTATTTCTGACCACAACCCGAACATGTTGATGATTGGTACACCGGGTACAGGCAAAACCCACCTGAGTGCATCAATCATTCGCAACATTCTACATAACAGTACAAAATCTGCACGCTACTATACCAGTGCAGAAATTGCTCAAAAAATGATGGATACCTGGTCTGATCCTTCACGTTCTGAGAAGGAAGTTATCGACCATTTCTCCAGTTTTGATTTATTAGTGATTGATGAATATGGCCTGCATGACCGGCATGAAAAACGTCTAGAAATGGTACATAAGGTTTTATATAGCCGTTATGAGAGTATGAAGTCGACTCTACTAATTTCCAATTTCACAGTCCAAAATATGCAGCGGGATTTAGGTATCCGATTATGGTCACGATTACATGAAAACAATTTGATTGTAGTACCGTGTTATTGGGATGATCAACGAATAATCGGATAGCCAAACTCTTTGCTCAAGCCAATTATCTTCCGAGATAATTGGCTTTTTATTACAAGAATTACTTACAGAATATCTCGCTTCCATAAGTATAACTGAAAATAATACTTCTAAGCTGCCTATCCGGCAGTGAACAGCATCACTACGGAGCCGAACCAGCGTTTCACATTTCTAAGCTGCCTATGCGGCAGTGAACTGAACCATACCGGGTTTGTCGGAGATTTTTTTATTTAAGTTAGGCCACCTGACCTAACGGGTTAATCTTATCATAGTACATTGCTTCAAACTCAAAAGGCGATACATAACCCAGTGCACTGTGTACACGCTTTTTATTGAACCAATATACCCAGTTTAGTGTCGCAAGTTGTACATCTGCTAAACCTTGCCAATCTGCTTTTAAATATTCAATCACCTCTGTTTTGTATAAGCCATTCACCGTTTCAGCCAGAGCATTATCGTATGAATCACCCGTTGTACCGACTGATGCTCGTAAATTTGCTGCTTCTAAACGATTGGTATTGTTAGCGGCAGTGTAAAAATGACCCCCTAATGGCATTTAAAAACTGACCCCCTTGGTTAATATAGCGGTCATTTTGGACTGCTCAACATGTTAACTTTGGAGCAAGCAGTGACAATCCAAATACTTCATCAACAAGGTAAATCTATTAAAGCGATTACTCGTGAACTGGGGGTATCCAGAAATACCGTACGTAAATATTTACGGCAAAACACCACACCTCAGTATCAGCGTATACAGCCTAGAATAAGTATCCTTGACCCATATAAACCCTATTTACTCCAACGTGTAAATGCAGCTCATCCTGAATGGATTCCTGCTGTTGTGCTCTACCAGGAAATTTTAGGGTTGGGATATCCAGGAAAGATCAGGATCTTGAGGGAATATCTTGCAACATTAAAACCAGTTGCTAAACCGGAACCGATCATTCGTTTTGAAACCCAACCTGGCCAACAAATGCAGGTAGATTTCACCACAATTCGACGCAACAACACGACTTTAAAAGCCTTTGTCGCAACATTAGGCTATTCCAGAGCGACTTTCGTGAAATTTTATGATCATGAACGTACCGATGCATGGATCGATGGTCTAGAAAATGCATTTCAGTTCTTTGCAGGAGTACCTCAAGAAATCCTGTTTGATAACGCTAAAACGATCATGATTGAACGGGATGCCTATCAGGAGGGGCAGCATAAATGGAACCCCAAACTGCTCGACTGCGCCAAGAAGTACAGCTTTCGTCCTCGCGTATGTAAGCCCTACCGTGCACAGACCAAAGGCAAAGTTGAACGCTTTAATGGATACCTCAAATCAAGCTTTATTGTGCCATTGAAAGCAAGCCTGAAGACTTCGGGTTTACTGTTAGATGTTGATGTCGCCAATGCCCACATTGGCCGGTGGCTGCATGAAACCGCCAATCAGCGGATTCATGCCACCACGCAAGAAAAACCGGCTGTTCGACTACAACAGGAGCAGCAAAAATTTACGCCATTACCGCAATCAGATACAGGTTCCAGCACTGTACCTGTTGCAGCAGCACAGCATGTCATGCCCTACGAGAGTTTGCAGCATCCCTTATCGATATATGACCAGTTGCTGGGAGTTTCCTGATGAATCTGCAATACGACCGTATAGAGCAACTTTGCCAAAAGCTTAATCTGCCTGCCATCACATCACAATGGTCACATCATGCACAACAAACATTAGGTCAGGATGGAAGTTATGCCGACTTTGTTGAAGCGATCTTGACGCATGAATATGCTGCCAGGCAACAGCGTAGCCAGCAGGTACTGATGAAACTCTCAGGCCTGCCTCAAGTCAAAACCCTGGAAGACTATGATTTTAATTATGCCCTAGGGGCCCCTAAATCACAGGTGATTGAACTGTTCAATCTGAGCTTTATTGCTAGAGCAGAAAATGTGGTGTTTCTCGGGGCTAGCGGAGTAGGAAAAACGCATTTATCTATGGCATTAGGCTATAAGGCCATCATGAACAACATTAAGATCAAGTTCATTACCGCAGCGGATTTAATGCTGCAACTGAGTACAGCCTATCAGCAAGGTAAATTGAAAACCTATATGCAACGTGCGGTACTGGGACCAAAGTTACTGATTATCGATGAAATTGGTTATTTACCGTTTGGACGTGAAGAAGCGAATCTGTTCTTTAACGTGATTGCCAAGCGTTATGAAAAAGGCAGTACGATATTGACGAGTAACTTACCCTTTAGCCAATGGTCTAAGTCATTTGCGGATGATGTTACGTTGACCGCTGCGATGTTAGATCGGCTATTACATCACTGTCATGTGGTACAGATATCGGGTGAGAGTTATCGTTTGAAGGATAAAAAGAGAGTAGGAATTCAACCACAAATTGAGTCTTAATAAATCATCAAAGGGGTCAATTTTACTTTGCTGTTTTTAAGGTAAAAGGGGTCAGTTTTAAATTGCCGTTGACAGTGAAGGGATTCATCTGCTGTATCTCGAAATAAATAAGATATTTAGCTTATCATGTCAGCCTATTTGCAACAGTGCCCTTTCAGGATAGTCGTTCAGGCCAGCATGCTGCAGAGTTCCTGAATGGCTGGCAGGGCAATCTAGTCTGTGATGATTACAGTGGTTATAAAGCACGCTTTAAATCAGGTCAGGTCATTGAGGTGGGCTGCATGGCCCATGCACGTCGTAAATTCCATGAACTGCATGTGACCGGGAAAAGTCAGGTCGCTGAACAGGCATTGGTGCTGATTCAGAAACTGTATGCGATAGAAGCAGAACTCAGGAAAAAGACCGATGGTACGGCAGAACAGCGCCGCGAATACCGACAACAGCATAGTCAACCGGTGATGCAACAACTGTATGAATGGCTTAACCAACATCAACTGACTGTGCCATCGAGTTCTCCAACCGCCAAGGCCATCAATTACACTCTGAAGCGTTGGCCAGCTTTAAGCCGCTATCTGGATGATGGCAATCTACCTATAGATAATAATTGGGTGGAAAACCAGATGCGACCTTGGGCGTTGGGACGTAAGAATTGGCTATTTGCAGGTTCGCTGCGCAGCGGTCAGCGAGCAGCCAATATCATGACATTAATCCAGTCAGCAAAGCTGAATGGCTTGTATCCGTATGCCTATTTAAGTGATGTGCTGAAAAGGCTGCCGACGCATAAAGCGACCCAAATAGAAGAATTACTGCCACATCGCTGGAAATCCAACTCAAATTAAAAAATAGGCATGGGGTTCAGCGGACGCTTACACTCAAACTTATCTGGTTTTAACTAAACTCATATTTTTGAGCTGTGCGACAGGTATTTTTTTATTGATTGGGTATTATCGGCTTGTGGTTCGTGCGCGGTAATGAGATATCTAAAATTAAAAAAAGGATTTTGTATCACTACAAAATCCATAAAATTTAAGACTTTATCTTTCTCTTAACGCTTCTCTGGCTTTATTGAATGGCTTAATCAAATAGTCCAGCACTGTTTTCTGTCCAGTGCGAATATCAACTGTCGCCACCATTCCAGGCGTAATCGCAAAAGTCTTACCCTGTTTATTTCGCAGCTTATCTGAATCAGTGCGAATATAAACCCGATAGTAAAATTGATCCTGTTTAACTTCATCTCGAATCGTATCAGGAGATATCACGGTCACTTTGCCATGTAATCCGCCATATATCGCATAATCGTACGCTGTAATTTTGACTAAAGCTTGTTGGTTTGGACGAATAAAGGCAATATCTCTTGGCGAAATTCTAGCTTCGATCAGAAGCTGTTCATCTAACGGCACAATCGTCATAATCTTGCCATTAGGAGGAATTACGCCACCTAAAGTCATTACATCGATTTCTTTTACCACACCGCGAACAGGCGCTCTAAAGACTGTACGATTTAATGTATCTGATTTTCCTTTCACAATCTGCCGTTGTGTTTCTACGTCGGTATTGGCTTTGGATAATTCTTCCCTTGCTTTTACATAATACTGACTACGTGTATCATTAATTTGCTTTTGTAAATCAGAAGCTTGACGTTTTAACCTTAAAACCTCTACCTCACTTGCAGCTCCTTTAGCAACTAACGGCTCAGTCATTCTTAGCTCTTGCTGTACCAATGTTAAAGAAGTCGTTAGATCTGATATTGACTCTTCTAAATTTATCCGTCGTGTATTATACAACTGTGTTTCTTCACGAACCAATTGCGAATCTTTTTGAACTATCTCGGGAAATTGTAATGCAGTTCCATTTACTTCTGCCCGTAAACGTGCCGAAGTGGCCAATGAAGAAACGAGCAAAGACTGCGATTCACCTACATTAGATGCAAAGCGAGTCGGATCAAATTGTGCCAATATGGTGCCTTTTTCTACAATATCACCTTCTTTAACATCGAGTTTGGTCAAAATACCACCCTCTAATGACTGAATAATTTGCTCTTTAGAAGATGGAATAACTTTACCCGTACCTGTAGAAACTTCTTCCAATTTAAATAAAGCAGCCCATATAAAGAACACCAAAAGTCCTAAGCCAATAATCCAGATGACCATACTCGATTTAGGTAAAGGTGGTTCATGAAATGAAGCTTTAGCAGGACGTTTTGTTTGTTGTGGTTGTTCATTCATTATTGTGCCCCACTGGATGGATGAGTTTGATTATTTGATTGACTCAAAATCTGATCGCGTGGACCATCCATCACAATTTTCCCCTCATTCATGACAATAATTCGATCAACTAATGCCAAAACAGCTCGCCGATGAGTTGCAACAATTAAAGTCCGATGCCCCATCCAATTCATTAGATGATCAATAAATTGTTTTTCTGCTACATCATCAATCGACGCTGTTGGCTCATCTAACAATACAATATTAGGTTGGCGAATAAGCAAGCGTGACAGCAACAAAGCCTGCCGTTGTCCACCAGAGAAACCTAAGCCACCCTCAAGTACAAGATGATCAAGACCTTCTTTTTTATCTTGTACAAATGACCAAGCTCCTGTCATTTTGAGCGCCTGAATCAAGTCATCATCTGAGGCTAAAGGTGCGCCTAAAGTTAGGTTTTCCCTGATTGTGCCATAAAACAAATGCGCACTCTGATTAAGTAACCCTGTATCACGACGAATATCAGCAGGATCAATCAGTGATAAATCAAGACCATCAAGATAAATATTACCTTGCTGCGGCATTTGCATGCCTGATAATAATTGCAATAATGTGGATTTCCCCGCGCCATTTCGGCCTAAAATTGCAATTTTCTCTCCCGCCCGAATTGCTAGTTGAGCAATCGCTAGATTGGGTTTTGCATCATCTTGATTATATTTAAATAAAGTGCCATTCAATTGATAATCACCCAACAATACTGAGCGATGGATCAAATGCGCCCGATCAGGTTGGTCAACTGGCTTTTTCATTAACTCATCAAGACTACTTTTTGCGACTTTGGCTTGCTGTAAACGTCCCAAAACACCCGTAATTTGTGCAATTGGTGCCAACATTCGTGAAGATAAAATTGAGCATGCAACCAATGCACCTGTGGTCATTTCTCCACTAATCACGGCAAAACAGCCAACAAGTACCACAAGAGCATAAGTCAGACCTTGGACTTTTTGCGTCCATGCAGTCATCACGCCCACTATTTTACGCTGCTTCATACTAATATCGGCAGACATTTCATTCATATGATTCCATTGATTCTGGAATCTGGATTCAGCGCGTAACAGCTTAATGTCCTCTATGCCTTGCACTGATTCCACCAATATTGCATTACGAATCGAAGACTCACGCATTCCCTCTCTGGCAAGTTTAGCCAGTGGTCTTTGTGCCAATATGGCTGGAATAATCATAAGCGGTACAACAAGTACCATGACCCAGAAAAGATTGCCGCCAATGATCCAGAATATAACCAAAAATAAAAAGAAAAATGGCAAGTCGGCAATGGCGCTAATCGTCGTTGAGGTGACTAGCTCCCGCACCCCTTCCAACTCCCGAATTTGGGAAATAAAAGTACCTGTTGATTTGGAACGCTCACTATTTTTAATTCTGAGCGTATGACCAAAAACCCGATCTGAAATACGCAAGTCTGCTCGTTTACCAATAATATCTGATAAATAGATACGCGCTACACGTAAAACAAATTCAAAAATTGCCGCAATCAATACACCACCTGCCAACACCCATAACGTAGGAATTGACTGAGAAGGCACGACTCGATCATAGACTTGCATTGAAAATATAATGGTTGCCAGTGCCAGAATATTTGCAATTAATGATGCAAACATAATATCGATATATCGTTTCCAGTCACGTAACACGATCGACCAGAACCAACTACTCTCATAAGGTTTGATATATTCATCAATACGCGCATCTGCAACTGATTTTTCAGGTCGCAGGATATAAACACTTTCAATTTCATGTTGAAGGTCAGAAGCAACAAAACTTTGCGCAAGCCCCTGATCACCACTCATCTGGATACTGACATTATGATCGACATCTGCCTGATCAACCACACCAACTTGACCATCCTTGAATACCACGATGACTGGTAAACGCCATGGATTAAGCATCTCTTTTGAAAATTTACTTTTACGTACACTTAAGCCAATCTGACGTGCAATCGTTTTCACGACCTCATCTGCTGCACTAGCCCCTGCCCAATCCATCTGCAAACGGATACGTTCTTCAGAGGTTTCGATACGATAATGTTTGGCAATCAATAAAATTGCCTGAAGATATGGCTGGTAATTCATCGTACTCATGGCTGAACCTCAACCCCCTGAATGGATAGACGATTAAGATGATAAACATCTCGTGATTGACCTGTAGTCGAGATAAGTTGGACTAGATTTGCATAAATATCATAACGATTATTTTCAATTTCCATATTTGCACTATGAATGGCTTGTTCAGCATTAAGTAAGTCCACTACTGTCCGCGTACCAAGCTTATATTGCTCCTGATATAATTCTTTTGTTCTGGTGGTGGTTGATTGTCTGGCAACCAAAACCTGCATCTGCCGTTGTTTATTTGTGACTTGTTCCTCAGTCATGCGAATCTGTTCCAGAATATCCATATAACTATTTTGTACTTTGGCTTTGGCAGCTTCTTCTGCATAACTTGCAGCGCGACTTTGCGCCCCCACTGATCCACCCTGAAAGAAGTTACTGCTTGCTTCAAATTTAATTGAACTATCAAATCCGTCATCCTTGTTATTGTTTGGATTGACACCATTCAGTGCCTGACTTAGCGTTCCAACTAAATTTAAAGTAGGGTAACGACTGAGATCTGTCTGAGTTTTCTGTGCTTTTGCGACATTTACTTCTGCTTGAGCAGACATAATCGTAGGAATCGTATTGATTTTAGGTGCTTCAAAAATCTTTGATTCAGTGACTACATTTTCAGGTATTTTCCAGTTGATCCGACTGATATCAAAGCCCAGTAAAGTCCGTAATTTTTGTTGATACAGTCTTAATTGTGTTTGTTGAGCAATTAAATTTGATTGGGAAGCTTCAAGATACGACTTCGCCTGCACGGGATCTGCCTGACTGCTAATGCCAGCATTTGCACGCAAATTGGCAATCTCAGCAATACGTGCAATCCCATCTACTTGCTGCTGTGCAATGCGACAGACTTCCTCATAGCGTTTTAGATTCACGATTGCACTTGCAACCTCAAGTGCAACCTCATCAATCTTGACCAGCACTTGCGCCTGCTGCAATGCTAATCTGGCTTTTTGAATATCCACACTGGATTTGACCTTACCAAAATCATAGACCATCGGTGTCGCATTAAGACTTAATAACTGCCGACCGCGTTCGCCAGAAGTCATATCTCCAGTCGAAATACCACCCGATAATTGAGGATAATATGCAGCTTTAGCCACATCAATATTGGCATTTTGAGAAGCAAGACTCGCAATATTTTGACTAATTTCAGGATGTCGCTGAACCGCAATTTTCACTGCCTCAGAAATATCAAGCGTTCTTGAAGTGGGGCTTACCAAGCTCAATCCCGCAGTATTGACCGTATTGGAATGTGTTGAACCGATAACAGGAAGTTCATCAAACTTTGAGGTATCGACATCAAAATTTGAGAGCTGTTTAAGATCTACTTTATTAAAATGATCATCCGATTTTGGGGTAAATACACCTTGTAAATTATCTTTTAACGAAGTTGCAATTTCCTGACCAGACGCTGCATAAAGTAAAGGCATATAAAGGCTAAGAAGTGAACATAAACTCGTCTTTATTAATACATTCCGTTTATTCATGATATTGTTTCACGACTATAATAATGATGAGGAAAATCAAAACTCAAGCATTGTACTGGAATTTTGTGTAAGCGTCCGCTGAATCCCATACCAATTTTAATTCGATTTAGGTTTCCAGCAGTGTGGCAGCAATTCTTCAATTTGGGTCACTTTGTGTGTCGGCAGCCTTTTCAGCACATCACTGAGATAGGCATACGGATCCAACCCATTCAGCTTTGCTGACTGGATTAAAGTCATGATATTGGCTGCTCGTTGGCCACTGCGCAGCGAACCTGCAAATAGCCAGTTCTTTCGTCCCAAGGCCCAGGGGCGCATTGAGTTCTCTGCCCAGTTATTGTCAATGGGTAGATTGCCATCATCCAGATAGCGGCTTAAGGCTGGCCAACGCTTCAGAGTGTAATTGATAGCCTTGGCGGTAGGAGAACTCGATGGCACTGTCAGATGATGTTGGTTGAGCCATTCATATAGTTGTTGCATCACTGGTTGACTATGCTGTTGTCGGTATTCGCGGCGGTCTTCCGCTGTACCATCGGTCTTTTTCCTGAGTTCTGCTTCTATCGCATACAGTTTCTGAATCAGCACTAAGGCCTGTTCAGCAACCTGACTTTTCCCAGTTACATGCAGTTCATGGAATTTACGACGTGCATGGGCCATGCACCCCACCTCAATCACCTGGCCTGATTTAAAACGTGCTTTATAACCACTGTAATCATCACAGACTAGATAGCCCTGCCAGCCTTTCAAGAACTCTGCAGCATGCTGGCCTGAACGACTATCCTGAAAGTCATAGATCACCGCCTGAACTGGATTGTACTGTGTAGTGGCATAGGCCCAGACATAACCTTTCTTCGGTTTTTTATCATTCTCACCCATCCGCATGATGGTGACCGGTGTTTCATCTGCATGCAGCACCCGCTGTTGTAGTACCACCTCTTTTAAGGCATTGGCCAGAGGTTCCAGTTCTACACCGCAGCGACCTATCCAGTCAGATAAAGTTGATCTAGAAAGTTCGATTCCCGCCCGCTGATAGATCAGACGTTGACGGTACAGCGGCAAATGATCGGCATACTTCGATACCAGCACATGGCTGAGCAATTCAGGTGAAGCAATGCCTTTATCAATCACATAGGCGGGCATCGCTTGCTGAGTCAGAGTGTCACACTGATCACAGACCCATTTACCACGCACATGCTGTTCCTTATAGAACTGTGCCGGTCTGAAATGCAGTTTTTCACTGACATCTTCGCCGATACGACGGAGTTGGCAGCCACAAGCACATTGGGTTGATGCAGGTTCATGCTCAATACGGATGGTGTGTAGATGATCTGGCAGTGGTCGACGTTTAGGTTTATTGGTTTTGGCTTTCTGTGTCGCTGCATTGGTTTTATCTGCATTTAGCCGTTCCAGTTCTAGATCAACCGCGGCAATATCTTCTTCGACCGCTTCATCCCAGAGATGGATTTGTTTTGCGGTGAGATGTTCGTTTTTACTGCCGAATTTGTGCTTTTTAAACAGCGCCAGTTCATGCTCGTATTTTTGATTGAGAATAGAAAGATGTTGAACTTTAGAATCTAATTGCTGATTGGTGACTTCAAGATGTTGAACTCTGGCATCTAATTGCTGGTTTGATTGTGCTAGAGACTGATGCTGCATCGCCAACTGTCTGGTGAATTCCAGCAGTTGTTCATGGGTCAGTTGGCTTAAGTCAGGCAGCGTATTCATGACCGCAGTATGCCTGAGGTCATGAAGAGAATGAAATAGAACGTTTGGAGGATGGCAGAATGGTCGAGCTTGGTTTAGAGCATATTCACCACTTGCTGCAATCCAATTCTCTGCCAGGGCAAACCTTGGATTAATGCCTGTAACTGTTCCGGGCTGAGGGCCACGGTTTCACCTTGGTCAACTTGAGCCCAGTGAAATTTACCCTGTTCCAAACGCCGGGCACACAGCCAGATGCCCAGTCCATCATGTACCAACACTTTCATACGATGACCACGTTTATTACAGAACAGGTAGGCGCAATGCGGTTTGATGTAGCCAAAGGCTCTCACCACCTGAGCCATGACAGTATCCATTCCTGCTCGCATATCCATGGGCTGGGTAGACAACCAGATTTCATCAATGCGGATCATGTTGCCAGTGCCTTGAGTAATTCTGCCAAGGCAGGTATTTCTGATGTCTGCCATTTTAGCTGAATATCATTATTCGTATGAGGCACGGTGATACACAACGTGATCCTCTCATCAATAGGTTGGCTGATTGCAGCAGTGTAAGGCAAAGCAATAAATGCTGGATTCACATGAGTAGGATCCTGCACGGCACCATCATGATGGCTGAGGATCCTGATCCAACGGTAAGCGTCCGCTGAATCCCATACCAATTTTAATTCGATTTAGGTTTCCAGCAGTGTGGCAGCAATTCTTCAATTTGGGTCACTTTGTGTGTCGGCAGCCTTTTCAGCACATCACTGAGATAGGCATACGGATCCAACCCATTCAGCTTTGCTGACTGGATTAAAGTCATGATATTGGCTGCTCGTTGGCCACTGCGCAGCGAACCTGCAAATAGCCAGTTCTTTCGTCCCAAGGCCCAGGGGCGCATTGAGTTCTCTGCCCAGTTATTGTCAATGGGTAGATTGCCATCATCCAGATAGCGGCTTAAGGCTGGCCAACGCTTCAGAGTGTAATTGATAGCCTTGGCGGTAGGAGAACTCGATGGCACTGTCAGATGATGTTGGTTGAGCCATTCATATAGTTGTTGCATCACTGGTTGACTATGCTGTTGTCGGTATTCGCGGCGGTCTTCCGCTGTACCATCGGTCTTTTTCCTGAGTTCTGCTTCTATCGCATACAGTTTCTGAATCAGCACTAAGGCCTGTTCAGCAACCTGACTTTTCCCAGTTACATGCAGTTCATGGAATTTACGACGTGCATGGGCCATGCACCCCACCTCAATCACCTGGCCTGATTTAAAACGTGCTTTATAACCACTGTAATCATCACAGACTAGATAGCCCTGCCAGCCTTTCAAGAACTCTGCAGCATGCTGGCCTGAACGACTATCCTGAAAGTCATAGATCACCGCCTGAACTGGATTGTACTGTGTAGTGGCATAGGCCCAGACATAACCTTTCTTCGGTTTTTTATCATTCTCACCCATCCGCATGATGGTGACCGGTGTTTCATCTGCATGCAGCACCCGCTGTTGTAGTACCACCTCTTTTAAGGCATTGGCCAGAGGTTCCAGTTCTACACCGCAGCGACCTATCCAGTCAGATAAAGTTGATCTAGAAAGTTCGATTCCCGCCCGCTGATAGATCAGACGTTGACGGTACAGCGGCAAATGATCGGCATACTTCGATACCAGCACATGGCTGAGCAATTCAGGTGAAGCAATGCCTTTATCAATCACATAGGCGGGCATCGCTTGCTGAGTCAGAGTGTCACACTGATCACAGACCCATTTACCACGCACATGCTGTTCCTTATAGAACTGTGCCGGTCTGAAATGCAGTTTTTCACTGACATCTTCGCCGATACGACGGAGTTGGCAGCCACAAGCACATTGGGTTGATGCAGGTTCATGCTCAATACGGATGGTGTGTAGATGATCTGGCAGTGGTCGACGTTTAGGTTTATTGGTTTTGGCTTTCTGTGTCGCTGCATTGGTTTTATCTGCATTTAGCCGTTCCAGTTCTAGATCAACCGCGGCAATATCTTCTTCGACCGCTTCATCCCAGAGATGGATTTGTTTTGCGGTGAGATGTTCGTTTTTACTGCCGAATTTGTGCTTTTTAAACAGCGCAAGTTCATGCTCGTATTTTTGATTGAGAATGGAAAGATGTTGAACTTGAGCATCTAATTGCTGATTGGATACTTCAAGATGCTGAACTTTGGTATCTAATTGTTGGTTTGATTTTTCTAATTCTTGATTTGATTGTGCCAGAGACTGATGCTGCATTGCCAACTGTCTGGTAAATTCCAGCAGTTGTTCATGGGTCAGTTGGCTTAAGTCAGGCAGCGTATTCATGACCGCAGTATGCCTGAGGTCATGAGAAGAATGAAATAGAACGTTTGGAGAATAGCAGAATGGAACAGCCTGGTTTAGAGCATCGTCACCACCTGCTGTCGTCCAATGCGCTGCCAAGGTAAACCCTGGATCAGTGCCTGTAACTGTTCCGGACTGATCGCCATGCTTTCACCCTGGTGAACCTGCGCCCAGTGGAATTTTCCCTGTTCCAGCCGCCGGGCACACAGCCAGATGCCCAGTCCATCATGTACCAGCACTTTCATGCGATGGCCACGTTTATTACAGAACAGGTAAGCACAATGCGGTTTAATGTAGCCAAAGGCTCTCACCACCTGAGCCATGATAGTATCCATCCCTGCTCGCATATCCAGAGGTTGGCTAGAAAGCCAGATTTCATCAATGCGGATCATGTTGCAAGTGCCTTGAGTAATTCTGCTAAAGCAGATATTTCTGATACTTGCCATTTCAAGCCAATTTCTGCTTTTGAGTGGGGTAAAGTAATTTGAACCGTTAACATGTCAGTAGGAGTAGGATCTAATGGTGCAGAGCAAGATAAGGCAATAAATGCAGGTTTATTCGGTAGTGGTGAGCGATCATTCCCTGGCTTAGCATCAATTAAGCGAATCCATTTGGATACAAGATTTGTATTCAATCCATGTTGCAAAGCGACCGAAGCAATTGAAACGTCCGGTGCTTTACAAGCCTGAACGATCTGCTGTTTAAATTCAGCACTGTATGTTCTTCGTTTTTTCGCAAGAGATGCGATGGATGTCTGGTGATTTGTAGTCATAAATTTTAGTCCCCACTTGTTTTTAAGTGGGGACTAAATTAAGGCTTATAGGATGAATTCATAAGGTGTGTTCAGCGGACGCTTACATCCAACGACTGACAAGGTTGGCATTAATACTATGTTGCAGTGCGACCGAAGCGATCGAGGTATTAGGATTTTTGCAGGCATTGACAATACTGAGTTTGAATTCTTTGCTGTATGTTCTGCGTTTTTTAGCAATAGGAGGTGTTGCTGAATATATATCCATGTTCATGGATTAAGTCCCCACTTGTTTTTAGGTGGGGACTAAATTAAGGCTTATAGGATCGCTTGGTAAGGCTGTGTTAGCCGGATGCTTACAATTTTGTTTTGCCATTAAATGATTTAGCGAAATTATTCACATCTAGCATAAAAATTGCCCCACGGATGGGGCAACTTTTATTCATCAACACGATAAGTTAGCCAATCGTAATTTGATGATTATTTAACAGCTCTGCAAGCGTTACATTCGAAGTTTGATGTTCTAAGACCAAAAGATCCTGATAATTTGAACCATTTGCTTCACCATCACGATCTACTTTCACGGTTGCAGATTCAGTTGCTGCATCATAGTCAACCTTAATGAATTTTTCGACTTGTGAAAGATGAGATGATGTCAAATCACTATCACTAAGCAAATCATTAAAGAATTCTGATGAGAATTGAATCGTTTCGGCATTGCTATCTGTTGCGGTAGAACCAAAACCGAAATCTGTCCAATGATCAATACCATGCCCCGCTTTGGCATCACTCGCATCTAGCACATTATAAATCAATGTATCGTGACCCTGACCCGTCGTAATGGTATCGTTACCCGCTTTGGCCACAATCACATCATCCGAACTGGTTTCAGCTACGCTGAAGCTTCTCGCTGATGATGGATTTACTCCAGATTGGGTACGAACATTTTCACTCACCAGCAAAGTGACAGCCGTACCCGATACGGTACTGATGTATGTCACATAACCATTATTGGTTGCACTTTGTTCCCAGCCTGAACCAAGTCCAACAATATCCTCAGTAGTACCATTGATCTTCAAGGTATGTGCCGCATCAGTCATGGTCAATACATGTGATGCTGTCAGGCTAGTGATATTATTTGCTCCATTTACAGACAAATCCAGCACTTCAACATTCTTCAGATTTACTGCCAAAGTAGCACCTGATACAGTTTCACCAGAACGGAGCTGAATCGTATCTGTACCTGCTCCAGCATTAATACTACTTGCTGTATATAGCAAGGTATCATTACCTGTTGTAGCCTGTTGGGCCGTCATATTTACAGTAATGTTCGTAAAAACATGAGCAGATTCACTATTTCCAACACCACTTTCAACTGTCCATGCTTCTACCCCGATTTGTGTACCTGTAGTCGTTGAATCCTGATCAGTTAAAGCTGCTTTCGCCTGTTTAAAGCCTAACTTATCTATATTGCTTTGGGTTAAACCTGTAATGGTATAAGTCGTACTTGATCCAGTTCCACTTACTGTAATTTGACTAGATGAAATCTGTACACCATCGATATAAAAAGAGGCATATTGACCCAGACCTGTGAGTTTAATGGTCATAGTTTCAGTACTGCTGTCATTTGCAACTTCTGAAACTTTTGGATCATGCATCGATGCATTCAGGTTAAGTGGAATAATCTCATTTTCTTTACCGAAAGTTAAAGTCGGTTTGATATCAACGCCATTGGCTACGGCATTAACCACCAAATCTCCAATGTCTTTGGTTTCAGTTAAAGGAGATAAGCTACTTTCACCAGAAGTTACAACCAACTGTAAGTTTTCAACAGTACCACTCCAGTGTATCGGCGGTAATATCGCAACATAAGCTGGTAGTCCACCACTTTCTGAGAGTACCCAAGTGTTGGTTGTGCCATCACCACCTGCATTACTTGCAAGCGTTGCGGATGCCGCATCATTTCCGACATAAACCAAGAAGCCATTTGGAACATCAGATAGCAAAATTGCACCATAAGACTCTGAACCATCTGAATCGTTCAAACTCACGCTTAGTCCACCTGCACCAGTCAGCTCAATTGCATTGGCTTTAGTTGCCAGTTCTGACTCATTACCAATAAAGTTTTGTGAAACAACATTTACACCATTATTGATCCGTTGAACTTCCACAGAACCCGTGACACTGACTGCTTTAACATCTGCACCGTCTTCTTGTACGTTTGCATAAGCAGTAAATGATACATTACCTGGTACAGTTTTCTCACCATTTGGCATGGTATACGTTAAGTCTACTGTTCCGCCATTTTCACCAATGTCAATGACGTAGAAATCACCATCAGTTATACCATCACCATCAATATCTACACTTTGTAAATCAAGTGGTGTTGTACTACCCGTGATGTATAGCTGACCACCTTCCATGGCATCGGTTGTATCAGCAGCATTGACTTGCACATACATTTTACCATCGACAACCTTACCAAAACTTCCATCGGCAGGGTCGAGTGTAATAGAACTTGTGATTGCTGTCGCACCCTCACCCACCATACTATCTCCAGACATGGTGAATATCGGATTATCCGTCACAGGAGCGATTGGAATCGTCATGTCTTGAATCGTTGCCTCTTCGGTAGTGCCACCCAAGACCGAAGTCGTAAGTGTCGCAACGAAATGGAACTGTCCAGATTGACCATTATCATTCCAGTCTGCTGGTGGCGTGATCACAATACTCTCTAACAGATTTAGCAAAGCAGCTTCGGCTTCGTCATCAGTGGCATTCGGATCTACCGTAACACTTGCTGTCCATACTGGGGTATCAGGGTTACCATCATTATTTGTATCGATCATGGTTTGTACCTTACCATTGACGATTGTACCTGCTGGTAAATCTTTCAAGGTGACAGTAAACAAATTGCTTGCCGAATTATCCTGAATGGTAATGGCTTGATCTACCACATCGCTTAATTTAAATGGTGTATCTTCCTTAGCAGATGCACCATTATATTGCCATTGGTCAATAAGCGGTGCTTTACTGCCTGGAGCCTCAGCAAAATCTGTATTTAGATACCATGTCACTGAATCAGATTTGATGTCTGTTATAGCAGTCAAATCAGACCCTAGATCTTGTGTCTGTACAGTTATCTTAATCGGATGGTCTGTTAAGCCACCCGCGTCGGAACCAATCTTGAAAGTGACTGGTACATCAATACCACCCTGTGCGTCGATTGAAGGTGCATTATTTGCCTGATAGACCAGTACCCATGTACCAGCACCTATCTGTTGAACATTTGCACCTTGTACAGTTACACCCTCTGGCACATTTTCGATCAAGATACGAACCACGTGTTCACTGCCATCATGGTCAATCGAAGCGACGTTCAGATTAACGGTCACAGTATCCGTTGCAGTCAGTGTTGCGGTGTCTGGAGTAGCATCATCATCTGCATGTTGATCTGATGAAGTGGTATTGCTTATTCCAGAAATACTAGTAACAGATAACTCAACAGCATCGGTAACTGCACTCGCCGTTAATTTTAATTCTCCATCTTTAACCACCGTGTCCGCTGGTGCGGTTTGCACCGAACCATAATGCTTATCGGTCACTTCATATTTATAAGTGAAGAAGCCCTGATCACCATCAAGCTGATCACCACCTTTAGCTGCCAAGGTTTGAGCTTGTTCAGCAGTCAATTCGTAGTAGTTCACCCCATCAATGGTTTTGATTGGTAAGTTTGCATTACTTAAGAGAGCAGCCGATGTGCCTGTACCTAGATATAAAGTATATTTTGCACCTGCCGCCTGATCCTGTGCAATCCAAACATGTCCCAAAGTTTCGTCATTGTCACCATTTACATGAACAATGCCAAAATTCAGGGTCGTAATTTCATCTTCAACCAGTGTCGCACTGGTCGTTGCTTCTGCTTCGGCAGAAGGTGTCACTGTGAAATTAACATCAGTTAATGCACCAGTTTTGGAATCACCATCATTTTCAGTAGAAACGCCTGCAACTTTGAAATTCACATTGCCACTGTAATTCTCTGGTACTGTGATAAATACATGATCTAAATCTGTTGGTTTAATCACCCAGACACGTTCTTCACCTGTGCCAGTGACCAAAACAGTGGCTGGTCCACCCAGATTGAAATCTTTGGCTAAGCCTGTAATACGAAGGGTAAAGCTTTCTGAGCCATCTGTATTATCAATCGATGAAACATTTTCAATCAAATTAGAGAGTGACACTTTATGCTGGGCAGTACCATCCAGATTAGCTTCAGTGGTTGTATAAGACTGTACACCAGGCTGATTACTGTCATAATCTTTTAAGGTAATTGTCGGTGTATCTGCTACACCATAAACTGTAACAAGTATAGAGAGCGGACTAGATGAAGCAGATGTGACGCTACCATCCGTCGCCGTCGCAGTAACACTTAAGGTAAAGTTTACATTGCTGTTAAAAGGTGGAGTAATCGTCAGTGGCGTAGATGTACTAAAGTTAGAGATCGTGACTGAACCGTTAGTAATCGTTTGTTCTACGCCGCCATAGATAATTTTTGCACCAGCAGGAATATCTGAAATGGTGATATTAAAGGTTTCTGATGGATCAGAACTTCTTGGCGTAATAGACAGTGGGATTGGCGTATCTTCCAAACCAATCGCACGACCATTTAATGACAAGGTATTAATACCATCAGCAACAGGTGCGATGATAATACCTTCTAACCAAGCTTCACCTGATACTGCTGTCGCTGGTGTACCCGTCCCTTCATTGTCATCATCATAGTCTACTGTATAAGCTTCAACTTTGATTTTAAAGGTACCCGATACATTTTCAGGAGCCAAGAACTGTAATGTTGACAATGCACTAACAGGTACATCAATTGGTGTGCCTGTATAAGTTGCAGTATAGTCAACACCAGAAACTGTCCATTTGAATTGTGATCCGATGACTGTCGCATAGCTATCCCCTGAAACTAACTCAGGCGTTAAATGTGCATAAGTCAGTTCATCTGCGTCCTGATTCGTCCAGCCATTGGCAAGGTTAAATCCACTACTCTCAGTACCCAGTGTATACCATGTGTCTTCTGCACCTGCTGTCGTGTAACTGTGACCACCTGTCATGGTCAGGTCAGCTGTACCATCTTTATCAGAATCACCTGAACCAGGAAGATTACCCACGATTTCAGCAACAGGATTTACAGTGACTTTTATTGGCAAAGTTTTAGTCTGGGTATCTGTATCCAAACCATTGGTATCAGTTGATGTTACACTTACTTGAATGGTTGCATCTACACTACTGTGTGCTGGCGGCAAAATTGTGAAACCATCCAATATAGCTTCACGGTCTGCTTCAGTCACATTGCTGTTAAAAGTGATGGTATATGGAGAGCTGCTCGAACCATCTCCACTAATACTCCATCCTCCGTTATTGGTTGGAGCAGTCACGACCCAACCTGTCGGAATTTCAAATGCGACTTGTGTAATGACTTCTGTACCAGTAGTCGTATCCGTCACTCTTACATTTTGCAGGAAAGCAACTGCTGTGTCTTCATTGGTAGAAACATCACCTGCTGCGACATCACCTGCTACTGGCGTAACATGTAGATTTAAATAAACACTGTCAGTAATTTCAGTTCCAGTAGTCGGCCCATTACCTACACCATCACTATCTTGGTCCTGCGCATGTAGCGTGATCTGGATATTGTTAATGTCACCACTAAAGTCTTTTGGTGGTGTCACTGTAATCGATGGTAAGCTTGGTGAAACGCCATTGTAATTATTTGGAATGTCTATTCGATATCCATTCGACGATTCTGTTGCAGTAATGGTGTGAGGCTGTCCACTTACAGTTAAGGTTGTACCTGCTGGTAACCCCGTAATGGTCATCCAGCGTTGCTCACTACCATCGGTGTCGGCAATCGAATTACCATCGCCACCAGTCGCCAATGTCACTTGCAACAAATTAGTCAAATTAAGTGCAGTATCTTCCGCAATGGTTTGAACCACAGGTGCTGCACTGCTTGTATCAACAAAACTATTGCCATCTGAAATTTTCAGATCGATACCGTCCGTAACCGCCTGAACATTGACCACGACTGTTGCAGTACTGGTTGCACCGTTAACACCAGAAACTTTAGTACCGCTATCGTTAACTTCATAACTGGTTACACTTACCGTTACGGTAAAGTTGGCATGACTTTCCGCAGGTGGTAAAACCTTTAATGCTTCAAACTCAGCAGACGTCATCTCCAAAGCATTTGCTGGTTTGGTTTCATCAGTCGGATGATTAACATCGGTTAACCAAATGGAGATATTGCCGCCATTCGATGTGAATAATGTAGCATCAGTACCAGATAAGAGCGCTGCGCCAGCAGGAATACCGCTTAAGGTAATCATGCCTAGACGTTCTGGGCTATCACCCGTTGTTGTATTGCCATTTTGATCAATAGCATCGATTACACGTGGTGCTTTCAGACCCAATATAACAGCCGTATCTTCATTCGTAGTCACATTTGCTAGTGTTACATTACCACCCACACCCGTTGTTCCGGCTAAATTTGGTGCATCTGCGACTGGATTTACATTTACAGTCACATTGGTTGTTGTGGTTTGCCCACTGTCATCAGTAACTAGTACTTTAAATGTATCGGGACTGGTCGAAGAGCTTCCATCATAGTTACTATAGTTATCGGCAGGTTTATAAGTAATTCGACCAGCCTCATCTACAGTCACAGTGCCATGTGCAACACTGAAACTTTTGCTTCCATTACCGTTATCTGTTCCAGCAATGGTATTACCATTCGCATCCTGAATGGTAATATTCTCAAGTCGTGAATCAGCTGAGGTGGTGAACGGACCATAACTATGATCCTCATCCATCGTGATCACAATCTCAGTTTTTGGTGCATCATCAATCACTTGAACAACGAAACTACCAGATGCCGTATCGCCATCACCATCTTTGGCAATAAAGTCAAAATTCAGATTCAATGGTGTAGTATGACTTGGATGGTTTAATGAACCCAATAGTTCAAAGGTATATTTGCCTGTAGTCGTATCCAAAGTGACTTTGAACACATCACTGCCGCCACGCGTGGCTGTCAGTACGTTACCTGCCGCATTAATACTAAAGCTTATACCGCTATTACCTGTACTATCTAGCACTGCCTTTAAAGCAGTTTGATTTGCAGCAAAGCTTAAACCACCGCCATTACCTGAACCGTCCTGACCATAACTCACACTCAAATTGCCTTCTGCGGTGAGTAACGATGTGTTTGGTTCACTTCCTGTCGCTAGACCTTTTTCATCTACAGAAGTTACTGCTGGCGCAGAACCAATTGATGGCCCATCATCCTTAAAGATAAAACGATCACCTACCGCAACAGGATCACTGGTGACCGCATCACCATCACCATCTGTAGCAGTTGCAGTTAGGGTAATTAAACCTGCATTGCTGATAGAAAGACTTTCATCATAAGAAGAACCACCCACTGGATGTTTAAGTGCTTCTGATTGAGTTAAGGTAACAGCGCCCGTGGTCGGATCAATGGAGATACGAAATACCACATCGCCTGATGCACTACCCGCACGTCCTTCAATCTGATTACCTACTTTATACAGCAAGACATTTTGGCCACTGGTGGTATCTAATCCGCTATCCACACCATTGGAACTAATGTTAAGTGCATAAATCAACGCATTACTTGTAGCTTGACCATCTGCACCATACACAGGGGTGAATACATCTTTGACAAAATTAGCATCTGTTGCAGAAACAGAACCTGAGACAAAATTAGTTTCATCAACAGTTACACGACCAACATTTGCATCGTTCTCACTGATTTTAGGTTTATCGTCAACAATGCTAATGGTTACGGTATTGGTGACCGTATTGCCATATTGGTCTACAGCAGTGTAAGTGAAGCTATTGGTTTCATTGCCTGCTAAATCTTTGGTTGCTGAAGTTAAAGTAAAGCTATAAGTACCATCTGAATTGACGGTATACGTTCCATTTGCTGTAGTGCCTGTTTTTGCTTGTGCTGTCCAACCCGTCTGTAGATTCAAATCACCATTAATAATATTGCTAGAACTACTCGCATCTGTTCCCGCAGGCTGAGTACCATTGGCATCGATCCCATCCTCACGTACGCTACCCACTGTAGTTAATGGATTGGCTGTAACGTCCTGCACATTAATGGTAAGGGTAGATGTTTTTAAGTCACCATCCGCATCACGCACTGTATAAGTAAATACATCCTGTGCATTGGCTGTTATTTTGTTTGGATCCGCTTTATAGCTATAACTACCATTGGCATTTAATGTAAGCGTACCATAATCACCTGTGATGCTTGTTCCTACTCCAGTACTCGAAGTTGTACCTGTATTGCCTTTAGCAACACCGACCACACCGCCACCTATAGCCCAACCATCTGCGCCTGACTGGTCGCTAGAAAGTACACCACTGGCTGCATCTTTGGTCAAAAGCGCGCCTTCTGTAACACTTCCTGTATCCGCTACGGTGATTGGTGCATCATCAACAATATTGATAACCAAATTCCCTGCTGTTGCACTATCTCCATCAGCATCCTTGATTTCAACAGCGAAAGTAGCTGTTGTATTATCGCCACTCGTTTTTGCAGGCAAGGTATAACTATAATAAATCGTCCCCGTTCCAGTTGCTGCATTGTATTCATAACGCGCAGTTAGACCATCTGAAAAGCTCTGATTCGTGGTAGTTAAAGTATGCCCACCCAGCTTGATTGCATCACTGACTGCCAGACCGTCTGGAGAGGTAAAGCTAATTGTGCCACTGGTGGTTTCTTTATTAGTTGAAGCTTCTGTACCACCATTTAAACCAGATTCATAGACTGTCGTTGTTGCACCACCAGCCGTTGGTATTGTGCTGGTCGGGGTTGCATCAGCAATAGTGATTGTCAATTGTGCTGTTGCTTTGTCGTTATCGCCATCCGTTAAAGTATAAGTAAATACGTCACTTACACCACCAGCTGAACCTGCATTACGTGCATAACTATAGCTACCATCGGAATGAATCGTTAATGTGCCATATTGACCACTAACTTGATAGTTTCCAACTGGATTAATCGTGACATCTGCCCCACCAGCAGTATCTGATTTTACTGTAGTTACTCGTGCGCCATCTGCACCTTTCGTGTCGTTGCTGACCACATTACCAGTAACTACTGCCAAACTACCTACAGGAATGCTATTGCTATCATTCACAGCAGTTGGAACATCATCAATCACTTGTACAACCAGACTACCTGTTGTGGTTACCCCTCCTGCATCTGTGACACTCAGTGGAATGCCACTCAGAAGTAAATCATCATTTCCAACAGCGCTATGTGTCTGGGCATTGTTCAAAGTATAGGTATAACTCAAACTACCTGAAGTTGGGATACCACCTACACTGCTATTTGCCGTAAAACCATTTAGAACGATGGTTCCACCAGCGACGTTGATCGCTGCCGATGGGTTGCTGCTACTCAGTGATTGTAATTGTGAAAGGCTAAAGGTCTGTCCGCCTATGTTAATACTGCTTAAGCCATCTCCTGCATTGATCTGAATCGTTCCACTGGCAGATTCGCTCGCTGCACTTGCATTGCTACCTGTACTTAGACCACTTTCATACACTGTAATCTGACCACCAACATTGTTTCCGTTCTCATCGTTCGGTGTAATGCTTGGTACGCCATCAGTATGTCCGTTAATGGTGATGGTTAATGTTGTGGTACTCCAGTCCCCATCTGCATCTTTAATGGTGTAGCTAAATGTTTCTGTGAGCTTGCCTCCATCTTTTAATGCATTCACGGTTGCGTTATTTGGGTCAACGGTATAGCTGTAACTACCATCGCTATTGAGTATCAGTGTGCCGTAGTCACCTGCAAGTCCTGTTCCACCAACATTATCTGTTTGTTCTGTTGTTGAGCTTCCTTTGCTGACTCCTGTCACTTGTGTTGCATCTGCACCTAAACGGTCAGCAACATCTGCACTATTGCTACTAACACCTGTGATCACGTTTCCTTCAAGTGCTGTACCGTCTTCTGTCACTGTGCCTGTGTCAGCTTTCGCTTCTGGGGCAGTATCTGTAATGAGAATGACCAGATCAGTCGCTACTGAGCTTTCATCGGCATTGTCTGTCACTATAATTGGGAAACTATCACTTACGCTGCTATCACCACCGCTGTGGTTTTTGCTGGTGCCACTTTGTTGGTAGCTATAACTGACTTTGCCTGTTACTGGATCATAGTCGGTAAGGGTCAGTGTTCCTTGTGTACCTATGATTGTTTGTGGTGTGGTCGGGGATAGACCCAAGAGTTCGCTGGTCAGAATGGTCGTGCCACCAATCGTGATAGATTTCAGTCCATCTGCTGCGTTGACGGTAAACTCGCCTTGTACTGGGGTCGTTGCATTTTCGGCAATGCTGTTCGCACCAAGCGCTGATCCATTATGATCAGTGATAACCACGTTAGGTGCGCCATCGGTATGTCCGTTAATGGTGATGGTAATGGTCGCTGTCGATTTATCTCCATCTCCATCGGTAATGGTGTAGCTAAATACGTCTTGGAGGCTTTGGTTATCTTTAAGGGCATTTACATCCGTATTGTTATTATTTAATTGGTAGGTGTAACTACCGTCAGCACGGAGAATTAATGTTCCGTATTCTCCATTCACTGCTGTATTCAATGCGCCATTTGCTACGTGTTCACCTGACGCAACTGTTCCAGCCTGTACTCCACTGACGTTAGCTTTGTCTGCGCCTTGGGTATCAGCTGTATCTCCACTAGATACGCCTCCTGTCAGTACGTTGCCACTGACTGGATTAGGTACGCTGTCTTCTGTAATGCTATTCGTGTCAGGCTTCGCAACAGGTGCGTCATCTATAATCGTAATCGTTACGGTATTCGTTGTACTATTGCCCTGAGCATCCTTAGTTGTATAGCTAAACGTATCCTCAACATTATCGCCATTTGATGGTTTAGTCAGTGTGTATGTGTAGTGACCATCTTCATCAATGCTGAACGTCCCATATTGAGTCGAACCATTAGTAACGGGTACTGCTTTGACCTCGGATGGTAGGTTCACTGTATCTGTTACGGTATGACCAGTACCCGCAGTTGAACCACCCGCAAGACCACTTTCATTGACAGTATTGCTAATTGGGGCTGGTGTTAGATTGACATTTGCCACATTAATCGTAAGCGTTGAATGAGTTAAATCACCATCCGCATCACGTACCGTATAAGTAAATACATCCTGTGCATCAGCTGTTACTGCATCAGCGGTTGATACATAGGTATAACTGCCATCGGCATTTAAAGTGATATAGCCATATTGGCCATCTATCCTGCCTCCAACGCCACCAGCGCTGTTCGTTGCAGTATCACCCGATACCACACCAACCACTGCACCAGTATTCACCCAACCATCTGCGCCAGCAGTATCATTTGTTAATACACCGTCAGCAGCAAGTACGCTCAGCACACCACCTTCACTAAGGCTACCAGTATCTGCCACAGCAGTCGGAACATCATCAATCACTTGTACAACCAGACTACCTGTTGTGGTTACCCCTCCTGCATCTGTGACACTCAGTGGAATGCCACTCAGAAGTAAACCATCATTTCCAACAGCGCTATGTGTCTGGGCGTTGTTCAAAGTATAGGTATAACTCAAACTACCTGAAGTTGGGATACCACCTACACTGCTATTTGCCGTAAAACCATTTAGAACGATGGTTCCACCAACGACGTTGATCGCTGCCGATGGGTTGCTGCTACTCAGTGATTGTAATTGTGAAAGGCTAAAGTTCTGTCCGCCTATGTTAATACTGCTTAAGCCATCTCCTGCATTGATCTGAATCGTTCCACTGGCAGATTCGCTCGCTGCACTTGCGTTGCTACCTGTACTTAGACCACTTTCATACACTGTAATCTGACCACCAACACTGCTACCGTTCTGATCGTTCGGTGTAATGCTTGGTAGGCCATCGGTATGTCCGTTAATGGTGATGGTTAATGTCGTGGTACTCCAGTCCCCATCTGCATCTTTAATGGTGTAGCTAAATGTTTCTGTGAGCTTGCCTCCATCTTTTAATGCATTCACGGTTGCGTTATTTGGGTCAACGGTATAGCTGTAACTACCATCGCTATTGAGTATCAGTGTGCCGTAGTCACCTGCAAGTCCTGTTCCACCAACATTATCTGTTTGTTCTGTTGTTGAGCTTCCTTTGCTGACTCCTGTCACTTGTGTTGCATCTGCACCTAAACGGTCAGCAACATCTGCACTATTGCTACTAACACCTGTGATCACGTTTCCTTCAAGTGCTGTACCGTCTTCTGTCACTGTGCCTGTGTCAGCTTTCGCTTCTGGGGCAGTATCTGTAATGAGAATGACCAGATTCGTCGCTGCTGAGCTTTCATTGGCATTGTCTGTCACTACAATTGGGAAAGTATCGCTTACGCTAGTATCACCACCGCTGTGGTCTTTGCTGCTGCCACTTTGTTGGTAGCTATAACTGACTTTGCCTGTTACTGGATCATAGTCGGTAAGGGTCAGTGTTCCTTGTGTACCTATGATTGTTTGTGGTGTGGTCGGGGATAGACCCAAGAGTTCGCTGGTCAGAATGGTCGTGCCACCAATCGTGATAGATTTCAGTCCATCTGCTGCGTTGACGGTAAACTCGCCTTGTACTGGGGTCGTTGCATTTTCGGCAATGCTGTTCGCACCAAGCGCTGATCCATTATGATCAGTGATAACCACGTTAGGTGCGCCATCGGTATGTCCGTTAATGGTGATGGTAATGGTCGCTGTCGATTTATCTCCATCTCCATCGGTAATGGTGTAGCTAAATACGTCTTGGAGGCTTTGGTTATCTTTAAGGGCATTTACATCCGTATTGTTATTATTTAATTGGTAGGTGTAACTACCGTCAGCACGGAGAATTAATGTTCCGTATTCTCCATTCACTGCTGTATTCAATGCGCCATTTGCTACGTGTTCACCTGACGCAACTGTTCCAGCCTGTACTCCACTGACGTTAGCTTTGTCTGCGCCTTGGGTATCAGCTGTATCTCCACTAGATACGCCTCCTGTCAGTACGTTGCCACTGACTGGATTAGGTACGCTGTCTTCTGTAATGCTATTCGTGTCAGGCTTCGCAACAGGTGCGTCATCTATAATCGTAATCGTTACGGTATTCGTTGTACTATTGCCCTGAGCATCCTTAGTTGTATAGCTAAACGTATCCTCAACATTATCGCCATTTGATGGTTTAGTCAGTGTGTATGTGTAGTGACCATCTTCATCAATGCTGAACGTCCCATATTGAGTCGAACCATTAGTAACGGGTACTGCTTTGACCTCGGATGGTAGGTTCACTGTATCTGTTACGGTATGACCAGTACCCGCAGTTGAACCACCCGCAAGACCACTTTCATTGACAGTATTGCTAATTGGGGCTGGTGTTAGATTGACATTTGCCACATTAATCGTAAGCGTTGAATGAGTTAAATCACCATCCGCATCACGTACCGTATAAGTAAATACATCCTGTGCATCAGCTGTTACTGCATCAGCGGTTGATACATAGGTATAACTGCCATCGGCATTTAAAGTGATATAGCCATATTGGCCATCTATCCTGCCTCCAACGCCACCAGCGCTGTTCGTTGCAGTATCACCCGATACCACACCAACCACTGCACCAGTATTCACCCAACCATCTGCGCCAGCAGTATCATTTGTTAATACACCGTCAGCAGCAAGTACGCTCAGCACACCACCTTCACTAAGGCTACCAGTATCTGCCACAGCAGTCGGAACATCATCAATCACTTGTACAACCAGACTACCTGTTGTGGTTACCCCTCCTGCATCTGTGACACTCAGTGGAATGCCACTCAGAAGTAAACCATCATTTCCAACAGCGCTATGTGTCTGGGCGTTGTTCAAAGTATAGGTATAACTCAAACTACCTGAAGTTGGGATACCACCTACACTGCTATTTGCCGTAAAACCATTTAGAACGATGGTTCCACCAACGACGTTGATCGCTGCCGATGGGTTGCTGCTACTCAGTGATTGTAATTGTGAAAGGCTAAAGTTCTGTCCGCCTATGTTAATACTGCTTAAGCCATCTCCTGCATTGATCTGAATCGTTCCACTGGCAGATTCGCTCGCTGCACTTGCGTTGCTACCTGTACTTAGACCACTTTCATACACTGTAATCTGACCACCAACACTGCTACCGTTCTGATCGTTCGGTGTAATGCTTGGTAGGCCATCGGTATGTCCGTTAATGGTGATGGTTAATGTCGTGGTACTCCAGTCCCCATCTGCATCTTTAATGGTGTAGCTAAATGTTTCTGTGAGCTTGCCTCCATCTTTTAATGCATTCACGGTTGCGTTATTTGGGTCAACGGTATAGCTGTAACTACCATCGCTATTGAGTATCAGTGTGCCGTAGTCACCTGCAAGTCCTGTTCCACCAACATTATCTGTTTGTTCTGTTGTTGAGCTTCCTTTGCTGACTCCTGTCACTTGTGTTGCATCTGCACCTAAACGGTCAGCAACATCTGCACTATTGCTACTAACACCTGTGATCACGTTTCCTTCAAGTGCTGTACCGTCTTCTGTCACTGTGCCTGTGTCAGCTTTCGCTTCTGGGGCAGTATCTGTAATGAGAATGACCAGATTCGTCGCTGCTGAGCTTTCATTGGCATTGTCTGTCACTACAATTGGGAAAGTATCGCTTACGCTAGTATCACCACCGCTGTGGTCTTTGCTGCTGCCACTTTGTTGGTAGCTATAACTGACTTTGCCTGTTACTGGATCATAGTCGGTAAGGGTCAGTGTTCCTTGTGTACCTATGATTGTTTGTGGTGTGGTCGGGGATAGACCCAAGAGTTCGCTGGTCAGAATGGTCGTGCCACCAATCGTGATAGATTTCAGTCCATCTGCTGCGTTGACGGTAAACTCGCCTTGTACTGGGGTCGTTGCATTTTCGGCAATGCTGTTCGCACCAAGCGCTGATCCATTATGATCAGTGATAACCACGTTAGGTGCGCCATCGGTATGTCCGTTAATGGTGATGGTAATGGTCGCTGTCGATTTATCTCCATCTCCATCGGTAATGGTGTAGCTAAATACGTCTTGGAGGCTTTGGTTATCTTTAAGGGCATTTACATCCGTATTGTTATTATTTAATTGGTAGGTGTAACTACCGTCAGCACGGAGAATTAATGTTCCGTATTCTCCATTCACTGCTGTATTCAATGCGCCATTTGCTACGTGTTCACCTGACGCAACTGTTCCAGCCTGTACTCCACTGACGTTAGCTTTGTCTGCGCCTTGGGTATCAGCTGTATCTCCACTAGATACGCCTCCTGTCAGTACGTTGCCACTGACTGGATTAGGTACGCTGTCTTCTGTAATGCTATTCGTGTCAGGCTTCGCAACAGGTGCGTCATCTATAATCGTAATCGTTACGGTATTCGTTGTACTATTGCCCTGAGCATCCTTAGTTGTATAGCTAAACGTATCCTCAACATTATCGCCATTTGATGGTTTAGTCAGTGTGTATGTGTAGTGACCATCTTCATCAATGCTGAACGTCCCATATTGAGTCGAACCATTAGTAACGGGTACTGCTTTGACCTCGGATGGTAGGTTCACTATATCTGTTACGGTATGACCAGTACCCGCAGTTGAACCACCCGCAAGACCACTTTCATTGACAGTCTTGCTAATTGGGGCTGGTGTTAGATTGACATTTGCCACATTAATCGTAAGCGTTGAATGAGTTAAATCACCATCCGCATCACGTACCGTATAAGTAAATACATCCTGTGCATCAGCTGTTACTGCATCAGCGGTTGATACATAGGTATAACTGCCATCGGCATTTAAAGTGATATAGCCATATTGGCCATCTATCCTGCCTCCAACGCCACCAGCGCTGTTCGTTGCAGTATCACCCGATACCACACCAACCACTGCACCAGTATTCACCCAACCATCTGCGCCAGCAGTATCATTTTTTAATACACCGTCAGCAGCAAGTACGCTCAGCACACCACCTTCACTAAGGCTACCAGTATCTGCCACAGCAGTTGGAACATCATCAATCACTTGTACAACCAGACTACCTGTTGTGGTTACCCCTCCTGCATCTGTGACACTCAGTGGAATGCCACTCAGAAGTAAATCATCATTTCCAACAGCGCTATGTGTCTGGGCATTGTTCAAAGTATAGGTATAACTCAAACTACCTGAAGTTGGGATACCACCTACACTGCTATTTGCCGTAAAACCATTTAGAACGATGGTTCCACCAGCGACGTTGATCGCTGCCGATGGGTTGCTGCTACTCAGTGATTGTAATTGTGAAAGGCTAAAGGTCTGTCCGCCTATGTTAATACTGCTTAAGCCATCTCCTGCATTGATCTGAATCGTTCCACTGGCAGATTCGCTCGCTGCACTTGCATTGCTACCTGTACTTAGACCACTTTCATACACTGTAATCTGACCACCAACACTGCTACCGTTCTGATCGTTCGGTGTAATGCTTGGTAGGCCATCGGTATGTCCGTTAATGGTGATGGTTAATGTCGTGGTACTCCAGTCCCCATCTGCATCTTTAATGGTGTAGCTAAATGTTTCTGTGAGCTTGCCTCCATCTTTTAATGCATTCACGGTTGCGTTATTTGGGTCAACGGTATAGCTGTAACTACCATCGCTATTGAGTATCAGTGTGCCGTAGTCACCTGCAAGTCCTGTTCCACCAACATTATCTGTTTGTTCTGTTGTTGAGCTTCCTTTGCTGACTCCTGTCACTTGTGTTGCATCTGCACCTAAACGGTCAGCAACATCTGCACTATTGCTACTAACACCTGTGATCACGTTTCCTTCAAGTGCTGTACCGTCTTCTGTCACTGTGCCTGTGTCAGCTTTCGCTTCTGGGGCAGTATCTGTAATGAGAATGACCAGATTCGTCGCTGCTGAGCTTTCATTGGCATTGTCTGTCACTACAATTGGGAAAGTATCGCTTACGCTAGTATCACCACCGCTGTGGTCTTTGCTGCTGCCACTTTGTTGGTAGCTATAACTGACTTTGCCTGTTACTGGATCATAGTCGGTAAGGGTCAGTGTTCCTTGTGTACCTATGATTGTTTGTGGTGTGGTCGGGGATAGACCCAAGAGTTCGCTGGTCAGAATGGTCGTGCCACCAATCGTGATAGATTTCAGTCCATCTGCTGCGTTGACGGTAAACTCGCCTTGTACTGGGGTCGTTGCATTTTCGGCAATGCTGTTCGCACCAAGCGCTGATCCATTATGATCAGTGATAACCACGTTAGGTGCGCCATCGGTATGTCCGTTAATGGTGATGGTAATGGTCGCTGTCGATTTATCTCCATCTCCATCGGTAATGGTGTAGCTAAATACGTCTTGGAGGCTTTGGTTATCTTTAAGGGCATTTACATCCGTATTGTTATTATTTAATTGGTAGGTGTAACTACCGTCAGCACGGAGAATTAATGTTCCGTATTCTCCATTCACTGCTGTATTCAATGCGCCATTTGCTACGTGTTCACCTGACGCAACTGTTCCAGCCTGTACTCCACTGACGTTAGCTTTGTCTGCGCCTTGGGTATCAGCTGTATCTCCACTAGATACGCCTCCTGTCAGTACGTTGCCACTGACTGGATTAGGTACGCTGTCTTCTGTAATGCTATTCGTGTCAGGCTTCGCAACAGGTGCGTCATCTATAATATTAATAACCAGATCACCCGAAGCTGTTTTATCGCCATCGATATCTGTCACTTCCACTGCAAATGTTGCATTGGTATTATCACCTGACGTATTCGCAGGAAGTGTGTAGCTATAGTGGATAGTACCTGTACCAGTTGCCGAATTGTATTCATAGCGTGCAGTTAAACCATCCGAGAATGTTTGATCTGCTGTCGTTAGGGTATGTCCACCTAACTTCACTGCATCTTGAGAAGCCAAACCATCTGGAGAGGTAAAAGCAATTGTACCGCTTGTTGTTTCCTTATCAGTAGATGCTTTAGAGCCACCATTATTCAAACCTGATTCATAGACTTTGGTACTCTCTCCATCGCTCGAAGGAAGCGTAACAAGAGGCGCACTATTGCCAATGACTAATGTCAAGCTAGCTGTTGAGCTATCCCCATCACCGTCAACCAATGTATAAGTAAATACCTCATTTACACCGCCCGGCGTACCTTCATGACGCTCGTAACTATATTCACCTGTGGTCTTATTGAGTATTAGAGTACCATACTGCCCTTCGATCGTCAGCGTTGTGCCATCATCTGTTACCACGTTAGCAGATACATTATCACTAACCACTGTGGAGATGCTCACTCCATCGGCACTAATTTTGTCTGCACCTGTAGCCCCACTACTCGTACCAACACCCGTCAGTACATTTCCAGTTTCAGGGGTAAATTGATTAGCAGCCACATTATCGATGTCGTTTTTGGCAAGTGGTGCATCATCAATAATGCTAATGACTAGACTGCCACTGCTCACAATATTACTTTGATCTGTCACAGATATACCGACTTCTTCCAGAAAGTTATCAGTGTGTGATGCATCGTTGGTAACAGGTTGATCTAGTTCATATTCATAAGTAATGGTGCCACCCGTAGATACGCCATTAAATTCCTGACCATTTGGCGTATAGTCAGTAATGATGATCTTGCCATGAGGCGTGTTGATAATAATCGGTGTAGTTGAGGCATTTTCCAGATCTGTTAGCAAAATATTGGTATCACCAACCGTAACAGACTTTACGCCATCACCAGCCCCAATCGTAATACTACCCGTTTCTTTATTTGAACCCGATGTATCAGTTAAACCCTGTTCATATACAGTAACATGCCCCTGTTCAATTAATGTATCAGTAGTATTGTTCGGATTTTCACTGCCGCCATTTTCATCTTTTATGCTAATCGAAGGATTTGCATCAGGTGTAATTGTGATTACCAATTCCGCTGAAGCGGTTCCACCCTGGCCATCACTAATTGTATAAGTAACTGTTGGAACGGTGCCATTCCAGTTAGTCGCAGGGACAAAGTGATAAGTTCCATCGGCATTGAGCGTTAGCTCGCCAATTTTATCAATTGTAACGGTTTGGCCTGCATTATAGCTTTTACCCTCCACAACAAATTGAGTAACTGTGATTGCGTTTCCATCAGGATCACGATCATTAGTTAAAACATTGCCATTAACTGGGGTATCTTCAACACCTGTAATTTCATCCTTAACGGCGATTGGCCATGCGTTTTTATCCCCTCCACCGCCACTTCCTGCGGCTGCAATGATGCCACCAATAACAGCACCACCACCAATAATCCATGGCAGTAAAGACCCACCTGCCGCACTAGCAGGTAATAAGACCTCAAGCCCAGGTATTCCCTTAAAACCAGAAACACCATCAAACCAGTATAAGATACAACCATCTTCTTCAAAAACCAGATCAGAATCAACTTTGTCATATACGACAAAGAAGTTTTCGATAAGGACAGTTTCACCATTATTTAACTTTAAAATCAGGTTATTGCCATCACGTAAAAACTCTGCTACATCATTACGATGCATTTTGGTATGGACAATTGATGCTTCTGTTAAAGTGATATGTTGCGTGTTGATAGATACTTTATTTAAAGAATCTTTTTCTACTACAATAAAATTTGTCATGTTCTGTGTGGCCTATATTCGTTGAAACTTTTAAATGCTGAATTACTTGGTAATGCCCGTAATTTGTACCGTCACGCGACGATCGGGCTGTAAACATGCTTTTAGTGCTTCACGAGATTTAACCGTAGGACAGCCGTCCGTGACTGGTTGATTCTTCCCTGCACTTGCCACCGAGATAATATTTGCGGATACGCCATTTTGAACAAGCAGACTACGTACAGTTTCAGCACGATTCTGACCAAGTTTTTGGTTATAAGTTTCGCTTCCTAGACGATCCGTATGACCGACCAATATGATCTTACTGACAGAAACAAAACCTGTTGAAATTTTTGATGCTACGTCCTGAACTTCCTGACGGCCTTTAGGCAATAAATCATTTAAAGATGAACCATCAAATTTAAATAATGTATCGGCTGCCAAATCAATTGTTTCAGTATGCTCAACAGGAGCAACGACAGGCTTTTGAGCTGCTGGCTGTTGTCTACAAGCCAAAGGATGACCATTATTTGAAATAAAAGGTACACCAGCAGCATCTACAGAAAGAATAAAGTTACGATCTTTTAATTGATCTGGCCGCAAGTCGACATCGCAACTCTGACAATTTTTTTCGCCGCTACAATTTTTAACTTTGAAATTATAAACTTCTGGTTTTAAATAATACTTTGCCGTATTATTGATATAGAATTTACCTGATTCAATACTGTCAATATAGAAATGAATTGGGCAACTCTGTTCATCTCTTGTATCCCCTGCGCATAATTTAGCATCTCTGTTGACATTGATCTCCTGATTATAACCTTGCTTATTATTTTGAAACCGTAAAGCAGAAGGCTTTGAGTAAGGATCAGATGCACAAGAGGCTACCACCAATGAAATTACAGTAGTTAAAAGCGATAATTTCCACATAAACAACCCTTGGTAGACTTAATGTATTATTAGATTTGTATGACATATTTACGCGAATCTCAACTTTTTAAGTCTTTGAAATAAAAAGGACATAATCCAATTTAATTTTCGACTAAGAAAAGCAAAGCAAAGCAAAGCAAGTTATGTCCATTTACTAATTTATCATTTCTGTATTTTTAATCATAGAGCAATTTTACTCAGCGATTGTCATTCAACCTTTAAGAAGTAGAGGATTTCCACCCGCTTTAAGTGATATTGAAATTCTTACTATACAAATTGTGGGAGAGTTTCTTGGCTTAGATTCTGATAAAAATATCTGGTTCTACTTTAAACACAATTGGTTTGAATGGTTTCCAAAATTAGGTTCCTATCCTAATTTTTGCAAACTTTGTGCAAAATTATGGCATGTAAGTCAACAGATTATGTCACAACTAAAATCTTTTTTCGGTTTAGATAATATTCATTTTATCGATGGCTTTCCTATACCTGTTTGTCGTTATGCTAGAGCAAAAAAACATAAAAACTTCAAAGAATCTGCAGGTTTTAGTTATTGTGCGGCTAAACAAGAAAAATATTATGGTTTCAAAGGACATATCGTTATTAACTTTTCAGGAATGATTACAGGCTATACTTTTGCTCCAGCTCATTGTGATGAACGTGATGTTGCACCAGAAATTACTCAAGATATTCAGGGATTACTTGGTGGTGATAAAGGATACTTAAGACCTGAATTAAAACACTATTTTATGTACCAAGATATTGATTTACAAACACCTTATAGAAAGAACATGACTGATAGCAGGTCTAAGGAAGCTATGGCGAGGCTCATGAATGCTCGTAGAAAAATTGAGACTGTTATAGGTCAATTAACTGAACGATTTCACATTCAAAAAGTAAGAGCTAAAGATTTATGGCATTTAACGCATAGAATTACGCGTAAGATTCTTTCACATACCATTGCAGTAATTTTAAATACACGATTAGGAAATCCACCTTTACAGCTGGAAAGCCTTATTCAAAGTTGAGATTGGGGTATATTTATTAAAAAATATGCCATTTTATTTATATCACTTAGGACTTACGCAGTATTATTTATAGATTCTCTGTGGTAGCAGATGATTTTTATCGAGAATAAAGTCATCAATGAAGTTTTTGATCATTGGTCTAAATAACTTCTTCTGCCAACGATATACATTTTCAAAGATCCGCTCAAACTGGTTCTTTTGTATCTCAACGTAGGCCATCAAGGCTGAAAAAATATGATTCGAAATCAGTTTAGATCGTCTTACTTGAAACTTTTCAATATGACAAACCTGTTTAATCACTCGGTGATATTGTTCTATTTTCCAATGACTTGAATGTAATTCATGAAAACCCTCAAAGGACAATAAATCATCTTCATCTTGATGCACAATATAAAACCTCTGCTGTTCTTTTAACTGAGTCTTAAATAATTGTACAAAGCCAAAATCTTTAAGCCAGACCACTTGACCCTGATGGAAATTCGGCAATAAACGCAGTTGAAACCATTGTCCTTTTTCTGGGGAAACCTTACGGTTACAGTCGATACCAAACATAAATCGAATACCATATTTTCTTATGGTTTTTAGATTTGCAGTCGATGAATACCAACTATCACCTGTAATAAATTGAATCTTTGCACCCCAACTGAGTACTTCACTTAACATATCCATAAAGTAATCATTCTTGGTTTTACTTTCAGATTTGTCATAAATTCGGAAATTAATTGGAATATTTTGACCATTTTGATCTGTCGCATACAAGGTAATGAGATTAATACCCTTGACGGATCGGTGGTGTTTGCCTGACCAAAAATAGCTAACCAAGTCCATATGCTGACTATACGGTTTATCTAAAACAGTATCATCAATACTGACTATAAGTTTATTATTATCAATATGTTGAATTGCTTCTTGATATAGGTCGTGAGGTGTGTAGTCTTCACGCTCTAGAAAGCGATTTACACTATCATGCGAGATGTTATAAGTCTCGGCAAGTTGTGTGCAGCTAATAGAGTTCGGTTCTGTCATGAGAAAGCCCATATAAATGGGTAGTGTACAAGTTGCTGTAGAAGCATTTTTAATTCGTCTGATCACAGATACTTTATAAAGTATTTTAATACTTTTTTGAATCCGTCAATGCGTAAGTCCTATCACTTTAATAACAAAATAAATACACGAGCATAATTAATTTTTTAAATAAATTGCATTTTTTACAAAAAATATAGACCACGTCACGCTAAATATCCTAATTTTATTACAATTTTCTAATTTATAGAGTAGAAACTCTATTTTAAAAAATCCAATTTACTAATACAAATAAATGAAAAATAAATACTTTATTAGGACTTACGCAAAGACGACCGAAGGCGAGCGTAACTGCTCACGCAAATAATCACTGAGTAAACCCCTTTTAACCTGATATAAAGATTGTTTTAACCGTTTAGCCTGTCTGGCTAACTGCAGCCAAACCAGCATACAACAACAAATATGATTCCGCTGAATACGAGCCTTACGACACTGATTAGCTTCAATACCAGTGAGTTGTTTAAGTTCTCGGTGAAACTGCTCAATCTTCCAGCGGATGGCACACACCAATCGTGTGCCATCTGATGAATCCTGAGTGGTGTCGTTGGTGACAATCCAGTCCGTGCGGTTTTCATTAACCACTACTCGGAACAGTTGCACTTTGTAATCTTTAGGAAAGGCATGTATTTTAATCAGTTTGCCATTTTGTTGCTCTTGGTCAGTCCAAGTTAATTCGTTGACTGCTTTGTAAGGGTGTACTCCTTTTGAATCATCGACTTTGCGATTGGATTTTAAAGGACAATAATAGATTTTTTGTAAGTTATCAATATACAGCATGATGTCTTTGGTGGCATACCAGGTATCCATGAGCACATATTTGAATTTAATTTGTTTGTGTTCAATACTGTGCTGTAGCATGTCTTTTAGATGGTCAAGTTTGCTTTTGCCATCGGTGGTTTTGTCATAAATACGGTAATCAATGAACCAGTATTGTTCGGTCTTAGGATTGACATAGATACAGTTAACGATGCAGATGCCTTTAATAATGCGATGGGCGTTGCCACTGAACCGTACCGGGTTTGTCGGAGAGTCAATATTCTGAGAGACTATCCCGATGACAAAATTAAAATATACCCCTGAAATCAGAGAAAGAGCGGTTCAATTATTGATTGAATCTGAAAAAGATTATCCTTCTACTTGGGCTGCGATCACCGCTATTGCTCCCTGAGCAGTATACTGCGCAAGGGTTGTACTCCTGAAACACTACGTGTTTGGTATCAAAAATATTTAGATAAACTAAATCCAGTTAAAGTACAGCAGCTTTCAGATCAAGAACGTATTAAACAACTCTAACGTGAAAATAAAGAACTGCAACGCGCCAATGAGATTCTACGTAAAGCAGCCGCTTTTTTCGCCCAGGCGGAGCTCGACCGCCCACACAAATAATGGTGGATTTTATCCATAATAATAAAGAGCTGTACGGAGTCGAGGCGATTTGTAGAATTTTACCGATCGCACCCTCAACCTATTACCGGACTCTAGATCTCTGCGAAAATCCAGAACATCGAGCAAAGCGAGATTTACATGACTTGCATCATGCTGAGGAGATTAAACGAATTTGGAAGGAAAGTTCAGGTCGGTATGGTGTACGTAAAGTCTGGCAAAAACTGAAACGTGAAGGCTATATTATTGCACGCTGTACTGTTGCTCGATTAATGAAAAAGCTAGGTATACAAGGTGTTTGGCGAGGTAAGAACAAACAAACCACCCGTAGCCGAGATGACCAAAAACGAGCAGATGATTTAGTGAAACGTAATTTTACTGCTGATCATCCTGACCCTTGCGAAGCAGTGCTTCTCAGGTCAGTGACTTTACGTATATTCAAACTCATTCAGGCTGGGTCTATACCGCCTTTATTATTGATGTGTTCTCACGAGCAATTGTTGGCTGGAAAGTATCTACACGAATGAATACAGATATGGTGCTCGATGCATTAGAGCAAGCATTGCATGATCGAGGCATGCCAAAGAATGTGATTCATCATTCCGACAGGGGTGTGCAATATCTTTCGATTCGCTATACCAATCGTTTAGAAGCAGCAAATTTACGAGCATCAGTCGGTACAACTGGTGATTCATACGATAATGCTTTGGCTGAAACGGTGAATGGCTTATACAAAACAGAGGTGATTGAATATTTAAAAGCAGATTGGCAAGGTTTAGCAGATGTACAACTTGCGACACTAAACTGGGTAGATTGGTTCAATAAAAAGCGTGTACACAGTGCACTGGGTTATGTGTCGCCTTTTGAGTTTGAAGCAATGTACTATGATAAGATTAACCCGTTAGGTCAGGTGGCCTAACTTAAATAAAAAAGTCTCCGACAAACCCGGTACGGTTCACTCTTACCAATATGATGCCTCACTCGATGGCTGGGGGGCTCTAGAATTTTGGTGGCTATTCAGTCCATCATTACCTACATTCCAACTCTCTAGTTTTCCAACTAGCCCAGGTTATAATAGCCACCCAAAATACGATTGATCTATTATGAACACCTCCAATGACCCTTTACACGGCAAAAAACTTGCTGACATTTTGGATGAATTATTGGATTACTACGGTGGCTTTGAAGGCTTAAGTCACAAAATTGAAATTAGATGTTTTTGCATAGACCCAAGTGTTAAATCATCATTACGATTCTTGCGTACCATACCATGGGCACGTGAAAAAGTAGAGAGCTTATATTTGTACGTCTTACGCCAAAAGGCCAAACAGAAACCGTAGCCTCAGGCAACACCCCTCTCATCATAAAATTATACCAGTCAGTAAAATACCTTTAGATTAAGCATATGTATGTTGGTTATTATTGTTGATTATCACAATAAATTAGTGACCAAAAATAAAAGTACCCCACCCCATCTTAAATTACGTCACACAAAATAAAAACTCTATATAACTGTTATATATAGAGTTTATTAACGTGCCAATTGTGTTATTTAGTGTATTTTATGTCGGTGACTCTTGCCAAGGTTGGGGTTTCATGAAAATACGCTGATTTGCTTTTATCGCGCTCGACCTGCGCACTAATGGCTCCAAAAGAATATAAATTCAGGGTGCCACGTAAACCCGGCGTGAAGTCTTCACTGGCATAATCGGTGCGATCTTTATGGGATTGACCCAGGACTTGATTTGCGGTCACTGCCAAAACTGGATAATGCAAGGCCTGTGACTCTTTAACTTTACTGATCGCCGCCTGCTCATTGGCTTGCGCTTCAATCATCAATGGATCTTGTGTTAATGCATTCTGTAGCAATATTTTGAGATCCGCTGCATAAACCGGGGAAGTCAACATTAATGTGGTGAACAGCACCATCACCTGATTTTGAGGATATCTCACAACAGATCTATGACTTTTTTTCATATTCAACTTTAAGTGATTATTACATAAAAAATAATGATGACTTTCAATAATTAGCTTTAAGATTTCTACTGTGTTCTAATCAAAAACTCGGTATTAACCATCCAAATTAATGTGAAAAACATCACATTAATTAGAGCATTTTCGGATTTTAAAGCAACAACTCATTAAAATACAGACTAAACACATGAAACTTTCATTAATTTTTTGCTCTATTATCAAGTGACTATATTTTTTAAGTAGGTAACTTCATCCCCTCTTTTTTCCGGAATTTTAATTCTATTCCTCAACAGTAAGTCCCTTGCATCAATGATGCAAATATCCATTTTTTGATCATGATTTGTACCGTCAACTTGCAGGATTTATACATAATTTATGTATAAAATCGATCAGCTCAAAGAAACCAAATCCCATCTCTTTCCCAGATCCAAAGCAGACACCCTGTCCACCTGACTTTGGGTATAGTGAACAATTTTCTGGATTATTTTAGTCTATAAACTTACATTCAACGCAGTATCATCAATTTTTCCAGTAATTTTATTTTCCAGCTTTTTTGCATTATTTTTATCCATTCTAAAACGGATAAAAATAGCTGTTTTATAGACGTTTAACACAAAAAATTAAAGTGATAAGTCAAACAAAAAAATGACTCATCATATGAATAGAAATTGATTAAAAAAATCCCCGCACAAGGCGAGGATTTTTTTAATCTATACTTTTTAACAGGTAATTATTTACCGCCAAAAACGTATGATACACCTACACGACCACCAACTTCGTTACCGCCGGCAAAACCTACCGCAGCACTTACAGAAGTACGACCGTCGGCAAATACGCTAGCAACACCTAGAGCACCAGCAGATTCACCTTCATAGTGACCTACACCACCAAATACTGCAAATTGACCAGCACCGATGTTAGGGATTTGTTGTTGCGCAGCTAAAGCAATAGCGATACCACGGTAAGAAGTTTTCTCAACATCATCAACACGTGTATTCAACTGGTTCACACGTGAATTTACATTAGCCACTTGTGTATTTGTATAAGCATTTGCTGAAGCTAGAGTTGCTACATCACCATTAGCAAATTCTGAACGAATCGCTTGACGATCTGTTGCTGCTGCTGCTAAACCAGCTGCACGAGTAGCTGCTTCAGCATTAATGTTGTCTTGTAAAACTACATCTGCTGCTGCACGAGTAGCTGCTTCAGTATCAACACGAGTATTTAATGCTGTATCTGCTGCTGAACGAGTTACTGCTTCAGCATTAATGTTGTCTTGTAAAACTACATCTGCTGCTGCACGAGTAGCTGCTTCAGTATCAACACGAGTATTTAATACTGTATCTGCTGCTGAACGAGTTGCTGCTTCAGCATTAATGTTGTCTTGTAAAACTACATCTGCTGCTGCACGAGTAGCTGCTTCAGTATCAACACGAGTATTTAATGCTGTATCTGCTGCTGAACGAGTTGCTGCTTCAGTATCAATATTTGCTTGTAATTGAGTATCTGCTGCTGCACGAGCTGCTGCTTCATTTGCAACTTGACCATCTGTATAAAGATTTGCAGATGCTAAAGTCGCTGCATCCCCATTAGCGATTGTTGTTGCTAAATCTTGACCAGCAAGTGTAATTTGACCAGTTGAAATACCAGAAGCATTTACAGTAGTTGAATTTGTCACGCCATTATCTGTTTTACTGATAGATAATTGGTAATCTTCTGTAGGATTATTACGTCCTAAAGTTAGATCTTGAACCTTATCAACAGTTGTTGCAACAAAACCATTATCAATAGTAGCACCTAACACTGGACCCGTTAGACTACCAGACACAATTACACCTAAAGCATCATAATCGGCAGTTGCAGATTGCGATGTTGTCCAAGTTTGCTGTCCAACTTGCTCAGATGTAGTTAATTGGAACTTATTTTCATTAATAACTTGTGCATCAACTGTACGAGTTTGATCTTGAGTATCTACTCGATCTTGATTAAAACTCTGCGTAGTACCTGCAAAAGCAGCATTTACAGTCGGTATAATTAAATCAGCACCAGCTGAAATCGTACCAGCATTAAGGATATTTGATGCTCCGCCATTAACAGTCAAATTACCATTGAGTTGGCTTGGACCGTTTACTGTTAATGAAGCCGTTGTTACACCAGTAGCAATACCTGCTGTGATTGCTGCATCACCTGCATCAGCATAGCTATTTGCTGAAGCTAAAGTAGTCGCATCGCCTGCATCAGCATAGCTATTTGCTGAAGCTAAAGTAGTCGCATCGCCTGCATCAGCGTAGCTATTTGCTGAAGCTAAAGTAGTCGCATCGCCCGCATCAGCGTAGCTATTTGCTGAAGCTAAAGTAGTCGCATCGCCTGCATCAGCGTAGCTATTTGCTGAAGCTAAAGTAGTCGCATCGCCTGCATCAATGTTGTCTTGTAAAACTACATCTGCTGCTGCACGAGTAGCTGCTTCAGTATCAACACGAGTATTTAATGCTGTATCTGCTGCTGAACGAGTTACTGCTTCAGCATTAATGTTGTCTTGTAAAACTACATCTGCTGCTGCACGAGTAGCTGCTTCAGTATCAACACGAGTATTTAATACTGTATCTGCTGCTGAACGAGTTGCTGCTTCAGCATTAATGTTGTCTTGTAAAACTACATCTGCTGCTGCACGAGTAGCTGCTTCAGTATCAACACGAGTATTTAATGCTGTATCTGCTGCTGAACGAGTTGCTGCTTCAGTATCAATATTTGCTTGTAATTGAGTATCTGCTGCTGCACGAGCTGCTGCTTCATTTGCAACTTGACCATCTGTATAAAGATTTGCAGATGCTAAAGTCGCTGCATCCCCATTAGCGATTGTTGTTGCTAAATCTTGACCAGCAAGTGTAATTTGACCAGTTGAAATACCAGAAGCATTTACAGTAGTTGAATTTGTCACGCCATTATCTGTTTTACTGATAGATAATTGGTAATCTTCTGTAGGATTATTACGTCCTAAAGTTAGATCTTGAACCTTATCAACAGTTGTTGCAACAAAACCATTATCAATAGTAGCACCTAACACTGGACCCGTTAGACTACCAGACACAATTACACCTAAAGCATCATAATCGGCAGTTGCAGATTGCGATGTTGTCCAAGTTTGCTGTCCAACTTGCTCAGATGTAGTTAATTGGAACTTATTTTCATTAATAACTTGTGCATCAACTGTACGAGTTTGATCTTGAGTATCTACTCGATCTTGTTTAAAACTCTGCGTAGTACCTGCAAAAGCAGCATTTACAGTCGGTATAATTAAATCAGCACCAGCTGAAATCGTACCAGCATTAAGGATATTTGATGCTCCGCCATTAACAGTCAAATTACCATTGAGTTGGCTTGGACCGTTTACTGTTAATGAAGCCGTTGTTACACCAGTAGCAATACCTGCTGTGATTGCTGCATCACCTGCATCAGCATAGCTATTTGCTGAAGCTAAAGTAGTCGCATCACCATCACCGATTGCTTGTACGATGTTAGTAGTACCAACAGTTAAAGTACCAGAAATAGTCGTATCACCAGTTACAGTTGTATTACCAGCTGCCAAAGTACCAACAGTTGTATTACCAGCTGCCAAAGTACCATTTACTGTAGTGCCAGCATTCAAAGTAATAGAGTTTCCAGTATTATTACCAGTTACAGGTATAAAACCTGTCCCACTAATTGTAGTTGCTGCGAAAGCTGGTACTGAAACACTTAACGCTGCGGCTAGAGCTGAAAGTTTAAAAGCTGTATTAATCTTCATAAATATCTCCGTTTCTTATAAAAAGACTGGCCTACCCTAGGATCCTGTAAACCAGCAAAACTTCTAATTAAGGTGTAGTTATTCGAATCCTTTACTAATTAAGATCAAACCCTCACCAACTACCAGCCAATCATATACAAAAATAAACATTTTTATCAATCAATATTTTAGGGTCTGTTGACACTTACTGTTCATAATTAACCCTATAACGGTAGCCATAAAAATATACAGGCTAAGGCAACAGAACTTTGATAATTTCTTTTGAGCTTGTCATATCGAGTAGCTATTCCTCTAAATTGCTTTAATCTACAAAACATATTTTCAACTAAATGCCTGATTTTATATAAATACCAGTCCATATGGTCATTGTTCGATTGGCTATTCGTTTTCTTTGGTATATTCGCTTTAGTCCCTGTTTTCCTGATCTGTTCACGCAGTGGTTCTGAATCATAGCCTTTATCTGCGCATACCACTTTTGTCTCTTTTAAATCTAATGTTGATATTAAATCAGGCGCAACTTTAACATCATGTGTGGTTCCATCGGTAATCATGAAATCAATAGGATTACCATGTGCATCAACAATCAAATGTATTTTTGAGGAGTTTCCTCCTACACTTTTAGAAATAGATTGATTCGCTATGCCGGCAGAATGTTGATGAGCACGTACATGAGAGCCATCAATAAAAATCCATTCCATATCGGGGCATGAGGCTAGTAATTTGAATAATCTAAGTAACTTACCGCTGCTTGACCAACGATTAAAACGTTTGAAAATAGAGTTTGAATGACCAAAACAAGAAGGAATATCTCGCCACGGACAACCTGTTCTAATTCTATAGAGAATAGCTTCAATAAAATTGCGTAAATTTGAGTTGTGGTGAATGGATAAATTACGCAGAATAACTTTCAACTTTTGCCAGTGTTGATCTGTCAGCATGGTACGAGGCATAGCGAATAGTAAAATTGGGTTTGGTGATTTGATTTTACTACTTCGCTATTTTTTTAAGCTAAAAGTGTCAACACACCCTAAAAATATGGATTGGATAATTGGATTCAGCACAATCACACTAACAATAGCATTTTTAACTTTAATTTATTTCAATAAAGTTCAATCTATTAGAAGTAATGCTCCCTCATTTTTGGTGACTTTAGGTATTCTTTTTATGTTTATGGGGGTTGGTTTGGGTCTTTATGACTTTGATTTGAGCTCCAATCCAACTAAAGCAATTAACAATCTCTTGATACATATACAAGGTGCCTTTATAGCATCCACGATAGGAGTCTTTTATTCTATTTTATATAAAGTAATATTTTACTTCGTAAAAAATGATCAAAAAAATGATGATGCGCTGGAGGCTAGAATAAGTGTATTTCTAGATAATAATGAAAAAAGTCTATTGATCCAACAGAGACAGGAACGTGAATCAAAAGATTATAAAGATACATTAGTTAAATACATTGAAGAGTTAGTTACTAGTAATGCAGATACTTTAGCAATTCAGAGAAAACAAGAAACTGAATTTAAAAATTATAAAGATATACTTGTAAGTCGTATTGTCTCACTGCAAGAGAGTAATGAAAAATTTATTACTTCCCAAACAGAAAGAAATAATGAAATATTTATTTCTGCATTAAAGGCCGTAATGTTGGAGTTCAACAAAGATATTGGAAATCAATTTGCATCTAACTTTCCTAAATTAAATGAAACTTTAGAAAATGGGCAGAGTAAAACTTGAAGTGCGACATAAACCACCTAATTAATTTAAAGGGTTTATGGAGTATATAAAATTGTCATACCATCATCTTAACTTTGAAGATCGTACTGCATTAATGCTTGAGTCAAGAAAAGAAGGCTTTTCAGCCAGAAAATTTGCTGAACTTATTAAAAGACATCCTAGTACGATCTATCGTGAGCTTAAAAGAAATAGCATCAATGACGTTTATCAAGCTCGATATGCTTCTGATAACACTTTTGCTAGACGTAGACGTGGTCACAGAAAACTCAAAATCGATTCAATCCTCTGGAAATTTATTGTTGAAGCGATCCGTTGTTTATGGTCTCCTCAGCAAATAGCAAAGCGTTTAAAGACATTTCCTGATTTGGATCAAACAATGAATGTAAGCCATACAACGATTTATTCAACGATACGAGCATTACCCAAGGGTGAGTTGAAAAAAGACTTATTATCCTGTCTACGTCATGAAAATAAAAAGCGAAAAGCTAACGGTGAACCTAAAAAAGATTCTATATTACAGGATATTAAAACTATTCATGAGCGCCCAGCCGAAGTTCAAGAAAGAAAAATACCGGGTCATTGGGAAGCTGATTTAATTAAAGGTAAAGACAATAAAAGTTCGATAGCAACACTTATTGAACGAAATACACGGCTCTGTATCTTGGCAACATTACCTGATGCAAAGGCAGAATCAGTGCGCAAGGCTTTAACTGAAGCTCTGAAATATTTACCTGCAGAACTGCGTAAAACGTTGACCTATGACCGTGGACGTGAGATGTCAGAACATAAAATACTCGAAGAAGATTTAGGCATAGATGTATATTTCTGTGACCCACATTCACCCTGGCAAAAAGGCACATGCGAAAATATGAATGGTTTAATTAGGCAATATTTACCTAAAGGGATTGATTTAAATCAGGCAGATCAGCATTATTTAAATCAAGTTGCCATGTCACTGAATACTCGTCCTAGAAAGGCGTTAGATTGGCTTACACCATTAGAGAAATTTGCTCAGCTTGTTGATTATCATAAGGCTTTTGAAACTGTCGCACCTCATGTTTGAATTCGCCATGTTATTTCATGGCAAAATAGCTATAGTGAAGAAATTAAAAATAATCAGGCTACTTTAAAACAAATAAATGAAAGTTATCTTGAGCAACAAAAACAGTTTGATTTGTTGAAAAATTATACTGAAAGTTTCATTCAAATGAATAAAGGACTACAATTAAGTTCAGAAGAGCTTGATAAGCAAATCAATATCATAGATGCAAAAGTAGAACAATTAGCTGTTTTAGGCAAAGAAAGTATTGTTGATGCTGAAAAATATCGCATACAGATGGATGCGATATATAACCAGTTTAATCAATCAAATCTTGATCTCATTGAAAACATGAAAACCTATCAACAAAATTCTTTAGATATGGCAAAATCATTTGAGCAAGTAATAGAAGTTAATAATTTATTCAAAAATAATAGCATTGATATATACGAACAAAATGTAGAATATTCTAAGATGGTGTATTTAAGTCAAACAGATTTAATTGAAAAAGTAGGTGTTCATCAAATGGCTGCTATTGATAAATTTAAGAATAAAGTTGATAAGCAACTATATGAAGTACATATGGACATTACACAAAAATTTGAAATGACGAATGATCACTTAAATAAAATAGATTCGCTGATCGAGAATCAACATGCATTAATAAAGAATATTCAATTTCCTAAATTTGATAAACAATTATTGGACCTACAATCAGATATTTCGAAAAAAATTGAAATGACAAATAATCATATTAATAAGATTGATATGAAAATTGAAAATCAACATTCCTCAATAAAGAATATTCAAGAACTCAAAGCTCTGCCTATTAGTATTTCTTTAGGTGGAAATTAATTCATGAGAATTTTTAGAAAGTTAAGTCGAGAAGATGAATGGGTAAGCTTAAGTGATATAATGACTTCACTTATGCTTGTTTTTTTATTTATTGCAGTTTATTTTATTGTTTCGACTAAAGATATTATTGAATTTCCAAAAGTTTTTCAAAGAAATGAGGTTTTGTTACATTCTGAATTAAATAAAGTCCTTAAAAATAATTTATCTAAATGGGGGGCTGATTTAGATACTACAGGACTTGTGAGATTTAATAATAGTCAATTTATACAATTTGATACAGGTTCTTCTGATTTATCACCGCAATTTAAGAGTGTAATTGATGAGTTTTTTAAAAATTACTTAACAGTTGTAATGAAACCAGAGATCGAAAAAAATATTAAAGAAATTTATATTGAAGGCCATACCTCCACATATTGGTCCCGCAATAGTTCAAAGCAAGAATCTTATATTGCAAATATGAATTTATCTCAGGCTCGTGCACAATCAACTTTGGTCTATCTTTTAAGCTCTTCAAGTTTAAGCGTTGATCAAAAAAAATGGCTTAGTCAGAAAGTAAGAGCAATTGGTTATTCGTCATCTAAACCTTTAAATAATACTGGTGAACCTCTAAAAATTGGTGAAAGTGAAAATCCATCAAAATCACAGCGCGTTGATATCCGAGTTGTTACAACTACAGAAGAACAAATTCGTAAACTTGCAAATGAACACTTTAAAAATGATGGCAGTATATGAGTGATCAAATCAATTATTTGCCAGAATCTGTTAGCGAAAGCTTAAAGCTGAAAAAATTTTATGTTCAGCTTAAAAGCACAAATAGTATGGATGATTTTTCAGATTTGGTTTTGCTTACTTTAGACTGTAATCATGAACAAATTGATATCATTCACTTATCTTCTAGTACCCCTATTGAGGTGCCTTTTATTATTCATAAAGATAAAGTCATAGGTGTTATTACGATTTGGTTCGATACGACTAAAATACCAAAAAATATTTTTCACATTAAATTGGATAATTTAAGAGGTTTTGATAGTATTGAAATCAAACTAAGTATTTATAATGAATTGGTTTTTAAAAAAATTTATGAGTATTTTTATACTTTAGGACTTACGCACTATTATTTATAGATTCTCTGTGGTAGCAGATGATTTTTATCGAGAATAAAGTCATCAATGAAGTTTTTGATAACTGGTCTAAATAATTTCTTCTGCCAACAATATACATTTTCAAAGATCCGCTCAAACTGGTTCTTTTGTATCTCAACGTAGGCCATCAAGGCTGAAAAAATATGATTCAAAATCAGTTTAGATCGTCTTACTTGAAACTTTTCAATATGACAAACCTGTTTAATCACCCGGTGATATTGCTCTATTTTCCAATGACTTGAATGTAATTCATGAAAACCCTCAAAGGACAATAAATCATCTTCATCTTGATGCACAATATAAAACCTCTGCTGTTCTTTTAACTGAGTCTTAAATAATTGTACAAAGCCAAAATCTTTGAGCCAGACCACTTGACCCTGATGGAAATTTGGCAATAAACGCAGTTGAAACCATTGTCCTTTTTCTGGGGAAACCTTACGGTTACAGTCGATACCAAACATAAATCGAATACCATATTTTCTTATGGTTTTTAGATTTCCAGTCGATGAATACCAACTATCACCTGTAATAAATTGAATCTTTGCACCCCAACTGAGTACTTCACTTAACATCTCCATAAAGTAATCATTCTTGGTTTTACTTTCAGATTTGTCATAAATTCGGAAATTAATTGGAATATTTTGACCATTCTGATCTGTCGCATACAAGGTAATGAGATTAATACCCTTGACGGATCGGTGGTGTTTGCCTGACCAAAAATAGCTAACCAAGTCCATATGTTGACTATAGGGTTTATCTAAAACAGTATCATCAATACTGACTATAAGTTTATTATTATCAATATGTTGAATTGCTTCTTGATATAGGTCGTGAGGTGTGTAGTCTTCACGTTCTAGAAAGCGATTTACACTATCATGCGAGATGTTATAAGTCTCGGCAAGTTGTGTGCAGCTAATAGAGTTCGGTTCTGTCATGAGAAAGCCCATATAAATGGGTAATGTACAAGTTGCTGTAGAAGCATGTTTAATTCGTCTGATCACAGATACTTTATAAAGTATTTTAATACTTTTTTGAATCCGTCAATGCGTAAGTCCTATACTTATAAATTTATGAAAAATACTTTACTGAAACTGAAAAGAAATAACGATTTTTTTCTTTATGATAATGAGTAAGAATTATGAGAAGACTGCCTGTCTATTTAGTTATTGATACATCAGGATCGATGCACGGAGAGCCTATTGAATCTGTTAGAAACGGTATAGACCTATTTGTCTCTTCATTACGACAAGATCCGCATGCTCTAGAAACAGCTTATTTATCAGTAATCACATTTGATGATAAAGCTCAGCAGATAGTACCATTAACAGAACTTGCAGATTTTCAAACCCCATCTATAGAAGCTGGAGGTTGGACGGCTTTGGGTGAAGGGCTAACTTTAACAGCAAATTGTATTATTAACGAAGTTAAAAAGAATACAATTGACTCTAAAGGGGACTGGAAGCCATTGATTTTTATTATGTCTGATGGTGTGCCAACGGATGATTGGAAGCAGGGTTTCGAAAAACTGAAAGCAGTAAAGCCTGGCCTCATTATTCCTTGTAGTGTTGGCAGTATTGAAGCTGCAAGTGTTCTTAAGCAATTAGCAGAAGGAATTGTTCATTTACCTACTGCCGACAGTGCAACAATTACAGCTTTCTTTAAATGGGTTACACAGAGTGTTTCAATGAGTAGCCAAAAAGTTGATTCAAATCAAGGTGATGCTGTTATTGGAGATTTACCTCCGCCACCCCCTGAAATCAATTTTGTATTTTAAGAGGTGATAACCATAGCCTAATAGGGGCTATGGTATTTTTTTGATGAAAAAACTTCCTGTAATATGCCTAGTAGACAGCTCAATTTATAATTCTCATGAAAAATTGCAATCAACTAATATTGCATTAGAAGTATTATATAAGTTGTTGAATAACGATGATTATCTTAGAGAAAGTTGTGAAATTTATTTCTATACTTTTTCTGAAAATTTAATTTTTAAAAGTGTTATTAATCGTAAGTCTAACTTGAGAGATTTTCAAATTTCGGAAAATGAATTATTTGGTTTGAATTTTCTAGGAAATGCTCTTTATGAATTAGAAAACTCAATAAGTTTTGGCAAGGAATTTTATCGTCCAAACTTATTTATATTTAGTTCAAATAATGCAGTAGATGTATTTACTTTTGAAAGTTTTTCTAAAACTATTAGTAATATTTCACAATTTTCCAATATTGTTATTTATTCTATGGGTAATCTGACTATAAATTCAAAACATAAATATATGACTTTGACAGATAATATATTGAATGTCGAATATTTAACGGAATCAATTTTTAATATGTGTTTGAAATTTGAAGAGTAAAATTATGCTAAGTAAAAAAGATTATTGGGGAAATTTAGATAATTTTTTCAGTCATACAATAGATTTAATTGAAATGTTAGATTTAAAAAAAAATTGGATAGGAGTTGACCCTAAGAAAAAACTTTTATCTGAATTAGATGAAATAAAAAAAATTATTAATGAACAAATAGATTTTAATGAAAAAGGCGGTATTTTTTTTAATAAAAGATATAGTTCAAAAGACTCTAATCAAATAAGTGATACAAATACACCTACTATATTGATAGGTCAAGAGGTTTTAGCTGATAAAGAAGAGACTGATTTAGCAAATAAAAAGAAAGTCGAAGAGCATTTAGAAATAAATGACTCTGATCAATTATTATTACAGGATATTGTGATTGTAAGTGATGCAATTCAAATTGATTTAGTGAAAAATAATAAGATAGAACAAGAGGGTTTTGGAAAAGATATTAATGAGGAGCAACCAGAGTCTCAAAACAATAATGTTGAAGCTTTAAGTCCTTCTTTTGAAGAGAAGTCAGATAATCTAACTGATAATATTTCTCCAAGTATTCAATTCTATACTCCAGAAGCTCAAAAAAATAAAAATGAATCAATAATTCAGCTTTCTAATGCACAATCAAATGAATTGGAAAAAATTAATGCTGAGTTTGTTAACAATGAAATTAATATAAATAATAAAGACCAAGAGGTGTTAGCTGGTGAAACTAATGAGCAAAAAACACAAAAATCTAGCAATCAAATAATATCAAATATTGATATTAAAAAGTCAAAAAACAAATCAGCATCTAAGATAGTACCTCCAAAGGTGACTTTCTCAATTCCAAATGGAAAAATTAAAGAGTTTTATAAAGAAAAAATCACTATAAAGGAAAATATAGAAATTGAAATTCTTTATGAAAGTATTACTTTTTCAGAAAATAATTTAGGTATAAGTGTTGAAGACAGTTTTATTGTGGGACTTCCTCAAAAAATAGGTTCATCTGTTATTAACTTTAATTATAAACATCAAGATAACGTTTATAAGGCTAGTGCAAATTTAATTATTGTTGCAGATCCTAAAGATTTATGGGAGATCAATGAACCTGCCACAGCTTCATTATTTCCTAAAGAGCATGGATTTTATAAAACGACAAAATTTAATAATAACCAGGATTATAAAATTATTGCTGCAAGTCGTCGAGGGCGCTCACATGAACACAATGGTTCATTTAGGGATGATCATTTTGAATATAAAATTCTAGAACATGATCCATCCTTAGTACTTCTTTCTGTTGCAGATGGTGCGGGAAGTGCAAAGTACTCAAGAGAAGGTTCAAGATTAGCAGCAGAACAGTCGATAAACTTTTTAAGTCATAAATTAGTCGCAATACAAGCTTTTCAGGATTTAGAAAAGTATGTTTTTGATGAACCACACACGTCTGAAATAAATAAATCTATTGTTGAGAACTGGAATACAGCAGCAATCCAATTATTTAGAGAAGCAACTGATCATGCAATGGAGAAGATTCGTCAGAAAGTTGAGAATACTCAAAGTTCTTTTAGAGATTTTGCAACCACCTTACAAATCGTGATTGTTAAGCATGTTCAAGATAAACGTTTTATATCAAGTTTTTGGGTTGGAGATGGTGCTGTTGCCGTATATAACCAAGAGAAGATACGTTTGTTAGGTCAAACAGATGGTGGAGATTATGTTGGACAGACAGTTTTCTTAAGTCCAAATTTAGAACCCTTCCATCAGTATGTAAGCATTACAATTGCATCTGCACAAGATTGGTTGTTTTTAATGTCTGACGGTATTTCAGATCCATACTTTGAAACTGATAGTGAACTAAGTAGTCTAGATAGTTGGACTCAATTTTATAATGAATATAAAGAAGTTTTAAATAGCGATATAGATGGATCTGATTTGAATGAAAAAATTCATTTCTTCAAAAAAGGGCATCATGATGACAGAACGCTTCTTGTGCTTTTACCACACAATGAACCGAATTTAAGTTTAACAGTTGAGAGTTTCACGGATGTCTAATATCGTTCATTGTAAAACCCATGATGGAAGATCAATTAGTTATATAGATCAAATTATTGGTTCAGGTGCGATGAAAGATGTTTATTTCTCACCTGATAAAAGCTATGTCGTATGTTTTTTTAATAAGCAAAAAAACAAGTTTTATGAAAATCAAAATGACTATCAAGAACAAAAACGACGTTTACTAGAAATCGTTACGACTAAGCATGACAGTATTATGAACGGTTTGGGTGGGAAATATTGGGAAAAAGCGTTCTGTTGGCCAAATGCGTTAGTTGAGCATAATAATTTATTAGGTATTGTTGTGCCTGCTTATAGTAAAGACTTCTTTTTTGAATTTGGTTCAATTAATAATGATCAACTTCTTAAAATTAAAGGAAAGGAAAAAGAAGGCAGGTGGTTTGCGAGTGCCAGTAATCAAAATCGGTTTCTTGATGAAAAAGAGAAGGGCAATTGGGCTAGTTACTTGAAAATATGTATGATGCTAGCTCGTGGAATACATAGAATGCACGCAGCAGGATTGGCACATTCAGATTTATCATATAAAAATGTCTTGATCGATCCGATAAATGCTAAAGCATGTATTATCGATGTTGATGGGATGGTTGTTCCGGGTAAGTTTCCGCCAGATGTTGTGGGAACCCCAGACTTTATTGCTCCTGAAGTTATGGCAACCAGTCATTTAGATAAGAATGATCCAAAACGTTTTCTTCCATCAATTAGGACAGATAGACATGCACTAGCAGTACTGATCTATATGTATTTGCTATATCGCCATCCATTGCGTGGAAAAAAAGTACATGATTTGGATGATAGTCAGAATGATGAAAAATTAAGTATGGGAGAGCATGCACTATTTGTCGAACACTCCATAAATACATCTAATACTATTAATACTGACGATTGGAAAAAATCATATTTGCCATGGGTGGACACTAAAAAAATTCCATATACAGTGACTGGGCCATACTTATCAAAACTATTTAAAAAAAGTTTTGAAGATGCTTTACATGCCCCAAATCAGCGTCCTTCAGCAAATGATTGGGAAGTAGCTTTAGTAAAAACAACTGATTTACTACAGCCCTGTGTTAATTTAGATTGTAGTCAGAAGTGGTTTGTGTTTGATAATTCACAACATCCACATTGTCCATTTTGTGGTACGGCATACACGAAAAAATTACCTATTCTGAATTTTTACTCTTCTCGTAATCAGAAGGATTATAAATCGGATAACCATCGCTTAATGGTATGGTCAAATCAATCACTTTTTGAATGGCATATAAATTCTTTGATTTTGCCAAATGAGCGCTTAGAAGCTCATCAAATGCGAAGAATGGGTTATTTTGTCGAACATCAGCAAAAATGGTGGTTGGTGAATGAGCGAATGAACAGCTTATTTGTCTTCGATGAAGAAGATCGGCAGCATAAAATTGAAATTGGCAATCGTATTGAGTTGAAAGAAGGTGTGAAAATCATTCTTTCTAAAGACTCTGGTGGTCGTTTGGCTTATGTTCAAATGTCTAATTCGTAAAGTTGTATAAATAGAGAATTAGTAAGTTCGAAAAAATATGCCTCGCTTGAGTTAGGGTCTGTTGACATTTCAAGTATAGAATTTACCCGATAAAGGTAGCCAAATAAATATACAAGCTAATGCAACTGCCCCCTCGTAGCTACACTTTAGCTTATCATATCGTGTTGCTATTCCTCTGAACTGCTTTAACCTACAAAATGCATTCTCAACTAAGTGTCTGATTTTATATAAATACCAATCCATATGATCATTATTTGACTGAGTATTTGATTTTCTTGGAATATTCGCTTTAGTTTTTTTCACAGATATTTGTTCTCTTAATGATTCAGAGTCATATCCTTTGTCTGCACAACATACTTCCGTTTCACTCAAATCAAGTTTTTCAATCATTTTGGGAGCAATCTTGACATCATGTATCGTTCCATCGGAGATAATAATTTCGATTGGATTGCCATCCGCATCAACAGCTAAGTGTATTTTAGAACTATTTCCACCAATGCTTTTAGAAATATCCTGATCTTTTATTCCAGCAGAATGTTGGTGTGCCCGAACATGACTAGCATCAATAAAAACCCATTCCATATCAGCATTTGAAGAAATTAATTTAAATATTTTCATTAACTTATCATTTTTACACCAACGATTATATTTTTTAAAGATTGAGTTATACGAACCAAATTCTTTAGGCAAATCACGCCATGGGCAGCCTGTTCTTATTCTATAAAGTATTGCTTCGACAAAATTTCTCAAATTAGATTTGAAATAGATATCAAAATTTCGGAAAATAGAAAGTAACTTAGACCAGTGTTGATCATTCAGCATTGTACGAGGCATAGCGAGAAGTAAATTTGGTTTGGCGATTAAATTTTACTTTCTCGCTATTTTTTTGAACAGAAAATGTCAACAGGCCCTAGGTTTTATTTAGCTTTGTTGCATAAACATTCAAAAGCTGAACTTTTTCCAAGTTATCCAAATTTAAGTTACAACTAGGGTATGAGGTCGGCCTAATTCCTTAAATTTATTCTGTACGGCTATAAGAGCATGTATTTCATTTACTTGACTTGAAAAATGCCTAGTTGACAACTTATCGCCTAATAATTTAAGGCAATGTATTTTGGTTTCTACCAAACTTCGGCGATGATAGCCTGACCATTTTTCCATAGTATCCTACCTAAACGCTTAACAGTTCGGAGTAATTCATTGCGCTCTTGCGAGCTCATCTTTATATCTTTCCAAGGTTTCGCATTTTTTGGCGGAATTACCGTAAGCGCTTGTCTTTCTGCAATGCCTTGACGGCATTATTTGGTGTCATAAGCCCCATCAGTGTAGACAGATTCAATCTGTTCTTCTTGTACAATCTGATCAAGTAAGTAACCAAGCACCTGTGAATCACTCACATTGTTGGTTTTGAGCTGAATAGCGCGTATTTGCAGGGTTTCAGCATTGATACCAATTGTAGTTTATTCCATTGAAGATGATATTCAGGCTGATATTTTTTGCGTTTCCATTCGCCTTCACCTAAGAACTTTAAGCCACTAGAATCGACGAGTAGGTGGAGAACATTACTGCTTTTTTGATAGTGAATGCCAATATCAATATACTTTTGTCTTCTACAAATAGCGGAATATTCTGGTGCTGTCCAATCTAAACCACAAAGCTTAATCAGACTTTGCACAAAGCCAGTGACCAGACGTAAAGATAGACGGAATAGAGATTTGATCATTAAAAAGCATTGAATCGCTGTATCGAAATAAGTTTGATTTCGTCCGTGCCTGCCTTGTGGTTCTGCATGCCATTGGGTTTTGGGATCAAAACAAATGGCAATATTCCCACGATTAATGAGAGCTCGGTTATATGCGGGCCAATTGGTTGTGCGGTAGATTTTATGTGTAGGCTTCTTCATTTGAAAATTATATCGCTGAAAAAGCCTTTACAGATAGGTTTGTGCAACAAAGTCCTATTCAACTAATGATCATGAATGAATTCGCCCATCTATGAGTAATGTATTGTTTATTCTAATTATGAACAAATACTCTGAAAATTAAAAAATAAAGATCCATCAAATAATGCTATCAGTTTTTTTCTCAACAAGGCATAGTAACTTAAAGATTAGACCTCTTGAGAAAATATGCTTTTACCTAATTTTTGAATCAGCTAAAACCTTATAAAATATAACTTGCGGCTGTTTAAATTTTGACTAACGCAAGAGATCTATTGTATAAAAGATTTTTAAAGAATATCTTTTATACAGAATCTTCGGTTACAGAAACGTATTCCTCCAAACGGTACATTTCATCATCAATAATAGCAACTTTTGTAAATTCTCCCCAAAAGTCTACAGTAGATGCATCATATGATGCGACCTCCCATCTCGAACCATCATCAAGGACAACCACTCTTCCATCATATTTAATCTCATGGATGTCACCTACTTTATGTTGACCCAAGCCATACATTCGTAGCCCCCACCGTAATATTTCCTGTTGCTCAGATTCTGAAAGCTTATTAATACCAGATGCTACAACTTCATCTGACGTCATCATTTTATACATATCAAAATTCATATTTACTCCTATATCAGATTATAAATCTGACTTTTTAACACGTGCCTAGTAAACTAAGACTTAACAATATCTCTAACAGTGATAAGAGGTGGTCCCACTTGTTTGAACAACTAAAAGCTTATTTATAAGTGATATTCTGCTCTAGTTAAGCTACCTTATTTTGTTGTGGTAGCTGGTCATAGTAAAACTCATCTGGAGTCATTTTGTCCAGACTCGAATGAGGTCGTTTCAAATTATAAAACTCAAAATATGCACTCAATTGCTTTTTCGCATCTGTGACACTGCTATAAGCTTTGAGATACACCTCTTCATATTTAACGCTCCGCCATAATCGTTCAACCATCACATTATCAATCCATCGACCTTTACCATCCATACTGATTTGAATGCCATTTGATTTCAATACATCAATAAATGCATCACTGGTGAACTGACTGCCTTGGTCTGTATTAAATATTTCAGGTGATCCATATTTTTCAATTGCTTCATTTAAAGCCGAAATACAAAAATCCACCTCCATACTAATCGATACCCTATGCGCAAGTACCTTGCGGCTATGCCAATCAATCACAGCACATAAATAAACAAAGCCTTTTGCCATAGGGATATACGTTATATCCGTACACCACACTTGATTACTGCGCTGAATAGCCAATCCTTTGAGCAGATATGGATATTTACGGTGAGCTTGATTGGCCTGACTTAGATTTGGTTTACGATATAACGCATTAATGCCCATTTTCTTCATTAAAGTACGTGTATGACGTCGTCCTATATGATGTCCTTGACGATTCAATAAATCACGCATCATACGGCTACCTGCAAAAGGGTATTGCATATGTAACTCATCCATACAGCGCATCAGCTTCAGATCTGATTCACTCACAGGTTTTGGGCGATAGTAATAACAACCACGGGAGACTTTCAGCAGCTTAGCTTGCTTAGATACTGAAATCTGAAGTGAGTCATCGATTAACTTTTGTGGTTGAAGCGGCCCAGTTTCTTCAACACACCTTCTAAAAAATCAATTTCTAATGCCTGCTCACCGATTTTTGCATGTAGTTTTTTTAGATCGATGGGTGGTTCTGTTGGAGCTTTTGATTGATCGAAAGCTTGCGAGGAAGCTGAAATCAGTTGATTTTTCCAGTCAATAATTTGGTTTTGATGAACATCAAATTCAGCACTCAATTCAGCAAGTGTTTTTTCTGCTTTAATCGCAGCAAGTGCTACCTTAGCTTTAAAGTCATTTGAATGATTTCTTCTTGGTCTACGTGTCATAAAATACTCCATATATTGATGTTTATAACATCATTTGGGGAGCAAAATATCACTTATAAGTGTTGTTCAAATTTCCTGATCCACCTCTATATTTACATCACCACTTGGCAAGGATAATACTGAGCTTTCCCCTATTGTAAGCCCAAGTAATACTTGTCCCAATGGGCTATTACTGTGGGTAATACCTTCCTGATAATTGTTAAAGTTATTAGAAATTTTCACACTAACAATTTTCTCAGAATTTCTACTATCCACATATTTTACTAAATCATTTACCTCCACAAAATCATTGAAATCCTCAGCTATATTTTCGAATGCTAATGCATATTGATTTTCTTTAACTGATGCTTTCGATAATTTAATATTTAGCTCAGCTCTATTATTCTCAATCAATGGTTTTAGATTACTCAATTTTTCTAGCAAAATTTGCATTTGCTCTTGAGAGTTTTTGAACCAATCTGTTGACCAAATACGGTGTATCCTCCACCCTAAACTTTCTAAAATTTGTTGACGTAATCGATCACGATCACGACTAGATTTTGCTGAATGATACGTTGCACCATCACACTCAACTGCTAATAAATATTCTCCGGGATTATTTGGATTTTTAACAGCCAGATCTAAGAAGTAGCCTGCAACACCTAATTGCGGTTCACATTCATATCCATGTTTTGCTAAGTATCAACTAAAAAGTAAACATGTATTCATTACCAAAACCCTTTGAAATCTGCCCAACCCAACGCTCTATTTGATCTGCCTTCATTACCTTAAAATCCCGCCAGTTATACTTCATCTGCTTCCAAACCATCTCAATTCTATTCAGCTCAGGACTATACGCAGGTAGAAAATACAAAGTCGTTGAATACTCTTGTACAAGAAGCTTGCGCCAATCTACCATCTGTTTGCTGCGATGAATCGAGGCATTGTCAACAATCAACACCAAAGGAACTTGATAGCTGCGTTTCACCTGTGCTGCTACACCCATCAAATAGGCATAAAACCAGCGACTGTTAACGGACTCCTGTAGGCAACTGGTGATCAGATGACCCGTTGACAGGAGACAACCCATCACATTAACTCGCTTTAGTCTTACAGCGTCAACCGCATGAACATCGCCTATCTTTGTCCATGCATAACGGTTATCTGGCGTAGCCGAAAATCCTGTTTCGTCGACATAGCCCAATACAATTTCACCACGTGCCGCTTGCTCACGTAATGCTTCAATTTGCTGTTGCGCTTGTCCAAATGCGGTCGGGTCTCTTTTTTTTCAAGCTGTGGCGGGTGCGTTTGAAGACCATGCCTGAATCTCGCAAAAACTTGCGAATAGTTTCAACAGACACGGACACACCGTATTTTTCATACAGTTTGACTCGGATTTGTTCTGCATTGAGTGGGCTTGTGTTGACCCACTCTAAGATTTGAGCCTGATAGTTTGATGTCAGTGTATTGGGACGGCCTGAGCGATGACCTTCTTGAATCGATTCAAACTGATGTAGCTCCCAATGTCGGCGTTGTAGCCTTATGGTTTCTGGGATACGCTCTTGTAACGCAGCAACTTCGGCAACAGTTTTACCTTCGGAAAGCCAGAGAATAGTTTGGGCACGTTGTCTTTCACGCCAATGTGCTGCATGCTTGGTCAGGAGAATTAGTTGTGCACGCTGTTCTAAGCTGAGTGGGACGGTAACAATCCGTGGCATGTGCAAACATCGTTTAACCAAAAATGTCTTTTCGCATGTTTAGTTATTTTTGTCAACTTAATGCCTTCATTACAGCTATTTCAAAATCACTATCCGGAGCCTTACCTGTCTGTTTTTCTTCATGTAAGAAACCTGTCTCACAATATCTCAAAAATTCTTTTAGGGCCGATACCCCTTTACTACTAGTATCAGATGTCAGGATATCTGTAGAATTCATTGATGAGATAATATGCATTCTCTTCTTCGAACGAGTAAAGAGCACGTTTAAACGTCTCCATCCAGAGCTCTGATTAATAGGACCAAATCGTTGAAATACTTTTCCAGCAATCTGACTTGGCCCATAAGTCATCGAAATAACAATAACATCCCTTTCATCACCCTGAACATTTTCAAGATTTTTGATAAATATAGGCTCAAAAGATTTCATTTTTTTATCATATAAACTCTGTAATAAAGAGTTTTCAGATAATTTAAGCTCTAGCTGGTTTTCAATTTCATCTCGTTGCTGGCTATTCATTGCAACAATACCTATCGACTCTTCTGTGTTTTGAAGAATTAGTTCACATACTTCATTAACAACAGCTTGAGCTTCCTCATAGTTACGTCCTGAATTGAATGTACCTGAGACTTTTTTGAATCGAATGCCTAATTCAGGCGAACTTTGTATTGCTGAAGGAAATAAAATAAGGTCAGAGTCATAAAAATGCTTATTCGAAAATGCAATTAAAGATTGATGTCGCGAACGATAATGCCAACGTAAGCGTCTCTGTTTAAACATTGAAACTGAATCTAAAATACTTTCTGCATCTTCAACTCCTACTAAATCTTCTTCGTCGGTATTATCCAAGTTTATAGAAGTACTAAAGAAACTTGTTGGAGGTAATTGTTTCGGATCTCCTACAATAATCGCACTTTTACCACGAGCCAAAGCACCAATAGCATCCTCTGGTAGAATTTGAGATGCTTCATCCATAATAACTAAATCAAAATCAAAAAGACCAGGCTTCAAGTATTGAGCTACAGACATAGGACTCATCATGAAACATGGTTTCAATGCCTGGATCGCATTGGGTGCCCGCTCAAGCAAAGACCTAATAGGTATATGTCTCATTTTTTTTAAAGATTCTTTAGCTATGAGAGAATATTCAGTTAAATCTGATACGCGACCATAAGCAATTCCTTGGGGTACATCAACTGTTGCTGCATTGCTAGCAATCTGTTTTCTCTGCAAAGCTATTAATTCATTATCATAATTCTTAAAATCATCAACCATTGTTGATAATTCCATCCCATTAAATTTCTGAATCAACGTATCAGTATTGATAATATGCTTTGCTAAAGAACAATATATAGAAAGCTGTACGGTATCGACTAATGAATAGCTCTCTAGTGTACCATTTTCCAACTTTCCAATAATATTTTTCAATCCTAAAGCTTCAGCTTTAGATTTAACTGATTGATAATTACTCCAAGTAAATATCCAATCTTGATTATCCAAGGCTAGATCATTCCTTTTGATCAAATTATCAAAAGAAGTTTTATGTAGTTCGATCCATGATTCATCTACATCTGAATGATCTTTAAACTTTATTTTTAATTTAGCCTCATTATTAAAATGAAATGCAATTTTACTATTAACTTCTTTGAAGTTCTTATAACTTTCCGAATTTAAAATCTCTAGCAATTTATGTTTAATAACATCATCACAATCAGAAATTACTTTCAATAAATTCAAAGCCTTATTTGCTCTACCCACCTCATAATGATTAGCCTTACCTTTAAATTCTTTCAACTCCCATTCATTGCATATTTCTGGGTGACTGCTCTTTATTTCTTCAAATCTAATTAAATTATGAAGATTTTCATTAAACAAATTTAATTTATTTTCAATAGTTAAAAGTGAATTATTCTTATTAATAATTAAGGCCTGAAGATTATCCTTTAACTCTTTAAGATCGGACAATGTAGATGAAATATCACTTTTCTCATTAACAATCTCATGAATATTTTTTAAACCTTTAATTTTATTGTTATATAAAGTAGAAAATTCCTCCAATAGATTTAATGAGATTTTAATTTTTGGTGCAATTTTGCGATCATATTCTTCAATGATAGATTGAATCAAATTGCTTTCTAGTCTTAAGATAGCAGAACCAATCTTTACTCTCTCATCAAAACCAACACCATAATCATGACGAATACCTTTATACCATTCACGTAAAGTTTTTATATCATCTAAAGGTGTATGAACACCATCATACATATGACCTAAAATTTTATATTTTTGATTTAAACTATCAGCTATATCGATGTTTTGTCTAAAATCAATTAATTTAGAAAAGTTATTCTGTATCTCACCAAATGGAGTATTTTCATTTTTACTCATATCTGTGATGAATTTTCTTGCTTTCCACCATCGTCTAGTAAAATACTTAAAGAATCCACCTATACATACATTTTTATAATTTACTTCCAAATCATTTAGGTCTGGTAAATTATCTATATTATAAATTTCCTTACAATCTAGATAATTTTTTTGTAGTTGAATAAATACAGGCTCAAATTCCAATATAAATTGATCAATATTAGATTCATCAAAAATTTCATTTCTTATTTTTAGCAATTCAAATGGCAAAGATTTCAAATGAGTTACTAATAACTCCATATCCTTGAATTTTTCCTCAGAATATCCAAAAACACTCTTAAGTTCATAAGGTATATTATTTTTAACTAATTCAATATCAGGACTTAAATCAATTAATGATTTTCTAATATTTTCCAAACGATCTATTGCTTCTACTAATTGATTGAAAGAGATAATTTTATCTAATTTATTACTCTTATTAATCAAATCTTGAATATCATTAATCTGTTGAATATCCAAATTTTCTAGGAATTTCTCATCAAATGTAGAGGAAATTTCAATATAGTTTTTATTTATTATAGAATATAAGTTAATATATTCCTCTAAAATATCTTTTTTCGAAATTAATTGGTGTATTAATTCATAAGATATTTCTTCATCAAATTCTGGCAATTTATTCGCATTTACAACAATTTTTTCAACATAATCTAAATTAAAATCATCAATAGAAAAGACCTCCGTAATTAAGGACTTTATTGATTTTAATTCTGTATTCCATTGCTTAAGTGAATTAATAATTTCAACCTTATCTGAATCGATTAGATTTATTTTATTAACTCCAAACCAGTAATGTTTAAAAATATTTTTATCTATACTCTGATCACGAGTTTGTATAAATGCATTTTCTAATAATCTCCCACAGTCGATATAACTATAAATTTCATCTTGACTTAATGCACTTATATTTAAATTATCAATTAATACCTCTTCAGGATTTATGTCTAAAAATATTTTCAATTTAGCTGATTTAGCTAGAATTTCATGCGCTGTAAGTTTGGTTGCACCCCATTCCTTATTAATACTCTTAACATATTTATTTAAATTACTCTTACATAAATCTAATTTGTTTTTTGTTACTTGCAATTGATTTGGCTTTGTATACTGCCCAATTTTTTTATATTGGTCACTTAAGTCGTTTAATATTTTTAATTTATTCGATTTATGGCTATGTAATTCTAAACAAAATCCACCTAGATCTGCTTTATCTAATCTATCTTTTACTACATTTAAGGCAGCCATTTTTTCAGCAACAAAGAGTACTTTTTTTCCATTATTAATAGCGGCAGCAATTAAGTTAGTAATAGTTTGGGACTTACCTGAACCAGGAGGACCCTCAATAACTAAGTTTTCACCTTTTACAGCGTCAATAAGTGCACTATGTTGTGAACTATCAGCATCATAAATTATTGGAAATTTTTCATTAATATCAGCAATTTCATCAATTTCATACTCTATATCGAAACTATGATTCTCTTTTTCTTTTGCAACTTTGCTGAATAATTGTTGAATGACTGGATGTTGTTCAATGGAATGACTTTCTGGCCAAATGCTAGGATCTAAGTCTTGATACATCGCTTGCTTTGTAAAGTTCAACAAACACATGCACGCTTTACGTTGAATTTTCCAACCTTTTTCATGAGCTAAAATATTTTGTTCGATTAAGTTAAAATATTCTTCCGGTGCTATATCTTCATCTAATAATGGCAATTCCAATCCGAATTCATTCTTTAATTTCTCATGCAATGTAACATTACTGAGAAGCCCATCATCTAGCAGAGAAATCTCAAAACTATCATAACCTCCATTCTTAGTTTTTGATTTTTTCTCTATTTTGACTGGCAAAGTAAATAATGGAGCCAACCTTCTCATTGACGAATCTTTGCTTTCCGCCCACTCTAAAAAGCCAATCGCTATATATAGAACATTAGATCCAGTTTCGCTAAGTGAAGATTCAGCTTGCTGTTTTATATGCTTAATTCTAGTTTCTAAATCTTTTGGATAGAGCAAACTCTGCAAACAATCACTATCGGTATGTATTGAAGTACAAAAGTCATTTTGCTGTAAATCAAAGCTAGTTTGATAGCCCAAATGCTTTGCCCAGGATTCGGCAGTAGGAGTCAAATCCTTTAAATTAGAATCTTTTTTACCTTCACTCTGATAATAAGCCTTAATTTCAGCATCTGTTGGTTTTGGAATTGATGCTAAATCTATTGTTTTTTTATCACTTAATGCTTTAAATACTGCATTTGGAGTAGTTTCAATAAATTGGAGACACTTGCCTCTAGGAAATTTATAATTTAATAGTGCATTTCTTGAACTTAAATCTAATAATCTTTTGCGAATAGATTCTAGTGAATCATATGCAAATGTCACTGCACCTTCAGTCATTGAATTTTTACAAACCTCTAAAATTTAAAAGCAATATTTTTATATATTTTATGATAGCAATTTGATGTTTATATTGTAAGCCTCCACTGAACCCCATAAAATAATTTGAATCGTTAACATGTCAGTAGGAATAGAATCTAATGGTGCAAAGCAGGATAAAGCAATAAATGCAGGTTTATTCGCTTAGTGGTGAGCGATCATTCCCTTGCTTAGCATCAATTAAGCGAATTCATTTAGTCACAAGATTTGTATTCAATCCATGTTGCAAAGCGACCGAAGCAATTGAAACGTCCGGTGCTTTATAAGCATGAACGATCTACTGTTTAAATTCAGCACTGTATGTTCTTTGTTTTTCGCAAGAGATGCGATGGATGTCTGATTATTTGTAGTCATAAATTTAAGTCCCCACTTGTTTTGATCTGACCCCATAAAGTTGGACAGTTAATTAAGCAGTTTTATAAACTGATTTCTATATTCTTCAGCGGACGCTTACAAACGAATTTAGGCTGAGAAGAATTTAGCTCAAATTTAACCTGACAGGCAAAATAAAAAATGGGGAACTATCAGATTAGTTTTGAGCTGGTACAATTAATACGATTATTTTGTTCCAATTATTACCTCAATTAAAATCCCACATAAAACTTTTCAATCAACTGTCTTGTTTTTACCATTAAATTGGTTAGCACATTGTCTCGCTCAAACAGCTTCACTTTGAAGTTAGGCAACTCTTTCATTTCTTCTTTACGTGGCAAGCGTTGATTGAACTCGTAATTATCCAAGACCTGTTTCAACACTTCAGGTTTTAGGTTTTCTTGCTCACAGAAATATTGATAAGCCTGTTCCTTCTCTGCATCCCAGAACTGAGCAAAGGCTGTTTGTACACTCTGTCCATTGATCATTTTCGGCATATTTTCTTCGATGAATTTTTGGATCAAGTCTTGTTTGTTATGCAAGCTAATATCACTGCCAATCAGATCATGTACTTGAGCTTCGTATTTCTTACGCTGCTCATCTGTTTCAGCATTCAACGCCATCTGTAACAATGTCAGGATATAACCCACATTAATACGGTCGCTGTGCAGTAAATCCAATTGGAAATCGACATCATCCAGCACCGAGACTTTTTCTTTTTTAGTGGCTTTACGAGTTGCTCGACATAGATCTGCATATTTCGAAGCGAAATTAGCAAAGTGTTGTTTATCTAAAACAGTCTGATCTTGGTCATATTCCACAAAAGTTTGCAGTTGTGCGTTGTAACGCATGACCTCGCGGAATGCCTTGATGAATTCCAGTTGCTGATCTTCAGTCAGCAAATCATCCACGGCTTGATAGTCGGGGGTAATGTTCAGTAATTTTTCGACTGCATCCGCATAATCCTGTTGAATTTCTTCAAAGCTCGGTACCAGTACTGTCTTTCTTGCTTCCTTATTAGAAAACAGGGCCAAGGCTTCATCGGTAGCGCGTTTTAGGTTACGGAAACTGATGATATTGCCAAATGGTTTTTTATCGTTATAGACACGGTTGGTGCGTGAGAACGCTTGAATCAAGCCATGATATTTAAGGTTCTTATCGACATACAAGGTATTTAACGGCTTTGAGTCAAAACCTGTAAGGAACATATTTACCACAATTAGAATATCAATCTGTCTGTTTTTTACGCGCTGTGCAATGTCGCGGTAGTACGCATAAAATTGATCACCAGAATTGTAGTTGGTTTTAAACTGTCGATTGTAATTCGCTATGTAGCGATCTAGCTTATCCCGACTGGATGAATTGACCTGACTTGGAATATCTGCGGCTTCTTCATGAATCAAGCCATTTAAGTCATCAATCGGTACAGCCTCATTTGCAGCATAGGAAAAGATGGTGGCAATAGTCAACGGTTTAAATATCCGACCTTGTGCTTCATCTTCAATTTGCTTTTCAGCTTGGACTTTCTCAAACAAATCGTAGTACTGGGTCAAGGTATCGACTGAACTAACACAGAACATCGCCGTGAATTCACGACTCTTGGTTTTGGTGTCATGTGTCTCAACGATATAACGTGCAATCATTTCCAGTCGTTGCGGATTGTCGTATAGCTCTTGGGTATCAATCCCCTCAACATCATCGTCACAATCAAGATTGTTCTGCATCCCTTTAGCGGTATATTTGCCACGGTAATCAATTTGGAACTGCAATACATTGCGGTCACGTATCGCATCGACAATCACGTATTGATGTAAGCACTGATTGAACAGGTAATCCGTGGTCAGTTTCAAACCTGCTTTGGATTGGCTGTTTTCCTCAAAGATTGGTGTACCTGTGAAGCCAAACATCTGCGCATTGCCAAAGAACTTTTTAATGTTCTGATGCGTGTCACCAAATTGACTGCGATGGCATTCATCAAAGATGAACACCACTTTCTTGTCTTTTAGGTAATTGATGTATTCCTGATAGCGGTCATTACTGATGGCACGATTCAGCTTTTGGATGGTGGTCACAATCAGCTTGTCGTGGCGTTGATCGAGTTGTTTTACCAAAGTATGCGTACTGTCTGTGCTATCCACACTCTCAGCTTTAAAAGCATTAAACTCACGTGAGGTTTGCGTGTCGAGGTCATTACGATCCACCACAAATAAAACCTTTTCAACATCGGGCATATTCATGATGATCTGACTGGCTTTAAATGAGGTCAGGGTTTTGCCTGAACCGGTAGTGTGCCAGATATAGCCGTTCTGATCGGAGTTTTGCCCATGCTCCACAATTTTCTGTACTGCATAAATCTGATAGGGACGCAGCACCATCAGGCTTTTGGTGGTTTCTAGCAGCACCATGTACTGGGTCAGCATTTGGGTTAGATGCTGATGATTTAAAAAGGCATCAGCAAAATCAACAATTTCATTGATATGTTTGTTGGCAACATCCGCCCACGGAAAGGCAAACTCGATGCCTGTGGTGCCGTTGGAGTAATAACGAGTATTGGCACCATTACTAATCACAAACAGCTGGATAAAGCCAAACAGCCCTTGCCCTGCCCAATAGGCTTCACGAATATAGCGTTGGGTTTGATTAAAGGCTTCGGCGATTTCCATACCGCGCTTTTTCAGCTCAATCTGTACCAAAGGCAAACCATTGACCAGTAAAGTCACATCAAAACGGCTGGTTCTGCCATTATAGTCGCGGTGGTCGATGGTGATTTGATTGGTGACCTGATATACGTTTTTGCTTGGCTCATCTGATAAAAAGAAAATGTGCTTGCTTGAACCATCATCAAATTTAACAGGAAACTGGTCACGTAGGTTTTTAGCTCGTTCAAATACCGTACCTGTATTGAGAAAGCTAATCACCTGCTTCCATTCCGTTTCTGATAATGGTGCAAGTCCATTGGCACGTTCGACTTGGGTTTTGAGGTTAGACAGTAGTTGGCGTTCATCCTTGAGCATCACTGAGGCATAACCCAATTGCTTGAGCTGGCTAATCAGTTCATTTTCAAGTTGGTATTCGCTTTGTACTGTCATTTCACCATCACTTTAAATCAATATTTAACAACAACTTAACCAATACAATAACTAAGCATAGTTTTAGCTATTTATCAAATTTTAGACTCTATTTAAACAAAATCTGTGCAACGCATATTTTTCATTAATCTCATTTAAAGACTTGATAAGAGGAATACCACATAGAAAACTTTTGTAGAATCAGTGCATTAATCTCAAAAACTGAGGATTATTCACCTTCATTTGCAAATTGTTTTTATATTCTTCAATTGTTCCTCGAGCACAGAAACGCTTACCCACCATGCCATCAATACGACCGAAACGCTCTTCAAACCATTTGTAGTTATTGTCCCAAACTAATAGCGTCAACGTTTGATTCGGATACATTCGATCAAGGTTTAAATAGTGCCGATTTTCTAAATGCTTAATCTCAGCTAACTGCCCACATGCCATCACGGTCTTACCAACATGGAATGGAGCTTTAATTGCCTCAATTTTAATTTCCTGCGAAAAAGCATTTAAGCTCGCCATAGACAACAAAGAAGTCATTAATATTTTTTTTAGCATAGGGTACACCTTAAGTATTTAATAGCTTGAAATCTGATTTTCTACAGAGCGAATCACAATTTGAGGAACACCTTTATAGCTTTCGACTAAGCCAGTGATACAAATATTGCTACCCTCTGATGTCGGCATGATGTTGTTTGACCAAATCACTGCACTGAATTTATGTTTTGGATATATACCTCCAAAATTTATATACGTTGCTTTTGATGTTTGTGAAATTTGACTCACTTCACCACACACAATCGTACTTTCTCCAATATGTGCATCTGCTTCATATACTGAAATCTGACCAGATGTCGATAAATTTTTATCGTCTATATTGCCTTCAAATGGATTTAAAACAGCCTGTCTTGGCTCTTCAATTTTAGGTTGATCAATTGGTTTAGTAGTTGATGCTGTATCAGTTTCTATTTGTTGCTCATGCACATTCGATGGTATAAATCTTTCTGGCAAGTGTTGATTTTGTTGACTGTCCACTGGCAATTGTCGTGAGGCATCTGCTATTTCTTCTGCGTTAAGAAGTATGTGATCTTCTCTAGCAACTACAGATTCATTGTTTGAAAATAAAATATAGCCACCAATAAAAATTATCAAACCAATCAAGCTAACAATTACAGCCTTATATTGTTTATTCTTGCGAGTCTGTTCTTGGTATATAGGATCAAGACCTGCTTGCTTTCTAAACTCTAATTCTTGTTCAGCCTTCTTCCTCTGTGCTTCTAGCGCAAACTCATCTTGTTTTTTCTTTTGTTCAAGATCGTATCGCTCTTTTTCTTTCACCTCCTGATAGGTTTCTGAAAAGAAATTACAAATACTTAAAACAATCCCGATAGCAACTAAGCCAGCAAAAAAAATTATGAAAGCAATCATTAAATATCTCTTTACACGATTTGATCCAATGAGCCTAGAATCATCTGAGGTTTGCCTTTGTAATTCTCGATCATCCCTTTTACACAGAGTGTATTATTTTCTACATTTCGCAGTTGTTTGCTGATGTGAGAGTTATTATTCCAAATGACTACTGTAAATGTTGCTTTTGGATAAGGTTGATCGAAGTTCAAATACACCCCTTTTGAGAACTCTTTTAATTGGGCTACCTTACCGCATACTATTCGATTTTGACCAATATACATACTAGCTTGAATAGATTGAATATGATTCGCACTTGAAGTTGAATTTTGATCTGCCTGAACATCTGATGAAATATAACTAGATGAAACTTGCTGTGTTATGGGTATATTTTCAACAGATTGTGAGGTTGATTTTATATATATCACTGCACCTAGAGCAATAGAGGCAACAAGACCTACTCCGATATAAATCTGTTTTTTGATTTCATTTTTAACTGAGCCAAGCTCTTGTGTTTGCCTTCCTTTCATTTCTGAAAGTTCTTTTTGTACATTTTGTAGTTCTTGTAAATGATTTTGTTTAAATGCATCTATACCTTTTCTGACATTGCTTAGCTCATTTGAAACATCTGAATGATTTAGTGAATTATTTGTAGTTTGCTGTTTTTCATAATCGGCTATTTTAGCTTCATATTCAGCGATCAGAACTTGAATCTGTTTTTGTTTAGATTGTTCAGTAATTTGATGGCTCACTTGAGCTTGTAATGCTTTACGAATCTCAAGGATCACTTGTTGCTGTTGTTGAAATGCTTTTTTATTGGTATAGCGTAAGACAATTCCAAATTGTTGAATTAAATCATTCTGACGCTCGAGAAAGTCATTAAACTTTTCATACCCCTTATTATTGATTTTTGCGTAACCGTCCAACTCAATTGGCAATTGATAGCCTTTGCTTTTATTAACGATCATGAAATCAATATACCGATTACCAGATTTATTATCTTTAAATGGATACTGAGCGATAACATCATCGGGGGAGATTTCTGGCATTTGACTTAAAATTTCATCTACAAATTTTTCTTCATACCCAACAATATGCTTAATCTTGTCTCTATTTTCATATTTCCACTTTTGCCAGTCCAACATTCCACACCCATACAAAAAAATTAAAAAACTCTAAAGCTTAAAATTCACACAAACATCTGCTGCAACAAGCCTGTTTTCCAAGTTTTGGCTTGTTCAATTTGCTGTGCCACCACTTCAATTTTTTGGTCAATGGCAGATAAAAAATTAGCGATTTTGGTTTGTTCTTCTAAGCAAGGTAATTTAATTTCCATTTTTGAAATCATATCCATACGAACAGAATCTACGGAATTTTTTGCAGATAATCTCTTCACTCGATCATAAAAATAATTAGAAAAATAAATATATAGATACCTACCTATAAGCCTTTCAGAAAACTCGTATAGACAATATACACGTTGATGAAAATCAAATTTACCATTCATGTAATGATAGTTTTTCCCAACGCCAACACCATCACCAGAGGTCAAAATTGCTTCACAATCCATACTGTATGAATTAATTTTTTCAACAGTTTGAGATCGCACAAAAAATGGATACAACCCATCATCTACTTTATTTTGTGTGTCTTTGTTTCCTGTAGTAATTTTACACTCATTGCCAATATATGAATTTTCCCACTCCCCAAACTCACTGCCATCATCCGCTTTAAAACGAAGCTGCTGGCTAAACAGCTTTTGCATCATGCCTTGTTTATATTGGCTCAGCAGTTCATGTTTTTGCGTGAGTTGGCTGATCTTTTCATCGACTGCGGAAAGGAAAGAGGCGATTTTGGTTTGTTCTTGAATATTTGGAACTGCAATATTCAATTTACGCTGCGTTGTAATAGGAACTTGATTTCTTGTTGATTGGCTCATAATGCCAAAATATTGTTGAACAAAAAAATCGGATTCAAAATAATTTTTTAAATAATGATTGTTTAAATATGTAGCTTCACATCGGTAATAAGTAGCAGTAGTGCTAAGAATAACAAAATCCAGATCTGTTTTTAAAATTGCAACTGGACCGACTGTAGCGTTATGCGCAAACAAGACATCTCCATTTTTTGCAATACCTTTTTTGAACAACTTTGCTCTTTCAATCGGAAGTCTTTTACATGTTGCAAAATTTACATCACCAAAGCTAAAGTCTGTCGCACTGATATATGGTACACCAGTTGCACTAAACTCCTCTGATTTAGGATACAGCTCACCGTGATTCCCATCCATTTGGTCTAGAATAAAATTATTATCCATAAAAAATTGGATAGTACTTTTAGTCCACCCCCCATCAAACTCTTTAAACCGCAACTTAGGTACAGTCATTACTTCACCTCCGCAAAAGGTGAAGCAATACCTAGCTCTTTGCAGAAATCCGCAATGATGGCATCGGTCTTTTGGCTGTCTTGTTCCAAAGCTTGAAGCTGTTTGGCAATCGCATCTAAATCAATCTCGGCTTCCGCTTCAAAGGTATCCACATAACGCGGAATATTCAGGTTGTAATCGTTATCTTTGACTTCTTGCAAGGTCGCCACATGCGCATATTTTTCAATATTTTCACGCTTTTCAAATGCCGCAACAATCTTATCCAGATGCTCAAGCAATAACTTGTTTTGGTTCTTCTGCTTTTCAAAATCATTGCTGGCATCAATAAACAGAATATTGCCGCTCTGCTCACGGTTTTTCTTCAACACCAAAATACAGGTCGGAATAGACGTGCCATAGAAAATATTGGCGGGTAGACCAATAATCGCATCCACCACATTCAACTGTTCAATCAAATACTGACGAATCACGCCCTCGCTCGAACCACGAAACAAGACACCATGTGGTAACACCACCGCCATGGTGCCGTTGTCATCGAGTTGATACAGCATGTGCTGTACAAACGCCATATCGGCTTTAGAACTTGGCGCCAGTTTGCCATACGCAGCAAAACGTTCATCTTGTAAAAATAACGGATCGGCAGACCATTTTGCAGAAAATGGCGGATTCGCCACCACCGCATCAAACTTTTTATCTAAATGCTGCGGACGGGTTAAAGTATTTTCCTGCTTGATGTCGAACTTGGCAAAATGCACATCATGCAGAATCATGTTCATGCGTGCCAAGTTGTAAGTGGTACGGTTCATCTCCTGACCGTAAATCATATCGACATCTTTCACTTCACGTTTTACCCGAAGCAACAACGAACCTGAACCACAAGTCGGGTCATAGACTGAACGTAAACGGTCTTTGCCTTGGGTGACAATCTTTGCCAATAAAGTCGATACCGTTTGCGGGGTGTAAAATTCCCCCGCTTTTTTGCCCGCGCCTGAGGCAAATTCGCCAATCAGGTACTCGTAAGCATCCCCCAGTACATCGGCTTCGGTATTACTAATATCAAAATCAATATCATCTAAATGACTCAGGACTTTCGCCACCAGTGCATTACGGTCACTGGCATTATTGCCAAGCTTGGTCGAGTTTAGATCCAAATCTTCAAACAGGTTGGCAAAGTCATCGGCAGAGTCGGTGCCTAACGTGCTTTGTTCAATTGATTTTAAGGTTGCCGTTAAATCATCCAGAATGAATTCGCCCTGACGACCACGCTCGGCTAAGGTATGGAATAGCTGTTTGGGTGTGAGCGCATAACCGACTTCGGCAATGGCATTCTTTTTAATTTCTTCGATGTAGGGCACATGCTCAGCATTATTTTCATCAAATTCTAAAAAGCTGACGTCTTCACCATCGAGCAATTCGTTGGCAAAGTTCACCGATTTTTCTGATAAATATTTAAAGAAAATAAAACCCAGAATGTAATCACGGAATTCATCGGCGCCCATGGTGCCACGCAAAGTATTGGCAATATTCCAAAGTTGTTTTTGTAATTGTTGCAGTTGTACGTGGGTCATTGTTATAGGAGTCCAAATAAGTAAATCATTAATAAAATGATTTTACCTAAAATTCTAAATTATGCAGCAGTAAAAAGGTGGACAAGGACATGAATTGTCGTGGTCAAGCGATGTAATCTGTCAATTCAGGCGCTAGATAGAGACATAATCTAAACTATATAGCAGCCTACTCCAGTAATCTTCACTACAGAAAAATAAAGACATTAAAGTACTCCAGATATGGGACTAAACACCTAATATATGTTTATATTTTCCACCTAGCCAGACTAAATATTCATTCTCTATTGCCTGCTTATACGCCCAGTCGGCAACCCGATGCGAACGTTGCAGATCGGTTAAAAAACCTAATTGAGAAATTTCCCGAACAATAGATTGATCATGTAGATAGTTCCGCTCCTGCCACTGTTGCAGAAATTGTTCTGACGCCAAATAATTACTTTTTTGTGAGTTGCACTTTTCATCCGCCAGGACAAAATTATGTCCGGTATCGGCAGGATATAATGACCATGGAATAAAATGATCCACGGCATATTTTGAATTTTTGAGACTTTTTCCACAGTAAAAACACTGGCATTGCTGTAAGTCAATTAAGAAGTCCGCGACCTGCCCCAATTGATTACGACTTGGAGCAAACATGAATTCATCTAGGTCAGGTAACCCATCTAATACAACCAGATTCTGCTTATTCAGCCGAACAAAATCAATCCAGCGCTTCTGGCATAACTCTTCAATGATTTCACTAAATTGTCTTAAGCAATACATCACCTTGGGCAACAAGTTGAGGGACTGTTTAGAGTCTTCAAGGCAATAAAGAAATTCTACCGTTTGACCATTCAGATTCTGCAAATATACCACCGGCATTTGCTTTACCGTTGTTGCAACTGCTCGCTTCAACCTGTTCCAGTAAAGTACATCCTTTCTCAACGCAGCCAAGGTCTTGAATTGTTGCTGTGCATTCTGGATTTCAGTGATGATCTTTGCCTGCTTACCAGTGCTTTGATGAATAGTAAAAGGCTCATACTGGTTAAACTGAAACGGCAGTGATTGTTTCCAGTACAGGTCAATAAACTTTTCAGCAATATCCTGATATTCCAAATGCAAGGCAGCACCAGTATCTTGCCCCTGTTCAATCGCGAGACGTGTGATACTTATCAGCAAAGCAAACTTATATGTCGAAGTAAAAGTCCCTGACTGCAATATCTGCTGAATATGCTTCAAAAATTTCAGCTGCTCGTTGGGTGTAGGTTTATTATTTTCTAGGCTCTAGACTAGCAGAATAATTATGTTAGTCTAGAATAATGATAGAAAACAGTAAATTAAGTCACTACAAGATTAAAAAAATTATTCAATGCTTTTGTGTTGATATTCCTGCTTCCAAAACAGCCTTATTACTCAATTTAAATCGTAATACGATTAATTATTGGTACATGCTTTTTAGAGAAACTATCTATGATCATCAAACAGATTTAAGAGCTAAGTTTGTTGGTTCAATAGAAGTAGATGAAAGCTATTTTGGAGCGAAAAGGCAACGTGGGTTTCATGGAAAGTTAAAGCGTGGTCGTGGGACTCTAAAACAGCCAGTGTTTGGAATATTCGAACGTAATGGGCGCGTCTATACTGAAATCGTACCTGACTGTAAAATGAAGACTTTACAAGAGGTTATCATTGGTAAAGTTTCACTTGAGAGTGTGATTTATAGTGATGGATGGCGTGGCTATAATGGTCTTGTTGATGTGGGTTATTCAAAGCATTTTAGGGTAAATCACGGAGCAAATGAGTTTGCTAGAGGACAATGCCATATAAATGGAATAGAATCATTTTGGAGCTTTTGTAAAAGAAGGCTAGCAAAGTTTAACGGCATATCAAAAGAGTACTTTGATTATCATCTTAAAGAAACTGAATGGCGTTGGATGAGGGAACCTAATGAGTTAGCAACTGAGCTGTGGAACCTCATTAGGTAAAATTAAGTGTAAATCTGCTAGTCTAGAGCCTTTTCTATTAAGTGATCATCCTGCCACATGTTGAAGCTTCACCTGTCTTTGTAATCCTGCTTCCGTAGCGATTTCCATCATTTTCGCATTTTGAATGGCTTTTTTACGCATAGCTGAAAGGGTTTCTTTAAACTCGTGCTGATTACCTTTCAAATTGAGTGGCAGTATCGTTTGTTCAAAAACCTTTTCCTCAACATTCCAAGGTTCTTCACAAATTATCCAAGACACATATGCATTATCTTCAAGCCATGCATCCAGCCATTGTTCACCTGAATGCGTGAAAGTCATGCGATTACCTGTACCTACTCTTCTAAGCGGATACCCACTCATCTCAGCCAGAAGTATGCCCAATGTTCGTCTTAGCGTTGAACCTTCTGCGTTACCTGCAAAGTGTGTTTTAAGCCGTATTCTCAAGTTTGATTTACTATTTGGTTTAGTCTTTTTGTCAGGCGATATGCCAACATACAACAAAGTATATTCTTGATACGTTATACAGTTTTTTGTTGGGATTCCCGGTGGATTTGTTTTGAACCACCAAAAATAAATCCCGTGTTCTGCAGGAATCAAAGAGGGCTCTTTCATTAACTCGGCACGATTGTATAAACGCTGCGGGTAATAATCAAAAGCATGTGATTGCTTTTTCCATATTACGTTGATCCACTCTTCTGTACGGTCTGGACGTTTATCTACAGTAATCCATTGCTGTAACAGTAAAGCCTGATCTATTTGTTTGAGTAAGTCGTAAGCTTGCTGCTCATTCAAGTCAGTAAAGCTGCGCCCTTCTTTCTCACGGTCTGAATCGCCATATTTAAAAGACATGTAACACACACCATTTGGCTTTAATGCTTTAAATAAGCGCCCCAACACTTCAGTCAGGCGATCTCTTTCACAGTGTAAAAGAGAAGCACAGGCCCAAATCCCATCATACTTAGCTACTTCATTCAGCTCATAAAAACTTTGCTGACGTACCTCGATGCCTGTCAGCTCTCTCGCCTTTTCAACCAGCTCGATAGAATAATCAATTGCCTCAACTTGATAGCCTTTTTTCTTAAATGCCAAAGTGTCCCGCCCCGAGCCACAGCCAAAATCCAGGATCAATGCCTGTTCCGGCAAATATCTTAGAAATGGTGTGTAAAGACTTTCCATCTCAACCTGATAGGTATTTTCAAAAAATGCTTGAGCATGTTGATTGTAATAATTTGATGTTTGATTCATTGTCTAAAAGCCAATATCTTATGTTAAAGAACATACTGATATTTCACTAGCTAAGTCAAATGATCAGTCCTATGAATGAATCAAACTTTTATTTCACTGTATCCCGACAACTGAGATAGAAACCAAACTGGTTCTTGTAAATGGAAAAAATATGGGCTTCAGATTTCGCAAGAGTATTAAAATATTACCTGGATTAAAAATCAATCTGACGCATAAAGGCATTAGTAGCGCGAGCATTGGCAAACCTGGTGCTTCTTTAAATGTTGGAAAAAAAGGCACCCGAACCAGCGTTGGTATTCCTGGCACAGGCCTATCCTATTCAAAACACCAGCCCTATAAGAAGAGAGTTGGCAACCAAAAAAATCCTACTCAGGAACAACAACCGTTCTATACATCACGTACTGAGCAACCCAAATCGAATGTCTGGATTTGGGTGGTTTTTGGATTATTTTGTTTTATTGTCGGGGCAATTATTTTTTGAATTTAGCCATTCTTTGTACCCCATAATATCCACTGCTAGGCAAAATTTAATTCATTCATTACTATGGACGGATGTTAAATACAATAAAGGCTGCCGCTAATGTCTGATAATGACAATACTCTGGATTATGATGAAAATGATTTAATCGATTCTCCCTTATCTCAAATTTTACAACAGGATAATGAGCAAATTGAAGTTCTAATTTATCGATTACCCGATAGTGATTGGACACTGGAAGTGGTAAACCAAAATGGTACTTCTACGGTATGGGATGAAACATTCCCGTCAGATCAGGAAGCTCTATCCGTTGCTTTAGATGGAATTAAAGCCGCAGGCGGTATTCAAGCATTTTCCGAACTCAGTGACCTCGAAGCAAAGAAAAATATTTTTCCTGAATCCCTTACTCGCCATTAAAAATGAAGCTGCTAGCGTGGATATGAATCAGTATTTTCTGAATTCTTAGAACCTATCGCGATGATAGGTTCACTTCAACCCAAACCCATCCAGGGTTGAAGGGTCAAAATTTTCATCAAACATAAACTCATCTGCTCGCTCTTTTATTAATGTCGCCAAGGCATAAAAGAAACATTTCTCACATAACTGCAATTCATATCTTTCCCCGTCATGCTTGGAACCATAGCCTCAATGCGCCGATAAAGTTCCAAACTCCAGTTTCGTTGATTGGTTGCATACATCACATACAACATCTGTAACGACTTCTACCTGTTTCAGTTGTTTAATTTCCATATACGGCTCCCGATATCAATCATGTTAAATTTGTCTACATACTTATCAAAAATTGACTCCTGTTTGGTTTTAATTACCATTAAAAAAGATCAAATTTGAGCATTGTTATTGTAATAATCAACTATACTCATCCCTACTGTATTCATTGTAATCTGCTATGTGAACATCATAATAGAAACATGATATTTTTTGCCAACTCACAAATATAGCTAACTAATAGTGAGTATCTAATCGAGGAGGAAAATTTGAAACTTTCAATAATAAATAAACTTTAAAAACAAGGAAAAAATGATACCTCCTGCCATATTCAAAAACTCTAAATATACGTAAGTATTGCTGTATTATTTTTATTCAATAGCACACATGGATCTGACATCTGAACTACTTTTGAAGTTTCCAGCAACACAGATAAGTACTCTAAAAAATTTCAAAAAAAGAAGAATCACCATTCATCCACAAGCGTATGGTTTCAACTTATGCTACTTAAATATGTTTAAAAATCTCACTGCAGATTTAGATATTTCTAATCGCATAAAAGAACTCCATGTGTGGAAAACTTCAGAATTTGATGACTACTCCATTTTCAATAATATTAACTTATATCTTAGCTATTTAAAGCAAGATATTAATGAAGTCACTTTAATTATTCATCATCAACAATCTTTTTCAGAGGATGAGTTAGCATTTCTGATGGAGTTATGCAGTCGTGAATTTATTCAATTCATCAAATCTACAAAATTTGATATTCGTTCGTTAAATCCACGAAAAACATTGCATTTAATTAACACACATCTTTCACGTCAAACACTATTGACCCTTAACAAAGAATCATCTTTAAAGCCACATCATCAAATGAGTCTGGAACTGCTAGCACAACTACTTTCATGTTCTCGAAATCAACTGAATCAGCGTACTAAAAATATCAAACAACAGCGTACACATATTTTTAATGAATTATCACTCAACAGCAGATGTGTAAAAGAACTCGTTGATCACTCTGATAGTTGTATAAGTACAGAAAAAATTTGGAGATCATAGTGTCGAACGATCTAAACGAGCATATTGATTTGACAGTTATTTCACTGCAAAAAACACTAGAAAAACTGTTTGGTGATGAGCAATTTGAACGTACGCAACATATCAACTTTGTGCTTAAACTATTGTCTTCTCAACAGACTGACAATTTTCTGGTTGGTCTCAATCTCGATTACTTTGATATCGATATAAAGTTTGATTCGCAGCTGCCGACACCTCCGGTAATCCCTTTCACGAAAAAAGTTAAGATCAGTGATCTACCGATTACTTCATATGTCAATTCAATTTCGCAATTATCTGAATCGCAGACGCATGCAAAAAATTGGAATATTCTAGTTTTAAAAGCGGCAATTTATTTAATTGCTCTTCCTGAGCTTAAACCAGAGCTTTTTAAACAAGCACACACAGAACACTTCAATACCGTAAAGCGCTTATTCCAGCGCTTTAGGACTGCAAATAAAAATTTAGATACTGAAAAAAAATATCAAAATACACAAGAGTATCAACGTCTCTGGAGTACCTATCTTCAAGATCCAACACAGAGCTTAGAGCAATTTATTCAACATCTGATCACATTAGATACGGATGAATTGCCTGAGTTTGATCGCAATCTACTCAATGATATTCGGATTACTTTTAACTACATTTTAAAAAACAAAGCGAAGATTGCACGTGCAAGTATCGATACGCAGCTTCAACATCAGTTTCTTGATGAAGAACAATTCATTGAAGAAAGTATCGAAATCAAAAAAGGGGCTAAATCTAAAGCACTGAATATAGAAACCTTAATCGATGAGCCGATTAATCGGCAAATTGTTGTCAATCCAACTGACGTCACACCACTCGCAGCACATTCAGAAACGAGTCAAATCTATGTTCTACCGCTTGTTGCAAAACATATTCAACGCAAAGAACATTTACTCACGTCGAGTAGTTTTTTTCCGAATCCATCTAGCGTGAACCATCTCCTGAAAAGACTTCATGTGGACTACTCTGAACATCAAAATAAAAGTGCTTTGATCCTAATGCTCGCATTTTTGACCGGTAATAGTGTGAATGAGTGGCTATATATACAAAGCAAGCGAGCTAAAAAGTTAAATAACCGCCAAAAATTGATCTATAAAAATGATCAGGTCTTCTTAAACAGTCACTTTAATGTATTTGAGAACCGCAATTTTGAGTATTCAGACAACTTGCTCAATCAGACGATCTATTTAGACATTCCAATCCCGAATCTATTCATTGAGGATCTGCGCAAAATGGATTCGGTTAGTTTCGATGATATACAGCAATATTTACGCAAATTAAGACAAGAATTATTGATTCCAAAACTGTCTGTCGTAAAGGTGAGTTCTCTACTGCATCATACGGTTCTTGCAAAAACAGGGAATAAACAACTCGCAGATTTAATCACAGGGATTGATGCCAATCAGTCATCATCTGTTTCTTATTGTCATCAGAATATTCCACGATTACATGCACAATATATTGATATTCTAAAATCACTTTGTGCAGATGTAGCAAGCACATATGAAAGTTGTGTACCTTCGCTCCCTGATTCAATAACTCATTTTGGTAGTCGTAAAGCTCCAAAACCACAGGTCATTACAGAGATTTTTGCTGTATTGAAGTTTAATATTTTTTCACAAGCTGAAGACGATCTGATTGCTATATACAACCACTACAACATATGGATGTGGCATATCCTCCTTCTTTTTACAGCAGCACGCCCCGTTGCTGAATTCCCTGGATTTCTTAAAAACTTTAATTTAAAACGCCAAATTTTGATGGTTTCTGACAAAGAAGTAGGCGGCCGCTATGGATTCGGACGTCTAATCCCACTTTGTTCATTTTTAGTTGAAGAGATAAAAAAATTCCTTAAATTTTTAGAATATTTTTCGACTCAAATCATGATGAGTCATCCAGCTTTAAATGGTGTTATACAACAAATAGAAGCAAGTAAGCTGCCCTTTTTGGGAATCATCCAAGATGATGAGTGGAAACCACTAAGTCCTTCTACAGTCAAAAATTTCCATCCTGAATTAGGACTTGATCATGCAAATTGGCATCGCCATACAGCTCGTGCATTTTTGACTCATAAAATTACCGAACCTGAGATTTTAGCTCTCTTTGGACATGAGCTCATGCAACAAGAAGCAGCACATCCTTTTTCCAGTTTATCACTATCTCAATTTTCTAAAATTGCGAATGTTTTAGAGCAAATGAAAGATCAATTTAAAATTAGCGGGATTGAAGTTCATGTCATCATTCAATAAAAAAATCCCAAAAAAACGCTATGCTGAAGATAGACGTCAACTTCAACGTAATGAATTAGAAAAGAACCTACGAGCTGATGCAGAACAAGAGCTCCGACAGTACTTTGATGAGCAAAAATTCTCAAATGAAGACTTAATTCAAGCTTATCCTGCAATTTATGAGTTTATTAAACGTAAAGCACCGAATCTTGCCTGGAAAAAATATGCTCATGAATTCTTCCGAACATATATCGAAGACCTCAATAAAAGTAATAACCTAGACCTCCCACTACCTTATCTCACCTTTGAGATGAAACGCGATGAACCAATTTTCACCCTAGATTGGATCCAAGCCGGTCATGAAATTGACATCATCCTCGAAAAACTGTGGGATTACTGGATTCTTGCTCAAGATAGTTCCGCTTTTTCTGATGATGAAATTATTGGGAATATTCTGCTTTGCTCAATGTTATACGGTGGATTAAATCAAATAGCTTCATTAAATGCTTTGCTCGAACATTTAAAAAACCCTGAAAAAATCCAAAAAATTTTCGATTTTAATATCATCTTTTTAGAGCCACTTTCTCCAAGCTATGGCGATCTATTTGTTGATGAAAAAACAATTCGAAAATCACGTAATTTTATCCCAGATCAACTCACACGACTCTGGCTCATTCACTTCAATACAAGACAAATTCGTGACATCAGTCTAGACGTGAATGCGTATCTGCACCTCATTTTTCAAAAAATAAAACATCCATACACCAACAAGACTTTTAAGTTTTTACGTGACTACGCCAATTTTAATTGGCTACAACTGCAGAACGCAGATGTTGATCCTGCCCTTTCACAATGTTTGTTAGAAAACACTCTCACGTGTGGTTTATCAGAACATGAGTTTGAAAACTTTGCATTCCCAAAATTTAAAACTCAATTAAGTGCTGAAATCGAACGAAATGTCTCTTCTACAGCCAAAGCCCTACCAGATCTCAATACGTCTGAAGCAGTAGAAAATGTGATATTTATTCATAAAAACTTGCTGAAAATTATGCGCACATCAACGGACCAAGGCACTGCTAAACTCATTATTGATTTTTGCCTGCGTCACCAAGAGCAGTTTAATGAGTTTTCTAAACGTATTATTTTGTGGCTCATCAGTCTCTATCGACCAAGTTCAGAGCAAATAAAAAAATTATCAGCCACCTTTGATTTTGATACAACTCAGTACACGAAGGCATTTCAAGACAATCAAAAACTCGCAGATAGTTCAATCTATACATATTACACCCGGATCGCAGAACCGTTTTTAACTCATGCCTTACAATACATCGATGCCGACGATGACATTAATGATCTGCTGAACAAAATCTATCAACAAATCATTAGCAATACACGACTTGCTGATGAAGTAGATCAACCTGAGTTTAAAAAATCTAAAGACCAAACAATCCACATGTTGAAACGCTTTCATACCTTTCAACAAATTGTTTTTCAAGCAGAAGATTTCGAACTTGAATTTATTGCATCGCAAAGTCGACCACGGGCACGCATCATAGGTCACACAGCCTTCCAGGTCATATTAAAGAAGTTAAATCAGCTCTTACATAACCAATCCATCTCAGACCATCACTATAAATTATTAAAAATCATTTATATTTTGGCTTACCGTACTGGTATGCGTATTAACGAAATACTCGGGTTACGTGTAAAAGATATCGAGGGTTTAAATCAATTTTCTATCTGGGTTCAACCTTATGGTTCAAAAAAACAAGGGAATCAACATCTGCTCAAAACGGATAGTGCGGAACGGATTGTGCCTGCATACGCTTTGCTAAAAGATGATGAGTACCAATTCTTTAGCGATTTTGTTGTTGAAAAACGCTTAGAAAATAAGAAAATTTTATATTTATTCAGCAACTTGAATGAAAATAAAAAACTGAATAAACACACTGTCACCGCACCCCTAAAACTGATATTAAATCAGGTCTTTAAAGGGCATCATTACTCCTTTCACTCTTTTCGTCACACTACAGCGAATCATTTATCGCTTTTACTGAACTCTGAATATGCACCACTTGTGCAAAAGCTAACTGACTATAGCGAAAACGAATATCAAAAAATTCGAGCCGAGCTACTTCAAAATCAACATGGACAAAACCATTGGTTTGTTATTGCACATCTCTTAGGACATATAGAGCCAGTTGAAACATTCAAAAGCTATATTCATTTAAGTTATCTCATAGCTGGTCAAAAACTACTAAAACATCATCCAGATATGCCTAATGAATTGGCTAAAAAAATTATGGGCCACAATGCAACGTTTAAAAATTTGCAAATAACAAATGATGAAAAAGACTTTAATTTTGAAAAAAACCAGGCCGTTCTAGCAACTATATTATTAAACGATCAAACAAAATGGCTTCAAAGTAATGCTACTGACATTTTAGATGAACTGTCGTTACAAATAGATCAATCCCATGATTTTTTTGCTTTCTTTGTTGGAACAGAAGATTCTAAAATTTCACTTCAACGCTTCTATGAAACGCTCAATATATTGGAGACTACTCACGATCCTAAAAGTGCAGCTCAACGTATGTGCTTACCAGAAGAACTCGTCAATTATTGGTATGAAAATGCTCTAAATTTAGCAAACATTAAATCAAAAAAAGGGAATCCCCGTTTATTTGGTATTGATAGCTCAACCCACTTAAAACCAGCAATGCTTGATAGCGCTGAAGAGCTTCATGCGGTGACTTATTTTTTTGAACATCTACAGAAAATAGCTCGTAAAAATCCAATACAAATTGCATGCGTCCTGAATATATTTTTAAATCGAGTGACCGCATCACACACAGGTATCCATTATCGCTGGAAGGATATCGATCAACTCGAACATTTTTACTCCCAAGTTAAGGCTTTATTTCCTGCCAAATTTTGGCACTTACTTGGACAAGATTTGCAAACAAAGTTAGATGCTAAACAACAGCCTCAACTTTTCAAATTAGCAAAAGCATCAACAGATAAACATCCATCAACTCAAGAGGAATTTCCTCGTCTACAACTCTACTCAGTAAAAGATGGTCATGCTCTTGCTGCATTTAAATTTTGCTTACATCTAGCATGTATTGGGCGCCCACTATCTATTCCGCTTAATGGGTTGGATTACATGTCACCTGATACCGTACATAAACCTATGGCTGTATTACACCAACAGGAACTTCTTAAAACTGATTAAATCACTGATCTATTTATGATTTCCATTGTGTGTTTAACACCCCCATAATTCTATTTTAATAGTAAAATATAGTCAGTTTTCGCTATTATATAACTATTAAAATAGTATAATTCCCCTTATTTTCAATGGTCAGACTATCTATATTAAACAAAATCATAAATTGCTTTTCACAATAAAAGAAACTAATATGTTTCTTACATGACCTAAAAGCAATAAATGTATCTACAATGAATAAGTCTTTACTTCAGCAAATCAAAAAAAGACGAACCCAATTGGGCTTAAAGCAAGTTGATATGCAATCCCGTACAGGCATTTCAAGACAGCAATACCAAAAGCTGGAAAGTCAGGGCAACCCTCGATTAGAGACCTTAGAAATTATCGCGGCAGGATTAAATGCTCAACTGATGCTCATCCCTGATGATAAGGTTCATTTGATTAGACAATTATTGAATGATGAAATTAAAGTCACTATTGAAGATCAGGATGACTTAATGACTAACCCATGGAAGGGTCTTCTCGGAGGAGAGGAACCATGAATACTGTTGCCGTCCTGAAATTAACATTACATCACGCTGTCGTTGGATACTTGGCAGGATTTCAGAGCGGAAAAAATATTCTGGTTTTTACGGATTCTTTCCGATTTGATCAGCAACGCCAGACCTTGAGCTTGCTGACTTCCCCCTTGTATCCTCAAGCAGATAAGATTTTAGAAAAGACCTATGTTACACATCAGCGCTTACCCCCCTTGCTATCAAACTTGCTACCAGAAGGCGCATTACGCGAACTCATTGCACAAAGCCTTAAAGTACATATAGACAATGAATTTCAGTTATTGGCAGCTTTAGGTCATGACTTACCTGGAGCACTCATTGCGACCCCATTAGATCCAGAAGAAATTCCAGATGAAATAAAATTCAAACTGCAGATCTCGAATCCAGATCAGATTTTAAAGCAAGAGATTCGAACAGATAATAAGTTTTCCTTGGCTGGCGTCCAAATGAAGTTTTCCATGAAAGCCAAAGATGGGCGTTTTACATTAGCACAGGCAATAGAATCCAGTCTATTAGGGGATTGGATTATCAAAACTCCTTCTTCCAGACATGGTTTTGTTCCACTAAATGAATATTCTATGATGAGCCTTGCCAAAACAGTCGGCATAGATGTCCCTGAGATTCGCTTGGTGGATATGGCACTCTTACAAGACCTGCCACCATTAAATTTACCCCAAGAGCAATATGCTTTCGCAATCAAAAGATTTGATAGACAGAGTACTGCTGATACTATAGAGCTTATTCACATCGAAGACTTTGCTCAGATCTTCGGCGCATATCCACATCAGAAATACAGCACCACAAATTATGAGCAGATAGGAAAGATCATTTATCAATTTTCAGATAACAAAATTCTTGATATTCAGCAATTTGCCAGCCGCTTACTCGTCAATATTTTGCTCGCCAATGGAGATGCGCACTTAAAAAACTGGAGTATGATTTATCATGATAAAAGTGCACCCAGATTATCTCCCGCATACGATATATTAATGACCAGTGTATATATTGAAAATGAGCGTCATTTCGCATTAAATCTTGCCAAAAATAAAGATTGGTATTTAGCTGAGATGAAACACTTTGAACAATGGGCTGAAAAAGTCGGTGTTCCATGGCGTGTTATTGAAAAACAACTTCACGCGATCATGGACAAAGCACGGTCAGTATGGCCAGTGCTATTACTAGACTTACCTATGATTTCTGTTCATAAAGAAAAATTAAGAGAACATTGGAAAAAATTGCATCCAGACTTTCAGATACTTACAGATGATTAGGGTAATCTGAAACCAAACTAAAATTTCTCAAACAAGTTCATCACGTCATTTTCCGTCAGTTTCGCTTCGCCCTCATGATCGGTACTTAGAATAGACTGTGCCAGTTCTGCTTTATTTTGCTGTAAGGCAAGAATTTTTTCTTCTATGCTTTATTGGTAATCAGCTTATACACAAATACTGGCTTGTCCTGTCCAATCCGCCATGCACGATCTGAAGCTTGATCTTCAGCAGCAGGGTTCCACCATGGATCATAGTGAATGACCGTATCTGCGGCAGTTAGATTCAGACCGACCCCTCCTGCTTTCAGACTGATTAAAAATACTGGCACTTGTCCAGACTGAAATGCTGTAATGACTTCATCTCGCTTTTTGGTCTTTCCAGTCAGCTTCACATAGCCAATTTCTGCGTGATGGAGCTGTTGCTCAATCAGTTCCAACATTGAGGTAAACTGAGAGAAGATCAGAATTTTTCGCCCCTCCTCCACCATTGGAACGACCATATCCATCAACTGTTCAAGTTTGGCAGAGTGTGCCTGCCCGGTTTTCACTGAATCCAGCTTTAGTAAGCTAGGATGGCAGCACACCTGACGTAGCTTCAGTAAGGCATCTAAAATTTGAATTTGACTACGTTTAAAGCCTTTTTCTGCCACAATTTTCTGAATATTTTCCTGCATCGTGGCACGAACAGCCTCATATAACTTGGATTGCTGGTCATTCATATCAATATTGACTTCAATCGTAGTTTTTTCTGGCAATTCTTTGGCTACGTCAGTTTTCAAGCGACGTAAAATGAAGGGCTTAATCCGGTTGACCAGCTTTTGCCTTAACTGCTGATCACCGCGTTTTTCAATCGGATGACGGTACTTTTTATTAAAAATTTCTTGTGAATATAAAAATCCTGGCATCAGGAAATAAAATAGTGCCCACAGTTCACCCAAATGATTTTCCATCGGGGTACCTGTTAGACACAAACGATGTCGTGCTTTTAATTGGCGTACTACCTGTGCAGCTTTGGCACGCGGATTTTTGATATTCTGCGCCTCATCCAAAATGAGTTGATGATATTCATATTGCTTTAGTTGTTCTTCATCTCTCGCTAGAAGCGGATAGGTGGTTAACACAATATCATAGTGCGGAATCTGCTCAAAATTCTGATGGCGGTCGGGCCCCTGTAGCAGCAATACCTTGAGCTCAGGGGTAAATTTCTCCGCTTCTTTGAACCAGTTATGCATCAGCGATGTGGGTGCAACAATTAAGGCGGGACTGTCCTGCAAATATCCAGCCTGCTTTTCCATGAGTAAATGGGCTAAAGTTTGTGCTGTTTTCCCCAAGCCCATATCATCTGCCAGAATCCCGCCATGCTGGGTTTCCCTTAAAAACTGTAACCAGCCTAAGCCCTGCTGCTGGTATGGACGCAACTCCCCCTGAAAACCTTGTGGTGTCGGCAGTTGTTGCTGATAGCCTTGTTTGAATTTCTGTACAAATTGCTGCAGGCGATCACTGACCTGCCATGTCATCCCAAGATTATGCTGCAATTCTAATAATTGACTCGCATCATAGCGATCAATACTGCGCTCTTCTTGCTGTAAAATGCTCTGCAGATGTAACAATACCGGCTTAATATCCCTAGCGGATAGAGCCAAATCAGGTTGATCAACTGCAGTTTTCACGGTGAAAATTTGACTGTCATGCAGATGACTAAAAATCCGTGGATCAAGTAAATCAGGATTTACTCGCACCAAAGCTACGAGCGCATCAAGCAAATTATAAGAATTACCTGCACTGTCTTGAACCGTCGCCCCGATATTGAACCAGTCCTGCTGACCTTCAGATTCAGTGATAGAAATATTTAAATTTTCGACATATTGCAGGTTAAAGGGGCTGTTTTCCAGATGCTCTATCTGCCAGCCCATCAACTCAATTTGATTGATGGGCATGAGCTGTTTGATCCAGTCTCCATAGAAAGCAAAAACCATAGAATCAAGACGTTGTTTATCCAGTTTTAATTGCTGGTCATAACTAAGATCTTTCACCCACTTCAGTGATTCGACCAATAGCTGTAAACGCTGGATTGACTGTTGTTCCTGAACTAAGTCCCGAAGCTGTCGCACCATTTTGCCATGCTGTTCACCAATAAAACTGTCACCTGATGTACCTGCTTTAATTCGCCCACCTGCATAGGAGAATTCAATTTCAGCACAAACAGACTCTTCCCATTTCCAATCAAATTTATCTAAAACACCGAAGCGTAAAATTGGCTGGGGACTACCCTCAAAGACATCAATATGCTGAATAAACTCGGGTTGAGGCAGATTTTTCACATCTGAATATTGATGAGTCAGTTTCTCAAACTCTGGCAAGAGCTTAGCTGGAAGATCAGGCATCTGTAAAAAATGGTAGAGCAGATTTGCCGTATATTCACCATATAACTGGCCCACCGTGTTCTGTTGAATATCCACATAACATGGTGGCTGGCTCGCGAGAATCTGGATATGTGGATTTGATTTTAAATCGAGTCGAATATCGCCATTGACCAATTCAATGTTTAAATGCTCCGTCTGTTTGTTGACACCTTGTTCCCAGATCAATTCGATGTGATAGCCTTGTTCTGACCATTGAAGTGCAGCATAGCTCTTTTTTTGCCAGTACACATCGCCACTTTGAATAAAAGATTTAAAGTGCTCCAATGAAATTCCGGAGATATCAAGATTGCTTTGATAAAAACGCTCGTCGCTGTTTATTTTGGCGTAATAATAAATCTGGTTAAATAATTGTCGTTTTTGTTCAGGTAAAGTCAGATGCTTTCTGGTGATATTTTCATATTGGGTATAATAACTTTCCCCTGCAATTGAGCCGTTTTTATTGCGTCTGGCCTTCTGAACATCAACTGTCAATTTCTTTAAGCTGACCGACTGATCTAGCAGGTAAATTAAATAATTGTTTGTTTTGACAGATTGCTCTGGTTCAGTCTGTTGTAAATACCGTTTAAAATCATTCAACCAACGCTGCGCCTGATCATCCCCCCATCGGCGTTTTGCGATTCCCTGCGGAGATTGAGATTCAGCATAACGCTGTTGAAATTCCTGACGATATTCTTGAAAGAATAACCGCGCTAAAGCAGCAGCATGTTTACAGTTATATCCAACTGGACAAGTGCAGTCATCATCGATTAAACGGTCTTTTTTAAGATTATAGGTAATCGCGGTATCGTAATAATCTGTCCCTTCAATTTGAGCATACATCGTGACATCATCATTTTCCTCAAAGAACTCAATCGTTTCCCTATCAATGTGTTTAGCATAGCTCAGACTGCGATGAAGAGTTGGATTACTAAAGTGAGATAGAAAATTGATCAATGAGGACATGATTACCAGACACTAAAAATGTTTATACAATTATAACGGACAAAGCTGTCATTTTAGAATAGTAGCCGAACTGCTCAACCTGAGCACAAATTCGACTCATTCAATAGGAATATTGTGAGTAAAGACAATCAAATCAGAAAAGTTAAACAGATCATTGAGGTCGAAAATATCCTGATAGAAAGTTCTCATTTCTTCACGACAGTTAACTTTAAACCAAATGGGGTTAAAAGTTTTAGCATTGTTTCTACGGTTGGATTTGCATCTGATCGCTCTAGCTTCTGTAAAGTTTGAAGCGAAATTTTAGTGATCTTGGACATTTCATTTAACGTCAGATGCAACTCTGTTCTAATGAATTTTGCAATGACATGTATCGGCCAATCAGGATTCAGTTGAATCTGTTCTAAGACATATTGTCTTTTTTTAATTTGCTCTATTTGAGAGAGTGGAATAAAACGTTTATCCATAACAAATCTCCTTTAATTGTGCGCAAATCCCTTCAATGCGATATGCACAATTTTCTAGAATTTCATCATCTATCCCAATAGATTTCATCTTGATCAAAAGCCCTTGATACAAAGGTAATTGTTCAGAAAATAGAGATTTTATTTGTTCTAAAGTTAAAGAACTGCATTCTACAATTTGATGAGCAATTGAAGCCCAGTTGTTATCGTCTTTTTCCCATCGAGTAGATCTCGCGATTCCATCAGGATGTAACCACATGGGGGCAAAATCAAATAAAGGCGTTAATCGAATATTGCCATTGTTAAGCCTTTGAAATGCCGTATTACGGGTATGATTATCTTTATTTCCTAAAGCGATATTGGCTAAATCTCTTTTTACATATTCAAGAATTTCTGTTTCTGGATCTGTACAACAATTCATGATAATTTTGCAGACTTCGTTATGAGACATTTTTACTCCGAAGCCCGCTTTTCCACTAAAAGAAGCTAAACTTTCTTGGGCTATTCTTTCAACACGGTTATCAACCACTTGCCGATCAAAACGTGGAATAAATAAAGTTCTTCCATGTAATTCTAGAGGTCTAAACACTCGCAATCCTAAATATGCTGCTATTTGCATATATAAGGGTTCTTGATTCAAAATTTTGTTTAGACGTTGATCCGTTCCTCGGCTAAATTTAACCAACCAGTGCTGTTTAGCCATTTCATCAGGTAACGTATGATCAAGATAAAATAACTCATCATGACCTTGTGTGAGTAATAGTTTTGGCCACTCACCTTGAACACCCGATGATCCAGAGATAAATAGTCCAAAAGATGATAATGACTCAAGAAACTCTTCACTACGTTCGATAATTTCCTGTATTGAAAATCCTTGTACTAACTGATCTGACTGTTGAGTTAAAAGCCATTCATGAGCTTCTTTTATTCTTAAGTTACCAATAGGGTTGCTCGCTCCTACTTTAAGCAATGACCAATCTGCCGACTCTTCTTCATACTCAGGGCGACCAAGTTTTTTTAATAGTTCTTTTCGACCATATCCTTGAGGTAATAGATCAATTAGAAAAGCTGGCCACGTAGGCTCAATATTGCTTTCTAAATTAATCGGATAATGGTTTGAAACAGCATGACCATCTCGTAACCCCATATGTTCAATTGCATAATCCATTGAATAATATGTTCCGCAGCTAGCTTTCCAACCTTTAGCTTTTTCACCTATTACTTCAATAGTGGCACAATCGATCCATTGATTATTCAGAAATATTTGGACAGAGCAAAAATCATTCATAATTCTATTTAAATAGTAAAGTATAGGCAGTTTTGCCTATTATATACTTATTATAGTAGTAAAGTATTATTTTTATCCAAGTGAGTTTTCAAAATTATGCTTCATCCATAATCCATTCTTTAAAAAGAGCATCCTCGATTTCATAAGTACCATTTTCTGGTTTAAAAATAATTTGTTTTTTTGATAAAGAACGTAGGGCCGATTGAATACTTGATACCGCAATGTTATCTACACCAATGGAATCAGCCAGATGTTGTCTAAATTGACTACTATAAAGTTCAACTTGTGATTCCGCTATGGCTTTTAAAATTAGCTGTTCTAATAACTTAAACTCTCCCCATAATCCCGAAAAGTCACGATGCCCCATTGTATCGGCTATAAGCTGTTCCTTGGCAAAATCTATAGCCAGCATTGGGTTTAAGGCTAAACGCTCCACTAATGATCTTGCTAGTTGAGGACTTTGCTTCATATCTAAAAAAGCGTGCCATAAAATTTCTTTATTCAAACTACGTCCTGTTGTCTGATTAAATACATCTGCCAGATAATCTGTAAATGCTTTTGTTAAATTTGGAAAAGGTAAATTCTGTCCATAATGAAAAAATGGAGCACTACTCACAGAAAACATTTGTCTCAGGCCTTCTCGACTTGAACCAGTAAAAATCACCTTTATTGTTTCTTTATGCATATCTAAAGCGGTACGTAAACTGGCAATCGTGGTTTTATATTTTGAACTAGCTAAAGCCTGAATCTCATCAAGTAACAGTAAAATAGGTTTCCCCTGCTGAGCCAGTTTAGTAATGCTAGACAAAATACTGGAATTCACTTGTCCTTGTAGAAGTGTCACTTCAGCTTTTACCTCTGCCACCTCTGTACTTAAAGAACCAATATTTTTAATCCAATGTGTGGCTTTCCCCATTAAGCCATTTTGTTTTGAAAACTCATCAAGAGCTTTTACAAACTGCCCTTCACTATGCAGGCCTGCATCTAAAAAACTGAAATAAAAAACGCGCCATCCAAGCTGTTCTGCTAGGGGCGTAATATCTTTTCGTAAAAATTCAGTTTTTCCCATCCGGCGTGGGGCAAAAAAAGTCAGAGAACTAGCTAGTCCAGTCTCAAACATGCCTAAAATTTGTTTCGCCAGTTCGGTACGTGGAAAGTGCCAAGGGTCATTGGAGATGGTCATCATTTTAATTACTCGGCAATGATTTATTTATTACCATAGATTGTATTAGATTCCATTAGATTGTAAATGTCTAATTAGATTTCTTTAATCTAATAGGATCTAATCAGGCCAATAAAGCACCTTCTTACCGATCAACTGGTTTATTTTATAACTCCATTATTTTGTGGTTTAATAGACATATATGGACATAAGACCCAATATTATGGATTTAAAATTCAGAAAACCTGAAGAAGTTGTTGGATTATTATGTGAGAGGCTTCGTAAAGAACGACTTTATCTGGAAATGACTCAGGCAGATGTTGCTGCACGTGCTGGTATTGGTGTGAATACAGTATCCAATCTGGAAGCAGGTCGAAATGTTTCATTTGAAAATTTAGTACGCGTTGCCATGGTCCTAGGCCGATTACAAGAATTAGAGGAACTCTTCAAACCTCATTTAAACAGTGTAGATGATATTCTTCGCTATGAGAGCAATACGGCTCGCCAACGTATCAAAAGGAAATAAATCCATGCTCAAAAAACTTAATGTTTACTACAATGGATGGGGTGAATATTGGCTTTAGGGTACACTGGTCTCCTCAACAGCAATCACAGGTCGACCATTAATTGCCTTTGAATACAGTGCTGAAGCGATCCGTAAAGGTTTAGAGCTTTCCTCTTACCTACTTCCATTAAAAGGTGACCCATTAAGAAAAAACTTTCCTACACAGCAAATGGGATTACCAAGTCATATATATGATGCATCACCCGATGGCTGGGTGTGCTCCAGAATTTTGGTGGCTATTCAGTCCATCATTACTTACATTCCAACTCTCTAGTTTTCCAACTAGCCCAGGTTATAATAATGGCCACCCAAAATACGATTGATCTATTATGAACACCTCCAATGACCCTTTACACGGCAAAAAACTTGCTGACATTTTGGATGAATTATTGGATTACTACGGTGGCTTTGAAGGTTTAAGTCGTAAAATTGAAATTAGATGTTTTTGCATAGACCCAAGTGTTAAATCATCATTGCGATTCTTGCGTACCACACCATGGGCACGTGAAAAAGTAGAAAGCTTATATTTGTACGTCTTACGCCAAAAGGCAAAACAGAAACCGTAGCCCCAGGCAACACCCCTCTCATTATAAAATTATACCAGTCAGTAAAACACCTTTAGATTAAGCATATGTATGTTGGTTATTATTGTTGATTATCACAATAAATTAGTGACCAAAAATCAAAGTACCCCACCCTACCTTAAATTACACCACACAAAATAAAAACTCTATATAACTGTTATATATAGAGTTTATTAAAATACCAATTATGTTATTTAGTGTATTTTATGTCGGTGACTCTTGCCAAGGTTGGGGTATTATCAGGCGCGCAATTATAGCACTGAGCCACATTTTTCACAAAAAATAACAAGCGCTGATAGGTTCAAAAAAGGAGGATGCAGCAACACTGATCCTCCTCCTTAAAACAAGAGCAACTAGATATAATATTGCGTTCTTTTCTTGGCAAATTTATCCAGTTGTTTTAAAAAGCCTTCGAAATAATCCTTCTCTTTTTCCTCAGTACGATAGCCTGCATAAAGAGTACGACGCAAACCTTCAGGTGCTACGCAGTCCAAACGCCGCGAAGTCACCCAACCCTTCTGTTCATATTCGTTCACCACCCAATCGGGTAATGCCCCAATACCACGCCCACTTGCCACCAGTTGAATCAGCATTTGAGTGAGGTCGGTGGTACGGATCTGTTTCGGCAGAATATTGGCTGGAATAAACAGACGCGACATAATGTCTAAACGGTGCTTATCCACTGGATAGGTCACCAAGGTTTCTTCTGCAAGTTCTTGCACGGTAATGTCTTTGGCACGAACCAAAGGGTGGGTATTGGATAGAACCAAACGCGATTCATACTCAAAAATCGGGAAATACTCCACCCCTTTTAACGCAATCGGGTCGGCCGTAATCAATAAATCAAATTCACCCGTCTGCAATAACTCATGCGGATTGGCCTCAAAACCTGAAGCGAAGTCCAGATCAACATCGGGATACTGTTGGCGATATTGATTTAACAACGGCATTAACCAATCGAAACAGCTATGACACTCTGAGGAAAAAGTAATACGTCCAGTTTGACCATGCACAATACGGGTGATGTCGCTTTGTGCAATTTGTACCTGCGGCAATACTTCATCAGCCAGTTTTAACAAACGCTGTCCCACATTAGAAAAGCTAACGGGACGGCTACGACGGTTCACCACCTCCACCCCAAACCACTGGTCTAACTCACGCAACTGGTGCGACAAAGCTGAAGGCGTTAAGCATAGGTCTCCCGCAGCAGCCACCAATGAGCCATGCTCTCTTAAAGCGGTTAAGGTTTTTAAATGGCGGAGTTCTAACATCTGGCGCGGCCCAATTTTTTAATCTTGATGAATACGGTATAGCTTAACCTATAAAAGTGACATTTGATTATTTTTTCTCACCTTATTTTATACTTAATTAGTTTATTTCACTTTAATATTTATGATCTACAACGAAAATATTCGCCCCATTTACAGAGAATGAAAAAATTTAAGCATTCAAATTCATAATCTTCATGATCCATGCATGAACGCTAATCGAAGTAAGGCTTTGTTTTATAACTATAGGTGCCTTCAAAGCTATCTCTTGGTCATGCGTAGATTGAAGCATAATTCCTTCAGTTTTTGAGAGGTACAACGACCGAATCCAGCCCACCAACCGTACTACTTAATCGTGACCATGCATTGAACTCTTGTGATATATCTACGTTGATATAGCAAAATCATGTGACAGCAAGCAGTATGCTCTTGTACCTGAGTTAAATTCAGTTCAAATATTGAGAACTGATGATTCTGATCTTCTATTCAAATTGAGCTGGCTAAAGCGCTGAAAAAACATAAAGCTCTGGCGAGTAAAACTTCGTATAGCCCTAGCCTCCAGGCTTTTTTATGTTCCACGTGAAGCATTATGTAAGCATCGAATAAAAGTCGCTTGTCTCTCAAACTGGTGCGATGCCAAACAGAACATGTAAAAAACAAAAAAGCTTCCAAAATAGGAAGCTTTTTTAAATCTTAGATTTAACCATCAATAGTGAGCTTTAAAATCTCAGCTTTGGTATAACCCCGTTCTTTTAAAAGATGTTGAATGGCTTTTTTCTCATCTTGATCTTCAAGGAATTTACAGCGTTGGATCAAACGCATATCGGTCTCATACTGAAAGTTATGACGACACTCCAATTCCTTATTGGAAGGCGTAGTAAAAAAATGAAGCACAGCTAGATACTCTCTTTCTTGCTGTTGAAGTGGCCCGCCTTCAACGAATACCTATCTAACACAACTGTTAAACACCCTTTGTGTAAATGATGACGAATCTCGCTCCATTATGCAAGTTTGGGCCTCTCAAATGTTCTCTCTCTACTCATCTACAGCGCTCAAAGCAGATTTTAATCATGAAAATTCATCAGCTCATCCTGAGAATTCTTCATCCAATCGCCGTTGATCCGCTCGTTAGACGTTTTAAACTGTCTGGTTTAAATAGCTAAAAATCATTCAATATGTCGAAGCTCGAACGTCAGAAACTTAGCCTCCCCACAGGTCATGACAAACTGCTCTTACATTCCTGCTGTGCACCTTGCTCAGGTGAAGTCATGGAAACCCTGATTGAATCAGGTATCGATTTTTCCATCTTTTTCTATAACCCCAACATTCACCCTGTAAAGGAATATCTGATTCGCAAAGAAGAAAATATTCGCTTTGCAGAAAAACATCATATTCCATTTATTGACTGTGATTACGACACAGACAACTGGTTTGCACGTGCCAAAGGTATGGAAAATGAACCAGAGAAAGGCATTCGTTGCACCACGTGTTTTGATATGCGTTTTGAACGTACAGCATTATATGCAGCAGAACATGGCTTTAGCCTAATCAGCAGCTCTCTCGGCATTTCCCGTTGGAAGAATATGCAACAGATCAATGAGTGCGGCCACCGTTCTGCTTCACATTATGCAGGCATTCACTACTGGGACTATAACTGGCGCAAGCATGGCGGTGCGTTACGCATGCTGGACATCAGCAAACGTGAAGAATTTTATCAACAAGAGTACTGTGGCTGCGTGTATTCACTGCGGGATAGCAACCGCTGGCGCATGAGCCAAGGCCGCGAACGCATCAAACTCGGACAAAAGTTCTATTCCAATGCCATGGATCAGGACAGCTGATTTTAGCCCGCAGCCTCCACATACCAATTTTTCCAAGAGCTGGTTCCACGCACCGCAATCGACACGGTCGGAATCAGCTTTTCTTTTAATATCTTGGTTTGTCCAACGGCTTTGGCTAAGCGTGCTTTGACTGAATGAATGCATTCACGATCACCAAATTCACAACGGTCTAAGCTGGTTCCACCACAGGGCCCATTGGCCAAGCCTTTGGGGCAAGTTTCTGGGCAAATATACAGAGTCTCGCCTAAACGGCATTGACCGCAACTTTCACAGCCCACCACCGCATGCTTACTCAAATGTTCTGTTTTCAGTAACGCTTGTTTGGCACGCGAGTGATCCCAAACATTGAAATTAAAAATAAACCGCCCCACCCCTTTGGCCAATTTAGATTCAAATAAAGCATCATGCATCAGATGCAGATGTTGGTATTTAATAATCTGACTTGAGGTCGCAGGCCGTGAATAATAAGTCAGCTTCGGATGAAACTCTGTACCGGTTTGCACCTGCCAAAGCGTATTCCAAAGTTGTTCACACTCAGCAAAACTCAAGTGCCGATATTCTTCAATATAACGCTCCAGTAAGCTTTGTTCTTCAGGCTGATTGCAAGCCGATAAATGCACCCCCGCAAAACCCAAATGTCGACACATTAGAATCTGTAATGCGCAGCGCACATAAACGCGATCACTTAAACCCTGTTCTTTTTCCTGTTGCAACACCTGTAACATATGCGGGGTGATCACAATGCCAGCCACTTTATGTTTCAGCATAAACTTGGCCCGTGCCAAGGTCAGTGGCATGACGCAAGCTAAAATTTTCTGAGCATACTGATGCTGCACCAAAAATGCATGTGCATCTTGCAAAGCAGTCATGTCATAGCCCAATTGGGTAATCACATAATCAGCCCCTGCTTTCATCTTTTTATGCAGTTTCAGATATTGCGCCTCTTTTTCCGCTTCAGCATATTTAAACGGATTAAACGCCACACCAATATGAAAACCGCCTTGGCGTTTGGCTTCCATGACAGCATTCACGGACTCCAAATAACGTGTTCGCGGCTTTAGGTCATGGCTATAGTGGTGCTGTTTTAATTTATCGCCTGTTAAAAGCAACAGGTTCTTTTGACCCTGTGTCTTTGCATCTTGCAAAAACTGCTCAAAGTCTTGTATATCCCGTGCCTTCCCTGAAAAGTGAATGACTTTCTCAATCTCTTGTGGATACTGTTTGGCGACTTGCAAAGGCGCTTCATCGTCATCTGCATGCACCCGATCAGCCAGAGTCATAGCCGCAGGAAAACCTGCAAATTGAGTTTTCACAGGCCACTGGGCTTGGTGCGAGCTTAAGTATTCAACCAATACGCAAAATTGTTGCTGTGCAAAATATTGAGCAAGTAGGGACATCACAGAAGAAATAATCCAGAGGATTAAAAAAGAAGAATTATAGTACAAATCAAAAATAGATGACGAATCGTCTGATTATTCACTACGGCAGATTCAATATTTTTTTGACTCGTCCTCTACCTGATGAGTGAGCACAAATATCCACCCCGATCTGATTGATCAGTTGCAGCACCCTGCTCAAAATGAACCTGATGGTCAATTTCAAAAAAAAGGTACTCTAACGCTCAACCACACGCCGCCAATAGCGCAACATTTGTCTAGACCCCTTATTTACTACGCCGATTGACTTATTTTCGATAAGATTGTTTTTTTATGCTTTTCAATTATTTAAAGCCTGAGCACATTTCAGCTTTTTAAAATAAAGGCATCTTTTCAAGCTGGGACTGACTGTGTATAACAATGAACGACTTAAGGAAATAATTCGCACATAGGCAAAAGCCTGAAAAAAGCTTAAACTATGTGCCAATGAAAACAAATGATATGTCGTCTATGGCGACAACGATGAAGGTGAAGGTTGATGCCGCTCAATACCGTTGAAGAGCTAGTTGCAGATATCCGTGCAGGTAAAATGGTTATCCTGATGGATGACGAAGATCGTGAAAATGAAGGTGATTTAGTTATCGCAGCAACCCATGTTCGCGCAGAAGACATCAACTTTATGATCACCCATGCCCGTGGTTTGGTGTGCTTAACGCTCAGCCGTGATCGCTGTAAACAATTGAATCTTCCTTTGATGGTCGATGCCAATGGCGCACAACATGGCACCAACTTCACGCTCTCCATTGAAGCGGCAGAAGGGATTTCTACAGGGATTTCACCTGCGGAACGTGCGCATACCATTCAAACGGCAGTAGCAGCACATGCCAAACCATCAGACATCGTTCAACCAGGTCATATTTTCCCATTGATGGCGCAGCCTGGTGGCGTTCTACACCGCGCAGGTCATACCGAAGCAGGTTGTGATTTATCTCGTCTAGCGGGTTTAGAGCCTGCATCAGTCATCTGTGAAATCATCAATGAAGATGGCACGATGGCGCGTCGTGCCGATCTTGAAATTTTTGCTGAAAAGCATGGTTTAAAAATTGGCACTATCGCGGATCTGATCCACTATCGTATGACCAATGAACAAACGGTTGAACGGATTGATCAGCAAAGTATTGATACCGAATATGGCACTTTTGACTTATATCGTTACCGCGAATTGGGCAACCCAGATATTCACTTGGCTTTGGTGAAAGGTGAACCAAAAGAAGGGGTAACCACCGTTCGTGTTCATGGTTTCAACCCTGTTCGTGACTTGCTTAAGTTCAATAAAAAGGACGGCGAGCCAGCATGGAATCTCGACAAAGCCCTGCAAGAAATCGCAAGCAGCGATCGTGGGGTTTTGGTTTGGATTGGGCAGCGTCATTTACAAGACTTAGGCCCAGCCCTAGACAGCCTTACAGCACCAAAACCAACCAAATCCAATGCTGCTTTATCTCAGCAGTACCAAACCATTGGGGTGGGCGCACAAATTTTACGTGATTTGGGCGTAGAAAAGATGAAGCTTTTGAGCTCACCTTTACGCTTTAATGCACTCTCTGGGTTTAATTTAGAAGTGGTGGAATATATCACCGCACATCAAACAACTTAAAAAATCATCGAGGTTGCTATGGCAATTCGCCGTATTGAAGGTATGTTACATCTCGCTAGCGAAGGCCGTTATGCGATTTTAGTGGGTCGTTTTAATAGTTTTGTTGTCGAACATCTATTAGAAGGTGCAATTGATACATTGAAACGTCATGGTGTATCAGAGGATAATATCACTGTTGTTCATGCACCAGGCGCGTGGGAACTTCCTGTCGTGGCTAAAAAATTAGTGGCGTCTGAACGCTTTGATGCCATCATTGCACTGGGTGCTGTGATTCGTGGTAGCACACCTCACTTCGACTTTGTTGCAGGTGAATGTGCCAAAGGTTTAGGCGTGGTTGGCCTAGAATCTGGTCTTCCAGTGATTAATGGTGTATTGACTACGGATAGTATCGAACAAGCGATTGAACGCTCGGGTACAAAAGCAGGTAATAAAGGCGGCGAAGCTGCTCTTACTGCAATTGAAATGGTTAACTTGTTAAAGGCTATTTAACGCTATGTCGCAAACATTGCAAGCAACTTATGCAGCAAAACGTAAAGCACGTCGCTTTGCTGTACAAGGAATTTACGAATGGCAAATGAGCCACAATCCAGTTCATGAAATTGAAGCACGTACGCGTGTGGAAAATGCCATGCACAAAGTGGATCTGAGCTATTATCATGAATTGTTAACCCAAGTGGTTGCCAATCATGAAGCATTGGATGCGCTCTTAATCCCTGTGCTTGATCGCGAAGTTTCTGCGCTTGACGGCGTGGAACTAGCAACTCTTCGTTTAGGCGCATATGAGCTCAAGGAACACCTTGAAGTCCCATATCGCGTAGTTTTAGATGAAGCGATCGAGCTTGCTAAGCATTTTGGCGGTGCCGACAGCCATAAATACATCAATGGTGTATTAGACCGTTTAGCGACGACTTTACGTGCAGCAGAAAAGCAACAAGCGAACTCACAGTAGTAGATTTGTTGTATGGCTGAGTTTTCGATCATTGATACCTATTTTAATCGTAAGAGCCCTCATTCTGTCGATTTAGGCGTCGGTGACGACTCAGCCTTGCTCACCCCACCACCACAGCAACAATTGGTCATTTGCGCCGATACTCTGGTTGCTGGACGTCACTTCCCGCTTGATACCAGCCCACATGCAATTGGCTGGAAATCTGTCGCAGTCAATTTATCTGATATCGCCGCAATGGGCGCGAAACCTCAGAGTATTTTACTGGCCTTGAGCTTACCCCAAATTGATCATGACTGGCTCAAAGGCTTTAGTCAGGGTTTATATGATTGCTGTGATCAATTTGGAGTGAGTTTAATTGGTGGAGACACCACCCAAAGCCCACATCTCACCATTTCCGTGACTGCACTGGGCTGGGTCGATATCGGTCAAGCCGTCACCCGTTCTGCCGCTCAAGTGGGTGATTTGATTTGTGTCAGTGGTACGGTCGGTGATGCTGCTTTTGCCTTGCAACACTTAGGCCACCCTCTCCAACAACGTTTAGACTACCCTACCCCACGCTGTGAACTAGGTCAGGCACTCAAAGGCTTGGCGCACAGTATGATTGATGTGTCCGATGGCTTAGCACAAGACTTAAGTCATATCTTAAAAGCATCCCATGTGGGCGCGACCCTACAACTTGATCAACTGCCCATCAACACCGCTCTACAAGATTTAACACGAGAACAACAATGGCAATATGCTTTGGCGGGTGGCGATGACTATGAATTATGCTTTACAATAAGTCCGCAGAATTATGAAAAACTTTTGCAACAACAAAACCATAGCAGCATCAGTGTCATTGGAAAAATTGATGCCGAAATTGGTCTGCGTTTTCAACAAAATGGCTTAGACCATTCCTTGCAATTTAATGGATATCAACACTTTGCATAAGCCTCCTATCCTCTTTCGTCAGATGTCTGGGTACGACCGTTTCATCGTATTTTGCGGTGTAGGATTCGGCTCAGGGCTAACACCCAAAGCACCAGGCACGTTCGGTTCTGCCTTTGCGCTGCTGTTCGTCCCGATTTGGCTTGCAATTGGCCTATCGAACACCATTATTGCCATTATCCTCATGTCTCTTATCGGCATTTATATCTGTGGGCATACTGCCAAAGTCATGGGCGTACATGATGATGGACGTATCGTATGGGATGAGTTTGCTGGCCAGTCCATCACCTTTTTACCTGTTCTATATTTAGGGCAAATGAATTGGCTCTGGCTGCTGCTGGGTTTTATTTTATTTCGTATTTTTGATGTGTGGAAACCGTGGCCGATTCGTGTCATTGACCAAAAAGTCGAAGGTGGTTTTGGCATTATGCTCGACGACCTAATTGCAGGACTATGGGCTGCACTTTGTATTTGGATTTATTTTTATTTCACTGTGGCTTAGGCCATTTTTAGGATTAGAACATGTCAACGACTGTTATTATTCTTGCTGCAGGTAAAGGAACACGTATGCGTTCTTCTTTACCCAAAGTACTACAACCACTTGCAGGACGTCCTTTACTCGGTCATGTGATTGAAACAGCAAAAAAAATCCACGCTGAAAACATCATTACGATCTATGGTCACGGTGGCGATCGGGTTCAAGCAGCTTTTGCAGATCAAGACATTAAATGGGTTGAACAAGCAGAACAACTCGGAACAGGTCATGCGGTGCAAATGACACTCCCTGTGCTTCCACAGGAAGGCAGCTCACTGATTTTATCAGGTGATGTGCCTTGCATCTCTCAAAACACACTACAAAAATTACTCAATGCAACAGCCGAGACAGGCATTGGCCTAGTGACTTTAACTTTAGCCGATGCAACTGGTTATGGCCGTATTGTGCGTGAGAATGGTCAGATTCAGGCGATTGTTGAACATAAGGATGCGACCACAGAGCAGCACCAGATTAAAGAAATTAATACAGGTATTTACTGTGTCAGCAATGCCAAATTGCACGAATGGTTACCTAAACTCAGCAATAACAATGCGCAAGGTGAATATTACCTGACTGATATTGTAGCAATGGCCTTAGCTGATGGGATGCAAGTCGCATCGGTTGAGCCTGAACAAGCCTTCGAAGTTGAAGGAGTGAATGATCGTATTCAGCTCGCCGCATTAGAACGTCAATTTCAAACAGATCAAGCCAAAAAGCTGATGCAGCAAGGTGTCCATCTGATTGACCCAAGTCGCTTTGACCTACGTGGCAATTTAAAAGTGGGGCAAGACGTCCGCATCGATATCAATGTGATTGTTGAAGGCGAATGTGAATTCGGCGACCATGTAGAAATTGGTGCAGGTTGTATCATCAAAAATACCAAGATCGCGGCAGGTACAAAAGTTCAGCCGTATAGCATCTTTGATAATGCTATGGTCGGTGAAGATGCGCAGATTGGTCCTTTTGCCCGTTTACGCCCAGGTGCCAAACTGGCGGCTGAAGTGCATATTGGTAACTTCGTTGAAGTCAAAAACACCAGTATTGGCTTCGGTTCAAAAGCCAACCACTTTACCTATTTAGGTGATGCTGAAATTGGTACAGGCTCGAACATTGGTGCTGGGACTATTACCTGTAATTATGATGGTGCAAATAAATTTAAAACCATCATTGGTGATGCTGCATTTATTGGTTCCAACAGCTCATTGGTTGCACCTGTCACCATTGGCAACGGCGCAACCGTCGGTGCAGGTTCAACCATTACCCGTGATGTTGCAGAGAATAGTTTAGCGGTAGAGCGCTCTAAGCAAGTTGCAAAAGAAAACTATCAACGTCCACAAAAGATGAAGAAATAAGAGGATTAGACTATGTGCGGTATTGTCGGTGGCGTTGCAGAACGTAGTATTACCAATATTTTAATTGAAGGTTTAAAGCGCCTTGAATATCGCGGCTATGACTCTGCCGGTTTAGCGCTAGTCAATCAAGGCCAAGTTTTACGCGAAAGACGTGTCGGTAAAGTTTCCAATTTAGAAGAAGCCGTTAATCAATCGGGTATTCTCGGTTCTCTGGGTATTGCGCATACCCGCTGGGCAACCCATGGTAAACCCACTGAAGATAATGCACATCCGCACATTTCTGGCGATGTTGCTGTAGTCCATAACGGTATTATTGAAAACTATCAAGAACTTAAAGATGATCTTGAAGCTTTAGGCTATATATTTACCTCACAGACCGATACCGAAGTGGTCGCTCACTTGGTGAAGGATGCTTTAAAGTCAACTCCAAGCTTGCTAGAAGCTGTGCAACAAGTCGTGCCTCAGCTTAAAGGGGCTTATGCACTAGGTATTGTACATACTGACCATCCCGATGAACTGATTACCGTGCGTGAAGGTTCACCTTTGGTCATTGGAGTCGGTATTGGCGAAAACTTTATCAGTTCAGATCAATTGGCTTTACTACCAATCACCAACCGCTTTATTTACCTCGAAGAAGGTGATATTGCACGTTTAACCCGCAATAGCATCGAAGTCTTTGTCGCTGGACAATTAGTTCAACGTCCTGTGAAAGAGTTAGATGCGACTGTGAGCACCGCATCTAAAGGTGAATATAAGCACTACATGCTCAAAGAAATTTATGAGCAACCCGAAGCGATTCAACAAACCATTTCTCAAGCCTTAAATGGTAATGCACTGCGTGAAGACTTTCTTGCCAATGCTGTTTCCGATTTGTCGAAAATTCAGCAAATCCAAATCATTGCCTGCGGGACCAGCTACCATGCAGGGATGATTGCCAAATATTGGTTTGAACAACTGATTGATCTACCATGCCAAGTGGAAATTGCGAGCGAATTCCGCTATCGCAGCCCTGTCATTGTCAACCACACTCTGTATGTCTGCATTTCACAGTCTGGTGAAACTGCTGATACCTTAGCCGCACTGCGTGATACCCAAAAGCGTGCTGCAGCAAAAGCTGCTGACATCACCACCATGACCATTTGTAATGTCGCAACATCGTCTATGGTGCGTGAGACCAACCATAGCTTACTAACTCTTGCAGGTCCTGAAATTGGTGTTGCATCCACCAAAGCATTTACCACACAGCTTGCGGCACTCATGTTATTGGTCTTAAAAATCGGTACGATCAAAAATAGCATTTCTGTACAACATGTGGCGGAGATTACGGCTGAACTTTGGCATACACCCAAAGTGATTTTAGATACCTTACGTAATGACCCTGAAATTTTACGTTTATCTGAACTTTTCGTAGAGAAGCAGCACTGCTTATTCTTAGGTCGTGGCACGAATTTCCCGATCGCACTCGAAGGGGCATTGAAACTCAAAGAGATTTCATATATCCATGCTGAAGGCTATGCCGCAGGTGAACTTAAACATGGTCCGCTCGCTTTAGTCGACAATGACATGCCTGTGGTCATTCTCGCACCGAAAGATGACATGCTCGATAAACTCAAATCGAATATGGAAGAGGTTCAAGCCCGTGGTGGTGAACTCTTTGTCTTTGCCGATGAAAATAGCGGCATTAAAGCCAAAGACCGTCAGCATGTGGTTTATGTACCAAGCATTAGCCCCATACTCGCTCCTATTGTTTATAGCGTGCCGGTACAACTACTGTCTTATCATGTTGCAGTCCTTCGTGGTACAGATGTCGACCAACCTCGAAACCTCGCTAAATCGGTCACTGTAGAATAATTATTTAAATAAAGGCTGGATATCCAGCCTTTATTCTTTATCTAAATAGAGAATTGCATATGTCGCAACTTACCTGCTTTAAAGCCTATGATATTCGTGGCAAGCTCGGGACAGAGCTAAATGAAGAAATTGCCTATAAAATTGGCCGTGCCTATGGACAAATTTATCAACCCAAAACTGTAGTTATCGGTTGCGATATCCGTCTGACCAGTGAAAGTCTCAAACAAGCCACTATTCAGGGCTTAAATGATGCTGGGGTGGATGTCCTTGATCTTGGTATGACAGGTACAGAAGAGGTTTACTTTGGTGCATTTCATCTCGATGTTCAAGGCGGTATTGAGATTACGGCGAGCCATAACCCCATGGATTACAATGGGATGAAATTGGTTCGAGAACAAGCGCGCCCTATTGGTGCAGATAGTGGTCTGGCAGAAATCCAAGCCTTAGCAGAATCGGGGGCATTTACAGAAGTCACGCAAAAAGGCTCAACCACACCATATAATATTCTGCCTGAGTTTATTGAACACCTTATGGGGTATATTAATCCTGCAAAAATCCGCCCATTAAAATTGGTCGTAAATGCAGGAAATGGCGCCGCAGGTCATGTCATTGATGCGATCGAAGAAAAATTTAAAGCCCTAAATATCCCTGTTGAATTTATTAAAATTCACCATGAAGCCAATGGTCATTTCCCCAATGGCATTCCCAACCCAATTTTAGTTGAAAATCGTGATAGCACACGCGATGCTGTGCTTGAACATCACGCAGATATGGGTATTGCTTGGGATGGTGACTTCGACCGCTGTTTCCTGTTTGATGAAAAAGGCCAATTCATTGAAGGTTATTATATTGTTGGCCTTTTAGCACAAGCCTTCTTACTGAAACAATCAGGCGAAAAAATTGTCCACGACCCACGTCTGATTTGGAACACCTTTGATGTCGTAGAGAAATATCAAGGCATCCCTGTTCAGTCGAAATCAGGGCATTCCTTCATTAAAGACAAAATGCGCGAACACAATGCCGTTTATGGCGGCGAAATGTCTGCACACCATTATTTCCGCGATTTTTCTTATTGCGATAGTGGAATGATTCCATGGTTGTTGGTTGTTTCTGTACTGTCTGAAACTGGACAATCATTGTCCTCATTGGTTGAAGAGATGATCACTAAATTCCCTTGCTCTGGGGAAATCAATTTTAAAGTCGCAGATACTCAAATCACAATTCAAAAGCTTTTTGACCATTTCGCAAATCAAAATCCAAGTATTGACCACACAGATGGCGTAAGTTTAGATTTTGGTGCTTGGCGCTTTAACGTACGTGCTTCAAACACAGAGCCCCTATTACGTTTAAATATTGAAACTCGTTTAGACCAACATCCAAAGCCGATGCAAGACTATGTTGATGAATTGACTCGGTTGATTCAAAATTAATTTCTCGGTTTTAAATATAAAAATAGGCACCTTAAGTGCCTATTTTATTGTGCGGAAAAATCTTATAGAAAATTATGCTTTGTAGCCTGTGGGATTCTGCTTTTGCCAATTCCAACTGTCTGCTAACATATCTTCTAATGTCAATTCAGGTGTCCAGTTTAATTCTCGATTGGCTCTTGAAGCATCTGCATAGAAGCATGCTAAATCACCAGCTCTTCGCTCAACAAACTCGGAATTAACGATAACGCCATTCACTTTTTCAAAAGTCTCTTTAATTTTTAATACTGAAATTGGAATGCCTGTCCCAATATTCCACGCACGACAACCTTTATGCTTCAGTCTATTTTCAACAGCTAAAACATGCGCCTTTGCCAAATCAACCACATGAATAAAGTCTCTTTCACAGGTTCCATCATCAGTTGGGTAATCTTGTCCAAAAATAGACAGTTTTTCTCTGCATCCCACTGCAACCTGTGTCAAATAAGGCATTAAATTGTTTGGAATTCCTTGAGGATCTTCACCAATTTGAGCGCTTTTATGTGCACCCACAGGATTAAAATAGCGCAACAAGGCAATTGACCACTCATCATTTGCCTTTGACAGTTTTTCTAATAACTGTTCTACAATCAATTTGGTATAGCCGTAATTGTTGTTTGGCATCCCCAAAACCATATTTTCTTGATATGGCGGTGAGTTTTCTTCTCCATAAACAGTTGCAGATGAACTGAACACCAAGTTAAAAACGTGTGCACGCTCCATCGCTTGCACTAACTGGATTGAACCTGAAATATTATGATCAAAATAAGTCAGTGGTATTTGCTGGCTTTCACCTACTGCTTTTAACCCTGCAAAATGAATCACTGCATCAATGCGATTGGAAGAAAAAGCTTGATCTAAATCACTTTGATTACGAATATCGCCCTGAATAAACTTAAGCGTTTTTCCAGTTAACTCCTGAACACGTTTTAACGACTCTTCCGAGCTATTAGAAAGGTTATCGAGCACAATCACATCATGTCCAGCTTCAAGGAGTTCAACACAGGTATGTGAACCGATATAACCCGCCCCACCAGTCACTAAAATATTAGCCATCTATTTTTCCTAATAAGATTTTTAATAAACCCTGAGTCGAAACATCTAATGTAGATAGATCTTGTTGATGACCATTTAAAATGGGCAATAACTGATTGGCAATTTCCTTGCCCTTTTCAACACCCCATTGATCGAAAGGGTTAATATTCCAAAGTACGGATTGTACAAATACTTTATGTTCATACATCGCGATAAGCATACCTAAGCTATAAGGATTGAGCTCCTGCATTAAAATAGTTGTACTAGGCTGGTTACCCTCATATTTTTTATATTCAGGCAAAGAGGCTAATTCGCTCTGATCTAGCGCTTGATTGCCAAATGCCAATAAACGTGACTGTGCTAAACAATTTGAAAGTGCCAAATGATGTTGTTCAATTAATGCCTCAGCATTATCCACATAGGTAAACTGATTTGCGTTATAACGTTGTATTGGTGCAATGAAGTCACAACTCACCGAATGTGTCCCTTGATGCAACAGTTGATAAAATGCATGCTGCGCATTGGGTCCCACCTCGCCCCATACAATCGGACAGGTATCCCATTCAACTTTTTCACCATTGCGTTGGATCGACTTACCATTCGATTCCATCTCAAGCTGCTGTAGATAAGATGCAAAGTACTTGAGGCGACCGTCATACGGTAAAACAGCATGGGTTTGAATATCTAAGAAATTATTATTCCAAGCCCCTAAAAGCCCCATCAAGACAGGAATATTCTGCTCAAAAGTGGCATTTTGAAAATGCTGGTCAATGGCATAAGCACCCGCTAAAAACTGCTTAAATCCATTCACTCCAATAGTTAAAGCAATTGGAAGTCCAATACACGACCATAAAGAATAACGACCACCCACCCAATCCCACAATAAAAATTGATTCTCTGGCGCGATCCCCCAAGCAGTCATTTTTTCAGGCTTGGTCGATACGCCAATAAAATGGTGCTTTAAGGTTTGAGCCTCTTGACCTAATGCTTTTTCAAGCCACAGACGTACCGTTTGCGCATTGGAGAGGGTATCAATCGTACCAAATGACTTTGACGAGATAATAAATAATGTGGTTTCTGGACGAAGCTTATGCAGAAGTTCTGAAAGCTGACTTCCATCTATTGTTGAAACAAAATGCAGATTTAAAGGCTTTTGTGTCGATTTTTTAAAATCAGATAAAGCATGGCTGACCATCAGCGGCCCTAAGTCAGACCCCCCCACACCAATATTGACCACATCTTGAATCACTTCACCAGTCGCGCCACGGTATTGGCCCTCGTGAATTTTGTTGACCAATCCATACATTTTTTGCAATTGTTCATGAACCTGATCCGCAATAGCCTGATGCTGTTGATCACATTTTGGTAAACGTAAAGCCCAATGCATGGCTGAGCGCTGTTCAGTATAGTTAATTGCTGTACTTGAGAATAAGTTTTTAATCCAGTTGGTTAAGTCTCGTGTTTGCGCCCACTGTACTAAAGAATCAACTACACTTCGGTCAATACGATGTTTACTAAAATCAAAAATAATCGGCTCTAATACGACAGAGAGCTGCTCAAAACGAGTCGAATCATCTGCAAAAAGATCATTCAGATGATGCTGTTCAAAATGATCTTTCAAGCCCTGCAGTCGGGCAATGGCTGTATTAATATCTTCAACGGGATATGGTTTATTTTGATGCTTCATCGCCCTACTCCCTGATAGGCAAAGCCTTGGGCTTTGACATAGCATGGATCATAAATATTGCGACCATCTAGAATCAGTGGGTGCTGCATTTTTTTGAGTAATTCTGGGTAATTAGGGCTCCAATACTGCTTCCAAGCGGTTAATAAGCACAAAGCATGTGCTCCCTCAACTGCTTCATATTGATCGGTACAGTAAATCAAATCTTCTCGATGCCCATAATGTTTTTCAATTTCGGCCAATGCCTGAGGATCATGCAATTTGACCACCATATTTTGTGCCCAAAGCGCTTTTAACATGGCATGAATTGGAGATTGCTGAATGCGAGACGTGTTTTCTTTAAATGATGCACCCCAAATCGCAATCACCTTACCCGCTAAATCCCCATGATAATAATTCCATAATTTACGAAAGAGAATTTCTTTTTGCTGCTCATTGATATCCCAAACTTGTGCCAATAATTGGCTCTTCGCTCCAGTCCCCGAAACAGTATTTGCTAATGTTAAAACATCATGAGAGAAGTTTTCACCGCCAAAGCCAGCACCTGGATAAAGATATGAAGCCCCGATTCGACTATCCGCCGCCAAGCCTTGACGTACATGCTCAATATCGATACCTAGCTTTTCAGCCACCACAGCTAAATCGTTAATATAACTGATGCGGGTTGCCAACATGCCTGAAACACTAAGTTTAGTAAACTCGGCATCTAAAACGGGCATAAACAAATATTGTTGTTCTCTTGGAAATAAAGGACGAAGTAACTCTCGAATTTTAATTTGACTCGTTGCACTTGAACAACCAACTGTCAGTTGTTTTGCCTGCACGAAGCTTTGTAAAGCATTACCTTCTTGGATTACGTCAGGCAAATACACCCAATCATCGTCCGATAATATTTTTTCAAATTTTTCAGTGCCATGTAACCCTAAAGTCGAGGCATTGATCATCAATTTAGGATGAATAATAGGCCGCTGTTTGAGTTCTTTTAAAATTTCAATGCCTTGTGATTCTTCAGTCGGACTCAGACTAAAAAAGTAAGCATCGATATCGAGAGGAATCGCATTAAAATTGCAGTATTGCAGAAATCCACTTTTTTCTTGCTTATAGAGTAGATTGATCACAGCATCATCTTGGGTATAGGCTTGCTCTGAAGCCGGCCTTTTTAAGATATCGCACCAAAAGACCTGATGTCCACATTCAGCTAGCAATGCCGCCATAACACCTGAATACAGGGTTTGTCCAAATACTGCAACTTTCATAAGAGTTTCCCGCTGATCATTAAAGCTCTTGGATAAGCACTTTAAATGCCTCACCCAAAGTCGGGTGATCAACCCCATAATGTAGAACGGCTTTTAAATAACCCAGTTTACTACCACAATCAAAAGTTTGACCTTTCATACGATAGGCTTCAACTGTATTGGTCTGTTGTAGCATGGCAATTGCATCGGTTAATTGAATCTCATTACCTGCACCTTTCGGTGTTTGTTCTAACAATTGCATAATTTTGGCTGGAAGCACATAACGGCCAACCACAGATAAATTAGAAGGCGCTGAACCCACTGCTGGTTTTTCAACAATACCTTGCATCACTATACTTTGACCTTCATTGGGTACAGAAGCTACATCAACAATACCATACTGATCGACCAAATGGTCAGGCACCGCTTCAACCATAATTTGTGAAGCATGTGTTTCATTGAAACGCTGAATCATTAAGCTCAAATCATTAGTTAGATCAGCATCTTTAACTAGAACATCAGGTAACAGCACAGCAAAATCATCATTTCCCACAATCGACTTTGCACATAAAACTGCATGTCCAAGTCCTAAGGGTTGCGGCTGGCGCACACTGACTACGCTGACATGTGCGGGCAGAATATCCTTAATCTCTTTGAGTAAATCAAATTTTTGCTTCTGCTCAAGTGTCGTCTCTAATTCAAAGTTACGATCAAAATAATTCTCAATCGATGCTTTAGATGAATGTGTGACTAAAATTATTTGCTCAATGCCAGCAGCTACAGCTTCACGTACCACATACTCAATAGCTGGTCGATCAACCACCGTCACCATCTCTTTAGGAATAGATTTACTTGCAGGTAAAAAACGGGTGCCAAGACCCGCCACAGGAAGAATTGCTTTTTTAATTGTCATCACCGATCCAGACATTTGTGTTCATTACATCATTAAGACTTAGTTTACCCTAACTTCACTGCTACGTTGATAGCCATCGACATAATGCTCTAACTGAGATAAGGCCCAGTCAATATCTTGGTCAATTGCGGTTAAATCAGACATTTTCTCAAAAATAGGCCGCAATTCATCTAAAGAAAAATATTTTTCAAAAGACCGTAAAATTCGGCTATGTTCAGTTAATTGAGTGTCCTTATGATCAATCAACAACTCCTCATACAGTTTTTCACCTGGTCGAAGTCCCGTAAACTGAAGTGCAATATCCCCTAAGCCTTTTTCATCCATAGGTTTAAACCCACTTAGACGAATCATCTGTTTAGCCAAATCAACAATTTTAACGGGTTCACCCATATCCAGTAGAAAAACATCTCCGCCTGTTCCCATTGCCCCCGCCTGAATCACCAACTGCGCAGCCTCAGGAATGGTCATAAAATAACGAGTCACCTCAGGGTGAGTCACTGTAACAGGTCCACCTTTTTCAATCTGTTTTTTGAACAAAGGAACGACAGAACCTGATGAACCTAATACATTACCAAAACGAACTATACTGATTTGTGTTTGCGGTTTTGTGGCAGCTAAACCTTGGCAATACAATTCTGCCATCCGTTTCGATGCACCCATGACATTGGTTGGGCGTACAGCTTTGTCAGTAGAAATCAGGACAAAAGTTTCTACCCCTTGAGCCACAGCAGCGTCAACACTACGGGCCGTACCAATTGAAGTATTATAGATCCCTTCAAAGGGGTTGGCCTCAACCAAGGGAACATGCTTATAAGCTGCTGCATGGTAAACCGTTTGCACAGCATGGTTTTGCAATATACGTTCCAACTTTATTTGGTGAGTCACAGAACCTAGTATAGGCACTACTTCTACACCTGCGTTTTGTAATTCGCGATCAATGGAATACAGTGCAAATTCAGACATTTCAAATAAAACAAGGCATTTGGGTTGATGCTTCACGATCTGACGGCAAAGTTCTGAACCAATTGATCCACCTGCACCTGTTACCATCACCACTTTATTTTTAATATTTTTTTCTAAAAGGGCTAACTTTGGTGGTACTGGATCACGTCCCAGTAAGTCAATAATGTCAACTTCTCTAATGTCGGAGACTTGAACGCGCCCTCCTACCAGTTGGGTAACTCCTGGCAGCTCCATAATTTTGACATTAGACGGTTCAAAAGACTCAATAATTGCTTTTTTACGTGCACGACTTACAGATGGCATAGCCAGTAATATTTCTTCGATGTGAAACTTACGAAATGCTCCGAGTGCCTTTTTGGGTGAAAAGATTTTTAGTCCGCTTAAAGACTGCCCTTGCAACGAAGCTTTATCATCAATAAAACAGACGGGCAAATAGTCATCCGAGCGATATAATGCGGCCGCAATTTGTTGCCCCGCAAGCCCTGCACCATAAATCGCGACACGTTTACGATTTTGCTTTTTCACAAAAGTACGCAGTGTGGCATAGCGAATCACAGCACGGCTCCACCACATCCAAGAAAACAGCACAAAGCCGTACATGAGCGGAATGCTCATAGGAATAAAGGCTAAACCAAGTTTCTTAACCGCATATAACCCAACAATTTGAATAAATGTCGCAATCGAGATCCGTAGCAAATAGTCTTCATTGAAGGAGCGTACAATCGCGCTATAAATGCCGAGTAAGGCAAAAATTGCAACACCAAAAACACCGACATACAGATACCAGAAATCTAAGCCTTCCATCACGGGAACATTGGGTTTGGCTAGTCGAATGGCATAAACCAGCCACATCATCAAAGGCAAAACACAGATATCCATGACCACTAAAACAGCTTGTTTTTGACGGCGCGGCAAAGATGCAATGACTCGGATAATGTCTTTCACGATGGGCTCAATGGTTTAGATAAAGGCAAAAAGTTGCATAACAAATTATACGCTGTTTCACATGGAGATTTGTGAGATCACCTGTTGGATACTATCCACCGTTTTTTGCATATTGCTGTCAGACAAAGTCGGATGTACCAAGAACATTAAACTGCTTTCTCCCAAGCTTTTGGCATTAACCAGTCGTTGCTCAGGACGCCACGGCGTTCCATCGAAGGCTTTTTCTAAATACACTTCTGAACATGAACCACTAAAGCATGGCACACCCAGTGCATTAATTTCCGCCATAATGCGATCACGTGACCAACCTTCTGGCAATTGTGCTGTATTCACTTGTACATAAGCCTTATATGCCGCATGAACATAATTCGCAGGTGGCATTGGCACAGTAAAATAAGGGTTATTTTCAAAACTTGCTAAAACGCGACGCATATGCGCATTACGCACTTGCGTCCATTCTGGCATTTTTTGGAGTTGTAAGCGTCCGATGACAGCCTGCATTTCCATCATGCGCCAGTTGGTGCCAAAGCTGTCATGTAACCAACGAAAGCCGGGCGGGTGCTGTTTGTTATAAATGCTGTCAAAGTTTTTACCGTGATCTTTATATGACCACATTTTTTTCCATAAATTTTCATCATTGGTGGTGACCATACCGCCTTCACCACCTGTGGTCATGATCTTGTCTTGGCAAAATGACCATGCGCCAATATGCCCAATTGAACCTGCGGATTGACCGTTATAGAATGCACCATGGGCTTGAGCACAATCTTCGATGACCCAAATCCCATTTTCCTCAGCCAACTGCATGATCGGATCCATATCACACATCCAACCCGCCAAATGTACACAAATAATGGCTTTAGTTTTCGGAGTAAGAATAGCTTCAATGGTACGGCGTGAAATATTCTGTGAATCCAGCTCAACATCGGCAAAAACAGGATTGGCACCAGCCGTCACAATTGAACTGGCAGATGCAAGAAATGTCCGTGAAGTGACGATCACATCATCGCCTGTGCCAATGCCAAGAGCTTTTAAGGCCAAATCCAGTGCGACTGTGCCATTGGCCACGGCAACTGCATGCTTGGTTCCTGCAAACTGTGCAAATTCTTTTTCAAACTCACGGCACTCTTGTCCTGTCCAATAATTGACTTTATTGGATAAAAGGACCTTTGACACCGCATCTGCTTCAGCTGAGGTGAAACTTGGCCACGGTTCAAATGCAGTGTTTAACATGAGTTTTTCCTAAATTTATCATTTACTGGTCAGTATACGGGCAGGATTTCCCACCACTGTTACGCCCGCAGGCACGCTTTTGGTCACCACAGCGCCCATACCCACCACAGCACCACGACCAATCACCAAAGGTTGCGCAGGTGTGCCTTGTTTAATCACGGCACCTGCACCAATATAAACATGGTCTTCTATATGAATATTACCGTTGCATTTTACGCCCGGTGCAAACGTGACGAAATCACCAATCACACAATCATGTTCAACATAACTGTATAAATTGGCTTGAAAACACTTACCGATTCTGACATTTGAGCCAATGGTGACAAATGGACTTAAAGCAGAGCCTTCATCGAGCTCAAGCTGATCCATTAGAACGACATTGTCCGCGATGATCGACCAAAGCTGAATGCCATCCATCTTTAAACGCTGAGCGATCTTTTCTCGTACATGACTATTGGCAATGGCAATTTGTACGTATTTTTCTGAAGCCGTTTCATTTAAAAATGCGAGGTAATTCATGGCACGATGAGCGTTTACTTCTGCAACCGATTCCAAGGCATCATCAATAAATACAATTTCTGAAGCATCGCTTTCACGTGCTAATTGTTGACGTGCTACAGGCATTAAGCTCCGCCCGCAACCCGAAGCCCCATATACTGCATAAAGCTTAGTCATGTTTAGTGCCTGTGAATTTATGCATGGTCACTTCACCCTCTGCACTAATATCATCTTTCGCGAGCACTTTTTTAACAGTTTTTAGCATGATTTTAAAGTCAAGCCAGAGGGACTGATTTTCAACATACCATGTGTCGAGCTCGAACTTCTTTTCCCATGAAATGGCATTACGTCCATTCACCTGCGCATAACCCGTGATGCCGGGACGTACCTCATGGCGTTTGGCTTGCTCGCTATTATATAAAGGCAAATATTCCATCAACAAAGGGCGTGGCCCCACGATACTCATATCGCCTTTAATCACATTCCATAACTCCGGCATTTCATCCAAACTGGTAGCACGTAGCATTTTACCGAAAGGCGTTAAACGCTCACTATCGGGTAGCGGATTGCCTGCGGTATCCAGTGCATCTTTCATGCTGCGAAACTTAATCATTTCAAACGGCTGTCCATATAGGCCCGGACGCGTTTGGCGAAAAAGTACGGGAGAACCCAAATTCTTTTTTACTTTATACGCCACCAGCGCATAGACAGGAGATAACAACACCAAAGCCGTTGAGGCGATTACGACATCTAAAATTCGTTTCAGCATGCTTAAACTCCCATCTCAGACATCATGTGGGCATTCACTTGATGGACATCATATTTCTCTAAAGCGATTTCACGCGAACGCTGTCCCATACGTACCATCAGTTGAGGGTCATTAATAAAAGTTTGCATAGCTTGCACTAACTCTTCAACCGACTTCACTGGCACCAAATACCCATTCTGACCATGGATCACTGTTTCTCGGCAACCCGGAGCATCGGTGGTGATAATGGCACGCCCCATCGCCATCGCCTCAAGTACGGTGCGAGGTGTACCCTCGCGATAAGATGGCAGTACATAGACCGAACTGGCTGCAATTGCAGGTCGTACATCACTAAGTTTACCCCAATAATTGACGACTTTCTCTGCCACCCACGTATCTAGTTCGGCTTGCGCAATTGCAGCAGGATTTTCATCAATCCAACCCACCAAATGAAACTCGACTTTTGGATGCTTTGCTTTAATGATGCGAGCCGCTTCCGCATATTCGCGTACGCCTTTATCCCCCAATAAACGAGCAATGAGCAAGAAAGAAGCCTTTGCTTGTCCGTGTTCATTTTTAGGCAAATCCAGTACTGCAAAATCCTGCACATTCACCCCAGAACCATTCACCACCACCGTCGGTTTTTGAGGCGATACGAGTTGCATACTTTGAAATAATTTTAAGTCGTCTGGATTTTGAAAAAAGACTTTATGGGCATGTTTGAGTGCATGTGCATATAGACCATGCACCATTTTTTGAAAAATACTGCGTTTACCCGATTCCGCATTTTGAAAGGCATAACCCAAACCCGTAATCAAGGCAAAACGATGAGGCACTTTTGCCAACATTGCAGCCAATGTGCCATAAATGACTGGTTTGATAGTATAAGACAATACATAATTAGGCTGAATTTGGCGAATTAGCTGATACATCGTTTTTAAAGTTTTGAGATCTTGAATTGGGTTGGTTCCTGTACGTTGCATGGGCACCGTATGCACCTGATAACCCAATTGCTGCAATTGATTCAGTTCATCAGGATAGTCTTGTAAGTCGGGCGCTAGGACATGTATTTCTAAACCCTGAGCATGAATCGCCTCTAACAATTTACCGCGAAAGTTCAGTACAGACGGTAGATAACTACTGATCATCAAAAATTTCATCAACCTTGTCTCCATACCGTCATGTATTGCTGGCTCACGTGCTGAATACTAAAGTTCTGCTCTACCCGCGCCCGTGTTTGTTGCTTTAAACTGTGCTTATCAGCCTGCGACAATTTTACATATTCTAAAATAGCCGCTTTCAACGCTGCTACATCGCGTGGCGCAACCACCCAACCCATATCTTCTACGATATATTTGGCATCCCCAACATCTGTCGTGATACAAGGTAAACCTGATGCCATCGCTTCGACCAAAACATTCGGAAAACCTTCCGTAATCGAAGTCATCAAAAAAGCATCCAACGATTGATAAAAAGCCGGCATACCCGAGACTTGATCGAAGAGCTGTACTTTTTGTGGATCTAACTGATGCTCAGCAAACGCTTGTTTGATTTCAGGGGTGTCTAAATTGGCACCACTCCCCGCAATTTTAAAAATAATCGGCTGATCTTTAAGTTCAGCAATCACTTGCAATAAATATGCATATCCTTTAGCTGTATGGTAGCGCCCTGCAAAACCAATTGTGATCGGTTCATGCAATTGCTCATTTACTTGAAACTGATCTAAGGCAACACCATTGGCAATCACCTGCTGATTTGCATTGTTAAAACCAAACGCTTGATGTTGCTCAAGGGATGAATGCGCACAATACACAATGCCTTTCGGCTGCTGAGAGAAAATCTTGCTGAGGTTTAATGCCACTTTGGTACTCAGCGACTCTTCTTTAGGTGATGCCAGTGAATGATGAACCCCCCAAAAAACAGGTGGTTTTTGTTGCATACCCAACAGACTTAGACTGGTCATCACATTGGCATGGTACATCCAACCTTGTACCACATTTGGTTGAATCTGTTGCAGTAGTGTTCTGAGTTTAAGCATGACACTAAAACTGTTTATACCCTTCCAATTTAAACTGTAGTGTGAAGAGCACAGCTTCAAGGTTTCGGCATAAACATTGGATACATGCATTAATGAAATAATAATGTGTTCATACTCTGCCTGCGTTTGCGCAACCAAACGGGACAGCATCATTTCAGCGCCACCCACACCTGCGAAGTTGGTAATCACATGTACAACCACAGGTTTGTTCATACTGCCAACCCCATCATCTGAGCATAGCGTTGCAATACCGTATCTTTATGGAACTGCTGACAGTGCTGTTCAAATTCAGCCGCAGTATATTGCACACCGTCTGCACAAAGCGCTTGCTGCATAGCCTCTGCTAATACAGGTGCATCATCGCAAGGCACCAATAAGCCGAATTTGGCATTATCCAAAATTTCCATCGGGCCACTTGGACAATCGGTACTCACCACTTTAATTTTTGAAGCTAGCGCCTGAATCAGCACACCTGGCAAACCTTCCCAATTTGAACTCAATACGAACAACTCAGCATATTTGAAGTAAGCATAAGGATTGGCATCAAAACCGGGTAAATCCACAACATCGTGTAGACCCAAGTCAGCACGTAAATGTTCCAGTTCCTGACGCAACTCACCTTCACCCAAAATGATCAATCGGGTATTCGGCTGCTGTTGATGTAACCTAGCAAAGGCACGAATTAAATTGGCAAAGTTCTTTGCTTCTGTTAAACGTCCAACCGCCATGATGACTTTAAGATTAGGCTCAAAAAAACGATGCGTTACAGGTGCTTGAAGTTTGACAAAATAACTGTCATCAATCACGGGGTTGTAAATGGTGACTAAATTAGACTGTTGATAGCCATAGTATTCACGAAAATCCTCTAACACCCCATTGGATACACAAACCACGCGATCCGCCATGGGATAGCTATAGTTCACGAGGCTTTTCAAGACAAACTTAGAAAAACCTTGCAGTTTCATATTTTTCGAAGGTGTCGATACTTCACGGAAGATTAATTTAGTTTTGACTCTAGCCAGTTTCTTGGCAAAGGCACAAATAATATTGCTATGGGTTTGGGTGGCAACGACTGCAACGTACTGCCCTGTTTTTAATTGTTGTTTCAGTGGCATCAAAGCATTCACCACTCGCCCACAGTTCAAATCAAGCAGTTGGATTTTAGTACTAACCTCAGGACGTAATTTTCCCTTTTCACCCTGTATATTACAGACAGCCAAATCCACCTGAATACCTTGCTCAGCAAAACTATTGGCTAACTGGATGACAGTTCGCTCAGCCCCTCCACCACCCAGTGTTGGTAAAAAGAACATCACTTTATTCAACATCATAAAACCCACTTAAACCTAAAGCTGAGATTGTTTTTGTGCTTGAAGCTCAATCGCACGCTGCACACGTTGAGTATAGTCCTGAACCTCTGCAAGATCAGAATCACTGGCACAAGTGGTTTTGATTTTAGCTTGGAAATCATCAAAACTGCTCACCACTTTGGCAGGTACACCAATTGCTACACTATTATCAGGAATATCTTTCGTCACCACTGAACCTGCGCCAATCACCACATTTGAACCAATCGTGACCCCCGGCATAATGATGCTATTGACCCCAATAAAAACATGAGAACCCACATGAATAGGGGCAAAACGTTGATAACGTTTACCTTGCGCATCATAAACGAGGCAAGTACTACCATCATGAGTAATAAACTTGACGCCTGAGGTGACTGTAACGTGATTTCCTAGATGAATCAGAAAAGGTTCAGAACCCCAACTCTTGATATAAATTCGACAATGCTCACCAACAGTCACACCTTTTTTACGCGCGTAGGCAATACTGCCCTTGGACATAAAATAGGTTAAATCAAACACTGTGTTGAAAATTGACTGAATCAATGCCATGTATCAAAAAACCCAAGATAAATAGATAAATGTGCGACAAAAGTATTGCAATGGGCTATTTTACTCTCAATTGTGCAACACGGATATGCTCTGTCCAACAGAGTTTTATTTTATTTTTTTCGCAGGTGTTCCCACGTAAACACCCGCCTCTGGAATGCTTTTACTCACCAATGAACAGGCGCCAACCACCACATTATTGGCGATATTGACACCATCAAGCACGGTTACTCGGGCACCAAACCAAATGTTTTCACCGATTTGGATCCCCTGTTTGGTAATTTGGTCTTTGACCAAAACCTCAGGATCATCAAACTTATGGTTACTGGCGATCATAATACTTTGCGTACCAATCCGGGTATTATCCCCAATGCTTAGATCACCACAGCCATTGAGAAACGATTTGGAGTTGATACTGACATTCTGTCCAATTTCAATCTTGCCGCCAAAACATTTGATATAACAACTTTCACCAATAAAACTGTGATCACCAATACCAAGAGAGGCACCTTGTTCCACAATAATCGTAACGTCATCTCCAATATAGACATTTTTTCCGATACTCACGGCACCGCTAATATCGAGCTTGGTACGCTTCCCAAAATATTTAAACTGACTTGAAAATGCCATGTTATACAGCGCTTTACGGCACTGTGCAGAGAACCAGTTGAGCAACTTCAAAGTTTTAAAAAACATCACAATTTTGCTCTCCACACCACATATAAAATGGAAAAATTATAAAAAATGAGTGCTACGGGAACAGCCAAAAGCATATAAATTTTATCATTCATCATGGTATAGAGCGCAGCAAACAAAACGAACTTTAAAATCAATTCCACAATTTGCAGTCTAAACAAAACTTGGCTGTTTCGTTTCGCAATCAGATAAGCTGAACTAGGCGGATTACAAAAGACCGCCCAATAGCCCAATGCCAAAATTTGGAAATAGGTTGAAATACCAACCCATTCATGGCCAAAAGCCCACAAATAAACACTTTCAGGTAATACAAAAAATACTGCAAAAAATGGCAATGAAATCAGGCTTAGAATCACACTGCTTTGCAAAGCCTGACGATTGGTGTGCGCATGTTTCAATTTGCGAATAAAAAATTGGCGAAGGGTTTGCGACATTAGGTTAATTGGGACACGGAGCGTGCGTTCAACAATGGCGTAAAAACCCATTGCCTGTACACCGACAAAATGTGAAACCACATAGTAGGGAAGATTATGTGAAAAGCTATTTAGAAGTGCATGCGGCGTATTGCTATAGATAAAATCTTTGTAATGTTTAAATGCCTGCCAACTCACGGTATAAAGGTGATTTTTCAGAATATAAAGCACGACGATAAGCAGCATAATCAGTGAGCTTACCGCATAGCTACCAACCAAGCTAGTATTCATCCATAAAGGCAAGCTTAACTGCACCACCACCACAACTAAGCTTCTAAAAATATTCAGCCCTGCGCAGAAATATTCGGCATGTACTGAAAACTTATAGTTATAAAGGCTTTGAATCAAGGTATTGGCAAGTATTCCACTGCAAATTGCCCAGATCATCGGTCCATCAAAGAACCAACTCAAAACACCTGCTGAAAGCAATGAAATAACGGTCGCAAAAACCGCACCTTCGAAAATGAGGCTTTTTTGATGCTGTTGTTCTGCGACCAATTGCGCTTGATCTAAACGCAAATTTGCTACCGTAGATAAAACACTAACGATGGCTAAAGCAATGCCATATTCACCAAAATTTTGAACTGAGTATAAGCGCGTTAAAAAAGGCAGGGCGATAAATGTCATTATCGCCCCCACTAATAAACTGGTGGTGATTAAACCAATCGACTGGTATTTGGCGAACAGACGCGCAATCATGTCAGCCCGTTCAGGTCAAATTATTGACATACCAACGCATTGCCAACTGAATGCCTTCAGCAATCGGGTATTCAGGCGCATATCCTAAAGCCTGTTGAATTTTGGCAATACTGGCTTGTGAATGGCGCACATCGCCTGCACGAAACTCACGGTAAACTGCAGACTTTGCATAGTTAATCGAATTTTCAAGCAATGCCACTTGAATCGCAGCATATAGATCATTCAAAGTGGTACGATCACCCACAGCCACATTATAAACTTGGTTTTTCGCCTCATCAGCGGCTGTAGCCGCCAAAATATTGGCTTGAACCGTATTCTCAATAAAACAAAAATCGCGGCTGGTTTCACCATCACCATTGATGAAGACATCATCGCCAGCAATCATTGACGCAGTCCATTTGGGAATCACCGCTGCATAAGCACCATTTGGATCTTGGCGTTGTCCAAAAACATTAAAATAGCGCAATCCAATCGCCTTAAAACCATAGCTACGGGCAAACACATCTGCATATAGCTCATTCACATATTTGGTCACGGCATACGGTGAAAGTGGATTCCCAATATTTTCTTCAACTTTAGGTAATCCCGGATGATCACCATAGGTTGAACTGCTTGCGGCATAACTAAAACTTGAAACATGCGCATCACGTGCTGCCGTCAGCATATTCAAAAAGCCACTGATATTGGTGTCATTGGTCGTGATCGGGTCAACAATCGAACGCGGTACAGAGCCCAAAGCAGCTTGATGTAAAACATAGTCCACACCATTACAGGCTGTTTGACAGTCCGCAAACTGACGAATATCTCCCTCAATGAAATTGAAATTTGACCACTGTGCCTCTGAGACACATCCTTTCACTTCATCAAGATTATGTTGATAGCCTGTCGCAAAATTATCTAACCCGACCACTTTCTGATCCAGCTTTAACAAGGTTTCAAGCAGGTTTGAGCCAATGAATCCTGCAACACCTGTGATCAACCACGTCTTTGGGGCGTATTTTAATTGCTCGCAAACCGTTTGATACTGATTCATGCTCTTTCCTACTTTAAACATTATAAACGAAGATCAGATTCAGCTTGATCCAGGACATACTTTAAGTCATATAAAACATGACTTTCTTTACCTAAAGCACGAATAGCATCAGCACCCATCACCTTAAATTGCTCATGTGCGACCGCAAGAATAACGGCATCATAGGTTTGTGCATTTAAAGTAGGGACTGGGGTAATACCATATTCACTTTCAGCTTCAATTGTGCTCACCCAAGGGTCATACACATCAACATCGATATGATATTCTTCAAGCTCTTTCACAATATCAATGATGCGGGTATTCCGAATATCTGGACAGTTTTCTTTAAAACTGAGACCCAAGACCAAAACCTTTGCACCTTCTACCTGAATCTTCTTTTTCACCATACTTTTAACAAGTTGGGTGACCACATAAGCACCCATGCCATCATTAAGACGGCGACCTGCCAAAATAATTTCAGGATGGTAGCCAATCGATTGTGCTTTATGGGTTAAATAATACGGATCAACCCCAATACAGTGCCCACCCACTAAACCTGGGCGGAACGGTAAAAAGTTCCACTTTGTCCCCGCGGCTTTCAGGACATCTTCGGTGTCGATGCCCATTTTATTGAAGATCAATGCAAGTTCATTGATTAAGGCAATATTGACATCACGTTGTGTGTTTTCAATCACTTTTGCCGCTTCTGCAACTTTAATACTCGGCGCCTTGTGCGTCCCTGCTTCAATAATAAGGTTATAAACCTCATCGACAAAATCAGCAGTTTCAGGTGTAGAACCTGCCGTAATTTTTAAAATATTGGTCACACGGTGAAGCTTATCCCCTGGATTAATCCGTTCAGGACTATAACCCGCAAAGAAATCTTGATTGAATTTTAAACCTGATACTTTTTCTAAGACAGGAATACAAGCTTCTTCTGTTGCACCCGGATAAACGGTTGACTCATATACCACGATATTGCCCGATTTTAGGACTTGGCCGATGCTCTGTGACGCTTTAATCAATGGGGTTAAATCAGGTTGTTTGAACTCATCAATCGGTGTTGGAACGGTCACGATATAAAAGTTACAACTTTCTAAATCTGCTAAATTGGCACTGTAGGTCAATTGGTTCGCCTGAGCCAACTCATCTGGAGAAACCTCTAAGGTATGATCTTTGCCTGACACAAGTTCATTAATACGCGCTTGATGAATATCAAAACCAACCACAGGCACTTTTTTACCAAACTCTACGGCCAAGGGTAGACCAACATAACCTAATCCGATGATGGCAATTTTTAGATCAGCGAGTTGTAGCATGGTACAGCCTTGTGCAATTTTAAGAAAAGAAGATCAGAGACCTGAATGCAGCACAATATAGCAGAAATTTGATTTTTTTTAATGACTAAATTGTAGGTTGCTGACACACTGTCTTATTAACTTTTTTATGGCAGCAGATGATTTTTGTAGGCAATAAAGTCATCAATAAGTTTTTTATTTTCTCTTGAACTATGTCTTAAAAATGGAAAAATAAACATCTTTCAACCACACTTATTACTCGTCACCCATTTTCTATTAACACCAATATCTTTTTAAGCGATAACTAACTCGTGCCACCAAAATCAAGTATAAATCGAAGATCATATTCTTTAAGGTATTTTTTAGATATCGAGTCGCTCCAGCTCTTATGGAAAATCTCATATAGATAAAACATGAACCTTATCTACCACCTGAATCTTGGATAAGCAATTGACTTGAAAAAGAGAAAGACTAGAGCCATCAGTTAAGTTACCACACCAAACTCACAGCTCTAGTCCTTATGTTCGATAGCACCCAATTATTCTGTGTCATTGATGATTTTTTTCTAAAATTTGAATCAATCTATTGGAAATTTCTAAAACAGAACTTTCAACGCCTAAGACGTCGACCTGCTCAACTCAGTATTTCTGAAATTAGATTTATTGCTGTTTGGTACAAGTCCTCTCATTTTAATAATTTCAAAGCATTCTTTACGTCATTAAAACTGGACAAAAAACATTTATTTAAACAGCTTCCTTGTTATCAACGCATGATTCATCTGATCAATGTCCATCAACTGGCTTTATATGCCTTGCATTTCGCTTTGATGAAAGATTAGCAAAGTTCTGATATGGATCGATTCAACGACATTAGCTGTCTGTAAAAACCAGCGAATACAACGGCATAAATCCCTAGCAGCAATTGTAACCCGTGGTAAAAGTTCTATGGGTTGGTTCTTTGGCTGTAAGCTGCATGTGCTTATGAATTAGTCTGGTGAAATGCTCAGTACAGCTTTATCAAATGGGCATACCGCAGATATTAAAATGGTTGAACAGTTAGTCAAAGGTATGACTGCCAAACTGTATGCTGATCGTGGCTATATTAGTCAAGAATTAAAGAGCAAATTAAGAGTACAAAATACTGATTTAATTACTTATCACCGATAAGAATATGAAATCTATACAATTATCAAAAGCAGATGAATACCATCTGAAACAACGCAATAAAATAGAAACTTTATTCAGCTTGCTGAAAGGGACGTACAATCTAGTGACAACTCAAACTAGAAGTGTTGCAGGCTATTTAGCTGGTATTTATGCATCTTTATGTGCTTATCAAATATGTCATCAAAATAAGCCGATGATTCGTATTATGGAAATATCGGTTAAGCAGGATTCGGGTTATCTATATAGTGTCTATTCATATACTGTCGAGGTATAAATACTATTAGATCAAAATAAGATGCGATCTTTATCATAAACCTCTTAAGCTTAGAATAGAAACAACCTTTATTTTGTATGACAAACGTTTATATATTCAAATCCTTATAGTTTTTTTAAGGACTTCGGCATATATTAATTTGAAAATGTACTGGTGGTACAAAACACGTCATTCATGAAGTCTGCTAAGATGCTAAAAAACTTTTTGAATGTAATAGAATTAGGAAAAATTTCACATGAGTAAAGCCTTACCCATTGCTGTAGCTGTTATTCTAGGCGGTGCTGCACTTGTTCCCGTTTATTATGCATCTCAACACCCAGCTTCAGCCGAAGCCCAAGTTTCAAAAAATGCATCTGCCGTAGAAAAAATTAGCTATGCACTAGGTTATGAGGTTGCTCATCAAACCCCACCAGAACTCGATATTAACAGTTTTGTAACCGGTGTCCGTGCTGGTCATGCCCGTAGCCAACCCGCCTATAGCGAAGAAGAATTAAAACAAGCCTATGAGCAGTTCCAACAAGAAATGCAACAAAAACAGGCCAATGATGCGAAGCAAGCACAAACAACCAGCGACAGCTTCTTAACTGAAAATGCGAAAAAACCTGGGGTGAAAACCACAGCGTCAGGCTTACAGTACAAAATTACGCAAGAAGGCACAGGCAAGCAACCCACTGCCAGCTCTGTCGTGACCGTGCATTACAAAGGCCAACTGGTCGATGGTAAAGTCTTTGATAGTTCACTTGAACGTGGCGAGCCAATTGAGTTCCCATTAAACCAAGTAATTCCAGGTTGGACTGAAGGTCTACAACTCATGAAAGAAGGTGGGAAAGCGACGCTCTACATCCCTTCTAACTTAGGCTACGGTCCACAAGGTGTACCCGGCATGATCCCAGCCAACAGCACGCTTATTTTTGATGTTGAACTGATCAAAGTAAAATAAGACAAGTCAATCAAAGGAGAGCTTTTGCTCTCCTCTTTTTATTGAGAATACGATATGAAAATTCAAACAACATTACTCTGTGGCTTGTTACTTTCTACACCTGTTTTTGCAGCACCGATTAATAATAAAAGCAGCATCAACCAACAAGTCGGTTATAGCTTTGGCTACCTCATGGGTCGGAGCAATGCCGAGTCTATTCAAGATTTAGATCTCGATGCTTTTGTGCAAGGGTTACGTGAAGCATCTAAAGGTCAAGCTGCGTCATTAAGTGATGAAGACATGGCGCGAGTACTCACCCAATATAAACGCCAAGCCGAAGCAAAACAGTTATTAGAAGTTAAACAACTGGCTGATAAAAATGCCAAAATTGGTGCAGCCTTTTTAGCTGAAAATGCGAAAAAACCCGAGGTGAAAACCACGGCTTCAGGCCTACAATATATGGTTTTACAACAAGGCCAAGGCAAGTCACCTAAGGCCAATAGCAAAGTCAAAGTCCATTATGAAGGACGTTTGATTGATCAGACCGTTTTTGACAGCTCGATTGCACGTCAACAGCCTGCGGAGTTTCAAGTCAGCCAAGTGATTCAAGGTTGGACTGAAGGCTTACAGCTAATGAAAGAAGGCGCAAAATATCGCTTCTTTATTCCCGCTAAACTGGGCTATGGCCAAATTGGTTCAGGCGATGTGATTGAACCGAATAGCACCTTGATTTTTGATGTGGAACTGATTGAAGTGTTGCCAAAATAAGGTAGCAATGCAAAGGCAATGCTATACACAAAATAAAAAGCCTGATCACGAAGATCAGGCTTTTTATTGATTTCAATCTATTTTCAAATTAAGCCATGCTTTTTTAAGCTACGCGCTTCGCTTGTCTTACAACAGAAAACAAAGCCGCACCTTGTTTTAGGCTTCATGTTTGAGATGCCGTGGTCTAAACCCTGTAAGGAGCAAACCAACCGCATAAGCCACAACGCCGACCACGCACAGCCCGATCACTTCGGCAACGCGAATCCACTGTGACACATCACCCTTATACCAAGTCAATGCATACCACAAAGCCACAATCATCACGGCGTTAGAAATACCAAACTGGATAAACAGTTTTTTCCAGTGTGCGCCAAAACGGAAAATATCGCGCTTGTGTAGATAGAAATACAACATCCCCGCATTCACTAGAGCAGAACCCGAAGAGGCTAAAGCCAAAGCCATATGCTCTGCCTGCCAGTCAATCAATTTAAAGAAGCCAATAAACACCACGTTTAAAATCGCATTTGCGGCAACGGCCATTAAACCGACACGAACTGGTGTTTTGGTGTCTTGTTGCGCATAAAATCCGGGTGCAAAAACTTTAATCAACATAAATGAAATCACCCCAGCACTCATACATTGCAGCGCTAAAGCCGTCATTTGTGTATCTTCAAGGGTGAATTGACCGCGTTGGAACAGAGCTTGAATAATAGGGGTCGATAACATGAACAACGCAATACTAGCAGGCACACCAACCAAAACAATGACCTTCGCAGCCCAATCCATCATGCCACGGAACTTCGACATATCTTGCTCTGCATGACGGGTCGACAAAGCAGGTAAAATCACCGTCCCAATCGCTACCCCAATCAAGCCCAGAGGTAATTCAGTCATGCGTTCCGCACTGTACAACCATGACACTGAACCGTCTTGCATAAACGAAGCCCAAATGGTGTTCAGGAGTAAGTTGATTTGCGTGACAGAAACACCAAATAGCGCAGGCAGCATCAATTTCATGATGCGATCCACCCCTTCATGTTTAAAATCGACTTTCGGCGGAATCAGTAACTTTTTATGCCAAAGTTCAGGAATTTGGATCGCCAGTTGCAATACACCCGCAGCAATCACCGCCCAACCGAGTGCCATAATCGGCTCCGCCATATACGGCGTCAACCACCATGCTCCTGCAATCATCGCAACATTCAGCAATACTGGTGAAAATGCGGGTGAAGCAAAGGAACCATAACTATTTAAAATACTGCTGGCAAAGGCTGTCAGCGACATAAACAATAAATAAGGAATGGTGAGGCGGAACATTGAAACCGCGAGGTCGAACTTCTCTGGATCGGCATGGAAACCCGGTGCATAGATGTATAGCACTGCTGGAGCTGCGACCATAGCAATGAAGGTTAAAGCCGTCATAACGGTCATTAAACAACCAAAGACACGGCTAATCAGAATTTGAACTTCCGCATGGGTACGCCCAGTTTTATATTCGGTCAGTACTGGAATAAACGCCTGTGAGAATGCTCCCTCAGCAAATAGCCGACGGAAGAAGTTCGGGATACGAAAGGCCACCACAAAGGTATCGAAATCTTTCCCCGCACCAAAGACATTTAGTAAGACAATGTCTCGTACCAAACCCAAGACCCGAGAAAGCATGGTCATTGCACTTACAATTACGGTTGACCGCCACAGCGCCATCGTATCCACCTAGTTTTTCATTTGCCGCTATTGTAATGAAACTTCAGCGAATATTTGATTGTTTAATGTTGTTGTTGACTCTCAATTCATTGACTTTTTAACTGCTGCAAACGATTTCGATAGCCTAACCAATCAAAAAATGTGCCTGGATCGGTCTTACGTCCTGGCGCAATATCGGAATGCCCTGCCAAATGCTGCTGAATTTGAGGATAGGCCTGTTGTAAACAAGCCGTCACGTGTACCAATGTTTCATATTGGGCATCTTCAAAAGGTAAGTCATCACTGCCCTCCAGCTCAATGCCAATCGAATAATCATTGCACTCTTTCTTGGCCAGATAGCTTGAGCGTCCTGCATGCCATGCACGGTCATTAAAATTGACAAATTGTAAGACTTCACCACTTCTTAAAATCAGTAAATGCGCTGAGACTTGCATACCTTGAATGGTTTGAAAATATGGATGTACTGACCAATCCAATTGATTTTGAAAAAATTGTTCAATATAGCCGCCGCCAAACTGTGAGGGAGGCAAGCTGATATTATGGATGACAATCAGTTGAATCTCAGTATCAGCAGGACGTGCATTAAAATTAGGCGATGGAATTTGTCTCGCTCCCAGCAGTTGCCCTGCTTGCACTTGAAACGACGGAATGACCTGCATATTTTTATTCCTCAAACCCATTACGCCCTTTGGGCAATCTTTTTTAATGTCTCTCATGCTAAATCTTTCCCCGTCATTTCTCAAATTGATCAGCGTTTGATTCTGAAATTTTCACGCCTTTTTCAGGAAAAATGCTAATATATTGCGCAATTTTCATGGCTTCTATAAAGATACGGACAATCGGATGAGCATATCGCAGCAACTGCTTGAACAATCTATTCAACTGAATATTCAACAGGCATTACAAGAAGACATCGGTGATGGTGACATTACGGCGCTTTTAACACCTGAAGATGAACAAGCGACTGCGACCATTATTAGCCGTGAAGACATGATTCTTGCAGGTCAACCTTGGGTCAATGCATTAATTGCCGCTTTTGATCCAAGTGTACAAATCACGTGGCTAAAAAATGATGGCGATCTGGTTCTTGCCAATGACACCATTTTTAAACTGGCGGGTTCAGCACGCAGCTTACTTACGGTTGAGCGCCCTGCACTCAACTTTGTACAAACACTATCTGCGGTAGCAACCAAAACGGCTGAATATGTCAAACAGCTCGATGGCTTAAACACCAAGTTGCTGGATACCCGTAAAACCCTACCGGGTCTGCGTATTGCCCAAAAATATGCTGTCGCGGTCGGCGGCGGTCAAAACCATCGTTTAGGTTTATTCGATGCTTTTTTAATTAAAGAAAATCACATCATGGCGGCAGGCGGCATTGCTCAAGCCATTGCCAAAGCGCATCAAATTGCCCCAGGCAAACCTGTCGAAGTCGAAGTTGAAACTTGGGCTGAATTAGACCAAGCATTGGAAGCCCAAGCTGATATCGTGATGTTAGACAACTTTAGCCAGCAACAAATGATTGATGCGGTCAAGCATGTTGCAGGACGGTGTAAATTGGAAGCGTCAGGGAATATCACCATTGCCAACTTGCGCGAAGTCGCAAGCACAGGCGTGGATTATATTTCGATGGGTGTATTGACTAAAGATGTCAAAGCAGTCGACCTTTCTATGCGTTTTAATGCTTAATTCTAATAGTTCGCATTCAATCCACACACAATAAAAAACGCACTCTCAAGTGCGTTTTTTATTGGGTTAAAACTTACCAGCCCAGTGCTTGCTGTTGTTTTTTCACCAATTCTTGAATGCCCTTTTCCGCCATTTCTAACATGACATTGCACTGTACACGGGTAAACGGTTTATCTTCTGCCGTACCTTGAATTTCAATAAACTCGCCAGCTTGGGTCATCACCACGTTTAAATCCGTTTGGCAGTTTGAGTCTTCTTCATAGCACAAGTCTAAAAGCACTTCGTCTTGGAAAATACCGACTGAAATGGCAGCCACTAAGCCTTTTAATGGATCTTGCTTAATTTTCTTTTTCTCAAGCAACGTGTTCATCGCATCAATGAGAGCCACGGCAGCACCTGTGATCGCAGCAGTACGTGTACCACCATCCGCCTGAATCACATCACAGTCGATGGTGATGGTGTTTTCACCGAGTTTTTTTAAATCCACCATGGCGCGTAGACTACGGCCAATCAAACGTTGAATTTCTTGAGTACGACCACTTTGCTTACCACGCGCAGCCTCACGGTCACTACGGGTATGCGTCGAACGTGGCAACATGCCATATTCAGCGGTTACCCAGCCTTGACCCTTGCCTTTTAAAAAGCGTGGTACGGAGTTATCAATACTTGCCGTACAAAGAACTTTGGTATGACCAAACTCAACCAATACCGAACCTTCCGCATAACGTGTGTAGTTACGAGTAATGGTGACATCACGTAATTGATCTAATGTTCGTTGGTCGATACGCATAATACGCCCTTCATCTGACTAAATAGGTTGGCGCATAGTATAGCAGAAGCAGACCCAAAGCATTTGTCTGACTGCATTGCATTTGTAATCGATCGCCTGTTTCCCTACCCATCCATATTCTTTGTTAAACTGAAGCTTAAAAGAGGCTGAGGCAATCATCTATGTCGATTCGGGAAGAACGTAAACAACAAAGCCGCCAAGCTTTGCTAAATGCTGCATTACAACTCAGCACCTCGGGACGTTCCTTTAGTCGCATTAGTCTCCGTGAAGTCACTCGCCAAGTGGGTTTAGTGCCGACCGCTTTTTATCGCCACTTTGATGACTTGGATGAGTTAGGACTTGAACTGGTTGACCAAGCTGCGCTCCACATCAAAAGCATGTTAACCCAATTGGGGCAAAGCTATGTTTATGGTCCACATGCCACGATTGAGCACAGTCTAGACCTATTTTTTCATGCTGTAGAGCAACATCCTGAACAGTGGATTTTCTTGATTGGAGAACGTTGGGGTGGATCGGCCTTGATCCGTGCAGCCGTTGAGCGAGAAATTGCCTTTTTAATCGATGACTTCGCCCATGAATTAACCCGTATTGAAAGCATGCAACATATCCATGACAGCGAAGACCTCAAAGTTTTGGCCAATATTTTAATGGATGCCTCTTTTAACTGGGCCATGCGCTGGATTGGTTTGAGTCGAGATGTGGCTCCCGATAAACTCCAACAGCAGCAGGCTGCATTTAAACTGCAAACCATCGTGCAGATTCAACTCATGTTCCGTGGAATCTCCAATTGGCAACGACCATCTGCTCAAACCAAACACGCCAATCCGACTTTGCATTAAGCCGCTCGCAGACGCAATTTTGGTGTATTACAAAATTTTTAATGCGCTTTACTCAAACTTGGATGCTTTTTCACTATCATAGAGCCAGTTTTTTCATCTGTAGCTCCTATGCGTTTTTTTCTTTTTTTAGCGGCGAGTGTCTGTATTGCCTTGGCATGGCTATTGCCCATTCATTATCGCCCTTGGGTCACCTATACAGGTGAATTGTTTGCATTTTTATCTTTATTTGCACTCTCTGCCTTATTTTTAAAAGAAAAACTCTTGCTCCCGAAAGTGAGTCTGCCACTATTGCTATTGAGTCTGGTGCCCTTCATTCAGTACGGTTTTGGCGAGCTGTTCTTTTTCAGCAAAGCACTGATGTGTGGCTTATATATCTTTGCATTTTGGCTGAGTATGGTTTTAGGTTTTAACCTGAGCCAAAAACCCTTGGAACGTGAGCAATTATTTAGTGGTCTGTGTACTGTATTTTGGTCAGTCGGTCTGGTAACAGCGCTCATCGCCACTTGCCAATGGCTCAATATTGAACAGTACATTCCCGGCATGACTGCCTTAAAAGGCGATCGTCCTTATGCCAACTTTGCTCAGCCGAACAATATGGCGAGCTTTCTGATTCTATCCTTACTCGGCACACTGTACCTATTTGAAAAGAAAAAATTCAACTCGATTCTGCTGTGCGTCAGTGCTGCATTGATGTTATTTGCGGTAGCCCTGAGTCAGTCCCGTACATCATGGGTCGCAAGCATTTGTGTACTACTCTATTTACTCTATCAACAGTACAAGGGTGTGGTTCAACTGAAGTGGTATAGTGCCCTCGCATGGTTTGCGTTGTTCATTGCATTTACTGCGTTTATTCCACAGCTCAATCACCTGTTGGCTCAGCTGTCTAATGTCGAAGTGACCCAAACCCGTGATGCGGTTGCGCGAGCAACGGGCGATATGTCGCGTCTTGCCATTTGGCAACAGATGCTCCATGCCATTGCTGAGCGACCTTGGTTTGGCTATGGTTGGCATCAAACCAGTGTGGCTTACACCCTAATCAGTGATCAGTTCCAAGGCCCCGTTTGGGTGAAAAGTGCGCACAACTTTATTCTCGACTTTATTTTGTGGAATGGATTAGTGATTGCGATTCCATTTTTTGCCTATCTCAGCTATTGGGGCTATCAACTGCAAAAGCATGCGACATCGCTCGAATCTGTGATTGGACTTCTGATGGTCGGTGCTTTACTGATTCACGGTATGCTCGAATTTCCGTTGTTCTACGCTTATTTCTTACTACCACTCGGGTTGATTCTAGGCATTATTCAATCTCAGCAAAAAGTGAAAACGTGGACTTTACCGAGCTTTGCCATGCCGATCACATTTACTGTCTGTGTGGTCTTGGTCGCACTGATTATTCGTGACTATGAGTTGATGGTACCAAAGCTGAATGAGGCTTCTCGTTATGAACACACCCCTGAAAAGTTCACCAATCAAGATCACATTTTACTGCTGTCGGAGTTTAACCGCCGCATTGAATGGATTCAGTTAAATCCATACAGCAAAGTCAGCCCTGAGCAAATTCGTGACTATGAGGAAATGGTGCTGAACTACCCAATTCCGTATGATTTGACCAAATTTGCCAAACTCTTGGCCTTTAATGGCTATGAAGCCGAAGCCCGTCATCAACTTTGGCGCTTAAAAACCTTAAGAAAAATTGAACTGCGTTATGAGGATTTATTGCAGCCTGCATCAGCCGCGCAATAAACGTTTTTAACCCATAAAAAAGCCTGCTGACGCAGGCTTTTTAACTGAATAAGGACTTAAAACAGATTCAGCTTATTTTGCAGCACGTTCTTTTTCAATCAAGTAATCCACGACTTGAGTCACTTTAGCATCTTCACCTTGCACAATATATTTACCATTCACCGTCACCGCAGGAACACCACTGAGTTGATAGCGCTTGGCTAAGTCTTGTGCTTGTGCAATTTTTGAAGTGATCGCAAATGATTTATAAGTGCTGTTAAATTTCGCTTCAGGAATACCAAACTGAGTATAGAACTTGGCTAAAGCAGGTTGCTCTAGAATCGGTTGATTTTGATCATGAATGGCATGGAATAACGTCAGATGGGTCTTTTTACGTACACCTAAAGCCTCAGACACATAATAAGCTCGCGCCGCTTGTTCCCACACTGGATTCATGGCTGCTGGGGTACGCACAAAACGCACATCTTTCGGTAGTTTTTTCAACCAAGTCTGCATATGAGGTTCAAGTTTAAAGCAGTGACCACAGCCATACCAAAAGAATTCGCGGACTTCAATTTTTCCTGGCACTTCCACCTGTACAGGTGTTGGTACGATGATATAGTCCTGACCTGCCACAAAATTTGCAGCCAATGCGCTACCAGAAATAGCGAAAACAGCGGTTGCTAATCCACTCAAAAGGAGTTTTTTCATTGAACTTATTGTCCTCAAAATCATTATGATAAGTTTATGCAAATACTATAAATCAAATATGCCAAATTCGTTTTCATTCTGTGAACTTTTTTCAGGCTTTTATCGCTTTTTCTAGAATAAACGCTACACTAAGCCCTATTGAACGTTTTAAATATCATGACTTAAATTGAGGTGCCGACGATGTCGCAACTGAATGTTGATCCACAAGAAATTGCCAAATTTGAAGCATTTGCTGCCATATGGTGGGATCAGCACTCGGAGTTCCGCCCTTTACATATGATCAACCCACTACGCTTAAACTGGATTGATGAACATGCAGGTGGACTCAATGGAAAAAAAGTCCTTGATGTCGGCTGTGGTGGCGGAATTTTAGCTGAAAGTATGGCACGTCGTGGTGCAGATGTGCTCGGCATTGATATGGGCGAGGCCCCCCTGAATGTGGCACGTTTACATGCAGAACAAGAAGGTGTTGAGCATATCGAATATCGCCAAATTCCAGTGGAGCAGCTCGCAGAAGAACAAGCAGGACAATACGATATTGTGACCTGCATGGAAATGTTGGAACACGTACCCAATCCAGCCTCAATCATTGCAGCCTGCCATAAACTGGTGAAACCAGGCGGTCATGTATTCTTCTCCACCATTAACCGTAATCCCAAAGCCTACCTGTTTGCCATTATTGGCGCTGAATATGTCCTGCGCATGTTAGCTAAAGGCACCCACGATTATCAAAAATTCATTAAGCCCTCAGAACTGGCACATGATATTCGCGGCGCAGGGCTCAAACTGAAAGACATGACGGGTTTACATTACAACCCCTTGACCAAACGCTATTGGTTAGCGCCGAATGTCGATGTCAATTACATGGTCTATACCGTCAAAGAAGGTGCTGCATGAAAGCCGTCTTATTCGACCTTGATGGCACACTGATCGACACTGCCGCCGACTTTATTCGCATTATTCAAGACATGTGCCGTGAAAAAGGTGTTGCTGTGGTCGATGCAAACCTGATCCGTAGCCAAGTCTCTGAAGGTGCACGGGCGATGGTGAAATTGGTTTATCCAGAACTGGAAGTCGAAGACCCGATTTTTCTTGCACATCGTCAGCGTTTTTTAGATACCTACGGTGCCGATATCGCAGTAGATACTGACCTGTTCTCAGGCATGTATCCGCTACTTGAAAAACTTGAAAGCCAAGAGATTCCTTGGGGCATCGTCACCAATAAACCGCGTTGGCTCAGTGAAACATTATTAGATGCGCTGAATTTGACAGAACGCTGTGCGGTTTTGGTCTGCCCAGAAGATGTCTCGCAGACCAAGCCTGATCCTGAGCCGATGTATTTGGCTGCCAAGCACATCGCGATTGCGCCTGAAGACTGTATCTATGTCGGCGATCATCCACGTGACATCGATGCAGGTCGTAACGCGCAGATGTATACCATTTTGGCGGCTTATGGTTATTTACCATTCGCGCACAAAGATGACTTAACAGCGTGGCAAGCAGATTGTATAGTGAAGTCTGTGGCTGAATTGGACGATGTTATCCAGTCTCTTGTGAGTCAAACTACACCGTCCAACTCACTGAATTGATCACAATTAAAAAATCAAAATAACGAGGAGGTAATGATGAAATATTCAGAATATCAACCTCGCCCCGATCTGCTCAAAGATCGCATCATCTTAATTACAGGTGCGGGCGATGGTATTGGTCGTGCTGCTGCATTAAGTTATGCCCTACACGGCGCAACTGTGGTGCTGCATGGGCGTACCTTAAATAAGCTCGAAGTCATTTATGATGAAATTGAAGGCTTAGGTGCGCCGCAACCTGCAATTTTACCCTTGCAGCTGTCGAGCGCCTCTCCTCGTGATTATGAATTACTGGTCGACACCTTAGAGCGTCAGTTTGGGCGCCTAGATGGCATTTTGCATAATGCGGGCATTTTAGGTGAGCGCACCGAACTGGAAAATTATCCTGTCGATGTCTGGGATGATGTGATGGCCGTCAACTTGCGTGCGCCATTCGTTATGACTCAAGAGTTAATGCCACTCCTGAAAAAATCTGAGCATGCCTCCGTGGTTTTTGCCAGCTCAGGTGTCGGACGTGAAACGCGTGAACGTTGGGGCGCATATTCGGTGTCTAAGATCGCCATTGAAGCGGTCAGCCAACTGTTTGCCAAAGAAAATACCTCACCGAATATCCGCTTTAACTGTATCAATCCAGGGGCGACCCGCACTGCAATGCGTGCAAAAGCCTATCCCGATGAAGATCCAAAAACATTGCCAACGCCTGAAAATATCATGCCTGCCTATCTGTACTTGATGGGCGATGACAGTTTGCATATGAATGGTCAAAGTATTGATGCACAAGACTAAAATGTGTCACTTAAGAGGAAGCTTCGGCTTCCTTTTTTTATGTATCAAACTGAAGCTTAGTCATCTGCAACATGATTTCAAGGTTCAGAAAAGGTTGTCTTTTTTCAATTTTTGCGGATACTGATGTCCAACTCCATTTTTGAAGTATATGCCATGACGGACTTGAGCAACATCACTGTACAACCCACTGAAGATGGTATGGTTAGCCTGTTGATTGACCAACAGCCGATTTCAGAAAAATATGGAATGAAGTTTGAAGCCAGTATTGTGGAGGAACTTCAAGCCCTGGAAAATGGCGCCACACTGAAACTTTTCGACCAGTTTGTTTTTGCCCATACCGACTTGAACTTTGAACATAGCTATCACTACCTCACGGTCATTGCTAAGAATGATGAACAATACAAAGCCAAGAAAAGCTTTGTTTATCGCATCAAAATTGAGGGGCAACCCGACATTGAGCATGCCATCAGTAAAAATGGTGAACCGATGACCGCAGCAGATGTACGTGAATTTATCCAAGCGCATGTGCAGAAGTCATTGAGTGATTATACTGACCTCAACTATGCTTATTAAGCCGAATCAGCCAAGTTGAAAACTCAGCTTGGCTAGCTAGATATTTTAAATCGTATTTTTAAATTATCTTAATAAAAATATTCGGTTTTTCAGATTTAAATTTTCTATTTATCATCCTGATTTATCAAGAATTGAAAATAAGGATGCAGCATGGCTGATTTGCAACGTAAACATGACACCATTCGTCATATCCATAATTTACAACTCCCCGAAAGCCTAATTTGTGCTTTGGAAGATGCCAGTCAAGCTGAAGCAGTAGTTCATTCAATCCGTTCATTACAACATCTGGCGCAGCAGTGGAATTAAATAATGCACTATGCATTCTTTGACAAAGGGGGATCTGTGTCGCCAAAATGAGTCAAAAATCAGAAGATACAGACTGTTTGCTTTGGACTTTGGCGCAATTGATGATTTAATTCAGGCTTAGAATTGGGCATAATCTTCTTAATATCTCTGCATTTGTTAATAAATACCCAATTCATCTTCACAGTTTCTCTGCATTTTTTTCGTACATTATAGGAAAGAATGAAATTACCTTAATGAGGATTCAACATGAAAAAGATTTTGACAGTATTGGCAATCTCTTTCAGTGCTTTGATGGCAAGCAGTCTCAGTACTGCTGCCCCTCAGTTTGACCACGATCATCCACGCTATGGCAATGAGCCACGCGGACGTGACTTTCGCGATTCAGGTAATGACGATCAGCAAGATCGTCGACGTATGCGCGAAGAGCGCGGTGTCAAACGTTTACAACAGCATAAATGGCAACAAGGTTATGTCATGCCACAGCATTACCGTGGTAACGGCTATAAAGTCGAATATAAAGACCATAATCTTCCAAAGCCAAACAGAAACCAGCAGTGGTACAAAATCAACAATGACTACATCTTAGTCGACGCAGACAGCAACAATATTCTGCGCATTATGGGGCTTTAATCTGCGCTTCATTTTGTACAACTCCTCGACATTATTCTTGAGACCTGAATCAACACCCTTTCACCCGCTTTAGTACGACTGCATACTCCTCTTAAGAGACCACAGTCAGGCACAGCATGGAAGGCGTTGTTTCAGGTTTTTTATGTGCCAAAGCTTTTGTTTGCAAGCATTGCAGAAAAACAACAATCTCCTCAGTCTCTTCATACATTTCACAATTCACCTAAATAGCCCTCACGCTTTCTCTAGAGTTATTCGCTAATTTTGAATGATCGAAACAAGACTCATACTGGACGAAAGCAATGAAAAAATTCTGACTGCAATCACACTCTCTTTAGGCGCGCTCATGGCCACATCTGCAATGGCAGCACCACAATACTATAACCGCGCGCATGCTCATGACTCGCGCTGGGATCATCGCGATGACCGTCGTTGGGACAATGACAATCGCTACCAAAACAAACGTGTTAACCCAAGCCGTGACTGGCGCTCAGGTCAAACCTTGCCACGAGGCTATGACTCATCGCGTTACCATGTCAGTGACCGCGAAGCACGTCGCCTACCCAACACTGGACGCTACCAACAATGGTATAAGGTCAATGGTGACTATGTTTTAGTCAATGAACGCAATAACCGTATCCTACGTATTATCGGTTAATTCTGGCTGGTGTCGCAAAACCGATTGAACACCTGAACATTGCTTCAGGTGTTTTTCTATTTAAGACTTCCTCTTCTGCATTTTTTGATTAAAATCATGCTAAGCAGTTCATTTTGAGACAGGCATGCACGAAAATTCCATCGAAACACATCACAGTACAACTTTGCAGTATGTGCATTGGTTTCGACATTCTGCGCCTTATATCAATGCTCACCGTAATAAAACCTTTGTAATCATGTTTGATGGTGAAGCAGTTCAGCATGATAACTTTCAACATATTATTCACGATATTGCCTTACTGCATTCACTCGGGATTCGCCTGATCTTGGTGCATGGCGCGCGTCCGCAAATCAACCACAACTTAAAACAAAGCCAGATTCAAACGCCATTTCATCAACATCGCCGCGTGACCACGCGAGAATCCCTAAGTTGCGTGATGAATGCGGTAGGCTCAATTCGTTTGCAAATTGAAGCCTTACTGTCGATGGGGTTGGCCAACTCACCGATGTATGGCGCACGCATTGATGTAGTTTCAGGGAATTTTGTCACAGCCAAGCCCTATGGCATTCGCAATGGGGTCGATTTTCAGTTAACCGGCGAAGTCCGTACGGTCGATACCGACGCCATTCAACGCCATTTGGATAATCACAATATTGTGCTGCTCGGGCCAACTGGCTATTCCACCACAGGTGAAGTATTCAATCTGCTGGCTGAAGAAGTAGCGACCCGCACAGCGATTCATCTTAAAGCAGACAAACTGATTTTCTTGGGCAAACAACATGGTCTGCTCAATGAACATGGGCAGTTGCAACGCGAAATTTCACCACACAAGCTCGATGCACAAATTGAAAAATACCAAGATTCGAATCCAGACATTGCGGTACATTTACGCGGTGCCAAAAAAGCCTCGACGGATGGCGTCCATCGCGTCCATCTGATTTCCTATGCTTATGATGGTGCCTTGGTTGAGGAGCTCTTCACGCGTGATGGTTCGGGCACCATGATTACCGACGCCCATTATGAAGAAGTCCGTATGGCCAACATTCAAGATGTCGGCGGGTTGATTAACCTATTACGCCCACTTGAAGAAGAAGGCATTTTGGTTTATCGCTCACGTGAACGTCTCGAAAACGAAATTGGGCAATTTGCGGTGATTGAACGTGATGGCATGATCTTGGCCTGTGCTGCGCTTTACCCACTACCAGCGGCAGAGGGTGAAATCCGCAGTGCCGAAATTGCCTGTGTCGCAGTCGATCCTAGCTATCGCAAATCTAATCGTGGCAGCCAAATTTTGCATTATCTCGAAGGTAAAGCCCGCAGTATGGGCATTCAACAGTTGTTTGTACTGACCACACGTACTGCACATTGGTTCTTAGAACATGGCTTTGAAACGGCCAATGTCGATGAACTTCCCAATGCACGCCAAGCCTTATACAACTATCAGCGCAACTCACTCGTCTTTAAAAAGCCACTTTAAGTGGCTTTTGCAGGATTATGGATATCTTTATTTCTCATATCTTTATCTAGAAAACACCGCAAAAATCGCTCAAATCTATATTGCGTGAAACACTAAGCTTATTCCAAAAACAAAAATACCTTTTAAATAATAAATATCAACAAGTTAATCTCAATAAATTTTATATTTTTATGTTTTTTATATTGCTGTTTTTTGCATAAGTTTTGCACTTTTGTTTTTATCTTTTTTTCTCATGTCTAAAGCCCGATTTCTTATTTTTTCTGAAAAGAAATGCCCATTAGCGTATGTGTTCACCAACTCACTCACCTTATTTATTTGGAGTTATGAAACACATGAGCACTTCTCGAGCACAGTTCTGGATCAAAACAAGCGTTCTTTCTGCAGCAGTCGTGGGTGCCATGATGTTATCTGGATGTGGGAAAAAAGAAGCTGAAACCGTCACACTCAATATTGGCTTTCAAAAATATGGCATTTTGCCCATCGTTAAAGAGCGTGGCACTTTAGAAACGGCGCTTAAAGCACAAAATGTCCAAGTGAAATGGGTCGAGTTTCCTGCTGGTCCACAGCTCCTCGAAGGCTTAAATGTCGGCAGTGTGGTCTTTGGTGAAGCGGGGGAAGCGCCTCCGATTTTCGCACAAGCTGCAAATTCAAACTTGGTTTACATTGCCAACCAACCTGCTGCACCTAAAGCAGAAGCACTGATCGTACAAAAAGACTCAAAGATTCAAAGCATTCAAGATTTAAAAGGCAAGCGGATCGCACTCAACAAAGGTTCAAATGTGCATTACCTGCTACTCAAAGTGTTAGAAGCGAATAACCTCAAACTTTCTGATATTGAAGCAGTCTATCTACCCCCATCAGATGCACGTGCCGCATTTGAACGTGGTGCAGTCGATGCATGGGTGATTTGGGATCCCTTCTTTGCTGCCGCTGAACACCAAATCTCAGCACGTGTGATTGCTACCGGAGAAAACTTAGTCAGTAATCATCAGTTCTATCTGGCCGATCGTAAATTTGCCGAAACCCATCCAGAAGTTTTAAAAACGGTCGTCAATGAACTCAACACCACCACACAGTGGGTCGAACAGAATCAACAACAAGCAGCCCAGTTGCTAGAAAAACCGACAGGCTTGTCTTTAGACATTTTACAAAGCTCGATTGGCCGTATGGGCTTTGGCGTTCAACCCATTTCAGCCGAAGTCGCAAAAAAACAGCAGTACGTTGCGGATGCTTTCTATCAACAAAAACTCATTCCGAACCAGCTGAATATTGACGCTGCCATTATTAAACAAAAATAACGAGATCATTATGAAAACACTTAAAACAGTTTCCCGTATTGGCATTGTCACCTTGAGTCTGGGACTCGGGGCATGCCAAAAGCAAGACACGGCAGCAACAAGTACTTCTGAAAAGCAGGCAGCAGATCCAGTTAAAACCCTGTCGATTGGCTATCAAAAGTCGTCTTTAAACCTGTTGGTCGCACGTGAGCAAAAATTATTTGAGCAACAATTTCCTCAAGCCAAAATTGAATGGAAAGAGTTCCCCGCTGGCCCACAAATGCTAGAAGCCTTGGCCGTCGGTGCAGTTGATTTTGGCTCTGTGGGCAATACCCCACCGATCTTTGCTCAAGCTGCTGACAAAGAACTCAGTTATGTCGGCTATGAGCAAGTTCCAGCCAATGCTCAAGCGCTGTTGATTGCTAAAAATAGTTCCATTGATTCAATACAGGCCTTAAAAGGCAAACGGATTGCGGTTCAACGCGGTTCAAGCGCACATGAGTTACTGGCGAAAGTCTTACAAAAAGCAGGACTCAGTTGGCAGGACATTCAACCGATTTGGCTGCCCCCTGCGGATGCGCGTGCCGCGTTTGATAAACAATCCATCGATGCATGGGCCATTTGGGAGCCCTACCTCAGTGCAGCAGAGCAGGATGCACAGGCCAGAGTCTTGATTGATGGCACAGCATTTCCGAAAACCTATTCTTTTTATATTGGCAATCCAAAATTTATTCAGGCCTATCCTGAAGCGAATGCTCAATTCATCCACGGCTTGAATCAGGCCGATCAATGGGTGCTGAAAAACCAAACTCAAGCACTTTCGGTCTATACCCAAAGTACGGGTTTACAGCCCTCTATTGCTCAACGGGTCATCGACAAACGTCTGAAGCCTTCACCGATTCAAACCCTGACGCCTGGAGTTGTGCAAGCCCAACAACAAATTGCGGATTTGTTCCTACAAGTCCAGCTCATTCCGAAACACATTCAAGTTCAAAGTACCGTTTGGGTTGCACCGAGCAAACCTTAAACGACTCTATCTAAGGATTTTTAAAAATGAAAATTTTCTGGTTTATCCCAACTCACGGTGACAGTCGCTACTTAGGTACCAGCAAAGGTGCTCGTCAAGTGGACCATGCTTATATGAAACAGATTGCGGTTGCCGTGGATAATTTAGGTTATGAAGGTGTACTGATTCCAACGGGTCGTTCATGTGAAGATCCATGGTTGACCGCAGCCAGTCTGATTGATGCCACGAAAAAATTAAAATTCTTGGTTGCATTACGTCCAGGCGTGACCACTCCGGCACTGGCTGCACGGATGGCAGCCACCTTTGACCGTCTCTCCAATGGTCGAGTTTTATTGAACTTGGTGACAGGTGGCGATGAAAAAGAACTGCAAGGCGATGGCGTTTATGAAGACCACTCGACTCGCTATAAAACAGCCAATGAATACGTCAAAATTTGGCGTGAGATTTTAACCCGCTCCCATACAGGTGAAAGCTTTAGCTTTCATGGCGAACGTCTAAACGTAAATGATGCCAAACTGCTGTATCCACCTGTGCAACAACCCTATCCTCCACTTTGGTTTGGCGGCTCATCGGATGATGCCATCGAGTTGGCTACGGATCAGGTCGACACTTATCTGACATGGGGTGAACCCCCTGCTGCTGTTAAAGACAAAATTGACACTGTACGTGCCAAAGCTGAGGCCAAAGGCCGTACGCTCAACTATGGTATCCGTCTGCATGTGATTGTACGTGAAACCAATGAACAAGCATGGCAAGCGGCGGAAGAGCTTATTCAATATGTCGATGATGCCACCATTGCTGCAGCACAGGCAAAATTTAAGAGCATGGACTCGGTCGGCCAACGTCGCATGGCTGAATTACACAATGGTGACCGCAGTAAACTTGAAGTATCTCCCAACCTTTGGGCTGGTGTTGGACTGGTTCGTGGGGGTGCAGGTACGGCATTGGTCGGTGACCCTGAAACAGTTGCAGCGCGTATTCAAGAGTATGCTGACTTGGGCATCAGCACCTTTATTTTCTCAGGCTATCCACATCTTGAAGAGTCGATTCGTTTTGCCGAGTTGGTGTTTCCACTCCTGCCGCTCGAAACTCAAGCAAGGTTAGCACAACCAAATTTAACAGGCCCCTTTGGTGAGATTGTGGCAAACAACTACACACCCGATGAAAACAAAAAAACAAAAGTGATTCAGGAGCCTGCCTAATGTCCAAAATTGTTTCAGTGCAAACCCTCCAGGAGGAAAAGGTTTCACGTGGAACTCAGTTAGGGCAGCTATTGCTGCCTTGGCTCTTTCCTATCGGCTTGATTGTGCTTTGGCAAATTGCCTCCAGCACGGGACTTTTAGAAAGTCGGATTTTACCTGCACCAACGGCAGTAGTTACTGCTTTTTGGCACCTGCTACTGAGTGGTGAACTATGGAAGCATGTGCAAGTTAGTGCAGGCCGTGCCTTACTCGGCCTATTGGTGGGTGGGGGTTTAGGGCTCTTTCTAGGTTTATTAAATGGTTCATCGAAAACGGCGTCAACCCTGCTCGACACCACACTACAGATGATCCGAAATATTCCTGCACTGGCACTTATTCCGTTAGTGATCTTATGGTTCGGGATTGATGAAACCGCCAAGCTGTTTTTGGTTGCGGTCGGGGTCTTTTTCCCTATTTACATCAACACCTATCACGGCATACGTTCGGTAGATCCACAACTGATTGAAATGGGGAAAAGCTATGGTTTGACCCGTTGGCAACTGTATAAAGAAATTATTTTACCGGGTGCGATGCCCTCTATTTTAGTCGGACTACGCTTTTCACTGGGTTTAGTGTGGGTCCTGCTGATCGTTGCTGAAACCATTTCAGCTCAAGCCGGCATTGGTTATATGACTATGAATGCGCGTGAATTTTTACAGACTGACATCGTTTTGGTGGGGATTTTACTATATGCCCTACTTGGAAAATTGGCTGATGTACTGGCCGTCACATTAGAAAAATACCTGCTGCGCTGGCATGCAGGATACCAAAAATAAGGAGTCTGAGATGACTGATTCAAGCCTTGGTCGCCATGCCAATATTCCGTCGCCGCCAAATCACAATCAAGACATCAACCCTCAAGCGGTGCTTGGGGCCGAAATTATTATCGAGCAACTGCATAAGTTTTATGGTTCAGTTAAAGTCCTTGAAGACTTAGATCTACATATTCAGCCGGGTGAGTTTTTAGCCATTGTCGGACGCAGTGGTTGTGGTAAAAGTACCCTGCTGCGCCTGATTGCCAACTTAGAACAACAAAGCTACGGCGAAATTAAATTTAAGTCCGCGCGACACCTCCGCGAAGGGATTACAGCAGACGATATACGGGTCATGTTCCAAGATCCACGACTGTTACCATGGCGCTCAATTGAACAAAACGTACAACTAGGTTTGCCGAAACAACAACATGCCACTGCCTCGGGTCTGCTTGAAAAAGTCGGACTCAAAGAAAAAGCGGGACTTTGGCCTTCGCAGCTCTCTGGGGGACAGCGTCAACGGACCGCTTTGGCAAGAGCTTTATCGCATAAACCACGGATTTTATTGCTCGATGAACCTTTGGGAGCACTCGATGCCTTAACCCGCTTAGATATGCAGAATTTGATTGAAAAATTATGGACGGAACAGGGCTTTACCGCCATTTTAGTCACCCATGATGTCAGTGAGGCCGTTCAACTGGCCGATCGGATTATTTTGCTAGACCGTGGCCATATTGCCAAAGAGTTTCAAGTCGATCTACCCCGCCCTCGCGTCAAAGATATGCAGTTCAATACCCTTGAACAGCAGGTGTTAAATGCCGTTTTAGCCACATAAGTTGACTAAAAAATTCTTAGCTTGAGGTGCTAAGGATTTTTTATGCTAAATTTCAGTAAAAAAAGCTAAAGACTTTCATATCACTTAAGCATACTTTAGTTTAAATAATGTAATAAATTTCACGTTATTTTTATCAAAACTTGCTATTTCCCATTGAATCATTTCATATAGTTTAGACAAAATAGTTTTTATATAATTATATTTTATTGGACAACGTTTAGAATTTATCGCAATTTAAGAGCCAATCTACAGAATAAATGATCATTATTCAAAAAATTAAATTTCCACTTTGTGCACAAATCTGATGATTTGCCGTACAATTTGTCCTTCCCCTTTTTATTGTTTTTTAAATTACAGAATGGAACAGAAAAAGAGTACTCAAAAACGCCTCCAGCTGCTGAATGCTGCACTAGATGTCTTCTCGCTCTATGGATTTAATGGAGCAAGCTTAGATGAAATCGCACAGATTGCTGAAATGCACAAATCAAATATTTTCTATTACTATGAAAATAAAGAAGCTTTGTACGTTGAAGTTTTAACGACGGTTTTACAAAAATGGTTAGCCCCACTACAAATGTTAGAAGCTGACTTAGAGCCGGAAGAAGCGATCACCAACTACTTATTGCAAAAGATTGAGGTTTCTCGGACTCAACCGAAAGCGTCTCGCTTGTTTGCTTTAGAAGTGATCCAAGGGGCTCCGCATATTTTGGAAATCCTCAAAGGGCCTTTAAAGAAGTTGGTCAAACGTAAAGCCAAAGTCATTAGTAATTGGCAAGAGCAAGGTAAAATTTCAACTGAAATAGACCCTGAGCTGTTAATCCTCAACATTTGGGCATTAACACAAAACTATGCTGATTTTGCCACGCAAATGGAAATGGTGACAGGTAAAACCCTACGTAACCGCAGTATGCAACAACGAGTCATTCAACATACCGTGCATATGATGCTGTATGGCGTGATCCCGCGAACACCGTCTGCATTATTCAAAGCTGAGTAATTTTGGCATACGACCATAGCACTCTATGGTCGCCGAATTGAAAAAGACAGAATCAAAGCCTCAGATACTTTCAAATAATGCTAATAATTTCTGAGCTCCCAATAACAAATTGTCTTCCCAGTCCAAATGCGCGGTGTCGTTGGCACCATCTGAAATATATTTGACCGAAATCAGACGGACACCCTGTTTTTTACAGACCTTTGCCAGCGCATATCCTTCCATATCAACCAAATGACACGGTACTTTGGGTTCACCCGTTTCAAAGCTATCCCCTGTTCCACATATACCAGTGCGGAGTTGTTGGAAAAACGGTTCTAAATGAATTTCCGCAGGATGCATGGTGTCAAATGGGGTAAAGCCGACAGCGAAACCCAGTGGAGAGACATCCATGTCGCGTTGTACAAATTGAGAAACTTCAACCAATTCATGCTTATCAAAATAAGTACTGCCTGCTGTACCTAAATTAATCAGGGTTTTACAGCCTGTTTTTTGAATCACTTCAAATGCTTTATAAGCCGCGTTGACTTTACCAATACCGCTGTAATGAACTTCAATCCCTGCTTGCTCAAACAATCCTTTAGACTCATTCGGCAAAGCCATGATTAGTGCAACATCCGACATAAAATACTCAATTAACAGACTTCATGCGTGTCATTAGAAAACAAATCGATCCGAAAGAAAAGCGCCTCTGGTCTCTGCTCAAACAACATATATAAGATCAAATGGCGCTTTAAACTGAAAGGATTGTAGACCTCATTTATACTGCTGTTCTAAATAGGTTTTTAAGCACGGCGAAAAGAACAAATGACCTTGATAAAAACCGTGTGCCGTTTTGGTTGCGACCAAACTCCATAACAACATCAGTATGGCTGCAAAAGCATAGCCAACGGCATACAAGAAGGCCAAATTAAGTTGTTGGGCTAGAGTTAAGATTGCCAGTGTATATACGCCCAATGGAAAAGTCAGTCCCCACCAACCCAAATTAAACGGTAAGTCCTGTTTGGCATGGTGCAAAGTCGTCAGCACCGCAATTCCCAACCACCACAGTCCAAAACCCAGCAGAATTAAACTGGCCAAAATTCCCGCCTGCTGAAATAACTGACCCAGTTGTGCTAAGCCCAAACTCGCCATCAGCATCGGTGCCTGATGCCCCAGAACCAATAACGCCAAAGCAGCAGTGCCTATCGGTCCCAAAGCCAACCAACTGCTGACCGCCAACTCTTTTTCAGGCAGTTTATGTAAGACCAACCGCAACATTAAAATCGTTAAAATAGCAAAGGCGGGTAATACTGAAACACCCCACAACACATAACTGCCCAATAAAATCGCAACAGCATGAGTATCAGCTGCCAAATGCCCCAGCAATAAACCACCACTGCTGGCTGCAACTTCACAGGCCACTATTGGCAATAACCACACCGCAGTCATCTGCTGTAAAGCATGCTCCTGATGTCGATACATGGCAAAAGGAACTGCCCACGCCACCAAGAGTGCCAAGACCACATCGGCATACCAGAGCGTTTGCGCAATCTGTACAGCTGTGTCGCCATAAATAAACTGACCATACTTTAAAAAGCCATTGAGGATGGTGGCCAGCGCCATCGGAATCGTCCCTAAAAATAGGCTCATGCTTGGATGTTGAAAAATCTGTTTGGCTTCGTGCGGATAAAATGCCCAACGTAAGCTATATAGCACACTAAAAAGTACGAACAGTAAAATATTGAAATACCACAGCCCTGTGCCGAGTTGCCATGTGAGTGCCTTTAACATCGGAAACTCTGATACAATTAACGCCACGACACCTGTTCCCATACTGACAGTGAACCAGTTGGGGGTGAACTGACGAATGATATTGTGGCGCTGTCCAAGTTGTGTAAATGGTTTTTGCATGAGTTCGGCCTCATTTAAAATCTACATTTATACTAATCAAATTTATAAATAAGAAAAATTGATTAATTTATATTAAATAAATCAATAAAATTGATATAAATATGCTTTGCACTAAATTTTGCGTTGTCAAAAAACAACCACAAGACGAATGCCCAAGAATATGGCAATATATAAGCCGTTCTTAATTCCAAGCACTTGATTTGCCCATGAAGCTGCTCCGTCTAAATGCTTTGCCTTCAAATACCCAATTAGAAAAAACCGCTGTCACCATCGGTAATTTTGACGGGGTGCATTTGGGTCATCAAGCCATGATTCATCAGCTCAAAGCCGTTGCAAAACAACAAAATCTAAAAACAGTGGTGATGATTTTTGAGCCTCAACCACTTGAATTCTTTAAAGGTTATGATGCTCCACCGCGTATTTCATCATTACGTGAAAAAGTCGAATATTTAACTGAGCTGGGTGTGGACTATATTGCGGTCGCGAAATTTGACAACAGCTTCCGCAGTTTAAGTGCAGAACAATTTGCCGATATTTTAAAAGAAAAACTCAATGCCCAAAGTTTGGTTTTAGGCGATGACTTTCACTTTGGTAAAAACCGCCAAGGCAACAGCGAATTTCTAGAAAACTATGGTTTTCAAGTCCACAATCTAGAAACCATCCTCGCAGAAGGTGAACGCGTCAGTTCAACTCGGATTCGCCAAACACTGGCCGCAGGGGACTTGGCGCTGGCTGCTCAGTTATTAGGGCGCCCTTATAGCATTACGGGTCGGGTACAATATGGCGACCAAATTGGCCGAACCCTTGATTTTCCAACTATTAATGTACGTTTAAACCGACATAAACCCTGTTTAAACGGCATTTATGGTGTAGATGTGATGTGTGAAACTACGTCTTTACGCGACAAAGTGAAAGCAGACCACCCTGATCGATTAGGGGTTGCAGGATATGACCATTCAGCGCTTTTTGGTGCGGGTCATGTCGGAACACGTCCAGCCATTCAACAAGCACAGCCAGAATGGCGATTAGAAGTACATTTCCCTGATGTTTCTGCTAATCTGTATGGCTTGTTAATGCGGGTCACTTTCTTGAACTACTTACATGGTGAAAAGAACTACCCTTCGCTGGAAGCACTAAAAGCGGGAATTGATGATGATGTGGTGAAACTGCTTGAGTTCCGCCAAAACACCCCCACATTTCCCTTTTAAATACCAATCAATTTTATGTAAAACGCGTCAGCCGAGCCGCTGATTAAATTGGAAGACATCTTGCATGAGCGATAAGCAAACTACTGAAAATGCAGTGGATTATAAAGCCACACTCAACCTCCCAGGTACCGAATTTGCTATGAAAGCAAACCTTGCGGTGCGTGAAGCAAAATGGTTAGAAGAGTGGTATGCCGACAACATTTATCAGCAGATTCGTGCGTCGCGTATTGGCAAGAAAAAATATGTCTTGCATGACGGCCCTCCTTATGCAAATGGCCAAATTCACTTGGGTCATGCGGTCAATAAAGTTTTAAAAGATATCATTATTAAAAGTCGTATTCTCGACGGCTTCGATGCCCCTTATGTACCAGGTTGGGACTGTCACGGCCTTCCAATTGAACTGAAAGTAGAAGAGAAAGTCGGTAAAGTGGGCGTGAAGGTGGATGCTTCTACTTTCCGTAAAGCCTGCCGTGAATATGCTTACACCCAAGTTGAACTGCAAAAGAAAGACTTTGTGCGTATGGGCGTGTTTGGTGACTGGGACAATCCTTACCTGACCATGAACTTTAAGCAAGAAGCGGATATTGTGCGCTCTGTTGGCGCGATTGCAAAAGCAGGCCATATCGAACCAGGTCTTAAACCTGTGAATTGGTGTTTAGACTGTGGTTCAGCTTTGGCTGAAGCCGAAGTGGAATATGAAGATAAAAAATCTGACGCGATTGACGTTGGCTTCACGGTTGTCGACTTAAAAGACTTAAGCGCACGTTTAAATCTCAACGTAGACGCTGCAACAGATATCGTAATTTGGACCACCACGCCTTGGACTTTGCCTGCAAACCAAGCGGTTGCCGTCCATGCTGAAATTGACTATCAACTGGTTCAAGTTAGCACCGACCGTGGCGTGCAAAACTTTATTTTAGCCAAAGACTTGGTTGAGTCGGCAGTTGAGCGTTATAAGCTTGAAAACCCTGTGGTTCTCGCTGATTTTAACGGCTCAGCAATCGAAAACCTATTATTACAGCACCCGTTACTGACCGATCGCCAAGTGCCTGTGATTTTAGGTGAACACGTGATTGCAACCAGCGGTACGGGGGCGGTACATACGGCACCTGGCCATGGTGTAGACGACTATAAAGTTGGCTTACAGTACAACTTAAAAGTTGAAAACCCAGTGGGTGGTAATGGTGTGTATTTACCAACTTCACCAATTTTTGCAGGCGAGCACATCTACAAAGCCAATCCAAAAATCATTGAAGCATTGGATGCAGTTGGTCGCTTATGGGCACATCAACCGATCAAACACAGCTACCCACACTGCTGGCGCCATAAAACGCCAATTATCTTCCGTGCGACCCCACAGTGGTTTATCAGCATGGATGCACAAGGTTTACGTCAAAATGCTTTAAATGCGATTGAAAACGAGATCAGCTTTGTGCCTGATTGGGGTAAAAACCGTATTCAAGCCATGATCGAAGGTCGTCCAGACTGGTGTATTTCGCGTCAACGGACTTGGGGTGTGCCAATCCCATTCTTCGTGCATAAAGACACCAACGAACTCCATCCGCGCACAGCCGAGTTGATCGAAGAAGTCGCGAAATTGATCGAACAAGAAGGGATTGATGGTTGGTACAACCGTGATGCCAGCGACTTCATTGGTGATGAAGCGGAACAGTACAACTGTGTTCGTGACACTTTAGACGTGTGGTTCGACTCAGGCACAACGCACTATGCTGTGCTACGTGAACGTGAAGAATTACAAGATCCAGCAGACTTATATCTTGAAGGTTCAGACCAACATCGTGGCTGGTTCCAATCGTCATTGCTCACCTCAATTGCGATTAATCAACGTGCGCCATATAAAGGCTTACTCACTCACGGTTTCGTCGTGGATGAGAAAGGTCGTAAGATGTCTAAGTCATTAGGCAACATCATCACCCCACAAGACATTATTAAAGACATGGGTGCAGATGGCTTACGCTTCTGGATTGCTTCGGCAGATTACCGTTATGAAATGACCGCAGGTAAAGAAATCTTTAGCCGCGCATCAGATGGTTATCGTCGTATCCGTAATACCTTACGTTTCTTGTTAGCGAACTTGAATGGCTTCAAACCATCGACAGATGCGTTGCCAGTCGACCAACTGATTGCATTGGATCAATACATCTTACAACGTGCGGCTGAAGTGCAGAAAACCATTCAGCAAGCCTATGAAGAGATGAACTTCCATATTGTGACCAATGCATTGACGAGCTTCTGTATCAATGACTTAGGTGGTTTCTATCTCGACATCATCAAAGATCGTCAGTACACCACCAAAGCAGACTCACAAGCGCGCCATTCAGCTCAAACTGCGCTGTATCATTTGGTGCAAGCCTTTGTACGTTGGATGTCACCAATCTTAAGCTTTACCGCTCAAGAAGCATGGCCACTCATTCCAGAACAAACTGAGAAATATGTGTTCACTGCGGAATGGTATGACATTCCTGTGGCTTCAAAAGCAAACTTGTTGTCTGAAGCCGATTGGCAAACGCTGATTGCGGTGAAGTCTGCGGTCAACAAATTCATCGAAACTGCGCGTACCGCGAAAATCGTGGGTTCAAATCTCTCTGCCAAAGTTGAACTGTGGGCAGATGCAGAACTCAAAGACGTACTGGATCGTTTAGATGATGAACTTCGCTTTGTTATGATCACTTCACAAGTCTTGGTCAATGCATTCGATGCAACTCAAGGTGAAGCCTCTGATCTGGCAGGTCTGAATGTGCAAGTCTCTGCGGCTGATGGTGAAAAATGTGTACGCTGCTGGCATGTGCTGCCAGATGTGAATACACATGTTACACATCCAGGTTTATGTGGTCGTTGTATTATCAACCTTCCTACAGGCCAAGGCGAAGAGAGAAAGTATGCCTAACCCACAACATAAAAAGGGCTTATTCCAATTCTATCCGCACAATTTAGTGTGGGTAGGTTTGGCGATTCTAGCGATTGTCTTAGATCAATGGACCAAATGGATTGCCAGTACCCATCTGAATTATGCAGATCCAGTACCAGTCCTGCCCTTTTTAAATTGGACTTTATTGCATAACTATGGCGCAGCCTTTAGTTTCTTATCCGATGCGGGCGGCTGGCAACGTTATTTCTTTACCTCTCTTGCAGGTATTGTGTCTGTCATTTTTCTGTTTTGGCTAATGCGTATGCCCAAAACCGTGAAAGTGCTGCCCATCGCGATTGCTCTTATTTTAGGTGGTGCTATAGGGAATTTAATTGACCGTGTAACCTTAGGCTACGTGGTTGATTTTATTCATGTGTACTATCAAAACAGCCACTTCCCTGCGTTTAATATTGCAGATAGTGCGATTACACTAGGAACGATCCTTTTGTTGATCGATACCTTTTTTCTCGAAAAAAACCGTATCCAACGTGCCGAAGTAAACCATGACTGATTTTATTAATCCCAATGAAGAAACTCGCGTAAGCGAAGGTTCAAAAGTAGAGTTACATTTTTCTGTGTGCATTGAAAATGGCGTAGAAATTGATAACACACGTAGCCGTGAAGAGCCTGTGAGCCTGGTGATGGGTGATGGCAGCTTACTTCCTGGTTTTGAAAAAGCCCTGTTCGGTTTACGTGCTGGCGACCGTCGTACGGTGAGCCTACCACCAGAAGATGCTTTTGGCCCGTGGAATCCTGAAAACGTACAACAGTTTGATACGGTCAAATTTGAACAGCGTCCTATTGAAGGGCACATGATCGAGTTTGAAGACAAAGCCAAACAAAGCCTGTATGGCGTAGTGAAAACTGTAGGTGATGACATCACCGAAGTCGACTTTAACCATCCATTGGCAGGTAAAGATATTACCTTTGAAGTTGAAATCTTCAAAGTGACGCCTGCTGGCCAACAAGGCATCAAAATTATGTAAAGCCACAGATCGATTGTCTGTGTGTCATTTAAAGCTCCTTCGGGGGCTTTTTTAATGCCTCAAACATTGGTCAATCAGATACATATTCAATAGACTTCCGTCATAAATCAAAAAACGTACAATTTATTTGATCTTAAATTAATCAGCAAAATTATTTAATTCAAGAGATAATCCTTGGATGAAATTCAAAGATATTCAAAAATTATCAGACGTTAAGTTTCGTAGGCTTAGCGGTGTTAGTTGGGCTACATTTAACCTCATGTTGGCCGAGCTAAATAAGCATTTACCTCGTCATATTGGTAAAGGACGACCGCATAAATTACCGTTGGAAGATCGCTTGCTCTTATGTATAGAATATTGGAGAGAATATCGAACATTTTTCCATCTTGGTATGAGTTACGGTGTATCTGAAACGAGTGCAATTCGTATTACACGTGTTATTGAAGATACCTTAATCCGTTCTGGAAAATTTAACTTGCCAAAACAACTTCCTAATCGAGATGAAGTGGATTGGGAAGTTGTTGTGATTGATGCAACTGAAATATTAGTTCAACGTCCAAAAAAAACAGAAGAAATGGTATAGCGGTAAAAAAAAGCGACATACCTTTAAATTTCAGCTATCTATGCACTATACAACAGGTGAAATACTGAGTGTATGTGGAAGTCATGGAAGCATGCATGATTTTAAAATATTTAAAAAAAGCATGAGGAAATTAAAATTTAAGCCCTTTTTTATTGTTGATAAGGGGTATTTAGGGATAAAGAAATTGGGTTTTGGATGCCTCATGCCATCTAAAGCAAAGAAAACTGAAAAACTAGATTCTGAATTAAAAAAGTTAAATAGAGAGATTGGTCGTAGACGAATTCAAGTAGAGCATGTATTTGGAAGGATGAAATGTTTTAAGATTTTATCTTGTGTATATAGAAATCGTCGTAAAAGATTAAACCTGCGGTTTAATTTACTTGCTGGCATATACAATTTAGATTGGGTGAAAGATAAACAATTAAATTGATTGAAAAATGATTTATGAAGGAAGTCTAATCTATGCAAAGCCTAATTTTCATACTACCGTAGCGTAATCACATTTATTTTCCCAAGGATTTTTCATGAAAATTCAGGTCATTATAGGCAGTGTGCGCAAAGGTCGGACAGCCATTAAAGTTGCGCGATGGGTGCAAAAAGGCTTTGAACAACTAGAACTCAATACGGTCCAACTCGAATTGGTCGACTTAAAAGAGTGGGGGTTGCCGATTTTTTCAGGTGCCAATCCTCCTATGACAGGGATTTATGATCAACCCAAACAACAAGCATGGGCCGACCACATTGCGCAAGGCGATGCCTTTATTTTCATTAGCCCCGAATACAATCATGGTTATAGCCCTGCGCTTAAAAATGCCTTAGATTACTTAGGCAAAGAATGGCAAGGTAAGCCTGCGGCCTATATCAGTTATGGCGGGACCAATGGCTCACGCTCCATCGACCAAATTCGCCAAGTCGGTACTCAGCTCGGTCTGGTCGATACCAATGCGGTGATTGAAATTCGAGATATTTTTTCACGCAATAAAACCGAAGATTTTGAACCAAATCCTTTTGATGAGAAGAATCTAAAAGCAGCAATTGATAAACTTATTAAATATGTCAGCGCATAAGCATGAGATTCCTCTGTACGCTATTGCTTACAGTAACTTAAGTATTTGTCGGCTTTTCAATAATAAACATCAACGCTATAGTTAAATCATACAGAGACAGGATGTCTCAGATTAAAAACAAAAATAACAACATACACAGCAGGATGCTGATCGGTAGGACAGGAGTTATACCGCTTGAAAGAATTTAAAAAGCCCTCGACAGGATGTCGGGGGCTTTTTAATTGTATTGATTTTTAGCTCAATATTTCTCTAAAAGCCCAAATCTAGATCAGATATTAACGAACCTCTTATATGCTTCAATACTTTAGAATAAACTCGTGAATACAAATTAAAATTAGTCTGACTGGATGTCTTTCTCAACTTAAATATTATAAAAATATAAAACATATAGATAAACACAGAATGCTTCCCAAGTAATCATTTCCGTCCAACGTACCTATTTAAGCGCTAATCTATAAATTAGATCCATCAAATATTAAGACTTTCACCGTTTGTCGGCATGTTCTTCTGTACAACGAAATATTACATCTGGCGCTCGAACTACACTTTATACTCTCGCCCACTGAACATTTACTGATTCAGCCAAAATGGATCAGTTCAATACAATAAATTAAAAAAACAACAATAGAGAATATTCACATGCAACTAAACACCACACTTTTAAATGATTATTGCAAAATTTATGCCGCTGACTCCGAATATACAGATGTAGATGCTCTAGCCGCCTACGTTAGAGTCCATCGTACGGAACTTATGCAAGAGTTGCATCAGTACGGCATCTTATTATTTCGCGGCTTTAAATTACAACGTCAGTATGAATTTCATGAGCTCATCGAATATCATTTTCAGCTTGAACCTTGGCATACATTTACGCCTAAAAAATCAGGTTAGTTTGCCTCTTTCATTCGTAAATATAGCGAAAATCGTACAGGTGATGATAGACCTTACCTCAACTGCAATACGGTAGAATTAGGCTCTATTGAAAACTCAATTCAAGGTCCACATGTCGAAGGTTGCCTACATTCGACCCGCTCACGTTATATTGCCTTGTTTTGCCAAGAACCTGCGGACTACTTACTCGAAACAGGGTTTAATAACCTCGAAAAAATTTGGACCCATTTTCCAGTCAGCGTACAACAAAAATACTTAGGCGCATGGAATCATTTTTCTTATATTTCAACACGTAAAGTCAATCTATTTGATCGCTTGCTATTAAACAAAAAGCCCTTTCGTTTCAACAAACAACCAAATAAAGAAAGCAAACTGACCTTAAAACGCTCACCTTTCGTTGTCATACACCCGAACACGCAAAAGTTGATGATCGAGCCGTGGGCTTTTGCAAACAATACCAACGCTTTTGCCCACCAAGCTGCACAAAAAAGCTTTAAGCATCGAGGAAAGCTTCAACTAGACCCTACGGCTAATTGCATGCAACTGTCATGGGAACTTTTCACCCATGAAGGTGAAAAAATTGAATGGACCGATCAGGAAAAACAGCACTTCTTTGAAGCCTTATATAACGATGCACTCTTGCTCCAGTGGCAAAAAGGGGATGTCGCCTTGATCGATAATATTAAAATTGCCCATTGGCGGATGAATGGCAAACAAGGACAACGAAAACTGATACAGATCCAAGCCAATGTCTTCAATGCCGATCAATATGCTGCGCGTTAAGACTGTCTTTCCTCGCAATATTCTGTTTGGGTGATTAATGTGAAAGCAACTGAATTAAATCAGCATTTTTCCCATCCTCAATCACCCAAATACTGCCATCTTTCGCTTGTTGTAAACCACGGATACGTTCTTTCATATCTATACGTTGGATTTCTTTTACTGGCTGCGCTGTGGTGTCTACAATAATTAATGCTTCAGATGAAAGCCCACCAATGATGGCTTTATCCTGCCACTTTGGAAACATCTGTCCCGTATAAAAAATCAAACTCGATGGAGAAATCACAGGGGTCCAGTCTAATTTCGGCGCTTCAAACTCAGGTCGTGTGACGTGGTCAGGGATATTCAAACCACTATAATGATCACCATTCGAAACGATTGGATAACCATAGTTTTTGGCCTTTTGAATTAAATTAAGCTCATCCCCACCTTTGGGGCCCATTTCAACCACCCAAAGTTGTTTTTTGGCATCCAAGGCCATTCCCAAAGGATTACGATGCCCCAAACTCCATATTTGTTTTGCGACATCACCCTGCATCTGAAATGGATTATCTGAAGCAACCGAACCATCATCATTCAAGCGAATCATTTTTCCAAGGTTCGATGTTAAATCTTGTGCAGGCTCAAACTTTTGCCGTTCTCCCGAACTAATCCATAATTTCCCTGCACCATCAAATAACATCCGATGTGCATAATGTCCCTGCCCGCGCACCTTGGGTACTTGTTTCCATATCGTTTTAAGGTTGTCTAATTGTGGCTGCGCCTGATCTAAATTCAAATCAGCACGAATCACAACCGCACCATAACCACCTTGCACTGCTTCTGCATAGCTAAGATAAATTTGATGGTTTTGTGCAAACTCAGGATGTAAAGCAATATCGCCTAATCCGCCCTGACCACCATAAGCCACTTTAGGTATATTCCTAATGAGAGTCTTTGTCTGATCTATCGGATTAAATAAAATCAACTGTCCTGATCTTTCAGTAATCAATAATCGCCCATCAGGCAATACCGCTAATGCCCATGGCTCATTGAATTCAGAAATACGTTTGAGGTGTATAGATGTGCCTAAAGAAGCAGAACTGTCCTGTTGTTCATGTGCTGCTGACTCCGCTGATCTTTGTGCATGACATGCCATTAAGCCCAAAAATGCACTCACTGTAATCAACAAACAAAAAGCTTTTTTGCTCAGCATTGCCTTCCCCATTAAATGCACGATCACCATTCATTGTAGAGAAATCATAAGTACAAGGTTATCCGCTTTGGTAACAAGATGAATCTGTGTAAGTCAAAGCTTACAAATACTGAGGAAAGTGACCACTAACCTTAAAACAGCTTACCGCATATATTAAACACATCAGGAGACAGGACGTTTCCCAAACTTAAAACAACAATAATCAGTTTGAGCATCAGGATGTGTGATATGACAGGAGTTGTATCTAAGCACTGAAATACAAAGAAACCTCGACAGGATGTCGGGGTTTCTTTTTTATTGAGCACATTAAAATCTAAATCAAAACCTGTTTTGGCATATTTTGCATGATCACGAGTTAACTATAGCCATTCTTTTCCAACGGATATAGATGAAATAGCTGTTTAATTACTCAAAATACATGCAGATACTTAGTTAAAATTTCTTTTAGTGAAGAAAAAACCATCAAATTCAAGTGATAAAAACTAAACCTATTAAATATTAACGGCTATTTTAGCTAATATTCTTCTTTTCTCTCATTTATATTATTTAACCTTCTCTGCATAAAAAAATCCCCCTATCTCATTTGAGTTAGAGGGATTTTGAATTAATGAGCTGGCGATGACTTACTCTCACATGGATAACTCCACACTACCATCAGCGCTAAGAGGTTTCACTTCTGAGTTCGGGAAGGGATCAGGTGGTTCACTCTTGCTATTGTCGCCAGCACAACTGTTTATGACTATTCGTTGGGTCTAACCTCAGAGCAGTGCTCTTCGTGCCTAACTTTCATCAAATGAGTTATTAACAGGTATATTTGAGTTGGATATTTTATCTAGCTTTATAACTAAATCAAGTTGTTTGCAGTGATTTGAACCACAACACCAACTGTTTGGGTGTTGTATAGTCAAGCCTCACGAGCAATTAGTATTGGTCAGCTTCACATATCACTATGCTTCCACATCCAACCTATCAACGTCGTAGTCTTCAACGGCTCTTTAGAGGACATAAAGTCCTAGGGAAATCTTATCTTGAGGTAGGCTTCCCGCTTAGATGCTTTCAGCGGTTATCCCTTCCGAACATAGCTACCCGGCGATGCGACTGGCGTCACAACCGGTACACCAGAGGTTCGTCCACTCTGGTCCTCTCGTACTAGGAGCAGATCCTCTCAAATTTCCAACGCCCACGGTAGATAGGGACCGAACTGTCTCACGACGTTCTAAACCCAGCTCGCGTACCTCTTTAAATGGCGAACAGCCATACCCTTGGGACCTGCTTCAGCCCCAGGATGAGATGAGCCGACATCGAGGTGCCAAACACCGCCGTCGATATGAACTCTTGGGCGGTATCAGCCTGTTATCCCCAGAGTACCTTTTATCCGTTGAGCGATGGCCCTTCCATACAGAACCACCGGATCACTAAGACCTACTTTCGTACCTGCTCGACTTGTGGGTCTCGCAGTTAAGCGCGCTTTTGCCTTTATACTCTACGCGTGATTTCCGACCACGCTGAGCGCACCTTCGTACTCCTCCGTTACTCTTTAGGAGGAGACCGCCCCAGTCAAACTACCCACCAGACATGGTCCTCGTCCCGGATAACGGGACAGAGTTAGAACCTCAATATTACCAGGGTGGTATTTCAAGATTGGCTCCACCGAAACTAGCGTCTCGGTTTCAAAGCCTCCCACCTATCCTACACAAGTAAGATCAAAGTTCAATGTCAAGCTGCAGTAAAGGTTCACGGGGTCTTTCCGTCTAGCCGCGGGTACACCGCATCTTCACGGCGAATTCGATTTCACTGAGTCTCTGCTGGAGACAGCGCCCCCATCATTATGCCATTCGTGCAGGTCGGAACTTACCCGACAAGGAATTTCGCTACCTTAGGACCGTTATAGTTACGGCCGCCGTTTACTGGGGCTTCGATCAAGAGCTTCGCTTACGCTAACCCCATCAATTAACCTTCCAGCACCGGGCAGGCATCACACCCTATACGTCCACTTTCGTGTTTGCAGAGTGCTATGTTTTTAATAAACAGTTGCAGGGGCCTGGTTTCTGTGGCTGCCAATAGCTCAAGGAGTAAATCCTATCACCGTCGGCAGCGTACCTTCTCCCGAAGTTACGGTACCATTTTGCCTAGTTCCTTCAGCAGAGTTCTCTCAAGCGCTTTGGTCTACTCGACCTGACCACCTGTGTCGGTTTCGGGTACGATTCCTATGTAACTGAAGCTTAGAGACTTTTCCTGGAAGCATGGTATCAGCCACTTCACTGTACAAGTACAGCTTGCTATCAGTTCTCAGCATAGAGTACCCCGGATTTGCCTAAGATACATGCCTACAACCTTCCACCTGGACAACCAACGCCAGGCTGACTTAACCTTCTCCGTCCTCTCATCGCATTACATAGAAGTATTGGAATATTAACCAATTTCCCATCGACTACGCCTCTCGGCCTCGCCTTAGGGGTCGACTCACCCAGCCCCGATTAACGTTGGACTGGAACCCTTGGTCTTTCAGCGTGCGAGTTTTTCACTCGCATTGTCGTTACTCACGTCAGCATTCGCACTTCTGATACCTCCAGCATACTTCTCAATACACCTTCATCGGCTTACAGAACGCTCCCCTACCACTTGCAATAAATTGCAAATCCGCAGCTTCGGCATATAGTTTTAGCCCCGTTACATCTTCCGCGCAGGCCGACTCGACTAGTGAGCTATTACGCTTTCTTTAAAGGGTGGCTGCTTCTAAGCCAACCTCCTAGCTGTCTATGCCTTCCCACATCGTTTCCCACTTAACTATAATTTTGGGGCCTTAGCTGGCGGTCTGGATTGTTTTCCTCTTGACTACGGACGTTAGCACCCGCAGTCTGTCTCCCGGATAGTACTCATTGGTATTCGGAGTTTGCATCGGTTTGGTAAGTCGGGATGACCCCCTAGCCGAAACAGTGCTCTACCCCCAATGGTATTCGTCCGAGGCGCTACCTAAATAGCTTTCGGGGAGAACCAGCTATCACCGAGTTTGATTAGCCTTTCACCCCTATCCACAAGTCATCCCCTGGCTTTTCAACGACAGTGGGTTCGGTCCTCCAGTTAGTGTTACCCAACCTTCAACCTGCTCATGGATAGATCACCCGGTTTCGGGTCTACACCCAGCAACTAAACGCCCTATTAAGACTCGATTTCTCTACGGCTCCCCTATGCGGTTAACCTCGCTACTGAATGTAAGTCGCTGACCCATTATACAAAAGGTACGCAGTCACCGAACAAGTCGGCTCCCACTGCTTGTATGCATGCGGTTTCAGGATCTATTTCACTCCCCTCACAGGGGTTCTTTTCGCCTTTCCCTCACGGTACTGGTTCACTATCGGTCAGTCAGGAGTATTTAGCCTTGGAGGATGGTCCCCCCATATTCAGACAAGGTTTCACGTGCCCCGCCCTACTCGACATCATCATATCAGCCCTTTCGTGTACAGGACTATCACCCACTATGGTTGCACTTCCCAGAGCATTCCACTAAAACTGATATGACTTAATGGGCTTTTCCCCGTTCGCTCGCCGCTACTGAGGGAATCTCAATTGATTTCTTTTCCTAAGGGTACTGAGATGTTTCACTTCCCCTCGTTCGCCTCGTATGACTATGTATTCATCATACGATACCTGCCTTATGACAGGTGGGTTTCCCCATTCAGAAATCTCCGGATCACAGGATATTTGCCGCCTCCCCGGAGCTTATCGCAGGCTATTACGTCTTTCATCGCCTCTGACTGCCAAGGCATCCACCACATGCACTTAATTACTTGACTATACAACCCCAAACAGTCGTTAATCCCTACAAGTAGGATTAAGACAGTCTATGATGATTTCTCATCACTTCCTTACAGTTTGTTGTTCTGTGCACTTAAACACTGTACAGCTTCAATTCAATTCACATACCAAAACGCTTGATTCAGTTAATTTCGCTAGTAACTCATTTCTTCAATCTTCATCAATCAGTAATAAATCACTGTTAATGTCGATCTTAAAAACGAGTATGAACAAATTATTTCAACTCAAATATATTCTGTTAATGATTTCTCCAGCCTTCGTCAGGTCAGGAAACTGTGATAAATCACAGAAGTTAATAAGTTATCTACTTACTAATTTCTGTAATCCAACTTCTTAGATTAAGCTTCGTTCCATGTGTGCCTGCGCACAGCATAGCTGTTTGCTTAAATTCTCGGACAAAGCGCTGCTTTGTTTTTCCTCGAATTTGGTGGAGACTAGGAGAGTCGAACTCCTGACCTCCTGCGTGCAAAGCAGGCGCTCTACCAACTAAGCTAAGTCCCCAGCTTATCAATAAGTCAATGTTTCTGTTTTTCTGTATTCAGCATTTAACAATGCTTGTTAGTCAGATTTGGTGGGTCTGACAAGACTTGAACTTGTGACCCCACGCTTATCAAGCGTGTGCTCTAACCAACTGAGCTACAGACCCTCAGATACATCGTCATGAAGAACAACTTGTTGTGGATTCTTACCAATCGTCAATCTTTCGTTAAGGAGGTGATCCAGCCGCAGGTTCCCCTACGGCTACCTTGTTACGACTTCACCCCAGTCATCGGCCACACCGTGGTAAGCGTCCTCCTTGCGGTTAGACTACCTACTTCTGGTGCAACAAATTCCCATGGTGTGACGGGCGGTGTGTACAAGGCCCGGGAACGTATTCACCGCGGCATTCTGATCCGCGATTACTAGCGATTCCGACTTCATGGAGTCGAGTTGCAGACTCCAATCCGGACTACGATCGGCTTTTTGAGATTAGCATCCTATCGCTAGGTAGCAACCCTTTGTACCAACCATTGTAGCACGTGTGTAGCCCTGGTCGTAAGGGCCATGATGACTTGACGTCGTCCCCGCCTTCCTCCAGTTTGTCACTGGCAGTATCCTTAAAGTTCCCGGCTTAACCCGCTGGCAAATAAGGAAAAGGGTTGCGCTCGTTGCGGGACTTAACCCAACATCTCACGACACGAGCTGACGACAGCCATGCAGCACCTGTATGTAAGTTCCCGAAGGCACCAATCCATCTCTGGAAAGTTCTTACTATGTCAAGACCAGGTAAGGTTCTTCGCGTTGCATCGAATTAAACCACATGCTCCACCGCTTGTGCGGGCCCCCGTCAATTCATTTGAGTTTTAGTCTTGCGACCGTACTCCCCAGGCGGTCTACTTATCGCGTTAGCTGCGCCACTAAAGCCTCAAAGGCCCCAACGGCTAGTAGACATCGTTTACGGCATGGACTACCAGGGTATCTAATCCTGTTTGCTCCCCATGCTTTCGTACCTCAGCGTCAGTATTAGGCCAGATGGCTGCCTTCGCCATCGGTATTCCTCCAGATCTCTACGCATTTCACCGCTACACCTGGAATTCTACCATCCTCTCCCATACTCTAGCTTCCCAGTATCGAATGCAATTCCTAAGTTAAGCTCAGGGATTTCACATCCGACTTAAAAAGCCGCCTACGCACGCTTTACGCCCAGTAAATCCGATTAACGCTCGCACCCTCTGTATTACCGCGGCTGCTGGCACAGAGTTAGCCGGTGCTTATTCTGCGAGTAACGTCCACTATCCTAGAGTATTAATCCAAGTAGCCTCCTCCTCGCTTAAAGTGCTTTACAACCAAAAGGCCTTCTTCACACACGCGGCATGGCTGGATCAGGCTTGCGCCCATTGTCCAATATTCCCCACTGCTGCCTCCCGTAGGAGTCTGGGCCGTGTCTCAGTCCCAGTGTGGCGGATCATCCTCTCAGACCCGCTACAGATCGTCGCCTTGGTAGGCCTTTACCCCACCAACTAGCTAATCTGACTTAGGCTCATCTATTAGCGCAAGGTCCGAAGATCCCCTGCTTTCCCCCGTAGGGCGTATGCGGTATTAGCATTCCTTTCGGAATGTTGTCCCCCACTAATAGGCAGATTCCTAAGCATTACTCACCCGTCCGCCGCTAGGAAATGTAGCAAGCTACATCTCCCCGCTCGACTTGCATGTGTTAAGCCTGCCGCCAGCGTTCAATCTGAGCCATGATCAAACTCTTCAGTTAAAAATCATTAGTAGCTTATGGCTACAAATCTTGGCTCATCAATTTTCTGACAAATATTTCTCAAATAAACTTCGAGTAATTTTTACCTTCAATCAATGAAATATTTTCGATCGATCAATCAGTAAAAATCCACACAAGTTGTTCTTCATAATCTCTTAATGATCTTTCTGACACCTCGTCAGTGCCAGAAGCTGGACTCAATATACTTAACAACTCAGCACTTCGTGCTTCGTTCGTTTCCGTCTATCTCGTCGGTATGGGGTGCATTCTAGAGGATTTCTAAAGCTTTGCAACCCCCAAATTCACTTATTTGAAACAGGCGTTGGTTTTTTCTACAAAATTTAAGAAAAACCGTATTTTTCATCTATTTTTTGATCATATTGATCATATTTATCATTTTTTCTCTTATTTCTTTCAACAGGAGCATTTCATTTCCAATCTTTAAAAGTCTTTTAAGTTTGAAATTTAAGCCTTAGCATTTATTTTTTCTTTCAGCAGAGTCTTACCAATCTTCTAGCAATGTTGTTTTCAGACTTAAAATCACTCTGTATTCCGTCCATCTCTGTATTTTTGATAAATCATCTTTCTAAAGACGTAGCTCTTTTATATTTGATACATGCCTAAGCTGAAAAACTGCCACACCGCTATAAAGGCACCTAATTATTTAACAAGAATACAATGCTTAGTCTCTTTTTATTTCATTTGCGTAATAGCAAAGCCCTCTTCTACCCACATCTCAATCAAAATAATTCAAGACAGAGCTGAAATAACAGCCACGATAAAGCTGGATGATAAGAAGCATCTGAATATAAGTAGAAAACGCAGTGTTATATACCTGTGAAGGTGATGACCATATTTATTTAAGAGTCTGTTGCACCTAACTTTTATGACAACTCGTTATTTGTCTGCGAGAAATTGATTTTAAAAAACTAAATTTTTGCCAATAAAAAAGGAAGAGATCTCTCCCAAAACCTCTTCCTCGGAGTTAGATCGTTATCTGATCCATAGATGTCATTATTATAGTTATCTTAAAAAAAGTCCCTTGGGGAAGAGACTTGAAAACTGTGGAGAGTTATTCTTTTTGACCCTTCTAGCGATGTTAAAAACATTGACTAGACGTTGAAATCATATACACACTCATTTTAAATTGCAATATTTTTGGAAAAAATTAAGCATTGTTTTTATAAGGTTTTTTTGAATTTTCTTATTTGATTTTTTTATAAAGATTAAAAAATTAAAAGCAGACCGAAGCCTGCTTTTATATCAATAACTTAAAGCATATATATGTACTGACTTAGTCAGTAAAAGTGACTTTCGCAATGGCTTTTTTACCCGACTGGATAATTAAAGTGACATTTTCTTTAACAGAGAAACTCATATCGACCACGTTCCAATCGACTTTGACCGCACCACGAGCCACGGCATCTTTTGCTGCTGCTGCATTTGGGTTTAAGCCCGCTACGCGAAGAATCGTTGCAATAAACAACTCACCACCAAATTCAGCGCGTGAAATCGTCACTTCAGGTGTCCCTTCGGGTAGTTCACCCTCAGTAATCAGATTGCCTGCACCTTTATGTGCATTTTCTGCCGCTTCTGCACCATGGAAACGCTCTACCAACTCAAGGGCTAGAATCTTTTTCACTTCTTGTGGATTACGCCCTTCAGCAATTTCGTTTAGCAGGACTTTAATGTCCTCAACGGATTTAAAGCTGAGTAAATCGAAATAGCGTTCAATTAATGCATCTGGCATCGAAAGGACTTTTTGATACATCGCCCCTGGTGCATCAAATACGCCAATATAGTTACCCAAAGACTTAGACATTTTGTTCACACCGTCTAAACCTTCAAGGATGGGCACTGTAATGCAGACTTGTGCTTCTTGATCATAACGACCTTGAAGTGTACGTCCCATCAATAAGTTAAAGGTTTGGTCTGTACCGCCTAACTCAACATCCGCCTCAAGGGCAATCGAGTCATAACCTTGAACCAATGGATATAAAAACTCATGAATTGCGATTGGTTGATGGTTGTTATAACGCTTGGTGAAGTCATCACGCTCAAGCATACGTGCAACCGTTTGCTGTGATGCCAACTGAATTAAATCAGCCGCTGTTTTGGTTGCAAACCATTCTGAGTTGAAGCGCACTTTGGTTTTATTAGGATCAAGAATTTTAAACACTTGTTCTTGATAGGTTTTTGCATTTTCAAGCACTTGCTCACGCGACAATGGTGGACGTGTTGCACTTTTTCCAGTCGGGTCACCGATCATCGCGGTATAATCCCCAATCAAGAAGGTCACATCATGACCCAAGTCTTGGAAAGTTTTCAGTTTATTAATTAAAACCGTATGCCCCAAGTGCAAGTCAGGCGCAGTCGGGTCAAAGCCCGCTTTAATTTTTAAAGGACGATTTTCTTTTAATTTCTTCAGAAGATCTTCTTCAGAAATAATTTCATGCGTGCCTCGTTGAATGAGAGCAAGTTGTTCTTCAGCCGGCAGGAAATTTGACATCACAAAACCCAAACACATCAGTTATTCAATTTGTGCGATATACTAACACTTTTTCAGCACATTGCAGGCTTTAGAATAATCATGACAGCGATCTACATTGGGGTAATGACCGGCACCAGCATGGATGGTGTTGATATTGTTGCTGCTTCTTTTGATCCATTGCAGCTTCACGCCACCCTCACTCTTTCTTTCGACCCAGATTTACGCGATGAACTGATGGCACTCACTTTGCCCGGTGACAACGAAATCGACCGTATGGGCAAGGCAGATGTGGCTTTAGCAAAGATGATTGGCGAAGGCATCAATCAGCTGATTGAGCAAAGTCATTTAGATCGTAGTCAAATCAAAGCGATTGGCTCACATGGACAAACCATTCGCCATCGCCCAGAGCACGGCTTTACCCTGCAAATTGGTGACCCAAACATCATCACTGAAATCACCCAAATTCCGGTGATTTCAGACTTTCGACGTCGTGATATGGCCGCAGGTGGCCAAGGTGCCCCGCTGGTTCCTGCGTTTCACCAAGATATGTTCCAACATGAAAGCATTCATCGCGTCATCTTAAACCTAGGTGGTATCGCCAATGTCAGTATGTTGCCCGCAGGCCAACCTGATCAGGTCTACGGTTTTGATACAGGCCCAGCCAACATTTTAATGGACGCTTGGTGTGAACGCTTTACTGGACAGCCCTACGATGAAAATGGCAATTGGGCAGCTTACGGCCATCCGATTCGCAGCTTGCTTGATCGGCTCCAATCCCATGAGTATTTTTCTAAAGAACCACCAAAAAGCACTGGCCGTGAAGACTTTAACCTCGAATGGTTAGATGAACAAATTGCCGACTGGCGCAATGACCTTGAATATGACGAGCTTGAAGATAGTCCAGAAAATGTTCAAGCCACCTTAATGAAGCTCACCACGCGCGCCATTAAAAAAGCCATCTATCGCTCCGATATGGATACTGGTGAAGTCTACGTCTGCGGCGGTGGTGCGTATAACTCGCATCTTTTAGAACAATTACGCTGGCGCTTACGTAAACACAATTGGTCTGTACAAACCACCTCCGCCATTGGCTTAGCCCCAACGTGGGTAGAAGCAACCGCCTTTGCTTGGTTGGCTATGCGCTTTATCCAGCAACTCAGTGGCAACTTACCGACAGTGACAGGGGCACAAGGTAACCGTATTCTCGGAACGATTACCGCGGTTTAAACATCACAGTGCTTCTGACCTTTTAGTCGCAACCAGTGCAAATCAAAAAAGCCAGTCAGGTGAATAACCGACTAGCTTTTTATCTATCTCAGCGATTTTTTGCTGTTAATGTTAACGCATCATCAACTTGGCATTTTCCTGACGAAAGGCTTTTAAAATTTGCTGTCCCGCTCGTCCCGTCGGACTTAAACCTAAACGGATTTGCTCCTGTCGAATGGCTTGACGAGTTTTATCACCAATCAAACCATCTACCGCGCCAATATCATAGCCACGATTCAGTAAAAACTGCTGAATTTCACGACGTTCAGAACGTGAAGTGCCTGCATCATCAGTTGGCCAAGTTGTACTAAAACCGCCTTGCCCTTGTAAACGGTCTGACAAATGCACAATCGCTAATGCATAACTTTCTGCTGCGTTATAACTATAGATTGCATCAAAGTTTTTAAACACTAAAAACAGTGGACCATTTTCACCAGCAGGTGCCATCAACCCCGCTTGCGAGCTAGAAGATAAATTGCCTTGAATTAACGCTGAGCCATCTGCACGTACCAAGCCATTTTGCATCCAGTAAGATAAGGACTTCTTATTGCGACGACTTTCACCACTCAGAGAGATCGCTTGCGGATTTTTCACTTCAAATCCCCAAGGTTGCCCAGTTTGCCAACCGCGTTTTTTGAGGAAATTGGCTGTTGATGCTAAAGCATCTGTAGTACTCGACACCAAATCACGGCGTCCATCGCCATCAAAGTCGACGGCCAGCTCTTCATACGTCGATGGCATAAACTGGGTATGGCCAAACGCACCTGCCCATGAGCCTTTCAGTTGTGGCTCCGTTAAATCGCCACGCTGTAAAATACGCATAGCGGCAAAAAACTCTCCACGGAAATAGCTTTGGCGGCGCCCTTCACAACTCAATGTGCCTAAAGCTTGTAATAATGGATATTTACCTGAAATATCGCCAAAATTACTTTCCACGCCCCACACGGCAACCACGGTCTCCGCAGGCACACCATATGCTGCCGCAACACGATTCAACACTTCACGATGCTGCCCCAATTTTTGCTGACCTACTGCAACACGCTCATCATCCACCAATCCTGACAAATAATCCCAAATAGGCGTGGAAAATTCAGGTTGGTAATTTAATTTTTCAATCACAGAATAATCAGGCGCTAAATTTTGTGTGTAGCGATCATAAGTGGACGCAGACACACCATTCGAAATCGCTTGGTTTTTTAAATTGGCAATACAGCTTTGAAATGAATTCTGAGGACGATAATCGGAAGTTGCGACATTCGAACTGCCTGTAACTTTTTGACCATTAATAATAAGCTCAGCATTCGCCTGAGTCGCCGCTAAAAAAAATGAACCTAAAAGAAAAGCAAAACGGTGCATAAAATCCCTAATGATTCTTTATCTCTAAATTATGCTTTTAACCTTAACACTTTCTATTTCACTTTTCTGAATCAAAACGTAAATGAATATTCATTCTGGTTTAAATTCAAAACCATCCTTTAAATTTAAAACCACTTATCCATAGCACCCCATATCTCAACTTTTGAATTCAAAAACAATCTTTGACTCAGCAAGCACTTTAAATTCAATCATCTTGTTTTAAATTTATTTTATCCACATTTTTATTTAACCTTCATAATCAAAAATATACAAAGAATTAAACTTCGAAACCCAAGCTCAATATTTTTAAATTCAAAACTTTAAATTCATCTCACAGACTTTAAATTTATTGTTTTGAATTTAAATTCAAACAGCATCAAAACTTTTAAATTCATTTTAAATTTAAACACTCGATTTAAATTTAAAACCCACTTTTAAATTCAAAACATACTTGAAAAGATATCCACATACCCAAGTTGATAGAGCTCTCTACTGTTTCACTTTCTTTTAGGTGAACATCAGTGTCACATTCAATTGTGGGCTCTGTTTTAAACGTGCTTCTCCACACAAAACTCGCTTTATTTTGCTTTCAGTTTATTTTTCTATGCGCTAATTTTATTTAAACGGATAAAAAACATGCAATTTATTTTAATTTTGATCCGATAAACGGTCACTTTTTTCAAAGAGGCGCAATCATGCCTGAATGAATCCAAATAAAAAAGCGACCACTATCGTGATCGCTTTTTTTAACAACAACTGAAGCTTTAGATGGTCATATCTTCGCTCAGTGCCAATGGATTCGGTAAAATTTTCGCCAACTGACGACATAGCATCGTGAGTTGAGTAGTGTCATTCGGCATTAAAGTCAGGTGACCAATCTTACGGCCTTCACGTTCTTCCTTATTATAAAGATGTAGATGTACACCTTCTAAGGCCAAGACTTGTTCAGACTGTGGATACTGACCAATAATATTGATCATGACCGTAGGGCGAACTACTTCTGTTGAACCCAAGGGTAAGCCTGCGACTGCACGAATATGGTTTTCAAACTGAGAGCATACTGCGCCTTCAATCGACCAGTGTCCTGAGTTATGCACACGTGGCGCCATTTCATTGGCATACAAACCTTTGTCTGTGACAAACAGTTCTAAGGTCAACACGCCAACATAATTCAAATGATTCAATAGGCGAGTGATGTAGTCTTGTGCAACGGGTTGTAAGTCCGCACTATTCGGTGCAGGGACAATCGAATGCGACAAAATACCATGATGGTGATGGTTTTCAGCCAATGGCCAGGTTTTCACATCGCCATTTTGACCACGTACCGCAATGATCGAAACTTCACGCGAGAAGGTCACAAAGCTTTCTGCAATTAAACTTCCAGCAGGGCCTAATTCAGCCCATGCTTGTTCAATTTGTTGTTCAGAACGCAATACAAACTGACCTTTGCCATCATAGCCACCTGTGGCTGTCTTCAGTACAATCGGTAAGCCTAGCTCAGCAACCGCAGCGCTTAAACTTTCTAGTGAATCTACCGCTTTATAAGGCGCAACAGGAATCTCAAGCTCATCAAATAACGCTTTTTCAGACAAGCGATGCTGTGCAATGGCTAAAGCCTGACGCGGCGGATGCATATCTTTTTGCTTGGTCAAAACATCAACATCAGACAAAGGCGTATTTTCAAACTCAAGGCTGAAGACATCTGCACTGGCAATAAAGTCTTGTAAACCATTTTCAGTTTTGCTTGAAATCACCGTTCCTAAAGCCGCTGAAGGGCAGTCTGTACTCACATCAAAGAACGTACATTGAATATTCAGTGGCAAAGCCGCTTGCGCCATCATGCGACCCAGCTGCCCACCACCAAAAATACCGATGGTTTTATTCATGAGGAATGCCCCGTATTAAGCTTGGCCTGGAATATTGTTGCTTGCGACTTTGTCAGTTTGTGCAGCACGGAAATCGGCTACATTTTTTGCAATTTCAGGACGTGTCAGACCTAAAATTTGTGCTGCCATAATCGCGGCATTGGTTGCACCTGCTGGACCAATTGCCAAAGTACCCACTGCAATACCTGCAGGCATTTGCACAATGGATAACAGTGAATCGACACCGTTTAAAATCGAAGACTTCACTGGCACACCCAGTACAGGCAAATCAGTTTTCGCCGCACACATTCCCGGTAAATGCGCCGCACCGCCTGCACCCGCAATAATCACTTGGATACCACGGTCACGTGCTTGTTCAGCATATTCAAAAAGACGATCTGGCGTACGGTGCGCAGACACAACTTCCGCTTCAAATGGGACACCAAGTTGCTTAAGCATATTGGCAGTGTGTTCGAGAGTGGTCCAATCTGATTGAGAACCCATGATAATTCCAACGAGAGGAGTGTCTTGTGAAGCGGCCGCGTTCATTGCAATGTTTCCAGAGATAGTTAAGAGAGATAAATCTCGACTAGCGCCAAGCTTTAATAAGAGCCCCGTATTATAGACTGATTTTTCAGCTCTCCAAAATTTAACCGTACAACTAAATGCAGATTTTTCTTGTTTTTTTATGGCGTAGCATAAAACTTAAATAAAAAGAGGACTGTAGCCTCACTTTTTGATTTATTGGCTGCGAAAGACAAAATACACACAACCAAATAAACACAGTCCTGCCCATAAATAATCGAGCTTAAAAGGCTGTTTAAATAAGAAAATCATAAACGGTACAAAAACCAAGAGCGTCACCACTTCTTGGGTGATTTTCATTTCACCCATTGACCAGCCTTGCTGTGACAGCATACGGGTCGCAGGAATCATAAAACTGTATTCCACCAACGCGATGAACCAGCTAAATAAAATGGCTTGCCAAAGCGGTACACCCGGCAAAAATTTTAAGTGTCCATACCATGCAAGTGTCATAAAACAGTTGGCAATAATCAATAAAATAAAGGGCAGGGACATGAAGCAAAATCGCTGAGTTTAGGAGCATTTTATTCTACGTTTTTTGCTAGAAAATTCAGCAAATATTGCACTTTTCAGCCTATTTTTTTACAAAATAAAAGCACTGCTCAAGCCGCAGAATAATTAAACGATTAGATACAAGAATCACTATCTTTTCGCTAAGCGCCTTGCTATGGTTGCTTTCACATCGAATTAATCACGACAACAGCACCAACAATACGTGATGTGTCTATAAAAGCAGTGGAGTGAGGCGGAATGCATCTGCATATTTTGGGTATTTGTGGCACCTTTATGGGGTCTTTAGCGCTTTTAGCACGTGATCTTGGCCACACAGTGACGGGTTCGGATCTAAACGTTTATCCTCCCATGTCGACCCAACTCGAAAATGCAGGCATTACCTTAATGCAAGGTTATGACCGCAGTCATTTACAACCGCATCCTGATTTAGTCATCGTCGGCAATGCGATGAAACGTGGGATTGATGCCGTTGAATACATGCTCAATGAAGGCTTGCCGTATATTTCAGGCCCACAATTTTTGGCCGATCATGTGCTCCAAGGTAAACACGTACTTGGCGTAGCAGGAACCCATGGTAAAACCACCACCACCACCATGTTGGCTTGGGTATTGGATCAGGCAGGTTTAGAGCCAGGTTTCCTGATTGGCGGTGTACCGTTAGGTTTCTCTGAAAGTGCGCGTTTAGGTGCTGGCAAATACTTCTGTGTTGAAGCCGATGAATATGATTCTGCCTTTTTCGACAAACGTTCGAAGTTCGTGCATTACCACCCCAAAACAGCCATTTTAAATAACCTTGAATTTGACCATGCCGATATTTTTGATGATCTAGCAGCGATTCAAAAACAATTCCATCACTTGGTTCGTACCATTCCAAGTGAAGGTCGTATCATTGCTCCGATTACTGAAAGCAATATTGATGAAGTTTTAGAGCAGGGCTGTTGGACACCTGTGGTTCGTACCTCTTTAGAGGCCCACGACAAGTCTGAATTGTATGCCGAACAACTCAGTGCTGATGGTTCGCATTTTAAAGTACTCCAACACGGCGTGGTGAAAGGCACGGTGCAATGGAACATGACAGGGCAGCACAGCGTAGCCAATGCTTTGGCGACTATCGCTGCGGCTGAACACGTCGGCGTGAGCATTGAAACAGCGTGTGAAGCCCTATCTAACTTTGGCGGCGTGAAGCGCCGTATGGAGCTTTTAGGTACAGTACGTGGCGTTGAAGTATATGATGACTTTGCCCATCACCCAACCGCAATTGATACGACGCTGGAAGGCGCACGTAAGCGTTTAGGCGAACGTAAGTTATGGGCGATTATTGAACCACGTTCAAATACCATGCGTATGGGAAGCCATAAAGATGGACTTGCGCACTCTGCACGTTTGGCCGATGAAGTGATTTGGTATCAACCAGAAGGTTTAGACTGGGACTTGCAACCTGTCATTGCGGCTGCACCCAACAAGGCAGTAGTTGCACGCACTTTGGATGACATTATCCATACCATCGTCAGTGATGCAGGCGAGGGCGATGCGGTTGTGATCATGTCCAATGGCGGCTTTGGTGGTTTACACCAAAAATTGATTAGCGCCTTGAACGCAGAATAAATTGTCCCATTAGAAAAAAAAACCCGCATATGGCGGGTTTTTTTTACAAGCGTATCCAATTAAAAACCAGACATCGTACCCGTATATTCAAAGTCTTTTAGTTTTGACCAACCTTGAACCGTGTCTCCCAAGCGTTTGCTGAAATACATGATCGAAACCCACTGTTCTTGGCCATCATCATAGGTGCTATAAGCAGTGATATGGTCATTTTTAATCATAAACAGATCTTTGATTTTACAAGCATTGCTCGGTGCTGAATGAAAATACACTCTGGTTGGAGCTATCACTTTCATGCCCCAACGTGGAATAATCTGAACTTCTTTTTGTTCTGCCTTTTCCTCAAGTTTTACACAATCTTCAGCATGTAATAAAGGGGCAACTGAACAGAATAGGGCAATAGATAAAAGCGTCTTCATATACTTTAATTCCATCATGTTCAGCATTGCAAAGTCCAAATTAGAACTGCAATGGCAGCTATATCATTTTAGTTTAACGCTTAGAACCGCGATGAATGTTGTGAACAATTAAGCCGCGACATCCTCAAAACTTTTCTCACGGCGAAACATCACATCGACATAAGAACAAGTCGGGATAATTTTCAGGTTTTTCTCACGTGAAAAATCAACCAGAGTATCCAACAGCAAACGCGCCACACCTTGACCCCGCAGTGAATCATCAACCCAAGTATGGTTGGCATCAATGGTTGTCTCGTCCCGCCAAATATAGCTAATTTCAGCAATGCGCTGACCGTCTGCATTATTTAAAAAAAACTCACCTTTTTGATCGCGATCTACATGTTGAAATTGCATAGCACACTCGTTGAATGGATTGATTTATCGTTCTCTATCTTAGTGGAATAAAACATCATGAATAGATGGATCTTTGTCGAATACCGATTTGGAAAACGGACACAAGGGTAAAATTTTCACGCCCTTATCACGGGCAAAGTTAACCAAAACATCCAATAACTGACGCCCCACATGTTGCCCACGCAGCAACTCACTGACCCAAGTGTGATCAATAATAAATTTATCATCCCCAGCCCAACTATAAGTCATTTCCGCCACACGCTCGTTTTCTTGCTCAACAAAAACTTCGCCTTTACTACCTGTTTCTTGATGTTGAATTTTCATTATTATTCCTCTAGCTGATTATGCTGCTTTTTTAGCTTGCCACAAATTGAAGCAAAATTTTGTCTCATTTATATTTCATCTACAATTTTCTTTAATATTTGCTCAAACCATAAAAATATGCGATGCTTAGCTCACTTTTGGATCAAATCCAAAACCAAATTTATGTTGAACAAGGGGAGTAGCCTCCTCCAAACGTGAAAAATCAATGCCATGCATAACTTTCACGTGTCAGATTATCGTCATTACACTTTGCAAAAAGTCGGCATCTGAGCATTTTAGCGCACAAAATACATACGCTAAAATGTAGGCAAGACCTTGATCATGTTGTCACAGATATTTTATTTCATCTGGCAGCAGGTCAAGGTTTTTTTGTGGCCGATTGCTGGATGTGGAGGATTTCATGGAATCTATCGGCAATTTATGGCTATACATTGCTTTTTTCGGCATTGTTACCGTGATGCTACTAATCGACTTTTTAGGCTTTAAACAAAAAGAAGGTCAAGAAGTTAAAATCAAAACCGCCGCGTTATGGAGTATTGCATGGGTTTCCGTCGCATCACTCTTTGGTGCAGGTCTCTGGTTGTATTTACAACAAACTGCAGGTGTCACTGTGGCCAATACCAAGGTCATGGAGTACTTCGCAGGTTATTTACTTGAAAAATCTTTAGCCGTCGACAACGTCTTTGTCTGGCTGATGATCTTTGCTGCTTTTGCCATCCCACCTGCACTACAACGCCAATTATTGCTGTATGGTGTATTGGGCGCGATTATTCTACGTACCATCTTTATTTTTATTGGCGCGTGGTTCGTGCAAGAGTTCTCATGGATTCTGTATATCTTCGGTGCGTTCTTGGTGTATACGGGTTTCAAATTCTTCAAAGGGCAAAACGAAGAAGAAACCAATATCGAAGATATGGCAATCTTAAAATGGTTGCGTAAACATATGCGGATTACCCCGCAACTGCATGGCAATAAGTTCTTTGTCCGTCAAAACGGCATGTTGTGGGCAACGCCGCTATTCTTGGTGTTAATTTTAGTTGAAGCATCGGATGTGATTTTTGCGGTGGATTCCATTCCTGCAATTTTCGCGGTGACTTCTGATCCGTTTATTGTGTTGACTGCAAACTTAATGGCAATTTTGGGTCTACGTGCGATGTTCTTCTTGTTGTCTGGTACAGCAACCAAGATGCATTACCTCCCGTATGGTTTAGGTATTATCTTGGTATTCATCGGCTTTAAGATGCTCATGCTGGATGTGTTCCACATGCCAATTTGGATTTCACTGGGCTTTATTGTGTTGGTGCTGACCATTACTGCGATCTTGTCGATTCGATACAGTAAGAAACATCATCAAACCACCCTCTAATGTTTTAAAAAAGCCTTCCTCTGTGAAGGCTTTTTTGATGGCTAAATCTTAAATTGTACAAGACTTAATCCTATGATTTTCTGTGCAAATGTACTGTACTTTATGCAAACAGCTCCCTATGATAAGCGGGCTTAAAACCCTTGGTTTTACCTGTAAAAATAAAAGAACCTGAAGGTTGCTCATCCATGCGTACCAAAAAATTAACTCTTGTTGTAGTGCCCGTTTTACTCACGGCATGTAGCGGTTCTAAAACCCTACAACAGGATGTTTACAATAACCAATACAACTGCTACCAAGACTGGCATTTTGAACTGTGCGAACCTGCTAACGAAAATAGTGAATCGAGCTATAGTGGCTCTACTGGGGTTTATATCGGCCCACAATATTATAAAAACAACCGTAAAGTCCGTTACATGGGCAAAGTCTTGAAAGCTCGCGGACGTCATTCGATGGGCACACCCAGAATCTCGACTCACGTTTTTAGCCATGCCAAATCCCAACCCATTCGTGGAGGCTTCGGCCGTGGCGGGGGCTCATTCGGAGGTTAATACATGAAACGAGTTCTATTCCCTGAGCGTGCAAACTGGCAACAGGCGCATCAAGAGATTGGTTTTGACTACTACAACTTGCCGTCGCGGGATGGTTCAATGTATTGGTCAGAAGGGGTGGCTTATGAGTTTAGCCTCAAGCAAATTGAACAGCTTGAAGATGCCTCGAACGAATTACACCAGATGTGCCTTGAAGTGGCAGGGGATATGATTCAACGCGGTCATTATCCCGAATATTTTCAAATCCACCCAGCAGCGATTCCTCTGATTGAGCACTCATGGAATAACCAAGCGCCGATGCTCTATGGCCGTTTCGATTTTGCCTATGATGGTCAAACCATCAAAATGCTGGAATACAATGCCGATACGCCAACGGGTTTACTCGAAGCCTCAGTTGCACAGTGGCATTGGATTGAACAGGTCGAAAATATTGAAAACCGTGATCAGTTCAACAGCATTCATGAAAAGTTGATTGAGCGTTGGAAACAGCTCTATCCTACACGTAGCCGTGTCCATTTCGCAGCCTGCCAAGAAGCAGGGCGTGAAGATTGGGGTAATTTAGAATACCTCATGGATACCGCTTTTCAGGCAGGCTTAAATGTCAGCGAACTGTCGATGGAAAACATTGGTTGGAATGGCACCGCCTTTGTCGATTTGCATCAGCAACAGATTCAGCATTTATTTAAGCTGTATCCGTGGGAATGGATTTGGGAAGAAAATTTTTCACAGTTTCTCAAACCTGAAACCGAATGGATTGAACCGTGTTGGAAAATGCTGCTCTCCAATAAAGCCCTATTGATTGAGCTATGGAAACGCTTTCCAAATCATCCATTGTTGTTAGAAACCCATGCTTATGATGCGCACGCCCACTACGCAGGGAAATGGGTGCGTAAGCCCATCTTAGCGCGCGAAGGCGCAAATATTCATATCCTACAAAACAATGTCGATTGCGGCGCAGCCTCAGGTAGTTTTTACTTCGATGACTACGACAAATATGGTTATGTCATGCAGTGCTGGGTAAAAACTCCGTTGCATGAAGGCATGCTGCCCACCTTGGGACTTTGGATGGTCGGGGATGAATGTGCGGGGATGTCACTGCGTGAAGATGTATTTGATGTGATCGGCAATGATGCGCATTTTGCTGCGCATTATTTTGTGGAATAAAGTGGCGCTCTAAATCACCTATTTAAAATATCTGTCCAAAAATTAATATGGGTCTGTTCAGGCGTTTTAGTAGGAGCACCATCACTTTTAGGTTATTCACGGCGGAGTCTTATCTTTTTTAAGTTCAATACTGGGAGCTCAATTATTCTTTTGTTTCGCCAAATGAGAAGCGAAGCTTCGTAAGAAAAGCATTTGTCCTCCGCAAAACCTGTTCACTTTCTATAATTAAAAAATTTGTGTTGCAAAAATAATCTATTCCAAACACTACGCAGATTGCGGATGACGCTTCCGTGTATCAAATAAAGTTTAAATTGAAAAAGAAAATGCCTGTCAAATCTAAAACTGACAGGCATACATTCGAAAACAATATTTTTTTCAAGCTTAGATGGTATGCGCTTTAACCCGCTTCATATAAGACACCAAACGCGTGAAAAACAAGATTTGCAGGAAGATGGTAAACAGTGAAATAGTCCACTCATACCAATCATCAAACGCCGTGCCTTCTAGATTAAAAGCAAAATAAAGCCCCAATAACAATGCACCAAAGACAACACCAGCTACAGTGGTTTGTACCAAAATGGGAAAAGACAACGCTGTGATTCGACCTAAGAAATGCTCGCCATCATCGCCGCCATTGGCTTTGTAAGCGCTTTGAATCCCGATAAACATAATCAATAAAGTCAGAAGTCCCTCAACACCAATCACACGAACATCCCCATAGGGTGAATACATGCCGTAGTAATACACCACTGAAACCAGTAAGGCGGTGACTAAGTAATAATTTTTATAATGCTTTTTATCGAGGGTGTTGCTAGATAATTCATGTGCTAATGCTTTGGTATTCCAAAAATACATGCGGGTCATTGTCTCTTATTTTATCAATGTCGACACTGTACTGACTCAGCATTTAAAGATAAAGACTTTCTCAACAAAATTTTGCGAATAGATTGAATCATTTAAGCTCAAAGCTTGTGCTTATGTATTGCATAAAAAATCATGATCTTATCGATGGCACAGGTACATGACTGGCCTCAAAACAGTTCAATTTTTTAGAAAATACTGCTCCAGTCTTTCATTTAAAATCTAGCGTTCACAACACACATAAAAACTTCATTAAATAGCCGTGAAAAAAATCCAGTTTACGGTACAATCAATCGAAAAAAAGTCAAAACACAGGTTTAAAATGTCTTCTGTAGTTGCAACGACGGCGGTTCGCGGTCGCTTCCTAGATATTCAGAATACGGTTGCCCAAGCGCGTGAAATTCACGACCAAGTGCGTTACGTAGAAGATGGTTTACTGATTAGCCAAAATGGCAAAATCCAATGGTTTGGATCTTGGCAGGAGGGGCAACAGCACCTTCCTATTGGCGTCGAGGTTCAGCACTATCCTGAACAATTGATTGTGCCGGGTTTTATCGACACCCACATTCATTTTCCACAAACAGAAATGGTGGGGGCCTATGGTGAACAGCTACTCGAATGGCTCAATACCTATACCTTCCCAACTGAATTACAATTTTCAGATAAAGCCTATGCCGACCAGATTGCCCAATTCTTTGTGCAAGAACTGCTAAAAAATGGCACCACCACAGCCTTGGTCTTCTGTACTGTGCATACCGAATCAGTCGATGCTTTATTTGAAGCAGCAGGGCAGCACCAGATGCGCCTGATCGCAGGTAAAGTCATGATGGATCGTCATGCACCTGAAGACCTGTGCGACACGCCTGACAGTGCTTATGCAGACTCTAAAGCACTGATTGAGAAATGGCATGGCAAGGGCCGTAACCTGTATGCGATTACGCCACGTTTTGCTCCAACCTCAACACCAGAGCAATTGGCTAAAGCAGGGCAGCTCAAAGCTGAATACCCAGATGTTTATGTGCATACGCATTTAAGTGAAAATAAAAATGAAATTGCTTGGGTAAAAGACTTATTCCCTGAACAGCAAGGTTATCTCGATGTTTATCATCACTTTGGTTTAACCGGTTCGCATTCGGTCTTTGCCCACTGCGTGCACTTAGAAGAGGCTGAGTGGGACTGCATGCATCAGACTGACTCTGCCATTGCTTTCTGTCCGACCTCCAACCTATTTTTAGGCAGTGGTTTATTTCCATTGAATAAAACTTGGGAAAAGCAGGTAAAAGTTGGGCTGGGTACCGATATTGGTGCAGGGACCTCTTTTAACCAACTACAAACCCTCAATGAAGCCTATAAAGTGCAGCAGCTTCAGGGTGATAAACTGTCCGCGTTTGAGTCGCTTTATCACGCTACGCTTGGCGGTGCCAAAGCACTGAGCTTGGATGATAAACTCGGTAACTTTAATTTGGGCAAAGAAGCCGACTTTGTTGTGCTCGATCTCAAAGCAACTGCGCTGCAAGCATTACGTCAGCAACGTGCAAAAGGGATTGAAGATGCGTTATTTGCCCTAATGACCATGGGTGATGACCGTAATATTCATGCGACTTATATTTTTGGTCAGAAAGCCTATGTGCAAAACTAAGTAGCAAATAGCGAAAATTTAAGCAGCTAATCGAGTTTTGAAACAACTTTGATTTTCGCCTCTAAACCAAGCAGCATCCCGCCTGCAATGAAATGATTACATTTCCAGCGGGCAAAAGGGGGTGCATCTCGTTTAGAGATATATTAAAATTAATGCATATATAGAGGTGTTGCAGGTCAACGCCTTTTTTATTTTTGATTTTTTTTAATTTTTTAGGTATCTACCCATGACCGTTCAAATGAGCGTAATGATTTCTACTGAAGAGATTCAAGCGAAAGTAAAAGAGCTTGGTGCACAAATCGATGCGCATTATGCAAACAGTGATAAGGAACTCGTACTGATTGGTTTATTACGTGGTTCAGTCATTTTCATGGCAGACTTATGTCGTAGCATTTCAAAACCCCATGAACTCGACTTCATGACGGTTTCGAGCTACGGTGGCGGTACGGTATCTTCACGTGATGTAAAAATTTTAAAAGATTTAGACGGCGAAATTCGTGGTAAAGATGTCTTGGTCATTGAAGACATCATCGACTCAGGCAACACCTTGAGCAAAGTACTCGAAATTTTAGAAACACGCTCTCCCAACTCAATTGAACTATGTACCTTAGTCAGCAAACCTTCACGCCGTGAAATTGAACTCGATGTGAGGTTTTTAGGCTTTAATGTCGAAGATCGATTCATTGTGGGTTATGGCTTAGACTACGACCAAAAGTACCGTCATTTGCCATTTATTGGGGAAATTGGTCTTTAAGAGCAATCGACAAAAGAGTGGCCGAAGGCCACTTTTTTTATTTTTATCGTGAGCTAAGTACATAAAACATACAGTTTTTAGCAGATTTGCTCTACTGCAAAGCAGCATTATGCCCGATGATATTTTTGCACATGATGTAAAAACAAAGACATGATAAAAAAAGGAGCTGGCTCATGTGGTCACTTATTGTTGCAATCGTGATTGGTTTTATTGCAGGTCTCATCGCACGTGCTATCCATCCTGGCGATGACAAAGCAGGATTTATTGTCACCACTTTACTGGGGATTGCTGGTTCTCTCGTAGCCACTTATGGTGGTCGTTTACTCGGTCTCTATAGTGAAGGCTCTGCCGCAGGCTTTATTGCTTCAGTTATTGGAGCCATTGTTATTTTATTCATCTACAACATGGTCACCAAAAAAACCTAAACTCAGCCATTAAAAAAAGCACCGTTTCAGGTGCTTTTTATCTGTATATTTGAACTCTTATAAGCCCAATTCACGCCACATATTTTCAATGGTGGTTGAAGGCACAGCGCCATTCACCTTAAAGCCATTTGAGAAAATAACCACGGGCGTCCCTTGTAAACCCAGACTACGACCAAGTTGAATGTTGCGCTCAATTGGATTGGCACACGGTTTTTTCGACGTTGGCTGAGTCCCTTTTGCAATCAAATTTTTCCATGCGAGGGCAGGGTCTGCTTCACAAAACACTTGTTTCGACGGTGCAATCGATTGCGTCTTAATGGCATAAATAAAGGTATAGATGGTCACATCATTCAGTTTATTCAGCTCAGCCTCTAACTGCTTACAGTAAGGACAGTTTGGGTCTGAAAAAACCGCCAATTGGCGTTTGCCGTTGCCTTTAACGCTTTTAATGGCATCTTTTAGCGGCAGCTTGTTCCAATCGAGCGAGTTTTGTTGCACATATAAGGCAGCACTTAAATTTTTCTGATCTTTTAAACGTACCATCGAACCTGCAATCACATGCTCAGCCGCTTCGCCTAAATACACAATTTCGCCATCTAAAGATCCGCTATAAATGCCCGACATTTCTGTTTTTTGAATATTTTGAACATTAATATTTGGATAATTCTTTTTTAAGTTAGCTTGAACACTTTCTACACTGGCCATAGTCATGCTTGCAATTGCACTTGTGAGTAGTGCCAAACCCAGTTTTTTTATCATCACTTTTTGCTCTTTCAATCGGAGAACCACGGCGCTAGTGTAGAGCGTATTATTCAAGCATTGAATCATTTTTTCCACGGCTTTACCGAAACCCAACACGCCTTGCTTATGAACTGGCCAAAGTTTCACGTGGAACAGTGAGAGCCTTGCTATTAATTTCCACCGAGACATGAACAATTTCCTCATGAATCGAGAGCATTGTCCGCACGCGATCCGCAGTTAAGCCTACCGTCGTTTCTAAAGCCAAAATGCAGGAAAACTTGCCTTTGCCTACTTTCCAAACATGTAAATCGGTCAAGGTCGTATGCGGTAGTTCTGCCAATACTTCGCGAATTTCATCCACCACATGATGATCCATTTCAGCATCTAACAAGGTTTTTCCCGTTTCTTGCATTAAGCTTAATGCCCATTTGGCTACCAGTATTGATCCCACGATTCCAAGCGCAGCATCGAGAAAATCCCAGCCCAAATATTTACCAAAAATCAGCGCGATAATGGCAAAAATGGAAGTCACTGCGTCTGCTACCACATGCATAAATGCAGCTTTCTGATTTAAATCATGATGATGGCTATGTACTTCTACTACATGATCATGATGGTGATGGTGATGGTGATGGTGATGGTGATGGTGATGGTGACCATCATGCAGCAACCATGCACAGATTAAATTCACCAATAAGCCTAAAATCGCAATTGGAATTGCTTCGTTATAATGAATTTGTACAGGCGAGAATAGGCGCTGAATTGAATGAAAAGCCATAAAACCCGCCACCACCATCAGCAAAATAGCGCTGCTGTAGCCTGCAAGAATTTCAATTTTCCATGTGCCGAAACTAAAGCGCTGATCATGGGCATAATGCCGTGCAGCACGATAGGCAAAATAAGCCAAACCCAGTGCCAACATATGCGAACTCATATGCCAACCATCCGCCAGCAAAGCCATTGATTGGAAAATCCATCCACCAATCACTTCTAATAACATCATGACTGCCGTTAAAATGGTCGCCATTAAAATCCGTTTTTGTGCCAGTGGATTACCGTCATCAAAATGATGCGTATGCTGACGTGATGGGGTATTTTGCATTTAAAATCATTCACCAATATACTCCCCCTTAGTATATTTATTTTTGGAGCAATGTGTTGAGTCATTTGCATGAAGATAAAAAAATTTTAAACCGTGTGAAACGCTTACAAGGACAGGTCAACGCCGTTGAACTCTCGATCACACATCCCGATGCCAGTTGTATCGACGTTTTACAACAAGTCGCTGCTATTAAAGGCGCGGTCAATGGGCTGATGAATGAACTCGTTGAAGCACACTTACGCCATCATGTATTAACACAAGCTGAACAGGTCAATGAAGAGGAGTTGGCTGAGTTCTTAAAACTGCTGAAACGCTATGGCTAAGTTTTATTGCTTTCTTTTTCAAGTTTTTAGTTGACCATTTTTTCCACAAACCGATACACTGTTGCTCTCTATCCTTTTTCTCTTGGGCATCAAAATATTCTTGTTTTGACCGAGAGAGCCGCATGGCATTTGCATGACAACAAGCACTTCTTGGCGTCCATTTTGTATGGTCAGCCTCGCCTTAATGATGGGAACGATGGGGACTGCCTTAGCCAGTCCACTTTACCCGCTGTATCAAGCCTTATGGCATCTGGTGCCGAGTCAGATCACCTATATTTTTGTGGCTTATATGTTTGGTTGTCTCGCTACTTTGCTGTTTCTCGGCCGGACCAGTAATAGCATTGGCTATTTACGCACCTTACAAGTAGGGTTGGTGTTTATTAGCATCGGGTTGGTGATTTCCGCTTATGCTTCTGATGCTCTCATTTTATCTTTGGGGCGCTTTATTATTGGTATTGCATCTGGTTTGATGACCACTTCGGCCTTACTGGGACTGATGTATACCGTGCCCAAAAGCCATCAACAGATTGCACCACAACTGAGTTCGATTATTACCGCAGTAGGCTTTGGCTTAGGCCCGCTGATTGGTGGCCTGATAGCTCAATTTTCAGAATATCCGTTAGTCAGTCCTTATCTACCCGTTATACTTGGCGCTGTACTGTGTTTCTTTGGTTTATTTTGGGTTCAATCTCCCACGTTTACCTCACAGCCCTTTAGTATTGCCCCAAAGCTACTCCGACCAGAAGTGCAATATCATCAGTTGTTTTTGATCGTTGGATTTACCGCATTTAGTGCCTTTGCCGCGTTTAGTTTATTTGCATCCTTATCACCTTCATTTGTGCGGGATATTTTGCCGTGGCACGGCCCTCTCATTAGCGGTTCAGCCATTACCAGTATTTTAATTGTCTCTGCCGTGGTGCAGTATTTTGCTAGAAGCATTCCCGCTTATAAGTGCCTCAACTATGGCTTAATTACCTTGATTGCAAGCTTAGGCATTTTGGCGCTGTGTATGCTATTTCAACTGAGTGCATTTTTCTTTATCAGTGATTTTCTCGTTGGTGTCGGACATGGCCTGACCTTGATTGGTTCCTTTGGTCTCATTCATGCGATGACCACCTTAGAGAATCGTGCTGCAGTGATGTCGACTTATCTTTTTATTGGTTATTTGGGTACGATTGTACCCATTGTAGCTGTGGGTTATTTGGCAGATCACTTTGGATTAAGCTTCGGGGTCATTAGCTTTTGCATTGCCATCGCTTTATTGTGTTTTTATCTGTGGTTTGCGCATAAAAGCAGTATACGTCTAGCTTCTGCATAGAAAGAGTGAAGTCAAAATCATTTCGATTTAGATCGTTCTTCAGATGCCATTTTTCAGTCTACCCTTGCTATAACTTAGGTTCTTTTCTTGTTGGCATGGGCTAAGTCCGTATGTTCATTTAAATACTGGCTTAAATGTTCTAAAAAATAGGACACTCTTGGTGAGTGCTCGAGCCGATCCATATAAATCGCATAGATATCGGCAGGGGGCGTCTCATAGTCCTGCAATACTTGGACTAAACGACCACTTTTTAAATACTTGGCCACGTCCCATTCAGCGCGCATTAAAATTCCATGACCATCGAGTGCCCAGCCAATGGTGACTTGGCCATCATTGCTACTCAATTTTCCATGCACTTTAACTGTCTCTTCCTTATCCCCTTGAGTTAAACGCCAGTTCGCATATGCCGCATCATTTTGTCTTAACACAATGCATTGGTGCAGGGTCAGTTCGCGTGGCGTAAGTGGTGCCCCAGCGTTCGCCAAATAACGCGGAGAAGCACATAGAAGCCGTCTATTGGCCGCAATTTTTTTCGCAATTAGTCGTGAGTCTGGTACCTGTCCAAAGTGAATCGAGACATCAATCGCATCATTCGGCAAATGAATCGGACGATCGGTCAGATGTAACTGGACTTCAATATCTGGAAATTTTCGCGCAAAGTCTGAAATCGCAGGAGCAATGTAGGTTCGACCAAAACCAAACGGTGCATTCACTCGCAGCAAACCCTTAGGTGTGGTGCGACTGCGTGCTACTTGCTGTTCCATTTCTTCAATTTCTTTCAAGATTCGCGAAGCATTCTCAAAATAAATTTCGCCTTCATTGGTCAAACTGATACGTCTGGTGGTCCGATTCAACAACCGAACCCCTAAACGCTCTTCCATTTGTGTCAGACGTCGGGACACAGCAGGGGGCGTTAAATTCAACTCACGCGCTGTTGCAACCAGACTGCCCTGTTTTATTAGTAAACAAAAAAATGCTAATTCGGTATCTGAGCTCATGATTATTCAGTTTTTTGCAAGAGTGATTTAACTTTATATCGATTCATCGGTTTTGCAAAGTCTCTAATATCCCTATCACGTTACCCCCCAAACAACATATCTCACCCAAGCAAGGAAACTTGAGTGAGTCATAAAGTCCACCGTGTAAGGACAACGGTGCACAAACGGGGAGCTGTTTCGCCAAACTCGATTGCGGTGTGACTTCAACCCAATCGGGAGGTAATCGCTACTGATATGGAGATAAGCCATGGACATGGATATCGAGAAACGGACGCTACGCAAAATCACTTGGCGTATTGTGCCGTTTATCATGATTTTATATTTAATTGCCTATATTGATCGGGTCAATATTGGTTTTGCTGCCATTACCATGAAAGAAGATTTGGGCTTTACCGCTTCGATTCTCGGTTTTGGCGCAGGAATTTTCTTTTTGGGCTATTTCCTCTTTGAAGTTCCCTCCAACATTATTTTGCACAAAGTCGGCGCTCGCATTTGGATTGCACGAGTCATGGTGACTTGGGGCATTATTGCTGGCGGGATGGCCTTTGTCGAAAGCTCAACCAGCTTTTATGTTATGCGATTTTTACTCGGTGTCGCCGAAGCAGGCTTTTTCCCCGGCATTATTTTGTATTTAAGCTACTGGTTCCCTGCACGAAATCGAGCAGGGGTAATTGCCTTATTTATGGCTGCCGCCCCTATAGCCACGGCGATTGGTTCTCCTATTTCAGCAGCATTACTGGAAATGCACGGCATCATGGGCTTAGCAGGTTGGCAATGGATGTTCCTGATTGAAGCCATTCCTGCGGTGATCCTAGGCGTCGTAGTGTTTTTCTACATGACAGATCGACCTGAAAAAGCCGCGTGGTTAAAACCCGATGAGCGAGAATGGTTGGTTAAAACCATGCAAGCGGAAGATGCCAATAAAGGAGGGCAACAGCAGCATAGTATTTTACGCGGACTCGCCAATCCACGCGTGCTTGCTCTGGCACTCATTTATTTCGGTACCTCAGCGGGGCTGTATACCCTTGGCATTTGGGCACCTCAAATCATTAAAGAACTGGGTGTCAGCTCAATGACCGTCGGTCTATTGAACGCCATTCCTCCTATTATCTCTGTTGTTGCCATGATTTTGTGGTCACGTCACTCCGACAAAACCAATGAACGCACTTGGCATGTGGCTTTGGCTTGTTTAACCGCAGCTGTGGGGCTCGCGATTGCAGCCAGTACTGGCAGTATGTTTGGCCTGATTGCCGCATTAACCATTGTCAACGTCGGCATCAGTTGCTCTAAACCACCACTGTGGAGCATGCCAACCATGTTTTTATCGGGTGCCGCCGCAGCGACAGGCATCGCAACCATTAACTCGATTGGGAACTTAGGTGGCTTTGCGGGTCCAGCCATGATCGGTTGGGTTAAAGACCAAACTGGAAGCTTTGCAGGCGGTTTGTATTTCGTCGCAGGTCTGCTGATTTTATCTACCGTCTTGACCCTCGTTTTAAGTTTTACTCAAAAAAACAAAGCCAATTCGGCTGAATTGAGTAATTCATGATCTTCATTTTTACCTTATTCGATATTCGAGCGAATTGAACGCTTAACAAGGAGCCTCCCATGGAAAAAGAACTTGCCGTACAGTCCCTCACGGACACCATGGCCAAATTTACAGCCTATATTGGCAAACGTTTACCCAAAGATGTCAAAAGCAAACTGATTGAGCTGAAAACATTGGAAACCAACCCACTGGCCAAATCAATTTATGATTCAATGGATGAAAACCAAGAAGCAGCAGATCGACTAAACCGTCCCAGCTGCCAAGACACAGGCGTGATTCAATATTTTGTTGAAGCGGGTGCGCATTTCCCACTGTTGGGCGAATTGCAGGAAATTTTACGTGAAGCGACCGAAGAGGCAACCCGTACAGGCCCCTTGCGCCACAATGCAGTTGAAACCTTTGATGAGAAAAACACGGGCACCAATACGGGCACCCAAATTCCGTGGCTAGACTGGCGCATCGTCCCGGAACAGGATACCTGTACCATCGATGTCTATATGGCAGGCGGCGGGTGTACCTTGCCAGGTGCAGCTAAAGTTTTGATGCCAGGTCAAGGCTATGAAGGTGTAGCTGAGTTCGTGATGGATGTGATTACCGAGCGTGGTGTGAATGCTTGCCCGCCATTACTGGTCGGTGTCGGGGTGTCCACTTCAGTTGAAACCGCTGCACGCTTGTCCAAACTGGCCATTATGCGCCCTGTAGACTCAAGAAGTGATAACCCCCGTGCTGCACTGATGGAAGACTTGCTGGAACAAGGCTTGAATGAAATTGGCATTGGCCCACAGGGCTTAACAGGCAATAACAGCGTCATGGGCGTCAATATTGAGTCTTCGGCTCGTCACCCATCCACCATTGGCGTGGCAGTCAACACCGGTTGCTGGGCACACCGCCGTGGCAAAATTAAAATTAACCCTGATATGTCTTATGAAATTCTGTCACACGAAGGAGTTGTGCTATGAAAAAAGTACTGACCACCCCATTACGTGATGAAGACTTAGCCGATCTTAAAATTGGTGACGTGGTATATCTAACTGGACGTCTAGTTACTTGTCGTGATGTGGCACATCGCCGCTTAATTGAACAAGGTCGACAACTTCCCGTGAATTTAGAAGGCGGTGCGATTTTCCATGCTGGCCCCATCGTGCGTAAAAAGGATGATGGCGGTTTTGAAATGGTCTCCATTGGGCCCACCACCAGTATGCGTATGGAAAAATTTGAACGCGAATTTATCAAACAAACTGGGGTGAAACTGATTGTGGGTAAAGGTGGCATGGGCCCTGAGACTGTCGCAGGCTGTCAGGAGCACAAAGCAGTCCATGCGATTTTCCCTGGAGGATGTGCGGTACTGGCAGCCACTCAAGTCGAGGAAATTGAAGGCGCTGAATGGCAAGACCTCGGGATGCCTGAAACTTTATGGATTAACCGCGTCAAGGTATTTGGCCCGCTGATCATCTCGATTGATACCCATGGCAATAATCTTATTCAGCAAAATAAAACCCAGTTCCAAGCCAAAAAGAAACCAGTGCTGGATCGGATTAGTAAAGAACTGAGTTTTATTAAATAGTGCATTACAGACAGCACCTCAAACTATCCCGTTCGGTGTTGTCTGTCTCTCTTTGTTTTAACTCTAGGCCTGCATTTGGTCAGATATATAATAGCCAAATCAGGCATTTATCTTCACTTGTGTCCCTATTCACCACAACGTCTCGACGTTTAATCCATACTTCTTTCAGCAGAATACGGACATTGCAATCGATGTAACGAGATCAAGCTCATGATGGATCATGTAACCATAAAAAAACCGCTCTATATTCCCTATGCAGCTCATTCACTTTTAGAACTGCCGTTGTTGAATAAAGGAGCTGCATTTTCAATACAAGAACGCAATACCTTCAATTTACACGGCCTGATTCCACACGTGATTGAAACCATTGAGGAACAAAGTCGCCGCTCCTATCAGCAGTATTTATCTTTTAAAGATGACATCAACAAACATATCTATTTACGCAATATCCAAGATACCAACGAAACCCTATTTTATCATCTGCTCAAACATCACTTAAGTGAAATGATGCCGATCATTTACACCCCAACTGTGGGTGAGGCCTGCCAACGTTTTTCCGATATTTATCGCCGACATCGTGGCATTTTTATTTCCTACCCAGATCGCGCGCATATTGATGAAATTCTACACAACGTCAACCGTAAAAATGTCAAAGTCATCGTCATGACCGATGGAGAGCGGATCTTAGGTCTTGGTGATCAAGGCATTGGCGGCATGGGGATTCCCATTGGTAAACTGTCGCTTTATACCGCCTGTGGAGGCATCAGTCCAGCCTATACCTTGCCTATTACGCTGGATGTTGGGACCAATAACCAACAGTTACGCAACGATCCGCTGTATTTGGGTTGGAACCACCCCCGTATTAGTGGCGATGAATACAATCAATTTATCGATGATGTGATTCGTGCCATTCAACGACGCTGGCCGAAGGCCCTGATTCAGTTTGAAGATTTTGCTCAGCAAAATGCCATGCCTTTACTAACTACCTATCGTGAACAAATCTGTTGTTTTAATGATGATATTCAAGGTACGGCGGCTGTAGCGTTAGCTAGCCTGATTGCAGCATCTCATGTGGTGAAAAAGCAGGTCAAAGATCAAACGATTGTTATTTTAGGTGCAGGTTCAGCAGGCTGTGGTATTGCAGAACAAATTATTGCACAAATGAAAATTGAAGGGCTCAGCGACCTTGAAGCACGCTCACGTCTTTATTTGGTAGATCGCTTTGGTTTAATGACTGAACAGCAACCCAACTTACTCGATTTTCAAAGCAAGTTGGCGCAGCCTTTGCGTGCCATTGAGACATGGGCAAATGTAGCGCCAGAGATTTCTCTGCTCGAAGTCATTCAGCATGCCAAACCCACAGTATTAATCGGAGTTTCAGGACAAACTGGCTTATTTAGCGAAGAGATTATTCGCGCACTGGCTGAAAACTGTGAACGCCCGATCGTCTTTCCCTTGTCCAACCCCACCTCTCAGGTCGAAGCGCTCCCCACAGATATTATTCAATGGACAGAGGGTAAAGCCTTAATCGCAACAGGCAGCCCATTTGCACCAGTACATCATCAAGGCCATATTTACCCCATTGCTCAGTGCAATAATGCTTATATTTTTCCTGGGGTTGGTCTAGGTGTCATTGCCGCAGGTGCGCAAAGCGTGACCGACCTGATGTTAATGGCCGCGAGTAATGCTTTAGCCAGATGTTCACCCATGCTGAAAAACCCAGACCATGATTTACTGCCAAGTATTGGCGCCATTCAGGACATCTCTAAAATTATCGCCTTGCAGGTGGGTCTTGCCGCGATACGGGAAGGGGTTGCCCCATTGATGGATGAAGCTAGCTTGCAAAAAGCCATTGAGGCGCATGTGTGGAAACCCGAATATCGAGATTACCGCCGAATTACCTTTTGATTAGCTTCTTACAGCATAAGAATCTCATAAACTTTTGTGCCAAAGAGAAGCTGAATAGCAGCACTAGCCATCCTATGTATAAAAAAGCACCCTGTGTTTAAAACTGAGTGCTTTTTATATCCATCTACCTAAATAGGCACGATGCTAAATATTGGCATTATTTTCCAATACAGAACGATCCAAAAATTTTCCCAAGCAAATCATCCGCACTAAAATCCCCTGTAATTTCACCGAGGGCATTTTGCGCCAAACGTAGCGACTCTGCGACCAACTCGCCCGCGTTATACACCACCAATTGTTCACGCGCTTCAGCAAGGTAAAGCTGAGTACGCTTCATTGCGTCTAAATGGCGTGTACGCGCAATAAAGGTATCTTCTTCTGGCTGGAAGCCTGCATGCGCTGTAATCGATTCTATGAGCGCTTGAACGCCAGTTTCTTGCTTTGCCGAAACCATAATATGCCGGAAGCCATTAAAATCTTCGATATGCGATGTTGTTTCCATCAAATCACACTTATTACCAATCAGCATTAAACGTTTCGGTTCAATATGCTCAGCAAAATATTCTTGCGCCAGTTTGAGTGGGTCTTCGCCTTGGCTTAAGTCATAGACCAAAAGTAACAGATCGGCTTGCTCAATTTCTTTAATGGCACGACGAATCCCTTCTTTTTCTACAATATCACCCGTTTCACGTAAACCAGCGGTATCGGTTAAGGTAATAGGTAAGCCATTCAGGGTAATTTTTTCATGTAAGACATCCCGTGTAGTGCCTGCAATATCCGTCACAATGGCGCGTTCAATGCCTGCTAATGCATTGAGCAGTGATGACTTACCCGCATTCGGTTTTCCTGCAATGACCACTTGTAAACCTTCACGCAGCAACTGTCCTTGACGAGCCGATTGTTGCACTTGGTTCACGGCAGCCGTAACGCCATCTAAAAGATTTAAAATTTTCCCGTCCGCGAGAAAATCAATTTCTTCTTCAGGAAAATCAATCGCAGCTTCCACATGCAAACGTAGATGAATCAATTGCTCCAACACGCGATTTACTTTAGTTGAAAATGCACCTTGTAATGAACGTACCGCAGAACGTGCAGCGGCTTGAGACGTCGCATCAATTAAGTCAGCAATCGCTTCAGCCTGTACCAAATCCAGTTTACCATTTTCAAAAGCACGCATGGAAAACTCACCGGCTTTTGCTGCAATCGCACCAAGCTCCAACAAACGCCCCAGTAAAGCATTTTGAATGACAGGGCCACCATGACCTTGCAACTCAACCACATCTTCACCAGTAAACGAGTTGGGGTTCGGGAAACAAATCGCTAAGCCCTCATCCATCACCTCGCCAGAGGCATCATAAAACTGGCGAAAACCAGCAAAACGCGCTTTCGGCAAGTCTTTTTGGGTCAAGGCCTGTGCAATCTCATAAGACTTGGGACCAGATAGGCGAATGACCCCCACACCACCACGCCCAGGTGGTGTTGCAATGGCAGCAATCGTGGTTCGGTTGTACATAACATTCACCTAAAATCTTAAAAGTCACACAATGAAAAATCCGCCTAAGATTACCATCTTAGGCGGATTTATTCAGCTTTTCGCGAAAAGTTGCCTCGATTAACTCGACGCACGTTCCTTATTCAAGCGGTCTTTTTCAACAGATTTGTTGATCAAGGTCTGCTGAATAATCGTGATACTGTTGTTGACAATCCAGTACAACACGAGACCCGCAGGGAAGAACAACATAAAGACTGTGAAAACAATCGGCATGATTTTGAAAACTTTCGCTTGCATTGGATCAGCCGGTTGTGGATTTAAAGACTGCTGAATGAACATCGTTGCGCCCATTAACAGCGGTAAAATAAACCACGGATCCATCGCTGACAAATCTTGAATCCAAAGTAACCATGGCGCATGACGAAGCTCAACTGACTCCATCAACACCCAGTACAACGCAAGGAAGATTGGCATTTGTAATAACAATGGCAAACAACCCGCAAGCGGATTGACTTGTTCACGTTTATATAGTGCCATCATTTCTTGAGAGAAGCGCATACGGTCTTCACCGAACTCTTCTTTCATACGCTGCATTTCAGGTGCAATGACACGCATTTTCGCCATTGAGCGATAACTCTTAGACGACAATGGCCAAAGAATCAGTTTCACCAAGACCGTTAACAAAATAATTGCCCAGCCCCAGTTACCCACTAAACCGTGGAAGAACTCAAGACCCAAGAACAATAATTTCGCAATTGGCCATAACCAACCATAATCAACAGTTTGGTTTAAACCTGTTGCAAGCTCTTTTAACTCAGATTGAACTTTAGGACCTGAATAGAAGGTCGCATCAATCTCAGCCACTGTACCAGCAGGCACAGTAATCGTCGGCGAAGTAAAACCAATGATATTCATATCATCCGTTGACTTACGCGACTCTAATTTCGCGACATAAGGTTGACCATTGGCTTGCGTCAATTTTAAGTCACCAGGAATCCAAGCACTCACAAAGTAGTGCTGAACCATAGCAACCCAGCCGCCTTTCGCTTCAACATTCAATTTTTCTTCATTGAAGTTAGCAAATTTAAGCTTGTTATAATGTTCTTCAGGCGAACCCCAAGCACCACCTAAGAAAGTGCCCAGCGTGAAAATACCTTGATCCGATTTGCCTGGATCATCAGAGTTGTCACGTTTGAGTTGACCAAACATTTGACCCTGCCAGTTTTGACCACTGCGGTTCACTACTTTATGGTTCACAACAACAGGATATTCACCTTGCTTAAAGGTAAAGGTTTTAATGATTTCCACACCATCAGCTGTTTTCAGTACCATCGGTACGGTTAACACTTTGATGCTTTTTCCATCTTCAATTTGAACCGCTTTGGCATCATTCAATGTATAAGCAGATTTTTCAATCTCATACATTGGACGACCGCTACGGTTACTGTCTGGACCATTAAGACCAATTAAACCAGACTGCGCCACATAAGTACGTTTTGCATCACTTTCAAGCATGACAAATGCTTCGTTACTGTCTTTGCTCTTGTCATGGTTTAACAATTCAATACGAACAATATCACCACCTTTAGGATTAATCCAAAGATGATAAAGGTCAGTTTGTACTGAAATAAGCTGTTGATTTACAGATGCTTTTGCTTCTGTAGCTGGTTGCTGAGTCGCGATATTTGCTTGTGGCATATCAGACGCTGCTGAAGCCGTTTGAGCATTTGGCAAATCTGCAGATACTTCATGTGAAACTGCTGCAGCCTGTTGTGGCTGTGGCTGAGTCTCAGCATGTCCATAATCTTTTTGCCAAGCCAAAATGAGCAAATAAGCGACAACAAACATGGCCCCGAGAATGGCAAACCTGGCCCATTGTTGCATATCGATTACCCCAAGTGGTTAGAGTGATTTTGGTTCAAGAAACAATCACGAAAGGGTACAGCAACCAGATGCTTTTGAGAATCTATTTGCTGAAAAGAGATAAAACGAATCCTTTTGTTTGGAACAGGGTCATACCCCGATCCACCCCAAGGATGACAACGGCAAATACGTTTAGTAGCCAACCACACACCACGCACAGCACCATGTGTATGGACTGCTTCCAATGAATATTGAGAACATGTAGGGATATAACGACAACGCGGCCCAAGTAAAGGACTAATCGCAATTTGATAAAATCGAATTAACCAATGCAGTAAGCGTACCATTGGCCATCTCTACTTTTGCAGGGAGGGAGCTATTTTTTGATGCTTTTTGGCAAGACGTTGTAATTTTTGCCAAGCAAATTGTAATTGCTGGTGCAACTCTGCATTAGGCACTGTTTCTATCCCCATTTTAGGCATAACCACAATATCTAAAGTTAATTGCTGTTGATGCAAGCGAAAACTTTCGCGAGCCAAACGTTTTACTCTATTTCTTTCGTGTGCACGACGCACTTTCTTTTTAGCAACAACAATACCCAAACGACTTTGAGGTTGTTCGGTCAGTTTTGCTAGAAATAAGAAATGGGGCTGATGCACTTTAAAAAGCGCACCATCGAAGACACTTTTATAATCGGCAGCACAGCGAATACGAACCTCTGTGCTGAAGCCATAAAGTGTAGTCATAACACCCAAAATCGTTTAAGCGTTAACTATTGATTAAACAGTTAAGCTGTGACGACCTTTTGCACGACGACGAGCTAATACTTGGCGACCAGCTTTAGTAGCCATACGAGCACGGAAACCATGAACGCGCTTACGCTTTAATTCAGATGGTTGGAATGTACGTTTCATATCGAAACTCCAAAAATGATCATTCAATGAAGGTTCGCGAGTTTAGTGTTCATTGCTTGAGCTGTCAATGGAAAACCGATTTTCTTGTGAAATTAAGCCTTTTTATTTGTAACAGCAGCTTGAGCTTGCTTTTTTCTCGATAACATTTAAACAACTGCCCTTTTTTCTTATACACAACCTAGATTATTGTTTATTAAAGTGATATAAGTTACCAACAAGATTACCCACACAATTATCCACAAGTCTTTAAATTCACTTGCTGTGCATGTTTTTAAATTTAAATTCATTTTGGATCTGCAGTTATCCCCAGAAAACAGGTCTCTTATAAATAAATTCAAATTTATAAATTTAAATTTATTACTATTAGGGTGGTCTTTTTCTGTGGAAATGACACTTTTTTAATTATAAAACAATAAAATATGGTGTGGATAAGATTGTTTTTATAAAATCAATAGTTTGTGGATAACTTTGTGCTATATTCTATCCACAGGTTGCGGATAACCTTATCCACACCGCTATTTGAATTTAAATTTATTTTCATAAGCAGGCTTTTTGAGCAATATCTGCAGAATTTTCCATGACAGATGTGGATAACTTGGTTAGAATGGCGACCCGCTTCGGTGGGTACATAGTGTTTTTATTAATTATCGATGGAATGAATAGGGGTTTCACATGCTTTGGACGGACTGCTTAACTCGCTTGCGACAAGAGCTATCTGGGAATGTCTTTACAATGTGGATACGCCCTTTAGTTGCAGAAGAGTTAAATGACACACTACGTCTTTATGCTCCGAATCCCTATTGGACACGTTACATTCAAGAACATCACCTAGAATTGATTACAATTTTAGTGGAGCAGCTCTCTGAAGGGCGTGTACGTAAAGTTGAAATTTTAGTCGATTCACGCCCGGGTGCAATTTTATCTGCGAGTGAGCAACCTGCAACGACGACTGCAGCTTTAGAGTCTGCTCCAGCACCTGTTGTGCGTCCGAAAAAAGAAAAAGAAGAAGGGAATTCTAAAAACAGCCGTAAACGCCAGTTAAATCCTTTATTTTCCTTCTCACTTTTTGTGGAAGGTCGTTCAAACCAAATGGCTGCTGAAACGTGTCGTAAGGTTTTAACCCAGTTAGGTGCTTCTCAGCACAATCCCTTATTTTTATATGGCCCGACTGGTTTAGGTAAAACACACTTAATGCAAGCAGTGGGCAATGCCTTGTTGCAAGCCAAACCGAATGCACGTGTCATGTATATGACGGCAGAAAGCTTTGTTCAAGATTTTGTTAGTTCTTTACAACAAGGCAAAGTGGAAGAATTTAAAAAAAATTGCCGATCTTTAGATCTATTGTTGGTCGATGATATTCATTTGTTGGCGGGTAAAGAGGCGAGTTTAGTAGAGTTTTTCTATACTTTTAACGCACTTTTGGATGAATCTAAGCAAATTATTCTGACTTCAGATCGCTATCCAAAAGAATTAACGGAATTAGATCCACGTTTGGTTTCACGTTTTTCATGGGGCTTGTCGGTTGGGGTTGAGCCACCTGATATTGAAACCCGTATTGAAATTTTGCTGAAAAAAGCAGAAAGCAATGATGTGGAATTACCACGAAACTGTGCGTTATTTATTGCGCAACAAGTGGTTGCAAACGTACGTGAATTGGAAGGTGCGCTGAATAAAGTGGTGGCCATTTCACGCTTTAAGGGTACAGCTATTGATTTGGATGTTGTGCGTGAGTCTTTAAAAGACGTTTTGGCCATTCGTGCACGAACCATCAGTACTGAAAATATTCAACGTGTGGTGAGTGAGTACTTTAGAATCCCACTCAAAGAGTTGGTTGGGCCTAAACGGACCCGTATTTATGCTCGTCCACGCCAATTGGCAATGGGCTTGGCACGTGAGTTAACGGGAGACAGTTTCCCTGAAATTGGTATGGCCTTTGGCGGTCGAGATCACAGTACCGTCATGCATGCTTGTGAAAAAGTTTTAAGTCTGCGCGATGAAGATCCGATCTTCAATGAGGACTATAAAAACTTGCAACGCTTGCTGCAAAGTTAAGCAAAATTGCTCAAATTCTATTCTTGCAATGCGGCATGTTCTGCCGCATAGTACACTGCTAAAAACACATTTATTTATTATTTTATCTTCAGTTTTTCGAGGAATGTATCGTGCGTTTAAAAATCGCGAAAGAAAGCTTACTTAATGTTCTATCACATGTCGTAGGAGCGGTTGAACGTCGCCATACTTTAAACATTCTTTCAAATGTTAAAGTGCAAGTGAGCCAAGCGTCGTTGACGATTACAGGTTCGGACTTAGAGGTCGAATTGGTTGCAAGTACCACGCTTGCGGAAGGGGCGTGTTTGCAAGCGGGTGAAACCACAGTTCCTGCACGTAAGCTGATGGATATTTGCAAATCTTTACCGACTGCAGCACTGATAGACCTACAAATTACTGAAGATCAACGTTGTATCTTAAAGTCCGGTAATAGCCGTTTTGTGTTGGGGACTTTACCCGCTGAAGATTACCCGTTATTGACCACAGAGAACACGCAAGGCACGCAAGTTGCGGTGACACAGCGTGAATTAAAGCGTCTATTTGAAAAAACTGCATTTGCTATGGCGGTGCAGGATGTACGTTTTTATCTCACAGGAACCTTGCTCGAAATTGATAATAATCAACTGCGTGCAGTGACCACAGATGGCCACCGTTTAGCTCTGTGTGAAACTGTTGCTAGCTCAAATGCCACTCAATTGATTCAAGCGATTGTTCCACGTAAAGCGGTGGGTGAACTACAGCGTTTATTGAGCATTGAAGATGAACAATTGGCGTTGTTGATTGGTCGTGAACTATTGAATGTGACCATTTCTATTGCCAGCCGTGACAAAGAACAAGGGGATACAACGGTTCGTTTCACCACTAAACTGATTGACGGTAAATTCCCTGATTATCGTCGTGTGATTCCACGTGGTGGGGATAAAAATGTGTTAATTGCACATGATGTCTTTAAGCAATCTTTACAACGTGTTTCGATTTTAAGTAATGAAAAACTACGTGGTGTGTTCTTAAACTTTGCCGCAGATACTTTGCAGCTACGTGCCAATAACCCAGAGCAAGACGAAGCCGTAGAAGATTTGGCGATTCAATATAATAATGCGCCAATGGAAATGTCTTTTAATGCCCAATACATCTTGGAAGTTTTAGGTGCATTGGATGGTGATGATGTATCAATGACGATGACCGAAGCAAATCAATCGGTTCTAGTGCAAGATCCAGCCCATCAAGATCAGACCTATGTGGTCATGCCAATGCGTGTTTAAGCCCTAGGTTTAGGCATGCAAATCACGCGTTTAAACATCGAACGTGTTCGAAATCTCAGAACGGTTGCTCTCCATGGATTGCAACCGTTTAATGTTTTTTATGGACAAAATGGTTCAGGTAAAACCTCAATTTTAGAAGCCATTCATCTGCTGGCGACAGGGCGTTCCTTTCGCACCCATATTCCGAAACACTATATTCAAACCGATACCCAAGACGCGATTGTCTTTGCCCAATCCAGTTCTGAAAAAATAGGGATGCAAAAGCTGTTGTCTGGTGAACAGCTCATCAAGGTCAATGGCGACAATATTGCCACTCAAGGTCAATTAGCTAAAATCCTTCCTTTGCAACTGATTGATCCGCAAAGTACCGATATTATTGATCATGGTGCCAAGCCTAGACGGCAACTATTAGATTGGCTGATGTTCCACGTGGAACCTGAGTTTTATCATGCATGGCAATATTATTCACGGGCATTAAAACAGCGTAATAGTTTACTAAAAACACGACGGAATCTAAGTCTGGCAGATTTGGAGCCGTGGAACAAAATGCTTGGTGATTATGGGGAAATGCTGCATTCGCAGCGCGTCAGCATTGTGGAGCAGTGGAAGGGCTTTTTTGAGCAAGATTTAAAACACCTGCTGCCAGATATCGAGGTTCAGTTAGAATATAGCCCTGGCTTTCATACCGAGTTAGGGTTACTGAATGACCTGCAAAGTCATCATCAAAAAGACCTTGAACGGCGCTATACCGAGTATGGTCCACACAAGGCAGATTTGCGTTTAAAAACAAGCCTTGGCGATGCTGATGTCGTACTGTCACGTGGACAAAAAAAGCTGTTAATCATAGCCTTAAAACTGTCACAGATTGCAATGCTACATGCTTGTAATAAGGAAACTGTGGTATTATTAGATGATCTGACAGCAGAATTAGATTTAACAGCACAACAACGTTTAATTGAGCGATTGAGCCAACTGGGTAGTCAAGTTTTTATTACCACTTTAGAGTATGAATCAGTCAAAAATCACTTACATGATTTATCTATTTCTTATCAATTATTCTGTGTTGAAAACGGTCAAGTTCAAGTTGTCGCACAATGATTTTAGATTTTACCCATCACGGGATAGACCTATTTTTCGCTAGGGAGAAACCATGAGTTCAGAAGATCAACAAGCTGCTTCTCAAACGGAACAAACCACAGAAAAAGCTTATGATTCCTCTAGTATCAAAGTATTACGTGGATTGGACGCAGTACGTAAACGTCCGGGTATGTATATTGGCGATACGGATGATGGTTCAGGCTTACACCATATGGTGTTTGAGGTGGTGGATAATGCGATCGATGAGGCGCTTGCAGGTCACTGTGATGAAATTTTGGTGACGATTCACGAAGATGAATCTGTAAGTGTATCGGACAATGGGCGCGGTATTCCGACCGATATTCACCCTGAAGAAGGGGTTTCTGCCGCAGAAGTGATTTTAACCATTCTGCACGCAGGCGGTAAATTTGATGACAATAGCTACAAGGTTTCAGGTGGTCTACATGGTGTAGGCGTATCGGTTGTGAATGCCTTGTCACGTAAGTTGGAACTGACGATTCATCGTGCAGGTCATATTCATCAACAAGAATATAAACACGGTGATCCGGTTTACCCACTGACTGTTGTGGGGGATACGGATACCACAGGAACAACTGTCCGTTTTTGGCCAAGTGCTGAAACTTTTAGCCAAACCATTTTCAATGTCGATATTCTAGCGCGTCGTTTACGTGAATTGTCTTTCTTAAACGCGGGCGTGCGCATAGTTTTGCGTGACGAGCGTATTCATGCAGAACATGTGTTTGACTACGAAGGCGGTCTGTCTGAGTTTGTGAAATATATTAACCAAGGCAAAACCCATCTGAACGACATTTTCCATTTCACCGTACAGGCTGAAAATGGCATTGGTGTTGAAGTGGCGTTGCAGTGGAATGATACCTATCAAGAAAACGTACGTTGCTTTACCAACAACATTCCACAAAAAGATGGTGGAACGCATTTAGCGGGTTTCCGTGCGGCATTAACGCGTGGTCTAAACAGCTACATGGAAAACGAAAACTTACTCAAAAAAGAGAAAGTAGCGGTTTCTGGTGATGATGCACGTGAAGGTTTAACTGCGATTGTTTCAGTGAAAGTGCCTGATCCGAAGTTCTCTTCTCAGACCAAAGAAAAGTTGGTTTCAAGTGAAGTGAAACCTGCGGTTGAGCAGGCAATGAATAAATCATTCTCTGAATATTTGCTTGAAAACCCGCAAGCTGCAAAATCAATTGCAGGCAAAATCATTGATGCGGCACGTGCTCGTGATGCAGCACGTAAAGCGCGTGAAATGACGCGTCGTAAAAGTGCGTTAGACATTGCAGGCTTACCAGGTAAGCTCGCGGATTGCCAAGAAAAAGATCCAGCATTATCTGAATTGTATCTGGTCGAGGGTGACTCTGCGGGCGGTTCAGCTAAACAAGGTCGTAACCGTAAGATGCAAGCGATTTTACCGTTGAAAGGTAAAATCCTAAACGTGGAACGTGCGCGTTTTGACAAGATGATTTCATCTCAAGAAGTCGGCACCCTGATTACGGCATTGGGTTGTGGTATTGGTCGTGAAGAGTACAATCCGGACAAGTTGCGTTATCACAAAATCATCATCATGACCGATGCTGACGTGGATGGTTCGCATATTCGTACCCTATTGTTGACCTTCTTTTTCCGTCAAATGCCTGAGCTGGTGGAGCGTGGTTATATCTATATTGCTCAGCCACCGCTGTATAAGCTGAAAAAAGGCAAGCAAGAGCAGTATCTTAAAGATAATGATGCGCTTGAAACCTATTTAATTTCAAACGCGATTGATGAGCTTGAATTGCATATCAGCGATGCTGCACCTGCAATCCGTGGTGAAGCTTTAGCGAATGTGATTGCGGACTATCAAACGTCTCAGAAGAGCTTACAGCGTTTAACTGTACGTTATCCTGCCAGTGTCTTAGATGCGTTGATTTCGGTTGAAGGCTTTAAGCTTGATCAAAACCATGACCGAGCTTATGTAGAGCAGTGGGCTGAGCAAGTGCGTAGTGCTGTGGCAGAGATTCAACCGAGCTTGCGTCCAGAGTTAAGCTTAGAAACGTTTGAAAAAGAACTGGCGGATGGTCAAAAGATTGAGACTTACTTGCCTCGTATCACCATCTATGTACACAATCTGCCGCACAGCTATTTATTAGATGCAGGTTTATTGGGTTCTGGTGAATATGCACGTTTGTTGAAAAACTCCAAGAGCTGGTTTACGTTGTTGGAAGACGGTGCTTACCTACAAAAAGGCGATCGCAAGATTGCAGTCACCAACTTCCATCAGGTATGGCAGCATATTTTATCTGATTCTCGTCGTGGCATGATGATTCAGCGCTATAAAGGCTTGGGTGAGATGAATGCGGACCAGCTTTGGGAAACTACCATGGATCCTGAAAACCGTAACATGTTGCAAGTTACTATTCAGGATGCGATTGAAGCCGATCGTATGTTCTCTTGTTTGATGGGTGACGATGTGGAACCACGTCGTGCATTCATTGAGGAAAATGCATTGAATGCGGACATTGATGCCTAAGCGCTTTACAAAATAAGCCAAAAAAGCACCCTACGGGGTAATGCCAGTCAGTTAAGAAATTGACTGGCATTTTCTTGGATATTTTTGTGCTTTAATTTTCACTACTCGCGGACATTGCCTTTGCCTTTTTTCAGGTAATACAAATATTTTAGATTGTTCAAATAATTGTGCTAAATGTTTGGGTAGATTTCCTGCTGATTCTAAAGGTGTGTGCCTTAAGATATTGATAATACTCATAGATGCAATATGGAAACTGATCCTTAAAGGACTCACCTTTGCATGTTCAGCGATAAACCTCATCTGTCTTCTTAAGATATTATAAGCAATAAATACCCCCCACAATTCTTGATAGACCAAATCAGGTTGTTTGCTTCTTAAAATTCTTGCATCCTGTAAATCACTTTTAATTTCCCGATAACACATTTCTATTTCCCAACGCTGGATATAAAGCATTGCAAGGTCTTTGAATGGATAAACTTTAGAATCTGTTAATGATGTAATGTAACGTCTTATTTTTCCTGCATATTCAACTTCAATTAAACGTGCTTCCCAATAGTCACCCAATGACGGATTTATCTTTTTTGCTCTTGCTGAAACAGGCATTTTGATCTGAAAGTCATGGGCCGCATTATGATGAATCACTTCATAACGCAGGTTGTCCTTTGCTCGCATCAACCAATGACTCTCTTCTGCCTGAGATTGCCAACTTACTAAAAAATCAGCAGAGAAGTAAGCACGATCAAATAGGGTAATACTGCGAACTGGTGCTTTTAATTGACTGGCTAAGGTTAATTCACCTTGATCCATACTGCCAATTTGGGCATCAATCATTTCATGCGTATTGGTATTCACCAGGCAAGTCGCTCTGACTTGTGGGTAAGGGGCAGCTGCTGTTTTGCCTTTGGATGAACCAAAGTGCTTAAAGTTTTCTTCTGTATGAGGCATAGACCAAACAACACCATCTACAGCACAAACGCATAGACCGTGAAAGTTGCTATATTGTTGTTGTGAGTCTTTAAACCATGCCTGACTTAATGTCGAAAATAAAGCACTCATGGGCTCTAAGCCTAAGCGCTGTCTTGCTTGTACGGATGCACTCGGTACACAGTATTCTGCCGTACCGAAAACAAGTTGCAATTGTTGAACCACATACCAAATCGGTTGATTTCGAAATAGAGCAAGTCCGATCACCAGCCAAACAACATGTTCAGCAGGCAGTTTTCTTTTTCGAATTGATGCTTTACCTGTTTGGTTTAAGCAATCTTCAATCCAGTTTAAATCAATCAATTCACTGAATTGTGAAAGTGAAGGTAGGGTTTGTTTTAATGTTAAATCTAAATTCTGAGATAAATTCATAAAAAAAGAGCGTATTTACATACGCTCTTTTTACAGTATTTTAACTTTTTTTGCTTAACTGACTGGCATTAACCCTACGGGGTGCTTTTTTTTACAGCATTTTTTATGATTTTGAATAAAATATAAGCAGTGCACACTGTTATTAAACTGACTTATAGCGATGTCATGATGTGAGTATCAAGTCTTTTGCACAGTGCAAAATGTGAGGTCATTATGATGGATAACCAACTAGAACAAGTACGCGACATTTGGGTGAATGCTTTTTTTACAGGTAATTATGAGGTTTTAGCTCAATATGAAGATGAGCATTTTAAAGTGGTCTATGAACAAGCTGATCGTGTAGAGAGTAACTATACGCGCTATGAAAAGATCGCGCATGCTGTGAAAAATGGCGTTTGGAAACCTCAAAAACCCGACGTCGAATTTGAAGAATTTGAGTTTGATCGTGACCAAACACGCTGTCAGGTCTTGATCGGTTTGGTTGAAAATCGCCAACAAATCCAAGAAACATGGGTCTTCGATCAGGGATGGAAAATACAAGAATTACGTTTTTTAAAGGCGCAAAGAGCTGTATTAAATTAAGGAAAAAGAGCGCAAAAAAGAGGATGGATTTGCCTAAAACAACTGAATAAATAAACAACATTAGCCTGTGGATAAATAAAAATAGCACTTTATATCAGTTGCTAAAATACGTATAATTTTATCCACAGCTGCTTTAAGTGTGGTTTTAAATTTAAAACCATGCGTTATTTTTTAAATTTAAATCGGATCTTTTAAATTTATTCCCTCTTTTTAAATTCAAAACTTGTTGTGTTGAAAGGTGCATGTCTGAACATGATGGATATTCGCTGTCTGTTGTGAAGGTTGTATTTGGCTTTAAGCTGTGAAATGCATGGAAATAGGGCTGTATATAGTTGAATATTCAATTAATTAAGCTAAATTAAACAATCTAATTTTTTGCTTTTTAAGAATATCTAAACAATAAGAAACAATCAATTTATTGATTTATTTATTAAGAAATAATTTTAATTTCAATCACTTATGATTTCTTAAAATGCTCAGACTATTTGGGTGCATTTCCTATTGAGTTATATGCATAGACCGAAAAGGCACGTTTTTCGAGATCGATTGGTGTTGCAGCAAAGTAAATCAATCAAAATGGTTAAGACATAAAAATGCCCGCCATGCATAAACAGAGCGGGCAGGGTTTGTAACTGCTAATTGAAATCTACTTATTTCTATACTATTATATACAACATGAGTAAATATGTAAGCATTAGCGTTGCAGCTAAAACATTAGGTGTTTCCATTCAAACATTAAGGCGTTGGGATGAAGAAGGCACTTTGGTTGCAGATCGAACCCCTAAAAATCATAGACGATATGATCTGAGTAAGATCACGCCTGAGCAAATACACAAGCCCGATAGTCAACTTCAAAGGAAAACCATTGCATACGCAAGGGTATCGAGTCATGACCAAAAAGAAGATTTAATTCGACAGCAACAAGTTCTTGAAATGTACTGTGCAAATCAAGGTTGGACGTTTGAATTAATCTCCGATCTTGGTTCGGGTATGAACTATAGAAAAAAAGGCTTAAATAAGCTGCTAGAAGCAATCATGAATGATGAAATCGGACGTTTGGTTTTAACGCATAAAGATCGCTTATTGCGGTTTGGTGCTGAGTTGGTTTTTGCCTTATGTGAAGCTAAAAGCGTGGAGATCGTCATTCTTAATAAGGGTGAAAATTTGTCTTTTGAGGAAGAACTTGCTCAAGATGTTTTGGAAATCATTACAGTGTTTTCGGCAAGATTATATGGTAGTCGTAGTAAGAAAAACCAAAAGTTAATACAGGCAGTCAAAGACGCACTATGAGCCGATTCATACGAGGGCATGTAATCCAATTACTGCCAAATAATAAGCAAGCAAGTCATTTCGCTCAAGCGAGTGGTGTTGCTCGTTTGTCGTATAATTGGGCTTTAAAAGAATGGCAACGTCAATATAAAGCAGATAAGGAATATAGAGATCAGTGTGACTATTATGGCGTTCAGGTGGATAAAAAACTTCTAAATAAACCATCCGAAGCTAAAATAAGAAAGCACTTAAACTCGTTCAAGCGTGAGAAATACCCTTTCATGCTTAAAGTGACCAAATGTGCGCCACAACTTGCGATTAAGCAATTGGGTAGTTCATTTGATCGTTTTTTTAATGGTCAATCCAAATATCCAAAGCCTAGAAAAAAAGGCGTAGATGATCGCTTCTCATTATCAAATGACCAATTCAGCATTAAAGATAGAAAAATTAGTATCCCAAACTTGGGTTGGGTAAAAATGACTGAGGATTTGCGTTATCAAGGAAAAATATTATCAGCGAAAATATTTAAACAGGGTGGTAAGTGGTTTGCTTCGATTGCTGTTGAATTAAATCAGCCTGAGAAACTTCACCCCAAAACAGGTTTATCTGTTGGTATTGATTTAGGTGTTTCCAGTCTTGCCACTTTATCTAATGGCGAGGTTGTTCCATCAAGTGCGCCACTAAAGAAACAGCTTGCCAAGTTAAGACGACTTGCTAAGTCTTTTAGCCGTAAAAAGAAAGGTAGTCAAAACAGAGAAAAAGCGAAAACCAAGCTCTCTCGTTTGCACTACAAAATATCATGCTTGAGAAAAAACAATCTTCATCAAGTCACATCTGATTTAGTTAAGCGATTCGATCTGATTGCGATTGAGGATTTAAATGTGAAAGGTATGGTACAAAACCGTAAGCTCTCAAGAGCCATATCGGATATGGGCTTTTATGAGTTCAAGCGACAGTTGATTTACAAGGCTAAACAGCATGGCAAATCAATACTTTCTGTTGGACGATTCTTTCCAAGCAGCAAGATGTGTTCGAATTGTGGTGAATTAAACCAAAACCTGACACTTGCAATGCGTGAGTGGCGATGTTCATGTAACACCCTGCATCACAGGGATATTAATGCTGCCATCAATATTCTAAAACATGCAGATAAAGAATTGGTGGCTACATAAGCCACCAATGGCGGTGAGTTACACCGTGACAGCCTATGGAATTGAGGTAATCCCAAGCGCAATAGCAATTGGTTCTTGATGATGAAGTAGGAATTAAACATTAAACCCACGTAAGTAGGTTTAAGTAGGTTTTAAATAACGGTGTATGAGGAAAGATTATTCGTTTTCGAATGAGCTTTCGAGCTCTTCAAGTTCCATCATCAGCTCTAGCATTTGTTCTTCAGCTTCACTGACTTGGTTTTTAAGTTCGGTTTGCTCATTCATCAGTTTCATGAGTTCATCTTTGCGTGCAGCGTCATATAGGCCAGCATCACCGAGTAAACTTTCAATTTCGAGTAAACGTGGCTGGTGTTTTTCCAGTAGGCTTTCACATTTTTCGATATTTTTACGAATCGGGCGCGTTTGTTCACGGCGTTGTGCGGCCAATTTACGCTGCGCTTCTTTATCAACCTTTGAAACCATAGTTTTTTGAGTACTGACTTTAGACACGATCGGTGCTACGATTCCGCCTTGTTTAATCATTTCTAGGCGCGCTTGGCGTAACCAGTTGGCATAATCGTGTAGATCACCTTCAAATTCGGTCGATTTTCCAGCATGGACTAAAATGAGGTCATCACATACGCTGGCAATCAGTTGGCGTTCATGCGAAACCAAGACCACAGCACCTTCATAGTCTTGTAAAGCCATGGTCAGGGCATGGCGCATATCTAAGTCTAAATGGTTGGTCGGTTCATCTAGAATCAACACATTGGGACGTAACCATACGATTAAAGCCAATGCCAAACGCGCACGCTCACCGCCAGAGAAGCTCTCGCAAGGGGTATCCATTCGCTCGCCACTAAAGCCGAAACTGCCTAAAAAGGCACGTAAGGTCGCTTCACTGATTTTTTTATCTGCAATCCGTGCCAATTGCAGCATTGGGCTGGCCGACTCATCCAGTGAATCCATTTGATGCTGTGCAAAATAGCCAATATTCAGCAGTTCTGAGGCTTTGCGTTGTCCTGCCAATAAAGGTAAATCGCCGACCAAGGATTTGATTAAAGTTGATTTACCTGCACCATTCATCCCCAATAAGCCAATTCGGCTCGTTGGGGTAATTTGTATGTTGATATTGGTGGCAATCAGTTTGTCGCCATAACCAATATCAGCCTGTTCTAAAGTCAGCAGTGGTGAACTCATTTTAGTGGGTTCACGGAAGCTAAAGGTAAATGGGGTATCGACATGCGCAGGCGCAAGCAGCTGCATCCGTTCCAATTGTTTAATTCGGCTTTGTGCCTGACGTGCTTTAGTGGCTTGGGCTTTAAAACGGTCAATATATTTTTGAATATGCGCCCGTGTTTCGAGCTGCTTTTCATAGGCTTGTTGTTGTTGTGCTAAACGTTCAGCACGAGTGGTTTCAAAGGTGGAATAGTTGCCGCTATAGAGGGTGAGTTCTTGATTTTCGATATGTAAAATACGGTTGGTAATCGCATCTAAGAAATCACGATCATGCGAAATTAAAATCAGGGTGCCCGTATAGGCATTTAACCAATCTTCTAACCATAAAATAGCATCGAGATCCAAGTGGTTGGTCGGTTCATCCAGTAATAATAGATCCGAACGGCTCATCAAAGTACGCGCTAAGTTTAAACGCATTCGCCATCCACCAGAGAAACTCGAAACCAAGAGTTGGTTTTGATGTTCCATAAAACCCAGACCCGCCATAAGCTGAGCGGCTTTAGCGGGCGCGGAATAACCGTTAATTTCGTCGAATCGGCCATGTAAATCAGCCAGTTCAGTGTCAGTTAACTGTTCAGGATGGTTGAGCTGTTGTTGAATGTTCCAATATTCTTCATCACCGGTCAGGACGAAATCAATCGCGGCCATATCTAAGGCTTTTACTTCCTGCGCCATGTGCGCCACTGTCCATACGGCAGGGCGGCTTAGGGTGCCATCATCAGGACCGATCGAGCCTAAGAGCGCAGCAAACAGGGTTGATTTTCCAGCACCGTTGACACCGGTAAGACCAACTTTCCAACCCGGATGGATTTGCATGGAGGCTTTTTGAAATAACACTCGTCCACCACGGCGCAATGAAACTTGATCAAGCTGAATCATGGAACTATCAAATATCAGAAAAAGGTGCGCCTATTCTAATGGATGCGTCAGCAAAAGACTAAACATTCAAAATTTATCTGAACTGAAATCTCTAAGGGTTTCTTTATAAGGGGAGGATGAAACTATTTGACCTTTGGTCGGAAAGCTAAAAGTTGACCTTTTTTGAGCTATATTGAGGAATAGCACACAGATATATTTCCCCCAGTAAAACAAAAAACATGAAGGGATAATAATGAAAAGAAAAGGAATTTTTATTTTATCGACGCTAGCACTGTGCGGCTTCTCAAGTATGGTGCAGGCGAAGCAGCAGGTGTGTGTCTTCGACCTATTGGGTAAAGCAGGGGAATCTTATAAATTCTTAGAAGAATTGGCTTTGGTCAGTAAAAAATGGGGTGCACAGGTACAGTTGATTTCATTTCAGGACGAAGACTTAGCCGATAAAGCTTTTCAAAATGATAAATGCGATGCGGTGTATATGACCTCGATGCGCGCGCGCACCTATAACAAGTTCGCAGGTTCGATTGATGCCTTAGGCGGAGTACCAAGCAATAAAATTGCACAAAAGGCGGTGGAATATGTACTCGATCCCAGAAATACCAAGCGCATGACTACTACGCTGCAAGGGGACAGTTATGAAGTGGCAGGCATTGGCTTGATTGGTTCAGCCTATATTTTTGTAAAGGACCGAAGTCTAAATACCATCGAAAAAGCGCAAGGTAAAAAATTTGCCATTCTGCATTATGACCGGGCACAACGGGTGATGGTAGAGCGAGTGGGCGCTGTACCTGTGATGTCGGATATTTCCAACTTTATAAAAAAGTTTAATACAGGCGAAGTCGATGTGGTTGCTGCACCTGCATATGCCTATAAACCCTTAGAAATTGAAAAAGGTCTAGGCTCTAAAGGGGCTATGCTTAACTTTCCCGTGGTCAATGTCACTGCAGATTTAATTGTCAGACCCGAGCGTTTTCCTGCTCAATTTGGCGAGCAATCACGGCAATGGTTTTTGCAAAAAATTCCGCAATCCTTTGCTATGGTCCAGCGACTTGAAGCTGCGATTCCCAGTAAAATCAAAATGCAGCTCAGCAAAGAAGACAAAGAAAAATATCAGCGTTTGCTACGGGAAGGGCGCATTGATTTAACCAAACAAGGGGTCTATGACCCAGGCATGATGCGCGTGTTAAAAAAAGCCCGTTGTACGGTTGAACGCACCAATTTTGAATGTTCATTGGGCGGTGAATAAGGCGAAAATCTGTATTTCTTTGTAATATTAAGCATCATTCATGTAAAAAGGATGATGCAGAGTTTTTATTTTAATATGATGAATTTAAAATGCTTTTAATAATCCTGTGAAAATAAAAATGAGAGAAAAGAAAAAATTTGCCCAATTGACAGTAATTTTTGAGTAAATGCTCTATTTTTTTAATTTTAACTTGCTTAATATTTTGCATGTGTATGGACACCTGTCAAACAACAAAACGAACAAGGACACAAGAATGAAAAAATTAACCCTCGCACTCGCTGCTTTTTCTGCTTTGGGTGTAGCGTCGACAGCACAAGCGGCTAAAGTGGACATCTGTGTATTTGACTTGCTTGGCAAATCTGGTGAGTCGTATCAAATGGCGCAAGAATGGGCTTTGGCGGCAAAAGGCTGGGGAGCTGAAATTAATTTGATCCCTCGTCAAGATGAAGCCGTTGCCGACAACGACTTTAAAGCAGGCAAGTGTGATGGCGTGTTTATGACCGCTATGCGTGCACGCCAGTACAATAAATTTGTCGGTTCTATTGATGCATTGGGCGGTGCTCCAAGCAATGCTATTGCACAACGTGCGATTACTTTTGCATTGGATCAGCGTAATGCGACCAAAATGGTGACCAATCTTGGGGGTAAAAAATATGAAGTGGCAGGGATTGCACCTTTAGGTTCAGCTTTTATTTTTGTGCGCGATAAAAGTATTAATTCCATTGAAAAAGCGGCAGGTAAAAAGTTTGCAGTCTTGGGCTATGACGATGCCCAAAAAATCATGGTACAACGCGTCGGTGCGCAAGCTGTGATTTCCGATGTGTCTAACTTTGTGGCGAAGTTTAATAATGGTCAAGTTGATATGGTCGGGGCACCGGCTTATGCTTATAAACCTTTAGAAATTTATAAAGGTTTAGGCACGAACGGCGCCATGTTTAACTTCCCTGTACTACAAGTGACAGCTGACTTTGTGATTCGCCCAGATCAATTTCCCGCAGGCTTTGGACAAAAATCGCGAGATTGGTTTGTGAAAAACCTACCGAAAAGCATCGCGATGATTGGTCGTTTAGAAGCAGGCATTCCTGCAAAATACAAAATGAATCTTACAGCAGAAGACAAAACCAAATATCAAAAAATGTTACGTGATGGTCGGATGGATATGACCAAACGAGGCATCTATGATCCAGCAATGATGTCGGTCTTGAAAAAAGCCCGTTGCTCGGTGGATAAAGCCAACTTTGAATGCTCACTGGGCGGTGAGTAATTTGCCGAGTGTAATCAAAGAAAGCTCAGTTTAAATTGAGCTTTCTTTTTTGCTTTTAATCGACCGATTTAAATGGATTTGAAGCAGCTAATTTGTATAGCGCGCAGGAAATGAGTGGTTTTGAACCGAGTGCATTGTCATTCGGGGCATTAAAAAATAACAAAGAGCAGAAGTGAATGGCTCATCACAATAAACAACAATAAGTCAAAAGGAAGATACATGAAACAGTGGATGAAAAGCCTGAGCGTCGGGACATTAGTCATTTCTGCAACAGCGATGGCGCAAGCCAAACAAGTGGTTTGTGTATTCGACTTGGTCGGTAAAAATGGTGATGTGTATAGCCTGATGAAAGATTATCAGTTGGCGGCTAAAAACTGGGGCGCGGATATTGAACTGCGGGTCGGACAAAACGAAGCCGTGATTGCTGAGGATTTTAAAGCAGGAAAATGCGATGCCATTAGTGTTACGGGCATGCGCGGGCGCCAATTTAACGCGTTTACAGGTTCACTTGACGCGATTGGTGCGATTCCCGATCTCAATTTAGCGGTTAAAGTGATGCAAGGCTTGGCCAGTCCAACTTTTGCTAAACATATGGTCAATGGTAAGTACGAGGTCGCAGGTGTGATTCCTGTGGGGGATGCCTTTTTATTGGTGAATGACCGTAGCATCAATACCGTAGCGAAAGCCGCAGGCAAGAAAATTGCGGTTTTAGACTATGACCAAGCGCAAAAGGTTATGGTTCAACAAATTGGTGCGCAAGCTGTGAGTGCCGATGTCACGAACTTTGGTGCAAAGTTCAATAATGGTCAAGTCGATATTATTGGTGCGCCTGCAGCGGTTTTTAAACCGTTGGAATTACATAAAGGCTTGGGGACGAAAGGGGCGATTGTAAATTATCCGATTTTACAGGTCACAGGTAATATCATCATTCGTCCAGATAAATTTCCTGCAGGTTATGGACAAAAATCACGGGAATGGGTCAAAGGCCAGCTGCCACGTGCATTCGGTATTTTGGGTAAAATGAAAGCTGAAATTCCGCAAAAATATTGGATGCAGGTGCCCGCTGCAGATCAACCCGGTTATCAAAAGATGATGCGGGAAGCACGAATTGATCTCACCAACCGCGGTATTTACGATAAGCGAATGATGAAACTGTTATGGCAATTCCGTTGTAAACAAGCGGCGAAAAACTTTGAATGTGGACTACAGGATGAAAATTACAAACAATCTTGAGAAAATTAGTCTGATTTGACTTTAAATATTCAAATAGGGACCATATATTGAGTATGCTATACTCGAAATATGGTCTTTTTGATTTGAAAGACAGCTGAACCGAACTGAGGAATCTAAGATGAATGCCCAAGCACTTGAACTAAGCGACAATGCCGCAAATAAAGTACGTCAATTACGTGACAGTGAAGGGAATCAGGATTTAATGCTTCGTGTATATGTCACGGGCGGTGGTTGTTCAGGTTTTTCTTATGGTTTTAACTTTGCTGAAAACCAAAATGAAGACGACGCAGAATTTATCAATGGTGATGTGAAAATGTTGGTTGACTCATTGAGTTATCAATATTTGGTCGGTTCAGTGGTGGATTATATTGAAGGTTTAGAAGGTTCACGTTTCATCGTGCAAAACCCAAATGCAACAACGACCTGTGGTTGTGGTTCATCTTTCTCGATCTAAGCCTGATCTGATTAAAAAAGCCCTCATGATGAGGGCTTTTTTATGTGCAATCATTCACTTTCAATCGAGTTTAATTGCATCGAGTAAGTCAAAAATAATCGTGGTGACATCTTGGCTTAAGTCACGGTTATTAAAAACTTCATAGGCAGTAATGGTGACATCGGTGTCACTCGGTAACAGTTTCTGTTCTTCTTCGATCAAGTCATTGATCGGTAAAAGCGTCTGTTTCACTTCCAGATGTAAAACATCCTTAAACTCTAAATTTTCATCTTCAAGTTCTAACAGCTGCTCGTTAAAATAGGGCAATAGAATAGAATGGAGATAAGGTTGAATCTCAACAATATCAAAGATTTCGATATCACGAGTTTCTTCAATCGTACTGATGTGGTCATTTACTTCGATTAAGATATGGTAGTAACTCACATTCGTCTCCAAAGCTTCTAGTGGATATTCAATTATTTACAATAACACGAACCCGAGTCAAGATGTGCTGTGATTGTATTTCATACACATATTAAAATTAGGGGATTTTTTTAGTAATTCATCATTTCAACGGGCATTAAACAATGCAATATCGGCACTTTGTAAACGGAAATGCTGCATATCTTGCTCTTCTAGCATTGGGTACATCAGGGCTTTCGGATCATTATGATGTTTCATTCCGAGGGCATGGCCAAATTCATGCGCTAAAGTCAGACGTAAGTCTTCTTTGGACTTAAACTCATAAATATGAATTTCACGCCCATTGAACAGTCCTTTATCAAATAGACGGGGTTGGAAGCGTTGGTTGAACTGGTCGATGGCCCGATTATGGCCTTGATCTAAACGATTCAGCTCATCTACCTTTTGGTTGTAGGCATTCACTTGCAGATTAAAGCTGGCAATTTGTTGGTCTAAAAAGTGTTGCTGTTGACGCAGCTGCGCCAAACTCTGTTGTACGGCCGCTTGCTGCGAAGCAGGAACTCCGCCGTGCTGGTTATACTGACGGATCATGGCATTATAGTTTTGACTAAGTTCCTGCAGACTCTGTTTTTGCGCATCTAAAGCCCCTGAGTGGCGTGCCAGATTTTGTTGCATGGCTTTGAGTTCAGTATTTTTTTGACTCAGCCCGTGTTCATTTTGTGTCAGTTTAGACAGTTGATCACGGCGTTGTACCGACTCATCTTGACGTTGGTCATAAATGAGTCGAATACTGAGCCGAGCATTGGGGTCATAGACAAAGTAGTCTTGGCCTAAACCCTGTTTCCAAATATCCGTGGCTTGCTGGCTAATGTACTTTAACTCATGTTCACTAAGACCAAAACGCGGATCGACTTCCGCAATACGATAGCGAATACGCTGATCGAATGGATGAGTGAGCCGATCCAGCAGTGGATTGAGGCGCAGCTGGGGCTGTTGCATATTTTGATACAGAATCAACCCTAAAAAGCCCAGTAAAGCAAACAAGAGACTTTGACGCATATTTCTTCATATATCTTTATTTTTAGATACTTTAGCGTAAAAAATACCTTTGCAACATAAAAAATATGTCTTCTCTGTGGACTTAAATTATCCCCAGTCCTGTCAGGCTTTGTTTGACCAGTTGCTCACGCACGCTGGCTGAAATCCCTGTTTTCATATGCATATTCAAAGCAAAATACACTTTTTCACCTGTTGCTGTTTCGACCCAGCCTGTCCACCAGCCCACTTGCGGTTCTAGGTCCATACCCCAGCCTGATTTGGCGTAGAGTTTATAATTCGGTTTTTGTTCAATCAGCAGCATGTGTTGTACTGCATGTTGCACATCTGGTTTAAAAGCGAGTTGTGTATTGGCCAGCTTCTCTACAAAAAGGACTTCTTGAACAGGCGTAATTTGCAGTGGACCGACTAACCAAAAATTATCGACAACGGTGCCAATCTGTTGATTGCCATATCCAATGCGCTGTACTTCTTTTTGCATCAGGTCTAGACCAATGCGCCGTGCTAGCTCCTGATAAACGGGAACGGCAGATGCTTGCATGGCTTGCCCTAAAGTCATGTCTTTTTCCCAGGCAGGGAAACTACGCTTTTGACCATCCCATTTAAACACCTCGGTGCTGGTTGCTTTACCATGTTCTAGTCCGATTAAGGCATTCAGCATTTTAAAGGTAGAGGCCGGTACATAGGGTGTCTGAGCACGGCTCAAGTCATTGCCGTAGCTGTGTAAGCCATGTTTATCCTTAATGACAATCACCCCCGTGGTTTGGAGTTGATCGAAGGCTTGTTGGATCTGCTGCTGCGCGCTTTGCTGCTGTTGGTTTTTAGCTGTTTCTACGGAGGGGGTTATTGTGGTACATGCGGAACTGAAGGTTGTAATGAGGGCGATGAGGCCCAATTGTAAATTTTTCATGGGGGGCTAAGATCTAAACTTTTTATCAGCCTAATGTAAAAGTGGAATGTGAAACAACAATATTTAGGTAATAAAAAACCGCGCTTTCGCGCGGTTTTTTATTAAAGAGACAAATTATTTTTTGTCATCTTTTACTTCAGTGAACTCAGCATCTACAACGCCATCGTCCGCTTTTTGTTGTTGACCAGCGTCACCGCCAAATGCATTCGGGTCGAAACCTTCAGCACCGCCTTGACCTTGCGCAGCTTCATAAGCGCGTTGCGTGATCGGCATGATGATGTTTTGAAGTGCTTCAGTTTTCGCTTTGATGTCTTCTACATCATTTTCTTTGGTCGAAGTTTCAAGCTCAGCGACTGCAGTTTCAACAGCAGTTTTTTCGTCAGCAGTTACTTGCTCGCCTAGATCTTTTACTGCTTTTTGAGCAGAAGATACCAATGCATCCGCTTCGTTACGTGCTTTCGCAAGTTCTTCGAACTTACGGTCTTCTTCAGCATTCGCTTCAGCATCTTTGATCATTGCTTCGATTTCAGCATCAGACAAACCTGAGTTTGCTTTAATCTGGATTGATTGCTCTTTACCCGTGCTCTTATCTTTAGCCGATACTTTTAAGATACCGTCAGCGTTAATGTCGAACGATACTTCAATTTGTGGCACACCACGTGGAGCAGGTGGAATGTCGCCCAATTGGAAGTTACCCAACAATTTGTTTTGCTGTGCCATTTTACGTTCACCTTGGAACACAGAAATGTCTACAGCAGGTTGGTTGTCCGCAGCAGTTGAGAACACTTGAGATTTCTTCGCAGGAATCGTGGTGTTTTTCTCAATAATTGCTGTTAACACGCCGCCCATGGTTTCGATACCAAGTGTCAACGGAGTAACGTCAAGAAGAAGTACGTCAGTTTTGTCACCAGACAATACCGCACCTTGAATCGCAGCACCCATTGCTACCGCTTCGTCAGGGTTCACGTCTTTACGTGGTTCACGACCGAAGAACTCTTGTACTTTTTGTTGTACAAGTGGCATACGAGACTGACCACCCACCAAGATCACATCAGAAATCTCAGAAGTTGAAAGACCTGCATCTTTAAGTGCAATACGGCAAGGCTCGATTGTACGTTCAACCAAATCAGCCACTAAACCTTCAAGTTTCGCACGCGTTACGTTGATCACTAAGTGTTTAGGACCAGTTGCGTCCGCCGTGATGTACGGAAGGTTAATTTCAGTTGCATTTGATGAAGAAAGCTCGATTTTTGCTTTTTCAGCTGCTTCTTTCAAACGTTGTAATGCAAGTGGATCTTGTTTCAAGTTGAAGTTTTGTTCTTTCTTGAACTCTTCAACCAAGAACTCGATTAACGCGTTATCGAAGTCTTCACCGCCAAGGAAGGTATCACCGTTAGTCGACAATACTTCAATTTGTTGGTCGCCATCTAAGTCAGCGATTTCAATGATAGATACGTCAAAAGTACCACCACCTAAGTCGTAAACTGCGATTTTACGGTCGCCTTCTTTTTTGTCCATACCGAACGCAAGTGCCGCAGCCGTTGGTTCGTTGATGATACGTTTAACATCAAGACCTGCAATTTTACCTGCATCTTTAGTCGCTTGACGTTGTGCATCGTTAAAGTAAGCAGGAACAGTAATCACCGCTTCAGTAACCGTTTCACCTAAATAATCTTCTGCAGTTTTCTTCATCTTTTTCAAGATTTCAGCAGAGATTTGTTGTGGTGCAAGTTTCTTGTCGTTTACATCAACCCAAGCATCACCATTATCTGCTTTGATGATTTTGTAAGGGACAAGACCGATGTCCTTTTGAACCGCTTGGTCTTGATACTTACGACCGATCAAACGTTTGATCGCGAATAATGTGTTTTTAGGGTTAGTCACTGCTTGACGTTTTGCAGACTGACCCACCAAGATTTCGCCATCTTTATACGCAATAATCGATGGTGTTGTACGTGCACCTTCAGCGTTGTCGATCACTTTAACTTTGTCGCCTTCAAGTACAGCGACACAAGAGTTTGTTGTACCTAAGTCAATACCAATGATTTTAGCCATTTGGATGATTCCTCAAAAATTTTTGCAATGTTTTTGCTTGTTATTCGATATGAGAGCCGTTCAATTTTTTTCAAGTGATAATCACGAAAAAATTTCAAAAACTCTCGAATTTATAGGGCTTATGCGCCAACCATGACCATTGCTGGACGGAGCAAACGACCATTTAAGGTATAACCTTTTTGTAATACCGTTCCGATCTCGTTGGCTTTCGCATTTGGATCAATCCCGACTGCTTGATGCAAGTCCGCATTGAAACCATTTGCTGTATCAACTGCAACCACACCAAATTTTTCCAGTGCAGTCAGTAACGATTTCAACGTCAGTTCCACACCTTCAAACATTGGTGTTTTTTCTTCACCCGATGCACTAATGGCACGTTCTAAATTATCCACTGAGTCAAGTAACTCTTTTGCGAATTTTTCGAGAACAGTGTCTTTATGCTTATCTGATTCACGTTGAATACGCTCTACACTTTTTTGTGCTTCGTATACAGCATTTGCAGTGCGTGCTTTTTCAAGCTTTAAGCTTTCTTCAAGATTGGTAATTTGAGCTTGTAAATCCTCAACTGAAACTTCAGCTTGCTCCGTTTCAGCTTGAGTTTGCGCTGTTTGTGAATCCGCTTGCTCTTGCCCTAGATCTTGAGCTTCTTGATTTTGCTCAGTCGCCATTGATTTACTCCGTTTAAATGGGTTCTTAAACATGTACAGTCCTTCAGGCATCAGTGTTAACTGGGTTAATCTGAACTGCCATGCGTTATTGAATTCAGGATTACTACAAAAGGTCGGGGCAACAGCCAAAAATTCAAGCGGCTTCAGTGATTAATTCATGTATTTTTGGTAAAAAATTGCTGAAATCAGGCTTTCTTGGTGCTTATTCTGTCCGAAGGTCCATTTCCAATCTGGCTTTAGTTTTTTTATGTTGAAAAAGGCTAATCGTTACATTGAATTATTTTAATCAAATTTATCTGTTTTACTAATTTTTCGATTGTCCACATAATGAGTTCATCAGCGGTGATCATACTTTGTGGAGAGAGCAAAGTATGGTGACTGCGACCTATTTTGATAGCTTGGGGAAACCCTCCTAATTTAGAGATTTAGGTTTTTGAATAGTACGTCTCCCAAAAGTACTTTATTCAGTGCAAAGGTATAATGCTGTCAGGATGCTTCGAGCTTTGTGCTCAAAATTCGATTTTTAAGGCTGTAGTTTCTGTATTTTTGTATGCTTTTTCGAGCTTAATCCGCCTTGGATTAAGCTTTTTTTTGCTTCAAATTTAAAAATAACATTATTTAATCGTGTATCAGCATACAAGAGTTCTGCAATGCTGAAGAGTTGATGGTCTAAGCACTGAGTTCCTATTTGTGCTGCTAGTCGAAGAGAGAAACAATGAAGAATCAGTACATTAACTTGCGTTGCTGTTGAGATGTAGGATTAAGGCTGCATTTGTGCGCAATTAATAAAAAATTGCACAAGTTGTACTCGAGTCTGCAAAAACTACAACTCAGCACGTGTGTAAAAGTTTTCGGATTTGACAAAGATAGGCAGGGTAAAGTTTGGCTTTGCTATTTTGTATGACGTAAAAGGAAATGAAAGAATGTTAAATAAGAAAACTGCATTATTGTCTCTAGCGCTTTTAGGTTCAGCATTTGCCATTGTGGGCTGTAGCTCAAATGAAACCAATACAGCGCCTGAGTCCGCTCAAGTGACCACTGCACCGGATGCAACAGCAACCGTTGAGGGGAGTGCTGGAGTCGAGGTTCAAGCAGATCCTGCGGCTCAGATTGAACCCATCCAATCTACACCTGCGACAACACAACAATAAAGCTTAAAAGAGAACTTCTCTTACATTCGCTTTGTTAAAGACCTTCACAGGATGCCGTGAAGGTCTTTTTTTTAAGGGTAAATAATTAGAAGCTGTTCAGCCGTGTTATTTCATCAGTCTGATGTACGATGACGATTTTATCGTTCTTGACGTGAGTTATCCCAACCTTTGTTTTTATCGCGGCGTTGATCATCGGGACGTTGCTTACGATCCTTATGGGATTGTTTGCGTCGATCTTCAGTCCGTTGACGCTCTTGCTCACGACGTTTGCGTTCGGCATTTTGTCGTTGCTGACGCTCAGCATCATAACGTTTACGTTCTTGGTTTAATCGCTCTTGATCACGCTTTTTCTGTTGCCAGTCGTGATGACGTTGGTTAGCGATCCGTTTGCGCTCAGCTTCAATACGTTGCCGTTCTTGTTCGCGGTTTTGGCGTTCCCATTCAGCATGTCTTTGGCGGTTTCGGTCTGCCTCGCGACGTTCGCGTTCGATACGGTTTTGTCGTTGTTGGTATTCCCAACGTTGGCGGTCTCGTTCACGTTCATAGCGATCATGTTGGTCGTAGCGTCGATCATCATAATCATAGCGGTGGTCGTAGCGTCCGTCATAATAGCCATCCTCGGGAAAAGCCACACAACCAACAAACAAGGTGCTGATGAGCGAGAGGAATATTATTTTTTTAGTCATGGCAGGTCTCCTTCATAAAACGGAGTAGCAAAACACTCCTAAATCGGCATAAAAATTGTCAATGACAAGCTCTTAAAAGAAGATTAGCGTATAGGGCGTATTGCTATGTATCTTGATGTGAAGACTTATATAAGAGAATGGTCACATAAGTGATGATCATGTAGAGAATATGAAGAACGATAAAAGGATATTATTGATATGGGCGTGTTGAATCAAACTTTACAACAATGGATGGAACAAGGCCAAGGCACTGCGGCACGTATGATTGATCGCTTACCGACAGTAGCACAAGAAGGCCTGGTGAAAGCACTAGGTTATCCTCACCAGTTTGAACAACTGGACCCCTTTATTAAATGCTTAATGGCGGCTCAATATAAGCAAGGCAAATCGGGCTTTATTTTTGAAGACTACCACCGTTCGCGTAAATTGTTTGATCATCAAATTCAAATGTTGACCGCCAAACCCAGCACGGTAAAACAAGTGGAGGATTTACGTCTACCTTTACAAAGTGGAACTGTGTTTGCGCGGCATTATCATCCTGCACCGAATAAGAAACTTCCGATGCTGGTGTTTTATCATGGCGGCGGCTTCGTGGTCGGCAGTCTCGACAGTCATGATGAAGTCTGTCGCTTACTGGCGATCCATGCCAAAGTGCAGGTGCTCAGTATTGATTATCCTTTGGCGCCAGAAGTTGGCCCGAATTTATTAATTCAATCTTGTGAAGATGCTTTGGCTTGGGTCTATCAAAACCGTCGTCAGTTCAAAATTTTGAAAAACCGAATTGCGGTGGCTGGCGATAGTGCCGGTGGTAATATCAGTGCCGTGGTGGCGCAGCGAACTGCTGCAAAAGCTTATGCGCCAAGTGCACAACTGTTAATTTACCCCGTGGTCGATTTCAAAAGTCGCCATCCATCGTTCTTTGCTTATAAAGATGGACTGACCTTAACGGGGCAAGATGTCGATAGAGTGACCTCGTTGTATGCTGAACAACATCAGGTAGCTCTGGATGATCCTATTGTTTCGCCGACTTATGGCGTATTAAAAAGTGTCGCACCCGCTTTTGTCATCACCGCAGGTCATGATTTATTGCATGATGAAGGTGAAATTTATGCCATCAAATTAAAGCAGCAGGGCAATAAGGTTTATTATCAGAATTATCTAGATCAACCTCATGGGTTTGTGAACTTCACCATCATTTCTCGTCGAGCAAAAAAAATCACCATAGAAATGGCAAAGAACTTTAGGAAATTTTGGGATAAGAATACCAAATAAAAAAGCATGAATTTTCAAAAGAATGTTTCACGTGGAACATTCTTTTTTTATTTAGGGCGGATTTTGGCTTCTGGAAAAACGAGCTGAAAACTCGGGACATAAAAACTTTGTAGAGCCTTGGCTTGGCCAAAGTCTGGGAAGAGGGTGGTATGGTTTTGCCATTCAAATTTTTTCAGTTTTATTAGCTTTGCGCGAAACTGTGGAGAAAACTCATAGCGTTGACCTTGCCATGCTTGTTGTATTTTGAGCATGGAACGTGGAATGTGATGACTATTAATATAAAACGGACGTGCCTTTTTGCATTGGGTGAGTGTTAAACACAGGGTTTGGTCTTGAGTGCTGAGTTGACATTGTGTTGTTTCGTGCTGCGTATGCCAGTCAAACTGAGCGAACTCTTTCGGAATGCCCCAAAGTTGTTGACCATGTTCAACTGAAATCTGTGTAGACACATAAATTTTAGGAATCGAGCTTAATCGCCGTTTGCTCAGTAAAGGGTGGTCGAGCAAAAGCAGTTCATCATAAGGTCCAACAGGGGATTGATGATAACGCACCAACATGACTTGAACCACACGACCAATCGGGGACGGGGCGATACGAAACGCTTTATATTGTCGGATAAATTGCGGACTGATCCAATAATTCAAAATAAAGGCTTCACCTTGTAAATGCCAAGGTGGAAATTGACTCAATTGAGACAGGGCTAAAGCTTCATTCATCGTTATTCTCGTTTTCTTAGAAGAAGTAGTGTTTTATTTATCCATTGGAGCGTAAAACCTCGGGGTTTAGCCCATAGGTATCTACACAATTTCCGAGCTTTGCGTTAAATTGAAGAGCATGCTCTTCAATTTAACATCTCTGGTCTGGATCAGCGTCTTGTCAAACGTTATAACAGCCTTGTAAAACTCAATATGAATCCTCTTGCTTCACTTGCTCCCGCAATCAAAGACCTGGCCTCTACCCAAAAGTCGAGTTTCTCAACTACACAGGCTGTTTGGCGATTCCTGAATAATAATAAAATCTCTTTTAGTCAATTAAACCAGCCGATTAAGCTTCTTGCATGCGAACAGATCAAGACATCACCGCATCAGTATGCATTAATCGTTCATGACTGGTCTCAACTGCAGTATGTGAAGCACAGTCATAAGGTTCAGCGTCTTCAAAGAACAGAGGCGAATTCAGGCTATGAATTGCAAAGCAGTTTACTTGTCGATGCGTCATCAGGGCTCCCAATTGCGCCATTAGCTCAGACGCTAACAGATGCATCCGGCTGTTATTCCACATTCAGTGAACAATACAGCGAGCGCAAGTCCCATTTGGACTCACTCGCAGAACAAATCAAAACGATTGAACAGTATCCGATTGAGAAAACAAAAGTCCATATCATTGACCGTGAAGGAGACTCGATTGCCCACTTGAGGGAAATCAGCAGCCATGGTTTCAAATGGTTGATTCGGGCCAAAGAAAGCCATCGGATTGAGCATCAAGGGGAAACCTACAAAGTTGCAGAAGTCGCAGAAAAAGTAGTAACTCAGCAAGTTAAGCCGATTGCTTATAAAGGAAACAGGCATATGCTGCATGTTGGAGAAACCGATATTCGGATAACGCGTGCAGCAAAACCGAAGAGAAAAGATGATTTAGGCCAACGGGTTGCTCCCCAGCCAGGCAAGGCAGTTACAGCCAGATTAATTGTTGCTGTGGTGAAAGATGCTCAAGGTAAAACAGTCGCGAGATGGTCGCTGATCAGCAATGTTTCTTCAGAGATTGATGCGGTAGAATTAACCACCTGGTATTACTGGCGCTGGACAATTGAGTGCTATTTCAAGCTTCTGAAGCAGGCAGGCCATGACGTTGAATCATGGCTTCAGACCACACCTGCAGCGATTTTAAGACGGCTCCTGATCAGCAGTATGGCGTGTGTACTGACTTGGCGAATACAGCGTTCTGAAGATGAACAAAATCAGAAAATTCGTATATTTCTGGCCCGTCTTTCAGGCCGACAGCAGAAGAGAGGTAAGTTGGAAAGTGCACCTGCAATATTGGCAGGACTTTCGATTTTACTGAACACTCTTCAACTGCTCTCAGAATATTCAATAGATGAACTGAATGAAATCGCAACAATTGCATTAGGTACATCAAGATGTGTAGATACCTATGGGTTTAGCCCGAGGATATAAGCGAGTGGCGTAAGCCATTAATGCGGTGTTTGCTGTTGTTGAATATATTGTTTAACAATTCCAATTGGCGCACCGCCACATGAAGCAGCGAAGTAACTAGGCGACCACAAAGCACTGCCCCATAGCTTGTTTTTAATTTCAGGGTGTTTGGTTCTTACAATGCGACTTGAAGCACCCTTTAAACTATTCACTAAGCTAGAAATTGCTATTTTAGGTGGATAATTCACAAGCAAATGAACATGATCGTGTTCACCATCAAACTCTACCAACTCGGCTTCAAAGTCTAAGCAGATACGCTCAAACACTTCACGCATTGTTTCAAGCATTGCTTTGGTAAAAACATCTCTACGGTATTTAGCCACAAAGACTAAATGTACATGCATATTAAAAACACAGTGGCGACCTGTTCTAATCTCTTGACTATTGCTCATAGACCAAATATATTTTAATCATGAAAACACTTAAATTACGCATAAAAGACAAACATTACAAGGTACTAGACCAACTCGCATTGGAAGTAAATTTTGTTTGGAATTATGTGAATGATTTAGGATTTAAACATCTAAAAAGAAAAGGTGAATTTCTTTCAGCTTACGATATTGCTAAATACACGAAAGGCACATCTAAAGAATGCAATCTGCATAGTCAAACTGTTCAAGCGATAACAGAAGAATTGGTTACTCGAAGAAAGCAGTTTAAAAAAGCAAAGCTAAAATGGCGGGTGAGTAATAAGAAGTCTGCAAGACGTTCTTTGGGTTGGATACCGTTCAAAAAGGTTGCAATCAAATATGCTGATGGCTACGTGCAGTATGGCAAGCATCAATTCAAGCTATGGGATAGCTATGGACTATCAAAATACAACGTCAAAACAGGCTCATTTGTAGAAGACAGTCGTGGACGTTGGTATGTTTGTTTAGTTGTTGATAAGACAAAACAAGTTAAATCAAAGGGTAATACCTCAATCGGTATAGATTTGGGCTTAAAAGACCTTGCAACCTGTTCAGATGGCGTAAAGCTCAAAGCCCCTCAAATCTATCGGCAATACGAACAAAAACTTGGCATTGCTCAACGTGCTAGAAATAAAAAGCGTGTTAAAGCGATTCATGCCAAGATTAGAAACATACGTCAAAATACGCTACATCAATTCAGTCATAAATTGGTGAATAAACATGCAGCCATCTTCGTTGGTAATGTGAATGCAAAGGCATTAGCACGGACTAAACTAGCGAAGTCTGTATTAGATGCAAGTTGGACAACACTTAGAACCATGCTCAAGTATAAATGCGAGAACGCAAGTGTATGGTATAAAGAAGTCAATGAAGCCTATACTACCCAAACTTGTTCGAGCTGTGGCTCACGCTGTAGTAGTCCGAAAGGTAGAACGGGACTTGGAATAAGAGAATGGCAGTGCATGGAATGCGGTACATTCCATGATAGGGATATAAATTCCGCACTGAATATTCTTGCGCTCGGACATGAGCGTCTAGCAGTAGGAATCCCCGTCCTTTAGGTCGCGGAGGATGTCAAACTGAACGATTAATATACCGAAATCTAATAACATCTGAATGCTGTGAGTAAAGAAATGTTAAAGAAGAGTTTAGTTGCAGTGGCGGCTACATGTATGAGTATGGCGGTCATGGCAAATAACACGATTGTTGAAATGAAAACATCAATGGGCAACATCGAAATTGAACTGTTTAATGATAAAGCACCTATCTCAGCAAAAAACTTTGAAGACTATACGAAAGCTAAGTTTTATAACGGCACGATCTTTCATCGCGTCATTCCGGGTTTCATGGTACAAGGCGGGGGTATGACTGCGGACCTTGTAGAAAAGCCAACTCGACCAGCCATTCAAAATGAATCAAGCAATGGTCTATCTAATAAACGTGGCACTTTGGCGATGGCACGAACCAACCTACCGCATTCTGCAACCAGTCAGTTCTTTATTAATGTGGTGGATAATAACTTTCTAGATAGAAGTACCAATAACGCAGGTTATGCGGTTTTTGGTCAGGTCACTAAAGGTATGGATGTGGTGGATAAGATCACTAAAGTACCGACAGGACGTGCAGGGCCACATCAAGATGTACCGAAACAACCTGTTAAAATTCTCAGTGTGAATATTAAAGCAGCAGCAGTGCAAAAGTAATGAAAAAAGAGAGCAGAAATATTAAATTTATATTTCTGCTTTAAAATTATTAGGTTAGGTGTGTGACTGCATGTTTTTGAACCTTTTTAGTGCATAAAAATACAACACCCGATAAAACAACCAGTTAAAAGCACTTGCAAAGCTTTAGAAATCCTCTAGAATGCACCCCATACCGACGAGATAGACGGAAACGAACGAAGCACGAAGTGCTGAGTTGTTAAGTATATTGAGTCCAGCTTCTAGCACTGACGAGGTGTTAGAAAGATCATTAAGAGATTATGAAGAACAACTTGTGTGGATTTTTACTGATTGATCGATCGAAAATATTTCATTGATTGATGGTAGAAATTACTCGAAGTTTATTTGAGAAATATTTGTCAGAAAATTGATGAGCCAAGATTTGTAGCCATAAGCTACTAATGATTTTTAACTGAAGAGTTTGATCATGGCTCAGATTGAACGCTGGCGGCAGGCTTAACACATGCAAGTCGAGCGGGCGAGGTTGCTTCGGTAACTGAGCTAGCGGCGGACGGGTGAGTAATGCTTAGGAATCTGCCTATTAGTGGGGGACAACATTCCGAAAGGAATGCTAATACCGCATACGTCCTACGGGAGAAAGCAGGGGACCTTCGGGCCTTGCGCTAATAGATGAGCCTAAGTCAGATTAGCTAGTTGGTGGGGTAAAGGCCTACCAAGGCGACGATCTGTAGCGGGTCTGAGAGGATGATCCGCCACACTGGGACTGAGACACGGCCCAGACTCCTACGGGAGGCAGCAGTGGGGAATATTGGACAATGGGCGCAAGCCTGATCCAGCCATGCCGCGTGTGTGAAGAAGGCCTTTTGGTTGTAAAGCACTTTAAGCGAGGAGGAGGCTACTTGGATTAATACTCTAGGATAGTGGACGTTACTCGCAGAATAAGCACCGGCTAACTCTGTGCCAGCAGCCGCGGTAATACAGAGGGTGCGAGCGTTAATCGGATTTACTGGGCGTAAAGCGTGCGTAGGCGGCTTTTTAAGTCGGATGTGAAATCCCTGAGCTTAACTTAGGAATTGCATTCGATACTGGGAAGCTAGAGTATGGGAGAGGATGGTAGAATTCCAGGTGTAGCGGTGAAATGCGTAGAGATCTGGAGGAATACCGATGGCGAAGGCAGCCATCTGGCCTAATACTGACGCTGAGGTACGAAAGCATGGGGAGCAAACAGGATTAGATACCCTGGTAGTCCATGCCGTAAACGATGTCTACTAGCCGTTGGGGCCTTTGAGGCTTTAGTGGCGCAGCTAACGCGATAAGTAGACCGCCTGGGGAGTACGGTCGCAAGACTAAAACTCAAATGAATTGACGGGGGCCCGCACAAGCGGTGGAGCATGTGGTTTAATTCGATGCAACGCGAAGAACCTTACCTGGTCTTGACATAGTAAGAACTTTCCAGAGATGGATTGGTGCCTTCGGGAACTTACATACAGGTGCTGCATGGCTGTCGTCAGCTCGTGTCGTGAGATGTTGGGTTAAGTCCCGCAACGAGCGCAACCCTTTTCCTTATTTGCCAGCGGGTTAAGCCGGGAACTTTAAGGATACTGCCAGTGACAAACTGGAGGAAGGCGGGGACGACGTCAAGTCATCATGGCCCTTACGACCAGGGCTACACACGTGCTACAATGGTCGGTACAAAGGGTTGCTACCTAGCGATAGGATGCTAATCTCAAAAAGCCGATCGTAGTCCGGATTGGAGTCTGCAACTCGACTCCATGAAGTCGGAATCGCTAGTAATCGCGGATCAGAATGCCGCGGTGAATACGTTCCCGGGCCTTGTACACACCGCCCGTCACACCATGGGAATTTGTTGCACCAGAAGTAGGTAGTCTAACCGCAAGGAGGACGCTTACCACGGTGTGGCCGATGACTGGGGTGAAGTCGTAACAAGGTAGCCGTAGGGGAACCTGCGGCTGGATCACCTCCTTAACGAAAGATTGACGATTGGTAAGAATCCACAACAAGTTGTTCTTCATGACGATGTATCTGAGGGTCTGTAGCTCAGTTGGTTAGAGCACACGCTTGATAAGCGTGGGGTCACAAGTTCAAGTCTTGTCAGACCCACCAAATCTGACTAACAAGCATTGTTAAATGCTGAATACAGAAAACAGAAACATTGACTTATTGATAAGCTGGGGACTTAGCTTAGTTGGTAGAGCGCCTGCTTTGCACGCAGGAGGTCAGGAGTTCGACTCTCCTAGTCTCCACCATATATTGTTCTTCAATATATAAGCTAAGTGGTTAGATTATAGAAATTAGTAAGAAGTAGACCTTGGTTTACATTTTATTAACTTCTGTGATTTATCACAGTTTCCTGACCTGACGAAGGCTGGAAAAATCATTAACAGAATATATTTGAGTTGAAATAATTTGTTCATACTCGTTTTTAAGATCGACATTAACAGTGATTTATTACTGATTGATGAAGGTTGAAGAAATGAGTTACTAGCGAAATTAACTGAATCAAGCGTTTTGGTATGTGAATTGAATTGAAGCTGTACAGTGTTTAAGTACACAGAGCAACAAACTGTAAGGAAGTGATGAGAAATCATCATAGACTGTCTTAATCCTACTTGTAGGGATTAACGACTGTTTGGGGTTGTATAGTCAAGTAATTAAGTGCATGTGGTGGATGCCTTGGCAGTCAGAGGCGATGAAAGACGTAATAGCCTGCGATAAGCTCCGGGGAGGCGGCAAATATCCTGTGATTCGGAGATTTCTGAATGGGGAAACCCACCTGTCATAAGGCAGGTATCGTATGATGAATACATAGTCATACGAGGCGAACGAGGGGAAGTGAAACATCTCAGTACCCTTAGGAAAAGAAATCAATTGAGATTCCCTCAGTAGCGGCGAGCGAACGGGGAAAAGCCCATTAAGTCATATAAGTTCTAGTGGAATGCTCTGGGAAGTGCAACCATAGTGGGTGATAGTCCTGTACACGAAAGGGCTTATATGATGATGTCGAGTAGGGCGGGGCACGTGAAACCTTGTCTGAATATGGGGGGACCATCCTCCAAGGCTAAATACTCCTGACTGACCGATAGTGAACCAGTACCGTGAGGGAAAGGCGAAAAGAACCCCTGTGAGGGGAGTGAAATAGATCCTGAAACCGCATGCATACAAGCAGTGGGAGCCGACTTGTTCGGTGACTGCGTACCTTTTGTATAATGGGTCAGCGACTTACATTCAGTAGCAAGGTTAACCGCATAGGGGAGCCGTAGAGAAATCGAGTCTTAATAGGGCGTTTAGTTGCTGGGTGTAGACCCGAAACCGGGTGATCTATCCATGAGCAGGTTGAAGGTTGGGTAACACTAACTGGAGGACCGAACCCACTGTCGTTGAAAAGCCAGGGGATGACTTGTGGATAGGGGTGAAAGGCTAATCAAACTCGGTGATAGCTGGTTCTCCCCGAAAGCTATTTAGGTAGCGCCTCGGACGAATACCATTGGGGGTAGAGCACTGTTTCGGCTAGGGGGTCATCCCGACTTACCAAACCGATGCAAACTCCGAATACCAATGAGTACTATCCGGGAGACAGACTGCGGGTGCTAACGTCCGTAGTCAAGAGGAAAACAATCCAGACCGCCAGCTAAGGCCCCAAAATTATAGTTAAGTGGGAAACGATGTGGGAAGGCATAGACAGCTAGGAGGTTGGCTTAGAAGCAGCCACCCTTTAAAGAAAGCGTAATAGCTCACTAGTCGAGTCGGCCTGCGCGGAAGATGTAACGGGGCTAAAACTATATGCCGAAGCTGCGGATTTGCAATTTATTGCAAGTGGTAGGGGAGCGTTCTGTAAGCCGATGAAGGTGTATTGAGAAGTATGCTGGAGGTATCAGAAGTGCGAATGCTGACGTGAGTAACGACAATGCGAGTGAAAAACTCGCACGCTGAAAGACCAAGGGTTCCAGTCCAACGTTAATCGGGGCTGGGTGAGTCGACCCCTAAGGCGAGGCCGAGAGGCGTAGTCGATGGGAAATTGGTTAATATTCCAATACTTCTATGTAATGCGATGAGAGGACGGAGAAGGTTAAGTCAGCCTGGCGTTGGTTGTCCAGGTGGAAGGTTGTAGGCATGTATCTTAGGCAAATCCGGGGTACTGTATGCTGAGAACTGATAGCAAGCTGTACTTGTACAGTGAAGTGGCTGATACCATGCTTCCAGGAAAAGTCTCTAAGCTTCAGTTACATAGGAATCGTACCCGAAACCGACACAGGTGGTCAGGTCGAGTAGACCAAAGCGCTTGAGAGAACTCTGCTGAAGGAACTAGGCAAAATGGTACCGTAACTTCGGGAGAAGGTACGCTGCCGACGGTGATAGGATTTACTCCTTGAGCTATTGGCAGCCACAGAAACCAGGCCCCTGCAACTGTTTATTAAAAACATAGCACTCTGCAAACACGAAAGTGGACGTATAGGGTGTGATGCCTGCCCGGTGCTGGAAGGTTAATTGATGGGGTTAGCGTAAGCGAAGCTCTTGATCGAAGCCCCAGTAAACGGCGGCCGTAACTATAACGGTCCTAAGGTAGCGAAATTCCTTGTCGGGTAAGTTCCGACCTGCACGAATGGCATAATGATGGGGGCGCTGTCTCCAGCAGAGACTCAGTGAAATCGAATTCGCCGTGAAGATGCGGTGTACCCGCGGCTAGACGGAAAGACCCCGTGAACCTTTACTGCAGCTTGACATTGAACTTTGATCTTACTTGTGTAGGATAGGTGGGAGGCTTTGAAACCGAGACGCTAGTTTCGGTGGAGCCAATCTTGAAATACCACCCTGGTAATATTGAGGTTCTAACTCTGTCCCGTTATCCGGGACGAGGACCATGTCTGGTGGGTAGTTTGACTGGGGCGGTCTCCTCCTAAAGAGTAACGGAGGAGTACGAAGGTGCGCTCAGCGTGGTCGGAAATCACGCGTAGAGTATAAAGGCAAAAGCGCGCTTAACTGCGAGACCCACAAGTCGAGCAGGTACGAAAGTAGGTCTTAGTGATCCGGTGGTTCTGTATGGAAGGGCCATCGCTCAACGGATAAAAGGTACTCTGGGGATAACAGGCTGATACCGCCCAAGAGTTCATATCGACGGCGGTGTTTGGCACCTCGATGTCGGCTCATCTCATCCTGGGGCTGAAGCAGGTCCCAAGGGTATGGCTGTTCGCCATTTAAAGAGGTACGCGAGCTGGGTTTAGAACGTCGTGAGACAGTTCGGTCCCTATCTACCGTGGGCGTTGGAAATTTGAGAGGATCTGCTCCTAGTACGAGAGGACCAGAGTGGACGAACCTCTGGTGTACCGGTTGTGACGCCAGTCGCATCGCCGGGTAGCTATGTTCGGAAGGGATAACCGCTGAAAGCATCTAAGCGGGAAGCCTACCTCAAGATAAGATTTCCCCGAGACTTTATGTCTCCTAAAGAGCCGTTGAAGACTACGACGTTGATAGGTTGGATGTGGAAGCATAGTGATATGTGAAGCTGACCAATACTAATTGCTCGTGAGGCTTGACTATACAACACCCAAACAGTTGGTGTTGTGGTTCAAATCACTGCAAACAACTTGATTTAGTTATAAAGCTAGATAAAATATCCAACTCAAATATACCTGTTAATAACTCATTTGATGAAAGTTAGGCACGAAGAGCACTGCTCTGAGGTTAGACCCAACGAATAGTCATAAACAGTTGTGCTGGCGACAATAGCAAGAGTGAACCACCTGATCCCTTCCCGAACTCAGAAGTGAAACCTCTTAGCGCTGATGGTAGTGTGGAGTTATCCATGTGAGAGTAAGTCATCGCCAGCTCATTCATTCAAATCCCCCTCCGCTTAATGCAGAGGGGGATTTTTTTATGCAAGGAAGGTTAAATAATAAAAATAAAGAATTATTAAGTGGAAAAGAAGAGAATTAGAGCGGAGAGTACACGCTAAATTATACAAAAATACATTTATATAAATTAAAATTATGTGAAACATCTATTATTTATCAAAGAATTTGATGTAGTGCAAATTATTTTTCGTCATTTTTATACAACTTTAGTCTAGTTTTTCCAAAAAAAGCTGTTTCAATTGTTTTATTTATAGACAAAAACTGAATTATGATTCATTTTATGTAAAAGTGAATTTGGATTCACTTTTTATAATAAAGCTCACAATTGGAGGTGAGGGAAAAATGACAGCGACAACAATGAATGTAAATGCTGTAATCGATCAGGCTAAGTTTAAGCCTTTTCATTTAACGGTTGTTTTGTGGTGCTTATTCGTCGTCTTGTTTGATGGTTATGATTTAGCAATTAACGGTGTTGCTTTACCGCTTTTAATGAAAGAGTGGGGTATGACGGCTGTTCAAGCGGGAATGCTAGCCAGTACTGCCCTAGCAGGCATGATGTTTGGTGCAATGCTATTTGGGATGCTGGCCGATAAAATTGGTCGTAAGAAAGTCATTATTATCTGTGTTACGTTGTTCAGTGGGTTCACTTTTGCGGGCGGCTTTGCTTCAAACCCGACTGAATTTGGTATTTTACGCTTTATCGCGGGTCTTGGAATTGGTGGTGTGTTACCGAACTTGGTCGCTTTAACTTCGGAATATGCGCCGCAGAAGTTTCGTAGCACCTTGGTGACCGCGATGTTTAGTGGCTATGCAATGGGTGGGATTATGGCAGCACTACTAGGTGTTGCGTTTACGCCAACCTTTGGCTGGAAGATCATGTTTTTCATTGCGGGTATTCCATTACTGTTTATTCCTATTTTATGGAAATTCTTACCTGAATCAGTCACTTTTTTAGTGAAAGACCAGCAAACAGAAAAGGCACGCAGCATTATTCAACGTCTGGTACCTGAAGAGACTGTAACTTCAGATACTGTTCTAGTGCTGAATGAAGCAAAAGTCCCTGATGCATCTGTCGCTGCCTTGTTTAAAAATGGCCGTGGTATGGGTACAGTTTTATTTTGGTGCTGCTTCTTCATGTGCTTATTGATGGTTTATGCCCTAGGAAGCTGGTTACCAAAACTGATGATGGCTGCGGGTTATTCGATGGGCAGCAGTTTAATGTTCCTCCTTTCCTTGAACATTGGTGCGGTGATTGGCACTGCTGGTGGTGGTGTGCTTGCGGATCGTTTCCACTTGAAACCTGTCATTATTAGCATGTTGACTGTCGGGGCATTTGCATTGGTGGGTTTAGGCTTTAATTCACCACAACCTGTAATTTATTTATTGGTTGCACTTGCAGGAGCTGCTTCAATCGGTTGTAGTATTTTACTATATAGCTATGTGGCGCAATATTATCCATTGGCTGTTCGTTCAACTGGGTTGGGTTGGGCATCAGGAATTGGCCGTGTGGGTGCAATCGTGGGTCCAATTTTCATTGGTGTATTGTTGGGCATGGAATTACCACATAAGTTGAATTTTATTGCTGTGGCGATTCCTGCGGTACTTGCTGCGATAGCGGTTTCTTTTATCCGTTTAAATAGTGCTGAAGAAGCAGTTAAAACTCAGGTGAAAGTTTCAAGTTCAATCAAAGCATCTTCTTAGTTAAATCTTAAATAAATAAAAGGCTCTCGTTGTGAGGGCCTTTATTTTTTTCAAAATAGATGTACCGTTGGGTGATATTTGGTCGTGTTTGAAGGAGAGTGCTATGCTAAAGGTAGCATTAAATAGGGCAGCACAATAACAATGATTAAGCAGCAGAAAAAACTCGAACCTGAGCAAATTAAACATTTATTCAATACCTTAGAACAACGGTTTCAACAACATACTGAACGTCATATGCAAATTAGTTGGGCATTTGTCCGAGAACAACTTTTGCAGTCTCCTGAAAAACTATATGCGTTACAACAAATGGAAATAAGTGGTGGTGAGCCCGATGTCGTAGCTTTACCGAATACACAAGATGTGTATTTTTTTGATTGTTCAATTGAGTCCCCAAAAGGGCGACGGAGCATGTGTTATGACCGAGAGGCACTATTGAGTCGTAAAGACCATCCGCCTGAAAATACAGTGCTAGATTGGGTACAGGCTTATGACTTAAGCTTAATGACGGAACAACAGTATTATGCTTTACAGCAGATTTTTAATTTCGACTTGAAAACATCCAGTTGGGTTGAAACTCCAGCTGAATTACGTCAGCAAGGCGGGGCAATTTTTTGTGATCAGCGCTATGGTCGTACGTTTACCTATCATAATAGCGCTGCTTCGTACTAAGCGAGTCGAGGATTTCGGACTTATATTCAGCTTTAACTGTGGAATAGAGATAAAAAGAAACCCCGACATCCTGTCGAGGTTTCTTTGTATTTCAGTGTTTAGATACAACTCCTGTCATATCTCACATCCTGATGCTCAAACTGATTATTGTTGTTTTAAGTTTGGGGAACGTCCTGTTTCCTGATGATTTAAATATACATGGCGGTGGTTGTTGTTCATACAGCATTTTAACCACGCTATTTGTAAGCCTAAGCTGACAAAAGTGAATGGCTTATATAATTTTTGCTTAGTGCTTTAGATCAGCATCTTTTAAATAGTCTGATGAATGCTGGATTGATCGAGTGAAACTGATGATGTTCTACGAAATGACTGGCTTTGATGGTTCTCTTTTAAATATAGAGCATCACTGGTATAGCGCGGTTGTAAATAGACTGTGCTGTAAATACAGAACAATATTAAAAAGCTGTATTCATGCATGTGATGTTCATCAGAAATATGGCCAATGTCCTCTGAAGGAGTGAATATTTGAATAAAAATGTGAAAAGTAATGTTTTTATGCAGGGTATTGATAGCTTTAGCGTCCTTTAGATTGATTTTTTCAGTAGGTTGAGTATAGATGCAGGATCTTCAAAGTTTATGCAGGAAAATAGGTGTAATAAATCATTCCAAAAAGTTTGTTAATTTATAACTAATTTTGTACAATAAATAAGCTGATTAATTGAACGGTTGAATCAGCACACATTATAAAAATGGAATATTTGAAGCAGAAATTACAGAATATTTTTATAAAAGTGAGTATTGTTGAACCATATAAAAGGGAAGTTTAATCGACACACTTTAACCAAGGTTTTGTGAAAACTCCTCTGTTTGTCATTTAGAACCTTGCACCCAAAAGGTCGAAGCTAAATCAAACACTCAAGATTAATATTAAATGGTTCTTTTTTGTTGCGAGATAACCAAATAAAAAGCAATTAAAAGGGACCTAGGTTTAGGTGTTTTATGTCAGGAACTCGTGAAAACTGGACATCACGATCTGGTTTTATTATTGCAGCTGTAGGTTCGGCTGTAGGTTTAGGTAATATTTGGCGTTTCCCTTATGTTGCTTATGAAAATGGTGGCGGTGCCTTTCTTATTCCTTATTTATTGGCGTTAATTACCGCTGGTTTACCTCTGTTATTTTTAGATTATGCAACGGGACACCGTAGTTCGGGGTCACCACCTAAAGCCTATCGGGCTTTGTTTAAAGGCGGTGAAACGCTGGGTTGGTGGCAAGTCTGTGTGTGTATCATCATTGGTTTGTACTATGCCAGCGTACTGACGTGGGCGGGAAGCTATGTTTACTTCTCGATTGGTCAGACTTGGGGCAGTGACCCTGAAAGTTTCTTCTTTAATACCTACTTACAAACTTCGAAAGCAACAGGTTTCGATTTACAGTTTGTAAGCCATTTATTTTGGCCAATCGTGGGAATTTGGGCACTGACCTTAATTATCCTCTTTGGTGGAGTTAAAAAAGGTGTTGAATTATCGAATAAAATTTTCATGCCTTTATTGTTCGTTTTATTTACCATTTTAGTGGTGCAATCACTTCGTTTACCCGGTGCCGCAGAAGGCTTAAATGCATTCTTTACACCAAACTGGTCTGCGATGATGGACTATAAAGTGTGGTTGGCGGCGTATGGTCATACCTTCTTCTCGCTTTCTGTGGGTTTCGGGATCATGGTGACTTATGCATCTTACTTAAAGCCAAAGACCAATTTGACAGGCTCAGGTTTAATCGTTGGTTTTGCCAATGCTTCAACTGAAATCTTGGCGGGTATTGGTATTTTTGCTGCATTGGGCTTTATGGCGCATGCCGCAGGCAAAGAAGTTCAAGATGTGGTGAGTGGTGGTATCGGTTTGGCATTTATTGCTTTCCCGAAAATCATTTCAAGCCTTGGAGCAGGTGCTGATTTATTCGGTCTATTGTTCTTCTCATCATTATTTGTTGCAGGTATTTCTTCCATGGTCAGTATCTTGGAAGTGCCGATTGCAGCGATGCAGGATAAGTTAAAATGGAGCCGTAAAAAAGCAGTTACCATTATCGGTGGTGGTAGTGCACTGGTTTCAGTGATCTTATTCTCAAGTGTGAACGCGATTAAACTGGTGGATATCGTGGATCACTTTATCAATAACATTGGCATTGTGGGTGGCGCACTTGTTTCTATTCTTTGTATTACTTGGTTTAAGCGTTCAGCATTGATTGAGTTGCGTGATCACGTAAACCGTATTTCCACAATTCAACTCGGTAAGGGTTGGGCATTTACCTTGACCGTGATTACTTCACTCGTGTTATTAACGACGTTGAGTATGACGTTATTTAATTTGGTGAAAAATGGTTACGATACCTATAGCATGAGTCTGCAAGGGCTATTTGGTTGGGGCAGTGTGATTTTCTGTGCTGTCGTCGCAATCGTACTCAGCAAAGTTAAAGATCGCTAGGAGAAAAAAATGAATACTTCAGCAATCATAATGATGGTGATTTCAATGTTGTTTGTTTGGGGAGGACTCGTATTGTCTATTCTCCACTTGATGAAAAATCCAGAAGAGCTCGATGATGTTCTTGAAGAAGTGAAAGACCAGCATACGTTGTAATACTGGATGAGAAAGGCAATTCATTGATTTGATTTGTGATCAGTGAATGATAAAAAAACCGAGTGAATGTCGCTCGGTTTTTTTATGGGTTTTTAACAGGCCTAAGTAAGAATTAGACGGCTTTGAGATAGTGTAAACACTGATCTAATGGTTTGTACTGGGAGTCAATTCATTAATCGTAGATTAAGTTAACTGTCGCAATACTTTTCACAACTCCAGGTGTTACGGGAACAGTCTCGGCATAGTAGGACGCCTTTAAGGCTTTAGACACAATTTTTGAGCTCTTCAGTGTTCCAAATGGCTTTGTTGCACAAACCTATCTGTAAAGGGTTTTTCAGCGATATAATTTTCAAATGAAGAAGCTTACACACAAAATCTACCGCACAACCAATTGGCCCGCATATAACCGAGCACTCATGAGTCGCGGAAATATTGCCATTTGGTTTGATCCTGCTACGCAATGGTATGCGCCATCAAAAGGCAAACAAGGGCGAAATCAAACCTACTCCGACGCGGCCATCCAATGCTGCTTAATGATTAAATCCTTATTCCGTCTGTCTTTACGTATGGTCACTGGCTTTGTGCAAAGTCTGATTAAACTTTGCGGATTAAATTGGATAGCTCCAGATTACACCACGCTTTGTAGAAGACAAAAGCATATTGATATTGTAATCAGCTACCAAAAAAGTAGCGATGGGCTGCATCTACTCATGGACTCTACAGGCATGAAGTTTCTAGGTGAGGGCGAATGGAAATGCAAGAAACATGGACCTGAATATCGTCGCCAATGGCGTAAACTTCATATTGGTATAGATGCTAAAACCCTACAAATACGAGCAGTTCAGCTTACAACCAATAATGTCAGTGATTCACAGGTGCTTGGTGATTTACTTAATCAGATTCCACAAGATGAGCAGATTAACTCTGTTTATACCGATGGAGCTTATGACACCAAGCAATGCCGTCAGGTCATTGCAGATCGGCAAGGGCATGCGGTGATTCCACCTAGAAAAAATGCGAAACCATGGAAAGATACAAAGAGTAGCTCGCTAGAGCGAAATGAATTACTTCGAACAATTAAACGTTTAGGCAGGACACTATGGAAAAAATGGTCAGGCTATCATCGGCGAAGTTTGGTTGAAACTAAGATGCATTGCATCAAATTATTAGGAGATAAACTCAGTGCAAGGAGTTTTGATAGCCAAGTGAATGAGATCCATGCACGTGTAGCAGTCCTTAACAGATTTACGGAATTAGGTCGACCACTTACCCAAGTTACGCCTTAAATTTGGCTCAATTAGGGGCGCTTTGCATTTCAAATCTTTGTGCAACAAAGCCGAAAATTTGGACCCATACCAGTTCTCGATTAAAAAAGGAGCCTTTCAGCTCCTTTAATTTTTAAATCTTTTCAATGCGACAATAATAAAAACCATCGCCACGCCCTACTTGTGGGAGTAGTTGGCGACCATGAATCTGCTCAATACCCCAATCGGCATCAATTTTAATTTCTTTCGCATCCGTATGTTCAGCAAAGAAGTCGACCATTTGCTGTTCATTTTCGGCTTTCAAAATCGAGCAGGTGATGTATAGCAATGTGCCGCCGACTTTAAGTTGTTGCCACATATTTTCAAGAATTTGCTTTTGGAGCTGTACTGTTTTGGCAATATCCCCTGACTGACGCAGTAAACGAATATCGGGATGGCGCCGAATCACCCCAATGGCAGAACAGGGTGCATCGAGGACGATACAATCTGCAAGCTCAGGCGATGTCCATTTCACAGCATCGGCAGTGATAATTTCCACAGGCTCTTCGCTTAAAGCCAAACGTTCTAAGTTTTCAGAGACACGTTTTAAGCGTTTTTCATCTTGGTCGAGTGCAATCAGTTTTTTTGGTTGATACATCTCTAAAATATGCGCTGTCTTGCCGCCAGGTGCTGCACAGGCATCAATTACAAATTTGCCATTTAAGTCTGGCAACAAGGTTGCACAGAGTTGCGCATGTTCATCTTGTACTGAAAAACCACCTACTTCAAAACCTGGTAGGCTTGGGATATGCAGACTGTTATCCAGCACAATGCCGACATTTGAAAGTTCACAGGCGTGTGCTTCAATGCCTTCATCTTCTAAAATTTCAAGATATTCGTCACGGCTGACTTGTAAGGTGTTCACTCTTAAGGTTAAGGGCGCAACTTGTTTAAGCTCGTAGCTAATTTCAGCCAGTTGCTCGCCCCAGTCCTTTTTCAAACGTTTGGATAACCAACTAGGCAGATTCGAGGCTTGTTCTAGAACATCGTAGAACTGTTCCGTTTCACGTGTTGCACGGCGCAAAATAGCATTCACCACACCACTTAAGCTTTCCATCCCCAATTGTTTAGCTGCTTCTACCGTTTCAGAAATCGCGGCATGCGCTGCAACGCGGGTACACAGCAATTGGTATAGACCCACATATAAACAGGTTTCAACGACTTGGTTTTCCAGTGGCTTAGTCAACAACGGTAAAGTCACTTGTTTAAGCGCATGCCATTGGCGTAAACAGCCAAGAACTAATTCATGGTACAAGGCACGGTCTTTGTCAGACACAATCGCCATGTGTTGCTGAAGCACCGATGCCAGTGATTGACCATTTTGGACAGCCAATAACGTTTTAACAACCTGAGCACGTAAGTTTAGGGTCTTACCTGAGGCGTGGGGAGATTGTTTCATTATAAAATTTGTCCAATATTCAGTTTTTGGGTTTGTAAAATTTGTACGGCATTTAGGGGTTTACCCCCCGGCCATTGCAGAGAGCTTAAACACACGGCTTGTTCATCGCCACAAGCCACATGAACACCGTGTTTATCAATGGCTAAAATGGTGCCTGCAGCTTGAGCTTGGGCATTTTCTTGAGACAACATCGAACCCCAAACGCGCAGATTATTGCTTTCATCCAGTGCGATAAATGCGACAGGCCATGGGTTAAATGCGCGAATATTACGGTCGATTTGCACCGCTGTTGAAGACCAATCAATTTGCGCTTCAGCCTTAGAGAGTTTGTGTGCATAGACTGTCAGAGCTTCATCTTGCACTTCGCAGTTGTCTAAATAGTGCTGCAATGTGCTTTCAGAGGCTAAAACTTTGACCGTCGCCTCGGCCCCTTGTCGTGCCAATTTGTCATGCAAACTTGCAGAGGTATCTGTAGCTTCAATTAGGCAGTAGGTTTTATACATCATATCGCCCGTATCCAAGCCTGCGGCCATTTTCATAATGGTGACCCCAGTTTCGGTATCTCCAGTAGAAATTGCGCGTTGAATAGGCGCTGCACCCCGCCAGCGTGGCAACAGCGAACCGTGAATGTTCAAACAGCCATATTTAGGCGTATCCAAAACCACTTGCGGCAAGATCAGGCCATAAGCAGCCACCACCATGACATCTGCATTTAAGGCTTTGAGTTCAGCTTGAGCAGCTAACCCTTCTTCAGTTGAGGACTTAAAATGCAGCGGTTGATGCACAGGAATATCATGTGCTAAAGCCAACTGCTTCACGGCCGAAGCGGTAAGTTTCTGCCCACGACCTGCTTTACGGTCAGGTTGCGTATAGACGGCTACAATTTCATGTTCTGTTTTTAGCAGCGCGTCTAATGCCACAGCCGCGAATTCGGGCGTGCCTGCAAAGATGATTTTCAAGAAATACTCGGAAAAAAGGAGAAGATTAAAACAATTATAGCAAAACTCGAGCAGCTACAGATTTATCCTGCATAAAAAGCCGATAGAGTAGTTCTAACTAGATGATGTGCGAGAGTTTTATTCAAAAAATAGCGCAAGGATCCTTGATAGAGTATCGCTCAAAATTTGTATTTCATATAAATAAAACTCATGCAAAATTTAAAAATTATTCATAGAAGTTTTGTATTGCAAGGCGATTGAACGCGTTATAGTAGTTTCCATATGCAATTGAATGTCAGCTCATCGGTTAAAATGTAGCGCGCAAACGTACTGCCTTCGATAATTTAGGTCGAGATGCCTAAAAACGAGATTTACGCAGAATGCGAATATGCTATGTTTAAATTTTTGACAGTTTGACACTCTCAGAACTCAGATTTTAGCCAGAGTGAATGTGGACATTCATCTCAAGCACAACTATGTTGGAAAAGTACAATGCCTGACTATCGTTCAAAAACATCAACACACGGAAGAAATATGGCGGGTGCGCGTGGCTTATGGCGCGCAACGGGGATGAAAGATGAAGACTTCGGTAAGCCGATTATTGCGGTAGTCAACTCATTCACTCAATTTGTACCGGGTCACGTCCATTTAAAAGACTTAGGTCAACTTGTGGCTCGTCAAATTGAGGCGGCAGGCGGCGTAGCTAAAGAATTTAATACCATTGCAGTGGATGATGGGATCGCGATGGGACACGATGGCATGCTGTATTCATTGCCTTCACGTGACTTGATTGCGGACTCAGTGGAATACATGGTCAATGCGCACTGTGCTGATGCGATGGTGTGTATTTCAAACTGTGACAAAATCACTCCGGGCATGTTGATGGCGTCTATGCGCTTGAATATTCCTGTGGTGTTCGTCTCTGGTGGGCCGATGGAAGCGGGTAAAGTGAAAATCCGTGGTAATGAACATGCGATTGACCTTGTCGATGCCATGATCGTCGCAGCAGATGACAGCTTCACTGATGAAGAAGTGGCTGAATACGAACGTTCAGCTTGTCCAACCTGTGGTTCATGTTCAGGCATGTTTACTGCAAACTCAATGAACTGTTTAACCGAAGCTTTGGGGCTATCGCTTCCGGGCAATGGTTCAACCTTAGCGACCCATGCGAATCGTAAAAAACTATTTGAGCGTGCGGGTCAGTTGATCGTTGAAATTACCAAACGTCATTACGAACAAAACGATTACAGCATTCTTCCACGTTCTATCGCGACCAAAGCAGCCTTTGAAAATGCCATGACCCTTGATATTTCAATGGGGGGGTCAACCAATACCGTTTTACACTTGTTGGCAGCGGCGCATGAAGCAGAAGTTGACTTTACCATGACCGACATTGACCGTTTGTCACGTAAAGTGCCTGTGCTGTGTAAAGTTGCCCCTGCAAAGCAAGATGTGCACATGGAAGATGTGCACCGTGCGGGTGGTATCATGTCGATCTTGGGTGAATTAGACCGTGCAGGCTTGTTAGATACGTCTGTGCCGACCGTGCATGAGAAAACCTTAAAAGACGCTTTGGACAAGTGGGACATCATCCGTACTGAAGATGAAGACGTTTATCAATTCTTTCGTTCAGCACCGGGCGGTGTACCAACGCAAACCGCATTTTCACAAGACCGTTATTATTCACGATTGGATGGTGACCGTGACAATGGCGTGATTCGTAATGCTGCGCATGCCTTCTCTCAAGATGGTGGTTTGGCTGTCCTGTACGGCAACATCGCCCTCGAAGGCTGTATTGTAAAAACTGCGGGTGTAGATGATTCCATCTTGAAATTCAACGGCACGGCACGTGTGTTTGAAAGCCAAGATGCTGCGGTAGAAGCGATTCTAGGCGGAAAAATTACTGCTGGCGATGTGGTGGTGATTCGTTACGAAGGTCCGCGTGGTGGTCCAGGTATGCAAGAAATGTTGTATCCAACCAGTTACTTAAAATCGAAAGGTTTAGGTAAAGATTGTGCTTTGTTAACGGATGGTCGTTTCTCGGGCGGTTCATCGGGTCTATCTATTGGTCACGTTTCGCCTGAAGCGGCTGAAGGTGGTGCGATTGGTTTGGTGGAAGATGGTGACCGTATCGAAATCGATATTCCAAACCGTAGCATTCACTTAGCCGTGGATGAAGCAACCATGGCTGCGCGCCGTGAAGTGCAAGAAGCCAAAGGCTGGCAACCTGCTGAACAACGTTCGCGTAAAGTTTCTAAAGCCTTAAAAGCCTATGCGATGCATACTACCAGTGCATCTAAAGGTGCGGTACGTGAAATTTAAGCTGTAGTCTTTGACTGATTAAAAAAGCACTCCATTTGGGGTGCTTTTTATTTAAAAGTCATTGGTTCAGCACAATGGAGTCTTAAATAGGTTTCTCAAATTGCAGTTGATAACCTTCGGTTCGACCTACTTTTGTTTCGGCAAAAGTAGGCAAAACCATTGATCGTCCGCAAAACCTGTTTATTTTCTGCATCTAAAAGAATGCCTTGAAAAAAACCGCCCATTGAATCGGCAATTACTTCGTCTTGCACTGCAAATAAAAGCAATGCTTTTATTCTTGCTCAGGTTGCGGACGACGTTTCCGTGTATCAGACAACCTGATGGATTCAAGATCAATATGTTAAGACCGTGAAGAGCTTGATGGGGATTGACTCAAAAGTCTCATTGTACTTTCATGTCTAGCCTGCTTTCTATACAATAAAAACAGAAAAAATTGCCAAGACTGTAGAGCAATACGCCGCCATCGCTAAGGACAAATACAATGAGTAAAGACAATATCCGCGAACATTCAGCTCCTGTTTATGAAGGCATCGAAAATGCACCCGCACGTTCCATGATGCGTGCCACAGGCTTTAAAGATTCCGACTTTACTCGTCCCTTTGTCGGTATTGCTTCGACGTGGGCCAATGTCACGCCGTGTAATATGCATATTAATGAACTGGCACGTGAGGCTGAGAAAGGGGTCAATCAAGCCGGCGGAAAAGGCATTATTTTTAATACCATCACCATCTCAGATGGTATTTCTAACGGCACCGAAGGCATGAAGTATTCATTGCTGAGCCGTGAAATTATTGCCGATTCGATAGAAGCCGTGGTGGGCTGTCAGGCCTATGATGGGGTGATTGCCATTGGTGGCTGTGACAAAAATATGCCAGGTTGCATCATGGGCTTGGCCCGTTTAAACCGTCCGGGTTTGTTTGTTTATGGCGGAACCATTAAGCCAGGTGCAGGGCATACCGACATGATTTCTGTGTTTGAAGCGGTGGGGCAGCATGCCAAAGGTGAAATCAGTGCCATTCAAGTCAAACAGATTGAAGAAGTGGCGTTGCCGGGGCCGGGTTCATGTGGTGGCATGTACACTGCAAACTCGATGGCTTCTGCGATTGAAGCCTTGGGTATGAGTTTGCCGGGCTCTTCTGCACAAGAAGCAGTTTCGGATGACAAGCTGATCGACTGCCAAAAAGCAGGTGAAGCGGTGATGAATTTGCTGCGCTTAGACCTGAAACCACGCGATATCATGACCAAAGCCGCATTTGAAAACTCAATTAAAGTGCTGATTGCCTTGGGTGGTTCAACGAATGGCGTGCTGCACTTACTGGCGATGGCACATACCGCTGGCGTTGAACTGAGTTTGGATGATTTTGTCCGTATTGGGCAAGATATTCCCGTGGTGGCAGATGTGCGTCCATCTGGCAAATATTTGATGTCTGAGTTGATCGCGATCGGGGGCATTCAACCGCTGATGAAGCGAATGCTTGATGCTGGCATGCTCGATGGTTCATGTTTAACGGTCACTGGAAAGACCTTGGCGGAAAATTTGGCTGAAGTTGAAGACTATCCAGAAGGTCAGCAGATTATTTTACCGTTCGACGCGCCAATTAAAAAAGACTCTCACTTAGTGGTGCTCAAGGGTAATCTTTCTCCAACAGGTGCTGTGGCTAAAATTACCGGCAAAGAAGGCCTGTACTTTGAAGGGCCCGCACGTGTCTTTGAAGGTGAAATCGGCGCGATGCGTGGCATTTTAGATGGCGAAGTTCAAGCGGGTGAAGTGGTGGTGATTCGTGGTGAAGGGCCTAAAGGTGGACCGGGCATGCCTGAAATGCTGAAACCGACCTCAGCGATAATTGGTAAAGGACTCGGTAAATCTGTGGCGCTGATCACCGATGGTCGTTTCTCTGGTGGCAGTCATGGTTTTGTCATTGGTCACGTGACCCCAGAAGCCTATGAAGGTGGGCCAATTGGTTTAGTGCAAAATGGCGATAAAATCTCGATTAATGCAGAAACCCGCGAAATGACGTGGCATGTTTCTGCAGAAGAGATCGCAGCGCGTCAAGCCGCGTGGGTGAAACCACAGCCGAATTATCGTTATGGGGCTTTGGCCAAGTTTGCAAAACTGACCACAGGTGCGGAAAAAGGCGCGGTAACTGATCTAAATTTAGATGTCTAATTGATCATTTTGCTGTGAATTGATATAAACCCTTGTAGTACTTTCAAGGGTTTAATTTAGAGGCTTTGCTCATGTCACTGTTGCGTCGATGGTTCGATCCGATTCGATCGCGTTGGTTTTACCAAAAACCGATTCGTCAAACGGTCGTATCTACAGAACAAGGCTTGAGTATTCATTTACGCCTCGACGATGTATATAGCTATTTAGCGGTTCAGCAGTTACCACAAATTGAAGAAATTTTAGCGGACGAACTGAAGCCATTGAAGGTGGTCATTTCTAGTCAAGCTGCTGAACCCCCGAACCAAATGTCGGCTTTGGAGTGGCAAACTTATTGTTTAAATGATGCTAAAATTCTGTCGCGTCAGCACCGTTTTAGCTTTCACGACACGCCAGAACAACCCAGTCCAGAGGCATTGAGCCAAGCAGAAACCATTTTGCGGCATACGCCGCTGCGTGGGCAGGACTTTTTGTATTTGCTTGAAGATGTATTTCACATGCTGTGGCAAAAACAAGAAGGTAAGCTGCGCACCTTGTATGCGATGGCCAGCCGTCATCATCAAGAGCAACATTTTCCAGAACGTATTTTTAATGATGATGCGGTACTGGCTAGTTACTTCCAGCTCGGTGACCGTCAGTATCATGCCGTCGATGATCTGCTGCGTTTAACGCGCCGTTTAAAACAACAAAAATTATTTACCGATAACCCCATTTTTTTGATCAATCATATTGATTGGCGTGAGCATTTGATTAGTGATGCTGAAGAGTTAAATGAAATTCAGGCGCTCGATCCAGAGTTAGACCTATACGTTGCGCTGGAAGATCCAATTTCATGGTTGTTATTGGCTTATATTAAAGAAGAACTGGCCGATTATTATAATATTCAGCTCAATGTCTACCCGCTCAGTTATCACGGTCGAGACGGGTTTGATTGGAGTTTGGCAACGCGTTTATCCAAACGGACAGAAATCAAATTCACACCGTTTTGCCGTCCGACGCAAGCAGCCACTTTGGCGATGGCACAGTTATTTTATAGCGTGCCTGAAGAGCAGCGCATTGATGCCATGTATCGGATTTTGAAAGCCGTTTGGACCCAAGGCAAAGATTTATCCTTTAAATCGCATTTTGATCAACTGATGCAAGAATTGGAAATTGCAGCATTGATCACCGAAGATGTGGAAGCCAAGCTTCAAGAAAATGACATGCTCTGTGAAATGAAGTCCCAGCCTGATTTCCCTGTGATTGAACTGCGTGTGGATGGGCAAAGCTATGTCTTTAATAGTCTGTATCGCGTCTGGATGATTGAAAGTATTTTCAGTAATGTGCTGGAAGATCAATATAAAACCGACCCTGTGGATGAAAGCGAAGGCTGAGTTTTGTATACCTCTTATTGATCAAAACAGTCCAATGACACATGAAACCTAAAGCCGATGGTGTTTTTAGGCTGAGTCATTGAAGTGCTTATTAATAATGTTAATGAGGTTTAACAATTAAATTCATTGTTAAATTTTATTAATAAATAGGCTTCCAAATGAAAATGATTATAATTGGCATTCTTTCTGTCTGTTGATCGATGTTATGCGTTTTCATATTTCTTCTTTGAGTTTATTCATTCTGGCCGTGATGACTACAGCAGCGTTTGCTCAGGGCGAGACACAGGAAACAGCATCATCCCAAGTTTTACCGACTTTGCAATTTGAAGCCCAAGATGCAGATGACAAAGCGGCATATGCAGCAAAAACAGCATCAGCTGTTTTGCGTTCAGATGCACCACTGTTTGAAACTGCGCAATCGATCAGCGTGATTACTGAAAAACAACTCGAACAGAAACAAGCGAAAACACTGTCTGAAGCCTTGCAGGGTGTAGCGGGGGTCACCGCAGGACAGTATGGTCGCCGTGGTTGGGATGACTTTATTATTCGTGGGCAGGTTTCCAGCGCACAGACCTATGGCGATGGCTTGCGTATTCAAACTTCTGATAATGCCCTACGTTCAGAAGACATCAGTGGCTTGCAGTCGATTGAGGTTGTCAAAGGGCCGACATCGACCGGTTTTGGCTTTGCCTTACCGGGCGGCTTAGTTAACTTAACCACCAAACGTCCTGAAGCTGAAACTTTTTCTCGGGGCAGTGTGAGCTATGGCAGTAATGCCTTTGTAGATGGCACATTTGATATCAATTATGCGCCAAATGATAGCGAAAAAGGGGCGTTTCGTGTGGTGGGTCATGCCTCTGACCAAGATGATCCAACTGATTATGTTTATTATAAAAATTATTATATTGCACCGTCTTATAATTTTGACTTAGGTGAAAAAGACGAATTGTCTGTGATTGCCAGCTATCAGCATCGGGATTTTATTCGCCAGCAGGGGATTCCCTATAGCAATGGCGCTTATAAAAACTATTCACAGACCTTATTTTTTGGCGCGCCGAATCTAAGCAATACGGTCGATGTTCTGCGCTTAGGGTCGAACTATGCGCATTATTTTGATAATGGCTGGACCTTTAAGCAAAATTTTGCAGTCACCAAAACCGATGCAGATAACAATCCTGTATTGGCAGCTAGTGGCGCTTCTTTACCAACCTTCAAACGGACGGTGGAAAGACAGATTAAAGATGATGTGAATTTTGCGCTGGATCATAATTTGTCGCGTCATTTTGATTGGGGCAAAACCCAATATGATTTGATGGTGGGTTTGGACATGATGCATGAGCGTAGTGATTATGAACGGAGAAGTTATACAGCAACAACGGATTTTAATGCGGACAATCCTGTTTACACTTCAATGGCAAAGGCGACCAAAACCAAAACGCATCAAATTACAGATACCCAATATATGGGTGTATATCTACGTAATAATTTTAAAATTGATGATCATTGGATCTTGGGCTTATCGGGTCGTCATGACTGGACGCAGGTCGAAGTCGATGACCTTTTTAATGATACGACGCTGAAAAACTCGGACAATGCTTTCACGGGTAATGCGTCCTTGATGTATCAAATCAATGATAAGTTCGCGCCCTATGTGAGTTATGCAACCTCATTCTTTCCTGTGAGCGACACTGGCGCTGGCGGAACACTATTGGACCCTGAAGAGGGAGAGCAGTTTGAGGTTGGGGTTAAGTTCCAAGGGCTGAATCAACGGCTGCAAGGCTATGTGGCTTATTATGATTTAACCCGTCAGAATGTCACAGAGCCAGATTCAACAAATACTCATCACGTACAAATTGGTGAGCAAAAGACCAAAGGTTTTGAAACGGAATTATCAGCTGCGTTGACGGATCAATGGAACTTGACCGCAACCTATAGTTATATTCCAACTGCAAAAATTACTGAAAGTGAAACCAGCAGCGATATTGGCAAGCGAATTAACCATGTGCCTAAAAATGCCGCCTCTTTATCAACCCAGTACTTCTTTGCAGATGAGCAATTGGGTTGGAATATTGGTGCCAGTGCGAATTATCAAGGTGCGCGTACAGCACAACGTGAGACTTATTATGTACCGTTATCGAGCTATACGCTGTATGACGTCAGTGCCGGTTATGAGGCGAAAAATTGGGGCGCAAAATTCAGCGTAAAAAACCTGTTTGATAAAGAGTATTTAGTCGGAACCACGCCAAATGCACAATTGGTGAGCTGGGGCGATCCACGTACTTTCCGTTTCAGCTTAAATTTTAAATACTAAGCAGAATTACACTGCATCACATCTGGATTCAATAACAGTTGAGACCAGACCATTCTTTCCAGTAAGCCTCAATCTTTGATTGAGGCTTACTTCTAAAAACAGTGATATGAGCCCAGATTTAAATTTTATAGCATGGCGCTAAGTGTTTAGAGAGAAGCGTCATGCTTGCTTTTGTTATTTTTGTTTTTGCTGTCGCAGGCATGATTAAGGGCACCATTGGATTGGGCTTGCCCGCCGTGTCGATGGGACTTTTATCTTTGGTGATTAGTCCATTTCAAGCGGCAACTTTGCTGATTATCCCTTCCATGGTCACGAACTTCTGGCAATTGTTCGCAGAAGGGCGCGTACTGCGACTGGTACAGCGCTTTTGGCCGTTGCTGGTGGGCATGATCATTGGTTCAGTTTGGAGTGTTTTTCCTACACTTGGACATGGCGAATTTCAAAGTGAAGCGCTGTTGGGCGGGATGCTGGCCATTTATGGTCTATATGGTTTGTTTGCCAAAAACATGCCCAACTTAGCCCCGTATGAAAAATATTTATCACCGATCATGGGCTATTTGGGCGGTGCTTTGACGGTGGCGACAGGGGTGGTGGTGATTCCCGTAGTACCATATTTGCAGTCCTTGCATTTGAAACGGGATGATTTGGTACAATCGCTTGGTCTTGCCTTTACTGTTTCAACCTTGTGTCTGGCCACGTATTTACATCTAAATCCTGTTGAAGACACTCCAATTGACTATCAACTGTCGTTGATCGCACTGCTGCCTGCATTGCTCGGAATGTGGTTGGGCACCAAAATTCGCTACCGCATCCCTGAGCAAGCCTTTCGTAAGTTGTTCTTTGTGGGGCTAGTCTTATTTGGCAGTTATATGGTTTTACATCAATTGGGCTGGCTTTAATGCGCAATGGGTTGGTCATGTTGGCTCAAGAGGAATTGACTAAAGCGTTGATAATCTGTGGGGAGCTGATCAAAACACCGTGCTGCTAATAGCAACTTGCGGTTGGCCCATTTGCCTAAGAGTTCAATTTGCTGAAAATCATACTGTGCTTTTAAACGCAGGGCTGCCCGTTTGGGAATAATCGCAATGCCGACGCCATTGGCAACGACTTGGGCAATCGCGGCAAAGTTCGGCACCCGTAGACGATAGTGGATGTCACAGCCTAAGCGTTTGGCTTGCGCTTCTATTGACTGTTGTAAGGAGTGATATTGCATGAGGCCCACAAACGGATGTTGCAATAATTCACCCAGTTCTAGTTGAGCTGCAGTTGCAAGTGGATGCTGGCTTGGGCAGATCAGTACCAAAGGGTCTTCAGCAAATTCTTGGGTTTCAAGTTGTCCCGCATCAAAAAAACCAGAGATCAGTCCCAACTGCGCCGTACCTGTACTGAGGGCCTGAATAATGTCATTGGTTTCGGCTTCTTTTAATTCAATATGAATCTTTGGATTTTCCATTAAATACTGCGGCAATAAATGCGGTAAGTACTCACTCTGCGCCGATGAGTTGCACCACAATATAATGTTGCTCGTTGCACTGTGGGCAAAGGGCAGCATGGCCTGTTGTAATTGCTGCTGTTGTTGCAGCAAGTGCTGTGCATGTTCTGCAAAGGTTTGTCCAGCAAGGGTTGCTTTTACCCCAGTTGCATGGCGGGTAAATAAACTGACTTCAAAATGGTGTTCTAATTTTTTAATCCGATCACTGGCGGCCTGTAACGAAATGGCGGAACGTCCTGCACCTTTGGTCAAACTGCCTGTACTCAGGATATTGATAAACAATTGCAGATCAAAAAAATCAAGGCGCATGGCAGGGTCAAAGCGGAAAATGTTGCTTTATCTTAGTCCTTTTTGCGTTTTGAGACATCCCTTTAGGTGTAATAGGAGTCAGAGCATTAGACCAAAAAAAGCAGCCCGAAGGCTGCGATCAACAATGGATAATCAAAATATCAGATAGATTAATCTTTTTGCCCTAAGCTGAAGAACCAGTTTAAGAACAATGCTGCAAACGTAGCAGTACCAATACCACCCAAGTTAAAGTTGCCAATTTGTAAGGCAAAATCACCTGTACCTAAAATGATGGTGACTGCAGCGACCATCAGGTTTTTGTTCTGTGAAAAATCGACTTTGTTTTCAATCCAGATTTTTGCACCTGCGATGGTAATCAAACCAAACACCACAATCGACGCACCGGTTAAAATCGCGGTCGGAATGGTATGGATGATGGCACCAAATTTCGGAGACAGACCTAAGAAAATGGCAAACACACCTGCAATGGCAAAAATGATGGTCGAGTAAACTCGTGTGACTGCCATGACTCCAATGTTTTCACCATAGGTGGTCATGCCTGGTGCGCCGACACCGCCTGCTAATGTTGTTGCGACACCATCGGCAACAAACGCTTTACCAATGTGCGGATCAAGGTTTTCACCGGTCATCGCACTCACGGCTTTAATGTGACCGAGGTTTTCTGCCACCAAAATTAACGCGATTGGTGCAATAATCATCATGGCATTGGCATTAAATTCAGGCGAATGAAAAGTCGGTAAACCAAACCAAGCGGCTTGCTGAATTGGTGCAAAATTAATCGCTGTGCCATAGCCCATAACATTGGTCACGATGAAATAGACCAAGTAAGACAGTAGCAAACCAATTAATAATAAGAGACGCTGCAATAAACCACGGGTAAAGACTGCAATCGAGCCCATACATAATACGGTAACCAGTGCCATCCACATATTAAAGGAATTGCCCGCAACGCCTTTGACCGTCACTGGGGCAAGGTTGAGACCAATAATCATCACCACAGCACCTGTCACCACAGGCGGCATCAGTTTTTCAATCCACTTAGTGCCCGTTGCCATGACCATAAAACCAAACAAGGTATAGAGCACGCCGCAGGCAATAATACCGCCGCCCGCCATAGCTAAATTTGGATTGAGTGCGCCTGTGCCCGATGCGGTATAGCCCGTTGCTGCAATCACGACCCCAATAAAGGCAAAACTTGAACCTAAATAGCTTGGAACACGTCCACCCGTCATAATAAAGAACAAGATGGTACAAATCCCGGACATTAAAATAGCAAGGTTGGGATCGAAGCCCATTAAGAAAGGTGCAAGAACCGTTGCTCCAAACATGGCAAAGGCATGCTGCACACCTAAAATTGCACTTTGTGAAGCAGGGAGGTATTCACTTGTGCCAACAGGACGTGCATCGATATTGCCTTCGTACGGGCGCCATTTGGGAAACCAATTGGACATTTTTTGAGCACTCTAAAGATAAATTGTGCACATCATACTCTTGTTTTTTAGAAGATTTAATCAGTGATACAAAAAATTGTTCAAACTAATCTTATGACTTTTCAGAACTTTTTACCGTATGGTAAAACTTTTAATTTTTAAAAATAATGAAAAATCAAGGTTTAATTGGTAAATTTAGCCAATCGCTCATTCATAAATATTTATGATTGGATTGATAAAAAATTATAAAAGGTTTGACCATGCGGTCAATAAAAAAGCACATCATGCTGATGTGCTTTAAATGGAGCGGGCTTAAAACTTTATCCTGTGTTACGAAGACCCGCTGCAATGCCGGCGATACTCACCATAAGTGCATGATCTACAGGTGTATTTGTTTCCTGACGCTCTTCTAGGTAACGGCGGCGACGTTTCATTAACTCTGCTTGGAGTAAATGCAGGGGCAATAAATACGGTTTGCGCACTCTCATCGACTGATCTAAAACTTCGTTACTGCTGAGGAGTTTAGACTCACCTTTAAGCGCCAAGAGGGTTTGCACCGCATACTTTAAGCGCTGACGCAGATGTTCACCGAGCACTTTCAAGTCTTCATCATCGGTCAGATGCGACTCATAATACAGCGCCACATGAGCATCAGACTTTGAGAGCACCATTTCCAGCATATCAATCAGGGTTTGGAAATACGGCCAGGCCACCAGCATTTCATCTAAGGTAGTCTTATGTCCTTGATCAATCACTTGGTTAATTGCCGCACCAGTACCCAACCAAGCGGGTAGCATCAAACGAATCTGGGTCCACGCAAATACCCAAGGAATGGCACGTAGAGACTCAATGCCGCCAGTGACTTTACGTTTTGCAGGGCGTGAGCCAAGCGGTAACATTTGCAGTTCAAGCTCTGGCGTCACTGTACGTAAGTACTTTACGAAGTGCGGGTTTTCTCGCACGGTTTGACGATACACCTGTACCGACAAATCGGTCATGCTGTGCATTAACTCGCGCCACTCAGGTTTTGGGACGGGCGGTGGAAGTAAAGTGGCTTCTAAAGTGGCAGCGGTATAAATCTCTAGGTTTTGTAGCGCAATACCTTCTAGACCAAACTTGAAGCGAATCATTTCACCTTGTTCAGTGACTCGAATTGCACCTGAAATCGAGCCAGGTGGCTGTGAAAACAGGGCTTGTTGCGTTGGCGCACCGCCACGGCTGATGGAACCGCCACGACCATGAAATAGTGTGAGTTGTACGCCATGCGTTTTCGCAATTGCGGTTAATTCTTCTTGCGCACGGTACTGTGCCCAATTGGCTGACATAAAGCCTGCATCTTTTGCCGAGTCCGAATAGCCAATCATGACTTCATGTTTGCCCTGAATATGCTGTTTATACCAATGCATATTGAATAGGGTATTCATGGTGGCTGCGGCGCCATCTAAGTCTTTCAATGTTTCAAACAATGGCACCACACGTAGTGGATGTTGGATGCCTGCTTCTTTTTGCAAAAGCAGTACCGCCAGCACATCACTAGGATATTCAGCCATCGAAATAATGTAGGCACCTAAACTTTCTTGAGGCTGCGCTGCCAAAGTACGCATGGTGGCAAATACTTCTTGCACTTCAGGTTGTTCAATTAAGCTTTGCGCAGGTTCATTTAAATGCTTGGGCAACAGTGGACGTTTGCTTTGTAGCTCTTGCAATAAGAAGTTTTGGCGCGCTTGTTCGGTCCACGTTTCAAAATTACCCAAACCCAAATATTCAGTAATGGCTGAAATCGCTTGGCGATGACGGCCTGACTCTTGGCGAATATCCAGTTTTAGCAGTTCAATCCCGAAACAGTTCACCCGATGGATAAAGTCCAGCAGTTTCCCATTGGCAATTTCAGGCAGATTGCTGGCAATTAAAGAGCGATAACACAGCAGTAAAGGCTGGAGCAGTTCATCTTTGGCTTTAATCACCAAGCTGTCATCGGCATCGGCACCGCGCAGTTTTTCTGCGAGCCAATGGCGCGTAGCTTTCAGCCGTTCGCGAGTATCACGTAAATATTCACGGTACGGTTCAGGATGGTCTTGACCCAAGGCTTGACGCAGTTCATCGCTACAGCTTTGAATCGACAGTTCCCAACGCAAATCTTCAATGTCACGTAAATAAAGATCAGCCGCTTTCCAACGCGATAGCCACAGGACTTCTTGAGTAATGTTGTGTGTCACATTCGGGTTGCCGTCACGGTCACCGCCCATCCATGAAGCGAAACGTACAGGTGCGACATGGAGAGGCAGACGTTGGCCACAGTGTTCAATCACCATGTCATCTAGTTCACGCATGAACTTCGGTACGGCATTCCATAAGGTTTGCTCAATAGTGGTAAAGCCCCATTTTGCTTCATCGACTGGGGTTGGACGGTGTTGACGAATTTCATCGGTCTGCCACGCCGAACAGATCAGTTGTTTTAAGTCTTCAAGGACTGTTTGGCGCTCACGAGGGGTCAGTTTTTGCTGATCCATTTTAAATAAGGCATCGTTAATACCATCATATTTTTGGATCAGGGTACGACGGCTGACTTCAGTGGGGTGAGCGGTCAGAACCAGTTCAATATTTAAATCACAGATTTGCTGGAACAGCGTATCGGTTGAAATGTCGTTATTTTTAAATTTAGCAAAGAGGTGGTCGAGCGGATTTGGAGAGGGTGCGGTCTCATCAAATTCACTTTGACGACGGCTACGGACCACATGGTATTGCTCTGCAATATTGGCAAAGTTCAAAAAGTGGGTAAAGGCACGTGTCAGAGGTAAAATTTCATCATCTTCAAGGCTAAAAAACAATTGTTCCAGCTGTTTTTCAGCTTCGACTTGACCATCACGAGCACCTTTAGACAATGCCCGAATTTGCTCGACCTGATTAAACAAATCTTGTCCTGCATGCTCCTTGAGGGTTTCACCCAATAGGTTGCCGAGTAATCGGACATCTTCACGTAGTGGAGCATCAATTTGTTGAATCATGATTATTATTCCCTCGTTGTTCTTAATTTGACTATACCCCGATTCGATGACAATCCAAGTAGGAGCAGACAAAAGTAGGGGATTAATTGCTGAATTTAGAAGCAAATGAACCACTTAGGGTAAGTGGTTGTGCTAAAGTAAAGAGGGAGTTTTAATTTCAAGTATTTGAATTAATTATAAAAATATAAATTCAATTAACCAAATCTTAAGGTTTTTGTAAGGGGTATTTTAATAAAAAAATCGCAATGGCTTCTTGAATCAGTTGCTCGCGTTGTTCGGCATTTGGCACTTCATTCATCCCCAGTAACATTTCTTGGTGGCGATATCCAAACAGTAAAGACATTAATAAGGTGATGACCTCATTGACCTGTTCAAACTGAAGCACGCCTAAGGCTTGAGCTTGGGCAAAGAACTGTTCCCAAATCGCCCGCATTTTGAGGTGAGAGGCTTTATAGAAGTTCTCTAGTAATGGGTTTTGTTCAGCGGCCAGCTGTAATAGTAGGTGCTCCAGCTTGATGGCCTCAGGCAGGTTAATAATATGCATCGATAGCGCACAAATCTGTTCGAGCATGGGCACAAAGTCTTCGGCACGTTGCAATTGAAATGAACGACCCAGCATTAGCTTTTCACAGGTTTCCTCAATCGCACAACTGAACAGATTGGCTTTGTCCTGAAAATGGTTATACACCGTGAGTTTGGTGACGTACGCTTCCTTGGCAATATGGTCCATGCTGGAGCCGTGGTAGCCATGTTGTAAAAACAACTGACGTGCCACCTCCAAAATACGTTGCCGTTTTTCTAAATCCTTGGGACGTCCTGCTGAAGCTTGCACACATTTTCCTAAAAAAAGTTCAAAAAGTCATTTACATCTGAGCATATCTTTAATTAGTGTACTATGCAGTATATTAATTAAAAAATAACCAAATTAAGTCTGGATATTGTGCCTGATTAATTGGTGGTTATGGAAGAAGAGCAGACTTCATGAGCAAAATTCAGACCCTTGTGGCAAGTATGATGGTGGTGTGTAGTATCACCTTGTGGGGATGTAGCAAAGACACGACCGAACCAGAGTCAGTGCCTTTGGTAATGGTGAGCCAACCGAATACCACGCATCTAGAACAAAAAAGCTATGCAGGCGAAGTGCAAGCCCGCCAACAAACGGCACTGTCCTTTCGTGTTGGGGGACAAGTCACAGAGCGTCTGGTCGATGTGGGTGACCAAGTTAAAGTCGGACAAGTTTTAGCGCGCTTAGATGTACAGGATGCCCAGTTGCAATTAAATGCAGCCAAAGCACAGTTAGAAAGTGCTCAAGCGGCTGAAAAAAATGCGCAGGATGAACTCAAACGCTTTAAGCAATTATTACCGAGTCATGCGGTGAGTCGTTCACAGTACGACAGCGTTGAAAATCAATATAAAGCCGCACTATCGAGCTTGAAACAAGCACAAGCCAATTATAACGTTACGCAAAACCAAACCAGTTATAACCAACTGATCGCCAATAAAAACGGCGTAATTACCGAGCGTAATATTGAAATTGGACAGGTGATTTCAGCAGGGCAACCCGCGTTTCAACTGGCCATTTCAGGTGATCGTGAAGTGGTAATTGGTGTGCCTGAACAAGCGATTGCTCAGATTAAAGTTGGACAGGATGCAATCGTCACCTTGTGGTCTAAACCCGATGAACGTTTTGCTGCCTATGTCCGTGAAATTTCACCTGCCGCAGATCAGTCACGTACTTTTAGTGTCAAAGTGGCTTTGCGTGAAGGACAAAATACGATTCAACTGGGACAGAGTGCTCGGGTGTTTTTCAGTTCAACTGAAAGCAATGTGTTGAGTGTACCGTTAGCCAGTGTTTCCGCTGCAGGTAAAAATGCTTATGTCTGGGTGGTGAATGCTGACAACAGTATTCGTAAAGTGCCTGTCAGTGTGGGGGAGTATAGTCGAAACAGCGTTACCATTCGTTCAGGTTTACAGCCAAAGGACTATGTCGTGGTGGGTGGGGTGCATTTACTGCGTGAAAAACAAAAAATTCAACCAATTAGCCGTGACAATAAAACGGTCAAGATTGCGACAGGGAGTTAAGCATGAACTATAACCTGTCGGAATGGGCCTTAAAGAATAAGGGCTTGGTCCTTTATTTAATGTTGTTACTGGGCATCGTGGGTGTGGTGTCTTATTCCAAACTAGCACAAAGCGAAGACCCACCTTTTACCTTCAAAGTGATGGTGGTACAGACCTATTGGCCGGGTGCAACGGCGCGCGAGGTGTCTGAACAAGTGACCGACCGTATTGAAAAAGAGCTGATGACCACGGGTAAGTATGAGCGCATTATGGCCTACTCCAGACCCGGCGAGTCGATGGTGACTTTTGTGGCACGAGATGCCATGCGCTCCAGTGAGATACCTGATGTGTGGTATGACGTACGCAAGAAGGTTGGAGACATCAAACATCAGCTGCCCAATGGGGTACAAGGACCATTCTTTAATGATGAGTTTGGTGATACTTTCGGCAACATTTATGTGCTGACCGGTAAAGACTTTGATTATGCGGTGATGAAAGAATATGCCGACCGTTTACAGTTACAACTGCAACGCGTCAAAGATGTCGCCAAAGTCAACTTGGTCGGGCTGCAAGATCAAAAGATTTGGATTGAAATTTCCAACACCAAGTCGGCGCAGTTAGGCATTCCTGTGACAGCGGTACAACAAGCCCTGCAACAGCAAAATACCATGGCCAGTGCAGGCTTTTTTGAAACAGAATCGGATCGTATTCAACTCCGAGTCACAGGGCAAATTAAGAGCGTTGAAGAACTGCAACGTATGCCTTTATTGGTCAATGGGAAAACCATCCAGCTCAGCGATGTTGCCGACGTCTATCGTGGCTTTAGTGAACCCGCTCAACCCCGTATGCGCTTTATGGGTGAAAATGGCATTGGTATTGCAGTGTCGATGCGTAAAGGTGGCGACATCTTGGCTTTGGGTAAAAATTTAGAAACTGAGTTTTCCAAGCTGCAAAAAACCTTACCTTTAGGGATGGAGCTGAAAAAAGTTTCAGATCAGCCTGTTGCGGTGAAGCGTAGTGTCAACGAGTTCATGAAAGTTTTGGCTGAAGCGCTGATTATTGTACTGCTAGTCAGCTTTTTCTCGCTGGGTTTCCGGACTGGACTGGTGGTGGCATTCTCAATTCCACTGGTCTTGGCCATGACTTTTGCAGGCATGAATATTTTTGATGTCGGTCTGCATAAAATTTCTTTGGGTGCCCTGATTTTAGCGCTGGGCCTCTTGGTCGATGACGCCATTATTGCTGTGGAAATGATGGCAATCAAAATGGAACAAGGCTACAGCCGACTACAAGCAGCAGGGCATGCATGGCGAACGACGGCTTTCCCAATGTTGACGGGCACTTTGATTACCGCTGCGGGCTTTTTACCAATTGCCACGGCAGCGTCCAGTACAGGTGAATACACTCGCTCTATTTTCCAAGTGGTGACCATTGCCTTAATTGTGTCATGGTTTGCAGCGGTGCTTTTTGTACCTTATTTGGGTGACAAACTCCTGCCCGATTTTAATAAAGAGCTGATTCAAAAAGCGCCGTGGTATAGCCGTCTGTGGGCACGTTTGCGCAAACAGCCAGAACCTCAGCCGATGGTGCATCATGCAGGTGAGCATCATGATCCTTATCAAACCAAGTTTTACCAAGGTTTTCGCTGTTGGGTCGATCTGTGTGTGACCTATCGCAAAACAGTCATTGCAACGACTGTAGCTATTTTTGTGCTCTCGGTGTTGATGTTTAAGTTAGTACCGCAGCAGTTTTTCCCACCCTCGAATCGTGCCGAAATTTTGGTCGACTTAAAGCTTGAAGAAGGTGCATCTTTAACGGCAACTGAAAATGCGGTGAAAAAAGTTGAACAGTTCCTGTCGAAGCAAGAAGGCATAGATAATTATGTGGCATATGTTGGCACAGGCTCGCCACGTTTTTATTTACCGCTCGATCAGCAGCTACCACAGGCCAGCTTTGCTCAGTTTGTGGTCTTGGCTTCTTCATTGGATGATCGCAATGAAATTCGTAAATCCTTAGACACCCAAATCCGTCAGTTATTGCCCGATGTGCGTACTCGCGTCTCTTTACTTGAAAACGGTCCTCCTGTCGGTTATCCACTTCAATATCGCGTGTCGGGTGAAGACTTGACCCAAGTGCGTGCTTGGGCGGATAAAGTCGCGTCGATGCTGAGTGCTAACCCCAACACCACCAATGTGCATTTGGACTGGGGTGAACCAAGCAAGATGATCAATTTAGAGATTGATCAAGACCGTGCCCGCCAAATGGGGGTATCGAGTTTAGATTTGGCCAATTTCTTGAACAGCTCAATTTCGGGTGCCACCATTAACCAGTACCGTGAGAAACGTGAGCTGATTGAAATCCGTTTACGTGGTGATCAAGCCGAGCGGGTTGAAGTGGCATCACTGGCGAGCCTTGCCGTTCCAACCTCAAATGGCGGAACAGTACCGTTGGCACAAATTGCAAAAACTGACTATAGCTTTGAAGAAGGTTTGATTTGGCATCGGAACCGTCTACCGACCATTACGGTACGTGCGGATATTCGGACCAAGTTACAACCGGCCACTGTGGTGGATGAAATGGCGGAGCAGATGAATCAGCTGCGTGCGGAACTGCCGAATGGTTATTTGGTTGAAGTTGGCGGCACAGTGGAAGAGTCTGCACGTGGGGGTAAATCGGTCGCAGCGGGTATGCCTTTATTCTTGGCCGTGGTCATGACTTTGCTGATGATTCAACTGCGCAGTATGTCTCGTGCCACGATTGTCTTGCTCACCGCACCTTTAGGTTTGATCGGCGTGGTGTTGTTCCTACTACTGTTCAATAAACCTTTTGGCTTTGTTGCGATGTTGGGCACCATTGCCTTGTCGGGCATGATCATGCGTAACTCGCTGATTTTGATTGATCAGATTGAGCAAGACATTCAAGCGGGGCATGAATCATGGGATGCAATCATCGATGCGACGGTGCGACGTTGTCGTCCAATTGTACTGACGGCATTGGCAGCTGTTCTGGCGATGATCCCATTGTCTAGAAGTATTTTCTTTGGACCTATGGCCGTTGCGATCATGGGCGGACTAATTGTGGCGACGCTATTAACCCTGTTCTTTTTACCTGCCTTGTACGCGCAGTGGTTTAAAGTAAAAAAAATTAGCCATAAGCTGTAAATTTATGCCAATATCAGGTGCGAAACGTTGAAAATTTCAATATAGTAGCACCTGAAATTTATGGCATTTTTATAAAGCAGTTTTTTGCTACACATTAAAAAACCAACGATGTGGCAAATGGGGTTAAACGCATGATGCAAGACAATGTAACCAAGTATCGCCGCTCTATCGCGATTTCTTATGTCTTCATGTTTTTGGCTTTGTTTACTGTGATTAGTGGCGCATTTTCCTATTGGTATGCCCGAAAAGTCACGCAAATTGATCATGCCGAAGTGTGGTTACAAGCGCAAGCACTTTGGGTCATGCGCAATATTGTGATTTATAGCATTTTGGCGTTATTTGCAGCGTTGTGGTTTATTCCTCTTATTTTCTTCACTTGGGACAGCGCATTATGGGTGACTGGATGCACGGTTGCAGGTGTGGTTTTTAGCTGTATTGCATTTCTCTTCCTTCTAAATGCATGGTTTAAAGGCCTGTCTAAATTTTTGAAAAATAAAGCAGTTTTCTAATTCTACTGATTTTTTTTCAAACACCCCCTTGTAAAACTTGGTTTGAACCCAATTTCAGACCACAGTTAAGTATTAAATAAATTCCGTGAGGAGCATCGCCAGACATGGCTAAACGTGATTATTATGAGGTTTTAGGTGTTGCTAAAACCGCTAGTGATGATGAAATTAAAAAAGCCTACCGTAAGTTGGCGATGAAATATCATCCGGACCGCAACCCTGACAATGCTGAAGCTGAAGAGAAGTTTAAAGAAGCGGCTGAAGCTTATGAAATTTTATCGGATAGCGAAAAGCGCAGCATGTATGACCGTATGGGGCATCAAGCCTTTGAAGGTGGTATGGGCGGCGGAGGCGGCTTCGGTGGTGGTTTCAGCGCAGAAGACATTTTCAGTCAATTCGGTGACATTTTCGGTGGCGCATTTGGTGGCGGCGGTGGTCGTGGTCAACAGCGTACACGTCGTGGTTCTGACTTACGTTATGTGATGGAACTGACGTTGGAAGAAGCTGTAAGAGGGGTGAAAAAAACCATTACTTTTACTGCACCAGCGCCATGTGAAACCTGTGACGGTAAAGGCTCTAAAAACCCGAATGATGTTGAAACCTGTAAAACTTGTCATGGTGCAGGTCAGGTTCGCATGCAGCAAGGTTTCTTCTCTGTACAGCAGACCTGTAGTACCTGTCGCGGTCAGGGTAAGATCATTAAGAACCCATGTAATACCTGTCATGGTTCAGGCGTTAAAGACCGTCAACAAACCTTAGAAGTGACGATTCCTGCGGGCGTCGACAACGGTGACCGCGTTCGTTTAACGGGTAAAGGCGAAGCGATTCGTGATGGTCAGTCAGGCGACTTGTACGTAGAAGTGGTGGTGCGTGAGCACGAAATCTTCCAACGTGATGGTGCAGACCTGTATATGGATGTGCCTGTGAGCATTGCCGATGCTGCTTTGGGTAAAGAAATTGAAATCCCGACACTCGAAGGTCGTGTGAGTTTGAAAATTCCTGAAGGCACACAAACGGGTAAAATGTTCCGTTTACGTGGCAAAGGGGTTAAACCTGTACGTACCAGTATGCAAGGTGACTTACTCTGCCGTATCGTGATTGAAACGCCAGTCAACTTAACAGCACGTCAACGTGAACTGTTGAAAGAGTTGCAAGAAACTTTAGATGGAGATGATCACAAATCATCACCAAAGAAAAAGTCTTTCTTTGACCGACTGTTTGATTAATTGAATACAGTACGTCTGAATTGGTGTTGAAAAGAGCGGGAAGATTTTCCCGCTTTTTTTATGTTATTGCGCTTCTGCGGGCAACTCAGGTTGATCGATCTCTTCAACCGATACCATTTCTTCGGCCATAGGTGCAGTGGCTGGTACTTGTTGCTCGGCCTGTGCTTTGGGATGTGTGCTGGTGGTGATCTTTACCTGCGACAAACTTTCTAAGGTATCGCCCGCTTGAACAGCGGGTTCAGCCTGAACTTGTGCCCAACTGCCCCCAAAGGCCATCGCTAGAAAAAGTACCTTTGCTTTCATTCTATTTTCCTCATTTTAAAGTTGTTTTTAAACGCGAACCTAGTCTGCGTAAGATTGATTGCAAATTTGTGAAAAGCTGGAGAAATCATGTTTGAAAATAAAGCGATTTTTTCGATGAAAATGCCCAACAAACCTTAGTCTGTGCAATCAGTTTTGCTATAGTAAGAGCAATTTTGAAGCTAGATTAGGAATATGTTATGTCAGCAGCTCCACGCATTGGTGTCTTAGGTGCCGGCGGTCGTATGGGTCGCATCCTTATTCAAGCGGTACATGAAGCAGGCTATCAACTGGCTGCGGCAGTGGAACGCCCTGAAAGCTCACTGGTTGGTACAGATGCAGGTGAGCTTGCAGGTATTGGCAGCCTAGGCGTGAAGGTGGTGGGTAGTCTGGAAGTGGTAGTGAAAGATTGTGATGTGATCATTGATTTCACTGCACCAGTAGCGACCGTTCAGCATTTAAAAATTTGTCGTGAAGCTGGGGTGGCCATTGTCATTGGCACCACGGGCATGAATGACGAACAAAAAGCTTATTTGGATGACTCTGCGACTCAAACACCTGTGGTCTATGCAGCCAACTATTCTGTGGGGGTCAATGTTTCGATTAAACTGTTGGAATTGACGTCTAAAGTCTTTGGCGACACAGTGGATATTGAAGTGATTGAAGCGCATCACCGTCATAAAGTCGATGCACCATCAGGCACAGCGTTGATGATGGGTGAGGCGATTGCGGGTGCTTTAGGTCGTGACTTGAAAACCGATGCAGTGTATTGCCGTGAAGGTCATACAGGACCACGTGAGCGTCAAAGTATTGGTTTCCAAACCATTCGTGGCGGCGATATTGTCGGTGAACATACGGCTATGTTTATTGCTGATGGTGAGCGTGTTGAAATTACTCATAAAGCGACCAACCGTATGAACTTTGCTTCGGGTGCGGTACGCGCTGCGGCTTGGGTGGTAGGACGTGAAGCACGTAAATATGACATGAAAGATGTACTGGGTTTTAACGACATTCAAGTTTAAAACCTGTTTCATTCGCCATAAAAACAAGATAAAAAACTAAAATAAGACGAAGAATAGAATGAAAAAAGTCATATATATGGCTTGTGTTGTTGCCGTGATGACGACAGCACAGGCCAAACCTATGGATCAAGCCAAACTCAGTATTCATAAAAATAATATTAAAGTTTGGACCTATCAAAATGCACAAAACCCAGTTTTTTTATATAAGGCTGAAACCACGTTTGATGTGCCGATTGAAAAAGCAGTGTCATTGATCTTAGATGTTGACCATGCGGTGAAATGGGTGCCGTATATGGGCAGTGTGAAAGTCTTGTCGCGCGATGATAAAAAAGGCGAGTTTCAGCTGTATATGGTGCTGGATTTTCCTTTTCCTTTAAAAGACCGCGACTTGGTGGTGCAGGGGAAAATGACCAAGGACAGTCAGGGCATTATTAGCATTAAAAATAAAGCGATTGATAAAAACATCCTTAAAAATCCAGATTATGTGCGCCTAAATCATTATGAGGGCGATTGGACCTTTCAGAAACTGGGATCAAATAAAGTCAAGGTTTCGACCTCAGGTTATGCTAACCCTGAGGGGTCGATACCACTGAAGTTTGTGAATATGTTTGTCCAACAACAGCCCTATCAAATGCTGCAAAAAATGAAAAATCAATTGCTGGAACAAGAAGACACTCCTGCCCATTTACCAGCTGCCTTACGTTAATTTTAAAGACGAAGAAGCCTGCAATGCAGGCTTTTTTATGTTTTAAAACTTAAGGCTGTTGATAAGCGTTCAGCAGCTCTAAGGTTGAAGCCTTAGGCAGGTCTAACTGGATTAAACTGAGCATGGCATGTCCTTCACCAGCGAGCGAGATCTTGAAGTTTTCAGCACTGCTTTGGTCACATTGGAACTGTAAATTTTTTTGGCGGGGCAAGTTCATCTGCATTTCACGTTCATTGTTTAACCGATATTGATAAGTTCGTTGGGTCGAGGTTTCAGTCAAGCTCGGCGCTAAACTTAAAAACTGATAATCAGTTAAATTTTGCGTTTTCAGAAAGCCTTCAATCAGTGCTTTACAAATAAAATGCTGCTGTTGTACCTGCTGTGAAACATGTGGCGGTTGGCAAGCCGATAAGCTCAATAAGCAAAAGAGAGATATGATTATTTTTTTCATAAAAGTGCCTATTTATGGTTGTGAACGAATGACAGAAGCATAATTCTGTTGGCATAATGGATACAGATACATAAGATTTAAAAAAATAGGTACAGATGAATGGCATTTCAGTATCAAAGCTTGGCTACACAGTTGCTTGAAAAAATTCAAAATGCTGAATTACCCGCAGGGCAAAAGCTGTTGTCGTTACGCCAGTTTGCCAACTTACAAAAGGTCAGTTTGAATACTGCTAAGAGCTGTTATGAACTACTCGAGTCGCAGGGGTATATTCATGTGAAAAATAAGTCGGGCTATTTTGTCAGTTATCAAAAAAATACCAGCCCATCTATTCCTGTACCGCAGCATCCTGATTTTCAGTCTCAAGCCCGTGATATTTCTAATTTAGAGCTACAGCTGGAAATTCAACAGTCTTCCATTAATAGCCGTCTCATCCATTTGGGAGCGATTCAGCTTTCGCCAAAACATGTGCCTGTAGATGCGCTCCGCCGTTCCATTCAACGTGCCTTAAAACACAGCCAACCTGAAGATTTTTTATATAGCGATAAGCAGGGCCATATTCGCTTGCGGCAGGCCTTGTCTGAGCATTGGGCTGAAGATGGTTTCTATATTTCGCAGGATGATATCTACATCAGCAATGGCTGTATGCCTGCGTTGTCGGTGATGATCCAACACCTCAGCAAGGAAGGCGACAGCGTAATTGTACCGACCCCAAATTTTAATGGTCAGTTACAAATGCTGGCGGGGTTAAAGCGAAAAATTATTGAAATTCCAGCCGATACTCAAGGCTTTGATCTTGAACGTTTAGAGCAGGTCATGCAAAGTTCAGGCGCAAAAGCGTGTTTACTCACGGCCAATTATCAAAATCCATTGGGGTTTTGCTTAAGCAATGCAGAGAAAGAAAAAATTGCACAACTGGCGGCGCGCTATCAGTGCTATGTGATTGAAGATGATATTTATGGTGAATGTAGTTTCAGCTCGAGTCGTCCGCTGCCGATTAAGTATTGGGATCAGCAGGGTTATGTGATTTTCTGTGGTTCGGTTTCCAAGTCACTTTCAACTGCGTATCGCGTAGGTTGGTTTTGTATTCCGCAGCGCTTAGCGCATTTGAAGGCTACGTTGCTGATGCAAAATATCACAGTGAATACACCCTTGCAGTTGGCACTGGCCGATCTCATTTATAGTCGTGCTTATCGGGAGCATTTACAGCAGTTAAAGCCGATTTTGAAACAGCAAGTTGAGCAATACCGACACATGATTCAGCATGCCTTTAACGGAGTTGAGTTACGTATCAATCAACCCTTTGGTGGTTATGCACTGTGGTTACAGTTGCCAGAGTGTATTGACGGTTTAGATATGTACTATTTTGCTCAGCAGCACGGTATTAATATTGTGCCAGGCGAAGTCTTTGGTGAAGGGCAGCGTTATAAAAACTGTATCCGCCTCAATGCAGGTCATGAAATTTCAACAGATATTCGCGCAGCGGTCACTTTGTTGGCCGATTGGGTGAAAGCGCAACTCAGCAGTTCGACGTTGGTCAAACAAGCGGTATAAAAAGCGCCTCTTTTGAGGCGCTTATGGATTAAAAATCGGCTTTGAGGACGATACGATAACGGGCTTTTCCAGAATGTAACCGTTCCAGTGCTTCATTCAACTGTGACATAGGATACAGTTCAATTTGTGGCGCAATGTTTTTACGTGCAGCGAATTTGAGTAGCTGACGTAATGCCGCAGGTGAGCCAGTGGGTGAACCCGTGATAGACTTTGCTCCAGCAATCAGACTACCTGCATTTAACTTGATGGGCTCTAGAGGCAAGCCTAGCAGATGGATCGTGCCATTCGGTGCTAGTGTACTGATATAGGCAGGCCAATTGAGCGTGACATTCACCGTACTGAGCAATAGATCGAATTTGCCTCGCTGGGTTTTAAGCGCATCCACATCACGGCTATTCACCACATGATCTGCACCCATGGCCTTGAGTTCTTCCGTTTTGTCGAGGTTCGAGGTAAACGCCGTAATTTCACAGCCCCATCCTCGAAGTAACTTAATAGCCATATGCCCTAGACCACCAATCCCAATTACCCCGACATGGTGAATGGCTTGAATGCGGTGTTTTAAAATTGGATCAAAAACGGTAATACCGCCACACAATAAAGGACCCGCTGACTCAGGATCTAGCTCTTCAGGTAAAGGAATAATCCACTGCCAACCTGCGCGAACTTTGTCGGCAAAGCCGCCTGCATGACCGACGATGGTTGCTGTCGGTCCTCCTGTACAGAGCACTTGCTGGCCCGACACACAGGGGTCACAGTGTTGGCAGCTTTCTGCCGTCCAGCCAATACCGACGCGCTGTCCAAGTTTAAGCCCTTTGGCTTCGGAGCCTAGGCGACTGATGGTGCCAATAATTTCATGACCAGCGACAACGGGATAGACCGAAGAGTTCCATTCATTGTTAATGACTGAAACATCGGAATGGCACAATCCACAATATTCGACTTGGACTTCGACCTGATGTGGTTGCAGTTCACCCGCATCGAATTGATAGGGTTGTAGTGCTGCACCTGCTTGCATTGCCGCATAGGCACGAATGGTGTTATCCGTCATATTCGAGATCCTTATTTTCCTGTTTTTTATGTACTTTTATTTAAAATGACAGCTGTTTTCATGATCATTGACCATACCAACCGCTTGCATAAAGGCATAGCAGGTGGTGGGTCCGACAAATTTAAAACCCTGTTTTTTTAGGGTTTTAGACATGTTTTGGCTTTGAGGAGTCTGTGCAGGTGCTGTACGGTAGTCCGGGACATCATTGTTGACTGCGTGTTGCTCGACAAAGTTCCAGAGCCACTCAACGGGGTTGATGCCTTGTTGCTTTAGGGCTTGCCATGCAAGCGCATTGTCACGAATGGCGGTCAGCTTCCCGATATGGCGAATTAAGCCGATATCTTGGACTTTTTCGGCTAAGTCTGTATCACTCAAAGCCGCAATTTGTTCAATGGAATATTGAAAAAACTGGCGATGATAATGTTCACGCTTTTTCAGGACGGTAATCCATGACAGCCCCGCTTGTTGACCTTCGAGGCAGAGCATTGCAAATAATTGCTTTTCATCATGTAGTGGTTTACCCCACTCATGATCATGGTAGTCGATGTAAAGTGGATCTGAGGAGCACCATCCGCAGCGTTGAGTGGTCATGAACATGCTCCTGATCTTTTTATAGGGTAAAAGGTGCCCATTGGTCGTGTTGATTGTCCCAATAAAACAATTGGGCGTGTTCGAGGTCAGAAAAGTTAATCCAGACATCTTTTCCTGTTTTTTCAGCAAATCCAGTGCTGATTAAAAGCGCATCTTCAGTAATTTCCATGATCCAACCTTGGTGGCTTTGTCCTGCCAAGATGATTTTTTGTTGATTGCCTGATTCAGCAAATTCGACCAGACGGTTGATCAACGCTTCTGACATGAAAAATTCCTAAAGTTAACGTAAATAAGGATAGGGATTTACTGCACCACGGCCTTTACCTTGTAAATAAAGTCCATAATGCAAATGTGGGGCTGTGTGCCGTGCATTGCCTGTATTGCCGACATAGCCGATCAGGTCGCCTTTTCTGACATAGTCGCCGACACTTAAGCCACGTTTATGGTCATCAAGATGAGCGTAGTAATGCCAAGTGCCTGCTGGCCCCATAATCCAAACCACTTTACCACCCAAATTGTTATTGCGTAAGTCTGCAACGAGCCCTTCTGTGGCAGAAAAAACTTTTGTTCCACGTGGAGCCAGAATGTCGATGCCTTCATGCGTTCGTCCGCTACTGCGAGACGCTCCCCAAGTATCTGTGAGCCCATGACGTTTAATGCCTTGAACGGGTACAGGCAGCTGCTGAGCTAAACGCATGTTTTTCAGCTGTTGGACTTGTGAGGCCGGTAACTGGCTTCCACTTGGTGCAGGCGGCGTGGTACGGCAAGCTGCGAGTAACAGAATCACAAAACTTAAACTGGCAAGCGCAGAAAGGCGGGGCAAACAATTACGCACGAACAATCCTTTATTATTTCAGTGATCTAATTTTAAAGTGTCAGGGTGAACCCAATGGATTACCCAACTATGTCACAGTTGAATTGCCGAGATCAATTTTTTCATCGCAGTTGGGATACCCATTTCTGTGACGTTTTGTATGTCTAGCCATGTGCTGGCCAATTCTATACTTAAATGTTCGAGCTGATCGGCATCGACTTCAAAGCAAAGCGCTTCCAGTTGCCAAGTGAAATGGGTGAAACTATGCGAAATGTCAGCGCGTTGCGAGACTTGTTTCAGTCCTAGACTTTGGCGAAGTTGCGTGAGTTCATCACGATTTTCAAAAATAGGTAAACACCATAAACCGCCCCACAGTCCACTATTGGGACGCTGTTGCCACAGCCATTGATTGTGATGACGCAGCACCAAAACTTGGGCTGACTTCACAGGCACAGCTTTCTTGGGTTTTTTAAAAGGCAGTTCAGTTTCTAGCCCTTGTGCATGGGCCTTACAGTGTTGCTGCATTGGGCAGTATAAACACAGTGGTTTTTTAGGGGTACAGACGGTTGCCCCCAAATCCATGATGGCTTGGGTATAGTCGTGGTTACGTTCAGTTGGACAGAGTTCAGAGGCCAGTTGCCACATGCTGCGTTCATGCACAGGTTTGCTTAGATCATCCTCAATGGCAAAAAAACGCGCGAGCACGCGTTTTACATTGCCATCCATAATGACGCCGTACTGACGTAAACCCAAAGACATCAGCGCACCTGCGGTTGATGGACCAATGCCTGGCAGTTCAATCCAGTCCTCTAAAGTTTGAGGAAAGTGTCTCTGACGTGCCACAACCCCTGCGGCTTTATGCAGATTACGTGCACGGGCATAGTAGCCTAGGCCTGCCCAGTAGGGTGCGACCTCATCCCATGATGCTGTCCCTAAAGCTCCAACCGTTGGGAAGCGTTCGATAAAACGCTCGAAGTATTGCAGCACTGTTTTGACTTGGGTCTGTTGCAGCATAATTTCAGACACCCAGACTTTGTAGGGATCATCGGCCACTTGCCATGGCAGATCATGTCGACCATGAACATCGAACCAAGTCAGTAACGCATCTGAAAAAGAGAAAGGAGACATCTGAGGCACAAGCAAAAAATTCGGCTTAGTATAACTGAATGTCTTTTCTGAGCCTGATTTTTTGCACGTAAAAAATGGCGCTTACGCGCCATTTAAAACCATAAAAACTTAGTCTTTCGTCATGCCCCAACGTGCATCGAGTTTTAGCTCTTGGTCTTTGTAGCGTGGAATAATGTGAATATGTAAGTGTTCAGACACATTCCCAAATATTTCACCGTCATTAAAACCAATATGAAAGCCTGAAGGTTGATGACGCAATTGGAGTTCATTACGTGCCAGTTCTAGTAAAGACATTAAACTTTTACGTTCTTTGTCGGTAATGTCAAAAAATGAGCTCACATGACGTAGAGGGATAATGACACAGTGACCTTTAGACAATGCATTGGGTTCGGGCAAAATTACCCCAAAGTCATTTTTATCAAGCACGTCATATTCATCAAAATTACAATATTGGCAGTGGGTCTCAGTCATTGTTATCTCCTCTAAAATCTAATTATGTATCCTGTTGGATCTGAAAAATCAAATAGTTGAATTCTCAGCTCTAGTTAAGCACTGAGATTGCGTTCTAGCAAGTCATACATTGCATCTAGCCCTTGTCTTTCTGCTTCTAGGTTATAGCCCAAGTCTACGCCATTGGCTTTGGCACGTTCATCGGCCAATGGATTGCTAAAACCATGCTTCGCATCTTCAAAAATGATGACTTCATGGTCCACTTTTGCCGCATGCATTTCTTCACGGAAGCTAGCAACATCATCCAAAGTAACCATGCTGTCTAACTCACCATGTAAAACTAAAATTTCACCTTGAATTTGACCTTCGACCGCAGGGGCTTTCGGTGCCAATGTTGCATGGAAAGTCGCCACAGCTTTAAGTGGTGCGCCTGAGCGCGCTAAGTCTAAAACCACTTTACCGCCATAACAAAAACCAATCGCCGCCAGTTGATCTGCATTCACTTCAGGCTGGGCAGCAAGCGTATCTAAACCTGCTTTAGCCCGGTTGACGATGGTGTCTGCATCGGCAAAAGTTTGCATCATCCATTCATAGGCTTGTTTCGCATCTGTGGTGACATTTTTATCACCATACATATCAATCGCCAGTGCGGCATAACCGTGTTCAGCCAGTTCGCGAGCACGTTGTTCAGTATATTCATTTCGGCCCCACCATTCGGGTGCAACGATGATACCTGCATGCGGTGTTTGAGAGCTTGGTGCTGCAAAATAACCAACTAAGCGTTGTCCATCGGCTGCGTTATATTGAATTTCTCGAGTTTGAATACTGATTGTCATGCTCAAATCCTGATAGATGATCTGCTCTGATTAAAGCATAAAAACTTTTACAAGGATTTGAAAAATATTCCGATGTGCATGAGAAATGTGAGAAATTATTTTTAAAGGCACATATAAAAAAAGAAGGATCTGAATCCTTCTTTTTTCGTTATTAAGAGTTGTGTGCTTTAGACTTTGCCACGAGATAAAAACCCGACAATCGCAAGAATCACAGCAATCACCAATAAAATAATCGCAAAGTCTTTAGATAAACCTGCTACGCCGCCAAAACCAAGTAAACTTGCAATCAGTGCAATCACTGCGAAGATAATCGCCCAACGAAACATAATTTTTCTCCATAGATGTTCTTATTTATTACTCTATTAGTATAGAAACAAGGTTCGGACACACTGTGTTTCTTTTGTTTAAAAAGTGTTCTTTTTGTATTTTAAGTTTATGAATATGATGTAAATCTTGAAAATTTTATGGTGCTGAAAAGTACAGTTGCTATAGGGTATAATGTGCTATTGAGTTTATCGGCAAGCGTCATGTCACAGGAATTACGACCAGAGTTTTGGAAGCATTATGCGCTCACTGAGCTACGCTCAGCAGAGTGGGAAGCGTTGTGTGATGGTTGTGGTCTATGCTGTTTGGTGAAACTTGAAGATGAAGAAAGCCAAGAAGTCGCCTATACCAAAGTGGCCTGTAAACTACTGGACTGTCAAACCGCCAGTTGTCGTGATTATCCAAACCGTAAGCAGCATGTACCCGATTGTATCCAGCTCACCCCTGAACTTTTAGACACGATTCATTGGTTACCGCCGAGCTGTGCTTATCGTCGTTTACATGAAGGTAAAAATTTACCTAGATGGCACTATCTGAACACGGGTTCGCGTCAGAGCATTCTAAAAGCCAAAAAGTCTGCGGCAGGACGCTGTATTTCTGAAGAAGAGATCAATCAAGAAGAGATCGAAGACTATATTGTGCGTTGGGTTCGCTAGCTGAGAAAAGTGGCGTGAAATTGCATGAAAAGCTTGTGTCATTTGCCTGAATTTGCCATAACATAAGCATTCGATGAATGCATTTAAGTCTTAGTCCTATGTCCGATAGCAATATTCCTCTGCCTGAACGTTTACGCCCGCGTGATTTGTCTGAAATTATTGGGCAGGATCACTTATTGGGTGAGCAGGCACCGCTCCGCCAAATGATCGATCAAGGGCATTTGCCATCGATCATTTTTTGGGGGCCGCCAGGCGTGGGGAAAACCACCATTGCTTTACTGTTGGCGCAAGCGATTGATCGACCTTTTGTCAGTCTATCTGCACTCAATACGGGGGTTAAAGAGCTCCGTGAGATCATTGCTGATGGCGGAGATTTAATGCCACCTGTGGTGTTTATTGATGAAATTCATCGCTTTAACAAATCACAGCAAGATGCCTTACTGAATGCTGTGGAGAAAGGCAAAATTACCCTCATTGGTGCCACCACCGAAAATCCTTCTTTTGAAGTCAACAGTGCATTGTTGTCGCGTTGTCAGGTCTATACCTTAAATGCGCTCGATGCCGATGCGATTCAAACTTTATTACTGCAAGCGATTAAGAACGATCCGTTTTTAAAAGAACGTTATATTCAAATTGAAGAATTTGAAGCACTGGTGCAGTTTGCCGCAGGTGATGCCCGCAAAGCCTTGAATTTAATTGAACTCATTGCGGGCACCTTCGAACCTGGCGTTGAAAATATCGTGACCAATGCAATGGTGGTCAAGGTTGCACAGCAAAATATCGCCCGTTATGACAAATCGGGTGAGCAGCACTATGATTTGGTGTCAGCTTTTATTAAGTCGATTCGGGGGAGTGATCCCGATGCCACGTTATATTGGATGGCACGCATGCTCAAAGGTGGTGAAGATCCCGTTTTTATTGCCCGTCGGATGTTGATTGCAGCCTCTGAGGACATTGGTAACTCAAACCCCAATGCACTGCTGCTTGCTGGAGAATGCTTCCGTTCTGTTCAAGCGGTGGGCATACCAGAGTGTCGAATTATTCTTGGGCAGTGTGCGGTGTATTTGGCGACCAGTGCCAAAAGTAACAGTACTTATCTTGCGATCAACAAAGCGTTGGATTTGGCCGAGAAAACAGCGAATTTACCTGTGCCGCTGCATTTAAGAAATGCACCGACCAAGTTGATGAAAGAGCAGGGCTATGGCGTCGACTACTTATATCCGCACAACTATCCAGAGCATTTTGTGATGCAAGAATATTTACCCCCTGAGCTCAAAGGAACCAAACTGTATGAGTCGGCACGCAATAAGCGTGAGGTTGAAGGTGAGCGTTTACAGCAACGCCGTTGGCAACAAGAGCAGCAACAGCAGCAGTAATAAAAAAGCCTGATGAAAAAATCAGGCTTTTTGCTTTTGAGGCATAGGATTTAGTCACATTCATTGAGCAGTTTTTTCTTTAAGCACTGTGGCGTTTTTATGTTCCGATGTGCGTATTCATCAATTTTAATGCCGCAGGTAACACAGCGGCTAATAAAGCGATTGCCATCGTGATGTTAAAGCTCAAGGCAAAGCGCGGTTTCATCAGAAATTGGCGTAAGAAAAGGCCACCGACTGCCCAAACCCCGACACATGGAATGGAAACCACCATTAAAATCAGGGCCGCATAAAGAATATCACTGACATGATGGTTTAAAGCAAAATAAGTGGCAATGGTGCTGATGGAGATAATCCACGCTTTGGGATTGACCCACTGAAAAAGAGCCCCTTGTAGAAAACCCATCGATGGTTTTTGTTCTAATTCGATGTTGAGTGGCCCACTGGACGCGATTTTCCATGCGAGCCACAGAATATAAGCTGTGCCGATCAAACTTAAAATAAATTGGAGCTGGGGCAGGGCCAGAAACACCTGATTTAAGCCGATGCCGATGGCGAAGAGTTGCACGGCCACACCAAAGGCAATGCCTAAAACCAGAGGTAGAGTTTTACGGATACCAAATCGTGCACCAGACAGCATGACCAGTGCATTATTGGGCCCAGGGGTGCAGGTCATTACGACACAGAACAGCAGATAAGAGACAAACAGTGAAGCGTTCATAAAGGGGATGGAGTAATCAAATATGTATCATTTTATTGTTGATCTATCACAATTTTGTTGTATATTGATCGTTAATACTGAGTTTCATGCAACAAATGATTGAATTAGATCGATTAGACCGAAAAATATTGTGTGAGCTTGAGCGCGATGCACATTTAACCAATATTAAACTGGCAGAACGCGTGGGTTTGTCACCCTCGGCCTGCTTACGACGCGTGCAAGAGTTAGAAAGAATTGGTGTGATCCGAGGCTATAAAGCGGTGATTGACCGTTCGCTTTTGGGTGTTGGTTTAACGGTTTATGTGACCATCGGGCTGTCTTGTCACTCAAAAGAAAGCTTGAGTCAGTTTGAGGATGTGATCACTGCAACGGATGAAGTTACTGAGTGTCATACCATTACAGGCTCGGTCGAGTATTTGCTCAGGGTTGAAGTGGCTGACATTAAGTCTTATAAAAAGTTTCATACTGATGTTTTAGGAACGATTCCATCCATTAGCTCGATCACCAGTTTTTTGGTGATGGATACCACTAAAAATCGATATACCAATCTATAAAAGCTTAGGTGGAAAGGTAAAAAACCGAGCGAAATGGCTCGGTTTTTATCTGAGTGCATATAGTTTCGTGGGATCAGATCAAACAAGGCGCTTTATCTTTTCAACTAAGTATTGAATGTTGAATCATTGCTGCATCAAGCTCTTGAAGACTATTCAATTATTTAAAGTTACCCTCTAAAAACTGTTGCAGGCGTTCACTTTTGGGGTGAATCAAAACTTCTTTTGGATCACCTTGTTCTTCAATTTTGCCTTGATCTAAGAAAATGACATGATTGGATACATGGCGTGCGAAGCCCATTTCATGGGTGACCACAATCATGGTTCGGCCTTCTTCAGCTAAACTTTGCATCACTTTCAATACCTCACCCACCAGTTCAGGGTCTAGAGCACTGGTCGGCTCATCAAACAACATCACTTCAGGCTCCATTGCCAAGGCGCGGGCAATTGCAACACGCTGTTGCTGTCCTCCTGACAAAAAAGACGGATATTTCTTTTCGACACTTTCAGCAAGCCCAACTTTTCTTAAGTATTTTCGTGCACGCTCTTCCGCCTCACTCCGCTTTAGCCCCAAGACATGAATGGGTCCTTCAATAATATTTTCTAATACCGTCATATGCGACCATAAATTGAAATGTTGAAAGACCATCATCAGTTGGGTGCGCATTTTTTGCAGTTGTTTGGGATTTGTCGCTTTGAGATCGCCATTTTTATCTAAAGTGGTCTCTAACTGTTCGCCATTGAGCTGAATGCTGCCTTGGCTCGGTTGCTCTAGGAAATTGATGCAGCGAAGAAAGGTACTTTTACCCGAACCCGAGGAACCAATAATACTAATCACATCACCTGCATGTGCCTCAAGTGAAACTCCTTTTAAGACTTCATGATCGCCAAAACTTTTACAAAGATCTCGAATCACCAGTTTTGCTGAATTTTCCATTGTTTCTCCTAATGATTCGATGGTTTTAAAAACGCCAACCAGCGTTGTTCCAATTTACGAAAGATCCAAATGAGGATAAATGCCAGACAGGCATATAGCACAGCGGCAATACCAAAGGCATCAAACGTGGCATAAGTGGCAGCATTGACATCCCGTGCAATTTTGAGAATATCAGGCACGGTTGCAGTGAAGGCAATGGTGGTTGCGTGCAGCATCAAAATGACTTCATTGCCATAAAACGGCAATGCTCGGCGTAGCATAGATGGAATAATAATACGGGTATAGCGTTTCCAAGGTGACATGCCAAAGGCTTTTGCCGCCTCAATCTCGCCGTAGGGAATCGAACGTATGGCCCCTGCAAAAATTTCAGTGGTATAAGCCGCTGTATTGAGTGCAAACGCTAAAATGGTGCAATTAAGTCCTTCTCTAAAAAACTCATCGAGCCGTTCATGGGCATGCACAAATTCAAGGCTATAAATCCCAGTATAGATAATCAGTAGCTGCACATATAAGGGGGTACCACGGAAAATATAAGTAAAAAACCAAACAGGTCCACGTACAAAAGCATGCTCAGAAACTCGAGCAATTGACAAAGGCACAGCCAGAACAAAACCAATCGCAATCGATAAGACCAGTAGCCATGCGGTCATGGCGACCCCAGTCATTTGAAAACCATCGGTCCACAGATAGGACTGCCAGTATTGTTGAATAATTTCAATCATAGTTGTCCCTTTTTCACACCAGCAGAATAACGACGTTCCAGCCACATGAGAATCAAATTCGAAAGGGTGGTGATGGCCAGATAAATGACGGCTGCAACAATACTGAAATAGAACACTTGCATGCTGCTTCGACCTGCATCTTGGGTAATTTTGACGATGTCGGTCAAACCAATTAAGGACACCAAGGCAGTGGCTTTGATGAGGACTTGCCAGTTATTGCCAATCCCCGGTAAGGCAAAACGCATCATTTGTGGAAAGAGGACACGCCTGAAGACTTGAAATGGGGTCATGCCATAGGCATATGCAGCTTCAAGTTGACCTTTGGGGACGGCTTGAAATGCGCCACGGAAGGTTTCCGTAAAATAGGCCCCATAAATAAAGGCTAAAGTAATCACCCCTGCCACAAAGGGATTGATGTCAATTTGCTCCATATGGATCGATTCGGTAATGGAGTTCAGTCCAAGTTGCAGGCTATAGAACAGCAATAACATGATCACCAGATCAGGAACACTACGAATGAGCGTGGTATAGAGAGTTGCAACATGACGTAAGATTTGAATACGAGAGAGTTTGGCACTTGCCCCAAACAATCCAATAATGATCGAAAGTACCAGTGATAACAAAGCAAGCTGTATGGTCATCCAAGTGCCACTGAGTAATACGGGACCATAGCCAGACAGAAACATACTCAGTTTCTCCGAGTAAAAATATAAAATTTTATAAATCAGCAATATATATAGGGTGTCGGTGTTGAACCGACACCCTATATATTAATAAATGCTGAAGGAGAAGTATTTTTTCTCGAGTTTCTTATAGGTGCCGTCGGCAATAATTTCAGCTAACGCTTTATCAATATTCTTTTTAAGATCGACATCTTCTTTACGTAAGCCGATTGCAGCCCCTACACCGAGTGTTTTGGCATCGACAACATTATTGCCTGCAAAAGCAAAGCCTTTGCCTTTGGCTGATTTTAGGAAACCAGCATCGACCATAATCGCATCTTGTAATGTTGCATCTAGACGTCCCGAAACCATGTCTTGGTAAAGCACATCTTGGTTTGGATAAGGAACTACATTGACACCTTTAGGCGCCCAATAGGCTTTTGCATAGCCTTCTTGAATCGTACCTTGTTGTACACCCACACGTTTACCTTTTAGGGATGCAGGAGTAGGGAGTAAAGGAGAGCCTTTCTTTGCAACCATGCGAGTAGGCGTGTTGTAAATTTTATTGCTAAATGCGATTTGTTTTGCGCGATCCGTAGTGACCGTCATTGAAGACAGAATACCGTCGAATTTTTTCGCTTTGAGCGCAGGAATCATCCCATCAAAGGAATTTTCTACCCACACGCATTTGGCTTTTAATTTGGCACAAATGGCATTGCCCAAGTCGATGTCAAAACCGACCAGCTTATTGTCTGGTGTTTTATATTCAAAAGGCGCATACGCAGATTCTGTGCCAAAACGAATGGTTTTCCATTCTTTTGCTTGGACAGTACTGCTTAGTGCTACGGCTACGAATGTAGTGGAAAGTAGTAATTTTTTTTGCCAGTTTTTCATTTTAAATATAGCCATCCGTAAAAAATCAAATCTAAGAAATAAGACCAAGATAGAACTTACCCTACTGAGTACTTTTGAATAAAAGCAACATCTATACCAGCTTTCGGCTCTTAGAAGATCGATGGATCTTGTCGCCATGAGAGATGAGGAAATAAGGGTATTTTTTCGGTTGGAATAATTTTTATCTGAGAACGTCCTGTTCATATGTTTTTATCATATGAAAAAATGAAGGTGAGACATAGTTGAAATATACCTGAAGTCTTGTGCGCTATGGCGTACAGAACTGATGATTTTTTAACAGTGGATCAATGTTTTACAAGACTATTTTTCAGTGCTGAATAGCTTATAAGTAAGTTGAAGTACTGCAATAGCACCGGATCTGAAAACAAAAAAACCGAACGTTTAAGCTCGGCTTTATGAATGACGCAACTTAAAGGAGTGGTATTAGCTTAGAGGAAGAAGCTCATCTTTTAAGTTCAGTATTTGCTGCATCTGGGCGCGAATTTTTCGCTCAGTTTTTCGTACATTATGTGCATTAATTCTTTTGCTCATGGCTCGAATTGGAATAAATAATTTCTCACCCATACCATCGACCAAGACAAATTCGGGCTTATTATTTCGCCGCTCTGTATACATAATCCCTGCGATGTTTACCTCACCGAAGATAATGTGTAAGTCGCAGCAAAGCTGAAAAAAGTCATCTAGAGCTTTGGCGTGTTTATCCTCAAATTGATGTGATTTGCATAACTCAAATAAAGTCATGCCTTCACCACTTGGGCAGACAATTTTTTCAGTCACAAAACCCAAGCCTACAGAAGTTTTCACAAAACCATAAGGCATTTCGACAGGAAAGCTAAAGATATTATTTTTATAATGATTTTTACATAGCTGTAGATATTGCAATAATTCACGGCGGAATTGGCGATAAACGCCTTGCGACATTCTACGTTTAAGTTTGCCATGTCCTTTCCAGCCACCATCTTCATCCACTCGATTTGGATTCATGACTTTGATGATTTTGTTTTCATCCTCAGGATGCTGAAACACCATTTTTGAACAGCCTTGTCCGATACATTGCAGTTCATCTAATTGATAAATCATAGGGCCTTCTATCAGGAGATATACAAGAAAAGCATCATTAGAAATGTGACATTTCATGTGATTGAAATGACTATTTTACAAAAAAATAAATAAAATTTCATGAAACTTTAATATTTATGTCATATAGAAGGCTATTAGACAGAAAATAAAGGCTTGTATTGTAGTTATAACAAGGCATTGATCTAAAATTTGAAGAATAAAAAAACCGAGCGTTTAAGCTCGGTTTTCTTGAATCTGTAATTGATTAGATATCAGAAAGGTCGATACCTAAACGTGCAGCAACTTCTTCATAAGCTTCAACCACACCACCTAAACCTTGACGGAAACGGTCTTTGTCGAGTTTTTTCTTGGTTTCTTTGTCCCATAGACGACAACCGTCTGGAGAGAACTCATCACCAAGAACAATACGATCGTGGAATACACCAAACTCAAGTTTGAAGTCCACAAGTAGCATGCCACCTTGGTCAAATAAGTTTTTAAGCACTTCGTTCACTTGGTAAGTGAGGACTTTCATTTGCTCAAGTTGCTCAGCAGTTGCCCAACCTAAAGCAATCGCTTGAGACTCATTGACCATTGGGTCACCAAGCGCATCATCTTTGAAAAATAATTCAAAAGTCGGCGGGGTTAATTCCTTACCTTCTTCTACACCTAAGCGACGGCATAAAGAACCTGCTGCATAATTACGAATTACACATTCAACAGGGATCATGCTGAGTTTTTTCACTAGAACTTCTGTTGGAGAAAGAAGTTTTTCAAAGTGAGTCTCAATGCCAGCCGCAGCCAATTTATCCATGATAAAGGCGTTAAAACGGTTGTTCACCTTACCTTTACGATCTAGTTGTTCGATCTTTTCACCATTGAATGCCGAAGCATCATCACGAAAGACTAAAATCAGGTGGTCTGCACTGTCTGTTTCATAGACAGATTTCGCTTTACCAGTATAGAGCAAGGTTTGTTTTAACATGAGGGAACCTTTTTCAAAAAAAAATGCCTAGTACGACTAGGCTGGCCAATTTTGGTAAATCTGGGTTAACAATTCTGTGGCTTTTTCAGGCGCTGCAAAACTGTTATCGGCATTGAACACAGCGAGGTTGTTGCTGCTACCGACCGCGGTCAGTCTTAACACATAGACCTGTTGATCGATTTTAATGGTTGCTTCATAACCATTTTTGCTTTGACCAACAATTTGATGGTTGAGGCTGCTGAGGGTGGCAAGCGTATATTGCCAAATTGTAGCAGAATTTCCCTCAATTTTGAGCAGCGGATTCTTATTTCCGTCAATAATCAATTGAGGGCGACTCACAGCTGTATCAACTGTTTCCGTTGATTCTGCATTCGACATGACTTGAGCAGCTTGAGGGCGCGGCATTGCAAAACGGTTTCCGCGCTTGTTTTCAAGTACAGGTGCATGTTCAAGAGCGAGTGCTTCAACCGTTGGAGCTGGATACAACGGCGTTGCAGGTCGAACCATAGAGCCTTCAGGGTACTTAAGAGGTTCTAAGGTTGCTGTTTCTTTATAGTCCAAACTACCGTTATTGACTGCAAGGGAACTACAACCCGCTAAACTGACGACTGAAAGTGCGAGAGTAAGACCTAAACGTAATTGCATATTGATGTGCTCTTTATTTAATGACACCCGCCGTTGTGAGTGCTTCACGGAGCGGTGTGCGATATTGTTCTGCAAGTGGTGTTAATGGTAAACGAATACCCGTTTCGATTAACTCCATTTCATGAAGTGCCCATTTCACAGGAATTGGGTTTGATTCGCAAAATAGAATTTCGTGTAAATTTGCAACTTGGGTATTTAGGTTTTCTGCTTTTTCAGCTTCGCCTGCCAGTGCTGCCGCGCAAACATTGCTCATTTCTTTGGGTGCAACGTTTGCAGTCACAGAAATATTACCTTTTGCTCCCGACAGAATCAGTTGATAAGCTGTTGCATCATCACCTGAATAGACGGTCATCGCTTTGCCAGCAAGGCCTTCGAGCAGTGCTTGACCACGAGGGACATCACCTGTGGCATCTTTGATGCCGACAATTTGTGGAATATCGGCCAAACGAATGACCGTTTCATTCGCCATATCAACACCCGTACGACCAGGTACGTTATACAGAATTTGAGGAAGATCAACAGCTTCAGCAATCGCTTTATAGTGCTGATATAAGCCTTCTTGGGTCGGTTTATTATAATAAGGGGTAACCAGAAGAGCAGCATCTGCACCGAGTTCTTTGGCTTCTTTCGTCAACTCGATGGCTTCACGCGTTGAATTCGCGCCAGTCCCCGCAATAATAGGGATGCGTTTGTTCGCGACACGAATGATTTCTTTAATCACTTGTGTATGCTCTTTCATGCTTAGAGTAGACGCTTCACCCGTTGTACCGACAGCAACAATGCTATTTGTGCCTTGTGCGATGTGCCACTCAACGAGCTTCTCTAGACCCTTCCAATCTACGCTGCCATCTTCAAACATAGGGGTGACGATTGCGACAATTGAGCCTTGGATGGTCTGTGCTTGCTGAGTCATTTTAAAAAAATATCCTATTTGTCCATCCAGTTAGGCCAGAAAAACATAAGATTGGATGGGTGCGTATTTTAATTTATAGCATTTTCAAAGCGCTGATGCATTGAATAATGCTTATGCAAATTATGAACGAACACAACATGAAGAACAATATGCTTTAGTCAAAGTGTATAAAAACTTTATCATTCGCTACAAAAATACAGCTTGTTCAAATGGTAGACAAAGAAATGCATCTTATTTTGCATCTGAAAAGAGCGTTTTGCATCACCTATGGCCATGGATTGAAGTATTTAAAGAAAGAATCTCTTCATCTCAATCGAGGCTTAGAAGCCGATCAAACTGAATATTGGGATATAAACGTCAGGATTGAAATGCTTTTAACGCTTACACGATTTCTCTAAACAGCGATGACATGTCCTTTTAACGTTATAGATCAATGTCCAGTATTTTGTTCTATATTCTATCTTCGCTTCAATTTGCCACAATACCCATTGCACTCAAGGCTGCGGTCATTTAATTTTGACCCGCGAGGATGAATACTGTTTTTAAATTAAGCTAAGCTTGGCCTTCGAGCGCAGAACAAAAAGGACAGAGAAGAATGCAGAAGAATATGGCATTGATTGTGGTGGATGTACAAAATGGTTTTACGCCTGGTGGAAATTTGGCGGTAGCAGGATCAGATCAAATTATTCCTAAAATTAATCAACTGGGGGATTATTTTGACAATATTGTACTCACCCAAGATTGGCATCCCGAAAATCATATTTCTTTTGCAGACAACCATCCCGATCAACAAGATTTTCAAACGATTGAATTGGACTATGGCACACAAGTACTCTGGCCACGTCACTGTGTACAAGGCACTCAGGATGCTGAATTGCATCCCGATCTTGACCTTGCCAAAGCGCAATTGATCATTCGTAAAGGATGTCATGTACACATTGATAGTTATTCCGCTTTTTTAGAAGCCGATCATAAAACCCAGACGGGACTCGCAGGCTATTTAAGAGAGCGTGGGATTGATACCGTGTTTATTGTTGGAATTGCAACTGACTTTTGTGTGGCATGGACGGCAATAGATGCCTGTAAACTCGGTTTTCAAACCTATGTGATTGCCGATGCTACCAAAGGTATTGATCTACATGGTTCTTTACAACATGCATGGCAAGAGATGCTGGCCCATGGAGTGAAACGTCTTTATTGCAAAGATATTGTGCAACAATATGCCATGAACTGATGAGCTGAACCAATCGGCTCACCTCAATCGCCAATATCGACATTATAAAAACATGTAGCAGGGAAAGGTCATGGGCACTTTTTTAAAATTTACCGCTTGGATTCAAAAAACCTTTGCCCTGTGGGTGGTGTTATTTGCAGGCATTGCGCTCCTAAGCCCTGAAACTTTTGTCTGGATGAAAGCTTATATCACGTGGATGTTAGGGCTGATCATGTTTGGTATGGGTATGACCATGACACTAGATGATTTTAAAGGGGTGATGCAAAGTCCTAAAGCGGTTGCAATTGGGGTAGCGGCTCAGTTTGTGGTGATGCCAAGCGTGGCTTATCTGTTGTGTTTATTATTTCGCTTGCCGACTGAAATTGCGATCGGGGTGATTTTGGTGGGGTGCTGTCCGGGTGGCACTGCATCCAATGTGATTACTTATATGGCGAAAGGCAATACGGCTTTGTCTGTCGCATGTACTACGGTATCGACCTTATTGGCACCTGTGTTGACTCCTGCGATTTTCTATTTGTTGGCCAGCCAATGGATTGAAATTAATGCATGGTCGATGCTGAGTTCAATTTTGCAGGTGGTCCTGTTCCCAATTATTTTAGGGCTAGTGGTACGTGCCGTGCTGAAACAGAAAGTCGAAAGCTATATTTCGGTGATGCCCTTAATTTCAGTGGTCGCAATTGTGCTGATTGTGGCGGCTATTATTGGCGGCTCAAAAGCACAAATTTTAGAATCAGGCTTATTGATTTTAGCTGTGGTGGCATTACATAACGCGATTGGTTATTTACTTGGCTTTGCAGCAGCACGGATGTTTCACTTGCCACATGCCGACTGTAAAGCGGTCTCGATTGAGGTCGGTATGCAAAACTCAGGACTAGGTGTGGCTTTGGCAGCTGTACATTTTGCCGCTTCGCCAATTACGGCTGTACCCAGCGCGATCTTTAGTTTGTGGCATAACATTTCAGGGCCAATTTTAGCCAGTTATTGGGCCGCGAAAGCAGATGCTACAGCCAAGAAAAAAAGTGAAAAGGAACATATGTCGGTTTGAATACTATACGCTGTTGCAGCTTTAAGCATAAAGTCAGGATGAATTTTCTATTTGGCATGAGGTTGTAACTAAACTGTCATAAAGACTACCTAACATCCCTGCCAAACACTTCATAACAGACTGTTGCAAACAGCATTGAGAGGGTATGGATAATTTTCAGCATTCATCGGCGACGTATTTTAACCGAGAGTTATCGTTATTTGAGTTTCATCAGCGGGTTTTAGCACAAGCATTAGATCCGAGTTTGCCAGTGCTGGAGCGTTTAACTTTTTTAATTATTTTTTCACGTAATTTAGATGAGTTTTTTGAAATTCGTATTGCGGGCTTGATGAAACAACGCGATATGAATGTGATAGCACGGACCCCTGATGCTGTTCCCACTGAAGTGATATTAGAAGACCTATCCCAATCCATTCATCGTGCCGTCAAAAAACAGTTTGAAGTTTTAAATCATTCGATTTTGCCTGAGTTACAAGCACAAGGCATTCAGTTCATCCAGTTCCAAGATATTTTAGAAAAACATAAAGCGTGGATTGCAGAATATTTTGCTAAAGAAATTCAACCGGTTTTGACCCCAATCAGCTTAGATCCGTCACACCCTTTTCCTCGCCTCGTGAATAAAAGCCTGAATTTCATTGTGAGTTTACAAGGTAAAGATGCTTTTGGACGAAGCATTGAAATGGCGATTGTCCCAGCGCCGCGCTCATTACCGCGTTTAATTCATATGCCGAAAAGCGTGGCAGGCAATATCGACACGCAGATTTTTTTAACTGCAATGATTCAGCAGCACATCAGTGATCTGTTTCCAGGGATGAAAGCCACGGGTTGTTATGCTTTTCGTGTGACGCGTAATGCTGATCTGATTTTGTCGGAAGATGTTGATGATTTGGCGGTGGCATTGAAAGATGAGCTGTCTTCACGCCGTTTTGGTCGTGCGGTGCGTTTAGAAATCGAAGATGACTGCCCCGAAGCGGTGATTGATTATCTGCTCAAGGAATTTGATTTAACTGAGCAGGAGCTTTATCGCATTGATGGGCCGATCAATCTCTCACGCCTCAGTACCAGTTGTGACCGACCTGAATTGAAGCATCCAGTGTTTATTCCAGTCATTCCCAAAGTTTTGCGTAAACAAAAAAGTACCTTTGATACCTTAAAAGCACAGGATGTGTTGTTGCATCATCCTTTTGATTCTTTTCAGCCTGTGATTGGTTTATTAAAAGAAGCAGCGAAAGACCCAAATGTGCTGGCGATTAAACAAACCCTTTACCGCAGTGGGCCTGACTCAGAAATTGTACAGGTCTTGGCAGAAGCAGCACGAAATGGCAAGGAAGTCACGGCAGTGATTGAGTTACGGGCGCGTTTTGATGAAGAGTCGAACATTATCGTGGCCAATATTTTGCAAGAAGCTGGGGCGGTGGTGGTGTATGGCATTGTCGGTTATAAAACCCATGCCAAAATGATTTTGATCGTACGCCGTGAAAATGCCCAGTTGATCCGTTATGCCCATCTGGGCACAGGCAATTATCATGCGGGTAATGCGCGTATGTATACCGATTATGGGTTGATGACCACACAGCCTGATATTTGTGAAGATGTACACCGTATGTTCCAAGAACTGACGGGGATGGGCAAAATGGCCAAATTGAAGGCGTTGTTACATGCGCCTTTTACGTTACACAGTGAACTGTTAAAACTGATTGAGCAAGAAATTCAGTTTGCGCAAGTCGGTCAAAAGGCGCGTATCATCATTAAAGTCAATGCCTTAACTGAGCCTCAGTTAATTGCTGCACTGTATCGTGCGTCACAAGCGGGGGTACAGGTTGATCTGATTATCCGTTCGATCTGCTGTTTGATTCCACAGGTCCAAGGCATGTCTGAGAATATCCGAGTACGTTCGATTGTGGGCCGTTTTCTGGAACATACCCGCGTGTATTTTTTTGAGCATGGCGGTGAGAAAAAGCTGTACTGTGCCAGCGCAGATTGGATGGGACGTAATTTATTTTCGCGTGTTGAAACCTGCTTTCCAATATTAGATCGCGTTTTGAAAAAGCAGATTTATAAAGACGGATTAATCAGTTACTTAAATGATTGTTTGAATGCTTGGGAGCTACAAGCCGATGGTCATTGGCTTAAAGTGGCCTGTACCGATCCAGAGCAAAGGTATAGTGCGCAGCAACATTTGATTGCGCAGAAGCAACTTAAAATTTAACAGTTGTCATAAAAAAGCCTGACATGCGTCAGGCTTTTTTATGGTTGGACCTAATTAAGAGGCTTTAGATTGTTTTGCTTTTAAAATTTCCGTTCTTAAGCTTTGCGCCAACTCTGCAGACTCAGCACCCATGCCATTGACCATAAAGGCATGACGGGTCAAGACATTGGTTGGATTAGGTAAATTCACCAATTGGTAACTTTCAGAAATGTCTTTCAATAATTCGTTGCTTAAATGTATGGCACTTTCTTTGGCCGATAACTGTTGGACCAAACGCTCAGCAGCTTGATTCGCAGATAGTTGCATCGCATCGACTGCGGTTGAAATGCCACAACGCGTTTGTAAAACAAAGCGCTTTTCTTCGCGGTAACGTTTATACAAAACCTCAGAAAGCAGTTGGAACACACTGCTGATCATCATTAAACATGGCACTGCATTGGGTGTGTCTGTCGACATGCTGAGGGTGGCACCATGCTCATTAAAGGATTGAACTGTAGTGATGTCCGAGCTGTTGAGTTTATAGTGTTTTAAACAGAGCTCTGTGCTTTTATTGAGGAAAATCTGACACAAATTAAAGTATGGAATAGACACGGTTGTATTCACCGAGTCCATCAACTGTTTCGGATCGTAGAATTGAATATTGAACGCAACCGAATGATTATCCACGATCACGGGTTTCTGTTCTTTAGGTTTTGCACTGGTTTTGATTTGTTGTTGTGCTTGAGCAATCGCGACCGCAGTATGGTGTTTTTCCTGTTCAAGCGTTTGGGTTAAAACTTGAATTTCATGTTTTAAGCGGGATTCGTTATTGATCCGTGCCAAATATTCGGTACGGCTTGGGCGCGCAATGGCGCGATAAGCTAACCACAGTAAACCATGAATCGCTAAGGACAATAAAATCGCTAACCACTGAGTACGTAAAATCTCACCCATACTTGGTTTAATGAGCGTGATTTCAATGCTACCCACTTTCTTTTCATTTTGCAGCGCATCACGGACAAACACTTCGCCGTCACGTGTTCGAACTTGTCCACCTGTCGCCAAGACTTGATTGTTGGCATCCAAAATACGAATGGAAGCTACGCTTGGGTTGGTCGCATAGCGATCCACCAAAAGCGCAAGGGAAACCGTGTTGGCAGGCTCCAGCTCTGCAAGACTGTCTGTGACCAATTGAGAGGTCATCAGTTGGCCTTGGTTGGCACGGTTTTCATTCAGTTGATGAGTCGTTGCCAATACCAATAAAAAGGTATGTAAAGCAAAACTTACAATTAATAGGCTAGCAAATAGCCCTTGTCTAGGCGCATTCAACGTAAACTTCCAAAGAAAATATATTCAATTTCGATTATGATTCTAACAATAGTCGTAGCTCAGACCCGAGTCAATTCATGCGAGAAATCATTCTTATTTCATTTTTAGGACCAGACCAGCCGAATCAGTTCACTCGATTAATGCAGGTTTTGTCCACTCATTCATTACAAATTTTAGATGTTGGACAAGCAGTTATTCATAACCAATTGACCTTAGGTATTGTTATTTCTTCAGACGACCAAACCGCAACAGCTTTGGCGATGAAGGAAATTCTAATTTTAGCACATGATATTGGTTTAACTGTACGTTTTAAACCAATCACTACAACTGAATATGACCAGTGGGTGAGCGAAGGTGGGCGGACGCGTTATATCGTCACGGCTTTGGCGCCAGAGCTTGAGGCATCTCACTTACAAGCAGTTACAAATATTGTGTCTAACCAAGGTTTCAACATCGAAACTGTGACCCGTTTGTCAGGTCGTCCAGTCTTAAATGGCGAAGTCGATGGGCCGAAACGCGCCTGTGTTCAATTTGGTTTAAGTGGTCAAATGCTGGATGCCGCAGCCATGCGTGCAGCTTGCTTGCGTTTGTCACATGAACTGAATGTGGATGTGGCGGTACAAGAAGATAATGCCTACCGTCGTAACCGCCGTTTGGTGTGTTTTGACATGGACTCGACTTTAATCGAGCAAGAAGTGATTGATGAGTTGGCGATTGAAGCGGGTGTCGGCGCACAAGTCGCTGAAATTACGGAACGTGCAATGCTGGGTGAGCTAGATTTTCAACAAAGCTTCCGTGCACGTGTCGCACTACTCAAAGGGATGGACGCTTCTGTCCTACCTAAAATTGCAGAACGTCTGACCGTTACAGAAGGTGCTGAACGCTTAATTTCGACTTTAAAAGCGTTGGGCTACCGCACGGCTATTTTGTCGGGTGGGTTCCAGTACTTTGCTGAGTATTTACAAGCGAAATTGGGCATTGATGAAGTGCATGCCAATATCCTAGATGTTGAAAATGGCGTAGTGACAGGTGACGTGAAAGGCCACATTGTCGATGGTGCACGTAAAGCATTATTGCTGCGTGAATTAGCTGAAAAGATGGGGATTTCGCTTGAACAAGCGATTGCTGTAGGCGATGGTGCAAACGATTTACCGATGCTGTCGATTGCGGGTTTAGGGGTCGCATTCCGAGCGAAACCTTTGGTAAGACAAAACGCTAATCAAGCTATTTCAAGTGTTGGTTTAGATGGTGTTCTGTATTTATTGGGCGTGCATGATAAAGATTTGAATCGTGCCTAAAAGCATCTTGGTGTTATCAGAAACGCAGCCTTTGAGCTGCGTTTTTTTGTTGCAAATTTAAGCAAAAAGCGATGAGTGGTCAGTGAAAAATGTTGATAAAAACAACGATCAACAGAATCGAAAAAAATATTTTTAAGCGCTGAAAATACGGGTTTTATTTTGTAATGACACGCCAAGACTGAGCGCGTCTTTGTTTTGGAAAAGTTCAAATCTAAAAAAATGTAATGACAATATAATATGGCGACAAGGTATGTCGCATTCTAAAAATACAAGCCTTTTTTTCTTTTCAAAACTGCTCATAATGCATGCATAGAGTTTGAAAGCTACACAATCCATTAATTTTAAACGGTATAGGGGATGAGTTCAGCACAGTGTATCAGTCGCCTGAATTTATCTTAGACGGAGGTTTTTATGGTAACAGCGAATTTAGCAACCATCGTTGGCTTAAGTTTAGTCGCCGCTGCGTTAATTGCTGTTTTCTTTTCGCCTTATCGTCGCTGGTTGAGTTTTATGGTGGCGGGTATGGTGTTTTGGGGAATCTTGGAAGTCATTCGCCTAGGTGTGCAAGCAGTGTTTGAAATGCCGATCACTTATAGCTACTTAACTGCTTTAACTTCAGCGATGCTTATTGTGACGATGTTGCTTCTACGTGAAGACCGTCGCGCAGAACGTGCACTGGCGCAGCGCCGTTGTATTGAACATACACCTGTATATGAAGATGACCAACAGCAGTGTTCTAGCCGCTAAGTCATAACCTCATACCGTAAAAGAAGATGCCTAGAGCATCTTTTTTACGTTCTTACATGATTGTTATACAAAGCCTAGCGGTAAAAATGGCAACTTGTGGTAGCATTGAAAACAGTCAATTTATCAACAATTACAATAGGCTTTCATGTCATGAAACTATCTTCAATTCCTGTGGTTAAACTTCCATTGGTTGATGTCAGCACGGATCCGCTGGATTTAATGGTTACTGGTTTGGCACTTCGTATGAAACAGCTGGCGCGTACCAGTCCAAAATTTATTGAATTAGTTCATGAACGTCAGTTCCGTATTCAAATTGGTACGGATTTGGGTATGGCACGCCAAATTATTGTGAACAATGGCCAGATTGATACCGTTTCAGGTGATGCTGAAAAAGCCGATTTTATTTTACAGTTTGCGGACAGTGAGCAGGGTGTGAAAACTTTAATCAAAGGCGACCCAACCGCATTTATGACGGGCATGCAAAACGGTAGCATTAAAATGGAAGGTGATTTTGGTCTCTTGGTTTGGTTTAACCAAGTTGCAAAATTGGTTCCACCAAAGTTACCAAAGCCTGTGAAAGCAAAAATTAAAGCCGCTCGCGCATTTTTGAAAGAAAAAACAGGTAAGTAAAAAGATTTTTTAAACGTCTCGATTCCGTCTCCTTTATAAAAGGCAGATTGAGAGTGATGAAATCGAAAAAGCCCTCTATCGAGGGCTTTTTTATGCATGGTGTTTTTATTCGATTTCTAAATTGAAAGTTACGGGCCCATCATTGACCAAATGTACTTTCATATCAGCAGCAAAAATACCGGTTTGCACATGCTCAAACTGAGTCTTGGTATATTCAACCAGTTGTTCGTATAAGGCCTCGGCATCATTCGGTGGCATGGCTGGTCCAAAGTCAGGACGTAAGCCTTTTTGGGTTTGCGCCATCAAGGTGAACTGCGAAACCAGAAGAATTCCACCACCAGCTTGGCTGACATTCCAGCCCATTTTGCCTTGTTCGTCGTCAAAAAAACGATACTTTAAAATTTTATCGATCAGTTTTTTGCCTTTATCTAAAGTGTCTTCTTTCCCAAGGCCTAAGAAAACCAAGATACCGTGTTGAATTTCGCCTGTGGTTTCACCATCGACCACCACTTTGGCTTCGAGAACGCGTTGTAATAAGGCCCGCATGACTGATTTTATCTACCATTTGATTGTGCAGACTGAAATTGTAGCAAACCAAGTGCAGCACAGGAGAGATATCGATTGAAAAAACAAGGTCGTTGCGTTGATATTTACAGCAATGTTTGAGGAAAAGAGCATAAGCCAAGCGCGATAGCAACAAAGACATCAACACTTGAATTCTGAATATAGAGAAAAGAGAGATGTACTGAGTAATTGGTCGAATAGCAAGACTGAATTACCAAAACATGGCTATGCAGTTTAAAAAAATGTGCTTTAATGCAATAAGTTGCTAAAAATCGAAAATGATATGTCTGCCATCATCCAATCCTTATTAGATACTGATCTGTACAAATTTACGATGCTACAGGTGGTTCTGCATAAGTTTCCCCAAGCGCATAGTGTGTACCAGTTCCGTTGTCGCAATTTGGATGACACTGTTTATCCTTTGGTCGACATTCTTGATGATTTAAATCACCAATTAGATTCGCTCTGCCAATTACGTTTTCAAGACGATGAGCTGCAGTACCTGCGTGGTTTGCGTTTTATCAAAAGTGATTTTGTCGATTATTTAGAGCTGTTTCAGCTCAAACGCCGTTTTATTGTGGCCAGTATCGATCACCAAGGTCGTTTAGACATTCGAATTGAAGGGCCGATGGTTCAAGCCATGATGTTTGAAATCTTTGTGCTTGCTATCGTCAATGAGCTGTATTTCCGCCGTATTCGAAGCGAAGAGGTCATGGCTGAGGGCGAACGTCGCTTACAGGCCAAAGTGGCTTTATTAAAACACTATGAAACATCGCAAACGCCAAATGATCCCCCATTTTTAGTTTCTGATTTTGGTACGCGGCGACGTTATAGTTTGGCGTGGCAAAAACATGTGATTGAGGTGTTTAATCAAGCTGCACCACATATTTTCCGTGGTACCAGTAATGTCTTAATTGCAAAGCAATTGGGTCTTACCCCGATTGGGACCATGGCGCATGAATTTCTACAAGCATTCCAAGCGCTGGATGTACGTTTACGTAATTTCCAAAAATCAGCACTGGAAACCTGGGTACAAGAGTACCGTGGTGATTTAGGTATTGCCTTGACGGATGTGGTGGGGATGGACGCATTCCTACGTGATTTTGATTTGTACTTTGCCAAGCTATTCGATGGTTTGCGTCATGACAGTGGCGACCCGTATGAATGGGGTGATAAGGCCTATGCCCACTATAAAAAGTTGAAAATTGACAGTAAAACCAAAATGCTGACCTTTAGTGATGGACTAAATTTAGACAAAGCGTGGGATCTGCACAACTATTTCAAAGACCGTTTCCAAGTCAGCTTCGGGATTGGCACCAATTTGACCAATGATATGGGACAAACGCCATTAAATATTGTGCTTAAACTGGTCGAGTGTAATGGCCAGTCGGTTGCGAAAATCTCGGACAGTCCGGGTAAAACGATGACGGATAACGACACCTTTTTAGCGTATTTACGTCAGGTTTTTGAGATTGCTGAAGCAGAAACCAATTAATTCAGAATATATACCATGCCAGAATCCGTTCTGGCATTGCGCATTAAAAAACTGGTGAATAGTGATATCTCTAATTCTGCTAAAAGAATGCAAAAAATCAGAATAATTGTAAAAATGAGTTGTGCTAAGATCAAAGCATGATCTGAAAATATACGAAATAATATGACACATTCTGCCTTTGATTTTGGCTTGTTGATAGACGCAGAGCAGTTGCTTCCGCATTTAGGTAATGACAAATTACGCATCGTCGATTTAAGTCGAGCTTCAGTCTATGACCAATTGCATATTCCACATGCTTTACATTTAAAGCCAAAATTTTTGGTGCGCCAAGATGAACAAGCCACCGGCCTACTTCCTGATGTAGAAGGTTTACAAGAGCTGATTCGTTATTTGAATATTTCACCCGAGCATCATGTCGTGGTCTATGATGATGAAGGTGGTGCTTGGGCGGGGCGTTTGATTTGGAATTTACACTGCTTAGGTTTTGAAAATACCAGTCTGCTGAATGGTGGAATTCATGCATGGCTTGCAGTAGGACTTCCAACCACTTCCGAAGTGGAGCAGTTTGAACCTGTCAGTGCTTTAGTACAGGTCGATCAAGCCAAAATACAGCAGTATCGAATTGAATATGCTGAGTTATTAGAGAAAGTTCAAAGCAGCCAAGTCCAACTCTGGGACTGCCGCACAGAAGACGAATATACCGGCCTGCGCCTTGCAGCGCGACGCGGCGGTCACATTCCAAATGCACTACATTTTGAATGGAGTACTGCCCTTAACCGTGAAAATCATTTAAGATTGCACCCTTTAGAACGCACGCAGCAACGCTTAGAACAATTGGGTTTTAACTTAAATGAACCTGTGGTGGTGTACTGTCAGTCACATCACCGTTCAGGACTGGCTTATATTTTAGGTCGTTTATTGGGTTGGAATATTCAGGCGTATGACGGTGCGTGGAGTGAATGGGGCAACCGCCTCGACAGTCCTATCATTACCGGAGAGATGCCGTCTTGAGCCTCACATCACGCTTAAAAAAACAAATTTTCATTCAAGCTCAACGTGTTGTACCCCAACATCAGTTATCACGTGTCGTGGGCAGAGTTGCAGCCAGCGAAAATCCGATTGTGAAAAATGCGGTCATCACTGCGTTTAAAGCACAGTACGGCATTGATATGTCGATTGCTGAGCAGAGCAATGCACTGAAGTTTAAGTCCTTTAATGAATTCTTTACCCGTGCATTAAAAGAGGGTGTACGTGATATTGATACCGATGCGACCAGTATTGTGTCACCTGCGGATGGTGCGATTTCACAGTTGGGTCCAATTGTGGAAGGTGATATTTTCCAAGCCAAAGGACAAAAATTCACCGTTGATAATTTAATTGCAGATCCGCAGTTGGCTGAACCGTTTAAAAATGGTCAGTTTGCAACGGTGTATTTATCGCCTAAAGATTATCACCGTGTGCATATGCCATTTGCAGGCACATTGACGGAAACCTTATATGTGCCGGGTGAATTGTTCTCGGTCAATCAAACCACTGCTGAAAACATTCCAGGCCTATTTGCCCGCAATGAACGGATGGTTTGTTTATTTGATACGGAAATCGGCCGTATGGCCGTGGTCCTCGTTGGCGCCATGATTGTGGCTGGGATTGAAACGGTTGCGACAGGAAAAGTGAAGCCTACTGGCCGTTTAGAGCTAAATCAGCATGACTTGTTCTTGGACAAAGGTGCTGAACTCGGTCGTTTCTACCTAGGCTCAACCGCTGTGGTACTGTTTGAAAAAGACAAAATGACGTGGGATGCAGCCTTTAAAGCCAACTCGACTGTGGTGATGGGTAAAGCGATGGGACATACGGTTTAATCGTTTCAGCTCTCGGTCACCGTCCTTGTTAAAGGGACGTTGAGAGACAAAAAAAGCACCGATATCGGTGCTTTTTTATGTTTCTGAATAAAGGTTTATTCAGGATTGTAGGTGCGTTCTTTGGGAAAAATCACTTTAAAAATAGAGCCTTGATTTTCTTTGGATTCAATTTCTAAATGTGCTTGGTGCTGCATTAATACGTGCTTCACAATTGCTAGTCCTAAGCCTGTGCCACCCGTTTGTCGACTGCGCGCGCTGTCAACACGATAGAAGCGTTCGGTTAAACGAGGTAAGTGCTTAGGATCAATGCCTATACCAGTATCTTCCACGGTAAAATAAGCCTGTTCACCATTGTCATGCCAACCCATGGTCACCGTTCCGCCTTTCGGCGTGTATTTGATGGCATTGGTAATTAGGTTACTAAAAGCGCTGGCCAACTCCATATCTGAACCGATTAAGTCGCAATGACTGTCGATGTCGAGATTGAGCGTATGCCCATAATCAATATTATAGGCATGAGCATCGTCATAAAGTTGGTTCATTAAGCTCGGCATATCAATGATTTGATTTTTAGCAATTTGCTTGTCATTTTCTAGGCGTGACAGTAATAGCAAATCATTCACCAAGGCATTCATGCGTTTAGCCTGTGCCTGCATTTGATCAAAGGCCCGCTTCCAACGTGGGTTGAGGTCTTCTTGGTCGGTAAAGGTTTCAATATAACCACTGAGTACTGTGAGTGGTGTACGTAGTTCATGTGAAATGTTATCGACAAAGTCTTTACGCATTTGTTCGAGATTGTGCATGCGGGTCACGTCATAGGCGACCAGTAAGCGACTTTCACCCCCAAATCGGGTCATTTTGACTTGAACATAATGTTCATCAAAACTGGATGACTTCATTTTTAAGCCATCTGGTGCCGCATCAATATTATTGTAATAATCCACAAAACTCGGTTGGCGTAATAAAGTCAAAATATTACGGCCACGGTCATTTTGTTCGATGCCTAATAACCGTTCTGCGGCAGGGTTCCACCATTCAATTTGTTGCATGTCATCGATCAGCACCACGGCTTCTTGCAAAGCGACCAATGATGACTGTGCCCGATCAATCAACCCGACCATTTCCGCTTGTACAATCCGTTCTTGGCGCTGTGCCCGATAGACATTAAACAATAATGCCCCCCAAATGCCCCCCAGATTGGGTGGAACTTCGTAGGGACGATTGGAAATCCAGTCATTGACTAAATACAAAGAGCGCATTTGCAGAATAAAAAAAACGGCAAAAGCAAAGGAAATACACGTCCAAAAATAACCGACGCCAAAGCCAATCAAGCTTGCAATCAGCAAGAAAAAGGCAAGGAGACGTAAGTCCTGTTTGGCAAAGCCCCATAAACTGCTGTATCGCGTTTTTTTATGCTCGCGCGCAAGTTCAGGGACCGGGTAGGGTTCATACATAAAACAAAATTAACCTAGGGCGATATCCGCACGTGTAGAGAATCGATAGCCTGTACCGCGAACTGTTTGCACAAAGCGATCTGCCGCATAAGGCTCAAGCACTTTACGTAAACGGCGAATATGCACGTCGATGGTACGGTCTTCAATATACACGTTTCCACCCCAGACTTGGTCAAGAAGTTGTGCACGGGTGTAGGCACGCTCAGGATGAGTCATGAAGAAGGCCAGTAAACGATACTCGGTTGGTCCCATGTCGAGGAAATTATTGCCAAAGCTGACCCGTTGGCTGACAGGGTCTAAGATTAAGCCATTGGCATCAATCGATTTTTCACCACTGAGCGCGTTAGCGCGGCGTAAAACCGCTTTAATACGTGAAACCAATTCGCGGGTCGAAAACGGTTTAGTCATGTAGTCATCTGCACCAGCGTCCAGACCTTGTACTTTATGGTCTTCTTCGCCACGTGCCGTGAGCATAATGACTGGAATTTCAGAGAGATTTTCATCGCGCTTGAGACGGCGACATAAGTCTACGCCACTGACGCCACCAGGCATCATCCAGTCGAGCAAGATCAAAGCAGGGCGCTGATCCACAATCATTTGGTGGGCTTGTTTTGCATCTTCTGCTTGTAAGCATTGAAAGCCTGCCATATCCAACGAGGTGTGAATCATTTCTCGAATGGGAAGTTCATCATCGACGATTAAAATGTAGTCATCTTTCACAACGCAATATCCTATTGTAGGTAACGGCAGGCCGTTTTAATTTTATGACAGGCTTATTACAAAGATTAATTATGACAGTATCATTGCAAAAAACAGACGATTGATGAAATTTGCAAAAAAATGTGACAAAAAATCGTCATATTGGGATTCAAAATTAATGGAAGTTTAATCTAAATTGCATTCGGAAATGCCGATTGCATCCAAATGAAAAGTCTTAGACATCCAATTTTTCCCGTGCATTCGGGTCTGAAAAGGTTTCTAGGAGTGAAATAAACACAATACGGCTGGAGGTTAAAACTTCTTCAAAGGATTGTTTAAACCCACTGACCACCCAACGGATCGCAATTTGCGTAACATAGCCATTGAGGCCTGTGGCGACCAGCGAAATTTCTCGTTCGGACCGGTTAATTTGCGGCATCATTAGCATCACAAAGGCTTGAATCATTCGGTCAAAACGGGTCATGGTTTCATGAATGGTGGCTTGGTTATGTAATTCTTGCACCAACATCGCATCGATATAAATAATACGCGCCATGCGGGGATTGTCTTTTAGGGTGGTGAGCAGGGCACGCAGTCCAGCATCAATCATTTTGTATGGATCTGAAGAGGCTTGCATGATGGCTTGCATGACATTGTGCTGTAACTCATCAATCAGCTTTAAAAAAATGGTTTGAAATAGTTGCTCACTTTTTTTAAACGACTCATAAAAATAACGTTCAGTAAGTTTGGCTTCATTACAAATATCTTTCACCGTCACGGCAAAAAAGCCGTGAGTGCCGTAGGCTTCAATTCCTGCTTCAATCAGTTTTTCACGACGCAGCTGTTTACGTTCAGAAAGCGATAAGCCCTTGAATTGTCTTTCTTTGGTTTTATTATTATCGCTGTTTTGTTGTACTGGTTCAGATGCCGTCATCAGATTTCATCGCCCTATTTGAAAGCCAAGGTTTTGCATAGTTTAGCAATAAACCACGACTCTACCTATGCGTAGGCTTTAATCTCTAGCTGGTTTTCATGGACTTGACACTTTTGGCTATTAAATTTATGACAATTGATATTGTCAATTATAAAAAAAGCATCTACAGTCGATGTACAAAGATAAAGGACAACCACAATCTCATGAAGAATTTTAAAAATAAAGTCGCGGCAATTACAGGTGCAGGATCGGGTATTGGCCAACAATTGGCACTTTTATTGGCCAAGGCGGGCTGTCATGTGTCATTGAGTGATGTCAATGAGCAAGGTTTGGCGAAAACGGTGGAACTGCTACAAGGCAGCAATGTACGTGTTACCATGAAAAAATTAGACGTCTCAGACCGTTTAGCGATGCAAGCGTGGGCTGAAGAAACCGTACAAAATCATGGTTCTGTGAATATGATTTTTAATAATGCCGGCGTTGCTTTGGGTTCAACCGTAGAAGGTGCATCCTATGAAGAGCTGGAATGGATAGTGGGGATTAATTTCTGGGGTGTGGTCTATGGCACCAAAGAGTTTCTGCCTTATATTAAGAAAACAGGCGATGGGCATATCATCAATATTTCCAGTTTATTTGGTCTGACCGCTCAACCGACTCAATCTGCTTACAATGCTACTAAATTTGCGGTGCGTGGCTTTACCGAGTCATTACGCCAAGAGTTAGATATGGAAAACTCTGGTGTGAGCGCGTTGTGTGTGCATCCGGGTGGGATTCGAACCAATATTGCCAATGCTGCCAAAGTGAATGACAGCTTGCGTAGCATCGGGATGAAACCTGAGAAGTCTGCGCAGACCTTTAATAAATTATTACGCTGTCCGCCCGAAGAAGCGGCACGTCAAATTTTAGAGGCGGTACAAAAAGACAAGCGTCGTTTATTGATTGGTAATGATGCGAAAACGCTAGATTTGATCCAGCGTATTTTACCGACGGGCTATCAAAAAGTGACAGCCTTTGCGACCAAATTAAGCCAGAGAAAATCTTAATATTTTCAGTATAAAAACCCGACTTGGCCTAAGATAAGTCGGGTTTTTATGCTTAATTTTAAAGATTGTCATGATCAAAAATGTGTTCTATCAAATATCCGTTTAGCTTTAAATGAGCGTTTCAATAGTCTTTTTCTTCCAGACCAATTGATAGTACAGTCCTTGCATGATGCATAAGCTGACAAAAGCCAGCGCATAAGCATACCAAATCCCTTGTAGTCCCCACCATTCACTAAATAAGTAGGCACAGGGCACTTCAATCGCAATAATCGCAATGATATTGATGATCATGGGCATGGTGACTGTACCGCTGGCCCGCATAATGGAGGCAAAAATGGCACTGGCACCAAAGAATAAAATGGACCACAGCACAATGAACAACAGCTGTTGCCCTAGCTCAACTACTGCATGGTCAGTGATAAAGAGTGCCATGAGGTATTTGGAGAAAAGATAGGCCAAGACCACCAAGGAACCTGTAATGATGATGTTCATGCCGAGCGCGGTACGTGTGACTTTGGCCAACAACTCAGACTTGCCTGCGCCAATGGCTTGTGCACCAAAAATCGATGCAGCAATGGCAATCGACAGGGCGGGGAATTGAATATAATTCAGAACCTGATTGACCGCACCATAGGCTGCGGTCGCATCGGCCCCATGGCGGTTGACTAGGCCCACAATCACAAGACCCGCAACCGAGGTGGTGATCATTTGAATGCCTGTTGGAACCCCTAAGCGCAGAATGATTTTACTCAGCTGGCGGTCAAAGCGAATATGACGTAGCAGTTGTGCATCGAGTCTGAGTGGGTGCTGTTTATAGTTCAAATAGAAATACAAAAAGGTCAGCACGGAAACAAAGCCTAAAATGGTCGCAATAGCAGGCGCAACAATCCCCAGTTTTGGAAAGCCGAAATAACCCGCAATCAGAACGGGTGTGACACAGAATCCAATTAAGATGGTCATGCCAGAGGCAATCAGTGGTGTCGTGCTGTCTCCGACACCGCGTAAAATTGAGGTATAAATAATATATACAAACAGTAAAGGGCTACCTGCCAACATCCATTGCACATAAGGTAGCGAGAGATGCATAACATCTTCATCGATACCTAAAGCCGATAAAATTGGTCGCGCAAAAATCACCCCTAAAAATGCAATAAAGCTGCCACCAATGAGGGTCATAAAAATAGTGGAGCCGACCACCGCACGGACTTTTTCAATATTCTGTGCGCCCCATGCTTGACCAACCAAGACGGTAGAACCCGCAGATAGTCCAATTACGAAGGCCATTAAGCAAAATAGGATGGGGAAGAACACCGCAACCGCTGCAATCGCCTGCACACCCATCATCTGTCCGACAAAGATGGTATTAATTGTACCCGACAGATTTTGCAGAATATTGGTGGCAATCAAAGGCATCAGGAAAATAAAAAAGGCTTTCCATAGCTTTTGTTGTTGCACCAATGGGGTGTGTGCTGACATAGGTCATCCTGAGGTTATTTTTATTACATTTCTAAGGCTTACCCTAGCATAGTTCGGCGCTGAAAAGCCGATGTATTTCAGTAAGCGAAGCCTGTCTTGTGCATAAGCAAAGCTGAAAAAAATTTATACGCTTTGCAAAATTTCAGCTGCCTGAGCCAAGGTTTGATCGGTCTTGGCAAAGCAAAAACGAATCATGCGTAGTGCTTCTGGCACCTGCTGATAAAACACCGAAACAGGAATGCCAACAATGCCATGCTGCTCTGCCAGAAAGCGGCAAAATTCAACATCGTTTAAATCGGGACGAATGTGGCTGTAGTCGACATTTTGAAAGTAAGTGCCTTGCGAAGGAAGCCATTGAAAGCGTGAACCAGTTAAACCCTCAATAAAACGATCGCGTTTTGCTTGATAAAAGCTCGCTAAGTTTTGAATATGCTCAGGATGTTGCTGCATATAATTGGCCAAAGCCAGTTGTACAGGGGTGACTCCGCAGAAGTTGGCAAACTGATAGATCTGTCGGAACAGTTGCATCAGCGCAGGTGTAGCAACGCAGTAGCCGGTTTTCCAACCGGTCACATGAAAAGTTTTACCAAAGGAACCCACCACTACACTGCGCTCACGCAGTTCAGGAAAAGACAGCGCCGAATAGTGACGTTGACCATCAAATATCAGATGCTCATAGACTTCATCAGACAGGACTAAAATATTGCTGTCGCGAATCAGTTCAATCAGGGTGAGCCAATCTTGCTTGCTCCAAATGGCACCACTCGGGTTATGTGGTGTGTTGATAATGATCAGTTTGGTTTTGGCCGTGATGGCTGATTTGACCTGCTCCCAATCGACCGAAAAATGAGGGGGCTGGAGCGCAATATGAATGGCTTTGCCCCCAACCAAAGCCACACTTGGCGCATAGCTGTCATAACTGGGGTCGAAAATGATAACTTCATCATCCGCATGGACTACGGCTTGAATGGTGGCAAAAAGGCCAATCGTTGCACCTGGGGTGATGGTAATTTCAGTCATCGGGTCGAGCTGAATCTGATCGCGCTGCGCAAATTGCTGCGCCAGTTGCTCGCGTAATAACCAGACCCCATCGCCTGGAGCATACTGATTGAAACCACTTTGAGTGGCCTGTGCTAAAGCATCCAGCAGTTCAGCAGGAGCTTCGAAGTCTGGAAAACCTTGGGATAGATTTAGGGCATTTAAGCGCTGTGCCATGGCAGTCATGGTGCTGAAAATAGTGACGCCTTGTGCAGGCAGTTTAGATGAAGGCAACTGAATCATGAATGCTTAAAAGTGTCTAAATATCAGCCCAAAATAGCATATTCATCCCCTTTTACTTATGCAAATTTTGCATGTAGGGCAGGGGTGAAGCATGCATTTTTGTGGATTGCTTTTATAAGAGCTGTTCAACTGCCGCGCGAATAATCCCCAGTGCTAAGCCAATAAATGCACCGACTACCACACCATTGACCCGAATCATATGCAAGTCGCCACCGACTTCATTTTCGATCTTGTCAATCATCACACTGGAGTCCCATTCGTGAATACGTTCACTGATAAAACGAATGACTTTTTCACTGTATTGGTCACTGAGATTGACCGCAATGCCCCTGAGGCGTTGATTGAGCAAGTCTCTGACGGCTTGATTGGAGATGATGTTTTCCCCGATTTGTTGAATGGATACACGGATGTTGTGAGCAATGCCAGAGTCTGGTTTTTGTAGGTCTTGTTTAATGGCATCACATAAAATGACCACTGCACCGCTAATAAAATTCAGCACTTGTGGGCTATCTAGCAGGGCATCTTTGGTTTGGTTTAAACGCTGGCTGGCTTTACTGTCTGTGTCTGCCAGTTCGAGCATGAGCGCGTGCCCTATCGCTTCAATCTTTTGACGCCACGGATGCTCAGGATCGGCCAACATCGACTCGACTCGTTGAATGAGAGAGTCGATGGTTCTTTGCTGCACATCGATGCCAATCCAACTGGCTCCTTTGGCCAGTTTCCAGACCCCGAGTTCTTTGAACAAGGTTTGGGTCAACTCACGACTTTGTTCAGGGTGTTGGGTCATCCAGTCATGCGCCAAGTCGAGTCCGCGTTGTAATACATCTTGATGGAAATCATTTTCTAGCACTGCACGCAGCATTTCACTGGCCAAATGATTGACCTGAGTGTTACGCACCCACTGCACGCTGTTACTTTGAATAAAGCGTCCGATTTGTTCTTGGCCCACAAACTCAAAGACTTTAGGCACCGTTTGTTGAATAACTTGAGTGACTTGCAGATTGTTTTGTGGGTTGGCGAGCCATTGGCCAACCGCCAAAGACAGGTCGGTACTTTGCAGGCTTTTTTCCACCACTTGTGGAGAAAGAAAATTCTCTTGTACAAAGCGGCCCATAGACTCTGCAATACGGTCTTTGTTACGGGGAATAATTTCGGTGTGATCGCGTAAAAACTTTGGAATTGGCATTTTCCCAAAGGGATTACGGAACAGCACAGTAATGGCATACCAGTCAGCCAAGCCGCCGACCACACCTGCTTCTGCGGATAACATTAAAATATGAATGATCCAAACCTTGTCTGTGGGGACAAACTTGGCAACGACCATCAGCAGCAGCCATGTCACCACTGCCGTGATTAGGGCAATGGTGGCAAAACGTTTGCTGCGTTTCAGACTCGATGGGACGGCTTGAGGCTCATTCATAGGCAGGCTCTATGCTTTATTTGCTGGTCGACGCTGGACTGCTGGGTTCAGGCGGTGGGAGCACTTCACCAGTTGGACTCAAACCATATTTTCCACCCAGCGATTTTAAAATCAGCGTGGCATCAAAGGCATCGCTTGGTGCCGATTTTTGGTCTTTAAAGCATTGAATGCTGTATGACACTTGTACGGGGTCAATGTCGACTACACGTGGTACATCGTAGAACGGGTCAGGCCAAAAGGCTGGATGGCGAGAATAATAACCATATGGATAATAAGGCATTGGGTTTGAATACACCACGGCCTGCCTTGGTGGTTGGTTTTGGTTGCTCGGGTCATTCAGCACTTTAAAGAAGCGATAACCATTTTGCACCGTAGTTTGCGCGGCTTTGACCAAGGTAATTTCTTCAGCCGTGCCATAGCTCATATTTGGACGCGCTTGGAAGCTGATGCGATAAGTCGAAGTGTTTAAAGGCGTATTAGTAAACCGACCTAACTGGTCGAAGGTTAAGGGCTTTGAGGGGGTAGAGGCACAGCCTACTAAACTCAGACCCGTCGCCAGTGCACAGGCGATTAAAATTTTCTTCATGAGATAGACTCCTTAGCACAGAGGGAGAAGCCGAACAGTTAAAAATGGCTGTTGGGCTGAGTCAAAAAATCCAGTTCTTCTTGGCTTGAGTTGCGGCCAAGGACTTGGTTCCGATGCGGATAGCGTCCAAAACGATCGATAATCTCTTTGTGACGCTGTTCAAAATCGAGGTTAATCGGATTGCCTAAGTCTTCGAACAATTTTAAAGCATATTGATGAATAAGTTTCGATTCACTATGCATAAAGGGCATATATAAAAAACTGCGTTGTATGGGTGGCAGCGCTGCATCCAGTTGTAGCGTGATGGCTTCTTGCGCCAAAGCCAAGGCCAAGGCGTCTTGAGCAAAGGCCAAAGAACTGTTGCGATACAGGTTTCTCGACAGTTGGTCGAGCACAATAATTTCAGCCAAACGCCCTTCAGCACTACTGCGCCAAGACCATAGCTCAGCATGCGCCGCTTGTTGATGAATTGTCTTAAATTTTTCTTCGATGAGTTTATCGAACGCATCATTTTGGCTAAACCACCAGTTTTGGTTTTTGGGATCGAACCAAAAATCTAAAATTTCTTGATAATTCATAAAGTTTACAATTCTTTAGCATTTATTCTTCAATACAATCACACTTTTGACATGTCTAATAGCGTAACTTTGTGATAAATATTTTCCGAAAAAATAGAACAGATGGTTTACTTGAAAATAGGACTGGGTGTAATGTGCCGAATTAAAATCACGTTATACTGATATAAACTGATGATTTTATTTTATTCGTCGTTGTAATTGTTTCTTCCAAAAAGTGAGATTGTAATGGGTCAACCCGCATCTAAATCTACAGCTGTGTTACCGACTTGGGTCAATTCATCACTTTTGCAAGGGATGTTACGCGGGATTGAGCGTGAAAGTCTGCGTATGCAAAGTGATGGCTTTTTATCACAAGCCGACCACCCTCAAGCTTTGGGTTCTGCGCTGACCCATCCGCATATTACGACGGATTATTCGGAAGCTTTATTAGAATTTATTACACCGCCCCAGCCCAGCATTACCGAGGCGCTGCATTATTTAAAAGACATTCATAGTGTGGCGCATCGTCATTTGGAACATGGTGAAAAGCTCTGGCCGCTGTCGATGCCATGTATGTTGGATGACAATGACGATAAAATTCGCTTAGCCCAATATGGCAGCTCAAATATCGGGAAGTTCAAGACCTTATACCGTCATGGTTTAGGGGTACGTTATGGTCGTCGTATGCAAACCATTTCAGGTTTACACTATAACTTATCTTTTCCAGATCAACTGTTTGAACAATTACAACAACATGAAACAGATGAGGCACTAAAAGCCTTATCTGCACAAGACTATCGTAGTCACCGCTATTTTGGATTGATCCGCAACTTTATTCGCCTTACGCCGTTGGTCATGTTTTTGGTCGGAGCAAGTCCATCGGTCTGCCAGTGTTTTATGACAGGGCGTGAACATCATCTGTTGCCATTGCTGCGCGGGACCTTGTATTTACCGTATGCGACTGCTTTGCGAATGGGACGTTTTGGTTATCAAAACTCAGCACAAAAGCAGCTCGGTATTCATTACAACAATATCGATGGTTATCTCGAAGGCCTACAAAAGGCAGTCAAAACGGCTTATGCGCCGTTTAGTCGCTTAGGCCTCAATGATGCGCAGGGCGAGCCGATTCAAATTAATGATCATGTCCTGCAAATTGAAAATGAGTACTACAGTTTGGTGCGGCCAAAGCAAGTGCCGCAAGCAGGGGAAACACCATCACAAGCGCTGAGCAATCGTGGTGTCGGTTATGTGGAACTACGTGCGGTGGATGTGAATCCGTATAGCCCAATTGGGATCAATGAAGATACCGCAGGTTTCTTAGAGGTGCTGGCGCTGTATTGCTTACTGCTGGATAGCCCAGATTTATTGGCCGCAGAGCAAGATCAAATCGAGAAAAACCAAGCGGAAGTGGTCAATCGCGGTCGCGCACCGAATGCTGCAATTGCTGTGGGTGAGCAATCGTTTCCAATTGAAGCATGGAGTCAGTCTCATTTAGAGGCGATGCAAGAACTGGTTGTGTTGTTAGATCAGTGCTATGGCACCACACTCTATAGCAAAGCGATGACAGTCATGCAACAGAGAGTCGCTGAAGTTGATGATACTTTGTCGGCGCAGATGATCGAAGATACTCTGGAAGCGGGTGGGACATGGGGCTTTGGTAGCCAAATGGCCGCACAACATGCATCGAGTTATGAGCGTCATCAGTTGAGTGCAGAGACATGGGCTTATTTTGACGATTTAGCCACGCAATCACTGCAACAACAACAGCAATTAGAGCAAGACAGTCAACTGAGTTTTGAACAGTACCTTGCACAATTTAGATAAAAAATTAAGAGGATTGACCATGCAATGGAGTTATCGCTTCGTGAGTGGTGTTTTGGTTTTAGCCAGTATCATCGGAATGGCCTTTGCCTTGTATTTAGAGCATGGCCCGCTACAGTTAAACCCATGTCCACTCTGTGTGTTCCAACGTGTGGGACTGATTGGACTGGGGATTATTTCGCTGATTGCTTTTTTGCATAACCCTGCATCGAATGGTTTTAAACGCTTTTATGCATTTTTAGGCAGCCTCTCGATCTTATGGTCCGCAGGTGTGGCAGCACGTCACGTTTGGTTACAGAGCTTACCACCTGATCAAGTGCCGAGCTGTGGCCCAGGCTTGGATTATTGGTTAGACACGTTGCCGCTGCGTGCTGTGTTTGAGCAAGTTTTAACAGGTTCAGGTGAATGTGCACTGGTAGATTGGACTTTCTTGGGTCAGTCTTTACCTGTGTGGTCTTTGGTGTTTTTTGTGGCACTGGCGTTGATTAGCCTGTGGCAACTGTTGCGTAAATATCCAAGCCACGCGAAGAAAAAATAATAAAGATAAAAAAAGCCAACGTGATGTTGGCTTTTTTATGAGGTGAATGAGGGGGCCTAGGTGAGCGCAATGCCCTCTAAGTCATCCAACCCGATCATATATTCATGCACTTGACCATATTCCGTTTCAGTTGGATTTGGATAGAACCAATTGACGATTTGTTCGGCAACACTGGCATGGGTGTGTAGCTCAAAATGGTTTAAGCCATAGAAAATGGCTTTATGTGAATCGGGGACTTTCAGTTGAAAGCGTGGATTCATATGCTCGCCTAAGGCACTTTTCACACTGACCAAATAATCCCCAATCACATTGAGCGCACGATATTTGCGATGTTCAAACTCAATGGTGCCTGCCACCAAGAAGGTATTGATATGGGAGGGCAATGGAGCTGGCTTACGATTGTCATCAACATGACCAATACGCGCTTCATTATGTTCCCAGTCATCATCCCGCACACTGCCATGACGTAAGTCTAAAATACCGTTGCTGCGAATGTTGATGATATGCCCAATAATTTTGACAAAAGGGAAACGTCCCAATTTGTCCTGCAAATGAAAGCCAAAACGTTCTAAAGCCGCACCATGATGCGGAGAACCAATACAGACCATGTTTTCCACCACATGAATCCAACTTTGCATATTTTGTTTGCCGTAGAACAGCGCACTGCGCGAAACCAGTCCGCCCATACTGTGCCCAATCAGATCAATCGAGCTAATCCGTGGGTTACGGTTGAGTAAATCTTGTAGTGAGTTGGCAAAGCTACGCCCATTGGCTGAAATACGACGACCCGTGTTGTAGTTGAGATATAGCATGGTGTTTTGTGCACGTTGCGTCAGCAGTTTTTCCCCTATACCGCCATAACGCGCCGTGCTCCAGTACAAATGGTTCATGCATAGACCATGAACCATAATCACAACGCGGCCAGATAACTCACCTTGTTGGACAGCGCCATAATGATCATATAGCACCATCGGTAGTGCCACAGGGTTGTGATATTTCAGTAAATAGTCGCCCAAAACACCATTCAGCGCCCCAACTAAATAATGCATGGTTGGGGTTAAGGGTTTGCGATGCAAATTTGGAAATTTTTCAATGATATGACGCAAACTTGGCGCCAATAAATAGCTACCGTAGTTTTGCAAGGTATTGAAGGAAAACTGGTAAATTTTTTCAATTGACCGTGTCGACAGAAACTTCTTGGAACTGGTTTCATTCATCCCAAATATACTGATTAAAATTTCACGCTGAATGGCCTGAATTAAATCGTGGACGACATCGCCTAAGCGGGTTGTCACCAACTGAGCAATCCCTTCAAGCAGGTCGGCTTGGCTGGGAGGAGTACGATCCCATTTACAATAGGTCTCGTGCAGAGGCGTTAAACTTGGCATTTTTTCTACCCTTGTGTTTCTGTGTCCAAAGGGACTTTATTTTTTTCAACGATCACGGTATAAATTCTTAGCACTCTAGCTTATCTAATTCATCTCGAACAACTTTTACAATAGCGATGAATACACAGATGACCTTATTTTTTTGTCTGACAATTTTTATATCCATACAAAATAATACAGTCGGCTGATGCCATCTCTTTTGAGTTTAATAAAAATGATGTAGAAGAGTAAATGTACAGCATGAATATTATTTATTTACATGGCTTTCAAAGCAGTTCTTTATCGATTAAAGGTCAATTGCTGAAACGCTATTGCGAATCTCGTCCACAGTGGCATGTGCATTTGCCAGACTTGAACATGCCGCCACATTTGGCCTTAGAAAAATTGGCCGCCTTGATTCAGGAGTTGGATCAGGTGGTGCTGGTAGGCAGTAGTTTAGGTGGGTTTTATGCGACACAACTGGTCGCGAAGTTGGCAGTGCCGGCTGTGCTGATCAATCCAGCTATGCAACCATGGCATTTGTTCCGAAATCTATTTGGTGCGACTCAACTGCCCTATAGAGTCAATGAAGATTGGACGCTCGATGATGCGCAATTAGATTATTTAGAGCAGATTGAGCTGCCATTTGTGCAAGATGCAGACAAAATTTTAGTGTTATTGCAACAAGGCGATGAAGTTTTGGATTATCGTGAAGCACAGCGCTATTATAATGGCGCTGCGCTCGTGATCTTGGAAACGCAAGGCAATCATGCGATGGAAGATTTCGCAGACAAAATACCGATGGCATTACAGTTTTTATCGGACTGCTTAAAATAAGGAAACAGTACAACGTGTCTCAATATACGGCTCAATCGCTTGAAGTATTATCTGGTTTAGATCCGGTACGTCGTCGTCCCGGCATGTATACCGATACCACACGCCCAAACCATTTGGCGCAAGAGGTTATTGATAATGCAGTCGATGAGGCACTGGCTGGCCATGCCAACAAAATTACCGTCACCGTTTATAAAGATGGTTCGCTCTCAGTCGAAGACAATGGTCGCGGTATGCCTGTCGATATTCACCCCGAATATGGTCAAAGCGGGATCGAAATCATCCTGACCAAACTGCATGCAGGTGGTAAATTCAGTACCGACAACTACCAGTTCTCAGGCGGTTTGCATGGCGTAGGCATTTCCGTGGTAAATGCCTTATCTAGCCGAGTCGAAGTAGAAGTTCAGCGTCAAGGCAACCTTTACCAAATGGCGTTTGAGCAGGGTGAACCGACTGCGCCCTTGGTGGTATTAGAAGGCAAAGCTCCGAAGCGTGCCACAGGGACCACCGTTCACTTTTGGCCTGAAGCCAAATATTTTGATTCACCGAAATTTGCCCTGAAAGCGCTGAAGCACAACTTAAAAGCCAAAGCTGTTTTGGCGGCAGGTTTACAAATCAATTATGTCGACCAAATCAATGACGAAAAAATCGTTTGGCAGTTTGAAAATGGCCTCGTCGATTATTTGATGGATGAAATTGAGGATCGTGAGATTCTGCCTCATCCAGCCTTTGTGGCAACAGGAGATGCTGAGCGTGCCAGTGCCGAATTTGCCATTTGTTGGAATGTCGATGGCGGCGAATTGGTACAAGAAAGCTATGTGAACTTGATTCCAACGGCGCAAGGCGGAACCCATGTGAACGGCCTACGCTCAGGTGTGACCGATGCAATGCGTGAGTTTTGTGAACTGCGTAACTTGCTGCCACGCAATATGAAGCTGTCAGCTGAAGACGTCTGGGATGGTGTGAACTATATTTTGTCGTTGAAGTTCCAAGAGCCACAGTTTTCAGGCCAAACCAAAGAGCGTTTATCTAGCCGTGAAGCGTCGGGTATTGTCCAGAACATTGCTAAAGATGCTTTTGCACTGTGGTTGAACCAAAACTCCGATATTGCCATGCAGTTGGCAGAAATGGCGATCTCGAAAGCAGGTCGTCGTCTGAAAGCTGCGAAAAAAGTTGAACGTAAGAAAATTGTGGCAGGGCCGACTTTACCTGGAAAACTGTCAGACTGCGTTGGGCATACCTTAGAAGAGTCTGAACTGTTCATTGTGGAAGGGGATTCTGCGGGTGGTTCAGCCAAGCAGGCGCGTGATAAAAACTTCCAAGCCATCATGCCTATTCGTGGAAAAATCTTAAATACGTGGGAAGTCTCTTCCGATGAAGTCTTGGCTTCGCAAGAAGTGCATAACATTGCCATTGCAATCGGGGTCGATCCGGGGTCGGATGATTTATCAGAATTACGTTATGGCAAGATCTGTATTTTGGCCGATGCTGACTCAGATGGTCTACATATTGCGACGCTGCTGTGTGCTTTGTTTGTGAAACATTTTCCGATCTTGGTTGAAGAAGGGCATCTCTATGTGGCGATGCCACCGCTGTATCGAATTGATGATGCAAAAGATGTGCACTATGCCTTGGACGATGATGAGCTTGAAAGCATGTTAAAAAAATGCAAAACCAAGAACCCGCAAATTACTCGATTTAAAGGTTTGGGTGAAATGAACGCAAGCCAACTGCGTGAAACCACGCTGGATCCAAACACACGCCGTTTGGTGCAGTTAGATTTGGATGACAGTCATTTTACTGCAGGTTTGTTGGACAAATTACTAGCCAAAAAACGCTCCAGTGACCGAAAAGAATGGTTAGAACAGAAAGGTAATTTGGCCGAACTGGTGGTTTAAGTGTAGGTTGTAGGATAAGTTTATAAAATTGTAGGAATAGTCTATAAATTATGTAGGATAAGCTTATAAAAAAGCTTATAATTTGAACAAGGAAGTTCAGGATGAGCTAGAAAATGAATAGCCCTGCACGCAAAATTCAGAAATCTGCTGTTAAGAACATTGTTCGTTTTCCCTCAATAAAGGCTAATGATGGAAAGACAATTCTTGTTGAATCCATCTTAGAGTCGAAATATTGTCTTCATTTAGAATTTGACACTGAGGTAGAGACATATTTTCCGCAACCTCGAAAATTTGAAGTTTCTGATAATGATGGAGAATTTAATATCTATACACCTGATTTTGAAGTTATTTATACTTCTGGTGTTAGGAAATATGTGGAGGTCAAACCCTCTGAAAATGCTCAAACTGAACACTATCAATTTCTCTTTTCTCGCTTTTCCAATTTCTTGCAGGGTACTAATACAGACTTCTTGATAGTGAGTGAAATTGAAATCTATCAGCAGCCATTACTATCGAACTATGAAAAGCTTTATCAATATAAAAAGCGCCCTTTATTAAAAATGAAGAATCTTCAGCAATGCGCCGAAGATATTAATGATTCGATGCCATTAGCACAGTTAGTGCATAGACTTGGTGATCGAGCACACTTGAGAGAAATATATTCATGGATTGCGCTAGGGTATTTGCGATTTGATATGCGTTCTGAGCCATTGAGTATGAAAACAGAGGTGAAATTCGATGTCTGCTGAGTTATGGGAACAAGGTGTAATCATTGAGTTTAATAAGGGTCTTCCTTGTCATCGTGCTATGGTTCGGTCTGTAGGAAAAGCAGAAGTCGTTTTAGTAGATATTGAGAATGGAGCTGTATCTAGATTGAGTCGAGAAGAACTAGGTACAGTTTACGCTTCAGGGGATATCAAATTTCTTGCGGAATCGCGAGATTTTGGGGATATTAAGTTTATTGATCTTTCAGAAGCTGAACAGCGTGAAACCAATAGAAAATATAAATATATCAAAAGGCTTAAAGAAAATGGCATTAGTAAAATTACTGAGAAAAGTGCCAGAAATACGATAGAGGAAGTCGCTTTAGAATTAGGTGAGAAAGCACCACATTGGCAATCAGTAAGAAGTTGGTACGCTAGTTTTGTCGAGGCAGGTCTAAAGATACAAGGTCTTTATCCTAAGCATCGATTTAAAGGGCATAGAAATCCTAAGATTGATGCTAAAGTTGTTGAAATTATTGAATATTGTGCAAAGCGATATTATACACTCAGCCAGTCGTCAATGGCTTCAGTGGTTCGTAATGTTGAAGCTAAAATTATGTCACACAATTTAGATCATCCTGATGCACCGCTTCAGAAGCCAACATATCATACTGTTCAGAACCGTGTGTTAAGTGGGCTTTACCAAACTAAGAGAAAAGGCCGACATGGTGCTCGAGTTTTGCAGGCGGAGCTTGCTAAAGCATTAAGTGGGATAACTACTACTAGAGTCTTAGAGCGTGTTGAGCTTGATCATACAGAGTTGGATATTCATGTTCTACATGATGACTATAAGACTTTACTTGGCCGACCTAATATCACTGCTTTGATAGATCATTATTCTGGAATGTTACTTGGATTCCAAATTTCTTTTGAAGCACCCTCATATGCCTCAGTTTGTTTGGCTTGTTTGAATGCATTCTTACCGAAAAATGACTTTATGAACGAGTTGAAATTGGACGGTGCTTGGCCTGCCCATGGAATTCCTTCGACGCTTGTAACAGACAATGCTAATGAGTTTTGGGGTAAGAAATTTATTGCAGTTGCGGATGAAATAGGGACAGTTTTTCAGTATTGTCCGATTCGTAAAGGTAACTATAAAAGTCGTATTGAACGTTTTTTCGGTATAGTTAATGCACTGGTACTTGATGATCTGCCTGGCGTGGTTAGAAAAATTGGTAAATCTGGTGATGGCTATGACGCAAGGCAAGAAGCTGCGCTCACATTTTCAGAGTTTAAACGCTATTTTTTGAAGTGGGTGACAGAAGAGTATCACCATACACCTCTAGAAGACTCAGATTTAACACCTTATGAAATTTGGGTTAGCTCGGAGGAGTGCTTTCCAGTGCCAGTAGAAGATAAAATGGAGTTAACTACTATTTTACTAGCTACAGCCACACGTACGCTGAATAAAAGTGGTATCGAAATTTTTTCGATGAACTATGACTCAAGTCTTCTTAAAGATTTATATAGAAGAGATGGGCCTGGGGAAGTAACTGTAAAGTACAATCCTTTTGATATTGGTTATATCTTGGTGCTAGATAAGATTAACAAGGTCTATTTAAAAGTAGATTGCCTGAAATATTCTTATGCTTCCAATCTTTCTGAGTTTGAACATAATAAGATTCGAGCTGCTGCAAGAGCTGCTCGACAATCAAAATTTGATAACCTGAATCTCCAAAAAGCCAAAATTCAACTTGCTAAAGAGCGTGAAGAATATCATGCAAGAAATGTTCGAAGAAGTAAGCAAGTAACAACATCTAAAGCCGCAAGATCTGATAAAACAGGTGTCCCTAATATCAGCCTTGTGGTGGACAATTCACATCGTACGATGAAAGTTGATTTTGAAGATGATGGGGATAATCTCAGCTTAAATGGATGGAGTATGGGCTAATGAAAACTACTTTCGAGGATCGTCCATTCATTAAAAGTCCATTTCTTACAAAAATGGTGAATCTATTTGATTCTTTGCGCAATAAAAAGAAAAAATATGGTGTTGCTTCTTGCATGTTGGTAACTGGAGAATCTGGAAGTGGGAAATCTGAGTTAGCAAAATATTATGCAAAGAATAATCCAAAAATAGAGCAAGTGGAGCGGACACATATCCCTGTTTTACATTACGAATTAAGATCAGTTTCTACACCAGAAGAATTCCTAAGATCGTTGTTAGTAACTATTGGCGATCCACAGTGTGGACGAGGTGCGAGAAACAAAGGTGAACTTTATGAGCGATTGATTACGTTGCTTAAGGTGGTTGGCATAGAGTTGCTGATCCTTGATGAAATTCAGGTGATCATTGAACGTCGTAGTGCAAAGGTTGTCACAGGAATTGCAGACTTATTTAAAGACCTAATCAATGATACAGAGATACCTATTATTTTTATGGGAATGCCTTGGAGTAGATATCTCGTTGAATCAAATCAGCAATTAGCACGTCGGATATCATACCGATATACCATTCCACCTTTTAGGATCAGCAGTAACGAGGATCGTGATGATTATAGAAGGCTCTTGATGTGCTTATCAGAGGCATATGGACTTTCTAAAAAGATTAAATTGGAAGAAATGACAATGTCGCTAAGGTGTTTTAGTGCAACGAGTGGAAATCTAGCAGCTACGGCTAATCTTGTTCGTGATGCTAGGATGATGTCTGAAATGGAAGACATGAAAGTAGATAAGGATTTGTTTGCTGAGGTTCTTAGCAGTTATGGTATTGATGAGCGAAATAATGCTTTTTTACTGCCGATTGACAAGTTGGTGTTGAGAGAACTCATCGTTCATTCAGACTGGCATTTTGGGTATAGGGCAAATAAAAATGCGATTATAGATGCTGAATATGTTGAGTTTGGCGTATCAAAAGGCAATAAAGTGTTTTGTTTGGCAGTATAAATGATAAATTGTTTCAAGGTGAGGCATTGTGTTACTTGATCGATCGCGACCAAATGATCAGCAAACATTTGATGATTACTTGAATGATTTAGGAAAGAAAAATGGTTTCTCCGATATCCAAGCCTTCAAAAAATTTCTAATAAATTCTTCTAAAAAGTGGTATTACACCTATTCTGTTAACAACCTTGATAGATATAGGGTTATTTCTGGGCTTTTTCTTGAGCTTGGTATTGATCAAATAGAAGTTTCAGATGTTATGCAGTTACAATGTTTTAAGTGCCTTAATCGATATCCAGAAGTTTGGACATGGGGTGAGATAGCTAAATATCCATGTGTAGGGCCAGAAGCTTATACTAGTAAAACATTTGAGCCATTACAGCAAGCATTTAAAACTAAAAATAAAGTGGAATATTGTGGTTTGATAAAATGCTCTATGAGTAAGCTCGGACTAAGTACTTCACTACTGCCAGATGGGTTTTATTTTGCGGATATGGCTTCAAAAGAAAAAATGATGAAAATCTATCCTCAAATAATTAAGGAAAGAAATAGCTTTCCATAGATAGACTGATAGCATTAAGATTTTAGTGATTATAGGATACTTTTCTATCGATTGTGAGATCATTGAGATGCTTCTCGCCAGACCTAGAATCGAACCAAATGAATGCTTAGTTAGTTATTTGATTCGAATATCAGAGAAAAATGGCTTTAAGCACATAGGTCATTTGCTGCGTCACGCTGGTTTGGCTTGGAAAAATAATCGTGTACCAGTTCATCAGATTTTAACTGGTGAGTTTGATCTTAATGTGTATTTATTGCAGCTTGGATTAACAAATTGTTCCTCTAAAATTGAGCCAATATTTCATTCTTTTCAACACGTCATTGATACCCCCTATCTACTTGTTAAATATCCGAAGGTATGTCCAGATTGTATCGAAGAATGTAAGCGTCCGCTAAACACACCTTATGAATTCGTCCTATAAGCCTTAATTTAGTCCTCACTTAAAAACAAGTGGGAACTTAAATTTATGACTACAAATAACCAGACATCCATCGCATCTCTTACGATAAAACGAAGAACATATAGTGCTGAATTTAAACAGCAGATCGTTCAGGCGTGTAAAGCATCGGAGGTTTCAATTGCTTCGGTCGCTTTGCAACATGGATTGAATACAAATCTTGTATCCAAATGGATTCGCTTAATTGATGCTAAGCCAGGGAATGATCGCTCACTACTACCGAATAAACCTGCATTTATTGCCTTATCTTGCTCCGCACCATTAGATCCTATCCCTACTGGCATGTTAACGGTTCAAATTACTTTACCCCACTCAAAAGCAGAAATTGGCTTGAAATGGCAAGTATCAGAAATATCTGCTTTAGCAGAATTACTCAAGGCACTTACAACATGATCCGTATCGATGAAATCTGGTTGTCTACCCAGCCCATGGACATGCGTGCAGGAATGGATACGGCCATGGCTCAGGTGGTGAGAGCCTTTGGCTACATCAAACCGCATTGTGCTTACCTGTTCTGTAATAAACGTGGCCATCGCATGAAAGTGCTGGTACATGATGGACTGGGGATCTGGCTGTGTGCCCGGCGGTTGGAACAGGGAAAATTTCACTGGGCTAAAGTTCACCAGGGTGAAAGCGTAGCCCTCAGCCCAGAACAGTTACAGGCACTGATCCAGGGTTTGCCTTGGCAGCGCATTGGACGACAGCAAGTGGTCACAATGCTCTAAACTAGCTTGGTCCATTCTGCTATTCTCCAAACGTTCTATTTCATTCTCTTCATGACCTCAGGCATACTGCGGTCATGAATACACTGCCTGATTTAAGCCAACTGACCCATGAACAACTGCTGGAATTTACCCGGCAGTTGGCAATGCAGCATCAGTCTTTGGCACAATCAAATCAAGAATTAGAAAAATCAAACCAGCAATTGGATGCCAAAGTTCAACATCTTTCCATTCTCAATCAAAAATACGAGCATGAGCTCGCACTATTTAAACAGCACAAATTTGGCAGTAAAAACGAACATCTCACCGCAAAACAAATCCATCTGTGGGATGAAGCGGTCGAAGAAGATATTGCCGCTGTTGATCTGGAACTGGAACGGCTGAATGCAGATAAAACTGATGCAGCGACACACAAAGCCACAGTCAACAAACCTAAACGTCGACTGCTGCCCGATCATCTACACACCATCCGTATCGAGCATGAACCAACATCAACCCAATGTGCTTGTGGCTGCACCTTGCGTCGTATCGGCGAAGATATCAGTGAAAAACTACATTTCAGACCGGCACAGTTCTATAAGGAACAGCATGTGCGTGGCAAATGGGTCTGTGATCAGTGTGACACCCTGACTCAGCAAGCGATGCCCGCCTATGTGATTGATAAAGGTATTGCCAGTCCTGAACTGCTTAGCCATGTGTTGGTCTCGAAATACGCAGATCATTTACCGCTGTACCGTCAACGTCTGATCTATCAGCGGGCGGGAATCGAGCTTTCTAGATCAACTTTATCTGACTGGATAGGTCGCTGCGGTGTAGAACTGGAACCTCTGGCCAATGCTTTAAAAGAGGTGGTGCTGCAACAGCGGGTGATCCATGCTGATGAAACGCCGGTCACCATCATGCGGATGAGTGATGATGAGAAAAAACCGAAGAAAGGTTATGTCTGGGCCTATGCAACAACCCAATATAATCCAATTCAAGCCGTGATTTATGACTTTCAGGATAGTCGTTCAGGCCAGCATGCTGAAGCGTTCCTGAAAGACTGGCAGGGCCATCTGGTCTGTGATGATTACAGTGGTTATAAAGCACGCTTTAAATCAGGCCAAGTCATTGAGGTGGGCTGCATGGCGCATGCTCGTCGTAAATTCCATGAACTGCATGTGACCAAGAAAAGTCAGGTCGCTGAACAGGCCTTAGTGCTGATTCAGAAACTGTATGCCATAGAAGCAGAACTCAGGAGAAAGACCGATGGTACAGCAGAACAGCGCCGCGAATACCGACAACAGCATAGTCAACCGGTGATGCAACAACTGTATGAATGGCTCAACCAGCATCAACTGACGGTGCCATCGAGTTCTCCAACCGCCAAGGCCATCAATTACACTCTGAAGCGTTGGCCAGCTTTAAGCCGCTATCTGGATGATGGCAATCTACCGATTTGCAATAATTGGGTGGAAAACCAGGTGCGGCCTTGGGCGTTGGGACGTAAGAACTGGTTATTTGCAGGTTCGCTGCGTAGTGGTCAGCGAGCGGCAAACATCATGACTTTAATCCAGTCAGCAAAGCTGAATGGGCTGGATCCGTATGCCTATTTAAGTGATGTGCTGAAAAGATTGCCGACCCATAAAGTGACCCAAATAGAAGAATTGCTACCACACCGCTGGAAATCCAACTCAAATTAAAAAATAGACATGGGGTTCAGCGGACGCTTACCGAAGAATTTGGGTTTTGTAGATTTGAATGGAGCTTATTGCCATACCTTGCATGTGTTCGACATGGAAAATTATTGATAGATATGCATTCTGGTACTGGCAAACGACTAAATTGGTATCGTAGGTATTTAAATAAGTTTGATGATACTGATGTTATCAACTCATTAAGTGATGTTGTTCCGTTTGAGGCAATCAAACTCAGTCAATATATTGAAGCACTGTTACAAGGAGGAAATGGAATTTCTTGTCCTGAAATTCTACAAGGCTTGGAGCTCCGAGAATCTCTTAGCTTAATTCATTTTATTGTTCATTATAGATCAAGGTTATTGGGTGGTTCGTTTCAACCTCTTTCGATAACGAATGGTGAGCTTGTTCAACATTATCAGTACGTATGGGCAATGTTTGAGAATTGGCCAGATGCTTACTACAAGTTTCTCAATCAATATCTTGAGCATCCGATGAGTAATAAAGGAGTCGGTGGCCTAAATAAACATTTTAGGGATTTATATGAGTCTCTACATCGTCAGAGTGAAAACAAGGGAATTGCTCGGATAAAAGTTGAATTTGACCATTACATAGAGAATTATTGGCCTAGTGTCTTAGAGTCGAAGCGTATAACACGCATCCAGTTAACTACCCGAGAACGAAATGTTGTTTCCAAAAAGGAAGCTGCCAAAATTCTTAATTGTCATCCAGATAGAGTAGATAAATTAGTACAACAACAAAAGCTTACACCTCGTGTTTTTGAAGGGAAAAAGCACTATTCCCGTGAACAGGTTGAGGGTCTTGCAATGCAAATATCCTCAAATTGGACGATGGATGAGGCTTGTGAGGCGTTACAGCTCACAAGATATCAGCTAAAGCAGTTGTTAGATGCTGGTATATTACATACGCTTCAGCGCCCAGATACGTTCAACCGAGATTGGATCATTGATAAAGTACAATGCCAACAGCTGATAGTGAGTTTGTGCCAGAAAGCACGGAAGAAGACGCCACCTTCGGGAGCACTATCAATGACAAGTATGCAGCGCAGAGGTTACTCAATAGTTCGATTAGTTCTAGCTATGCAAGCCGGTCAGATCGAATTTGGGTATTCCCATGATGTTGAGCATCCTTTAAGTTGTAAGCAATTTACGGATTTTACTTTAAATAACTATTAATTTATTAGCCAAAGAAAGAGGCCATTATTGATTTCTTATCAACCCTCTTATTTTCTTTACTCTAGAAATTTGGGTCTTAATGATCCAAAAAATTTATTGACTTGATCTAATCTGATAAAAGGTGTTTGAGAGATATAGATTTACAATCTATATCTCTCATAATTTTACAAGAAGCTCTTAGACCTTCTTGTAATAAATCACATCGTAAATCCTTCTCTATTATTTGCACCAAATAATAAGGCCATCTCTCATTACAAAATGGCTTCTACATCCCACTTTGCGCCAGATGGATGGGGTTAGTGTAATGGTACTATTATGGTGTACTTTCCACTTCCAACGAGGTCTTTCTTCGGGCAAAAGGTTTAATTGGATTTTTGCTCCGCAGCTACATGGACATTCAAAGACTGCTAGCCACTCATTCCCTTTAATACCGATGATGTAAACGGTATGAGAATGTAGTGGAGAGGGAATTTCTGCATCATCATTTAAGATTAATGCTTTATAACGTGGTACTGACGAATGAGATTCATCAATATTAGATGTTTCTGTTGAAATATCCTTGAGCTGTCTATTATTAAAGAAAAAATGCCATATTTGTCGATGGTAAATACACAGTATTACTAATATTCCTATTAGGAATATTAGTAAAATCAGGCTTAACGATTTAGGCATGTTGGAATTCCGGAGCTGAATCTTCAAGGAATAGAGGTGTATCACCTCGACCTGCATATTTTGCTAGGTAAGGGCAAAATTCTCCATCGGATTCACACATATGGTCATTCTCTCGAAAATCAAAAGTGCGCCTTGCACTATCAGCATTACTAACTCGTCTAAAGCCTGGATATAACCTTGCAATTAATTCATTGGCAGCCATCGAAGCAATCATCATATTGAATGTGATTACAGCAGGACGTTCAACATGGACATTACGCATGTAACCCTCATGTCTTTGCCCTTCATATACGGCAGGATTCCTTCTAGCCATACCCTCATCTCCGACAAGCTGAAGTGATACCATTCCTCGACCAATCAAACTTGATTTATCTGGTTGTAGGTAATGGACACTCCCACAAGAACATGAAACGCCACCAAGACCATCAGCATCAAGACGTATGCCTAAGTCAAAATATGGAATGGAATAAAAAACTGCTAAGCGATTTAAGTAATAACGTCCTTCGACACTATCCATACAACCAAATAGCACATCACATTCTGTAATTTGACGCATAACCTCAAGATTTATTAGGTTTTTAGAAATGGGTTCAACAACAGTTCCTAAACCCATAGATTCAATAGCTTCTGCTAGGACATCGACTTTGAAACGTTCATCAACTGTGTCTTGATAGGTGGTATTGAGGATTCGATTAAGATTCTTTTCTTTAACTACATCTGGATCAATAAGCTTAAGATTTCCTATACCTAATCTTGCTAGCTGTTCAATTAATGGGCTTCCTGTACCAGAGCATCCGACTACCGCTACTGATAGTTTACGCAATCGTGCATAGGTTTCTTCACCAAAAAATTGACCATTCTTTTCTTCAAAAGCTTGAGGCGCAGTTTTTTGATTTTCAGTATCATTATGCCAAAAAAGTAAATCATCTCCAGCGACAGAAATAGTATTTACGGTATGCCATCCACCTTGTCGGTCCACAACTCTGGCAAGAATCCTGCCATCTGGCAGCATAATGGCACTCATATGAGGAAATCCATCATCTAGCCATGCATATACAGATGAAAAGAGTCTTCGATCCGAAATATCATCAGTCTTACTGAATCTATCAAAACCATTGGGATGACTATGTATCTTTAATACAGCCATTCCTTTCTTTTCAGCTTCAGGAAGTATTGAGTCAAGGATGTCAGTTTTCCATGTAACCTGATCTTCTGTACGAATGCAGTCTTCGTATGGAAGTGCGATGATTTGGTTAATCATCAAAATATGAGAATTTTCCCCATGGTAACGACCGCATAAAGCTAATGCTACAGCTTCTTTACCATCTCCTGGAAATAGGTGTTCTTGGAGGGCAGCATATTGCTGCCCCGTCATACGAAGTTTGTATTTCATATGACACCCTTTTATTTACATAACTCGTCATCAAGCCAAGACTTGATGCGTTCTACATGAATAGTTAGATCGTCAACCCCATGTCGCCAGCCATAATGTCGTGACCATCGTTGCCATTGCTGTCCACAAATGGTATGTGGAGCTAAAGCATTAATCATTCGCCCATCTGCACGTGCTAAGTCTGGAAAGAAATACACCATATCCAAAGCTGCTAATGGATATCCAGAAGTAATAATAATTGCAGCTTTAACCGTGGAATGATTATAGCCAGGTGGGACAGGGAAGTTATTTAAGATGATATATGGAATACCATTATCTGTAATTGCCTCCCAATTAGGATGATTTGTATCAAGAAAAGTTGTATCGGTTTCTGGTAAACTGAAATCACGTCGAAGAGCGGATGTCGATTGGATTGCCATATTCACATCTACGATATTATTTTCACCCTCGGTATTTTCTTTGGGGATAACAATAAATCGTTCAAGTCCTGGAGTATCTAGTCTTACAATTTGCTCTGGTGCTACAGTTTCAACTTTACCCCCGTGAAGACGTTGGCGAAGTGTAGAGTCTGAAGGTAATTTACTAGCTAAACCTAAAATCTCAGCACCTGTAAGCACATCTTTTTCTGTTTCGTAAAATGCATCATCAATACGTAAACGATATTTACGAGCTTTAGGTACGGGTTTACCTGTTTTGGAGTGGTTCTCTAGATCGAGAAGGTCAACTTCAATATTCTCGGCATCAATAGCATGTCCGTGAATATTGTTTTCATTGTTACTGTTACTATTGGTCATTTGTCATGATCCTTTACTGGTGGCTCAGTTAAACAGGTGCACACCAACAGAGGGCCAAGAATCTTGCGACTTGTCCAACTATCCGTTAGAATTGGGTTTCCTACATCCAGATCTAACGTGAGGTGCGTAGGGCTTAGAGCCATATGCCTTTCCTGCGTGAAAATCTACCAAGCCGACTTTTATAAAGTCGGCTTTTTAATTCATGATACCATCATTCTTTTCTCCAAAACTTCAAGATCTGCTTGATAAAGCAGGCAGAAATCTTCTGGGTATAAGTTAAAAAATGATGGTAAGTCATTAATTATTTTGGTTTTATCTTTTTGGCAAAACTCTAACATCAATTTTGCAAAACGTTCAGGGTACTCTCTTTCTAGAGGATATGGTTCCACCTTTCTATAGCCATACATACTCATTTGACGCCAGAGAGTTGCTGATTGACGTTCGCTAATATCACCTATATTTTTTGCCTTTACTATTAAAGCTGCCATGGAAACTTTCCAAGCTAGTTTATTTGCAGCATAAGTTTTTAAGTTGGTTGTTTGTAACTGGCCTTTAATAGATTCAGTTGGTACTAAAAACTCAGCTGCGAATTCATTTGCCTCTTCTTCCATATCAATTGAGGGAGCAAATTTATGAAGAACTAAGTGACCTAATTCATGAGCTAAAGTAAATCGAATTCTATCATTTGGCTGATTTCTATTTAGAAAAATACAGGGAGGGCTATCCTGAGTCTGTAGTGATACGCCATCAATATGGTCCTCACCAAAGTCACAGTAAAATATATAAACTCCAGATTTTTCAATAATTTTTGTTAGATTTTCAATAGGATCTAATCCTAAACCCCATGCTTTACGTAATTTTCGAGCTGCTTCACTAGCAGTACTCACATTAATATGAATTTGATAATGGGGTAATTCTAATGTTTCTTCTAAATGAGAAAACAGATTTAAAGCGCTTAGATTTGATGATTTTATTGTCATTTCTGCATTAATTTGACTCAGAATTTTTGCAGTTGTGGTCGCTTTCTTTCTGTAGGCATGTAGACTAATCGGTGAAACTTTGAAATGGTCAAGCTGAGTAAAAAAATTTTCAGGAAAATTTAGAACCTTAGCAAGTTGTTGTTTCGTTTCTTCTGAAGGTTTTAAATCACCTGCTTCAATTTTAGATAATGCTGCTTGAGTAATACTATTTTCCAAATTTTGGACAAGCTCTGTTTGACTCATGCCTCTTAGGTCACGAGCAATCTTTAACATGTCTGGGTTAAATGTACTCATATATCCTCCTCGAATCAAAAAAACACTCTGACTCAATATCAAGAATAGAAGAAAAAATCATCCATGTCAAACATGCCTGTCAATTTTTCTTAAAAATATAACTAAATCTAATTTTATTTCTATATATGGTGGGTTTTATTATGATTTTTACTCAAAAATACTATATATAGATTTTTTTTGGAATATTTTATGTTTCTAAAGTTCCTTGATAGTTAAGAAACCTCCAAAAACAGCTCCCGTATCAATAAAAAAACAGTTCTGATGTAGGGGGCTCTAGCTATAGTTTGACAAAAATAGATTTCATTAACCCCTAATTGTTTTCAACATTGTATCCATATAATAACTTTTGATTGGATCCTAAAACTTGATTTGCGACACTATTTGTCGCTTAAATTTAATAAAACTTCTAGTTATGTACTTACTAGATGATAAACTTCTCAAGAAATTTTATATTCTTGCTAAGACTAATTGGTAAAATTTAGGAATATTTGGGGAATGCTTTTAGACAATAAAAACAGGGGTTATGTAGGTGCTGAGTTGAAAAAGCATTCTTTTGAGGGCTCAAAACTTGCTGTTCTTTCTAGCCTATTCACTTTATACGGCTTCTCATCCCTTAAAAAAGAATTATCTAAAGTTGATCAAACTCGCCTATATCTAACAGATTGGCAAGAACAGAGCCTACAATCACTAATCGGCACAACACATGAAGTACGATTACTGAACCAACTTGACCAGAAGCGAGTAGCTGCGGAATGCGCTAAATGGATCCGTGGAAAGATTGAAGTTAAAGCCAGCTTGACTAAGCAAGTAACACAAAACCTTATCCACCTCCAATCAAAACAGGTGAGCTTTGCGATCCATGGTAGTGCAACCATTTCTCCTATTGGTTTAGGTGATATTGGTTCAAATAGTTTGCAAATGAATATGGGGCTTACTGATACAGAAAGCTCTCGGCAGTTACTAACCTGGTTCGACAGCATCTGGGCAGATGAGATTAACTCTAAAAGCATAAAAAAAGAGCTAATTGAGAAACTGGATTATATTGCTGCAGATCAGCCAGCAAATTTTGTTTATTTCCTGACACTCTTTAATCTCTTCAAAGATTTCCTTGAGGATATAGATGAAGAGAACATTATCCGAAGTAAAACTGGATTCAAGGATACGATAGTCTGGAATAAGCTCTATAAGTTCCAGAAGGATGGCGTTCTTGGAGCGATCGACAAACTCGAGAAGCACAATGGCTGTATCATTGCAGATAGTGTTGGCTTAGGTAAAACCTTTGAGGCACTTGCTGTTATTAAGTACTATGAACTCCGTAATGATCGTGTATTAGTTCTCTGTCCGAAAAAATTAAGGGACAACTGGACCATGTACATTATCAATGACAAGCGCAATCTTCTTGCCAGTGATCGATTCAATTACGATGTGCTAAATCATACCGATCTAAGTAGAAGTAAAGGCTACTCTGGCGAGATCAATCTAGAAACTCTAAACTGGAATAATTACGACCTAATCGTAATTGATGAATCACACAATTTTAGAAATAATCCAAATAAAGCTGAAGGTAAAACGCGCTACGAACGTCTGCTAAACGACGTTATCCGTTCTGGGGTAAAGACAAAAGTTCTGATGCTCTCTGCTACACCTGTAAATAACCGAATGAATGATCTTAAGAATCAGGTCGCGTTTATTACAGAAGGCCAAGATACAGCGTTTAACGAGGTTGGCATCAAAAGCATTGAGTCCACACTAAAATTAGCCCAAAAGCAATTCAATCAATGGGTCAGTGAACCTGTAGAAAACCGTACTACCGCAACATTGCTTGATAGCATGAGTTTTGATTACTTCAAGTTGCTAGATATTGTCACCATTGCTCGCTCTCGCAAACATATCGAGAAGTACTACGGCACTGCCGACATTGGTCGCTTTCCAACAAGATTGCCACCAAAAAATATTTATTCAGACATCGACCTATCTAATGAATTTCCTCCATTAAAAGAGGTCAACAAAACCATTCGTAAACTGTCATTAGCTGGGTACTCCCCACTTAAGTTCGTCAGAATAGATAAAAAAGAAGAATATGCTCGACGCTATGACAAAGCTGTTGGTGGCGGCAAAGGCGTTTTCCGACAAGTTGACCGTGAGGAAAGCTTAATCCACTTAATGCGTGTTAACCTGCTTAAACGAATGGAAAGCTCAATTCACTCTTTTACATTAACCGTTAGTAAACTTTTAAACCAAGTCGAGAGTCTTCTTAGCAAAATTGATGATCATGATTCAGACCTTATCGATGCACTAAATATCGAAGAGCTTCAAGATATTGAATTAGAGTCTACAGAGCTTGAGCAATTCATGATTGGCAATAAAACCAAAGTTTTATTGCAGGACATGGATTTAATTCGTTTCAGACAAGAGCTCGAAGCTGACAAAATTTTCCTATCGAGCATCGTTGAAGCAGCAAAAGGTGTTACTGCTCAACGTGATGCAAAACTTGAGTTACTTAAACAAACTATTGCTGCAAAAGTTCGCAATCCACTTAACCCAGACAATAAGAAAGTAATTGTATTTACAGCCTTTGCTGATACGGCACAGTACTTGTATAGCCACATTGCTCAATGGGCATCATTAGAGCTAGGTATCCATAGTGCTTTAATCACCGGTGGTGGTACTAACAAAACCACGCTATCAGGTCTAGGTATTGATCTTAATAATATTCTGACCACCTTCTCACCAGTCTCTAAAGAGCGGCATAAGCTTGATCCGAATGCGACAACACAGCTCGATCTGTTAATTGCCACGGACTGTATCAGTGAAGGACAAAACCTTCAGGATTGCGACACTCTCATTAATTACGATATTCACTGGAATCCAGTACGAATCATTCAACGCTTTGGTCGTGTTGACCGCCTTGGCTCAAAGAATACACGAATTCAGCTCGTTAACTTCTGGCCAAACATGGAACTTGATGAATATATCAATCTCGAGGCTAAAGTTTCTGGTCGCATGATGCTGCTTGATATTTCTGCTACAGGCGAAGAAAACGTCATTGATGAAAATGCAAAAGAAATGAACGACTTGGAATATCGTAGGAAACAATTACAGCAGCTTAAAGATGCTGTAGTAGACCTAGAAGATATGACAGGTGGTGTATCCATTACGGACTTAACCCTAAATGATTTCCGTATGGATCTATCTGGGTACATCAACCAGAAGGAAAATTTAGCAAAACTAGAAAATGCCCCTTTTGGTTTCTACTCAGTTACACCGATCGACAAGGTACTTGCTGCTGAAGGCATTAAACCAGGTGTTGTTTTTTGCCTAAAAAATATCCGGACAGGCACTGAAGCCGTACAGGTGGATTCAAACTATCCTCTTGCACCATACTTTCTTGTATATGTATCTGATAATGCTGTCGTTGAGTTAAACTTTACTCAAAGCAAAAAGATTATCGATCTGCTTAAGCGACAAGCCTTTACGCATACGACTGTGGCCTCACAAGCAGTTGAGCTCATGGAGAGTCGCACCCGTCATGGACAAGATATGGAACATTATCAGCATTTACTGGCTGTAGCGGTGGATAATATTGCTGGCAAGAGCGAGGAAAAAGGAATTGAAAGTTTATTTATTAGAGGCGGTACCGTTTTAAGTGCAACCAGTAGCCAAGGTATAGAGGACTTTGCTGTTGTTTCCTACCTGATTCTTACTGACAATTCAGGTGGTGAGTCATGAATGACCAAGTATTTGAAGTCTTTTTGAATAGCCTGAGGATTCCCGCTAGCTGCATTGTTGGTAAGCCCATTTTTAAAAAGCTATTTTCAGATGCTACAGACGGTCAGAAAAGTATTCTGGATGCTACAGATAAACTCTGCCTCAAGGATGATATTGAGAAAATTCGTTGGCTTTATACACTTAAGCCGAACACAATCAATATTCCTGCCTACATTAATGATGAACGAGAATATTCTGAGATAGCAGTCCTACATTTTGAGTTATCCAATCCGAGCAAAATCAAGCGTATTACTCAATTCGTAAACCGAGCTATACCTTACCCACTTGTTCTATTATTCACTCATAATGATGCGGCTGATCTCAATCTTGCCATGAGTGTTTCGGGTAAACGTATCAATCAGGCGGACAAAACTAAATGGGTTATCGAAGAAAGCTTCATAACACCATGGATTAAATTAAATGCTCCAAGCCCTGCTGAACAGGACTTTATTCAGAGCCTAAGTGTTAGTAGTTTTTCATTTAAGTCGTTCTATGATTTTTATAATTCACTGATCGAACGTATTGTGGCTTTGAGCTGTGTTGAGTATAGCGGTGTATTTAATATTGATGGATCTCAAGATACATCCACAAGCAGATTGAAAATACTTCGTATGCTAGAAAAGCTTGGGCTTAAAAAAGCAGAGCTTGCTAATAAACTGAAAAAAGAAAAGCAAATGGGTAAGCAAGTTGAGCTAAATATTCAGGTTAAAAAGATTAATGATGAGATAACCCGTCTTAAGGCTAATCTCTAAAAAGGTATTGAAGATATGAGTAATTCACAAAGTGAGAACACCATGAAGCACGTCACTCCAGAAGAAGGTCAAAGTGCAAACATCATTGTGGAAAATATCGAGCGTTTGAAAGAGCTGCTACCCGATGCATTTACTGAGAATGGCGTTAATTTTGAAACTCTGCGCCAACTGCTAGGTGATGTTCAGGTATTGGATGAGGGTGAAGAAAAGTATGGATTAAATTGGCATGGAAAGAAAAAGGCTCGTCAGATCGCTTTAAGCCCATCAACAGGAACATTACTTCCATGCCCTGAAGAAAGCGTTAATTGGGATACTACTAAAAACTTATTTATTGAGGGTGACAATCTTGAAGTGCTCAAGCTACTACAAAAGAGTTATGCCAATCAGATTAAGTTGATATATATTGATCCCCCGTACAATAAAGAAAAAGATTTTATTTATCCGGATCGCTTCCAAGATGATCTCTCAACCTACCTCAAGTATACAGGGCAAGTTGATGATGAGGGGATCAAATTATCCTCAAATACTGAAACAGTCGGTCGAAAACATACAGCATGGCTAAACATGATGTATCCACGGCTAAGGCTTGCCAAGTCCTTATTGACTAAGGACGGTGCAATATTTATTTCCATTGATGAAAACGAGATACTTAGCTTACGAGCAATCTGCAATGAAATCTTTGGCGAAGAAAACTTTGTTGCACAAATAGTTTGGCAAAAATCTAAGAAAGGCGACTCTAAACTAGTAGCAATTGTACATGAATACATTCTTTGCTATGCAAAAGATAAAACTCAAGCGATTGAGTCTGGTCTTTGGCGCACCAGAAAAGAAGGTGTAGATGAGGTTTTAGAAAAATACCAAACTCTAAGAGAAAAATACGGTTTTGACCATTCCAAAATTCGTGATGAAATGATGGGATGGTATCGAAATCTTAAAGATTCTGATCCTAGGAAAGCGCATAAACACTATAACTGGTCAGATGAAAGAGGGTTGTATTTCCCTGATAATTTTGCAGGGCCCGATGATGGACGTGACAGTCGTCCACGGCATGACATATTTCATCCGATTACTGGACTTTCATGTAAAAAACCGTCGACAGGATGGCGTTGGGATGAAGCTAAAACAAACTGGGCATTATCACAAAACCCTCCAAGAATTCATTTTGGAGAGGATGAGACAACTATTCCTAATCGTAAAAGCTATCTAAAAGAGACGGCATTAGAACCGTTTAACTCACACTTTTACCAAGATGGTCGATCAGCAACACTACAAGTAGAAAAGCTACTCGATGAAGGCGTTTTTCAATTCCCTAAAAATACCGATGTGTTGGCAAAATTAATAAACCTTGTCACAAAAGAGAATGATCTAGTTTTAGATTTTTTTGCAGGATCAGGCTCTACTGCACATGCCTGTATGAATCTAAACCATGAGGATCAAACTAAACGTCGTTTTATCTTAGTTCAATTACCAGAAATTCTTGATGAGTCTAAAAATGAGCAAAAATCGGCACACAAGTTCTGCAAAATTAATAAGCTACCAACAAATATTGCAGAAGTATGTAAAGCACGTATAAAAGCTGCTGGAGTCAGCCTACTGGAACAACACCCACAATCTGTCATTGATATTGGATTCAAAACCTTTAAATTGTCTACATCGAATATCAAAATGTGGAGTCCTGATCACACAGATCTCGAAAGTACATTGTTATCGCATGAAGAACATCTCATTGGAAAAAGAACTGAACAAGATATCCTCTACGAGCTACTTCTCAAACGAGGTGTTGATCTGACAGCACCTATCGAAAAGCGTGAGGTTTCAGGCAAGAATCTTTATAGTATTGGTTACGGGGCACTATTCGCTTGCTTAGATGAATCTATTTCCCGCCATCAAGTTGAAGATATCGCTCAAGCACTTATCAATTGGTACAAAGAACTTGAGCCATTCAGTGAAACCCATGTGTTCTTCCGTGATAGTGCTTTCAGTGATGACGTTTCAAAAACTAATATGGTCGCCATTCTGGAACAGAATGGTATTAGCCATGTCCGTAGTTTGTAAGGGAATATAAGCATGAGCAAAAAAATTAGTGGTGCCGAATTTCCTTTAGCTAAGATATTCAGCTCTGACTTTGAGTATGTTATTCCATCGTACCAACGTCCATACGCATGGGCGATTGATCAGGCAGCAGAGTTATTTGATGATCTATTTGACTTCCACTCTTCCGAGCTTGAGGAAGGATATTTCCTCGGTAGTATCGTTCTTATCAAAGAAGAGTCATCCCCATATGCTGAAGTTATTGATGGTCAACAACGACTAACAACATTAACTATCCTTCTTTCTGTTCTGGCAGCCACTATGCAAGGTAGCCAAAGAGATACTCTTTGTAAATATATTATGGAACCAGGTAATGAGTTTGAGGGGCTTGAGCCAAAACCAAGGCTAACTCTTAGAGAGAGAGATAAGGCTTTTTTCCTAAAGTATGTTCAAGGATTAAAATTTGATGAGCTGTTTTTACTCGATGATAGGGGGCTTGAGAATGAGTCTCAGCTGAATATCAAACGGAATAGTCTGTTATTTAGAAATAAAATCCAGACAGCCCTTCTAAATGATCCGAATAGAATTAAACAGTTTGTAGCTTTCCTACTACAGAGATGTTTTCTCGTGGCAGTTTCAACTCCAAGTCAACAATCAGCTTTTCGAGTGTTTTCTGTGATGAATAGCAGGGGCTTAGATTTACAGCCCACAGATATTCTCAAAGCAGATGTGATTGGGAAGCTAAAAACGGATGCTGATCGTGAGGCTTACAATGATCGCTGGGAAGACATGGAAGTTGAACTTGGTAGAAGCGGATTTAATGATCTCTTTAACTATATCCGGATGATCTATGCGAAAGCTAAAGCGAAGCGCACATTACTAGATGAGTTCCGTGAGCATGTACTATCCAAAGTGCCTCACCCGGAAACGCTTGTCAGCGACATTTTAGAACCTTATGCAGTAGCACTAGCAGTAGTTAAGCAATGTCGCTATGAGGCTGTTACTAAAGCAGAAGAGGTTAACTCTTATTTGAAGTGGCTTAATAGGATTGATAACTCTGATTGGATTCCTGTCGCCATTTGTTTCTTATCAAGTAAGAAAGATGACCCTCTATATGTAGCATGGTTCTTTCAACGTCTAGAACGCCTTGCCGCTTTTATGCACATATGTGCATACAACATTAATGAACGAATAGAGCGTTACAACAAAGTTATTGCTGAATTGGGTAACAATCACTCGTTAGCTTCTCCCATAGCTACTATTGAACTAACAGATGTGGAAAGGCAAAAGATGACCGCTGCTTTAAACAGTGATATCTATGAAATGACTGCTAGAAGACGCAACTACTTGATATTACGGTTGGATGCATTTCTGTCAGATGGGGCTGCATCTTACGATCCTACCGTACTTACAATTGAGCATGTACTTCCACAAACTGTTGACCCATCAAGCGAATGGGCAACAACCTGGTCTGATGAGAGTCTTAGAAAGAGCTGGGTACACAAGATAGCCAATCTTGTCCCACTGACCATGCGACGCAATGCTAAGGCTCAAAATTTTGATTTTGGCAAAAAGAAAACTGCTTATTTCTCAGGCTATCATGGTGTCTCATCATATGTTTTAACCACCCAAGTTCTTCACACACCTGAATGGACCCCAACAGTATTAGAAAAACGTCAAGCAGATCTACTAAATGTTATGAAAGACGGTTGGAGACTTTGAAAAATGAAACTGCATTTTGAAGATAACTTAGATTATCAACAAGCTGCTATTGATTCAGTAGTAAGTCTATTCAAAGGACAAGAGGTATCTCGCTCAGAATTTACAGTTACTTTTCGCCCAGACTCTGGTCCCAACCTATCATTGGGAATGGATGAGAACCAATTAGGCGTTGGCAACCGATTACTGCTGGTTGATGATGAAATTGAAGAAAACCTACGCCATATCCAACTTAGAAATGGTCTAAAACCTACTGAAAAGCTTACTAGCGGTGACTTCACTGTAGAAATGGAAACCGGTACAGGTAAAACCTACGTTTATCTTCGAACCATTTTCGAGCTTAATAAAAACTATGGTTTTACCAAGTTCGTTATTGTTGTCCCGTCAGTTGCCATTAAAGAAGGTACATATAAGACGTTACAAATCACCCAGGAACATTTTGAAGGACTTTATCCAAAAGCCAAAGGTTACGAATACTTCCTGTATGACTCATCAAAATTAGGTCAAGTGCGCAACTTTGCGACCAGCTCCAATATTCAGATTATGGTTACAACTGTTGGCTCCATCAATAAAGCTGATAAAAACAACATTTATAAAGAAAATGAAAATACTGGTGGTGAAAAGCCTATCGATTTGATTCGTGCTACTAACCCAATTGTTATTGTTGATGAACCTCAAAGTGTGGATGGTGGCTTAAGCGGCGCTGGGAAAAAGGCACTAGATGCAATGAATCCACTTTGCACCCTCCGTTACTCGGCAACCCATGTTGATAAACATCACATGACCTTTCGTTTAGATGCAGTAGATGCCTATGAACGAGGTCTGGTCAAACAGATTGAAGTGGCGTCACTAGAGATAGAGAGCGGTCATAATAAACCGTACATTCGCCTAGAGTCGACTCACAACCAAAAAGGCTCTATTACTGCGAAAGTTGAACTCGATATTCAAAGTGGGAAAACGATTAAGCGGCAAATAGTGACTGTTGAGGATGGCGCCCCATTAGAACAAATCACTGGGCGTTCAATCTATGAAAACATGCAAGTTGGGACTATAACTTGCGGAAAAAATAATGAGTCTATTGAGATAAGAGGTGATGGATTCGATAAAACTTTGCTTCCAGGGGAAAGCATCGGCGGTATTGATCCAGATGAAATCAAGCGACTAATGATTCGTCGTACCATCAAAGAACATCTGGATAAAGAGCTTCTCTTTGCTGCCAATAATAACCCCATTAAAGTGCTAAGCCTTTTCTTTATCGATAGTGTTGAGCACTATCGACAATATGATGCTGAAGGCAACCCAACAAAAGGAAAATATGCCCAGATTTTTGAAGAGGAATATCGCAAATTAGCTAAGTCTTCAGATTACCAAAGCCTCTTTGGAGAGATTGATCTACAAGCGAATGCAGCCGAGGTTCATAACGGTTATTTCTCTATAGACAAAAAAGGGCGATCCGTTGAAACAGCCGAGAACAACCAGTCTGGTCGTGATGATGCAGAACGTGCATATAACCTCATCATGAAAGAAAAGGAAAAACTTCTCAGCTTTGATACCAAACTGAAATTCATCTTTTCCCACTCTGCTCTTAAAGAAGGCTGGGATAATCCTAACGTCTTTCAAATTTGCACGTTGCGAGATATGGGAACAGAACGTGAACGCCGCCAGACTATTGGCCGTGGCTTACGTTTATGTGTAGATCAGAGTGGTAACCGCCTACGTGGTCATGACATCAACACCCTGACAGTTATTGCAACTGAAAGCTATGAACAATTTGCTGATAACTTACAAAAGGAAATCGAGCAAGAAACAGGGATTCGCTTCGGCATCGTTGAATCACACCAGTTCGCGACGCTTCAAATTGCCGATGATAACGGTAATGTTTCCCCGCTTGGTGTTAAGCAATCTGAGCAAATATGGAATTTTCTAAAATCAGCTGAATACATTGACTCAAAAGGCAAAGTACAAGACTCACTGAGACAAGTATTAAAAGATAGTAGCTTCGAATTACCTCCAGCCATAAAGCAAACTCTGCTTGATTTGCATGGAGAGGAGCAAGCGAAACTCATCGAGACAAATGTCAGTAGCCTATTACGTAAACTTGCAGGCAAACTTGACATCAAGAATGCAGATGACCGTCAGATTATTCGTACCAGAGAGGCTGTTCTTCAATCTGAAGAGTTTAAAGCCCTCTGGGAGCGAATTAAATATAAAACCACTTATCGTGTTGAATTCGATAACCAAAAACTCATCCATGATTGTGCTGAAGCTATACGTCATTGCCCACCAATTACCAAAACTAGGGCTCAATTCCGGAAAGCTGATATTGCCATTGGTAAGGGTGGTGTAATAGCCGAAGAAACTTCCACTTCTGGTTTTACGACCATTCATGAACATGATATTGAGCTACCGGATATCATCACAGATCTTCAAGATAAAACGCAGCTTACTCGGAAAAGCATTGTTCAAATCTTACGAGATAGTATGCGATTAGAGGACTTTAAACGAAATCCCCAACAATTTATCGACTACTGTTCAGAAGCCATTATTAGAACTAAACGTTTAGCATTGGTTGATGGTATTCGGTACACCAAGATCGGCGACGATCACTTTTATGCTCAAGAGCTATTCCAACAAGAAGAGCTGAAAGGCTATCTCAAGAATACATTGGAAACGCAAAAGTCTGTTTACACTCATGTGGTCTATGACTCTGCTGGAATTGAGAAGTCATTTGCCGAGGATCTGGAGAAGAACGAGAAAGTTAAGGTTTATGCAAAACTGCCTGCATGGTTCAAAATTCCAACTCCTTTAGGAAGCTATAATCCTGACTGGGCTGTTGTAATTGACGATCAAGGACAGGAAAAACTCTACTTTGTCGTTGAGACTAAAAGTAGTACTTGGTGGGATGATTTACGCCATCTTGAGGGGGCTAAAATCAAATGTGGTGAAAAGCACTTTAACGAGTTAGGTAACAAGGCCACTAACCCAGCAAAATATATAAAATCTACAAACGTAGATGGAATTATGGGGTACGTGGATAGTTAATTGTCTTGAATTTTTATTGTGGGCATTAATGCCCACTGATGTGATTGAATGGGTGGCTTTAGATGATGCAATTGATAACAGATTCAATGGCGAATAGTTAGTTTACATTTTGATTTACGATATGTTGGTACAAAACAGTAAATGTCAGTAGATAATTCATAGAGAATCGGAGAGCGTTCTAAAATTATGTCTATATATCGTGAGATAAAAAATGCATTTATTCTTGGATTGTGAATTTAATGGCTGGCATGATCAAGGTACAGGTGAGTTGATTTCATTAGGCTTAGTGTCTGCCGACGGCAAATATGAGTTTTATGAAGTGGTAAACTGTCAGAATCCTAGTCCTTTTGTTGTACAACATGTTCTGCCAATTTTAGGGCAATCCGCTATCCCTATGTGGGAGTTAGTGAACAAGCTGTGTAGTTTCTTATGGGAAGTGAACTCTCAAGGAGAGGAGAGCATTACTATTGTAGCTGACTATCCTTCAGATATAGAGTTATTTAACCGTATTTTGCTCTTAGGGCAAGGGCAATGTATCAATGTGCCTGTATTAGGATTCCTACTCGATTTGTCGCTCACGACAAAGAATTCTGCGATTCCCCACAATGCATTAGCTGATGCTAGAGCTTTGAGCAAAGATTATGCATTAAAGTACGCTAATAAGATCACAAAGTGAGTGAGCTTTGAATTTAGCTCTGCCTGACTAAAGGCGGCTTTTTATAATCTTATCCTACAATTTAATTTATAGACTTATGCTTCAAAAGGCTTAGTTGAGCGGGGGCTGGGCCATTTTTTTATAAACTTATCCTACAACTGACATTAAGTACGGTTAAGGACAAAACAAAAAGCCCGCACATTGCGGGCTTTTTGCTGCGCAGATGGGCAATAAAATTGCGCTTAATCTGTGCACAATTTTTCAGATCAATCGATTGAATTAGGCGAAATGAATTGATTTGGAACACATGATGTATACAAGTTTGTATGCAGAAAAGTGGTCATTTGAAGAAAAATCTACCTAAAAGGCAATGCATTTTAAAATTAGGGTGTGTTGACACTTTTAGCTTAAAAAAATAGCGAAGTAGTAAAATCAAATCACCAAACCCAATTTTACTATTCGCTATGCCTCGTACCATGCTGACAGATCAACACTGGCAAAAGTTGAAAGTTATTCTGCGTAATTTATCCATTCACCACAACTCAAATTTACGCAATTTTATTGAAGCTATTCTCTATAGAATTAGAACAGGTTGTCCGTGGCGAGATATTCCTTCTTGTTTTGGTCATTCAAACTCTATTTTCAAACGTTTTAATCGTTGGTCAAGCAGCGGTAAGTTACTTAGATTATTCAAATTACTAGCCTCATGCCCCGATATGGAATGGATTTTTATTGATGGCTCTCATGTACGTGCTCATCAACATTCTGCCGGCATAGCGAATCAATCTATTTCTAAAAGTGTAGGAGGAAACTCCTCAAAAATACATTTGATTGTTGATGCACATGGTAATCCTATTGATTTCATGATTACCGATGGAACCACACATGATGTTAAAGTTGCGCCTGATTTAATATCAACATTAGATTTAAAAGAGACAAAAGTGGTATGCGCAGATAAAGGCTATGATTCAGAACCACTGCGTGAACAGATCAGGAAAACAGGGACTAAAGCGAATATACCAAAGAAAACGAATAGCCAATCGAACAATGACCATATGGACTGGTATTTATATAAAATCAGGCATTTAGTTGAAAATATGTTTTGTAGATTAAAGCAATTTAGAGGAATAGCTACTCGATATGACAAGCTCAAAAGAAATTATCAAAGTTCTGTTGCCTTAGCCTGTATATTTTTATGGCTACCGTTATAGGGTTAATTATGAACAGTAAGTGTCAACAGACCCTAATAAATTATTGATAAATATTGAAATAATTAAAAATTTGATAATGATTTTCACATCGTAAAACCCTGCTTGGCATAGAAATTGAATTGGCACTCATAGCGCGAATAACAATCATGCATTGCAAAATGCACCCTAAGTTTCAAGTTTGGAGAAAATCAAGATGTTCCAACAAAAATTACTCACTAAAACATTCCTTGCAACTGCAATGATGGGGACTATTGCTTTGACAGGTTGTTCAAAACCTGCGGAGAAAGCGGAAACAGCAACGTCTGAGCCAACAGCGGCAGTGAGCAGTGGTGACACCATCAAAGTCGGAATTTTGCACTCGCTCTCAGGCACCATGGCAATTTCTGAAACCTCTCTCAAAGACACGGCCTTGATGACCATCAATGAAATTAATGCCAATGGTGGGGTACTGGGTAAAAAGTTAGAGCCTGTAGTGGTCGATCCAGCATCTGATTGGCCTTTATTTGCTGAAAAAGCACGTCAACTCATTACCCAAGATAAAGTCGCAGTGATTTTTGGTTCATGGACATCGGTATCGCGTAAGTCTGTGCTACCTGTGGTAGAAGAGTTGAATGGTTTATTGTTCTATCCCGTGCAGTATGAGGGGCAGGAGCAGTCGAAAAATATTTTCTATACAGGCGCCGCACCGAACCAACAGGCGATTCCTGCGGTGGAATATTTGATGAGCGAAGAGGGCGGTAAAGCAGAGCGCTTTGTGCTACTCGGTACGGACTATGTCTACCCACGCACCACCAATAAAATTTTACGTGCGTTTTTGAAGTCCAAAGGTGTGGCCGATGCGGACATCATGGAAGAGTACACTCCCTTCGGTCATAGTAACTATCAAACCATTGTTGGTAATGTGAAAAAATTTGCTGCAGGTAAGAAAACCGCAGTCATTTCAACCATCAATGGCGATTCTAACGTACCGTTCTATCGTGAGCTGGGTAACCAAGGCATTAAAGCTTCGGATATTCCAGTCATGGCCTTCTCTGTGGGTGAAGAAGAACTCCGTGGTATTGATACCAAACCATTGGTTGGACATTTGGCTGCATGGAACTATTTCATGTCGGTGAAAAACCCGACCAATACTGAATTTGTGAATAAAATGAAGCAGTATGCGGTGCAGTATAAGCTGCCGAATGCTGAAAAAATCGTGACCAATGACCCGATGGAAGCCACCTATGTGGGCATTAATATGTGGAAACAAGCGGTTGAAAAAGCAGGCGGCACCGATGTTGATAAAGTTCGTGTTGCGATGGCTGGTCAAGAGTTCAAAGCACCATCAGGCTATACCTTAAAAATGGATGCAGAAAATCATCATCTACAAAAACCTGTGATGATTGGTGAAATTCGTGGTGATGGTCAGTTTGACGTGGTGTATAAAACACCAAAAGTGATTAAGGCGGAACCTTGGAGTCCGTACATTCCTAAATGATTTTCTTAAGCGTTGAGCCTACTGCGATTGCTGTGGGCTTTTCAGTCAGCACATCCCGATGCGGGATGTTTTAAACAAGCTTAAGGACGTCATATTATGAATCTTAAATTTTTTTGTGCTGCACTGCTGTGCGCAATGGCACAGCTTGTGAGCAGCAGTGTTTGGGCTGAAGAGGTGCAACTTTCTGCTCAGACCCAAAACGTATCAGTATCGAATGATACGATTCAACGTTTTGTCAAAGCTGAGTTTGCTGAGCGCCGTGCCATGCTTAACCAATGGCCGGGGACGATTGAAGAATTTGATCGATTGGTGGCACTGATCGACAGTGATGAGCTGTATCGGGATAGTGCAGGCACGACGTATATTTTAAAAAATAATGAAAAATTATTACGTTATCCCGATGAGCAAGTGATTGAAACTTGGCCAGGGGATTTGTCTCAGGTAACTTTGGTCAACACCTTACGAAAAGCCTTAAACTTTGGACAGGCACAGGCCAAATTAAAATCTGAAGAATCTGCCCAACGTTTAGTAGCCATTGATATTTTAGAAAATAATCTGTCTGAACTGAATGTTGCGCAGATTAATCAGCTCTATCTGCATGAACAAAATAATAAAGTTAAACAGCGCTTGGCACAGCTCAAAGCGCGCCTCGACTTTGAAAGTCCAGATGTTTTAGTCCAAATTCAGGCTGCTAAAGTCCTTACCGATTCCAATCGTCCCGAGGTGCTGGCACTGGTTGAGCAAGCTTTAACTCAATCAAACTTGAACCCCGAACTCAAAGCTGTGTTGGTAGATGCCAAAAGTCAGATTAAAACACGGATTCAGGCCAGTGAATGGGCTGGACATGTATTTTCTGGTTTTAGTACAGCCAGCATTTTACTGCTAGCAGCGCTCGGTTTAGCCATCACTTATGGCTTGCTGGGTGTGATTAATATGGCGCATGGTGAGTTGATTATGATTGGGGCCTATACCACCTATGTGGTGCAAAGCCTGTTTAAGACCTACTTGGGTAGCTATGTCGATTGGTATTTGATTGCTGCTATTCCCGCAGCCTTTTTGGTGAGCGCCTTAATTGGTATGTTGATTGAACGGACGGTGATTCGTCCACTGTATGGGCGTCAGCTTGAAACCTTGTTGGCCACTTTTGGGGTCAGTCTGATTTTGATGCAATTGGTGCGGATGATTTTTGGCGCACAAAATGTTGAAGTCTCGAATATTTCTTGGTTATCGGGCGGTATTGCGCTGAGTCCAAGTTTAATGCTGCCGTATAACCGGATTGCCATTATTGTGTTTACGGTTGCGGTGCTACTGCTGTTGGTTTACCTGCTTAATAAAACCCGCTTTGGTCTGTTTGTACGTGCCGTAACACAAAACCGTCAAATGGCACGTGCTGTCGGTATTCGCTCTAGCCGTATCGATATGTTGGCCTTTGGGCTGGGTTCTGGGCTGGCTGGTCTAGCAGGCTGTGCCTTAGCACAAGTGGGCAATGTTGGGCCTGATTTGGGTCAGAACTACATTATCGATGCTTTCTTGGTTGTTGTGGTAGGTGGTGTCGGGCAAGTTTGGGGAGCTGTGCTGGCGGCACTTGGTTTAGGGATCAGCGGTACAGTCCTTGAAATTGGGATGGGGGCTGTTCTTGCAAAAATTATTCTACTGGTTCTTGTGATTTTGTTTATTCAAAAACGTCCACAAGGTTTGTTTGCCATCAAAGGCCGTTTTGTGGAGTAAGCGCATGAAAATCACTTCTTTATTTTCCGATAAACCTTATAGTGCGCTCGCTATTGCGGTCTGCTTTGCGGTGATGTTGATCCTGCCTTGGTTACATTTGCTACCGATAGATTCAGCCTTTCATCTCTCTGCGTATTGGATCACCTTGATTGGTAAAATCATGTGCTTGGCTCTAGTGGCTTTGGCACTAGACTTGGTTTGGGGTTATGCAGGCATTTTAAGCCTAGGCCATGGCTTGTACTTTGCCCTTGGTGGCTACGCGTTTGGTATGTATCTGATGCGTCAGACAGCGGGTGACAGTCTGCCTGACTTTATGCGTTTTTTAAGCTGGACTGAACTGCCGTGGTATTGGGTGGGTAGCAATCATTTCTTATGGGCTTTGGCCTTGGTGGTGTTGGTGCCTGGTATGGTGGCCTTCATCTTTGGTTTCTTTGCCTTTCGCTCCAAAATTAAAGGCGTGTATTTCTCGATTATTACGCAGGCCATGACATTTGCTGCGGCACTGTTATTTTTCCGCAATGAAACAGGCTTTGGCGGAAACAATGGGTTTACAGGCTTTAAGACCATTTTAGGCATGGACATCACGTCTGCTCCTATGCGTGCCACCTTATGTTCCTTAACGGCTTTGGTGTTGATGTTGTGCTTTGTGGGGTTGCGTCATCTCATGAATAAACCCTACGGTCGTGTGCTGGGGGCGATTCGGGACAGTGAAAACCGCTTGCAGTACTTAGGTTACCGGACGTTGTGGTACAAGCTTTCTGCATGGGTACTGTCCGCAGTGATTGCAGGTATTGCAGGGGCCTTGTATGTGCCCCAAGCAGGCATTATTAACCCGAGTGAAATGAACCCTGTCAATTCGATTGAAATGGCGGTGTGGGTAGCTGCGGGTGGGCGTGGGACTTTGATTGGCCCAATTTTGGGTGCAGGATTAATTAATGGCGTAAAAACCTATTTCACCGTGGCTTATCCAGAAGCATGGTTATTGATCTTGGGTGCTTTATTTATTGTGGTCACTATTTTCTTACCCAAAGGTGTCATTGGTCTGTTTGACCGTTTTAAAAAGGAGCGTAGCGAATGAGTGAGCTAATACAACCTCATGGTGGCCATGCTTCAGACGGCTATGGACGTCCCAAAGAACAAGGCGCCGACTTCAGTCATGGGATTGCACTGTACTTGGAAAAAGTTAGTGTTTGGTTTGATGCTTTTCGTGCCTTAAATGATTTATCGCTATACATCCAAGAAGGGGAGCTACGCTGCATCATTGGGCCCAATGGGGCAGGTAAAACCACACTAATGGATGTGATTACGGGCAAAACCCGACCGACCGAAGGCTCCGCTTTTTTTGGGCAAAACTATGATTTGGCCAAGATGAGTACCGAGCAAATTGCGGAAGCAGGCATTGGGCGTAAATTTCAAAAACCAACGGTATTTGAAAACTTTAGCGTGATGGAAAACTTACTGCTTGCTGCACCAAAAGATAAGCGGGTGAAGAAAAGCTTTTTTAGCAAACTAGATCCAGACGCACAGCTGGCTTTGGACGAGTCCTTAGCGCAAATTCGCCTAGAAGAATGGGTACACAAACCTGCGGGGCTGTTGTCACATGGACAAAAACAATGGTTGGAAATCGGCATGTTGCTTATGCAACGTCCTAAGCTGATCCTACTCGATGAACCCGTGGCCGGTATGACCGATGCCGAAACGGAACGAACAGCTGAGCTATGTTTAGAGTTAAAGAAAAATCACACCTTGGTGGTGGTTGAACATGACATGAGCTTTATCGACACCATCGGTGAAAAAGTGACGGTACTGGCTCAAGGGGCGATCTTAGCCGAAGGTACATTGGCTGAGGTACAGGCCAATGAAGATGTGATTGAGAAGTACTTAGGACGTTAAGGAGCCGACCATGTTAGAAGTCAAAGACGTCAATCAGTTTTACGGTGGCAGTCATATTTTAAGAGATGTTTCATTTCAAGCACCTGTAGGAGAGTGCTCCGTGGTGCTGGGGCGTAATGGCGTTGGGAAAACGACTTTACTTAAATGTTTAATGGGGATTTTACCGATTAAGTCTGGACAGATTTTACTTGATGGTCAGGACATCTCAAACATGAGCCCCGAGCAACGCGTGCGTGCGGGTTTGGCTTATGTGCCGCAAGGGCGTGATATTTTTTCGACCTTAACAGTCGAAGAAAATATCTTGATTGGTATGGCCAAGTTTAAGGGGGCTAAAACTCGAAAAGTGCCTGAGCATTTGTATGAAATTTTCCCAATTTTAGATGAAATGAAGCACCGCCGCGGTGGGGATTTATCAGGGGGGCAGCAGCAGCAACTGGCCATTGCGCGTGCTTTAGCATCAGAGCCTCGGGTGTTAATTTTGGATGAGCCTACAGAAGGTATTCAACCTTCTATTATCAAAGACATTGGCCGAGTGATTCGTAAACTGGCGGATGGCGGCGACATGGCGGTGGTTTTGGTCGAACAGTTTTATGATTTTGCCGAGGAGCTGGCCGATGCATATACCGTCATGGCCCGTGGACAAGTGATTGCGCAAGGCGCAGGCTGTGAAATGCCTACAAAAGGTATTCGAGAATTGGTAGCGATTTAAGCTTTTTTATTCTCCCCCCTCTTCCCAAGGGAGAGGGGGCAGCCTCCCTTTTAAAAGGGAGGTTTGGAGGGATTTATTATTTTTAAATTTCAGTATTTTCATCCCATAGAAAATAAATACCATACTGACCAGTTCGGAACTCACCACCAATAGCTTTTCCTGAATCGGTAAGAAAATGTTTTCCATTTTCTGTAAGGTTTAAATAGCCTTTATTGACTAATTTTTCTAATAAGTCTGGGGTTTTAATTCCAACTTTTGCTGCGAGTTTTGCAGTTGTTAATTTGGTAAAAATTATTTCTTCTTCGCTTTCTTTTATTTCTAAAACTGGAGAAGCTTCAGCTTTTACTTCATCTAGAGTAATACGTACTTCATCACTAATACGGATAATTCGTTGAGCTTCCTCATAAGCATCTTTGAAGACTTCATTATCTTCATATTTACGGACTAAGATTCCCATTTCATTGTTATTGACTTGGCTGAACTCATAAAGGTTTAGACTTGAAATAATACATTCACTTTCATTGATATAGCATTTTGCATGTAAGTTTTTGCAAAAGCTAACGCGAACATAATCCAATTTTTGCATCCATTTAATTTCGTCTGGGTGTAAATCACTTTTTCCATAGACAATACGAATGTCAATTTTGAGACGATCTTTATCTTCTAGCAATTCCTTAATTCGGTCATTTAAACGGAGATAAGGACTAATTAAAATGAGACGCTCTTTGGCATTTTTGATGAGTTCTTCAAGAAAAAAATTAGTACCACTCGTATTTAAAAATTTTGCCATTGAACCCTCTGATTATTTTGAATAATTAAATGAGATATTAGCGCATAAATACTTGGTTAGGGATGATCTAGACGTGTAATTTGAATTTTTTTATCAAGCTGAAAAATATCACAATTACGTCCTGCATAGTCCCACCAAAAACGCCAAAGCACTTGGGAAATCCATGATTTCATCGCCAATATGCATATTTACTCAGGCTGGTCCGTTGGAGTATGTGTTTTTCTAGTTCTTGAGTTTGAAGAACTGTCGGGGATTTGGGTCTTTTATGAAAAATTACTCATACAAATTGTTTGAGCAGTATGCTTTTAGACGCGTTAAGCTAAGGGAAAGCAACAACAATAAGAGCAGCCATATGGACACATTATTATTAAGTATTCCGCCCAATGCTTTGGAAACGTTGATTTTAGAATCTATTTCTGTCGACGATGTGCTGAATTCGGAGCACATCGAGTCACATCTGCTTTTAGGTAAAAACTGGAAAATCTTACAGACCTTATTGCAAGGCAGTTTTAAGTCTGGCACTTCTTTACTGGCTTTGAGTGTGCAAGCCGAGCATCACTTGGCAGAGCGCCAAAAACAGCTTACAGAGGTACGTTATAACACCGCGGTGCGTGTGGTTGAAGTCCAAGAGGCTTTAGAAAAACTGGATATCGAAGACTTTAAAAAGCATATGCAAACCAATTGTTTGAAACGCTTAGAACAGGAACATGGCATCCAGACCGAATCGATTGAATTGCAATTTGCCGAGTTGAGTTTAGTCTTTGCTCAGCTCAGAAACTTTTATGAACATGCGGCCAAGCATACGTATGCCGTGATCAGCGTCACCAGTGACAATTTAGTCCCGACCTCACTGATTTAGCAGTAGTTGCATCAACACCAGATCACGCCATTGCCCAAACTTCTGACCAACTTGGGGCATATAGCCAGTTTGTACAAAGCCAAACTTTTCATGCAAAGCAATTGAAGCCAGATTGGCGTGGTCAATCCCTGCAACCATGACATGCATGTGCTGCATTTTTGCTTGTTCAATCAAATACGCTAAAAGCTGTTGACCTAAGCCCTGACGGGCATAGTTGGGTGAAATATAAATCGAGTGCTCAACGGTATAACGATAGCCTGAAAAATTACGGAAGGTGGCATAGTCTGCAAAGCCAGCAATGGCCTGCGTTTCTTGGTCTTCCACCACGCAAAATGGAAATTTGTTTTGTTGAAAGTGTAGTAGTTGTTTTTGGAAATGTGCTAAATCATAGGCATGTTCATTCCAAGTGGCCATGCCATGTAAGACTTCTGCATTATAAATATTTTGGATCTCGGGCAGATCGTGTTCAGTAGCCGGACGAATGAGAAAAGACATGAAGGCAAGGTTGTATGCGTTGGGAGGGTTATCATGCTGCTTTTACATAAAAAAAAGCAAGACAGAAGTCTTGCTTTTGGATATTCACAAAAGTGAATTAGAAGTGGTATTTAATTAACGCACTTACGTCATTTTGGTCAACGCCTTTATAGCCGTATTTGTTATTCCAAACTGAGTGCTCGATACCTACGTAAAGGCGTGTATCTGGAGAAATGTGTTTACCTACATTCCATTTATACTGACTAGTCCAGTTTAACTCGCTTGCATGATTTGCATTTTCACCTGTTGACCAGTCAAGGAAGGCATCAACTAAAAAGTCTTCAGAACCAAGTTTGAACGGTACTGCATAGGTGATGGTCATTTGATAATCATCATCAGTCAGGTCGTTATCTGCTTTGTAGAAGTTGATGTTTGCATATTGTGTATATGGCACGTTTAAGGCAAAACCAATACCATAGAGGTAGTTGTTGAAACCTTCACCGCCTTCCCATGTCGTTGCAACTAGCACATCTTTAACTGGGCCAAGCTCAAGTTTAGTTCCTGTCATCGCACCTAAGCTGAAACGTGGTGCAACTTCAAAGTAAGTTACATTGCCATCAGCATCGTTGTTGGTACGGTCAGCAAAAGCGAAGAAATCGCCATATTTGAAACCCGCTGCGTATTCTGCAGTAATGGTTGTTTGCTCAAGCTTTTCGTCTTCAGTTTCGAACGGTGATTTGTAGTTTTCACCATATAAACCAGTGAAGCTAAAGTCTTGCCAAATCGGCGCAGCTTGAGAAATTGCCGCAGCAGAAGATAATGCTACGAAAGCAGCAATTTGAGTCAGTTTCATGAATATTTCCCCAAAAAATCGGATACAGAATACCGATTATTAAGCAAAAATAAAGCCAAATTTGACGAATGTCATGGAAAATAAACTTGAAAATGAGCCATTTTTTATACTTTTTTTACCAAATGGTTTAATGTTACCTTTCAGGCATGACACTTAATTTGATATGGAGCTTCTTGGAAAAAATGTTAGGTGATTGAATAATAAATTTAGCAATATCGACATGATACAGCTCGGGAAAATCCTAGAATGGAACAGGGTTTGCACTTATTTGGGGATGTTTGCAAAGAATGAATGATCGATGTTTGCAGTCATTCCTGCCGTAATTGAAGTTGTCATAATCATTAGATTTTTTTGTTTATTCTAGCCAATGAAGTCACGTGAATAGTTAGAAGATGGAATCAAATCCATCTGTTTTTAGCCATGCAAGTAAGGGCTTGTCACAATAAGTATCCTTTTCATATTTTTTTAAAAATATCACTTGCATAATTTTCAGTTAGGCCCGATATTCAAAGGAGAAGGACACAGATCTGCAGACTCAAAAGTGTTCATCATTCAATCGATGGAGGTTACATTCCAAAGCAATTGAAGATGGTCGAATACTGTTAAAACAGTAAGTTACAAGTGTGCCAAGAGATAAAAATCTTGGTACAAAAAAAGAGTCGAATAAAGAAAGAGAGAGGATGTTATTTTATGAACATAGAAATCCGTACAGATAAAAACATTCAAAATAGTGACCGTTTAATTAGTTATATACGCGAAGAGCTGAATCAAGAATTTCAACGTCACAGTGAGCGCATTACCCACTTTTCAGTGCATCTAAGTGATGCCAATAGCCATAAAGGCGGAGATGACGACATTCAATGTATGATTGAAGCGCGTCCAGCAGGTCTAAAACCCGTGGTTGTAAATCATAAAGGTCATAATGTCGATACTGCGATTCATGGCGCGATCGATCGCCTTAAACGTAGTTTAGAACATACCTTTGAAAAAAATGATAAACCACGTGCTGGCCAACCTGTATATGCAGATCAGGATGATGGCCTAGTTGATGATGAGGAAGATTAAACCTCACCGAATTTTAAAAAAGCCCCTCAATCAGGGGCTTTTTTCATGCTGAGCACTCACTTTTATCCAACATTACGGATAACAAATGTCCCGTTTATTCGGCATAATAGAATAAACTGAATTGAAGAGCGTCATCTCCATGTTAACCGCGCAACAACAAGCTTTCGTGCAAGCACTTGAAGAATTAGATCTTCAACAAGTTCAACGTCTATTGACCGATGGGTTAAGTCTCAATTTTATTGATCCTGAAAAAGGACCTGTGATTTCTGTTTGGTCAGACGGCTTATTCAAATGGTGGGAAGCGATTTGCGAAGCGTATGAAGCAGGTGCACCACTGTCAGAACAAGAAAAACAACAGACTTTAGCGGTACATTTAGACATTTTAGAACAACTGATTCATGGCAAAGCAAACTTGCATTTGTGGGATACAGAAGAAATTTATGGCCCACTTTGGGATGCTGCAAGTGCTGCATGTGCGCCAGCGGTCAAACGGTTGTTGGATGAAAAAGTTGATCCAAACACCAAAGATGAAGATGGCTTAACCATTTTATCCTCCATTAGCGATTTATTCTTTGATTGTGAGTTTGACGAAATTAATTGGGCCGAAGCATTGGCTGAAGAAAAGCAAACCTTAGAGTTGCTTCGTCAGCATGGTGCAAAAATGACAAAAGAATTAGCTTAAACAGCGAGATCATCATGATGCAATTAAAACATTTAGGTTTATGTGTAGCCGCTGGGTTCAGTATGAATGCGATGGCCGCAGATTTTTCCTTTGACCGTCCCTGGTCGGGCATAGGTACAGGGATTACGCCTGTGGGGCAGTTGGCTTGGGAGCAGGGTTTGGCCAATGCGCACTATGCTGAATCGACCACGACTGATGGTGAAAAAGTCAAAACCACCAGCTTAAATGCAGATATGTTATTGCGCACAGGTTTAGCTGAAAACATCGAATTGCAATTGGGTTGGGCTGGACCTTCTTGGCAACAAATGAAAGTGGCAGGCCATAAGTCTGAAACAGATGGTTTGGGTGATGTCAGTGTGGGTGTGAAAGCGGCGATTCCTTTGGATGATGAACGCTTGACTATGGCGGTACTGGCTGAAGCGATTATTGCCACAGGTAATGATGGTTTCACCAATGAAGATGATATTTATAGTCTGTCATCTGTGGTGGCATACGATTATAGCGACCTCGTGTCGACATCCATCACCATGCGTTATGAAGTGCAAAATAGTGATTGGGCCATTTCTGCAATTCCGACTTTAGAATATCAATTTACCGATAAACTCAGCGGTTTTTCTGAATTGGTTTATCGTAAAGCAGAAAGTCAAGACAATGAATATGCGCTCGGTACAGGTGTCATGTATGCGGTGAATAATCGGATGCAGTTGGACGCAAGTGTTGGTGTCGACTTAAATGGTGCAGATAAAAGTTATTATTCAGGCATTGGCGTTTCATACTTATTTTAATTAGAAAAAAGAACATATTATGAAAAAGCATCTTCATCTGAAACAGGGGATGAGCGGCAAAACGTGGTATCTGGCGCTGTCAGTATTGATCATCAATCTGTGTATCTGGGCCAGTATCCTAAACGTTCATGCAGAAACTCCACTCCTTTCAGCTGAAGATGCTTTTCCATTTACAGTGGAATCCACGACTGAGCATACCGCTCAACTGCACTGGAATATCCCTGAACAGTATTATCTGTATCAGCACAAATTTGAAGTGCAGCAGGTGGGTCAGCCCCTTAAGCTTGAGCTACCGCCTGCGCATGATTTGTATGATGAAAACTATGGCCATACCCAAGTTTATTATCAACAAGTGCAATTTGACTTAGACACACAGGCCTCGCAAACCTATAAGGTGACTTGGCAAGGCTGTGCCAAAGATCGCATTTGCTATCCACCGCAAAGTATTGAGTTTAAAACCGATGTCAACGGTTTGGTCAGTCTACAAGATCAAGCGGGTGGATCAAAACGACTGTTAGATTTAGCCGCGCAGTCGAATTCGCAATTTGAGCCTATCAACCCAACAGTCACTGCTGAACCTGCCGTAACAGCTTCCGATGCGATGGCTGCGCAAGATCAAATTTGGTCTGAAGAGTTAGCCAAAAGCTCATTGGCTTATGGTTTATTGCTGTTCTTTGGCCTCGGGATATTACTCGCGTTTACGCCGTGTTCTTTGCCGATGTTGCCGATTTTAACCTCATTAATTATTCGCGATAGCAAAGGCCTGAAAGCATGGATGATTGCCTTGGTCTTTGTGTGCAGTATGGCCATGGTCTATGCCATTTTGGGCTTGGTGGCCTCATCTGCGGGTTTGAATTTCCAGCGTTGGTTACAACAGCCATCCACCCTGATTGCTTTTAGCATTCTTTTTGTTTTGTTCGCACTCAATCTATTTGGTTTGTTTGAACTTAAACTGCCGCAAGCCGTGGTGAATAAACTCGATCATATCCAGTCTATGCAAAAGGGTGGCAGCCTAATCAGTGCTGCGATTATGGGCATGATTTCTGCGCTGTTGGTTGGACCGTGTATGACGGCACCTTTGGCAGGCGCTTTACTGTTTATTTCGCAAACACAAAGTCAGTGGCAAGGGGCAATTTTGTTGTTCACCTTAGGCTTTGGTATGGGGACACCGCTGTTAGTGGCAAGCGTACTGGGTGCTAAGGTATTGCCTCGTGCTGGGCTGTGGATGAATCAGGTTCGGGTATTCTTTGCTTTCATCATGTTGGCTTTGGCGCTGTATTTTGTGCGTCCTTTGCTTTCTGAAACATGGATGCAAGCACTGAGTCTGCTGCTAGGCTTGAGCTTTATTATTTATGTGTTGTATCGTTTGATGTGGCATAAAACTCAGTTGCGTATGCTGTACATCGTGGCTCTAGTCATTGGCGGGACGTACATTGCCTATAGCCAATATCAGCAGAGTCAGCGTTTCTTTGAAGCGCCAGTGGCTGCATCTGCGCGTTGGCATGTGGCAGCGACGGCAACGGAGTTTAAGCAGCTCTTGGCACAAGCACCAAAAGGTCAAAAGATTATTGTCGATGTCTATGCGGATTGGTGTGTTGCTTGTCAGCCGATTGAACACCGTATATTAAAGTCTGCAACGGTACAGCAAGCGCTTGCGCCGTATTATTTGATCAAATTAGATTTGAGTCATTACGATGCAACCCATCAACTGCTCTTAAACCAGTGGGATATTTTAGGACCACCGACCTATTTATTCTTAGATGCCTCACAACAAGAAATTCGTGGTTTACGTTTAACCGGTGCATTTACTGAGGCTGAACTTTTAGCTCAATTACAACGTTTTTAACCTGAAGCAGAGCGGGGGATGCAACGTTTATATATTGCCAATAAAAATTACTCCAGTTGGTCGGTGCGAGCATGGTTGGTCTTGACTGCATTTGATCTAGATTTTGAAGAAATCCTCATTCGCTTTGATGTAGAAGACCCGACCTTTAAGCAACTGATGTGTGCTGAAAAAACAGGAGGTTTTAACTTGGTAAACTAAACACACTCATCAGGAGTTTACCATGAGCAAGAAACACAAGACTTACACCACAGAATTTAAAGCTGAAGCCATCAAATTAATTGAAGCCAATCAAGGCAATGTCTCGGAAACAGCTAGACAACTTAGCATTTCAATGCAAACTCTTTCAAATTGGAATACCAAAGCAAAGGCTGGAACTTTAGCAGGTACAAAACAGTATTCACCTGATCTAAACGCTCTACTCGAAGAAAATAAAAAACTCAAACAACAGCTCAAAATAGCTGAAATGGAACGTGAATTTTTAAAAAAGGCAGCAGCGTACTTTGCCAAAGAAAGTCAGTAAGGTACGCCTATATGAAACAAAAAAGATATTCTTTTCCAATTACCTTAATGGCTCGATTACTTCATGTTTCAGTTTCATGTTTTTATGATTGGCTCAAGAGAGGCGTGAGCAAAAGAACGATTCAACGAAATCAACAGACGATATTGGTGAAAATAGCCCATGAGGAGACAAAGCAGAGCTATGGTTATATTCGATTAACCAAATACTTACAAGCTCAGGGCATAAAAATGAGTATGTACGCTGTACGTCAGATAAAAGCGCTGAACCACCTGTATTGTAAGCGACACAAGCGTTTTAAAAGGACTACGAATAGTGACCATAATCGAGCGATCTATGAAAACCTGCTGGAGCAACAATTCTCAATGACTAGACCAAATCAAGCATGGTCAAGTGATATTACGTACATATGGACTGTTGAAGGATGGCTGTACTTAGCAGCGGTAAAAGACCTTTACACGAAGCAAGTGGTTGGCTATAGCTTAAATGAGCGCATGACAACACAGCTTGTTTGTAATGCGCTAAATATGGCTATTCACAATCAAAAACCAACCAAAGAACTGATTGTGCATTCAGACAGAGGAAGTCAATATTGCAGCCATGAATATCGAAATATACTTGAGCAATATGGTTTTCAAGGTTCAATGAGCAAGCGCGGAGACTGTTACGATAATGCACCGATTGAAAGCTTTTGGGGAATACTGAAAAATGAGTTAGTGCATCATTACAACTATCAAACCAGAGAAGAAGCCAAAGCAGATATTATAAAATACATTGAGTTATTTTATAATCATCGAAGAATTCAAAAGGGTTTGGGTTTTAAGACACCAAATCAAATGGCCGAAGACTTTTATAAGTTGGCTGCCTAGAATCTCCCAAGGGAAAGTCTCCTGATAATTCAGCGTATATCAGACTTCCTCTTCCAGTAAATAGTGAGAAAGTTTATTTTTATTTAATTTTTTAGAGCTGGAGGCTAGTGAATTCATTCAATCTTTTTATCCTCTTACTTTCATATTCTTTTTAATTTAAATAGTGTAATTAATTCTTAAAATTGAATTTAAAGATAGCATCTAAAATCATAGAAAAAATATCCCTATAAAAAGGGAAAAGTGTTCTATTTTTGCAACATAGTGTTTTAAATAAACCAATTATTCTAAGAGCGGGATTCTTTTAAGATGCAGCTATTCAATAAAGATTATGTTGGAACATCCCATGAAAGTTTTACACATCGATTCAAGTATTATGGCGGATGCTTCTGTGTCTCGTCAGTTGAGCCAAGCCATTGTTTCGCAACTCAGCGAAAAGCATGCGCAAGTTGAGGTTGAATATTTGGATTTGGCAACGCAACCGATTCCACATTTAGACGCAGAAATTTTAATGGGTCAAAATGCAGAACAATCGGCTTTGGGCGAACGTATTATTCAACAGTACTTAGATGCGGATGTTGTGGTGATTGGTGCGGCGATGTATAACTTCGGGATTACGTCGACTTTAAAAGCATGGATTGACCGCATTAGTGTTGCAGGTCGTACCTTTAAATATACGGAAAATGGCCCTGTCGGTTTGGCTGGTGACAAGAAAGCCTATATTGCCAGTAGTCGCGGTGGTGTCTATGGTGAAAATAGTGCTGTTGACTTCCAAGAAGGCTTCTTAAAAACTGTTTTTAATTTTACTGGTGTGACCGATGTTGAAATCATTCGTGCTGAAGGCGTGAATATGGGCCCAGAGCTGAAAGACAAAGCCATTGCAGCAGCTCTAGCGCAGGTGCAAACGATCTAATAACAATAACTGTAGTTCCATGATTCCTCATTTGGTCAGCGTTAAGCTGACCTTTTTTTATGTGGAATGTGTCTAATCTTGGTCGAGCGCTTGAGCAAACGTTGCGATATCATCCAATGCCATTTTAGCTTCAGGAAACCATGCATTAAACATTTGAAAGTTATGCCACATGCCTGTGTATAGTTTAAATGTTACGTCTACGCCTGCCTTGGTCGCTTTATCTTTAAACCGCTGGGCATCGTCCAAGAGAATTTCTTTCGAACCGACTTGTACAAGGGTAGGCGGGAGGTCTGCTAAATCATCAAATAAAGGTGAAACGAGCGGGTCCGCTGGGTCAATTTGCTCTGGAACATAATAGTCGATGCCTGTTTCAAGGGCCTCGATGGATAACAGTGCATCGAGCTTGCTGTTATAGCGAATAGATTCACTGGTTAAGCTTAAATCCAAAAACGGCGAAAGTAGAATTAGTCCACTGACTTGAGGACGTTGCTCATCACGAATACGTAGCGCCAAGGCTAGCGCTAAATTTGCACCACATGAATCGCCTGATAAAATAATATCTTTGGCCTGTATACCTTGCTCCAATAACAGCAGATAAACATCAAAAAGCGCATCAATGGCTTCAGGATAGGGGTGTTCGGGTGACAACGGATAGTCAAGGTGAATGACTTGCATTTGTGTACTGGCTGCAAGGTCTGAGACAAACGCACGGTGGGTATTCATTGAACCCAAAAAGAAAGCTCCACCATGAATATGCAAAATGAGCTGAGTGGCTTCAGTTTCAGGTTTTATCTCTTCCGCACGCAGGCCTGCAAGACGTAGAGGGCGAATCTGGATCGACTTATTGATCGGAAATGCACGACACATTTGTTCAAGAAGAAAACGCTGACTACTGGGGGGGAGACTAAAGCGACTTGGGGTTCGAATCGTGGTTTTTAAAAACTGCTCTGTAATGATTTGTTTCCATGGATCGGCAATCTTCATAGTTATTCCATTTTGTTATTTGTTTTACCTTGAGTTTGTGTATTTACCAACATAATTTACAAGGTTACACTAATTGGTCACATTGAAAAATTGAAAAATTGTTGTGACTTTTTAATAATGATAGTCGTCTATACTAGACTAGGGAAATGAAAAAAATGAAAAAAATTGCACTTGCGTTAAGCGTACTAGGATTAACCGCTCTAGCTCATGCAGCAGATCCGCTGAATGGCACTGTTTGGAAAACGATTGATGACAAAACTAAACAAGCGAAAGCATTGGTTAAATTCACAGAGCAAAAAAATGGAACTTTAACTGCGAGTATTCAAGGTATTTTGACGCCAGGTGAAGAAAATGCCTGTACCAAGTGTGAAGGCCCATACAAAAACAAATCGTTGAAAGGTTTAACGATTGTGCATGGTCTGAAAAACGCGGGTGGTACAAGCTATGACGGTGGATCAATTTTAGATCCGCAAACTGGTAAAACCTATAAATTAAAAGGCAACATTGCTGCTGGTGGTAAAAAACTAGAGCTTCGTGGTTATATTGGCGTGGCTGCATTAGGCCGTAACCAAACTTGGATTCGCGCGAACTAATCTCATCCAACAAAAAAAGCCGAGCAATTGCTCGGCTTTTTTTGTTTTTGTTATGCCTTTAGGACACGAATTGCATCTTCATTGAAACCCACAATAAAACCATCGGGTGTTGCAATCACGGGGCGCTTGATGAGGCTGTGATGGGTTGTGAGGGCATCAATCAGTCCTTGCTCTGAAGCCAAAGCAGTGTCTTGTTCTGCTTCAGTCAGCTTACGCCAAGTGGTACCTTTCTTATTCAGGACCACATCTGCCCCAATCTGATCGAGCCATGTTTTGACAGTCGTAGCATCAATGCCTTGTTTTTTATAATCATGAAACTCATACGCTAAACCTAACTCATTTAGTAGGTCGAATGCTTTTTTCATTGAATTACAATTTTTAATGCCATACACGTTTAACATGGAAAACCCTTCTGAATTTTAAGCTGGGTTTAGAGTAACGGAAAAAGCAGAGCAGCTCTAGTGTCGCGATTTAAGCCAATAGCGTCATCGTCTTGTCATAAAAGCGATTTAGAATCAAATCAAAGAAAAATAGAATCTAAAAAGAAGAAGCATTAAAAAAGGCAGAGACTAAAAAAGAGAAAACCCGCATTTAATCATCCTGATCATGCGGGTCTCATTACAACGTCCATTGTCACATCCTTGAAAACCAACTATATCCATAGTTCGTTTTAATTTCATCCTACGGCGTCCTGTCCTTGTGCTGTCATCCTGACATCGTCCCTTTGCCGTGGAAATATAATGCACTGATTGATTGATCAGAAAAAGACTCAAAAAACGGCAGATAATGTAGGTTAAAAACTCATATTCAGTAAACATATGCTCACTGAGTATGAGCTAAATACTTACATTTTTCTAGATTTTGTAGTCAATAATGACAGGTGCATGGTCGCTAAACCATGTTTCTTTATAGACCCAAGCATTGACTGTACGGGCTTTCCAGTCAGGTGAGCACGCTTGATAGTCAATGCGCCAGCCCACGTTCTTCGCTCGGGCCTGTCCTCGGTTTGACCACCACGAATAAAGCTCAGCCTCTGGACGCACTTCACGGAAAGTATCGACATAGCCAAGTTCATCATAAATATGATCGAGCCAAGCGCGTTCGTGCGGTAAGCAACCTGAGGCTTTTTGGTTGCCTGACCAGTTTTTAATGTCGATGCGTTTATGCACGATGTTGTAGTCACCACAAACAATCACGGATTTATTTTCCTCGCGCCATTGTTTCAAAATTTGTTTGTATTCTTCTAAGAAGTGGTCTTTACGTACTTGTGCCTCTTCACCAGAAGAACCCGATGGTAAATAGAGTGAACAAATATGCACGTTTTGGTCTAAGCCTAAGTCAAACTCAGCCGAAATAAAACGGCCTTGAGAGTCGGCCAATTCAAAACCAAGTCCATCAGTAACTGAAACAAACGGTAAACGGCTATAAATAGCAGTGCCAGCATACCCTGGACGTTCAGCAGGGAACAGGTGAGTATGCCAACCTTCAGGTTTAAATTTATCGGTCCATTGTTCGTGGGTGATGCGAGATTCTTGCATGCAAATCACATCAGCATCTGATGTGGCAATCCAATCAAAAATCCCTTTTTTTTCTGCAGAACGTAGACCATTTACGTTAATTGAAACCACACGTAAAATTTTTTGATCACTTGGATAGCTACTCTTTGGTATCATGCGCAAGTCTTACCTCAATTTGAAAATACGGAGCACCGCATGACAACGCAAGCGACATTTAACCCTCAAGCTTTTATCGAACTCGCATTATCACGTGGTGTGCTTAAATTTGGTGAGTTTACTTTAAAATCGGGTCGTGTGAGTCCTTATTTTTTTAATGCAGGTCTGCTTAATGACGGTGAAGCCTTGTCATTACTGGCGTCTGGCTATGCAGCCAAACTGACAGAATGCAACAATGTTGAGGTGGTCTTTGGTCCTGCGTACAAAGGGATTCCTTTTGTTGCTGCAACAGCGGTGGCTTTGTCACAAAATCATGGGGTAAGTGTGCCTTGGGGGTTTAACCGTAAAGAAGCCAAAGATCATGGTGAAGGCGGGGTCTTGGTTGGTGCATCTGTTGCAGGCAAAAAAGTCTGGATTATTGATGACGTGATTACTGCGGGCACAGCAATCCGTGAAGTAGTCACCATTTTGAAAAATGCAGGTGCGCAGATTGCAGGTGTGTTGGTGGCATTAGACCGCCAAGAAAAAGGTCAAGGTGAACTGTCTGCGATTCAAGAAGTGCAAAAAGAATTAGAAATTCCTGTGCATGCACTGGTGACCATGAAAGATTTAATGAATTATTTAGAGGCTAAAGGTGAGACAGAAGCTTTAGCAAAAATGGAAGCCTATCGCGTGAAATATGGCGTTTAAGCGTTGAAACAAAAAAGGGAAGCTTCGGCTTCCTTTTTTATTGGCTCTCTCATTCGGTTGGCGTTTGGCTATGCGCACCTTCCCAACCAATTATCGCAGTTTTACGTGTTGTCCCCCACATATAGCCGCCACGTTGCCCTGAAGACTGAATGACCCGATGACATGGAATTAAAAAGGCAACGGGGTTGCTGCCAATGGCTGTTCCGACCGTTCGTGAAGCACGCTCTTGCCCAATCTCTTGAGCAATATGTGCATAACTGCTGAGCCGTCCCATGGGGATTTTCAGCAGACATTGCCAAACCTTGAGCTGAAAGTCGGTGCCTTTTAGATGCAGTTTAATCTCCGATAAGCTGTTTTGATCGTGCTGAAAAATTGCGAGTGCTTTGCGTTGTAATTCATCCTGATCTTCAATAAATGTCGCGCGTGGGAACTGTTTTTTCAGATAGGCCAATGCATCCCAATCTGCTTCGGTAAAGGCCATATGACAAATCCCTTTAGGGGTTGAGGCAATAATGACGGAGCCAAAAATGGTTTCGGCAAAACTATAGTGAATGTGGAGTGCTTCACCGCCATGTTTATATTCTGCAGGCGTCATCCATTCGATTTGGACAAATAAATCATGCAATCGGCTGGTACTGGAAAGACCAGTGTCAAAGGTTGCTGCAAAAATCTTATTTTCTGTGTGATTTTTCAAAACCGACTTTGCATATTCCACACTAATATATTGCAGAAATTTCTTCGGGCTAATGCCTGCCCATTCGCTAAAGATACGCTGAAAATGTGTAGGACTTAAATGCACGTGTTCTGCAATCTCAGCCAAACTGGGTTGCTGTTTGAAGTTTTGTTCAATATATTCAATCGCCTTTGCCACACGTGCGTAATTGCTATGTTCTGTCATGATTACTCGCGGAAATCATTTAACTTAAGAAAACACTAACAAATCCAGCGAGGCCTGAAAATCCGTTTCTTGCGCTTTATCAGAAAAGGTTAGAAGCATGCATTGATTGGCTTAGTCGTCCCTTGATAAGCATAAAAAAGCGGAACAGTGACCTGTTCCGCTTGAGATGGCGTTTTAACTAAAGGGGTTTAGAACTGATAGTTCAAACGCATGAGGAAGCTACGTGGTGTACCTGGCATAGAGTCCGAACGCCAATATTCTTTATTGGTCAAGTTACTGACAGCTAAGGTCAGGTTCCATGGATCAGCACTATAACCAATGGCTGCATCGACACGATTGAAACCATCCATCTTGGTCAAGTTATTGATGTTTGGATAGTAAGAGCCCACATAAGTCACACCGACTTCACCATAAAGTTTTTCGGTAGGTAAGTAGCGGACAAATAGGTTGCCTGTATTTTTAGAGGTGTTAGACAATTTATTACCTACATTTTGAGGGTTTTCTTTGTCTTTCTTTACTTCGGCATTAGTATAGCCATAGCCACCACGAACAAATACATTATCCAACACACGGCCAATGAAACTAAATTCTAAACCTTGGGATTGATGTTTTCCACCAACAGCCCATTTATCAAGAATATCTGGGTTTGGTTGGTAGCGAATATTATTTTTACGAATGTCATAAACAGAAAGTTGTGTGTTTAAGCGTTGGTCTAACCAATCACTCTTAACCCCAATTTCATATTGTTCATTGTATTGCGGTTCTGCGTCATACAAGCTTGGATCAGTAGTGACATCAACAGAAATATTGCCACGACCTCCATAAGGGGAGAAGCTTTTACTGTATGAAGTATAAAAACTGTGTTGTTCTGATGGTTGCCATACAAAGCCAATATTAGGACTGAAGGTCGTATCATCATATTGTTTTGAAAGGTTCTGGATATGATTGGTCGATTTGAAATTGTACTGATCATAGCGCACACCGAGCATCATTTTGAGTTCAAGTGTAAAGCTAATCAAATCTTGCACGAAGAAACCTAAACTGTTGCCTTCGTGATAATTATGCTGTCTCATTTGCAAAGGGCCACTACCGCGACTAGATTCGCGTTCACCCGTAAGTGGGTTGACGTAACCATAAATCGCAGAGCCATTTTGATTGGTATTTGCTAAACGTGGTTCGCGCTCTTCATATGCCCAATCACTACCGAATACAAGGTTGTGTTTAATCATACCTGTATCGAACTCGCCTCAAATATCAAAGGTATTGCTGGTGGTTTTGTTGTCAGTAGTAAATCTGAGAGATTTCTCCAACATGGCCCTGACATGTGCCCGCATTACGAATGACGGTTGTCTCTGTGGCGCAGTATCCGCCTAAATAGAAATGATCGAAGTTTTGCTTGGCTTGGCGGTAACTTGTTGCCCAATGAAATTTCCAATTCGGCGCAAATTCGTAATTTAAATCTGAACGAATAACTTGTAATTCATCTTCAATAAAATCGCCTTCTTGAGCAAAGCCAGTCTTGATTGAAACACCCGCGGGTAAGTTACTATAAGAAGGCCCGCGGTCAGGGGTTCGATTTAATTTGTCATAAGTATATTGTGTGGTCCACGTGAGGGTTTCATCATCATTTTTATAAGTGAAACTTGGCGAAATCATTTCAATTTTACTGTCAATGCCTGAACGGAAACTATCCGCTTCACCGTATTCACCTGTTAAACGACAGCCCAAATGTCATTCAACACTTGGTTAATATCTGCTGTTGCACCGTAGTTATCATATGAGCCTACGTAAGTACCGACGGAACTTTTCGAGTCAAAGTTGGCGTATTTACTCACCATATTGATCACACCACCGCCAGCACTACGACCGTAAAGTACCGAGGCAGGGCCTTTTAAAATTTCGATCCGTTCAATGTTGGATGTGCTGCGACGCACTTGGCCACTTTCACGAATACCATCACGGTAAATATCACCCGAGTCGGCAGAGAAACCACGGAGGGTGATGCCATCACCACGTGTATCGTAGCTGGTGGATACCCCTGGTGTACCTTGTAGCATTACACTGAGGTCGTTAGAGCCATAGATTTTATATTTCTGTACATCGATGGTGTCGATGGTTTGAGGAATATCTTTTTTCTTTAAACCATTCCGTGTGACATTGGCCTGATCATAATCGACATAGCTTTTGATTGGATCAAGTTCACTCATTGCCTCAACTTTCAAGGTAGGCAAAACTGCTGCTGTGCTCGATTTTTTTGTCGTTGCTAGAGAAGAAGGGTTCTCATTATTTTGTAGCATCGTTTCATCCGGATAGGTTGCATGCGCATTTAAAATCATAAAGCTGAGAAGGCTATATTTGAATAGGTTTGAACCACAAAGCGGCTGTGGTGAAAATTTCATCATGATTTAAGGCTCGGAGAGAGTGAATTGCCAATAAAAATGAGAAGTATAATCATTTACTAAAAATGAACAAGACTTATGGTAATATTCATTTTTTCTACATAGTTTTACTGGGTTGAAAAGTACAGCTGTACAGGCTTTTTAATTTTTCTAAAAAATTGATAAATAAGCATTAAAATTTGAAGAAAATACAAAAGAATTATTTTTGTGCATTTTCCATGCATTTTTTACAGCTTAAAAGAACGCCTATTTTTTCTTGGCGTCCTTGCTCAGTTTGTACCCAAGGGCGGTTTTGCCACGGTGGAGTATGGCGGACATGTTGTGTGTGACCACAGGTAAGCTCCGCCACCCAATGATGTTCTTCATCTAGATGAAAACCGACAATCGCTTGTTGCACTTAAGTATCTCGACTGTCGTGTTGGATCTGTTCCAAACCGTTTAAAAAACGCTGACACAGTTGATGGATGGCCACCAAATCATCGGGATCTAGACCTAAAGAACACGCCAGCTCAAATGGAATGGCCATAATTTTATCTTTGGCTAAGAGTGCTTTTTCCAGCAGAACGACTTTTTTCATACGTTCATCTTCTTTGACAGCAACACGCTTTAAAAACTGTTTTTCTTCTAGTTTTTTAATAATTGGGGTTAAGGTGCCTGAGTCAAAAAAAGTTTTTTGTCCAATCTCGGTCAGCGTCACATTGTCCTGCTCGTATAAAGCCAACAAAACAATAAATTGCGGATAGGTCAGATCATAAGCTTGTAAGCGTGGACGGTATTGACGAACCATGGCATTGGTTGCGGAATACATGGCAAAACACACGCGGTTTTCTAAAAGTGGGATGTCCGCCATGTTGCATGTCCTTGGGTGTTAATGTCTGTAAAGCAGTATAAATGAAATAGGGATGAAAGTATATTGCGCATAATAATCTTGTGTGCAAGTTAATTGTGTGCGATATTTATTTGAGACTGAGGTCGGTTCAGAACTTGAAGCGACTTTAATTAATGACATTTTGATGAATGGAAGAGATGTAATGACCACAATTTATGATTTTCAGGCTGAACTGTTGGAAGGCGAGCAAAAAAATCTGGCCGATTATCAGGGCAAGGTTTTATTGGTGGTGAATACCGCCAGCCAATGTGGTTTAACCCCGCAATTTGAAGGCTTGGAACAGTTATATCAGGACTATCAACAGCAAGGTCTGTTGATTTTAGGTTTTCCCTGCAACCAATTTGCGCAGCAAGACCCTGCGAGTAATGAAGAGATCGGCAGCTTTTGCCAGCGTAACTATGGAGTCTCTTTCCCAATGTTTGCTAAGGTCGACGTGAATGGGCCTACAGCGCATCCGCTGTATCAGTATTTAACCACTGAAGCTAAAGGCATTTTAGGTAGTCAAAGCATCAAATGGAATTTCACCAAATTTCTCATTAACCAAAAAGGGCAGGTGGTGAAACGCTATGCGCCGATTGTTAAACCTGAAAAAATTGCCAAGGATATTCAACGCCTTTTGACTTAATGGAGAAGGTATGGAAAGGAGCTGTCGCGTGGTAATAGACATATACTCCCTTTGTTGAATTGAGCAGTTAGCATTTGATTTGTTACTGTAATGTGTTGTAGTTATTTGAATAAAATAGATTTTTTAATCTTTAATTATTACACAACTTGTTGCACCCAAACCTGAAAACTTCGCTATACTTTTTGCCAAGTTTAAAAAATATGAGCGTGAGAATTATGCGTGTACTGGTAGTGATGGACCCGATTGAAACGGTGAATCTAAAAAAAGATTCCACCATGGCCATGTTATGGGCAGCAAGCCGTCGCGGACATGAACTGGGTTATGCATTACAACACGATTTATATATCGATCAAGGTAAAGCCTTTGGTCTGATTTCTCCCTTAAAAGTGTTTGAAGACTACGATCATTATTTTGAGTTGGGTGAACAGCAAAAAGAGTCCTTGGCCGATTACGATGTGATCTTGATGCGTAAAGATCCACCATTCGACATGAACTTTGTCTACACCACCTATATCTTGGAACAAGCGGAACGTGAAGGCGCGTGGATTATTAATAAACCACAGTCCTTACGTGACTGTAATGAAAAACTGTTTGCCACGCAGTTCCCAGAACTCCAAGTGCCTACATTGGTGACTTCACAACAAAGCCTGATCCGTGAATTTATCAAAGAACATGGTGATGTGATTGTGAAGCCTCTCGATGGGATGGGTGGCATGGGAATTTTCCGTTTATATCAAGATGGTGTGAACATTGGTTCAACTTTGGAAATGTTGACGGAAATGGGTACACGTCCGATTATGGCGCAGCGTTATATTCCTGAAATTGTGGAAGGGGATAAACGTATCTTGCTGGTCAATGGTGAACCTATTCCGTACTGTTTGGCGCGTATTCCACAAAACGGCGAAGTCCGTGGGAATTTGGCCGCAGGTGGTTTGGGTCAAGCACGTCCTTTGACTGAAAACGACAAGGCGATTGCTGCAAAAGTGGGACCCTTCTTACGTGAAAAAGGTTTGGTTTTTGTCGGACTTGATGTGATTGGCAATTATGTGACCGAGATTAATGTCACCAGTCCAACCTGTATTCGTGAGATTGATGCGCAATTTGGTACCTCGATAGCCGATACTTTATTTGATGTCCTAGAAGCAGGTAAAGCCAGCTAAATTGACAGAAAAGGAACCTGAAATGGTTCCTTTTTTCTTTCATGGAGGTGGTTGGTTTTGAAATAGAAGCGTACTTTGCCACGAAGTGTATAAATTTGGTTGAAAATAAAGCGGATTATATTGCTAGACACTACAAATTTTCATCCTGCTTAAATGTATGAGCTCAGATTGTATTTATAAGTACTAAAATGAAGCGAATTGGGCTTTAAAATTATGTTAAATATTAGACTTCCTTCATAAATCATTTTTCAATCAATTTAATTGTTTATCTTTCACCCAATCTAAATTGTATATGCCAGCAAGTAAATTAAACCGCAGGTTTAATCTTTTACGACGATTTCTATATACACAAGATAAAATCTTAAAACATTTCATCCTTCCAAATACATGCTCTACTTGAATTCGTCTACGACCAATCTCTCTATTTAACTTTTTTAATTCAGAATCTAATTTTTCAGTTTTCTTTGCTTTAGATGGCATGAGGCATCCAAAACCCAATTTTTTTATCCCTAAATACCCCTTATCAACGATAAAAAAGGGCTTAAATTTTAATTTCCTCCTCTGTACACGACAAAAATAGATAACTCATTGAAATAATGTCATAATAATTGTTTTCTAACGACGAATACTATGACACATCTCAATGAGTTATATCTTATCTTAAACAAATATCTAAAATGGAACAAGTCACATTTAAAGTGCTTTGCGCTCATCATGCTTGTGATTATTTTAAAGCAAACATGTAATCTTTCTTCTGCATCTAAAGCCTTGCCCATCAAGTGCTTACCACAATCATTTTATCGACGTATGCAGCGCTTCTTTGCAGGTCAGTATTTTGATTATCGTCAAATTTCTCAGTTGATTTTCAATATGTTTTCATTCGACCAAGTGCAACTGACTTTAGATAGAACCAATTGGAAATGGGGAAAACGAAATATTAATATCCTGATGCTCGCAATCGTTTATCGTGGAATAGCGATACCTATCCTTTGGACATTGCTTAATAAACGTGGAAATTCAGATACGAAAGAGCGTATTGCTTTGATTCAACGCTTTATAGCCATTTTTGGTAAAGACCGTATTGTGAATGTGTTCGCAGACAGAGAGTTTATCGGTGAGCAGTGGTTTACATGGTTAATTGAACAAGACATCAACTTCTGCATTCGTGTTAAAAAAACTTCATTGTCACCAATCATTTAGGAAAGAATCATAAAATTAGTGATTTATTTCGCCATCTTAAAGTTGGTCAAATTGAATGTCGTAAACGACGGATTTTGGTTGGTCGGGTGAAACTATATATAAGTGCACTACAGTTAGAAAATGGAGAGCTTTTACTCGTCGTTTCTCCTCAGTTTAATGCCAATGCTATTCAGGATTATGCATTACGCTGGGAAATTGAAACCTTATTCAGTTGTCTCAAAGGACGCGGGTTTAATCTTGAAAATACGCGCTTGACAGACGCTAGACGAGTGAAAAAATTGATTGCGGTGTTAGCTATAAGCTTCTGTTGGTGTTACTTAACGGGTGAATGGCAACATGATCAAAAAAAAGCGATAAAAATAAAGAAGCATGGACGACTCTCAATGAGTTTATTTCGCTATGGTTTAGACTATGTTCAAATGGCGATTCAGCGTTTAATTGGTTTTGGGAAAAAAGAAGAGTTTAAGGAAATTTTGGCAATTTTAAGAAGGCAGAATCCTGATAGGATAAGGGTTCTGTGAAATTTGTCGTGTACAGAGAATTTCCTCATACTTTTTTTAAATATTTTAAAATCATGCATGCTTCCATGACTTCCACATACACTCAGTATTTCACCTGTTATATAGTGCATAGATAGCTGAAATTTAAAGGTATGTCGCTTTTTTTTACCGCTATACCATTTCTTCTGTTTTTTTTGGACGTTGAACTAATATTTCAGTGGCATCAATCACAACAACTTCCCAATCCACTTCATCTCGATTAGGAGGTTGTTTTGGCAAGTTAAATTTTCCAGAACGGATTAAGGTATCTTCAATAACACGTGTGATACGAATTGCACTCGTTTCAGATACACCGTAACTCATACCAAGATGGAAAAATGTTCGATATTCTCTCCAATATTCTATACATAAGAGCAAACGATCTTCCAACGGTAATTTATGCGGTCGTCCTTTACCAATATGACGAGGTAACTGCTTATTTAGCTCGGCCAACATGAGGTTAAATGTAGCCCAACTAACACCGGTAAGCCTACGAAACTTAACGTCTGATAATTTTTGAATATCTTTGAATTTCATCCAAGGATTATCTCTTGAATTAAATAATTTTGCTGATTAATTTAAGATCAAATAAATTGTACGTTTTTTGATTTATGACGGAAGTCTATTTGATTAAAATAATTTTCATTGTTTTATTTTTAAATATAGCCAATTGCGCTGTCGAGCCTGATTGTGTGCTGTAGTTTGAGTAAAAATGCACATCTGATAACAAATCTAGTTTAAACTTGAAAATCAGTAGAAAAAAACAATCAAATGCCTGTTGAAAAAAAGTAAATAATCTTTCGCGGCTATGCGTTTGTGATTACAATTGATCGCTTAAAATTGAATTTTGTTTCCATATTTTTAGAATTGAAGAATTAGACTGTGACCGAAGCAACACAAACAAAGCCGAAACATGTAATGATGATGGCTGCCGGAACGGGCGGGCATGTTTTTCCAGCACTTGCTGTGGCTAAGGAATTACAGCAACAAGGCTGCCAAGTCTCATGGCTTGCTACGCCTACAGGTATGGAAAATCGCCTGCTTAAAAATCATGATATTCCGATTTATCAAATTGATATTCAAGGAGTGCGCGGCAATGGCTTAGTCCGCAAAGTATTGGCACCCTTTAAAATTTTAAAAGCCACTTTAAGTGCAATGCGTTACATGAAGCAGCTCAAAGTCGATGCCGTCGCGGGCTTTGGGGGGTATGTCGCTGGGCCAGGTGGATTGGCTGCGCGCGCACTGGGTATTCCTGTCATTATTCATGAGCAGAATGCGATTGCAGGTTTTACCAATACGCAGTTATCACGTATTGCCAAAACAGTGTGCCAGGCTTTTCCAAACACCTTTACTGCACAAGATAAAATTGTGACCACCGGCAATCCCGTCCGCAAAGAGATTACGGAAATTTTAAATCCGTCTTGGCGTTATCAAGAACGTGAAAAAGCAGGTCTGCCACTGCAGGTCTTAATTGTGGGTGGCTCGTTGGGCGCACAAGCGTTAAATGAGCGTGTTCCTGAAGCATTGAAGCAATTGAATGTGCCGTTAAGCGTTTATCATCAGTGTGGTCAAAACCATGCAGAAGCGACCCAAGCGCGCTATGCCGATGCACCTGAACAGCTTCAGGTTGAAGTTCACCCTTTTATTGAAAATATGGCCCAAGCTTATAGTGATGCCGATTTAATTATTTGCCGTGCTGGGGCGTTAACCGTGACCGAGATTGCGACTGCTGGTGTGGCTGCGGTTTTTGTTCCGCTGCCAAGTGCAGTGGATGATCACCAAACGGCCAATGCAAAGTTTTTAGCCAATATCGGTGCAGCCAAAATTTGTCCACAAGCAAGCATGACCCCCGAGAGTTTAAAAGAATTATTATTACCCTTGATGAACCGTCAGTTATTGTCTGAAATGGCAGTGAAAGCACGTCAGCAAGCACAACCCGATGCAACCCAACATGTGGTTCGTTTAATTCAAGCATTGTAAACCGAGTATTTTATGTCGCCATCTACGCCTGCTGATCAAGCAAAAAAGTTAATTAAAGTGCCAGAAATGCGCCGTATTAAGCACATCCATTTTATTGGGATTGGTGGTGCGGGTATGTGTGGTATTGCTGAAGTGCTCAAGAACCAAGGCTACAAAGTCTCAGGTTCAGATATCAAAGCGTCAAAAACCACGGCTCAGCTTGAAGAAAATGGGATCAAAGTCTATATCGGGCATACGGCTGAAAATATTCAAGGGGCAAACGTGATTGTGGTGTCGACTGCAATTGATGCAGAAAACCCAGAAATTAAAGCAGCCATTGAAACGCGTACACCTGTGGTGCGCCGTGCAGAAATGCTAGGTGAGCTGATGCGCTACCGTCATGGGATTGCTGTTGCGGGAACGCATGGTAAAACCACGACTACAAGCCTAGTGACGTGTATGTTGGCAGAAGAAAATCTCGACCCAACCTATGTGATTGGTGGTTTGTTGAACCGTACTGGTGTGAATGCTGCGCTGGGCGCGAGTCGTTTTATCGTGGCAGAAGCAGATGAATCAGATGCGTCATTCCTGCATCTGCAACCGATGGCCACCATTGTGACCAATATTGATGCAGACCACATGGACACCTATGGTGGTAGCTTCGATGTCTTAAAAGATACCTTTGTACAGTTCTTACAAAAACTACCGTTTTACGGCTTGGCTGTGGTGTGTGGCGATGATGCCAACATTCGTGAAATCATGCCGCGTATTGGTCGTCCATTGATCACGTATGGTTTTAACGAAGACAATGACATTCGTGCAGTGGATATTGAACAAGAAGGCATGCAGTCGCACTTTACCGTATTGCGTAAAGATCGTGAGCCTTTGCGTTTAACCATCAATTTACCGGGTTTGCATAATATTTTAAATGCACTTGCGGCGATTGGTATTGCAACTGATGAAGGTGTGTCTGATGCTGCGATTGCACGTGCGTTGGAAAGTTTCAGCGGTGTAGGTCGTCGTTTCCAAGTCCAAGGTGAATTTGACATCGAAGGCGGTAATGTGAAATTGGTGGATGACTATGGTCACCATCCAAAAGAAGTTGAAGCAACCATTAAAGCGGCACGTGCAAGCCATCCAGACCGCCGTTTAGTGATGATGTTCCAGCCACACCGTTTTAGCCGTACCCGTGACTGTTTCGATGACTTTGTGGATGTATTGTCACATGTCGATCAGTTGTTGCTGCTTGAAGTCTATCCTGCAGGTGAAAAACCGATTGTGGGGGCAGACAGCCGTTCATTGGCGCGTAGTATTCGTTTACGTGGCGATGTAGAGCCGATTTTGATCGATCCGGTTGAAGGTAATTTGCAGCATGCGTTGAAAAAAGTGTTACAAGCGGATGACTTGTTATTGACGCAAGGCGCAGGTAATGTGGGAGCTATCTCGGTTGAGCTTGCAAGCAATCATTTATATTTAAAATAATCACGTTTTGTGATTACTCACTGAAAAAACAGTCATAAAGTTTAAGGATATCAACGTGTCAAATGCTTCAAAATTCGGCAAAGTAGCGGTGTTGCTTGGTGGTAAGTCTGCTGAGCGTGAGGTTTCTCTAGATAGTGGTGCAGCTGTACTTGAAGCATTGGTTCGTTCTGGTGTAAATGCAGAAGCTTTTGACCCGAAAGAGCGTAGTGTGACCGAATTGGTCGGTTATGACCGTGCGTTTATTGTGTTGCATGGTCGTGGTGGAGAGGACGGTCAAATCCAAGGGGTCTTGGAGTGGCTCAACATCCCGTATACCGGAACAGGCGTACAGGGTTCTGCCATTGGTATGGATAAAGTTAAAACTAAGCAAATTTGGCAGGGTTCAGACTTACCAACAGCGCCTTATCGCATCATTGGCCAAGAGTCAGATTTAGCTGAAGTGGTGGCGAATTTGGGTCTTCCACTGATTATCAAGCCAGTACACGAAGGTTCAAGTGTTGGCATGAGTAAAGTCGAAAAAGCAGAAGATTTGGCAGCGGCAATTGCCAAAGCGACCCAACACGATGCTGTGGTGATGGCTGAAAAATGGATTACGGGACGCGAGTTCACCATTTCATTTTTAAATGGTCAACCGCTACCTGTGATTCGTCTACAACCGCCTGCGGATGTGGCTTTTTATGATTATGAAGCGAAATATCAACGTAATGATGTGGAATACGGAATTCCGTGTGGCTTAAGCGCTGAAGAAGAGCAAAAGTTGCAAGCGCTTTGCCTCCGTGCATTCCAAGCGGTGGGTGCAAGTGGTTGGGGTCGTATTGATGCGATGCAAGATGAGCAAGGCAATTTCTGGTTACTCGAAGTGAATACAGTACCTGGGATGACCAGTCACTCTTTGGTACCGAAAGCAGCAAATGCAGTGGGTTATAGCTTTGATGCGCTTTGTATCCAAATTTTAGAGCAAACACTGACAGGTGCGACTCACTAAATGGCGCAATTACCCGCTTCGATGCGCCGTAAACGCGCAGCGATTACGTCGATACACGATAAACCACCGACGCGTAAGGAAAAGCTTGCCAACTTCGGTGGTTGGGTGATGTTGGTCGTTGCTGTGGCGGTACTATTGGTTGGGATTTATGGCTTATATCAAGTCATGACAGATGCACGTGTGGCCGAACTTGATGTAGTAGGCATACGTTCTGAGGCGGAAAAAAATCAGGTGATGGGACATGTTTCAGCAGCCATTACTCATAATTATTTCACCTCAGATTTAGAAGAGATTCGTGATCGTACTTTAGAGCTGGCTTGGGTCGATCGCGTGGTGGTTTCGCGGGCATGGCCGAATGCGATTCGCGTTCGTGTTATGCCACGGCATGCAATTGCACGTTGGGGGACAGGGCGTCTCTTAAGTGACAGCGGTGACGTATTTAGCGAAGTGACGCCGAAAAATAATCAGAATTTGCCTTTATTACACGGTCCAATCAGTCAGTCTAAAATGATGATGCGCCGTTATAATGAAATTAATCAATTATTCCAGCCAGTCAATCTGCGTTTAAAAGAACTATATTTAACGGAGCGTATGACTTGGTTTATGCAGTTCGATTCAGGTTTACGTGTTATCGTAGATCAGGATCAAACCATGAGTAAGCTGCAACGTTTGAGTTATTTGGCTCAAAGTGATTTGAAGCCAGTTTGGGCCAAAGTATCTGCCATTGATTTGCGTTATCGGAATGGCTTGGCCATCCAATGGAAGAATGCTGCCGCACCAAAGATAGCAAATGGTCATTTTGTTGTAACGATTGATGACACAAGCATTGCAGGTGGAGCAGCAGCAAAGCCATAATACTTGGCTTTAAAACAGAGGCATAAAGCCATAAATTAAACAAACATGTGATGGTAGTAGTAAATAATGAATGAAGCGGTTCCCTCAGTTGTTGCGATTGACATTGGGACGCACAAAGTTTCAGTTTTGATTGGTAAGGTACATGCGCCAGACAATATCCAAGTGATAGGAATGGCAACTGCTCGTAACCGAGGCATGAATAAAGGAAAAATTGTAAGTCTTGATAAAGTCATTACAGCGATAAAAAATGCCGTGCAAGAAGCAGAAGATATGGCTGAATGCCGTGTCCATTCCGCGTGGGTGTCGATCCCAAGTGCCGAGTTAAAAAGCTTTTATGCCTCTGGACGAACGCCAGTTGAAAATACTGACCATACAATTACAACAAGTGAAGTGGTTCGTGCATTAGAGTTGGCCAAAGCCAGCCACATGACCTCGGATCATTATTTGGTCAGTGCTGTTCCACTGGGCTTTGAGCTGGATGACTCCACTGAGTGGGTACAAAACCCAATACGGATGTCTGCACACAGTATGATTGGTCATTATCAGTTGATGATGTTACCGATTAGTACCATGCAAAACCTTGATCGGGCCTTAAAAGGCGCGAACATCGGGGTGGAAAAGCTGGTGGTGTCTTGTTTGGCAACGGCAGAAGCGAGCCTGCTCAAAGATGAAAAAGAGTATGGCGTCTGTTTGGTTGATATTGGTGCAGGTACCACCAACATCGCGGTGTATTTGGATGGTCGTTTGGCTTTGACGCATACTTTGCAGCGTGGTGGCGAGCATGTCACCCGTGATATTGCTGCTGTGTTACAAACCACCACTGAAGAAGCTGAGCGAATTAAATTACTCTATGGGTGTGTCGACATTAAGTCGGTTAAACCGGACCATATGATTCAGATCCAAGGGATTGATGGTCCGCAAACGATTAGTCGTATTGAGCTGACTGAAATCGTGATTGCGCGTTATGAAGAAATCTTAGGCCAAGTTCGCCAAGAGCTAGAGCGTAATGGTGCGATTCATGGGTTGTATCATGGTGTGGTGTTAACTGGTGATGCCAGTCAAATCGAAGGTATGGTGACGTTGACTCGTCGTATGTTGGGTGTGTCTGCGCATTTAGGTAATCCACCTGTGCACGTGACAGCAGATGAGCAAAATATTGCCGCACTGCGTCGCTCTCAGTATGCCACTGCCGCAGGTTTGTTGATGTTTAGTCAGAGCGAAACACAAGAAACCATAGTGGAACCAGAAGATACAGAAAAACTGTCTCTGATTAAACGCGTTGGACGTGCTTGGTCTGGACTCAATGAAAAGCTGAAATCTGTTTTTTAAGTTGAATTTTTTTGGAATATTGTTAAGAAGTTCTACTACGCATCGCTTAAACTTGACAAGCTATGGCTTGCACAGCATGCTTAAAAGCAATTTTGTTTATTAAGATCAAGGCAGTATACGGGCTTAAGTGACTGCCAATAACGAATTAGGAAATCTATAGGTCATGGCCTCATTTGAATTTTTAGAAGATGATCAAACCGATAGCAACGGTCAAGCCCGTTTTACTGTGTTTGGTGTTGGTGGTGCAGGTGGTAACGCCGTACAACACATGCTTGAGTCAGATATTCAAGGTGTAAAATTTGTATGTGCTAATACGGACAAGCAAGCGCTAGACCGTATGAATGCACAATTCAAAATTCAGTTGGGTGAGCAAAGTACCCGTGGCTTGGGTGCGGGCGCCAATCCAAATGTAGGTCAAGCCGCGGCTGAAGAAAGTCGTGACTTGATTCGTCAACACCTTGAAGGCACGGATATGGTGTTTGTCACTGCCGGCATGGGCGGTGGTACAGGTACAGGTGCTGCGCCAGTGGTTGCTGAAATTGCCAAAGAAATGGGCATTTTAACCGTGGGCGTGGTAACAACACCGTTTAACTTTGAAGGTAAGCGTCGTCTTCAGTCTGCTGAGCAAGGCATTGAAGCATTAGAAGCGCATGTAGATTCTTTGATCATCATTCCAAACCAACGTTTGTTAAAAGTTTTCCGTGACATCTCAATGAAAGATGCCTACAAAAAAGCGGATGATGTCTTATTAAATGCGGTCCGTAGTATCTTTGATTTGGTAGTACGCCCAGGTCATATTAACCTTGACTTTGCTGACTTGAAAACTGCGATGAGCACACGTGGTTATGCCATGATGGGTGCGGGTTTAGGTCGTGGTGAAAACCGTGCACGTCAAGCAGCTGAACAAGCGATCCGTAGCCCATTGCTAGATAATGTCACCATTATGAATGCCAAAGGGATTCTGATTAATGTGACGGGTGGTGATGACGTTACCTTTGGCGAAATTGAAGAAATTACCGACGTTGTGAACCAAATTGTCGATCTAGATGAAGGCCAAGTCTTCTATGGCACCGTATTTGATCCAGATGCGCGCGATGAAATCAGTGTCACTGTCATTGCAACAGGTTTAACTCGAAATTCAGCAGATTCTGCTGAGCCAGTGAAGCGTCCAAATGCACATGTGCAGATAGCACAACATGGGCATGCAACGCAAGCGGTTGTTGAAGATGATGATGTGCCTGCAATCCAGCGTCAGAACCAAGACGTGGCTGCTGCAGCGAGTTCTGCATCGACAGTGAGTGCTGCACGTCCAACACCAATGAGTATTCAAGATTACTTGAAAAATCAACAACGTAAGTAGTATTTGTCGATGTGGTTTAACTACATGTGATGAAGAAAAGGTAGTCTCTGACTACCTTTTTGTTTTTTATCAATGGCTAAATATGCTAACGTATAGCGGTTTAGTGGTGAGATGATATGAAACATGTTGAAACAAAGAACTCTACAACGTGTCGTTAAAGCAAGCGGCATTGGTTTGCATAGTGGTCAAAAAGTCTTAATTAACTTTGTGCCACATCATGCGGACGGAGGAATTGTGTTTCGTCGTATCGATCTCAATCCACCCATCGACATTCGTGCAAATGCGATGTTGATCCAAGAAGCCTTCATGTGTTCAAACCTAGTTCAAGAAGATGCCAAAGTCGGTACGATTGAACATGTTATGAGTGCAATTGCAGGTCTGGGTATTGATAATTTGATCATTGAAGTGTCTGCCTCTGAAGTGCCGATTATGGATGGCAGTGCGGGTCCGTTTATTTACTTACTGATGCAAGGTGGCCTCAAAGAACTGGATGCCCCTAAAAAATTTATTAAAATACTCAAACCTGTTGAAGCTCTCATCGACGACAAACGCGCCATTTTCCGCCCGCATGAGGGTTTCCAACTCAACTTCACCATTGACTTCGATCATCCCGCTTTTAAGAAAGAATATCAGTCTGCTACTATCGATTTTTCAACCGAAACCTTTGTTTATGAAGTCAGCGAAGCCCGTACTTTTGGTTTCATGAAAGATTTGGATTATCTTAAAGCCAATAATCTCGCTTTGGGGGCAAGTTTAGACAATGCCATTGGCGTTGATGAAACCGGGGTGGTAAATGAAGAAGGTTTACGCTTCTCAGATGAGTTTGTTCGTCACAAAATATTAGATGCGGTGGGGGATCTTTACTTGCTCGGCCACCAAATTATTGCCAAATTTGATGGATATAAGTCTGGGCATGCTTTGAATAATCAATTATTGCGCAATGTCCAAAGTGATCCAAGCAGCTATGAAATTGTAACATTTGATGACGAAGATCAGTGTCCAATTCCTTATGTGAGTGTGACTTAAGTCATTGTCTTTATTATGTGATGTTATATTGTAACAGGTATAAATGTGATGAATTTATCATTTTAAAAATGCAATTCTGAAGCTAGTCGCGACGAGGTTACTTTTTTTTGCTTGCCAAACGGCGCATTGCTTGGCTAAGCTTAGGGTCGCTCACAAAGTCAGCAGCATCTCGAATTAAGTCTTGAGTTTCTGTGCTTAACGATCTTGAAATAGATTGTATCTTTGCGGGTGTTTGAGAGGGGATTCTCAAACGAACTTGGAGTTTTTGTAGGTCTTTAAACTCATCAAGTTCCGACAGTTGTGCAATATATTGTTTTTGAAGGTAACCAAGTTGACTAATCATCGCTTGATTTTCGCCGGTAATCGTCAAAATACCATATTGATAACAAACAACCTGCCACTGCTCTGGTTGCGGTAGGATCGGTTGAATCAGTTTTGTAAGTTTCTGCCATGCAGTCACTTGCTTTGAGAGAAACGTTAAGTTTCCTGTTTTTATGTGTTTTCTGGTTTGTTGAAAGAGATTCACTGGTTCGGACATACATATTTCCTTCATGTTAATGTCTTAATCTTATGCGCTTCTTTCGGTAGATATCAAGGACGAGATCACGCAAGAAACATTCGTAAGAACAGTTTTAAGAGGTTTTTTATGCATATGCGACGTATTTTGTTGGCTTTTTCTTTTGCGGCATCGGCTGCTTCAGTAGCCTTCGCTGATTTGGTAGAACTCAATACAAATAATGCATCTTCGGATCGAATTGAGCAATTGACACGCACTTTATCCGAAGGTGCTTATACTGAATCTAATGATATTGATGTTCCTGCCGAAACGAAAATGACCGTTCAGCTCCGTGAAAAAACGGTTGAACTTAACAACGCTTCACTGGCGAAAAAATACGGTTCGGAATCCTCTGCAAAAAGTTTTTCAAATAATGCATATTCGTGGTTAGTGACACACCCACTTCCAAGCGCACGTGTGAGCTCAAGTTACGGCGGCCGTACTATGAATGGTCGTGCTGAGCGCCACTCAGGTCTAGATCTTGCTGCACCAAGCGGTACACCGATTTATGCGACAGGTCCAGGGATTGTGACCAAGTCAGGTTGGGGTACGGGTTATGGGCAATATGTTGAAATTAACCATGGCAATGGTTACATCACGCGCTATGCTCATGCATCACGTTTAATTGCTCGTGTTGGTGACCGTGTAGACGCTGGTGAACATATTGCCAACGTCGGATGTACAGGTCGTTGTACTGGCCCACATTTACACTATGAAGTAGTGAAAGATGGTCAACGCAAAAACCCATCGACTTATCTAGCAATGTTGCCTTAATCCGATTTGATCGATGATCCGAACTTACCGTTGGTCTGATGCTTGAAAAAGGAATACAGCTCTGACGAAATCTAAGTTAGCATCAAAAAATAGCATTAAATGTATAAAAAACCGCCTAAATTGGCGGTTTTTTGTTATCTTGGGTAACGAATGGTCAATGACTATTTAGTTGCTAAATAGTATGGCTCAGCCATATTCAGCTGTAGCGATACTCTTATAGGACGAAAGTATGATACATATTAACGTATAAGATTAGGATATCGAAATAGGTGAATTATGGCGTTTTATGGTGATACTGACGCGCAAGAAACGCAAGAATGGCAAGATGCGTTTGACTCCGTTTTACAACACATGGGGACTGAGCGTGCAGCTTTTCTACTGGAAAAACTGTATCAACAAGCAATCGCTAAACATGTCCCTATTCAGCGTTTAAACACGCCTTATTTAAATACAATTTCAGTGGCTGAAGAACCTGCAATGCCAGGCGATCAAGACATGGAGCGTCGTATCCGTGCGTTGATTCGTTGGAATGCGCTAGCGATGGTACTCCGTGCCAATAAAACGGGTGATGACTTAGGTGGTCACTTGGCAAGTTTTGCATCTTCAGCAACTTTATATGATGTCGGTTTTAACCACTTTTTCCGTGCCAATAACGACAACTTTGGCGGGGACATGATCTATTATCAAGGTCACTGTGCGCCAGGTATTTATGCGCGTTCGTTCCTTGAAGGTCGTTTGACTGAAGAGCATCTAAACAATTTCCGCCGCGAAGTGGACGGTGTTGGCTTACCTTCTTATCCGCATCCATACTTAATGCCTGATTATTGGCAGTTCCCAACGGTATCGATGGGTCTTGGCCCAATCATGTCGATTTACCAAGCACATATTCAAAAATATTTGATGAATCGTGGTTTGATTAAAGAAGAAAATCGCAAAGTTTGGGCATACCTTGGCGATGGCGAGATGGATGAGCCAGAAAGCACAGGTGCAATTTCACTTGCGGGTCGTGAAAAATTAGACAATCTTATTTGGGTTGTAAACTGTAACTTACAACGTCTAGATGGCCCAGTACGTGGTAACGGTAAAATTATTCAAGAATTAGAATCTTTATTCCGTGGTGCGGGCTGGCGTGTCATTAAAGTGGTTTGGGGCCGTCATTGGGACCCACTACTGGCTAAAGACAAAACTGGTGCTTTAAAGTCGGTTATGGAAGAAACACTGGATGGCGAATACCAACGCTTACAAGTGAAGGGCGGTGCATATGCACGCGAAAAATTCTTTGGTAAATACCCAGAAGCGGCTGAGTTGATTAAAGACTTAAGCGATGAAGATATTGATAACCTGAACCGTGGTGGTCATGACCCGTACAAAGTTTTTGCAGCCTATGCAGAAGCATGTACAGCCAAAGGTCAACCAACTGTAATCTTAGCGAAAACTGTTAAAGGTTATGGTTTGTCTGATGAAATTGAAGCAGTAAACAAAACGCATCAAATCAAAAAGATGCAAATCGAATCTTTAAAATATGTACGTGATCGCTTCAATTTGCCATTTAACGATGAGCAATTAGAAGAAGTGCCTTTCTATCGTCCAAGCGAAAACTCACCTGAATTGAAATATATGAAGGCACGTCGTGAAGCACTAGGTGGTTACTTACCTGCACGTCGTAAAGAAAGTGAACAGTTGGCTATTCCAGAACTTTCTATCTTTGATGCAGTCTTAAAAGGCTCACAAGGCAAAGAACAATCAACCACCATGGTGATGGTTCGTTTAATCGCTGCATTGTTAAAAGAAAAAGCCATTAAAGACCGTGTTGTTCCTATTGTTCCAGATGAAGCACGTACTTTTGGTTTAGAAGGTATGTTCCGTCAATTGGGTATTTATGCAGCCAATGGTCAGCATTACACGCCTGAAGACCAAGAACAGTTGATGCATTACCGTGAAGCAAAAGATGGTCATATGCTTCAAGAAGGCATTAACGAAGCAGGTGCAATGAGCGCTTGGGCAGCATTGGCAACCAGTTATTCAACCAATAACTTACCCATGATTCCAATGTACATGTACTACTCTATGTTTGGTTTCCAACGTATTGGCGACATTGCATGGGCTGCAGGTGATGCACAAGCACAAGGTTTCTTATTGGGTGCAACAGCAGGCCGTACCACGCTAAATGGCGAAGGCTTACAACACCAAGATGGTCACTCACATATTCTTGCAAATACAATTCCGAACTGTGTGTCGTATGACCCATGTTTTGGTTATGAATTAGCAGTTATTGTGCATGATGGTTTACAACGCATGTATGTGAACCAAGAGCGTATTTTCTATTACTTAACGGTAATGAACGAAAACTACGAGCATCCTGAAATGCCACAAGGTGCTGAAGAAGGCATTAAACGTGGTATGTACTTACTTCAGAAAGATGAAAAAGCCACTGTTCAGTTGATGGGTTCAGGTGTAATTCTGCGTGAAGTCATTAAAGCTGCTCAAATCTTACGTGATGAATACCAAATCCATTCAAATGTATTTAGCGTAACAAGTTTCAATGAACTTGCACGTGATGGTATGGCATGTGAAGAATATAACCGCTTGCATCCAATGAGCGAGAATGTGAAAGAAGCTTGGGTGACTGAGCAACTGCGCGGCACAGAAGGGATCGTAGTTTCTGCAACAGATCATATGCGTGCTTATAGCGAACAAATTCGTGCATATCTTCCAGACAACCGTCCATTCGTAGCATTGGGTACAGATGGTTATGGTCGTTCAGATTCACGCGCTAAATTACGTAGCTACTTTGGTGTAGATGCAGCGCACATTGTGGTTGCCACACTGAAGAAATTGGCTGATGAAGGTGAAGTGGATGCACGCTTAGTGAAAGATGCTATCTCTACATTTGAATTAGATACGGACCGTCCAGTAGCTTGGGCTCCTCAAGCAACGCCATCTGTACACGCTGTAGCTGACTACAAAGAGGAGAAATAAGTATGCAAATTACAACTCCTGATATTGGTGTAGATAAAGCCGTTGTTGCTGAAATTTTGGTCAAAGTTGGCGATACCATTGCGGTTGATGACAGTGTCGTTCTATTAGAATCAGACAAAGCATCTGTTGAAGTGCCTAGCACTTCAGCAGGCGTTGTTAAAAGCATTTTAGTAAACTTAGGTGACTCGGTTGCTGAAGGTACAGCGCTGATTGAGCTGGAAGCCGAGGGACAAACTGAAGCGCCAGCAGTACAAGCACAGGCTGACGTTGTACAAGCTGAAGAAAAGACTGCACCCGCTGCTGTTGCTGAAACGGTTGCACCCGCTGCGACTACAGCATCACAAGTGATTGATGTGCAAGTGCCAGATATTGGTGTGGAAAAAGCAACCGTTGGTGAAATTTTGGTGTCGGTTGGCGATCAAATTGACGTTGATCAAAGCATCCTTGTGGTTGAGTCAGACAAAGCGACTGTGGAAGTCCCGAGTACGATTTCAGGCACAGTGGAATCAATTAGCGTTCAAGTTGGTGACAGTGTTAAAGAAGGTGTGGTGATTCTGACTGTAAAAACAGCAGCGTCAGTTGCACCAGTGACTGCTGAGCCTACGCCAGTTGCAGAACCTCAAACCTCTAAGGCTCAGTCTGCTGAAGCAGCGCCACAAGCTGCTGCTGCGCCTGCAGGTGCGGTTGAAATTGCAGTGCCTGACTTGGGTGTAGACAAAGCGACTGTTGCTGAAATTTCGGTGTCAGTAGGTGATACGGTTGAAAAAGACCAAAGTATCATCGTGGTTGAATCAGACAAAGCAACGGTTGAAGTACCAAGCACAACAGCGGGTGTGATTAAAGCCATTCATGTTGCATTGGGACAAAATGTATCGGAAGGTGTGGCTTTGGTGACCATTGAAGCCGAGGGTCAAGCCCCTGTACCAGTGGCACAAGCGGTTGCTCAGACACCAGCGAAACCTACAGCTGCTCAAGCTGCAACTGTGCCAGTGGTAGCATCTACTGTACAGGCTGCACCAGCAGTTCAAGGTGCAGATAAGCTAACCAAAGCGCAGAATGACGCCAATGCTAAAGTCTACGCGGGTCCTGCGGTACGTAAACTGGCGCGTGAATTGGGCGTGGTACTGGCAGAAGTAAAAGCCTCTGGGCCGCATGCACGTTTAATGAAAGATGACATTTTTGCTTATGTGAAAGGTCGTTTAACAGCGCCTCAAACTGCACCTGCTGCGACGGTTGTTGCTGCGGGCTTGCCGAAACTGCCTGACTTTAGTGCGTTTGGTGGTGTAGAAGAGAAAGTGCTGACACGTCTGCAACAAGTCTCTATTCCGCAGTTGTCTTTAAACAACTATATTCCGCAAGTAACTCAGTTTGATTTGGCGGATATTACTGAACTTGAAGCTTGGCGTAATGATCTTAAAGGTAACTTTAAGAAAGATGGTATTAGCTTGACCATTATGGCTTTCATTATTAAGGCTGTTGCGCATTTACTCAAAGAAGAACGTGATTTTTCCGGTCACTTGGCTGATGATGGCAAGTCTGTACTCTTGCGTAACGAAATTCATATGGGCATTGCTGTAGCAACGCCAGATGGTTTAACCGTTCCTGTACTCCGTAATCCAGATCAGAAATCGATTAAAGACATTGCGGTGGAGCTTGGTGTATTGGGTCAGAAAGCACGTGATAAGAAGCTTTCGCCGAAAGATCTACAAGGTGCGAACTTCACGATTTCAAGCTTAGGTGCAATTGGTGGTACGGCATTTACACCATTGGTGAACTGGCCGCAAGTCGCAATTTTGGGTATTTCTCCAGCGACGATGCAACCGGTATGGAATGGTCAAGGTTTTGATCCGAAACTGATGTTGCCGTTGTCATTGTCTTATGATCACCGTGTGATCAATGGGGCCGATGCAGCGCGCTTTACCAATAAGCTGACCAAGTTGTTGAAAGACATCCGTACTTTGCTGATCTGATGATCTGGTTTTTTGGCCTGTAGGTTTCTCTTCTCAAAAGAGAAAAATAGCGGCTGGAAGCACTGCAAAAATACTTCAATAAAGACTCTGCTTCGGCAGGGTCTTTTGTATTTAGAGATTGCCAAAAAACATATTTTCGCCTAACATGGTGTTACTTCATTGGGGAGTAGCCGCTGTTCTTCAGAACAGGTGATGATCAACATATTTGCTCTAAAACGAGCATGGTCATCATAGCAAAGAACCAAATGAGCTTCTAAAGAGCTTTCTTTTGTTGGCAAGACCTTTGATTTACCACTCTGCAGATTTTGGCTAGCAGGAGCGGTGAGTCATTGGTATTTGTTATGCTAGCCAGAGAAAGACATCATGTATGAATTCCTCCTCTCCACAGCCATCGTGGCTTTAGCTGAAATGGGCGATAAGACCCAACTGCTTGCATTGTTACTTGCTGCACGTTTCCGTAAACCCGTCCCAATTCTATTGGCTATTTTGCTGGCGACCATTATTAACCATGGCGTCTCTGCCGTTTTAGGTCAATGGATCACCACAGTTTTAAGTCCTGATGCGCTGATCTGGATCCTCTCGATTGGTTTTATTGCTATGGCAGGTTGGATGTTGATTCCTGATCAGTTGGATGATGAGTCAGGCAGCATTAAGAAATGGCAGAAACTTGGGGTATTTGGCGCAACGTTTGTGTTGTTCTTTTTGGCCGAAATTGGTGATAAAACCCAAATTGCTACCGTAGCTTTAGCGGCACGTTTTGACAGTATTGTTTGGGTGATGTTGGGTACGACTTTCGGGATGATGTTGGCCAATGCTCCAGCAGTCTTTATTGGTGATAAGTTGGCGACCAAGTTGCCAATTGCCTTAATTCATAAAATTGGTGCGGCCATTTTCTTGGTCATTGGTGTTGCAACACTTGTACAGCATTATTTCTTCTAATTCACCGTAGAAAATAAGAATCCCGACTTAAAAAATCGGGATTTTTTATTGAAAAATGATCTTCAATTTATTGATATATCAAATGATATTGGTCGCAAATGCATTGTAAGTTTGTGTAAATCCATATATGTTGTAGGTATTAAAAAGTCTTTTAAGAAAAACAGCATTTTGAGGGGATGGACATGGCATTTGACCGCACAACGTCACAGGTTTTATACGATGATGGCACACATAAGTGTATTAGTTTTACCAGCTTGGTCAAAGGCGAGGGTGTACAGGCAAATCAGTTTTTAATTATTGACCATGAGCGTGCTGCGGTCTTAGATCCAGGTGGTGATTTAACCTATGTGCCGCTGACCATGGAGTTGAATAAATATACTCGGTTGACCAATCTTGATTTTGTGATGGCCTCACACCAAGACCCCGATATTATTACCTCAATGCCGCGTTGGTTGGTTTATACCGAAGCGAAAGTGGTGGCATCTAAACTTTGGGCACGCTTTTTACCCCACTTGAACTCAGCTTTTATGAGTGAGCGGATGAAAGGTAACTGGCTGGATCGTTTAGTGGAGCTGCCTGACCACGGTCAGGTGATTACGTTGGGGCAGTCTTCGATTATTGCTGTGCCTGCGCATTTTCTGCATTCGGTGGGTAATTTTCAGTTTTATGACCCAATTGCCAAGATTCTATTTTCAGGTGATATGGGAGCATCGATGGTGGATGATGCCTCAAAACCTTTGGAAAACTTTGCTGCGCATATTCCTAAAATGAAAGGGTTTCATCAGCGCTATATGTGCAATAACAAAGTGATTCGTCTATGGGTCAATATGGTCCGCACCATGGATGTCGAAATGATTGTACCGCAGCATGGGACACCGTTTATTGGGCACGAGCAGATTCATCAATTTTTAGACTGGATTGAGACTTTGGAGTGCGGTACCGACTTGATGGATGAGAGTGTTTTTACCTGTCCAACTTGAGTGACAAAATAGTCGTAAATTTTGCTTGTTTGGCAACCACAATTTTTTTAATATTTTCTTCCAAAAAAAGTTTTTGAAAATGAGAATATAAAGGATGTTGTCTCAAGTTCCAACGGAAGATGCCTGTTTAAGCTGCGGGGCATGTTGTGCCTTTTTTAGAGTCTCATTTTACTGGGCTGAAGGCATATCCATGCCTGAACATTACACAGAGCCAGTGACGGCTGTGTATTCATGCATGGCTGGAACCAATCAAGCCAGCCCACGCTGTATTGCACTGCAAGGTACCATTGGTGAGCAAGTTAGTTGTGGGATGTATGAACAGCGTAGCTCTTCATGTAAAGAAGTTCAAATCGCTGATGATCAATGCAACAAAGCGCGACGTGCGCACAATATGATTCCATTTGTGCAATTGGAAGCGAGCATTGCCGTCAACGATGAAGGTTTTGATCAAGTCTGTTAATCGTTAGAAGCAGAGTTAAGGCTCTGCTTTTTTGAGTTTTTTTAAAGTAAATAAAATCTATCTCAAAACAAGAAATAAAAAAATAAAGGTGAAAATGAAGAGTTCAAATAAAATATAGGTTTTATCACTTTATTTTCTAAGATAAAAAAATAAATTTTCAATTGAAATGAAATTTAAGTTCATATTTGTTTATAATAGCGCACGGAAATTACCAGTGAGACTGCCATGTTGACCATCGTTCAAGACGCGTTAACTTTTGATGATGTCCTATTACTCCCTGCCTATTCTACTGTTCTCCCAAAAGATGTCTCATTAAAGACACGATTCACGCGCGGCATTAATTTAAATATCCCCCTTGTTTCAGCAGCAATGGATACGGTGACTGAATCACGTATGGCGATTGCGATGGCACAAAACGGTGGTATTGGTATTTTGCACAAGAACATGGATATTGCTGCACAAGCTGCAGAAGTCCGTCGTGTGAAAAAATTTGAAGCAGGAATGGTGAAAGATCCAATTACTGTGACACCTGAAACTACAGTGCGCGAATTGATCTCAATTACTCAAGCCAACAACATCAGCGGTGTGCCTGTTGTGAAAGATGGTAAAGTGGTCGGTATTGTGACAGGTCGCGATACACGCTTTGAAACGAACCTTGAGCAACCTGTAAGCAACATCATGACCGGCCAAGACCGCCTTGTGACTGTTCGTGAAGGTGAATCGAAAGAAAATATTCAAGCTTTACTGCAAAAGCACCGCATTGAAAAAGTTTTGGTTGTTGGTGAACACAACGAACTCAAAGGTTTAATTACAGTCACTGACTTCCGTAAAGCGGAAAGTTATCCAAGTAGCTGTAAAGATGATCTTGGTCGCTTACGTGTGGGCGCTGCCGTCGGTACAGGTGTAGAAACACCAAGCCGTGTAGAGGCTTTGGTTGAAGCGGGTGTAGATGCAATTGTCGTAGATACGGCGCATGGCCACTCTGCGGGTGTGATCGAGCGTGTACGTTGGGTGAAAGCGAATTACCCACAAGTCCAAGTGATTGGCGGTAACATTGCAACTGGTGATGCTGCATTGGCACTCCTTGATGCAGGCGCAGATGCGGTCAAAGTCGGTATCGGCCCAGGTTCAATTTGTACCACTCGTATTGTGGCGGGTATTGGTATGCCGCAGATTTCTGCGATTGATAGCGTGGCTAATGCACTAAAAGATCAAATTCCATTAATTGCAGATGGTGGTATTCGTTTCTCTGGCGATATGGCGAAAGCGATTGGCGCGGGTGCGAGCACGATTATGGTCGGTTCACTCCTTGCAGGGACTGAAGAAGCGCCAGGTGAAGTTGAATTCTTCCAAGGTCGTTATTACAAAGCGTATCGCGGTATGGGTTCATTGGGCGCGATGGCAGGAGCAACTGGTTCTGCGGATCGTTATTTCCAAGACTCTAAAGCAGGTGCTGAGAAACTTGTTCCTGAAGGGATCGAAGGTCGTGTGCCATACAAAGGACCAATGGGTAACATTGTGCACCAAATGATGGGCGGTTTACGTTCTTCTATGGGTTATACGGGTTCATCTGTGATTGAAGATCTTCGTCAAAATGCGAAGTTTGTGAAAATCACTTCGGCAGGTATGTCGGAGTCACATGTTCACGACGTGACGATTACCAAAGAAGCACCGAACTATCGCGTTGGCTAATTCAGCTATACCAATTGTTCAAAGTAAAAGCCGTCATTTTTATGACGGCTTTTTCGTTTTGGTGTAAAGTAATTCGCAATGAAAAGGATGATGCGAATCACCCGTTAAGAAGTGAGTAAACATGAGTTATTTTGGTACCGATGGTATTCGTGGTAAGTTTGGTGTTATGCCCATTACCCCAGAATTCGCTTTAAAGCTAGGTTTTGCTGCAGGCAAGGTAATCAAGCGAAATAGTAAAAAAGCAAAACCTGTTGTGGTAATGGGGAAAGATCCGCGTTTATCAGGTTATATTTTAGAGTCTGCGCTGCAATCTGGTCTGAATGCGGCAGGCGTCTATGTACATTTATTGGGGCCACTGCCAACGCCTGCGATTGCGCATTTGACCCGTGCTTTGCATGCCAATTTAGGGATTGTGATTTCAGCATCACATAATCCTTATTTTGACAATGGGATCAAGTTTTTTTCCAGTGAAGGTAAGAAACTACCAGATGCGCTACAAGAAGAAATTAACCAAGAATTAGAAAAAGACCTCATCATTGATGATATTGCCAACTTGGGTAAAAGTGTCCGTGTAGATGATGCGCAAGGTCGTTATATTGAATTTTGTAAATCTACATTTCCCTATCATTATGACTTGAATGATTTAACGATTGTGATGGATTGCGCGAATGGTGCAGCGTATAGCGTGGGGCCATCGGTATTTCGTGAGCTCGGTGCTAAAGTTATTGCTATTCATAATGAACCCAATGGTTTAAACATTAACGAAGGTTGTGGTTCAACACACCCTGAAAGTTTGCAACAAGCTGTGGTTGAAAATGGTGCAGATTTGGGCATCGCTTTTGATGGGGATGCAGACCGTGTCATGTTAGTCGATAAAGCTGGCAAGCTGATTGATGGCGACCATATTCTATATATCTTGGCGACACAAAGTGCTAAAAAGCCTGCTGGAATAGTGGGCACCTTGATGTCAAACATGGCTTTAGAACTGGCTTTGGAAAAAGCGGGTGTAGCGTTATTACGTGCCAAAGTGGGGGATCGTTATGTCCTACAAGGTCTAGAAGAAAAAGGCTGGGTCATTGGCGGTGAGCCATCAGGGCATATCTTAACCTTGGACAAAAGTACCACAGGCGATGCCATTATTGCGGCTCTACAAGTGCTTACTGTGATGGTCGAGCAGAAGAAAGCGCTGCATGAATTGGTTGCTGACTTTAAGCTTCTACCGAATGTGCTGGTGAATGTACGTTTAGAGGCGATGTTTGACCCTTATGCGGTACCTGCTTTGGTGGCTGAATTTGATAAAGCCGAGCAACAACTCAAAGGTCGTGGTCGTTTGTTGATTCGTAAATCAGGTACTGAACCTGTGATTCGTGTCATGGTGGAAGGAGATGACCTCGATGAAGTCAGCACTTTAGCCCATACATTGGCTGATGCTGTACGTGCGAATGCAGCTTAATAAGGAGTGAAAAATGAGTGATTTAATTAAAGATCTCAGCGAGCTTCGTTTAAGTTATCAAAAAGGCGAGCTGCATGAAGATCGAGTTGAAACCAATCCACATGCTCAGTTCTTGCTTTGGTTTAATCATGCCCTAGAAGCACAACTACACGAACCTTATGCTATGTCATTGGCGACAGCAAGTGCGCAGGGTCGTCCGCATGTGCGAACAGTATTGCTACGCGGTGCAACCGAAGTAGGGTATGATTTTTATACCAATTATGACAGCCAAAAAGGCAATGATTTGGCAGAAAACCCATATGCAGAGTTACTGTTCTATTGGCAAGAGCAGGAACGTCAGATTCGCATTGGCGGTAAAGTAGTCAAAATTTCTGAAGCAGAATCGACTGACTACTATCATAAGCGTCCACGAGATAGTCAAATTGCAGCACATATCAGTACACCACAAAGTGGTGTGATTGAAAGCCGTGAGGTATTGCAACAACGTTTTGAGCAATTGCAGAACCAAGTTGAAGGTAAATCAGAACTCAATAAACCCCTCTTTTGGGGTGGCTACCGTCTCGAGCCCGACTACTATGAGTTTTGGCAAGGGCGTCCGAACCGTTTACATGACCGTTTAAGTTATGAAAAACAGCAAGATGTCTGGATGCTGAAACGTTTGATGCCATAAATGTCAGCCATTCAAATTAAGCAAAGACCCTTTATGACCCGTCCTGAATTATTTCAGGACGTTCCTGCGTTTATTGCAGAAATTTTAGCTCGTCGTGGTGTAGCGTCAGCACAAGAATTGGATTTGAAGCTTAAGTATCTGCTAGCACCCAATATGAAAGGCTTAAATGAGGCCATTCAGTTGATGGATACTGCAATTGATCAGCACCATAAAATCGTGATTGTGGGCGATTATGATGCGGATGGCGCAACCAGTACGGCCTTGATGGTCTTGGCTTTGCGAGAGATGGGGGCGCAGGTAGAGTATCTGGTTCCAGATCGCTTTAAATATGGTTATGGCTTAACGCCTGCGATTGCAGATTTAGTATTTACCAGCTTTACACCTGATTTATTGATTACTGTGGATAATGGTATTTCCAGTCATGACGGCGTGAAACAAGCGCAAGATCATGGTATGCAGGTGATTATTACCGATCATCATTTGACCACCAAGCCGACTCCCAGTGCCCAAGCGGTGGTAAACCCGAACCAGTTGGGGTGTGATTTTCCAAGTAAAGCTTTGGCGGGAGTGGGCGTGGCCTTTTATGTCCTGGCTAACTTATCGACCTATCGTAAAAAACTAAATAAGTCTTCGGCACTCATGAGTCAGTATTTGGATTTGGTGGCCTTAGGCACTTATGCCGATGTTGCCAGTCTTGACTATAACAATCGCATCTTGGTCGATGTTGGCCTGAAGCGCATTCAACAGCATTTATGCCGCCCTGGTATCAGTGCTCTACTGGAGATTGCAGGTCGAGAGGCTGCAACTTTAAAAGCGCAAGATTTGGGGTTTGTACTGGGACCACGTATTAATGCAGCAGGTCGTATGGAAACCATGGACATCGGGATTGAGTGTCTATTGGCACAGGACTTTGCCTCTGCCTATCCATTGGCAGAACAACTGAATCAGTTGAATGTGGAACGTCGTCAGGTTGAAGCGACGATGAAACAAGAGGCCTTAATAGCCTTGGATCAAATTCAACTGGATGATACGGTCTTACCTACGGCTTTAATTATGTTCGAACCGCATTGGCATCAAGGGGTGATTGGCATTGTTGCGGGGCGTTTAAAAGAACAGTTTCATCGTCCGAGTATTGTGTTTGCTGCAGATGAAGATGGGATACATATCAAAGGTTCTGCCCGTTCGATTGAAGGAGTGCATATCCGCGATGCCATTGAGTGTGTTGCTGAGCAATATCCACATTTGGTTAGCCACTTTGGTGGGCATGCTGCGGCAGCAGGTTTAACCATTCAAAAAGTCCATTTTGAAGAGTTTAAGCAGGCCTTTGAAGTACTGATGGCAGCTCAGGATGAAGGTTTATTTACGGCGACTTTATGGACCGATGGTGAGTTAGCTGCACAGAATATTCAGGTTGAAACGGTCGATCTGCTGCAGCAGATTAGTCCATGGGGGCAAAAGTTTCCAGCGCCTATTTTTGAAGGAAACTTTCAAATTTTAGATTTCCGCTGGCTGAAAGAAGTGCATTTAAAATTACGTGTTGCTTTAGACAATGGACAGGTCGTGGATGCCATTGCTTTTAATGCGGCGGACAAATACCAGTTCAATGAAATGAACCATCAAGTTCGTTTGGTTTATGAGCTGGATAAAAATGAATTTCGTGGCAATGTCAGCGTACAACTTCGCATTTTGCATTTAGAACAACATTAAAAAAAACCGCTCTATAGAGCGGTTTTTTTTTATACATTTTAGTTGCAATTAGAAGCGGAATGTACCATTGATACCGTATGAATCAGCATCTTCAGTTGTTGTATAGTTCAAACCGACAGCAATAGTAGGCGTAAAGAATTTTTGCGCGCGAACAGCCCAAACAGTGTCAAAGTCATCGAATGTTGTATCCATAAATGAAACACCAACACTTAAGGTTGGGTCGATATATAAATCAGCACCTAAGCGGTATGCAGTTTCATCGCCAAAGTATGTTGCACCTTCAAAATTGGTAAAATGGTTACCAATTTGAGTCACATATTTAGCACGTAAGGTCACAGCTGTATCGTCTGCTACTGCGGAGATATTTGAGAATGTATCAATGAAGCCATTTTTTGAAACATACATTGGATCAAGATTTTCTTTGGCAACACCAGCCGCAATGAGTAGCCCATCGACAGGCAGGTAACCTGCTTCTAATGCATAACCTACATTATCATCTGATACTTTACCAAATTCACTTTCAACCGTCACTTCAGAGCGGTTGAGGCTACCAGAAACATAAAATTGAGAGTTTGGGATGAAAAATTCACCATTTAAGCCGACTGAGTCAATTTCTAAATCAGCACCGTCTTCATCAATACTTGAGTTCGCATAACCAAGACCAATGTTGCTTGCTTTGCTTAAAAAAGCAGCCTCTGCAAGTGGCGAATTTTTAGTGTTGACTCCATTTAAGTAGTACTTGCCACCGATGCCAAAAGTATCAAGATCTTCACTGTCACCATCAAAGCTTGTATTTTCGTAGTTTGCATTGATTTCTGCTTGGTAAGCATGTGCAGTCCCGAAGCTCGCAATAAGTGCGGTAGTAAGTGCAAGTTGTTTAAGCATTTTAGAGGTTCTCTCTTTGTTATAAAAAATATGACTGTTCTATGACAGTTGTAACGAAGTGTACAAAAAAGTAGCAGGGAGTCAATCTTTATTTATAACAATGCTTTATCAGAGGGCAAAAAGCCCATTCGAAAATGGGCTTTTTGCATGTAAGGTTTTATTGACTGGTCTTAGAAACGGTATTTCGCAGCTACACCGAATTTGTTGTAGTCGTTGTTGCCAACTTCACCAAAGCCAACACGGCCTTCAAGGCTGACTTGTGGGGTAAAGAATTTACGTGCATTGATACCAAATTCGTTAGTATCACCGTAGTCACGATCTTTACTGTAGTAGTCTACACCTAGACTTAAGGTTTTATCGATGAAGTAATCTGCTGCAAGATTATATTCGTCTAAATCACCAAAACCTGCGCCTGCTTCTAAGTTAATGTCTTTACCATTGCTTAAAGAAGTGACATATTTAGCGCGAAGAGTAGGATCTACACCGTCGTCATAATCGTTGTCATAGCCTTTTAGACCCGCAGCAATTAATAAACCTGGTGCTGGTAAATAACCGACTTCTGCGCCATAAACGGTCTCATCAAAATCGCCACCGCGGTCAAATTTCATATCATCGCGACCAACATTACCACTCACATAGAAATCTGAGTTAGGAATGTAAACTTCAGCACCTACGCCGTAACGATGACGCTCATCATCACCGACTTCGTCGTATTGGTATTTTGCGTTAACGTTACTTGCACGGTCTAAGAATGCTGCTTCTGCAAGTGGCGCATTACGTGTTTGAACTGGGTTGAAATAGTATGTGCCATCTACACCAAAAGAGCCGCTTGAACTACCGTTGTCTGGATCAATTAGGCCAGCTGAAGCACCCACCTCTGCTTGGTATGCATGTGCAGTACCTGTGATCGCTAGAGCTGAAAGTAATGCTGAAGCAATTGCTAATTTTTTCATGGTATGTACCCCTCGTAAGTGGACCCGTATTTCATTAATTTTTTGTTACAACTTCAGTCTAGGGCAAAATAAAAAAGCGTCAACCAAAGGAAAGTTATCGCTTTGTTGCAAGCGTAAACTTGTGTAATATTTTTTATTTAAGTCATTGAAATAAAAATGAAATAATTAAATGTTTTGTTTTATTAAAATTGTGTAGATTCTGTGGATTTCATAATTATTGATGTTATTTCAATCAATTTTAACTCAAAATGTTTATTCCGTTTGTATGTTTAGAACACTTCTCAGGTATGTATTTTATGAGATGGTTCGTATTTATATACAGCTTGATTGCGGTTCAAGAGAATGCTTTTTTGGAGGTTAAATAGTTTTAACCTCTAGAAAGAAGGATGTGTTTTTGTCGAATTTGAGATGAATAATCCTAGCCGTCGACTGTGATATAATCAGCGGCTATTTTTCGCTTTATATTGATTGAGAGTAATTCACGTGGAAATTAATCCGTATCTAAACCAATTAAAAGACTTAAACGACCGTGGTCTCACATTACGGGGGTATCTTTGACTACGATCTGAAAAAAGAGCGTTTAGAAGAGGTTCTCCGTGAATTAGAAGACCCCGCGATTTGGAATGATCAAAGCCGTGCACAAGCTATGGCCAAAGAAAAAGGCGAACTTGAAAACGTCTTAAATGTGTTAGATGGTTTGGCAACGCAGCTTGAAGATGCGCAAGCGATGCTTGATTTGGCAGTCGAAGCCGATGATGAAAGTCTGTTGGCTGATGTCCAAGCTGAATTGACCTCTGCAGAAGAAGAGTTAGCGAAGCTTGAATTCCGCCGTATGTTCAGTAATCCAATGGACCCAAATCCATGTTATGTGGAAATTCAAGCCGGTTCAGGTGGTACAGAAGCGCAGGATTGGGCGTCAATGCTACTGCGTATGTATATGCGTTGGATTGAACGTCACGGATTTAAAGCTGAATTGATGGAAGAATCAGATGGCGATGTGGCTGGGATTAAGTCGGCAACCATTCGTGTTGAAGGTGAATATGCCTATGGTTGGTTGCGTACCGAATCGGGCGTGCATCGCTTAGTACGTAAATCGCCATTTGACTCGGGTAACCGCCGTCATACCTCATTCTCTGCTGTGTTTGTCTCGCCAGAAGTCGATGACAACATTGAAATTGATATCAACCCATCTGACGTGCGTACCGATACCTACCGTGCTTCTGGTGCAGGTGGTCAGCACATTAACAAAACAGACTCTGCGGTACGTTTAACCCACGCGCCAACAGGTATTGTGGTGGCGTGTCAGAACCAACGTTCACAACATGCCAACCGTGACCATGCATGGAAACAGTTACGTGCGAAGTTGTATGAGTTGGAAATGAGCAAACGTAACGAAGCGGCTCAAGCACTTGAAGATTCGAAGTCGGATATTGGTTGGGGCAGTCAGATTCGCTCATACGTTTTGGATGACTCACGTATTAAAGACTTACGTACGGGTGTTGAAAACTCCAACACAGGTGCAGTACTAGATGGTGACCTTGATAAGTTTATTGAAGCAAGCTTAAAACAAGGTTTGTAATTTAAATGATGAATGAAAGCAAAGTGTTATCAGTTATTTTATAATTTATCTAAAAAAATCGATATTAAAATCGAAAAAATGCGATATATTAGGTAAAACAAGCTGACAACGCTTTGCTGCCCATTAAACGTGTCTTGAGTATGGATATAGATTTAATTTTTAAAGCCTTGGCTAATCCAACGCGTCGCCAAATTTTGGAATGGTTAAAAAAACCGGAACAATTTTTATCGAGTGACGAATGTGGTGACTTTAGACGGGGCGTATGTGCAGGTCATATCGAACGGTTGGGAAAAGTATCGCAATCGACGATGTCGAACCATTTGTCTGTGTTACAGCAGGCTGGTTTAATTCAAGTCGAAAAATATGGACAATGGTCTTATTTTTCTCGCAATGAAGCGTTGATTCAGCAATATATCGAACATTTGCAACGTTCACTTTAATTGAAAAAAGTGGCGATCGAGGCGACTATGGCTGAACTGAATACTCCTTTAACTTTAGGTGATCTACACTTAAAAAACCGTGTCATTATGGCTCCTTTAACACGAAGTCGTGCAACGGCAGACCGTGTGCCAACAGCCATGATGGCGGAGTATTATGCACAACGTGCAAGTGCAGGTTTGATCATTTCTGAAGCGACCGTGATTTCTGAAGAAGCCAATGGCTATTTGAATACACCAGGGCTATTTAATGAAGCTCAAGTTGAAGGCTGGAAACAGGTCACTCAAGCTGTACATGACCAAGCGGGCTTAATTGTGGCGCAGTTATGGCATGTCGGTCGTGTATCGCATCCGGATCTGTTAAATGGTGAAACACCAGTCTCTGCAAGTGCAGTACAACAGGCGGGTCATGTCAGCTTACTACGTCCAAAACGTCCTTATGTATTGCCACGTGCTTTAGAAATTGCAGAAATCCACGCCATTACTGAGCAATATAAACAAGCAGCGCTGCATGCCAAAGCTGCAGGCTTTGATGGTGTGGAACTGCATGCGGCCAATGGTTATTTGATTGATCAGTTTTTACAAAGCTCAACCAATCTACGTGAAGACCAATATGGTGGCAGCGTAGAAAACCGTGTGCGTTTGTTACTTGAAGTAGTGGATGTGCTGATTGAAGTCTGGGGTGCAGGTCGTGTTGGGGTGCATTTAGCTCCACGTGGTGATGAGCATGACATGGGCGATGATGATCCACGTGAAACCTTTGGTTATGCCATGGAGCAGCTGGGCAAACGCAAGATTGCCTTCTTCTTTACCCGTGAATATCTGGCTGAAGACAGTATTTCTGAATATATGAAAGAGCGTTCTGGTGGAGTGCCTTATATTGCCAATATGCAACTGAGTCGTGAAGATGCGATTCAGCTGTTGGCATCAGGCAAGGCTGATGCGGTGTCTTTTGGTAAGGAGTATATTGCCAATCCAGACTTGTATGAGCGTTTACTGCAAGATGCACCACTGAATGAACTGAAACTGGAAAATATGATTGGAACGGATGTCGCGGCAGGCTATGTGGACTATCCGACTTTAGCTGAAATGGAAACTGCTGCGGTTTAAATTGCTTTTCCGTTAAATTCGCGACAAGATAACAGCGCAATTCATGGGATAATATGAGTTGCGCTGTTTTATTTTTGCATTGATTTTTGGAGCACGTATTTGGCTACTCCTTTTTGGTATAACGCAGCACTTGCGCTGATCAAACCGCTGTATAAGTCTAAAATAAAAAAACGTGCAGAGAATACAGAACAATTTCAACAAGAATGTCTCGAACGTTTCGGGCCGTTTCAACCGGTTAAAAATCGCCAAGCGATTTGGTTCCATGTGGTGTCGGTGGGTGAAACCAATGCAGCGCAGCCTCTCATCGAACATTATTTAAAAGCCGGTCATCCAGTCTTGGTGACCAATACCACGAAAACGGGACAGGCACGGGCCAAATCCCTATTTTTAAAAGCACCTTATTTAGACCTGTTCCAAGCTGTATATTTACCTGCAGATCAAAAGCCTTTAGTTCGTCAGTTTTTTGCATTGTATCAGCCCAAACTTTTGGCTTTGGTTGAAACGGAACTGTGGCCGAATTTAATTGCCCAAGCGGGGCAGAGTCAGGTGCCATGTATCTTGATTAATGCACGTCTTTCTGAAAAATCAGCCAAAGGCTATGCCAAAGTGTCTAGCCTGACGCAGCCGATGTTACACGGACTAGATCAGCTCTTGGCACAAGATCAGGCAACTGCAGAACGCTTTATTCAGCTCGGTGCAGCGCCATCAGTAACACAGGTGGTGGGAAGTATTAAGTTTGATATTCATGCGCCAGAATCGGCTGTCAAACAGGCAGCTCAGCTCAAGCAAGAATGGTCACTCGCTGGGCGTAAGATCATCACCATTGCCAGTACTCATGCACCTGAAGAACAAAAACTGTTAAGTGCGTTTAAGCCATATTTGGATGCACAGCCTGAACTGTTGTGTCTTGTTGTACCGCGTCATCCAGAGCGTTTTGATGAAGTTTTTGCTGCTGCACAAAGTTTAAATTTAAATACCACTCGCAGAAGTTTAGGACAAAGAATAGAGGCGGAAACCCAAGTCTATTTAGCCGATTCGATGGGGGAGATGTGGTTGTGGTACGCCTTATCGAATGCCTGTTTTGTCGGGGGGTCACTGAATGAACCGGGTGGCGGACATAATATTTTAGAGCCAATTGCGTTACATGTGCCGACGGTTTTGGGCAAAAACTATTTTAATTTCCAAACCATTGTCGATGAATTTGTACAAGCCAACGCGGTGAAAGTTGTTGAGGATGCTGAACAAGCTGCTGCGGTGTTGATGACACTGTTAGAGGATACTGAGCAGGCGAATACACTGAATCAAGCGGCACAAAAGATTATGCAGTTAAATACGGGCTCTTTGAAAAAGCATATTCAAGTGATTGATGCTTATTTATAAAACTTGAGTGAGTTTGTCATTACTACAAATACTGTAGATTTTATGGATGGCTTTGCATAGGTGGTTCTTACTTTTCAAAGATGAAAAGTAACAAAAATCTTTTGCTGCGCTGAAGGTACATCCTGTGTAGCTCAGCACAGCGGGCGACATCCTTGTCGCCTTTCACGATGACATGTGCTGATGAGGCCTTCACTGTTTGGATTCTTTCTATTTATTATGAATATTGTTCTCTTAGACCCGCGCCAAACTGAATCTGAACTCTGGTCCATTAGTGCCAAGCGTCAGCTTGAACATTTGCATCGTCATTTAGAGCTGAAAGTCGGTGATACGTTAAAAGTAGGGATACAAAACGGAAAGCGTTATCTTACACAAGTGGTTGATGTTTGTGAAACAGTTGTACGCTTAAAGCCTTTATATGAAGAACCTGTACCTGCCAAACTACCTGTCACGTTAATTGTGGCGATGCCACGCCCTAAAGTTCTGCGTCGTTTGATTATGGACGCGGTGACTTTAGGGGTTGAAAAAATCATTTTGCTGCACAGCTATCGGGTCGATAAAAGTTATTGGCAAACCCCGTTTTTACAACAGTTGGATCAATATGTGACTTTGGGGCTAGAGCAGGCAGGCGATACGGTTGCACCCAAAATTGAAATTTATAAACGCTTTAAGCCTTTTGTTGAAGATCAATTGCCGAGTCTGATTTCAGATAATTGTCCTGCTTATGTGGCACATCCCTATAGTGATACCCAAATGCCTTTTGCGATTCAGCATCCGTGTACGGTTGTGATCGGGCCGGAAGGTGGATTTATCCCTTACGAAGTTGAACTACTTGTAAAAAACGGCTGCCAAGCAATGAGCTTAGGCAACCGTATTATTCGCACTGAAACCGTGATCCCTTATGTTTTAGGACGCTTATTTAGCAGTTGAAGTTTCTGTCGGGTAGCTGTCATTTTTTGCGACGCGAACTTCTTGGACTGGGTAAGGAATAGAAATTCCTTGCTCAGCAAAGGCCTGAACCACATATTCTTGTACCGAACTGATCGAGCCAGATACCGTGGTTTCTGTGGTGTTGACCCACCATTGAACTTTGAGGTTCACCGAAAAATCTGCAAGTGCAGCGACGTTCACGCTAAAACCTGGTTGACTTAAAATGGTCGTATCTCGGTCTAAAATGCCTAAAATAATATCTTTGGCTTTTTTGATGTCATCTTCATAACCAATACCGACCAAGAACTCGCAGCGACGACGTGGATAGGCGGTGTTAACAGTGACCGCACTGGTATACACAGTCGCATTCGGAATCACGATACGACGACCATCTGGCGCACGTAAGTAAGTGGCACGAATTTGAATATCTTCAACGTTGCCTTCCATACCCGAGACAATAATGTCATCGCCAATCTTAAACGGTTCACCCAGTAAAATCAGGATCCCTGAAAGAAGGTTTTGGAAGATATCTTTAAATGCAAAACCAATGGCAACCGAGCCAATCCCCAAAGCACTCATCAGCTGACCAGGGGTGAAACCCGGAATCGCAATCACCATGGCAATCAGGAAGCCAATAAAGACGATGGCCGAACTGCCGACACGGTTCAGGACAAGGACAAGGTTTTGTTTGGTATAAGAACGATCAGATAGTGCTTTACGAACAAAAAGCTTAAACAGTTTGGAGAGCAAATAAAAAATGACGAAGGTAATCAGCGCAATACAAAAATAAGGCATACGCTCCCAAAAACTATCGACAAATTTGTCGATGGTGGAATAGGCGTCATTATATTTTGCTGTATGTGCAATTACACTTTGGGTGGTTTTCGCTGTCGCGTCATGTAGCATCTCTGACGTACCTTGAGCAACCTCGCTCAAGGTATGGGTTTGTTCTGACACTGGTGCTCCAATCGCTGAAAATTTGGCATATTTTGCCTGAAAATTGTGTGTATTTAATAGAGAAAAGCGTATGAAATTATCGCATTCTGAGTGATTGATAAACGGATAAAAATCTATCTGTCTGTTTTTTAAATGCTTGATTTTTTGAATCAAGGTGCTGAGCCATGCTCCTATGTATGAAATAGCACAGCCTGAAGTGTAACAATATGCTTAAAAAGCCTAGCTGGAGCCACTTTACGGAGTTCGACGTTGTTCATGTTACGGATTAAACACAGGATCTCATTGAAAGATCACTATAAAATGTGTTTTAAATTGTAGAAATAATATACGACCAAAGCCGTGTTGATCTGTTTAAAAAACAATCGTCATACTGTGGTTATGCAGTCCAATAATAAACCAATAACTGTGGCATGAACTCTCGCGATGAGAGTCAGAATATAAGGAAGTATGATATGAAAGAAGTATATCCTGTACCTGCAGAATTTGAAAAAACTGCGCGCACCAATGAACAAGAATATTTTGAACGCTATCAAAAATCGATAGAACAACCTGACGAGTATTGGGCTGAACAAGCGTTGAAGCTAGATTGGATCAAGCCTTTTAGCCAAGTTAAAAACACCAGTTATGATAAAGACAATTTTAAAATTGAATGGTTTGCCGATGGCCAGTTAAATTTAAGTGCCAATTGCCTTGATCGCCACTTAAAAGAGCATCCGTATAAACCTGCCATTATTTGGGAAGGTGACCATCCCTCACGCCATAAAATCATTTCCTTTGCTGAACTGTATGACGAAGTGTGTCGTTTTGCCAATGTCCTGAAAAAGCATGGCGTGGTGAAGGGTGATCGTGTGGTGCTGTATATGCCAATGATTTCAGAAGCGGCCATTTCGATGTTGGCCTGTGCCCGAATCGGTGCCGTGCATTGTGTGGTGTTTGGTGGTTTCTCGCCTGATTCATTGGCAAGCCGAATTGATGACAGTCAAGCCAAAATTGTGATTACCGCAGACTCTGGAATGCGCGGTGGGAAACCGATTCCGCTGAAAGCAAATGTAGACGCGGCATTGAATTTACCCGGCACAGACTCGGTACAAAACGTGATTGTGGTACACCGGACAGGCAATCCAATCATGCTTAAAGAAGGGCGTGACTTGTGGTATCACATGGAGATCATGACCGTCAACGAGATTTGTCCACCTGAACCGATGAATGCGGAAGATCCCCTATTTATTTTATATACCTCAGGTTCAACCGGTAAGCCGAAAGGTGTGCTGCATACCACAGGGGGCTATTTAACTTATGTGAATAGTACCTTCCGTGAAGTGTTTGACTTAAAACAAGATGATGTGTTTTGGTGTACCGCCGATGTAGGCTGGATTACGGGACACTCTTATGTGCTGTATGGCCCCTTGTCGAATGGAACCACAACAGTGATGTTTGAGGGGATTCCACAGTATCCAAGTTGGGCACGTACAGGACATATTGTCGACAAACACAATGTGACGATTTTATACACGGCACCGACAGCGATCCGCGCCATGATGCGTGAAGGGGATGCCTTTGTCCGTGAGAGTGATCGTAGCAGTTTGCGTTTAATTGGTTCCGTCGGAGAGCCGATCAACCCTGAAGCATGGAATTGGTACTACACAGTGGTGGGGGAAAGCCGTTGCCCAGTGGTGGATACTTGGTGGCAAACCGAAACTGGTGGAATTTTAATTTCTCCACTTCCGGGTGCGACACCACTTAAACCCGGGTCTGCAACGCGTCCTTTATTTGGGATTCAACCCGCTTTGGTCGATGCTGAAGGCAATGAGTTGGAAGGAGAGGCTGAAGGCAATCTGGTGATTAAGGATTCATGGCCGGGACAAATGCGAACCATTTGGGGGGATCCTGAGCGGTTTATCGAAGCGTATTTTGCAACTTATCCGGGAACGTATTTTACGGGCGATGGTGCACGCCGTGATAAAGATGGTTATTACTGGATTACAGGTCGGGTGGATGATGTACTGAATGTGTCAGGGCACCGCTTAGGCACGGCTGAAGTGGAAAGTGCTTTGGTGGCACATGAGGCTGTTGCTGAGGCTGCCGTAGTAGGAATGCCACATGAGATCAAAGGGCAGGGAATTTGTTCCTTTGTCACTTTACAAGCGGGCACTGCACAAACGGAAGAACTCCGTGCAGAGCTCATTCAGTGGGTAAGAAAGGTACTCGGCCCTGTGGCGACACCAGATGCCTTACATTGGGCACCATCTTTACCCAAAACACGTTCAGGTAAAATTATGCGCCGTATTTTAAGAAAAATTGCGGCGAACGAGTTAGATAGTTTGGGCGATACATCAACGCTGGCTGAACCGCAAGTGGTCGAAGTGTTGATTAAAGAAGTGTATCCAAACGGATAAAATCGACCTAAAAAAATACCGTCTTAAGCAGACGGTATTTTTATTTGAGGGAAAGTCTTGATGCATGCATGAGGCTAGAGAGTTATGTATGATAGGAAGCACAAAAATCAAACCATCTTAACGTTGATGGATGCTTTCTAAGGTATCCACCATCGTCCGTGTCATCTGATCAATTTCATAATTGACGGCATCGCCGACTTGTACCGATGCCCACGTGGTTAGACGCAAGGTTTCAGGAATCAAATCAACTGAAATTTCATGGCTGTTACGATCAACACGGTTGACGGTGAGGCTACAACCATTCAGACCAATAAAACCTTTTAAGAAAAAGTATTTAATATTGCCTTCTGGAATGTGAAGATCCACATGCAAGGTCTCGCCGTGACGGCTTAGCTGCTTTACTGTAGCCGTTCCTTCGATATGTCCATACAAGTTATGCCCCCCATTTTCCATCCCGACTTTGGCTGAACGTTCGATATTGACCTCATCACCTGCCTGTAAAGTGCCTAAAGTGGTCAGGCGTCGAGTCAAATCCGAAACATCAAAATGGACTTGATTGGCGTTAAGATCGATGCGCGTTGCAGTTAAGCAGGTGCCATTGATGGCTACACTTGCACCGATGAAGACATCGTGAAAAAAGTTGTGTGTATTTGAAACCACAAGGGTGCTAAAACCGTCGCCTTGACGGACATCTAGAATTTTCTCTAAGCCTTGTACGATACCTGTATACATCAGAAGTCTTCCTAATTCGGGGTTTATGTTTAATGTAAATGATCTATCACTTGATGTGGCATTATTTTGAATGGAGATGCGCTAAAGCTGTATCTTTCATGGGATTCCGCCGCCAATAATAGGGCTGCAAAAATCGGAGCAACAGACGTAATGGCGTCATCCATACGATGCGACTATGGCGACGTTTATTTTCTAAAATACGTTGAGCCAAATAGCGATAGACCACTTCGGGAGGATCGATAATAAACAAAAAAAGCCGTTTCATTTTGTTCCAGTGCTGAATATTGCCATTTTGCCAAGAGGATACCAGTAGGTCGGTTGCCACCATTCCAGGACTGAGCGTACCGACTTGAATGTGGGTCTGTTTGGTTTCTTTAAACAGGGCTTGACTAAAGTACCCTACGGCACGTTTGGTGGTGGCATAGGCGGTCATGCCTGCACTCCATTCGCCTCGAGTACCCCAACCTTCCATATTGAAAATTTGACCATAGCCTTGTGCTAGCATGCCATTTAAGGCCACTTGTGAGCCGAACATACTGCCTAGAATATTGGTTTGAACTACAGTTTGTATGTCTGCTGCTGCGAGATCTTTAAAGTCTAGTGTCGCTGTACAACAGCCTGCATTATTAATCCAAATCTGAACAGCACCAAAGTGTTGAATGGCTTCATCCCAAAGCGTTTGTACTTCATGGATCTGCGTGACATCACAAGTGACTGCATGAATCAGCGCAGCGGGAAAGCGATGCCGTAGCTGTTGCAGGGTGCGCTCTAAATCTGTGCGATTTCGGCCAGAAATCACGACGGCTTGTTGTTGTTCTAAGAAGGCTTGAGCTAAACCCAAGCCGATACCTTTAGAACTGCCTGTAATGACGATGCAACCTGATTTTGAATTCATATGGATCCTTTACTTTGTGAACTAAAGGAAGTCGCTTCTTGGTTGTGAAGCATGCAATAACAAATGGATAGACTGATCATTGCAAGGTTCATAACCACAGGATTAAAAGCACGAATGAGACTGTCTGGGATCAGAAAAGCGACCAGTGCGAATAAAAATACTAAGCTGAGAATACTGAGGTAATGCAGATATTTACTGGAATTAAAGAGGAACAATAAAGCAAAAATACACTCAAGTATGCCTGAGCCCCGACCTGCCAGTTGAGCCTGTGCGTAGGAAAAACCAAAAGTTTGCCAAATGGCAATCTCATCGGGATTGATAAAAAGGATTTTAGGAATTAGACCTTGATAGCCCCATAAAAAGGCCAAAGAGAGATTAATGAATTTGGAAGGTTGGCTGTTGTTCATATAAAGGGGGGATTTTTACTTTGTGTGGATTATACACCAATAAAAAAACCCTCAAGCCGAGTCTTGAGGGAAGAATAGAGTCACCTATCATTATTATTTTTTAGTTCGTGTCTGCTGCTTACCGAGCTAAGCAGATTTGGCAGTCTCAACGGATTGCTGTTGAGCTTCCAACTCACGAACCAATGGCAACACTTTGGCACCGAAGTATTCAACCTCTTCGATAAAATGTAAAAAACCTGAAAGGATTAAATCCACACCAACGGTTTTTAATTCCACAATACGTTCGGCAATTTGGCGTGGTGTACCAATCAAATTGGTTTTAAAGCCATCATTATATTGAACCAAATCTTCAAAGGTCGATTTGGCCCAGTTGCCTTCACCTTCAAGTGTTGCTGCTCCCGCTTCACGGGTGGCATCGCCAAAGGCGTGTACCGCTTGAATATTGGCTTTATCAATAATTTCTTGCAGAACCGTTTTCGCTTCTTCCTCTGTATCTCGGGCAATAATGAAAGCATTCACCCCAATTTTGACCTGATGACCATTCTGTTGGGCTTTTGCATGAATATCATCAATCTGTTTTTTGAGTTCCTCAGGGGTATTGCCATTGGTAAAATACCAGTCTGAAACTCGTGCAGCCATATCCCGTGCAGCGCGTGAACTGCCGCCTTTGAAAATTTCAATATGCGGCTTTTGCACAGGTTTGGGTGACAAGGTGTAGTCTTTGAACTGATAGTACTTTCCATCGAAACTATAGTTGTCTTGGGTCCAAACGCCTTTTAATGCACGAATAAACTCTTCCGAGCGAGCATAGCGTTGGTCATGTTCAGGCCATGCTTCACCAATGGCATCAAATTCGCCGCGAAACCAACCACTGACCACATTAATCGCAATACGTCCTTGGGTTAAGTGGTCGATGGTTGCAAGCTGCTTTGCGGCAAGCACGGGTTTCCACGGGCCAGGTAAAATAGCGGCAATGACTTTGAGTTTTCTGGTTTTGGCTAAGATACCGTGACTAAAACTGACCGACTCATGTTGGTTTTCTGCATTATAACCCGCAGTAAAACGAATCTGAGTTAGAGCATAGTCAAAGCCATTTTTTTCCGTAGCCTGCGCTAAACGAACGTTATAGTCATAACTCCAGTCTGTGCGTTGCTCAATATTACTCACCACTAAGCCACCGCTGACATTGGGTACCCAATAAGCAAACGTTATATTTTTATTCTGTTGTGACATGTGAAAACCCTCTCAATGCTTTTGCGTTAAGCGACTTGTGGTTTGACTTTTTTCTGATGCAAGCGAGACTCGGCTGCATCTAAATTTGGAACTGCCGCTGAAGGCAGTACATCGTCTTGTTCGATTTGCGTGTTGATACCCAAGTTCTGATTGGCAAGTTGGGTCTTGTCTTTGACCACTTCTGCACGCTGACCTTTGGCAGGTGCCCATTCTAGGATGGGTAAAGCACGGGCCACAGCAAGAGTAATGCGATCTCGTAATAATTCACTGTGGATGGTATACGCTGGGGTAAAGTCTTTGTCTGTGGCATAGACCCCAATCGGTAAAGTTTGTGCTTGGAAGAAACTAAATAGTGGGCGAAGTTGATGCTCCAGTACCAGGGCATGACGCTCATTGCCGCCTGAGGCTGCAAGCAGTACCGGTACATCGACCAGCGCCGTTTGCTCAACAAAGTCGAAAAAGTGTTTGAATAAACCAGTAAATGAAGCACGGTAAACTGGTGTTCCAACAATCAACGCATCGGCAGCTTCGACCGCGGCTAGGTCATCTTGCACACGTTGTGGCAGTTGGTTGCGGTAAATCGCGCCACCGAGTAAATGGCCAATTTCGCTGAATTTAATGAAATGTACATTGATTGGGGTTGCATCGCCCAGTTCATTTAATATTTCTTGTACTAATGCCTCAGTTTTAGACGGGGTATTTAAACCACCTGACACAGCGACAATATTGAGTGGTTTTTGCAGTAAAGTAGACATAAGGACAGCCCTAAAGTGTTGTATCTCGGAATGGGCTTATTTATCTAATATTTGCATTTGGTCTGTAAAATAAAGAAATAGCGTTAAGTTATCTGATTTTAAGATATATCTGTTGAACTTGAAAAAGGCTGCTTAAATTTTTATTAAATGGTTGTATTTTATATATATATTTAAAATAAATAACCTTTTTCGATGTGCTGATAAATTTTATATCAAAATGTGATTAGTTATTTATATTTCAAGATCGACTTGGAATTGAGGCTATTTTTCTGAATAAAGCGTGATAAAGTGAAAAAAAGTTAGACTTTGCATATCCTTATCGGCACTTGTATGGTTAGAATAGTCAAGACTAGTGCACTCGAAATCTCTCGTTGCTTATGAATATATTAATCGTTGATGACCATCCGCTGTTTCGCCATGCGTTAATCCAAGCTGTTCGTTATAGCTTACCGCAAGCTCAAATTCATGAAACAGCCGCAGTAAACGAGTTTTATGAACGCCTTGAAAAAGGTCCTGAACCTGATTTGGTGCTATTGGACTTAAACTTACCAGGTGCTTCGGGTTTTTCTGCATTGGTACACGTTCGTGCCCAGTATCCATCATTACCGATTATCGTGGTTTCAGCGCATGAAGAGACGTCGATCATTCAGCGTTCAATTGCGCATGGTGCGATGGGGTATATTCCAAAGTCGGCACATCCAAGTCATATTGGCGAAGCAATTCGCGAAGTCTTAGATGGTGAAATTTGGTTGCCGCCAAATTTACCTGCTAACATGAACTTTGACCCACGTGCTGCCGATGAAACTGCACTGGCTGAGCGAATTCAATCCTTAACACCACAGCAGTTCCGTGTTTTGATGATGGTGGCAGAAGGTTTGCTGAATAAGCAGATTGCTTATGAACTTGATGTTTCAGAAGCGACGATTAAAGCGCACGTGACTGCGATTTTCCGTAAGCTTGGAGTACAGAACCGAACTCAAGCGGTACTCGCGATCAATGCTTTAAATATTGAAGAAAAACGCATGTAAGCTGATCTATTGAATTAAAAAAGCGCTGAATCATCAGCGCTTTTTTTCGGTTTTGAGTTTAAGCCAAGCAGTTTTGTTTACTGGTGACATCGGTACAAAATAAAGGATTTAAAGCACATTGCAAGTCATCAATTTGCTCTTCAGAGACATAGCCCTGTTGTTTCAAATAAGCGGCAACGCGGTCATCACGCAGACTTAAAAAGGCCGCATCATACACGCCAAGATCGATAAATAAAGCCGCTGTTTCCAAGCTGTTGAAACGGTCTAAGTAGATTTCGTTGTCATACATAAGGAAAATATGGCCTTGTGTCCCTTGGGCATCAATATTTAAACGATCCGCCAAGACTTGTGGTGGTGTTTTAATAAAGAGCAAATCCGACAGTTGGTCAAACTGGGTGGTATCGAGTTGATCCTGATCGGTTTTGACTTTACCGAGCCATGCTTTAAACACCAATACTGCGCCGCCGCGAAGGAGCATACTCCAAATTTGATGGCGCACATCTTCACTGAGTCCGCTGGATTCGGCTTCCAATGCCAGCAAGAACGGGTCTTCTTGTTGCTGAAGTTTTTCAAATAGACCTAAACCTTGCGGTTGGTAAGCCGCGGGGCGAAACACATCAAAGTCGAGTTGATCAAATACTTGTAATGCGAGGGGAATAGCGGTGTGATACAGCGTATCTAAGGCCTGAACATGAGTCTCGTTGAGTCTACTTTGTTTAAAGAGTTCGACCCAGTCAATACTGGGTAAAAAGGCATTGGCACTATACTGGCGCAAAAATTGTTGTGATTGATCTGAGCCATATGGCATTGCTTTAGAAATGTTCATCATAAAACTCCAAGAGAAAGATGATCAGTTTCTTCAGCGAAGGACGGGGTATATAGGTAGAAAAACTGATCTTTTCTTAGTGCTAGTTATCTGCCAATCCCCTGTGGAGATGAATACGACTAAAGTCGTAGTTTGTGTTTTTATGCATATTTAGTTTAAATAAAACAAATACTTGAAAAATTGTAACTAAGTATACAAGTGTTCACTAATGTAAGTGGTGTATTTTGCCATAGTAAAAATAGATGTGTAATTTTTAGCCAATACTGTGAGGCTTCATAGAGCTGGAAATGAGCACTTTGGTCGAAACCGTTAAAACTTTAGTCAGTTTGCCGTATATACAGGGCCTAAAAAAGACAAAACCCAAGTTATCTGACTTGGGTTTTGTGAGCGAATGTAGTGAATTTATTCAGGATTTGAAATTTTTAAACCCGATAACCATGCTCGTAAAGAAGCAGGTTTTAACGGTTTTTTCAACAGTACGATATTCATATCTTTGACCCGTTGTGGCAGTTCAGGATCTGAGTCTGCGGTAATCAAAGCGACGGGGACATTTTCTTGGCGATTAGCCAAAATAAAGTCCAAACCAATTTTGTCATGATTCAAGTGCTGATCGACCAACCAGACCTGAATGTTTTCTTGCTGAATCATCTCAAAAGCTTGTTCAGGTTCGGTTGCCTTAAACACTTGATAGCCCCATTTGGTGAGTAAAGTCGACATTCCTTCTAAAATGGTTTCGTCATTGTCCAAGCATAAAATCTTATAGGCTTTGGTTTTGAGTGGAACCGCTTGTACAGGCGCTGCCACGACTTTTGGCGGGTCAATGATTGGTACTTCAATCATAAAGCATGACCCTTTGCCATACTCTGAATAGACATGCACTGGGTAGTCGAGCAGGCTGGTCATCCGTTGTACGATGGCTAAGCCCAAGCCAAGCCCTTGCTCACCCCACGGTGAGGTATGGCCACAGCGCTCAAACTCTTGGAATAGTTTGATTCGTTGTTCTTCTGCAATCCCGGGTCCTGTATCCCAAACTCCAATTCGAATATGGCGTGGTTTGTCCGTGGAGCGGAGTACCCCCACCACCACTTTGCCTTTGGCAGTGTAGCGTAGGGCATTACTGACAAAGTTCTGAATAATACGGCGAATCCATTGTGGGTCGGTATCAATCCAGAACTGTGCATCATGTACGCTAAAAAGAATACCACGCTGTGCGGCAATGGATTTAAACTGCAATTCGAGGTCACTGAGTAAATCATGCAGCGGATAAGCCTGACGGTTGGGTTGAATGGTGCCACCTTCCAGACGGGCAATATCCAGTAGGGCAGACAACATACTTTCTGCACCGTGTAAGGCACGATCAAGCTGTTGTAAGGTTTTACGGTCTTCTTCACTTTGTACGCTTTGTTCTAAAGCCGTACTGAACAGACGCGCGGCATGCATCGGTTGCAATAAGTCATGACTGGCCGCAGCAATAAAGCGGCTTTTCGACATATTGGCTTTGTCGGCTTGTTCACGTGCCAGTTGTTGCTCAGTCAATGCATCTGCTAACTGTTGAGTTCGGTCTTGGACACGCGCCTCCAGCATGGCTTCATTTTCACGGAAGGCGGTAATGTCGGCAAAGGTGGTGACAAAGCCACCGCCTTCAATCGGGTTGCCACGCATTTGAATGACACGACCATCTTTACGAATCCGTTCAAATTCATGTGCGCTACCGACTTGCATCCAGTGCATCCGTTTCCGTACATGTTCTTCGACCGAACCCGGGCCACATTCGCCGCGCTCTGCGTTATACCTAATCAAATCGGAAATCGGACAACCGACATAGACAATATCTTTCGGATAATCAAACAGTTTTAAATATTGATTATTCCACGCCACCAAACACATATTTTCATCGACCACACTCACCCCTTGGGTCATGTGGTCAATCATGGTCATGATCAGGTTTTGATTAAAACGTTGCCACTGTGAGGCTTGGTCTAGAATGTTTGCCACTTGCCCCAAAGCGAGGCCATTGTTGACCATTGCGGTGGTGAGCAGGGTACGTGCCGATGCAGCACCAATAGTGCCTGCCAAATATTGTTCGGTAAAACGCCACCACATGCCGTTGGCATTGCTATTTTCATTCAGCACCACATTGTTCTGGGCACAGAACTGTTGGAAAGCGCGCATGGTTGCGCCATCGCCTGTAATCCGTTTGGCTAAGGTAATTAAATCACCAACTTTTAAACGTGCAACATCGTGATGAATGTAGTTGATGTCTGTAGACGTGCTCTGTGTCGGCAGTGGCTTAGTTTCATAATAGAAAAAGCTTTCTGCTTGAATTTGTTCGGCCACGCTGGGGCGGAAAACGCGGGAAATCCAAATGTATAAAATAATATTCAGACCGAGTGCCCATACCACCCCATGAGTGAGTGCGGCAAAGGATTCAAAACCGAGCAGGGCTTCAGGACGTAACCAGTTAATGCCCATGGGCCCGACATTAAGAAAACTTTCGGTAAAGTGTGAATATTCAGCAGGCAAACTGCGCAGCACAGTCGGTAACAACAGGGTGTAGGCCCACATGCCAAAACCAGCCAATAAACCTGCATAGACGCCTTGTTTACTGCCGCCACGCCAGTATAGACCACCAATGAGGGCAGGTGAGAACTGAGCCACCGCACTAAAGGCCAACAAGCCAAAGACTGAAAGTTGGTCAATGTCATTAAAAAAATGGAAGAACAAAAAGCCCAGTAGCATGACGGCTAAAATACAGACCCGGCGGGTAAATTTAAGCACCAAGGGTAAGCGTTTATCATGGCGGGACAGTAAATTGGTACGCCATAAGGCAGGCATGATCAAGTCATTACTGAGCATGATCGACAGGGCC